>CAVXTH010000009.1:0-1126291 GCA_963764625.1 Candidatus Krumholzibacteriota bacterium | reverse complement strand
CGTCACCCCATCGGTCATAACGCTACCAACCGGTTCCGGAATTTGACCTGATTTCCATCGTCTACGCCTTTCGACCTCGACTTAGGGTCCGACTTACCCTGAGCGGATTAGCCTTCCTCAGGAAACCTTAGGTTTTCGGTGAAAAGGTTTCTCACCTGGTTTATCGCTACTCATTCCGGCATGGTCGCTTCCGATTCGTCCAGCCTCCTCTCGATATACGCTTCAATCCTTATGGAACGCTCCCCTACCATCGAAAAATCGATCCGTAGCTTCGGTACCAAACTTGAGTCCCGATCATTTTCGGCGCTGGACCACTTAACTAGTGAGCTATTACGCTTTCTTTAAATGATGGCTGCTTCTAAGCCAACATCCTAGCTGTCTGTGCAATCCAACTTCCTTACCCACTTAGCTTGGATTTGGGGACCTTAGCTGGCGGTCTGGGTTGTTTCCCTTTCGGCAATGGAGCTTATCCCCCACTGCCTGACTCCCGTGCATCATACTGCTGGCATTCGGAGTTTGATTGGGGTCGGTAAACCTTTTAGGGCCCCTAACCCATTCAGTGCTCTACCTCCAGCAGACTAACACGAGGCTAGCCCTAAAGCTATTTCGGGGAGAACCAGCTATTTCCAGGTTTGATTGGCCTTTCACCCCTAGCCACAGCTCATCCAAGCGGTTTTCAACCCACCCTGGTTCGGACTTTCACGCACTGTTACATGCGCTTCATCCTGGCCATAGCTAGATCACCTGGTTTCGGGTCTACCGCCTGCGACTGTTCGCCCTATTCAGACTCGGTTTCCCTTCGGCTACGCATCTGAAATGCTTAACCTTGCCGCAGACGAGTAACTCGCCGGCTCATTATGCAAAAGGCACGCGGTCAGCTCACCGGCCGAAGCCGGATATGCCTCCCACAGCTTGTAGGCACATGGTTTCAGGTACTATTTCACTCCCCTCCCGGGGTACTTTTCACCTTTCCCTCACGGTACTGGTTCACTATCGGTTGTCGGAACGTACTTAGCCTTAGGAGATGGTCCTCCCAGATTCCCACAAGATTTCTCGTGTCCCGCGGTACTCGGGAACACTGCAAGGAAGGCCTATCCCTTTCGCGTACAGGGCTGTCACCCTCTATGGCTCCTCTTTCCAGAGGATTCTGCTAGAGATAGGCTTTGTAACTTCCCGGCGGCACCGTAATTCCGCCTAGCAATGCCCCACAACCCCGCGTGCGCAACGGTCACGGCCTTGACACGCACGCGGTTTAGGCTGATTCCCCGTTCGCTCGCCGCTACTGAGGGAGTCGTTATTACTTTCCTTTCCTGGGGGTACTTAGATGTTTCAGTTCCCCCCGTTGGCTCCAGTCGGCCTATTTAATTCAGCCGATGGTACTGCGAGTTTATCGCAGTGGGTTTCCCCATTCGGAAATTTCCGGATCACAAGTTGTTTGCACTTCCCCGGAACTTATCGCAGCTTGCCACGTCCTTCATCGCCGTCCGACACCAAGGCATCCACCAAGTGCCCTTAGTAGCTTGATCCAAAAAAGCTCCTAAAGGTGCCTTATTTATCGCTTACCCGATATACGGTTGTCAAAGAACATACCTGGCGGTGCCAGGACTTGAACTGGTGGAGATAACCGGGATCGAACCGGTGACCTCCGGCTTGCAAAGCCGGCGCTCTCCCAACTGAGCTATATCCCCGAACCCAGAAAAATGGTGGGCCTAGATAGATTTGAACTATCGACCTCACGCTTATCAGGCGTGCGCTCTAACCAACTGAGCTATAGGCCCCGTGGCCAGAGCCCATGCCCGGCTCTAAGACGATCGAATAGCGCGCGAGCCCATCTTGAATGACTTTGGATTGTGTCTACCAGGTCCGTCAGTCGATTCCGAAGAATCGGCCCGACGGCCTTAGCTCCTTAGAAAGGAGGTGATCCAGCCGCACCTTCCGGTACGGCTACCTTGTTACGACTTAGTCCCCCTTACCAACCACACCTTCGGCGCATGCCTCCCAAAAGGGTTGGCAGAACGACTTCGGGTGCAGCCAATTCGGTTGACTTGACGGGCGGTGTGTACAAGGCCCGGGAACGGATTCACCGCGGCATGCTGATCCGCGATTACTAGCGATTCCGACTTCATGCAGTCGAGTTACAGACTGCAATCCGAACTGAGGCCGACTTTTTGGGATTGGCTCCCCCTCGCGGGTTCGCGACCCATTGTACCGGCCATTGTAGCACGTGTGTAGCCCGGGACGTAAGGGCCATGATGACTTGACGTCGTCCCCACCTTCCTCCGGTTTATCACCGGCAGTCCCCCTAGAGTTCCCACCATTACGTGCTGGCAACTAAGGGCAAGGGTTGCGCTCGTTGCGGGACTTAACCCAACATTTCACGACACGAGCTGACGACAGCCATGCAGCACCTGTCCAGCGACTCAAAGAGAAGGTGTATCTCTACACCGGTCCCCTGGATGTCAAGCCCCGGTAAGGTTCTTCGCGTTGCATCGAATTAAACCACATGCTCCACCGCTTGTGCGGGCCCCCGTCAATTCCTTTGAGTTTCACCCTTGCGAGCGTACTCCCCAGGTGGTCCACTTAATGCGTTAGCTGCGGCACTGAAGGGGTAGAACCTCCAACACCTAGTGGACATCGTTTACGGCTAGGACTACCGGGGTATCTAATCCCGTTCGATACCCTAGCTTTCGTGCCTCAGCGTCAGTGCCGTCCCAGATGGCCGCCTTCGCCACCGGTGTTCTTCCTGATATCTGCACATTTCACCGTTACACCAGGAATTCCACCATCCCCTGACGGACTCAAGCCTTGCAGTTTCAGAGGCAGTCTGACCGGGTGAGCCGGTAGATTTCACCTCTGACGGACAAGGCCGCCTACGCACCCCTTACACCCAGTGATTCCGAACAACGTTTGCTCCCTCCGTATTACCGCGGCTGCTGGCACGGAGTTAGCCGGAGCTTCCTCTGTAGGTACCTTCAGACCCTGGAATTATTCGTTCCATGGCTTTATTCCCTACTGACAGAGCTTTACGACCACTAGGGCCTTCATCGCTCACGCGGCGTCGCTCGGTCAGGCTTTCGCCCATTGCCGAAGCTTCTCGACTGCTGCCTCCCGTAGGAGTCTGGGCCGTATCTCAGTCCCAGTGTGGCCGGACACCCTCTCAGGCCGGCTACCCATCGTAGCCTTGGTAGGCCATTACCCCACCAACAAGCTAATGGGACGCGGGACCATCCTTAAGCGGCAGCTTTCATGAAGAGGCCACCTTTATCGACGAGACATGCGACTCGTCGCGTTATGCGGTATTAGCACCCCGTTAGAGATGTTATCCCCCACTCAAGGGCAGGTTTCCCACGCGTTACTCACCCGTTCGCCACTCTACTCGCTTCCCGAAGGAAGTTTTCTCGTTCGACTTGCATGCCTAATCCACGCCGCCAACGTTCGTTCTGAGCCAGGATCAAACTCTCCGTTGTAAAAAACGGAGCCGGGACAAAAGTCCCGGTTCACTATCGTCAAAGTTGGTCCATGAACCCGAAGGCCCAAGAACCCACTCTCCAAAATCAGACGGGTCTCGCGCGCTATTCGATTATCAAAGAACCGGGCGCTTGGATTTGGCCCCACCGCTAGAAGCGGCCTCGACTGCTTTTTCAAGCACGGCTGCTAATACTAAGGATGCGGTCGGAGGCCGTCAAGCAAAAGCGCTTGGAATCGGGGCCGACCGGCGCCCTCCGCGGAGCGCCTGCGCTCCTCAGGAGCAGCGGAGGCGCAATATAGTGAGGGGGCCAGGGTCCGTCAAGGGGATTCGAGCAGAAAAGGCGAACTTCCCGTCCCCGCGGGCGCTCTTTTTCAACTCTTTGTTTGGCAGGAAATTACGATTCGAACTCGACGTCGAGAAAGACCCGTTTGCCCACCTTGAGACGGTAGCGAGATCCCGCCCCGGCTGGCAGCTCCTCTTGCGGACTTTCCACCCGCTTCCCGTCAACCGAGACCCCACCCTGCTCGATGAGCCGCCGCGCCTCCCCGCGACTCTTGACGAGCTGAAGATCGCTCAGGAGTTTGACCAGCCAGTAGTCCTCCTCTTGGGCGGCAAGCCGCCGGCATTCGATCTCCTCGGGCTCTCCCTTGTCCACGAAAATGCGGTCGAACGCGGCTTCGGCTTCGTGGGCTGACTCTCCCCCGTGGTATTGGCGGATGATGTTCCGCGCCAGTCCGCGCTTGAGCTTCGCGGGGTTTTCCGTGGAGTCGTTCAGACGCGCGCGAACTGTGTCCATCGCATCGGCATCGAGATCGCTCAAGAGCTCGTACCAGCTCAGCATGAGAGGGTCCGGGATGGACATGACCTTTCCGAACATCTCGTCGGGCGGGTCGGTGATTCCAATCGAATTGCCCAGACTCTTGGACATCTTCTCGACCCCGTCGGTGCCCGCTAGCAGCGGCATCGTCAACACAGTCTGGGGGCGTTGTCCGTACTGCGACTGCAGGTCTCTTCCCACTAGGAGATTGAATTTCTGGTCGGTACCGCCCACTTCCACGTCCGACTTCAACGCCACCGAGTCATAGCCCTGGAAGAGAGGATAGAGAAACTCCTGAATGCTGATGGGCGCGCCCGCCTTGTAGCGCTTGGCGAAATCGTCTCGCTCGATCATTCGCGCCACCGTATAGCGGCTCGCCAGACGCAGAACGTCCACGCTGTTCATCTTCTCGCTCCACTCGCTGTTGAAGCGGATGAGGGTCTTGTCCTCGTCCAGGATCTTGAAGACTTGTTCCTTGTAGGTCTCCGCGTTGGCCGCAACCTCTTCTTTGCTAAGCATGGGCCGGGTCTCGTTCTTCCCCGTCGGATCCCCGATCATGCCGGTGAAGTCGCCGATCAGGAAAATCACGGTATGGCCCAGATCCTGGAACTGACGGAGCTTGCGAATGGTAACAGTATGTCCCAGGTGGAGGTCGGGGGCCGAGGCGTCGAAGCCCTCCTTGACGAGCAGAGACCGGCCTTCCTTGCGAGCGGCCTCCAGCTTCTGTTCCAGGTCGCCGGCGGGGAGAATTTCACTCACCCCTCGCTCTATCAGGCGCATCTGATCGGAGACACTCAGCATCGAATTCATGCCCTCATACCGTTCTTCAAAGGAGAGGAGCCGCATCGGCTCGAACCGCGCAAAGGTCGCGACACGCTATCAACCGCCACCCCCGCGTGTCAAGGAGGCCGCCGGCCTTGCCCCCGGGGCGCTTTGATCGTAGGGTGCCGCGAGGGACCTCAGCCCACAAGAGCAGGGAATGGAAGCAGACCAGGACAACAACTCGACGCGTACCCAGAGGAGATTCTTCCAGCGGCGCATTTCCAAGCGGGTGGTCCGCGGGATCTCTCTGGGCGCGCTCGTCGTGCTCTGCCTGGGCGTGGGTGCCGGTTTCGTGGTACTGCGCGTCCTCTCGCGCGACCTGCCCTCCCCGGCTCGTCTCCAGACCATCCGACCACCGAGCAAGACCCTCATCTTCGCGGCCAACGGAGACACGCTCCACGAGTACTTCACGCAGAACCGGGTCAACCTACCGCTGGAACAAGTCCCCGAGGGACTCATCCACGCGGTCATCGCCACCGAGGACCGGCGATTCTACCAACACTACGGCGTCGATCTCGGGGGAATTCTGCGAGCCATCTTCGTCGACGTCCGCACCGGGCAGCGCGGCGCAAGGCGCGTCTACCCTGACCCAGCAGTTGGCGAGAAGTCTCTTTCTCTCGCCGGACAAACGCTGGGAGCGGAAGTTGCGGGAGCTGCTTCTTGCCCTGCGGATCGAGCGCACCTACACCAAGGATGAGATCCTGGAGATGTACCTCAACACCATCTACTTCGGGCACGGCGGTGCCTACGGAGTGGAATCGGGGGCGAGGACCTTCTTTGGCAAAGGGGTAGCCGACCTGAAGCCACCGGAGTACACGATGCTCGCCGGCATCCTGGCCAACCCCGGCTTCTACTCGCCGGTTCACCACCTCGATCGCGCCTACCAGCGACGCGCCCTCGTGCTCAAGAGCATGGTTCGCGCGGGGTACCTGAGCGCCGAGGAAGCGGAGAAGATCGGGCAGGAGAAAGTCGTCATCGTACCTCCCACCCAGCGCGAAATCATCGCTCCGTATTTCCTCGAAACGGTCCGGCAGTACCTCGAGCAGAACTACGGCACCGAGCAACTGTACGAGGAAGGTCTCAGGGTCTATACCACCCTGGATCCTCGCTTCCAACGCCTGGCCGAGACCTGCCTCGAGGAAGAGCTGCATCGGCGCGAGACCGAGAGCCACTACCCGATGAGTCGCACGCTCTATGACAGCCTCAACGCCGAGATCTCCGAGAAACCCAAGACCACCTATCTGCAGGGAGCGCTGGTCGCGATGGACGCGCGCACCGGCGAGGTCCGCGCCATGGTGGGCGGTCGCGACTTCGAAGCAAGCCGATGGAATCGAGCCATGCAAGCGCAGAGGCAGCCCGGATCCATTTTCAAGCCGTTCCTCTACACCACCGCGTTGGAGCGGGGTTGGACGCCGGCCGACATTTTGCTCGACGCGCCGGTCGAGGTCGACACTGGAAGCGAAGAGCTGTGGCGTCCTGTGAATTTCGACGAGACCTTCCGTGGTCCGGTGACCGTGCGCTACGCGCTCGCGAACTCCATCAACATCCCGGCGGTCCGTCTCATCCTGAAGATCGGTCCCCAGCCGGTTCTGGAAACGGCCCACCGCATGGGCATCACGAGCGAGATCCCCGACGTCTATTCCATTGCCCTGGGCTCGGGAGAAGCGAACCTCCTGGAATTGGTCGGAGCGTATTCCACCTTCGCCAACGGGGGCATTCGAACCAGGCCGATCATGATCGAGCGCATCACCAACAGCCGGGGGGAAACTCTCGAAGAGAGCAAAGTGTACCAGGAGGAAGTGCTCGACGAGCGAATCAACTACCTCATGGTCGACATGATGCGATCCGCGATCAAGGAGGGCACCGGACGATCCGCCACTGCCTACGGCTGGACGCGCGATTCGGCCGGAAAGACGGGCACCACCGACCGCAACACCGATGCCTGGTTCATCGGCTTCACCCCCGAAATGGTGTGCGGAGTTTGGGTCGGTTTCGACGACAAGATCAGCATGGGCCGCAAGCGAACCGGCGCCGTCATGGCGCTTCCCATTTGGGCACGCACCATGACCGCCTATTACCAAGGAACCCCCGAGCCGCATTTCATGAAACCGGCCGGCATCGTCTCGCGACTCGTCTGCTCGCAGAGCGGGCAACTCGCCACCGAAAACTGTCCGAATGTGCACGAGGAAATCTTCGTGGAGGGCATGGCCCCCACCCGGCTCTGCGAGCTGCACCAGCCACAGAGCACGGACATGCCGCAGCAGAGCGGCGACTTCGAGAGCCTCGACCGTCAGTCGCAACGGGGAGACGAGTTCACCCCGAAGACCGGCGACGGCGGAGGCGGCTGAGCCTCAGTCCACTCTCTCGAAAATCAGAGGATGCGGGGAGCACTCTTCGTCGCCGACCGGCATGGCGTCCTTCAACCTCTGGCGGCAGGCTTCGGCCGCGCTCTCGTCCCGAGCGAAGATACGTGCCAGGGGCTGTCCCTCGTCCACTTTGTCCCCCACGCGCACCCCCACTTTCAAACCCACGCCGAGATCGAGCTCGTCGTCGCTGCGACGGCGCGCGCCCCCCAGTTCGACCAGCGAGAGTCCGACCTGCTCCGCGTCCATCGGCTGGACCCATCCGCTTTTCGGAGCGAGCAGAGGGGGGAATTCGGGCGCGATCGAGAGACAGGCCGAGGGGTCGTTCTCGTCCATCGCGCCGCCGTGCGCATGCACCATCCTCAGGAATCGCTGCAGAGCCGTGCCGTCGTCCAGATGCTGCGCGCAGCGCTGTCTCAGCTCCTCGATCGGTCCCACGCCCGCTAACTTGCCCATCGCGGCGGTCAGCTCGATGGTGAGGGTTCGGAGTTCGGCGGGACCCTTTCCCATGAGTCCTTCGAGCGCCTCCTCGGCTTCCAGTGCGTGGCCGACGCTGGATCCCAAAGGCTGTCCCATGTCGCTGATGAGAGCACAGATGCTCCGGCCGGCTCGGCTCGCCGTTTCGATGAGAGACTTGGCCAGGGTACGGGCGCTCTTGAGGTCGCGCATGAACGCGCCGCTGCCACACTTCAAGTCGATCACGAGATGTTTTGGGCCAGCCGCGATCTTCTTGGAGAGAATGGACGAGACGATGAGAGGCACGCAGTCGACGGTCGCGGTGACGTCACGCAGATGGTAGAGACGACGATCGGCCGGTGCGATGTCCTTGGTCTGTCCGGTGATCGAGCAGCCGACTTCCCCCACGATTCGCAGAAACTCTTGCGGAGACAAGTCGATCCGATAGCCGGGGATGGCCTGCAGCTTGTCGAGGGTTCCCCCGGTGTGACCCAATCCACGGCCCGAGAGCATCGGAACGTAGAGCCCCAGTTCCGCCGCCAAAGGAGCCAGAAGCAGGGAGACCTTGTCCCCCACTCCGCCGGTGGAATGTTTGTCCGCGGTGGGTCCGGGCAGCGCGGAGAGATCGAGACGAATTCCACTCGAGCTCATGCACTCCGTGAGTTGATAGGTCTCCTCCACCGACATGCCACGAAACCAGACCGCCATCAGCCAGGCCGCCAACTGATACTCGGGAATGCTGCGATCGGTGATCGCATCCACGAGCTGCGCGATTTGTTGGGGCGAATGCTCCTTACCCTGTTTCTTCCAGGAGATGAGTTCGTACGGAGTCTTCAATAGCCGGCACTCCCACTTCCCCCCGAGAGAATCTTGACCCCGGCACTCGCCCCCAGCCGATTCGCACCCGCTTTGATCATCGCCTCGGCGGTCTCGCGGTCCCGGATTCCGCCGCTCGCCTTCACTCCGATCTCGCTACCCACCACGCTCCGCATGAGCGCGACGTCCGCCACGGTGGCTCCACCCCCGCCGAATCCGGTCGAAGTCTTTACGTAGTGCGCACCCGCCTCCTTGGCCAGTGCGCAGGCGGCGATCTTCTCGTCGTCCGAGAGCAACGCGGTCTCCAGGATGACCTTGACACAAGCGCCACCCTCTACGCTCTGCACCACCGAACGGATGTCCTCGTGAACCGCCTCGTAGTTCTTGTCCTTCAGGGCTCCCACGTTCAACACCATGTCCACTTCCGTGGCGCCGCGGCGCACCGCCTCACCGGCTTCGAAGGCCTTCGCGGTGGAGGTCGTGGCGCCCAGAGGAAAACCGATGACCGAACAGACTTCGACGCCCGCGCCGGCGAGTAGGGAAGCACAGAGCCCTACCCAATAGGGATTCACGCAGACCGAGGCGAAGTGGTTGGCCCTCGCCTCTTCACACAGGGTGCGAATCTCACCTTCGCTCGCCTGCGGCTTGAGCAGAGTATGATCAATGGCCCCGGCCAGATCCGGTGGCAAACTCCGCGCCTTCAGATCGCAGGAGAGTCGACACGCTCCCTGATCGACCATGGCCCGCAGGTGGGCATCGGTGGGTGAGGTCAGGCCGCAGCCGCAGGAGTTCGCGGTGGCGCCAAGACCTGAGGGATCTCCCTGGGTGAGACGGAGGAGAACTCGATCGGTGATGCGTTCGACGAGGGTGGCGCGGGAGGCGGAGTCCATCACTTCTCCTTCTCACGAAAATCGGTGAAGGCAAACGGCATCAATTCCGAGAGTTGATACTTTGCGGTGTCCCCCTTGTCATTCACGAGCACCACCGGAAGATCGGAGGCGAATTCGCGCAGGACTTGGCGGCACGCACCGCAGGGAGGCGTCAGCTCGCGAGCGAGAGTAGCGATCGCGATCCCGAGGAACGAGCGAGCACCCTCGCTGACCGCCTTGAAGATGGCCGTTCTCTCGGCGCAGACCGAGAGTCCCAGGGAGGCGTTTTCGACATTGCATCCGCAGTGGACCTTCCCTTGAGAGTCCAGGAGCGCGGCCCCTACCGCAAACCCCGAATACGGTACGTGGGCGTGCTTCAGAGCCTCGAGCGCGGCGTCACCGAGAAGCTGGATCTGGGCCTGGTCGAGCATGGATCCCCCTTTGTGCAGCGCAACGGTAGCCTCTCGCGCCAAGACTGTCAACGCGGCCAGGAATGTGGCAGACTCTCGCCCATGAATGATCTCTTCGAATCCTCGACTCCCCCCCCTTCGGACAAGAGCTCGCGCGCGCCTCTGGCGGAACGCATGCGTCCCAGAAAACTCGCGGAGATCGTGGGCCAAGAACGCGCGCTGGGCGAAGGCACCATTCTACGAGCCGCGATTGCGCAGCACGAGCTTCCGAGTCTGGTGCTCTGGGGTCCTCCCGGCTGCGGAAAGACCTCGCTCGCCCGCTGTCTGGCCGAAGCGGTCGAGGTGCAGTTCCTGGGCTATTCGGCGGTGAGCGTCGGCGTCAAGGAACTCAAGGCCGTCATGACCCAGGCGCAGAAGCTGCATCGCATGGGGGGCAAAGCTCCCATGCTCTTCCTGGACGAGATCCATCGCTTCAACAAGGCCCAACAGGACGCCCTGTTGCATTTCGTCGAGGCGGGCGACGTGATCCTGGTCGGCGCCACCACCGAAAATCCCTCCTTCGAAGTGAATGCAGCCCTCCTCTCACGCTGCCGGGTCGTGGTCCTGGAACCTCTCACCCCGGACGCCATCCTCGAACTGTTGCACCGGGCGCTTCAGGACGAGGAGCGGGGACTGAAGTTAGAGTCGGTGGAAGCGGAGGTGGAGGCATTGCGGATTTTCGCCGAGCGCTGTGGCGGCGATGCCCGCTTCGCCCTGGGAAGCTTGGAGCTGGCCGTCTCCTCCACCAAGAAGGCAAGGCGTCGACGCATCGACACTACGCTGGCGGAGAAAGTCCTGGCTGAGGCGCACCTGATCTACGACAAGCAGGGCGAGGAACATTTCAACCTCATCAGCGCTCTGCACAAGTCGCTGCGCAATTCGGATGCGCAGGCCGGAATCTACTGGCTCACGCGCATGCTCGAATCCGGTGAGGACCCACTCTACGTGGCCCGCCGTCTGGTTCGCTTCGCGAGCGAGGACGTGGGACTGGCCGATCCGCAGGCCTTGGTGCAAGCGACCACCGCCTTTACGGCTGTGCACCAGATCGGAATGCCCGAGGGAGCTCTGGCCCTGGCGCAGACCGCCGTCTACCTGGCGCAGGCGCCCAAGAGCAACGCGCTCTATCGGGCCTACGGGGCGGTGAAACAAGCGCTTCGGGAGGGAGCCTCGGGGCCGGTGCCGCTGCATCTGCGCAACGCTCCCACCAAACTCATGGGCGAACTCGGCTACGGCGCCAACTACCGCTACGCCCATGACGAGAGCGAGGGCGTGGCCGCGATGGACTGTCTTCCCGCCTCCCTGGAGGGAAGAGTATTCTACCGCCCCACTGAGCGAGGCTTCGAGGCCGAGGCGGCCAAGCGGCTGCGCGAGGCCTGGCGGCTCGCTCATCCCACTCCGGGAGACACTACGTGAGGCCGATCACTGTGATGACCAGTGGGGGTGGCGCGGTGGATCAAGTGCTCGAGGGGGATCCGCGGAGTCGGGCCGCTCCCGCTCACACCGAGAAGCGAATCTCCATCACGTCGCCGTCGTTCACCAGATAGTCCTTCCCCTCGAGACGGTAGACTCCGGCTGCCTTGGCTGCTTTCTCGCTGCCGTGCGTCTTCAGATCTTCGAATGCCACCACTTCCGCTCGGATGAATCCCCGCTCGAGGTCGCTGTGGATCTTTCCCGCGGCCTGCGGCGCGGTCGAGCCCGCGGTGAGGCTCCACGCGCGACACTCGTCCTTGCCGGCGGTGAGGAAGGAGATGAGGCCCAGACTCCGGTACGCGGACTGAAGGAACCTCTCGATCGCGGGACGCTCGATGCCCAGTTCCTCCATGAACTCGCGGCGCTCCGCTTCGGGCAGTGACGCGATCTCGGCTTCCAGCGCGGCCGAGAGCGAGCACAGCTGGTGACCCGCTTGTTCGCAGGCTCTGTGCAAATTCGGCGGACTGGTTTGGCCGGCGTTCTCCTCCCGCACGTTCGCCACGACGAGCACCGGCTTGAGCGAAAGAAACTGATAGCCCTTCATGAGCGCGCGCTCGGTTGCGTTCAGCTCCATCACGCGCAAGGGCTGCTCGCCTTCGAGGTGCTCCTTGAGTCGCTCCATGAGAGCCATTTCCTTCTCGGCGTCCTTGTTGCCCCGCTTGCGATCGGCGGCAAGACGCTCCAGACGATTTTCGACCAGCTGGAGATCGCAGACCGCCGCCGCGAGTTCGAACTCTCCCAGAGAGTCCACCGTCGCCTCCGCGCTGGAAAAGTGATCGAGCACCAGCGCGATTCCCTCGCACACGCGCAGATCCTGGATGCTCAGAAGATGAGACAGGTCTTCTCCGGCATGGCGGGGATCAGCTCCGAGATCCACGAATTCCAGGGTGGCGTAGGTCACCTTCTTGGGCTGATGGAGCTGGGCCAACCATTCGAGCCGCTCATCTGGAATCGACACCACCGCTTCGTTGTCCTGTCGGCCGCGCCGAGCCGACTCCCCCGCCATCAGAAGAAGAAAGAGCGAGGACTTACCGCTCTGCGGCGCGCCGACGATTCCGAATCTCACGCGATTCCTCCTCGAGATCCAGCTCGATACGCACGAAAAAGCCCACTCCACGTCGAGCGCGAAGTGGGCCGAAATACCTAGCGCAACTCCTCAGGGCGCCAAATAGCGATTGGCGTAGGTCACGAATTCGATGTCCAGGTTACCGGTGACTTCCAGCCGACGCCGCTCCCGGTAGGGATTGATGTCGTCGACTTTCACGCCTCCCACGAAAGGCAGATTCTGCGCCGTCAAAAGTTTCAGTGCGAAGTCGAGACTCTTGGTGACGTTCTTGATCTTGAATACGGCCTTGTCGTCGTCCGCCGAGATGAGGTACCAGACCATGGGAGCCTGCGGAGCCTCTTCACCCTCTTTGACTTCGCCCTCCGGGGCCTTCCACTCGTAATCGGGGCGGAGCTCTACGTGCCCTGCCGTCTGGAACGCGCTTCCGATTCGATCATCGAGATCCTTCTCGTGGCTTCGACTCAAATTGTACGGCATCTTGCTCAGATCGAAGCCCGAGATCTCCTCCAGTTTCGGATCGGTGAAGCTGGGAAGGACGAATTCGGTACAGGAGTCCACATCGGTGGTGGTCATTCCATCCTTCACTCTACGCACCATGAGGTAGACGGACGGAGTGAAGAACTTCTGAACCCCGAGGATCTTGCCTTGCCAACTCGGAGCGCGATTCTCGAGGTCGTTGGCGACCAGGAGCTCGAGCAGGTTGGGATCGCTGGGATCGCGAACGATCGCGGTGTTTCCGTCGATGTAGACGAACTCAGGGCAGTCGATTTCGAAGAGAAAGCCGATGCTCTCCACCTTCCCCCGGGTCACCTCACGGAGACTCCCGTAGACGTAGGGATCGACCTCTTTCTTCTTGCTACAACCGTTGGCCAGGGTCAGCAGAGCGGCCACGGCGATGAGCAAGATCCCAACGCTGAAGCGGTGCCAACCTAAACGGTGTGTCGAACTCATCGAGTCTTCCTCCGTACTTTGAGCAAACTGCCTTGAAGGCTTGGCATAAATTCCGGCAGGCGCGGCAAGAGTGGCTGCCCGAACAACCCGGGTACGATACGGTCCGCCCCCTCGGGCTGTCAACCGCTGCTAGGGCTTTCCTTTGAGGCCCGGGACCCACTCAATATCGCCCTGCAGCCACGATCCGCGCAATTCCCGCTCGCAGCCACCCGCCGGGCTGGCGGTGAGCGTGAACGCGACCGCCTCCGGCCTCGCCCGCAGGCCCGAAATGACGAGAGTCAGAGGAACTCCGGTCGCGATGCCCTCGAATTCGCGGAGACGATAGTCGTTGGGCTGGCCCGCCACAAGCTTCAGCCGCGCGCGCGCGATCGAGTTCCCCTTGCGATCGAGCAGGGCCATGTCGAGCTCGCAACTGCCCAGGTGGCTGTAGTATGCGCTGAGGATCCACTCCTCCTGCGGGTGGAGCTCGATCCTGGGCACGACCCAGAGCCAGTTCACTTCTCCCAAGGCGTCCTGGGCCAGTAGGCGAGAGTCGTCTTGGGCGCGGGCGGGAGCCCTCGAGCCGATCGGCGCCGAGAGGAGAAGAATCACCACGCCCCACGCGGGCAGAACTCGACGAACGCGATGAGGAAACGAGTACATGATCCATCCCCCCTGACAGAAGCGATCCGGACCAAGCTGCCGCGGTAGCTGTCGCGCGCCTCCTCGGCCGCGTCCACCACCACATCACCGTAACCCAGTTCGAGAGTTCCGTACACCCGGGGATCGGTCACCCTCGCATGCGGGTGATCTGGGGTTGAGCGAAAGGCGCGCCGCGCTCAGCTGAGACGAGGGAGTCTGCGGCTCGCCTCGATCAAGCCGCGATGGTCCTGGAAGTCACCGTCCCACAGGCCGTGAAACACTTTCCAGTGACGGGGAAGCAGCAAGCCTCTGCCGGCAAAGGTACGGAAGAACACTCTGCGCCGTTCGGCCAGGGAGATCCCAGGCAAGGAGAGCGCTTTCAACCGTCCGTCGGTCCAAACCTCCCAACACGCCTGGAACGCGGCCGCGTCGGCCCGGGAAAGGGTCGAGGGTTGAATACGCTTGCACAGAAGATCATCCAGTTGGAGCAGATTGCGGTGAAGCCAACGATCGATGCGGAGCCGGTCGATACGCTCGACTCCGAGCTCCTGGAGAAGCTCCTCATCGAGGTCGCGCACGCGGCTCTCGGTGGCGCTGCGCGGGGTGAGAAGGTCGAGGATCGAGGCGTAGATGATCGCATGGAGTCCGTCGCGTTCGCTCTCGACCTGCCAATATCCGCCCAACTCGAACTCAGGGGCGTCCAACACCAACCTCAGGACCGAAAGACGGGAGGACATTTCCAAATTGGCCGCGGCCAAACGGGCGCTCTCCTCGAGCAGGACGCGTTGCGGAAACTGCTCGGGGATTACTTCAGTTCGCATGATATCCTCCTGCCGGCAAGCTAGCATTGGATCTGCGCTTCCTACAACGACGAAGGGTCCGAGCGGCATGGCCCGGACCCTTCCCCGTACGGCAATCGAATCCGATAGGATGCGAGAAGCTCTCGGCGTCATTCTCCAAACTGAGCTTTGACCGAACCCCAGGTCGAAGTCTCGGCGGGGACGGAGACTCTGACGGTACCGTCCGTGGGAGTCATCTGGATCAGGGGAGGAGCAATGCTCGGGCACTGCGCGTAGCGCGGCATCGTGTCACCGGTGTCACCAGGGAACCCGGTCAGCGAAATCGTCGAGGCGGGCATGGTGGTTGGGCAATAGACCAGCATGGTCAGAACCTCGTAGGTCGGGTTCCAGCCGTCGGTCATGAAAGTGCATTCTCCCATTCCGACCTGAACGCCCACCGTGGCGCCCCCGGCCTGGTTGTAGTAGGAGAACACGAGAGTGCCGTCGTGCCAAGTCTGTTGCAGGACGACGAGCTCGGGGGGCAGATCCACTTTGAACTCCACACCTAGCGCGGAGTCATTCATGTCGTACATGATCACATGGATTTCGAAGGGGGTCCCAGGTTGGAATACCATGTTGTCCACGGTGGCGTTAGTGTCGAAGAATATACCCAGTTTGGCTGCGACGGCCGGCGTGGCCAGGCAGCTGATCAGCAGCATCAAACCAACCAAGCGCAAGCTTTTCATGATGGTCGACTCCTTGGAGATTGAATTCGGGTCCGCTATCCACCAACCCCGGCGATTCCGGTGGCGGCAGGGCCCTCTCTTGCGCTTTGCAAGCGATGGGGCGATGGACCTCCCGTTTTGCACCGCAGAGTTCCCGTGGAGGGATTTCCGCAGGCCCACGCCGAGCTCTGGCGCATAAGCCATGCCGTTTCGTCGCGCCTCCCGCCTCCTCCCTCATCCGTCCGTTTGGGCCGGATTGCTGCGCGATCCGAGGCGTCCCGCGCGGACGAGCGCCAGCGTGGGCCTCGGCGCCCTCGTCGGCGCCACCCCGATTCTGGGGGTTCACACCTGGCTCTCGGCCGTGCTCGCGGGGGCTCTGCGACTTCCCCCCGCCGCCGCGGTGCTCGGGAGCAATCTCTCCAATCCCCTCACCTTCATTCCCTTGACTCTGCTGGAGATCCGTTGCGGGAGCTGGATGCTCGGAAGAAATCTCCCCTCGCTCTCCGGTGAGTGGACTTGGGAGACTCTGGCGCCCTACCTGGGCGCGGCCTGGGTGGGAGCGATCCCGGTGGGCCTGGCGCTGGCGGTCCTGAGCGGGGGGTTGCATCTACCTGCTCTTGCGCATGCGAGCCCGAAAGACCCCAGGCGACGCGGGTCCCTAGAGGCGGGAGGCGAAGGGATCGCGCTCGGAGTAGAGCACGGTCAGACTCTCCTTGATACGGCCGAGGACACGATAGTGCAGTTCGGCCGGCTCGTGCCCGGTGCAGAGGTAGAATCCCCGATCCAGCTCCAGGCCGGCGAGTTCTTCGGTGCCCAGCAGCCAGACCCGCGCTCCTGGAGCCAGCGGATCGACGAGTCCGGCCGGATCCAGACCCAAGAGAACCCCCTGCCAGGGCATGCCCGCCCTCTCCTCGAGGTACGAGGCCAGGCGGGCCGCGGCGGCATCGTCCGTCTCGAGACGGGGCAAGAGGCGCGTGGCCTGGACGATCTGCGCCACGTCCCAGAGGGTCTCGGCCCCATCCAGGGCGCGAGCCGCGAGCCCGAGCGGCTGCAGGAACGCCTCGGCCGGATCGCGCGGCCGCAGGGTCTGCGCCTCGAAGAGTTTCGCCAGCCAGAGGCCGAGCTCGGCCGGATCGCGTCGGCCGGGAGAAATCTCCGCGATCTGCAGCAGCGTGAGCGCCAGCGAACCGGCGACCAGCGGCTCCAGCTTGGGCCCCTTCGCCGCCAGAGCCAGCGCCAAGAGGAAATCACGAGGCCCGGGTACACAGGCCGGCATCACTTGCGCCGCGGGCCAGACCGCGATTTCGGCCTCTCGCAGACGTGACGCGAGTCGCGGGAGATCTCCGTCGTAGGTGATCACGATCCCCACCCGTTGTCTCTGCCATTGCTCTCCGCTCAGGGCGCTCTCGATGTGGTGAACGCACGCCTCGAGATTGAGCACCTGCTGGCGCGCGAGCCGACCTTTCTCGCGGCTTCTCGCCTTGATCGAACCACGCCCGAGCAGGTCCTCGCGTAGGAGCACTTCGGCGGCGCGCGCGAGCTCGCGGGGCAAACGATGGCTCTTGCGAACCCCCATGTCTCCGCGCATGGCCGAGCCCACCGGCAAGAGGCCCGGGTCCGCCGCGGCCATGCGGAACCCTTCGGGAAAGAGGCGGTCGAGAAACGCCGCTTCGTCGGCGCGCATATCGTCGAGATCGTCGACGAAGACGCGCGGGTAGCGATCACGCCAGGCCTCGCCCACGTAGGGGTGTTCCACCAGCCAACGCCGCGAGAGAATCCCCAACTCGTTGGGGAGCACGAAGCCTCCCTCTCGTCGAACTTCGGCCGCGCTCTTCTGCAGGAGGGAAAAATCCAGCTCGGCCGATCCCGAGGCGGCCAGCGCCAACCCGTCGCCTCCCTCGACCACGCGGCGCATGTCCATCAGATCCACCGGCGGACTTACGCCGGCCTCGCGCGCGTAGCGGCGGCTCGTCTGCTGGATGAGTCTGCGCCGCAAATCTTCGCTCTCGGGTGTCACGGACAGGATTCTCGGAAGGCGGGAGAATCCGCCGAGTTCGTAGTGGCAACGGAGAAAATCCAGCACGAGTTCGTGCATCGTGACGACCAGCATGCGACCGGCCGGCAACTCGTTCCTTCTGGCCATCTCGTCCCAGCGCAAGAGCCCGGTGTGGCTCGAGACGACGACCAAAGGAACCGGACTCTCACGCTCGGCGTGAAGCCGCGCAAAGAGTCCACCGCTCTTTCCCGATCCCGGCACGCCGAGCAGCCAGGCTCCGCTCGCGGAGAACTCCGCGTCTTTGGCGGCGCTTTTTTCCGTGGGTGGCGGCGTCTTCGGCCAGGGAGCCAGCACGCTCGCCACTCCGGTGGGCGCGGTGCGCGCCATGTCCCGCCAGTGCAGAACCTCGCTTCCCTCGGCCACAGGCCGCGGGGGTCTCGATTCCTCGCTCGGTCGGAACGGAGCTTCCAGAAGACCCTCGGTCACGCACCAGGAAAGAAATGCGCGCGAGGCCTCGCGCCTGGCGGAATCGGCGAAGAGATCGGCCAGCGAGGGAACCGCGGGTTCGGCCGACCCGAAGGCGAGTCCCGCCGCGGCGAGGGTGTCCAGGGCCTTGGCCACCTCCTTGTTGCCCCGCTCCTGGATCTCCTCGACGGCAAAGCCCTCACTGGCCAGCGAGCGCCAGATCTCCACTGCGTCGGCGAGCCGAGACACCCTGAGATCCTGGTGGGGATCGGCCACCGGACCCAGTCCACGGCGTAGGCGTCCCTTCACGGGGCCTCGCGCCCTCAGGGCTCGCTCGATGCGACCCAGGGCTTCGCGCGAGCGGAATTCCACCTCGGCCCGCGCGACTTTCCAGCGCAGCTCGAAGAGCGGGGGCAACTCCTCCGCGTGCTCGTGAGAACGCGAAGGATCGAGAGCACCCCACATGAGAGGATGATCCATGAAGCGCAGGACCCCGTGCTGGCGACCGCGTGCCTTCAGCCTGGCCAGGGCAGCGCGCAACGCTTCGGGATCCAGAGGAAGCCGAGCGAAGATCAACTCTCCGGCCGGAGGCTCTTCTTTCCAAAGTTCCTGAAGGACCATGACGCGCACCGACCAGGTTCCTCCGAGCAGAGGCGCAAGCTCGTCCTCAGAGACGATGCCCAGGTCACGGGTGAGGGCCTCGTGTTCCGCCGCGTTTTCCACCACGACCAAGAGCTCGTTCTCGAAGCCCTGCCGGGAAAGCCAGTGTACCTGGCTGCCGCGAAGCGCTTGCTCGCCCTGAGCCCGATCGGAGAGCGAATCGAGCAGAGCATGGCCGCACTGGGTACAGAGAGCATGGAGATGGGGTAGGGTCTGCTCCCGTTGACAGTTCCCGCAGCGCCAGAGCGGATCCTCCAGCCGTACTCGCTGCCAACTCCAACCTTCCAGCTCCTGATTGGGACCGATCAAGGCCGCATGTCCCCGAATCTCCGCGGCCAGAGCGGCGAGTGGTCCCTGCGCGCTCGGATCGGATTGGTCGGCGCAGGCAAGACAGCTCACGGACGAATCGAACTCGAGCGAGCGAAGCGTCTCCAAAAGGTTGGGGTCGTGCGCCGGATGCGTGGGAAGCGCGAGGTCAGCCTCGGCGAGAAAGAGGAGATAGTGGCGCAGTCCCGTGAGCCAGGCGCGCCATTGTTCTGAATTGAGGAGCAGGGGTGGGACGACCAGAAGCTGGATCCGTCCCGTCTCGAGTTCCGCCGCGAGCTCTTGCCCTTGGTGCCCCTCTCGTCCGGCAACCGCCACCCCGAAGGGCGCGCCGGCGAAGAGGTCCGGATCTTCCGCCCCGACCCAGATCACGAAGCGCGCGTCGAGCGGGCCTCCGTCGCGACTCTGCTCGGCGAGACCGGCGACTGTCCACGCCAGCAGCACCCGGTCCTCGCTCAGGGCCGCGCCGAGCACTCGCCGCCCCCCTCTTCCCAGAGGGGCGAGCGCATCGGCCAGCCAGGCAATTCTCTCCTTCGCCACGGAACGCGCCGGTCCCAATCGCTTGCTGACCGCTTCGAGTCGGCTCGCCACGAAGGGTTGGGTCCAGTCCGGAACCGCGCGGCTCGAAGTCTTGTCGAGCAACTGCGCTCCTCCGGTCACCAGGGAGGGATCGGTGAGAATGGATGCGTTGGGCGAGACGGACCACGCGTCCCCGAAGAGTTCAGCGAGCCGGGGATCGACACAGGCCAACTCCCGGGAAGCGAAGGTCGCCGCGGCGGACAATCTCATCAGCGCGAGTACGCGATCGAGAAGTCCGGGCGGTCCGAGCAATGCGACCACCACGGCCTCGTGCGCGGCTTTGCCCATACCGCTCAGAGGATGCGCGCCGGCGACGTCTTTCCAGGGTCCCGAAACCGATGCGGGTGCGATCCAGGCCCGCGCCGCGCGCGAACGCTTCGTCCACGCTTGCACCCGGGCGCGGATCAGGGCGCGCGATTCCGCATCGAGGACCCAGCTCCCGGGAGAGTAACCAGCGGGAGAGAGATGCAGCGCTAGCTCGCGCGCATCCTCGGCCGCCGCCACCGCGAAGCTCCTTCCTTCCGGAAGACGGAGAGAGAGCTCGCGCGCCAGCGCGTCGCAAAAGGATGCGCTCTGCGACCACGCGAGCACCGATTCAGCCGCGGCCGCACGTTCCATCAGAGCGTCGAGAACCCTCAACGCGCGTTCGTCTTCCATTTCGGCGAAGAGCTGCACAAGATCATCGCACACCAGGCGACGTCCAGCGGCGCTCTCACTCACGGCCGACTCGAGACACTCGGTCCATTCGAACCAGACCTGGCTCTGCCTCCTCCGCGCCGCGAGCTGATCGGCGAAGCAGAGTTGATTCTGCGCGAGACGGCATTCTCCCTGACAGGGCCCGCACTCTTCCAGTCGCGCCAGAAGTTCCTCGCGCGCGGCGCTCGTTCCGTTCGAAGAGAGCCAGCGGCGCAAGTCTCCGTCCGGAGTGGTGGCCAAAGCGTGGTAGAGCCACAGCACGTCCAGCGAGCGCGCCTCGTCCACCAGGCTCTCCTCGATCCACGCGTCCAGAAGCGCGAAGACCTTCTCGGGACAGAGACTCTCCTGCGGCGTCACGCCGATGCGGCGAGGATCGACCTGGCCGACCAATCCCGCGGCCAACTGCAACACACTCTCCTCGGTGCAGCCCAGCACGGTGCAGGGCATGGCCGAAAGCGCGCTCCCCATCAACTCTCCTGAGCTGGGATGGCCGGCGATCAGGGCATCGGTCTGGGGAAGATCCATGGGGATGTACGGAAGCTGGTGGCCAGGCCAGGCGCGATCGGCCAGGGAGGGCCACTCCAGACTCGCCACTCCCCCCAGTTGCTCGAGCGCCATGAACTCCACCGTGGAGGGAGCCCCGAGAGCGCGCAGGGCATGCGACAGACGCCGCGGAATCGCCAGTCCCACCGCACCGAGAGCCTCGAGATTTCGAAGCCCCCAGTCGCTTCCCAGGGCCTCCGAGTTGGCCAGGGAGAGAACGCGCGGGCTCAGCTCGCGCGCTGCGTGCACCAGCGAAACCCACTCCTCGCTGAGTGCGTCCCTCGTCTGCGCGAAGAGAGGGTGTGCCGCCGCCGGTGCCGCACGCTCTGCCAAAGGCTGCAGGGCGGGGAAGACCGAGTCGAGAGCTCCCACGCAGAGATGGGGTCGTTCTCCCAACAGAGACAGCAACCAGGGCGGAGGTGGGGGACCGCAGAGCACGAGGCACTCCTCGGGAAGCCAACGGTCGACTGCGGCCAGGGCTTCGGTCATCGAGAGCGCGAAGGGATCGGCGAGCTTGGTCATCTCGTCGCTGGGACGCAGGAGCAACAGATCGATCGGAGCACGGCCGTTCTGCTTGAGCAACAGCACGCGTCCGCCCGGTTCCCCTTCCCACGCCACCGCGGCCAGAACCGACGCTCCTTGGGGCGGACGCCGGCTCGCCAGAAGCGCGACCAGGTCGCTCGGTGGCCAGATGAGACCGAAGTGCTTGGCCAGAGGCTGTAGGGCGAGCAGAGTGGACTCGTCGGCCCACGCCGCAGCCAATCGTCTCTCGTTGCACGCCAGGCCGGCCACGAGGCGCAAGAGCCCGGCGGGATCATGGGGCGGGTAGACCGACTGCAAGGCGAAGATGCCTTCCCGGAGGGCAGCCGGTGCGCCCAGTGGATCCAGGAGCAGAATCTGACAGCGCAAGGCGAGCGCCTGCCCTTGGAGAGGATCGCCCTCACGGTCGGCCAAGGGAGAGAGTTGAGTCAGGAGCCAGGATGAGATGGGCTGCAGGATGCGAGTCTGGTCCTTCAGGCACTCGTCCAGGAGAGCGCACAGCCACCTCCGGCCTTCCTCTCCGCCGTCGACTTGCGGATCGAGCAGTTCGGGAGCCACCCCCATGCCGTGACGGAGACAACCATTGAGATAGGCTCGCACCGCGGCCCAGTGCTCGGCGGGACTGAGGTGGAAGAGTCGAGATTTTGCCTGAAAGCTCAGCGCGATTCCGAGTCGAGCCGTCGAGTCGAGATCGAGGCTCTCCCAGTTTTCACCCAGTCGAGCCCGGGTATCGCTCTCGTGGAGAGTGGCTACGTCTTGTAGATCCTTGAACAGGCGCTCGGCCGCGGCGGGAAAGGCGGGGCCTTCTTCATTCGGCTCCTGCTTCTGGACGAGACGGCGAACGCTGCGCAGGAGCGGCTCGACTCCCTTTTCCATGAGAGGCGCGCGCAGCCGCGAGCGACCGTGATTCTCACGGGCTTCAAAATAGTGTCGTTCTGCCGCGAGAAAATCCCCCGCCGTCAAACAGCGGCGTGATTCCTCGAGTTGAGACCAATAGCTCATGCAATCACGCCCAGCATGAGATTGCGTGTGAAGTGAGGAATACCCGCCGCTATCCTACTACGATGTTCACGAGTTTGTCAGGAACAACAATGACTCTCTTGATCTCTTTCCCCTCCAGCCACTGGGGAATCCGGCCGTGGGACTGGGATTTCTTCTGCAGTTCCTCCCGGCTGGTCCCCCTCTTCACCTCCATCTCATCGCGCAGCTTGCCATTGACCTGAATGACCACCGTGACCACGTCGCGTTGAAGCGCGCCCTCCTCCCAAGACGGCCAGGGTTGGTCGAAGACCGTTCCCCTTCCACCCAACATCTTGAAGATTTCCTCGCCGAGGTGAGGCGCGAACGGCGCGAGCATTCTCGCCCAGTCGAGCACGATCTCTCGCGCCTCCTCACCCCAGGTGGAGACTGCCCTGAGCTTGGCGTAGGCGTGCAGCTCGTTGGTGAACTCCATGTGGCGAGAGAGCGCGGTGTTGAACTGGAAGCGGTCCAGATCGAGGGTCGCCATTTTCACCGAGAAATGGCGCGTATACCGCAGCTCTTCGAAGGCCTCGCTTTCGTCCCTCCCCTTCGGGTCGGAAAGTTCGGCGGCGTGAGACTCGACGAAGCGGTAAACGCGGCTGAGGTACTTGAACATGCCGTGGATACCCTTGTCGTCCCAATCTCCCCCGCGGGTGTATTCGAATCCGAACATCAGGTAGGTGCGCAGCGTGTCGCTCCCGTATTTCTTCAGATAGGATTCCGGGTTCACCACGTTGCCCCGGCTCTTGCTCATGCGCGCGCCATCGCTGGTGATGACACCTTGATGCACCAATTTCTGAAATGGTTCGTCGAATTCCACCTCTCCCAGACTCTTCAGCGCCTTGGCGATGAAGCGCGCATAGAGCAGATGCATGGCCGCGTGTTCGGCTCCTCCCACGTATTGCGCCACCGGCACCCATTCCTTCACCATCTCTTTGGAAAAGGGCGCGTCGGAGAGATGCGGACTCAGGTAGCGGAGGTAGTACCAACTCGAATCGACGAAAGTGTCCATGGTGTCCACCTCCCGCTCCGCCTTTCCGCCGCACTTCGGACAGCTCGTGAACTTCCAGTGAGGATGGGCCGCGAGAGGACTCTCTCCGGTGGGTTTGAATTCCACGTCCTGTGGCAACTCCACCGGAAGGTCGGCGAGCGGAACCGGAACCTCTCCGCAATGGGAACAGTGGATGATGGGAATCGGCGCCCCCCAATAGCGCTGGCGGCTGATCAACCAATCGCGGAGGCGATAGTTCACCGTGCCCTCACCTTTTTGTTCTCTTTCCAGCCACGCGATGACCTTGGCGCGCGCCGCGTCGCCTTGTTCGCCGTCGAATTCTCCACTTGCGCACATGGGACCGTCTTCGGTCCACGCCTCCTCTAGTGGCTCGTTTTGATCCTTCTTCTCTCCCAGAATTACACGCCGTATCGTCAGTCCGTATTCGCGCGCGAATGCGAAATCACGTTCGTCGTGAGCGGGTACCGCCATGACGGCGCCGGTGCCGTAGGTGGCGAGCACATAATCCGCGATCCACACCGGGATTCTCTCTCGGTTCACGGGATTGATCGCCCACACCCCGCTGAACACACCGGTCTTCTGGCGCGCCAAACTGGTGCGATCGATCTCGCTCAACTTGGCTGCGGCGTGGACGTACGCGTCCACCGCAGCTCTCTGTTCCTCGGTGACGATCTCGGTCACCAGCGGATGCTCGGGGGCGAGTACGAGATAGGTGACGCCGAAAACGGTATCAGGCCGGGTCGTGAACACGCTCAGATCGAGTTCAGCGCCCTTCTTCGAAGCGGCAGGCGATTCCTCGATGGTGAAGCGGATCCGTGCGCCCTCGCTCCTCCCGATCCAGTTGCGCTGCATGGCAACCGTCTTGTGCGGCCAATCGATGAGCTCGAGGCCTTCCAAAAGCTCGTCGGCGAATTTCGTGATCGAGAAGAACCACTGCGTGAGTTCCCTCTGCCGCACCTCGTGATCGCATCGTTCGCAGAGCCCTCCCGAAACCTGCTCATTGGCGAGCACCGTCTGACAGTGGTCGCACCAGTTGACCGGCGCCTTTCCCCGATAGGCATAGCCGCCCTCGTACAGGCGAAGGAAGAGCCACTGGGTCCACTTGTAGTATTCGGGAGTGTGGGTCTGAATTTCGTGCTTCCAGTCGTACATCGCTCCCAGCACTTTCAATTGTTCTTGCATGAAAGCGATGTTCTCTTCGGTATGGATTCTGGGGTGAACGTTGCTCTTGATGGCGTAGTTTTCCGCGGGAAGCCCGAACGAATCGAAGCCCATCGGCTGAAAGACCTTGTCCCCGCGCATGCGCCGGTAGCGGGCCCATGTGTCCGTCGGGCCGTAGTTGAACCAATGACCCAAGTGGAGCTTGTTCCCCGAGGGATACGAGAACATGACGAGGCAATAGCAGTGAGGACGCCCGTCCTCCTGTTCCAAGTGCGCGTCGTGGTTTCCCGACTCGTCCCAACGACGTCTCCACTCGGGTTCGATTTCGTGCGGATGGTAGCCCGCCATGGCTTCACTCACTTCCGAGATTGGGGGGCGCGGCCCGCTTCGCCTCTGAAGGGGAGGTCACAGCTCATCGCGGAAGCCCTCTAGCCCTCGCGCCTCTCAGCCCTTTCCGATGCCGTTCGAAGTCATGAAATGTAGCGCATCGCCATCAGGGCGGCCAAATGAAAAGGGGTTGTGCGCTCCGAACGGTTCGGCCTCCGGCGGAATCCTTGCATGCGAGAGCAAGGCAGGCGAGGATAGTGGCGGAAGCCTCCGGCTGGAGGTTTCGCCGCGAACCACCCACTCGCGGCGCGGTTCGCGACTCTCTCCGAGGTGCACATGGGAACGACCACACGATCCAATCCACCAGCCCTCGGCCTCGCGCTATCCGGCGGAACCGCGAAAGTCCTGGCTCATATCGGCGTCCTCTTGGCGTTCGAGGAGGAGAATCTGAGGCCCGACGTGCTCTCGGGCACCAGCGGAGGCAGCGTGATCGCGGTGGCGTACGCGGCCGGACTCTCCCCCAAGGAGCTGGTCGAGCGTGCCAAAGTTCTCAACTGGCGCAAGCTTGCGGCAGTGGGAGTGCCGCGCCTTGGACTGCTCTCGAGTCATCCCATCGAAGCGTTCATGGTGGAGTTGTTGGGCGACATTCGCTTCGAAGATCTGGACCCTCCGGTGCTCGTCGTCACCACCAATCTGTTGACGGGCGCCAAGACCGTCTTCCGTCAGGGTCGGGTCGCGCCGGTAGTGCGCGCTTCATGCAGCATTCCACAGATCTTCGCGCCGGTGGAGATCGACGGTGGCCTCTACACCGACGGTGGCGTCATCGAATACATGCCGATCGAGACCCTGCTCACCGCGCGGGCCGCCGTCAACGTGGGCGTCAACCTGGGCGCGTATCGCAACTACAGTCAGGCGCCCAAGAACCTACTGGGAATGATGCTTCGCGTCACGAGTCTCGTCGCGTCCCGCAACGCGCGCGCCTCGGGAAGGCTGGCTGATCTGGTCCTGCGGCCGGACCTTTCGAATTTCGGTGGATTCGATCTCGGCGCGGCGGAGGAGATGATTGAGATCGGGTATCAAACCGCCAAAGAGGGGATCCCACGCGTCCGCGAGCTCATCGAGGAGCGGAGCAGTTTGCTCGGTAGGATGAAACGAAAGCTCAAGGGCGGCATCGATCGCCATCTCGAGCCGGATCCGCTCAGCGCACCAGAGTCACCGCACGAATGACGCGCTGGCCGTCCACCTCCGCCACCACCCGATAGACTCCGCTGGCCAGGCTCCTCCCCTCGTGGTCGGTGCCTTCCAGCACTTCCCTGAGCGGCACGCCGGGCTCCAGCTGACAACCCCACTCCTTGACCCTGCGTCCCCGCGCATCGACGAGGGAGAGTCTGGCCCATCCCGCCCTGGTGCTGGTCAGCTCGAGCACCGTTCTCGGATTGAAGGGATTTGGAAGAACTTTCAAGCTCAGGGCACGCGGCGAGGGGGTCGGGGTTGCGCCGCTTTCGAGCTTGGGCTGTTGGCCGCATTCGTAACAGGCGCTTCTCTTGGGACCATTGCGGGGCGTGCTCCAGTAGCTCGCGGGCGTGGTGCTCCCTACTTCGCCTTCCTGCAGGAAGACACGGAAGCCGCGGTCGATCAGCATCTCGGACCGGCCGTCCTGGTCCAGATCCGTGATGACGGGAGCGAGCTTCCACGCGATCGCCGGAAGTTTTTGCGCCTTGGCCTCGTCGATCGGGTGCGAGCTGGCCAAATCCCATTGGAGGCGAGGATCGATCACGCCCTCACGGTAGGCCACGATCCGGCGGGTGCTTCCGTACCGCAATTCCGTCGACGGTTGCGCCTGCTTCTCCCGCCACGCGAGCTGCAGGCTGAAATAGAGTTCGGGGTCCGCCCCCTCCACCAAGTCACCAACACATACCGAAGAGAGATCGCTTCGGAGGATCTCGAAGACCGAGTCACGAAACACGGGTCCGGCGAGTTCCAACGAAGCCAGCGGCTGGTCCCTGCCCGAGAGGTCCACCTCGTGGATCCGTGCGTAGAGACTCTGGTCGGCACGCGCCACCAGAACCGCACACAGCACGACCGGCCCCGCGCCCCCCACTTGCGAGACGACGGGATCCCCCATCGCGATGACCGAACCTTCTTCGGAGAGCGCGGCGGGAAATCCGGGAAGAGAAGCCGCACCGCCCGAAAGCCCCAAGATCCGGGCGGCGCCGCTGGCTTGAATTTCTCCCACGAAGACCGCGGGTCCCCCCGTTCCCCCGAAGATCGAGGGGGCAGTGATTCGGGAGGACGCGTCTTCCACCACCGGCCACCCGTTGACGGGACTTCCGTCGATGGTGCGCGCGTGTACCGTCGAGGCAACACCGACCACGATTTCCTCGGCGCCGTCTCCGTTCAAATCTCCGAGGGCGAGCTCACCATTGCTCGTACCGCCCAGGAGCCAACGATCCACCACCTGACCCGCGGGATCCAGGATGGCGGCGCCCTCGGTCGTTCCCACCAGGATGCGGGTCTGCGCCCCATCTCCCCACAGCGAAGGCGCGCTCGTGGGGAGGGCCGGAGTTACTTCGGTTTGGAGGGTGAACTGCCCCGCGAAATCCATCGCATAGACCGACCCGAACTGCGAACCGAACACGATTTCCTCTCCACTACCCAAGTCTCCGACCGCGACCCCACTCAACTGACCGGGTCGCGTGGTGGGGGTGAAGAAGTCACGCGGAAAGGGGGAGCGTGGCCGCCCGTTGGCGGCGTTCATCGAAATCAAATGGCCCGTGTCGAGGATCGCCACGTTGTAGCTCAGGAAGATCTCCTCCGCCCCGTCCCCATCGACATCATGGGGAACCGGTTCACTCGCGGCCTGGTCGGAGAGGAGGATCGGCCACGCAGTGTCTCCCAAGAAATTCACGATGGACTTGAGGCGGGCCTGTCCCTCGCCCGCGATACGCTTGACCACCAGCAGATAGTTCGAAGGCGAAAGCCCGGCCAAGTCGAGGCTCTCCAGGGCGCCGAGGGCCGGCGTGCTCGAACTGTCAACGAGGACGAAGCCATCGAGGTCTTCGCGGTAGAGCATCAGGTCGAAGTCGGCCGCGCCGGGAACGGTGAGTTCCAGACGCAGATCCGTGGCTCCAGAGAGAGGCATCCGCGCCGCCCACACCGCGGAAGAATTCACCGGCGACCCCAGGCTAAAGTCCTCCGCTTCTCCCGGCCAGAGCGACCTTCTCACCGCGTTGACCGCCGCATCCGCCTGGAGCAGACCGTAGCCCTCGATCGGGTCGAAGCCCCCGTGATCCAGAGGGGGCACGCCAGCCGCGCCCGGCTCTGCGGCTTGGGTCTCGACCGCGGTGGCTCGCAAGAGCTGCTGGATCCACTGCGTCTGCTCGAGTTGATACCTCCACGGTCTGCCGCTCTCGCGCAGGGCCTGAGAGATCAAGCTGACCGCACCCGCGACGTGGGCCGCCGCGATGCTGGTGCCGACCCGACCCCGAAAGGTGTCGTCGGGCTCGTTGTCGTCGCAGACGATGGGGCCGGTCAACGGGTCGCTCCCGCCGCCCGGCGCCACCAGGTCGGGGCGCGAGTTCGCCGTCAAGCCGGGCGTGTTGTAGGCGGCGACTCGGCCGTCCGCGTCGGTGGCGCCCACGCAGATCACTCCATCCAGGCGCGCCGGCCATCCCATGCTCCCGTTGCGGTCGTTCCCCGCCGGTGCGATCACCACCACGCCCGCGTCGAGTAGAGCCTGCACCGCGGTCGAAATCCCCAAGTCCTGGTCCCACACCGCGCCGATGAGACACGCGTGAATGTGATGGCTCTGCACGTGGTCCAGGACCCATTGAATACCCAGCAACAAATCGCTGGCCCAGACTTCCCAGCGCCCTTCGAAATTGTAGGTCTTGACCACTACGAATCGTCCTTCAGGCGCGACGCCGCGATGTTCGTCGCCGCTTCGCCCCGAGGAAAAGGCGGCACTGGCCAATGCCGTCCCGTGGTAGTGATAGTCATAGGGACCGTCGGATCCGCTCACGTCGTTGGTGACGTCGTGCCAACCCACGATTCGGATGCGTGGATCAGGACTGATGCCACCGAGCGCATCGCTCCAGTCGTCCGCATCCCCCGCATGGAGCAACGGCTCATCGACATTGTCGTAGTCGATGTCGCCCAAGTCGTCGCACGCCGCGTCGCATCCGCTGTCCAGGATGGCCACGGTGGACGCCATGTCGCCTCTCAGATCGAGTTGGTCCCACACCCGCGGCCTGACCCCCACCAGCGCGGTGGTCCGCGAGAGAGCGGGGGTGCCACTGCGATCACGCACCAGAGTGCCGAGCAGTCCAAAGCTTGCTTCCACCGCCTGAAGGCTGTCGAATTCGGCCTCCAGAATCCAGCGACCATCGAGGCCCGTGAGCACACCCTTCAGCTGCACGCTGCTCGACTGTTTCAACCGCGCCTCAGCCATCATCGGATCGTCGGGGGTGAAGAACCAACGCACGCGCAAGGGTAGCGAGGACTTGAAATCGGGAGTTGGCCATGCGCCATGATCGGCGTCCAAGGGCCTGACCTCGGCATTCCCCTTTGCGCTGAGGAGCACCAGCGCAAAACACACGAACGGGAGGACCGGAAAGTACTTGGTCATGGCGGCTGCCGAGTCAGGGGAGAGTCGAATCCTCTACAAGCTACCGCCACAAGGGCGTTCAGAGCAATGGCCCTCATATCGCGACCGCTTTCAGGTGCGCAAGGCGGCATCCGTCCTCGCCGAGATCGAGCGCGACCACGTCGAAGCGCAGTTGGCGACCCGGCCAGCGCAAGTCCTCACGATGCGAGAGAAGGTGCCGGGCACACGCTCGCAGGCGAGCCCGTTTCTGCCGTCCGACGGACTCCGCCGCGCTGCTCCATGATCCCCTGCCGCGCAAGCGTACTTCCACGAAAACCAGGGTCGTGCCAATCCGCGCCAAAAGATCGATCTCCCCGCCCCCTCCCCTTCGATTGGCATCCAGAATGGAATACCCGCGCAGGCGCAGATAGAGAGCGGCCATCTCTTGGGCGAGCGCCCCTCGATACACGGCTCGTCGTTCCTGATTCATGTCTCTGGTCGAAGGGAGGACGGGACAGGTGCGAGGAGGCTGGGGTAAGAGCTCAAAGAGCGTGGTCGCGCGCGCTCAACCTGCCAGTTGGAGTTGACGGGCCATCGCGGCGCGCACGGGAGCAAAGCTGCGCCGATGGAGTGGACAAGGTCCCTTCGCAAGCAACGCGCGCTGATGTTCGGGGGTGGGATATCCGACGTTGCGATCGAAACCGTAGCCCGGATAGCGCCGGTCCCAGCGGCGCATGATCCGATCGCGCAGGACCTTGGCCACGATGCTGGCGGCGGCGACACAGAGACTCTTTCCATCCCCCTTGACCAATGCCAGGGCGGTGGTCGGCAAATCCTTTGGAAGTTGATTGCCGTCGACCAGGATTAAATCGACAGGAAGCTTGAGCCGCCCCACAGCGCGTTCCATTCCCAGAAGGGAGGCGGCCAGTACGTTCCTCTCGTCGACTTCCGCGGCGGAGACCGCGGTCGCGCTCCAACCAACGCACGAGGCGATGATACGATCGAACGCGCGCTGGCGCGCCAGGGCGCTCAGTCGCTTCGAATCGTCGACCCCTTCGATCTCCGCCCCGATGGGAAGCGCGACGGCGGCGACGACCACCGGTCCAGCCAGGCAACCTCGGCCCACCTCGTCGACTCCGGCCAAGCAGCGCGTGCCTAGGCCGTGCGCGAGTCTGCGATCGAAGCGAGCGAGTCGAGAATTCAATTTTCCGCCTTGTCCGCGTCCTTCTTGTGATTGCGTTTTTCGGCGATGCGCGCGGACTTTCCGATGCGACCCTTCAGATAATTCAGCTTCGCGCGCCGCACCCGACCTCGCTTCACGAGCTCGATTTTCTGCACGCTGGGACTGTGTAGTGGAAACACTCTCTCCACCGGAATTCCGGAACTCACCTTGCGAATGGTGAAGCTCTCTTCGATTCCGCCGCCGCTCTTGCCCAAGACGATGCCCTGGAAGATCTGCGTCCGCGTCTTCTGCCCTTCCTGCACGCGAACGTGCACCTTCAGAGTGTCACCCACTCCGAAGGACGGAACCTCGGGGTTGAGGCCCTGCCTGCGAATCGCGTCCATGATGCTCACTTTCCTACCTCCTGCTATCCGGACTCGTCCTTGCGGTCGTCCAGAAGATCGGGGCGCCTCGCTCGCGTTCGAGTGAGACTGCTTTGCTTGCGCCATCGCTCGATGGCGGCGTGATCGCCCGAAAGCAGAACTTCCGGAACTTCCAGACCGCGATACTCCGGCGGTCGGGTGTAGCACGCCGCGTCGAGAAGGCCCTCGCGTCCGCGGCTGAAAGAATCTCCGTCCGCGGAATCCATGTCCCCCAGAGTTCCGGGGATTCTGCGAATGACGGCATCGAGCACCGCCAGCGCCGCCAGCTCTCCTCCCGAGAGAACGAAATCGCCCAGGGAGAGCTCTTGCGCGTTCAGGAGTTCTCCGATTCGCTCGTCGAACCCCTTGTACCGCCCACAGACCAGGATGAGCTGGTCCTCGTTCGTCCACTTTTGGGCCAGCTCCTGGTCGAAGGTCCGGCCTGTGGGACTCATCAAGACGACTTGGGCTCCCCTCCGCCGCACGGATTCGACAGCCATGACCAGCGGCGGCGCCCGGAGGATCATACCCGGTCCCCCGCCATACGGCGGGCCATCCACCACTCCGTGCCGATCCTCGCAAAATTGCCGGGGATCGGTGACGACCACCTCCACCAGCTTGGCCTCGATGGCCCTTCCCACCACTCCCGCGCTCAGCACGGCCCGACACATCTCGGGAAACAAACTGACGAGATCGATACGCACGACCGGCCTTCTCGTGGAGGCTCTATTCGTCCTCTTCACTCAAGAGGCCCGGTATGGCCTCGATGAGAAGAAGTCCTTCCTCACGATCCAAGTTCTTGATCACCGGAGGAATGACCGGGATGAGATGCTCGGTCGTTCCATCCGCCTCGCGCACTTGCAACACCAGGTTGGCGGGAAGGACCATCACACCCTCCACCTCCCCCACGAGCTTTCCCTGCACCGTCTCCACCCGCAGTCCGTGGTAGACGAATGGATGGGGCTCTCGAGGCCGGGGGAAATCAGGGCGGTCGTAATCCTCCGCCAGAAAACCGAGACTCTCCCCCACCATCGCTTCCGCACCGTCGCGGTCGTCGACTCCCGCGAATTTCAGCACGAGACCGTTCGCTTGCGTGCGCGCACGCTCCAGGGTGAGCGCGTGGGGAGGACCCTGACCCCGCCGACTTCGCAGATAGGGACTCTCCATGACCTCAGCCAGGAAGTCTCCGTCAGGAAGGAACTTCAGCTCCCCGCGAAGGCCCACCGCGCGAACAAGCTCACCCATACTCACGAACATGGCTCTCACGACCGAACTTCAGTCGATGATGTCGATCTCCACGCGAATTCGATTTCGCCGCGCGACTCCGGAAGCGAGCGTTCTCAGGGCCGAAGCGGTCGCTCCGTGGCGGCCGATGACTCGCCCCCGATCCTCAGGATCGACCCGGACCTTGAACTGCTGGACTTGTCCCTCACGGTTCTCCACCACTTTGACGCGCTCCGGGTGGGAGACCATTCCCTTCACCGCGGTTTCGACGAGCTTCCTCACGACTCGTCCGATCCCTTCTCGGGCTCCTGCGCTACCTCGGCCGGGGCCTCTGAAGCTGGAGCCTTGCTCTCCTCCTCCACTTCCTTCGGAGCGCTGGCCTCCGCCGGAGCCGCTTCGCCCGCTTCCTCCTCGGGAGCGGAGCCCTCGGCCTTGGCGATCTTCGCCTTCAGGTAGGCTTTCTCGGCGTCCTCGCGTTTCTGAAGCTCCGCGGCGCGGGATTGACTCAACTGCTCGCGCGTGGCCTGAAGGCGTGAGCCGTGGCGCGCGCGGTATTCCTCGACTTTCGATTCGATCTCCCCCACTGCGAGGCCGCTCTTCTTGAGGTGCCAGCGATAGAGGACACCTTCGTTGCGCAGGAGGGAGCGAGCGGTGTCGGACATGCCCGCGCCCTTCTGGAGCCATTCGATCGCCTTGTCGTGGTCGATCACGACCTCGCGCGGCTCCACGAAGGGATTGTAGTGGCCGAGCTTGTCGATGTAGTCGCCATCGCGGCGCACGCGACTGTCCAGGACCACGAGGCGGTAAAAGGGATGCTTCTTGCGACCCATGCGGGTCAAGCGAATGGTAGCGGGCATCTCAAATCAACTCCTTCGTCGAGTTCGTGCGGCCGGGTCCGGTTCACGCGCACTAGACGCGCGGGAACATCCCCCTGCCGAGGCGGTCGATCGATCCTGGCTTGGCCAGAACCTTCATCATCTTCTTCATGTCGCGGAATTGCTTGAGCAGGCGGTTCACGTCCACGACTTGCGTGCCGCTGCCCCTGGCGATCCTCTTGCGCCGGCTGCCGTTGATGATCTCGGGCCGGCGCCGTTCCTTCAGCGTCATCGAGGAGATGATGGCTTCCGTACGGGCCATTTGCTTCTCGTCGACTTTCGCTTCCTTGAGCATTTTGGCATTCATCCCGGGCATCAGTCCCAGGACCTGCTTGAGCGGACCCATCTTCTTGACCTGGCGCAACTGGTCGAGAAAGTCTCCCAGATCGAACTGTTGTTTGCGGAGCTTCTGCTCCATGCGCTTGGCCTTTTCCTCATCGATGTCCTGCTGCGCCTTTTCGATGAGGCTGAGCATGTCGCCCATGCCGAGAATCCGACCGGCGATCCGATCGGGATGGAACACATCCAGGTCGCTCGGGTTCTCGCCGGTGCTCACGAACTTGATGGGCTTCCCGGTGACTTCGACCATGCTGAGAGCGGCGCCTCCGCGGGCGTCCCCGTCGAGCTTGGTCAGGACGGCGCCGGTGACGTCGATCTTCTCGTCGAAGGTCTTGGCGATCGAGACCGCTTCCTGGCCGGTCATGGCATCGAGGACCAGGAGCCGCTCGCTCGGATTGAGCGCGTCCGACAGCGCGGCCAGCTGAACCATGAGGGCTTCATCGATCTGGAGCCGCCCGGCCGTGTCCACCACCAGGACATCGCACAGCTCCTCCAGCGCGCGCCGCTGCGCCTCGCGCGCGACCTGCACCACGTCCTGGGTCTCTCGGTTGGTGTGGACCGGCACTCCGCACGCCGCGGCCAGGGTCTCGAGCTGCTCGATCGCGGCGGGACGTTGGAGATCGCACGCGACCAAAAGGGGACGTCGGCCCATCGATTTCAGGTGCAGAGCGAGCTTCGCGCTGAAGGTGGTCTTTCCCGAGCCCTGCAGTCCCATCACCAGGACCGAGATCGGAGGTGTTCCCTCCAATTTCAAGTCCGCAGTGGCGCCGCCCAAGAGCGCGACGAGCTCCTCGTGGACGATCTTCACCATTTGCTGTCCCGGACTGAGGCTCTTCAAGACCTCGGCTCCCACCGCCTTCTCGCGCACACGCTCCACGAAGCCTCGCGCGACTTGAACCTCGACGTCGGCGGAGAGCAGGGCGCGGCGGATTTCTCGCAGGCCTTGCGCCATGTTCTCTTCACTGAGTTTCCCCTGTCCGGAGAGACTCCTGAAGACTCCTTCGAGCTTGGTTTGGAGATCCTGGAACATGGTGACAACGAGGCGTAGGTTTCTCACGCCGTCCGGGGTGAATGCGCTGCTCAGGCCCCGACGGCCAGGCCGCACGGCGGGCAAACGGAATCAGCCTGGCACGATAGCAGTTCAAAGGGTCTGGCGCAAGGCCGCGCGGCACAAGGAGATCCCCGCCTCGACCCCCCGCGGGGCCGTCCGCGGCCGGCTCAGTTCCCCCTCAGGGCGCGCGTGATGGCGCGGTAGTCCTTGGACCCGAAGAACGAGGAACCCGAGACCAGGATGTCGGCCCCCGCCTCGCGGGCCAGGGAGGCGGTTGTGGGGTCGATGCCCCCGTCGATCTCCAGAGCGAATTCGTGTCCGTCCTCTTCACGCCAGGCGCGCAAAAGGCGAAGCTTGGACAGGACCGAGGGATCGAAGGCCTGTCCCCCGAATCCGGGATGCACCGACATCACCAGGAAGAAATCGCAGTCCTGAAGCAGGGGCCGGTGCTCGCGTTCGTCGAGCGGCGTGGAGGGGTTGAGGACCAGGCCGGCTCTCTTCCCTCTCTTTCGGATCAGCCGCAGAAGCTCCCGATGGTCGAGCGGAAGCTCGAGATGAAAACTGACGCACGCGGCGCCGGCATCGAGAAATCGCTGCGCGTAGTCATGCGGATCTTCCACCATGAGATGACATTCGACCGGCAGAGGAGTGCTCGAACAGATCGCCTTGGCCAGGCGAGGGCCGTAGCTCAAGTTGTCGACGAAGTGGGCATCCATGATGTCCAGGTGAAGCAAGTCCACCCCCGCGTTCTGTACCGCCTTCAGCTCCTCTCCCAGTCGCAACAGATCCGCCGAGAGAAGGGAAGGCGCCACCGCGATGCGAGTCTCAGTCTTGCTTGCTAGCCACCAGCTCAATGCTACCCCCTCCCACGATCCGCGAACCGGCCTCGGGCCATTGCTTGAGAATCGTGCCCGGGAACGCGCCCTGGTTGGAGGCATAGGTGATGCGCCGGAGCTCGAAGCCGGCCGCATTCAACTCCGCCCGCACTTTGACCAGACTCCGGCCGACGAAGGAGGGCACTCGATAGTAGCGCGGTTCGTGTTCCTCTCGCAGCAGCACATCCACCACCGAGCCGCCCGGGATCTGCGCGCCTGGCTGCGGCCGCTGTGCCGCGATTCCGATGCGCCCGACGGGATCGTAAGAGCGCGCCACCCGCCCCACTTTGAGATTCTCCCGCAAGAGCGAAATTTCGCACTGACGCAGGCTCATTCCCAAGAGGTCGGGAACGCGGGCGTAGGCTTCGCCCTTGCTGACGACCAGGCGAATTCCCCGGCCTTTGCGAACCGAGCGGAGAGCGCGTGGAACCTGTTCGAGAACGACTCCCGGCGGCGTGCCGTCCTGGTAGACCTCGTCGCCCACCTCCACTTCCAGGCCCACTCGCTTGGCTTGTTTCTTGGCCTTTTGGAGCGAAAGACCCGTGAGCTCGGGCACAAGCACCGCTCTCTGGCGGTGAACCATCCAGGGGAGGAAGGTCGAGTTGGCGAGCGCCACTCCACCCACGATCGCGACCGCGAGCAGCAAGAGGGTCAGAAAGAATCGTCCCACCGTCACGGTTTCAACTCCTTGCGCCTGAGCACCGCCGCGAATGCGCCGTCACAACCGTGACGATGCGGCCAAACGCGCAGGCGCCCGTTCTGCAGCAGCTCTGCCGGAACACGGCCTTCCGCCCCCACTTCCACCAAGTCCGCGCGGCTTTGGAGGACCGCGTCGACGACCGCTTCGTTCTCCTCGAACTCGAGCGAGCAGGTAGCGTACACGATGATGCCTCCCGGAGCACAGAGTTCAACCGCGGAGTTCAGGAGTTTCTGCTGCAAAGCGGGCAATTCGCTGAGATCCTTGGGTTTCCTGCGCCAACGCGCCTCGTGCCGCCGCGCGAGCACGCCGGTTCCACTGCACGGCGCATCCACCAGCACCGCGTCGAAAGCACCGGGCCGAAACGGGGGCTTGCTCCCGTCCGCCGCGACGGCGAAAAGCGGCGGAAGCTCGAGTCGACGAAAGGTATCCCCCACTCGCAGGAGCCGACGAAAGTTTAGATCGAGACCCACCACGGTCGCGCTCGTCTTGAAACGATCGGCGAGCTGGGCCGTTTTACCTCCCGGCGCCGCGCACAGGTCCAAGATCGAACCAGTGAAATCTTCCGGCAAGAGCGCGGGCACGAGTTGGGCCGCCTCGTCTTGAATCGTCACCTTTGCCCCGAGCTCTCGCAGCGCTCGCATGGCGGGAACGCGCGTCTGCAAGACCACGGAATCCTGCGCCCACTGCCCGGGCCGCGCGTCCCACTCTCGCTCACGCGCGGCTTCGAGCAATTCTTCGCGGCGACCATGACTCGCTCGCAGGACCAGAGCCGGGCGTCGATTGTTGGCTTCGCAGAGCGCGAGAACTTCTTCGGGTGGGAGCGCCTCAGCCCAGCGCTCCACCAGCCAGCGGGGGTGGCTGAGCCAGCTCGCGGCGTACCCGATGGGATCTTCTTGCGCGACGGGGAAGTAGTGCGAACACCCCTCCTTGGCGACGCGCCTCAGGACCCCATTCACGAAACCGGCCGCATGCGCGGAGCCGAGAGCGCGCGCCAACTCGACGCATTGGGAGACCACGGCGTGATGCGCGGTCCTCAGTTCACAGATCTCATGGAGTCCGAGCCACAGAGTGATGCGAATCGGGGGCTTGGGACTCTGCTTCGCCAGCTGATTCAGGATGAAGTCGTAGCGGCCGCGGAGTCGAACGCATCCGTACACCAGCTCGCGGAGCCGCCTTTGCTCCACCTCGGCGAGTCGCACCGCCGCCCCGCCGTCGCCGCGTTCGAATTCCTCCAGGACATCACGGACGTAGCCCTTTTCGCCGTGCCAGCGCAAGAGGATGCGCGCCGCGTACAGGCGGAGGGGATCGAGCGGCGCTGAACCACGGGAAGTGGACGGACGACGCGCGCCCATTTCAGTTCGGCTTCCGTGGGGGCACCTCGGCCAGAGGAGAGAAGCTCTCCCCCACTCTCAACTCGTGGCCTCGCGAGAATTGCAGAGGAGACATGAAACGCCCGCCCGCCCGCTGCACGAGGCGAATCCCCACCGCTCCCCTCGAGCAGGCCACGCTCATCCCTTCGCCGTCGATGGAGAGAATCCGTCCGGCCTCTCCGCGTCCTTCCGAAAGAAGGTAGCTACCGCGGAGTCTGAGGATCTCGCCCGCCGTTTCGACCGCCACTCCCGGCCAAGGACTCAGGCCGCGAATGCGGTCGTGAACCTCGTCGGCGCCTCGCGCGAAGTCGACCGTTCCCTCTTCCTTGCGCAAGAGCGGCGCCAAGACGGCGCCCTCTTCTGTCTGAGGGGAAGCTCTCAGTCCTTCGGCTTTCATCTCCGCCAGGGTCCGGATCAGGAGCTCTGCCCCCAGAACGGCCAGGCGATCGTGCAGCTCTCCCGCGGTCTCCTCGGGCCCGATCTCTGTCTCCACCCGCGCGTAAACGGGACCGGTATCCATCCCCTTTTCCAGCTGCATGGTACAGACACCCGTCGTGCGATCTCCGGCGATGACGGCGCGGTGAATGGGCGCCGCTCCTCGCCAGCGCGGAAGCAGCGAAGCGTGCACGTTCAAACATCCCAAAGTGGGTCCGTGCAGCAGGGGCTCTTTGATGAGGTGACCGAACGCGACGACAACCACGATCTCCGGAGAGAGCTCCAGGATGCGGCGGTAACACTTCTCACGGTCCTTGGGCTTCAGGGTCGTCTCGGCGAGGCCCAGCTCCATGGCCCGGCGGCGAATGGGGGTGGGAAGGGGCTCGCGTCCGCGTCCTCTCGCCTTGTCCGGTTGCGTCACCACCAGGAGCACCTCGTGGCCTTCCTTTACCAGTGCCTCCAGGGACGGAATCGCGAACTCAGGAGAGCCGAGGAAGACGAGGCGCACGATCAACCCACCTTCGACCGACGCGCGAGAGCTTTGAGCTTCTTGGCCAGGAGCTTGCGCTTGAGCAAGGGCAAGTGGTCGACGAAGAGGATCCCCTCCAGATGGTCCGATTCGTGTTGGATGATGCGCGCGAGAAGCCCGTCGTCCGTGAGCTCGTGGCTGGTACCCTCGAGGTCCTGAAAGGCCACCGTGATCCGCGCCGGACGATCGACTTCGGCTGTGATTCCCGGAAGCGAGAGACACCCCTCGCTGAACGATGCACGTTCGGAACTGAGGACCTTCAATTCGGGATTCACCAGGGGAAGAATGCGCGGCCATCCATCCCGCTCATCGCGCGCGATGAGCATACGCAGATCTCTTCCCACCTGCGGCGCGGCCAGACCGATCCCGTCCTCGCGGGTCATCGCCTGGATCATTCCGTCGCAGAGCTCTCGGAGCTCGTCGTCGAAACGCTCCACCGGCCGGCAGGCAGACCTGAGGATCTCACTTCCGTAGAGAAAGATCTCCAGTTCGTCGCTCATGGGTTCCCAGGGGCTGAGGTCACTTCTTCTCGACGACCACTCCCGCCACGGATCCGCGGGAAATCTCGACCTTCACTCCCTCGCCGATCGTGGCCACCACGATCCCGCGATCTTCCTTGATACTGAGCACCGTCGCGTGAAGGCCACCGCTGGTGATGATGCGATCTCCCTTCTTCAAGTCAGCGAGCATGGCCTTGTGCTCTTTCTGGCGCTTCGCCTGTGGCCGCCACATCAAAAAATAGAAAATGAGAAGAAATGCGAGAAAGAGCGGCATCATCGACCAGGGTGATGCCGACTGACCTCCCTGGGGGGAAGCCGCGAACGCGGGAACGAGCGCGGCGAGGGATGCAGAGTGAATCGGGCTCAAGAGTCACCTCCAGAAGGGGTTCGGCGCTCAGTCTAGGTGTGCCACCAGCTTCAGGCAAGCCTCGGCCTGGCTCCGCTTCGATTCTCGATCGCTCTGAATTCGCGAGCATGGGCATGCGTTCGAACGAGTGGTTCAGGGAACGTGGCCTCGCCGCGCCGCAAAACGGGCCAGGAACCGCTCCCGGTACTCCGGGAGACCATCCCGTTCGATCGCCTCGCGAATTTCGGCCATCAGAGACTGATAGAAAGTCAGATTGTGGATGGTGCTCAGAACCGGACCGAGGATCTCACCGGCGATCACGAGGTGGCGCAGGTACGCACGGGTGTGGTTCGTGCAGGCCAGGCAGGGGCAGCCCTCCTCCAGGGGAGCTTCGTCGTCGGCGAAGCGCGCGTTGCGAAGCGCGAGACGCCCATCGTGCGTCAGCAGGGTTCCGTTGCGCGCCATGCGGGTGGGCAATACGCAGTCGAACATGTCCACTCCACCCTCCACCGCGGCCAGTATGTCCTCGGGGAATCCGACTCCCATCAGGTAGCGCGGTTTTCTCAGGGGCAAAAGAGACGCGCTGAACGCACTCAGTCGATGCAACTCCTCCTTGCTCTCGCCCACCGACAGTCCGCCGATCGCGTACCCCAAGAAGCCGAGGCGCGTCAGCTCGCGCGCGCTGCGTTCTCTCTCGAACTTTGACACCCCACCCTGCATGATCCCGAACAGCACCTGCTCGTGTCCCGCCTCGCTCTGGCGCCGCAGTCCGAAGGAATCGAGGCAGCGCTGGGCCCAGCGCGTGGTGCGGTCCACCGCCTGCGCCACTCCCTTCCTTCTCCGCCGGCAGAGCCAGGCAGTGATCGAAAGCCATCACCACGTCGGCGCCGAGAGCGGCTTGCACCTCCATGCTGAGTTCGGGGGAGAAGAAGTGCGGGGAACCATCGAGGTGCGAGCGGAAGCTGACCCCTTCTTCACTCAACTGGTTCAAGCTCGAGAGAGAAAAGACCTGGAATCCGCCACTGTCGGTGAGCATGGCCCCGTCGTAGCCCATGAAGCGATGCAGGCCACCCAGTCGCTCGATGCGATCGTGGGTGGGTCGCAGGTAGAGATGATAGGTGTTCGCCAGAATCATGCGAGCTCCGGTGCTCTTCACCTGATCCACCGTGAGGCCCTTCACCGTGGCCTGCGTCCCCACCGGCATGAAGACCGGTGTCTCCACGCAGCCGTGATCGGTGTGTAGCCGTCCGCGCCGCGCCGACCCGCTCTCGTTCAACACTTCGAAGGAGAAGCCACTCATTGAGGATGCGACCTCTCGATCCAGTTGGCATCGCCGTAGGAGTAGAAGCGGTAGCCCTCGCGCAGGGCGTGGGCGTAGGCCTCGCGCCATCGTTCGCCCGCGAAGGCCGCGACCAAGATCAGCAGACTGCTTCTGGGAAGATGAAAGTTGGTCAGCAGAACGTTCACCCAGCGAAAGTGATGCCCAGGGCGGATGAACAGCGAAGTGGTCCCTGAGACCCCCTCTGTCGCGTCGGCGGGAAGGCTCTCGAGGCTGCGGCATGCGGTGGTGCCGACGGCCACCACGCGGCCGCCCCGCTTCTTGCATTCCAGGATCGCCCGAACGGTTTCGCTTGGAACGGTGAATCGCTCGGCGTGCAGCGAGCCCCGCTTCAGCTCCACCCCGCTCAGGGGAAGAAAGGTGCCGGGTCCCACGTGAAGAGTCACGAACGCGCACGCTACGCCCTTTCGTCTCAGCTCGTCGAGGAGCTCGGCGTCGAAGTGCAATCCGGCGGTGGGCGCGGCCACCGAACCGCTCGCGCGCGCGAAAATGGTCTGATAGCGCTCGGTGTCCCGTTCGTCGTCACTTCGGCGGATGTAGGGCGGCAGGGGAACGTGACCGTGGTGCACGGCGTAGTCGAGCGCCGACGACGCACCGCCGGTCAGGCGGACGCGGCGCAGACCACGGCCCAGAGCCTCTTCGATCATCATCTCTGGGCCCCCTTCCAACTCGATCTCCGTACCTGGCGGAAGCCGCCGGCCCGGGCGCACCAAAGCCGACCAGCTCTCGTCGGCGAGGGGATCCGTCAACAGCACTTCCACTCTCGCCCCGCCCCGTTTCTTGCGTCCGTACAGGCGCGCGGGAAAGACTTTGGTGTCGTTCAGGATCAGAAGATCACTTGGTCGCAGAAGTCGTGGCAGGTCCCGGACTGCACCATCGCAAAATTTCCCATCGCGCTCCCAGATCAGAAGCCTGGCATCACGCCGTCGCGGCAGAGGCCGCTGGGCGATTCTCTCCTCAGAGAGAGTGAAGTCGTAGGAGTCGAGTTCGTCGAAGTGAGGCATCAGAAGAGATCGGGCTCTCTCTGTTTCGTGGGCGGCGCAAGACCCAGATGAGCAAAGGCCTTCGGGGTCGCCACGCGACCGCGGGGAGTCCGGTGCACCAGTCCTTCCTGAATGAGGAAGGGTTCCACCACGTCCTCGAGCGTGTCGGTCTCCTCGCCCAGACTGACGGCGAGGGTGGACAGACCCACCGGGCCTCCGTCGAAATCGGAGGTGATCACCCGCAGGTACGATCGGTCCAGACTCTCCAATCCAAGATGATCGACCTCGAGCAGGTCGAGAGCCCTCTGCACCAGGCCTTTGTCCACGGTACGAAGCCCCTCCACCTGGGCCACATCACGCACGCGGCGTAAAATGCGATTCGCCACCCGGGGCGTCCCGCGACTCCTGCGCGCGATCTCGATGGTCCCGTCCTCGCTCAACTCCATCTCGAGCAGCTCGGCGCTGCGGGCCACGATGCGGGCGAGCTCGGCCGGCGGATAGAATTCCAGATGCAGCACGATGCCGAAGCGAGAGCGCAGGGCTGGGGTCAGAAGACCGGCGCGCGTCGTCGCGCCCACCAGCGTGAAGGGTTCGAGATCGAGCTGGTAGTGACGCGCCGCCGGACCCTTGTCGATGACCAGCTCGACGCGGAAATCCTCCATCGCCGGATAGAGGTGCTCTTCCACCACGCGATTCAGCCGGTGGATCTCGTCGACGAAGACGCACTGCCGCCCTTCTTCACGCGTCAGAATGGAGAGGAGTTCGGCGCCGTTGGTGAACGCGGGACCGCTCGTGACGCGTAGCTGTGCCCCCATCTCCCTGGCCACGATGCCGGCCAGGGTGGTCTTCCCCAGGCCGGGAGGACCGTGTAAGAGCAGATGGTCGAGGGCTTCCCCTCTTTCCTTGGCCGCACGAATGAAGAGAGCGAGCTGAACTTTGAGTCGCTCCTGTCCGATGAACTCCGCCAGGCTCTTCGGTCTCAGCGCCCGGTCCCTGTCCGCCTCCGCCCCTGGTTGGGGGCGAGGATCGGTGAGTCTCTCCTTGGGCTGCATCAGATCTTCCTTGGCTGGCGGATCATATGGCGACGGCGCGCAGGGCTCGACGAACGATGTCCTCCACCGGCGCATTCTCGCGCTCCTGAATCGTCAAACTGCCCACGGCGCGCCGGGCGGCTTCCAGACTCAAGCCCATTCCGATGAGGGCCAGCGTCGCCTCCTCGTCGGTCGTTCCCGGACCGGCCGCCGCGCCCGGATAAGCCGGGAGGGGCGCAAGCTCGCGATCGCGCAGCTCGACCACCAGCCGCTCGGCCGTCTTCTTGCCCACCCCTTTGATGCGCGTCAGAGGTCCCGCATCGCCCCGGCGCGCCCCGTCCAGGATGAGCTGGAAGTCCTCATCGCCCAGAATGGCGAGCGCGAGCTTGGGACCCACGCCGCTGATCGAAAGAAGGGCCCTGAACATCTCCCGCTCGGACGGACTGGAAAAACCGTAGAGCGTCAAATCATCCTCACGCACGTGAAGATGCGTGAAGAGCTTCACTTCCTGTCCCACGGGGGGCAGGCGACGGCGCAAGCGCTCGGGGACCAGGATCGCGTAGCCCACCCCGCCATCGGCGACGACGACCGCCCCGCTGGAGACATCCTCCAGACGTCCCGAGATGAATGCGTACATCGATCCTCCAAAGGAGTTCAAACCTCGAGCCGGTCCGCCAGACTCCGCGCCTGCAAATTCGCCGCGTGACAGATCGCCATGGCGAGGGCGTCGGTGCTGTCACTCTCCTCCGCAGAGACCTTGATTCCCAAGATGCGCCCTACCATGGCGGCCACCTGCGCCTTGCTCGCCCGGCCGTTTCCCGTGACTGCCTTCTTGATTGCCGCGGGCGCGTATTCGGCGAGTTCGTAGCCACATTGGCCCACCGCGAGGAGGATGATCCCGCGCGCATGGCCCAGGGTCAATGCCGAGGCGTAGTTCTTGGCCGTAAAAACCCGCTCGATCGCCACCTCGATCGGCGCTCCCCGCCCGAGCTGACTCGACTCCTCCAGCACCTCGCGAAGTCGCGTGTGCAGGAAGGCCAGCCGCTGGTGCAGGGGTTGGCGCGAGGGAGCTTTCAGGGTGCCGTGGGTGAGATGCTTCAAGCTGTGGCCTTCGGCCTCGATCGCGGCGTAGCCCAACCGCTGGCTTCCCGGATCGATACCGACGATCAGAGTCATGCCAACTCATCCTGCAAAGCGGCCATTTCATCCTCGGGAATGTCCAGATTCGCGCTGACTTGCTGGGTATCGTCCAGGTCGTCCAGGGCATTGATGAGTTTCAGGAGGCGCCGGGCATCTTCTCCGGTCACCGTGATCAAGGTCGAGGGCACCGGAGTGAGCTCGGCAGAGAGGGTTGCCAGTCCGGCTTCGGCCAGAGCCGAGCTCACCGCGTGAAATGCCTCGCGGGGACAGGTGATTTCCACCGTTCCGCCTTCCTCATGCACGTCCTCTGCGCCGGCATCGATCACCACTTCCATCACGCGTTCTTCGTCGGCCACCGTCGCGTCCAGACTGAAGATCCCCTTGGTCTCGAAGAGGTAGGCTACGCTGCCGGGGTCGGCCATCTTTCCGCCGTACTTGCTGAACCCGTGGCGCACGTCGGCCGCGGTTCGATTGGTGTTGTCGGTGACAGTCGAAACGAGAATCGCCACTCCGCCGTGTCCGTAGCCCTCGTAAGTGATCTCCTCGTAGCGTGCGCCCTCGACCTCTCCGGTGCCCCTCTTGATGGCCCGCTCGATGTTGTCCTTGGGCATGTTCTGAGCGCGCGCGGTCTCGATGGCGCTGCGAAGCCGCGGATTTGTCTCGAGCTCGCCCCCACCGTCGCGCGCGGCGATGGTGATTTCCTTGCCCAGGCGCGTGAAGAGTTTGCCTCGCTTGGCGTCGGCCGCACCCTTCTTCCGTTTGATGGTGGCCCACTTGGAATGTCCTGACACCGTGCTCCTCCTAGTACCGGTGAAACGCGCTCTAGGCCTCTTCGTGATCCTCTCTTGGCCGCCTCGACGATCTTGCTCATCGAATCGCCCGGCACTTCTTCGTAGCCCTGAAACTTGCGAGTATGGGTTCCGCGACCCTGGGTCATGCTCCTCAGAGTCGTGCTGTAGCGATAGAGCTCGGCCAAAGGTACGTGCGCCTTGACCACCGCGAAGTGCCCCTGGGTCTCGGTCCCCATGATGCGTCCCCGCCGCGAGCTCAGGTCTCCCATGACGTCGCCCATGACTTCGTCGGGGCACTTCACTTCGATCTCGTAGATGGGCTCGAGCAGGACGGCCTGCGTCTTGGCGAAACACTCGCGAAGGGCGGTGGAAGCCGCCGTCTTGAACGCGGCTTCGCTGGAGTCCACCGCGTGGAATCCGCCGTCGTACAGAGTAGCCTTCAGATCGACCACCTGACAGGCGGCCAGGGGCCCCTTCTGCATCGACTCCTTCAGACCCTTCTCCACCGCCGGAATGAACTTGCCGGGAATCGCGCCGCCCACGATCGCGTTCACGAACTCGAAACCCTCACCGCGCGGAAGCGACTCGAAGCGGAGACTCACGTCGGCGAATTGGCCCCGTCCTCCCGTCTGCTTCTTGTGACGCGCCTGGATCTCTGTCTTTCCCTTGATCGTCTCCAGGTAGGGGATCTTCGGCTCGCGGCGTTGCACTTCGACGCCGGTAGCTTCCTTTAGATTCTGCAGGATGATGTCGAAATGCAGCTCGCCTTGGCCCTGCATGACCAGCTCGTGGGTCTGCGGGTCCATTTCGATCGAGAAAGTCGGATCCTCCTCGCGGAGCTTGTGCAGACCGTTGACCATCTTGTCGTCGTCACCGGCCCCCACCGGGCTGATCGCCATTCGGCTGTTCGTTTCCGGATAGGGAATGGGCCGGAAGAGTTCCGTGGAACTCTTGGCGCCCAGAGTGTCGCCCGCGTGCGTGTTCTTCAGCTTGACCGCGGCGCCGAAATCCCCGCATCCAATGGACTCGATCTTCTCCCGGTTCTTGCCCTCGAGCTGAAAGAGCTGGGTGAGCCGCTCGCTATGTCCACGGTTCCGGTTACTCACTTCGTCCCCCGCAGAGAGCTGCGAAGCGTAGACCCGCATCAGAGCGAACTCCCCGGCCTCCTTTTCCAGCGAGATCTTGAAGACGCGCACCGCCAGAGGGGCGTCTTTACCGATCTTGATCTTGGTTTCCTCCCCCTTGGAATCGACGGCGCCGATCTCGCCGAAGGCATCGGCTGCGGGGAGATACTCCTTCACGTAGTGCAGCATCTGCTTCATTCCGCGGAGCGAGTGCGCGCTCACCGCACACACGGGAATGAACGAGCGATCTCTGACTCCGATGCGGATGCCCTTGACGATTTCCTCGTAATTGAGCGTTCCCTCCTCGAGAAACTTCTCGACCAGACCATCGTCGTGCTCCGCCGCGGCGTTGAGCAGCTCCTCGCGGGTCGACTCGTAGAGGGCTTTCATGTCCTCGGGAACCTCCGCTTCCCTCGACTCCCCCTTGTCGTCGTAGAGATACGCCTGGCCCAGTGCCACATCGATCACGCCCTTGAAGTCTTCGCCTTCTCCGATCGGGAGTTGAATGGGAATTGCCTTCTTGCTGAGCTGCGAGTGGATCTGCTCCAGGGACGAGGTGAAGTCGGCGTGCTCCTTGTCCATCTTCGAGACCACGATCATGCTGGGGAGCTTCCTCTCATCGAGCTTCTCCCAGAGACTCTCGGTGCCCACCTCCACCCCCCCGTCGGCGCGCACCAGGACGATGGCGCTCTCCACCACCGAGAGCGCCGCCATCACGTCGCCGCGGAAGTCCTCGAAGCCAGGGGTGTCGAGGAGGTTGAATTTGGTCCCCTCGTATTCACAAGCGCCTAAGGCCAGGTAAATACTGGTCTTGCGTTCGATTTCGTTGGGGTGATAGTCCAGATTACTGCTTCCCTCGTCCACGCTGCCCATCCGTCCGATGGCCTTCGTCTTGTAGAGAATAGCTTCTGCCAGAGTGGTCTTTCCGGCCGCCTGGTGGGAAAGGAGGGCCACATTGCGGATTTTCGAGGGCTCATAGGTCTTCAAGGCGGATGCCTCCCGACTCTTGGTCGTGGGAAAGGAAGCGTCCCCGCCCCTGAGGTCTCCACGAAGCACTGGAAAGGCGCGGAGACAAGGCGGAGTCGAGCGTCAGAGCACGCTAATCTAGCGCGTTTGACAAAAGAGTGTCAACGTGGCGCGCGTACGCAAGCCGCACTTTGTGTTGGGCTTTCCCTCGCCATTTCACCACCGTATATTGGACCAGCCATCGGTGGCAGTCGGCTTTCCCCCGGGGCTTAGGTCTTTACAGTCCGCTACCGGAGAGGATAGATTCTTCCGGCTGCTAGCTCAGCGGGTGACGATCGATTTCGCTTCCTCTCGCGCGCCGCGCTCGGAGAGGAGATGGGTCCCGCTCGCAGCCTATGCGACCTTTATTCACCCTAGCCCGCCCCTCGACCGGGCCCTTCACATGTTTCAGATCACTCATTCGCAGCTCCTTCCCGCGCGTCGGCCTGCCCGCTCGCTGTTTCCGGTGGCCGTTTTTTTGAGCCTCCTGCTGCTCGGACCGCTCGGTGCTCTAGCCCAGCCCATGAAAAAGGACGATGCCAGCCACAAACTGGGGCAGATCCATCGCATCGAGCTCTCGCTTTTCGGGGGCATGTTCGGGGGGGTGACCTATCTGAGTCTCCCTCCCATCGCGCCCCAGACGACCGACCTGGGAGCGGCCCAAATCCTGGACTACGACGGCGACCTGCTGGCGCAACCGAAGTACCCGGGACAGATCGACGCGACGCACAAGAGCATTGAAAGCGGGCACTTTGGAGGGATGAGCGCCACCTTCTTTCTGACCGATGCCTTCGGGCTGGAGCTCATCGGCGCCTTCGGACAGTCTCAGGCCAAGATCACCGGCCAGTATCAGGACCCCACCGGGGTCGACACGAACAACCCGTTCTACGATCCCTCCCAGGCCGACGGTCGCTTCGAGTGGGATCGCTCGACCGTGAGCTGGGTCCAGGGCGGCGCCAACATGACGTTCATCTTCGGGAAGAGAACTCTGAGGCCCTACCTGCTCCTGGGTCTCGGAGGCCTCCTCAATAGCTTCCCCAACTCCGACAGCGTGGGCGCGCTCTACTTTCAGTACGGAACCGGGCTTCGCTACGAGCTGAACGAGAGGCTTGCGCTCAAGTTGGGAGTCTCCTCGGCGCTCTTCACCTGGACCCAGGACGAGGTCGATCTGAATCGCGCCGTGCAGTACCCGATGGCCAGCATTGGGGTCGTCTGGAAACACAAGGTCCCCGAAGAGATCTACGAGAATCCTCCCGCTGACCAGTCCCCCCAGCCGGCCGGCGCCCAGAAGCCCCCGACCGGCGCGGGGGGTTGAGCCGCCCTCATTCCGTTCCGCTTGAACTTCGGTCCCTGCCGGACCCACACTCAAAGAGAAGAGGCGCCCACACAGGGCGCCTCTTCTACGTCGGGAAAGAATGCCGCGGTTACTTCTTCTTGCGAACCGTGGTCTTCTTTCTACGGGCCGTAGTCTTCTTCTTACGGCCAGTGGTCTTCTTCTTACGGGCGGTCGTCTTCTTCTTACGACCAGTGGTCTTCTTCTTACGGGCGGTCGTCTTCTTCTTGCGGCCCGTGGTCTTCTTCTTACGGGCCGTAGTCTTCTTCTTGCGGCCCGTAGTCTTCTTCTTGCGACCAGTGGTCTTCTTCTTACGGGCGGTCGTCTTCTTCTTGCGGCCCGTGGTCTTCTTCTTGCGGGCCGTCGTCTTCTTCTTACGACCCGTGGTCTTCTTCTTGCGAGCGGTTCGCTTCTTAGCCGCCGCTTCCATGATGATTCCGTCTTCCATTCTTATGCCTCGCTTTTGTGTGCAGCCTTGAGGGGCGACGCCCCTCGGAACGGTTCCCGAACTGGAAATTATGAGCAACTCACGTTCCAGATCGGAAATCATCCGGATTATTCGGATCTCAGTTTTTCGTGTCAAACAAAAAAATAGAGGTCTCGATGAACTCGAGACCTCAACAGACATGGTGCCCGGGGCGGGATTCGAACCCGCACGGCTCTCGCCACTACCCCCTCAAGATAGCGTGTCTACCAATTCCACCACCCGGGCGCATGAGCATGCTCACCTATTGTCCGCCACCACTGGATTGCTTTTCCTTGCCTGAAGAAGCTCCCGTGGCGTTCTTGTCCGCAGAACTCGGCGCACTTGATTGAGGTTTCTCGACTCCCTTTGGTGATTGATCGGCCGTGGGAATATCGGAGGGTGAGATCGGAACTCCCCCACTTTGGGGAAGCGGCGCGCTCTCCACCGGAACCCTTTCCGCCGCCTGGCGGCTGAGTCGGCTTTGCGTGCCCGGGGTTCCCTCATTGATCGTCAGAAAGACCAGAATCACGCTGCTGATCATGAAGGCCGCGCCCAGATAAATCGTTGCTTTGTGCAAAATCGTCGTCACGCCCCGCGCGCCAAACACGGCCTGCCCCGCGCCGCCGCCACCGAACGCGCCCGCCAGACCGTCTCCTTTGGAAGACTGCAGGAGCACGACTACGCAGAGCACGATGGAGATGAGCAAATGAACGATGATTGCGAGTCCGTACATGGTTCTGACCTTTGATCTAGATCGGTCGAGGAGACGACCATAGAAGGCCGTCTCCGCAAAGAGCAGGGTAAAGTAGCATGCCGCTCTCTCGGTGTCAAATGGGCCGATCGGGGGTGCAGAGGGGCGATACGGCCCGAATTCTCCCTCTCAGTGATACTCGATGATCCGCCGGAACGACTCGGCTTTCAGGCTCGCGCCACCCACCAGCGCCCCGTCGATGTTCTGGCAGTGCATGTACTGAACGATGTTCTCCGGGGTGACGCTGCCTCCGTAGAGGATGCGGACGTTCTGGGAGACTTCGTCGCCGAAACGCTCCTTGAGGATTCCCCGCACGAGGCGATGCACCGCCTCGGCGTCCTCCGGTTGCGCGCTGTTGCCGGTCCCGATGGCCCAGATCGGCTCGTATGCCAGCACGACGGCGGCGGCCTGAGGTGCGTGCAAACCTCCCAAAGCGGCATGAATCTGCCCACTCACGAAGGATTCGGTCTTTCCCTGAAGCCTGATCTCCTCGCTCTCGCCGAAGCACACCACCGGGAGTAGCCCCACCCGGAAGGTCGCGCGAAGTTTCGCGGCCACGAGCTCGTCCGTTTCCCCGAAAAACTGCCTCCGCTCACTATGGCCCAGGATGCAGCAGCGAATCCCCAGTTCCTTGAGCTGCTCGGCGCTCACTGCACCGGTGAACGCACCCCTCTCCTGATGGGCGAGATCCTGACTCCCCACTCCCATCACGCTTCCCTGGAGCACGTCCATGACGGAAGACAGAAACGGCATGGAGGGACAGACCATGACTTCAGGACCCGCGTAGACTCCGGCCAGCTGCCGTTTGAGATCGCGGGCCAAGCCGAGACTCTCGGCGAGCCCCAAGTTCATCTTCCAGTTCCCGATGATCAGTGGGCGTCTCATGACGATTCCCCTTTGGCGAAGCTGGCGCTCACCCTCAGACGGGAGAGGAGCTCACGTCGGACAGCACCTCCACCCCGGGCAGGGTCTTTCCCGCCAAGAGCTCCAGCGAGGCGCCCCCGCCGGTGGAGAGGTGCGAAATCGAGGCGGCGAGATCCAGCTGATTCACCGCCGCCACGGAGTCCCCGCCTCCTACCACCGTGCGCGCTCCTTGTTCCGTTGCGCGCGCAATGGCGCGAGCGATCGCCCGGGTGCCGCGGGCAAATCGGGCCATTTCGAAGACTCCCATGGGCCCATTCCAGAACACGGTCCGCGCCCGCGCGATCTCCTCGGCGAAGAACTTCGTGGTCCGCGGACCGATGTCGAGTCCTTGCCATGATTCCGGGATGTCGGTGACGAGCACTTCTTTCAGCGTCCCCTTCTCGGAGAACTCGCTGCTCACGACCACGTCTTGCGGCAGGAGAATCCGGGTGCGCGAATTCTTGGCCCGTTCCAGAATCTCCCGCACCGTATCCGTGAGGCCCTCCTCCACCAAGCTCGCCCCCACCTCCAATCCATGCACCTTGAAGAAGGTGAAGGCCATGCCTCCGCCGATCAGGATCGAATCGACACGATCCAAGAGGTTGGCGACGACCTCGATCTTGCCGCTCACCTTGGCACCGCCCAGGACCGCCACGAAGGGCTGCGCCGGCTTTTCGAGCAAGCCTTGGAGGTTGTCCAGCTCTTTGGCCATGAGAAGGCCCGAGACGCGTAGGTCGAAGTGCGGAGCCACTCCCACCGTACTCGCGTGCGCCCGATGGGCGGTCCCGAAGGCATCGTTGACGTAGACGTCCCCCCACTGGGCCAAGGCAGATGCGAACTGTGGATCGTTCGCGGTTTCCTCCGCATGGAAGCGGAGATTTTCCAGAAGCACGATCTCACCGCCACTCAGGCTCGAGAGCGCGGCCTTGGCCTCCTCCCCCACGCAGTCGGGAACGAATCGTACCGGAGCCTTGCACAGCTCCGCGAGTCGATCCGCGACGGGACGCAAGCTCATCGACTCGATGCGTTGCCCTTTGGGCCGGCCCAAGTGGCTCATGAGAATGAGCTGCCCCCCCCGGGCTCGGACGAGATCGAGGGTCGAGAGCGAGGCCCGGATCCGCGTGTCATCGGTGATCTCTTGCGCCTCGTTCATCGGCACGTTGAAATCCACCCGGGTGAGCACGCGTACCCCTTGAAGATCGATGTCCTGGACTGAGAGCTTCTTCATGATTCCCCGATTCTCCCGGCTCGTCTTCCCGCGGTCGCTTCCCCTATCGGCGCCGGAGTTGATGCGGTATCTCGTTGTGTTTCAAATGCTTATACTCTCGATGACTCCTGGATCATAGTAGAGACTCGAGTCCCGAAGTGTCAAGGTCACACTCGCCGTGGCGCCGCCTTGGCGCCGGCCAGAGCCAGGGCCAAGAGAGGGTGCCCTCGCGAACGCAGGAGGAGCACGCATGCGGCCAGAGTCGCTCCCGTCGTCACCTGGTCATCCACCAAAATCAGGGGGACGCCCGAAGGAAGTTCCGCCAGACGGCTCACCCCAAAGACAGATTTCAGCGCGGCCTCACGCTCGCTCTTCTGCGCGAGAGTTGCCAGTCCCAGGGCCGCCTTTCTTCTAATAAGTATCCCCTCCACCAGCGGCAAGTTCGCAGTACGCGCCAACGCCGCCGCCAGGGCCCGGGGAAGCGAATGCCCGCGCCGAGCCAGTCGCAGCGGATCCTCCGGCAACGGGACGATCCTTCCCGTCGAAAGAGGCGGCAGGAGGGGCGCGGCCCAGGCGGCGAAACTGTCGCAGAGCGCCTCGATGAGAGGATACTGGCCGCCGTACTTGATCGCGTGGAGGATGCGAAAGAACCGCGAATCGTCTCGGTAGCGCCAGGCGACCGGACACGACGCCGGCGCGTTGCTCGGCCGGTCGAGCGCGTGCCCCGAGGGAGAGAGGCTCTCCAGACACTCGCGGTGGATCAGCCGCGAAAGCGCGAAGTCCTCTCCCTCGCCGCGCGAACTCGAAGTCTCTCCCAACCAGGATTCACAGACGGGACATCGGGAAGGCCAAGCCAAATCGATCAATCCTTGCCGCCACGAGAGGGCGGACTCGCGAATTCCCATCGCTCATACTTTCACCGGGAGAACTCAGAGAGGAGACTTGGGGCAAGCGCGACGAATGAATTCTTCGGGTTGCGCTGCAGGAAACCAGAGGCGGAAGGAACGCGCCGCCTGGGCGCAGAGCATCTCCCTTCCGTCCGCCACGGGGCCTCTGGTGCGGTGCGCGCGCAAGAGAGCAGAGGGAGTCGCGCCATAGCAGAGATCCATCAGCGCGCACCCATCTGGAATCCGGCCCGGGTCGAGCGGACTGGGGTCCTCAGGAAGCAATCCCAGAGGAGTGGCCTGGATGAGCAGGGTGGCCGAATCCAGAGCAGCGGTGCGAAGGTCTTCGGCGGAGGCGCCGAACGATGCGGCCCACCCTGCGCGTTCCACCCGGCGCGCGAAGACTCTCACCCGCTGCGCGCTCAGCTCGAATAGCGCGACCACCGCGGCCCGCGCGGCGCCACCCGCTCCCACCACCACGCATTCTCCCCGCCAAGGGCGGCCGGGAAACGCCAGTCGCAGCGCGTCCTTCAAGCCTCCCACGTCGGTGTTGTGGGCCTCCCATCCGTTCGGTACCGGCACCAGAGTATTCGCCGCGCCGACACGCCCGGCCAGAGAGGAACTCTGGTGGCATGCGCGCAGCGCGCGCTCCTTATGCGGAAGGGTGACGTTCAGGCCCACGGCCTCGGCCTTCAGGGCGGAGCGGAGGCAGGCCTCGAACTCCTCGCCGGCCACTCTCACGCAACGATACTGGCCGGGGAGGTTCGCGCCTTGCAGCGCCGCCCCGTGAAGCGCCGGGCTCAGGCTGTGCTCCACCGGATCACCCAACAGGGCCAGACGCGGCCAGCTCGCCTGCTCTCCATTTGAAGCGCGCAGGATCCCGTTCTCAAAGTTCAGGACCTCGATCGATTCGCCGCGGTCGCCCTGGGTTTCGCCCTCCATCTCAGACCTCCGACCAACGGGCGGAGACACTGAGCAAGAGGCCCATCATGAGGCACGAGGCCAGCATGGAGGATCCTCCATAGGTGATGAAGGGAAGGGGCAATCCGGTGACCGGTAACAAACCCAGGGTGATCGAGATGTTCACGAAGGACTGGAGAAAGAAGTAGGACCCCACTCCCACCGCAAGCAGGCTGGCGAAGGGCCGCTTGGCCTTCACCGCGATGCGCATCGCGCGTACGAAGATGAGCAGGAACAGGCTGATGACGACCAACGCTCCCACGAGTCCAAGCTCCTCTCCCAGGACGCTGAAGATGAAGTCGGTATGCCGTTCCGGCAGAAACGCGAGACCCTTCTGCGTGCCGTGGAGATAGCCCTTCCCCAAGATGCCGCCCGATCCGATCGCCACCTTGCTCTGATAGACCTGATAGCCCACGCCGAGATGATCGGTCTCTCCCGGCTTGAAGAAGGTGAGAATTCTCTGCTGCTGGTAGCTCTGCAGCTTGTCCCAGATCAAGGGAATCCCCAGCCCGGTCGTCAGGTTGGCCACCACCAGAAGAACGCTGTGAAGCATGTACAGACGCGAATAGAAAAGCGCGAAGAGAAGCACGACGACGTAGATGGCCCAGGGCCAATCACTGTGCAGAACCTGCTGCCCGTAGAACATGGTGAGCCCGCTCAGAAGCGGAGAGAAGATCGCGAGCAGGAACGATGCGCGAACTCCCGACCAGAACATCATGGGCACGCCCAGGATGAGAAAGACCAGAGCGGTCCCCAGATCGGGCTCCTTGAGCACGAGCAGAAAGGGCGGTAGCGAGAGGAGGAACACCCCCACCACCGTGAAGAAGGGGCCCTTTCCCTCCCGCACCGCGAGAAAACGCGCGAGTGTGAACAGGTACGCGACTTTGGCCAATTCCGACGGCTGCAACGAAAAGGGGCCCAGAGTGAGCCAGCGGTGGGTCCCCGCCCGCTCGGGACTGATGACGAAGACGGCCAACAGCGCCGCGATGGAGGCGCCGTAGAACACGAAGGCGAAGGTCTCGAAGAAACGAATCGGAACGAGCAGGCAGAGAAGCGCGGCGCCGATTCCCAAGACCAGCCAGATCATCTGATTGTAGACGATCGTGATGCCGATGAGCCGGTGCACCCCCTCCGCCCCCCCGGGAAGCGGTTGGGTGCAGGAATAGACGGTGGCCAGGCCGATCACCATGAGAGCGAACCACGCGCTGAGCGCGGCCGTATCCATGCGAGAGACGAGTTGGATTCCGCGCCTCATGGCTGTACTCCCTGCTCGGAGCTCGCTTGGCCCTCCTGGTCTTGCCAGTCGAAATAGGTCTTGAGCAGATCACCCACGATCGGAGCCGCCACCGATCCACCATGTCCCGCGTTCTCGACGATGACTGCGACCGCGACCTCCGGATCCTCCGCGGGAGCGTAGGCGATGAACCAGGCGTGATCTTCCCCAGAGGCGTTCTCGGCCGTGCCGGTCTTTCCGGCGACGTTCACACCCTGGATACGCGCCAGTCCTCCGGTCCCCTCCTCCGCCGCCACCGCGTCCACCAGAGCACTCTGCAGGAAGTGCCTGGTTTTGTCCGAACAGATCTTCTGGTTCAGTCTTCGCACGAGTCTTTTGTCGATGACCCCGTAGGCGTTCTCGCGTGCGAGGATTAAATGCGGCCGATACAGATAGCCATCTCCTCCGATGGCGGCGAAGGTCCGCGTCATCTGCAGAGGCGTGACCAGAAGCTCACCCTGTCCGATGCCGTTGTTCAGAAGCACGGCCCGAGTCCAGTGTCCCACCCCGAATCGCTGGTTGTAGTACTTCCTGTCGGGAACAAGGCCCGAGGCCTCGCCGCTCAGTTCGACTCCGGTCGGCCGGCCCAGTCCGAAGCGATGCGCCGTCTCATCCAGTTCCTCCAGAGTGAGTTTCTCCGCCAACTGGTAAAAGTAGACGTCGCAGCTCTGGGCGATGGCCTCCTTCAGGTTCAGACTTCCGTGTCCCTCCGGCTTCCAGCAGCGAAAGACGCGGTTGCCCAGACGGTACCCTCCGGTGCAGGGCTCGAAGCGAGTTGAAGGCGTCACCTTTCCGTACTCGAGAGCGGCGGCGGCCGTGATCAATTTGTAGGGGCTTCCGGGGGGATAGGTGCCCTGGAGAGTACGGTTGAAGAGGGGCTTGCCCGGATCGTCCCGCAGCTCACCGTACCGTTCGCTGCTGATCCCGCCGGTGAATTCGTTGGGATCGAAAGTGGGAGACGAGGCCATGGCCAGGATGTCTCCGGTCGCCACCTCGATCACCACGCCGGCTCCACGCTTCCCTTTCAGCAGCTCTTCCAGTCGCGCCTGGAGCGGCTGGCTCAGGGTGAGATAGATCTTCACCCCCGGAATGGCCTGGGAGAAACCCTCGGGAACCTCTCCCACCAGATGCCCCGCGACGTTCACTTCCACCACGCGACGGCCGTGGACTCCACGAAGCTGATTTTCCGCCAGGCTCTCCACTCCGGTTCGACCGACGATGTCTCCCGGTTCGTAGAAGCCGCGATGATCGCGTCTCATGTCGGCGCTATTCACCTCGCCCACGTATCCCAGGAGGTGCGCGGCCAGTGATCCAAAGTGATAGCGGCGCCGTGGCTCGACCTCGAGCTGCACGTCCGGAAGCACTGCGCGGTGCTCCTCCACCACCGCGATCTGCTTCGGGTCAGCGTGGCGCAGGATGGTGACTCGGCTGGGTTCGCCCGAATCGGCCATTCGGGAGAGGATGAAGTCGCGGTCCAGGCCCAGCAGCCGGATCAGAGCCTCCAGGGAAGCGTCTCCCTCGTGGGCGCGCTGCTTCGAGATGGTCAGCCGTGCTTGATGGACGTTGTCCGCCAGAGCGATGCCGTTGCGGTCGGCGATGATCCCTCGCGGCGCGTCGATCCGCATGGTGGTCTGCCGGTTTTCCCGGGCCAATCCCACGTAGTACTCGTTGCGAACCACCTGAGTCGCGATCAGAGAGAGGATCAGGATGCCGTAGGCGATCAGAACCCCACGAACCAGAAGGTGGGCTCGTGATTCTCGAGCGCTGAGCTCAATGGCCACCTCCCACCTCCCTCCTCAGGCCCAACGCACCGCCTCCCAAAAGAGAGGTGAGGAGAAGGAGAAGGACGCCCACCAGTGCGGTGTAGAGGGCGGTGGGAAAGGATTGAGTGAGGAAAATTCGCAGAAAACGACCCGGTTCGAGGCGAGTGTAGGCCAGCAGGTAGATGAAGTCGTGGGTCAGAACCGCGACCGCGAATAGCGGGCCGTACAGAGGAAGCGCCGGCAGCACTAAACTGGAACTCAGACGCCCGGAGATGTTTCCCAGGATGGTCTTGGCGAGCATGCTCATGCCCAGAGTGGCCGGGGTCAGGAGGTCCTGGATCAGGCCGAGGAAGAACCCCACCAGAGTGCCGGTCAGGGGACCACCCCTCAGGCCCAACAGTACGACGACGAGCACCGTGAAATCCGGCCGCACTCCGAAGAACGCCATGCGCTCGACGAGGGTGAGCTGCAGCAGCAGAGCGAAAAGCGCGGTGAGGGTGAGGCGGAGGGAGTTCACGGCGTTGCTCCCTGCGCATCGTCGCTCTTCGCGGGCAAGACGCTGTCGTCGTGGCGGGAGTACCAGGGACCGGGTCGCGTGATCACGTAGACCTGCGATAGCGCGCTGAAATGGACCGCGGCTTCGATCTCCACGTGTTGAAAGAGCTCGACCTTGGAAAGCTCCACGCGTGAGATGCGGCCCACCGGAATTCCTCGCGGAACCGTCCCACCTAAACCGCTGGTGACGATCTGGTCGTTCACCGCGAGAGGGTCGCCCTGGGGCACATGATCCATGAGGAAGATGCGGCCGTTGTAGCGGAGAAGTCCGGTCACCCCGCTCGCGAGGGACTCGACGCTGATTCTAGCGTCGGCTTCGGTGAGAAGCTCCACCAGGGCCGTCTTGTCGTCGAGCAGCTCTCGCACTCTTCCCACGAGCCCGTTCTCGGTGACGACCGGCTGCCAGACCGCGAGGCTGTCTTCGCTCTGAATGCGAATCTTCGCCTGCACCGGAATGCGGTTCACCGTGAGCTCCAGCACGATGGCCGGCGCCAGTCTTCCCCGGTTGTGTTCGAAAAATCCGGCGCGGCGCTGCAACTCCTCGAAGCGATGCCGCTGCAGCTCGATCTGGACCGCATCCAAATCCATCGCCGCGATCTTACCGCGCAGCACTTCGTTCTCGCGCCTCAGCGAACCCAGATCGTCGACGACGCGAGCGATCCATTCCACCGGCGTGAATACGCGGTGCGCGAGTCGCGTCCCGACATCCAGCCGTTTGGGGTTGTCGAGGGAAATCGCCCACAGCGAGAGCGCCACGCAGATGATCAGGACGATCTGGTCACGGAAGCGCGAGAGGCCCTCGGGAAGTCTCGCCATCTCAATCCTTGGCGGAGTGAATGATCACATCCTCATAGGAGCTCACGTTGTCGAGGATCTTGCCGGTACCCAGGACCACACAGTACAGAGGATCATCCACCATGTTGAGAGGAAGATTCGTTGCTTCCTTGAGCAGCATGTCGAGACCCTTGAGCAAGCTTCCTCCGCCGGTCATGACGATACCACGATCCACGATATCGGCTGCCAGCTCGGGGGGCGTGTGTTCGAGCGCCTCTTTCACCGCTTCCACGATTTGATCGATCGGCTCCTGCAGCGCCTGCCGGATCTCGTCGCTCGAAATCCTCAGAGTCTTGGGAATCCCCGCCACGAGATCGCGCCCCTTCACCTCCCACTCGACTTCCTCGTCGAATTTGTACGCGCTGCCGATTTCCTTCTTGATCGTTTCCGCGGTGGGGAGGCCGATGAGGAGGTTGTAGTTCTTCTTCACGTAGCCGACGATCGCCTCGTCCATCTCGTCTCCACCCACTCGAATCGATTTATCGCAAACGATTCCGTTCAGTGCGATCACCGCGATCTCGGTGGTGCCGCCACCGATGTCGATGATCATGTTGCCGCTGGGCTGGTCGACCGGAAGCCCCACCCCGATCGCGGCTGCAATGGGTTCGGCCACCAGAAATACTTCGCGCGCGCCCGCGTGCTTGGCCGAATCCCGCACCGCGCGCTTCTCGACCTCGGTAATTCCACTGGGAACGCAGATGATGATTCGCGGGGCGATGAAGTGGCGCTTGTTTTGCGCCATGTTGATGAACTCACGCAGCATGTACTCGGTGACTTCGAAGTCGGCGATGACTCCGTCTTTGAGCGGACGGATGGCCTCGATCTTGTCCGGGGTCTTGCCCAACATCGCTTTGGCTTTTGAACCGACAGCGAGAACTCTCCGGCTCGTCTTGTCCACCGTGACCACGCTCGGTTCGTTCAGAACGATGCCCTTCCCCTTGATGTAGACCAGAGTATTCGCCGTCCCGAGATCGATGGCGATGTCGTTGGTGAAGAGGTTGTTGAAGCGGCTCCAAAGACTCAATTTGCCCAATCCCTTGGTCGTGCTCGTCATCGTTCCTCCGGCGCCCACGCTAGAGAACTCCCCGCTCTCGCAGGCTAACGTAGCTTCCCTCGCCCAGGACCAGATGGTCCAAGAGAGTCACCCCCAGCGTCTCGCCACAGCCGGCAATGCGACGCGTGAGGCGCAGATCGTCTTGGCTCGGCTCGGGCGAACCCGAAGGGTGATTGTGGCCGAGCACGATCGCCGCCGCTGCCACCGCGATGGCTCCGCGGAAAATCTCCCGCGCTTCTACGCTCGCGGCGTTGAGGGTTCCCAAGGCGACCAACTGCACGCGCAGGACCTGGTGTCGCGCTCCCAGATGGAGAACGGCCACTCCCTCCTGCTTCAGACCCCCCAACACGGTGCGCAAGAGACGCGCGGCGCTGTCGGGTCCCTCGATCAGTTCGAGAGACTCCGCATCCCCGTGCTCCACTCGACGCCCCAGCTCGAACGCGGCGCTCAGAGTCACGCTCCGGGCGGCTCCAATTCCGTCCAGCTTCGTGAGCTCACGCGCCTCAGCACGGGAAAGATGCCGCAGGTCGCCGAATCGAGCCAGCACTGATCGCGCCAGCTCGAGCGCGCTGCTTCGACTGCCTCCCCGAGTCAACACCAACGCCAGAAGTTCCGCCGCCGAGAGTGCGGAGGGCCCCCATCGCCGACAGCGCTCGCCCGCGTCCACCACCTCATAGATGGAACTCATACTCACAGCAAGAAGGGGGGGCGTCCACCAGGGGGGGCTCCGCGGGGGCGCTCACGCTCGTAAGTGATTGCATGAGAACATTCTACCCGCCAGCTGTGAGGGGAAGATAGCAGAGCCCGCCAGGCAGTAGCAACACTTATTTGGACATGGGAAGCAGCTGGGGTACCTTCTCCGCAGCCGGATCTCTGGCCCCTGAAAAGACGGCGTGATCCTTGCGATTCGCCCTCCAGGGGAAATCGATTTCAGCTTCGAGGGTGGCCGTGATGGCTCGGATTTTGAAATTTGGTGGCTCATCTCTAGCCGGTGTTGAACTCATCACAGCCGCCGCCGAGCGCGTGCACCACGTGCTGGAGAGCGGCATGCGACCGGTCGTGGTGGTGTCCGCCGTGTCCGGCACCACCAATCGCCTGCTCTCCACCGCCCGACGCATTCATCCTGAAGCCCCCGGAAGCGAGCTCGATCGTCTCCTTGCCACCGGAGAGATGCAGTCGGCCGCCTTTCTCTCCATCGCTCTGGCCAAGCGGGGCTTGGCTTCGCGCTCGTTCACCGGAAGCGAGGCGGGAGTGATCACCGACGATGATTTCGGGCGCGCCCGCGTGCTGCGGGTGGACGCTGCCGCCGTCACCGCCTCTCTGGAAGCCGGCGAGATCCCCGTCGTGGCGGGCTTTCAGGGGAGAACCGAAGACGGCCGGATCACGACCTTGGGAAGGGGAGGCACCGACATCACGGCCGCGGTTCTGGGCGTTCACTTCAGGGCCGATCGGATCGTGTACTACCGCGACGCGGATGGGATCTACGGCGTCGACCCCAAGCTGCTGTCGGTTCGCGGGCGCAGAATCGATCGTTTGGACTACGCGCACATGATCGACCTGGCTGAAGCGGGAGTTCCGATTCTGCACCCTCAGGCGCTCGAGATCGCCAAGGCTCACGGACTCGAACTGGAGCTCCGCAGTTTCCGGGAAGCGGGCGGGTGCACCCTGGTCACCGAGGGTCCCATTCCCTCTCCCCATCCAGTCTGGAGCCTGTGTCTCTCACCGCCGATAGGACTGCTCACCCTCGAGGGACTTCCCTTCGACTCCGGGATCCTCTCTCGTCTCACCGCTCTGCTCGATCGCACGGACCTTCCGCTCGACGCGGCGCTCTACCGCGGTCATGACGAACTGTGCATGAGCATTCAAGTGCCGGAGATGGACGGGGAAACCCTCAAGGCACAGGTGACCGATTTTCTCCGCGAGGAGAGTTCGGTCACCATCGTGCTCGAACGCAACCGCCGGCGCGTGACCATGGTGGGTCTTGGGGTGTCGGGAAGAAAGGCGAGTACCGCGGTCGAACACACCGGCGCACAGCTCGGGCCCCCGCTCTTCACCTTTCACGGACCTCGGCATCGGGCCTTCGTCGTGCCCGAGTCGGAAGGCTCAGCCTGGCTGGCGAGCCTCCATCAGTCTCTCCTGAAGCACTGAGGCCCTCTCAGCCGATCCATGCACACAGACTCTCGCGCGAGAGTCGATCCGCGGCGCCCAGTCTCCTCACCGCGACGAGGGAGTCCATGAGCTCGGCGAGTTCCGCGCTCTTCTGCTGGCAGACCCGAATCCGCGCGTGAAGGAGTGTGCCGCTTCCGGCCCAAAACGCGACATGGTCCACCGGCTCGTGGAAGAAGAGGAGGTCGCCCGGTTGCCAGCCCGCAGGGTCCGAGGCGACCGCGCTCCCACAACTTGCCTGCTGCAGGGCATCACGGGGGAGAAAGAACCCGCACGAGCGAGCGACGAGCTGGGTATATCCGCTGCAATCCAGTCCCAGAGGACTCCGGCCTCCCCACCGGTACGGCGCGCCCAGGTACCGACTGGCCTCCCCCACCAGCGCGGACACCTCCGCCTTGGGGGGCTCGAGCGCACTGCCTGTAGGGGCAAACGCCCCCTGGTTCCATCCACCAGACCCACCGAGATGGGCGAGGAATCGAGGCGGGTGTCCTCGACCTGGAGCAGAGGCGTGCCGCGCAAAAGAGCCTGACACATACCATCACGGGCATCGAAAGTCCCCAGCACCGGTTCGAAGAGCCCGATGCGTCGGGAGAGGAGCTCTTCTTTTTCCCTTTGACTCAACTTGCGGCTGGACCAGGACCGCATCCAGGCGACGTAGCCGTCCTCTCCGGCGACCAGAGACCATTCCCCGCGTTCTTGAATCAGCTGGAAGAGTTCGCCCATGCGCGCCTCGCTCAAGAGCCCGGCACGATGTGAAGGGGACTCCCGGAGCGCTTCGAGCGGGGTCTCAACCACGAGCTCCGCACTCACCGTGATCGTGGGAACGCCGGCGAGCTCGGCCGCCGACCCGGGCCAGCCGCACGGTTTTCCGCGCGCGTCGAACCCCAGATACGCATTGCGCCAGTCGATGGGCAGGGCATCCATCTTTTCGCGAAGCGAAAACCCTAGGCTGGGATCGATCAAGCCGTCCTCCTTGTCAGTCCTGTTCTCGCCAGACCAGAGCCCAATGTCCCAGGCCATCGTCGTCGCGGAAGTAAAAGGTCTCTCCCCGATCCAGATAGTGCCACAGTTCATACTCGGCACTGCTGCTCTGGAGCATGGTTTGACTCTCGATGCTGTCAGGGGGACCCAGGCGGACGTAGACGCGCCCTCGATCGCTGGTGGCTCCGTCGGAGGTCCCGTCCTTGAAATTCTCTCGTGCGTGGCTCACGCGCTCGTAGTGCGCCTTCAGACGGGGGTTGCCCGGCGTATTGGGGTCGGGATCACGCCGCTGCCAGAACGCGTTCCACGCCGCGATCCTCTCCCCCGCCGGGGTATCGCGCAAGCTCTGCAGCTCGGCGTCGCTCGCGATCGCCTCGATGACCCTCAGATTCTCTTCCCATTGCTTGTCCGAGTTCGCGTCCAGTCCGAAGTTCTGAAACTCGAGCTTCCGCTCGTCACCGCCGATCAAAGTGATACGCAGCAGGTTCTCGCCTCGAGTACACGCACCCGGGGGAAGCCTCAGAAGGAAGGATCGTTCCTTTTCCTGGCTGGCGACGCGCACCCGCCTCGTCCAGTGAACCTTGCCACTACCTCGATCTTCCCGGATCTGAAAGCCGAGGGTGAGCGAGTCACGATCGCCACTGGATCGAAAATCGTAGACCTGCACCAACGCATAGGGTTCGCCCGAGGAGAGGTCGAAAAGGGGGTAGGCGGAACGGGTAAAGTCTCTCGCGAGCTGTCCCGGCGCGAGGCCGATCAGACTGGTATCGCGGGCGGTGTATTCCCCTGGTTCGCGAGGGTGGTAGAGCGCGACATCGCCGAGTGCGACTCCCCCCGGAGGGAGGTGGGGAAGTCCCAGCGTGAACTCTCGCTTGCCCCAGCGATGACTTCCCTCCAGGTCCATCCTGACATTCACGAGGACTTGCTTGGCTGCCGAGGGCGCCAGGGCAAACCTCAACTCGCGCTTGAGCACGGTCGAGACTCGCGTCTGAGCATAGTCTTCCACGTAGACCTCGCCGTTCCACTCCTGCGAGCGCAGAGCCTTCTTGGATTCGTCCCGCTGTACCACTCTGAGGTGATACCCCGCGCGAAATCGTCCGTCAGCCTGTTTCAGGAAGATGAGATGGCGATAGGGAACCGTGATGGTCACCACGGCCTCCGCGCGTCCGGTATCGTCGAATCCGGCTTTGACTTCGCTGTCGTACCAGGCGTGCGGTCCGCCGCCCCAATCGCCGTCGACGAAACGGCGCTGGGCGAAAGAGGGGAGAGCTGCGAACAGCGCAAAGACCACCAGCGCCCAGAACAGGGCCACCGAAGGCCTCACCGAGCTAGATCGACCCGACGGTTTGATCCAATTCGACGGTTCCGTCGCGAAGACGCACGATGCGCCGGGCGTGCGCCGCGATCTCTTCCTCGTGGGTGACGATGATGACGGTGTGTCCCCGCCCGTGTAGCGCATCCAAGAGCTCCATGATCTCGTCACTGGTCCTGGAGTCCAGGTTCCCAGTGGGTTCGTCGGCCAAGAGAATGGAAGGCTGGTTGACGAGAGCCCGAGCGATGGCCACTCGTTGGTTTTGGCCTCCCGACAACTCGTTGGGGCGATGGTGAATTCGTTCTTGAAGGCCCACCGCCCGCAGCGCTTCCCGCGCTCGACTCTCGCGTTCCGCCGCCTTCTTCCCCGCGTAGATCAGTGGGAGCTCGACGTTCTGGGCCGCGGTCGACCTCGGGAGCAGATTGAAAGTCTGGAACACGAAACCGATCTCCCGATTTCGAATTCCGGCTAACTCGTCGTCGTCCAATTGATCGACTTGCGATCCCTTCAGACGGTACGATCCGCTGGTGGGGGTGTCAAGACAGCCAAGGATGTTCATGAGAGTGGATTTGCCCGAGCCAGACGCACCCATGATCGCCAGGTACTCGCCCTCTTCTATGTGGAGGGTGACCCCGCCCAAGGCGTGAACTCGGTGGATTCCGAGCTCGTAGATCTTGTGCACGTTCTCGATCTCGATGAGCAACTCGTCGCTCCCGCCGCTCAGCGGCCCGTCGCTCGGTCGATCTTGGCGCGCGCGATGCAGAAGTCAGCCACCGCGTTCACCACGTCCCCACGCGCCTGCGCGAGACTCTGCTGGGCGTTGATGACGTCCAGGCTGGTGCCGGCCCCCACTTTGAATCGCTCGGACGCGAGCCGGAGGTCCTCCTCGGCCTGGTCGACCGTCTCCGAAGCCACGACGTAACTTTCCTTGGCCTCGATGAGATTATTCAAGAATCCGCTCAATTCGCTATCCATCGTCAGCTGCGACTGGCGCAGGTTGTACTCGGCCCGCCGCTTCGCGGCCAAGGCCTGGCGGGAGCGATTTCTGGTCTGGAAGCGGTCGAAGAGATTCCAGTTCACGCGCGCGCCCCAGCTGTACTGCTTGTTCTTCTGGGCACCGAAGCGATACGGCGTTTCACTCTGGCTCAAGGAGGCCTGACCGAAGATGCTGAGCTGCGGCCAATAGCCCGACCGAGCCTGGGTGATGGCGTAACCGCTGGCCTCCAGATTTTCGCGAGCCGACTTCAGATCGAGCCGATCCTGGCGCGCCTCCCCCAGCAGATTGGAGAGCTGGGGGAGTTCGATCGAAGCGATGTCCTTGGGCAGGTCGGGCGCCAGTTCGAACCGTTCCGCCCCGGGAATGTTCATGAAATGAGTCAAGAGCACGAAGGACTGGCGCTCGGAATTGCGGGCGCGGACCAGGTCGAGCTGCGTCTGCTTGTAGCGCACCTGCGCCTGCAGCACGTCGCTCTTGGTGGCGATCCCCACGTCGAAGTAGGTCTTGCTGCGATCGAGTTCCTGCTTCGCGACGTCCTGGGTCTCCGTGGCGACCTCCACCTGCTTCTGGGCGCGCACCACGTTGTAGAACGCCTCACTCACGTCTTGGATGAGTAGGGTCTCCTGATAGCCCAGATCGGACTGGGCGGCCCGGACCGCCGCTCCACTGGCCTTGATGGAGGAGATCCGCTGGAATCCGTCGAAAACAGTCCAGTTGGTGCCGAGGCTGGCCGACTTGAAAGTCTGGAGGATCGTCTGATCCGTCGTTCCCGAAGCCACGAGCGAGGGCTCGAAGGCCGGCACGCCATTGATGGAGAGCTGGTCGAGGAAGTTCCCGTTCTGATCCACGTAGTAGATGGGCTGGCCGGCCACGATGGTCGCGTTGCTATAATCCTCCACGTCGAAGTCCGTGCGTTGGGCTCGATTCCAGTTGGCAGAGGCGGAGAGGTCCGGCAACCACTGAGCCTTGGCGGCGGTCTGATCGCTTCGCGCCGCCGAGAGGTTCTCCTCGTACACTCCCAGGGCGGTGGAGCCCACCTTGGCCACCTTCAAGCACTCGTCCAGAGTGACCGGGTTCCCCGTGTAGAGCCCCTTGATCGCCTCTTGGAGTTGCTGGAGCTTGATGTCCAACTGAGCGTGGCAGGGCGTGGAAAACGCCGCGACGAGCAGCAGCATGAGTGGAGCTGCGAAGGAAACGGTCCTTGGGAGGGACACTCTCTTCATGGAAAGACACTCCTTAGGGAGACACAGTGGAGATTCTACCATCACCGTGAAGGCCGGCCATCCTCGAGCCGTATGGCGAGCCCACAGCGAACACAACAGAGCGGGAAACGGCCACCAAGATTCTTGGGACAAGCAGTTCGACACTCCCCCGATCATACGGAAGATCGCCGCCCGGGTTGCAGCCAAGATGCTGGGGGGCCGCCCTTTAGTAGAGCTTGAATCTGTACGGTAAGGTCACCCAGACTTCCACCGCGAAGTCTCGTTGTTTCCCCGGCTTGAAAATGCATCGGAGGGCCGCCTTCAGGGCCTCGGCATCCAGGATCGGGTGCACGCTCTTGATGACCTCGGCCGTCTTGGCCCGTCCGTCGGTGCCCACGAGCACGTTCACCAGGACGGTGCCCTGCAATTCCATGTCTCGTGCGGTCTCAGGGTATTTCGGGGGCACCCACTTCACGATTTCGGGCTTGGTGTCGAACGCGACGAAGGTGTTTCCCGTGGTGGCCGAGCCGCCACCTTGGGGGAGAGCGGCCGTATCCCAGTTATCCGGGAGAGTCTCTGCCAGATCGACGTCCTCATTCACTTCCGCATCCGGAGCCGCCTCGATTGGCACCTGGGGCCGCGGAATCTCCTTGGGAGGAGGCGGGATGTCGATCGCGTCGGGGATGTCGAGAATCTCGATCTTGTCTTCGCGGAGATGATACGGCGTGGGCTTGTACACCGGAGAGAAAAGGAAGATCAGAAGCCAGATAAGCAGAGAGGCGTAGGTCGAACGACGCAGATAGACCCCGTAGCGCGCCTTGAAGCGTTGGTTCTCGTTGAGGAAGACTGCCTCACCGAGTCCAAGGTGCGAGCCTTTCGTCACATGCGCATGCGTCGTCATGACTGCCTCTAACTCTAATACTTCGGACCGGACAAAGACTCGAACTTGTCATTGAAGCTCACGCGGACCGCGTTGGCCTCCTTCAGCTTCTCCATAACGTCGTCCATGACCTTGTACTTGGCCTTCGTGTCGGTCTGGAAGGCCACGATCAACAGCGGGTTCTCCTTGTACTTCTGCAGCATGATCGGAAACACCGCTTCTACGGTCACGAGCTTGTCGTCGATCGAGATCCTCCCCTTGCGATCGATCCAGATGTGGCTCACCAATTCCCGCTTGGGCTCCACTCCGGACTCCGCCCGGGGGAGATCCACCGGCAGACCATCTTCGGTCTTGAACACCGTGGTAACCATGAAGAAAAGTAACAGCATGAACACGATGTCGCCCATCGACGCGGTGGGGATGCTCGTGGTGGACTTGATGTTCTTCTCGAACTTCACCCTGGATCCCTCTAGCTCTTGAGTACCTTGATGGCCATGCGCCGCGCTTTCGCGAGGCGGATCTCGTCGAGCACCGACACCATTGCCCCGTAATCGGCATCGGGGTGCGTGCTCAGAATGACCACCAGTTTCGAATTGGCCTTGAGTCTGCGAATCAGCTCATTCTTGATCTGGTTGACTCGAATCGGCACTCCATCGAGTGTGACCTGGTTGAACGCGTCGATCTTCAGATCCGCGACGTTGGACTGCTTGACCTTGACCTCTTCGTTCGAATCCGTCTTGCCGGGCAAGATGAGCGGCAGTCCCAACTCCTGATTGAAGATCGTCGCGACCATGAAGAAGATGAGCAGAAGGAACACGATGTCCGAGATCGAGGCCATGTTGATCTCGGCCACACCCTGCTTCCTGCGTTTCAGCTTTACTGCCATGGTCTACTCCGCTTCAACCTGCGCCAGGCGCCCCTAGTTCCCGTCAGCTCAGGCGGAGGGGCCGACCTGCGTCAGTTCCTCCACCAGCTCGGCTGAAGTCTCCTCCATCTCAATGATAAAGCGATCGATCACCGAGAGAAAGAAGCTGTAGCCAATACTGGCGGGAATCGCGATTACGAGCCCGGCCGCAGTGGTGATGAGAGCTTCCGAGATCCCGCTCGCGACCAGTTTCGCGTTCACCTGATCAGCGTTGGCGATGGCCTCGAAGGCATTGATCATACCCGAGACGGTTCCGAGAAAGCCCAACAGAGGCGCCACGTTCGCCACCGTGGAAAGGGCCACCAGCCCTCGCTCGAGGAAGGACATCTCGATAGTTCCCGAGGTCTCGATGGCCTTCTCCACCGCTTCGGGGCCGCGGTCGGCCCGCAGCAAACCGCTGTGGAGAATCGCGGCAATGGGCCCGCGAGTGCGCTCGCAGACTTGGGCGGCCTCGGTGATGCCGTCACTGCGGAGAGTCGTGATGACGGTGCCGATGAGACGGCGCGTGTTCGTCCGCGCGCGTGCCAGAGTGACGAAACGCTCGATCAGCACTGCGATCATCACGATCGCGCAGAGAAAGAGAGGCAGCATGAAGTTGCCGCCCTTGATGAAGAGCTGACCGGCGCCACTGCGAGCGAGCCAGGGCATGTCCCGCTCGAACCACCCCATGAAGCCACCCGCCGGGACCTCGACGACCACGACTTCGTCGCTGGAGTCCGAGAGCGACCACGCCAGCGAATCCGCCGTATTCATCACTCCCTCGAAGTTGAGGGAATCGGGGGGTGCATCCTGGGCTACGGCCGGATGCGCGAATGCCAGGGTCAGGGCCGCGACGAACAGGAGGGCGCATGTGAACAGACCATTGCGAGCCATTGGCTGCCTTGTCCTTTCCTCGGGTGACGAATTGCGCGGGTTTCCAGGAGCCGCAGATGTCGATAAGAAAGTCGACCCCGACCCGAAAATATCCGAAAAACAGGCAGTAGTATACGGAGCCCGTTTTCGCACTGTCAAGACTTGCTTCCGCATCAGAACAACCCCTTAGTCCTTGCGAAATGGGTAATTGGAGGTTTCTAGGTGATAGACCCCAGTGCCGAGTTGGTCCACGAAGAGGAACCGCAGATCCATCCCCTCGGACCATTCCGGAGTCTCGCTCTCGATCAGGGGATCGCCGACCTGATCGTAGATCCAGAGCTCGAAGGCCGCCAAAGAATTCAACGAACCCGGGGTCAATCTAGACAGGTCTTGCTGAGTTTCAAAGCGGGATCGGTCGAGGGGCACCGTCGACTTCACGGTCTTCCCGGCGCGATCCACTTGAGCTGGATCATGCACCTTCGCGATCGCCTCCTCCATCTCCGCGGTATCGTTGGGAACCACGTCGAATTGACGCTGAGCCGGAGCCCCATAGCGAATGTATACGCGACCACGCGCGCTCAAGGGACCCGGAACTCCCTGTTCGGCGAAGAAGCGCCTCGCGTAGTCCACTCGTTTCAGAAAGCGCTCGTAGGTCTCGTTTGCTTTGGTTCCAGGCGTGGGATCGTGGACGGCCCAGAACTTGTCGAGCGCCGCTGCCCGCGCGGTTCGCGACATGTTCTTCAGACGATCCCGCTGATCGCCGGTGAAGAGCAGCTCGACCTCCAAATCCACCAGGTGCGAATTCGCCAGGAGATGATCCATGTTCCACGCCACCACGAACTGACCCTGCCTCGGCTCCGTCTCCATCTGAAGCGGCACGATCGTCAGTCGATAACTTCCCTCCAGGAAGGTCTGTAGCGGGGCGTTGTAGGTCGCGGCCCGCCGGTCGTCTGTACCCCCCACCGAAATGGTATCGCCCTGCGAGAAACCACTCAGGGGGTCCTCGATGCGCACCGCGAGGGACACCGGCGTCTGGGGAGCGCGATTGAGCTCGAAATACACTCGCAGCGTGTCCTGGCTGATCCCGTAGAGACGCTCAGGATTGGGAAGCTGCGTGCCCTGTGGCGTATTCCAGCGAAACTCGAGATCACTCAGGTAGCAGCCGGTGGACTGCGGCGAAGGAACGACGAGGACTCCGCTGGCCTGCGCCTTCTTCTGGCTGAGCCCTTGGCCGCTGTCCAGGTTCTCCAGTTCGATCGTCACCGCCCAGGATCCACTGTCGACGTGGCGGCTGAGTTCGAATAGAGCAAAGCGCTTGGCATTCTGGGTTCCCTGCCAGTCGTTCACGTCGACCACGAAGACCTGTTCGGTATCGAGGAAAACCTCTCCCTCGCGCGCGAGCTTCAGATGAAGCCGCGCTCTGGCCTCGTACTCGCCACTCGGCCGCTTCTGAAATTCCAGCTGGGGATGATAGACGATGACCGTCGCGTCTAGCCTGGGGCCCTGCGAATCGAAGAAGACCGGCAAATCGGCGCTGAAGCTCAGGTCTCCGGTGGATTGAAGCGCGAGAGGAACCCCGGCCCGCGATGAGTTCGCCCCGAGCGAGAGTACGAGCAGGGCAGCCGCGAACGTGAGGAGAAGGGTGGATTCTCCCCCTGGCCGGAGTTCGTCGCGTGTCGCTCGTCTTCGCATTGTTTCACGGCCCCATCGGAGTTCCGCCTGGCCCGAAGCCCCCTAGTACCGGAACGAGACCGTGACCCGATGGACGCCACCCAAGCTCGACATGTCCACGTAGGAGTAGTCGAGAACCGCCGCGCTGCTTTCCCCGGTATGGACCCGGAACCCGGCTCCGGCGGAGAAAGTCTCCGAGTCGTAATTGAGGTTGTAGCCGCCGCGCAGGAAGAAGGTATCGTCCATGCCGTATTCCAGGCCGAAATTGGCACGTTCCGCATTGTCCGCCGGGTGCTGGAATTCGCCCGACACGAGTACGGTCTGGCGCTCGGTGCGAATCGGCAGGAAGCTCACTCCGACCTTGAAGGTCGTGGGCATGCGGGCGGGACGATCGTCGTAGTTCACCTCGCCGCCCAAGCTCTGAATGATCATCCCGATTTTCATGCCGCGAATCCCGACCCGATAGAGAATCCCCACGTCCATGAGGAAGGAGTTGACCGAAGTCTCCGCGAGTCCGCTGTGCAGGTAATAGCCGGTAAACCCGGCGGAAAACTTGTCCGTGAAATAGCGACTGTAGGTGAGACCGAGCGTACTCATCCCGTTGTCGAAGGTGCGGCCCGTGCCCTCGGGCTTGAAGGCGGTTCTCTCCGGCTCGGGGTCCATCCAGAGAGCGCGCGCGCTGATGGCGAAGGTTCCGGGGATGCTCCTGGGGTTGAAGACGTAGGCCGCGTAGCTGAGCTTGATGTCGGCCGGCCACATGGTCTGATTGAGAGTGAGTTCGCTTCCTCGGATGGATACGATGCCGGCCGGATTCCAGTACACGGCGGTCGCGTCGTCCGCGATCGCGGTGAAAGCCGAACCGAGAGCGGTAGCCCGGGCGCTCACCCCGATCTTCAAGAACTGAGCCCCAAAGGTACCCACCTTCTCGAAGACTTGGGCCGCGCGGGCCGTAGCGGGAAGCGTGGCCAACAGGCTCAATCCCAGGGCAGATAGAACGAGGACTTTCCGCAGCTTCATCGATCAACCTCCGCTCCAAAAGAGCAGGTCGAGAGCTCTACTCTCGAGCCCCAAATTTGAGCACTTAACGAATGACGGTAAACTTCCCCACCACCCGATTGAACTTGTTGTCCTCGGATTCCACCGAGTACAGATAGATCCCACTGACGATTTCCTGACCGTTTCGCGAAACCAGATTCCAGGAGACGGAACCGTCACCCAGAGTCCCGTCGTGGGGAATTTCCGTCACCAGATCGCCGGACAGGGTGAAGATCTTCACCGTGTTCTTCGATCTCGGGAGATTGCGAAATTCCACGCGAACCCCCGTCGGATCGTCGGCATTCGGAAAGAGTTGACTGAACTCCGAGAGTGACTCCCTCGTGGCCGGGTTCGGCACGACGTAGATGTTGGCTCCGTTGGCCTTTCGTTCCTCCGGAGTTTGCGCATTCGACTTCGGAGACGCGAATGCAAAGTTGCTCTGCGGATCTCCCACTAGGCCGGGACCCGTGGGCACTAGATCCGTCTTCGACTGATCCACCGTGAAGTCAGAAGCGGTCACCGAATAGAAGTAGTAGATCCCGTTGTGTACGTCCGTATCGACGTACTCGTAGAACTCGACGGGTGGATCGAGCTTGGACCAATACAGGCTGTCGACCTGGTCGTAGCAGCACTCCCAGTTCGCCAACTGAGGGTACGCCATTCCGATGGCGGTGATGGTGCCATCCGCCTTGCGGTAACGAAGCACCTGAACTCGGATTCAGAATCTGCTTGTTCTCCGCGAGGATCTGATCGATCAGGGCGGAAAGATCCTTGTACTGGGCCGCTTCATACGAGCCCGGACGATTGACTGAGGGCGTATAGCGGATGGGATCGAGCCCGGTGTTCGCGCCCAAGGGAAGTTTCTCCGTCACCTCGTCGCGTCCGTTGCTGATCGAACGAACGGTGGTGAAACTATCCACCAGGTCGTACTCCGCGATGAGCCTCCATAGCCGCGCCTCCGGCCCGTTCTCCACCGATGAGCCATAGGGGCGGTCCCAGTTGTCCGCGCGCCAGATCCGGTAGGATTCGAAGTCCTTCTTCTGCAGACGCACGTCCTTTTCCAGTTCGCTCTTGTTGTTGAAGAAGACGTGTACGCGGTTGTTTGTCTGCCAGAGTCTCATCGTGGGAGCCGACGGGGCGAGACCCACGAGCCAATCTTGGCGGTATTCCTTGCCCAACACCCCGGTGCAGCCGGCCAGGTAGGCGTTGTCGACACCCTCCCCGTCCTGCAGACAGGGATTCTCGGTCAAGCCACGAATGTCCTGCCCAGTACGCGCGCGCTCGAAATCGCAGTCGGCATCGATGTAGATGCAGCCGTCATCGTCGAGATCCTTGGTCTCGATGAGGATCGCCCGCCCCTGGACGATGGTAAGACTGTCGGTGCAGTCGACAAAGAGACTGAAGATGGGGTTCGAGGCTCCCCGAGGCCCGAAGTCGTCGATGCAGATCTTGGATTCGCGGCCCTTGATTCCAGTGTCCCGGTTTCCGTCCCGGTCGAAGTCGGCCCCCAAGTAGGTCAGCGCCGCCTGGACTGCGTTCCGTCGCATCCCCTCGAATCCATCCCCGATCACGAAGGCCGCCTGGAACTCGATACTCTGCTGAGGCTCGAGACCGGCGAACGGCCCGGTCGCCAACAGAATGCGATAATCGTTGCCTCGACCCTGCCCGATCTGGGGAGTGGAGTCGATGGCCTTGCGCGACATGAGATCGTAGCGCTCAGAGTCATTGGTGGGATCCCCGCCGCGATCGAAAGTCGCACTTCCACTGAAATTCTGGAAGGAGGTGATGCCAACCTGCTTGGGCGCTTTCTCCCCGGTGGGATCGGTGTCGTGATTGAGGAAGAACATTCCGAAGAAACCCGGAGTCTTCCCCGCGTCGCCGTCGTCGTCATATTGATAGGCAATGGCGAGCGGGACGTACGACCCGTCCGGCGCGCGGACCGTTCCGGCCCAGAAGCCGGGCAAGTCGTCGTTGGCGATCTGCACGCCGCCACGGGGGCCACAGTCCGGGTCGGCGAAGAACCCCAGATAGATGTCGTCGAGTGGAGACACGCCTGTGTTGGTGATGGTGAACTGGAACCCGACGAAATCGTCGACCGCTTCGTCCTCCCACTGGAAGGTCTCCTGCACCACGTCGATGTACAAAGGCTCGTGGTCGGGATAGGTCTCGATGGCCTGGGGGGAATAGTCGGAGTAGACGCAGCGGAAATGCTGGTTGCCGATCGCCTCGAAATCCTCGTCGATCTTCCCGTCGCCATCGTCGTCGATCCCGTTCTTGGGATCTTCGTTGATCAAGCCGTCCTTGTCGTCATCCTCGTTGGGATCGGGGTAACGCGCGCCTCCGGGATCCCCTTGCTTCATCGTAAAGATGGTGGCCAGAGGGTCCTGGGCGTCTGGACGAAACTCGGTTTCGTACTGTCCTGTCGAGACGGCCGGCACGCCGTTCTTGATCGCGCCGAACCAGAGACCGGCCGACCAGAGATAGTCCACACCGCTCCCCGCGGGCCACATCATCGAAGGCGCGTCCGAGTAGCTTCGGCGGAAACCCGGCTGCGAACCGATCAGCCCGAAGTTCGTGATGTTGCATTGCGCCTGTCCGACGTTCATCACGAAGTTGCCCAAGATCGTGTAGGTTCCCTGCGCATCCTTGCCTAGGTCGATGATCTCGGGTCCGTCGTACCGGGCCACCACAACGTTCGCGCTCAGCAGGGCACCGGCAAGCACAAGAAGCCAGAGAACTCGACGCCACCAGTCGATCTCTTCACGAGTGGCAAGGAACCACATGCTCACAAGCCTCCTTCGGCGACCCGCTTGTCGAGTTAGAATTGCCATCCGAGTCCCACGCGGAAGATGCGGTGCTGCCGAAAGACGCGCGGGTCGTTGACCGGGACGTAGTCGTTCCGGCCGCTCCCATCCACGTCGTACAGCAGCGCTCCTCCATATTTGCCCGTGTCGGTCAGGTAGGCCGTGTAGGCGGTCGTTGCGTTAGGCGCCACCGGGGCCACGAAGGGCGCCTGGGTGGCCACGATGTCTTGATTGATCAGGTTCAGACCCTGCAGGAAAAGCGTCACCTTCTGGCCGTAGACATTCACGTGCCGTTCGGCCTGCAGACTCAGGTCATACTCGTCGGGGTGGCGCCGGCTGTTCTCGTCAGAGCGGGTCGATCTTCTTCTCGAAACGGAACACCGGGGTCCAGGGAAAACCAGTACCGTAATCGAAAGTCATACTGGCCGCCCAGACGTTGGGTTCCTGAACTCGAAGCCCCAGGTGAAGACTGTGACGCCGGTCCCAGTTGAGTGGCAACTCCTGGTTGGGAATGAACTCCAATCCTTCGGGATTCGAACCAAAAGCCTGGTCACTCGCAACCCCGTCGGCGAACGCGAAGGTGTAGGCCAACTTCATGCTCCAGCGGTTGCTATAGCGCTTGTCCAGGGTGAGCTCGAGTCCGCGGGCATTGGCGAAGGCCTTGTTGATGTAGCGCCGCAGGGTGTTCCCCGTCGTCTCGTCGGTCACGGTGGTCGTCGCGATCAACCCGTAGATGTCCTTCCAGTAGACTACCATCTGACCGGCGAGATAGTCGTTGAACTGCCGCCGGATTCCCGCCTGGTAGGCGATGGTCAACATGGACTGCAGATTCGGATTTCCCAGCGATCCCTGGTTCCCGATCGCGTCCTGGCTGGCGAAGAGCACGTCGCGCTCGGGGAACTGGATAAAGCGCCCGTAGTGGAAGTGGAACGCGTCGCGATCCGTGATGGGGAATGCGAATCCAATGCGGGGGCTGAACGCGGTCTTGTACTTCAAGACGTTGCGATCGACGCCCTCGTTGCCGAGTTGGATGGTGGCGGCGGAACCGGGCGAGAACATGTCCCAACGGAATCCACCGTTGACCACCATGCCCTCGTGCTCCCAGCGGTCCTGCAGGTAGTAGGAGGCCTCGGGGTTAAAGCTGTGGAACACGTTGCGGTTGCTCCCCTGCGAGAACCCCCCGGTGAGCCGGTCCTGGCGCTCCACGGCCGGGCTGGACAGGTTCTTGTCCCTGAGATCGTTGTAGAGAACCTTGAAGCCGCTCTTGATCTTGTGTCCCTTGTAGCGTGTGCTCGTGATGTCGAACTTGCTCGTGTACTGGACCGTCTTTTGGTCCCGGTATACGTAGTAGTCGCCCGAGGTGACCAGAAAGGGGTTGTCCTGATCGGTCGCGAAGTCGGTGCTGATCTGATACGAGGGCTGAGTGCCGAAGAAGGTACCCGGCCCGTCGATTCCCCCGTGATTGAACTCGTAGGGCAAGAGGTCCCCCGCTACCGAGTTGAAGCTGTTGAACTCCAGACGCGCGAGACGAAGGGTGTAGAAGTCGGTGTCGTTGAGCGCGTGGCGCCACACCACCTTCGCCTGCGTGCTCCAGCGCTTGCTTTCCGGTCCCCGATCCGCCGAGTTGAAGTCGACGTAGGACGAATCTTCCTGAACGGTGGAGAAGCTGGACACCGGGTACTGGAAGCCCTCGAATTGGGGTTGCGCGGCGGCGAGGAAGGTGCTGCCGCGGGTATCGCGCAATTGCAGCACCGCCATGGGCTCGTAGAAAGTGCCCTCACCGCGATCCACCGCGACGCGTACCGTATGGGCCATGCGCTGCATGTTCTGCACCCAGGGGCCGTAATACACGCGGCGCGTACGGCCAGAGAAGCGGTAGCTTCCCGAGACCGATTCGATTTCGGGCATGGTGAGAATCTTCTGCGCATAGCCCTGCACGTCCCAGTTCGGCAGATAGGGATCACTCCGGGTGAAATTGGTCGTGACCTCCGCCGTGATCTTGCGCGCGCCCGCATCGTCGAAGCGGTAGGCCAGCTTGACCGAGCCCCGCCCCTGATTGGTCTGCCGGCGCCGCCACTTCCACAGGGTCACTCCCAGCAGTTTCACTTCGCTCTCGGGGCGATTAGCGCGGTTGTAGTTCTCGTTGTCCGTGAAGGAGAGGTCGCCGTTGACGAAGTAGGTCAGGCGCGGGATCCCCGTCGGACCACCGAACGCGAACTCGAAGCGGTCGAAATTGGTGTAGGTGCGGTCCTGGCGGCCGAAGTCGTCGGTGAGATAACGGAAGCGCGCCTCGAACTTGTCTCCACCCTCGCGGGTGGTGACGTTCACGACCCCGGAGAGCGCGTTCCCGTACTCGGGATCCTGACCACCGGTCACCGTCTCGACGTTTGCGACCCCCAAGCTCCCGACTCCCATCGATCCCCCGCCGAGCGGGTCGTCCACCGCCACTCCGTCGATCCGAAAGGAGAGCTCACCGGAGCGGCCCCCGCGGACGTACAACTCGCCGCCGCGGGCCACGATTCCCGCCTGTTGGGCCACCGCTTCCTCGACCGAATCCACCGCGTAGTCGGTCAGATCCTCGGCATGCACGTTTTGGGTGAATTCGGTTTCCTTCACCTCGACCATGACGGCCTGCCCCTCGACCACGAATTCGTCGAAGGTCTTCACCACCGTCACTTCCAGATCGAAATCCAGGGTCACGGATTTTCCGGCGACCACCGTCACCGGCTGCGTGACCTTCTTGTAACCCAAATACAGAATGCTGATGGTGTAGTCTCCGGCCGGCAGGTCGCGCAGAAAGAAGCGTCCACCACCTAGCGACATGGTCCCCCACTGCGCTTTGTCGCTGTCCCGTGTCACCACCACGTTGGCGTAGTCCAAGAGTTCTTTGGTCTCTCCGTTGCGAATGGTGCCGGAAATGCCGCCGGTATTCTGTGCGTGAGCCGGAAGGGCGCAGACCCATAAGATCAATGCTAGGACGAGTGACGACCCGCGACCGAGTGACCGATGGAACATGACGGTACTCCTTGGTGTTCTCTCGGTGGAGAACAACTCCACAGTCCAGCGTGGGGATGCGCCACACACCCCGGCACACGACCCATTCGGCTCACGAGCGCGCAGGGGTAACGCGCTGACACCCGGGCCGGTGCGGGTGCGAAACACAGAGTGCGGGGTTAAAACTGACGACACCCCTGATCCGCAGCTCCCCCTGAAGGATCCGGCTGAGTGGAGCCTCCACCCGTGAATCCCAAGCACGAGCCGGGCTCGAAGGGCCCGGCAAGTCCAGGGGATCAGGAAAAGCCACAACATCAGGCACCTCTGATGTGACGTGCGAAATATACGGGGCGGGTGGAATCGAGTCAACCCCGCCGTTGGCGCGCTAAGCTCTTATGGGACACTCTATTGGGACACTGACGAGGAGGGCGGCGAGTCGTAGATCCAGCAGGCGACGCGGTGGGAGCCCTCGGGCGGCGACAGTTCGGGGCGAAAACGCGCACATTCGGGCCGGAACTCGGGGCAACGCGGGTGAAAGGGGCATCCGCTGGGACGCCGCCGTGCGCTGGGTGCGTCGCCCTGCACCACCGCGACCGTTTCCGCGCGCGGTTTGGCTTCGATGCGGGGGGCCGCCGCGAGCAAGGCGCGCGTGTAGGGGTGCTTGGGCGCGCGCATGATCTCGTGCGTCGGTCCCTCCTCGACGATGCGACCCGCGTACATCACCGCGACGCGGTGACTCATGTGCTCCACCACTGCCAGATCGTGCGCGATGAACAGATAGCCCAGGTTCATTTCCTCCTGGAGATCCCGCAAGAGATTGAGAATCTGCGCCTGCACGCTCAGATCCAACGCCGAGACCGGCTCGTCCGCGATCACCAGTTCGGGACTCAGGATGAGCGCACGCGCGATCCCCACCCGTTGCCTCTGTCCCCCACTGAACTCGTGCGGGTAGCGCCCCAGGTGCTCCTGCGCGAGACCGACGCGCGCGAGCATCGCCCGCACCCTCTCGCCTCGCTCCGCGGCGGTGCCCATTCCATGGACCAGAAGCGCCTCCTCGAGCGCCTGCCCCACCGTGAAGCGCGGGTTCAGACTCCCGTAGGGATCCTGAAAGACGATCTGCATGTGACGGCGGAATCGGCGTAGCTCTTGGCCGCGGAGGCGGCGCACGTCGACTCCCTTCACCTCGATTTCGCCCGCAGTGGCCTCCAGCAGACGGAGAATGCAGCGGGCGGTGGTGCTCTTCCCACACCCGGATTCGCCCACCAGGCCGAGGGTTTCACCGCGGTGCAGGGTCAGATCGATCCCCTCCACCGCGCGCAGGGGTTCGCGAGAACCCGCAAAGAGAGAAGGTCGCGGGGCGAAGTGCTTCGTGAGCCCTCTCACCCTCAAGAGGGGCCCCATTTCAGTTCGCTCGCTCATCGGGCCACCTCCCCTCCTCGCGCACGCGCTCGGCCTCGAAGCACGCGACTTCGTGACCCTCCTCCACCGCGGTCATGGGAGGGGATTCCTCACGGCAGTGCTCCTTCGCGAAAGGACAGCGGGGCGCGAATCGGCAGCCGGCGCTTCGCTGCATGGGATCGGGCACGCTGCCGCCGATCACGCGCAAGCGGCCCGAGGGCAGAACCCCTTCCGGGCGGCACGCGAGAAGCCCCAGCGTGTAGGGGTGGGCCGGTCGCTCGAAGATCGTGTCGGCCGGCGCCAATTCCACCAGGCGTCCGGCGTACATCACGGCGACTTCGTGCGCGCTCTGGGCCAGCACCGCCAGATCGTGCGTGATGTGCAGAAGACTCATGCCCAGCTCCGATTGGAGTCTGTCCAGGAGCTGCAGGATCTGGCTCTGAATGGTCAGATCGAGGGCGGTGGTCGGCTCGTCCGCGATGAGTAGCTTGGGTCGGCACGCGATGGCCATGGCAATCATCACCCGCTGCCGCATGCCCCCCGAGAGCTGGTACGGGTAGTCGTCCACCCGCCGCACGGGATCGGGGATCCCCACCGAATCGAAGAGCTCGATCGCGCGCGTCTTGGCCTGCTTGCGCGACAGGCCCTCGTGCAGTCGCAAGACCTCCGCGACCTGCTCGCCGCAGGGATAGACCGGATTGAGGCTCGTCATGGGTTCCTGGAAGACGATACCGATCTCCTTGCCGCGCACCTTACGCAGCTCGGCCTCCTTCAGTTGCAGGAGATCACGACCCGAGAAGAGAACGCGTCCGGAGATGACCCGACCCGAAGGGGCCGGAAGAAGGCGCAGAATCGAGAGCGCGAGCGCGCTCTTGCCACAGCCCGATTCCCCGACCAGCCCCAGAGTGCTTCCCTTGTGCACCCGCAGGCTCACCCCGTCGACCGCCATCGCCGTGCCGGCCTCGCTAAAGAAGGCCGCTCTGAGGTCCTCGAGTTGCAGGAGGGTTTCGTTCATGGCCTCGAACTCGATTTCACGATCAAGCGGGGGTCGTTGAGGTCGCGCAGACCATCACCGAGCAGGTTGAATCCGATGACGGTCAGGGTGATGGCAAGCCCAGGAAAGGTCGAGATCCACCACGCCGTCAAGAGCGTATCCCGCCCTTGTCCGATGAGTTGGCCCCAACTCACGGCCGGGGGCTGCACCCCCAGGCCGAGAAAGCTCAGGAAACTCTCGGCCAGGATGGCATTGCCCACCCGAAGAGTGGCCGCCACGATGACGGGGGCCATGGCCGAGGGCAGCACGTGGCGAAGCAGCAAGCGCGCGCGCGGTATTCCCAGCGCCCGTCCCGCCTCCACGAAGTCCATCCCGAGTACCTGGAGCACTCCTCCCCGCACCACGCGCGCCACGCCCATCCACCCGGTCGTGCCCAGAACCAGCACCACGAGCCAGGTCGAGGGTGAGAACACGGCCATGAGCGCGAGAATGAGAAAGAGCCGCGGGAACGCCAGCATGAAATCGGTGAAGCGCATGAGAACGCTATCGGCGAATCCACCCAGGAACCCGGCCGAGGCTCCCACCAGAATTCCCAAAAGGACCGAGGTGGAAACACTGGCCACGCCGATGAAGAGGGAGATCCGCGCCCCGTAGACGACCCGGCTGTAGAGGTCCCGCCCCAAGAGGTCGGTTCCCATGAGGTGGCGCGCCGAAGGAGACAAAAAACGTGAGACCACCGGGACTCCCAGTTCCGTGGGGTCGTAGGCGGACAGAAGGGGAGCCAACAGAGCGACCAGGAGGAGAAACGCGATCAGCGAAAGTCCGATACGGGCAGAGGTATCGGCCCAGGCCTTGGACCACCACGACGCGGGATCCACGCGCGGCCCCAAAAGCAGAAGGAGAGCCAGGATCAAGGAGCTCCACGCGGCCACCGCGCCGTCGGCTCCATTTGCCCTCCCAAAAAGCCACTCGTACGCCGCGGGTCCCTTGAGCGCAAGCGGCAAGAGGACGAGGAACGACAACCCGATGCGGCGCGCGGCGTGGAGCATCTCAACCCAACCGGATGCGCGGATCGATCACGCCATAGGCCAGATCCGCCAGGAGGTTTCCCACGATGACCATGCTGCCCGACAAGAGGGTAGTGGCCAGGATCACCGGATAGTCGCGCCCGAGGAGGGCGGAGACCGCGACCTGTCCCATCCCCGGCCACGAGAAGATCACCTCCACCACGACCGCTCCGCTGAGCAGGAAAGGCAGACTCAACCCGAGAAGAGTGATCAGAGGAATGGCCGCGTTGCGCAGAGCATGCTTCAGGAGCACCGCGCGTTCGCTGAGGCCCTTCGCGCGCGCGGTCCGAATGTAATCCTGCGAGAGAATCTCCAGCATCGAGGAACGCATGTAACGCGCGAGCCCCGCCGCCCCTGAAAGCCCGAGAACCGCCGCCGGGAGCACGAGATGACGACAACTCGAAAGGAACCAGGGCCAAAACCCCAGCGCGGACAGACTCCCATCCGCCATCCCGCCGGAGGGAAGCCAGTGGAGTCGCCACACGAAGATGAGCTGGAGCATCAGCCCCAGCCAAAACGAGGGCAGACTGTAGACGAGAAGACTCAAGATGGTGGCCCCCCGTTCGCTCGCGCGCCCCCTCCGTGCGGCGGCCCACACCCCGAGTGCGGTCCCGGCGACGAGCCAGAGCAGAAACGACACCACGCTCAGCCTCAGCGTGTTGGGGATGGCCTCGGCGAGGATCTTGGCCACCGGTCTCTTGTGGCGAAGGCTGATCCCCAGGTCACCGTGCAAAAGGCCTGTGAGCCAAGAGACGTACTGTACCGCCATCGGCTCGTCCAGACCGTAGCGCGCCCGGATCGCCTGAACGTCCTGCGGAGTGAATGAGGGATCGACGAGTGCGTCCATCGGATCGCCCGGCGCGACCTGGAGCAGCACGAAGGTGAGCGTGACCACGCCCCAGAGAAGGAGAATGGAGCCCAAGAGACGTCGAAGGACGAATGCTGCCATGAACGCGCCGCGGGGTTGGTGTGCAGGATTCAAGGTGCAAGGACAGCGCCCGAGCGGTCAAGGGCGAATGCGAGCGGCGGGCGAGAGAAGACTCGAATCCTCGGCGAGAACCGAGACCGCATTCGGATAGCTTTCGAGCACTTCGACCGCGAGTTTCAAGCGCGCGGACAGGGTATCCGCGAAGGCAAGCGCGAAGCTCTCGGCGGAGAGCTCCGAGTGTCCGAGCTCCTTTAGGTTCGTCGTGCGCCGGCGCAAGCTCTGTCTGCGCGCCTCGCGCTCCTCCGCATTTCCCTCACCCAAGAGCTCGACGATGCGCAGATGCTCCGGACCCACCAACAGACTTCCGTGTTGCAAGAACGCGCGTCGGGTCTGCCTGAACGCGCTCCCCACCAGCTTTCGTCCCCCCACCGAGATCTCGTGCCCGTGGAGAGACTCGAAGCAGAGAAAACTCTCGGGTCCTCCCGTGCCTTCGCTCTGAGCCGCCACCCCGAGTCGGTTCAGCGCTTCGACCAGGCTTCCGGCGAGCGAGGCGTAGATCTCACGAAACCCCCCGCCCAAACCGGGGATCCCCAGCGGACCAGCCACGGCGTAGGTCCATTCCCGCCAGTGCAAGACCGCTCCCCCCCCGCTCGGACGCCGCACGAGATCGATTCTCTGGGCACGCAGCCGCGAAAGATCCAAATCCCGCACCGATTGGTGGTAACCCAACGAGAGCGCGGGAGGGTCCCAGGCGTACACCCGCAGAAGTGGAGAGTTCAGTTCACCCCGCTGGTAGGCCCTCAGCAGAGCGCGGTCGAGAGCCATGTTCCGCTCTCCGCCCATAGCCCCATCGCAGAGCAGCAGAAGCTTCATCGTCAATCGCAGCGGCCGCCCCAGCACACCTGGGGAGCCCGATTGGCCTTGGTCTCGTCGAGCCGACGCACCGGGGTGGTCAGCGGCGCGTCGCGGAGCAGCTGCGGATTCTCGCGCGCCTCTTGCAGAATCGAAAGAATCGCGTCGGCGAACGCGTCCATCGTGTCCTTGGTCTCGGTTTCGGTGGGCTCGATCATGAGCGCCTCCTCGACCACGAGAGGAAAGTAGATCGTGGGTGCGTGATAGCCGTAGTCCAAGAGCCGCTTCGCGAGATCGAGAGTGTGGAGGCCCAAGGGCCTCAACCCCCGACCGCTGGCCACGAACTCGTGGAGCGTTCCCTCGGGGTAATCGATCGTGAGGGCATCCTTCAGCCTGGCCTTCAGATAGTTCGCGTTCAGCACCGCCATTTCACTGGCGCGGCTCAAGCCGTTTCCGCCGTTGCGCAATATGTAGGCGAGGGCGCGCACCATGACGAGAAAGTTGCCGTAGCTGCCATGGATGCGCTGATGCACTCCGCCTTCCTCGGGCTCAGCGAGCCAGGAGTAGCCATCGGATCCCCGCTTGGCGCGCGGATAGGGTAGGAAGGGCGCAAGCTTCTTCACGACACAGAGGGGTCCGCATCCCGGACCGCCGCCGCCGTGGGGCGTGCTGAAGGTTTTGTGAAGGTTCAGATGCACCAGGTCGAATCCCATGTCGCCCGGACGAGATTTCCCCATGATGGCGTTCATGTTGGCGCCATCCATGTACATCAGACCTCCCGCCGCGTGCACCAGTTCGGAGATTTCAGCGATCCGCGTTTCGAAGAGACCGAGAGTATTCGGGTTGGTGATCATCAGGGCCGCGAGATCGTCGCCCAGCTTCTCCTTCAGTCTTTCGATTCGCAGTTTGCCGTCCGACTCGGTGCTCACCGACTCCACGGTGAAGCCCACGAGGGTGGCGCTGGCCGGGTTCGTTCCGTGGGCCGAATCGGGAATGAGAACCCGCTTGCGCTTCTGCTCGCCCCGGGAGAGGTGGTACTGCCGGGTGACCATCATCCCGAGCAATTCTCCGTGGGCCCCGGCGGCGGGCTGCAGACTGACCGCGTCCATCCCGGTGATCTCGGCCAGAAGCTCCTTCAGCCGCACCATGACTTCCAAGGCGCCCTGAACTTGCGAGGCATCTTGAAGGGGATGAATCTTCGCGAATCCGGCCATGCCAGCGATCTGTTCGTTCACTTTCGGGTTGTACTTCATCGTGCACGAACCCAGCGGATACAGATTGCGGTCGATGTGAAAATTCTTCACCGAGAGATTCGTGTAATGCCGAACGACTTCGCTTTCGGACAGGTGGGGAAAATCGAGCGCCTCTCTGCGCTGCAGATTTTCGGGAAGTGAAACCTCGGGCACATCCAACTCGGGCGCCAGATAGCTGAGTCTTCCGGCTCGCGAGCGCTCAAAGATGGTGAGCACCTCTTCCTGCTTCATCACGCCCCCCCCGCCGTTGCGGCATTCGAATTCGCAACGATTCCCTCGGCGAGCTTCAGGTAACCGTCCATTTCCTCGCGCGTCCGCAATTCGGTCACCGCGACGAGCACGTCGCGTTCGTCGGCTCCTTCGCACAGATCCCTCAGAGCGATTCCCGCCAGAATCTTCTCCTGGGCACAGAGCTGCAGGAATTCGCGTGCCGGCAAAGGCGTCCGCAGGACGAACTCGTGGAAGAACGGTGCGCTGAAAGGAAGCGCCACCCCGCCGATTCGCTCCAGTCCCTGGGCCAGATAATGGGCCTTGGCCTGGCAGGCATGCGCTACCGCAGCCAATCCCTCTTTGCCAAGCATCGACATGTAGATGGTTGCCATGGTGGCAGCCAGACCCTGGTTGGTGCAGATGTTAGAGGTGGCCTTTTCGCGGCGAATGTGCTGTTCCCGGGTTTGCAGGGTCAACACGAAACCGCGCTTTCCGTCGCGATCCACCGTCTCCCCCACGATGCGACCCGGCATGCGACGCTTGAGCTCGTCACGCGCCGCGATGAAGCCAAACGTGGGCCCGCCGAAGCTCATGGGCAATCCCAGAGGCTGGCCCTCTCCCACCGCTACCGCCGCGCCGTAGGATCCCGGGGGATCGAGCAAGGGCAGGGTGGTGGGATTCACCGCCGCGATCAACAGCGCGTTGCTGTTCTCCACCCGCTGACCGATCGCGCGCGCGTCCTCCAGAACTCCCAGCCCGTTGGGCTGGACCAGAACCACGCATGCAGTGTCGTCGTCGAGCTTTGCGTCGAGGTCAGCCTCGTCCAGACGGCCGTCCTCGCTGCTGGCGATGGCCAGGACCGTCAGGTCACGCGCTTGCAGATAGGTGTGAAGCACGCGTTGCCAGCGAGACCAGAGAGTCGCCGGCACGAGGACCTTCGAACGACGGGTCTGGTTGACGGCGAGGAGAACCGCTTCCACCAGAGCGGTGGCGCCGTCGTAGAGGCTCGCGTTGCTGACGTCGAGTCCAGTGAGACGACAGATGTAGCTCTGGAACTCGTAGATGACCTGGAGAGTGCCTTGGGAAACCTCCGCTTGATACGGAGTGTAGGCGGTGGCGAACTCGCTCCGCAGCGCGAGATAGGGAACGACGGCCGGGATGTCGTGCTCGTAGTAGCCCCCGCCCGCGAAACAGACGAGATCCTCGGCGCTTTGATTGGCGCGCGCCATCCGGGCGAACTCCCGCCTCAAGGCGGCCTCGCTGATGCCGTCGGGGATCCTCAAACCGTTCTTCAGCCGGAGGGCGTCGGGGATGCTCGAGAAGAGACTCTCGACGGAAGGATGCCCGATCGTTTCGAGCATCTCCTCGACTTCACGGGCGGTATGCGGCGCGTAGGCCATACGATCATTCCTCTCCGATTTCGCTGGCGTATTCTTCCGCGCTCAGGAGTTCGGCTTGGTCGAGGTTCTCCACCTGAACGCGCACCATCCATCCCTCTCCAAATGGATCCTCGTTCACCAACTCCGGACTCTCTTCGAGCTTCACGTTGATATCGAGCACCACACCGCTCACCGGCGAATAGAGATCCTCGACCGCCTTCACCGTCTCGATGCTCCCCAGGGATTCGCCCGCCTGGATCGCAGTACCGGCGGTGGGAAGTTCGATGAACACGATGTCCCCCAGCTCCGAAGCGGCGAAATCGGTCACGCCGATGATCCCCTGATCGCCCTCCATGCGGATCCACTCGTGTTCCTTGGTGTACTGGATGTCCGTGGGTCTCATGTTCAACTCCTTGATCCGAGATTTGTCACTGCCACCTCGAAATGGTCTCAATCCTTCACGTGGAGCGGAACGAAAGGAGTCTCCACCCGGAGGAAGGGGTGGCGTCTTCCGCGTATCTCGACTTCGAGCTCCTCGTCCAGTGCCGCTTGCTTCACGCGGGCGAGCGCGATACCACGCTCCAGAGTCGGGGAGAAGGTCCCGCTGGTCACCTGACCGACCTCGCGACCGCCGGAGAGGATTCGGGCTCCCTGCCGGGCGATGGCCTTCCCCTGCACGGTGAAGCCGGCGACGCAGAACTCCGCTCCGGCTTCTTTCTGCTGCTGAAGGATCGCCTTCCCCACGAATTCGACCGGGGACTTCAGCCGCACCACCCAACCGATGTTCGACTCGTAGGGAGTGTGATCTTCGTCGAGCTCGTGTCCATAGAGCGAATAGCAGGCCTCCAGGCGTAAGCGTATCCCGAGCCCCCAGACCCACTGGCGCCGCCGAAAGCGCGGCCCCGGCCTGCAGGAGCTCCTCCCAGAAGTCCGACCGCGCAAGAAGAGGGAAGATAGAGTTCGAAGCCCTTCTCCCCGGTATATCCGGTGCGCGACAGAATACACTGCGAGTCGGCGAACACCGGCTGCAAAGTATGGTAGTACTCGAGCTCTCGCAGCCCTTCCGCGATCTCCTTCCCGCGCGGCCAGCGCAGCAACAGCTCCAGGCTCGAAGGACCCTGAATGGCGATGAGGGCGGTGGAATCACTTTCATCGGCGAAGTCCACCTCGGGTGGCAGACGGTCCCTTAGCCATTTGGCGACTTTCTCGCGATTGGCGGCGTTCGCCACCACCAGAAAATGGTCGCCGGAAAGACAGTAGACCAGCAAGTCGTCCAGCACGCCTCCGCCCTCGCGACAGAGGGCGGTGTAGAGCACTCTTTGTGGCTCCAGGCGGCTCAAGTTGTTCGTGATCAACGAATCGAGGGCGAGCCGCGCATTGCCGCCTCGAAGGTGGAACTCGGCCATGTGGCTGATGTCGAACAGCCCCACCTGCTCACGAACCCGGCGATGTTCGGCCAGCACTCCCTCGTACTGCACCGGCATCCAGTACCCGGCGAAATCGACCATGCGGCCTCCGTGCTCTTCGTGCCAAGAGCTCAACGGCGTGCGACGCGGTTCACTCATGTTCCAAGTCCTTCTCGCGGAGCGGCGTCGCCCTCCTCCGGAACTAACGCCTCGACGAATTCAAGCCGCATGGAGTTGCCTCTTGAGCATGCGACCGGTGTGGGACGCAGAGCACTGCATCACCTCATCCAGGAGTCCCTGTACCACGATGGCGCCACCTTCGTCGCCACCCTCGGGTCCCAAGTCCACGATCCAGTCGGCGGCCAGTATCACCTCGGGATGGTGCTCGATGACCAATACCGTATTGCCCTTGTCCACCAATTTTGCGAGCACCGCCAACAGCATCTCCACGTCCTGGAAATGTAGTCCGGTCGTGGGCTCGTCCAAGAGGTACAGGGTCGTTCCCGTGGAAGGGCGACTCAGCTCACGCGCCAACTTCAGCCGCTGGGCTTCACCGCCGCTGAGAGTATCCGCCGCTTGACCCAGCCGAAGGTAACCAAGACCGACCTTCTGCAGAGTCGAAAGGACTCTTCCGATCGAAGGGACCGGATCCAGGAGTTCCCCCGCCTCTTCGATCGTCATCTGCAGGTAGTCCGCGATCGAGTGCCCCTTGTAACTCACCTCGAGGGTTTGGCGGTTGAATCTCCGGCCCCGGCAGACGTCACAGACTACCCGCACCCGGGGGAGAAAATCCATAGTGAGTGTGCGCACGCCCGCCCCATCACAGGCCTCGCAGCGCCCCCCCTTGGTGTTGAAGGAAAACCGGCCCTGGTCGAAGCCGCGCGCCTTCGCCGCCGGTGTCTGCGCGAGAAGTTTCCGCAGGTGAGTGTAGAGCCCGGTGAAGGTGGCGGGAGTACTCCGAGGAGAACGTCCAATCGGCTGTTGGTCGATGAGGATGACCTTGTCCAGGGCCTCGCTTCCCTCGATGCGATCGTGATCTCCGGGCCTGGCCAGAGCCCCGTGGAGCGTTTGGGCCAGAGCGCGGTAGAGGATTTCGTGGATCAGAGTGCTCTTTCCGCTTCCGGAGACGCCGGTGACCGCGATGAGCTTGCCCAAGGGAATTGTCACGTCGATGTCCTTGAGGTTGCGGGCGCGCGCGCCCCGGATCACCAGAGTCCGCTTCGGATCGACGGCGCGCCGGTTTTTGGGTAGCTCGAGTGGTCGGGCCAGCCAGCGTCCGGTCGGGGAGTCCGCCTTCAGCGCGATCTCCTCGGGGGTTCCCTGCGCGACCACCTCGCCTCCGTGATCCCCGGCCCCCGGACCCAGATCGACCACGTGATCCGCCGCCACGATGATGTCGCGGTCGTGTTCCACCACGACGAGCGAGTTCCCGCGGTCCACGAGGCGACGGAGAAGCTCGATCAGACGCTCGTTGTCCCGCGCGTGCAAGCCGACGCTGGGCTCGTCGAGAACGTAGAGTACACCGGTGAGTCGTCCTCCCACCTGCGTGGCCAAGCGCACGCGCTGGCCCTCTCCCCCGCTGAGCGAATTCACGGGGCGGCTCAGAGACAAGTAGCCCAGTCCGGCCTGCACGAGGAATCCCAGGCGAGAGACGATCTCCTCTTGGAGAGGTCCTCCGATCACGGCCTCGCTTCCCTGGAAGTTCCACTCCCCCACTCGTTCCAGGAGTCTGCAGAGAGGAGCTTCGGAGAGTTCGCCGAGATCGCATCCGAAGATTTTGACGGCAAGCGCCTCCGGACGCAGACGGGTTCCCTTGCAGTCCGGACAGATCCGCTCCTCCATGAACTCCTCGCACCAGCTTCGGATCCTCTGGCTCTTCGTCTCGCGAGCGCGCCGCGTCAGCATTGGCACCAAACCCTCGAAGTCGGCCAAGAAGCGCTCGTGGCCGCTGATCCCCTCGCGCAAGAAGTCGAACTCCTCGCCCATCGTTCCCTGCAGCAGCGCCCGCCGGAGCCGCTGGGGCATCTCGGCCAGGGATTTGGACTCATCGAACCCCATACGCTTGGCGAGGTAGTCGACCTGCTCGTGGATGAAGCTCTGGTTCTTCCCCTTCAGGGGAGCCAATCCGCCTTCGCGCAGGCTCGCGGAGGGATCGGGGAAGAGCAGAGCTTCGGCGATCTTCCGCGTCGAACCCAGACCCCGGCAAGAGGGGCACGCGCCGGCCGGTGAATTGAACGAGAAGAGCCTCGGTTCCAGGATCGCGAAGCCGGTGCCGCACTTCGGACACGCGAGGCGATCGCTGTAGACCTTCTCGCGCCCTGTGGTCAAGGGAGAGATGATGAGACTTCCCTCTCCCTCCGCCAAGGCTCTCTCGATACTACTCGTCAATCTCTGCTCGGACCCGCTCTTCGCCTCCAGGCGATCCACCACCAGATCGACATCGTGCCGGGCCCCCTTCGCGAGCGCTTCCACCTCGCTGAGGGCCAAGATCTGGCCGTCGACGCGAACGCGCGCGTAGCCCTTCTTGCGCAGCGCGGACAACAGCGGACGCTGTTCTCCCCGCCGGCTCCGCAGCACCGGGGCCAGAATGAGAAAGCGTGTTCCCTCCGGCAGGTGCAACAGCTCTTTCAGGATGAGCGAGGGATGACCGGACGCCACCTTGACCTTGCACTTGGGGCAATGGGGTTCGCCAAGCCGGGCGAAGAGCAGCCGCAGGAAGGGAATGATCTCGGTGATGGTGCCGACGGTCGAGCGCGGATTGCGCCCCAGACCTCTCTGCTGGATCGCCAGAGCCGGACTCAAACCCTCCACCCGATCGACGTCGGGCTTGGGAACTTGCTCGAGGAAGTGTCGCGCATAGGCCGAGAGGCTCTCGAGATAACGCCGCTGACCCTCCGCGTACAGAGTATCGAACGCGAGGCTACTCTTCCCCGATCCGCTGGGTCCGGTGATGACGACCAATTCATTCCGCGGCAGCTCGACCTCGATGTTCTTGAGGTTATGCTCTCGTACGCCCCTCAGATGAATGGTCATGCGCTCAAGAGCCACCGCTCTTTCCCCCCGCCTGCAGAGCTTGGAGACGGCGCGCGGCCTCGGCACCCCATTGGCTCTTGGCTCCGTGCTGGTGAATCACTTTCGCGTAGAGTTTCGAGGCCGCCTCGACTTCGCCCATCTTCTGGTACACTCCGGCGGCTTTGAGTTGCGCCGTCACCGGAAGTTGACCGCTCTTGGGATAGAGGTAGGGAATTTTGAGAAACGCCGCCGCGGCTTCCTCGTAACGTCGCAGCTTCTCCAGAGAGTCCGCAATCCAAAACTGACCGTAGGCCTGGTCCTCTTCGTTCAACAGAGGCATGACCCGCTTGTAGGCGGCGATGCTCAGCTCGTAGCGCCCCGATTCGTGGTAGCAGTAGGCGATGTTGCTCAGGATCTGCTCGGCCTGGGGCAGATCGGGTTCCTCTTCCAGGAGAGTGTGATACACCTCGAGTGCCTTGTCGTAGCGTTCGAGCCTACGCCAACTCATCGCCAAGCCCTTCATGGCATCCACCGACAGAGAATGATGCGGGTATTCGTCGACGAGATCCTGATACGCTTTGCGCGCCGCGTCGTCGTCACCCCGGCGCGCCGCGAGGTTCGCCACCTTGAACAGAGCCTGGGCCGACCAATCGCTGTGCGGAGCCGCGTCGGCCGCGCGCTCGAACGCGGAACTCGCATCGTCGAAGCGCTGAGCGGCGAGCATGCACATGCCCTCACCGTACTCGGCTCGCGCCAAGAATTCCTTGGTTACCGGTTCCTGGGCGACCCTCTGATACAGGGCGATAGCATCCTCGCCCTTTCCCGCCGCAAGTTCGGCGTCGGCGAGATCACAGCGTGCCTGTGGCACGAGAGCTCCTGCCTCGGGATACCCTTCGCTGAGGCTTGAGAGCCGCTCCCCCGCTTCCTTGAGCTTTCCCTGCAGAGCGAGGGCCCTCACCCGAAGCGCCAGGGTCCGCGCTCTCGGCGGATCCTCCTGGAAGCGGTCCAACCAGCGCAGCGCCGAATCCGGCCGATTCCGCTTGAGTTGAAGCTCGGCCAGAGTACGGAAGACATCTTCCTTCTGCGCGAGCTCCGGATCGAGAGCACTCAGGCGCGCAAGCGCATCGGTCGCGAGACTGTCGTGACCGGCACTGCTCTCCAGCTGCGAGAGTTTGAGCAGACTTCGTCCCGCGTAGCGGCTCTGGGAATTCTCCTTCGCCAACTCCTGGAACCGGCGGCGAGCATCTTCGAGTCTGCCCCGGCGCATCTGTGCCGTCGCGAGGCGGTAGTTCGCGTCGTCGGTGTAGTTGCCCTTCGGGTAGCGCTCGAGCAGCGCGCGATAGGCGGTAGCCGCTGCGTCGGAGTCTCCTCCGTAAAGAGCCATGTCTCCCGCAAGCAGAAGCGAGCGCTGGCCGAGTTGCGTTTGCGGAAACGCGAGAGCGTAGGATTCGTAGAGGCTCTTGGCCGCGGCGAAGTGCTGCTTTCCGCGTTGGATTTCTGCCATGAGATAGCGGGCCGCCAAACCCAAATTTCCCGAGTCGGGCGCATCCATGATCCGTCGCAGTTGAGTCGCCGCCTCATCGTCGGCTCCCGTCCGATGGTAGAACCAGGCCAGGGAATACCGTAGGGTCCACTCCCGCATCGGCGAGACTTTCTCCGACAGGGCCTGCTTCAGCCAGACCACGCGCTGGGAGTCCGCGATCGCATGCGAGAGCTCGGCGTCACGCCACAGGAACCAGGCTTTCGCCTCTCCCGAGGAGCCATCCTGCACCGCCTCGCGGATTCGGGCCGCGATGGGGGACCACGCCCCTCCGCTCAGATCGAGCGCCTCCTGTGCCCCGTACCCGCCCAACAGGGGGGTGAATTCGGCGTCGAAGAGCGGAGGAGATTCCGCCTGCGCCGCCTGCGCCAGATCCAACTTCAAAAGCGAGGCTCGGGCGGCACTCCCTACCGCGGCTCTCGGCGCATAGGCGGCCGCGAGAGAGTAGGCCTTGCGCGCGCGGCTCCAGTCCTCTTTCCACGAAGAGCTCGAGGGAGAATCGAGCAGGGTAACGAGCGCTAGGTCTTGCCAGCTCCTTCCCAACTGAAGGGACGCGCGCGCCGCTCCCGCGGAGTCGGAAGCGGCCGCCACTGCCTCCTTCAGGATCTGTGCCGCTGAAGCCGGGTCCCCTGCGTATTGTCGGAGAACGACCCCCACCGCCATGCGGCGCGTGGAAAGGTCCTCATCGCTTGCGAGCGCAAGTTGGCTCAGGCGGCGAACTGCTTCGGGAAGATCCTGGTGCACGCGCCGCTCGTCGACCTCGAGTTGCTCTCTGAGCATCGCGGCCTGTGCGCTCATGGGATGCTGGCGGATCACGATCTGGGCGACCTGCTTCGCGCGCTCGCTTTCGTCCGCGGCGCGCAGCTGCTCTTCTTCCAGAAAGAGGTATTGCGCCTGGGTCGCGTCCTCCGGCTCGACCGCGGCTGCTTCGTCGTAGAGATCGGCCGCCAGCGCATGGCGCTTCATCTTGTCACTGGTGATCAAAGCGGCCTTGGCCAGGGCAGACGAACGCTCGGAATCGCTGGGGGCCACGGCGGCGGCCCGGCGCCAGAAATCGCGGGCTTTGGCGAAGTCGTGCTCCTGCGGCTCCTTCGCGCTCTCGATCGCCGTCGCCAAGCTGGACAGCGCCGTGAAGGCCACGGTGGAATCGGAGCTCGCGGCGAGGGACAGAAGTTCGTCTTTCGCCCCCTCTTTGCCGTCCTTCGAGTCTGCCCGTGCCAGAATCAAGTGCGCCCGTGGGGCACCCGGGGCGTCGGGGTACTTCTCCAGGAAGGCATTGGCCGCCTCCCTGGCCGGCTTGGAGTTTCCCGCCCGCAGCTCACATTCCCCCAACCCCAGCAGGGACTGTTGCACTTGTTCGGGAGTGCCCCCGTGATCGGCCACCGCGCGAAAGCGTTTCGCCGCGTCCTCCCACGACTGCGCCGCCTCGTCAAGGATGGCCAAACCCAGATGCGCGCGCGCCTGCAGGTAGGGATCGGAGTACTTGCGGAGGACCATCTGGTAATGGTCGCGCGCGGCCTGAGGCGCTTCTCGATCGCGAAGCAACTCGGCAGAACGGAGCAAACCGAATGCGCCCACGACCTCACCGGGATAGCTCGTGTGCACCGCATCGAACTGCGCGATGGCAAGGCTGTCCTCCCCCGCCTTCTGGGCGAGCACCCCAAGATCGAAGCGCGCTCTCGCCGCGAGCGGCGGCGCGGCGCGACCACCCACGAGAGAACGGAAGAGGCGCTCGGCCTCCTCGCCCTGATTCAAGGCCATCACCGCCTCGCCCAGCCCGAGGCGCGCCGCATCTGCCTGGTCGCTTGCGGGAAACGAAGTGAGCAGACTGCGATAGGCCTCGGCCGCCTCCTGGTTGCGCTTACCTTCCGCGAGCAGAGCCCCCTTCTCCAGGAGCGCGCTCTCGGCCTGCGCAGACGAGGGGAAATGGGTCAGCAGTTCATCGTAGGCCTTCAGAGCACCCACCGGCTGACCCAAGTGGCGGTAGACGCTCGCTGCCTGCAAGAGAGCTGAGGCGGCCCGGGGATCGCGAGGGTAGTTCTTCGCGAACTCGAGCAACTGGCGCGCGGCTACGTCTTCCATTCCGTCGTCGCGCAGCCGCTTCACGAATTGCCAGTCCCGGTCTGCGCTCAGCGAAGTGGAATTGTTGCTCAGCGACTCGCTCTTGGCTTCGGCGCCGAGCTCGCTTCCCGCCACTTGATTCTCGGCTCTCGCGTTGGTCGTGGTGAAGAACAGAAGCACACCGGCGACAAAACCGATCGCGCAATTGGAAAAGGTGCAAGACATGAGTCCTCCAGCCGAGCGCCTCAGGGAGAGAGTCGATGAATCTGCCGCGGGAAGGGAATGGTCTCGCGCAGATGGGGCACCCCCGCGATATAGGTCACCATCCGTTCCAGACCCAAACCGAATCCCCCATGGGGGAAGCTGCCGTAGCGGCGTAGATCGAGATACCACTCGAAGGCCGCCTTGGGGAGTTTGTGGATTTCGATCTGCCGGAGGAGAAACTCCAGGTCAGCGCTGCGTTCTCCTCCGCCGATGATTTCGCCGTAACCTTCCGGCGCGAGAAGGTCCACCGAGAGAGAGAGGCGTGGATCGAGCGGATCCGGCGCCATGTAGAAGGCCTTGATGGCCGCGGGAAAGCGGTGCACGAAGAAAGGACGGTCGTGCAAGTCGGCCAGGTAGGATTCGTCGGGAGCCCCAAAATCGCCACCCCACTCGAACTCGATTCCGCCCGCCTGCAGCATCTTCACCGCGTCGTCGTAGTGCAGACGTTGGAACGGAGGCTTCACCGCCTCGAGTTTGCTCAGATCGCGTTCGAGAACCTCCTCGAGCAGATCTCCACGCTCTTGAAGCGCGCGCGCGACCACGTAGCAGACGAACCGTTCCTGCAGTTCCATCACTTCATCGAGTCGAGCGAACGCCACTTCGGGTTCAACCATCCAGAACTCCGTGAGATGCCGACGCGTCTTGCTTCGCTCGGCCCGAAAGGTGGGACCGAAGCAGTAGGCCTTTCCGAACGCGGCCGCCGCCGCCTCCATGTAGAGTTGGCCACTCTGCGTCAGATAGGCCTTGTCGCCGAAATATTCGGTTTCGAACAGAGTGCTCGTTCCTTCGCACGCGTTCGGAGTGAAGATGGGCGCGTCGATGAGGGTGAAGCCCTCACCGTCGAAGAAATCGCGGATCGCGGTGATGACGGTGTGACGCACCTTCATGAGCGCATGTTGCTTCTTGCTGCGCAACCAGAGATGCCGGTGGTCCATCAGGAACGAGGTGCCGTGTTCTTTCGGCGTGATCGGATAGTCGGCGCTTTCGCCGATGATCTTCAGCGTGCGCAACTGCATCTCGTATCCGCCGGGGGCGCGCTCATCGGCGGTAACCGTTCCCTGAATCTCCACCGCGGTCTCCTGCGTGAGATTCAACGCCCTCTCGAAGATCTCGTCTTCCACCTCACTCTTGGCCGCCACCACCTGGAGAAGTCCGGTGCCGTCACGCAAGACGATGAACACCAGCTTCTTCATTCCCCGTAGATGATAGACCCACCCTCTGACGAGGGCCTCCTGGCCCTCGCTCTTGGCGATCTCACTGATCCAAAGCTGAGCTTGCATCGTCGCGTCCTCCCCGTAGAGCTGCGCGGGCCGGCCGCTTCCGCGCGGAACGCAGGAGTATAGGACCTCACCGCGAGACCGACAACTGCGCCTCCCCCCCGCCCCGGCCTCAACGCGATTTGCGAGCCCCGCGACGCCCGTGGGGCCCCGATACCGGCGGCCGTGGCCCGTGGAGGGTCGGCCGGGACGGCACAATCCTTGCGGAGAAATCGCGGGTAATCTGTGTCAATGAGGGCCCACTGAGAACCACGCACCCAAGAGGCGCGCACGTGAACCGATCCTTCTGGCGCTTTGGACGTCTGCGCACGGACCAACCACTGCTCGGGGCGCTTGGTTCGCTGCTCCTCGTCCTGCTCGTGTCGAGTTCCCTGCCCTCCTGGGCGGCGGATGAAAACTTGCCGCCTACCGCCCCGCAGTCCGTGGATTCAACGGATCAGACCAACTGGGATCCGATCGTTCAGTCCTGGGCCCGGCGGCCCGTCCAATCGCGGCTTCTGGTCCGTCAGGGCACGCTCGAGCTGGAGGCGGGAAAGGCCACGCTGGCCGAGGAAAGGCTCGATCGCGCGACCGTGGCCGATGCATCCAATGCCAGTGCGTGGTTCGCTCTGGCCCGTGTGCATTTGAAGAGTTCGAATCCGGCCTTTCTCACGGACCTGCTGGAGGGCGCCCAGACCAGCTTGCATGGGTTCCGCGATCAGAGCCGCTTGGCCTCGCAGATTCTCCTGGTGGCGGATCTGATTCTGGCCGCCAGCTTGGCCTGGATCCTCCTCGTTCTGCTCCTGCGTTACTTGCCGTTCTTCCATCACCAGCTGCGGAGCCTCACCCAGGGCTCTCGCCACGTGGAGAGCGGAGGCTGGTTTCTCTGGATCCCGGTGCTCGCTCCTCTCCTTATGGGGCTGGGAGTCTTGCCGAGCCTGTGCGTGGCCGCTTTTCTCGTCTGGCTCTACGGCGGGCGGCGCGAACGCGCTTTCGTGGCCGCTTTTCTGCTGTTCTTTTCGGCCCAGGGTTTCCTGGGGACCTTTTCCACCCCCTTGGTGGGCGTGAGGGAAACCAGCCGGACCAGTTTGATCCAGCGCGCCACCCAGGAGAGTCCCGACTCCAGCCTGGAACGCGTGTTGGACGAAGCGCTGCGGCAGAACCCCAAGGACGCCGACCTCTACTTCGCGCGCGGCCTCTTGCGTGCGCGGCAGGCTCGATTCTCCCAGAGCGCCGCGGATTTCCAGCAGGTTCTCACCCTGCGTCCCAACGACCCGAAGGCAACGAACAATCTGGCGAACGACCACTACTTCCGGGGGGACTACGATCGTGCAGTCGCGGGGTATCAGCACAGCGCGGCCCTGGACTCCCTCCAGGGGTCGACCCACTACAACCTGGCTCAGGCGTACATCAAGAAGCTCTTCTTCAAGGAGAGCGGGGACCACATGCAGCGAGCTTCTCGTGCGGGTTTCGAGCTGGGAAGCAGCGGAGTACGTCTCCCCACCGGAGCCGTGTACTATCAGTCGCCCAGCGCCTGGAGTTCGTGGGTCATGGCCTGGCACGAGAAGAAAGACCTCAGGCCCTTCGATTTCATCGCCCCCTGGAGCAAGTGGCTGGGCGTCCCCACTGATTTCATCCATGTCTGGCTAGTCGTGACGCTCGCGCTGTGCCTGCTCCTGATGAAGGTGTTTCCCCGCGAGAAGCTCGTCTACGAATGCGCGAACTGTGGCCGACTGAGTTGTCCCAGGTGCAGCGGTGAGCATGACGGAAACGTCTTTTGTCCCGCGTGCTACGGCACGGCTCGCCGGGCCCGCTCCGAGATGGTGCTCAGCACGCTCTTGCGAAATCGCCGCCGCTCCACCGAGTTCACCTTCCGTGCTCGAGTTCGCCGACTCAACAACTGGTTCATCGGCGCGGGTGATGTGTATACCGGTCTGCGGAAGCGCGGAATCGCTCTCACCCTTCTCAGCGCCTGCTGCTTCTTCGGCATCCTGTGCCCCGGGGGACTCTTGAACGATCCGTGGCAACCCATTCATCACATCCCCTTGCTCGCGCTTCCTCGAATTCTCGGCGCCGCGGGGTTGATTCTCCTCTATGTCTATTCCCGTTTCGGCCGCTCCACCTGGCGCAGCCGGAGCTTCCATCTTCATCCTGCGAGCATGGTGCGGCTGGCCGATCTCATGGACGGTCGCAGCGAGAAGCAGATGAGAATCTGACGAGGTAGGCTCAATGGCACTGGAAGGGCGTCTCAATGATTTCACGCTGGAGGAAATTCTCCAGCTGATCGCGCTGCAGCAGAAAACCGGCGTTCTGACCGTAGAAGCTTCCTACCCCATGGTTCTCTATTTCGAGAGCGGGGAATTGGTCGGCTACCGCGATCGACGCGGCGCAGCTCCGGACCCTCTTCAGGCGTACTTGAAGAACTACGGATTCTTCACCGCGGAAAACTGGGAACATCTCAAGTTCATCCAGACCAACAGCGACCTCGATTTTACCGAGATCATCATCAATGAAGGACATATGAGCCCGGAAGAGCTCTTGCGCGTGCAGCTCGACGTCGCGCAAGAACACATCTTCAAGGGGATGCTGCTGCGTGACGGACGCTATCACTTCCAATCCGGACGCGAGTTGCTCCACGGAGTCCGTGCCCGTATTCGCGTCAAGGTGGAAGGGCTCCTCATGGAGGCGGCCCGTCGCATCGACGAGATCGCGACTCTCGAGGAACGCTACTTCGACGGCGACGTTCGGCTTCGTAGAACGGAGAAGGAGGTGGAAGGGCTTCCCATTGGGCATCGACCCAAGAACATACTCCACCTCATCGGCGAAGAGTCCACCGTCGGGCGCATCGAAGCCACGGGCAGGATCTCTCATTTCGACGTGCTGCAAACCCTCGAGATGTTGCGCGATCTCGATCTGATTCGGGTTCTCGATCTTCCCCAGGCGCCGATGAGCGAAATCGAGAGCGCCACCCCTCAGGAGAGCACCCGCTCGGTCTCGCTCTCCGCCCTCTTTCTCTTGGTCCTCTCCCTCGCGGCGCTCGCCGCGAGTTGGTGGCTTTCTCCCATGAGCTCGTACGCCCAACGCACGACGGCGGCCTTGCAGCGCGAGCAAGCATTTCAGAGGGAAGAGCTGAAGACTCGAGTCGAACACTCGCTGGCGCTCTACCACGAGTCCAAATCGGAATATCCGCCGACTCTGAGCTCTTTGGACACTCCGCTCTACCGCTCCTGGCAAGAGGGCGGGCTCGCGCAATTCGAGTATCGGCGGATCGGATCCGACGACTACCAACTCACTTTGAAAGACCAGAAATAGTTCAGGCGCGCACCGCTAGAAAGCTGGGCTTTCGGTCGGCAATCCGGCTGAGAACGGACTTGGCCGAATCCGTGCGGCGCAGGGAAATCCGCCCGAGACTGAAGAGCGGTTCCACCACTCCATCCTTCGCCGAACCGAAGGCCATTACGAATCCGGCGCGGCGGGCGAGATCGGCCATTCTCTCGTCGATGGCGGGCTCCGGATATTTCAACGCCACCGCTACCTCTTGGAGACGTCGCTCCAGCTCCCGACGCGAGCGGATGAGATCTCCGTACTCGACCTCGAGGGTCATCCTTCCCAAGCCCACGGACTCGAAACCGGCCGACTGCACGCGCACCCCGGCCCCGATGAGCCTTCGAAGTTGTGACCACGAAAGCTGTCGATGTTGCTGTCTGAGCGGGCCGAATCCTCGGCTCGTGACCCGGCCCACCGAGGCGATGGCAAGGAAGAGAACCGAGGGAATACCCCGTTGCCGGAGGATGGGAAGTGTCGATTCGAGGAATTCGACCTCGCCGTGATCGAAGGTGAGCAGGAGACCGTCGGGGGCTTCCCGCAAGCCCTCCACTGCAGCCCGGTATTCGTCCAGATCCAGAAAGCGATGCCCGGCCGCCTCGAGGCCGTCGAGGATCATCTCCAAGCGAGAACTCGAAAGGCAGGAGCTGCCAAATCCCGCGTGCTCGCACACTCGTGGGCACGCGATGGCACTCGGCATGGTCGCAGGCCGCAGCTCCGCTGCAGCACGAACCGGAGTCGACCTCATTGTGGGAGCCTCGATTTCAACACCGATCAAGAGCCGCTTGCACTCTCCTCCCCTGGCAATCGAGAGGAACGAGTGCAGTTCATGAATGAGCGGTGACTTGATACACCATGGGTATATCTTGGTGCAATCGTATCACGAATTGCGCGGACGAGCAAAGGAGACGGTTTGACGCCGGCCTTCGGTGTGCTAGTCTGCCCCTGAAACTCGGCTTTTGTTCGCGCCCTGAGAGGAGTTGGCCATGCACACCCATCCCCCGGCCTCCCCACTCCTCGAACCCAGCATTTTCGAGCAGTTACACGCCAAGTCGAGCACGGCGCTGGCGGAGGGGAGGCGAGTCTTCGATCTCAGCCTCAACTGCCCCCCCGGACCTCCTCCGGGGTACGTGCTCAAGGAGATGATCGAGTCCCTGGAACCCAAACCCGGCGCCGCGGCGCGCTGCCCCGAGGTCAGGGGACTCGAGGAGCTACTGGAGGGCGTTTCGCAGTGGTACGAGAGGCGGTTCACGGTCCACCTCGATCCCAGAGCCGAGATCCTCGTACGCGGCAGCGAACCGGATTCGCTTCAGCTGCTCATGAGAAGCCTCCTTCAGCCGGGGGATCTCGTCCTTCTTCCCGCTTTGTCTCCCCCCGCTTGGACGTCCGCCGCCCAGATCGCCCGAGCCAGAATCGAGTTCGTCCCGCTTGACGAAGAGAACGCCTGGCTGCCTCGCTGGCAGAACCTGAACGACGAAATTCTCAAGGCGGCCAAGCTTCTCCTCGTCGGGTACCCTCACGACCCCACCGGGACGGTGTGTGAGCTCTCTCAACTGCGAGAGGCCTTGGCCCTTTGCCGGGACCACGAGATCACCCTCGTCTCTTCGATTCGTTGGAGCGAGTTCGCGCTACGGGAGAAGCATCTGCCGAGCTCCATCTTCGAGCTTCCCGGCGCGCGCGAATCCGCGGTGGAGATTTCCACTCTCACGTGCAGCCACCGTCTCCAGGATTGGGGACCGGCGATCCTCGCCGGAAACGAGGCCCTCATTTCCACCCTCACCCACCTCGCCAGTCACCTGGGCTCGACCCCGGCACTCGCCTTACAGCGGGCGTTGGCCGCGGCCTATGTGGGGGACGACGCGTTCCTGGCCGACCAACGGGATTCCCTGCGACGTCGGCAGGGCCGGCTCTGCGCCGGCTTGTCCAAATTGGGGTGGGAGCTCGCCCCCTCTTCGTCCACGATCTTTCTCTGGGCGAGAATCCCCACCGCTTGGGGCGAGGACGAACTGGGCTTTCAGGAAGAGCTTTTCGCGCGGAGCGGGGTTCTGACGGTGCCCGGGAGCGCATTCGGACCGCAGGGCAAGGGCTTCGTGCGCTTGAGCGTCTGCCTGGACGAGGCAGGCATCGATGCGTGTCTCTCCCATCTGCAGGAGAGCCACATCCTGCAGAAGAGCTAGCCCCCCTCGTCGATCACTTCCCAGGAACGCCCAGCATCCCCCGGGTGAGCAGGTCGGCCATCGTGAATCCGAAGAGAATGAGCATGAAGACGAGACCGGTGGCGATCGCGACGCGCACCAGATTGCTCGCGAACTTGAGGTGCATGAAGAACCACATGACGAGAGCGGCCTTGAGGCAGGCGATTCCGATGGCCGCCACGTTGTTCATCCTGCCCAGATCCTGATAGGCAACGAGAACCGTCAGCGCGGTCAAGGTCAAGAGGGCGCAGAGCACCAGGACGTTGGTTTTACTCGATACCACATGGTGAATCATGATGCCCTCCTAATGTCTGCCGACCAAATACAGCAGGGGAAAGAGAAAGATCCAGATCAGGTCGACAAAGTGCCAGTAGAGTCCTACCACTCCGACCGGATCGTTGTAGCCCTCGTTGAAGACGCCTTTCACCGCGCGCGGAACCAGAGCAAGCACGAGCCCCACCCCGATGATCATGTGGAGCGCGTGGAGCCCCGTCATGGCGAAGTAGAGATTGAAGAACATCTGGACGTGGTGTGGATTGCCGGCGCCGTGCCAGGTGAAATCCGGTCCGGGAATCAGATGTTCCCGAAATTTCACGCCGTATTCGATGCCCTTGATACCGAGAAACACCAGGCCCAGACAAGCCGTCAACAAAAGGGAGACCACCGTGCCGGCGCGTTGCCGCACCTGAGTGCAGCGCACCGCCGTCGCCATGGTGAATGAGCTGAGGAGCAATACCGCGGTGTTCGCCGTCCCGAGCCGCACATCGAGATGATGGCTGCCCGCGGCGAAGGAATGCGGAAACTGGGTCCGGTAGAACAAGTACGCCATGAAGAGCCCGCCGAAGAACAGGATCTCCTGCACCAGAAAAATCCACATCCCCTGCTGAACCGCCTGGCTCTGCTGGTCGGCGTCGCAGAAATAGTAGCGAACTCTGCGGTTTGGTCCCTGAGGAGCACTGGTTGGGTCGATGGCGGTCAACTCAGGCTCCTTCCTCGTTGTTTGACACCGCGGGAGAACGAGAGAAATCGTAGGCCTCGTAATCCACGATCACCGGATGATCGAAATTGTGCTTGATCGGCGGCGAAGCGGTCTCCTGCCACTCCAGACCCACCGCCCCCCACGGGTTTGGCGGGCACTTCTTGCCGAAGCGCAGCGACCAGGCGAAATAGATGACCGGGATGATGTAGCCCACCGCCAGGATCGTGGCTCCGGCGCTGGAGAGCACGTTGAGAACCTGGAACTCGGGTGGGTAGGCGTGATAGCGGCGCGGCATGCCCAGGTACCCCAGAATGAACTGCGGGAAGAAGGTCAGATTGAAACCGGCGAAGACGAGCAACGCGGCGATCTTGGACCAGAACTTGGGATAGAGCCTCCCGAACATCTTGGGCCACCAGTAATGCAATCCCCCCAGATAGGCCATCAGGGCCCCACCCACCATCACGTAATGAAAGTGGGCCACGACGAAATAAGTGTCGTGCACGTGCATGTCGATTCCCAGGGTGCCGAGCATGACCCCGGTGAAGCCCCCAATCATGAACAACCCCATGAAGCCGATGGCGTAGAGCATCGGCGTTTCCCAGGAGATGCTCCCCTGGTAGAGGGTCATGGTCCAGTTGAACACTTTGATCGCCGACGGTACCGCGACCAGCATGGTGAGAACCGAAAAGACGGTGGCGGCATAGACGGACTGGGAACTCACGAACATGTGGTGGCCCCAAACCAAGAAGCCCAGGACCGCGATGCCCACGCTGGCGTAGGCGACGAAGCGGTAGCCGAAGATACGCCGCCGACTGAAATTGGCGACGAGCTCACTGATGATCGCCATGGCCGGCAGCACCATGATGTACACCGCGGGATGAGAGTAGAACCAGAACAGGTGTTGGAAGAGGACCGGATCGCCCCCAATGGTGGGGTCGAAGATCCCGATCTGGAACACTCTCTCCAAAGCCACCAGAATCAGAGTGATCGCGAGCACCGGAGTGCCGAGGATCATGATGAGGGCGGTGGCGTAATGACCCCAAACGAAGAGGGGTAGGCGAAACCAGCTGAGGCCCGGTGCCCGCATGCGATGCGTCGTCACCAGAAAGTTCAACCCCGTGAGAATCGAAGAGAACCCCACGAACAGAGCCCCGATCGCGGTGGAGACGACGTAGGAGTTGGAATAGCCGGTGGAAAACGGCGCGTAGAAGGTCCAGCCGGTGTCGACGCCGCCCCTCGCCATGCTGTAGAAGGCGCACAGGCCACCCAACACGTAGAGATACCAACTCAGGAGATTCAATTTGGGGAAGGCCATGTCTCTGGCCCCCACCATGATCGGCATGAAGAAATTCCCGAACACACCCGGAATGGCGGGGATGAGAAAGAAGAAGATCATCAGAACGCCGTGCATCGTGAACAGGCGGTTGTAGACCGCCGCCTCGACCAGATCTCCCTGGGGAGTGGCCAGTTCGATGCGAATGAGCGCGGCCATGATTCCGCCGAGCGCGAAGAAGAGAGTCACCGAGAAGAGATAAAGAATGGCGATCCGTTTGTGGTCGGTGGTCAACAACCACGACTTCACTCCGTAGCCATCGTGTAAATAATCTGGCATTTGCCGTGGCGCCTCGGGCGCGGTTTCCATCGTCGTCATGGTCTATTCCCCGGATCCGTTTCCCGCACTGTTCTCGGTGGCTGTCGAGTCACTGAGGGACTTGATGTACATGATGAGTTCTCGGAGTTCGTCTTCGGTGAGTTGCCCCTTGAAGGTGGGCATGATCGGCTGATAGCCCTGCACGACTTTCGCCTGGGGATTCATGATCGATTCACGCACGTAGCCGTCGTCGAATTTCACCACGTCGCCGTTGGTCAATTTCACGTCCTTGCCGAAGGCATGCTGCAGGTAGGGCGCGCGCGCATTGGTATCCGCACGATGGCAAGTAATACACGACTTGTCGGTGAAGAGCTGTTTGCCGTTGCTGGCGATACTGGTCTCGGGAAGGCTGCCCTGGAGCCACCGCTCGTAGTCGTGCGGCTCCATCACGATGATGTGGCCGATCATCTTTGAATGCCCTGCACCGCAATACTCGGCGCAGAAGAGGTGGTACGTCCCCACCTTTTTGGCCTGGAACCACGCAGTAGTGTAACGGCCGGGAACGGCATCCATCTTCACCCGAAACGCGGGCACGAAGAAGGAGTGAATCACGTCCTCGGAAGTGATCGACACTTTGATCGGAGTGTCCACGGGAACGTGCAGGGTGTTGATCTCGCGGTTGCCCTCCGGATGCTGGAACTTCCACATCCACCGCTTGCCGGTGCAATAGTACTCGACCGCATTGCTCGGCGGACGCGAGGCGGCGAAGAACACCTTCGCGCCCCAGGCGAAGATGAACAGCAGTATGATGAGCGGAACGATGGTCCAGGTCAGCTCGAGCACCGCGTAGTCGCGGGTGGGCTTGCCGATGGAGTCCTCACCGCGCCGTTTGTAGCGGATCATGAAGAAGACGATGACGGCCGAGATGAGCGCGATGAAAAAGACCGTCACCGCCAGGGTGAACAGAAATACGGCGTCCACCTGACCCGCGATGGTGGAGGCTCGCTCGGGGAATAAGCGAAGGAACGCGAGCATGCCTAGGCCACACCCCCGGCTTGCTGGTGGTTCCGATGGTGATCGCGACGTCGGCTTAGGAGGATGAAGCCCACGATCGCGATGATCGTGAGCACGCCGGCCAGCCGCACGAAGAACATCACCGTGGCTCCGTACTTCCCGGTGGCGGGATCGTACTTGTAGCAGAGCAGAAGTGCCTGGGCCACCAGCCCACCCACTTTGCCGCCGCTCGCCTCGGCGAGCGAGAGGCGGAGATCCTTCGGGGCGTAGTCGATTCCGTAGAGGTAGCGCGAAAAGACGCCCTTGGGAGTCAGCACCATGATGCCGGTCGCGTGGGCATACTGTTCGGTCGCCTCGTCGTAGACGTAGTGGAACCCGGCTTCGCTCGTGAGGGAGTCGATGGCGGCCGGTTCACCGGTCAGGAAATGCCAGCCGTCCTCGGTACCTGGTCGATCGTAGCTCTTGAGGTAGCCCGTTCGCTTCTTCATGGCCAACTCGGGGCCTTCCTTGGGATTGAAGCTCACGATGACGACCTCGAAGTCCTTGGAGGGTGACAGCGAGAGAGGCCTGAGACTGCGTACCACTCCGTTGAGCACCATGGTGCAGAGCATCGGACACTCGTAATACACCAGCGCCAGGATGACCGGCTTGCCCTCATGGAAGTAGTCTCCCAGACGGATCTCTTGACCGTTCTCGTCCTTGAAATTCAAGTCGAGATCGACCTGCTGGCCCAGGTGCTGTTCGAAAGAGACGTCCTTGATGGGGCTCTTCTGGAGGATGGGCTTGTCCGCGAACGCCTCCGTCGAAACCAGGCTCGCGAAGAGAATCGAAAAAGCAGATAGAATACGCAGCTTGCGCCGGTGCATCCGCATCATTTTCCTCCTCCGGAAGATTTTCCTCCGGGATTGACGGGCGCGGCGTCTTGGCTTGGCTGGGGCCAGATGGGTACGCCGTCACGCGCGACCAGCTTCATGGCTTCTTCGATCGGCAAGCGTGCCACTCTCGCGGATTCCTCTTCCCATCCATAACTTTCCAGAACGGAATCTTCCTCCGCGTGCATTGCGCGAAGGTCGGCGTGAGGATTGGTTTGGAGTCGCGGCTCCGGAGGCAACTCACGCAAGCCCGTGGTAGCCACTGGCAAAGCAGGCGGGTCCTTGGACTCTAAATTCTTTTTCAGGAACCCATAATAGCCCAACATCAAGGCCCCCGCGATCACGCACACGAGCGCGATCGTGATGAGGAATATTACGAGCGCTTTGGTGCGCAGCTCCTGATCGATCGGCTTGCCCGCGCCCTCGTAGCTCCACTTCGGATCAGACACTGCCCACGACCTCCTGATACTTGGGGTCGTTGACCGCGATCAAACTGCGCCGGCCGAGCTGCCAGCAGAACACGGCCAGCCAGATCCCTCCGAGTCCGCCGATGCTCGCCAGATCCAGCCAGGAGAGCGTCGAACGATGCAGTGGCGGCATGACCTGCCAGAAGTAGTCCGCGTAGCGCACTCCGATGAGAAGCGCCGCCACGAAGACGAGGCGTCCCGGCCGGCTCTTGACCGCATGGGTCAGCAGCAGGAGGAAGGGAACCACGAACTGCGCCACTATGAGCAGAGTGGTGAACAGCTTCCACTGGGGGGTGATGCGCACGAGGTACCAGGGCACCTCTTCGGGGAGATCGCCCGCCCAGATGATGAGAAACTGACTGAACGCGAAGTAACCCCAAAGCATGATGAAAGCCAGGAGCAGGTTTCCGTAGTCGTGGAAGTCTCGCTTGGTGAAGAGCTCGCCCAGGGGTTCCGAGCGCGAGAGGATCACCGCGATGAGGGTGGTGAACGCGAGTGCTCCCAGCGCCATCGACTCGAAGAAGTAGATGCCGTAGAGACTGGAATACCAGTGGGGATCGAGCGACATGATCCAATCGACGCTGGCGAAGGTTCCCGCCAAGCACCAGACGATGAGCCCAGGCGCGCTGAGCGAAGCCATGCGCTTGTCTCGTTCCGGAACGGCCCCCCGGTCCTGTCTGGCCGACATCCGGTCCAGAATGAAGGCGAACACGATCCAGACCGCGAAGTAGAGGACCGATCTGAGGGCAAAGGCCGTCGGGTTCAGGAAGTGTGCCTTGGCGGCGATGACCTCGTCGTTGGCCACCACGGAAGCGTCCGCCCAGGGGTAGAGCCGCCCAAGGCCGAAGAGCAGAGGCAAGAACATCAGCGCGATGAGGGGGATCGTCCGCGTCGCAGCCTCCAGCACGCGGCGGATCATGAAGCCCCACCGACCTCCGGTCAGATGGTACAACATGAGAAGCGCCAGGCTTCCCACTGGAATCGCGGCGATCCAGATAAAGGCCACCAGGTAGGAGCTGAAGAACAACCCCGGAGACAACACGGCCCCCACCACGCTCAGAGCAATTCCCAGCACACCGACCGTCAAGCCGATGCGTCGCAGACGAGAGATGCTCGCCGGAAGAGAAGAGTATGCAGCTTGTGCTCCCTCAGTGTCCTTCATCTTGCTCGCTCGACTCATGAATGGTTTTCTCGCCCTCCGCCGCGATGGCTCGTTGAATCTTCTCCCGTTCGGTGGGGCTCATCTTCGCCAGTTCCGCGTGGCGGCTCAGCTGCAGGGCCTTGATGTAGGCCACGATGGCCCAGCGGTCGCTCGGTGGAACCTGAGACGCATAACTGGACATCTGGCCAAAGCCATTGGTGATCACGTCGAAGAAGTATCCCGGGGGCATGCCCCGCAGACGATCGATGTGGTAGGAAGGAGGCTGCTTGAAGCCTCGACGCACCACCATTCCCCTACCGTTGCCCAGTCGACCGTGGCAGGGAGTACAGTAGATCTCGAAGCGCTGGCGGCCGCGCTGCAGCAGCGCCGCGTCCACTTTCGCGGGGATGGTCTTCACGAAAGTACCGTCGGGGCCGATTCCTTTATAGTAGGAATCGTCGGCGCGCAGGAAGCCGCGCGGAACGGTGCCGGCGGGCAGGGGTCTCGAAGACGCGCCGTCGAGGTAGAATCGGCTTTCCCGTAGCGGACGTTCCTTGGCCTGGTTCTTCATGTCTTGCGTGCACCCGCCGGTCGCGAGCAATGCCAGAAGAAGCAAGCCGATCCCCCACTCGCGCCCGCGAGCGAGCCTCATGCCACGCGTGCGAAGCAATTCAGTCATCGTATACGTCCGATACCGCGACCGAGGAGAGACCTTCGAGAAAACTCCGCGCCGTCGCCAACTCGAACTGCGGGTCCTTGGCCTCGATCCAGAGAAAGAACTTGTTGCTGGTCGCCAGCGCGAAGCGCTCGACGTTGAACACGGGATGGTGCGGATGGGGCAGACCATTCAGGGCGAACATGCCGAGCACCGCTGTGATCCCCGCGAACAGAATCGTCATCTCGAAAGTGGGGACGATGAACGCGGGCCACGAATTCAGGGGACGCCCCCCGATGTTCATGGGGAAGGCATAGACGTTCACCCAGTACTGCAGGGAGAACCCTCCGATGAAGCCGAAGAGCCCCCCCAGAAACACCATCGCGGGAAGACGGCTCCCATGGCCGGCGACGACGTGGTTCAATTCCTCGATTGGGTAGGGCGTGAACGCGTCGAAGCACCGATAGCCCTTCTCCTTGACCGCCTTGGCGGCCTCCAGAACCTTGTGAGGTCCGTCGAATTCGGCCATTACGCCGGCCAGGCGCGCGTTGCGCGGATCCATCTCCATCTATTCCTCCCCTCCCTTCGCGCCGGGCAGAAGCATGCGAATCTCAAAAATGGAGATCGAGGGCAGCACCCGGATGAAGACAAGCATCAAGGTCAGGAAGAGACCCAGCGAACCGATGAAGATGGCCCAGTCCCACCGAGTGGGGTAATACATGTCCCACGAGGAGGGCATGAAGTCGCGGTGCAGACTGGTGATCACGATGATGAATCGCTCCAACCACATACCCACGTTCACGAACATCGCCACGATCATGAGTCCGACGACCGAAGTGCGCACTTTCGTGAACCACAGAGCTTGAATGGCGACGGCGTTGCACAGGATCAGCGCGAACCACACGTAGTGGTAGGGACCCGTGATTCGGTTGTGGAACATGTATATCTCGAAGGGGTTGCCCCCGTACCAGCCGAAGAAGAGCTCGACCGCGTAGCCGTACACCACGATCAATCCGGTGGCCAACATGACCTTCCCCATGTTGTCCAGGTGGCGCGTCCGGATGAAATCCTGGAGACCGAAGAGCTGCCGCAGCGGAATCCCCAGGGTCAAGACCATGGCGAAGCCGGCGAAGACCGCTCCCGCCACGAAGAAGGGCGGAAAGATGGTCGCGTGCCAGCCGGGGACGATGCCGGCCGCGAAGTCGAAGGACACAACCGAATGCACGGAAACCACAAGAGGGGTTGCCAGAGCCGCCAGGAGCAAGCAGGCCAGTTCATAGTTGTGCCAATGACGTGCCGATCCACGCCAGCCTCCAGCCAAGATTCCGTAGATGACGCGGGCGATCTTGTTCGGCGTGCGGTCGCGCAGAGTCGCCATGTCAGGAATCAACCCCACATACCAGAACAGAATGGAGATCAGAGCATAGGTCGAGACCGCGAAGACGTCCCAGATCAGAGGGGAGCGGAATTGCGGCCAGAGATAGAAAGTGTTGGGATAGGGCAGCATCCAAAAGAAGCGCCAGGGACGGCCCATGTGGATGAGGGGAAACATCCCCGCGCACGCCACCGCGAAAATGGTCATCGCTTCGGCGAAACGGTTGATGGAATTTCGCCAGTCCTGCCGCAACAGGAGAAGGATGGCCGAGATGAGCGTGCCGGCGTGACCGATTCCAATCCACCAGACGAAATTGACGATGGCAAATCCCCAACCGACGGGAATGTTGATGCCCCAGATTCCCACACCCTTCACCAAAAGGACAGCCAGAGCGTAGAACAGCATCATAACGAGGCTGAAGGTCAGCGCCGTCACCGCGTACCACCACTTGGGAATTCCCGTCAGCACGACCGAACTGATCTTGTCGGTCACCGAACCGGGGGTGTGGCCCGAGCTACGATCGAATTGGTCGCCGCCGCGCCCTTGAGGGTGGAATCAGCCATCTTGACCGTCCGTGAGCTCTGGGTTCGGATTGCGTAGTTTGGCGAGGTAGCTGGTTCTCGGCCGCGTTCCCAGTTCGGTGAGCATACCGTAATCCAGGGGATCGCTCTTCCAGCGGCTCACCTGGGACTCCTTGTCGTTGATGTCTCCGAAGGCGATGGCTTGCGTCGGGCACGCCTGCTGGCAGGCGGTGGTGATCTCCCCGTCGCGAACGCTCCGCTCCTCTTTCTGCGCGTCGATCTTGGCGTTATTGATGCGCTGGACACAGTAGGTGCATTTCTCCATCACCCCGCGCATGCGTACTGTCACGTCCGGATTCCGCTGCATCTTGAGTGTCTCACTCTCATGGTCCCCGAACGCCAGGAAGTTGAAGCGGCGCACCTTGTAAGGACAGTTGTTCGAGCAGTACCGCGTCCCAACACAGCGGTTGTAGACCATGTCGTTCAGACCCTCGGCGCTGTGCGAGGTTGCGCCGACCGGACAGACCGGCTCACAGGGAGCCTGCTCGCACTGCATGCAGACCACGGGCTGATTCACCACGTTCGCGGTGTCGAAGTCTCCCTCGAAGTAGCGGTCGATACGGATCCAGTGCATCTCCCGCGCGTTGAGCACTTGTTCCTTCCCCACCACCGCGATGTTGTTCTCGGACACGCAGGCCATGACGCAGGCATTGCAGCCGGTGCAGGCGGTGAGATCGATCGTCATCCCCCATGCGTAACCTTTGGAGTAGTCCCATCCGGGGTAGAGAGACTTGCTGCTGTCCACCTCCGACTCGTGCGCGTGGGCCGGGTGCTCCGGGTCGTTCTTGTAGTCGGCCAGGGTCCCGACGCGGAGGAGCTCCCGACCTTCCATGGTCTGATGATCCTGGGTGCAGGCGAGCTTCTCAGCGGCGGCCAAGCTTTTGCAGACGCACTCCGTGCAACTGGTACGGCGCGGAGAAGCTGCGTAGCGGATAGACGTCGGTCCCTGCCCCCGTCGCCACATGACCTCCTCGCGCGCGGCCATAGCCCAGATGCACCGTGATTGCCTTTTCCGCGTGACCCGGAACGATCCAGATCGGGATCTCGATGGAGCGGCCCTCGTACTCGATGGCGACGTAGTCGCCGTTCTGGAGACGATGCGCGGCCGCCTGCTTGGGTGCCATGAGCGCGGCGTTGTCCCAGGTCAGCCGGGTAATCGGCTTCGGGCATTCCTGCAACCACCCGCTGTTGGCGAAAGCGGCCGTCGAAGATCGTGGGATCCGGACGCAGAAGCAGCGCGAGTTCCTCGAAGTGGCCGAGCTCTCCCTGGGCTTTCTCCACCACGCGGGGCAAAAGCTGTCGCGATTGGTACTTCCGAGGCGCCGTCTCCACCACTCCGTCGTGCAGCGCCTTGCGCCACCAGCCGTCGAAGTCCGGTGCGCCGTGCGACTCGCGCCAGGTCGTCTGCACCAAGTACATGTCGGCGGCGGAATTGTCTCCGCTGATCAAGAGCTCCAGAAGCTGGGCGATGCTGTGTCCGTCGTAAAGCGAATCGATGAGGGGCTGGCCGATCGAGGCCGTACCGTCGTAGGCCACTCCATCGCTCCAGGTTTCCAACCAGTGGTTCATTGGGATCTGCCAGTGACAGTGCAGCGCGGTTTCGTCCTCGTGAAGGCCGAGATGTACCCTGGTCTCCACTTTCGAGAGTGCCTGCGTGAACTCGAGATCGCCGGGCGAATCGAAGACTGGATTCACGCCCAGCAGAAAGCACAGATCGACCTCACCCGCCTGCATGGCCTGGGTCAGACCCTTCAGCTCGGCGTGAGGATCCGGGGGCCAGGCGAGGAGCGAATCGCCCAAAAGCACGGTCTTCCCCAGGTTGTCCAGCTCTTGATTCATCGCGTGCACGAGCACGTGCAGCGCGGGAGGTAGCGTACTCTCCGGCCAGCACGACGCTCTTTCCACGGTTTCGAGCCAGATCCTCGAGCCACTACGCGAACCTGCTGCTGGGTCCACGCACCGTTTTCGGGGGCCGCGACCGGCTGCGCCCCCTTAACTCCCAAATGCGCCGCGATCGCCAGAGCGAAGGACTCCAGCTCAGAGGGAGACAAAACGAAGCGATGGTCGGCCACGGTGCCGGTCGAGGTGGGGCTGCTCTCGGCCAGGTAGAGCCGATTCATCTGCGCTTGGCCCTCACGGGCACGCCGTCGCGACATGAAATCGCGGGCGTCGCGCACGCAGGAAGGACCCTGGGTGAGAAAATCACTCTGGAACGCCAACACGACTTCCGCCGCCTTGAAATCGTGACTGACCGCGAGGTCCTCGCCGAAGGCCCGCCGGGTTCCCTCGCGGGCTTGCTCCGCACCGATGGGCTCCCACTGGACGAAGCGAGCCTTGGGCAAAGCCTTCTTCAGCCGGCGTATCTGGCGCACCAGAGTCGGGGAAACGATGGTGGGCGTCACCACGGCCAACCCGACCCCCTTGAGGGCGCGAAGCGCGTTCAGCGGCTGTTCCAACTCCGCGCAAAACGCGTCCCAGCTGCGGGGAATTCCCATGTGCACCGGAATCTGGGAACGATCGGGGTCGTAGAGTTCCAGGACCGAAGCCTGCGCGAAGAGATCGGTGCTGCCGAGGCTCGCCGGGTGCTCGGGATTGCCCTCGATCTTCGTGGGGCGCCCCAAGTGGCTCTCGACCAGAAGGCCGATCGAGAGCCCGCTACCCGGCTGCGGCATGGAAGTCGCGAAGTACAGAGGACGGCCCGGGATGATCTCCTCGGGCTGCTTCACGTAGGGAACGATCTTTTCCAGGGGCTGACGACCACAGGCGTTGAGCCCGGCCAGGGCCAGCGACGCGCCCATGAGCTGCAAAAAGCGCCGGCGCGAGGTAGAGATGTCGCCGACGGAGAGGAGGTTGGGAAACTCCCGGGCCAGATGTTCCTTGAATGCAGGGGTCTCCGCCAGCTCCTCGAACGATCGCCAGTACCGGGGCCCTCTCGCCTCCGCCAGCTTAGCGCGCAGAGCCTCCATGTCGAGCGTATCGGTCTGGACGGACTTCTCCATCTGGTTTGCCGTTGTCTCAGAAGTGGGGAGACGATCCATCCCGTCCTCGTTTCCTCAGCGATGGCAAGTGGAGCAATAGGTGAGGCTGCGCACGTCGTACTCAGCCGCGAGCTCGGGGCCGAGCTCGCTCTGAGGTCGGGCCGGCTTGTACCCCATGGTCGTGATTTCGCTGCGCGGTCTCAAGTAGCGCTCCGGCGCACGATGACAATCGATACACCATCCCATGAGCAGGGAATTCGCCTTGTACATGAGGGGCATTTGATCCACGCGACCGTGGCAGGTTTCACAGCCCACGCCCTTCGCCACGTGAATGCTGTGATTGAAGTAGACGTAGTCCGGCAGATCGTGCACGCGCACCCACTGCAAGCGCTTCCCGGTGCGATAGCTCTCGCGCACCGGCTCAAGCATGTCACTATCCTTGAAAATCTCCTTGTGGCAATTCATGCAGGTCGCGGTGGGAGGAATTCCCGCGAACGATGAAGTCTCGACCGAAGTGTGGCAGTAGCGACAGTCGATGCCCACGTCGGCGACGTGGTGGCTATGGCTGAAGGGGATCGGTTGCTTGAGTACCACGTGCTGGCGAGTCGAATAAGAGGACCGCACGAAGATCGCGAAGAACCAGATGAGAAGAATCATCACCACCACGCCGGCGAAGAGCATGGCGCGGGCGATGGGGTTGGAGGAACGGTGAAAAATCTGGGCCATGGAGCGTCCAGCAGCCGTACGGACCCAGGTACCGGACAAGGGGGAAGACCGGCGGCTGGCTCCTTGGGTCCGGTTCACGGCGAGACCGGAAAAAGAACGGTGCTACAGTAACGACAAGTACCAATTCAGGCAAGCGTTCGGCGAAATGAGTTCGAGCTAAATCCTCACAAGAGGATCGGGTCTTCTTAGCTCTAGGTTCGCGAGCTGCATCGCGCGACGATTCTCCTCAGTTGCTCGCGCATCCGCCGCCTCCGAAGGAGAGCTCGCGCGCGGCTCCGTGTCCCACCACGGTCTGCAAGGCGGGATCCAGGTATTGTTGCGCCAGGCGCACGAGATCGTCGCGCGTGATCGCGTAGAGTCGTGTGATGAGTTCTTCCACGCTCACGAAACGACCGTGGTAGATTTCGTTGCGCGCCATGCGAGAGATCTGGTGCATCGATCCCTCCAGCCCCAAAATCATCGATGCGAGCACCTGATTGCGATTCAGCACGATCTCGTCTTCTGCAAGCTCACCGCGACGCAACTTCTCGTACTCGGCCGCGATGACCGAGAGCGCCCGCTCGCACTTTTCGGGGGTCGCGGCCAGCGTGGTCCCGAGGGAGCCGGTATCCGCGTTGAACTCGGCCCAGGAGTAGATGCTGTAGGCGAGCCCCTCGTCTTCGCGAATTCTCTGGAAGAGACGGCTGCTCATCCCCCCACCCAGGAGGTTCGCGAGCAGGACCAGCGCGAGACGATCGGGGTGGTCCACCCCCACCGTGGGAATCCCGATTTCCAGGTAGAGTTGCGAAAGCTCCCGGGGATAGCTGAAGACGCCGGGAGCGGGCTTCGGGGGATCGAGAACGGGCCCGGATTCGCGCGACCCGGTGGGGAAATGGAAGGCCTGGCCGATCTCTTCCACCTGTTGCTGGGTGATGGTCCCGGCGGCGGTGAGCACCACGTTGCTGCCCCGGTGCACTCCCCTCATGTGCTCGAGCAGACCCTCGCGGGTGACCGCCTTGACCGTCTCCTGGGTGCCCAGGATGGGACGGCTCAGCGGGTGCCCGGGGAAGAGGTGCTCCATGAATCGCTCGTGCACGAAGTCGTCCGGCGTGTCATCGCTGGAGAGGATCTCGTCGATGACGACATCCTTTTCCAGCGCGAGCTGGTCGGGCGGATGAACCGAGCGTTCCAACATCTCGGATAGAATGGAGAGCGCTTCGGGAAGTTGCTGGGGTAAGACCCGCAGGGTGTAGGCCGTCATCTCCTTGGTAGTGAAGGCGTCCAGGCTGCCGCCGAGCTCCTCCATGTCCCGTGCGAGTTCGAATGCGGTACGCCGGTCCGTCCCCTTGAACACCATGTGTTCGAGCAGATGGCTGATTCCACCCTGCTCGAGCGTCTCATGACGCGTTCCCGAGCGAACCCACAGTCCGAATGACACCCCGTGCGCCGCCGGTGTGCTCTGGGAGAGCAGGACGGTTCCGTTGTCGAGCAGGCGGCGAGAGGGAGGCGTCTCCTTCTCCATCGGGGGCAAATTCAAACAGACACCTCCAGGACGCATGGGGGGCGGACCGATATGACCCGCCCCCACGGCAAGCAGTGGACTCTTGAGGACTCTACTGACTGTTCAAGACTGCCTTGCGGCTGAGGCGAATCCGGCCCGCGCGTTGGTCCACTTCGAGGACCTCGACCTCGACTTCCTCCCCCTCGTGGATCACGTCGGTCACCGCTCGCACCCTCTGATTGTCGAGCTCGCTGATGTGGAGCAGTCCCTCCTTGTTGGGCAGGATCTCCACGAAGGCACCGAAGTCGGTGATCCTCTTCACCAGGCCTTTGTAGCGCTTGCCGACCTCGGGTTCGGCCATCATCCCGGCGATGAGATCGATGGCGGCCTGTCCCGACTCCTGATCCATCGCGGAGACGAAGACCATACCCTCGTCGTTCACCTCGATATTGGCTCCGGTGTCTTCCTGCAGCTTCTTGATGATCTTGCCGCCCGGCCCGATCAGCGCCCCGATCTTGCTCACTGGAATCTGGATCGTGGACATCTTGGGCGCGTACTGGCTCAACTGCTTGCGCGCCTCCGGCAGGACTTCGGACATCTTCTCCAGGATGTGCATCCGGGCATCACGGGCATTCCGCACCGCCTCGTTCATGATCTCCCGGGACAACCCACCGATCTTGGTATCCAACTGGAAAGCGGTAATTCCCCGCTTGGTCCCGGTTACCTTGAAGTCCATGTCTCCCAGATGATCCTCCAGGCCGAGAATGTCGGTGAGGATCGCCACCCGGTCGCCCTCTTTGATGAGCCCCATCGCCACGCCCGCCACCGGTGAGTGCATGGGAACTCCGGCGTCCATCATGGCCAAGCTCCCCGCGCAGACCGAAGCCATCGAGGACGAACCATTGGACTCGAGGATGTCGCTCACCAGACGAATCGTGTAGGGGAAGTCCTCGCTGGCCGGCACCATGGGTTCCAGGGCGCGTTCGGCCAGCATTCCATGTCCGATCTCGCGCCGGCCGGCGCCGCGGAAAAAGCCCACCTCGCCCACGCTGAACGGAGGAAAGTTGTAGTGCAGCATGAAGCTCTTGTAGCTCTCGCCTTCCAGAGCATCGATCTTCTGTTCGTCCTTCTGGGTGCCGAGGGTACAGGCGCAGAGGCTCTGGGTCTCCCCGCGCGTAAACAGCGCCGAGCCGTGTGCACGCGGCAACACCCCCGCCTCGATCTCGATGGGACGAACTTCGGTGAGTCCGCGACCATCGGCGCGCACTTTCTCGCTGAGGACCATCTCGCGCATCGCGGTCTTCTCGAGCTTGCCCAGGAACTTGCCGACTGTGCCGGCGATTCCCTCGGGATCACCCTCGGGAACGAGCGCGCTCACCACTTCGTGCTTTACCCCGTCGACCGCGTCCTGGCGCTCCATTTTGCCCTTGATGCGGATGGACTTCGCCATCTTCTCGCCACCGAGCTCCTGGACTTTCGCCGCCAGGGCCTCATCGACCGGGAGGGCGACGAGCTCGCGCTTGACCGGCACGCCGACCTTCTCGATGAGTTCCCTCTGCAGGGCGTTGATCTTGCGAATCCATTCGTGCGCGAAATCGATCGCGTCCAGAAGTTCATCTTCGGAGATCTCGTCGCAACTGCCCTCGATCATCACGATCATGTCGTCGCTACCGGCGACCACGAGATCGATCTCGCTCTCGTCCAATTGCTCGAAGGTGGGATTGCAGATGAGCTGCCCCTCGACGCGGCCTACCCGAACTCCGCTGATGATCTCGGGGAAGGGAATGTCCGACAGTCCAAGGGCGGCGGAAGCGCCGGAGATGGAGATGGTGTCGGCGCTGTGCATGCCATCCGCGCTCACGGTATGGCTGGCAATCTGGATCTCACTGTGGAAATCCTTGGGGAAGAGCGGCCGCAGGGGCCGGTCGATGAGACGGCAGGAGAGAATCTCCCGATCCGCCGGGCGCGATTCGCGCTTGAAGAAGCCACCGGGGATCTTGCCCGCGGCATAGGTTCTCTCGCGGAACTCCACGAAGAGAGGTAAGAAGTCCCGGTCGCTCACTTTTTTCGAGGCGACCGCGGTGACCAGGGCCATCGTATCGCCGTGGCGTACGATGACGGATCCGTCCGCCTGTTTGGCGAATCTGCCGGTTTCGATGCTGAAGGGGGCTCCGTTGAGATCCATCGAGACGCTAATGCTTCGGTTTAACAAAGTTCTTTCTCCCTACGACTGACGACTGCGTTCTGAACATGCCGGCGCGACGTTTCGCGCCGCCAGGAAACACGGGGAATACTTGGACTGAGCAAGGCCGGCGAAAGACCGGACAACTTTCAAAAAGCACGGCTTAGCCGCGGATCCCCAGTTCCTTGATGAGCTTGCGATAGCTCTCGAGGTCCTTGGTCTTGAGATAGTTGAGCAGTCGCTTGCGCTGCCCCACCATCTTCAACAAGCCTCTGCGGGAATGGTGATCCTTCTTATGGACCTTGAAGTGCTCCGTAAGAGTGGCGATACGTTCGCTGAGAAGCGCGATCTGCACCTCGGGGGAACCCGAGTCGCCGTCGTGCTTCTGGTAGGATTTGATGATCCTTTCCTTCGCATCCCTGTTCAGGGCCATCGTCGCTCCTTTTGCCGGACGGGCCGGCTTCGCGATGGTCGCAGGCAGGACCATCCAGCTCTTCCCCGCGACTCGTTCCGCGAAGACGCCGGTGGAGCGCCCACAGTATTCGTCTTTCTTTTCTTTCTTCTACAAACGGCAAGGTACGTTATTTAAGGCGCTTGCGCTTGTCAAGGGCTATTCGGAAGGGTCCTCGTCTCCCTCGAGCGCGAAGGAAGGACCCAGGGCCCGGGGAGTCTGCCAGGCGGGAGATGCGGCCAGAGCGAAGGGAACCGCCTCCACGTCGCGCGCGATCTGCCGTCCCAGCTCCTCGGGAGCGGAGAAGCGCTTCTCGGCGCGCAGGCGGGGGCCGAAGGCCACGAGGAGGCGTTTTTCATAAAGTTGCGGACTACCCTCGAGGAGGTGGACTTCCAGCCGCAGCTCCGTCCCGGATCCGAAGGTCGGGGAATGGCCCAGGTTCAGTGCGGCCGGAACGAAGCCCGACTCTCCCACCACCCGGGCCCAGGCCGCGTAGACCCCCGGAGGCGGGAACAGTTTCGCGGGGTGGGTGATCCGCAGATTCGCGGTGGGAAAGCCCAGGCGGCGCCCGATTTGCCGGCCGCCCTCCACCGGACCGCAGACCAGATAGGGATGCCCCAGCATGGCCGTCGCCCCGGTGAGATCCCCGGCCTCGATCGCGTCCCTTATGCGCGAACTCGAGATGGCGTTTCCCTCGTGCTCTACGCTCTTTACCTGGGAGAAGGCGAACCCCATTTCCTCCGCCAGGGCGCGTACCGACTCCAACGTGCCCCTTCGTCCGCGTCCGAAATGCACGTTGTGACCCAGAATGAAATGCGCCAGACCGAGCCGATCGACTAGAACGTAGCGCACGAATTCGTCGTACTCGAGCACCTGCAGCTTCTCCTCGAAGTCCAGCACGTAGAGCCGGTCCAGTCCGGCGGCGCGCAAGAGAGCGATGCGCTCCTCCAGAGTGGTCAAGAGGCGAGGACGCTGGTCGGGGGTGAGCACGGCCCGGGGATGACGACCGAAAGTGATGGCCAGCGAGCCGTCCAATCCCTCGCGGCGTACCGCGTCGAGGGCACGTGCGAAGATGGCGGCGTGTCCCCGGTGCACCCCGTCGAAGGTGCCTAGGGTCACGGCCCACGAGCCCCCGAGCTCAGGAAGCTCCAGAAAGCTGCCTCTATAGATCTTCACGCGAGTCCTCGGGTAGCACCATCAACAGACGCGGCCCCAGGTTTTGAAACTCCGCCAGCGCGACCAGCTCTCCCATCTCGTCCAGGAGCGCGGTGCGACGCGGCGCAGCTTCGAGCCGAAAAGAGCTCTCCGCTAGGGACCCCTCCGACGCGGCATCCCCCTCTCGGGCCGCTCCCCACCACTGCGAGAGCGGTTGACCGCCGTGGCGCACGTGGCGCACCTGTCCCGCATCGAGCTCGAGCCGCGGCCAATCCGCCACCGCCTGAAGCGGCGAAAACACGCCGTGCCGCGGGTCGTCGACGAATCCATCGCGAAACGACTCCGGACCCACCGCCCTTTCCAGCGTCAGGGGGCCCACTCTCTCCCGCCTGAGGGAGTGAAGATGCGCCGGGCAGCCGAGACGCTCGCCGAGGTCACGGGCGAGCGCGCGAATGTAGGTTCCGCCGCCACAGCGAACCCGCAGGCGGGCGCGCTCGTTGGAGGCCTCCAGTAGGGAAATCTCGTGGATGATTACTCGTCGAGGCGCAAGCGCCGGGGTCTCCCCCTCGTCGCGGTAGAGCGCGTACGCCCTCTTGCCCGCCACTTTGAGCGCACTGACGGTGGGCGGCCGCTGCAGGATCTCTCCCTGAAATTCCTGCAGCGCCGACGCGAGTTCCGATGCGCTGAACGAAGGGCTCTTGGTTCGAAGGATCTTGCCGGTTCTGTCATCGGTGTCGGTGGAGAATCCGAAATGGACGGTTCCGACGTAGGTCTTCTCGCCGTGGCTGAGGTAACCCATCAAGCGCGTGGCCGATCCCAAGCCCATGACCAAGAGCCCCGAGGCGAAGGGATCGAGGGTGCCGCCGTGCCCCACTCTCTTGTAACCGCTTTGCGCGCGTAGCATGCGCACGAGCTCGAAACTCGTGGGGCCCTCCGGCTTGTCCAGAAGCACCACCCTCGCCGGACCGCTTCGTCCATGGCGGCTCACCCCAGAGCCTGCCCCCGCGCCAGCTCCTCGCCGAACGCCACCGCGATTCGCTCCCTGACTTCCTCCAGCGTACCTGACACCGTGCATCCTGCCGCTCTGGCGTGGCCCCCGCCGGAAAAGAACTTGGCGACGCGCCGGACGTCGAAGGGTTCGTTGCCGCGTAAACTGAGGCGCCACGAGCGCGGGCTCTCCTCTTTGAACAGCGCGACGAGCTTCACACCCTTCGCCGAGGTCGCGAAATTCACGAACCCCTCCGTGTCTTCCATCCGACCTTCGGTCTCCTGGCACATCGCCTTGGTCATGGTGGCAAAGACCACCTGACCGTCGAGCCGGTAGTCGAAGGACTCGAGCACTCTCGCCAGGAGACGAAGCGTCGCGGGAGTCCTCAAGTGCAAAAATGCGTCGGCGAGAAACGCGGCATCGGCTCCGTGCTCGACCAGATCCGAGCCCACGCGCAGGGTCACCGCGTCGGTGTTCGAGAAACGAAAGCCCCCGGTATCGGTGATCAACCCGGCGTAGAGACAACTCGCGACTTCGGGACTCAACTCAAGCCCGTCCATGGAAGATACCAGCGAGTGCACCAGGGCGGCGCTGGCCGCGGCGCGCGGCTCCAACCACTCCAGTTCACCGTCGCCTCCACCGTCTTCGGTGAGATGGTGATCGATGACCACGATGATCTCGTCACCCTTGAGTCCGTGAGCCGCCGGACCGATGCGGGAGACTTCGTGGCAATCGAAGAGGATGAGCACTTCGGCGTCGCCCTCCACCTCGTTGAAAAGCACTGCCTGTGAGTAGCCGGGCAGATGTTCGAATGCGGAAGGGCCGTCCTCGTGACGAACCATCGAGACAGTCTTCCCGCCCGCCGAGAGTGCGAGCCCGAGTCCAAGCAGGCTCCCCAGACCGTCGGCATCGGGGTTCACGTGGGTGGCCAGGCGAAAGCTCTGCTTCTCGCGCAGAAGATCCGTCAATTCCTTGGGCGGTGCGTAAGGCACGAAACTCATCCGTCGGTCCCCTTCTCGTGATCGTCCTCGCTCGACACATCCTGCACTTGGGGCGCGAGGTCCTCCAGGATCTCCTCGAGTCGAAACGAGCGATCCAAGCTCTCATCGTAGCGAAAGATGAGCCGCGGAATCGTCTTCAGGCGCAGGGAATCACCGATGATTCCGCGCAGAAAGCTCGCGCTGCTCCTCAGGCCGGTCGAACACTTGCGCCGGTCCTCGCCTTCTTCCATCACAGTATAGAACACCTGCGCGATTGTCTTATCGCGATTGAGTCTCACTTCGTTGATCGTGACAAATCCGATCCGTGGATCTTTTACCCTGGTACTCAGAGCTTCGGCGATGATGCGGCGCAGCGTTTCCTCTAGATGACCTTCCCGCACAGCTTCCCCCCTAGAAATACTCGACCACGCGCTGAACGAGCTCGAGCCTGACGTCCGCGTCGAGCCAACGGGTCACCCCGTCGACGACGCGATCCACTTGCGGCTTGTCACCGGCCACCACCGCGACGGCGAGCTCGGCCTCGCTCCAGCTCTCCTGTGCGCCGAGCTCACAGACGCTCAGGTTGAAACGATTGCGAAGGCGCGTCTTCACGCTCGTCAGCACCCTGCGTTTCTCCTTGAGCGAGCTCGACGCTTGAAGTCGCAGAGCGAGATGCATGACGGCAACGATCATGGACTTGGGAGGGCGCGGGAGGCTCTAGAGCTCCTGTTCCACTTCCTCGATTTCGTAGGTCTGGAGGGTATCGCCTACCCGCACGTCCTGATATCCCTCGACTCCGATCCCGCATTCGAAACCCGACTGGACTTCGCGCGCGTCGTCCTTGAATCGTCTGAGGGAGGAGATGACACCCTCGTAGATCTGGACCTGATCGCGGATGACCTTGACCCGGCTGTTTCTCTTGATCGTGCCGTCGACCACCATGCAACCTGCGATGAGCCCAATCCGCGGCACCTTGAAGGTCTCGCGCACTTCGGCCGAGCCCGAAGCGACCTCTCTCTCCACCGGTTTGAGCAAACCGCTCATGGCCTGCCTTACTTCGTCCACCGCTTCGTAGATTACGTTGTAGGTGTGGAGCGGAACGTTCTGCCTCTTTGCGGCGTCTCGTACCACAGCCGGCGGATGCAGATGGAAACCGACGATGATGGCATCGCTCGCCGCGGCCAGGTTCACGTCGCTCTCGGTGATCCCGCCAACCGCCTTGTGGATGACTCTGACCGCCACCTTTTCCGTGCTCAAGTTCATGAGCGAATCGCACAGGGCTTCGACTGAGCCCGCGACGTCCCCTTTGACCAAAAGATTGAGCTCCTGGGCCTCGCCACCCTGGATCTTTTCGAAGATGTTCTCGAGGGTCGTTCCCCGGTGCAGCTCATGCAGGCTCTGTTCGCGCTGGACTTGCTGGCGCTTCGAGGCGACTTCCCGTGCTTGCCGTTCGTCTTCGTAGGCGGTGAAGCTGTCTCCCGCGAGCGGGACCCCGTTCGCCCCGAGCACCACCACCGGTTCACCGGGGATGGCTTGCTCGACATCCTCGTTGTATTCGTTGCGCAACGCCCGGACCCGGCCGTCGGTGAGCCCGGCCACGAAGGCGTCTCCTTTGTGGAGCGAGCCCTGACTCACGAGCACGGTGAAGCTCACTCCTCGACCCGGATCCTTCTGTGACTCGACCACGACTCCCCGTGCCCGGCCATCCTGCACCGCACTGAGTTCCATCACCTCTGCCTGCAGCCCGATCGCCTCGAGGAGTTGATCGACGTTTGTCCCCTTCTTGGCGCTGATTTCGACGCATTGGATTTCGCCGCCGAATTCCTCCACCAGCACGTTGTGGTGCGTGAGCTGCTGCTTCACACCCAAGGGATCGGCGGAGGGAAGATCGATCTTGTTGATTGCGATGACGATGGGACAATTCGACGCGCGCGCGTGATCGATCGCTTCGACGGTCTGCGGCATCACCTTGTCGTCCGCCGCGACCACGATGACCACGATGTCGGTGACCTGGGCTCCGCGCGCGCGCATGGCGGAGAACGCCTCGTGGCCCGGAGTATCCAGGAAAGTGATCTTCCCCTTGGAAGTCTCGACCTGATACGCGCCGATATGCTGAGTGATTCCTCCCGCCTCACCCGCGATAACGTTGGTCTTGCGGATATAGTCGAGCAGGCTCGTCTTCCCGTGGTCGACGTGACCCATGACGGTGACCACCGGCATCCGCGGAAGGGACACTCCTTGCAGTTCTTCCTCCTCCGCCAAGGCGTCTTCCTCGTACTCGTCGAGCCACTCGATTTCGATCTCGTAGCTCTCGGCCAAGAACTCGATCATGCTGCGATCGAGACGCTGGTTGATGGTAGCCATGGCCCCCATACCCATGAGCTTGGCGATGATCTCGGTGGCCTTGACATCGAGCTGATGGGCGAATTCCTGCACCGTGATGTACTCGGTAATGCGTAAAACGTCTTGCCGCGTGTGCTGTGCCTCTTCCCGAGCGCGATGACGAGCCGCTCTCTCCTTCTTGCCCTCACGCAGCTTTCTCGATCCACCCCGCTTGACTGGGGCCGGGGGCCGGCGGCTCCGGCTCACGTCGATGCGGGAGAGCGACTGGCGAACCCTCTGCTGAATCGCGGAGGTGTCGATGTTCTTGCGGGGTCCAGACGACTCGGTGCTGCGGCGCATGCTCTCGAGGACTTCCCGCGTGGTCTTGGCTTCGGGAGCGCCCGTGCCCACTTCCTTCTTCGGAGCTTTTTTGGCCGGCCGTTTGCGCTCGGACTCCGGCTTGGCCATGCGAATCTTGCCCTCGTCGTGGATCTGAGCCCTCACGCGTGCCGCGGCTTTGGCCACCTGACTCATGTCGGGGCGCGCTGGCTTCGCGGGCGTCTTCTCGCGGACTTTCTTCGGTTCGGTCGCGGTGGCTTCCTTGCCGCCACTCGCGGGGGTCTCGGCCTTGGACGCGGCCGAAGGAACGACTCGTGGCTGCACCCGCGGGCGACGCTTCAGATTGGGAGCCTCCGCGGTGCTTTCCGCGGCGCTGTCCTTGGCGGAAACGGAACTCTTCTCGGCCTGCGACGGTTGGGCGTCGGTTTCCTTCTTGCCCGCTTTGCGCTTCGCGGCGAGCTTCTCGCGCGCGGTCATGTGCTTGGGCTTGGGCTTGGCCCGTTCCACTTCGTAGCGAGGCCCCTTTTCCACGACGGGGGCCCCGCCCTCGGCGCTCTTGGCAAAGCGTTCCGCTACGAGAAGCGCGTCCTCATCGTTCACGACCGTCATATGCGACTTTGCCAGGATACCCAGCTCCTCGAGGATCGTGAGCACCGTCTTGCTGCTCAGGTCATATTTCTTGGCGAGTTCGTAAACACGCATCTCGTCAATCACGCTCCTAGGACAGATTCTCGAGGTGTTTGATCACGCCAGCTACGAAAGCGGGCTCGCACACCGAAACGACGGACAAGAGCCGGCGCCCGAACGCGACGGCAAGTTCATCCCCGCCAAAACTCTCAGCATCCAGCCGGGCCGATCCGAGTTCGCGCTTGATCTTCGATCGCAGGTCGTCCCCAGCGTCTCGAGAAAGAAAAACCACACCATTCTGCCCTCGCTGGAGGGCACGCAGCACCGGCCCGGATCCGAGATTGAGCTTTCCCGCCCGAAGCGCGAGGCCGAGCAGGCGAAGGATCGCTTGCCGGGATTGAAGGTCCTCGCCGCTGCGGTCCATACTCTCCTAACCGGCGTCGTTCTCTTTCTTGAAGAGATCCTCTTCGGTGAGAGGCTTCTCCTCCTCGCTTTCCTCTTCCTTCACCAGCTCTTGCGCGAAAATGTCGCTCTCCTCGAGCTTCTTCTCTTCTGTCTGTTGCTCGCCGAAGATCTCCTCGTCGAAAACAGGCACCGAGAGCGCGGCCTTCTCTTTCTCCACCATCTCCTCGACCTGCTTACGCACCTCTTCCATGGTGGCCTGGGCCGTCGCGATGAGCTGCTCCAGGGTCTTCAGGTCGAGATCGGGGATTTCCTCGATCTTCTCATCGGAAATGGTGGCCAAATCCTCGACACTGTTGACCCCGGCCTCTTTCAGGCAACGCGCCGCTTCTTCATCCACCCCGATGAGATCGCCCACGTCCATCTGGAAGGCCTCGCTGAACCTCTGGCGCAGATGGTATTCGCTCGCGCTCACCAGATCGATCCGCCAACCGGTGAGTTTCGCTGCGAGCCGGACGTTCTTGCCCTCGCGCCCGATCGCGAGGCTGAGTTGGTCGTCGTCCACGACGGCAGTCGCGCTTCCCACCTCTTCGTCCAGGCTGATGTGGTTGACTCTCGCGGGGGAGAGGGCGCGCGTGATGAGTCCAATGGTGTCGGCGCTCCAGGGCACGATGTCGATCTTCTCGCCGCTCAGCTCGCGCGTCACGGCCTGCACTCTCGAACCCTTCATGCCGACGCAGGAACCCACCGCGTCGACACGGTCGTCGTGGCTGACCACCGCGATCTTCGACCGGGTGCCCGACTCGCGCGCGACGGCCTTGATCTCCACGATCCCCTCCTCGATCTCAGGGACTTCCGATTCGAAGAGGGTCTTGAGGAATCCGGGATGGGTGCGCGAGAGAATGATCTGCGGCCCCTTGGCGTTGTTCTGCACTTCCATGATGAAGGCTTTGATTTGCTTGCCCTGGTGATAGTTCTCGCCCTTGATCCGTTCGCGGAAGGGCAGAAGAGCCTCCACCCGGTTGATGTTCACCAGGATGTTGCCGCGATCGACTTGCTGCACCATGCCCACGACGACCTCTCCCACGCGATCGCGGAATTCCTCGTAGACGTTGCCCCGCTCGGCCTCACGTACTTTCTGCAGCAGAACCTGTTTCGCCACCCCGATCGCGTTGCGCCCGAAGTCGGCGATGTCGAGGTAGATCTTGACGGTATCTCCGACCTCGAGGTCTTCCCCGAACTCGAGCTGTGCTTCCTCGAGGCTGATTTCGCTCTCGTGATCCGCCACTCGCTGGACCACCCGCTTGCGCTGAAGGATGTCGATCTCACCGGTATCGAAATCCACGTCGACCTGGATGTCGGCGTTCAGGCCCACTTTCTTTTTCGCCGCGGACTGCAATCCCACCGTGAGACTCTCGACCAGAGTCCGTTGATCGACGTTCTTCTCCCGGCTGAGAGCGGAAAGCGCGTCCAGGATGTTGTAGTCCATCATCTTCCCTTCTTGGATCCTCGATCTTTGCGCCCCTTGGCGGCTTTGGTCTTCCTGGGCTTCCCGATAATGAGTTCGGGATCCAGATGGGCATTCTTCAAAGCGCTAAGGGCGATGAACTCCGACTCGGCGTCCTCGGGCTGCAGGGTGATTCCCTTCTCGTCCGTCGCCATCAGTCGTCCCCGGATCTGGGTCGTTTCGTCGCTCCCTTCCTTGAGGACGGTCGCCTTGATCCATTCCCCCAGGTAGCGTTGAAAGTGCTCGGGGCGACGCAGCCGACGAAAGATCCCCGGCGAGGAAACTTCCACCACGTAACGCCCAAGTCGAGTTTCATCGGCCTCGAGGGCGCGGCTGATGGTCCGATCCATCTCCGCGCAATCGTCCACTGTGACTCCTCCGACCTTGTCGATCACGAAGCGCAGGGTCAGTCGGCCGCCTCCGTGGAGGGTCTCCACTTCCAGCAATTCACATCCTTGGAGGGCCACTTCCTCCCGGAATTGCTGCTCGAGTTCCCGCGCGCTGATCTGCGAGGGGGACATCCGTTTCCTCCCGCCGCCTGGAACACCAGACAAGAAAAAAGTGGACGTCCCCGCCCACTTCCCAGCCGCTTCGCGTTTCCTGGAATACCACAGATTCTACGAAGCGTCCACGGCCCTGAAATTTAGACGGGAATGCCCCTTGACGCCAGATGAATTCCGGACCCGCGCAATTTCACGGATTGCCGTCGAAATCCCCGTAGAGCAGCTCCACGAGCAGATCCCCGACCTGCTGCAAACTCGAGGCCGAGCACGCGGGTAGATCGTCCTGCAGCGTGTGCCATTGGCGGTAGTCGAGATCGATGAGATCGACGCATTCCACCCCGTTGAACAGGAACGGGATGTGATCGTCCAGAATCGCCTGGCCCGGCACGCTCACGAAGGCCGAGAGCCCCAGGGAAGCCGCCGTGGAAAACACCTTGAAACTGAGCTCTTGTGCGCGCTGCAATCCATTGCGCTCCATGGAGATGGACATGTTCGTCCCCGCCACCATGTCCAGGAGGATGAGGGCCTGAGGCCGGTACTGCGGGTGGACCCTCACGTACTGCTTCGAACCCAACAGATAGTGCTGGGGATCGCCCTCCTTCCCGTAGTCTTCCCCGTCGAAGAACAGGAGGTCCACCCCGATGTGCTGCAGAGGATGTTGGTGGAGAATGCGCGCCATCTCCAGGAGCACCGCCACGCCACTCCCCCCGTCGTTGGCCCCGGGAATCGGCTTCTGCACCGCGCCACCCGGCTGCTGGTCCGCCCGGGGCCGTGTATCCCAGTGTGCCGCGAGCGCGATGCGGCGCGTCCGTGCCGGGTAAAAGGAGGCGGTCAGATTGGTCAGCGCCAGCTTTCCGTCCGCGTAGGGATCGTCGAACTCGAAAGGGCTGCACCTCGAGGCGGTGGGCCCGCTCGTCCAGCTCGGATCGCAACCAGCCAAGACACGCGGCGTGCCCCTTGGAACCCGGATTCCGCGGTCCGAAGGCGAGCTGCTCGCGAATGAGTTCGAAGGCTCGCTGCCCGTCGAAGTGTGGGGTCGAGGAGGATTTCTCGGGCGAAGCCTCCGCTTGGGGCGCACTTGGCGGCAGAGACCCCGCTTCGGTCCGTATCGGGGTGTGGGTGGGCGGGAGAGATCCCGCCGCCAAGAAGACGGTGATCCAAAGCGCATGGTGCAGGAAGGCTCGCATGGGTCCCCCGGCTAGAAGGTGAAGGTGGCGGTGAATCCGAGACTGAAGCTAGTGGAGCCGTTTCTCGTGTTGCCCAGATCCTTCGTCTTGGAGAATCCCAGATTCATGCCGGCATTCAGCGCTCGACTGAACTGGTAGTTGAAGCGAGGCCCGACACTCCAGTTTCGAGTTCCGCTCACCTGGTCCTCACGGTTGTCCTCCAGTTTACGCAAAGAGCTCCTCTGATCGAAAGCAAGATCGATCGTCATGTCGATCGTCGAGCCGGTGCCCTTCTTCCCGAAGCGAAGAAATTTGAGCGTTCCATTGGCGTCGAAGCTTTTGGAGAACTGCATGTTGACTCCGATACGCTTGGACACATTGTCCTTGCCCGCCGACTGGGTGACGTCCTGGGTGACGTTCACGTTTACGTTGGCCGACACATCGTTCTTGAAGCGGACGTTCCAGCGCGGCTGGATGCTCTTCGTACGGCGCGGGGTTCCCGCATTGGACGTGCTCACCCCGGTCAGGCTCTGGGTGCTACGGTAGGTGAAATCGATGGAAGAATTCGTCATCGAATTGCCGAAGATCCGCCACTGATGCACGTTTTGGATCTTCAGGGTCACCACCGGCCACTCCTGGTTCGAATTCTCCAGAGCGCTCTGCAGATTGCCTATCCGGGTGTCCCAATCGCGCGTGTAGGAGAGATCCATGCGGATGCTCTGACTCAGTTTGGTCTGGGTGCTCACGCTGAATCGGTTTCTTTGGGTTTGAACGTAGGAGCTGAAGTCCTGATTGACCGGGTTTCCCGCTGCATCGTACTGGGTGCCGGCACCGGGAACCCCGGGACGGTTCTCGATTCCCAGACGGTAGCCCAGATGGGCGCGGTCCGTGGCGTGTTGATAGCTGTTCTGGCGGCGCACGTTGTAGCTGAGCCGAAACGGCTGGATCTCCCGCAGCGCGGTCGTGAACGGGCTGAAGAGAGCCCCCAGAGCCGCGACGGGATCCAGGCGCTGCGTCTCGGACGGCTCTTCCTCGCCCTGCGTCCCTGGAGGCTTCGCGCCCGCCTCCACTGGTTTCTCGCCCGCGCTGGGCGCCCCCTGGGGTGGCGGTGCCACCGAGTCGGGGATCGCCGGGCTCGCGGACGGCCCGGGCAGAGGGGTCGCTCCGCCTTTCGCCGGAGGCATCACGCCGGGGAGCAGAGGAAACCCTCCCAGCTGGGTGGAGTCCGGCTGGGCCGCGGCGGGCAGACTATCCGCGGGGGTGGTGGCCGGCGCCGGAGGGGGCGGCATGGGTTTCGGGCCGGGGGCAGGCCCGGCCGCCGGGGGACTTTGCCGCTGGTTTTGCGCCGCCTGCTCGCGGGCCTGTCTCTCTCGGGCTGCGTTGCGGGCCGACGCCGGGCTGGAGTTTCCCCTGCGGCCGAGAATCCGCTGGAAGACCCGGCTCAGGCCGAGCTCCCCTCGCACCGTCATGTCTCCGGAATTGCTCACGTTCCGGACGTTCTCGGGGTCGAGATAGACGGTGACCTGTTCTTCTTCGCCCGTCTGCGGGTTCAGGCGCGTCTCCGTGCGAGTCCGCCTCACCGAAATCGCCCGGTTCTCGCTGTACCCTCCGGTGAATGCGATGTCTGGTTTCAACCAGGCGATCCCCGGCAGCAGCGGAGTGTAGTTGGCGCTGAAGCGTTCGTTGTGTGCGTTCTCGGCGCCCCAGTTGATACCCAGCCAAGCGACTTTCTCCTCTCTGGTGACCGCCCCTGTGTCATCCACGATCAGACGATTCCGCTGCGGATCGCGCACCGAAGCGATGCTGTACGAAAGTCGGAGGTTGCGCGCGGGAGACCAGGTGATCGCGGAGTTGTTCGTCACCACCCGAGTGGTGGTTCCGGTCAACTGAAACGACCCGTCTTCGAACTTGTTCGTGATCTTGGTTTCGTCCTTGGACCAGACGCTGCCGAAGGAGATCTGATTCGGCAGATAGCGGAACTGATAGCCCAAGAGCGGCAGGGTGAGGATCGAGCGGGTGGCGAAGTTCAAATCGTAGTTGTACTGGGACTTCGAGCTGTACCGGCGATTATTCTGCCGCGGACTTTTCCTTCGACTGCGGGTCACGCTGTAGGAATATGAGAGACGGTCCAGGCTATAGGCGAGGAGCTTGTTGTGACTCGTCCCCTGTTTGCGGACCTGGAAGTTGAAGCTCTCGCTGCTGTCCTTCGAACTGAGTGAGTCCTGAAGAACGGGATCCAAGAGGGTGATGTCGTTGTCCGGATAAAACTTGGGTACCGACTTTCGCTTGGAGGCGCTGAAACTGAACGGGACATCCAAGCCGAAGGTCGGAACCAGACTCTGCAGCTTCGAGGAGGCTCTCATCTGCGCGTTCTGGTCGGTCGCTCCGCTCCCGCGGTCTCGATTGAGTCCGCGGAATTCCGCGTCGGTTTCGCTCACCGAGCCGCTCAAGTCCGCGAGGCCAGGAATGTTGGCGCTCAGAGAGAGTTGTTTCGCGTAGCCCGTCTTCCGGTTGACCCGTCGGATGCGCAACTCGTTGAACAAGACGTCACCGGTCAACAAGGGCGCGTTGGGCACACCGGTGCCGTCAGTCTGTCGCGGATACCTGAGACCGGCGTAATACCGCCGCACCCGCCGCAGATCGGGACGACCCCGAATGACCAGCTGGTACACGCTCCCGCTCAGATTGTCAGCGATCGTTCCGCGGCGAATGACCTCTCCGCCGGGAAGCACCTCGTCGCGCGCCATGCTGTCGTCGACCTTGGCGCTGGTCATCCGGTCGATGGGGATCTGCACTTCGACCCATCCGGTGCCTGGCGTCACTTCGACCTGGTTGAAGGCGAAGGAGATCTCGTAGTAGTTGAGAGAGTCCGTTCCCACCCAGAAGAAGGGAACCAGGCCCTGTTGCTCGGGGTCGGGCTGCGCGGGCAATCGGACCGCGAGCGGTGTCCGCCAAAAGAAATTGAGCTCGTTGTACTGGCTGAAGTCCTGCCCCGTGCTTCCCGGTACGTCCTTCCGCACCCGGATCTCCTGCCCCGGCCCGAGGTTGGTGTAGTCCAGTTGGAGCGACTGCTCCTTCTCGGCCACGTTATTGCGGGTGTCGGGAAAGACGGGAGGGATGTAGTCCGGATTGTCCTTGTTATTGAGCACCCCTACCCTGAATTCACCCGGCAACTCCTGACCGGGCGAGAGGCGCTCGTGGCTGTCCGAGTCGTGGATGCCGTCGGAGATCCAGCGGTTGCCGAGAAAGCGCATCTCCGCGAATTGGAGGTCCCGCCGCCCGCTCGCGCTTCCGCCGGGCACCTCGTACCAGACCCGAAAGAAGCGCACCTTGGAAAGGTCCGCTGGCTTGGTCAGAAATCCCGTCTCTCCCAAGTGTGCCATTCTGAGCTGGATTTCCTTCAGATCGAGCCGATACTTGCGCCACGAGTTGTTGACCTTACGATCGTCACTCGAAACGAAGGTGGGATAGTCACGGTTCACGTCGACCAGAACGTGATCGGTATCCTTCAGGGGCAGAGTCAGGGTGTAGTAGGCGTCGGCCATGTCGAGGCTGCCATTGAGATTGAGATCCTCGCTGTCCAGGCGCTGGTTGAACTCGAGACCGTTGATGCGGGGGAAGGGATCCGCGTCGTCCTCGCGGCTCGAATCAAAGTCGTCGCCGCCCGGGTCGCTGGCTCGTCCCAGGACGTTTTCGAAGGGTGAGCGAGGCTTGTCTTCATCGACGCTGGCGATGCCGTCGAGACCGACGTCTTCGTCCGTGCTCAGCTGTCCGTCGTTATCCGTGTCCTCCTGGTCGAGGACTCCTCTCTCGAGCACGTACTTCTGCTGCTGTTCGTCGAAAACGGTCTTCCAGTAGAAATCCTCGTTGATGAAGCCGAAGTCGAAGTGCAGCACCCCTTCGCGGGCGTCGACGTTCTTCTGGAAATCGTTGACCCAGAACTCCAGGTACTGCGCCTCGGTGAGATCGAGGTCTGAGGCGTAGCCGCGCATGATCCCGGTGTAGAGGGTGTCGGCGAAGGTGTCGGTTCCCGCGGGCGGTTCCAATTGCAGGTTGAGGGCCGGAACGACGTCGCGTCGCTCTTGCTCGCTGAGATCGGGGTTGAGATCCTCGCGGGTCACCGAGGGGGTGGGCCGATACCAGCGGATGTAGGCTCGGTCCTGCGGCTTGAAGCGCCGATTGACGTCGCTGGGATTCGCGAATTCGGCGGGAAGACTCGCCCACCACCAACCCTCGCGGCCCATGGGAATCACGTCGCTCTTGTCGACCCCCTCGAAGTCGTCGAGGTAAGCGCTGCCATTGGTGTTGGGATTGGGAATCGAGACCGCCATTTCGCCGTCGATGCTCAAGCGGCTGGGGGTGTCCGAATCGACCATGGGCAAGAGGTTCGCGATACTGGTGAGCCACTGGGGTTCGAATTGAAGCTTGGCCGAGACATTGCCCACCCAGTTCTTTGTCGGCTCCTCGCCCAACCGCGGCTTGCGATTGCTCGTGGGTTTGCTCTGCAGGAGCCAGGTGCTCGAGAGGGTTTTGTTCTGTCCCAGATGATAGCCAAGGTTGATCCCGTTCAGACTGGTGCGCCCTCCGCCGAAGAGGGGATCGACCTCGTAGTCTACGGTGATGTTGGTCTGCGCGTTCAGCTGGCTCGCGGCGCCGGTGAGCGTGATCTCCCCGCTGAAGTAGTCGATGTCGTAGTCGACCCCCCGGGTGAGAATTCGACCGTCTAGGCGCACCTGCTCGCTGTTCTCCTTGATGTTGATGGTGCCCAGCGAAAGCCGCGACGAAGTCGAGGCGTGCCGGAACACCAGATCGAAGAAGTGGTTGTTTTGCTGACCGGTCGAGGTCAGAGACTTGAGGTAGATGTCAGGGGCCGGCACCCCGTCGTTGCCGCCGTCCTCGTACTTTCCCTTCAGATAGGAATCGGGATAGGGGGCGAAGGGAGTTGGATTGGGGAATTGCAGGAGCCCCAGATCGGGGAACACCAGGTTCGCCTCCGTCCCCGTGTCGATGACCCCATCTCCTCCCGGCACGATGTTGCCTTGAGGGTCCTTCTCGTCCAATCCGAACACGTTGATCCAGCGGTGGCGAGTGCTGTCCGGAGGGACGGTGTCGAACTCGTTGAGGGTCTGTTTCAGAGTGGTGAGTATTTGCACGTCCAGGGTGTTGAGGTCGATGCCCACCCCGCGCAGGAAGTAGAAATTACGGAACATGTACTCCCAGCTCAAATCGAAGCCCTGGCCATAGGCCGACAGATTCGTCGGGTCGGGCGCCGAGGGGGAGACCGGTTTGATGAGCTTGAAGTAGTAGATTTTCTTGTCTGGGTTGGTGGGGTCATCGGGATCCGGAATGGGATCGAAGTTCCCGCTGAACCAGGGCCGGCCCACGCGCATCACGACCGCGCCGTTCGCATCCACCACGTCGTAGGTTACCCCGAGCGCTTGGTTGTCCGTGAGCTCGGTATTGAGAAGAACCCCAATCAGATTGCCGGCCGAGCTTCCCGTGCTCGCTTCCACCAGGGGGCGCCATTCGTCGGCCGCCAGACGCCTCCAGCGGGGAGCTGGGTCGAAATTAGTGCTTCCCTGCGAAGTCAGGAGCGGCATCGGGGTTGGGGATCCCGCCGGTATAGCCCCAGTAGTAACCGCTGGTCTCCATGTAGGCACGGCCCGGGTGGACATCCAGCAAGTCCCCTTTGTCTCCGCTCACGATCCCGATGGGAACGCTCACGTAGAGATCGACGGTGGACACGTCGATCCTCCAGGAAGGATCCCAGGTGGCGCTCTCGTCGTGCAGAGGCGTGAGGATCGTATCTCCCGGGGCAGTACCGAAGCGCACGCCTTGGCGGAAGAAAAAAGCACTGGGCGCGTTAAGGCGGAAGATCCGGTTTTTGACGTAGTCGACCGAGCTGACGGTGAACTCCTGGGTGGTTCCTCCAGCGGCCGAAAATGAGCGCTTGCCCTGTTTGCTCTGCTCTTTCGAGGTGAGCAAGGTGAAGTCCATGGGCCCCAGGGCCCCCTCCACTTTCACCCCAAAGAGACCGCCGCGTTGCGCCTGGATCCCCAGAAGCCTCGAGGACGGCAGGGTGACGTCGATGTCGCCAGCCCGAATGGTGCGGATGATGTCGTCTTCGTTACCCTCGAAACTCAGTTTGACCTGAGTCGCGTCCGCGCCGAACTGCTCGCTGTCGTGACTGACCCTCACCTTGATCTTCTCGCCCACCTGCCCGTCGAGGTTCACCCGCAGACTCTGCTCCATCTCCAGAGTGGGAAAGAGGCTCTGCGATTGCTGGACCTCGTTTCCCAGAAAGTTGTCCCGGACCGTCGAAGTTCCGCTGATTGAGATGCGCTCCTGGCCGCTGATCCGGATGTTCGTGGCCTCGCCCTTGCCGATCAGCCGCTCCAGGGTCCGCGGCAGCTTGATCGGCAGCGTGAAGTTCAAGAGGCCCTGGTCGGACTGCGTCGCCAGCGCACGGGCTGTCAAACTCTTGCGCCACTGATCGTCCAGAGCGATGGTGGTCAGAGTGCGCATGTATCCGTCGAGAGTCGACATCTGGATCTCGACTCGAGGGTCTTCCACCGGACGGGGAAGCTCGAACGCGACTCCGACCAGATTGGTGTCCACCTGGCTGTAGAAGAGAAAGGTCTCGGGGAAGCGATAGCGCACCACGCGATCGATGCTGTCCTCCGCCTCGAGGACCTCCAATTCGCGCGGCTTGCGAAAGAGCTCCATTCCGGCGGCATCGGCGAAACGGCGGCGCAGGAGAGTCGACAGCGAGACGCTCTCGCGCTCCCCCTGGGGATCCACCCCCATGTCCAGCATTCGCTGGCGAATCAGAGCCTCGTGGGCGCTCAGAAGATCGGGATTATCGCTGACCCGGGGGATGAGATCGAAGAGCCAATGGTCGCGTGGGAGCGAAGGGCGTCCGAACTCGGCTGCCTTGGCCGAGCCCAGCGCGAGAAGCAGCGTCAGGGTGAGGAATACCAATCGTTTCGGGTTGGCCAAAGCAGCTGCCGCCTCAAGCTTTCTGGAACTACGATTGCATCCCCGGCCCCGGACATACTCCAACGACTGTCCCCTCTCAAGGACAAAATCTGACCCCCACGGAGGTCACCGAGGGACGGCTCCGCGGCCCCATCCGAGGGCTCAGGGTCCCTGTCTTGCCCCTAGAAATCGTGTCCTTCGTGGGAACCGATCGTAGAAGCGGCAAGTATCGGTTGAGGTGGCTCAGAGGGCAACATAGACTCACCCTCCCCACTGCATTCCCCGGACGGAAAACGGCCCATGTCCTTGATTGATCGGCACATCCTGAGAACCTTCATCCCGCCGTTCTTCTTCGGACTCGTCGTCACCACCTTCATTTTGATGATCGACATTCTGCAAAAATACGTCGATCTCTTCCTCGGCAAGGGCATCAGTCTGAGGCTCGCCAGCGAAGTCCTGCTCCTGAGCCTGGGTCATATTTTTGCACTTACCGTACCAATGGCCATCCTGATCGGGGTTCTGATGGCGGTGGGCCATCTGGCAGCCGATAGCGAGATCACCGCCCTCAAAGCGACGGGCGTGAGCCTCTATCGAGTGGCCTTGCCCCTGATTCTGGTGGGACTTTCGACCGGCATCGTGATGGTGGGCTACAACCACTTCGTCCTGCCTCGAACCAACCTTCGCCTCACCGGCCTCTTGATCGACATTAACCACAAGCGGCCTACCTTCGCGATCCGCGAGAACGCCTTCGTCAAGATCGACGACGAATACACGATCTTCGTCCGTCACAAGGACGACCGAACCGGAAGACTGGAGGACGTGATTCTCGTGCAGCGCGAGGGAAGAGGCGATACACACCCCGATCTCATCGTGGCGAAGTGGGGTCAACTCACGACCAAGACGCCTGGACGCATCGAGCTCGATCTCTTCAGCGGGGAGTACCACAGTCTTCCCGATCGTCAGGATCTGGATCTGTACCATCGAACGGCATTCGAGAGACAGAAAGTGATGATCGTACTCAACGATGATTTCACCTTCGGTGAGAACCAGGTGCGCAAGAACGACCGCTCGATGGATTTGGGAGAGCTCAAAACCGAACAGAGATCGGAGTACAAACTCTACCAGAAGTCCCTCGAGGAATCGCACGAACTGGTGGCCCAGGCGCTCGAGCCGATCCTGGGGCTCGCCCAGAACGCACGCGTCGAGAAACCCGGGGCGGACGGCTCACAGCTCGACGAACGCCGCCGGCTCGCCAATGATTTTGACCGCAAGGCGCGCGCGCTGGCCGTCAAGTCGCAGGTTTCCCGATCGCATCTCAATCGATCGGGGCGCTATGCGGTGGAGTATCACAAGAAGTTCGCCATTCCCGGCGCCTGTCTGGTATTCGTTCTCCTCGGTGTCCCCCTGGCGGTCACGACTTCGCGGGGAGGACGCGGAGTCTCGATCGGCCTGAGCCTCGCGGCCTACATCATCTACTATCTCTTCCTCTCTGGAGGCGAGAAGCTGGCCGACCGGGGGTTCCTTTCGCCCTGGGTGGCCATGTGGGCGGCGAACTTGGTTCTCGGTCCTTTGGGAATCCTCATTCTGTATCAGTCGGTGCAGGAGACGAAGATCGTCGAGCTCCGCCTGCCGACCCGGATCAAGCGACTGTGGAAGCGAACAGCATGAAACTCATCGACCGTTACGTTCTCGTCGCGTTCCTCCGGGTGCTCTTCTGGTCGATCCTTGCGTTCGTCGCCATCTTTCTGTTGATCGATCTTTTCGACCATCTCGACAACTTCCTCGATGACAACGCGCGTCTAATCGTCATCCTTCGCTACTACATGTACCAGTTGCCGCTGGTCATCGATCTGTGCCTGCCGGTGGGAATGCTCCTGGCGAGTCTCTTCACGATCGGGGTCCTCTCCAAAAACAACGAATACTCCTCCCTCCTTTCGGCCGGAGTGAGTCTGACCCGAATCTCACGGTCCATCCTCATTCTGGGAGTCTTGATCTCGATGGGCGCGCTGGTCTTCCGCGAATACGTGGTGCCAGAATCGAACCGCCGGCAGCGAGAAATCCTCAAATACGAGATCGAGGGCAAGATCCGCCAAGACCTCATGTCCAAGCGGAATTTCACCTACATCGGACAGAAGGGCGAGGTCTACGTCATTTCCTCCTTCCGGCCGAGCCCTCCCACTCTCACTGGCTTCTCAATGGAGGTCTTCGCGGACAGCGTGATGGTTCGTCGCATCGACGCGCAGCACGCGCGCTGGGACGGGCAGAAATGGGTGGCGGAGAACGGCGCGGTGCGTGAATTCCGGGACGGCAAAGAGACGGTTCAACCGTTCAAGGAGTATCGCATCGAGGAATCCATGGAGAAACCGGAGGATTTCAGTCGCCGCGAAATCGATCCCGCCGACATGAACTACTTCCAGTTGGGACGCTTCGCGGAATGGGTGGGTCGCAACGGGGGCAATCCCACCCCCTACCGGGCCACCATGGCCAACAAGCTGGCCTTCCCCATGGTGAATCTCTTGATGGTGGTGCTCGGTCTCTCGCTGGGGGCGGCACGGCGCAAGACCACGCTGTGGGCGGGCTTCGGCCTGACGGTGGCGCTGGGATTCGCCTATTGGATCCTCATGGACTTCGGGCTCTCCCTGGGAAAGACCGGAGCGCTACCGGTGTGGATCTCGGCCTGGGGACCCAACATCTTGTACGGAATCCTGGGATTCACCCTCTTCTTTCGGGCAAACCGCTGAACCTCAGAGCAGATTGCGGATTGCGCTCACCCGGTCCAGCTTTTCCCAGCTGAAGCCCTCTTCGTCGCGACCGAAGTGCCCGTAGGCCGCGGTCCGGCGGTAGAGTCCGCCGCGCCGCAGGTTCAGGCCGGTGATGATCCCGTTGGGGGTCAGATTCCAGAGCTCGCGTACGATGGAGGTCATGCGCTCGTCGGGAACTTTCGCGGTGCCGAAGCTCTCGACCCGCACGGAAACCGGTTCGGCCACGCCGATGGCATAGGCGAGCTGAACCTCGAGCCTCTCGGCTGCTCCCGCCGCCACCAGGTTCTTGGCGATGTGCCGGGCGCAGTAGGAAGCGGATCGATCCACCTTGGAGGGGTCCTTCCCGCTGAACGCGCCCCCGCCGTGGCGTCCCATGCCCCCGTAAGTATCCACGATGATCTTGCGGCCGGTGAGTCCGCAATCTGCCTGAGGACCACCGAGCACGAAGCGTCCGGTCGGATTCACGAAGAACTTCGTCGCGCCGAAGTCCAATCCCGAGGCCTCGAGGGTGGGCTTGGCCACCGCCTTGATCATGTCCTCGCGGATGCGCTCCAGAGTGGCGGCTTCGCCGTGTTGAGTGGAGATGACGACGGCAGAGACGCGCACCGGGCGATGATCCTCGTATTCGACCGTCACCTGGGTCTTCCCGTCGGGGCGCAAGTAACCGAACATGCCCGACTTACGAACCTCGGCCAGACGGCGAGCCATCTTGTGGGCCAGAGCGATCGGGGCCGGCATGAGCTCCTCGGTCTCGTTACTGGCGTAGCCAAACATGAGTCCCTGGTCGCCTGCACCTTGAGCCTCCGGCTTCTCGCGATCGACTCCCTGCTTGATGTCGGGCGATTGCGCGTCGATGCTGGTGAGAACCGAGCAGGTCTGCGCATCGAAGCCATAGGCCGCATCGGTATAGCCGATCGAACGAATCGTGGCGCGGGTGATCCCGGGAATATCCACGTAGACCTCGGTGCTGATCTCTCCCGCGACCAGGCAGAGGCCTGTCGTCACCAAGGTTTCACAGGCGACCCGGCCATTGGGATCCTGCTCGAGAATCGCATCCACTACGCTGTCCGAGACTTGGTCGGCGACCTTGTCTGGATGACCCTCGGTGACGGACTCTGAGGTGAATAGATGCTTCTCGGCCATCTTCTGGCCCTCCTTGTTTCTGCCGGGGAGATCGAGCTTCGTGCGAATTTTCCGAGAGCTCCGGACACTTGCGCTTGGATTCCGGAGACCTTAGCGAGTCATGCTAACCCAAGGCGACTCTCAACGCAATTCCACCTGCGAGAAGTCGCCCACGTTCAAATGCGAGCCGTGTCCTCCCACTCGGGCCTGCGAGCCCACCAAACTGCCCTCCAGGATTACGCCCTCGATGGAAGCGCCTTCGTTGATGATGCTGTTGGATACGATGCTGCTGTTGATGACCACGTCACGGCCCACCGTGACGTGGGGTCCGAGTACGCAGCCGGTAAGGCGAGCGGTGGGATGAATGGCCACCGGCTCCTTGATCACGATCGATCCCTCGGCGTAGATCCTCCCCTCATCGCCCAAGAGCACGCGATTGGTTTCGAGCAGGGTCTCGGGTTTGCCACAGTCGTACCAACCGTCGATCTCGCGCGAGAAGAACTGCTCTCCCTTCTGGAGAAGCAACTGGAGCGCGTCGGTCAGCTGATACTCGTTCTTGGTGCGGATCTCGTCGCGGACGATCTGATCCAATGCGTCGAAGAGGAGTTCGCTCTTCTGGAAGGTGTAGAGTCCGACGATCGCCTGGTTGCTGGTGGGGTTCTCCGGTTTTTCCACGAACCGGGTCACCCTGGCCTTGTCCAGCTCGACGATGCCAAAACGCCGGGGGTCGTCGACGGCGCAGGTGGCGATGATGTTCTCGGGACTGCGAATGATCGAGGGAAGGTCGGCGCGAACCACGGTGTCACCCAGGATGGTCAGAAGCGGCCCCTTCTGAATGACGTCCTTGCACATGCCCACCGCGTGACCCAGTCCCAGTCGTTGCTTCTGCTCCACGTACGCGACGTTCAGCTGAGGATACTCGCGTTGCACGTACTCGCGGATCGCGTCGCCGCGGTATCCGACCACGATTACGAACTCCTCGATCCCCGCGCTGGACAAGTCCTCGAGAATGTGTCCCAAGATGGGCCGACCGGCGACGAGAAGCAGCGCCTTGGGCACGGTGATGGTGTGGGGACGTAATCGTTTTCCGGCTCCGGCGGCGGGAATCAGGGCTTTCATCGAGCAGGTCCTCCAAGCGGTTTCTCGAGCCTCAGGACTGAGGCTCGGAGAGTTTCTGTTTGAGCAGGTCGATCGCGGACACCGGAGTGGCCTCGATTCCCCCCGCCTGCGCCAGATAGACCGAGAGATAATCGCCGAAGAGCACCAGACTCATCGCGCGCGCGATGGGCGAGTCTCCCTGGCTCTCGATGTTCTCCCAGCCGGGAACGCGCGCACCCAGGACGGACTTCGTCAACCCGAAACGGCGCTGCACGCGGGGGTGATCGGCCCGATCGCGCAAGGCGATCACGAAGCTCTCGGCACGCACCCGGGTCGGCAGTTCCCAGCCGACGATTTCGTTGTGGTTCAATTCGGGGAGAACCGAACAGTGGGCCAGGGCCTTCCCGTTCTCGTTGATTTGCGCACACCATCTGCGCGCCACTGCCGCTGCCATCCCTTCAGCCGAATAGATCAGGGGAAACTTGCCGTAGAGCCTTCGGGCCAGACGGCGCGCCGGATTGTTGGTTTCGTTCGCTTCGACCCCCATGTTCTTGACGCCTTGCTCCAGGATTTCAACTGCTTCGCTGAGGCCTTCCTCCACTTGCTCCATGAGCCCGAGGTGACCGAGCAAGCGGAAGAGAACTCCGACGCCATAACCCAGACTGGCCCGCGGTGGCAAACCCGGTGGAATGATGAGTCGCGGGACGCCCGCGTCTTGGGCGTGTTCGGCCAGAGTGCCACCGGAGGTGATGACGAGTTTCTGCAGTGTGGGAAAGCTCTCCTCGGCCTGAGTCCAGCAGGAAAGCACCTCTTCGGTATTCCCCGAGTACGACGAAAAGATGAGAAGAGTATTCTCGTCCACCCAGGCGGGCATGCGGTATCCACGATTGAGAACGAAGAGCACCGGCGATTCGAGCAGCAGTCCCTGCGCCAACATCCCCGCCGCGGCGCTTCCTCCCATGCCACAGAAGAGAATGCGCTGGCGAGAGACAATTCGCGGAATCTGCGCCTCGCCGAAGAGCGACTCGGTTTCGCGGATCTGACGCGGCAGGGTTCCCACGAGGCCCAGCATCGGTTCCCCGGGAAGTTTGGGCAAGAAGGACTCATGCCATCCCCTCGGCAGGGTCGATCGAGGCGTTCTGCTCCTCCTGGAGAATTCCGCGAAGCCCCCTCTGGGCCTTGACGCGCAGAAAGTTTTCAACTTCGTCGGCGGTGGAGAACGCGAGCGCCTCCTCGGCCCACATGCGCGCCTTGGCGAAGGGAAAGCTGCGGATTGCCTTCTTCACGAGCGGGACGGTCGCGGCGTTGGTCGAGATCTCGTCGATGCCCATCCCCATGAGCAGGACGGCGAGACTCGGAGTGCCTCCCATTTCCCCGCAGAGCCCCACCCAGATGCCCGCTTCGTGCGCGGCGTCGATCGTCTGCTTGATGGCCCGCAAGACCGCGGGATGCGAAGGCCGATGGAGGTATGCCACGCGCGCATTGGTTCGATCGACTGCCATGATGTATTGGGTGAGATCGTTGGTTCCGATGCTGAAGAAATCGCACTCTTTGGCCAGTTCCGGCGCCATCGCTACCGCCGCGGGAGTCTCCACCATGATTCCCAACTCGACTTCGTCCGCGATCGCCTTCCCCTCCTGGATGAGTTCCTGGCGACAGCGCTTGGCGATTTCCTTCACCTTTCTCAACTCACTGACGTCGGTGATCATGGGAACCATGATCTTCACCGGTCCCAGCGCGCTGACCCGGTACAGAGCCCGCAATTGGCTGCGGAGCAGGTCGGGGTTGGAGAGAAGATAGCGCACTCCTCTCCATCCGAGGAAGGGATTGTATTCGCGAAATCCGCCCATGGCGGTCAGAAGTTTGTCTCCCCCGACATCGAGCACGCGGAAGATGACTGTCTTGCCTTTCGCGCTGGACACAACCTCGCGATAGGCTTCGAACTGCTCTTCCTCGGCGGGAATCTGGCCCTGGAGAAAATAGAAATACTCGGTGCGCAGAAGCCCGATTCCCTCGGCTCCGTTCTTGATGGCCAGGGAGATCTCGACCGGCAGCTCGACATTCGCCGCCAATTCCACCGTGTGGCCGTCCGGGGTGGTGGCGGGGAGAGTACGCAGGGAGTTGAGTTTTTCTTCGGCCTGGCGACGGCGGCGCACGCGCGCGGCGAATCTCTCGCGCACTTTGGCCTCGGGACCGACGACGATTTGCCCCGACATCCCGTCGACCATGAGGTCTTCGCCGCTTCGCACCTGACGGCTCATCGAGCCCAATCCGACCACGCAGGGCACGCCCAGGCTCCGCGCGATGATCGCGGTGTGGCTGCTCGGTCCGCCCTCGTCGATGCAGAAACCCAGGATGAAGGCCGGCTCCAGCGCTGCCGTCTCGCTGGGGCTCAACTGGCTCGCGACGATGATTACCGGCTCCTCGAGTTCAGGTCGGGGCTCCTGCCCTCCCCTGAGGGTGCGGAGCACCCTTTGCTCCACGTCGCGAAAATCCTCGATCCTCTCGCGAAAGAGAGACTCTCCCGAGAGATGAAGCGGGACGAGGGCCTCTCCAATGGCCCGCGCGAACGCGGAGCCCGCACTCATCAGTTTCTCGCGGACGAAGCCACGGGTGACCCTGAGCACCTCCTCGTCTTCCAGAAGCAGCAGTTGAGCGTCGAGGATGCGGGCGTGACCCTCCCCCAGGTGTCCGTGGAGCTGCAAGCGCAGCTCCTCGAGCTCCACCTTGGTCTTTTCCAGCGCTTCCTCGAAACGGGAGAGTTCGGCATCGATTTCCGAGGCTTCACAGTAGCTCGTCCCCTCCGCGAGACTCGTCGGGGGAAAGACCAGGGCCTTGCCCAGGACGAGTCCATTCGACGCTCCGATGCCGCTGAATTTACGCACTGCTTCAACCCTGTTCCGCTAGTTCGTGTTCGATCAGGGTGGCGAGAGAGGCGAGAGCCGCTTCGGCGTCGGGTCCTTCCGCGCTGATCTCCAGAGGTTCCAAATGATGCGCCACCAGAGAGGCCAATCCGAGGATGCTCTTCGCGTTCGCTTCTACGCTCTGATAGCGGATGTGAATCTCCGACTCGAATTGCTTTGCTCGCTTCACGATGCGACTGGCTGCCCTCAAGTGCAAACCGACCGGGTCGCCCACGCGCGCTGTCAAACTCGGCATTGCCAGTTCATCCTTCCTATAGACTCTTGGTCGAGCGCAGAATTCCCCACAGAAGCACGGTGGCCAGAAGCAGCACGCGTTCGAGTGGCCAGCGGCGCCACGCCGCCAAGAAGCCACATAGTACTGCTCCCACCACCGAGATCAAAGCCTGCGGGGTGCCGAACATGCCCCAACGAGTGGCGAATCCGAGCCCCAGCGCGATCCCGCAACTCAATCCGGCCGCGGCGCGCGCTGAACGCAACCATCGGTGGATCGAGGGGCGCGTGAGGAGATCGACAACGCCCGGTCCCCTCTCAACCCCGATCCGCAGGCACAGTTCCCGCACGATTCCCGAAGCCAAGAGAAAGAACAGCCAGGCGACGAGAATCCCGATGGGACCCGTGAGGAAGGCTGCGCTCAGACCAAGATAAGCCACCGCGGGCCTCGCGCCCTCCCAAAAGAAGGGGTCCCCCAGGGCCCCCAGGCTCCGCGATAGACTCTTTTGGAGTCTGAAACTCTCCTCATCGCGATTCCGCTCGGCGAGATGCAGCGTCGCCCCCAATACGAGTCCCGCCAGGTAGGGATTCGTGTTGAAATACGCAAGCCGCGGGCGCGCCCACTCCGCCAGCTCGCGACCCGAGAGACCACGCCGGCGCGCCCAGGGAAGCATGCACACGAGCAGCCCCAGACTCTGCATGCCCTCGCGATTCCACGAGGATTGCAGGAACCACAGCCGCCAGCTCAGAAAGCTACGCCCGTTCACGAGATCCCCCCGACGAGCAGCCAGAGGGAGGCGAGGCCGAGGCCGAGCACGACCCAAGACAGTCGTGCGCGCTGGCGGAGCAATCCCCCCACTCCCAGAAGGGGCGCTCCCCACCAACTCAACTCCAGGGCCTGCCGCGCGCTTGCATCCATCACCGATCCCAGCCCTTGCAGCGCGAGTCGAAGCACCGCCGCCAGGACCAGACAGACCAGAAATCCGCGCAGGAAATGCAGGAGAACCATGCCGAAATGGAAGAACTCAAAGTGCGGCACTTCGCCCGACTCGACGCTCCGACGCAGTTGAACCCGGTTGTGCAGCGTGAGCTCCCGCAGGGCACGGATCGCCTGCCCGGCCGGCCCCGCCAGCAGGAGTCCCAGCACGAGCGCGGCGCCCCAGGCCCAGCTCGCGGCGTCAGCCCCAAGCGCCAGTGGGATAGCGACGGCGACCGAGGTCGTATCGCGCAAAGTCTCGTAGCCGATGGGGAGATTCGAATGACTCAACAGGCTGAGGCAGAACCCCAGCCAGATCCCTTCGGCCGGCGCTCCCATGAGGAAACCGGCGAGAGTGGCCGCCACCGCGGGGTGAGCCAGGAGGGTTTGTCCCACCGCCGTCCGATCGGCTCCGGCCGCTCCCCCCAGTAGCGCGGCTAAAATCAATGGCTCTCCAGAGCAGCGCGGCCGTCGATGCGGCGCGCTCCCGGAATGCTCTGGACCTCGACCGAAACCCCTCTGTGGAGCAGCTCGCGGAGAGCACTCATCTGCGCCTCGTCCAGGAAGTAGCCAGGCCAAATCTCCCGGCTTGCCTCGTGGTGGTGAATTCCTCCCAGAATCACCTTGGCGATCTTCGCCCCAGAAGCGATCAGCCGGGACACATCCTGAGGCGTCTCCAGGACCACGAGTGTGGCCTTGCGATCCGCGCTCTCCTCCAAGCCACGCAGGTACGAAGCCGCCGCGTCGACGGTGAGGATCTTCAACTCGATGGCCTTGGGAACCACGGAGCGATAGAGCCGAGTCTGCAAAGGATCTTCGGCTACCTCGTCGTTGGCCAGGATGAGCCTATGCAAGCCGAGAGTTTCGCAACAACCCACGACCACCTGTCCGTGGATCAGCCGGTCATCGACGCGAACCCTGATCAAATTCACAGCTCCAACTCCATGATCCGGACCGCTTCGCGGGCCCGCTGGGTCACCTTCTCCACCAGCTCGGCCGGAGCCAGCCAGCCCACTCGGCTCAGATAGGTGACGACCATCGACAGGTTCACACCAGAGAGGACCCAAGTATCCTTTCGACCGGAAGCCGCGACACAGGCCGCGGTTCCGCACGAGCCGAAACCTTCGTCGACCATGATCACCGCGGGACCACTCCCGTCCTGCAGCCACTGAGAGATCAGCTGCTGCAACTCTCGCTTCCCGCGGCCGCGATTGCTGAGGATGGACAAAGTGAATTCGGAAGCGACGACCAAACGGGCCGACGCCATCAACTCTTTTCCCAGATCGCCATGAGTGACGATCAGTCCGCGCATGCCGGTAGCTTCGGTGTGCATCGCATCCTGCGCCTTAGAATCATTCGAAATCGTGACGGAGATACTGTGCAGTACGCCCCAGATCCTCCATGCTCTCGATGAGCTTGCGGTTCAAGAGCTCGGCGGAATCGATGCCATAGACCTTGAGCATGAAATCCAGAGCAAGGACCTCGGTGATCACGGTGATGTTCTTGCCCGGTACGACCGGGACGTTCACTCGCGGAATCGTGACCCCCAGGATCTCGCTCTCCTCCCGGTCCAGACCCAATCGATCGTAACTCTTTCCCTCGACCCAGTCTTCGAGACGAACCTCGACTTCCACCCGCTTCTGCATCCGCAGGGCACGAACGCCGAAGATCGGAAAGACATCCACGATTCCGATGCCCCTGATTTCCATATGGTGCTTCAGCGTCTCGCGCCCGGTCCCCAAGAGGACGTCGTCGCGCCGCGTGATTTCCACCAGATCATCGGCTACCAGTCGGTGACCGCGCTCGATGAGGTCGAGCGCGGTTTCACTCTTGCCGACCCCGCTGCGGCCGGTAAAGAGCATTCCCACCCCGTAGACGTCGACCAGGGTGCCATGGACGTTCGAGCGGGGCGCGAAGCAGTCCTTGAGAAGATCTCGAAGAAGATCGACCAGGTCCTCGGTTTCCAGTGAGACTCGAGCCACCGGAACCTGGTCGTTCTCGAGTTCCGTGAGCACGGAGCCGGGGATGGCGAGTTCCTTGGCCACGAACACTCCAGCGACCTTGATGTCCAGGACGCGGCGAATCGCGGCGCGCTGCTGGGTCGTACTCAGGCTCTCGAGGTATCTGACCTCGCTCTCGCCGAAGACCTGCAGCCGATCGCTCAGGAAACCGTCGGTATACCCCATCAAACCCATGCCGGGACGATGGACGTCGTCATCCTTGACCGAAGCGTCAGGCGAGCCGCTGACCAGGATTTCCGTCTCGGTACTCACCCCGAGGCGTTGCACCAGATCGGCGAACCGGATGGGATGGGCCACTCAGGCCTCCTCGTCTTCGCCCTCGCCGCGCAGGATCTCGGCCTGAGTCAATTGCTCAAGGGCCGCCGCGGACGAGAGTTCCTGCTTGGCTCCCTTGCGTTGGCCGGTCAATCGATCGCGGTGCTTTCGGAGCTGATGTTCCATGCTCGCGCAGGCGCGGTCGACCGACTGCAACATGTCATCGGAGTCGGCGCGGGCGTGAAAATCCTTGCCATAGGCTCGGAGGTGAATCTCGCACACCTTGTCCACCTTCTCCTCCGCCAGGGTGAGGTGAATCGGTCCGAGATCTCGCAGATATTTGTCGAATTTCGCGATGCGCTCTTCCGCGTGGATGCGGACGCGCGAGGTGGGCTCGTAGTTCCGGTTCGTGATCTCGAGGTTCATTTATGCCTCCGGAAGTGAGGGACCACCCGGCTCTTCGCCGCCGGAAGTGCGGCGACCAACCGTCTCCCTGGAATGTAACCCGTTGCCGGGACGGTGCCAAGCTCCTTGGCACGCAATCGGAGCTAGTAGGTCTTACGCATCCGCGCGGGCAGAATTCCCAGTTGTTCGCGGTACTTCGCCACGGTCCTCCGGGCGATGTTCAAGCCCTCGACCTTGAGTAGATCCACAATTTTTTGGTCGCTGAGAGGCCGGTTCTTCTCCTCCTTGCTGATGATGCCCTGGATTCGGATTTTCGCTGCTTTCGAAGACATGTTTTCGCCATCGTCGGTATCGAGACTGGAGCTGAAGAAGTACTTCAACTCGAAGACACCACGCGGAGTCTGGACATACTTGTTGGTGGTGACGCGACTCACCGTCGATTCGTGCATGCCGATTCGATTTGCCACCTGCTGGAGAGTCAACGGCTTCAAAGCCACCGCTCCCTTCTCGAAAAATTCCTCCTGCTCCTCGACGATGCACTGCATCACTTTGACGATCGTCCGCCGCCGCTGCTCGATGGTCTGAATGAGCCAACGCGCGGAGTTCAGCTTGCCCACGATGAATTCCCTGGTCTCCTTGTCTCCCTGCTGCCGGCTGCGAGCGAGCTCCTCGCGATAGGCGCGGCTGACTCGAAGGCGGGGAATGTTGCTGTCGTTGAGATAGACGATGTACTCTCCCTCGACCCTCTCGACGATGAGATCGGGAACGACGTACTTGGCGTCCTCCCCGAAGGTGGAGAGACCGGGGCGGGGATCGAGTTGACCGATTTCGAGCGCAATCGCCTGGACGTCCTGAGCGGTGAGATGCATCTCCTTGGCGATTTCGTTGAATTTGCGGTTCTTGAGCGCTTCGAAATGGTCCCGGACGATGGTGGCGGCCAGTCCGTCGCCCTCGCCCAGCGCCGTGAGCTGGAGAATCAGGGATTCCCGCAGGCTGCGCGCGCCGATCCCCGGAGGATCGAAGGCCTGAATGACGCGCAGCACCCGCTCGGCCTTCTCCTCTTCCACCTCGAATTGTCGTGCCACCTCGCTCAGTTCGCAGCTCAAGAAACCGTCTTCGTTGAGGCTTCCGATGATGTACTCGCCGATCTGGATCTCCAGCTCGTCGTTGAGATTCAGATGCAGCTGAACCGAAAGTTTCTCGTAGCCGTTTTCCGGCGCGACCGCGACGCGCTCGAAGCGGTCGTCGATCTCCTCCCGTTCCCCTTCGAAACCAGTCTGGCTGAAACCGTCACTGAAGTACTCTTCCCAATCCACCGGATCTCCGTTTTTGTCGCTGTTGTCTTTCTCGTCTCCATTCGAAGTGTCGTTCTCGGAAGCTTCGACTTCCTCCTCGTCCTCCGCCGGCTCGATCTCTTCGAGCAAGGGATTCATCAGGATTTCTTGCTTGAGAATCTGTTCGAGTTCCAGGGTGGGAACCTGCAAGAGCTTGAGAGCCTGTTGCAGCTTGGGAGTCATGACGAGTCGTTGACCCATCCGCTGACTCAATACGTGCTTCATCTCCATGCGATAGCCTCTCAGCTGCGTGAACTCGTGTTCTCGAGATGGAATCCCTCACCCAAGTAGAGCCGGCGCGCCTGCACGTCCTTCACGATCTCGTCGGGTGTTCCCTCCACCATGATCTTGCCTTCGTGAAGAATGTAGGCGCGATCGGTGATGCTGAGCGTTTCCCTCACGTTGTGATCCGTGATGAGGACGCCCAAGCCGCGCTTCTTGAGTCCGGCGACGATGTCCTGGATGTCATTGAGAGCGATGGGGTCGATTCCGGCGAAGGGTTCGTCCAGAAGAATGAAATGGGGCTCGATGGCAAGAGCCCGCGCGATCTCCACGCGTCTCCGTTCCCCTCCGGAGAGCTCGAAACCCTTAGCGGACTTGAGATGGCTCACCCCCAATTCCTCGAGCAGATAGGCGCACCTCTGGTCCTGTTCCTGACGGCTGATCTTCATGGTCTGCAGGATGGCCCTCACGTTCTCATCGACCGTCATGCGCCGGAACACGGACGCCTCTTGGGGAAGGTAGCCGATTCCCAGCCGTGCCCTCACGTACATCGGTTTGCTCGTGATCTCGGTCTCGCCCAAGAAGACCTTGCCCGAGTTGGGCTTGATGAAGCCCACCATCTGGTAGAAGGTCGTGGTCTTCCCGGCTCCGTTGGGACCCAAAAGACCCACGATTTCGCCCGTGCGCACGTGGAGAGACACCCCATCCACAACGCGCCGCGAGCGGTACTGCTTCACCAGTTCTCTACATGACAGCGACTTCCATGCCACCTCGCTCAATTCTGCCCCCCTTCAACAGATTCCTGGGAACTCTCGGGAGCATCCCCCTCCACCTGCTGCTTGATCACCAGATCGGTCATCTTCGGATCGGTCTCCAGGCCGATACCGGTCAAAACCTTGTCAGCGTCGGTAGCCCGGAAAAAGAGGTCAGTGGAGATGATTCTGCGCTCGTTGTCCCAGTTCAGGACCTCACTCTGCAGCGTGCGATCGTCCTCGGTCACGATCTTCACGTCCCCTTTGGCCACCATGTTGCGCGTGTTCTCGTTCACACTCCCCGTCTTTGAGGTGAGGGTGGCGCTCAGATTTCCCTCGCTGTAGAAGTACATGCGCACTCCGATGAGGTGGAGGTCCTCCTCGCCCGCGTAGCGCTCGGCCCGATTGCCGAAGAGCTCCCAACGCATCTGTCCGCGCTCGGTCTCCACGGTGCGATAGCCGTAAATGGTCTGAATGGGTGACTCGGTGGTGGGAGAAGGAGATTCCGCTTCCTTCTCGCCGCAGCCCGAGGCCAGAAGCAAGCCGAGGACGATGAGGAGTGCGAAGATCCTACGCGTCATGAGTTCATCCCCGAAGCCACCGTTTCGCCATAGCGTTCGTGGAACCAGGTCCATTGACGAGGCGCGCGCCGAATGAGCGCCTCGAGTGCTGCATTACACCGTGCGGTCAAGACGCGATCGTCTTGTGTGTCCGCCCACTGAACCTCATCTCCCACCAGCACCCAGTGCTCCTTGCCGTCGTGCCTCAGACCCACCGGCAGGATTCGCGCTCGGCTGCGCCGCGCCAATCGGCCGGGCCCCACCGCGGTCGGCGCCAATCGCCCGAAGAACGGCGCGGGCACGCTGCTCACCTGGCTGCGATGATCCGCCATGACCGCCAGAGACCCTCCTCTTTTGAGCCAGCGTGCCGCTTCCAACGCATGCCGGCGACGATCGAAACTACGCAGACCGAAGGCGGCGCGTTCCCGTACGAGCCAGGCGTCGACCCAGTGATTGTGGGGATTCGCCGTCACGACTCCCATGGCGGGTAAGCGTTCGGTCAGCCACCGGCCCAGGAGTTCCCAGCTCCCCAGGTGCAAGCTCAGCACGAGTACAGGATCGCCGGTTTCTTGGACCCCCGCCAAGCGCTCCTCGTCGGCGGGGGCGATCCTCACTCGGGCCTGCCCGCGCACCGAGTCCACCAAATTGCGGCCGAAGAACACGAAACTCGCGCGCGCCGCCTGCAAGCGCGTCTCCTCGTCCCAGGTGGGAAAGGCGTACGCGAGCTGCGCAAGCGCGATCTTCCGATCGCCGCGGCGACAAGAGAAGGCCAGAAGCCCGAGACTCTCCATGAACCCCACCGCCACCGTGCGAGGGCACTGGCGCAGCAACCACGCCAGGCTTCGGACCGAAGCATAGAACGCGTAGCGGCGGGCCATTCTCAGCCGGCGATTGCGGCCCGGCATGTCGCGGAGATCCCGTGAAGAGCCCGAAACCATAGTGATTGGATACGTCGAGGGAGGGCGCGTGTCAAGCAAGGATGGTGCCAGACTATCCAGAGAGTCCCTGTTGCAGAATATCGTGGAGGTGAAGCAGCCCCACCGGGCGCTCCCCCTCGATCACCACCAGCTGCGTGATCGGCCCACTGGGATTCTGTTCCATCTTCTTCAGGGCCGCCCGGGCCAGGCAGGCGGCCTCGACGGTGCGCGGATTCGTGCTCATGAATTTCGCCACCGGTTGCCCCAGCGGATCGTCGGTGGGGCTGGTGTGGTTGAGGAGCACCCGCTGGAGATCTCCGTTGGTGAGGAAGCCGCTCAGCTTCCCCTCCTCGTCGATGACACAGCTGCACCCCAACCGCTTGCTGGCGATGACGAGCAGTGCGTCACGCAGGGGCTGGTCCTGCCGCACCACCGGGAGTTCCTCATCGGTGTGCATGAGCTCTCCCACCGTCAGACTCAGGGTACGGCCTAGACTTCCGCTGGGATGGAAGACCGCGAAGTCCTCCCGCTTGAAGGCCCGCAAGCGCAAGAGGGCCACCGTGAGGGCATCCCCCATGACCATGGCCGCAGTCGAGCTGGTGGTGGGGGTCAGGTTCAGGGGACAGACTTCGCGCTCCACCGCGGTGTCCAGGACGATCTCCACCGCCTTCCCCAAGGGGGAATCGGGCACTCCGGTCATGGCAATCGAGCTCAGTCCCAGCGCCCTGAGGGAGTACACCATGGTCAGGAGCTCGGGATTGTGGCCGCTGCGGGAGACGGCCAGTACCAGGTCGTTCTCGCTCGCGATCCCCAGATCGCCGTGCAGCGCCTCCACTGGATGGACGAAGAGCGCGGGGGTTCCCGTGCTGGTGAAGGTGGCGGCCAGTTTACGACCCACCAACCCGCTCTTGCCCAATCCCGTGACCAACACCCGACCCTGGCATTCCAGGATGCGCCGCACTGCGGCCGCGAAGCTGGACGAAAGGCGCGAACCCGTTGCCTGGAGCGCGCGCGCCTCTTCGTCGAACACGGCGTGTCCCATGGCGAGCACTTCCTCGTCGGGGGTCTGCGCCGCCTTGTGCAGGTCCGCCCGCGCCGGGGTCAGACGGTGGTGGTTGGTGGCGTTTTCCACGATTGGTCCTCATGGAGGGAGAGACGTCTTAGGATTGGATCCCAGCGGCCACTGGCTCTCAAGAGCCACTCGCACGCCTCGCGCACCGCTCCCTTCCCTCCGGCCGCGCGCGTGACGAGATCGACCCGGGCGAGAATTTCCTCCTGCGCGTCGCGAGGAGACAGGCTCACGCCTACGCGGGAGAGCAGGGGAGCATCCAGGATGTCATCCCCCATGGCCGCGACCTTGCTCGCGGGCAGATTCCAGGCGCGAAGCACCTCCTCGAGTGCGGCAGCCTTGTCGTTCTGGCCCAGGAGCACCGGGTCGATCGCGAGTTCTCGCGCTCGCGAGCGCACCGTAGCGCTCTCGCGTCCGCTGATGATGCCGACACGATATCCCGCCTCGGTGAGCAAGGCCAGGCCGAGGCCGTCACGCACGCTGAACGCGCGCAGCGATTCTCCCGCCTCCCCGTAATAGAGCTGCCCGTCGGTTAGGACTCCGTCGACGTCCAGAATGAGGGCCTCGATCAGCTTGGCCCTCTCCCAGAGGCTCTGCTGCGCCGGAGTGTTCATCGCGCGCGCGCCTCCCGCACCCGCTGGTGCAGATCCACCGCCAGCGGCAGCCAGTCCTGCAGGCTTTCCAGGGGAAGCTGGGTCGAGGCGTCCGAGAGCGCTCGGGCCGGCTCGGGGTGCGCCTCCAGGAAGAGGCCGTCGATCCCGGCCGCCACCGCGGCGCGCGCCATCATGGGCGCGAGGGCGGGAGTGCCGCCACTGGTGGATCCCTGCGCGCTGGGACGTTGCAGCGAGTGCGTGAGATCGAACACCCAGGGCCAACCCAGCGCGTGGGCGAACGCGAAGCCACGGAAATCCACCACGAGATCGTGATAGCCAAAACTGGTGCCGCGTTCGGTCAATAGGATCCGCTCACCTCCCGCGGAGGTGATCTTGGCGCTCAGATGTTCGAGATCTTCCGGGGCGAGAAATTGTCCCTTCTTCACGTTGACCGCCCGTCCGCTGCGCCCCGCCGCTTCCAGGAGCCGACTCTGCCGGCACAGGAACGCGGGTATTTGCAAAACGTCGATGCCGGCCTCGACCGCTTCTTCGATCTCCTCCGTGGCATGGACGTCGGTGAGGACGGGGCATCCCACTTCCGACCGGATGCGGGACAAAAGCTGCAGGCCCTCTTGCGATCCAGGTCCACGAGGACTCTCGCCGCGGGTACGATTATCCTTCAGATAGCTCGACTTGAACACGTAGCCCAAGCCCAGACGCTCCGCGAGCCGCGCCAGATACGATGCGGTCTCGAGCATTTCGTCGGGGTTCTCCAGCACGCAGGGGCCGGCAATGAGAAGGAGTGGAGCCTCCGCCCCCACCGCGACTCTCGAGATCTTGAAGCTGCGCGCGGCTACCACCTCAGGCCTCTTCCCGGTGCATGGATTGCGCGGAATCCGCTGGGCGGTCGTTCTCCTTGGCGTGCTTCAGTGCGGCGGCCACCAGCCCCAGGAATAGCGGATGCGGCCGCTCCGGACGGCTCTTCAGTTCGGGATGGAACTGCACTCCCACGAAGAAAGGATGACTTGCCAGTTCGATGATCTCCACCAGGGATCCATCGGGCGAGAGCCCACTGAACACCATGCCCTTGGCCTGAAGGCGGGAGCGGTAGTTGTTGTTCACCTCGTAGCGGTGCCGATGCCGTTCGTGGATCGCGAGGTCCGAGTAGAGCTGATGCGCGATCGTCCCCTCCTTGAGCTGGCAGGGGTACGAGCCCAAGCGCATGGTTCCGCCGAGATCTTCCACCCCCTCTTGCTCGCTGAGCAAGGCGATGACCGGATCACAAGAATCGGGATCGAATTCGGTGGAGTTGGCTTTGCTGAGACCCAGGACCGAGCGCGCGAATTCGACGATTGCGATCTGCAGTCCCAGACAGATGCCCAGATAGGGCAATTCGTTCTCGCGCGCGAAGCGCACCGCGGCGATCTTTCCCTCGGTCCCTCGCTCGCCGAATCCTCCCGGGATGAGCAGCCCGTCCACTTTGCCCAAATGCACTGCGGCGCCGTCATCGGCCACGTCCTCCGCCGGCACCCATTCCAGCTCGACGCGAACGGAGTGGGGCACTCCGGCGTGAATGAACGCCTCGATGATACTCTTGTACGAGTCCTTCAAACCGGTGTACTTGCCCACCACCGCGATACGCACCGTGCCTTTCGGGTGGAGGACCTTCTCGACCATCTGACGCCAGGCGGTCAGGTCGGGGACGGTCTGTGGGAACCCCAGGCGCTCGCAGATTCGATCCGCCATTCCCTGGGCCTCGAAGGAGAGCGGAATCTGGTAGATGGATTCCGCATCGGGTGCGTCGATGACGTGGCTCTCGGCCACGTTGCAGAAGAGTGCGATCTTCTTCTTCTCCGCCTCGGGGAGGGCGCGTTCCGCCCGGCAGATGAGGAAGTCCGGTTGGATCCCGATTCCCCTCAGCTCACGCACTGAATGCTGCGTCGGCTTGGTCTTGAACTCCCCGGCCGTGGCGATGTGAGGAACCAGGGTGAGGTGAAGGAAAGAGGCAGCGGCGCTCCCCCAATTCCAACCTGAGCTGGCGAAGAGCCTCCAAAAAAGGTTGGCCTTCGATGTCGCCGATGGTACCGCCGATCTCGGTGATCACCACGTCGACCGGTCGATCATCCTTGCTCTGGGGAAGCGCAGTGAGCTTGATGCGGTGTTTGACTTCGTCGGTGACGTGGGGAACGACCTGCACCGTGCGGCCCAGGTATTCGCCCTTGCGTTCGCGGTTGAGAATGGCGTCGTAGATCTGACCGCTGGTAACGTTGTGAATGCGTCTCAGACTGCGGTCGATGAAGCGCTCGTAGTGGCCGAGATCAAGGTCGGTCTCGGCGCCATCGTCGGTGACGTACACTTCGCCGTGTTGAAACGGGCTCATCGTGCCCGGATCCAGATTGAGATAGGGATCGAATTTCTGCAGCACCACGTTGAGCCCACGCGCTTTCAGGAGCTTACCCAAGGAAGCGGTGGCGATTCCCTTGCCCAGACTCGAGACGACTCCTCCGGTCACGAAAATGTAGCGGGTGTGTCTACCGTCCACCGTATCCTCCTTGAGGTTGCGAACTCAGCCCGACCCTACCCCATCTTTGCCTGGCGGGGAAGAACCGGCCGAAGGATCCCCGCCGTGCCCTTCGTTCGCCGTGAATCGCCCCTGAATCCGCTCGAGATCGCGCGGGGTATCGACGCCCGGCGGGATCGCTTCGATCACGCCCACGATGATCCTCTCGCCGTTTTCCAGAAAGCGGAGCTGCTCCAGGTTCTCGGCTTTCTCCAGCCGGCCGGGCGCGCGGCCGAGGAAATCCAGAAGAGCCTGCCGACGAAATCCGTAGAGACCCACGTGCCGGAGTGCGTCCTCGCCCGAGGGCGAGGGGCCCGCCGCTTGGTCCGCCCGGTGACCGGGAATGGGGGCTCGCGAGAAATAGAGAGCAAAGCCGCGCGCGTCTCGGACGACTTTCACCACGTTGGGATCGAAATAGTCCTCGCTGAAGCGCGCCAGAGGGGAAGCCAAGCTACTCACGGCCGCTTCGGGATTCTCCTCGAGAAGCTCCACGAGTCGATCGATGGCTGACGGTGGGATCAGGGGTTCGTCTCCCTGGATGTTCAGAACCACCGTCTCCTCGCGCGCCTGAATCACCTCGCCGATGCGATCGCTTCCGCTCGCGTGATCTTCTCGGGTGAGCACCGCCAGAGCGCCCGCCTCCCGCGCGGCCCGAGCGATCTCCACATGGTCGGACGCCACGATGACTTGGCCCACGCGCTTTGCTTTCAGGGCCATTGCGACGACGTGCGACACGAGGGGCCTCCCCGCCAAGAGCGCCAGCGGCTTGCCCGGGAAGCGCGAACTCTGGTAGCGAGCCGGGATCACCGCCACGACTTGATCCTTCGCGATTCGGGTCACGGGTTGCGTCATTTGGGATCCTCGAGTTCGGGGCTGCTCTTCATCCTACTTAGACCCGCGCGTGATCGCTTTGTCAACAGAGACGCCCACCCCCCGGCTGGGAGGTGGGCGCTCGGAGAATCATTGGGCATTGCGGCCTCAGTTGACCGTGAGAATGTTGACCCGCTTGCGGCCCTTGCCCCACTCCTCGTACTGCACTTGGCCATCGACCTTGGCGTAGAGGGTATAGTCCTTGCCCGTACCCACGTTGGTTCCAGCGTGGATCTTGGTGCCCAGTTGGCGAACGAGGATGCTGCCCGCGCTGACCTGCTGGCCGCCGTAGGCTTTCACCCCGCGATGCTGCGCGTTGCTGTCGCGTCCGTTGCGGCTGGAGCCGACACCCTTCTTGTGAGCCATTGTGTTCTCTCCTTAGCCTTGGATGCCGGTGATCTTGAGGGCGGTGTAGAGCTGACGGTGGCCCTGCATTCTCTGGTAGTTCTTGCGCCGCTTCTTCTTGAAGACGAGGACTTTCTCTTCCTTGCCCTGGCCGACGACTTCCGCCATGACCTTCGCGCCCTCGACCAAGGGTAGGCCCACCTGGACCTCCTCACCGCCGATCAACAGGACCTGGTCGAACTCCAGCTTCGCCCCCACTTCGGCTTCCATCAGGGGCACCCGGATGATGTCGTTTTCACTCACTCGGAACTGGACATCCGCGATCCGGACTACGGCGGACTGAGACATGATCACACCCTACTTGTTTCGATTGCGCTCTTTTCGCGCGTTCCAACCGCTTTTCATGCAAGACCCCGGCGGAACCCCCGAAGCGGTGCTCTGCACAGACCCCGAAAGGTATCAATGGCGCCCCTGCTCGTCAAGGGCGCTGCTCCGGGCGGCTTGCCAAAGCCCTCCCCCGGGCTTAGTACTTGTTCGGTCGAGGGGTCTGGCGCCTCTTTCTCGGGCCCGATTCCTCCTCGTTTGGGCCGCTTGGCCCTCGAACGCAGAAAGGGAATCCATGAGCGAGATTCGCAAGAGCATCGTCATCGGGTCGGGGCCGGCCGGTCTCACGGCCGCCCTCTATCTCTCCCGCGCGAACTTGAATCCACAGGTCTTTGAAGGCGAACAGCCGGGGGGACAGCTCACGATCACCACCGAGGTGGAGAACTTCCCCGGCTTCCCCGAGGGGATTCAGGGCCCCGCGCTCATGGACCTGTTCCGCAGCCAAGCCCAGCGCTTCGGAGCGGAGTGTGAGTTCAAGAGCGTGACCTCGGTCGACCTCTCCAAGCGACCATTCAGGATCACCGTGGACGACGGTAGCGAACATGTGGCGCATTCGCTCGTCGTCTCCACCGGGAGTTCCGCACGCTGGTTGGGACTGAAGAACGAAACGAGACTTCGAGGTCACGGAGTCAGTGCGTGTGCCACCTGCGATGGTTTCTTCTTCAAGGACAAGGTCGTCACCATCGTGGGTGGTGGAGATACCGCGATGGAGGAGGCTCTCTTCCTCACGAAGTTCGCGAGCAAGGTGATCATCGTCCACCGGCGGGACCACCTCCGCGCCTCGAAAGTCATGCAAGATCGCGCGCTCGCCAACAAGAAGATCGAAGTGGCGTGGAACAAGGTGGTCACCGGGGTCCTGGGCGACGAGAGAGTCGAGGGGGTGCGCGTGGAGGACACCCAGACCGGCGAGGAATCCACCATCGAATGCGGGGGCTTCTTCCTCGCCATCGGGCACGTGCCCAACACGAAGATCTTCGAGGGACAGCTCGAGCTCGACGAGCACGGGTACATCAAGACCCACGACGAGGTTCTCACAAACGTGGAGGGAGTCTTCGCTGCCGGCGATGTCCAGGACCACTACTACCGCCAGGCGGTCACGGCGGCGGGAAGCGGCTGCCAGGCCGCCATCCGCGCGGAACGCTGGCTGGGCGAGCAGGGAATCGAGTGATTCCGGGCGCTCGAGGGCAAACCAGCCTCGCGCCCTTGGACCTCACTCTCAGAAGCTGTGAAGCAAGCTCAACACCTCGGCCCGGGTCGCGGCCCGGTTGCGGAAGGCCCCGAGCATTTCGCTGGTGATCGCCATCGAATTCTGTTTTTCCACCCCGCGCATCATCATGCACAGGTGCTGGGCCCGGATCACCACCGCAACGCCTTGAGGGTGCAGGTAGTCGTTGAGAGCGTTCGCGATCTGCGTCGTCAGGCGCTCCTGAACCTGGAGCCGTCGAGCGAAGATCTCGACGATGCGCGCCATTTTGCTCAGACCGATGATCTTGCCGTCTGGGATGTACGCGATGGCGGCCTTGCCGAAAAACGGCAGCATGTGGTGCTCACACATGCTGTAGAAATCGATGTCCCTCACCAGCACCATTTCCCGGTTTTCCGACTTGAAGATGGCATCGTTCATCGCCGCCTCCACGTCGCCCTGGTAGCCGGAGCACATGAATTTCCACGCCTCCGCAACTCGTTGAGGAGTTCTCCTCAAGCCCTCGCGGCTCGGATCCTCGCCGAGTTCGACGAGCATCTTCTCGATCAGCCCTTCCATTTCGATTCCTCCAAGCTCTGATGCATGACCCCGATCTCCGGCTCACCTCCCTTTTGCGGATTGCGCGGAGCTCGCGGTGGACTCAGCTCGCCACGAAGTGGTTTCGTGGGGTCTCGACGACTTCGACGGACGAAACTCGAGGTCCATCGGTGAACTCCTCCAGGAGCCAACGCCTGAAGATCAGCGCGAGATTCTCCCCCGTCGTCACTTCGTCGATGACGGTATCGAGGTTGCGGTGATCGACCTTGGAGATCAGGCACTCCTCGATGCGACGATCGACCTTCTGACGATTCAAAGAGCATTCCGCTCGTCGGATCTGGCTGTCCTTCGAAGACCACGATGAGTTCGTAGTTGTGACCGTGACCGCCTTCGTTCGAGCATTTTCCGTAGACCTCCACGTTTTCCGGCTCGCCCAAGGAAGACGAGTGGAGACGATGCGAGGCCTCGAAGCGGTAGACCCTTCCGACCCTCATCCCGCCAGCTCCTTCTCCAATTCCGCAAAGAGGTCCTCGCTCTCCCATAGCCGGATCAACGAGAGCCGGCAGGAGCCCAGTTTCTCGATGGGCTCCTCCAGGACGGACCAGAGATAGGACACGATGTTCTCGCAGCTCGGAATGACCTCGGCAAAGTACTTCAGATCGTAGTTGAGAAACGAGTGATCCATGGGCTCGACCACGAGCTCGCGCAGAAGCCGATCCAGATCGGCCAAATTGATGACCATCCCCGTCACCGCGTCCACCGGGCCCTCCACGCCAACTTCGAGTCGGTAGTTGTGTCCGTGTCCGTGGGGGTTGTTACAGGCTCCGAACACTTCGCGATTCTCTTGTTCGCTCAGAGTGGGATTGTGATAGCGGTGCCCAGCGCAGAAGCGAACGGTCCGGAGGATTCGCAAGCGGGACGTTGTAGTCAACAGAAAGCCTCCTCAAAGAGCGGAGCCGAGATCGACTAGGGTTTTCCTGACGACGATTCGCAAAAGTTTTCACAGGATATGATTCTCGGCCCGCCCCCGCCACGACCCGCAGGAACGCGCGCCGGGAACTCTCGCTCATGCCAGATGCAATCCCCCGTCGACGCACAGATCGCTTCCGGTGGTCCAGCCAGATTCGCTCGTGGCGAGAAAGAGAATCGCGGCCGCCACTTCCTCCGCGGTGCCAATGCGGCCGAGCGGATGCATCTTCGCGGCGGAGCTGATGTCGGCTCCCCGGTGGATGGGAGTCTGCACCACTCCCGGGCTCACGCTGACCACGCGAATGCCATCCTTCGCCCATTCCAGCGCCAGAGTCTGTCCCAAGGAGAGCAGAGCCGCCTTGGACGCGCTGTAGGCGGCGACCCCCGGCACCGGGCGATGCGCGAGATTGGTGAGCACGTTCACGACCACGGCGTCGTTCGCCGCGGCAAGCCAGGGATGGGCTGCCTGGCACAGCAGAAACGGGGCGCGCACGTTCAAATCGAAATGCGCCTGCCACTGAGAGAGCTCGAGCTCGGCCACGGGGCCGGGACGATAGACGGCCGCGTTGTTCACGAGGAGATCGAGTCCACCCAGGCTCGCCGCCGCCTCTCGTACGATCGAGGCGGGCGCGTCGGGTTCGTACAGATCGGCCGATAGAATGGCCGCGCTGCGTCCTTCGTTCTCGATCTCGGTTTGCACCGCGAGCAGTTTACTCTCGGTACGGCCCACGAGAAAGACGGAGGCGCCGGCCCGGCTGAGCTGGCGGGCGGTGGCCGCGCCGATCCCACTTCCCCCTCCGGTGATGAGCGCCTTTCGACCGTGCAAAGTGAACATCGGCTCTACCCCCTGCATCCTGGTCGCTCCGTGGTTCACCCCCGAGGCGCTCCGCAGTGCTTCCCCATGATTCCCCAGAGTACCCCGTCGTCCCCGAAGCCGCTCCCGATTTCCAGGTGGCATCCGGGTTGCTTTGTGGTGCTACGAACTCGATTTCGCCGGAGGGCGGAGTGGAGAAGGTCAGAACGAATTCGGGCTCACCACAAAGTCGTCCCCCCCAGAGATCGTGTGGTGAGTGTAGTTCTGGAGTCCTCCATTTTCGTCCTCCGGCGGATTTTTTTGTGCCCGCCCCACCCCCACCCGATCGCTTCTCGATCATTCCCCATGGCGCAGAGTGAGTGGTTCCCAAGGTCCAGATTTTCCCGAGACCCGGTTCGCCCGCAGTTTCAAGCTCCCCTCGGCGACCCAGCGCAGGACCCCGGGGTAGAGCCTACATTCGGCCTCGAACACACGGGCACGCAGCGCGGCGAGATCGTCCCCAGGCAGTACCGGAACCTTGATGCGGGCCAGAATTTGGCCCTCGTCGTAGTTCTCGTCGACCAGATGCACCGTCGCTCCGCTCTCCTTCTCTTTTGCCGCCAACACCGCGGCGTGGACGCGGTCACCGTAGAAACCGGCACCTCCAAAGCGAGGAAGGAGCGCAGGGTGAATGTTCAAAACGGGGAGGCCATGGCTGGCCGAGAGGTCGAGGAGGGAGAGATAGCCCGCGAGGCAGAGCACGTGCGCTCCCTGCTCACGCACCCACTTGAACAGCTCCGCATCGCGTTCGCGGCGCCCCACGTATTCCGCTTTGCGAAAGACCCTCGCGGGGACGCCGGCGGCCGCCGCCACTTCAAGCCACGAACGTCTTTTCGGTCGCTGGCCACCGCCACGATCCGCACCGGCAAGGCTTCCGTTTGGATCTTGTCGAGCAGGTTCGCCAGGGTTCGACCGGTGCCGCTCAACAGGACGGCGATCGGTAGTTTCTCTCTGGCTTCCATGACGCGCATCTCAGTGGGGCCTTCGACTCACGAAGGCCAGAGTGATCACCTGAAACAAGAGGAAGAGCGCCAGAGGAAGCTCTCCCCATCGGGTGTAGGGCGACGCGCTCGAATTGGGATGGAGAGTTCTCACGATGAATACGCGCTCTTGCAGACGAGTCTGATCGACCACGCGTCCGCTCGCCAGAGCGAAGAAGCAAATTCCGTTGTTGGAGCATCGCACGGTGGGAACCCGGTTCTCCGCCGAACGCATGACTCCCATGAGTCCATGCTGATACGGGCCCAGAGTTCTTCCAAACCAGCCGTCGTTGCTCATGTTCACCAGAATCTCGGCTCCCTTGCGCACCGCGTCGCGACTCGGACCCGAGAAGATCGATTCGAAGCAGATGAGATTGGCGAAGCGATAGCCGTCGACTTCGAAAATAGTGCGCCCGGGTCCCGGGTCCCATTCGGCCTGACCGAAATCGAGCTTGCCGAGAAACGGAAAGACGCTCTGAAACGGCATGCGCTCCCCGAAGGGTAGAAGGTGCATCTTCCGATAGCGCGCCCGAACCGCTCCCGCATCATCCATCAGCAAGGAGGAATTGTAGCGGAGTAGCGATCCGTCCGTTTCGATCTCCCGCTCGGGAAAACCGGTGAGGAGATAGATGTTCTTGTTCTCGACCAGGTCCTTAAGAATCATCAGATAGCGTGGCGCCCTCAGCACGTCGAGGGGGACGGCCGTCTCCGGCCACACCACCAGACGTGCCCCTTCGTCGGCCGCTTCCTCGCTGAGGCGGGTGTAGGGGATGAAGGTCGAATCACGTCGCGCCGAATCGAACTTGTCCATGAGCGAGACATTTCCCTGGATGATGCCTACGCGCAAGCCCTCCCCCGGACCCACCGGGCTCTCCAGAGTACGCATCGTGTGGACCCCGTACGCCAGAGTCACTCCGAACAACAGAACGAGAGCGACGAGCGCCCACCAGCGGTGGAGCACTGCGCGACCGAGTCGCGGAAACTCTCCTCGCAGCGAGAGCCAGGTTACCGCCAAGAGTACGTTCGTCACCGCGACGAACCAGCTCAACCCGAGCTCGCCGAAGATCCCAGCCACTTGCAGGATCGGGACGTAATGCAGTTGCGTCATCGCCAGACGCATCCAGGGGAACCCCAATTCTCCCGAGCCCTCGATCCACTCCGCCACCACCCAGACGATGGGGAACCACCAGATGGCTTGCTCGTGATAGCGATTGCGCAGTTTCGAACTGACCCAGAACACGAGGCCATCGAAGACGGTCATGTAAAGAGCGAGAAGAATCAGACCCATCGGCAAGAGGAGCCATCGGAACTTCATGGAGGCCGCGGCATCCAGCTGCAGGAGCCAGTAGAGCTCGCTCAGATGGTGGCTCAGGCCAAATGACAGGATGAGAACTTTGAGCCGCAGGGGACGCGCTTCCCTCAGATTGCGCGGATGGAACAGCACCAAGAGGACCGGCACGAGCGCGACGTAGGCCAGAAAACCCACGGGCGAAGGCGCGCCCGCGACGCTCAGCAAGAGACCGCTGGAAATGCCCGCGAGAAATTCCGGGGTGGCCCAAAACCGAATGCGCTGCATGGAGGCCTCTGGGTGAGAGACGACTCGAAGTTCTCACGGACCGGCTCACCGGAAGCGAGAAGGCTCGCAGATCCCGTTGCGCACGCACTATAGGGGCCGGCCGAGTCCGTGTCGAGCCTCCCTCACTCCTCCCCCAGAATCCCGTGGAGCTTGAGCTTCTGGTAGAAGACCTGCCGGCTGAGATGGAGGGCGCGGGCCGCTCGAGTCTTGTTGCCCCGCGCTCGACGCAGGGCGCGTCGGATGAGTTCCGCCTCGCGCCGCGCGATCTCCGGTTGGCTCAGCCCTCGTGCCGGCTCTTGCGGCTCGGGCCCATCTTGGGGAGTGACTTGCGACCGCAGTAGCCAAACCGGCGGTCCCACGCAGCGGGCCAGGGCTTCCATGCCCTCGCGCGCCACGCGGAGCCGCAGTTCGCCCGGACGCCACTTCGCCTCGACGCAGGCCAGAAACGCGACGCAGGGAATTCGGTCTCCGGGGAAGGGCCATCCCACGAGTCCTGCGCCCCCGTGGCGTCGCAACCACCGTGCGAGCGGGGCCTCGGAGTCGCGGCGGATCGCGATCGAGCGGGCCTCCAGGAAGAGGCGCCGGTATCCGCCGAGGGGGAGAGCAGTCTCCTTGGTTTTTGACGCGCCGTTCTCATCCACCACCTGCAGAACCCTGAAGACGAGCCCGGTGCTCTCTGAAGGGCTTGCGTGGAGACAGCGCGCGATCCCGAGGATCCTGGCGCCGAGCGCGCCCCTCAGGGCGAGCATGCGCTCGGTCAGTTCTTCTTCGGGCAGTCGGGGCAGAAGCTCGTCAAGAGCGCGTGAGTTCATCGTGTGGACGGGAGGGCGCGCGAGCTGGTGACACGCCAGTCACTGCAAGCTGCATGCCTCGTCTGCACTCCGAGTTGTGGACGGAGAATGCCCGGCGCTCGAGGACGGAGCTGTCCGGTGTTCGGGCGGCCGGACAGGGCACGCGGCGCGGCGGCTAGCGGAAGCGCACGGCCGTTTCCTTCGTGCGCGCGACCACGCGCCCGATGGCGAGCGGCGGCTCACTCAGATTTCGCGCGAGCTCAGACGAGATCTCCTCACAGACCAGGACCATTCCCAGCCCCAGATTGAAGACCCTACGCATCTCGTCTCGTTCGATGGCCCCCCGCTCTCTCAGGAGCTCGAAGATCGGAGGGATTTGCCACGAGTCCACTTCGAGCTCCACCGCGAGGTGCTTGGGGAGGACGCGGGGAATGTTGTCCAACAGTCCGCCGCCGGTGATGTGGGCCAGTGCGGCGACGGCGTGATGCTGGCGTAGCTGCGTCACCTGAGCGAGGTAGCTGCGGTGCACCGCGAGCAGTGCCTCAGCGAGCGTGGTCCCCAGCTTCCCCGGGTCACTATTCAGCGGAAGCGGAGACTCACTCTCCAGCAGAACTCTGCGCGCCAGGCTATAGCCATTCGTGTGCAGACCGCTGGAGCGCCAGGCGTAGACTCTCATTCCCTCCTTCACCGAGGCCGGGGTGATGAGGTCCTTCTCCTCCACTCTTCCCACGATACAACCGGCCAGATCGAAATCTTCACCGTGGTAGAGTCCGGGCATTTCCGCCGTCTCTCCGCCGATGAGCGCACACCCGTTCTCCTTGCAGGCCTTCGCGAGTCCTTCCACCACCGAGACGAAGGTCTCGCCCTGCAATCGCCCCGTTCCGAAGTAGTCCAGGAAGAACAGAGGCGTCGCGCCCTGGACGAGGATGTCGTTGACGCAGTGGTTCACGAGGTCCTCGCCCACGCCGCCCACGCGCCCAGCCGCAAGAGCGACTTTGAGCTTGGTGCCCACTCCGTCGATGGATGAGACGAGCAGGGACCCATCGGGCTGGCGGTAGAGTCCCCCGAAGGAACCCAGGTCGGATGCGACCGCAGAGCTCCAAGTGGAGGCGATGGCGGCGCGTGCACGAGAAAGGGCTTGGCTGGCAGCATCGATGTCGACGCCGGATTCGCGGTATTTCATGGCGGGAATGCTAGGGCCAGGCCACAGTGCTGTCAAAGAGAGCCGTCAGGAAAAGACGGGGAAGCGCGAAACCCGCCGCGGAAGGCCTCAGCCCACTGGAACAGTGGACGGTACCTCCGTCTCGCGCGACGCCGCGTCGTGGAGGATCCTCTGGATCTCCAGAGCCGTCCCGTCGGCCTGCGCGATGACCTTGAAGGTGTCTTCTTGGTACATCTCCTCGATGGCGTCGACCACGTCCTCTGCGAATTGACTCCCCTTGAAGCGGCGCAACTCGTCCATGCACTGCTCGAGGGTCAGCGCGGCCCGGTAAGGACGATTGGAAGTCATGGCGTCGATGGCGTCGCAGCAATTCAAGATTCTGCTCCCCAGCTTGTTTTCTCCACTGCGCAGCCCATCGGGATAGCCCAGACCATCGGGGCGCTCGTGGTGGTGGCGCACCAGGTCGGCGGCGCCCTTGAGGAACTTCATCTGCGAGACGATCTCGCCTCCGATCGCCGGATGGGAGGCGAGGATGTCGAATTCGTCCTTCGTCAGTCGCGCCGGCTTGCAGACGATGTCGTTGGTGATGGCGATCTTGCCGATGTCGTGCAGCAGTCCGGCGTACTCGAGCTCTTCGAGTTCCTCTGGACCCATTCCCATCCTCCGTCCGATCTGGACCGCGTACTTGGCCACCCGGTAGCTATGACCGTGGGTATAGGGCTCGTCCGCTTCCAGCGCGGTGGTGAGCGCGGCCACGGTGTTGATGTGGGCCTCCTTCATCTCCTCGAAGAGCTTGTGGCTCTGCCAGATGATGAAGAGGGGAAGACCGAAGAGAAGCAGCGACCAGAGTCCCGCGTACTCGTAGGAGAAGATGAGAAATGCGCTCAAAGGAGCGGCAAGAAGACCGCTCAGAAAGTGCCACGCGTAATCACCACGCCAAACCTGATTCCAGGTGCGGCCTTCGTTCAACACGAGGACCGTGCTGGTGAGCGTCATGTTCACGCCCGAAAACACCATGTGAGCCACCAGGGCGGGAATCAGAAACAAGGGCGAGGACAGATTGTCCACTCCGCTCCAGGGAAGCGAATGAAACACGACGCCTGCGACCCCGACGGAGAAGGTCATCATCACGACGTTGAAGAGCACCTTCAAGGGGGAGCGGCGCTTGATCAGGCCGTCGCCCACGAAAAGGCTGGCCCCTTCCATCAGCATCGCCGCTGCGGGACCCAGGGTGGCGATGACGGCAATGTCGATGGTCGAGGAGGCAAGCCAATCCCCCCCGGCCGAAGTCTTGACCTCGAAGAAGTCGACTCCGATCAGGAAGGCGCTGAAGCACAGAATCGGCAGCCACTGGTGCGAGAGGATCGGATAGCGCTGGAATACCCAGGCACCCAGGGCGATTGCGGCCAGGGTGAGGGCGAGGACATAGAGGATCGCGATTGATTTTCGGCGTACTCGCATGGAATCAAGGCCGGCTGAGAGGAGTTAGACTACCACTTCACCTTGCTACCGAGGACCCAGAACATGTTCCCACCTCACATCGGATTGGATTTGCCGCCATGCTCCGCTAAGGGGGCGGCAGTGAGGCTTCGCTACGCGCTCGGGAATGTTTTGCTCCGCTCGGGTTTTTTCTGCAGACAACTCCCCTCAACCGGCCAGAAAGAGACCGCGACATAGCTCGCGACTTGCCATCAGGCCGAGGCGGCCCGCCACGAGAGCTGCTCGGGCGTTGCGCCTTCGTCCTGCACCATCAGGTCCTGAAACTCCGCCCGGCCCAGGGGCCGGTTCAGGGCATCAAGACAGGCATAAACCGTTGCTTCATACAAAGATCCGCGCTCCCAGCAGGTGCCGGCCAGACGCTGGATTTGGCGATTGAAGCCGAAGTCCAGAGCGACGATGACCAGGGAAGCCCCCGCCACCGAGGCCACTCTGGTGGTCCTCAGCTGGATCTCATACTGGGGTTTCAGCAAGTTGCGCACCGCTTGGACGGCCGCGCAGGCGACGAGGGCCACGCAGGCGTCCTCATCCAGGGCGGGCCCTTCGCAGCGGCCGGGAAGGCCCTCGAAGACCCCGAGGCTCAGCTCGACCTCCGCGATGAAGTTTCCGCCACTGGTGGTGGAATGAACCGCGGATAGCCGAATTCGCGGACGGGAAGCCCGTGGCCTGCGCGTGGCGGTTGTCCGATCCGGGAATGGTGAGGAGCTTTGAGGGGGGTTCAGCTGTACGACGCCGATCTTGCGATGATCAACTTCCACGCCATGCCGACGGAGGACCGCTTCGACGTCGCGAACGATCGGGCGCGGCGGACGCTGCGTATCGCTCAGGATGTCGACCTGCTCGATCTCACGCCGAACATCGAGAACCAGGAACGCATAGCTCACGTTGCGAATTCGCGTGAGCTCGCGTTCCACCTCCGTCACTTTCTTCGCATCGAGTGCCATCGATCCACCTGAGTTCTTTCTGCCCGTGCAAGCTGCTCTGGCGGGATTCGTCGTGCTACGACTCTAGCACATGGGCCCGCCGTCCACCAAGACTGAAACTCAGTAAGCCGTGAATTCACAAAAGATTGAGGAATTTACTTCGGCCAGGCTGAGAGCTGGCGCAACTCCGCGCGCCGCTGGTCCACCGCGGCTGCGGTGAGCTTTTCCAAGCCCCGCACGCTGAAGTCCTGGGCCGCGAAGCTCGCGAGCACCGTTCCCTTGATCATCGCCTCCCTCAGGTCGTCGTGCCGGAAGTCCTTCAGCTGGGCGAGATGGCCCAGGAAGCCGCCGGCGAAAGTGTCCCCGGCGCCGGTCGGGTCCTTGACCTCGTCCAGGACCAATGCCGGCAAGGCAAAGCGCCGGTCCCCGTCGAAGAGTAGCGCGCCGTGCTCACCCTTCTTGACCACCACCCGCTTTGGGCCCAGCTCCTGAATCGCGCGCACCGCGGCCACCAGGGAGTGCTTCCCACTCAACAAACGCACCTCCTCGTCGTTCAAGAAGACAAGATCCACCCTCTTGAGCACTTCGATCAGATCCTCGCGCGCGGTCTCGATCCACAGATTCATGGTGTCTACCGCCGTAAGCCGCGGATTCGTGGCCTGCTCGAGCACTTCCAATTGCAAGGAGGGATGGATGTTGGCGAGGAACAGCAATTCGACCCCGAGATAGGCCTCGGGCAGGGTGGGATGAAAGTGCTCGAATACGTTCAGATGCGTGAAGAGCGTGTCGCGCTTGTTGATGTCGTCTTGGTAGCGCCCTCCCCAACGGAAGCACTCTCCCTTTTCGACCTGGAGGCCGCGCATATCGATGCCCTTGCTTCTGAGGAGCTCGCGGGCGCTTTGGGGCAAGTCCTCTCCCACCACCGCTACCAGACCCACTTCGGCCTCGCGCGCCGCGGCGAGCGAGAAGAAGGTCGCGCTTCCCCCTAGAGCGTTCTCGGCTTTGCCCCACGGAGTCTCCACCGTATCCAAAGCCACCGAGCCTACGACCACGATCTGCATGAGAGTTTCCCCCGATCCATTCGTTGCGTTCACATGCGCTCGGGGGTCTCCATCCCAAGCAGAGTCAGGGTATTCGCCAGAACGACAAGCGTGGCCGAGCTCAGAGCCAGACGCGCGCGCGAGAGATCCACATCGTCGGTGAGGATCCGGCAGTGTTGATAAAAATGATGGAAGGCGGACGCGAGATCGACCGCGTACCTGGCCAGTCGCGAGACGTCCCGCGCCGCAGCGCTACGGGCGATGATGTAGGGCAGATCGGGCAGGAGGCGGCAGAGCGCGATTTCCGCCTCCTCCTTCAAAAGCTTCAGCTCCTTCGAAGTCGCCGGATGCTTGTCCACCCCCTGAGTCTGCGCGTTACGCAGAACGCTGCAGATCCGGGCATGCGCGTACTTCACGTACCAACCCGGATTGTCGCTGCTCTGCTTGCGTGCCAAATCCAGATCGAAGTCGAGGTGCGAGGAATTCTTGCGTGCCAGAAAGAAGAAGCGCGCCACGTCCGCTCCGACTTCGTCGATGAGCTCATCCATGGTCACGAGCCGTCCCGCCCGCTTGGACATCTCCAGAGGACGTCCATCCTGAATCAGATTGACCTGCTGAAGCAGAATGATCTCCAGCCAGTCCTTGCCTAAGCCCAAGCACTCGCTGGCCGCCGCCATGCGGGCGATGTAGCCGTGATGGTCGGGACCCAAGAGGTCGATGGCGACTTCGGCGCCCCGTTCCTTCTTGCTCAGATGGTAGGCGATGTCGGGAAGGAAGTAGGTGGGAACTCCATCGCTTTTCACCAGGACGCGGTCCTTTTCATCCTCGAATTCGCTCGTGGACAACCAGGTGGCGCCTTCCTTCTCGTAGACGTGACCCCCTTCCTTGAGGATCTCCAGAGTCTTGTCCAGCTTCCCACTGCGGTGGAGCTCGGTCTCGAGGAACCAAGAATCGAAACGAACCCCGTAGCGCCGACAAGTCGCGCGCTGAGACACGAGCATGGCGGCGATTCCGAAGGCACCGAACGCGCGCGCCGATTCTTCATCGTCTTCTAGCTTCAGCCAATCGTCGGGTTCGCCTTTGGGCAAAGAGAGGTCGCCGATGATGCGTCCCGCCTCTTCGTCACTCTCCTGCGAAAGCAAGGCGGTGCCGCGCTCGAACAATTCGCGCGCGAGTACTTCGAGATACTCTCCCTGGTAACCTTCCTCGGGAATCTCGGCCGCGCTGCCCTTCGCCTGGAGGTAACGGGCCAGAAGACTCTGGCCGAAGAGCAGAACCTGACGGCCGGCATTGTTGACGTAGAACTCGCTGCTCGCGCGATAGCCAGCTCGTTCCATCACTCGGTGCAGGGTCGATCCCACCGCGGCGGCGCGCGCGCTCACGATGTTCAAAGGTCCGGTGGGATTCGCGCTGATGTACTCCAGACTGATGCGCTGCCCACCCCCGGCCTGGCTGCGACCGTAGCTTTCGCCCTCCTCCAGGATCGTGAGGATGGGCTCGGTGCGCGCCTGGTGCGAATAGCGGAAGTTGATGAATCCGGGGCCCGCGATCTCCAGGGATTCCACCTGTGACTTGTCCAATTCAAGGCTGGCCGCGATTTCTCCCGCCAGTTCCCGCGGCTTGCGGTCGAGCCGCTTGCACAGGAGGAGAGCGACGTTGGAGCTGAGATCGCCGTGGCTGGGGTCCTTGGGCTGTTCCAGTTCGAGGCGAACGTCCTCCTCGAAGACTCCGTAGCCTTCCAACGCCTTGATCAGAGCGTCGCGAATGAGCGTTTCGATCATTGCGAGGCCCCTTCCTCATCGAAGCGGGTGAGAGGCGCGTCTCCCCAGAGTCGCTCGAGAGAGTAGTAGTTCCGAATTCGAGGCTGCATCACGTGAGCCACCACGTCAAAGAAATCGATCAAGATCCAGCTTCCCAGCTCTCTTCCCTCCACGTGAAGGGGTTTTTCGCCCCACTTCACCGCGGCGTCCAGAATGGCCTCCGCGATGGTCTGCACTTGCGACTGGGAGCCCCCGCTGAGCAGTACGAAGTAGTCGGTGACGTCACTGAGTTCGCTGACGTCCAGCACCACCACGTCTTCGGCCTTTTTCGCAAGGCCCCATTCCACGATGGCGCGAGCCAACTCATGGCTTTGCTCTTTGCTCATGACCTCGTCCGTACTGGATTCCACGGGAGATGCTGCTCAGTTGAGGCGGCGGAGCACATAATCTACCGCGTCGGTGAGAATCGCGGTCTGGGGATGCGTCGCCAGACCAATGAGGCCTTCCTTCGCCCGCTCCCCGTAGTGCGCGGCCATGCGATGAGAATAATCCAATCCGCCATACTGCTGAACCATCTCACGGACCTCGGCCCAGAGCCTCGGATCTTCCGGGCCGGCCGAGATCGCTTCGCGCAATCGCTGTTTCAGTTGAGCCGGCGCGTTGCGCCAGGCTGCGATGAATGGAAGCGTGATCCGCCCCTCTCGCCAATCTCCTCCCACTGGCTTGCCGAGCCGCTTGGGATCACCCCGGTAATCGAAGATGTCATCAGTAATTTGAAATGCCATCCCCAGATTCTGTCCAAACGACGAAAGTACGGGGCGATGCATCCTGAGCCCGGGGTGGAACAGCGATCCGATCTCGCAGGAGGCCGCGATCAAGCAGGCCGTTTTCTCCGAGATGATCGTGAAGTAGTCCTCTTCCGGCAGATCCAGACGAGATCGACTCTCCAGCTGCATCATCTCCGCCACGCTCATCCGGTGGGTGGTGGCCGCGATGATCCTCATCGCGTCGTCCATTCCCCGCGCGGTGAGCAGAGAGAAGACTTTCGTGTAGAGAAAATCTCCCATGATGAGAGCAGCGGCCGGTCCCCACTTCACGTTGACGGTGGGAAGACGGCGACGCGTCGAGGCATCGTCGATGAAATCGTCGTGGACGAGAGTGGCGGTGTGTACCAGCTCGACACAGGCGGCCGCGAACGCGGTATCCGGGTGCATCTCGCTGCCGTTCTTGGAGGTGATGAGCAGGAGCATCGGTCGGAAGCGCTTGGACTTGCCCTGCTTCAGGTGCTCGCAGATCTGTCCCCAGGAGCTCCAGTTCTCCGTTGAGCAGAGTTTCGTACTCCCGCTCGAAGGAGCCCAACTCCTCGGCCACGAAGGACTGAAGCGACTGGAGTTTGACGCGGTCCTCGCCGGCCAGAGGCACTGGAAACCCTGCCTTCAAAGGAGATGTGACCTTCGGGCGAGCCCCGGAGGGATCGCGCAAGAGCCTTACAGGTATACAATTGTCGCTGCTAGCTGTCAATGTCGGCCGAGTTACGGTCCTTGCGCCTGCGGATGACCAGCGCCACGATCACACTGCCCATGTAGAGAAGCATGACCGGACCGGCCAGCATCACCTGACTGATCACGTCGGGAGGGGTCAAGATCGCCGAGACGGCCAGGATGGCGATGAGAGCGTAGCGCCAGCCTCTGAGCAACATTCTGGGATGCACCACGCCGGCCCAGGAGAGGGCCAGGACCACCATCGGCAGCTCGAAGAGCAGCCCAAACGCCAGACAGAGCCTTACCGCCAGATCGAAGTATTCGCGCGCCGTGAGGAGAGGTTGCAGCTGTTCCGTCGCGAAACCGACCGCAAAGCGGATTACCAAGGGCAAGAGGATGAAAAAACAAAAGGCGACTCCCACGTAGAATAATCCAGTCGCCGTCAACAACATTGGAGTCACGACTCGTTTTTCACGAGGGCGTAAGCCGGGCGTGACGAAGCTATAGATTTTAAGGAGCATGAAGCGGAAGCACCAGGAAGAGTCCCACCGCGGTGGAGGCTTTCAGCTTGAGCAGAAAGGCCTCCATGGGAGCAGTGAAGTAAAGACTCTCCTGCCCCGCTTTACGGGCCGGTCCGAGCAGCCCGTTCACAATCTGATCGCTGAAGAACCAGGCGACGATGGTGGCGACGAGAGCCATGCCGAAAGCCCAGAGTATGGTCTTTCTGAGCTCCGCGATGTGCTCGAACATCGTCATCTCATGGCCGGACTTGCCAGCTCGCGGGCCCATGGCTTCACGTACCTTTCGTGGACCGCCCTGCGTCGCGCTTCAGGAGGGAACGCAACTCGTCCATGAACTGGTTGGCACTCTGGAAACTCCGATAGACCGACGCGAAACGGAGATAGGCCACGTCGTCGAGCTTCTCGAGTTCCTCCATCACCGCTCTTCCGATTTCCTCGCTGGGAATTTCTTCGCGCGCGGGAGCGAAGATGATGGCTTCGACTCGATCGGCCAGAGCATCGATTTCCTCGCGGGTCACCGGTCGCTTGTGACAAGCTTGAATCACTCCCGCCAAGAGACGATCACGATCGTAGTTCTGCCGGCGGCCGTCCTTCTTTACGACCAGAGCCGACGTGCGTTCCACGTATTCGTAGGTGGTGAATCGATGCGAGCAGTTCACACATTCCCTGCGCCGTCGGATCGCCGCGCCTTCCTTGGTGGAACGCGAATCCACCACTCTGTCCTCGAGATTTCCGCAGTTCGGGCAACGCACGCGCTAGACCTTCCCTCTCAACCCAATTCCGGGTAGAGCGGATGAGCATCGGCGAGCTGCCGGCTCCGCTTTCTCAAACCCTCGAGCTCCGAGCTCTGCATCCCTACGCTCAGAGCCCGTCCGATGATCTCGGCAATTTCGTCCATCTCGTCTTCCTTCATGCCCCGCGTCGTCAACGCGGGAGTACCAATGCGGATCCCGCTGGTGACGAAAGGGGATTCGGGATCGAAGGGGATCGTGTTCTTGTTCACCGTGATTCCGACGCTTTTCGAGGATTTCTTCGGCCATCTTGCCGGTGAGGTTCTTGCCCCGCACGTCGACCAGGAGCAGGTGTGTATCGGTTCCACCGCTCACCAATCGCAGGCCCTGTTCCACCAGCTTTTCCCCGAGTCTCTTGGCGTTGGCGACGGTCTGGCGCTGGTCGAGAAGGAAGGGTTCCCGCATCGCCTCCAGGAAACAGACCGCCTTGGCCGCGATGACGTGCATGAACGGCCCGCCCTGCGTTCCGGGAAAGTTGATCTTGTTGACCGCTTTCGAGCTCTCGGGATCCTTGGTAAGAATCAGCCCCCCGCGCGGACCACGCAGGGTCTTGTGCGTGGTGGAGGTGACCACGGTCGCGTACGGAACGGGATCCGGATGCAGCTTCGCCGCGACGAGTCCAGCGAAGTGCGCCATGTCCACTAGCAGAGGAATCTCCAGTTCGCGGCTGATCGCGCCCAGCCTCTTGAAATCCCACGCGCGAGGATACGCGCTGCTGCCGGTGACCAAGAGCGCGGGGCGCAGGGTCTCGCACTGCTTCTGCAAAGCGTCGTAGTCAATCGTCTCCGTTTCGCGGTCCACCTCGTAGTGGTGAGCATCGAAGAGCATACCGCTGAAATTCACGTGATGCCCGTGGGTGAGGTGACCTCCGTGACTCAAGCTGAGACCCAAGACCTTGGAACCGGGCTGTACGAAGGCGAGGTAGGCGGTGAGATTTGCGGAAGAGCCCGAGTGAGGCTGCACGTTGGCGTAGGCGGCCCCGAAGAGTTCCTTGGCCCGGTCGCGCGCCAGTCTCTCCGCCTCGTCCACGAATTCGCAGCCCCCGTAGTAGCGGCGTCCGGGATAACCTTCCGCGTACTTGTTCGTGAGTACGCTTCCCATCGCCTCCATGACCGCCAGGCTGGTGAAATTCTCGCTGGCGATCATCTCGAGTTGCCCACGCTGACGGTTGAGTTCGTTCGTCAGCACTTCGGCGATGGCGGGATCAACGGATTTCAGGTCGTTCATCGGCTCTCCTCCAGGGTCTTCACGAGTCGCGTCCGAGCCGCTCGCAGGTGGGATTCGATCGAAGCCCAGGTTTCCCGGTAACGCGACAGATCGCCCCCGTACGGATCGACCAGGTCACCCTGTCCGCTCAGTCCGGAGAATTCGGACAGAGAATAAACCCTTCCCCGGGCCGAAGGATACTCTCGCAAGATCTCGTCTCGGTGAGCCCGTGTCATGGTGAGAATCAGATCGCTCTCCCTGACGAGCGCGCGGTCGAGCATGCGCGTGCGATGCGTGGAGAGATCCTCCCCCTTCTCGCGAGCCACCGCGCGCGCGTTCTCGCTGGCGGGTTGTCCCGCCTCAGCATGCAAGCCGGCGGAGGACACGTGCACGAGGGTTCCGGGCGAAGCCAAGAGGCGGCGGGCCAGAACCTCGGCCATAGGGCTCCTGCAGCTGTTGCCGGTACACACAAAAAGAAGAGAACTCATAGTGAAATCGTAAGTTGTGAGTTTCGCCGCTGAAAGCTATCCGCCCAGTGGCGCAAAGTCAAGCCGGGGCGATTGGTGGCCACGGCGCGTGTCCGCGACGTAGAATCTCGACGGTTTCGCCGCGCAGATCCACCAAAGTCGAAGCAACCCCGGGCGAAGCGTCCCCCAGCGAGAAGGCGGCAAGCTGCGGAAAGCGCGCGGAAGCCTCCTGAAGGCTCGTCGCTGGGGATTCACCGGCCCGGTTCGCGCTCGTGCTGAAAAGAGGCGCTCCCAGCTCGGCGAGGAGCGATCGCAGAGGGGCGCAGGCGGGCACGCGCGCCGCGATGCTTCCCTCCTTCGCCACCCATTCCGGCAACGCCCGCTCGCTGGGCCCAAGCAGCGCGGTCAGAGGACCGGGCCAGGCGCGGCGGAGCAGGGCGAGTCTGTCCTCTTGGGGTGGATGCGCGTACCGCAGCACGTCTTCGAGGCAGGCAAAGAGGAGCAGGAAGGGGCGCCCCTGTGGCGAGCCCTTGAGATCGCGTAGCTTCCGTGTCGCGCCTTTCCCTGAGGCCAGAGCGTGCAGACCGGGAAGGGTGTCCGTGTCCAGAAGAACGACCTTGCCCGCGCGGAGGGTCTCCGCCGCGTTCAAGGTCTCCCCTCGGCCATTTCACGCCGGACTGCCTCGACCTCATGGCCGAGTTCGGGCTTGGACAGGGCCAGGATCCGGGCGGCCAGATGGGCGGCGTTCATGGCTCCCGCCTTGCCGACAGCCAAAGTTCCCACCGGGACCCCACCCGGCATCTGAACGATGGAGAGCAGGGCATCCATGCCGTCCAGGATGCCTCCCGGCAGGGGCACTCCGAGCACCGGCTTGGGGCTGAGCGACGCGACTACGCCCGGGAGGTGCGCCGCCATGCCGGCCATGGCGATGAAGAGCTCACATCCACGTCCCTCGACTTCTTTCACCCACGCGCGGAGACGATCCGCCTGACGGTGGGCGCTGATGACCCGGTCCTCGTGGGGTATCCCGTAGCGGTCGAGGACGGCGGCGCAGGCATTCACCATCTCGGCGTCACTGGGACTTCCCGAAATTATGCAGACCATGGGTTGAGATTCAGGACTCAAGCGCTTCCCTCCTTTGCTGCGATGTCCGTGCGCAGTTGTACTCCCTCGAAATGCAAGCTCGTCGCCACAGCCAAAGCCTTCTCTTGGGCCAAGGGCACCGTCGCGGCGCGCGCCACGGCACACAGTACGCGCCCTCCGGCGGTCCGCCAGCTCCCTCCCTCCCGGCGGGTTCCCGCGTGGAAGATGAGAGCTTCTTCCGCCAACGAATCCAGACCCGAAATGACGCGGTCCACCCTCGGCCGCGCCGGATATCCCTCCGAAGCCAAGACGATTCCCACTGCCGCGCCCTCGGCCGCAAGAGCGCCTTGCACGGGCAGTTCACCCCTCGCCACACCTGCGAGCAGGGCGTAAAGATCCCCCGGGAACACGGGAAGAACGACTTGGGTTTCCGGATCTCCAAAGCGGCAATTGTATTCGAGCAACTTTGGTCCGTCTTTCGTGAGAATCAGACCGAGGTAGAGCAGACCGCGATACTCCAGCCTGCGGCGACGCAATTCAACAAGCGTGGGACCTAGAATTTCCTCGTGAACCCGTTCCATCAGGGCTTGGTTCGCCTCGGCCACCGGGGTGTAGGCGCCCATTCCGCCGGTATTGGGCCCCTGGTCGCCGTCGCGCAGGCGCTTGTGGTCACGACTCGGCGCGAACCACGCCGCGCGCGTTCCATCGAGCAGCGCGAACACGGAAAGCTCCGGCCCGAAGAGCCTCTCCTCCAGCAAAACCACGTCTCCCGCCACCCCGAATGCTCTCTCGACGAGCATCCGCCGGAGAGCCGTTTCTGCCTGGCCTGCGTCATCGCAGACGCTCACGCCCTTGCCCGCGGCCAGCCCACTGGCCTTCACCACGCAGGGGCCCCCATTGCGCTTGAGCCAGTGCAAAGCGTCGTCGAATTGCGTGAAGTTCTCGGAGCGCGCACAGGGAACGCCGGCGGCCCGCATGAATTCCTTGGCGAACGCCTTGTCGCCTTCTAGTAAAGCGGCCCTCGCCGAGGGACCGAAGACCAGAAAGCCCTCCGCTCTCAGGCGATCGGCCAGACCCTCGACCAGAGGTTTCTCGGGACCGATGACCACCAGATCGACCCGGTGGTGACGCGCCGCGTCGATCCACCCTTGCTCATCGTCGGCGTCGATGAGTTGGGCGCAGTCACTCATGGCGTCGTTGCCCGGCGCCACCAGGACCTCTTCCACTCCCTCGGACGCGGCCAACTTCCAGGCAAGGGCGTGTTCGCGACCGCCGCTTCCGATGATCAAGACTCTGCCAGCCATGCTTCCTTTCGACTCAACCGGGACCGCCTTTAGAACTCGGCCGCCGCGGCGAAGTCCTCACTGCAGGGATTCCGCGTAGGACTTCAGACGGGAGACCCCCTCCGCGAGATTTTCTCGCGAGTTGGCGTAACTGAATCTGAGATAACCGTCGCCGTAGGAACCGAAGGAAGTGCCCGCCAACGCCGCCACTCCGTATTCGTCGAGCAGGGTCGACGCGAATTCGCGGCATGGTACGCCCAGTTTCTTGATGTTGGGAAAGACGTAGAAAGCGCCTCCGGGGGTGAGGCAGCTCACTCCGGGCACGTCGTTCAAGAGACCCACGACAAGGTCCCGGCGCGCCTTGAACTCCTTCACCATGGCCTGCGCACCCGATTGATCGCCGAGCAGAGCTTCCACTCCCGCGATCTGGGTGAAGGTGGAGGTGCACGAAGTGGAGTTGGTCTGCAGACGCGCGATGCTGGGCGCGAGACTTTCGGGCATGACCCCGAAGCCGAGACGCCAACCGGTCATGGCGTAGGTCTTCGAATGTCCGTCGAGCACGATGGCGCGATCCTTCATCCCATCGATCTCGAGCATGCTGTGATGCTTGCGATCGTAGATGATCTTGGAATAGATCTCATCGCTCAGCACCCAGCAATCGTGCTCCTTGGCCACTTCAGCCACCGCATTCAGATCTTCCGGAGACAGGACCCCCCCGCAGGGATTGCCCGGAGTGTTGATGATGATCAACTTGGTCTTGTTGCTTGCGAGACGGCGCAACTCGTCGGGATCGAAGCTAAATCCGTTTTCTTCGCGCAGAGGAAGCGGGATCCCTTTGCCCCCGGAAAACTGGATCATCGATTCGTAGATGGGAAAACCCGGGTTGGGATAGATGACCTCGTCACCCGGCTCGACCAGCGCGGTGAGGACGAAATAGATGATGGGCTTCGCGCCCGGCGTGATCACGATCTGATCGGGACTGACCTCAACCCCGCGATCCTGGCTGAACCACTTCGCGAAGCTCTTCCTCGCCTCGGGGAGACCGGCAGAAGGCCCATAGTGCGTGGCGCCGTTCTTCAGCGCCTTGACCGCGGCTTCCACGATGTTGGCGGGAGTATCGAAATCGGGTTCGCCGATTTCCAGATGCACGACGCTCTTTCCCTCGGCCTCGAGCTTCTTGGCCCGAGCCAAGACCTCGAACGCGGTCTCCGTGCCGAGTCGATCCATCCTAGACGCCAGTTCTTTCGCCACGATGGCTACCTCCCCACCTGGGTTCGGGATTTGAGATCAGACTCCGCGAATGTAGTCCTTCCGGGGGGAAAACTCCAAGCACCCCTGAGAAAGAAAATAAGGATGGGAAGGATGCGCGAACGAGGGCGTTCGGCGGCCAAGTCGATTCTCTCGGGCTCGTGCCACCGGGTCCGCGTAGCTAACCCAGGCTGCCGAGGTAGTCTTGGATCTCGTCGTAGATTTCACGGCGCAGGCCCGACTTGTCGCGGGCGAGACGTCGCAGTTCGACACCGCGGATGTACTTCACGTGGATGAAGCGCCGAACCAGTTTCACCGGCAGCCGCACCGGCGAGCGGACGATCGCTAGGGGCACGTCTTTGTTGGCGAAGCCGGAGTGAAGCCTCTTGGTGGTGGCGATGTATTCGAGCACCGCGGGCATGCGGCACGCGTTCGCGATGAAGCCCACCATCCCCGGCTTGTTCACCACCTTCGGGTTCCGCAACAAACCCAGCAGGATGCTGGTGTTGTTGATGTTGGTCATGACGAGTTTCTTCACGTCGCCCTTGTCCTCGCTCTCGTCCTCTTGCGACGATGGAGGGAATGGCAGGCCCAGAGGAGCCCTCACCCGTCGCGCGGCGTGCAGATCGAAGGGCACGATCAGCGCGCCGTCGGCGATGCTGACCCCTTCGATCATCGCATCGCCCAGCCTGGAGGCCACGCTTGGCCCCACTGGAATCCGCACTCCGTGTTCTTGTGCGTACTGGTACGAGTAGAGAACGGATTCGAGACAGTCGATGGGGATGGGTCGGATTCCGGCCAAGAAGAGTTGCTGGCCGATCTTCATGATCTGTTGGGAGTAATAGGCCAGCGCCTTGCCCTCCAGAGGATTCTCGGTGAGACCTCTCAGTAGACCTTCCAGAGGATGTAGCGCTTCCTCTGACGCGCACAGCTGCTCGAGTCGCGCGAACTCGTCAGGGGCGAGAGCGTCACGGAGCACCGAGTCCTGCTGGTGGAAGAGATTGCAATTCCGCTTTTCCTCCAAGGCATCTAGGAAGTTTGCCACGTCCCGGATCTCGGTGTCGAGATCCGCCAGGCGCGGCATCACTTCGCTCACCGCCTTGACCGCAAAGGGGTTGATGCCCCCCGCGACGGCGGATGCACGTTGCTGGGCCGCCCGCTGCTCCAGGCGCGCGAGCCGCAGGAAAGCCAGGAGTTTCTGCTCGTCGAGCTCGCCTCGCTCGCGCAACTCGTCGTGCAGAACCGCGAAGACTTTCCGGGGCACTCGCGCCGCGCCCAGATCGAGGGGCGAGGGCAGCGCGAAGGGATCGACCTCACGGGGGATGAGCGTGACGAGTTCGCTCTCGACCGCATCGACCTCTGCGAGCAAAGCCTCTTCCTGGGGCTCGAGCGGGCGGCCGCGCGCGCGGCGGTGACGGTAGCGCGCTCCAACCCGGTGGAGGTGGCGGAACTCGAAGATGCCTTCGATGACCGAGGATCCCTGGGCCCTCACCGCCACCAGCGCGGCCAGTCCACTAATGCCCGAATTGTCGCCGTCGGCCGCCAGCGCCAGAAGGCCCTCGAGCATGTCTTTCAGCAGCTCGCTTCCCAAGCGCTTGCGCAGGGTATTCGCGAGAAGCCTCGCGCGCTCGACGAGATCGCCCTCCCCCTCCAGGTCACGCAACCAGCGTCGCACCTCCGGTCGGGGCCGGCAGTGCGCCAGGGCGTGTGTCCGGATTTCGAGCAGGGGCTCACTCGGCAAGAGACGGCTTGGTGCCTGAGACTGACTCATGATTCCTCATGAGGGAGAGAACGTTCGCGTCGGAGGATCCTCGTGAAAGGAGATGCAATCCTCACACCACTGCCCTCAGGGCGGGGTTTGAAGTCGAAGGGAAACCCCGAGCCCTCCCGAAAGCTCTGGGGAGCCCCCCAGATCCCCGCGCAGTCGCAGGTAGAGCGCCCCGCTACAGGTGGCGTCCCTTCGGGCCAGCGCGAGAAGCAAGCCCGAGTCTCCGGGCGAAAGCCAAGTGCTCGAGAGGCCCGCCGTGGCAACCCCGACCGCCCAGGGAGACGAGCGGTCGCCCCGGGCCAGAGCCCATTCTCCGCGCCAGAGCCAGGACTCGCCTCTCTGTAGGCTCAAGGCCACGAGAGTGGCGCTCGACACGCCGTCCCTCTGATGACGGACGCGAAGTCCCCGCGCCCAAGCCCCCGTCCGCGAGCGTTCTCGCCAGCGCGCACTGAGGGTGAAAGATGAGGGCGTTCCCGGCGCTTCGTCGGCCCTCAGGCGGCAGTCGAGACGAGCCGTGGCGAGCGGACCCGCCGCTTCCAACTGCCACCGGCGGGAAAGCTCAGCGCCTCCGATCCGGCCCCGCCGGCGCTGCCGCGCCAAAGCGGCGAAAGTCCAAGCTCCACCACTGATGCGCCCGCTCGTCTGAAGGACCCGGTGCTCGCGATCGAGAGTTTGCCCGGTGATTGGATCCTGTCCGCCGAGGACCGAAGGCCCGGCTTGCGTCAGGGCCAGGCTCCAGCGCAGCGGACCGCGCTGGAAGCGAAGGGCCGCCGCCATGCGATCCGAACCGGGCGAAGCAAAGACGAGCCGGCGCACCCATTCGAACCGTGCGCTGAGCGGCTTGGTCATAAGGCCCAGGAAGAGTCCGGCCTGGTGACCGTCCCTCAGAGCAAGCCCCACCGTCGAGTGCTTCGACTTCAGAAACCGATGCTCGACGAGGGCGAGAAATGGCGTGTCCTGGTTACCGCGCTTCGTTCCGCTCGCGAGGAGAAGGTGCCACGCTCTTGCTTCGATCTCGAGACCCCCACCGCGCCAGCTTTCGCCGGTGCTCGAAAGTCGCGGCCTGAGATGGCTCTCGCTCGACAGGGAAGGACTCGCGGTACGGGAGCGAAGAGAGGGATTCGAAAGGAGCAGAGGCCAGGAAAGCGAGGGCCGAAAGTCCCCGAGGACGAGCGCGCCCCAGCTCTCGTTCAAACTGGCTGCGCCGCAGGCAGGGGAATCCACTCTTTCGTCCCGCTGTGCGAGAACCGTGAGTTGATCGCGTTGCAGAGTCAGCCGGGAGCGCCGACCCGAGGGAGCACCTCGCCTCCAGCTACTGCGTCCATCGAATTGAAAGCGCGTATCGTGCGCGTGTAGGGGCAGGGTGACGAAAGGAGTCAACGCGGTTCGGCGCGCCGCGTCCATTCCCACCACCTGATCCAGATCGCTGAGAGTGGAGAGTCCGCCGTGGTCCCGCAGGCTCACGATCGCGGTGGCCAATCCCATGTCCAACCAAGGCAACAGCGCCAGTTCGTCCGCGGTAGCAGTGGTGAGATCGAGAGGCTCCACCAACCATTCCTCCAACTGATCGATCAGCTCGTCGCTCTCCTGGGAGTGCGCGGGAAGAACGAGCGGCCGCGGCACGAGGAGAAGAAAGAGCAGCCAGCCAGCCCAGCCCGCGCGCGTCATCGTGACGCCCCCCCTTCCGGCCAGCCGATCTCCAAGGCGAGGTAGGGACCCGCGTCGATGCTCGAAGCCACGGGAAGTGCCAGCAGAAAATTCCAGGGCCCGCGACGGAGACCCAGCTGAAGACTTCCTCCCTCTTCGTCGCCTTTGAATCCGAGCGAGAGCGCCGTAAGCGTCAGCTGAAGACCCGCGCTCCAGGCGCCCTCGGCTTCAAACGGGGAGTCTTCTCGCAAGAGAGTCGCGGACCAGAACTCGCCCGTGAGGGCGAACGCGTAGGCGCTGATCGACGGCAATTCAACCGGGCCATGGGACAGAGAGAATTCCTGCTGAACCCCAAAGCGAAATCCGTTCGCCTTCAGAACCAACGCCAGCTCGCCGCGCATGGTGTTCTCGCCGGCGATTCCGTCCACTCGTCGGCCTTGCCGGTGAACTCGCGCTTGAGCGCAGAGTGACTCACCGCCGACCCGAAGTCCCAGCCCCAGGTCTTGCTCCGAATAGGCGCCCGCCCGCAGCTGTCCCGCCAAGGTCCAGAGGAGGCAGGAGGAGCCGAGCCGCCAGGAACTCTCCATCCACCCTTGGCTGCACGGAGTGAAGGCCACCGGGGCTCCGACCGCCAGACGCAAGCGCGCAGATGGCGGTCTCATCCACGTGTCGCCGGGCAGAGCCTCCAGTCGCTTCGAGCCCGAGAAGGAAGTGCAGTAGGCGAATGCGGGGAACGCGCAGAGAAGCACGACGCACCCGAGGTGCCGCCACTTCATCGTCGCCGCCCCAAGGCCACCAGCGCGGTCCAGCGCCGCGGCGCGTGCTGCCCGCCCTCGCTTTGCACCACCACGACGTAGGCTCCCATGGGAACGCGCTGTCCGTTGGCGGCGCGACCGTCCCACAGCCACTGGCGGAGATCTCCTCCCGCCTCCTCGCTGCCCAGCTCGATCACTTTGGAGCCCAAGAGATCGCGGACCTCGGCCTGCACGGTCAGTCCGGTCAGATCCGCGTGGAGCAGCACGTGCAAGACGTCGCCCTCGCCATCTCCGTCGGGACTGAAGGGGTTGGGCTCGAGCGCCAAGCCCTGGGCCGGGGTGTCGAGCGCGGCGGCGGCGTTCTCCCGGCCGGGACTGGGCTCACCGGGCGAGATGAACCAGGCGCGGGGAGAATCGAAACTGACGATGCCGCGCTCCATGCTCCGACCGGCGTCCGCGATGAGATCTTCGCCGTATGCGAGCTGGTCGACGACGGTGCCGCTTGCGTCGCGCAAGAGAATCTGGTCGGCGAAGGGGCTGCCCTTGGTCTGGGTGTTGTTGAGCGAAGGCCAACCGCCCGAAGGGGTGATGATCGGGAGCTTCGACGAGAGGGAGAAGATCGAACGCATCGCGTCGGGGTCCGAGCTCAAGAGCGCGAACCCGTCGGGGGAGAAGCCGAGTCCGTCGAGCCCTTTCCAGCTCTCGGTCGCGTCCGTGATTTCCCAACCGTCCAGGAACTCGGGAGCCCCGATTCCCTGCTTCAGCTCGATCCACTCGGGATGACCTGCCCGGGGCTTTGCCATGACTTCGTTGAGCAGGACCGATCCCGGCCCCACCTGATAGCCCATCCGCGCGACGGAGGAGGAGTCGGAGCCCCAGCTCACTTCGACGAGGTGGCGCCCGCGCGTCATCCATGCCTCCACGCGGCTTCGCAAGCTGTCCTTTGCGGCGACGCCAAGCACCATCTGATCGAGGGGAGCATCGTCCAGTCTCCAACGCAGCGAGAATTCCTGCTGCGGAGCAAATCCATCGGCCTCGGCGATCAGTTCGATCGTGACCGCGGCCGGCAGGGGCGCGAAGGCCGGGGTGGCCTCGAATCTCAAGAGGTGCAAGCTCGTTTCGGACGCGTTGGGAAGTCCGGGAGACGGAGGACTCAGAGGATGGAAATCCGCTGCGTTGTCGTCCAGATCGTGCCCGTCGGGAATGCGGCCCAGACTCTCGCTGGCGACGTCCGGCGCGGGCGCACCTTCGCCGAGGCCCTCGAGTTCGCCCCAGGCCAGCCGGTCCAAGACCTGTTCCCCGCGCGCCAACCACAGAGCGTCCGGACCGTTCTGCAAACTCAGGGTCGCCTCGACGTCACGCGGAAGAACCTCGCTACCTCCGATCACGAAGAACTCGCCGGGCAATAGCGTGAGTCCCGCCGGAGCCGTCCAGATCTCGCTGGGTTGCTCGGGCGCCGCGCCGTTGACGAAGAGGAGCCGGATTCCGTCCAGAGAGAGCGCGCTTTCGCCGCGCGCGTAGAGTTCGACGAACTCCTTGCCTCCGTCACTGCCCGCCGGGTCGTAGAGAACTTCGTTCAAGACGAGTTGCGCCAGCGCGTCGGCGGGCAAAAGTAGAAACAGGAGGACTCCGAGAATGCGTGCCACTGGCCGCACCTCCCGGGAGACTCGCGTGGTGGAGGCGATGAGGGGGAAGGGTCCGCAGGAACGGGCGGCTCTACGGAGAAGCTCGGATCAGACGAGTCCCCATCGGCGCCGCAGCATCCACTCCAGACTCAAGAGCAACAGGAAGGGGAAGAAGAGCTTGAAACTGGCCCAGAGGGCGGTGCGCCCTCGGCTCTCTTTGATCTTCGAACTCAGGGGCAAATCGCGGGCCCACGCACCCAGTTCGTCCATGGTCAATTCGCGGCCCCCGGTGGCTCGAGCGATGGAGGTCAGTTGGGCGTAGTCGACACCGGGCCGCCGGTATTCCACCGAATAGGGATCGACGGTCAGCGAGCTCCAGGGAGAGACGATGCGGCCCGAGCTCTCTTCGAGTGCGAGGCGGAATTGGTAGTGGTCCGGAGGCAGAGGAGGAATCGCGAGCTGTCTTCCCCCGGCGGGTCCCTGCGGCGAGGGTTGCATGAGAGCTCGACCCAACACGGCTTCGTTCGAATCGGAGGTAGATGCCAGCTCCTTCCTCCACTCGATCCAGAGATCACTGGACTCGTCGGGCTGGCGGCGCGAATCGAGAACCACCGCGCGCAGGAGCGCGTCCTCGCCTCTGGCCACGACTGGACGCGGCAGAATGAGCTGCAGACGGTCACGGCTGGCGCCCTCGGCCAAGAAGTAGATGAGGTTGCCCACGAGGGCCCGGTAGACGTCCTCTCCTTCCCGACTGCCCAGTCGCCAAAACGACCAACTCCACAACGGCGACGCCGACCACGTCGCGACGGTGCCGTTCTCTTCGCGACCGAGGACGAGTAAAGGCGTCGTGCTCTTTGGTCCCTGGGCCTGCAGGAGCACATCGGCGTCGGGCTTGGGGCTGAGGCCGTGGACCGCGTCCCACAGGGGCGGCATCTGCGCGAGACGCGTGGCCGCATCTCCCACCGAGGCGGGAAAGGCGAAGATGGGATGGCTGACCCCCGCCGGAAGGAGATCCACCCGATGGCGTGCCCGCTCCCAATGCGCGGAAGGGGAGAGACGAAGCGGCAGGAGCTCATCGGCGGCGCTCGGAAGCGAAGGGAGCGGCTGGCCGTGTGCCTCGCCGAGGAGGACGAAGAGACCGGCTCCGGCTTTCACCGAAGCTCCCACTCCCCGGCGCTCTCTCACTCAATTCCGCGAAGTCCTCCAGCGAGGCAAAGACCCAGGCATCGACTCCCGACGCGGCGGCCGCGTCCACGGGCGGTGTCCAGGAACTGTCACTTCCCGCGACCTGCCACCCGTTCACCCCGCGGTAGACTCCCTGGACCTCGAAGCGAGGGTCCTCGGCCAGACGACGTCGCAAGAAATGGAAATCCCAGCTCGGTCGCGACTCGAGGAGAAGAACGTGCAGGCGATCCTTCAAGACCTCCACCCCGATCTCGATGGCGTTGTTCTCGAGCAGTGCTTCCGCTTTGAGGGGAGTCAGCCGCAGTGTGCGACGCAGCATTCCCAAGCTGTCCGCTCGCACCTGGAAGCTCAGAGGGATTCTCCCGCCCCCTCGGGGCCAGGAGAAGCTGACAGTGTCGGCGCTCGCGCCACTCTCGAGGATGGCGCGGCTATGCCCCGCGTCACTCGCCTCCACCACCGCTTCGGCCGTGACCTCGATCGTCTCACCCCGGTAGGCAACCGTGGGGTAGTGCACTCGATCGAGCCGGAGATCCCCCGGACCGTTGCTGTCCCCGACGGCCAGAGTGAAAACGGGAAGCTGCAGACCGCGAAGCGAGGGCAGATCGGGATCCGTGCTTCTGCCGTCGCTCAGGAGCAGAATCGCCTGGAGGTTGTCCTCCAGATGGGATTGCGCGGCGGACAACAGGAGAGCGGGCAGATTGGTTCCCTCGGACTGTCCCGAGTTGGGAGCACGGCGTAGACGACGCGCACCCTCGGCCACGAGAAGCTGGGGCTTTTCGTGCCGCGACTCGAGTCCCCTCTGCGCGAACTCCGCCTCCTGCCGGGCTTGCTGTAGACGCGTTCGCCCATCGTGGTTTTGCAGGTTCATGCTGCCGCTGTCGTCGACGAGCAAGAGAACCGAAGGAGGAAGCACCTTACTGTGCTTGGTGAAAAGTATCGGTTCGAGGATGAGAAAGAGGAGCAAGAGGAGCGCGCTCGCGCGCAAGAGCCGCAGAGTCCACCGCTTCGACCTCTCGAGCGCGGGTTGGGTGCGGTGGTAGGCGAAATACGCCACGAAGAGTCCGACGACCAGAAGGATCGTGACGAGGGTCCAGTCCGCCAGTCCGTCCGGCCAGACACTCAGTTTCGCCAGGGGAAGGAAAGAACTTGAGAGGGTCACCGCGAATCCAATTCTCCGGGGAGGCTCTCGTAAGAGGTCGAGCAGAATCTCCCGCCGTCGCTCGATCATGGCGAGATCACCCGCGGCGAGAACGGACATGTCCGTGGAGGGCTCGCTGCATACTCTAAGAACGATCCGCTCGGCTTCGCCACCCATAAACAAAAAGCGCCGGCGTCAGGCGCCGGCGCTATCGAATTTCGGATCGATCGGCATTCTAGGTGGCTGCCGAAGCGCCCACCGCCTCTTCCACCGTGGCGAAAGCCTCGAGGATGTTCTGGAACTCGAGCAGTTCAAACACCTCGTAGACGTCGGGAACCATTCCGACCAGCCTCAAGTCGCCACCGTTCTCCCGGATCTCGCGAATGACACTGATGAAGATCCCCCAGCCAGCCGAGGAGATATAGGAGACCCTCGACAGGTCCACGACGATCTTGTAGCGCTTCGATTGAATCAGGGACTTTATCTCCCGTTCGAACTCGGCCGAAGTGGTCGTGTCGATGTAGCCTGCCACCTCGAGTACTTGCTGCTCCGGGCAGGATTCGTGCGCCTTCGAAATGACCATGATCCCATCCATCGAAAGCCCATCTCTTTCTCTACTTGAACTACGCCAGTGAACCCATTGTAAGTTCACTAGTTATGAGACTTTATGTCTTCCGGGTCGAGCGAAGGCGTTTCCGGCCCTCCCTCCCCCGGTGATCTCTGGTTTTCCCCGTGCAAGCTTTGGTCCAAGCCGTGGGATCCCTCGGATCCATTGAGGCGGGAATCGGGCTCTTTCGGGTTCAAACCTCGGCGGCGCAAGTAGAGGCGCCGCTTGGTCTCGTTGTTCAGGTCGAGGCGGAGGAGTTCATCGTAGACGAGTTTTGCACTGGCTTCGTGACCCAAGCCACAGAGCCGATCGGCCAGGCGCTTGGCACCTAGGCTCGGATCCGTCCGCACCAACCCCACCAACGCTTCTCTTCCCTCCACGGTGAGCCGGCGCAATCCGGACTGGACCGCCCGGCCGGCCAGAGCCTCTTCCCCACCCATCTCCTTCAGACGCCTCCAGCGGTAGTAAGTGGAGACGGAGGTGCCGTAGGCCCGGCAGGCGTCCTCGATCGGCATTTCCTCAAGCTCCACCATGTCCAGAAGTTGCTGCCGCCGCTCGATCTCCAGAGAGGCCGGACGCATCTTCTCCTTCACCGCGACTGCGGTGATGTCGTCGTTCTGGGCGTTGCCGCCAGTGAAGGCCGCGATGTCCTCGTTGAACGCGGCGATGAACTCCTCCGCGGTCCGGCCCGCGTTCTTGCGCACGCAATCGATGAGGCGCTGCTCGCCATACTGCTCCCGTGCCGCGTTCATCGCCTCCGTCACCCCGTCGGTGTAGATCAAGAGCAGGTCGTCCTGTTGCAACTGGACCCGTTCCACCTCGATCGTCTTGGAGAACAACTCGGGATCGGGCAGCGAAATCCCCACCGGGAAGCCGGCCGGATTCAGGAAGAAAACCTCGTCGGTCTCGATGCGATACAGCAGCATGGGATTGTGGCCGGCCGAGGAGTAGCTGATCACGCGATTGCGCGAATCGAGAATGATATAGAACAGGGTGATGAACATGCCTCGTCGCATGTCCTCGGTGATGAAGGTGTTCACGCGACTCAGCACGTCGCTGGCCGAGTGATTTCCCCTGGCCTCCATGCGCATCGCGGTCCGGATCATGGTCATGACCAAGCTGCCGGGGATTCCCTTTCCCGACACGTCGGCCACCACGATCCCGATGGTATCCTCGTCCACCGCGAAAAAGTCGTAGTAGTCGCCACCAACTTCCGCCGCCGCCCGGTACATCGCGGCGATCTCGAAGCCCGAGAGTTCAGGCATCGTGGTGGGGAGCAAGGTGTGCTGAATCTCCCGCGCGAGCTGCATTTCCTTTTGCAGACGTTCCTGCTCGACGAGATGGGACTGCGCGTGGCGGAACTTGGCGGCGATCTCGTTAAACGCCGCGGCAATGGTCGAGATCTCCTCGGGCCCATGGACTTCGATGTCCTCCTCCAACACACCGTCACCGATGGCGAGAACCCCATCGGTGAGCTGCTGGATGGGTCGGACGAACAGATTCACCATCACCAGGATGAGGAGGATTCCCACCAGCAAAATGATGAACCCGATTCCCATGGCATGCAGGAGCGCCGAGCGATAGCCACGCTCCAGTTGCGAGGTGCTCAGACCCACCACGACTCGTCCGAGTTCCACGGTCTTGCCGGTGGGGGCAGTCATGTTCACCGGAAAGTTCAACTGCAGAACCGCTCCCGTGTCGAACTGGACTCGTGTCCACTCTCCCACCCCCTGGCCGTGGTTGATCAGCCGGCCCGGTTCGGGCTGCCAGGATCTGAAGAGATTGTCCAGGTTGCTGTCGGCCCAGATGCTGCCGTCCGTCCCGTGCACGACGCGCGCGAAAGCAATGGTGGAATCGTGACGGGAGAGCTCGCTGACGCTCTGCTCCAGAAGCGTCCTCTCCACCGAATACGGATCACTGCTGGCAAGCACGCTTCGGGACTGCACCGCCAAGTCGCGCGCCACCGCCTCGACCCGGCTGAGATCCTGATCGAAGATCGCTTGCCGCTGGCGATAGTGGACGACCGAGAGAGCGAGAACGACCAGGAGCGCCAAACCAAAGGATGCGCGCAGGGTGAACCGCATGCGCAAACTCCGGTGCAAGGCAGAAAATTGGATTCCCGGGATCCAGCGATCGATCGAGGGACGCCGATCCATGCGCATTCTGAGCTGGTTGGTCCCGCCGACGGTCGCGTACTCCACCTCATCCATGATCCGATTGATGAGATAGATCCCGAGCCCACCACGCTTGCCGATGGCCACGTAATGATCGAGGTCCGGAACCGCCACCGATCCGAAGTCGAAGGACTCTCCTTCGTCCTGAAGGATGATCTCGACCTGACCGGCAAAGAACTTCACCCGGATGCTGATCTCTCCGCCCTGGTTGCAATAGGAATGCTGAATGATGTTGGTACAGGCCTCATCGACTGCGAGCTTGAAGTTGGCGATGTCGGCGGCGTCGAACCCGGCCTGCATGCAGATGCGGGCGATAAAATCGCGCACCTGAGCCAAGTGACTCTCCCGGGCCTCGATCACAAGCTCGGCCTTCTTCACTCGGCTACCGATCACTTCTGTTCATCCTTCGCGCCCGGGTTTGCCTCGAGACGCTCGATGCGCGCTTGCGCCTCCGCGATGTTGTTCTGTGCGCCCTGGTTCCCGGGATCGATCGTGAGGATGCGGCGCCACTGGACGATCGCCGCCGCGTAGTCGCCGTCGGTGAAGGATCGAAGACCCGAGAGATAGTAGGCCCGCACTTGCTGCTGTTGCTGTGGGCTCAGATTCGACGGACCCGACCGGCGGTGCGCGATCTGATTCAGAAGTCCTTTCGCCCCCGAGTGGCCCGGCTCGACTGTCAAGACTTGGCGGCACAGGGTCTCGGCCTCATCCAATTTGCCCTGCGCGAACTCCTGCAGCGCGGAGCTGAAGCGTTTTTCCTGGGCCAACTCGCGGCGGGCCCGCGCCGCATCCGTCTCTGCGCGGTTGCTCTGGTTGCGAGCCGCGTCGAGTTCCGCCTTCCAGCGCTTCAGGGCCGCAGCCGGGGCGGGATTGCTGGGATCCAGGGAGGCGACGACGCTCCAGGCGTTGAGGGCCGATTCCCAATCACCCGCCTCCTCCGCCGCGGTGGCCTCCGATGAGGCCGAGGCGATCGAGCCTGCCTCGAGATCCTCCACCTGCTGGACGAAGCGAGGCAGCATTGGATGATCCGCGGCCAGCTTCGCGAGTAGATTCAGCTCGGTACGCGCGCGTTGTGCGTCCCCCTGGCGCAGGGCGGCTTCTAGTTGGGTCTCGGTGTCCTCGATCCGGAGAGTACGACGCTGCTCATCGTCACGGATCCGCTGTTTTCGTTGCTTCAACTCCTGCAATCGCCGCAGGTCCGAGGCAAGCGAATCCTCGGCCGCTCCGAGACTTCGCGCCCGGGCCAGACCCGCCTCGGCCGCTTCGAGTGATTCTTGATCCAGCGCGGTGCGGAAGTCCTCGACCGCGCCGTGGATCTGGTCCTTGCGCCAGATCTCCACCGCTTCCAACCTGGCCTGCGCGAGCTCCTGCGCGCGCAGCTCTGCTTGGCCCGAGCGTCGATCCTCGATGTCTTCTCCGAAGTACCACGACAGACTCAAAAACTGTGAAGAGCCCAACTCCCCTCCCGAACGGAAAGCATAGTCCAGGGCATAATCGCGCCAGCGCCCACCGAGGCCGGCATTGAAATGTCCGTCGTCGTAACTGAGCCGAAGGGTGTACAGGTCGAGGTACTCGGCTTCCGCTCCCAGACCCACCCGGTGGTCCGCGTATTGGGGACTGTCGTAGACCGCAGCCACTTCCACACTCGTGCTCGGGTTGAATTCGTGACGCTTGGACAGCGCGAACCTCTTGGTGGAGGGAAGCTTGTCCTCGCGTTCGATCAGACGGAAGCTCGGTGCGATCAGATTTTGGTAGACAAAGCAGAGTCGCGTGCCGGAAAGACGGGGTACGGTCCAGGCCAGCCCCAGGTCCATCCCGCCGCTGGTGCTCTTTTCGGCGAGATCCAGGCTGTGGATCTTCGCGCTCAATCCCAGATCGAGCCGGCCGCCCACATACGGGAGCCTGCCTCCATATCCGTAGCTCAGAAGAAGCTGTGTCTCGCCGTAGTCGATGGTTCCGGTGGGACGACTGCTGGTGTCGTAGGTCTCTATCTCCCCCAGCTTGAGACGGAGAATCCCGATCCCGAATCCTCCCGCGTTCAGAGTCGGATAGGCGAGTCCGAGGTACCCGTAGGAAGCGCCCCCGGCCTGGCCGTACAGGCGGTTGTAACTGAAAGTGAGCTCCGAGCCGCGGGCGTGCGGCAGGAGAGCGGGATTCCAGTAGGGAGCGCTCGCATCGAAAGCCAAACCCACCATCGCCGAGCCCAAGCCCACGCCTCGCGCGGTGGGCCCCAGCTTGAAGATCGACTCCGTCCCGCCGCCATCATCGGCCGCGAACGAGGACGGAACGGAGCAGAAGACGCACAGCAAGAACACGAACCACCGCGCGAGACGCTGCCGTGTCTCCTTTGCTCTCACGGGATGCAAAGAGGACGTCGCGGTGGACACAACTTGCGCGCGGTGGACCATCATCGGGTCACCGCGATTCTGAAGAAGACTTCCTCTCCCGCCGCGCGCACCCGGCACACATACACTCCGTTGCGCACGTCCTGACCCAGGCCGTTTCGGCCGTCCCATACCACGTCGCCGTCGTGGACGCCGGCCTCGCTCTCGGTTTGCCCCTCCGCGAAACTCCACGAACGAACTCTCTTTCCCAAGAGATCGAAGATCTCAATCTCCACCGGAGCGCTCTGGGGAAGCGAATACGAGAGCGTCGCTGGCTCGCGGCTGGGAACGAAGGGGTTGGGATAGCTGTGCGCGTCGAGCCGGTCGGACAAGACCGCGGTGACGCTCGCGCCGGCGACGATGCTCGGCAGACCATTGCCCTTTGCGTCGAGCAGGGCGTAGCTCAGATTGAATCCACCCGTGTCCTCGATCGAAGCGCTGCTGCCGTCGATCACGAAAGCAAAGGACACGTATGCGGCGTCGGGTTTGGCCTGAACCCCCAGATTGAACGCAGCCGAGGTGTCCGAGTCGAGAACGAGATCGACTGAAATGCTCACTGGATTCGAGCCAACCGAGGCGCTCCAGCTTCCACTGCCGTCCGTACGGCGCAGCTGAACCGTCTGCAGAAATGCCGAAGGATCCGCGAAGCTGTTGCCGGCATCGTCCACGATGCTCAAGGTGAGAGACGTGAAGTGAACCGCTTCGGGATGACTGTTTCTCAGGTTCAGGGCGAAGCGTTCATACATGCGATCACTCCCGACCAGCGGGCCGGTGCCCGGAAGATCGCTGACCTGCACGCGCAGGGGATCGGCCAGGATCGAGAGTGATACCGAGCTCGAATCCGCGGGATTCCCGGCCACAAGGCCGCTGTTCTCGTCCCGCGGCATCTGCTCCGCCGTCAATCGAAGCTGCTGCACTCCCAAATCCAGGCTCTGTGGGACCCTGGACCCGCCAGAGGATCTGATCGCTCGGATCGCCGAGATCGATGCTGGCCGCTTGGCCGTCGAGGATGGTGAAGCCCGCCGGCACTTCCAGATGCAGGCGCGCCGGACCGGTGACGCCCGCACTTCCCGAAAGAGCGAACTCCCCGCGGAGTTCGACGACCGCGCCCGGCGGAAGCTCACCCCGGTCGCGCGCGCTGTTCGGCTCGAGCACGCTCAAGCGCGGGGCCGCTCGCGCCGCTTGCACGATATCCAGACTCGCAGTGGCGCAAGTATCGGCCAGCACGCTGCCGCTCTGGACGTCGGTGGCGTGCGCTACGGTGCGCAGAACCAGTCCGGAGATCGGAGTCTCGGGACAGAGCAACTCCCAACTCACTTTGGTCTGCCCGTCGGCCAGCGGCTGCAACGCGGTTCCCCCCACCAGGGCCAGCTGGGGCGGAAGAAGCAACTCGAGGGCGCGTTGCTCCAGGTTGGAAGGTCCATCGACTTCGCCTTCCAGAGTGATTCGCTGCCCCGTGCTCACGACCCCGTCGAGAGCTCCTTGTGGCGTCACGATGCTCAGGCCGCAGAGATCGAAAGAGCCACCGCCGAAGACCTCGACTTGCAGCGAGCGACTGGAGGCGGTGGTCAGAGGGCGGGCATCGGGATCGTTGGCATCCAGGTCGACGCGGGACAGAGCAGCCAGGAGATCGACGGTCTGCGCGGTCGAGGGCGCCACGAGTTCGATCGAAGCCTCGGGATTGTTGGGATCGAGCTGAACCGGCAGACTGCTGGGAGGATTCAAGCTGAACCCCTGCAGACCGCTGAGGTCGACATCGACCGGCAGCCAGGTACCCGAACTTTCCACCGAGGTATCCGGGACGATCGCGATCCGGACGGAGAAGATCTGGCCGGGCGTGACCCGCATCGAAAGAGGATCGGTGCTCTCCTCCAGTGCCGCCTCGAAGGCGAGGGAGACCGGTGATTGGACCACGAGGTTCGCCAAATCATCCAGCGGGCTCTGCGGGACGACCAGTTGGCCGGTGGTCGAGGACAGCGCGCGCACGATCGACGCCCTGAGTGATTCCGGTCCCGGGCTCGAGGTGAGGGTCGTGGGGAAGATGAGAGTGTCGACCTCGCTGGACTGAAGCCGCGGAATCAAGATGTCCGCCGCGGCGGAGGCCGGCGCCGCGCTCCCGGTGAGCCGTACCGTGAGCGAATCGATCGCCTCCCCGGCGTTGTTGCCCACCACCACGCGCACCGGGATGAGCTGCCCAGTGTCGACTTCAGGCCGCGGAACTCTGGGATTCAACGCCACGGTGGAGAAGATTCTCAGTCCCGATGGATCCTGCAGGAACAGGGTCCCGATCGGCAGGGCGAGATTGAGGGAGTAAGGCAGACCGTTTTGGGTGCCCCTGAGCTCGAGGGTGCCTTCTGGGGTGCCCAAGGTGAGATCCGCCGGGAGATTCAGCGAGGAGAAGACCAGCTGATGTGCACCGGTGGAGACGGCCTGATCCGAGCTGGCGGAAAGCAACGCGCTGATCCTCTGTCCCCCCGGCTCACCGAGCGCAAGCCGCGTGGCCAGGGGATCGAGCTCCACCTCTGCTTCCCCCAGATTCTGCAGCGCGAGGGTAAAGCCGACCACGGAGCCGCGCAGAGCCGCCGCCGGATCGAGAGCCGGAGTCTGCAGAGCCAGATCAGCCGGGGTCTGGGTGGCGATCGCGGTGGCGGCGAGCAGATCCGCCTGGAAGGCGAAGCTGTTCTCGGTGCCCTCGAGGTGGAGCCGAAGATCGTGGCTCTGGCTGCCCAGAGCCGCATCGACGGTGGTGGGTCCGAAGCTCAATTCCGCCTCTTGACCGGGAGCCAGGGCCGTGGGCGCGGTCAAGGCGCCGCTCCAGAGCCCGCCTCCGAAGCTGGCCGAGGAAGTCTGCGGATTCAGGGCCACCGTGGCGCCGCCGTTGTTCTTCACTCTCACCTTCAACAAAAGCGTGGCTCCGTGATGAATGAGAGCGGGACTCACGCTTCCTGCGACCAGTTCCAGGCTAGATGCGGAGCTCACCACCAGAGCTACGGCGGATGAATCGACCGGAGCCGCGAAGTCCACGCCCGCGACTCTCCCGGTGACGCGAGCCACGAAGCGATAGCTTCCCGGCGCAGTCGCACTTCCCACCAACCAGCGGGAGAGCAGGTCGGTCTGACTTCCGGCCGCGAGCACCGGAAGTGGATCCTGTCCGACCAAACTGAAGTCTCCCGCTGGGGACGATTGCACCGCGAGCTGGGAGATTTCCACCGCTCCGGCGCCGATGTTCTCCACCGAAACCCGAAGGTGGAGAGTGTCGCCCGCGGCCGCCTGTGTCTCGTGAGCCACCCCGCGCAGGGCCAGAGCACTGACCAGGAAGGAGCCCTGCGGGAGCACGACGAACGCGGAGACGGCCTGAGAGTGGGAGTCCTGCCCCATGAGGGTGAGAGTGGGCCGGAACCCCCCCAGCGCGAAGCTTGCGGGAAGGGTCGCGGTGGCAAAGACGAGCGTCTGGGTGGAAGAAGCCCCGACCACGGTGTCACTGAGAAGCGGAGCGGTGAGGACCCCCCCCTGCCCGTCCTCGATTCGCAGTTCAGAAAGAGCGGCATCCAGAATCGCGTCGACTCCGCCCGCGTTCGCGAAGGAGATCGAGAAGTTGATGGCCTGGCCGGGCACGGCCGCCCCGGGCGCGAGTGCGCCATCGGCGGAGAGAGAGGCCCGAGCCTCGAAAGTCGCGTCCGCGCTTCCGGTGGCGCTCCCCGAGACGAAGGACACGTTGACCGTGCCCGCGCTGAGAGGAGATACGAGTCGGAGGTCCACCATGCCGGAAGCATCCGTGAGTCTCTGGATCCCGTTGAGCGCGGGATCGAGATCGTCGGAGATGATCGTGCCACCGCTCGCGGCCACGTCGACCGCGGTACCGAGGGCGACCAGATTTGAGAAGGCGTCCCGAATCGGGCCCGCGTTCAGGCGTGTCACCGATAGTCCGTTCGCCGTGTTCGCCGGCGGATCGATCACCGGTACCGCGATGGTTCCCGAGGGTGCGGCCGCAACCACGGCGAGTCCGCTCAGACTGCCGGCAACGGAGGGAGAAGCCGTCAGCGAGACGTCGATCGCGAGCGGTCCCGCCACAAACGCGCTCAGAGCGACGGTGGCGCTTCCGTTCGCCAAGGACGCCGGGGAGGGTTGAACGCTGACTCCGGCGGGAACCGAGACGAATGCGAGCTCGCCGCTGACATCGACATCGTTTCCGGCCGAGTCCTTGGCGCGAATCTCGAGCTGGGTCGCGATGCCCGCGGTGAGCACGCTGTCGGCGATGGTGAACTCGAGGTGGTTGGCCGAACCTGGCGTACCCTGTACCGTCCAACGAACCGTCTCCAGATCGGCGGGAAGTCCATCGAGGATCGACGCCTTCACTCGATGATCCCCGCTCAGCGCGGAGAGGTGGAGAACGAACGCGAGTTCCCCGTTGCTATCGGTCGAAGCAAGGCCGTCGTCAGCGGGAGGATCCGGATCTTCGATCGACGCTCCTTGAGGGCTGCTCGAGAGACTCAAGTGTACCGGCACCGAAGGAACGGGGTTGCCGTACGCGTCGACCACGCGGGCGTGAAGAATCACATCGCTTGAGGCGGCGGCGGTCTGGAGCGTGTCTCCCACGGCCACCAGGCGCATGGCCGCTCCCGGACCCACCGTGATGGGTGGGCTCTGGGTGTTGATCGCCGGCTGCGATTTCAGAGCGGCTCCGATGGAAAAGACTTCGCTCAGAGTGTCACGCGCGCTGGAAGTGAAGAGACCCGCGCTCAGAGGACCGCTCACGGGACTCAAACTCACCCCGGTACCCGTGTCACTCAATTGAAGCGAATCCGCGGCCGCGAGCACCTGATTGCCCGCGCCATCGAGAGCAGTGACCGAGAACGAAAAACTCTGCCCCGCCGTCACGTTCGTCAGCGAGGGATTCACACTGAGCGAGGCGATGGGACCCGCAACCGTCTCCACCAAAAAGAGCGCGGTCTCCCTTCCTGTCGGGGTGCCATCCAGGATCGAGATCCGCAGCCGCGCGGTGCCCACGATCGCGTTCGTGCGCAGGGTGAAGGTGGCGAGACCGGCACCGGAGCTAAGCGGGGGACTCGACTCCAGAACCCCACCCACGAGCTGCACGACGTTCAGAGTCTCACCGCTGACCGCATTTCCCCAGGCATCCAGAACTTCGACGGTCAGATCTACCGAGGACCCCGCCGTGATCTGGGAGAGACTGTCCGGCCCCACCGTGACCAATTCGTACGCGCCGGCCGGACTCACGCTCAAGAGTGGTCCAGTGAATCCGCTTCCCTTCGCATTCAGACGAATACGGAAAGCGCCGGCCTGATTGATTCGCTCAAACGAGGTCGAGTAGCTCCCCTGCACCAGTTGCCCAGCGCTGACTCCGAGCGGAAGCGGCACGACGAGCGTGCTGTCGGCACCGTCGACGAGATCGAGCGTGAAGCTGTCGGCAGCGGCGACGGCCGGATTTCCGAAGGCGTCAAAGGCCTCAGCATTGAGACTGAACACAGTCCCCGCCGTCGCGGTGGAGGGGTAGCTGAGCTGGTAGGTGGCCACGGTGGCGCTGGCCAGAATTTCCAGGTTCCCCGCGTCCCCCAGTAAGACCGAGGCGGAGTCGCTAACCGCGAACGCATGGATTCCGGCCGGCCCCCCCTGGAAATACACGGTAGCCTGGCCGGTGACCGGGAGGTTCAGGGTGTCGAGGTACGGCCCTCCGCTGACGGAGGAAAAGCCCAGCCCCGTCGCGGGATCCGCGTGAACCGTCACTGTGGCCGAAGCAGCCGGGGTGAGGTTTGCGAAGGTGTCCACCAGCGCCAGGCTGAAGCTTCCCTCTACCCCGGCGGTCACTCCGCCGGAGGGGAGCGACAGGGCAAGGGCCACCGGGTTGCCGACCACCGAGGTGTAGATGAGGTCGGCGACCGTACCCGAGGGAATGCCACTTGCGGCCGCGTCGAGGACGTCCTGGAGTCCGGCGACCGAGGGAGCACGATAGAGCACGTGGACGAGGCCGTCGGCGCCCGTCAACCCGCGTTGGGAGGCGATGCCCAGGGAGTCCGTTTCGCCCACCGAGGCGAGAGTACCGTCGAGCGCATCGCTCACGAAGATCGAGACCTCGACTCCGGAAACCGGATTCCCGAAGGAATCGGAGGCCAAGGCGGCCACGGTTTCCAGCGCGTTCACCTGCAGGCTTCTGGGACCCGTGGGCGCAAGGACGAGAGTACTCACCGCCCCCGCGATCGCGGTCGCGTCGAAGGTCAAAGGGGGCGCGAATGAAGTCATGGTCGACAGGCTCTGCGGTCCCGCCACCGGTCCCAACTGCCAGACAGGGCAAGCTGCGATCCCGAGCGAATCGCTGAGGGAGGTGGTCTGATCCCCCGGCAGAACTGGATCGACATCCACGCGCCCGCCGTCGGCGGCAGCGAATTCGACCATGGCTCCGCTCACCGGATTTCCGAAGGCGTCGACTGCGCGCGTCCGCAACGGTTGAGCCACGTTCGTGCCCACGGTCGCGCTCTGTCCGTCCCCGTCGACCAGTTCGAGAGCACTGGCGGCGGCGGGGAGAATCACGAGTCCGGCGCTTCCGCTGGCAGAAGCATCACTCACGATCACGCTCAAACTCTCGGCCAGAGTGTCTTGGAACTGCAGAACGACGCGTCCTGAATCCACCGGGGCGAAGGAGTAATCGGCCTCGCCGGCGGGCAAGGAAGTGAGGGTGCCGGCGCCGCTGCTTGCCCAGTTCAGATTACTTCCACTGCCGGAACTCGTGCTCTGCACGTGCATGGTTCCGCCGTAGCCGGTGAGGCGATTTCCGGTGGAATCGAGCGCCAGGATCTCCAGCGCGAGAGGCACTCCCGCGATCGCGCTACTCCCGCCGGGAAGATTTACCGCGAAATGATCCAGAGGACCGGACACGAATTGGAGCATCAGGGAGGATCCCAGTGCAGCCCCGTCGAGCCGTGCTTGCACCTGGCCGGTACCGGCCAAAAGGGAACGCAGGCTGGCGTGAAACTCTCCGGCTGCATCGGTGCTGGCGTCCAGTTTCGTAAGCTGCCACGGAGAGGGAATCGCGAAGTCGATGCGTGCCGAATCGACCCCGGCGACGGGGTTGTCGAAGGCGTCCCTCAGCGTGAGGACCAAATCGATGGTGTCGACTCCATCCGCCACCGCGAAGGAATTTGCCACCAGGCTGCTGTGCGTGGAGTCGGGGCCAGCTGCGTTGAACACCGCAGACGGCTGCGCGCTGAGTGGAATCCCCGCCGCGGTCACGTTGACCGGTCGCGCGCCCGCACCGGTCGAGCGCAAGCGAGCCGAGAAGCTGCCGTCGAGGGCGGTGGACGAGGCCGTCTTCTCCACCGACACCGCGCTGGCGCTGATCGCGATCTGGGCGCTGTCCAAGTCCGCGATCGGATTGTCGTAGGCGTCACGCAGGGTGGTGTCGAGGGTCACGAAGTCCACGCCGTCGGCCAGGGCCGGACCGCTGAGAGCGACCGACGAGCGATCGGGATCGACGGGTCCGGCGAGGAAATCGAGCTGGAGGGTATCGCTCAGCGCGACGCCCCCGACCGTGACCGCCAGCCGGCGTGTCGACGCCAGGGTGGTGCGCAGAAGAGCGGTGAACGAGCCGTCGAGTGCGGAACTCGGGGCCAGTTTCTCGAGGGCCAGACCGTCTCCCAGGACGGTGAACACGATCGACGCGGAGTCCACCGCCGAGACTGCGAGGCCGTTGGTGTCGCGAAGCTGCAGATCCACCTCGATGCTGTCGCTCCCGTCGGCGATCCCCGCCGGTCCGGCGCTCATGGTGGACTGCGTGCCGTCGATCGGACGCACCGTGTATTCGAGTAGAGGCTGGTCAGCGAGAGTCGAGGCGTCCACCGTCACCTGCAGGGTCCAGCTTCCGGCGAACAAACTGGAAAGACGCAGAGGAAAGCTCCCATCGGCTGCGGTGGCGGCGCTCAATTTGACCACCGCGAAGGAAGGAGCATCGAGGGAAGCGGAAATCCGCGAGCTGTCGACGCCGGCCAGAATGTTCCCGAATTCATCCCGGAGGACGAGGGTCACCGCGGAAACGTCGCTGCCGTCCGCCACCACCGGGGAAGTCGCGGTCACCGAGCTCCGCTGGGAATCCACCTGAGACGGAAGCAGAGTGACCGAAGCCTGAGCGAACCCCAAATCGGGAGCCGAGGGCGCACCGTCGACGACGGTGAGTCCGATTGAACCCGACGCGACCTGCGTGGCACGGTAAAACAGATCCACCCCGGAGGAGTCGGCGGCCAGACTGGCCGACGTCACGGCGGGCCCGCCCACGAACAGGCGATAGCTTCCGGAGGAGTTGTCGCTCAGAAGATCGAGGATCTGACCCGAAGCGACCGGTGAGGAATTGCCGAAGGAGTCGACGCTCGTCACGCGGAGCGGCAAGTCGTCCCCCGCAATGACCCAAGAGGAACTCGCTTGCAGTTGCAGCGCGACCGGAGCTCGCGCGGTCAAAAGGAAAGGTGAAGACGCGGTCGCGACCTCGACCACGCCGTCGCCGCTGTCGCGAAGCTCCACGCTCACGCTGTAGGAACCGGCCGTGGTGGGCTGCCCGACGGCAAGGAGAGTCACCGTCTTGGGCCCCGCCGTGGCGGACGAATCCGCCAAGGTGAGGATCACCGTCTGTTGTTCCGTGCTTAGGTCGAGGGTTCCTCCGGCAAAGCCGGTGATCGCGCCAAGCGCCACTGCGCTCAGATCGAAGCCGGACGGAAAGCTCGATCCGAACCGAGGAGCCGCTCTCGCGGTCGGTCTCGTGTGGAAAAATCGATCTGGTACGTAGTAGTGGCCGCCACCGTCGAATCGGTGGAGATCACGTTGACGCCGGTCACGGCCAGAGCGGCTCGCGGCGCAAGCAGGCACACGACTGCCGCGCTGACGAGCAGGCAGACCCGTCTCGAAACCCCGAGACGATCATGAAGGAAGGTCAGTAGCCTCGGCATAGTGTTCATCGCAACCCAAGTGTCTGTGGATCAAGAACTTGGAAAGCAATGACTGTGCCCGGGAGGCGGAGCCGCGCAAAGGAAACCCGCCCGGGTGGGCGACGACCGGCGGGCGCGGCGAGCGATCCCCGGCCGGCAGCGCAAGAGAACCAGCCAGAGCCAGCAAAAAAAGAGGCGCCTTAGGGGCGCCTCATTCACGCATCGGCTTTTCTTCGCCCTCTCAGGACGCGTCCTTGCCCAATTCGTCGAGCTTGCGCATCCCCTCCAGCATCAGATAGTCGAGACTCACGTCGAGCAGGATGTCCTCGTTCTCGGGGTAGATCTGCGAGTAGAAGGCAAAAGTGCCCTCTTCGATCGTGACCAGCTGGAAGACGATCTCCTCGATCTGGTTGCGAACGGCTTCCTTGAGCTGTTGATCGCTGATGCTCCCCACCTCGACCAGGATCGTGCCGATCCTCTTTCCGCCGGCGAGGCCTGCCTTCATCTTGGCGCCCTCGAGTTGAGAGCGTTCCAGCATGCCGCTGCGCACGAGGTAGTCGCCGAGACGCTCAGTGCGGGCGTCGGTGCGGGCGTAGATCAACCGTCCTTGGTGGAAATAGACCCGGGCGCGCTGCTGACAGCCATGGAGCACGAGCTTGCCCGTGGCCTGCGCGAGATGCAGGAGCTGAAAGATGTTCGCCACTCCGAAGAGTTCGATTCGGCCCCGCAAATCCAAGATTCTCTCCCCCCTGGACGCGGTCCAGTTCCTCTGAGCGTCGGGGGCTCGTGCACCCCCTCGCTCATCCAGCGCTCGTTTCGTCCGCCAGACGAGCCTGAGCGGCGGCCAGCCGGGCAATTGGGACCCGGTAGGGCGAACAACTAACATAATCCAGGCCAACTCGGTGGAAGAAGGCCACCGATGCGGGGTCTCCGCCGTGCTCGCCGCAGACTCCAAGTTTCAGGCCCGGCTTTACCTGGCGTCCCTTCTGACAGGCTATGGTCACCAATTGACCTACCCCCTCTTGATCCAGACTCTGGAAGGGGTCCTGGGGCAGGATTCCACGCCCTACGTAGCTGGGGAGGAAGGAGCCGGCATCGTCGCGGCTGAATCCGAAGCACATCTGGGTGAGATCGTTCGTTCCGAAGGAGAAGAAGTCCGCCTCCTTGGCCACTGCGTCCGCAGTCAGCGCGGCGCGGGGGATCTCGATCATCGTCCCCACCAGGTAGGAGAGAGTTTGGCCGCTCTGTGCGATCAGCTCATCCGCTTTCGCGACCGCTTCCTGGCGTAGGATCCTCAGTTCCTGGTCGACCCCCACCAGGGGAATCATGATCTCCGGCTTGGGCACCTTGCCCGACTTCTGCACTTGAAGAGCGGCGCGGATGATCGCCTCCACCTGCATTAGATAGATCTGCGGATAAGTGATCCCCAGACGGCATCCGCGGTGTCCCAGCATCGGATTGAACTCCTGCAGAGAATCCACGATGCGCCGCATCTCGCTGACATCCAGGGAGAGCTCGTGCGCGAGACGCTCGATCTCTTCGGTATCGTGGGGAAGGAACTCGTGCAGGGGCGGATCGAGCAGACGGATGGTGACGGGAAGCCCGTCCATGGCCTCGAAGATCCCCTTGAAGTCTTCCATCTGATAGGGAAGGAGCTTCGCGAGCGCTTTGCTCCTCTGTTCTTCGTTCTGCGCCACGATCATCTCGCGAACCGCACCGATCCGCTCCTCGCCGAAGAACATGTGCTCGGTCCGACAGAGTCCAATTCCCTCGGCTCCGAACTCTCGGGCGAGCTTGCTGTCCTGAGGCGTATCCGCGTTGGTGCGGATCCCCAGGCGCCGGAACTCATCGGCCCACCCCATGAGGGTGCGGAAGTTCTCGTCTTGCTTCGGGGGAACCGTGGGGACCTCGCCCTCGATGACTTCGCCGGTAGTTCCGTTGAGGGTGATGATGTCCCCTCGCGAGAAGCTCCTGCCCGCCACCTTCATCGTTCCCGCCGATTCGTCGAGGGAGATCTCACCACAACCCGCCACGCAACACTTTCCCATCCCGCGGGCCACGACGGCCGCGTGGCTGGTCATTCCGCCCCGTTGGGTGAGGATGGCGCGGGCCGCTGCCATTCCGCGGATGTCCTCCGGGCTGGTCTCCTTGCGCACCAGAATCACGGCTCGCTTGTCCTCGGCGGCCTCTACCGCCTCCTCCGCGCTGAAGACCAGCTCTCCGCTCGCCGCTCCGGGACTCGCGGGGAGGCCCTTGGCCAGCACGGTGTACTGGGCCGAGGCGTCGATGGTGGGATGAAGCAGCTGCTCGAGCTGATCGGGGGTGACTCTATTTATAGCGACCTTGGGATCGATGAACTTCTCCTGAACCATCTCCACCGCGATTCTCACCGCCGCGGCGCCAGTCCGTTTGCCGGCACGCACCTGCAACATCCAAAGACGATTCCTCTGGATGGTGAACTCGATGTCCAGCATGTCGCGGTAGTGATCCTCCAACTTCCGCACGATCTCCAGAAGTTCATCGTAGATTTCCGGCATCAGTTCCTGGAGCGAGCCGCTCTCGCCTTTCCGAGCCGCAAGATGGTGGGGAGTTCTCACCCCCGCCACCACGTCTTCCCCCTGAGCGTTGGGCAGGTATTCGCCGTAGAAAGTGTGCTCGCCGGTGGAAGGATCGCGCGTGAACGCAACGCCAGTGGCGCAGTCGTTCCCCATGTTTCCGAACACCATCGACTGCACGCTCACCGCGGTGCCCCACTCGTCGGAGTAGTTGTGCATCGAGCGATAGGCGATGGCACGGTCGTTGTTCCAGGAACGGAACACCGCCGTGATGGCTTGCCAGAGCTGGTCCCACGGGTTCTGCGGGAAATCGCTTCCGTGTTCTTTGCGCACGATCTCCTTGTAGCTCTCGATGAGTCCGCTCAGATCGTCGGCATCGAGATCGGTATCGAGCTCGACTCCCTTCCTCTCCTTGAGCGCCTCCAGCTTGTTTTCGAAATTCGCGCTATCGATACCCAACACCACGTTGCCGAACATCTGGATGAAGCGCCGGTAGCTGTCGTTCGCGAAGCGCGGATTCTCGGTGGCTTGGGCCAGAGCTTTCACGGTTAGATCGTTCAGGCCCAGATTGAGCACCGTGTCCATCATGCCCGGCATGGACACCCGGGCGCCCGAACGCACTGAGACCAGGAGGGGATTCTCGCTGCCCCCGAAGCGACCGGAGAGGATGCTCTCCATCCTTCCTATCGCACCGCGAACGAGTTCGTCGAGCTTTGGGGGGAAGCTCCTGTCCTTCGAGGCGTAGTAGGCGGCGCAGACTTCGGTGCTGATCGTGAAGCCAGGGGGCACGGGAAGGCCCAGATTCGTCATCTCGGCCAGGTTGGCGCCCTTACCTCCGAGAAGATCGCGCAGTTGAGCATTGCCGTCCGCCTTCCCCTCCCCAAAGAAATACAACATCTGGCTCACTGCTCTCCTCCTGGATTGATCTCGTAGAATTCAGGCGGGCGTGAGAGAGAGGTCCGTTCTCTTTGCGCCCATCAGTTCAGGTGTCAGCGCATGATAGGTTGCAGGTCGCGCACTGTCAAAATCATCGACGACATTGGCAGGAGGGGGCGCTTTGGTTTGGGGATGCCTTCGATCAGCGGATGATCGTCAGCTTGCCGACGCGCTCTCCCCCCTTGGCATTCGAGATCCTCCAGATATACACGCCGCTGGAGACTTCTCGCCCCTTGGAATTTGTCGTGTCCCAGACAATGGTCCCTCGTTGTTCCCCGCTCACGATCTCGTTGCGCAGCTCGGTGACCAGGTCTCCGGCCAGGGTGTAGATCTCCGCCTTCGAGTCCAGAGAAACGTTTACGAAGTGAATGGAGGACCCGCCGGTTTCGTCCCAACCTGCGCTTCGCCGGAGAGGATTCGGGACGACCCAGATGCCTGAAAGGTCCGGCGCGGCCTTCTTGCTCACGGTGAAGACTTGATCGTTGTAGTTGCCCGGGGAGATGTGGTTCTGCGCCTGAAGGGACGTTTCGTAGGCCGAACGCGGCGAGAACTCCATGTCGCGGTCAAGACCACGGGGGTCGACATCGCCCGTGAATCCGTAGTCGAAGGTGCTGACGGCGTAGTGATAGGTAAAGCCATCGTAGATATCGCGATCGAAGAAAGCCACCCGCCCGGTCGCATCGTCAAACGAGAAGCAGTTCGACCGCTTGTCGGCGAAGCAGCCCGAGATGATCCGCGGGTTTAACGCATCGCACGGGGTCGAATAGCAGAACTCGGGGTTGTTGAGATCGTAGAGACCGATGAGTTCCCACTCGGGTTCCTGACTATTCGGCATGAACTTGACGGAACGCCAGACCGCGTACCCTTGGAAGGTCTGTGTCCTAATGTTGAAGCTGTCGCCGGGACGCAGGAGCCCATTGCTGTCCGCGGTAGCCGCCACCATGAATCTCACGGTAAGGCCAATGTCCGCATTGCGAAACTCTTCGTCGCTGGCTGCGAGATCGATGGTGTCCGAGAGCGGAATCGGTTCGCCAGGCTCGTAGATTCCGCCACCTCTGCTGGCGAGGAGCAGCTTACCCGGGTCGCTGGGATTGAAGATTAAGTCCCCGACCTGCGAGATCACCGGGGCAACGTTGAGCTCGTCGTAGAGCTTCGTGTAGAGAACGCCTCCATCGACGGAGTGGAGGATTCCGCTTTCGGGCGTGGTCAGGAAGAATTCGTCGGGGCTCGTCGGATTCTGCAGGATCTTCTTCAAGCTCGGCACTGCGCCATTGCTTCCGGCAGGCAAGAAGGCGGTGGAGTCCGACCAGCTCACTCCGCCGTCGTCACTGATGAAGAGACCACGTGAGGAGGAAGCGGCGAATATTCGCTGGGTATTCCGACTGTCGAAGGACAGGCCCCGAACGCTCACTTTCCGGCCTGAGGGGTACCCGGCGGCGGGGCCGAACACCATGCCGCCATCCCGGCGATCCCAACTTGTGCCGCCATCGGTCGTGGCATACACGCCCCAACTCTGGAGAGCCACGTAGATGAGATTGGGGTCGTTGGGCGAAGTGAGGATGTCGTAGACCTGGGGCAATGCAACCTGGGCTGAATCGGGGCTCGTGTCCGTCGGTCGGGGCACTCTCAGAGTCGAAATGGGGCTCCACGAGTCTCCGTTGTCCGGGCTTTCGAACAAGCCGAGACCGTTGATGCAGAGGAAGAGACGCCGGGTGATCTTGTCGTACCTGACCACGAGGACCTCTTGCTTTCCGCTCGAGATCTCCAGGGCGATCCGCAGGAAACTCGCCGCCGAGTCCGTGGAGCGGTAGAGTCCATCGGCAGTACCCACCAGGATTCGCGTGGGATCGGTCGGATCCACCGTGATCGAAGCGCCGGTGGCGCTGGGGTTGCTCAACTGATCGAGGATGGGGTCGCTTTTCGAACTCAGGGTTGGCACCCAGGTCGCCCCGCCGTTTTCGCTCAGCAGCACGGGGACGCCGGGGACCAGAGCATAGACTCTGGTGGTACCCTGGCCGTCCGACCACGACGCGAGACTCATGATGTTGGTTCGGCTCAGGGACTTGGGAACCCCCGTATTCGACTGGCTTGCGACACCTGAAGCCAGATCGACTTGAAAGATACCGCCGGAATTCGACAGGTTCATGGAGCCGGCGACGTAGCCTTCGCTTACCGACTTGCTCGACCACAGGACGGAGAGCTGTCCGATGGTCGTATCGCCGACGACTCCTCTGCCCACCACGATGAAGTCGATATCGCGATCGGAGTCCAGCTTGTAGGTGCCCTCCACCGAGGGTTCAAACTCGGTCAGACCTTCAGTACCGCCGAGAACATAGCACGCAGTGCTATCGGCGGACTGAGGCTGCCAACTGAGCCGATTTCCCTCCACCGGGGCAGCCTGGAAGTTGATCGTGAGATCCGCGGGGGAATACAACTTCAAAAAGTCTCCGCAATCGTTCTGCGCGATTGCGGAAACAGGCCACAGCCCCGCGCAGAGCGCGCTCAAGCAGGCCGACTGCTACAAGTTGCGGACGCAAGAACGTGAGGTACTTGGTTCTCTTCACCGATCCATCTTCCTCGGGTTTAGTTCGTGACGTCGATATCCCAGTTCTGCCCGATGATCCAAAGCAGAGCCGACTCTACGTGATCCAGATCGAAAGCCAGGGGATTGAATCCCCAGAGGAAGTCCTGTGACCCTGGCAGTTGCTTGAAGGGCGAATAGACGCTGCTGACGAGGCCGACCGCGGCGCCATCGAGGGGCGAGTCATCCCGGCCGACCGGTGCGCAGCTCGTCTTGGCGTTGGGGATGATGGGATCCCCCGCGTTGGGAGTGCCCGAAGGCCAAACTTCGTCTCGAACCGCACGGTGCAGAAACATCGGCCTCTGGCAATCGCGGGGGATCAGCGTGACCTCACGCGTGGGCGCGATGTTTCGATTGTAGAACTCTTCCCACTGATAGCGATAGAACGCCACACCATCGGGATATCCGTCGGACCCGGGGAGCCGCGGCGAATCCGCCTTGGTCACCAGGTCCTGTACCACCCCTTCCGCGCTGGGATACTGGGTGAGGAAGTCCGGAGTCCACCTGCGCTCGGAACAGATAGTCGCAGCGCAGGGTAGTGGTCGACTCAGCGCCTCCACCCTCGCCGGTTCGGCCGTCGCTCACCGGTCTCACCCAATCGCTGGCCTCCAGACACCACCCGCTGTAGGTCCAGCGTTCGGTGCCGGCGGGCGAACAGGACCCTTCCGTCGAAAAACTGGTGCAACCCAAGCCGAGGGGGGGCCTCTCCACGGTGTTGTACACCACGGGAAACTCCAAGGTCGCAGCTTCGATCATCCCGAGGCTGGCGTACGGGCCGATGAAGAGGACATTGCCGATCTTTGACTGGTAGACTTCGAGCCAGTTGTAGCGCGGGCCCGTGAGGGTCGGCCTGAGTTTCGTGGCGAATCCGGTGAGCGCGCTCTTTCCCTGCACGAACCAGATCACGGACTTATAGCGGTTGACGAGGCGGAAGTCGACGTCCCGGCCGCTGATGAAATCCACCGCCGGGTCGAAGTTCGAGACCCTTCCCACCAGCATCTCCTCCCATTCCTCACGCCAGGTGCGTGAGGGCTCCTGGTCCGGCGGGAGGTCGTAGTCATCGATGAACAGCAGGTCGAATTGCTGCGCGCGCGGGGTGACCTGAACCACTTCGAATTGGACTGTTCCCCTGCTGATGGCGCCAGAGTTGTCACGGCACTGGATGACGAAGTTCGGGCTCCCCTGCTGGAAGGTGCGAACCGGAGCTCGCAGATAGCTGGTACCACTTCCCCATGGCACGGCCCACCCTGGGTCGTCGGCATCGTTCACGTCCTGAATCTCCCAGCCGAAGCGGTAGGCGTCGATGATCCCCGCGTAGTCGGATGCATCCGCCTTCCAACTGAAATTCAGGGGCTGACCAGCAGCGATTTCGTAGGCCTTGATCGAATTGGGTCCGACGAAATTGGAATTCCCCAGAAACTTCTCGGTGACGCTCAAGAGGGGTGCTTTCCCGGGAGAAATTCGCACGTGCCTGACGTTCGTATTCCATTCCAGAGTAGGGGTGACCGCCCCGGCCACGTCCTTCGCTTGAACCGCGAAGAAGAACGACTCGCTAATGTCCTTGACGGGAAAGGTGACCACTCGTCCGCTGTCCTCCGGCGCGTCGTAGGAAATCCATTCGCTCCAGTGTCCGTTGAAAATCTTGGCCGGATCGATGGCCTGGTAGATGAACTTCGTGAGGCAGGTGTCCGCTCCCAGCGCCGGGTCGAGGACTTCACGGGTATTGACCAGCGCGTAGCGTATCGCTGCGGGATCGGGATCCACGTTGTCCGGATCGTTTCCCTCCCAGCCGAAGGTGAGAGCGCGCGCGGAAGAGACGCAGTCGATCTTCCCCTTCGACTTGGGAAGAGTGATCGTGATCGTCGGCGAGAGAGTGGTGGCGGTGAAGGAGACCATCGCCGGAGTGGCGTCCGCCACCCCCAAATTGTCGACCGAGCGCACGAAGAAGGTGTGCGTCTGCCAGTAGCGGAAGTCCTTCGGGTCGGTGATCTGCGGATTGTTCACGTCGTTCTGGTACAGTGCGATGTCTGCTGACACCTCGAAAGTGGAATCGGTCACGACCGTGGAGTGCCAAGGCAGTCCGAGAGTGTCTCCCTGGTCGATGATGCCATCCTGGCCATTGTCACTGATCCGCCACTCGAAGTGATCGATCCAACCGTCGTTGTCCAGACCGGTCCAGTAGAACTGCACCGTGAACGAGGTCTGCTCGAGCGCCGGCGGGGTCGCCGTCACGCGAGTATCAGGCGCTTGATTCGCCGTTACTTCGCCTTTGAAGCCGCTCTGGCACGCGGTGAACCCGATCGTCACCACAAGCGACAGAGCAAGCCAGACTAGTCTCTTCATTGCACCCCTCCCGCACTCGGCAGGCATGATCGATTCCATGGGGTCGGACCGTAACTCTTGCGAGTGGACAAACCACCGCTCGATTCCAAGCTCTATTGCTGCTGGATGTACCCGTCCGGAGGCCAGAGCTCGGTGATGACTCCCGTGCCTCCCGGATCGAGCCCTAGGGACCCGACAAAGTTCGATTGGACGACGGCGGTGCGCCTGCCCTTGTCGGACATCGGGACCTTCGTGGTATTCTGAGCCGCAGCTCTCTCGGACCGTGAGGAAGCAGTAGGGGAATTCCTGACCATCCTTGGCCGTCTTCCCCTGCACTTTCAGATGGATGTGTCCGAGCTGGCGAGCCAGAACAACTCCCAGCTTGTAGTAGGGTCCTTCTTCTCCCGTGTCCGGATTGACGCGCGCGTACAGGTTGGGAAATCGCCACAGCAGATCGGGGACGAAGACCTCGACGCCTTCTCCCGCTACACCCGCACGCATCTCCCACAGATCGTTGGTCGTCGGGGAATCCCAGCGGCCGAATACGTCGCGGCCTGCGCCCTCTTTCACTTGGTTCAAGGGATCGTACTCACTCGCCAGCTCGTAGGACCAGGATCTCAAGGAACCCTCCGGCTCCCGTGCGTCGGCACGGCCCTCGAAGCGGACGGTATAGCGGATGATCTTCCCCGGTACCGCGAAACCACGACGGATCTCCTGACGAATCGGCGAACACGTACTTCCCTCCATCCCAGTAGCGCCTCGTCCCCGCCGGCGGATTGTCGGCTGTTGATCGTGTACTCGATGGTGTTCGAAGGCCAGCGCTGCGTCCCGAAGGCTGGGTCCTTGACCACAAGGCTGTCGGAGCCGGAGGGTGAAACCGAGGTCAAGACGGGAATGAACCCGCCCACGAAACTGAAGGTGGGCGGCGTCGGATCCTTCCGGAGAAGCTCGTCCTCGGCTCGGAAGGACATCGAGTAGCCGAAGGGACCCACGTGGAAACCCAAGGTGTCCGCGCGCTCTGCCGGACTGAACGAGGTCTTCCAGAAATAACTCGCTCCGCGATCGTTGATGGCACGGGCGTCTTCGATTCGGGTTTGGTAGCTGACCTCGCTGTCGGGATTGGAGCTCAGGCTCGGGAAATCGCAGCAGGGCAGTCCTGCGAGCAAGGGATCGTTGCGATTGCGCTCGAAACGATCCACTCCGCGCTGCTTGAACTGCACATACGCCTTGTCCGGGATCGTGTCCCCTTCGCTGAAGTTGATCCAATTGACCCCGTCCGCCGTGTACCGTGGCCACTGGGAGTCCTTGATCAACTCGGTCTCAGGCGGGTAGTTCACATTGAAGCGCAATTCTCCCGCAAAGGCCGTACTCTGGACCTCGGCCTCATCCAGGGCCACTACCTTGAGCAAGTGGAATCCGGAGCCCCACAAGAGCAGCTCAGGACAATCGCCCCACCCCGAATTGCAGCCGGAAGGTAGGTTGTTGAGGTCGATCTCCTCGTTGTTCGCGTAGTCGAAGCAGGTGGTGTCGAGCGACCAACTCTCGACCTCGCCTCCCAACTGCTCATCGTAGTTCGTGGGATAGAACGGGGCAGCTTGCAGGGCCGAAGCCTTGTAGCGGTAGCCCGCGATGGCGCCGTTGGGCGAGGAAGCCTCCCAGCAGATGCGGAAGTGATTGGAGAAGCCCACGAAGGGCTCCTCGGTGTTCTCCGCGGAGATCGTGTCGGGATCGGGGGCCCAGGGCCAAATGACGTCCCCAGCCAGCTTCGGACCGTTCGGGGTTCCGACCCAGCGCTCGGTTTCCTGCCCTGAATCGTCGATGGTAGTGACACGAAAGCGAATGATCGGATTTCCCAGACTGTTGTTGAAGAAATGGAGACGGGCCGGCGTCGGATCGATGGCAGCCTCGGTCGTCGACCGCGACGATATGGAAGGTGATGTCCTTCGAGGTGTTCGATCACGATCAATGGTGAAGACGAAGCTCGAGTCCGTCTTGGAGGTATAGCCCACCACCTTCCCGTCGGTCTGCCTGAGAGTCAGAGGCGTCGTCGGCGGGATCGAAGCGCGCATCCTCTTCGTCGACCCTCGGCTGGCTTCGGTCCCGTACCGTGGAGTCGGTGATCGCGAAGATGAACTTCACGACTTCTCCGTCCACGTCCTTGCCGTACCAATACATGTGGCGGTTGAACACGGTGCCCGTGGTCTCCGCCGGCGCTCCCGTGACGAAGGTGTCAGGCGGGATGTTGACGATGATCGGTTCTGGGTCGAAAGCTCGGCATCCGTAGAAAACCACGAGAAAGAGCAACAACACGAGTGCCGCGGAGGCAAATCTCGACTCGTTTCGGCGTACCATAGACTTCCCCGAGCCCCTCGGCTTCAAACCCAGCAAAGGGAGCGATTCTAGGATCTTCAGCTCACCAATCCGACACCCGGTGGGGACGGGGTCCGTTCAATTCGCGAACTTCCGGCTTAAGCCGCTGGAAATATAGGGCTTCGCCCGCGCCACTGTCAATACCTCCATCCGGCGGACAAAGGACGATAAACTACTTTGATGACAGTGGCTTAGCCCAGTGCGACCCCTCGGGGCGGCGGGGGGCTACTCAGCTCCCCTTTCCGAGCGAGGGAAGGCGACTGAGATCAGCGAATCGCGCGAAAAGATAGTGCAGAGATTCCAACCAGTCCAGACGCCGCGCCCGAACCGCGGGTTCGGGGGCGTTAACCAGGACTTCCTCGAAGTAGCGGTCGATCGGCTGCGCCAATTCGGCCAGAGCCTCGTAGGCGGGAGTGTAGGTGCTTTCCTTCAGGGCCTTGGCGAGGCGCGGCAGGATTTGCTGGGCCGCCCGAACCAGATTCTGCTCGGCCGGCTCCGTCGCCTCCACCGGATCGTAGGACTTCAGATTGGCCGCCTCCCAGCGCGCCCGGGACTCATTTTGCAGCGCCTGGGCCCGCGCCTGTGGGGGAAGGGATTCCTCCGGCAGGCGCTGCGCCTTCACCAGGATGTTCCGGCAGCGACGAGCTCCCTCGATGAGCATTTGAAAGGTCTCACTCCCCTGCAGGCGAGCCAGGTCTCTGCACGCGCGCGCGTTTTCCACCGGATCGAGAGGGAAAACGGACAGCACAGCCTGGACGATCTCCACCGGCAATTCCTGCAGAAGAGTTTCCAGACGGCTCCAGAAAAGGGCGGTGATCACGGTGGCTGCTTCCTCCATCCGATTCTCGGTTTGCCCGTAGCTCGAAAGGCTCGCGTGAATCCAGTGGGTGAGATCGCACTTCAATTCGCTTTGGCTCAGGATGCGCAAAACCGCCAGGGCCTGACGCCGGAGCGCATAGGGATCCTGGCTGCCGGTGGGAATGAACCCCGCAAGTACACAGCCCGCGATGGTGTCGAGGCGATCGGCGAGCGCCACCAGACTTCCCAATCTCCCTTCGGGCAACCTGTCCTCGGCGAAGCGCGGTTGCAGATGCTCGGCGATCGCATCCGCCACCTCTTTGTTCTCGCCGGCGGCCAGTGCGTAGTACCGTCCCATGATCCCCTGCAGTTTGGTGAACTCCTTACCGTCCTTGATCATCTCCGTGGCCAGATCGCTCTTGGAAAGAAGGCCCGCGCGCCGGACGGTTTCCTCCGCCAGATCTGGCATGATGACTCGGCCGAGCTCGCACGCGAGCGCGGCCACTCGTCGGCACTTGTCTCCCACCGATCCGAAGCCTTCGATCCAAACCACCGAATCCAGGCGTCGGAGTTTTTCCTCACTGCTGACGGCGCGATCTTCGTTCCAGTAGAAGACGGCGTCCTCGAGACGAGCCCGTAGTACGCGCTCGTTCCCCGCCTTGACGTTCTTCAGCCCATGGCCTCCCCCGTCCCGAAAGGTCAGAAAGCAGGGAATCAGCGCGCCTTGGAGGGACTCGACGCTGAAGTATCTCTGGTGGGCCCGCATCGCGGTGACGATGACTTCCCGCGGAAGCACCTCGGTCATGGAGGAGTCATAGTCCCCGCGCAAACCGTGCGGATGCTCGGCGAGGTAGACGATTTCTTCCAAGTAGCTCGCTGTCTTCGCACACCCGCCCATCGATCTCCCCGGCCAGACGCCGTGCCTGTGATTCGATGATTTCACGGCGCTGGTCGGGACGTACCACGACCGAAGCTTCGGCGAGTGTGGCTTCGTACGACGCGGCATCGGGCAAGTCGATTGCGCCGCGGTGAAGGGTTCGATGCCCCCGGCTTTCACGGCCGGCCACGAGCTCGCCCAAGCGTAGCGGCACGACCTCCTCGCCCAAGAGGCAGACCAACCAACGGATGGGCCGCGCGTAGGCCAGGTCACTTCCTGGAATCCAGCGCATGGTCTTGGGAAAGCCGAGGTTAATCCAGCGCGCGAGCAGACCTTCCTCCTGGAGAAGATCGAAAGTTCTCTCCCCTCCCACCTCTTGCTCGATCCCGAGCCGCTCGCCTTTGTCGCCGGCGAAACGCTGAGCTCCTCCACGCTCACGCCTGCACTACGCGCGAAATCCCAGCACCGCTTTGGTCGGATTTCCTTCGCCATCGAACGCGGCGCTCACGGCGGGACCGAGTTTCAGACTCTTCTGGCGGGGCGTCTGAAGTGCGACCCCACGGATCAGGACCGCGATTCTTCGCGGAGTGGCGAAGCTTTGCACCTCACGACTTTCGAACTCGATCCCCTTCTCCTTCAGGAAGGAACCCACGTTCTTTTCCAGACGGCGCCGGGCGGCATCGAGATAGCCGGCCGGAATTTCCTCGCTACCGATTTCGAGCAGAAGGTCGTTTCTATCCATGACGCACCTTCTTCAGCAGAGGAAATCCCATTTCCTCTCGCTTGGCCACATAGGCCTTCGCCGCGAGCCGGGCGAGTCTGCGCACACGAGCGATGTAACCCGTGCGCTCGGTCACGCTGATGGCTCCGCTTGCCTCCAGCAGGTTGAAATAGTGACTGCATTTCGTCACCGCGTCGTAACCGGGAAAGACCAGCCCCTTCTCCAGGAGGATCTCAGCCTCCTTCTCCCGCTCCTCGAACCAGCGAAAGTAGAGTTGTGCATCAACGCACTTGAAATTGAATTCGCTGAACTCCCGTTCGGCTTGACCGTTCACCTCTCCCCAGCTGACGCCCGCGCCCCAATCTAGATCCATGACGTGATCACAATCCTGGATGTACATCGCCAAACGGAGGAGGCCATAGGTGAGTTCGCAGCTCACCGGTTCCAGCTCGAGTCCACCGCACTGCTGGAAGTAGGTGAACTGGGTCACCTCCATCCCGTCCAACCAGACCTCCCACCCCAGACCCGATGCTCCCAGAGTCGGGCTCTCCCAGTCGTCCTCCACGAAGCGGATGTCGTGGTCGCGAGGATCGATTCCGATGGTTTGTAGGCTCTTCAAATAGAGGTCCTGCACGTCCTGTGGAGCCGGCTTGAGTAGCACCTGGTACTGAAGGAATTGTTGCACTCGATTCGGATTCTCCCCGTAGCGTCCGTCTTTGGGTCGCTTGGACGGTTCGAGATAGGCGCAGCTCCAGGGCTCTGGGCCCAGACAACGAAGGAAGGTGTTCGGGTTGAAGGTTCCCGCTCCGACTTCGGAATTGTAGGGCTGCACGATGATGCAGCCATGCGCCATCCAGTATTTCTGAAGGTCGTGGATCATCGACTGGTAGCTCGTCACCGCTCTGCTCCTTCTTCGCCGCGGAGATCGCTGAGCCAGTACAGAGCCTTGGGAATCTTGTAGTGGGACAGGTGGTAGCTCATGTGCAGATGAAGGCACTTACCGATCTGTCTCCGTTGCGACTCACTCAATGCGATGGCCTCGTTTCCGTCCAGCACCTCGTCCAGCCCGCGCCAGACCCCAAGTTCCTCCGCGCTCACTCTCTTGCCCGTTCCCATGGCGCAGCGCGTACAACTCAGATCGCCCTCCGAAGGACGAAAGAACGCCGCTTCGGATTCCTCGAGCGAAGCGCCGCAGACCCCGCAGGAGTGAAGATTTAAACCCAACCCCAGGTTCCACAAGAGTCGCGCTTCCAACGCGAAGAACAGGGCCGCCATGGCCTGAGGCCCCTCGAGATGCCAGCGATCCAGATAGCCGCGAAAGACAGCCGCGATCTGCGCATCGGGCTCCCTCTCGGGAAGCAGACGATCCGCGAGCTCCAAAGCGGCGAGCAAGTACGAGAGCTTATCGAGGCTGCTTTCTCCCGTCAAGCTGGCCCGCAGCAGACTCGCCTCGCTCATCGTCCAGAGTTCGCGGTCCTTGCGCGGGTAGAACAAGAGCTCGACTTCGTTGCCGGGTTCGAGGATGCCGGCCAGAGGAGAGTTCGGCCGGCGCACACCCTTCGCCACCAGTTTGACCTTGCCATGCTCGTGACTGAGCACACTCACGATGCGGGAGGTCTCCCCCAACTTGAGAGTTCGAAGGATGACGCCCTCGTCCCGGCAGGCTGCGCCACGCATGAGCTCTTCCCCCAAACCCGAGGGCTCTACAGTCCGAGAAACTTGTGGGCGAGGCTCAGGTAGACCAAGAGTCCCAGCACGTCGTTGCTCGTCGTGATGAAGGGTCCGGTGGCGAGAGCCGGGTCGATTCCCGCCCAGTTCAGGACCAGAGGCACGATGGTGCCAATCGAACTGGCAACGACCACGACACACATCAGAGCCAGGCCGATCACGAAGCCCACGGCCGGATCCTGCCGGAAGAGGACCAAAGTCACGACCAGGATGGCCCCGAGCAGAAAACCATTGAGCAATCCGACGAATACCTCACGCGCAATGTGCCGGCGCGCACGGAAGCGATCGAAATCGCCGGTGGCCAGGGCTCGAATGAGATTCGAGGAAGTCTGCACTCCGGAATTTCCGCCGGTTGCCATGACCAGAGGAATGAAGAAGGCCAGAATGACTTTTGTCTGCAGGCCAGACTGAAAGCGGGAAATCACCAGGGCCGAGATCAGTTCGCCCCCCAAACCCATCAGTAGCCAGGGAAGCCGGGCCCGCGAGATGGCCTTCACCGAGGTCTCTCCGAACTCGTCCTCGCTGGAGCCGGCGAAGCGCGCCATGTCTTCGGTCGCTTCCTCGGTCATGACGTCGATCACATCGTCGACGGTGATTCGCCCCACGAGTCGTCCGTTGGCGTCGACGACCGCCAACGACAGCAAATCGCGCCTGCGAAACACCTGGGCCACTTTCTCCTGATCCTCCATCACTTCGATGGAGACCGGATTAGGGTTCATGGCCTCCGAGGCGCGTTCGTCCGGTCTGAGAATGAAAATCTTGACGATGGGAATCTGACCCAGGAGGCGTCCTTTGTCGTCGACGACGAAGACGAACTGATGCGTGAGAAGCTCCTCTTCTCCCAGGCGACGAAGACCTTCGGCGATCTTCCCAATCGTCTGGCCCTCTCCCGCCGAGAGGAACTCCTTGGCCATAACTCCACCGGCGGAGTCTTCGGGGTAGCGCAAGAGCTCGGAGAGCTCGACCGCGTCCTGATGGTCGACCTTGTCCAGCAAGTCGACGACGCGTACGGCCTGGTCGTCTTCCATCTGTGCCACGACGTCGGCCGCGTCGTCGCTGTCGAGTTCATCGAGCATTTCCACGATTTCCCGGTCTTTGAGCAGATCCAGGAGATCGGGCAGACTGCGTTCATCGAGTTCGGTGAGGATCGCGGCAGCGACTTCCGCGGGAAGCACTCTGAGGACCGCGACTTTGCGTTCATGTTCGAAGCCGCGGAGTACGTCGGCGACATCGGCGGGCGTGAGGTCCAGGAGGAGACGGGCCGCTCCGGCAACGTCGTCCGCCTCGAAGCGCTCGAGGATCTGCTGGAAAAGAGCTTCAAGATCTTCGAGCATTTCTCTTTTCTAGAGCTAGGGTCTAAACATCGCTGGCGCCGCCAGCACGACGCGGATGAGAGGTGATTCCCTCGAGTACCAGCTCACGGCCTCGAGGAGAAACTACCGCGCCACCCGAGATCACCATCTTGAGGCCCTCTTCGATGGAGATGTCAAGCTGAATAGCATCTTCGTACGGAATCAGCAAGAAATAGCCACTGGTGGGGTTCGGTGTGGTGGGTAGGAAGAGGTGATAGAGTCCTCCTCCCTGGGAATCGGGAAGTTCGTTGGTTACGAAACCGAGGCTCCACGAGCCACGCCGAGGGTATTCGAAGAGGACGACCTTGCGAAAGGCACGGCTCTGTGCGGAGAAGAGAACGCTGGTGAGTTCTTTTGTCGCGGTATAGATGCCCTTGAGAAAAGGGATCCTCGTGACCAGACGATCGAAGGCCCCCAGTACGGCTCTTCCGAAGAGGCTGTTCGCCATCGCCCCCACCGCACTGATGAGTAATATGGCCGCGATCAACCCGAGGGCGGTGCCCCCGATCTGCGGCAAATGTCCATGGAGCCAGGGGGTGCGCGCGATCGACGGTCCAAGCCATCCATCCGCGGTGCGAACGATGATCCAGATCACCCAAAACGTGACTACGACCGGAATGATCACCACGAGTCCGGTGAGAAAGGCCCGGCGGAATCCGCGGAAAGGGGACCTCATGATTCCTGCTCCGCGGTCGAGCCGTTGCCCTCCTCGCGGGGAGCGAGGATTCGCTTGCTCACGAGGGTTACCTGGAGCATGCGCTGTCGTTCCACCCGGTCGATGGTGAAGCGCAGCCCTTCGTACTCCACGCTGTCACCCCGACTGGGAACTTTTCCCAATTCCGCGTAGAGGAACCCGCCCAAGGTGTCACTGTCCTGGGTGGGTAGAGTAATTCCCAACTCCTCGTTCAGATCGTCCAGATCGACGCGAGGGTCGAGGACCACGTGGTGGTCGTCGAGCACTCGGATGCGTTCGCCCTCTTGATCGAATTCGTCCCGGATCTCGCCGACGATCTCCTCCAGAATGTCCTCCATCGTCACGATCCCCGCCGTGCCGCCGTACTCGTCCACCACCACCGCGAGGTGCACCCTCTGTTCGCGAAACTCCCGCAGAGCCTCGTCGACGCTCTTGCTCTCGGGCAGGAAGTGAACGGGGCGAAGCAGCTGCCTCAGAGTCGGGGTCTCGCTCCTCACCCGCGCCACCAGTAGATCCTTCGTGTGCAGGATGCCCAGGATCGTATCCTGATTCTGCTCCCAGACCGGCAGGCGAGTGTAGGGCTGGTTCACCGCGAAACTCTCCGCGTCGGCGAAGCTCGTGTTCACGTCGAGCCCTTTCACGTCCACCCGCGGAACCATGATCTCGCGAATCTCGGTATCTCTCAGATCAAAGATGGAGCGCACCAGATCGCGCTCCTCCTCCTCCATTTCGACCTCAGCGTCTTCGTCGGCCAATATCGCGCGCAGCTCCCCTCCGCTCAGGGGAGGAGAGATGTCCATCGCTCCCAGTTCGGGGGCACGCCTGGCCACCAGGAACCAAAGCAGCCGGGTAAAAGGCATGAAGATCCAGAGCAGCAGAGAAGCCAGAGCGAGGGTGGCGCGCGCGAACGCGACGGGCTTTGTGAGCGCGGCCGACTTGAAGAGAAGACTGCCCAGGATCAAGACGGCGAAGAACGCGATCCAGCCCAGGACCACCAAGAGAGACGGCCACCCGAGGGCGTTCATGCCCCGCAGGAGCAGGCCGGCCGCGAGACAGGCGGCGACGAGGTGGGCCGTCGCGAGCGCCAGGAGCAAGTCCTTGGAACGCCCCATGAGACCACGAACCGCGCGGGGAAGATCCGAATCGCCGATCAATCCCTCACGCCGCATGCGCAAGAGCGTGACGTAGCTGCTGATCATTCCGGCCACCAAGAAACAGAGCAGGAGCCCACTCAAAAAGAGCAAGAGATCCGATCCGATGAGCCCGCGATCCAGATCGCCTTCGTTCACGTACTCGCGCCTCCTTTTGACTCTCCGGGACTGGGAATTCGATGTGAAGAGAGAATGGCTTCCTGTGCCCTCTCCATCTCCCGTGCGTCCTCCTCACGGGCGTGATCGTACCCCAGAGTATGAAGCATCCCGTGGACCGCGAGAAAATGGAATTCTTCCCCGTCGGTGTGCTCGGGCCGAACATCTCGTCCTCTCATCGTTTCCACGCTGATGAGAACTTGACCGACCAGAACCTCGCCATCCAGCGATTCGGAGCAGAAGTCACGAGCCAGACGGTCGGCTTTAAGCAATTCTTCCCGGGAGGATTCATGGCCTTCCAGATAGGAAAACGAGAGAACGTCGGTCGCTCGGTCCTTCTGCCGATACCGACGATTGAGCTCGCGGATCACCCGGTCGTCGGTGAGCACGACTTCGAGAATCCCGTCGGTGGGGCCCCAGGCAGCCAGCATCTCGCGGAGATCGCTCTCCGTCTCAGCGTCTGGTCGCCACGGAGTCCTGTCCCCGTCGACCGCGAGCTCGAGTTTCAACGCTTTCCTTCTCCTTCTTGTCCTCATGCTCTTTCTGGCCCGGATAGGCGACGCGCTGGTGGTGAATGCCCACCAGAATCGGCACGAATGCCTCTCGGATTCGCGAGATGTCTCGCATGGTCAGAGTGCAATCGTCGAGTTCTCCTTCTTCCATTCTGCGCTCGATGATTCCCTTGACCATTTCCCGGATCCGGCTGGGAGTGGGACGACGAAGCGAGCGCGTTCCGGCCTCGACTCCGTCGGCGAGCATGACGATAGCGGTTTCCTTCGATTGCGGCTTGGGTCCGGGGTAGCGGAAGTCCTCCACTTTCACCGCTCCGCCGTCATCCCGTTCGAGTGCTTTGTGGTAGAAGTAACGCATCACGCTCGTGCCATGGTGTTGGGGGATGAAATCGGTGACGTCCTGGGGCAAACCCCACTGCCGGCCCAATTCCACTCCATCCTTCACGTGCGCCGCGATGACCAATGCACTCATCCGCGGAGACAGATCGTCGTGGGCGTTGGGTCCGCCCTTTTGATTCTCCACGTAATATCTCGGCTTCAGCAGCTTACCGATGTCGTGGTAGTTCGCGCCCACCCTGGTGCGCAAACAATTGGCGTCGATCGCGCGACCGGCCGCCTCGGCCAGGGTGCCCACCACCTGGCTGTGATGGAAAGTCCCGGGTGACTCCAGCGCCATCCTTCGCAAGAGGGGATGATTGAGGTCACTCAATTCGAGCAAAGTGAGATCCGTCGTGATTTCGAAGATGCTCTCGAACACCGGCAAGAGGAAGAGCGCGAGCGCGGTGCTGACGATTCCACTCCCGACTCCCCACAGCACCGGCCGGATCCACTCCCGTAGGCTGTTCGCTTGGCCGAGCTGCAGCGCGCCGACCGCGACGAGATAGGCGATGGAGACCACGCCGATGGCCTTGTAGAACTGATTCCGGTTGCGAACCCTCCGCACCATACGCATGGCGGTTGCACCGGCCACGATCCACACCAGGAGCATCGAAGAGGGAATGCTGGGGAGCAGCGCGATGAGAAGAACCGAGAGCAGGAGCATGCGCGCGGCCGGGCCTTCCCCCTGGAGAATCGTGGACAGCATCACCAGCATCACGATGGGAATGACGATGGGGCCGTACGCGCCGCGACCCAACGCGACCCAACTCACCAAAAGGTATAGGGCCAGTAGCACGCATAGCGCGAGGAAGCGCCGGTATTCGCTCAGTTGCCGGCGATGCCTCCCGCTCAAGCTGAGACAGAGTCCGAGCAGGAGAGAGAGCACTAGGATCGCCCTGCCGGTGCGAAGGCGCAGCGCGACGCCCTTGTTCGAGGCGAAGGCGCGTTCACGACGTGCTTCCTCCAGCGCGGTCAAGACGGCGAGGTCTTCCCGATTGACCCGCACCCCGCTGTCGAGAATGCGCTCGTTACGAGCGAATTCGCGAGTCGTGGGCACCGCCGCCACCGCCATACTCCTCTGATCTTCGGTGCGCGCGTCGTCGTACGAGAGATTGGGTGTGAGCAGGTATGCCAGGATCGCGGCCACGGCGACTCTCTCGTCGGCCCGGCGGAAATACTCGCCCGCTTCCTTGCGCGCTGCCTCCCCCTGCCGATAGCCGAGCACCAGATCATCGACCTCTTCCACCCTGTCCTCCAGACTATCCGGATCGATGACGTGAACGAGGCTGTAGTTGCCTCTCGGAGTGGTGTCGACGATACCACGGTCGAGAAGTTTCTCGGCCAGGCTCGCGATCGCATTCGATTTCCGCTCGGCGTTGCCTCCGGTCAATAGCCACCGCAGATCTTCGGACGAGATCCCGCGGAAATCGGACTGAAGCGCATCCACTTTCTTCGCGAGGCTGAGGCTGTCCGATGTAGCCAGCAATTTGACGCGGCTCAAGAAGCGCGCAACTTCGTCCTTGGAGTGCTTCTCCGCCTCCGTCTCGTGGAGGTAGACCGGCTCGACCCGGCGCGAAGCCTCCAGGCGAGCCGCCTCCAATTCCCGCCGCGGCCGGGGCGCACTGAAGCGGAAGGGGGCGCGAATCTCGTGTTCGGTGATGTCTCCCACTTCCAGCTTGAGGCTGGGAGCGGTGCGGATCGGAGGAAAGAGCAACATATGAAGCGCCATGATCGCCAAGAGCGGCAGACCATAGGTCAGGATCGCACGGAAGTTCAGCCCCGCTCTCCACCAACGTGCGTTCGCATCCTCCCTCTCGCCCTGGGAAGACATGCGGATGGCTTTCCTCCACGATCTCATTGCGAAGCCTCCGAGCCAAGCTGGTTGCCCCCACGTCCGTTCGAGTTGGCATTCTCCTCGAACGCCGCCACGATGCGGCGGACGAGCGGGTGACGGACCACGTCTCTCTCGTCGAGATCGATGAAGCTCACTCCCGGCACGTCCTTGATGATCGATCGCACCCGCACCAGTCCGCTGTCCTGCGGTTGCGTGATGTCGATCTGGGTGATGTCACCGGTGACGATGGCACGAGTGCCCTCGCCGATGCGAGTGAGAAACATCTTCATTTGACCCAGTGTCGTATTCTGACCCTCATCCAGAATGACGAACGCGTGATTCAGAGTACGACCTCTCATGTAGGCGAGCGGCGCCACCTCGATGGTTCCGTTGGCGAGGATCCGCGCCAGGCGGGAGGCGCCCAGACACTCGTTGAGGGCGTCGTGAAGCGGGCGAAGGTAGGGATCCACTTTCTCCTGGAGATCTCCGGGCAAGAACCCGAGCTGCTCGCCCGCCTCAACTGCGGGACGCACCAGGAAGATCCTCTCCACCTCGCGGTTCTGCAGTGCAGAGAGGGCGAGAACCACCGCGAGGTAGGTCTTTCCCGTGCCCGCCGGACCCACCGCGAACACCACGTCGTGATGCCGGACCGCCTCGAGGTAGCGCGCCTGTCCCTGCGTGCGGGGATGGATCGTCACCCGGCGATTCCCGTGCAGGTGAAGACCTTCCGCCGCCTCCCCCTTCAGCCGAGGAGCCTCCCCGGCCAGGATCCGGTCGATGCTCTCCGGGTCGATCCGGCGACCCTCGTGGGCCCAACGCAGAACCTCGGCCATTGCCCTCTCCATGGCATCGACGCGCGAGGCTTCGCCTTTGAGGATCAGGGAGTCGCCGCGAACGACTAGAGTGCCCTCGAAGCGTTCTTCCAGACGGCGCAGATTAGCATCCTGTTGGCCCAGGAAATCGAGGAGGTCCAGGCCCTTCAGGGAAATGGTGGTTCGCTTCTCGTTCATCGAGGGCGGTGCCGCGGGAAAAGGGGAACTCCCCAAGCCACTGGATTGGGCTCGTGCATTCAGAAAGCGGAGTCCCTGGCTGAAAGTTATCCCAGTTCTCAGGGCCCTGCAAGCCACGAGAAAGCAGGGTACGTGCCGGGAAGACCCCTCTTTGGGCTCAAAGACGACGAAACGCCCCCGGCTTGGGCCGGGGGCGCTCTTATCGGGTGAAACGATCGCGCTGAGGGCTAGTCGCGGGGAATCCGCAGATTCCAACCGGGCCAGATGATGTCAGGATCGCTGATCTGGTCCTTGTTGGCCTCGTAGAGCTTGGTCCACTGCGCGGGATCGTTGTAAACCTCCCAATACCAGGCGATCTTGCCCAGATACTCGTCCGGCTGTACCACCCAGCTGGTCGGCCAGTCGCGGGGAATGGTCAATTCCCAGCCAGGGTAGATGAGATTGGGATCCTCGATCTTGTCCTTGTTCGCGCGGTAGATCCGCGGCCACTTCAGAGCATCGGCGTAGATCTCTTCCTTGGCGGAGATGCCGTAGAGGAAATCGCCGTCCTGTACGGTCCAAGACTTGGGTAAATTCTCGTAGTAATCGATCTCGCTCTGGACCGCATCGAGGTCCTTCTTCTTCGCATCGTACTCGCTCTCGAGCTTCTTGATGTCGCCGTCCAGCGAAGCGGTTTCAGCCTTGACCGTCTTCATCTGGCTGTTCGTCTCGTCGGATTGCTGTCCCAGAGTGGCCAGTTGTTGATCCAGGGAAGCGCAGTAGTCAGCGTACTGATCCTTGCTCAGCTTCTGCACTTCTTCCGGGGTGTAGTAATCGCCCCCGCTGACATCCACTTGACGATCGACGCCCGAGGAGCAGGCCGTGAGCGCGAGAAGACCGACAGCGACCAGGGAGAGCCCAGCGCGGCGGATGATCTGCTGCTTCATATTGATCATTCCTTTCCGGCTTGGGGCCTAGCGGCCGCTGCCCTTCTTGAGAGTATTCAGGTGCTCTTCCATCTCACCTTTGTCGGAGAGATTGGCGAGCTTCTTCTGAAGATCTGCTTGCTTTGTTTTTTCCGTCTCCAGCTGGGCCTTCGCGGAGTCCAACTGTCCCTGTGCCGTTTGCAACTCCGTACGGGCGCTTTCGATTTGGGCCGGATCCGTTGCACAGGGTTGATTCTTCGAGCAACCCATGGCGAAGAGCGCCAAACCGAACGTGCAAACGGTGACGAGCCTGATGAAGTTCTTCAAGCCCGCTGCACCTCCTCTCGCGCCATCCCAATTCGGGGGCGCAAACGTTGGATCCCGGCAAAACGCCCCTTGCGTCCTGACGGCGATCGTTCTTCACGATATCCTCGCCAACATAACCTCAGGCTGGAGAGTGTCAAGCACTATTGGTGCCGTTTTCGTGGCTATTATCTTCATTTAGAGTCAGTTCCAGGCCCAGTTCCACCAATTGGCGCGGCGAGATCGCGGACGGCGCGCCGTCCAGAGGATTGACCGCGATGGTGGTTTTGGGGAAGGCGATGACCTCGCGGATGCTCTTTCCGGCGACCAGCATGGTGACGATTCGGTCGAGCCCGAGCGCAATTCCCCCGTGTGGGGGCGCGCCGTACTGCAGGGCCCGCAGGAACCAACCGAACTTGCGATCGGCCTCCTCCGGCTGGATCCCACACACGGCGAGAACGCGTTCTTGGAGTTCGCGCTGGTGGATTCGAATGCTCCCGCTACCCAGTTCCACGCCGTTGCAAACCAGATCGTAGAGTCTGGCGGACACGCTCCCCGGATCGCTCTCGATGCGCGAAAGATCCTGCTCACGCGGCATGGTGAACATGTGATGCATGGCGGTCCAGCCCCCCTGCTCTTCGTCTTTCTCGAAGAGGGGGAAATCGTGGATCCAGCAGAATTCGAACTCGTCGCCGCTGAGCAGATCGAGCCTCCGCCCGATCTCCAGGCGCAGCTGCCCCAGGACCTGATTCGCGCGCATGCGCGCATCGGCCACCAAGAGGATCAGATCTCCCGGTCGCGCGCCAGCGGCCTCCGCCAACTTCCGCAGGGCCTCGTCGGAGAAGAACTTGGCGAACGAACCGCTGAGGCCTTCCTCGCTCCACTTCAAGTAGGCGAGACCCCTCGCACCGTATTTGCGGGCGATCTCCTCGAACTCGCCGATCCCCTTGCGGGAGATCGAGGCCAAGCCCGGGGCGACGACCGCCTTCACCCTGCCGCCTTCAGCCACCACGCTCGAGAAGACCTTGAATTCCCCGGCCGCTGCCTCTTCGCTGAGATCGACGAGCTGGAGCTCGAATCGCAAGTCGGGTTTGTCCGAGCCATAGGCGTCCATCGCCTCGTCGAAGGACAGCCGCGGAAACGGAGTTTGCAGTTCCTTTCCGAGAGCGCGCTCCACGATCGCGGTCATCAGTCCTTCCACCAGCGCGTAGATCGCCTCTTCGTCGATGAAGCTCATCTCGAGATCGATCTGCGTGTGCTCTGGCTGCCGGTCCGCGCGCAGATCTTCATCCCGCAGACAGCGCGCGAGTTGGAAATAGCGATCGAATCCACTGATCATGAGGGTCTGTTTGTAGAGCTGGGGACTCTGCGGGAGAGCGTAGAACTTCCCGGGATGAACCCGGCTGGGAACGACATAGTCGCGGGCTCCTTCGGGCGTGGTCTGAATGAGAAGTGGAGTCTCGACTTCCAGGAAACCCTCGTCGGAGAGAAACTCCCGTGTCGCTCTGGCGACTTCGTGGCGGATTCTCAGGTTGCGCTGCATATCGGGAGTGCGCAGGTGAAGGTAGCGATACTTCAGGAGGAGTTCTTCGCCAGCGCCTTCGATTTGTTCGGGTTGGAAGGGCAAGACCTCGCATCGGTTCAGAATCACCAACTGCTCCGCAGCGATCTCGATGCCTCCGGTATGCATGTCGGGATTGACCATGTCCGCCGGACGCGCGCGTACCGTCCCCTTCACCGCAACCACGTCTTCCTGCCTGAGAGATTGGGCTCGATCGTGCGTTTCCTCGTCCTGGGGACCGAAGACGACCTGTGTCACCCCGTAGCGGTCCCTCAGATCCACGAACACGAGGCCCCCGTGATCGCGGCGTGAGGACACCCAACCATTGAGAGTGACTTCGCTTCCGGCTTGAGCCGGAGTCAGTTCTCCACAGCTATGGCTGCGTCGAAACCCTTTCATGAATCCACTCCTCGATCCGTTTCGATCGTTCCGCCGCTCGGCGTCCTCAGCCGCGCGGTCAGTGCATAGTACACGATGGCGATCCAAGCTCCCGCCAAACTACCTACGAGGTCGGCGGCGAAGTCCGACCAGGAGGGAGTGCGGCCGGGGATCAGCCGCTGATAGGTCTCGTCGACCGCTCCCATGCAGAACGCCACGAGCACCACCAGCAACCAGGACCAGGGCAACTTTTTCCCCTCGGCCCGGACGAGGCGCAGGGAGAGAAAACCCAAAATCGAATACTCGACCCCGTGGGCCAGATAGTCCTTCACGGAAAAACCGACCTTTTGCAGGGTCGGCTCGGGAATCGATGAGACGGACAGAATCACCGCCATCCAGATGAAAAACGGGATCCGGTAGTCGAGAGTAGAAGTGGTGCTCACTGGTGTCAAGATGACCCGCCGACTCGCTCAAGGACGTAGGTTCGGGAAAGGGTGATCGGGTACGAATCCTTCGATGCCCACGAGCGCCAGCCCGCTCAAGGCAAGCGCGGCGGGCAGGTGCTTGTTGTCGAAACGAAAAGTATCGAGATTGAGGGCGGCCGAGCGCAAACTCCGTTGCGCGGAAAGTGACAGCGAGGGAGCCGCAGCCAGGACGATCCCTCCGCCGGCTGGGCCAGCCGGCCCGAACCCGAAGCGCCGCGGATCGATGATGCCTTCCTCGATGGCTAGGCGGAGATCGCTCTCGCGCACCACGGCCAGATCGTAGGCTCCGTGGACCACCGCGCAGATCGCCTCCTCGTGGTCGTAGACGTTGTGACCGGCGTCGACCACGGAGAACCCGGCTTCCAGAGTATGGCCGTGCGCCGCGAGATACTCCTTTGCTCCCTTTCCTCCCATCCACGACCAGGAGTCGCCCAGGATGAGTCGGGGCTTTTCCATCTCGAACCAGCGCTTGCCCCGGGGAAACAGCAGGTAGGGACGATCGTAGGCGGCGTCGAGTCCGGGACCCTTCGCGCGCGCGAGAATGCTGAAGCGACTGGAGTCGGCCAGCAGCGACGCCGGCAGAAGAAACAGCCTAGCCTTGGCGAGCTCCTCCTGCAGTTCGGAAGCGGTCACGACCTTGGGAACGACGCTGCGTCGCAATTGCTGGGAGAGGTACTCGCAGAGAGGTCTCACGGCTCGCGCCGTCTTCATCTTGCCGCCGCCCTCCAACACCGTGAGTTGAAGGGAGCCTGGCAGTTCCGGATCGTGCCAGGGCAAGAAGGTGGAGAGCGCCGCGGCGACCACGAGACCGAAAAGGATCCAGGTACCGCCTTCCCCGATTCGCCTCATCACTTGTCAGCCCCGCCGTCGACGATGACCTGGAAGCTGGGAGGATCGACCGTGGTGGAAATGACGCCGTCCGGCACTTTGACCTCCGGTTCGATCTGATACACACCGCCCTTTCCTCCTCCGAGGTGCAAGATCACGGAAACGTCGTTGGGCCCGATGGCCGCGAGCACGTGCGCCGGACCTTTCAGCCGCACTTTGGCGAATTTGGGCTGAACGTATACGCGCGAGGAATCCACCTGGTCGCTCTGAACCGAGGCTGGAATGTTCTCGAAGCTGCGGTCCACGATCTCGTCGATGCCGACGGAGACATCCACCTCCACCGGCCGCAAAACGAGGTCGGGATCCGGGCTGGCCAGGCGGACGGTCTCGCGGAACGAGCGATGGTGTTTCGAGATCTTCAGCGGCAGTGTATTGACGTGATCGAGAGAACTCACCAGCGGCGCGGCGCCTTCCACCCGCACCTGCGCGGGGGTCACTTCGGGCCGGCCGGCCAAAATCAGACCCTCGTCCAACTGACTCTCGAGGATCACCCTCACCCCCACTTCAGCCTGCGCCTTGGGGTAGATCCGCAGATGGAGCGCGGTGGGGCTCTCGACCGAGAGAGCGGTGCCGCCATCGATCACTTCCCGCACCGAGATGTCGTGATGGAATTCTCCCACGCTCACGGCGGAGAGATCGACGTCCACCCTGCCCCGACCCTTCTTCAAGAGGTCGTGGAGGAGGCGTTCCAGTTTCGACTCACGCAATCTGACCCAGATCGTCTCAGGCGCCTTGGAAGCGCGGACGGCCAGGCTATCGGGCAGACCAGTGAGAGTCAGGGGGAGCTCCACTACTTTCTCGACGTCTTGTTGTGCCGCGGCCTGGGCCCATAGAACCAGTGCGAGAAGCACGCAAACAATCTTGACGCTGAGATTACGGGTCACGTCTGCATGGCCTCGAGTCGAGAGCCGTCCTTCAAGGGAGGATCAAGTCCTGCCCCACCCGGAGACTGCTCGTCTTGAGATGGTTGAGCTCTCGGATCGTCACCACGCTCGTATCGTAGACGCGCGCGAGGTCCCACAGGGTGTCACCCCGTCGAACTTTATGGGTGCGCTGACTGCACGATCTTGGGCTGCCCTTTCTCACCGTAGTGCTCACAGTACGCGATGACGGCGTTCGCCATGGCCCGTCCGATTTCGGCCTGGGTCGCTTGCCTTCGCAGACGCCTCGCCTCGCTCCGGTTGCTCAGATACCCGACCTCGACCAGAATCGAGGGCATGGAGAGGGTGCGCAAGACCGCGAAACGCGCCTGCTTGATGAAGCGGATGTCCATGCTCGGTACCGCGCCCAGATGCTCCAGAGTCAGTTCGGCGAATTGACCGCTGCGCCTGAGAATCCCCGAAGACTGCAGATCCATGAGAATCGACATCATGGTGTCGTCGACTTCTTCCCCGTCTCCCATTCCCACCATGTGCGCCGCGTTCTCCCGATTCGCGAGCTCCGAGGCCGCCTGGTCCGTCGCACCCCGGGGAGAGAGGAAATAGACTTCCGCGCCCTGCGCGCTCGAAGAACGCGCGCTGTTCGCGTGGATGCTCAGAAAGAGATCTCCCTGCTGCATGCGCGCGATGTGCACTCTTCCGTGCAAATCGACATAGCGGTCGTCGCCTCGGGTCAGAACGACTTTGAAATCCGTCCGCGCGCGGAGTTCCTCGGCCATGATCTTCGCGATGCTCAAGACGAGATCCTTCTCGCGAATCACACCGCAGCCGCGGGTGCCCGGGTCCTTTCCTCCGTGACCGGGGTCGATGACGATCACGTAGGGACGACCCTCACCCGGGGCATGAAGTGCGGGGGGAGGCGAGGGCGCGACCGCCCGGACGAGCTGCGCGCTCGAAGGGCTCGACAAACCCGAGGTCTCGGGCTGGCTCGCTGCGAGGGTGGAGACGGGCTCGTCTGTCACGTCGATGACGACGCGTGGGGGTTTCGCAGCGGAGGCGTCGAGGCTGAAATGCTCGAAGGGAAGATGCCCCGTCAAGTCCAGCACCACCTGCAGACGGTTGCCTAGTTCATTGAAGCGGACCCGCTTCACGCGAGCTTGGTCGACCGCCACCGCGGATGAATTCGGCATCGCCCCTCTCGGGAACTCCAGAACGATCCTCTCCGGATTCGCCACGCGACGAATGCGATAGCCGCTCTCTTTACTCAAGTCGAGCACGATCCGGGTGCGCTGCGCCGTGCTCGAATGGCGCACGCGCAGAAGCTGCGCCGCAGAGGCATCGAGCCACGCGCACAGTCCCCAGAGGAGAGCGAGCAAGAAGAGAGAACGTTTTTTGGTCATGCTTTGCCGAGGATGGGTGGATCCTCTCGGCGGCAGCCTAGATTCGCGACCGGAACCTGTCAACGTCGAGACGCGGATTAAAGTCAATTAGAGAACTAGACTGGCTTCGTCCGCTCAATCGCGAATGATGAACAGGAAGGGATTCTCCGTCTTGCCGTTTTCCACCACTTCGTAGTGAACGTGCGGTCCGGTACTGCGCCCGGTGTTCCCCACGTAACCGATGAGATCACCGCGGTGGATGCGCTGTCCCTTGTGCACCGTGAAGCCGTTCAGGTGGCCGTAGCGCGTGTGCAGGCCGTTGCCGTGGTCCAGCTCCACCATCTTGCCCATGCGGCCGCGGCGCGAGGCTCGCACCACCACTCCTTCGGCCGTGGCATGTACCGGCGTGCCCAGGGGGGCTGAAAAATCGACACCGCGGTGGAACGCGGGACGACCGGTGAAGGGGTCGATCCGGCGTCCATAGCGGCTCGAGAGGTAGCCCATTTGGATGGGACGAATACTCGGGGTCGCCTCGCGAGCGAGCTGATCATCCTGGAGTACCCGCAAGACTTGTTGGTAGCTCTCCTCTTGGAACCGGGCCTGGCGGAGCAACTTGTCGAGTTGGTCGGAGACCTCGCTCATCCTCTCCCGGCTCAAGGGAGGCAAGCTCTCGGCCACAGGATCTGGAGCGGGCCCGGGTCCCCCCACCCCCATCTGGATCACTGTCTTGTCGAGGGTGCCCAGCCCGGCCAGCAGTTTGGCCCTCTCGAGCAGCTCGAAATTCCGGTTCATCTGCGCCTCGTAGCCGGCCGACTTTTCCTGCAGCTGGGTGATCTTGGTCTCGAGAGCCCCGATTTCCCGCGTGCGGCGTCCTTCTTCGTGGAGGGCCACTCCCTGGCGCACGAATGCGACCGCCATCATCGCGACCATCAGGAAAAGGAGCAGAAGCGCTCCGGCCAAAGCCGCGGCGAGCCGCTTGCTGAGCCGGAGAGTGCGCACTCCACCTTCCCCGGTCGGAACGTAGAGAAATGTCCAGTGGCGATTCTTCATGGGTTCGTGATCAGTATTCTCGAGCTCGCTGGCGGTTCTGGGTTCCTTCGGGGTACTGTCCAAAGAGCCGCGCTACATTACGCAGCCCCTCAGGGCTTGTCAAGCTGGCCCCTCGCATGCACCGCCGCAGTGCAAAAGATGTTCCAAGATAGGGAGTCTCGGGCTTCGTCGGGGGCCCGAGGTCCCAATCCGCCCCTGCTCAGCCCTCGTCGTAGTGCATTCGCAGCACTTCGAGCCCCTGGTCGGCCTCGCGGAGACGTCGCAGGGCCCGCTCCTTGAGCTGGCGAATTCGCTCGCGGGTGAGGCTCATGCGCTGGCCGATTTCCTCTAAGGTCAATGAGCGTACCTCTCCCATTCCGTAGTAGAGCAGGAGAATCTCCGCCTCGCGCGCGGGGAGTACTTCCAGGGCCTTCGCGATGTCGTCGCGGCGGCTCCGCTCCAAGAGCGGAATCTCCGCCCCCCTCTCAGGGTCGGTCGGCCAGGGTCTCGACGTAGCTACGGCCGTCCTCGTCGGAGAGTAGATCGTCGAGATATGCCTCCGATTGGCCCACGCAGAGCGCCTCGCGCACCTCGGGTTCACTGTACCCGCAATCGTCCGCGATCTCGTCGGGTCGGGGATCTCTACCCAGAACCTGCTGGAGACGGCTTGCGCCTTGGTCACGCGGTGCAGAACCGCGGTGCGATTCTGGGGCAACCGGACAACTCGGGATTGATCGGATAGCGCCTGGAGGATGGACTGTCGAATCCACCACACGGCGTAGGAAATGAATTTGAAGCCGCGCTTCTCGTCGAAACGATGCGCCGCTTTCATCAGACCGAGGTTGCCCTCGTTGATCAGGTCCTGCAGCGAGAGTCCCTGATTCATGTACTGCTTGGCCACGGTGACGACGAAGCGGAGGTTGGCGCGCACCATCTCGTGCACGGCCTCCTCGTCACCCTGGTGAATCCTGCGAGCGAGACGGATCTCGTCCTCTCGAGCGAGAAGCGGATAGCGTCCGATCTCGCGCAGGTATTGTTCGAGACTTCGTTCGTTCCTTCCTCCACCTCGTGCGTGATGGCGGATCATGACAAGGTTCCTGACCTGGGGTACGGATACCAGCGACCGGCTCGCTGATCGGTTGAGTTCACCTCCCCTTCTCCAAAACAGGCGGTGGCAAGCCCGCCCTCACCGCAGCGCTCCTTCCGGCGAGATGGAGCGCCGCAAGCATCTTCCTTCAGGGTCGATCCTCAGTCTCCTCCTTCGAGGGCTTCGGGTCGAGCTCGATGTAACTGTTCATGTCGCCACGGCGAACCAGAAGTCGAATGGGGCTCTCATCCTGGGCTTGCTGGCGGATCTGCAATTGGGTTTGAAAGACGGCGTAGGAATCGAGATTTCCTTCCAGGGAAACCCCGTCGAACTCGACGATCAGATCACCGGGGCGCAATCTGGCCCTGTCGGCGGGACTGTCGGCCCACACCCGCACCACCACGATTTTATCCTCGCCTTCCAGCCCGAACTCGTCCTTGAGGCTCTGGACCTGCGGGTCGGGACTGTTCAGAGGAGCCGCCGAGAATCCGAGCCAGGGCTGTGCCTCCTGCGAGTTCTCCCCCGCCGCCGCGAGCGCAGCCGTTTCGTCGTATTCGTCCAGAACCACATCGAAGTTGAGTGGCTTGCCATCCCGGATCACGCGCAGGTGAGCGGTGGAACCCACTTCGGATTCGGCCACCTTGAATCGCAGCGTGGGAATGTGCTCCACCGCTTCTCCGTTGAACTCGGTGAGAATATCTCCGGTCTTCAGCCCGGCCCGCGCGCTCGGGGTATTGGGCAAGACGGCAGTGATTACCACTCCTTGATCCACCGGGATCTGGTGTCCCTGCTCACGCATGTTGTCGATTTCCGCCATGGTGATTCCCAGATATCCACGCCGCACGCGCCCGAAGTTGCGGATCTGGTTGTAAACATAGCTCGTCAAACGCGCGGGGATCGCGAAGCCGATCCCCTGTCCGGCCCGATTGATGGCGGTGTTCACGCCGATGACGTCGCCGCGGATATCCACCAAGGGTCCGCCACTATTCCCCGGATTGATGGCAGCGTCGGTCTGCAGGAAGTTCTGGTAGCGTAGGAGATCCGCGCCCTGGATCGCCAGGTTGGCGCGGCCCTTGGCGCTGATGACCCCTACCGTCAGGCTCCCTTCCAACTCACCCAGGGGATTGCCGATGGCGATGGCCCAGTCGCCCACGCGAATTCCCTCACTGTCCCCGAAACGCAAGAACTTGAGTTCGTGATCCACCTCGACCTTGATCACCGCCAGATCGGTGGCGGGGTCGGTTCCGACCACGGTAGCCCTCAGGGGTTCGCTCACCCCGGCCAATTTGACGTGGATGTTATCGGCGTTCGCGACGACGTGATTATTGGTGACGATGTAGCCATCCGCCGAGACGACGAAGCCCGAGCCCGCGCCGGGTACGTCGAAATCGGGGTGATGGAAGTCGCGACCTTTGGGAAAGAACTCGCGGAACATCTCGCGGAGGCCACTGTCCCCGCTCGAACTATGGACGGTCCGAATCGCGACCACGGCTGGAGTCACCAGTTCGGCGACCTTGACGAAAGGAGAGTGGAGTTCTTCGCGCCCGGAGTCGGGTCCTTCGGCGCTCGAAGCGGCACGGGCCAAAAAGAGCAGGGAACTCGAGGCCACCACCAGACTACAACAGAGCAGTCCAGCCCGACGCACCACCCCGGTCCGCCGCGAGGGCGGAGAGGTGGAAGTATGCTGCTTCCTCGTGCCTTCAGATTGCATCGAACACGACCATCCTACTGCAAACCCTGATCCTCGGCCTGATCCCAAGCCCGGGGGCAAAAGCAGCTCGGATCGATCGTCCAGTCGCGGAACGGAGGAGGGTGGGAACACTCCTGGCAAGCCCGTTCTGCATTCACAATAGCAGCTTAGGCGTCAGCGGTCAATCCGGACGCTCGGCACCTGAATTCTCGGTGGACGCCTGGGTGGGCTCTGTCGCCGCCTCTTCGGGAGCAGCCTCGCCGGCGCTCTCTTCGGCATCCGCGGCTTTCGACTTGGCGCGGCGCAGCTCGTCCATCTCCTGCTCGGCCTGGTGCAGCTCCTCTCGGTGGCGCGCGATCCGGCCCATTTCCGCCCGTACCGTGGCGTCAGCTCTGAGCACCGCGTTCTCGTCCTCGCTCATGAGGCGGTGAACCACCCGTCCCAGACGGGCGTAGTCCCGCTCGAGGTCTCGCGCGATCCCATGCCGGTCGTAGGCCCGCATTCCGAGGCGTGCCAGTCGATCGGTTCCCTGCGCCGCCCCCTGGAACCAATTCCCCATGTTCTGTTTGACGTCGTCCCACGAATTCATCGGCAATCTCCTTCCCGCTCGCGGTTGCCCGCCACCGGGCCTTCGTCTACCCTGCGTTCACGCCGCGCGTGAGGGAATCGGCCGTTCGGCGCGAGCCAGGAATCTCATAATGACAGAAACCGTCTATTTCGCCAGTGATACGCACTTCGGCGCTCTCACCCGGGAGAGGGAACAGGAGCGGATCCAGCGCTTCCTCCTCTGGCTGCAAGGGCTAGAGGATGAGTGCGAGCTGATTCTCCTGGGAGACATTTTCGATTTCTGGCTGGACTATCCCACCTTCATGCCCAAGACGCACCTGGAGATTCTCTACGGGCTCCGCAAGCTCCAGGACCGGGGCGTCCGGATCTCCTTCGTGGGCGGAAACCACGACATCTGGTGCGCGGAGTTCCTGCGCGACGAGCTCGGCATCCCTTCGCTCCCCAATGCTACGGTGATCGAACGACAGGGGCGCCGCCTGCGGCTCGATCACGGAGACGGCATCCTCACCGGTGACGTCTTCTACCGCGGCTTCCGCGCTGCGGTGCGCAACCCTGTCCTGGTGTTCTTGGCCAAGTCCCTTCATCCGGAAATCCTGAATTGGCTGGCCAGCCGGATTTCCGATGCCTCACGAAAGAAGGGGCGCAACTACGGCGCCCAGCTCGACGAGGCGATCCAAAGCTACGGGCGACGCCACGATCATTCGGACGTCGACTACCTGGTGATCGGCCACATCCACCACCCGTGCAACACGCCCTTCGATTCGTGGCGTCTGGTCTGTCTGGGAGACTGGGTGCAGCACTTCACCTACGGACGTCTGCGCGAAGGACGCCTGGAGGTTCTGCCCGTCACGGGATCAGAGGGGAGAAGCGCCTGAGCCAAGCGCTTTGCCTACGGCAAGAACGCGAAGGACAGCGAGATGCGGTGGTCGTCCGAGAGCTCGTTTCCGTTGTCCATGAACGCGTAGTCCACCGTCAAATTCCCCGTGTGAAAGCCCAAGCCGGCGGTGAGCCCGTAGGTATCGTAGTTGAAGCGATATCCGGCCCGCACCGCGAAACTGGAATGGAGGCGGAGTTCTCCTCCCACGTGGAGCCGCCCGTTTCCGTCGTTGGGCAGGACCAGGTCAGTGGCCAGGGTGAGGTTCTGGGCGAGTCCCTTCCCTTCGGTGTGGGGGGTATAGCTGGCCCCCAGACGCGTGGTGAACGGAAGATCGTAGGGCTCCTCTTTCACCGTCATCTGGCCGCCGAGATTGGCGACCGCGGCGGCCAGGGTGAGACCTGGAATCTTGCTGCGATGGCTGATCCCGAAGTCGAGCGCCAGGCCCGCCGCGCCGTAGGACTCGATGCGCTCGTAGAGGAACTTTCCCACCAATCCCAGCGAGAAATCGTGGAACTGGTAGGCGTAACCCAGACCCACCGCGAGCTGGTAGGGTTGGAAATCGCCCTGGGAAACCCCGATGCGATCCAGAGTGGTCAAGGGGATGGCATCATTTACGTAAAAGCCGCTGAAGATGAGCCCTACGGCGCCCCGGGGCAGCCGGTGGCTGATCGCGGCCGCCTCCTGGCGAAAGAGGCTGAAGTGCTCGACGTGCTGGAGAGTGACGTCCGTACCTGAGGTGTACACGAGATTGGCCGGGTTGTAGTACATCGCGGTGGCGCCGGTCGATTCGGCCACCCCAACGTCGCCCATCGCGCCGTTGCGCGCGCCGATTCCCATCCTCAAGGACAGAAAGCCGGCATCTCCTGGATTCCCTGCCCACGAGGGAGGCACGCTCGCCAGGAAAATGAAAAGCGCCGCGAGGGCGATACACGAGGAATTGCGCATGAAGCTCTCCCAACCGTTCAGGCCGATTGCGCGGCACGGATTCGAGCATTGAGTATACAGCTCTCGCGCGGACCTTGGCAAAGTCCACCAGCTCATCGCACGAGAGCAAAGGGCTTGAGGGCCACGCTGCCCTCCGTTTCCACTTTGGCCACATACAGACCGGCCGCGAGACCGGTCACTGAAAACTCGAACTCCAACTGGCCGGGTCCTTCGCCGCGGATGATTCCGGTCTGCCGGACGACCTGTCCCTGGAGATCGAAAATGCTCGAACTCACCAGGGCCGTACGACTCAGCCGGACGCGCAGATGGACCTTAGGACCATCTACTGGATTGGGATAGACGAAGAGATCCCCGTTGCTGAACGCCTCGCCGCCGGAGACGGCCGCGCTGGCGCTCGAAGCGAGAGCCTGATGGCCCGTGCCCCAGGCGTTGGCGCCTCCCTGAGTCCAGGGAGCGAAACGCGTGCTCGGAATCTGGAGTGCATACACCCGCAGCTCACCGATGCGCCGAGTGAGCGGAAGTCGCTCATCCGCGTCCGTCCCCAAAAGAGCGTCGAATCCGGACGCCAGAACGAGCTCGAGGCTGCCATCGCCGTTCACATCGCCCACCGCGGGCGACCCCGAGGGTTCGCCGGGACCCTGCCACGGCCATCCGGGCAGACTCCGGGAGTTCAGGTCGACCGCGTGCACCCGCCCGACCCGATCGTGCCAGATCGCCTCCACCGTCCCGTCGCCATCGAGATCCACCAGGAGAGGAGCGGCGGGAACTCCGCCCTGCAGTTGCGCGGTGGAATAGGATGGCCGGTAGGGGCCGTCGGACCTTTGTGAGAGATTCCGGTCCAGGAGCCAGAGCGCATCCCCCGCCGCCAGCGCCAGGACAGGAGCGCCGTTCTGCCGCTCCGGCCCTCCCACCAGAGCCGACCAGGGAGAGGGAAGTGAGCTTCCGTGCGTCGCCAGCGGCACTCGGGGGACTCCCAGGGTGTCGACCATCACCAGATCGTAGATCCCGTCGCCGCGGAGACGAATGCTCAAGAGCACCGAAGGCGTCTCCACGATCGGCGGGGGCGGAGGAGTGAACGCTGCCTTGGCCGCTTTTGCGGGGGGGCGCAGCAGGATCCGCCCCGAGAAGTTCTGCGGGATCCCCCCACCCACCGACAGATAGAGTGCCCCGGTGGATCCTTGGCTCAGGACGCCACGGCGTGCCGTCCCGTCCGAGCGGTCCGAGGAGGTGAGCACGGTGGGCTGGCTCACGCCGTCCCATTCCACCAGACTCGCGCCCACCTTGGCCCCCTCCTGCTTGCCGCGCGCGATCACGACCAGGTCCGCACGCGCGACCGGGGAGAAGACCGCGAGGTCACCGTCGTGAGGAGCGAGAAGGCAGGGGTGGGAGAGCTCGGTGGGCTCGGCGTCGAGTGCGGGCGGGAGCAAGAACAGACCGAGAGTCGAGGGATTCGCGTCGCCATCCCGCAGTTCATTCCCCTGGGGATCGAACGCGTAGACCCCGTCGCGCGCACTGAGAAAGATCTCCGGAGTGCCATTGCCATCCAGGTCTCCGATCACGGGGGCCCCCAGCCACTGCGGGGGGCCGTCTTGCCCCATGGCGCGCGCGAGCACGTAGGGTTTTGAGGATCGGCCCCGGCCTGCCAGGGAGTGAGATCGCCGTGGAAGGCGAGCAGCGCACCCTGATCGCCGGCGAGCAGGATCTCGGGCCGCCCGTCTCCGTCGAGGTCGGCCAGACGCACCTCGTAGCGAGGTCCGTCCGCGTCGAGCTTTTGTGCCGCGGCGAGGGTTACCCCCGGAGCGTGCAGGGCCGGGCGAAGCCGAGAGTGAAGCCCAGGCGATCGCGGTACAGGTAAAGCGTCCGCCCAAAGGACAGTCAGGTCCCACGGCGCAGCCTTCGACCCCCAACTGCACGCTGTCGATTTCGCTGATGGAGAACCCGATCGAGGCGCCGTCGGCGCTCAGGGCGTTGGGAAGCGTGTCGTCCGCGAAGCGAGTGCCGAAGAGCTCATCTCCGATCAGCACTCCCTCCCCACGAAAACAGTCGCGATCCCATCCCAAGAGAAAGCGAGAGGCCTTGAGAGTGTCGAGATCCTGGACTCCATCCGCCTCTTCGAGATCGACTCCCTTCCGATGGGGATCGGAGTTGATGTCGTTCGTGCCGGCGAGTAGACGATTCCAGAATGACCCGCTCGTCGATGTGCCACACGTAGAGTCCGTTGCCCCGCCCCGGTCCCCTACCCGGACCATCCGAGTCCTCCACCGGAAACTCGCTCATGAAGAAATCCCACTCCGCCCCCTGGGTGCTCTCCCAGGTGTCGGTGGCGGGATCGAAGGTCGAGCTCGGCTGTCCATTGAGAAAATTCCGATCGACTGTCGCTGTCCGCGTCGTAGAAATCGGGCACCCGATTTCCGTTGAGGTCGTCGAAAGTGAAGGTGAAGCTCCCGTCGGGATCCTGCAGGCGATACTCGAGGAGGAAATACTCGCGGTCGGTGATGGGCACCTTGACCAGAAGCGTGTCGCCCACTCCGGTTTCGATGGGAGGCAATTCGACGCGCGCTGTCCGAGTCGATCTCGACCGCATCCACCCAACCCATGAGCATGCGATTCATGGCGCACGGCTCGGCCGGCACGATCCCCAAGCCGGTGAACAGCCCATACCCCATCAGGCCGTAGTTCCCGATGCCCTGGCTGTCGGGACGGCCCGAGGGAGTGAAATCGGCCAGGCTGAGCATCCCCAGTCGCAGACCCACCTCGAAGCAATAGACCCCACGCATCCCGAAGAAACCGTTGAGACCCAGGGAGACGACCGGGTCCTGGGTTTCCGACTCAGGCAGAATGAGAACGTGGCGGATCAACACGCCGTCTTGAGTGGGGATTCCCGGCTCGGACAATACGGTGTCCGCCATGGCCTGTTCGAAATCACGACGGTCGAGATAGTTCGAGAAGAGCTGTTGGGGGCTGTCGTTGTTGATATCCGTCTCGCGTCCCGCCCCGGCGTGGACGAGTACGAGGGTGTCGAAGCTGCTGAAATCCACTTCGGAATCGACCGCCTCCACGACCGCCTTGGCCATCTCCACCAACCGATCGTTGTTGTCCTGGTCGGCGCCGTAGTAACCCATCGGCTCGGGCAGGTTCACCAGCGTCGACAGGGCCTGCCACTGCAAGTCGAACGTCCCTTGCGAGACGGTCGTGAAGTAGTCCGCCGTCTTGCGCATCTGGAGGTCGAAGTAGGTGGAATCGTGCGCGGCGAATTCGTAGATGGGATTCCCCTGTGCGTCGGTGATCGCCTTTCCTTCGTCGTTGAACAGGAAGTTTCCCTGGCGGGCGGGAGCCGGCCAACCGACGAACTGCGAGCGGTCACGCCCCCAGAGCAGACTGTCGGAGAAGTCGCACCCCACTACGAGCATGCGTAGTAGGGCGGGCGCTTTGTGCGACTGGAAGGCGTCGATCTGACTCAGCTTGGCGCCGCTGAAGCGCATGGGGCGAGAGGCCCGTGCGAGAAGCTGACGCGTGGCTATCGCGGAAGCCGGGGATGAGGATTGAAACCACGGCCTGGTTTCGGTGCTTGCCGCCACCTCGGGAGAGAGCGGAAGCTGGAGGAGGGTGAGGAGCGCCAGAGCGGCCCAAGACCCGCGGCTGAAGGTCATGCGTGCTCGTTCCTGGTCAGAGAGAATTGGAGCCGGGAGTATAAAAAGGAGACGGCGGCAGGGTCAACCGCCGCCCCTTCTCACCACATCCACCACCCCAAGTCGCGGGAGAGGAGCGTCCGGTCCTGCATCGTCGCCCCTGATCGACAAATTTGGCCTTTTGCCCCTCTCCCAAGAGGGCCCCCAAAGTCCGCTGATTCCCCCCTCCCACATTCGGCTGCCAACCATCGATGGGAAGGAACTCGCGGCCCGCTCGCGCCATTCAGGCCGAGTGGGAATCCCTCACTCAAATCAATCGCGAGTTGCTATCCGCGACCTCCCCTGCGTCCGTTGCCACTGGATCCCCGTGATCCACCCGAACGCGCGCCGCCGGACGGGCGCGGAGCCGAGGGAGTTCGCGACGGAGTGACGCGCGCCCTCGAGGCGCCCTGCGACGGACTCCTCGAGGCTGCGGAGTACCCTTGCCTCGATGAAGCGCCGGACGGACTCCGTCGCACCTGAGTTCCTTGGCTCGGCGAACCGCCCGAACGCGGGGCCCTGACCGAAGACGCGTGTGGCGCGCCTTTGGAATCTCGGCCGCCCGAGCGTTGCTTCGTATCACGGGATTTCAGCCTTGGCGCGGCCTGGCTCTTTCGCGGCTGTGACTGGCGAGGCGGAGGAGAGACTTTCTGCCGCTCTCCCTGCCGCGGTGAATCGGGCTTGCGCACACTGCCGCTGCTACCCTTGCGCGGTCGCGCCCTGGACCCCTCGCTCTGCCTCGGTGCTGGAGATACGCGATTGGCCGGAGCGTTGCGCACGACCGGCCGCGTCCAGCGGCGCCCGTGACTCGTGCTCGCGGCGCCTGAGTCACTACCGGCATTTCGATCGCGGACGGTGGGAGCGTTCGCTGGTGGAACCGTTCGGATCCAGGCTGCGCACGGTCCTCGTCGGCCTTGCGCGCGAGGGCCGCACTCCGGCGCGCTCGCGTCCGCTTCCCCCCGAGGAGGGAGTCAGCGTACGGTCTCGTGGCTGCCGCACCGGCATCTCGTTCCGTGTCAGTTGATCGCGGTCCACCCGCCTAGGACGCTGTGAGTCCTCGGGCCCACGGCGCGCGATGCTGGGAGGGATCCGGCTCGGATCCCGGCCGCGCACCGACGAGGGTTCGCGCACGCGCGGATCGTAGAGCGGGCGATCCTTGACCACGCCCCTCTGGTAGAGCGTCACGTAGTCCCCCCGATACCGTGGGTGGGTTCTCCAGGCGTACACCGGATAGGACCGCACGTAGCAGTTCCAGCCGGGCCAGGAGTAATAGATCGGGTAGTAGCTGTAGTAGTAGGGCCGGTACAGGAAACGGTCCCAGTAGTAGTAGGGCGCGTCGCAGTACAGCGGGTAGTACCCGAAGCTCGCGTACCAGTGCGAGTACCAACCCCAGTCGGCGTAGATGTTCACCTGAGTGCAGGTGCTGGTGTAGGGAGCATACTTTGGATCGTTCCCCGCGTGGCACTGCGTGCAGGTGTAGCGCGGGTAATCCACCTTCTGGTCGACGTAGATGTGTGTCCAGTCCGTGACCAGCCAGTCCACGTCTTCGTCGAGGCCGGTGATCGCGTAGTTGATGTCGTTCACCGCCAGGAACGGATCCCCCGACACCCGGTGCGCGTACTCGCCGGTTTCGTCCGGCCCGTAGCGGAAGTCGATCGCCAGCTCGCGCAGATCGAAAGGATACTGGCTGGCAATCGCTTCCACGTACTCCACGCCCTTGGACTGCGAAACCCACAGCCCCTGATCGGCGGAACGTCCCGGAATGGAGTAGGTGTGTCCGCCAAACACGAATCCGTCGTCAAAGCGACTCTGCGGCCAGAGGATCTCCGTGTAACCGTCGGCGTCGATGTAGTAGAGCACCACGTACGCGTCGTCGTTGGTACGAAAGTACAACTGAAGGGCTTCGCCGCGGGCGTAGACCGCGTCGTCGTCCTTGTCGTGCCACACCCTCACCCTCAGTTCGCGCGAAGCGTAGCGGACCTCGTCGGCCGAGGAATCGCCGGCCTTGGGTTCATTCTGGAGCGAGAGAACGGTGGTTGGAGTGACCATGGTGGCGACCGAAGTCGAGGGCATAGCGCGCCCAAATGATCAGCGTCAGAAAAAGGGAAAGCATGGTTTGGATTCGCGTTTTCATTGTGAGCTCTCCTTCCCTGAACCTCGCGGCGGAAGAGCCGCCTGAGGCCGCTTGAGCTCGGGTAGACCCTCGACGGGCTGGTAGCCCCACATCAATTTAATCGTGCCGTTGTTTTGCGAAATGGTCTCCACGAAAACCTTGGCGTAGTTGAGCTGCTGCCCATCTACGATCTCGAAGAAGTAGCTGTGACCTTCGATCGCCTCCATCACGCCGGCCTGTGACCAGCCGAACTCGGGAGCCCAGCTGGCGGTGTCGAAGTCCACGTCCCCATAATCCTGCATCCTCACCCAGGGGGCCTGGGCCGTGAAGAGAGGGATTCCGTTGACGATATCGAAGCTGCAATCGCTGAACACGTCGGCCGGATACCGTCTCGTCTCCTCGCTGAAGTCGAATCCGGCGCGCGAGGAATCCACGCTGGCCGCGCTGAGGGTGATCTCGCCCTCCGGCCGCGGAGTGTCCACCACGTAGTCGGTGGAGAGAGCGCTCTCGTTGCCCGCGTCGTCGAAGGCGCTGATCGCGTAATAGTAGTCATAGCCGTTGTCGACGGTGTGATCCTCGAAGACCAGATAGGGCTTTCCCTCGTTCGCATTGGGTTCGTAGCTGACCAGGTTGGGGATGTCCGGAAACGGGCTGCCCACCTCGAGCAGCAGCTGCCAGTTCACCGGATCGTAATTCCCGTCGACTTGGGTGGTGGAGTAGACCCGGTAACCGGCCAGATCGGGCTCGCGGTTGGCGTTCCAGATCACCCACAGTACCGAATCCCCGGTGATCGAACTCACCCCGTTGGGAATGGCCGGAGGCGTGACGTCCACCAGATCGTCGTTCTCGTCGCATCCCGCGAAGAGGAGGCCCAAGAGCGCGAGCGAGAGCACCAGAACCGCGCTCGAAAGCGGCCACCGGCGGGCTCGAGACTGTCTGTTGCTGGCTCTGTTCATGGCTCTCTCCTTCGTCCGAAGGCCCTCCGCATCCCCGTCCCTTGCCCCATGCCTCGCAGCCGCCATGCCACCGCCTCTGAGTCGGCTCGGCTGCAACCCCGGATAGGCTCATAAGCCCTTGTTGTTCAATGGTTTCAAATCCTCAATCACGCCGCCCCCCCCCTCCGAAAGGATGAAGACCAGGAGACTGCGGGGCGGAAGTTGTCGCCATCGGGACATAGAATCGTCTCCGGGAGGAGACACTCAGGGGCTGGCGGTAGCTCGCAACCCGAGGGCTTGCGGTGTCGGCGCGAGGTGGGGACCGGACGCACGAGAGCCGTCCCACAGGGACGGCTCTCGCAACCATAGGATCTCGGTGAGTGGTTCACCAGACCATTCCCCTGATTGGCCGCTCCAGGATCTCGCCAGTCCTGGATGCCGGGGAGTCTCGTGTCGGATCTCTCCTTGACCTCTCTCACTGCATCCCATGGGATGTTTCGGAGGACGGTGTGAAAGCGCTGTCTTCCTAGCTTCCGCCGAAATCCTCAGCCCGACCCCACCTCGTGCTGACGAACCGACGGACCGAATTGATGGAAAACAACCTCTTTCAGCCGGTTGACGGAGAGGAGCGTTCCCACCCCGTCCTCCGATAGCTTTGCGGCCCCAAGGGCCAACTGGACGACCGGACCACGATTGCCTAAGTGACTCCAGCCACCATTCCCCATTGCAGTCCCCGTGCCAGCGAGTCCGCCGTGCAGCGGCATTCCTATCTCATTGGAATTCAATGAGTTGCAAGCTCTGTCCGCAGCTCGGATCGCGGTGCCTCGCGCCCGGGGATTCGGTTGGAAAGTTCTTTGATAGGATGGAGAAGAGCCTTGGAACCAAGGCCCTATGAACAGTGGACTTAACGCCTATCAAGAGAATTGATGGGTCAGGGCGAGGCTAGTTGGGAATACTCAGACCGTAGCGCTTGATCTTCTGCAGCATGGTGGGATAGCTGATTTTCAAGCGTCGCGCCGCCTCACTGCGATTCCACCCGCAACTGGTGAGTGCTCTCTCCAGCAGCACTTTCTCGAACTCGGCGACTTCGTCCTTCAGAGGCTGGATGGGATTGACCGGCTGGTCCTCTCCCTCGGCGGCGAGCTTGCCCCGGCAGGAGTCGGGGAGATCCTTAGCCTGCAAGCGATCCTCGCCCACGCTCAAAATGACCGCGCGCCGAATCACCTTCTCCAGCTCTCGAACGTTTCCCGGCCACGAGTACGACCTCAGGCCACTCGCGAACCCACGCGTCATCTGGGGAATCGGGCGGCCCAACTCACCACAGACGCGGTCGAGGTAATGCCGCGCCAAAAGGAGGATGTCATCCGCGCGATCGCGTAGCGGGGGCACGTCGATGGGGAAATCGAGAAGACGATAGTAGAGATCTTCCAGGAAGAGTTCCTGCCGGACCATCTCTTTCAGATCGCGCATGCTGGCGCTGAGCACGCGCACGTCGACGATCTGGCTCTCCCCGCCCCCGACTGGTCGCACTTCCTTGCTGTCGAGGAAATGCAGGAGCTTCGCTTGCATGGGCAAGCTCATCTTCCCGATCTCGTCCAGGAAGAGCGTACCTCCGTCGGCGCCCGGGATGAGCCCTTTGTGGGTCCGGTTGGCTCCAGTGAATGCGCCCTTCACGTGTCCGAACAGCTCGCTCTCGAGCAAGCTCTCCGGCATGGCCGCGCAGTTCAAGGAGACGAAGCGCTTCTGTCCGCGCGGGCTGAAGCGATGAACCGCGTAGGCCAAGAGGCCCTTGCCGGTTCCCGTCTCTCCGGTGAAGAGAACCGAGTACGGCGTCGGCGCGACTTTCGCGCAGAGACGAAGGACCTCCACCATCGCGTCGCTCTCGGTAATGATGTTCTCGAAGGCCTCTTCCAGCAGGAACGCGCGGTTGCCCGTAGCGGCCCGTCCTCCGCGCGCGAGATCGAAGATCGGAGCGCGCAGGAGCTCGACGTAGCTCGCGGCCACCGCGAGCGCTTCGTTGTTGAAGCCGCGCCGGGCCCCCTTGCGAGGCTGACAGTCGAAGTACATGAGGGCCTGAAGGGTACCGGAGCGTCCCAGCGAGAGGGCCGCCGCGGTCTGGATCTCGCGCAATTCCTCCGCGCCGAGCCCGCTCCACGCCGCGTCCGCCTGCGGATTCGTCCACACTCTGGGACCACTGGCCGCATCCAAGAGAGAAAGCACGTGGCGCGCAATGCCCGCGGCCCGTCCGCGCGGCAGATGATGACTCGAGAGAATCCGCGGGACGCCGTCGCCCTCCTGGATCGCCAAGAACGCGCGATCCGCCGCGAGGCGATCGGCCAAAGCCAGCAGCATGGTTCTCAAGTTGCGCTCGGCGTCCGGTTTGTCGCCATCCAGAAGTTCGGGCAGATCCGCCAGAGCCTGATAGTGCGAGGAGATGTCCTCCGCGTCCTGGGACAGGGCGTCTTCGATCTCAGATCGCAGAGCCTGGACGTCCCGCGCGAGTTCATCGTGACTTCCCATGCAAGACAGTCGCTCGAGCTCATAGAGCGCGAGGAGCGCTTCATCGAACTCGCCCAGGTTCAACTCTACGCGCGCGAGATCCAACTGAACCTGGCAGGGGGAGTACTCGCTGTTCTCGTCGGCGATTTCCGACACTTCCCGCAACCGGGTGCGAGCCAGAAGCAGCGACTCGCGGCCCTCCTGCCGCATGTGTAGATGGGCCAGGTCCCGCAGGATCCTCCGCATCTGCACCGGAAGACGGTATTCACTCACGCGCGCCAGAGCCGATTCGAGCGCGTCGCGGGCGGGCTGATACTCCCCGCGCCCGGCGAGCGCGAGACCGATCACCCTTTCGAAGAAGGGTAGCTCGAAGCGTTCACCACAGGCCTCGGCGACGCGGATGCCCTGGTTCGCCAGGGAGAGGGCCCGGCTCGAGTCGCCCTGACGAAGCGCGAGTTCGGCGCGGCGTCTGAGAACCTCGGCTTGGATGTCGGTGGCGGGACCCATGGCCTGGGCGCGCTTTTCGGCCAGACGGTAGTTGAGTTCGGCCTCTTCGAAGCGCTCTTGCGCTGCCATGAGGTCGCCCAAGAACTCGTCCGCAAGTGCCAGATCACGGCCGGTCTGTCTCCGCTCCGCCAGGACCCGGGCCTCGAGCAAATTCTGTTCGGCCTCGGCGAAGCGACCCTCATCCACCAGGATCTGCCCCTTCAAGAGGCGCAGGCGCGTGAGTCGACTCTGATCGCCGAGATTGCGGCCCAACTCGAGACCGCGTTCCACCTGAGCCATGGCCTCGGCCCGGCGTCCCATCTTGCGATAGAGCACCGCCATGCTGTTGTGCAACACCGCGAGCTCGTGAGAATGTCCGCGATCTCTGACGATGGCCTCCGCCTTGGAAAAGAGCTGCAGGGCGCTGGCCCAACGGCATTCGTTCTTGGCCAGAGTCGCGAGGTTGATGAGCGCCTGCGCCTGTCCTAGCGGGAGGTCCACGCGCCGGAAGGTGGCCAGCGCGTCTTGAAAGAACTCATCGGCTTTCTCCAGGCGCCCGAGCCGCATGGCGCAGTTTCCCAGAATCATCTGGGCGTTTCCGACCTCGCGGTGACGGTCGGAGGTCGCCAGCTCCCTGAACCCCTCCATGGCCAGTGCCTGTGCCTTGCGGTACCGGCCTTGCCGAAAGCACACCAGGGCCCTACGGACCCGCAGTACGGCATGCGCGAGACCGGCGGAGTCGGGCAGAAGCCTCTCGGCCCGGCCCAGTTCGCGCGCGGCTTCGCTGGGGAGTCCCTGTTGGAGAAAACAATCGGCGAGTTTGCGATGCAGTCGTGCGACCGATTCGGCGGGCACGTTACTCAACTCCGCTCCGCTGCGGAGCGCAGAACGGTAATACTCCATGGCTGAGGAGTAAGCAGCGCCGTCATAGTGGAGATCCCCCACCTGCTCGGTCCGCAGCAGAGCGGGATTTTCAGCGCTATTGCTTGGACTTGAGGAGGAAGGCCCGTGGCCCTCTTCTCCCTCTCGAAACTCCTGCATGGCATCCCTTGGGCGAGAAGGGTTCAACTAGAGATACCGCTTTGAGAAAAGCGAGATTCCTCGAACTCGTACTGTCCTAGCGTGCCTCCACGAATCGGTTTGCACTGCCCTGGATCCAGCTAACCAGTCCCCGCCAAAGACTCACCAGCACGGACGAATCTTGCGAAGCTCGGGCTGGTCGGAGCCCAGACCGACAGGTTGCCTCCGGTCAGCTCATCGGGATCTCCGTTCTCCGTCGTCGGAGTCCCCTTGATGAAACTTCCGCCGCCCCCAGTCGTGCTTACCCGGAGCCGGAGTAGGATGTAGCGCCGTCGGTCGCATCGATTCGGAGACTCATTTCCTTCGCGCTGGCCGGGGTCACCAGCCACGCTGTCGCGAAGATCAAGAGAGCGCTTACGATCGTCAGGGCTTTCCTATTGCTGATCATGATCAAATCTCCTCAGGCAATCGTGTCGGCGTTGGCCGACAGCTCCCGATCGCCTACGGCAGACCAATTCCGCTCACACGGGCCCTTGCCCAAATCTAGTGTACACAATACGTAGCTCCAGTGCACGGGGTCAAGCGCCCCCGGACAAATCGCTCAGCCGGAGGTCCGAGGTCGTAGCGCTGGATCTTCTTATAGAGATTGCTTCGCTGCATTTCCAGCTCCTCGGCGGTTCGGCTCACGTTGTAGCTGAACTCCCGCAGCTTTCCCTGCAGAAACAGGGCTTCGCTGGCCGCCTTGAACTCGTTGAAGGTGGAGCTGGCGAACACGTCCTCGTGTTCGCCTTTCGTGGCCTCACTCCCGGCCAGCACGCTCAAATCCGCCTCGTGGATCTTTTCGTCCGGAGCCACGATGGCCAGGCGCTCGGCCAGATTTCTCAACTCACGGATATTCCCCCGCCACGGCTGTCGCTTCAGGATCTCGAGCACCCCATCGTCCACCCCCTTCACTCTCTGTCCCATCTCCAGTGCCGCGATCCTGAGGAAGTGGAGGAAGAGACCCTCGATGTCCTCCGGGCGTTCCCGCAGAGGAGGCAGGTGGATCTGGATGACGTTGAGTCGATAGAACAGATCCTCCCTGAAACCCGAGCTCTCATTCTGGAGCTCCCGATTCGTGGCCGAGATCACCCGGACATCCACGTGGATCAGATCTTGCCCTCCGACCCTCTCGAAGGTCGAGGTCTCCAACGCGCGCAAGACCTTCGCCTGCGCGGCCTGACTCATGTCCCCGATCTCATCCAGGAAGATCGTCCCGCGGTCGGCCCTCTCGAACTTGCCCAGCCGACGGCGTTCGGCTCCGGTGAAGGCTCCGCGCTCGTGACCGAAGAGTTCGCTCTCGATGAGATCGCCCGGAATCGCAGCGCAGTTCAATTCCACGAACGGCCCACTGGCGCGCGAGGACCGCATGTGGATCGCTCGGGCCAGGAGCTCCTTGCCGGTTCCGTTTTCTCCGGTGATGAGAACTCTGGCCGGAGTTGGCGCGACTTTCTCGAGCAGTTCCTTCACGTGGCGAATGGAGGGGCCGTCCCCGATGATCTCGCCGCCGCGGGCGGAAGACTCGGCCAGTTCCCGGTTCGCCCGCTTCAGGCGCATGTGCTCCTGCGCTTTCTGGACCCGCACCTTCAGCGCTTCCCGCTTGAAGGGTTTTTCCAGGAAGTCGTAGGCCCCGCGCCGGATCGCTTCGACTGCGTTGGAGACCGCCTCGTGCGCGGAGATCACCACCACCGGAACATCGAGGCCTTCGCTCTGCATCGCGCTCATGACCTCGAAGCCGTCCATCCCCGGCATCTTGACGTCCAGCAACAAGACTTCGCAGATTCCCTTGCGCAGCTCCCTTAGCGCATGGGGACCGTCCTCGGCCTCGACCACTTCGAAGCCATCGTATTCCAGGACTTGCCGCACCATCGCGCGCAGTCCCGAGTCGTCATCCGCGATGAGGATCCGTCCCTTCCTGGAATCCATTCGCTCTCTCCACTCTCAGAGAAGAAAATCTTCGAGCTGCTGACTCTCGGCCCCGCCGGGCTTTTCGGCCCTCGCATGGGCGCCCTCGCGCAAGCCCAACCATCGCCGCAAGAGAGTCTGTAGATCGAACGCCGCCGAGCCGCCACCCGGCTGCGCCCACCGATACACTCGTTGCCGTCCCTTGGTCTTTACCGACAAGAGGCCGCAGCGGCGCAGAATCCCCAGATGGTGCGAGACCCTCGGCTGCGCCGCCTCCAGCTCCTGGCAGATCTGTGAGACGGACTTCGGCTCGCGGGCAACGAATTCCAGGATCCTCAGGCGGAGATCGTCTCCGGCCGCGGCCAGCAGCTGGGCCAGACCGTCCTCGCCGCTGGTCTTGGTTCCTTCTATACTCTTAGCCATCTTCCAAAGTTCTCCCTCGAGTTTGCTAGCAACTTGATCCTGCATCCCGGAGACTGTCAAGGCTCGCGAGTTCACCATGCCTCCTCGTCTGCACGATCTCAACCCCCAGGAGCTGGAAGAGCTCCTCGTCTCGCTGGGTGAGGCTCCCTACCGCGGCCGACAGCTCGCGCATGGAATCTACCAGAGAAAAGCCAAGTCGATCGAAGAACTCAGCGCCCTGCCCCTGGGCTTGAGGAGTCGACTGGAGAGCGAGTACGGATTCACTCGCCTCCGGCAGGTCGGGCAGAAGCTAGCGGCGGATGGAACGGTGAAGCACCTCTTCGAACTCGCGAGATCAGCAGCGAATCGAGTCGGTGGCCATCGCGATGGAGACGAGCCGTCGGACGTTCTGCCTCTCCACTCAGGTGGGATGTCGCATGGCCTGTGTGTTCTGCGCGACAGCGCGCATGGGCCTGCGTCGCCAACTGCAACCGGGAGAGATCGTGGCGCAGGTGATCCATCTCTCGCGACTTCATCCCACTTCTCGCCAGGCGAATCTGGTGTTCATGGGAATGGGCGAGCCGCTCGACAATTTCGACAATCTGAAGAAGGCCCTGCGAATCCTCTCGCATCCCAAAGGGCTGGCCATCGGCGCCAGACACATCACGATCTCGACCAGCGGACCGCTGGAGGGAATGCGTCGACTTCACGAGCTAGAGCGGCCCTACGGGCTGGCTCTTTCGCTGACCACCGCCTCGCCCGATGCCCGGCGCCGCCTGATGCCGGTGGCCGGAGTGGAGGCGATGCATGAGGTCCTCGAGTTAGGCGCGGCTTACGCGCGACGCACGGCCCGCAAGCTCACCCTCGAGTGCGTCCTCATCGCCGGCGACAACGACGACGAGGAAGCGGCCGAGCGCCTCGCCGCTCTCGCGCGCGGAGGTCTGTTCAAGGTAAATCTGATTCCCCTCAACGAAATCGAGGGCTTCAGCGGCAAGCGGCCTTCCGCCGAACGAGTGAAGCGCTTCGCGGATCGTCTGTGGGCCGCGGGAATCGTTTGCACCGTGAGAGACAGCGCTGGCGGTGAGGTCGCGGCAGCCTGCGGTCAGCTGGTGCAGAGACGAAATCGCTCCGCTTCGGCCTCGCCTCGCGCGCGATCGAGCGGCTGAGAGCGGGCCGAACCCCAGTAAAGAATGAATCAGGAATGACTCTCCGCCGCGAGCTCGACGGGAATGGAGCGTCGGCGGAAGGAACCGAAGCGGCTCTGGACCACACAACCGAAGCCGAGGCTCAAGGCCAAGAACTTGAGGCCGAGGTCTACGTTTCGAGCCAGCGCCATGCTCGCTCCGTCCGGAGCAAAGATCAGAGCGAAGATCACCAGAAAGATGGCTGGACCCTCGAGCACGATCATTCCCAAGAGGATGCTCTGCCAGCTCAGAACCTCCCTCTCGGGCCACAGTACTTTCAGCAAGCGTTCTCCGAGCAGGCGGCAGGTGACGAAATAGGCCGCAAGGATCAGCGCGGCGAGAATCGCGCCCAGCAGAATCACCACTGGAATTCCGATGATGGTGAGCGCGAGAGTGAATGAGAGGATCGTGAAGAGAAAGAGGGTGACCAACAGCCAAACCATGCCCATGGCGAAGGATCGGAGCAGGCCCTCATGGCACTGAGCGCACATGAGGTCGAGGCGATCCCCCATCAGAGCAATTAGAATCAAGGCCAGCACTGCCATGATGAGAAGGCGCAGGGCGATCATGACGATGTTGAGATACGGGGCCGCTTCCCGAACTCCTCTCACCCCGGGAAGCAAGTGCCCGAAGTCGATTTCCTGACCCGAGATCTGCGCGTTTCCGCTGCGCGTCACGTTTCCGCCAATGCTCACCGCGTCGCCTTTGACCTCCCCCGAGTCTTCGATATTCAAATTGCCCGCGACGGCAACCGCTTTCCCCAAGACCTTGCCCGAGACGGTGAGCGTCCCCCCGACGACGACGACGTCACCCTGAACCAACTCGTCGTCGGCCACCTCGAAGTCGGACCCCATCTTGAAGACCGAGCGTCCGATGACCTTCCACTGCTTGGCCTTTTCGCGATGCCCGAGCTTGCCCAAAATGAATCGCGGTCCCTTTCCGTTCTGCGTGTATTGCTCGATGCTGCGCCCCAACTCCTGCAGCATCGAATCGGACAGGACTCGCCCCAGCCCTTCGTTGAACGCCATGACGCCCGACTTGAGATTTTCTCGAACTTCCTCGGGGATCTGCACGTCGATGTAGCCACCACCCTCGGTGGCCAGGCGGAAGCGCTCGGAGCTTATCTCCAGCTGGACTTGCCCCAACTGTTGCCCCAGTTCCTCGCTCACCTCTCCCACCTGTCCCAGGAACTCTCCCAGATCCTGGTTGAAGCTCTTCCAGTCCCCTCGCGCGGCCGAATCGTGGATTTGCTTTTCCAGATCATTCAGTTTGGGGTCTGGTTCAGGCGCGACGGACGAGCGAGCGCGTTGCGCTGCACGTAGTGCGGTAACCTCGGCCTCGAGCTCGTGAATCGCCCGAATCAGACTATCGCGCTTCGCCGCCCCCTGGGTGCGTGAAAGCTGGGTGGAGGTTTCGAAGAGGAGCCGATAGAGGTCTGCGGCGCTCAGAGTGGTGCTGGAATCGGCTTGCGAGGCGGCCACCGCCCACGCGGAGCCCTCGCTACTGTCGGCCACCGCCTGGGCCGACGTGGCCCGAGCGCTCCCCCAGAGCGACGAAACCAGCAGCACGCACAAACCGATGCCCACGAGAGTTCTCTCGCGGAAAACTCCATCGACTTGGCCGCTGGGGAAACGAGGACCACTCCGTTCAGCACGGAGCTCGATTTCAGGCATGAGACCCCTTGTCCCGAAGACCACGCCGACCCTTGCTTGCCACCGCGAGAACCAGGGCCGCGAGCAAGAGCCCCAGGGCGAGAGTGACCGCCGGTGTACCCCAGGTCTCGCTCAGGCGGGCGACGAATCTGATCGATGCGTCGTAGGCTGAAGCCAAGAAGGACACCACCTGCGAGAAAACCGGTACGTGAACCGTATTCTCCGCCCAACCGTCGAGCGCGTCCCGCAGCGCGAGTGCTCCTCCCCCAACCGTCCGCTGGAGAAAGCTGTGGCTGACCAGCAAGAACAGCGAGTAGGCCACCATGAGGGCAGCCACTCCCGAACGGAACAGGCCCAGACTTCTCACCAGGAATCCCGGCATCTTCGAACCCAGGATCAACACGGGCAGCGCTCGGCGCGGCGCGCTCGCGTATCTCTCGTAGGGAACTGCCTGCATCACTCTCGCATCCATCGCTGGCGAAGGTTCGTCGCGCGGATCCTGATCCAGAAGCTTGAAGAGCTGGCGGTACTCGGCGAGTTCGCGCGCGAGCTTCGGATCCTTCTCGGCCTGAAGGAAGATCCTCGTGGCCTCGCGATTGGAGAGGTCTCCATCGAGGTAGCGCTGGAGCAAACGATCCGGGTTGCTCTCAAATTCGTAAGTGTCACTCATGACGACCTCCACTGCCATGCCTTGCCCTTCTCTTGGTCCGAACTCTCGTCCGCTCCATCCTGGTCGCACCATTCATGCCGACTCTCCTTCAGTGGAGAAGACGCGATAGCATCCTCCGCTTGATCAGCTTTTCCTTCATCATCGCTCTCGCCCGATGGATGCGTGCCTTGACCGTACCCAAGGGGAGCTCCAGCATTTCGGCGATCTCCTCGTAGCTGAGTTGCTCCTGATGCCGCAGCACGATGATGGCGCGGTAATGCGGAGGCAACTCATCCGTCAATTCTCTCAGCAAGCTTCCCCACTTCACGCCGATGGAGTTCTTCATCGGGAGCTGGCGCTTCGTCCGGGAGCTGCCGCTCGATCTCCTCTCCCCGATAGTGGACCGGCTCGTCGAGACGCAGAGCTTCACCCGGTTCTTCCGGATGAAGTCGATACACTGGTTCGCGGCGATCTTGAACACCCAGCTGCGAAACGCGTACCGATCGTCGTATCGTTCGAGCATCGAGAACACCTTGATGAAGACGTCCTGAGTCAAGTCTTCCGCGTCGTCGCGGTTCTTCAACATGCGAAGACACAAGTTGAAGACAGGTGCTCGATAGCGACGGAGCAGCTCGGCGAACGCGCTCTGCTCTCCGCGCCGGGCCCGGACGATCACCAGGCGATCTTTCTCCAAGGTGCCTACCCCCGGCGGACAGGCGACTCCACCACTCGCGAAGTCGCGACCCCTCCCCACGCTCCCAAAGAACTGTGGCGCAAGGAGCTGGGCCCGCTGAGCGGCAGACTTTCCCTACGCCGGAGCGCTCGAGCTTGTTTCATACCCTGGGACGCTGCCGCGGCCCGCCTCTCCAGAATCGCGATAAACCAATGGCGGTCAAGCGTTTGATCCGCCTCGGGGCTCTGCTTGACGCCTTCCCTGGGGAGGAATACTGTCAGCCACGCGTCGGAAGGCCCCCGAGCGGCCGAAACGATGCCCTACCCGCATTTTGAGAGGCAGTCCATCCATGAGCCAGATCGAACAAGTCCACGCGCGTCAGATTCTGGATAGCCGCGGCAATCCCACCGTGGAGGTCGACGTCCTCCTGGAGGACGGCGCGTTCGGACGCGCCGCGGTGCCCTCCGGTGCCTCCACCGGTGAGCACGAGGCCATCGAGCTGAGAGACGGCGATCCGAGTCTCTATCTCGGTAAGGGCGTGGAGCGCGCGGTCCACAACGTCAACGACGAAATCGCGGCCGAAGTGGAAGGCCTCGAAGCCAGCGACCAGATGCTGATTGACGGCGTGATGGTCGAGTTGGATGGCACCCCCAATAAATCGCGACTGGGCGCCAACGCCATTCTGGGGGTTTCCCTGGCGGTGTCCAAGGCCGCGGCGATGACGGCGGGCCTCCCCTACTACCGCTACCTGGGAGGGGTCGCGGCGCGCACGCTTCCCGTGCCGATGATGAACGTGCTCAACGGAGGAAAGCACGCTGACAACGAGCTCGACATTCAGGAATTCATGATCATGCCACTGGGCGCGGAGAGCTTCAGCCAGGCTCTCCGCATGGGGGCCGAAACCTTCCATCACCTGCGAAGAGTTCTCCACGAGGGAGGATACGCCACCTCGGTCGGAGATGAAGGCGGGTTTGCCCCTCGCCTCAAGAGCAACACGGAGGCCCTCGAACACATTCTTCGCGCGATCGAGGCCGCGGGGTACCAACCGGGAGAGGACATCGCGCTCGCCCTCGATCCGGCCGCATCCTCCTTCTATCAGGAGGGCCACTACGTCTTGCAGGCCGAGGGAGGAGAAGACTGGGATGCCTCGCAGCTAGTGGACTTCTACGAGAACCTGGTGGAAAAGTATCCCATCGTCTCCATCGAGGACGGCCATGCCGAAGACGATTGGGAGGGGTTCGCATTGATGAACGAACGCTTGGGCGATCGTATCCAGATCGTGGGCGACGACATCTTCGTCACGAATCCTCTGCGCTTGGAACGAGGCATCGACGAGGACGTCGCCAACAGCATTCTCATCAAACTGAATCAAATCGGATCTCTCACCGAGACCCTGCAGGTGGTGGAAATGGCCAAGCGGGCTTCCTTCACCACCGTCATTTCGCACCGCAGCGGGGAGACCGAGGACGTGAGCCTGGCTCACCTCGCTGTGAGCACCAACGCGGGACAGATCAAGACCGGTTCCCTTTCGCGCAGCGAACGGATCTGCAAGTACAACGAGTTGCTGCGGATCGAGGAGGAGTTAGGCGATCTGGCCATCTATCCGGGCGAGGGATGCTTCTACAACCTGGCGGACGAGGAGGATAAGTGATGGGATCGGGCCCGAGTTCGCCGAATTCGGCCAACTTCCTGCGCCGCCTCCCGCAGAGCGAGCGCATGGGACGCAGTCTCCGCATCGGGCTCTGGACGGTGGGGATCGGCTTTCTGGTCTACGCGCTGCTCCTGGGAGAGGGCGGATGGCTCCGGGTGGCAAGCCTCAACGCCGAAGTCAGCGGATTGGAGAGCAAGCTCCAGACCCTGCAAGACCGGCAAGAAGTGGTGAAAGAAGAGCTGGACGACCTGGCCCGTCCGGGCAGTCTCACCTTGGAGAAAGTGGCGCGAGAACGCTACGGAATGCACCGCTCGTCCGAGACCGTATTGCACGTTTTGGGGACCGGCGGTGAGAGCCTGGCTCCCAAGGCGCCGGCCCTGCATCCGCAGGAGGGCACCAAGGCGGCGCCGAAGGATCCCTCAGAGCAATCTTGACACTCCCGGGATTCCTCGCTAGCTTGCCGCCCTGGAATTGGCGCGGGGTGGAGCAGTCTGGTAGCTCGTTGGGCTCATAACCCAAAGGTCACGGGTTCGAATCCCGTCCCCGCTACCATTTGAAAGGGCCGTCGCAGACGCGATGGCCCTTTCTTCTCGTTGATCTTGAAAGCTCACCCCGACCCCGCCAGCTGTGAATTCGTGTCACGGCTCGCTTTCCTCCTGAGGCCAATTTCCTGACGGATGGAGCTTGGATTCCCCCCCGAGCGGACATACCTTTTCCGCTGCCGCGAGGCAGGTGGGACCGAGGTGACCATCCCCGGATCCTTGTGATTCTGCTGCCGCGCCATCATGACACGTGGTCGAGGGCGGCTCTTGCGCCAAGTGTTTCGCAAAAGCCACCATCCCGCACTAACCCATAGGGGAGTTCGAATATGGCTACGACGGTCAACGCTTTCATGGAAGGCGTTATCGCGAAGAATCCGGCCGAGAAGGAATTTCATCAGGCCGTCCACGAGGTCGTGGAATCTCTGCTGCCGGTTGTCGACCAACATCCTGAATATAAGAAGGCCAAGATCCTCGAGCGCATTGTCGAGCCTGAGCGCGTTCTCATGTTCCGGGTCCCATGGACCGACGACAGTGGCGAAGTTCATATCAATCGCGGCTTCCGCGTCGAGTTCAACAGCGCCATCGGCCCGTACAAGGGCGGACTTCGCTTCCATCCCAGCGTCAACCTGGGAATTTTGAAGTTCTTGGGCTTCGAGCAGGTCTTCAAGAACAGCCTCACGACCCTGGCCATGGGCGGGGGCAAGGGCGGAAGCGATTTCGACCCCAAGGGCAAGAGCGACAGCGAAGTGATGCGCTTCTGCCAGAGCTTCATGACCGAGCTCTCGCGCCACATCGGCCCGGACACTGACGTTCCGGCCGGCGACATCGGCGTGGGTGGACGTGAGATCGGCTTCCTCTTCGGTCAGTACCGCAGGATGAAGAACGCCTATCACGCTGGCGTCCTCACCGGCAAGGGTCTGAATTGGGGCGGCAGCCTCATCCGTCCCGAAGCCACCGGTTACGGCTGCGTCTACTTCGCGCAAGAGATGCTCGGTACCCGCAACGAGAGCTTCGAGGGCAAGCGTGTGCTCGTTTCCGGATCGGGGAACGTCGCGCAGTACGCCACCGAAAAGGTGCTCGAGCTGGGCGGAAAGGTCGTCACTCTGAGCGACAGCTCGGGCTTCATCTACGATCCCGATGGTATCGATCGCAAGAAGCTCGACTTCGTCCTCGATCTGAAGAACGTGCGTCGTGGACGCATCAAGGAATACGCTTCCACCTTCAAGTCGGCGACCTACACCGAGGGCACGGGCGTCTGGAACATCGAGGGCCAGGTGGCCCTTCCCTGCGCCACCCAGAACGAGGTCAGCGGCGCAGACGCCAAGACCCTGGTCAAGAACGGCTGCATCTGCGTCAGCGAAGGCGCGAACATGCCTTCGACCCCCGAGGCCATCGAAGCCTACATGGCGGGCAAGATGCTCTACGGTCCAGGTAAAGCCGCCAACGCCGGTGGCGTAGCGGTCTCGGGCCTGGAGATGGCTCAGAATTCAGCTCGCATGCCCTGGACTCGCGAAGAAGTCGACGCGAAGCTCCACGGTATCATGAAGGAGATCCATCGCAATTGTCGCGAGACGGCGAAGCAGTACTCCACCGCCGACAACTACGTCAACGGTGCCAACATCGCCGGCTTCATCAAGGTCGCCAACGCCATGCTGGATCAGGGACTGATCTAGTCGGAATCGGCCACTTGGGTTAGAGTGGATCGAGGGGCGCCCCCGGGTGCCCCTCGATTCGTAGAAGCCCTCGATTGGCGAGAGACGGCATGCACGACCTACTCCCTGGCGGGGGCCCGGCGAACATCCGGAACCTCACCGCCGCATTCGACAGTCTCATGCCCCACCGCGTTCACGACATCCTCGTGGTCGCGAGTTCCTACGACGCCTTCATCCTCGAGGAAGGCGGACGCCTCACCGAACTGATTCTGAACGAGTATGTCAGCCTCAATCTGACCTATGCCCCGAGCATCACCCGGGCCTCGTCGGCGGAAGAGGCGCTCGAATTCATCGAGAAGAAGCACTTCAATCTGATACTCAGCATGCTCTGGTCGGGCTCGGCGGAGGCTTTCGACTTCGGACTACGGATCAAGCAGATCGACCCCCGCGTGCCCGTCGTGATGTTCGCCTTCGACGCCCGTGAAGTGCGGCGCCTCCAGCTCGACCGCGCGGCGCAGGGCTACGATGAAATCTTCACCTGGTCGGGTGACACGGGCCTCTTTCTGGCCGTCATCAAACTTTTCGAAGATCGTTGGAACGTCGACCACGACACCTCGGTCGCCAGCGTCCGTACCATTCTCCTCATCGAGGATTCCATCCGCTTCACCTCGCTCTATCTGCCTCTGCTCTACACGGAGATCATGAAGCAGACCCAGTCGCTCATGGACGAGGGCATCAACGTGACGCACCGGCTGCTCCGAATGCGCGCACGCCCCAAGATCCTCCTGGCGCGAAACTACGAAGAGGCCGCGGCGCTGTACCAGAAGTACAAACGCTACATGCTGGGCGTGATCAGTGATGTCCGTTTTCCTCGCAACGGCAAGCCCGACCCGGAGGCAGGAGTCGATTTCGTGCGCGCGATCCGCGCCGAGGATCCGACGCTTCCGGTGGTTTTGCAATCGAGCCAAGCCAACGGACAGCTACTGGCTGAGTCGGTCAACGGTCACTACATCAACAAGCGTTCGCAGAGCCTTCTCACCGATCTGCAACAGTTCATCGAGAAGAACTTCGGTTTCGGCGATTTCGTCTTCCGACTTCCCAACGGCAGCGAGGTTGCTCGCGCGAACGATCTGCGCTCGCTGCAGGAGCAGATGGAGAGGATTCCGGATGCGTCGTTGGAGTATCACGCGCGCCGCAACGACTTTTCGAACTGGTTGAGAGCGCGCACCGAATTCGGGTTGGCCTCGCTCATTCGTCCCCGACGCGTCAGCGAATTCGAGTCGATGTCCGATCTGCGGCGCTATCTGGTGAAGACCTTCAACCAGCATCGGCTCGAGACGCAACGAGGCGTGATCGCCGATTTTTCACCACGGCGTTTCGACGAGGACAGCTCTTTCGTCCGCATCGGCCACGGATCTCTGGGAGGCAAGGGCCGCGGTCTCGCTTTCGCCAGCCACCTCATCCTGCATCAGGGCATGACGCGAGCGTTCCCCGGGGTCCGAATCGAGGTTCCGCCAACCGCGGTCATCGGAACGGACATCTTCGACGACTTCATGTCTCAAAACCATCTCTTCGAGATCGCCTACACCGCGCAAGACGATCGGCGCATTGCCAGAGCGTTCCTGGCGGCACGCCTGCCGCGCGAGGCCCAGGACGACCTCGCCTCCTTCCTTTCGCAAGTTGATTATCCACTCGCGGTGCGCTCTTCCAGCCTGTTGGAGGACTCCCAATTCCAGCCCTTCGCCGGGATCTACGACACCTACATGGTGCCCAACAACCACACGCACCCCACGGTTCGGCTCGCCCAGCTGTCCAAGGCGATCAAACTGGTCTATGCGTCCACCTTTTCCACCGCCTCGAAACGGTACATGGAGAACACGCCCTATCGAGTCGAGGACGAGAAGATGGCGGTGATTCTGCAGCGATTGGTGGGGTTCCCGCACGGCGATCGCTACTACCCCAGTTTCTCGGGCGTCGCTCGCTCCCACAACTTCTATCCCATCGCGCCCATGCAACACGAAGACGGGCTGGCAGTGGTGGCTCTGGGACTGGGCCGTCAGGTGGTCAGCGGCGCCGACGCCCTCAGGTTTTCGCCCGTGCATCCCCGGCACATCCCCGAATTCGGAAGCACCCAGACCACTCTTCGCGCGTCGCAGCGTCGCTTCTACGCTCTGGATCTGGGGCGGACGCATTTGATGCCCGCCATGATGGAGGGCGAGAGCAACCTGCTCTGCCTGGGCCTGAAGGAGGCGAAGGAGGACAACACCCTGGCGCCGGTTTGTTCCAGCTACTCGCTGGAGAACGACGTCATCTACGACGGAATGCGAGCGGGAGCCACTCCCGTCATCACCTTCGCGCCGATCCTCAAGGCGGAGACCTTTCCCCTGGCGGCGATTCTGCGCAGTCTCCTCGATCTCGGGAAGCGAGAGATGGGCTCGCCGGTCGAGATGGAATTCGCGGTCGACCTCAACTCCGATCCCGCCTGGTTCGGATTCCTGCAGATCCGGCGCCTCGTGGTGGGGGGCGAGCCTGATGACGTCCGACTCGACGCGCCTACGATCGAAAAATCGGTGTTGTACTGCGAAAAGGCACTGGGCAACGGAGTGATCGATGGAATCTGTGACATCGTGTACGTCGATCCCACGATATTCGACAGCGCCCACACCATGAAGATCGCCAAGACGGTCGCCGAAATGAACGAGCAGCTGCGCGAGGAGAACCGCCCCTGCATTCTCATCGGCCCGGGACGCTGGGGGTCCGCCGATCCCTGGCTGGGAATCCCGGTGAGCTGGGAGCAAATTTCACAAGCTCGGGTCATCGTGGAAGCGGGGATCGAGAATTTCCGCGTCACGCCCTCGCAGGGAACCCACTTCTTCCAGAATATCACCTCCTTGCGGATCGGCTACTTCACCATCAACCCGTACCTCGGAGACGGCCGAGTCGATTGGGACTGGTTTGCCGCGCAGCCGACGGTACGCGATACTGAACAGGTGCGGCACATTCGCACGAAGTCCCCCGTGAGGGTGCGCATCGACGGTCAGAGCGGCCGCGGGGTCATCCTCCCCCCCGGGATCGAGCCCCCGGCCGAAAGCGACGAAATGGGAGAGTGATGACGCGAGCGAGAAGGGAAACCCCGAGCTGTTGGATCGGCTCCGTTCCGATCGGCTCCTGCCACCCCATCGTGGTGCAGAGCATGACGAACACGCCCACCGAGGACGTCGAGCAGACGGCCGCGCAGATCGCGCAGCTCGTTGTGGCCGGCAGCCAGTTGGTGCGGGTGACGGTCAACACGCCACAAGCCGCGAATGCGGTTCCCGCCATAAGAAAAAAGCTCCTGGACCGAGGACTACAGGTACCTCTGATCGGAGATTTCCACTACAACGGCCATCGCCTTCTCGCCGAGTTTCCCGGCTGCGCGGAGACCCTCGACAAGTATCGGATCAATCCGGGAAACGTGGGCACTTCGCGCACGCACGATCTCAACTTCAAGGCCATGGTCCAGACCGCCATCGCGCACGGAAAATCCATCCGCATCGGCGTAAACTGGGGCTCGCTCGATCAGAACCTGCTCACCTCCCTCATGGATGAGAACGCCGGCAGGGACGATTCTCTGGACTTCAGAGCGGTGTATCGCGAAGCCATGGTGCGCAGTGCGCTCGACAGCGCAGAAGCGGCCGAGGCGGAAGGACTCCGCCACGACCAGATTGTCCTCAGCGTAAAGACCAGTGCGTTGCAGGACCTCGTCGCGGTCTACGAGTCACTCGCCTCCCGGTGCGACTATCCTCTCCACCTCGGTCTGACCGAAGCGGGCATGGGGATGAAAGGCATGGTGGCCTCCACCGCCGCCATCGCGATCCTCCTTCAAGAGGGAATCGGCGACACGATTCGCGTGAGTCTCACTCCACAACCGGGAGGCGATCGCGCGGAGGAGGTTTTCGTCTGCCAACAGATCCTGCAGTCGATGGGACTCGCGAATTTCACTCCTCAGGTGGCGGCGTGTCCGGGCTGCGGACGCACGACCTCGACCTACTTCCAGGAGCTGGCGGCGCGAATCGAGGGCGAGCTACGCGTGAAGATGGCCCAGTGGAGAAAGGAATATCCCGGAGTGGAGGCGATGAATGTGGCGGTAATGGGCTGCGTGGTCAACGGACCCGGAGAGAGCAAGCACGCCGACATCGGGATCTCTCTGCCGGGCACCGGCGAATCACCCCGGGCTCCGGTGTACGTCGATGGGGAACTCTTCACCACTCTGCAGGGCGATCACATCGCCGACGACTTCGCCAAACTGCTCACCGAGTACGTGGAGCGGCGCTACGGCAGATCCTCGTAGACCATTCTCCCGTCGACCATCGTCATGCGAATTCTCGCCTTTAGCCAGCCGAAGGCATCGTCCGGCGCCGGCGCCTCCAGCCCCACGAGGTCCGCTCGCTTCCCCGGCCTCAGGGAGCCCAATTCGTCGTCCCAAGCAGCCGATTCGGCGGCCCATCGGGTGTAGGCCAAAAGGGCTTCTTCCTCGCGCAGCGACTCCTCGGCGAACCAGCTCTCTTGGGGTTTCATTCCCGGGAGGCGTCGTGTCATCGCGGTGCAGATCCCCTTCCTGGGATCGATGCTCGCCACCGGAGCGTCACTTCCCAGAACGACGCGAACGCCTTGTTGCAGCAGGGCACGTGCGGGATACGCGTGGCGTCCTTGCTCCCCCCACAGTTCGCGCAACAGGGGAAAATCGTCCAGGAGATGGACCAGCTGCATCGCACAGGTGAGATCGAGCTCCTTCATGCGCCGCAGTTCCTGTGGCCTCACGCACTGCGCGTGTTCGATGCGAGCCAGTGGCGGAAGATCCTTACCCTCTTTTCTCAGGCTCTCACGCGCGCCGGCAAGCGCGTTCACCACCACCCGCACCGCCGCGTCTCCGATTGCGTGAATGGACGGCGCGATCTGGTGTCTGCCCGCTCGCACGATGGTCTCTCGCAGAGTGGGTTCGTCCACCAGGAGCCGGCCCTTGCTACCATCGGGATAGGGCTCGAGCATGTAAGCCGATGCCGAGCCCAAGGATCCGTCGGCGAAGATCTTGACTCCTCCAAAGCGCAGCCACGGATCGCGATCGCGGTAACTGGGTCGATTCTGGGCGATGCGTTCGTCGAGATTTCGCACCGGTGAATGGTAGACCACGCGCATCCAGAGCTCGCCTTCGCGCGCGAGCCGGCGATAGCTCCTCAAGGCGCCAAGGGGCTCCATGCTATGAAAGGAGGTGAGGCCGAAGCGGTGAGCCGTGTCGATCGCCTTCTTCAACCAAAGCTCTTTGATCTCCTCGGCCTCGGCGGGCCGAGCGTCCAGGATGAGCTCCCACGCGGTCTCGTAGAGGAGGCCGTCGGGGCTGCCGTCCTCTCTCCGCCCGATCTCTCCCCCAGCCGGAGCCTGGGCCCCGTCGAAGATCCCCGCGCTCTTGAGAGCGGCGGTATTGCACCACAGAGTGTGGAAGTCGCGCGATTCCAGCGCCACCGGCTGGTGCGGGAAGATCTGGTCCAGGAGCGCGCGATCGAGCCGCTTCTCGCCCCGCAAGAGCCGCGGATCCCAACCGCTCCCCCCCAACCAGAGTCCCTGGGGTGCATGCGGATCTTGGTGGGTTCTCAGCCGCGCCTCGACCTGCTCGAGGGTGGTCGCCTCGCTCAGATCGATCCCCGAGAGCTTGCGCGCCCATTCGAAGAAGTGGGTGTGGGTATCGATGAACCCTGGCATGAGCGTGGCGCCGCCGAGATCGACGAACTCGGCATGGGGCGCCTGCGCGCGCAAGTCTCTTCTCGCTCCCGATGGCCTCGATGCGACCCGCCCGAACCAGAAGGGCCTCGCCTTCGATCGTCTCCTCCATGGTCCGCAGCAATCCGCCGCGGAGGAGAGTGCCCCGTCGGTTCACTTCCACGAGCGAGGAGTCCTGGTGCTCCGCAAGAGGTGGAGCACTTCCTGGCGGTCGGCGAACTTGGGATCGAAGTACGCGCGCACCTCGTCTCGCAGCAAGAGGAAGAAGAAGAGAGCGCTCCAGAGGATCGAGATTCCAGGCTCTCCCCAGTAGGTGGAATCGATCGCGCGCGCCAACCCGAGGAGAACCCCGAAGATCTCCAGAGAGAGAAAGGCCAGCCCGAGCCAGATCCCCAGGCGCTTGCGCATGAGGAGACCGCAGCCGGCCGCGACCGCGAGAGCGAGCCGCAGTAGCACGAGAGGCAGGAGGATGGTCGGACTCGGGCGCAGGACCGCGCGAAAGAAACCGATCCCGGCCACGATGGCGGTAGCGACGATGTCAACCCCGTAGAGGACGAGCAGGAGCTTCATGGTGAGAGGCAGATAGGCGCGCTCGGCACTCGGCTCGCGCTCGCTCTCGCAGTATGCGCAGGCCTCGCCGTTGGCCGGGATGGTGCGCCCACACACCGCGCATCGAGTGATGTTCACCATGGTGAATTCTCCGGGCGGGGAGTTTCCTTGCCTCTAAACTACACTCTCTACGGTGGAGGTGGCAATCGCCTAACGCTTGCCCGTGGCCCGGTTGCGTTCTAGGCTGACGCTTCCCTCTAGCTGGCGGAGTGCGCATGGCTTCTCATTTGGATCTCAGGTCCTTTCTCGACGCCCTCGCGAGCGACGGACAGGTGGTGGAGATCGACGCGCCGGTGGACCCATATCTCGAGATGGCCGAGATCCATCGCAGAGTCGTCGCGGCGGAGGGACCGGTCCTCTTGTTCCGCCGGCCCACCTCGGGAACACTTCCGGTGGTGACGAATCTTTTCGGCACGGCCGAGCGCGTCGAGCGGGCCTTCGGTCCTCATCCCCGTCGTCTAGTGGAGAGGATTGCCGAGCTCCCAGGGGAGCTCATGCCTCCGACCCTGAGCAAGCTCTGGGCGCAGCGCGGGCTCTTCGGTGAGCTGCGAAAGCTGGGGCTTCGGCGTGGCACGGGGCCGGTCTTCCAGTCGAAGCAGAGTCCGGCCCGGTTGGACGAGTTACCCGTACTCACCACCTGGAAGAAGGACGGGGGACCTTTCCTCACCCTCCCTTTGGTCTACACCGAAGATCCGGAAACCGCGGCGCACAATCTGGGAATCTACCGGATGCAGCGCCACGACTCGAACCGCTGCGGGATCCACTGGCAGATCGGCAAGGGAGGCGGCTTCCACCACCATCTGGCCGAGTCGCGCGGTAGAGCGCTTCCGGTCAACGTCTTTTTGGGAGGCCCCCCCGCGGCCATTCTGGCCGCGATCGCTCCCCTGCCGGAGAACCTCCCCGAGTTGATTCTCGCCTCGATGCTCGCGGGAGAGAAATTGCCCATGGCAAAAAACCCCTACGGTCCACTCCCCATTCTCGCCACCAGCGAGATCGCGCTGGTGGGGGAAGTGCGGCCCAAGGAGCGCCGTCCCGAAGGGCCGTTCGGCGATCACTACGGCTATTACTCCCTCGAGCATCCATTCCCGGTGTTCCACTGCTCGGCCGTTCTGCGCCGCAAGGACGCGATCTATCCCGCGACCGTGGTGGGAAAGCCGCGGCAGGAAGATTTCTACATCGGCGAATATCTGCAGACTCTTCTCTCTCCGGTGTTTCCTCTCGTGATGCCCTCGGTCGAAGATCTCTGGAGCTACGGAGAAACCGGTTTCCACAGCTTGGCGGCTGCGGTGGTGAAGGAGCGTTACAAGCGCGAGGCGATGATGAGCGCGTTTCGCATTCTCGGCGAGGGACAGCTCTCGTTGACCAAGTTCTTGCTCGTATTGGACGAGAAGCGGGATCTGAAGGATTTCAAGGGTACTCTGAGCCACGTGTTGCGGCGCTTCAACCCCGCGACCGATCTCTACGTATTCGACAATCTGGCGATGGACACTCTGGATTACAACGGCCCGCGCCTGAACGAGGGATCCAAGGGCGTTCTTCTGGGGATGGGAAAGCCGATTCGCGATCTCCCCGAGAGTTTTCAGGGCGAGCTTCCGCGTGGCTTCGATCAGGCGAACGTATTCTGCCCCGGTTGTCTGGTCCTGAGCGGGCCCAGCTTCGGGGCGGAGCCCGAGGCCGCGATTCGCGTGGCGCGGCACGAGGCCCTCTCTCGCTGGCCACTTGTGGTTCTGGCCGACGATGCCCAGAAAGCGAGCACGAGTGAGGCTCGTTTCCTCTGGACCACCTTCACCCGTTTCGAACCGGCGGCCGATCTTCACGCAGCGGAAGTGGAGCTCGAGCGTCTCCACCCCTCGTTCACTCTACCGGTGGTTCTGGACGCGCGATTGAAACCGGGGTTTCCGCAAGAGTTGTTCTGCGACGAGGAGACGGCACGCCGCGTGGACCGTCGGTGGAAGGAGTACTTCCCCGAGCGCGAGGTCGTCATGGGAGACAGCGATCGGGCCCATCTGGACTGAGGTCCCGCATCCTCGCCTGGAATCAGTCTCCGGCCTTCCCCATCTTGAAATGCGTCTTCCCCGCCGTAGGAGAATCATCGAGGCGGACTTTCTCCGGATTGATCACGGCCGCGGTATCCGCGTAGGCGAATGCCCGCAGGTCGTGAAGCCCTTCGCATGCAAGATATCCCGGGGCTGGGGGATCGAAACTCCCATTGGAAACCGGCGCCAATCCCAACACCAGATCCTGACCAGCATTCGGCGCCACCGTCACGGTGTAGGTGGCGAGAACGATCTCCTGCTCCTGCTTGCATTGCTTGCCAAGTCCCACCCGCCACTCGTCGAGCGAGGCCCCCAGGTTGAGGCCATCGGCCTGGCGATCGATGACCGAGATGCCCTCACCGAAAACGACGCGCGCTTCCCAGGCCTTGATGCCGCCGGCGCTCGACTCCGCCACCACCGAGAATTTCACGCGCTCGCCCGGCTTGGCCGCGAGGCTTCTGGAGTGAGAGATGAGATCGAAGTAGATCGCGAGTCGAGCTGGACTCTCGGTTTCCTTCTTCTGGGTCTCAGGTGCTTGCGCGGGCTCATTTGCGTCCGGCGCCGGCGTGGTGCTCTGCGCACCGGCGATCGAGGCTGAAAGTAACAAGAGAAACGAAAGCAGCATTGTGGTTCGCATGCTGACTCCAGTGCACGAGACGGGGGGATCGAGTTCGTGTTCAGTCGACCCCCCGATGATACGGCGCAGGTGCGCGGACCTCCAGTTCAATCAGGATTTCGACGCTAAGGGATCATCCTCGGCCGTAGCAAGAAAGTCGCTCTCTTGCATGCGCACCACGACGACCGACACGTTGTCCTGTCCGCCGAAGTCGTTGGCCAACTGGATCATCTCGTTCACGAGACGATCTGGCCGCTCTCCCGAGGAGATCGCATCGAGGATTTGCTCGTGACGAACCATGTCGCTGAGTCCGTCGCTGCACAACAGGAACGTGTCTTCGGCTTGTAGCTGATAATCGAAGAGATCGACCTCGGTTCCCATCGCACCGCCCACGCAACGAGTGAGGATGTTGCGCATGGGGTGATCATCGGCTTCCTGGACCGTCAACTCTCCACGGTCCACCATTTCCTGCACGAGGCGGTGATCATTGGTGATCTGACGGCCGACTCCGTTGTGATACAGATAGGCGCGGGAGTCGCCCACTTGCGCCAACGCCATGCTTCCCTGCAGGATGGACGCGGCGATGCAGGTGGTTCCCATTCGATAGAGCGAGGGCGTGCGTTCTCCGAGCTTGTTGATCTTCTCGTTCACTTCGTGAATGGCGGCGCGCAGCTCCTCGGAGGAGAGTCCGTGCGCGGATGAGAGGGCGGCGCGGGCTAACTCTCCGGTCAACATCTGGGAAGCGACCTTCCCCCCCTTGCTGCCTCCCACGCCGTCTGCGACCGCGAAGAGACCGTGCTGAGGCAGAAGAAGAATGCTGTCTTCATTGACCTTGCGGACCTGTCCGATGTCGGTGGCGCCAGCGCAAATCATGGTCTCAGCTTCTCCAAAGCTCTCCCGGCCCTTGCCCGTCGTCGTCGCGGCGCCGGGCGAGCCGAGTTCTTCTCCAGAAAGAGCTCTCCCTGGAGGTCGGCACAGTATACCGCACGATGCAAGCCATTGACGTCTTCGAGACGGCATTCCACTGTCCATCCGCGGCGACGCATCTCCTCCACCGTCTCTAGATAGCTAGCTCCCACCTTGCGCAGCATCCAGCGCGCATCGCGCGGTTTCTCCTTCAGATAGCGGTAGAGCCGCTCGAGTTCCATCTCCATTCCCCAATCCCTCGCTCGAGAAAAAACCCTCGTGCTCCTCGAGCTGAACCACTAAGTCGGGCTTTCGCCCATCCGACTCAAACCGCGGCCAAATCCGCTTCGATTCTCTCCCCCACCACTTTCATGGCTTCGTCGAAATAGTCGTGCTCGCCCGCCAGTACCAAGAGTTCCACCGGCCAACCCAATCCGCGCAGAAATTCCTCGTCCGCCTTCAATGCGGGAAGGTGCACCGTGGTGTCGCCGCTTCCCCAAAGAATCGTGACCCCAAACTCCACTTGGAGCGACAAGCGAGCCCTGAAATCCGGCGGACAATCGCCCGCCAGGATGAAGAGCCTACGAGGTCGAGAACCGGGTAAACTCGCTACACGGTAAGCGGTAGACGCACCCTGGGAAAACCCAAAGATATAGAGAGGCAGTTCTCCGTGCGAAGATTTCAACCTCCTCAACAGTTCACTCGCGTACTCGAGGATCTGCTCCGATTGAATCTCGCGGCCAAAGCGCGTCATCCACGAGGCCACGACCTTTCCCTTACGATCGTAGAAATGATGCTGTCCCATGGGACCCACCAGGAGAGCGCCTTCGACTCCCGCTTTGCGAAGACCCTCCAGACAATGGGCGGGGCGTTCGCCATAGCCGTGGAACCCCAAGATGATGCATCGGGGATCGGCTGGTGCATCCACCAGCGTGTAGGTCTGCGTCTGAGTAGGGAACTCTAGCCAGTGCACCATGGACTCAGCACTACCCCTACGATTCGGGAGCAAAGAGATCGATTTGAGGCGGCTCGTGGGGTAGACCCAGGGTCTTCAGGGCGAAGTCGATCCAGCCCGGACGATCCGTGGGATCGAGCCGGTGCGAACTCGCTCCGAAACCCTCCACCAGTTCGTCGATGAGTTCGTCGATTTCGCTCTGGAAGGTGGCGGAAAGCGCGCGGGTGCCATCGAAGCTGGGGGGCTGCAGGATGGGGACCTTGAAGAGGGCGTCGTAGGTCTTCACCCAGGTGGCGACCAGGGGATCGTACTCGGGCCGGTGCCCCATCCGATGCACGAGATAGACGTAGTTGTCCAGGACACTTCGGTCGCAAATTACGGCTCCGAAGAGGGTGGCGGCGCCGATCTCCTGCGCGATCTGGGTGTGGAGGATCCAGGCCTGCGCCTCCAGCGTCGTCTCCTGATTGATGGGTAGAGGGCAGTGCCGCGCAACTTCGCGGACGATGTCGACGTTGAGATCGAGTCGTTTGAGCCGTGCTGCCAGATCGAAGCAGAGGGTGGTCTTTCCCACTCCATGCGTGCCGATGAACGCTACCTTCATGAACCGCACGATACCACAAGGTGGGGTGGGAACAAGACGGTACTTGTGAGCCGGCGAAAATCGACTACTCTGGCGGCCATGCCCTTGTTCCAACGCACTGCATCTTTCCTCCGCCCCAGCTCGGGGTCCACCGGCCGCCTGGTGTTCTTGTCGGCGATCGTGGGGATCGTCGGCGGCCTGGCCGCCCCCGCGTTCATGTGGATGCTGCGCACCGCCTCCCACTATCTGCTGTTCGGGATCGCCGGCTACGTGCCTCCCGGACTGGTCTCGGAGGGCTCTTCCGGGCTGGAAGTGATCGGGCGACAAGGTCTCTGGCTGATCCCCGTCTCCACCACGATCGGGGGCATTCTTTCGGGGCTCATCGTCTTCCGCTTCGCGCCCGAGGCAGAAGGCCACGGGACCGACGCCGCCATCAGTGCCTTCCACGAAAAAGGCGGCGCCGTGCGGGCCCGGGTGCCCCTGGTGAAGGCCATCTCCTCCGCGCTGACCATTGGCTCAGGGGGCGCAGCGGGACGCGAGGGTCCGGTAGCGCAGATCAGTGCCGGGTTCGGCTCGATCATGGCCGAGTGGCTGGGGTGCTCCCCTCGGGAGCGGCGGCTCCTGGTCCTCGCGGGGGTGGCGGCCGGACTTTCGGCCATTTTTCGCTCCCCGCTGGGAACGGCGGTCTTCGCGGTCGAAGTGCTCTACTCGACCATGGAATTCGAGGCCCGCGCGCTCATCTACACCATCATGGCCGCGGTCGTCGCCTACGCAGTCAACGGGATCTTCGTCGGCTTCGACCCCATCTTCAGCCTGCCGGCCGGACTGACCTTCGATCACATCGACACCCTCTTCTGGTTCGCGGTCTTGGGGGTGTTCACCGGCCTGGTGGCCGCCACCCTGCCCTGGCTCTACTACCGGACCCATCAGGTCTTCCTGGCCCTGCCGGGGCCGCGCTTTCTCGGCCCGGCCCTGGGAGCCCTGCTGTTGGGAATCCTGGGACTGGCGCTGCCTCAGGTCCTGGGCGGCGGGTACGGCTGGATGCAGATGGCGATGGACGGCAAGCTCGCGATCGGACTGCTGCTCCTTCTGGCGGTGGCCAAGATGCTGGCGATGTCCTTGACGGTGGCGTCCGGAGGTTCCGGGGGTGTCTTCGCGCCCAGCCTCTTCGTGGGAACATTTCTCGGAGCCGCCCTGGCCCTGGCGGTGAACCGGATCTTCCCCGCCTCGCAGTGCAGCGTCGCTGCCTTCGCGGTGGTGGGAATGGCCTCATTCTTCTCCGGGGCGGCGCGGGTGCCCATCGCAACCATGCTCATGGTCATGGAGATGACCGGGGGATACGGACTGCTCGTTCCGAGCATGCTCGCGGTCATCCTGAGCTACCTCATCGAGTCGAAGATCACTACCGGATGGCGCTGGCCCAGCCTCTACGAAGCCCAGGTGGCCACGCGGGCCGACTCACCGGTTCATCACGAGGAATACACTCTGCGCGCGATGGATCTCATTCGCTCCGGACGAGCTCGACTCCCCCGCGAGGCGACGCCGGCTCACCTGGCGAACCTCCTGCAGATGGGCACGCCCATCCCCATCGGTGGCACCGGTCGCAGTCTGTGCCGATGCAGTGTCCGCGAAGGCGCACCCGGAGCGGGCACGGCCCTGCGCGAGCGACCCTTCGGAGCACACATCCAGTTGCTTTCGATTCTGCGCAGGGGAGAGATCATCGATCCCTTCCCCGACACCGTCTGTCTGGAAGGAGATGAACTCATCTGTCTCTTGTCTCCGGATGCTTTCGATCAGGCCAGTGACAGTCTGGAACTGATCACCCAGCCCAACAACTGAAGTCGGCGCTCAAACCATCCGACGGTACTCGCCACCCACTTCGTAAAGAGCGTGCGTGATCTGGCCCAGGGTGGCCATCTTCACCGTCGTCATAAGCTCTTCGAAGACGTTATCGCCGGCGATGGCGACTCTCTGCAGTCGCTGCAGAGCCGCGTTGGCCTCGCTCTCATGACGCCGCTGAAAGCGCTGGCAGCCGTCGATCTGTCGCTCCTTCGCCTCCTTGGAGGCCCGGATGAGCAGACCCGCCTCCAATTGGTTCTCGGTCTTGTTGGGATCGAGGAAACTGTTCACGCCGATGATGGGTAGCTCTCCGGAGTGCTTCTTGGTCTCATAGAGCAGACTCTCGTCCTGGATGCGCCCTCGCTGGTATTGGGTCTCCATCGCGCCCAGGACTCCTCCGCGATCGCTGAGGCGATCGAACTCGGCCAGGACGGCCTCCTCCACCAAATCGGTCAACTGCTCCACGAAGTAGGAACCCTGCAGGAAGTTCTCGTTCTTCATGAGCCCGAGCTCGCGGTTGATGATGAGCTGGATCGCCAATGCACGCCGTACGCTTTCCTCGGTCGGAGTGGTGACCGCTTCGTCGTAGGCGTTGGTGTGCAGGCTGTTGCAGTTGTCCGCCAGCGCCATCAGGGCCTGCAGCGTGGTGCGAATGTCGTTGAACGCGATTTCACGCGCATGCAGGGAACGCCCGCTCGTCTGGATGTGGTACTTGAGTTTTTGACTGCGATCGCTGGCCTGGAAGCGTTTCTTCATCGCCACGGCCCAAATGCGCCGCGCCACTCTGCCGATGACGGAATATTCAGGATCGAGACCGTTCGAGAAGAAGAAGCTCAGGTTGGGCGCGACTTCGTCGATCGACATCCCACGGCTCAAGTAGTGCTCGACGTAAGTGAAGCCGTTCGCCAGTGTGAACGCGAGTTGCGAAATGGGATTCGCACCCGCTTCGGCGATGTGATAGCCACTGATGCTCACGCTGTAGTAGTTGCGAACCTCATGGTCGATGAAATACTGCTGAATGTCGCCCATCATCTTCAGCGCGAAATCGGTCGAGAAGATGCAGGTGTTTTGCGCCTGGTCTTCCTTCAGGATGTCGGCCTGGACGGTGCCGCGCACGATCTTCAAGGTGTGCGCCTTGATCTTCGCGTACACGTCCTCCGGCAATAGCTTATCGCCGGTGACGCCCAAGAGCTCCAAGCCGAAACCATCGTGTGACGGCGGAAGTTCGCCGAGATAGCTGGGTTTGCTCGCGCCGCTTTCCTGAAGGATTCGATCGCGCCGCTTTCGCGCTTCCTGGAGATTGCCGTTCTGCTTCAGCCAGCTCTCGCATTCCTGGTCGATCGCGGTGTTGAGGAACATGGCCAGAATCATGGGGGCCGGCCCGTTGATGGTCATGCTCACCGAGGTCGTGGGATCGGTCAGATGGAAGCCACTGTAGAGACGCTTCATGTCATCGAGACTGCAGATCGAGACGCCGCTCTCCCCCACTTTTCCGTAGATGTCCGGCCGGTGATGTGGGTCCTCGCCGTACAGGGTGACCGAATCGAAGGCGGTCGAAAGCCGCTTCGCCGTGCTGTCCTTGCTCAGATAGTGAAACCGGAGATTCGTCTGTTCGGGCGGCCCCTCTCCCGCGAACATGCGCGCCGGTTCTTCTTCAGGTCGTTTGAAGGGGAAAACACCCGCGGTATAGGGCCACTTTCCGGGCACGTTCTCCTCCAAGAGGAAGCGAACCTGCTCGCCCTTGTCTGAGCTTTGGGGAAGCACCACGCGCGCGATCGGAGTGCCGGCCAGGGAATGCGACTTCAAGCGGTTGCGAATCTCCTTGTCCCGGATGCGCACCACCATCTCATCCCGCTGGTAGGCCTCGCGCAACTCGTCGAAGCTCGCCAAGGCGGCCGCGATCATTGGGTCGAGCTCGGCCCGCGCTTCCTCGAGCTTCGCGGAAAGCGCCGCGCCGTTTTCGGTTCCGACCTCGTCCAGCGCGCGCTGTAGAGCATCCACCCGCCGGGCCGCGGTGACCTGCTGCTTGGTATAGTCGTGGTGCGTGCGCAGAGCATCCGCGATTTCCGAGAGGTAGCGCAGATGCGAGGGATCGATGACATGGGTCTTGACGTCGGTCTGACGGCGGCAAGGGATGTCCAGAGCGCTCTTCCACTTTCCGCCGCTGAACTCGTCCAGATTCTGCATGAGCGTCTTGTAGAAGGCATTGACTCCCTCGTCGTTGAAACGCGAGGCCATGGTGCCGAAGACCGGATATTCTTCCACTGGCATCGCGGGGTCAAAATCGCGCTCGCGACGGAGTTGCTTGCATACGTCGCGCAGGGCATCTTCGCTTCCCCGACGGTCGAATTTGTTCACGACCACGATCTTCGCGTAATCCAGCATTTCGATCTTTTCGAGCTGAGTGGGCGCTCCAAATTCGCTGGTCATCACGTAGATCGGGATGTCGCAGACCTCGACGATGCCCGCGTCTCCCTGTCCGATTCCGCTGGTCTCGACGATTACGAGGTCGAATCCGGCGGCGCGCACCACCGCGATGGCGTCGCGGATGGCGCCCGAGAGTTCACCCTTGCTCTGGCGCGTGGCGAGGCTTCGCATGTACGCCCGCTCGTGATGCACCGCGTTCATGCGCAAGCGGTCGCCCAGCAGCGCGCCTCCGGTGCGGCGCTTGGATGGATCCACGCTGAGGACCGCCAGGTTGCGATCGGGGAAATCGAGCAGGAAACGGCGCACGATCTCATCGGTCAGACAGCTCTTTCCCGCGCCGCCGGTTCCGGTCAGACCCACCACCGGCGCAAGGGTCCCCGCGGGGCGTTCGTCGAGGACGGAAGCCACCTCACGGATCGCCTCACTGTTCTCTCCTTCCCTCTCCACCAACGAAATCCAACGGGCGACCGTGGTCCAACGCGCTGCGCCCTCCTCGCTCTCATCGGGAGGATTCAGAGGAGCCGGACAGAGAAAATCGCTGCGACGCAACATGTCGAAGACGATGCCGTCCAGCCCGAGTGCGCGACCATCGTCCGGACTGTAGATTCGCTCCACTCCTTCACTCTGAAGTCTCGTGATCTCGTCGGGAACGATCACTCCTCCTCCGCCTCCAAAGATCTTGACGTGGCCCGCGCCCTTCTTGTCCAGAAGCTCCCGCATGTAGCGGAAGTATTCCATGTGACCGCCCTGGTAGGAGGACACGGCGATGGCCTGCGCGTCTTCTTGGATGGTGGCGTCCACCACTTCCTCCGCGGCTCGATTGTGGCCCAGGTGGATGACCTCGGCGCCGTATCGTTGCAAGAGCCGGCGGAAGATGTTGATCGCCGCATCGTGCCCGTCGAAGAGGCCTGCCGCGGTCACGAAGCGCAAGGGGTTCTCGGGTTTGTAGGAATTGGCGGCCCAGTCCGCTTGCTTCTTCGCAGTGGGAGAAATCGCAGGATTCATATCGGCAATCTCTTGGGAGGAAAGGAGTTGTCTCGATGTATGTCTCTCGAGGAGCATACTGCCAGGCCATCGTCGGGGCAAGGCAACGCTGCGGGACGTCTCAATTCGCCGCTTTCTGGGCCCGCTTCTGGGGCTGCTCTTGGGCAAGGTGCCGGGAGAGTTTCGCGGCGGCGGCGGTGAGTCCGAAGGACTGCGCCTTCTTGAGGCTCGCCCAGCGCAGGGTGTCGTGGCCGCCCTCGGCCTCTCCCTCCACCGCGAAGGCACAGACGGTGACACGGTGGTGGGTGATGCTGTGCTTCACGGTGGCCAGCAGCTGCTTCACGCGCCACTCTCCCTGGAATTCGCGACCGAGTTCCTCAAGTCGCTCGCGGGCCTCCTTCTCGTCCGCCTCTCCCTCGTGCCACGCCGTGGTGGGCAATTCCCACAGCCCCTCGTTGTGGCCGCCGGCGGGGCGGCACCGCCACAGGGCGCGCTCGCCCTTGCGCAGGACCGCGGCGTAAGCGGAAACCCGCTTGGGTTCGCGGGCAGCCGGTCGCTCGGGAAAGTCCTCGACCCTTCCGCTTCTTCTGGCTCGACACGCCTTGGACCAGGGACACAGCTCGCAACGCGGCTGGCGCGGTAGACACACCAGCGCACCCAGTTCCATCAGCCCCTGGCTCACGAGTCGAGGGGAGCCTTCCCGGACAAGGGCCCTGGCGGTACCGCGAATCGCCCGCGCGGTGTCGCCTCGCTTGGGATCACCTCCCACCGCGAGAAGCCGAGAGAGAACGCGTTCTACGTTTCCGTCCACCGCGGGCACGGCTTCGTCGTAGGCAATGCTGGCCACGGCCGCCGCGGTATAGGCGCCCAGGCCGGGGAGTTCGAGCAGGGTGGCGTAGTCTTCCGGGAGCCGACCGTCGTGTTCGTCTTCGACTCGGCGTGCCGCCTCATGGAGAAGGCGAGCACGGCGGTAGTACCCCAGCCCCGCCCATTCGGCCAGGACTTCTTGAAGATCGGCCCGCGCCAGGGAGCTCAGGCTGGGAAAGCGGCGCAGGAAGCGTTCCCACCTTCCTCGGACCACTTCCACCCGCGTTTGTTGCAGCATGACTTCGCTCACCCAGATCGCGTACGCATCGCGCGTACGTCTCCATGGGAGATCGCGCCGCTCCGCTTCATACCAATCGACGAGGGTTTGGCTCAGCTCGCGGCCATGCCTAGAGGAGAAGGCTGGCGTAGGGACGCTCGTCACAGAAGATCCTCCGTTGACACTCTTCCTTCGAGGCGGTGAATATAGGGCGTCGCTCAAGGTCCGTCCATCGGCCCTCTCCTTTGCCCAGGAGGCTGGCATGGCCGTCGAGACTCTCGTCGATCTGTTCGAGACCGCGGTCCGCGACCGCCCCCGCCCAGACATGTTCGCGTTCAAACGTGAGGGAACGTGGCACAGGGTTTCGAGTCACGAGACTCTGAATGCCGTCCAGGAGCTCACCGAGGGACTGGCCAGTCTGGGGGTCAAGGAAGGTGAGCACATCGCGATTCTGAGCCAGAACCGCTTCGAGTGGGTCCTCGCCGACCAGGCGATTCTCCGGCTCTCGTCAGTGGTGGTCACCCTCTACCCCACCCTCTTGCCCAACCAGGTCGAGTTCATTCTGCGCGACAGCGAGGCCACGGCCATCTTCTGTGAGGATTCCAAGCAGTTGGAGAAGGTCGAAGCGGCAAGGCCGCGCTGTCCCCATCTGCGCACCATCATCTGCATCGAGCCGGCTGATCGCGCCGGCATCTACGCTTTGGATCAGATCAGAGAGATCGGGCGAGTCCAGATGGAACGGCATCCCGAAGATTCCGATCCCCGAGGCAGAAGCATCCGGGCCACCGACCTCGCCACTCTCATCTACACCAGCGGCACCACCGGCGATCCCAAAGGGGTCATGTTGAGCCACCAGAACATCGTGAGCAACGTACTCAACGCTCTGAAGGGTTTCGAGCTGGGCCCTAGTGACATCTGCCTCTCGTTTCTGCCTCTCTCGCACGTGCTCGAGCGGATGGCCGGCTATTACATCATGGTTTACAGCGGAGTGGGCATCGCCTTCGCCGAATCGATCGAGACCGTGGCGGAGAACATGGGGGAAGTTCGTCCGACGGTGATGGTCTCGGTCCCCAGGCTCTACGAAAAGATCTACGCACGGGTCCTCTCGCTGGCGGTCTCGGGTTCGGCGATCAAACGAGGGATCTTCTTTTGGGCCAAGGCAGCCGGCGAGGCATGGGCGAAGCAGAAGTTGGCCCACGCGCGAATTTCGCCTCTTCTGGCAGCAAAAAAACGTCTCGCCGATCTCCTGGTCTTCCGCAAATTGCAGAAACGTACCGGGGGACGGCTCCGCTTCTTCATCTCCGGCGGGGCGCCTCTGGCCAAGGAAATTGCCGAGTTCTTCTACGCGGCGGGCATGGTCATCTACGAAGGCTATGGACTCACCGAGACCTCGCCCGTGATCGCGGTCAACAACGCGAAGTCCTTCCGGCCTGGCACCGTCGGTCCACTGGTTTTCGGAGTGGAAGTGAAAATCGCCCATGACGGAGAGATCCTCACCCGAAGCCCCTCGGTGATGATGGGATACTGGAAGCGCCCCACAGACACGGCGGAAGTCCTGGTCGACGGCTGGCTTCACACCGGGGACATCGGAGAACTCAGCGAAGATGGATTCCTGAAGATCACCGACCGCAAGAAGGACATCATTGTCACCGCGGGCGGAAAGAACGTCGCTCCGCAACCCATCGAGAACGAAATCAAGCTCAGTCGTTACGTCACTGAGGCCTGCCTGATCGGCGACAAGCACAAGTACATCGTGGCGCTCTTGGTCCCGAACTTCGAGAGCCTCGAAGCGTACACCGCGCGCCATGAACTGAAGCATGCAGAACGCGGCGAGCTCTTGGCCTCGGTTGAGGTGCAAGGGCTGTTTCAACATCTGATCGACAAGGTGAACCAGAACCGGCCCAGTTACGAGCAAATCAAATACTTTCGGCTCCTCGACCACGAGTTCAGCCAGGAAGAGGAAGAGCTCACACCTTCCATGAAAGTGAAGCGGCGCGTGATTCAGGAGCGCTACGCCGGGCTTCTCACGGAGATGTACGCGAACGAAGAGAACTGAGGTCGACGCGTACTCGAAGGAAAAGGCTCCTCCCTTAAGGGAGGAGCCTTCTTGTGTCTGCGTTCAGGATTGCGGTCTCAGCGACCCTCCCCCATCAGGCGAGCCGCCGCATCGAGACCGGCCGCTCCCGCCCTGGTGAAGGAAACCCCCAGAGTCGCTTTGGAGGCGCGTGTGGCCTGCTTGCCGGCGGCTTGAACCTGTTCGAAGCCGGCAAGGTTGTCGACCGGGGGAGCTGTCTCGGTGTAGCTCGTCCCGTAGGTGGCGTTCAGGGCCATCGCGAACCACTCGGCGATCGCGCTGTAGCCCTTCTCGCTGGGATGGATGCCGTCGAGGGTGAAGGCGCTGTTCACGTTCTGCTCGGGAATCCCGTCCCCGGTCATGTCGAGCCAGGGAAAGACCCCGTTGAGCGAGGCGTAGGTGGCCGGAGCGTAAGGGTCACGAGGCAGCGCCAGCATATTCGCATCGGCGTCCACCAGGGCCCACCCACGCGCCAGCGCCTGATCGGCGATGATCTGGTTGTAGGCATCGAGCTGAGCCTTTACCGCGTCCCATTCGCTTTGGCTGATGGTGTATTCGGCGGGAATGCTCGCGGTGCCTCCCGGCAAATAGTCGGGCCCCAGCGGCGGATTCAGTTCACTCGCCGCCGGAAGCAACACGAACACCACGTCGGTTTCGTCGGTGGTCCAGGGTACGAAGCCCACGTTGGGCACGTCGGTCCCGAGAGGCACCGTGCTGAAGTAGGGCAGCGTGGTCTGGAGATTGGCCAGCGCGACCTGGGCGTCGGGCGCGAAGGCGGCCACCCGGTCGAGGATGCTCGAGTACATTCCCTCCCACACGCTCGAGGGCGTCACATTCACCCCCACCACCGGATTACCGGTGAGCACGCCACCCAGGATGTCGTTGTTGCCGATCCAGAGGGTGATGATCTTCGGCACGTTCACGCCGTTGATCGGCGCGCCGCTGCCGGGGTCCTGTCCCACGATCGTCTCCCGCGTGAAGTGCGCCTCGAGCTGGTCGAGCTGCGTGGTGTCGAAAGGAGGCAGAGCGGAATTGCGCAGAATGAGATCGAAGAACGAGTTGTTGCCCGCCTGACTGCTGGCCGCGTCGAGCGCGGTGTACGCGTCGGCCGTGGTTGCCCCGGGCACTCCCAGATTGTCGTAGGGCAAGGGATAGCTCGCATTGAGCAGAAGAGTCGAAGGATCGACGGTCAGCGAATCCCTGGTGATCGCGCCGGTTGCTCCATCCACATACAGGGAGCTCATCCCCGGCGTGCTGCCGATGCCCGTCTGTTGCACGGGGTTCCCCGTACCGACCAGCGGCAACTGCATGTACACCGGCAACTGAGCGGAAATCCGCGGCCCGCCCACCAGCGCGGTGAGCACCTGCGGGAAGCCCGCGAGCTGTCCGGTGATGGCCAAGCCACCGTTCTGGAATCCGGCGGTGAGGCTGTTTCCGATCGAAACCACAGGACGCGCCACGCGTAGATCAGCGCTGCCGAGGGGAATGTCCGGCGCAACCGGTTGATCGACGCTGCAACCGGACAGATTGCCGGCGGTGAGAACCATGAGCACCGCCAGCGCGAGGATGATGGACTGCGTTCGCATGCTGGACCTCCTTAGAACCGGCGGGTGTAACCGAGAGTGAAGATGTGGGCGCGACTCGAGTACGCGCCGTCGAGACCATCGTAATTCTGACCCACTCCGCCCTCCAGGGTGTCGCGATCCTCGAATTCCACCAGCATGTAACCCGCGTTCAGGTCGTAACGCCCGCTGCCCGAGGTCCAGCTGATGCCGAGGCTGTAGTCATTCCGGTTCGCGTCGGGAAGAATCGGGGAAATGGAGCCCTTGGGCTGCGGGGTCTCATCGTGGCAGTACCCCACCATGAACCGCAGTTGATCGGAGTAGCTGTATTCTCCTCCGATGCGGATCTGCCAGGCATCCTTGTAGTTCTCCTTGAGGGTCTCGCTGCTGCCGTCGGCGAACTCGAGCGTCACCGCATCGAAGGTCGACCAACCGACCCAGACATAATCTGCTTCCAGCGAGAAGCCCCCCTGAAAATCGTAGCGTACCGCCCCGGCGAGCAGGTCGGGGAAGTCCAGATCCCCGCTCACGTTTTGGGTTCCCGCTTTGGTTCCCAACGCCGCCGTGACCGCCGCATCGATGCTCGGAGATCCGGTGAACCGTTGCGTGACGGTCGCGTCTTGATCCCGGAACTTGTTGGTCACGCCCATCTTGTAGTTGAGGCCCAGGGTCAGATCATCGGTCGGCTTGTACATCGCGGCCGCCGCCAATCCCATGCCCACCTTGCTGGTGCCCTGGATCTTGACGTCGGCGATGTTCAGATTGTCCAGACCGGTTCCCAGGTTTGCGGTGGCGATGTTCTCGAGGGTGAGGTGAGTGATCACCGCGTGCGCTCCCAATGAGACCGCGAAGCGTCGGTTGGGTTGGTAGCTCACGACCGGACTCAAATAGTAGCCCTGGATCTCGGCGTTGGTGGAGATGGGCCGGCCGGCGAAAGTGTCCTTGCGATCCCAGTCGACTCCGAGGCCGAAGGGAGTGAACACGCCGAACCCGGCCGACCAATCGCCCCTCTTGTAACTCAGGTACGCGCCGGTGGGAAAGAACCACTTCCCGGCGGTCCCGCTCTCGAGGTCGCCGGGGTAGGTGAGTGCCGTGGCGCCCGAGGACCTCGTGAACTTGGATTCCGGATGCAAAGGAGAGACGTTCAAGGAGAGTTGCCAACCCTCGGGCTGAAAGGCCAGGCCGGCTGGGTTGTAAAAAATCGCGGAGGGATCGTCCGCGGTGGCGGTAAACGCCCCTCCCAGAGCGGTGGCGCGCGATCCCATCTCGTAGATGTTGAACCCACCCGCCCGCACGCGTGGAACGGGGGCGAGCAGGACCACGAATGCGATCGCGGCAAGCAGCTTTTTCACGGACACCTCCTAGACCCTAGACCACGACTGGCTAATCAGATCACAATATCCGATGCCGGTCCCAGTTTCGTGGAGCCGGCGGCCGATGTCCAACGCTAATCTGGCCGCATGGGACCAGCGCAGCCGTTCTGGCCTTTTGCCGGGGGGCGTCGTAGGCTAGATGGCGCCTATCCGAGGAGTTTCGATTGATTCTCAAGCGGCGCATGCGAACCCTCAGCCTGCCTTCGGCTCCGCTCGCTGTGCTGACCCGGCTGCACCACGCCGGCTTTCGCGCCTTCGCGGTGGGTGGAGCGGTCCGGGACGCGGTTCTGGGTCAGACTCCGAAGGACGTCGATCTCGCGACCTCCGCCACTCCTTCAGAGCTTGCCGAGCTCTTTCCCCATTCCCATCCCGTGGGAGCCCGCTTCGGGGTCATGCTCGTGGTCGAGGCGAACACGCCGATACAAGTTGCCACCTTTCGTCGCGAGAGCGGGTATCGGGACGGCCGCCATCCCGAACAGGTCGAATTCGCCGACCTCGAGGCGGACGCGGCGCGCCGCGACTTCACCATCAACGGTCTGTACTTTGATCCCCAGCGCAACGAGATCATCGATCCGGTGGGGGGTCTGGAGGATCTAGAGAAGAGGGTGCTGCGGACGATCGGAGAGCCGAGCCTGAGATTTCAGGAGGACCACCTGCGCCTCCTGCGGGCGGCGCGCTTCGCGGCGCAGCTCGATTTCACCGTCGAGAGCGAATGTTGGTGGGCCATCCACGAGAACGCAGCCAAACTGGAGCGCATCAGCGCCGAGCGCGTGCGAGCGGAACTCGAGTCGATGCTCATGGGACCCAGGCCGGCTCGGGCTCTGAGAATTCTCCACTACTGTGGAATCCTGGCCGTGGTGCTCCCGGAAGTCGAAGCCACGATCGGAGTGCAACAGCCCGCGAAGTTCCATCCCGAAGGTGACGTGTTCGTCCACACCTGCATGGCTCTGGAAGCGCTCGAATCGAGGACTTTGGTTCTCGCCTGGGGAGCGTTGCTTCACGACGTAGGGAAGCCTCTCACCTACAGCGAGGGAGAGCGCATCCGTTTCGATCGCCACGTACCGGTGGGGATGGAAGTCGCCGAGCGAATTCTGCGTCGTCTGCGCTGCGACAGAGACACCATCGAACGAGTCGTCGCTCTCGTGCGCGAGCATCTGCGTTTCGCCGCGGTGAAGAAGATGCGTCCCTCCACTCTCAAACGATTTCTGCGCCAGGAGAACTTCGCGGATCATTTGGCTCTCCACCGGGCCGATTGCCTCTCCTCCCACGGCGACCTGTCGCTCTACGACTTCTGTCTTCAGCAACTGCAGCACCTCAACGAGGAGGGATTGCGACCGCCTTCCCTCTTGAGTGGCCGCGATCTGATCGCGATGGGATTCTCTGCGGGTCCGCTCTTGGGCGTCATTCTGCGCGCGGTGGAAGACCAGCAACTCGAGGGGCGAATGCGATCGATCGACGACGCCAGAGAGTTCGTCCTGAGACGGTGGCGACCGGGCTCGGTCGATTGAGCGGCGCAGCGACCGCGGCTCAGAGCTCCTCAGCGAGTTCCAGTTCGCGCACCAGACGCGCCCCGGCGTACTCTTCGAAGCCGAAAGTGAGTGAATGCGCCGTGGCGAGCACGCGCTCTGGCTCGCACTCACCGGGAGCGAAGACGATGGCCAGAAGCGACGAAGTGCTCGCGGTGACGCAAGTCCGCAGAGAATCGCTGGTGGGAGATCCAAAGGGGCCGAGGTCGTCGGCGATGCACAGTCGGCCGGTGAGGTGAACCGCGCCCTTGCGAATTCCCGGATACTCCTCTCCTTCGCGGCCTTCACGGATCGTCGCCGTCTCGCCCTCGATCGCGGCACGGTCGTAGAGGCCGATGGGAAGAAGAGTGCGCAGTGAGGCCAGATTCCCCGCGTCGACCACGTTACTCACGTGGTAGAGTTCTCGCCCCTGCAGAGCGCGTTTGAGAAGAGCCTCGCTGGAGGGTCTGGTGCTCGTGGGATCGATGCCGAAGGAGCGATAGAGTCGGCGCGCTTGGAGGATACCCTCGATTTGACCCACGGTACAGCCGGCGTAGCAGGACCGCAGTTGCGCGGCGCATGCTTCCAACTCTCCGAAGGCGCCGTCGCTTTCATCGACACTCACTCGATCGTACCACAAGGCGCGCGCTCGAACGCGCCCCCTCAGGCTTTCTCCGAATACCACCGAGGGGTTTGGAAAGTCTTTTCTTGACATTTTCGCTCTCGACGATCTCGCGAGATCTGAGGCTTGACGCCTGGTGGTTGACAGAATCCCCCCTACCGCGAATTCTTTAGGGGAGAGTTCTCGTCGCGTCGGCCTTTGCCGGCGACTGCGAGACTAGACGGGTCGTAGCGGCCAGGTCAAGAAACCACCACGGAATGGGATTCCGCGATGATCGATTTCGAACAGAGGGGAGTGCTCCGCAGCGCTCAGCGTTTTCTCGGGCCGTTCAAACGACGGGGAGAGGAGATCTCCGCCCGGGAGTTCGGAGCCGTCGTGGATTTCCTTCTGGCGCACTCCGAAGGGACCGAGGCGCTGCTGGATGAGCTCTGCTCCTGGGATGACCGCGAACTGGACGCATTCCTCGGCGCGAGCTGGCGCTCGCGCGAATCCGAAGCCCAGGAACTCGCGGCTCAGTTGCTCCAGCGGCGCGGGTGCGTCGGACTGGTGTATCGCCTCGAAGAAATTCTGCGCGATGTGGACGGCGCGCGTTGGCTGACCGGCGTGTTGACCGAAGTCGACGACGACGAGAGCACCCGGCTTTTGATCCAACTCCTCGATCATGGCGAGCTGACCGTCCGCCAGGCCGCCAGCGAAGGACTCAGGCGTCACCGGAATCGACTCGACGGACGCGAATTCGTGCGTCATCTGGCCCGGCCTCTGGTGAAGCAACTGGCACACCCCCATCCCAACTCTCTGGTGCGGTGCCTGCACCGCATCGCGGATCGCGCCCTCGAGCCCGATCTGGGAAAAGACCCGGCCCGGCGCGCGGAACGGGTGCTCATCAATTGCGTCCGGCACGAGAGGCGGGCCTCGGTGCGAGGAGACGCGGTGGCCGCGCTGGGCGAGATCGGCAGCAGAAGCGCAGTGCGCTGCCTGGTGGACATGCTGGGACGCGAAGAGGCTTCTTTCCATCGGGATGTGGTCATCTCGCTACGGAAGATTCATCCTCAGAGAGCCCTCATGGCACTTTTGGGTCTGCTCCAGAGTCACGATCCCATCATTCGGGAGGAGGCGGCGAACGCCCTGGGCGCCATCGGCAATCCGAGGGCGGCGCATCGCCTCCACGCTCTTCTGGACGACGAAAACGCCGACGTCCGTCAGGAAGTGGTCCTCGCCCTGGGACGACTCGGCGGGCGGGAAGTCCTGGTGAGCCTCGAGAAGGCCCTGGACGATCCCGACCCCTTGGTTCGGATCTCCGCCTGCTCCGCCCTGGCCCAGAGCCTCGGAGATCGCGCGCAGGGAAAGCTGATCCGCGCTCTCTATGACACCGCGGCCGGAGTTCGCAGCGAGGCCGCGTTCCATCTGGGAACCCTGGGCGATGAGGGAGTACGCGTGCACCTGGAAGGAAGACTGCTCGATCTCGAGCGCGACGCGTTCGGAGAGTCGGTCGCTCGTGAAGCCAGACGATCCATCTCGCGGATCGAACTCATGGCGGCGCGTCGCAAGCGCGCCCTGCGCTAACGTCCCGAATACATGCGCTCGTAGTAGGCGCGGTACTCTCCGCTGCGCACGGTGTCCAGCCACCTTCCGTGATCGAGATACCATTGCACCGTATCCGCCAGACCATCTTCGAAGCTCACCTGTGGCCGCCAGTTCAGCTCGCGTTTGATCTTGCTAGCGTCGATCGCGTAGCGGCGGTCGTGTCCCAAACGGTCACCGACGTAGCGGATGAGACTCTCCGGCTTGCCTAGAATCTCGAGCAAGAGTCGAACGACTTGAATGTTCTCGCGCTGGCTGTCGCCGCCGATGTTGTAGATCTCGCCAGGTCCTCCCCTCCGGAGCACCGCCTCGATGGCACTGCAATGATCGCGCACGTACAGCCAGTCCCTCACGTTCTTCCCGTCGCCGTACACGGGGAGGGCCTCATCCTGGAGCGCATTGGAGATCATGAGCGGAATGAGCTTCTCGGGAAACTGGTAGGGTCCGTAATTATTGCTGCACCGGGTGACGATGACCGGCAGTCCGAAGGTGTGGTGATACGCCCGGCATAGCAGATCGGCCGAAGCCTTGGAAGCTGAATAGGGACTGTTCGGGGCAAGAGAGGTCGATTCATTGAAGGCATCATCGTGCGGGCCGAGGCTCCCGTAGACCTCGTCGGTCGAGACCATGATGAATCGGATTCCGCCCAGTTCCTTCGCGCGCTCGAGAAGGATCTGCGTGCCCAGCACGTTCGTTTCGAGAAAGATTCTCGCGCCCTCGATGGAGCGATCCACGTGACTCTCGGCCGCGAAGTGGACGATCGCGTCGAAGCTGTCGTCCAGTGCCTTTGCTACCTGCTTCGGATCGCCGATGCTTCCCTTCACGAAACGATAGCGCGGGTCATCCTTGAGCTCGGCCAGATTCTCCAGATTCCCCGCGTAGGTGAGCGCATCAAAATTGACGAGTTCCAGCTCCGAGCCACCGGAAAGCAGCTGATGGATGAAATTGCTTCCGATGAACCCGGCGCCCCCGGTGACGAAAAGCTTCATGGCTTCACCCTAGGGGTTGTTGGCGCCGCTCTCGGCCACCAGCTTGCTGGCGTGGAGAAGTGAATCGAAGGTACCGGCATCGGTCCACCAGCCCTCGAGCTCGGCCCAGTGCATCTCTCCCCATTCGATGTAGGCGTTGTTGACATCGGTGATCTCCAGCTCACCGCGGTGACTGGGCTTCAGGGTCTCGATGATCTGGAACACCCGATGGTCGAACACGTAGATCCCGGTCACCGCATAGCTACTCTGGGGTTTCTTCGGCTTTTCCTCGATTCCCACCACCCTTTCGTCTTGAAAGACGGGAACTCCGAAGCGTCCGGGGTCGTTCACTTTCTTGAGAAAGATCTGCGCGCCCGATCCTCCGCGTTGATGGTAGGACTCGATCGCGGGACGGAGGCTCTTTTCGAAGATGTTGTCACCCAGGATGACGCAGATCGGATCGCTGCCGGCAAAGTAGCGCGCCAGCCGCAGCGCGTCGGCAATTCCCCCCTCACCTTCCTGGTAGGTGTAGTTGATCGCGGGAAGGCCGAATGTGCTGCCGTTGCCCAGCAGCTTCAGAAAGTCGCCGGCGCTGTTGCCACCGGTGACGACCAGAATGTCTCTGATTCCCGCCGCGACCAGAGCTTCGATGGGATAGTAGATCATCGGCTTCTTGTAAATCGGCAGGAGGTGCTTGTTGGTCACCTTCGTCAAGGGGTGAAGCCGCGTCCCCAGTCCGCCGGCGAGAATGACGCCTTTCATTTCTGCCCACTTCCTCCCGCTAAAGACGATGTCGAAGCCTCGCTCCACGCGCTCATGAACCGACGGGCCCGCTCCACGTCGACCCCGGCCCCGGCGCGTCCGTCCCGCATGAGCTCGCTGCCCACGATGGCGCCGTCGACACGCTTCGCCCAAAGAGCCGCGTTTTCGGCGCTGACGCCGCTCGCCACGAGGATCGCCGTCTCGGGCAGGACCTCGCGCAGCTCATCGGCCAAAGCCGGATCGGCCGCCTGGCCAGTTCCTCCGCCTGTGATGAGCACGCAGTCGGCCCGGCCTCGCTGGCGTAGCTCGAGCGCCTCCTCGGCCAAGGGCCGCGCCGCAAGAGGAGCGGCATGCTTCACCCTCAGATCGGCGAGGATCAGGGTAGAGGCGGAAAGCTGTGTCCGCATGCGAAGAGTCTCTGCCGCGGCTCCCTGCAGAATGCCCTGGTCGGTGAGGGTGGCTCCGGTGTGAACGTTGACCCGGATGGCCCAGGCGCCCGTCGCGCAGGCGATGGACAGGGCCGCCCTGGCGTCGTTCCTCAGACAATTCACTCCCAACTTCACCTTGGGCCATTCCTGGCGCAGGCGTTCCACCACTCTCGTCATGGCGGCCACGGTGATCGCGGGTACTCTCGCGCCGAAAAAGGGCGCGTCGCCGAAATTCTCCACCATGAGCGCACCGAAGCCGGACTCCACCAGGCCCTGCGCGTCACGCAGGGCCTGCTCGAGAGCGAGGTCCCCGTTCCCGGCGTACGCGCTGGCGCCCGGAAGCGGCGGCAAATGGATCATTCCCACCAGCGGTGGGCAGAGTTGCTCGTGGAAAGAAGCGCGCGCAAGAGGCTGCGGTGGAGTGCTCATGGCGGGCAGGATAGCATGGGAGAGGCGGCCCCCACCAGAGGCAGCTTGAGGTCTTGTGAAGCAGCAGCCTACTGGCTATGCTCCAAGGCCGTGGGCGAACCAAGCGTTCCCCCGCGCGAAGGCGCCCACCCTCTTGCCAGCGGGGGGCGCGGGCTTGTCATCTCAATCTCCGAGGTGGGTCATGCAGCGACCCTATCCCAAGTCCGGTTGGATCGAAGTCATCACCGGCAGCATGTTCAGCGGCAAGAGCGAAGAGCTCATCAAGCGCCTGCGGCGCGCGGAGATTGCCCGGCAGCGGGTCCAGATCTTCAAACCGGGATTGGATGTCCGCTACGCCGAAGACCACATCGTTTCGCACAGTCAGATGAGGCTGCACTCGGAGCCAGTCGAGAATTCCAAGGCATTGATGCAACGGGTCGACGATCGGGTAGAGGTCATAGGCATCGACGAAGTGCAGTTCTTCGATCTAGGCCTGGTCGAGGTTTGCAATCGCCTGGCCAATCAGGGAAAGCGCGTGATCGCCGCCGGACTCGATCGCGACTTCCGCGGCGAAACTTTCGAAGTGATGGCCCAACTCCTTGCCACCGCGGAATACATCACCAAGAGCCTCGCGATCTGCATGGTCTGCGGCGCGCCAGCCGCCTACACCCAGAAGCTCACCGGAGGACACGACCGCATCGAGATCGGGGCGGCGGGAATGTACGAGGCGCGTTGCCGCTACTGCTTCGAACCGCCGGAGGAAGAGGCCCAGGAGGGCGCCGAGAGCTGAGCCGGCCGCTTCGCGAGTTCGATCAACGGAACACGCCGAAGACGTCCAGAAGCACCGCGAAGATCACGACGGGGCAGATGTAACGGATGAAGATGCCCCAGAACGCGACGCCGGAATCGGTGATCCCGCAGCCGAGCTTCAGTTCCTCCCCCGCCTTCTTCACGCCCCAGATCCACCCCACGAAGACGCTCAAGAGGAGCCCACCGAGCGCGAGGGAGATGTTTCCCCAGATGAAGTCCATGATGCCCAGAACGCTTTCCTTGCCGAACATGTGCATCGAGGTGAAGAAGTCCGACGCTCCGGACGAGAGTGCGGCGGGCAATCCCAGAATGAAAGTGACGACCCCCACCGACCAGGCCGACTTCTTGCGCGACCAGTGCCGTTCGTCGACGAAATAGGCCACCACCACCTCGAGCAAGGAGACGGTGGAGGTCAGGGCCGCGATGGCCAGAAGCACGAAGAACACCACCGAGACCAAAGAGCCCATGGGCATCGAGGAAAAGACCTTCGGAAGAACCACGAACACGAGCGAGGGACCCACGTCCGGGCTCTCCCCCATGGCAAAGACGGCGGGGAAGATCATGAACCCGGCCAGGACCGCGATGAGCGTGTCGAAGAAGGCCACGAAGGAGCCAGCCATCCTCAAATCGGCGTCCTTGGGCAAATAGGAGCCGTAGGTGATCATGGCCCCCATCCCCAGGCTCAAGGAGAAGAAGGCCTGCCCCAGGGCGGTCAGGACCGTGCTCGTCGTGACCTGCGAGAAGTCCGGCTTCAGGTAGAAGGTGAGGCCCGCCATGGCACCGGGCAGAGTCAGACCACGGACGATCACGATCAGCATGAGAATCAAAAGGACGGGCATGAGGACCTTCGCGGTCCGCTCGATGCCCGTTTCGACTCCTCCCAACACCACCCCGATCGTCAGCAGCATGAAGAGGCCGAACAAGGGAATCGTCAGCAGCGCATTCCCCGTGAACGCTGCGAACTCCAGGTGAGGGGCCACGAAACCCTTGAAGATGTATCCGAGCGTCCACCCCGCGATGACCGCGTAGTAGCTCAGAATGCCCACTCCAGTGAGAACGCCCAGGGCGCCGGCCCAGGCCCAGAGCGAGCGGCGTCCCCGAATGGCCTCGATGGCTCCGACGGGATTCTTGTGGCTGTAGCGGCCCAGAATGAGCTCGGCAAAGAGGTAGGGCAGGCAAATGAGGATCACGCAGGCCAGATAGAGCAATACGAAGGCAGCGCCGCCGTTCTCGCCCGCTACGTAGGGGAATCGCCAGATATTTCCCAGCCCGATCGCCGAACCGGCCGCGGCCAGGATGAAACCCGTGCTCGAACCCCACTGTCCACGCGCTTGCTCCATCGAGTTCTCCTGCTAGTTTGAGGACCTCGTGGTGCCAGCTCAGAAGAGCGGGGAAGGCACCGTCGGCGGGCAGTGTATGCAAGCGGCCAAGAGCGGGTCAAGGGGAGGACTGAATGAGAACCCGGCTGGTGAAGGACTTCTCTTTCGAGGCGGCGCACCGGCTCCCGCGCGTTCCCGCCGGACACAAGTGCGGCCGACTGCACGGGCACAGTTTTAAGATTCGCGTGGAAATCGAGGGAGAGATCGACGCCGAGACGGGTTGGCTGATCGACTACGCGGAGATTGCCGAGGCGTTTCGACCGCTTCACGAAACCCTCGATCACTACTATCTCAACGAGATCGAAGGACTGGAAAACCCCACTTCGGAAGTCCTCGCGGCCTGGATCTACAAGCGTTTGATCCCTCGCCTTCCACAGCTCTCCCGGGTGACGGTGCAGGAGACATGTAGCGCGCGCTGTGTGTTCGAGGGGCCGACCGACTGAGGCAACTCAGTGTCTCTTGCCCACCACCGCCGCGATCACCAGGCCAATGGGGCCCAGAATCGCCCCCAGAAAAAAGAAGCCGCAGCCGCTACGGCCCTTGGTGGTTGCGATCCAGGCGGACAACACTCCGAAGAGCAGCCAGAGAGGAATCCCGATTGCAAGTTCCACAAATCAACCTCCGGTGAGTTGAGTCAATGTCTCTGGGCTAGTACGTCTTCCGCCGCCTGTGCGGTTCCAAAATGAAGCCGAGCGGTCTCCTCCGCGCTGCCGGCGTACCCTCCGGCCAGGAAAATGGCGATCGGCACTTCGGCCTCGACGTAGCGCGAGAGAACGAGGTGATCGCGGCGGCGCAGGCCCTCCTGGGTGAGCGCGAGTCCCCCCAGCTGGTCTCCTTCGTAGGGATCGACTCCCGCCACGTAGCACACCAGTTGAGGAGCCGCGAATCTCTCGTCGATCATTTCCAGATCGGCCTGAAGCCTCTCCAAGTATTCCGCGTCACCGATTCCGTCGGGAAGCGGAGTATCGAGATCGCTGCGCTGCTTCAGGGGATAGTTACGCTCTTGATGAATCGAATAGGTGAAGGTGTCCTCGTCCAGTCCGTAGATGAGAGCGGTGCCGTTTCCCTGATGCACGTCGACGTCGAGAAAGAGGACCCGCTCGAGATCCGACTCCGCGCGCGCGCTCTCCACCGCGATCGCCATGTCGTGATAGTAACAGAAACCTTCCGCGTGATCCGGGCAAGCGTGGTGGAATCCACCGCCGATGCAGAAACCCATACCCTGTGAAAGAGCGAGCCTTACCGTCTGCACGCTGGCTCCCAGGAGCCGGCGAAAGGACCCGATGACCTCCTTGGTCACGGGAAGCTCGCTGCTCCTGGTGGCCCAGGTCTCGCGCGCCTCTTCCAGATCGGCGACGTAGCGCGGAGTGTGGATGCGGGCGATGTCCTCCGCGTTCACCTGCACCGGTTCGTGGAACCGGTCCTCGGGCAGTTGCAGCTCCTCGCGAAGCAAGCGGGTGAGAATCGAGTACTTGGCCAGAGGAAACGGGTGGTCACCGATGTCCAGCGTCTTTTCCATTCCCTCTACGTAGGCCAACTCTTCCATCAGGAACACCGATTCAGTTCGCCGGCCAGATAGCGGCCGGTATGGGATTTCTTGACCCGCACCACGGCCTCGGGAGGACCCTCAGCCAGGATCTGCCCGCCTCGTTCGCCGCCTTCGGGCCCCAGATCGATGATCCAATCCGCGGTTTTGATCACGTCCAGATTGTGCTCGATGATGACGACGGTATTTTTGGCGTCGACCAGTCGGTGGAGCACCGAAAGAAGTCGCTTGATGTCGTGGGAGTGCAAACCAGTCGTGGGTTCGTCGAGCACGTAGAGTGTGCGGCCGGTAGCCTGCCTTGCCAATTCGCGCGACAGTTTCACTCGCTGTGCTTCTCCCCCACTGAGAGTCGTCGCCGGCTGGCCCAGCTTGATGTAGTCCAGCCCCACGTCGTGAAGAGTCTGCAGAATCTTGCTGATCTTAGGCTGATTCTGAAAGAATTCCAGCGCTTCCTGCACGTCCATGTCCAGAACGTCGGCGATCGATTTCCCCTTGTAGCGGCACTGCAGGGTCTCCGCCTGAAATCGCTGTCCTTTGCAGACTTCGCAAGTGATCCAGACATCGGCCAAGAAGTGCATGGAGATCTTCTTCTGACCGTGCCCCTCGCACGCCTCGCAGCGCCCTCCTTTCACGTTGAAGGAGAATCGGCCGGGCTTATACCCGCGCGCATTGGAGAGAGGCAGTTGAGCGAAGATCTCCCGGATCAGGGTGAAGACCTGCACGTAGGTCGCGGGATTCGAGCGCGGAGTACGTCCAATGGGATCCTGATTGATGTCGATTACCTTGTCGATGTTCGAGCGGCCGGTGATGCGCTTGAACGGACCGACTCTTAGCTGGCGATCCGAGAGCGCATTCGCCAACGCGGGATACAACGTCTCATTCACCAGGGAGCTCTTCCCGCTGCCCGACACTCCGGTGACCGCGGTGAAGAGACCCACGGGAAACGACACGTCCAGGCTCTTGAGATTGTTCAGACGCGCGCCCTTGAGCGTGATTGCGGCGCGACCCGGCTTCCTTCGACGCCGAGGCACTTCGATTTTCAGTTTCCCCGTCAGGTAGGCCCCGGTCAGGCTGCGCGAACTCGCTCGACGCAGCTGAGGGACACTGCCGGAGAAGACGATCTCTCCCCCGTTCACTCCCGCTCCGGGGCCAAAATCGATCACGTGGTCAGCGTGAGCGATGGTTTCGGCGTCGTGCTCCACCACGATCACGGTATTCCCCATGTCGCGCAGATCTTCGAGCGTGCGCAAAAGGCGCGCATTGTCCCGCTGATGCAAACCGATCGAAGGCTCGTCGAGGATGTAGAGCACGCCGACGAGCTGTGAGCCGATCTGACTCGCCAGGCGAATGCGTTGGCTCTCGCCGCCGCTGAGGGTCGGCGCAGCGCGGTCGAGGGTGAGGTATTCCAGCCCCACGTCGAGAAGGAACCTCAGCCTTGATGCGACCTCGCGAAACGCGTCCTCGGCCACCTGCGCTCTGGACTTGGGCACTTTCAGCGTGGTGATGTAGTGATGAGCCTGCTCGATCGAGAGTTGATTCAGTTGAGCGAGGTTGAGAGTGCCGAGTTTGACCGCCAGGCTTTCCGGACGCAGCTTCAAACCCTTGCAGGAGGGGCAGACTCCCTCGTGCAGAAACTGACTGTAGTAGCGGCGGCGGCGTTCGCTCTTGGTCTGACGGACGAGTCGTTCGACCTCGGTGGCCACTCCGACCACCCTTCCCTCGAAATCGCCACGGAAGTGACTGCTCTCGTAGCGGTACGTGAGCGTGGTATTTGCGTCGCCGTGGAGCAGGAGTTTCCGATCGCGCTTGGACAGTTTCTTCCAGGGCCGATTCAAGTCGATGGAGTAGTAATCCGCGATCTGGAGAAGCCGTTGGTTCCACCAGCCGAGACTGTCTTTCTCCTCGAGGTTCCCCATGAGCGCCAGAGCACCGGCCATCACGGACTTCTCAGGATCCAGGACGAGACGCTCGGGATCGGCCTGCAACAGGGTCCCCAGGCCGTTGCACTCAGGACACGCGCCGCGGGGAGAGTTGAAGGAGAAGTGCTGAGGAATCAGCTCCTCGAAGGAGATTCCGCAATGGACGCACGCATAGTCCTCCCCCAAGAGCACTTCGTCGCCGGCTTCGCTCTCGGCCAAAAGCAAACCAAAGGAGAGGCGCAGCGCGGTCTCGATGCTATCGACCAGGCGTGAGGTGGAGACTCTTCCCACCACGATCCGATCGATGAGAACCTCCACGTCATGGGTCATGGTCTTGGAGAGGCGCGGTGCTTCGTGTTCTTGGAGATCGAGGTAGTTTCCGTCGATCCTCAGACGAGAAAAACCGTCTTTGCGCAGTTTGCGCAGCAGTTCTTGATACTCTCCTTTCCGGCCACGCACCACCGGTGAGTAGAGGACGAGCCGGGTGCCCGGCGCGAATTGCTGCAGTCGCTTTGCCATCTGTCCGGGTGTCTGGCGACCCACTTTCCTGCCGCAGCGATGACAGTGTTGCTCCCCGAGTCTGGCGAAGATGACGCGGAGATAGTCCTGGATCTCGGTAACGGTGCCGACGGTGGAACGAGGATTGCGGCTGGGTGACTTCTGGTCGATCGAGATGGCGGGACTCAAGCCCTCGATATGATCGACGTGTGGCTTTTCCATCTGTCCGAGGAACTGACGCGCATAGGAGGAGAGACTCTCCACGTAGCGCCGCTGTCCCTCGGCATAAAGCGTGTCGAACGCCAGCGAAGACTTGCCGCTCCCCGAAACTCCGGTGAAGACGACGAGCTCATCGCGGGGAATCTCGAGGTCGACGTTCTTCAGATTGTGCTGGCGAGCGCCCTTGACGACGATTCTCTGCCTCATTGCTGGGTCTGCTGCTCTTTCATGAGCTCTTTCCAGTTGCCGGGTCTCTCATTCTCGGGGAAGAGATCGTACCATCCCCTTCGCCTGGCCCAGCGACGCGCGGCTTCGTTCTTGGGGTCCAGAACGATCGCCTGGTGCACGTACTCACGCAGCTGCTTCGTCTGTTCGGGGGTCTCGATTCCTCTCTTGAGCATGATCATGGCCAGCCCCGCATAGCCCTCGGCGATTTTCGGATCGAGCTTCAGTCCCTCACGGATGAGCTTTTCTCCCGCGTCCAGATCGTTGTTCCCTGCGAACTCCGCCAAACCCATTCCGACCATGGCGCTCGCGTTTTCCGGCCGAAGGCTCAAGGCCCTGGTGAAGGCCATCTTGGAGGTCACGTAGTTGCCCAGATAGTAGTTGGACCAACCGACCCCCAGCTGCGAATCGGCTGATTCCGGAAAGTCTCGTAGCATTTCCTTGAACGCGACCGCGGCCGACTTGAATTGCCGCTGCCCGAGAAGCACCCACGCCCGCAAATTACGCGCGTCGTGGTCTTGAGGCTCGCGCGTGAGAATCCAGGCGAGGTCCTCCAGGGCCGCCTGACTCATCCCCTTGTCGTTCTCCTGATGGGCGCGTTCCAGCCGGAGCGAGACTTCAGCCCGCGTCAGGGCATCGCCCGACACCCGGGTGAAATAGGATCCCACCGCCAAGAGGACGAGTACCGACACGCAGAGGGCCGCAAGCGCTTTCCGCTGACCCCCGCCCCACGAAGCGCGCAGCGCGGCGAACCACACCCCACCGAGAACGGCCAAGAGCGCCAACACGGCCAGATCGAGATTGCTGGCCCAGGGGCCAGAACCAATCCACCAGCACGAGGACCAACAGAAAGAGCGCGACCGCGCGCGCTCCCGGTCGTCCCCGCAAAACGAGAAGACTGCTCAGTCCCAGCGCGAAGAGTGGGATCTTGCCCAAGAAGATCGGCGCTGAGAGGCGCGGGATCTCGTGGCGCCAGAGGAGCAAGATCGCGTCGCTTGGGTGCGATGGAAGCAGAACCGAGGTTCCCAGCCACGAGTCCCTCAGGAGGGGAAGCGCAAGGAGCAGAGCCGCAAGAGCCCACAGTGCCCAACCGAACCCGGAGAGTCTGCCGCCGATGCTGACGATGGCCAGACCGATCATCAGGACGAGAATGAGCGCCACGTTTCCCAACTGCATGACGCTCAAAATGAGCGCGGGCCAGCACAGAGCCAGAACGATTCCCGCGCTCAGAGCCGGCGAGACCCCCCCCCAACTCCCTGGAGATCCAGGCCACGGTGAGAACCACGAGCCCGAAGAGGATGGCGGAGAAGATTCGGGTTCCGTCCGGCGCCGCCAAACCCTCTGCCTGCGGGAAGAACCGCAAGTTCACCGACGACGGCAGCGCCCACAGCCGGAGCAGCGTGCCGAGTGCGAAAGGCAAGAGAAGGGGCCAGATCGGCCCCTTCTGGATTCCCGGCGCGGAGAGACTCCGCGCATCGCTGATTTCCGATCGGTTCATCCGGGCTATCTCCTCGGCTCGATCTCCGTAAACTCGTTGTGGATTGGGACCGCGCGCTGGCGAGGGGCGCGGCTGGTTGCGCGCTGCGCAACCGCTGGCCGGTTCAGATCTCCTCGATCGAAGCCACTGGAACCCAGCCGATCAAGTCTCCGCCCAGGTGGATCCGAGTCCACTTCGCCCGGCGCGTGTCGACGAAGACACGTAAACCTTCGTGGATCTTAAAGGATAAATTGTAGTTCTCGCCAGGTCCACTCCGTACGTCGACTTCGGTTTGCGTCACGATGGCCTCGTGGTGGCGAAGCTCGTTGTCAGCGTGAATGCCCACCATCACCGTACACACCGCGAGCGCAGTGCAGAGGCCCCAGATGACTCCCCGGCCTCTGAGCCGCGACGGACGCCACCAGGCACGCAACGCGCCCACCAGGCCCAGAACGAACCAGAAGCTCAGAGCGGCCGCGGTCCACTCGTTGAGGCTGAAGCGCGAATACAACCAGACCAGAGGTTTCAAGAAGAGGGGCACCGAGAGTGGAGCGAGCGCTTCGTCCTTGATGAGGGTCTTCGCCTGAGCGAGATTTGCGCGAGCAGCGGCATCCCGAGGCGCGCGCAGCAAAGCTCGACGATAGGACAAGATCGCCTTTCCCACGCTCCCCATTTTGAACCAGGCGTTGCCCAGATTATAGAACAACACTTCGTGGTCCAGTCCAGCGTCGATGGCGGCTTGATAGTCCTTCACCGCGGTATCATAGTCCCCCGCTTCGTAGGCGTGGTTGCCCTGTGCCGCGAGGGTCTGCGCACGTCCCAGGTCTTCCGCCTGCGCCCCGGCCGCGGCAAACAGAACGATGCCGGCCAGCGTCAGCCGTCGTAGAAGCTCAAACACGGCCCAACTCCTTTTCCAGCACGAGCAGCAGGGTCTTCGCTTCGTCCACGAGCCTCGTCTCTTCTCCGGCTGCCGCGAATCGGGCTCGATCGCAGTGGTCGAGCATCGTGTCGACCTGTTCCACGAGCTCTGCGGGAGCCTTCTTCTCTTTCAACCAATCGAGCAACTCGCTGCGGGTGAATCCGGAGACCGGACGGCGAGCCTTGGCCCCGAACCAGATCATGAGCGCCTCGCTCACCCGCTCAGCGTCGCTCCCGTCGCCGGAGAGTCGGGCGGCGGCCAACTTGCGCGCGCGGCTTGAGCGATGTCCCAGAGGATCGGCCAGAAGCCGTCGGCGCCTCGAGGCCAGAAGGACCGAAGCCAGCCAGATGAGCGGGGCCAGGGCACCCAAGACCCAGGTCGTCCGCCGGGCGATCAGCGGCCCTTCATAGGGCCTGAGCACTCCGCTCACCGCCTGGATGTGCAAAATGTCCTGGCCCAGAATCGCGATCTCGGTCTTTCCCCCGGTGGCGAAGGAAGAAACCGGCGCCTCGTCGGAAGGGGACACCGCGATCTCGACCGGCTCGGTGGTCAGGCGGCGATAGCGATTTCTCTTGGTGTCGTAATAGACGTAGGAGACCGAGGGAATGGTGTAGTTCCCTTCCTTCTGCGGAATGAGGAGCTTCTCCACTTTCAGGCTCCCCCGGAGTTCTCCTCCCGAGGGTCCGGAGTCGAGAGAAGAGCCCGAGTCGTGCTGGCGGAAGCTCGGAAGCTGGGGAAGCTCGGGTTTGGACGCGGCCGCGAGATACCCACCCCCTGAGAGCTGAAGGGACACGGTGAGGGCATCCCCCACCGAGAGATTCTTGCGATCGGTCTTCAAACTCAATTCCAGCTCGCTTCCCACCGTTCCGTCGAATCCGGCCGGCGCCCGCGGCGGAAGTTCCTTCACGTACACCGGGATCGAGGGAGCGCTGAGGGTGACGTCGCCCCGTGGCGTCTGACGGCGAAAGAACGAGCCGAAGGGATCCTGCGGGATCCGCACCACCGCCTCACCGATCCGCAGTTCTCCGCTTCGGGTGGGAAAGAGCGCGTAGAGGATCTGGGTGATGTCGTAAGGGTAGCCCTGGACGTTCATGGTACTGTGTCGTTCCGGGGGCAGATCCTCGCGCCAGAATCCCTCGGTGGTCGGTGGAGTGTACTGCGGAGAGTCGAACAGTCCGCCACGCATCCCGCGGTAGAACGTGAACGTGAGCACCACCTGCTCTCCAACCACGACCGTGTCCCGATCGACCGTCATGCTCACGAAGTAATCGTCTCCCGGCCCGCCCGAGCGGGTGCCCCTGTTGCGAGTGGAATCATGGGTGGGTGGCGCCACGGGGAAATTCTGCCGCGGGGCGGGCGAATTCGAGGATCCGGCCGGCTGAACGCTCAGGGGAATCTTCTTCGTGTGATACTTGGCCCCATCCGCCACCACCGTGATCGGCGGCAACTCGAAGTTGCCGGGCTCCAACGGCCTCAAGTACCAGGTGTAGCTGTGGCTGGCGTGTACCTTGCCGTTCACGAAACTGAAGCTCTGGCTCTGTCCTCCACCGTATACCTCGAACGGCCCGAAGTCCGGCAGCTCGGGATCTTCGATCTTACGGACGTCACCTTCGACATTCAGAGTGAGAACTACTTGCTCGCCCACCGCCAGTTGGGAACGATCCACTTCGGCACGGCAGGAGACAGCCGCTCGAGCTCGCAGAGGAAGGCTCGCGGTCAAGAGCGTGCTGAGCACCAAACCCAGGAGAATTATTCGCCGAGTAGGTGCTATCGCTCTACCATTCATGCTTACTCTTGTTCTCCGTCGTGCGTAGTCGTCGTTGGATCGAACGCCGCAGTTCTTCCTCGTCATGATCGAGGGCACTGAGCAATCGCATGGCTTCCGCCGGGCTCATGACTCCGACCTTCGTCGTCATGCTATCGGACATCGCGGTCTGCGTCGAGTCGGGTCGAGTCGGCTGTTGCATGGTACTATCCGGCGCCGCCGAGGGTTTTTCCTGTTTCTGGTCTTGGGCCTGATCCTGCTTTCTCTCGGGGGACTGCTGTTGATCGTCCTTCGAGCCGTTCTGCTTCTCATCCTGTTGCTGCTTCTTCTGGTCCTGCCTTCCCCCTGAGGAATTCTGTTTCTGATCCTGGCCCTGGTCCTTCTTCTGATCTTGTTTCTGGTCACCCTTCTGTTTCTGGTCCTGCTTCTGATTCTGATCGGACTTCTGCTTCTGGTTCTTCTGCTGCTCGACCAGACGCTGTGCGAGCTCCAGATTGTGCAGGAGGTCCGGGTCGGGTTTGCCCTTCAGCAGAGCCTTCTGGAAGAGCGAGAGCGCCATCTTGGGGTCCTTCTTGGCCAGAGCCACGTTCCCCGCGTTGTAGAGGGCTTGGCGGTCGCGCCCCGGATCGTCAGAGTTGGCGGCCGCCAGGAATTGGCTCATCGCGCCTTTCATGTCTCCGTCGGCATAGAGAGCCTCTCCCAGGCCCAGACGGTAGTCGGAATCCTGGGGTCGGTAGGCTTGCGCGCGGGCGTAGTTTTCGATCGCACCCTTCGTGTCTCCTCGCTGCAACTTCTCTCCCGCCGTCTCCGCCGCGCGACGAGCCTTCTGGAGCGGATCCCACGCGCGCGCGGGTGAGCTCTGCCCAAAACAGATGGAGAACGCGAGAACGGTGACGGCCATGGCTCGCATCTTCATTCCCCCTTCCTCCGGTCGCTGAACAAGGGCTCCAAGAGAAGCAACAGGAGCGCGGCGGAGAGCGGCCAAGCGTAACGCTCCTGGTACGAGGTGACACGGGTTGCCTGATAGGCCCGACTCTGCAGAGTGCTGAGCCCGGCGCTCAGGCGGGCCAAATCGACCCCCCCACTTCCGGCCCGTACATAGATACCCCCAGTATCCCGGGCGAGTTTCACCAAAGGTTCCTCCTTGAGATGCGTCATCACGACTTGCTGATTCTCGTCCCTGAGGAAGCCCTCTCTCTGGTGTTGGTCGTTGTAGACGGGAATCGGCGCCCCTCCGGAACTCCCCATCCCAATGGGGAAGACCACGACGCCCGCGTCCTGCAACTTGCGCGTGATGTCAGTCGAGACCCCCGGCGAAGTCCTCCCCGTCGGTCACCAAGATGACGGCTCGATACCCGCCCTTTTCTTCTCGGAACAACTCGAGAGCGGTGCTCATGGCGGCTTCGATATTCGTGCCCTGACTGCCGATCATGGTGGGATCGGCTTGGGACAGAAAGAGGCGCGCCGCCGAATAGTCGACGGTGAGCGGACACTGGGGAAAGGCAGCCCCGGCGAAGAACACCAGACCTACTCGATCTCCGTTGAGATCGTCCATGAGGTCCGCCAGTTCGACTTTGGCCCGGGTCAGGCGGCTCGGCTTGATGTCTTCGGCCAGCATCGAACGCGAAATGTCGAGCGCGATCACCACGTCGCTTCCCTTTTGCTCGACTTCCACTTTGTTCGCTCCCCATTGAGGTCGCGCCGCCGCGAGGATCAACTGGGAGAGGACCAAGAGGAGCAGCGCCGCGCGCCCCATGCGCCTTCGGTCCCGCCGTCCGATGACGAGTTGTTGCTCCAGATCGGAGCCGATGAACCGGAGGGTGCGGCGGCGCGCGGATTTGCGCGCGAAGTAGAATACGACGACGAGAGCGGGAAGCGCCCACAGCAGCCAGAGGATTTCAGGATGCGCGAAACGCATGACTCTCTCCTACGGCAACACCCGATAGAGCGTGGCGGACAACAGCAGTTCCAGTACGATGAGCGCGATCGCCGGTAGCAGAAACAGACTCGCCAATTGCCGATAGTCGGTATAGATGGTGGTTTCGACTCTGCTCTTCGCGAGCGAATCGATGACTTGAAAGATCTGAGCGAGCCCTTCGCCGCTCCGAGCCCGGAAGTACTGTCCGCCCGTCTGCTTCGAGATGCGGCGCAACAGAGCTTCGTCGATCTGCGTCTTGATCTGAGTGTACCGTCGGCCGAGTACCGGATGGTCGACCGGGTACGGCGCGGTGCCTTCCTTGCCGATTCCGATGGAGTAGATCTTAACCCCCAGGCTTCGTGCCGCTTCGGCCGCCGTCGTGGGATCGACGGTGGGAACGTTATTCACTCCATCGGTGAGCAGAACGAGGATACGACTCTTGGCGTCGCTGCGCGCCAGCCTCTTGACCCCGGTAGCGATACCCAGCCCGATCGCAGTTCCGTCCTCGATGAGTCCGACTTGCACTTCGTCTAGGAACCGTTTCAGCACTCCGTAGTCGAGAGTGAGAGGACATTGGGTAAACGCCTTGGCCGCGAATACGACCAGGCCGATCCGATCTTGCTCGCGCCCATCGATGAACTTACGAATGACATCCTTGGCGACGGCGAGCCGGTCGTCGGGCTGAAAATCCAGGGCCCGCATGCTCCCGCTGATGTCCAGGACGAACATGATGTCGATTCCCTTGCCCTCGATGACCTGGGTATGATTAGCCACCACGGGTCGGGCCAGTGCGCCGACGGCTAGGGTCACCGCGAGAAGGCGAAGGAGGAACGGGAGTCCCCGTGTCCGGGCGCGATGGCCGATGGAGAGACCGGCAAACAGAGCGAGGCCGCTGTAGCTGATGGTGGCCCGGCGACCGGCGAAGCGGCGCAAAACCCAAAGTAAGCCCCACGTCACCGGGATCAGAGCCAAAAGCCAGGGATGCAGGAAGCTCATCCCGACACCTCCTGCAGACGCACGAGCGCACCCACGCTCTTTGCGGTGGTGTACACCGGTTCCACCTTTGTGTCGTGAATGTAGGTCCTGGCGGCGGCGAGCCACTCCTTGGCCTGATGTTCGGTCGGGCGGCCGCGGGCGAACTTGATTTCATCCGCCTGCTTCAACAGAGCCAGAGCCGTTTCGAAGAGTTCGAGTTCGTAACCGGCCAGAAGAAGGCGTTCCTTCAATTCGGCGCGGGTCCAATCCAGGGCCGGAACGCGGAATCTTCCGGCGAGATAGGCCCGGAGAGTGTGACTCACCGCCACGTAGTAGGCGTCGAAATCTCCCGACTGAAGGAGTCCGGAGGCTTCGATTTCCTGGAGCCGGCGGAGCGCCGACAGGTGAGCCGCCTCGGCCACTAGAGGAAACGCGGCTTGAAGCTTGGTTGGATGACGGAACCGGCGGGCGAGAAGATAGACCAAGGGGCTCAGAACCAAGAGGATCACCGCGATGGTCGGCCACCAGGCCGGCCGGAGAATCCCGATGCTCTTCAGCGGTCTGGCCGCGGGGAGCGAATCGGGGTCGAGTGTGGCGGGGACGGCGAAGAACAGGGTGTCGCTGCTCCAAGGGAGAGTCGCCCCCACTATCCCCACCTGCAGGGGGATCAGGGTGAAGCGAGCCGGATCGGAGGTAGGAACGATGGCGGCATGGATGCCCAGTGGGTATTCGCTGCTGTCCTTGGCCGCAAGGTCGAGGATGAGGGTAGCGCGTTCGCCGAGGTGAGGAACCAGCGGCTCCAGGTGCATTCCGTCCTTCCCCGCAGCCGCCAGCAACGCGGAGAGTAGCACGAGGAGGATCGAGGGCACTCTCTTCATCAGCGGCGCTTTCCCCGTCGCGCGAAGAATCGCAAGAGTGGATCGATGACGGGCTGGGTCACGTCGATTTCGATGAGGTCACAACCCGCGCGTCGAAGATCCCGCTGAATTCTCTCCCGACTGGTTTTGCCTTGCTCGGCGAACTTCCCACGCAGGCTCTTGTCCGTCGAATCCAGGATCGTAGAGCTTCACCGGTCTCCGCATCTTCGATCTGGATGAGTCCAACCGGAGGGATCTCGCGTTCACGGGGGTCGACCAGGTGGACCGCGGTGAGATCGTGACGCCGCGCCGAGACCAGCAGGTCTTTCTCGTAGTCCCGAGCGAGAAAATCGCTCATGAGAAAGCACACGGCCTTGCGCTTCTGAACCCGGTTGAGGGTTTGGAGAGCCACCCGCAGATCGGTGCCCCTGGACTGGGGTTCGTAATAGAGCAGCTCACGCAAGAGACGCAGGGCGTGGCGTCGCCCCTTTGCCGGAGGCACGTACAGCTCGATCTTGTCGCTGAAGAGAATCAGCCCGACCTTATCTCCGTTACTCACCGCCGACAGCGCCAGCAGCGCCCCCATTTCGGCCAATACCGCTGCTTTCGTCCGTCGGCCGCTTCCGAAGCTCTCCGAACCGGAGAGATCGGCGAGGAGAAGGATCGTCAGCTCGCGCTCCTCCTCGAATTGCTTCACGAAAGGAGAACCCTGGCGCGCGGTCACGTTCCAATCGATGGTGCGGACGTCGTCTCCTGGTTCGTACTCCCGCACTTCACGGAACTCGACGCCGCGACCCTTGAAGACGGAATGGTACTCGCCGCCGAAGAGCTCCTCGACCGTCCGCCGCGTGCGGATCTCGAGCCGACGCACCTGGTCGAGCAAGTCGGCGGGGATGCCACCGGAGTGGGACTTCGTATCTGGCGAGTTAGGCTCCACCGCGGGGTCCTGCTGGCATTAGGGTACTTCGATATGATCGAATAGAGAGCGAACGATGTCTTCGCTGGTGAGATCCTCCGCTTCGGCTTCGTAACTCACCGTGATGCGGTGCCTGAGAACCGAGGGACCGACGGTCTTCACATCCTCGGGGGTGACGAAGCCTCGACCGCGCAGGAACGCGTGAGCTTTCGCGGCGCGCGCGAGGTAGATGGAAGCCCGGGGGCTGGCACCGTAGGAGATCAGCGCTCCTAGCGAGAGATTGAAATCCTGGGGATCGCGGCTCGCGCGAACGATGTCCAGGATGTATTCCTTGATCTTATCGTCCACGTAGATCGCCCGAATGAGCTCGCGCGCCTCCAGCAATTGATCACGCTGAAGTACGGGTCGAATCGCGGGCACGTCGGCGTCCACCATGAGATCGAGCATCCGTCGCTCTTCGTCTCTCTTGGGATAGTCTACCAGGATCTTGAGCATGAAGCGGTCGACCTGAGCTTCCGGCAGCGGATAGGTGCCTTCTTGCTCGATTGGATTCTGGGTGGCGAGAACCAGGAAAGGCTCTTCCAATGGGTAGGTGGTCTCACCGAGAGTGACTTGCAGTTCCTGCATCGACTCCAGGAGAGCCGATTGCACTTTCGCGGGTGCCCGGTTGATCTCGTCCGCCAGAATGATGTGAGAGAATATGGGTCCCTTCTTGACCGTGAATTCGCCGCGCCTCTGATCGAAGATGAGAGTGCCCAAGAGATCGGCCGGCAAGAGATCGGGCGTGAACTGAATCCGTTGGAAGTCGGTGCCCAAGGACGCGGCCAAAGAGCGCACGGCCAGGGTCTTGGCCAGGCCTGGTACTCCTTCGAGCAAAATGTGACCGCCGGTGAGTAGACCGAGCAACAGCCCCTCGATCATCGACTTCTGTCCCACCACTACCTGGCCCACCTGGTCGAAGATGTCCTGGACGAAAGCGCTCTCGGTTTCGACGCGTGATTGGATCTCCTTTACTCGATTGTCCACCTTGCAAGCGCCTCCATTGGCTGGGAGAGAAAATGGTGAGGGACCGAAGCTATACGCTGCTTCGCTCGTCGGGGTTCCCCCCGAGGGGGTCTATTGGGGATACCGCGATCCGAAACGTCTCTGGAACTACCGCTGCCCAGGGTGGTACTCTAAACTTTGAATTGCACGGCGGCAACGTCGGCCAGCAAAGGAGACTCTCCCGCATGCGCATGAGACAGGAGAAAATCCAGGATCTCGCCTCTCGAGTCACCGAACTACTCCGCCAAAACTCCCAGGTGGTATTCCTCGCCAGCGAGAGTGCCGTCCGGGTGGCGATCGGTAGCGCGATCCGGGACGATTTGGAGGAAGAGGACGAGATCAATCGCGAGGTCGAGGAACTGTTGAACCGTCACGCGCGCCAGATCGAGAACGAGGACATGGATCTGAGCGAACTTCGTTTGAAGTTCAAGCGACAAATCGCCCGTCAGCGCGGCTTCATCATTTGAGGACGTCCATGCGATTCAGCGAAGAGAGAATCGAAAAGATCGCCAACGACATCGTCGATCGGCTCGCCGAGGAGGAGCTGGTCGATCTCACCGTCGAGGAAGAGGAACTGGCGGGATTGATCGGCGATCTCTTGCTCGAGGATCTGGAGCGGGAAAACATCATTCGGCGCGAGGCCATCGAGTGGTTGACCCTCAACCGCCCGCGACTGGAGCCGGGAACCGACGCCTGGTCGATCGAACTGGAGAAGAAGCTGGAAGACATCGCGATCTCCAAAGCCTACGTGCTGCCCTAGGCGTAGCAGGGTCAATGCGCATTCTCTTCGTCTCCCCCTACCTACCCCATCGTGAGATTGGACACGGCGGCGGCACGGTCGTCTTCCAACTCCTTCGATGCCTCGCCCGCACCCACGAGGTCGGCCTCCTGTGTTTTCAGAGAGAGGGCGAGGAGGGGAAAGAGCGGGAACTCGTCGAGGCAAACGTGAGGGTCGAGACGGTGAGCTTTCGCTCGGGTCAAGACAGGGGTCCAAGGCGAATCGTCACCATTTTGGATCGCGCGCTCAGAGTGTTGTACTCGGCTCTCAGCGGCCGTCCTTATCGCTGTGTCCGCTACTTCCATCCACAGATGAGGCGACGCCTGCGCGCCCTCGTGAGCGAATGGGAGCCCGATGCGGTGCAGGTGGAGTTCTTCGCCATGGCGCCTTACGCCCGCTTGCTCATGCAGTGGAAAGAGGGGCAAGGGGGAGCCGGTCCCCTGGTGGCCCTCAACACCCACGAGGTGGAGACCCTGGTTCGCCTCCGGCACCTTCTCGCCACACCAAGCGGACTAGCTCGACTCTGGGCTTCGCTTCGCCTGCGGCGCATTCGCCGCTACGAGGCCGAGGCGTGCGGCTGGGCGGATCGGGTGCTCTGCGTCTCCGAGCAAGACCGGCAGGTCTTGAAAGGTCTCTCCGGCTCCACCCGCCTCACGACCCTGCCCCTGGGCGTGCCGCTGGCGGAATTGCCCGAGGCGAACCCCGACTTCGCCCCTCCACCCCGGATCCTCTTCGTGGGCAGCTTCGCGCATCCTCCGAACCGCCTCGCCGCCGCCTTTCTCGCCGAGGAGCTCGTCCCCGCGCTGCGGCGCGACCATCCCTCGCTCATCTGCGAAATCGTGGGCCGGAATCCCCCCGCCGCGTTGCGAGACTCCGCGGCCGCTTCGAAGGGAGCCGTGGTTCTCCACGGTTTCGTCCCCGAGTTGGAGCCTCTGTTCGAGAGAGCCTGGCTCTTCGCGGCTCCGCTCTTTTCCGGGGGTGGAATCAAGATCAAGGTTCTGGAGGCCCTCGGCCGTGGCTCCCCCGTGCTCACCACTCCGATCGGCCTGGATGGAATCGACGCGCCAGTGGGCCAAGCTGTGGGTTGCGCGAGCGATCCTTTGGGCTTCATCGCAGAGTGCTCCCGCCTTCTGGCCACACCCCAGCTGCTTTCGTCGTGGGGGCGGGCGGGGAGAGAGTACATCGCCCAACACCACGATTGGCCCCAGCTGGCGCTTCGACTCGGCGAGATCCTGGGGGGAAATTGAAACGGGGCCGACACGCGTCGCGCCGGCCCCGCTCATTGCAGGCTCACTCTTCAAGATCTTCAGGGTCTACTAGAAATCATAATCGAGCCAGATGTCGTTGCGCTGCCCATTGAACGCCTCGATGGGGTTGTTGCCCGAGGCATAGACGAGACGATCGGAGTTGTTCGGATCGTAGGAAGGGTTCACGTCGTCCGTACGCGTGAACACGAGTTCCCGCTGATTCGCTCCGTTGGCATCCATGATCCACAGCGATCGATCTCGAAATGAAGTTCCCACGTTCCTGCGCGTGCTCACGAAAGCGATCGAGACGCCGTCGGGAGACCAAGTGGGATCGAAGCTCTCCTCGGGGAGAAAACTGGGGCCGATGCCGTCATTATTGGAGAAGGTGAGCCGGCGCATGTTCAGATCCACGACCGCGCCGGGAGCATTCGGATCGAAGTCGATGAGGTAAAGATCCCGCCGATTGCTCCCTCCAACACCGCGATTGGAGGTGAAGACGATGCTTCTCCCGCTGGGTGAGAAGGCGCAATCGCCTTCCTTGGAGGAGCCGGAGGTGAGTTGGTAGAGCTGATCGGTTCCGGTGTCCATGACGTACACGGCTTGCGGTTCGAAAACGTCCGGAATGGGCGGCACCGCGGTCGGGCTGCCCGGTTTGAAGAAATAGCGGCTGAAGAGAAGCCACCTTCCATCGTAGGACCAGCTGGGATCGTTGAAGAAATACTCTTTACCCTGAGGGTCCCCGATGAAGCGCGCACTCGTCACCGGGACCTCATCGCTCTGTGAGAGATCAACATCACAGATGTAGATACGGTCACGGCGATCAATGTTCTGGATGACCACCGCGAACTGGGAGCCGTTCGTCGGATTCCAAACCGGTTGCGACTTGCCCCGGATGTTGGGATCGAACTGCGCCGTTCCCCCGGTGGAGAGGTCCGAACTCAAGGTGCCGAAGATGACCTTGCGAAAGGCGGCATCAACCAGCGTGTCGGGCATGCTCGTGGTCGGATACGGTCTCAAGTCGGGCGGGATGTTGATGACCGCGATGTCCCGGGCGGTCTTGTCGTTATCGATCGCAGGATCGAACGGCCAGTCGGTGGAGAAGATGACGGTGTAGCCGTTGGAATTGAGCGAGGGCTCGCGATGATAGATCGTCGCGGTATCCGGGGTGACGATCAACTGGATCCCCGGCTGATTCCATACCTCTTCGGTCGTATCCGCGCAGCCGCTCGCAATCCAAGCCACTGTCGCCCCGATAACAAGACACACGCCGAGCCGCCCTAAGCGCTCCGCTCTCCACATAGTGGCTCTCCATCTCCGCTAGAAGTATACCGGAACGCAACCCCGCGTCCCCATCCGCCGAAAAGGCACTACAAAATAAGGGAACGCCGGCTTGCTTGTAAACCCGTGATGATAACTCTATCCCGCCTGCTCCAGATTTGACTTCGCCAGGGCGTGATCGGGGTCGATTTGGAGGATTCTGCGCCAGATGCGTTTGGCCTCCTCCTTCCGCCCCAGCTCCAGCAGGATGACGGCCTCCACGTTCGCCAGGTCCAGATCATCCGGCGCCAGGGCCACTGCCTTTTCGGCCGCCTGCAGGGCGGACGAAAGCATTCCCCCCTGACGTCGCGTCAAGGCGATGACCCCCCAGCTCCGGGCGTAGTTCGGCGGACGGCGGGCAGCCAGGGCCTCGATCGAGTCAACCTTTCCCAGGCCTTGCCAGGCCAGGAGCAGGTTGTACACCGCTTCTTGCGACGGTGGCTCCACCTGAACTGCTCGCCTCAGCCAGGGGACGGCCTGGCCGGGCTTTCCCGCCTTCAGCAGGAGACTCCCCGCCGCGGCCGCGCAATCTTGGCAGGAAGGATCCCGTTCCACGCAGCGCTCATACCACAGAATCGCCGAATCGGGGGAGGACGGTGTCCACAGCTCGGCCAGGCGACGCGCCGTGTCCGCGTCGGGCAAGGCCCTCTCGAGCTCGGTCCACCGGCGCAACGACTCCTCCGGGTGGCCGGTTGCATCGGCCAGCTTAGCCCGCTGGCGCAGTACCCGAAGGTCGTCGGGCGCGAGCCGCGCAGCTTCCATTAGCTGCTCACGCGCCTGCGCGTCGCGATGGTAGTCCAAATAGCCTGTTCCCAGAGCGAGCCGAGCCTCCACGTTGTCCGGGGCAAGCTGGACCGCACGCTCCAGCTCGGCCATGGCGCGGCCAGTGCTGCCCAAGGCCTTCAGAGACTTGGCCAGGTTCATGTGAAGCTCGAAGAGCGAGTCCTCGAGCCGGAGGCCCACCTCGTAGGCCTTGACCGCCTCCCGCTGGCGCGAGAGCTGGGCTAGGACCAGCCCCTTCAAGTTCCAGAGACGAGGGGTGTAGTCCTCCGCCTTCAGGGAATCCTCGAACACCGCCAGCACCTCTTGGTAGGCCCCTGCCTGAAAGCGAGCCGTGAGATGGGCCAGAGCGGCCTCCCGCGCGCGCGCCGGGTCGTAGCGATCCTTGGCAAAGCCCCGCCCGGAGGTGAACAAAAGAAGAAGAACGAAGATCACTCCCAGGGCGCATTTCGGGCCCCACGGCAGCGGCCGCGGCGGCGGTTTGACCCTTAATGAGCGCCTCGTGTACACTCAGAGTGACTCCTCTAGGAGCTTGGGGAGAACGGGAATCGCGACCATTCCATGACTGAAGCCGAGGACATCAGGTGCCCGCCTGGCCGCAGAGTCAGCTCGTGCGCAATTTACGCTCTGCTGCTGCTTCTGGCGAGCGTGGCCCCGGCGTACGCGCTCATCGACTTTTCCTTCGAAGGCCCCTACCTCTTCAGCCCGGGGCAGACCATCAAGGATCACGCGCTGGTGCAGATCGACGGTGAGTGGCACTGCATCTTCATCCACGCCTCGACGACGGCCGGTTCGATCGGGGAGAACGAACTCGGGCACGCGCGCAGCGAGGACCTGCGCCAGTGGGAGTTCCTGCCGGCCGCGCTGGTCTCGGGACCACAGTACTGGGACGCACGCAACGTCTGGGCCCCGCAGATCCTGCCCCAGTTTCCGCTGAATTCAGCGTACGCGCTGATGATCTACACCGGCGTGGACGCGCAGGTGGTGCAGCGTACCGGCTACGCCTTGACGACCTCCCGAGAGCTCTTGAACTGGCAGAAGAACGGGATGAATCCGGTCCTTCAGCCCGACTCCACTCTCTATTCGTGGGCGCCCAGTCAGAGTTATTCCTCGTTTCGGGATCCGTTCTATTTCTACTACGCGGGCCAACATCACCTCTTGCACACCGCGCAGCTGCGTACGGTCAACGGAGATCGCGGCTGCATCCACCACGCGGTCAGCAACAACTTCGTCACATGGACCGAACTCGACCCACTTCTGGTTCACAACGGCAACCCAGCGGATCGATGGCGCGACCTCGAATCGGTGCAGCTCTACCAGGACGGTGGTCAATGGCACCTCTTCTACAGCGAGTTCGACAAGGTGGGGGTGTACCACCTCCGCAACGGATCACTTCTCTCAGGGTGGGACATGACCCAGGCGGAACTCATCGACCAGGGGCAGGCGCCCGAACTCGTGCCGCTGGGCGGCGGCAAGTATCTGTTTTCGCGCTACACGGCCGATACCGTCGCCTTCGATGGCGAGGAACTCTGGGTGGTCAGAGTGGACACTTTGAGCCTCGATCCCAACACTGGAAGTGCCACGACCGTGCCCTTCGACGTCCTGGCCGCCGACTGGCCGCAGCGGAGCGGCACCGCGTTCGAAGCCGCCCCCACTTTCGGCGACAACTCGGCCTATCGCGGGGAGACGCCCGCCTCGCCAGTGGGCCATGGCTATCTCTCCAGTGCGGAGTACTACCAGGGTCCTCTGTCGGGCAAGGGCGTGCCGGGACAGAGCTTGCCCGAATCGGCCACCGGCAGCATGAAGTCGCGCCCCTTCGTGATCGAGGGGATCCGCCTGGACCTGCGGGTGGGAGGAGGTACCGATCCCAATTGCTTCGTGGCCCTGATGGACGCGGTGGCCGACACCGCCCTCTTTAGCGCACACGGCCACGGTGGACCCGAGCTGCTTCCGGTCAGTTTCGACCTGGCCGGACTCGCAGGCCGCAGCGCCTACATCTGGATCGAGGACGCCTCGACCGCGCCCGGAGGATTCATCGCAGTGGATGAGATCCGCGAGATCGACGACCCCACCTCGGCGCCCATCGTTCACCGCCGGGACCGCGGGGAACTTCTGCCCAACCAGCCGAATCCCTTCAACCCCAGAACCGTCTTGCGCTGGCGGCAAGACGATTACCTTTTGGCCGAACTCTGGATCGTGGACCCACGGGGTCGCGTGGTGCGCAAGCTGAGCGCCTCGGTAGCCGGACCGGGAACTCACGAGAAACTTTGGCGGGGCGACGACGACAGAGGGCGCGCAGTGGCGAGCGGAGCCTACCGCGTGCTCTTACGCCTGGGCGGTCAGCCGGCCGACAGCCGCGCGATTACTCTGCTTCGCTGACGCAGGAGTCCGAGGGAAGTGTCGAGGGAGCTCAGGCGCTCTGGGGAAAGAGATACTGGTTCCAGCTCTCCGATGTCCGGCCCTTCCCCCAAGGGAGCGCCAACACCCAGCGTGGCCTCTGGGGAGAGTGGTCCAACTTCATGCCCGCCTCCTCGGGGAGCCGGTTTCCCTTGTGGTTGTTACAGGGCAGACAGGCCGCAACGCAGTTCTCCCAGCTGTGCGCTCCCCCGTGGGGATAGCGCTTCGTCCTTCGACTTCGTGGAACCACGTGATCCACCGTGAGAGGAATGTCGGTGGCGCCGCAGTACTGGCAAGTCCACGAATCGCGGGCCAGGATGTTGCGCTTGTTGAATCGAACTCGCAGAGTGCGATACACCCGATGCGCGATGGAAATGAGCAGTCGGATGATCACGGGGCAGTTCAGGTTGAGATGCTCGCTCCGCAAGAGTCGTCCCGACTCTTCCTCGACCACGACCGCCTTGCCCAGGGCAAGGAGGCTCAACGCGCGGCGAACCGGAACCACGTTCACCGCCTGGTATCCCGCATCGAGGACGAGAACTGGAGTGCTCAAATCACCGATCATGAGGAGTATCCTAGTCCGAGTTCGAATGGGTCCGCAAGAGTGAGACTTCGACTTTGCCCTCTCCTCTAGCGCTCATGGGGCATCCTCTCCTCGGGGGCGATGAAGTAGGTGTTCCCCGAGTAGGCCAGGAAATTGGACACCCGGCTGGTGTAGATACAGGCGAACTCCCGCACCTGGCGGCCAAACCGGCTGTTCTCGTTTCCCTCCCTGAAAAGGCTGCCCCAATAGGGGTTGTGACCCACCATGATGACGCGGGAGAGTTCCGCCATGCGCTCGCGGTACTGGGCGCTCATATAGTCGAGCCCTTCGAGCACGCGTTGCATCCCCTCCCGGTGCCGGTTGCGCTCCTTCTCGTCCATACCGAACCAGGTGGCCATCTCCGGCAGGCGATAGGAGAAGTGCCTTTCCCCCGGCTGACAGAGCCCCGCCTTCCCCATTTCCATCGAGGGTCTCCAGCAGAAAGCGAAGATGGTCCCGATCGAGGGCCAAGTCCTGTTGGCGCGCCATGAGGCCGTTGAGCTCTCGGCGTTGATAGAGCAGACGGCGATTGGCAGCGACTTCCTGTTCGAGCTCCTGCACGATCATCGCCGTGCGCCAGCCTACCTTCTTCTTGCTCTTGAGGATGTCCCCGTAGGTATGGTCACCGAAGTACAATACCTGATCACCGTTGGCCCCGAGGAAGCGCTCCACCCAACTGGCGTTGCCGCCGCTGAAACAGAACTCCTCCCGGCCCGGGCACTCGGGAGTGGGAATGCCTTCCGGTCGGCTCTTTTCCAGGAAGAAGCCCGGCTTGCCGGCGCTCACCACCACCAGGTCGAAGAGTTGTTTCCAATTGCCTTCGGCCTGTCCGAGCAAGTAGTTCATGACCGCTTCGGTATAGGAATGCTCGCTGTTGGTGAGCAGGAAGACTTTCTTCCCCAACGCGCGGAAGCGCAGCAGGGTGGCCGCCAAGTCGGGATCCCACACGAAGTAACGCGAAAGATCTTTGACGATGATGGATTTCAACGATCCATCCCGGTGAGCTTTGTCCACGGAGGCGCGCACGTCGTCGAAGATCTGATTGGGCTTGAGGTGTGAGAATTCACTCTCGGGTTTCCTACTCCGCAAATCCATGAGAGCGGAGTACAGGGATCCCTCGGGCATGCTGAAGAGAGTATCGAAGCTCTGATACCGATCGCTTCGCAGATTCACCCGCGAGCGGCGGTAGAGCTTCTTTCGTTCGTCCCGGTCCAAAACGTGGCTGCCATGCATCGCCTTCGCGATGTATCCGTGAAAGTCCATCTTCAGGATGTTGCCGTGACGCTTGTCGACGATGAGCCCGCGGATGATGCAATCGGGATTGTAGTGAATGCTGCGGATGCTCTCGGGATAGCCCCGCCACTCGACCAGATTCTGCAGAGCCAAATCGTGTGTCAGCTGCTCGAAGGGAGCGCGGTGGTAAAGAGCGAGGGTGTGGTCCATGTCGAAGCCCAGGGCCCGAACGCCTTCCATGCGCAAATTCCGGTTCACGAACACCCGGCGTTCGCGAGGAATGTGCTTCTCCCCCGGGAGCAGATGCGAAATGGCGGTGGAGAAGAGCGTCTTTCCACGCGGGAGAGTTTCGTTCTTTTGCTTCGACATGGAATACCGTCCTAGGAGACCGAGATTCGTGTCAGCCATGATCGGCCACGAATTCCCCGCTCGCAACGGTCGCGCAGAAATTTCGCCTAGACCTCGGCGGCCACCTCGCGGCCGAGCTGGGCGCTGAGCTGGGCGAGATGTGCATTCTCCGGCAAAAGCACCGTCAGTCTCTTCAACCAGCTGGAGGCATTGTCTTCGAACCCGAGGCGAATGAGGACTTGGATGCCACCTTCCCAGGCGCCCGCGTGAGCCGGCTCCTGTTCCATGGCCTTCAGATAGAGTTGCAGGGCGTCGTACTCGCGTCCGTCGATCTCCGCGGCTTTCGCCAGACCATACCACGCCGCGGCCTCTTTGGGGTTTTCCTCCAAAGCCCGCCGGAAATGATCGCGTGCCTCTTCCAGCTTCTTCTCGACCAAAGCGCAACGTCCCAACCAGATCCGGGGCAAACGGTGGAAGTAGCTCTCGTGGATCTGGTTCACTTCGATTCTCTCGGGACCGTCGAGCAGAGCTTCGAACTGGCTTCGGGAGAGTTCGCGTAGCCGGCACCCCTTCTTGCCTTCTCCGGCCGAGAGGAGTAGCGCGGCGCCGTGCTCGAATCGAAGCAGAGAGCCCTGTCCGTGACGCTCGAGGCCGCGCTCGGCCGTCTCCAGCGCCTCCTGGGGACGATCGCTGGTTCGCTGGACTTTACAGAGGAGGGCGTAGAGACCCCTCGCCCAGTCATTGCCTTCCAGTTCCGTGACCGGGATCGTCTCCAGCTGGCTGACCGATTCGAGCGCGTACTGCATGACGTGCGAGAAGCCCCGGATGGCCGAAATCTCTCCCCCGTCTTCCCGGGCCAGGCTTCGCGCCAGTTGGTAGCGCAGCCAGGCCTCCTTTGGTGACTCCTTGAGGGCTTGCCGAAGCAGGTGAATTCGTTCCCTCGCGACCTGGTCGCCCTGGTAGGCACTGCGGATGGAAAGGGAGCTCGGCAGGAACTCGCCGCCGCTCTCGCGGGAGATCTCCTCCAGGGAGGGCTCGATTCTCTCGCAGACCCGTTGACGGTATCGCGCGCGGGGAAGGTTCCGAAACAGTCGAATCTCGTCGCGAATCGCCGTTGCACCATCCTTGTCCTCGCGGCGCACCCGGCAGTAATAGGCCAGCGCGTCCGGATCGGCCAGAAGACGGCCCAGGTCCACCGGCCTGACCTGTTCGAGGATCTCCCCCGGCTGCAACACCAGGATCCAGTCCCCGTAGGCGGCGGATAGACCCGCGTTTCGCGCGCGTGCGTAATCGTCCTTGAAAGAACCGTCCACTACGCGCGCGCCGTAGCCCTCGACGATGAGCCGCGTGTTGTCCTGCGATTCAAAATCGACCACGACGACTTCATCCACGTGGGCCAGCACGGACTTCAAAGTGCGGCCGATGGTCTCCTCTTCGTCCCGCATGATGAGACAAAGACTCAGCGAGTGCTTCTGCATGACTCGGATCGATCCTCCCGGAGGATGGGCCCGCTCCCTTTCGCCGAGTGGGATCCCAGTCGAAGGAAGCGAAGAAACGACGGGAAAAGGCGAAGGACGAGAGGGTACTTTGCAGCGCTAGAGGGCGCGATCGTGCATCTTGCGAATGCGGCCGAGGTGCTCGTTTCCCCGCTGCTTCAGCTCGAGCAGCTCATGGCCGGTGCTCGCACACCAAGCGGGGAGATCGAAGGCAATCGCCGAGTCGTCGCTCACAAGCGCGATCACCGTCCCCACCTCTTGCTGAGCGATCAGTTCGGCAAGATCCAGGATCGGCGCCGGGCACAGCCGTCCTCTGACATCCAGCTCTATTTCCCGAGTTGGGTTCATCGCAACAACCATGCCTCGGCTTCGTCGGGCTTCAGGGGCCTTACTTCGAGGGTGCGTTCGTTCTCCCCCTCGCGGAGACGAATCCGGACTTTATCCTCGTCGTGGCCGTCACAGTAGCGGGCGGTGATGCGAGCCGCGCGGGTGAGAACCTCCTCGTCGGTATCGCCGTCGATGAGGGTCAAGGGGCCAACGAAATCGAGAGCCTCCAGTTGGGGACGCGTCAGTCCGAAATTGCGCAGGTAGGCGTTCTCCTCCTCGAAGCGACCCACGATGACCTTCGCTTTGTCGCTCACTCGAAAGTGGCGGCCTAGCTTGCACAGGAGCAGATCTTCGTGCGAGGCGTCGGCCTTCTTTCCGTGGTCAAAGAGATCGAACACCCTCACCGCGTAGTTGGGATCGGTGAGATAGCAGCACCCGCCGGCGGGTTGCGGATACTCCTGCACCCCCAGCTCTTCCGCCAGACGCTCCTGCGGTTTTCGACTGCGTCCGTGAAAATCCATGAGCCGCTCGCGATCTACCAGGCCCTGTTCTTCCACGATGGTGGGGGGAAGAAGCTTGGCGGAAAGCGGACGCAAGAGGCGTCCCTCCAACCCACTCTCCCGCTCGATGAGCGCCAGCGTGCGCCGGTGCTGGCTCTTGGGGCGCTGCCCCAGCACTTCTCCGGTGAAGACGAAAGAAGCATTGATCTCCTCCATGAACTCGCGCGCCCTGCTCATCATCATGATGCGGCAGTCGACGCAGGGATTGACGTTCTTCCCGTAGCCGTAGCGCGGGTACTTCAACACGTCGAGATACTCCTGCGCGATGTCGATGATCTTGACCGGCACGTCGGTCTCGGCCCCCAGGCGCAGGGCCTGGTTTCGCAGCTTCTTGGGGTCCTGTCCCTTGCGGGCGACGCGGCGCTGATGGTCGGTGAGGCAGAATCCGGTGGAGAAATTCACCGCGACGACCTCGATCCCCTGCTGGAGGATCAGACGCACGGCGAGACTGCTGTCCAGGCCGCCCGAGATCATCGCGACGGCCTTGGTCATTTGCGCCTGCCTCGGCTCTCTGGCGGCATCGATTCCTTGGATCACGGCGCCCCACCCCCTGCTGCGCGCGAGTTACGGGCGCCACACCGCTCTCGCCGCGCGGGCCCAGGGGGGATGATAAAGGCAAAGCGGGCTCGACGCCTCTGCCGATGCCGATTAGTTTGGAGCGCATGAATTCCCGATCCCGCACGCTCGAGGAGCTCACCGCCACCGGACGCCGGCTCAGCAACGGTGAACTCAAGTCCCGACATCTCTCCGCGCGTGAACTTCAGGATCTGCCGCGCCGCAGCGTGGTGGGAGTCCTGGAGAACATCCGCAGTTTGGGCAACGTCGGGAGTATCTTCCGCAGCGCCGACGCGGTTTGCTTCGACCAGCTGTACCTCTGCGGGTATACCGGCCATCCACCGCGTCCGGAGATCGAGAAGACCGCCCTCGGCTCCACCGAGAGCGTTCCCTGGAGCTACTGGAGCAAGAGCACCGAGGCCCTGCTGTGGCTCAGAGAGTCGGGATACCAGATCCTCGCTTTGGAGATCACCACCAAGAGCCTTCCTCTCACCGAGATCGATCTGCATCCCCCCGTGGCCATCGTGGTGGGGAACGAAGTCACCGGAATAGGAGCCGAGACTCTGGCGCTGTGTGACAACGCGGTGGAACTGCCGATGCAGGGACTCAAGGAGAGCCTCAACGTCGCGGTGGCCTTCGGGGTGATCGCCTACCAGCTCGCGGCCAGGGTTCCGCTTCCCGGCTAGATGTTCACCCGGCGGCGGCGGGAGATTTCCTGGGCGTAAGGAATGCCCAGAGCTCGAAGCTGCGTGAAGACCTCTTCGAGAAGTTTGATCTTGGTTCCCAAGGGCAAGAAGGCGCTCTTGAAGCCCGCAACCACCAGATCGACAATCTCCTCCAGACCGAAGCCGAAGGCCTGCGCCACCGTCTTGAGTTCGTTAGTGGAGTCCGTGTTGCTGATGAGGCGGTTGTCGGTGTTGATGGTGACGCGAAGGCCCTCCTCCATGAAGCGCGGGAGGGGGTGATCCTTGAACGAACCGACCGCCTTCGTCTGCACGTTCGAGGTCGGACACACTTCCAGCGGGATGCGATGGTCGTTGACGTAATGCAGTAGATCCACATCTTCCAGCAACCTCGTGCCGTGACCGATGCGGTGGGCGCCGCAGTAGTGCAGGGCCTGTGCGATGCTGGCCGGGCCGAACGCCTCGCCCGCGTGGATGGTGATATTCACGTTGGCGTTGAGAACCTTGTAGAACGCCTCACGATGGTGCTTGGCCGGGTAGTCCTTTTCCGCCCCGGCCAAATCGAAGCCGACCACGCCACGGTCCTTCCACGCCACCGCGTGTTCCGCCAGCTCGAGCGAATCCTCCGGAGTCAGATGACGAATACCACACAGAATTTGTCCAGTTCGAATTCCGTATTGATCCTCCGCGCGCTGCAGTCCTTTGGCCACCGCCGCGATGACTTCGTCCATGCTCATGCCGCGTGTGCGATGCAGGAGCGGCGAGTACCGGATCTCCGCGTAAAGCACGTTCTCGCGATGCGCATCTTCGGCGAGTTCGAACGCGGTGCGCGCGAGGGCCTCGGCATCTTGCAGAAGCGGAAGCGTTATGTCGAAGACCCGCAGGTATTCCACCAGACTCTCGCAGTCCAATCCCACTTCCAGGATGGAACGCAACCCGTCGCGCTCGGTGCTCGGCAGTTGAATCCCCCGCTCGCGCGCCAGGTCCAAGACCGTGTCTATTCTCAGACTTCCGTCGAGGTGTAAATGCAAGTCCGTCTTGGGAAGACGGTGCAGAATGTCGTCGCTCAGTTTCACGGCCCCACCCCCATGGCTGCTCGCGGAGTTCCTACGAAGCTAGCACCCGAATCTCTCGGGCGCCATCCGAAGGAAAAGCCTCCTCGCTTCGCGTACCGCGGTGTCGTGGAAAGTCGGCTTGAAAAGGAAGCGCCGATGCGGTGGGCGAACGTCCTCTTCACCACAGAGCGACTCAAACCCGTGGATGAAGATTTGTCCTACCCAGCGTGGAGCTATACGAGGCCAGTCGCCAACTCCACTCCGCATCGGCCTTGGACCCGCGGTCGCGGGTCATGAACTCAGTATATCGTAAGCGACGCCCGATTTCCAAATCGCCTCAGTTCGTGAGGAGATTGGCCAGGTAGACGGCCAGGTGGGTCACCTCGCCCGGAGTGCCCCTTCCCCTCAAGCCCGATTCCAAGAAGAGTTCGCAACCCGGATTGGCGGTCACGATGAGTTCGGCCCGGGTCTCGTTCAGGGCGTCCAGCTTGTGCTCGCGTACCGCCGAGGCCATCTCGGGTTGCAGCAGGCTGAACGCGCCGGCGCTCCCGCAGCAGCTCTGGGCATCCCGCGGCTCGACGAGCTCGATCCCGGGCACGCGGCGAAGCAGCCGCAGGGGCTCCTCGACGAGGCTCTGGGCATGGGAGTGGTGGCACGGCGGGTGGTAGGCAACCCGGCGTGAATCGGCCGCAAAGCGCAGAGATTCCCCCACTTCGTCCAGCCAGGCCACCAGATCGATCGTGGCTGTGGCGACCTCGTGCGCCTTCTGGGCGTACTCTGGTTCGTCCGCGAAGATCCGCCCGTACTCCTTCATGTGCGCCGAGCAGCCGGCGCTCGGCACCACGATCGTCTTCTGGCCCCGCAGAGCGTCGATGAGCCCTCTGGCCAGAGCTTTCCCGTGGTCGACCGAACCTGCGTGATGACTGAGGGCCCCGCAGCAGTTCTGCCGGGGCGGAAGACAGGGTTGAAAGCCCGCTGCGCGCACCAGGGCCGCGGTGGCCGGTAACACTTCGGGTCCAAAGACCTGCTGGGCGCATCCAGCCAACAAAGCCACGTCCCCTTCCGCCGGCAGATCCAGGCGGGGCGGGCGCGAAGGGGCCCGTGCCGGCAGGCTCGCCAGCAGTTTCCCCAGGGGAGGAAAAAGACGTCCGACCAAGGGAAAGTTCCGCAGCATTCGCGCCGTCTTGGCCGCGGGAAAGAGAAGCCGGGGCCGGCTCATGACGCGGTCTACGAGCTGGACCGCCAAGCGGGCGTGCGCGGTTCTGGGTGGACCCAGGGTCTCCCGTGCGGATTCGAGCAGCTCACCGTAATGAACTCCGGCGGGGCACACGGTTTCGCAGTGCCGGCAGCCGAGGCAGCGGTCCAGCCCTTCGCGTGAGGGCACGCCCGCCGACAGTGGGTTCTCTCCGTGGGCGCTCGAATAGGCGTCGGGCAACGAGACCGTCTCCGCCATGACCATGAGACGCCCGCGCGGTGAGTCGAGTTCGTCGCCGGTGACGAGATAGGTGGGGCACGATCCCAGGCAGAGACCGCAGTGAATGCAGCTGCGCAGAAGCTCGTCGAGCCTGAGGGTATCGGTGGCCCGCGGCTGGTTCACTTGGACCCTCCCAGTTCCACCGGCGGCAAGGGCAGAAGACCTTCGGGATCGAAGGCTTCCTTGAGTCGACGCTCGAGAGAAGCTCGAACCGCGGGGACCTCGGCCGGACCCACGATGCGTTTCTTGGAGAAGGTATGCAGGACCGCACCGTGAGCCGTACTCTCGCGCACGAGTTCGGTCGCCGCTCCCAGAAGCCGGAAATCGTCGCCGGTCAGGAACACCTCGGCGCGTCCGCTCAGAAAATCTAGAATCAAGGCCACCCCCAATCCCCGCTGCCGCCAGCGCGCCGCGAAATCGGGCCAGGCCACCTCGACCGTCTTGAAGGGAGAGAGAAGCGTGCCGTGCCACTGGCCATCGTTCTCGAAGGAAGCCATGGCGGCATCGAGATCCAAGCCGAGAGCGGCCTCGGGAAGACTCGCGCCCCAATTGCGTATGCTCTCCGCGCCGCCTTCGGCCGCCAGCACGAGTACTCCGTTCGCCAAGAGCCCACCGGGATGCCCCTCGGAGAGATCGAGCCAGAGTTGGGTAGTGGGTTCGAGCACTGCCCGGGGAAGCCGGGCTTCACCGAGCACGCGCGTCGCTTCCTCCAAGTTGGCGGGAATGGCAAACGCCGCCGCGGAGACGGGCAAGGGCTGCAACTTCACCACGAGATCGGTGACCAATCCGAAGGCGCCGCGCGCTCCGTGGTGCAGCCGAACGAGGTCGTAGCCGGCAACGTTCTTCACCACGCGACCTCCCCCCTTCAACACGCGACCACTTCCGTCCACCGCGCACAGTCCCAGTGTCGATTCCCTCAATCCCTGATTGGGACCACTGCGCCAACCGCGGCTCCCGCCGCAGAAGAGCGCGCCGACGCTGGTCGATTCCGGCCGCATCGCGGTGGCCGGAAGACGCACGCCTTCTTCTTGCAAGGAGGTCTGGATGGACGCGAGCGAGCTGCCGGCAGCGACACGAGCCACGAGATCGTCTCGCCAGAAATCGATCAGGCCATGAAAGTTCTGGGTCGAGAGCGCAACCCAACCCATCTCCGCCTTACCGAATCCGGTCGGTTGCCAGGGGACCTTTTCCTCGTGAAGCATCTGCGCGGCCAGCCGAAACCCTTCGCGGTGGGAGGGACTGATTCTGGAGGTGGTGATGTCGACGGCTCCGTCGCCGAGCGCGGCCTTGAGTCGGAACGCGAACTTTTCGCGCAATACGCGTACGTTCACAGGGCCACCTGCCTACCGGCCACGCGCAGCTCCACGCAGCCGGCCCCAGTGGGCAAGACCTTGAGCGGATTGCAGAGCCCCGTCTGGTCGAGCGCATCGCGAATCTGCCGTTGGGCGTCCATCTCATCCTCGGAGAAGATCAGAGGTAGGAATTCTCTTTTCTCCAGGCCCACTCCATGCTCACCGGTGGGACTTCCCCCCATGTCGATGCAAGCCTTCAGAATCTCTCCCCCCGCCATCAGGGCTCTCTCCACCGAGTCGGGATCACGCCGGTCGTAGAGAATCGCGGGGTGGATGTTTCCGTCGCCGGCGTGAAGCACCACGCCCACCGTGAGCTCGTGGCGCCGAGCCGTGTCGGCGATGAACTCGCAGATCGAAGGAACCATCGCGCGCGGCACGACTCCGTCTTGGGTAGCGTAGTTGGGCGAGATCCGTCCCACCGCCCCGAACGCGTTCTTACGCGCTCTCCACAACAGGGCCCGCTCGCTTTCGTCGCGCGCGACATTCAACTCCTGACACGCGCACTGGCGGCAGATCTCTCCGATGGTCTCCTCTTGCTCGGGCAAGTCCTCCGCCGGACCGTCGATCTCGATCAAGAGGACCGCGCCCGCGCCCTGCGGAAAGCCCAGATGAAAGGCCGCTTCGAGCGCGCGGATCATCACCGCGTCGATGAGCTCCATCGCGGCCGGCACGATGCCCCGCGCGACGATGCGGCTCACACTGCGGGCCGCATCGGCGATGGTAGAGAAGACGGCGAGAAGGGTGCGAACCGCCGGAGCCAGCGGAGTGAGGCGCACCGTCAGCTCCACCGCCAGACCCGCCGTTCCCTCCGAGCCCACCAACAAGCCCAGAAGATCCACCCCGGGGCCGGGGTCGTGCGTTCCACCCACTTTCAGGAATTCACCTTCAGGGGTGACGACAGTGGCGCCGAGCACATGCGGCAGAGTAACGCCGTACTTCAGACAGTGCGGACCACCGCTGTTCCCGGCGAAGTTTCCGCCCAGAGTACACGCGGCCTGCGAAGAGGGATCGGGCGCGAAAGTGAGTCCGTGCGCCGCGACCAGTTTGCCCAATTCGAGATTCACCACGCCAGGCTGCACCCGCGCCAAGCGCTGCAAGGGGTCGACTTCCAGAACGCTGCTCATGCGAGCCAAACCGATCTGCAATCCGCCCTGAATCGTCAGACAACCCCCCGAGAGTCCGGTACCCGCACCGCGCGGCGCGAAGGGAATTCGGTTCTCGTTGCACCAGCGCACGATCTTGGCGACTTGCTCTTTTGTCCGCGGCAACACGATCGCGTCGGGCGTGAAACGGTCGAGGGTGTAGGCGTCCCCGTCGTAGACGCGGCGATGGGTGGGATCGTCCAGCACTCCGTCCTTGCCAACGATGGCCGCGAGCTGGCGCTTCTGTTTGGAATCGAGAGCCAAGCTCAGACCTCCTCCACCCTGGCGGTGGGTTTTTGTAGCCGCAGGATGGCCTCGACCACCAGCCACAACGCGAGCACCAAGAGCAAGAGACCCACAATGAACAGCGGCCAGTTGCGCACCCGCCAGAAATCGCGCGCCTTGAGGATCATGGCGTAGAGGGTGACGGTGAGCAGGAAGATCATGGGCAGAAGTGTCACCCAGTAGTTCCGGCCGCGCTGCTGCAGATACAGGGTGACCGCCAAGAGGGTCAGCCCCCCCAACACCTGGTTTGTGGTGCCGAAGAGTTGCCACAGCGCCAAGCCGGCCGCCTTAGCTCCGATTTGGTAGAACGCGAAGAAGCCGATGGCGCCGCAGGCCAGAGCCCCCGCCACGTAGCGATTGCGCAGTGGCTTGAAGCGAATCGTCTCCCCCACCTCGCTCAAGTTATAGCGCAAGAGCCGCGTGGCAGAATCGAGGCTGGTGAGGGCAAAACTCACGACTACCAGCGCGATGAAGGCCGATCCCACGGGCTGAGGCACTCCCAGCGAGGAGAGAAAGTGCGCGGTTCCATTGATGAAGGAGTCGATGCGATCGCCCAGATCCATGGCGGAGTTCCAGTCGGAATAGTGGGTGCTCCACGCAAGCCGATTGCTGAAACCCGCGGTGCAGGCAAGAACCGCCAGGAGCCCGAGCAGAGATTCGCCAATCATGGCGCCGTAGCCGATGGGACGTGCGTCGCTCTCGCGGTTGATCTGCTTGGCGGTGGTGCCGCTGCTGACCAAACCGTGGAATCCACTCACCGCTCCACACGCGATCACGATGAACACGAAGGGAAAGATGGGAGGCGCTCCCTGGGGCGAAGCCACCACCGCCGGCGCCTGGAACGACGGTCGCAGGGCGAAGAATCCGAGGTATGCCAGCAAGAGCCCCAGATAGAGCAACATCGAGTTCACGTAGTCTCGCGGTTGCAAGAGAAGCCACACCGGCAGAACCGAGGCCAGGAAGGCGTAGCCCAGAAGAAGCCACTTCCAGGTGCCGAGAGAGAGATCGGGCGGAGGGATCTTGAGCCCGGCCCAGATCAAGAGCAGGGTGGAAAGGAACGCGAGGGCGCTAAGGCGTCCCAAAGGAGCGTTGGCCTTGTAGGCCGCGAGCCCCACGAAGACGGCGACCAGCATGAGTCCGAAAGTGGGAATGACCGCTTCGGGGTGGAAGATGGATGTGAAGAGCAGAGCGACGACGTGCACGAAGACGCCCATCCCCAGCGCGATGAGAAAGAAGATGATCGCGTGGAAGAGGGATTTCGCGCGCGGTCCGATGATATCCTCGGCCACCTTGCCGATGCTCATGCCCTTTGCGCGCATGCTCACCACGAGCGCGCTGAAGTCGTGTACCGCTCCGATGAGCAGGGTCCCCAGAACCACCCACAGCAGCGCGGGCAACCAGCCCCAGATCACCGCGATGGCGGGCCCCAGCATCGGGCTCAAGCCAGCGATGGAAGCGTAGTGATGCCCGAAGAGGACCTCGCGCCGAGTGGGCACGTAGTCCATGCCATCCTGCATCGTGTGGGCGGGAGTGACCCGAGCATCGTCGAGACGAAAGACGCGTCGGGCCAGATAGCCGGAGTAGAAGCGATAACCGACGAAATAGCCGAGCATGCAGAGGATTCCAACCAAGACCGGCAAGACGAACCATCCTTCGGGGGCATCGCCCTGCAGGCTAGCCCCTGAAAGGCGCGCTTGGCAAGCGGGCAGAGTGGCGGGCCCAAGTTCCTTGGCCTCATCGCCGGCGGGGGTACCGGCAGCGGCGTGCGATTGTTTCTCGGTCCAATCGGGGCTCTGGGGTATTCTGAGCACGACGGGAATACACGCCCCACCCCGCTGGTAAGAGAATAGAGAATGGCAGAAGCAAGAGAGCGTCCCCCTACCGAGTCGCAGCCTCGCCCGGATCTGGACGAGAGCGCGGCGCCGGACTTCGACCGCGAGGCCCTGCGCGCGATTTCTCAGGGAGACTCCTCGGCCTTTGCCTCGTTGGTGCGCAGGCACGGACCGCCCTTGTTCGCGCTCTTGGCGCGGCTACTGCGCGACGAACACGCGGCGGAGGACGCGGTGCAGGAAAGCTTCGTGAAAGCGTGGAAGGCGCTGTCGAAATTTGATGCGTCTCGCCCCTTCTTTCCCTGGCTGAGGACGATCGGAGTGAACACGGCGCTCAATGAAATCCAGCGGAGACGGCGACAGCCAGTGGTGGACGATGCGCAGGAGATCTTGTCGCGGATGCCCGCGCCGCAGAGCAGCGAGGAGCGCCTGCAACGGCGCGAGCTGGTCGAGATGGTGGAGGATGAATTGACCAAACTGCCTCCGGAGTGGGAAGCGGTGTTCCGCCTGCGGGTGCAGGAGGAACTGAGCTACGCGGAGATCGCCGAGACGCTTCAGGTTCCCATGGGGACCGTGATGTCTCGCCTCTCGCGAGCGCGCCACTCTCTGGCACGTGCTCTGCGGACCCGGCTCGAGCCGAGCGCCATCGAATTTGGCGAGGAGGAAGACGATGACTGACCAGAACCAATCGCTCTGTCACCGTTTTCAGATGCTTCTCTCCGAGCGACTCGATCGCGCGCTAAGCGCGTCCGAGCTGGATGAGCTGCAGACCCATCTGCGTGGTTGTCCAAGCTGCCGAGAGTTCGCGTCCACCCTGCGCTTGAGCGAGCAGCTGGCCCGAGAGTCTCCCGCCGTGGCCCCTTTGGTTACCGAACGCCTGGAGCAGCTGGTGGCGTCGGTCATGGAGCGGGTCGAGGAAGAAAGCGCCGAGCCCCTCCCCGGGCGGGGCGCCGCGCCGGCACCCGGCGGTGCACGCGGCGCGAAGTCGCCGTCTCACCGTTGGCGAGAGTTCTTCTCGGACTGGGGTTTCCCCTCGCTGGCCGGGGTGGTGGCCCTGGCGGTGCTGGCGTTCTTCCTGCTGCGGTCGCCGCAGATGCCCGTGCCGTCGCCGGCGGGCAGGAGCCTCGACAAGGACCTGATGGCACCCGCCGAGCGCCGCTCGGAGGAAACGGCCGAAAAGAAGACGCAGGCGACGGACGCGCTCGAGCTGCCCTCAAAGACCCTGCGCGCCGATCAAGCGGCCGCCCCTCAGGAGGCGGCGGCCAAGGCGGAGCCCTTCTTGAGGGAACTCAGCCACCCGAACCAAGAATCCCCTAAGGAGCCATCCGCTCTAAAGGGCTCTGCCGTGGGGGCGGTGCGCGCCGTACAGGAACCCGATTCACTCGCGGCCCTGAAGAACTTGGGCGCCAACCCGCCTCTCAGTCTCATCCAGAGAGATTCGCTGCGCGCCGCGTGGAGTGAAGGCCTGAAGGAGAGTTCCGATTCGAAGGAGCAAGCGGCTCTGCGTGCGGCGTTGATCGCCCTGGAGAAGCTGCCTCCGCCCCAGAACTAGCTGCGCTACGAGCCTAACTGGGCTTGGAACATCTCCCGCAGGCGTGTGGCGGTGGCCGGCGCGTGGCCGGCGTAGTGGTTATTCACGAAGACCAACACCGGCACACCGTCCTTCACCCGGCGCACCAGAAAGGTGACCCAGCGATCCAGGCGTTCGTTTTGGTCGATCACTTCCTTGTCCCAGGTCTTGGTGATGGCCTCGATCCGCTTGCGGTCGCCGAGCAAGCGCAGATAGACCACAGGCGCGGTGACGAAGTCCAACTTCCCCTCGAGCTCGTCGCCGTGGGGCATCCAGGCCTGATCGACTATGGTCAGACTCACATCCCGTTCACGCAGGAGGGAGATGAAATCCGGAACCAACCAGGCCTTGTTACGGATCTCCACCGCGTAGCGGAACTCGCGCGGCAGATCGGCCAGGAAGCGATCGAGGCGCTCGAAGAAGTCCCCGCGCCGCGAAAAGGTCTGCCGATTGAAGTAGGGAAACTGCAAGAGCAGAGGACCCAGCTTGTTTCCCAGGCGCGCCATGTTCGACAGGAACACGTCGCGGTCGCGGTAGACAGTATCGGGGTCGAGAATCCGCGCAGCATCGGGTTGGGCTCCCTTGCCCGCGTGCACGATGCTGCGGGGAAACTTGGCGCACAGAAGGAAACCCTCGGGCGTCTTTTCGTCCCAACTCTCCACCATGCGTGGGCTGGGCACCGCATAGTAGCTCGCATCGACCTCGACGGTGTCGAAATGCCGGGAGTACAGAGAGAGAAACTCGCCTGGAGCTGTCTTGGGCGGATAGAACGGGCCTACCCAGTCCTTGCTGGAAAAGGACGAGCAGCCGAAGCGGACGAGATCAGAGAGGCGAAACGGTAGCCATGGTGAGTCCAGCATACGGGAGAATCGCACGGATGGGGAGAATCAGCCCTCCCTTGCACCCCGCAGGTGCCTGGAATACACTCGCACGACTCCGTGCCCGCGCCTCGCCCTTGGGCCGGGAGTTCTTGCGCGGAGGCCCATCACGCCTCCTCTCACCTTCTCCTCTCCCAGGAGCCCAGCCGTATGAGCGATATCGCCTCCGAGGATCACCAGTACGATCGCGCATTTTTCGGCCACCCCCGTGGTCTGAGCACCCTTTTCTTCACAGAACTGTGGGAGCGCTTCAGCTACTACGGCATGCGCGCCCTGCTTCTTCTGTTCATGACCGACACCGCCCGCCACGGCTTCGGCTGGGACACCGCCAAGTCAGCTGCGGTCTACGGCCTCTACACCTTCGGGGTCTACGCGGTGGCCTTGCCGGGCGGTTGGATCGCGGACCGAATTCTGGGCCAGAAGAAGTCGGTGCTCTACGGCGGCATCATCATCGCGCTGGGTCACTACACCCTCGCCCTCCCCGCGCTCATCCCCTCGACCTCGGTGAGCGCTTTCTACGCCGGCCTCTTTCTCATCGTGATGGGAACCGGACTTCTGAAGCCCAACGTGAGCGCCATCGTGGGCGAGCTCTACCCCGAAGGCGGTGGACGGCGCGACGCCGGCTTTTCGATCTTCTACATGGGCATCAACATCGGCGCCTTCGCCGGTCCTCTGATCTGCTCGTATCTGGGAGAAAAGGTCGACTGGCATCTGGGCTTTTCCGCCGCCGGAATCGGCATGACCTTCGGGCTTGATCCAGTACGTCTACGGCTGGAAATTCCTGCACGGAAAGGGAGAACTGGGTGCCGAACAGATAGAGCCAAAGGCACGCGCGGCAGGCAGGGTGCGCCTGACGGTGGGAGTGGGAATCGTCTGCCTCCTCATGCTGTTCGTGGCGGCACTCAAGTGGATGGGGATCGTCTCGTTCACCCTCGTTTCCTTCGTGCGGGGAACCGGGGTCATTCTCATCGTTCTGGCGGTGCTCTACTTCGCCTACATGATCTTCTTCGCCTGTAAGACACGCGAGGAGAAGAGCCGCGTGTTCGTGATCTTCCTGCTCTTCTTGGGCGCCGCGATGTTCTGGAGCGGCTTCGAACAGGCCGGCTCCTCGATGAATCTCTTCGCAAAGGACTTCACCAACCGGGTGGTCTTCGGCTGGGAGGCGCCGGCCGGGTACCTGCAGTCCGTAAATCCGCTGTTCATCGTCTTGCTTGCTCCAGTGATCGGCTCCTTGTGGGTGAAGCTGGGCGCGAGCAACCCCTCCATCCCCACCAAGTTCGCGATGGGGCTGGTACTCTTGGGAGTGGGCTTTCTGGTGATGGCCTGGGGCAGCCAGTACATCCAGAACGGCAAAGTGAGCCCGATGTGGCTCGTGACCACCTACTTCTTCCACACCGTGGGTGAGCTCTGTCTCTCTCCGGTGGGCTTGAGTTCCATCACCAAGCTCTCACCTCAACGACTGGTGAGTCAGATGATGGGCACTTGGTTTCTGGGCGCTGCGCTGGGCAATCTCATCGCGGGCCTGGTGGCGGGCTACATCGACGAGCTGCCCAAGGACGAGCTCTTCGGCGTGGTGGCGGCCATCGTCATCGTGACCGGTCTGCTTTTCTTCATCTTCCACAAGCCGATCGACCGCATGTGCCACGGCATCAAGTAGCGCAGGAGGATCGCGGGCTGAGACCATGACGCGCCAGATGGCCATCCTCATCATCCCGGCGACTCTGGTCGTTCTCGGGTTGATCTTTCATTCGCTGCGCACGAGGGGCAAGCGGGACACCCTCGAGTTCTTTCTGGCCGCCCTGATCTTCGGGGTGGTGCGCGGCAACCTCATCTGGTGGATCACCACCGTCCATTTTGGGGGCAAGTTCCCGTACATCTTCGCCAAGCAGGTGGTGGGGATCTACCACGACTCGTTCACCGCCGACGCGGGCTGGATCCTCTGTCTCTATCTGGGAATGTACCTGGCCTCCCGCATCCTGGAGCGCATTCCCCCCCTAAGGGGACGCGTCTTTCCCTTGCTCTCGTTGGCTTGTCTCTTCCACCTCTGCCTGGCCTACGCGGTGGAATCGACCGCCATCACCATGGGCTGGTGGCAGTGGACGCTTTCAACCAAGAGTTCCATTCTGCGCGACGTTCCCACCACCGGTCTGTGGGCTTGGTTCTCGGTCGGCTTCGATTTCTGGATGCCCTATCTGTTGATCCGCTACTGCGCTAAGCCCGGGCGGACATGGCCCATTCTAACCCTCTTGATCTTTCCCCTGCACTGCTCACCCACCTCAGCAACGATCGGGTGGGTCATCTGCTCCCCATCACCCCCTACGGGATCTACCACTGGCTGATGCTTCTGGCGGTCATGGTGCTGCCGTTTACGAGCCGGCTGAGCCTGGAGCGGCCGTGGATACGGGAGGGTTCCCCCGCGGATGAGAGAGCAGCGAAAAAGGGCGCCGAGAAACTTACCGCGAAACAGCCAGGCGGTCTGGTCCGGTCCATTCCCCACCTGGGCCTTGGGGTGGTAGTCGCGGTGCTGCTCTACTGCGATCTCTGGCTGCATCACTCGAGCGGCCTTCTGATCGCGAAGGTGCCGCTGCTCTTCTACCTTCTGCTCACCCTCTCGTTTCTCCCCGCTCTCTCGGTGCTCGTCGTGGCCGGTGCGGCCGCGATTTTCGGGGGCGTCTTCTTCGTGGTGCCGCTCGCGATTCCCCTGTTCTACTTCGCGCTGAAGGGTAGAGAGCGTTTCGAGCAGTGGCCCTGGCTCAAGTGGGCCTATCTGCTGGTGCCACTCGCGCTCACGGTGTGGCACTACCAGTGGAGCCGGGCCAAGGACAGCTTGGACATGCACTACTGGGCGCTCATCGACCAAGGCACCGCTTTGGCCAAGCGCGACGCCGCGGGCGCGGTGGCCCACTTCAAGAGCGCGACTGAATTGAAGCCCTACAGCATTCCGGCCTACGAGAGGCTGATCATCGTCTACACGAAGCAGCGCGATCTGGACGACGCGGAAGCGGTTCTGCGGAAAATGCTGGAACTGAGACCGGCCAGTGCGGAGGTGCGGGCGAACTTCGGCACCATTGCCATCATGCGCGGCAATTACGACGAAGCGCAGGAGTGGTTCGAGAAGGCCCTGAAACTCGATCCCCACCATCGCTACAGCCGGCAGATGCTGCAAAATCTCGACCGGCTGCGTAAAGGTGAGAAGTGGGAAGACGCTACCACGCTTCCCAAGAACTGACGCTCCCTCGCGTTTTCAGGAGACTTTGCTTCCCATGTCGTGGTAGCGCCGCTTCATGTCCTGAAGCGTGAGCGCGGGAACCTTGTCCGCGTTCCCCGCCTGTCCAAAGGCGATCATGCGCGCTTTGACGACCTCTTTCATGGCGTCTCGCGCCGGCTTCAGGTAGTCGCGCGGATCGAACTTGCTGCCGTCTGTGGCAAAGACTCTGCGGATGGCGCCGGTGATCGCCAAGCGACTGTCGGTGTCGACGTTGATCTTGCGCACGCCGTGACGGATTCCCTCCTGGATCTCCTCAACCGGCACACCGTAGGTCTCGCGGATCTGTCCGCCGTACTGGTTGACGATGTCGACCAGTTCCTTGGGCACCGACGAGCTGCCGTGCATGACCATGTGTGTGTTGGGCAGGCGGCGGTGAATCTCCGCGATGATGTCCATTTTGAGCACTTCCCCGGTGGGCTTCTTCGTGAACTTGTAGGCCCCGTGGCTGGTGCCGATGGCGACGGCCAGCGCATCGCAACCCGTCTGCTCCACGAACTCCTCGGCCTGCGCCGGATCGGTCAGATGGGTCAGGGCCTGCTCCGCGGTGAGGCCCGCGCCGTGGCCGTCTTCGATGCCCCCGAGGGTTCCCAACTCGGCCTCTACCGTGACGCCCTTCGCGTGGGCCGCCTGCACCACTTTCTGGGTGACCTCGACGTTGTACTCGTAGGTGGAAGGCGTCTTGCCGTCCGCGTTGAGAGAGCCGTCCATCATCACCGAGGTGAATCCCATTTCGATGGCGGAGAAACAGGTTTGCGGCGAGTTGCCGTGGTCCTGGTGCATGGCGACGGGCAATTTGGGATTGAGTTCGACCGCAGCGAGCATGAGATGGCGCAGATAGGCATCGTCCGAGTAGGCGCGCGCACCGCGGCTTGCCTGCACGATCACCGGCGAATTCGTCTCCCGCGCCGCCTCCATGATGGCCTGAATCTGTTCCATGTTGTTCACGTTGAACGCGCCGACTCCGTAACCATTTTCGGCCGCGTGATCGAGCAGTACACGCATGGGTACCAGTGCCATACTTCATCCTCTCTCTGTGCGAAGGAGTGCTCCTTCGCTGAATTCTCTTTTTCGACCGGCTCGACCTGCCGTCGATTCCGGGGCGCCACTTTCCTTGTTCCACTCCTGAGAAGATGACGCCTTATGACTTGCTCGCCAGTTGCGATTCGTCCTCAGTCCTTGGGCATGGTCTCCTTCAGGCAGCTCAGAACTTCATCGATGTCCGCCTCGGTGTGCGCCGCGTTGATCTGTACGCGAATCGTCTCGTCCCCTCGCGGCACCACCGGGAAGGTCAAACCCACCACTAGGACGCCCTTGGCAAAGAGCGCCGAGACCCAGCGACGCGTCTTTTCGGTATCGCGCACCAGCAGCGGCACTACCGGATGAGGCCCCGGAATGGACTCGATGCCCAAGAGGGCCACCCCGCGCCGGAATTGGGCCACCCGCGCATGGAGGTGCTTCAGGCGCTTCTGACCCTCCGCCGAGGCGGCCAGCTCGACCGCGGCCAGCGCGGCGGCGCAGTCGGCCACTCCCAGAGGATTGGTGTAGATGTAGGTGTCGGCCTTCTGCCGCACCGCCTCGATGAGCTGCTCGCTTCCGGCGATGAACCCGCCGTTCACCCCGAACGCCTTTCCGAAAGTCCCCACCACCACTTCAGCCCGCGCCGAGGTGAAGTCCTCGGTGCCGCGGCCTCTGTCCCCGTAGGCTCCGATGCCGTGGGAATCGTCCACGATCGTGATGATTCCCTCAGAGAAGCGCTCGTCGTACTCGGCCACGAGCTTCTGGATCCTCTGCAGGGGGGCATAGTCCCCCCGCATGCTGAAAATGCCGTCGAAAATGACGAACACTCGCTCCATTCCCTGAGGAACCGCCTCGAGGCGGCTTTTCAGCTCGGCCAGGTCGTTGTGGGCGTAGATGGCCCTCTGCTGGGAGGGAACCCCGGCGATGCGCATGCCGCGGATGATGCAGTTGTGGTTGAGGGCATCCCCGATCCAGTAGCTGCTCGCCGAGGAGAGCGTCAGGGCCAGTCCCAGATTGCTCGTGTAAGCGGAGTTGAAGATCTTCGCGGCGGGTTTCCCCAGGTACTCGGCGATGGCGATCTCCAGTTTGCGATGATGACTGAAGGTGCCGTCGATGAAGCGTACCGCGCCCGGACCCACCCCGAACTCGTGGGTGGCCCGGTCGGCCGCCTCCACCAGCTTGGGATGATCGGAGAGCGAGAGGTAGGAGTTGGAGTTCATGCGGATGAACTCCTGCTCGCTCCCCTGCAGCCGGTAGCGGGGTCCCCTTTTGCCCTTGGCGGGAACATAGCCCACGATCACCCTCTCAGGCGCCTTGGCCCGTCCCTCCTTCTCCATACCCTCGAGTTCTCGGGCCAGCGCGGCGTCGATCTTCTCCATGCTCATGGCGGGCTCCCTCCTCTGCGCGCGTGACGATTGTCCCTTCGCTGCGGCGCCGGCAGTGTAGTCCAGGGCTCATCGTCCTCGCAAGAAGACAGCGCGGGCGAGATCAGGCCGAAAAAAACTTGGCTCAAGGGCAAAAAAGTCAAATCCAGGATGGTGCGCGCCTGAGCAATTTGACCTATATTGGCCGCTATCAGCACGCTGCCGAGCCTTACGCCGGCCCGGCATCATCGATTGGTTTCAAGTTGCGGAGAGATCGCGCCATGAAGACGATGTACGACGCCAGCCAGAAGCGTCGCCCTTACGCTCCCCCGGTAGTCAAGCGGCAGAGCAATCTCAAGTTGATCACGCTGTTCACACACCTGAGCCCGGATCCGAAACGAACGGCGAGTGGTTCACGCTAGCTCGCCTGGCCCCAAATTCTCACTGGTTGCAGGAACGTGCCGTTCCGCATGGTAGGACGAGCGGACGAACACGCCGCTCTCCACGTGCGCGAACCCGAGAGTCTGTGTGCGCGCGCCGATCTCCTCGAATTCTTGCGGGGAAACCCAGCGTTCCACCGGCAGATGCCGGGCGGAGGGCTGGAGGTATTGCCCGATGGTCAAGACATCGACCTCTGCTTCGCGCAGACGCGCACAGAGCTCGTAGACTTCCTCGAGAGTCTCTCCCAGACCCAGCATCAGGCCACTCTTGGTCCGCAGAATGGACTCGGGTTTGGCCCGCGCGGCGCGGCGCAGGAGGGTGAGGCTGCGCTGGAAATCCGAACCGTGGCGGACGCGTGAGTAGAGCCGGGGCACCGTCTCCACGTTGTGGTTGAGGACTTCGGGCTTGGCGGCAAGGACGGTCTGAAGCGCGCTCTCTCGGCCCTGGAAATCGGGGATGAGGACCTCGACCTTACACTCAGGGTTCACCCGGCGAATTGCCTCGATCGTGGCCGCGAAATGGGCCGCTCCGCCGTCCTCTAGGTCGTCGCGATTGACGCTGGTGACCACGGCGTGGTTGAGTTTCAGCCGCTGCACCGCCTCGGCCACGTGCCCGGGCTCTTGGGGATCGAGGGCAAGGGTCACCCCCTTCTTCACCGCGCAGAATCCACAATGCCGCGTGCAGACCTCGCCCATCAGCATGAAGGTCGCGGTGCGCGCCGACCAGCACTCGAAGAGGTTGGGGCACTGCGCCTCTTCACAGACGGTGGTCAGGCGCAGGGAGCGCATCATGGAGTTCACGTCTTGCACCGCTTTGGAATCGCGCAAACGGACTCGCAGCCAGGGCGGGCGTTTCGCGATGCGCTCCTGCAGACTCTCTCTGGGCATGATCAATTCTCTTTCGCGACCATCTGGCGCTGAAATACCGTGCCGAACTGCGAGACGAGGTCGGGAGTGACCTGCTCCAGGTTCAACGATGCGAGGCCCAGGTCGCTGAGCGACGAGACCCGCTTGCCCTGGATCCCACAGGGCACGATCGTATCGAAGTAACTCAAGTCACAGTTCACGTTCAACGCGAATCCATGGCTTGTGACCCAGTGGCTGAGTCGCACCCCGATGGCCGCCACCTTGGCATCGCCCACCCAGACTCCGGTGTAGCGGGGATTCCGCTGCGCGGGAATGCCGAGACGCTCGAGCACGCGGATGAGCACTTCCTCTAGCTGCCTCAAATAGCGATGGGCGTCCTGCTCCTCTTTCTGGAGCTGGAGGATGGGATAGCCCACGAGCTGCCCGGGACCGTGATAGGTCACGTCCCCTCCCCGACCCGATTCGTGCACCGTGAGCCCCAGAGAATCGCGCGCCGCTGCGTCCACCAGGATGTGTTCCTCACGCGCGCGGCTGCCCTTGGTGAGGACGTGGGGGTGCTCCAGGAGCAGGAGCTGATCGGGGATCTCCCCGCGGCGGCGGCGGTTCACCAGCTCTTCCTGCAACCGCGCCGCCTCCTCGTACCCGACGCGGCCGAGCGAGCGGTAGTGACAATCGGGCATCGGCATCGGCGCCCTCCGGCTAGAGCGCGGTTTCGTCGAAGTTCTCCAGAGTCTTCTTCACCGAGCTCAGGAATACCTCGGCCGTGGCCCCGTCCACCAGGCGGTGATCATAGCCCAGCGTCATGTACATCTTCGGCCGGATGGCGATGGCATCGTTGATCACGCAAACCCGCTTCTCCACCGTTCCCATCCCCAGGATCGCCACGTTGGGCTGGGAGATAACCGGGAAGCCGATGAGGCCGCCGAAGGAGCCCGGGTTGGTGATGGAGAAGGTGGAGCCCTGGATTTCACCGAGCTCGAGCTGACGGTTTCGTGCCCTGGTGGCCAGGTCGTCGATGGCGCGCGCGATCCCGGTCATGGAGAGGTCCTGGGCGCGGCGAATCACCGGAACGATGAGACCCTGTTCGAGCGCTACCGCTAACCCCACGTTGATGTCGTTGTGGTAGATCACTTCGTCGCCCAGCACCGACGCGTTCACCACCGGAGTGGCACGGAGCGCGTCGACGACGGCCTTCACCATGAACACGGTGTAGCTGAGATTGGCGCCTCCGGAAGCCTTGATGAACTCGTCGCGGTGCGCCTTGCGCAACTCGTCGACTCGACTCATATCGACTTCGTACAGGCTGTGGACGTGCGGCGACAGCGCTTTGGAGATGACCATGTGCTCGGCGATCTTCTTGCGCATCTGCGATAGGGGCTCGACCGTATCGTTCGCTCCTGGAGTGGAGAGATAGGCCTCTACCTTCTTGGCCGGCCAAGCGCTCACTCCCAGCATCGAACCGCTCTCAGCTGAGACGCGCTCCTGCGCGCCGCCCTGCGCGGCGAAAGCCAGCGCGGGGGCACGCGAGAGAGTTTGGGCCGGTGCCGCGGCCGGGGCGCCACCTTTCTCGATATAGGCCAGGATGTCCCTCTTGGTCACCCGTCCCTGGATTCCGCTCCCTTGAATCGAGCTAATGTCGATCCCGTGCTCGGCCGCGATCTTGCGCACCACCGGCGAGCTCTTGGTGCGGATGCGCTCCGCTTTAGAAGCAGGACCCTGCGGGGTGGGCTGCGACGCATTGGGGGTGAGCTCGGACTTCGCCGGAGCCTGGCTCTTTGGGCGGGGCTCGGCGGAGGGCGAAGCAGTCGCCTGCGGCGCGGGGGCTCCGTCCGAAGGCTTCGGGGTCTCCACAGTGGCACCCTTGGCGCCGGCGCCGTCTTCTGTGCCAATGCGCGCGACCACGGTGTTGATCTCCACCGTTTCCCCTTCCCCCACCAGGATCTCCAGAAGGGTTCCCGCCTGGGGAGCCGGAATCTCCGCGTCGACTTTGTCGGTCGAGATCTCGAACAGGGGCTCGTCGTGTTCGACCGAATCCCCCACCTTCTTGAGCCACTTGGTGATGGTGCCCTCGGCGATACTCTCGCCCATCTGAGGCATGATCACTTCGCTTGCCATGGTTCCTCCCGGCCAGCATCCGCGACTGGCACTCGTTGAGAACTGGAAAGAGCCGCCCAAACTCTTAGTATCGCACCAGAGTCCGAGCCTTCGCCACCACCTGCGCGACCTGAGGCAAGAACGCCTCTTCCAAGGGTGGACTGTACGGTACGGCGCTGTCGGGCGACGCCAGCCGCATCAGGGGCGCGTCCAACCACTCGAACGCCTTCTCGGCGATGCGTGCCGCGAGTTCACCGCCGAATCCGCCGTTCAGAGTCGCTTCGTGCAGCAGAAGCACGCGCCCACTGCGCCGCGCCGCCGCCAAGACCGCCTCTTCATCCAAGGGAACTAGACTCCGCAAATCGAGAACCTCGGCCTCGACGCCATCTTCCTCAAAAAGCTGCTGCGCCGCCTGCAATGCGGTGTGGACCATCGCTCCGTAGCTGATGATCGCCAGATCGTCTCCTTCCCGCAGAGTGGCGGCTTTCCCCAGGGGAGTGAGGATCTCCTCGTCGTCCTCTAGGTCCTCTTTGATCCTTCGGTAGAGAAACTTGTGCTCGAGAAAAAGAACGGGATCGTCGTCGCGAATCGCCGCCTTCAAGAGTCCCTTCGCGTCGCGCGCGGTGGCCGGTTGCACGATCTTCAAGCCAGGAGTGGAGGTGAAGAAGCTCTCCACGTTTTGACTGTGGAACGGTCCCCCGTGCACACCGCCTCCCGAAGGTCCGCGAACGACCATGGGTAGGGCGTAGCCCAGTCGATAACGCGCTTTCGCGGCCCAGTTGACGAGCATGTTGAATGCGCAGGCGATGAAGTCGATGAACTGCATCTCGACCACCGGCCGCATGCCCTCCAGCGCGGCGCCGATGGCGCATCCCACGATGGCCGATTCGGAGATCGGGGTGTCCAGAACGCGCTGTGGTCCGAAATGTTCGAGCAGTCCTGAGGTGGCCCGAAACGCGCCGCCATAGTGTCCGACGTCTTCTCCCATGAGCAGAACTGATTCGTCGCGCTCCATCTCCTCCCACAACCCGTCGTGAATCGCTTCGATGTAAGTCCGTTCAGCCATCACGCCTCCTCTGCCTTGGAGACGCGCGGATCGTGATCTTCCGCGTACACTCCGCCGAAGGCCATCGAGGGATCGGGCAGGGGCGAGTTCAGAGCGAACTCGGCATCTTCCTCGAGTTCATTGGCGATGGCGTCGCGCATGGCGTCGAGTTGGGGCTGCGTGACCAAGCCTTCCAAGAGGAGGTAGCTGCGGAGCCGGTCGATGGGGTCGCGCGCCTCCCAGTACTTGAGAAGATCCTTGGGAACGTAGCCTGCGTCGTCGTGCTCCGCATGTCCGCGACGGCGGAAGGTGAGCATTTCGAGCAAAATGGGACCTTCTCCCTTGCGGCAGCGGCGAACCGCGCGCGCGGTGGAGTGGTAGACCGCGATGACGTCGTTTCCGTCGACCCGCTCTCCCTTGATGCCGTAGGCCTTGGCCCGATCGGCAAAGCGCGGGTTGCCGGTCTGCGCCGCGGTGGGCGTGCTGTACGCGTAGCCGTTGTTTTCGCAGATGAGAATGAGAGGAAGTTTCCAGACCGCAGCCAAGTTCAGCCCCTCGTGAAAGTCCCCGGTGGAAGCCCCTCCGTCGCCGATGTAAGTCATCGCGACCCGCTTCGTCTTGCGCAGCTTGGCCACCAAAGCGGTTCCGGCGAGGACCGGGATCATCGCTCCCAGCATGGAGATGGGAGCGATGAGATCGCGTTCGATCGGTCCGAAGTGCGTGTTGCCATCGCGGCCGAACGAGGGACTACTGCCGCGGGCGAGATACTGGGTGAAGATCTCGCGCGGTCGGATGCCCTTGACCATGAGCGATCCCAGGTCGCGGATGAGCGCACCCATCCGGTCTCCCTTTTCCAGGGCGTACGCGGTTCCGACCGCCACCGCCTCCTGTCCCAGAGAGCTATAGAGTCCGCCGACCACCTTGCCCTGGCGATAGAGCTTGCTCAGGCGATCCTCGGTCATGCGAGTGAGGATCATGTAACGGTACAACTCGAGCAGTTGTTTCTTGCCCAAGCGCGCCGTGGTGTGGCGCAGAAGCGGGGGAACGGGATCGGCGACGTTGAAACCCATGCTCACATCCCTATCGCGTGGCCGGCCGCATCGTGGCCGGCTTCCATCATGGCTTCCGTGAGGGTCGGGTGCGGATGGACGATGCGCGTCAACTCCTCGTTGGTCGCTTCCAGACCCAAGAGAGCGCATGCCTCACCGATTAGATCGGTCGCGTGGGGGCCGATGATGTGGATTCCGAGGATTTCGTCGTAGCGCGTCTCGCGCACGATCTTCACGAATCCGCCGCTCTCTCCCAGGATTCGCGCCTTGCCGCTGGCGGCCCAGGGAAACTTGCCGATGGCCACCTCGTAGCCGCGGGATTTCGCCTCGGCCTCGCTGAGCCCGATGCTCGCCACCTCGGGATAGCAGTAGGTGCATCCCGGGGTTTTCTCGTAGTCGAGCGGGCGGGTCGAAACCTGCGCGATGTGTTCCGCGGCGACGATTCCCTCCGCGCTCGCCGTGTGCGCGAACTGCGGCGTGGGTACGAGGTCACCGATCGCATACACCTTGGGAAGAGCGGTACGCATGTACTCGTCCACCACCACGTAGCCCTTCTCCAGTTTGACCCCCGCTTCTTGCAAGCCACAATTCTCGCTGTTTGGGGCGCGCCCCACCGCGACGAGCAGCATGTCCGCCTCGATCGTGTCCTTCTTCTCGTCCTTGGAAGTGACGAGCTCGACCGTGTTGCCCTTGACCTTGGCTGACTGAAGAGTGGTTCCCGCTCGCACGTCCATGCCCTGCTTCTTGAACGATTTCGTGAGCTCGGCGCTGATCTCCTCGTCTTCCAGGGGCACGATGCGCGGCAGCATTTCGATGAGGGTGAGCTTGCTGCCGAAGCGGGAGAAGATCGAGGCGAACTCGACGCCCACCGCACCGGCGCCCAGGACCGCCAGGCGCTCAGGGATCTCCTTCAACTGAAGAATCTGATCGCTGTCCACGATCTTCTTGCCGTCGACCTCGAAGGCCCCAATCGCGCGCGGGCGACTGCCCATGGCCAGAATGATCCCCTTGCTGGCGGAGATCTCCTGACTTGAGTTCTCACCCTTCAGCGCGAGTTTGCCTGCGGCCAGGAGCGTCGCGTGCCCGTGGAGTACGTCGATCTTGTTCTTCTTCATGAGGAAATCGACGCCCTTGGAGTTCTTGGTGACCGCGGCCTCCTTCGACTTCATCACGCCACTGAAATCGATCTCGACCCCACCCACCTGGATCCCGGCGCTCTTGGCTCGCCGAATCTCGGTGACCAGATCGGCCGCGTGGAGCATGGCCTTAGTGGGGATGCACCCTCGCAGCAGGCAGGTCCCGCCCAGACGCTGATCCCTTTCGACGATCGCGGTCTTCATTCCCAGCTGCGCGCTGCGAATCGCGGCGACGTAGCCGCCGGGGCCCGCTCCCACCACCAGAACTTCGTACTCTCTCTCTGGCACGTGTCCTCTCCTCGGTTTTCTCCGGGTTGGCTCTCCGCGGAGAGGGAAAAGTAGCACAAGTCCACGGTTTGCCCACCGCAAAGCCCCGAATCCCCCCCCGGCCCCGCGCCTTCAGGGGTGGACTAAAATAGAATCGTCTATTTGGGTTTCTGCAGTCAAATTCTCTTACGGTGCGCGCGCCTAGGCGATTGACAGCTCCCTCTGTGCCCTCTAACCTCCCTTTCCGACCGGTCCTATGCCCTTTGGAGGAACCGTGGTTTTCGACCCCGACTTTCGCCCGAGCCGAAACGAGCAAGTTCGCTGGCAAGCCGTCGAGGAAGAGGGAATCCTCGTGAACCTGGAGACGGGCTTTTATTTCAGTCTGAATCCGGTTGCGCTCTTCATCTGGGATCTCTGTGACGGTCAAGCTTCGAACGCGCAGATTTTGGCGAAAATCGTCGAGTCATTCGACGTCGTCGAGGAAACCGCCCGGCAGGACTTCGAGGCTTTTCTAAACGCGTTGGAAAGTGAGAATCTGCTCGTGGTGTCCCCGCCGGAGGCGAGTTAATCCTCGAGCTCCTCGCGGCGCGGATGCACGAAGCCGCGGCCACCGAGCCGCGGGTTGGAGAGCACCGGCTTCAGAAGCAGCGCGAGGGCATGCGGAGACGACTTCGCACGCAGAAGAACCTCGGTCGCGTAATTCAAGTACCAAAGTGGAAGCATCCCGCCCTCATGTTGACGCCAGAGAGTGCGCTGCACGAGCGCGCGCCAACTCCTACCCCGTAGACCTTTGGGCCCCCGGTTGAGCGGCAGGCCGGCCGGTGCGCCCAGTCCCAGGAACAAACTCGCCAAACCCAACACCCGGCTCACCTCCATCTGCGCTCTCGCTTCTCGCGCCCGCAGGGAGAGGGTGTGACCATCGACGCGCCGGTGGCGTGCGAAGGCCAACGCTTCCACCAACGCGCGCATGCAGCCCGCGTAGTTCTCGTCGTGATCGATGCGCAAGCACAGCTGAACCAGCAGATCGGAATCGACCAGCCGCAGCAGGCTTCCCTCGTGGGGGGACAGAGGAATCGCGCGCTGCCACATTCCGTCCAGGTCGAGATGAAAGGAGTGAGGCGAACGCGCCAGGTCCCAGTGGAGTTCGAGCCGCAGCGCGGGGCAACCGGGCAAGGTTCGCGGTTCGGCGCGATGGTGATGCACGTAGAACTCCGGCGGATTCTGCCCCAGACGGACGAATCCGCAGGCATCGAGGAGCTTCTCCGCCTCCTCCATCGAATCGCGGCCCAAGAGGAGATCGATACCGTCGGGGGCGTGGGTCCACCCCCGAGGTTCATAGAGCACGCTACGCAATGCGGTTCCGTTTAGCGCGATCACGGGAATCGCGGCCGTGGCAAACTCCTCGGCCAGGCCGCGGGTCGCCTCGTGGATCTTCAGGTCCAGCGTGATCTCTTGGTCGCGCGCGTCGTGCATCCTCTTCTTCAGCAGAGGAGGAAGCTCGCCGAAGACTCCGTCGTCGACCAGCACTCGATGGAGCAATGAGAGCATTCCGTTGGCGTTCGCCAACTCCAGGGTAGCCGCGTCCGGAGCCAAGAGCGGTGAGCTCAGGACAGTGGGATCGATGAGACGACCGAGCCAGTTCAAGAGATGAGGAGAGCTGCGCTTCACGTTCGGCTCCGGTGTGGAGAAGCTAGAAACGGTAGACGTAGATCGAGAACGCGATGTAGAGCAGCAAGAGTGCCGCCGCTTCTGGCCTTTCCACGCGCCCATGCCGATGCAGGATGGGAATCACGGCCAGGGTAAAGAAGACCATCACGAAAAGTAGAAAGCCAGTGGACTTGGAGTCGTAGGGAATGAAGTGCCCACCAAAGGTGGCGCTGATCCCCAGTACGAAGAGCAAATTCAGAATGTTCGAGCCGAGGATGTTGCCCACTCCGATTTCGTGCTGTCCGCGAAGCACCGCCACGATCGACGCGGCCAGCTCCGGGAGTGAGGTGCCCACCGCCACCAGGGTGGCGCCAACCACGCTCTCGTCGATCCCCATCCGAAGCGCCACCGTCCGGGCGCCGTTCACCAGGGCGGCGGCGCCGCCCACCAGAAACACGAGGCCGAGGAGCACCATCGACAGCGGGAAGACGACTCCACCTTCTCGGGTGATTTCCTGCCCCGAAAGAGGGGTCTCGCTGACCGCGTGATCGCTGCGCAGGTAGTACCAGCAGAACAGACCCAGGCCTGCGAGCAGAATCACCCCGTCCAGAACGGAGAACCCGCGCGGGAAGAGAGCCAGAGCCACCCCCAAGCAAGTCACCGCCACCAGAATCCGGATCTCCGACCTGACCAGAGCCCAGCTGACCTGGATGGGCCGCATCAACCCCAGGATCCCCAGGATCAGGCCGATGTTCGCGATGTTGGAACCCAGCACGTTTCCCAGGGCCAGGCCGCCCGAACCCAAGCGCGCCGCGGTGAGCGAGGAGACGGCTTCCGGCGCGCTGGTCCCCAACGCGACCACGGTCATCCCCACCACCATGGGACGAACTCCCAAACGGAACGCGATTCTGGTCGCGCCGCGCACCAGCATCTCGGCCCCGAGCCAGGTGCCCAACGCTCCTACCACCACCAAGATGAATGCCACCGAGGTTTGCACCGGAAACGATTCCTTTCCCAGACGGAGTCGATCGCCGCGCTCGCGCCCACTCCAACGCGGGCGCTACGTTGACCGCGGATCGGCTTCACCGTATCCTTGGTTCTCCTTCATGCCAAGACTCAGCTTGCCATGTCGCCCCAAAGGACGAAACACGGGAGAACGCCAAACATGCGGGCACTGATCACCGGTTACACTGGTTTCGTGGGCAGCCACCTCGCGGAGGCGCTTCTTCAGCGCGGGACCGAGGTGTATGGACTCTATCGCTGGCGCAGCCGGCTCGAAAACGTCCGACATCTTCAGGACCGCGTCCAGCTGGTCGAGGGCGACATCGCCGACGCGGCCGCCATGCGCCATGTACTGGAGGTCTCGCGCCCGGACGAGATCTACCATTTGGCCGCCCAGTCCTTCGTTCCGACCTCGTGGACGAGCCCCGGCGCAACTCTGGACACCAACATCCAGGGAGAGCTCAACCTCTTCGAGGCCGTGAGGCAACTGAAGATCTCGCCCCGCATTCAGATCGCCGGAAGCAGCGAGGAATATGGACTCGTCCATGAGGAGGAGCTGCCCATCACCGAAGACCAGCCTCTTCGCCCCCTCTCACCCTACGCGGTGAGCAAGGTGGCGCAAGACCTTCTCGCCTATCAGTACTTTCGCTCCTATGGAATCGACGTGGTCCGCACGCGCGGATTCAATCACACGGGGCCCCGCCGGGGACAGGTCTTCGTGTGCTCCAATTTCGCCTGGCAGATCGCGCGGATCGAACGCGGCGAAGCCGAGCCCGTCATCAAGGCGGGAAACCTCGAAGCCCGGCGCGACTTCACCGACGTGCGGGACATCGTGAGAGGGTATCAACTCGCGCTGCAGAAAGCGGAGTCCGGTGAGGTCTACAATCTCTGCAGCGGCCGCGCCTGGAGCATTCGTCAGATTCTGGACCACTTGCTCTCGCGCAGCGAGGTGGAAGTGAAAGTCGAATTCGATCCCGCGCGCGCCCGCCCGAGTGACGTGCCGGTCCTGAAGGGTAGCGCAGAGAAATTCCACAAGATCGCGGGATGGAAGCCAGAGATTCCCTTCGAAGATACGCTCGATGAGATCCTGGACCACTGGCGTAAGACGCTCGCCTCCACCGGAGGCTCCGACTCTTGAAGCGTGCCTGGGTCACGGGAAGCCACGGCTTCGTTGCGCCGTGGTTGATTCGAGAACTCATCAGACGCGGGACAGAAGTCCAGGGGATCGATCGCCCCGGACGGGCTGAGCGAAACGAGAGTGGCCACGAGGAACTCGAGCTGGATCTTCTCGACCCCGAAGCGGTGGCACGCGCCGTGCGGCAGAACCAGCCCGACGCGGTGTTCCACCTCGCCGCACAGAGCAGCGCCGCGCGTTCCTTCGAGTGGCCGGGCGAAACCCTGCACGTGAATTTGCAGACTACCGTCAATTTACTCGAGGGAATTCGTCACGCTTCGAAGAAGGATACGGTTTTTCTCTCGGTGGGGTCGTGCGAGGAGTATGGACCCATTCTTGACGAGAACGAGATCCCGGTGCGAGAAGATCACGCGCTGCGCCCGGCCTCTCCCTACGCCGTCAGTAAGGTGGCGCAAACTCTCCTGAGCTTGCAGTACCACGAAGCCTACCAGCTTCCCATCGTCTGCACCCGTTCGTTCACCCACAGCGGACCCGGTCAGAGCGACCGTTTCGTCTTCTCCAGTTTCGCGCGACAGATCGCGGAGCAGGAACGCCAAGACTCGAAGGATCCGGGTAAGCTCCTGGTGGGAAACCTGGCCGCGGTACGTGATCTCAGCGACGTGCGCGACGTCGCCCGGGCGTACGTGGAGTTGGCCGAGAAGGGTGAGCCGGGTGAGGTCTACAACGTCTGCTCGGGGAAGGGCATGGCAATCGAGAGAGGACTCGATATCCTTCGGTCCCTTTCCACCCGGGAAGTCGAGCTAAGAGTCGATCCGAAGCGACTGCGCCCACTGGACGTTCCAGTCCTGGTGGGCGACGTGAAGAAACTCCAAGCTTTGCTGGGTTGGTCACCTTCCACCCCCGCGGAGCAAACTCTGAACGATCTACTGGAGTATTGGCGCGCGCGACTTCAAAGAGGTGAGGCCGGTGGCTAAGATCTGCATGGTGGGAACGGGTTATGTCGGTTTGGTCTCGGGGGCGTGCTTCGCCGATTTCGGGCACGAAGTGCATTGCGTGGACATCGACAAGGAACGCATCGCGGCTCTGAAGCGCCACGAGATTCCCTTTTTCGAACCGGGCCTTACCCAACTCGTGCTCCGCAATCACGAAGAGGGCCGACTCGATTTCAGCACCGATCTCAAGGCGGGAATCCGCGCGGCGGAAGTGATCATGATCGCGGTGCAAACTCCCAGCGGAGAACGTGGAGAGGCAGACTTGAGTCATGTGCTCAGCGTGGCCCGAGAAGTGGGAACGCATCTAGTCGCGGGGGAGAGCAAGCTCATCGTCACCAAGAGCACGGTTCCGGTGGGAACCTCGCGCCGCGTTAAGGCGGAGATCGAGAGCGTCGCGCAAAAGGGAGCGAAATTCGAAGTCGCCTCCAATCCAGAATTCTTGCGCGAGGGAAGCGCGATCGGGGACTTCATGCGCCCGGACCGGGTCGTGCTCGGTGTGGAATCGGCGGCCGGCGAACGGCTTCTGCGTGAGCTGTATCGGCCGCTCTTCTTGCTTGAAACTCCCATCGTGGTTTGCGACATCCCCACCAGCGAGCTCATCAAGTACGCCAGTAACGCTTTCTTGGCCCTGAAGATCTCCTACATCAACGAACTCGCCGACTTGTGCGAGCAAACCGGCGCCGACGTCTCCGCGGTGGCCAAAGTCATGGGGCTCGATGGGCGCATCGGCCCCAAGTTTCTGCACCCCGGCTTGGGGTTCGGTGGTTCGTGTCTACCCAAGGACACACGGGCGATCGTGAACATGGGCAAAGAACACGAGGAGGAGCTCTCGATCATCAGCGCCGCGATCGAGGTGAACGCCCATCGAGTCCCAAGAGCAGTGCACAAGCTCGAGGCTCTTCTGGGGAAGATCGAGGGAAAGCGCATCGCTCTGTTGGGACTGGCGTTCAAGCCGAACACGGACGACGTGCGGGAAGCTCCGGCGATCGAGCTGGTGAGGATTCTCCGGCAGAAAGGCGCGAGCGTGGTGGGCTTCGACCCCGAGGCCAACCAGAGCTTTTGTCGCGTGGTCGCGGACATGGAAACGACGAACGACGCCTACTCATGCGCGAAGGGCGCGGATGCAGTGGTGCTCGTCACCGAATGGAACTCCTTTCGCACTCTCGATCTCTTGCGCCTGAAGTCGTCGATGCGTAGCGCTGTCTTCCTCGATTGTCGCAACGTGTATGAGCGAGCGCACATGGAGTCTCTGGGCTTCGCCTACGGCTGTTTCGGAAGGTGATTCCGTGGAGATGAGGGCTGGCAGCGGTTTCGCTCGTGGCATGGCCTGGAACCTGAGTTCGGCCGTGCTTCCGCTCGTGGCGTCCTTCCTGGTTTCGGTTCTCCTCTTCCCCTATCTGGGCCGGGAGACGACCGGGCAGTATATCCTGGTCATGTCGGCGGCCACAGTTCTCCTCATCGTGGCGAAGTTCGGAGTCCAGGCCGCCGCCAGCCGCCTGATCACCGAGAACCAGGAAGATCCCGGGGTGTGGATCAGGGCCGGCATTGCGGTGCGGAGCTTGTTCACTGTTCCCACCGCGCTGCTCGCGCTGGTGATCTCCCCCTTCCTCGCCAAAGCCATCGACGGACCCGCTCTGGTCGCGCCGTTCTGGATGGTGGCGCCGGTGCTCCTGGCGGCTTCGAGCTATGAGCTCGCGAGCGAATCTCTGGTGGGACTGGGCCGCTTTCCGGCCATCTTCCTGGTCCGCCTCTGCTTTTTGGTGCTGCGCGTCGCGGCGGTGCTCATCGTGCGCTCGGCCGCGTGGGGGGTGGTGGCTTTTCTCACCGCCCACGTTCTCTCGCAGCTCTTGACCTCATCGATCGCTTGGACCTACATCCTGCGCCGCTTTCCCTCCCACTCCACCTCCGACGAGCGGTCTTTCGCCCGCAAGCGCGTCATGAGGGTGAGCGCTCCTCTGGCCCTGTCTTCGGCGTCCTTTCTGATCTATGCACAGACGGACAAGCTCATGGTGGGATGGTTGCGTAACGCGGCGACCGCGGGAGACTTCGGCGTGGCGCGCACCATTCTGGACGCAGCGCTGTTTCCCACCTTCGCCATTGCCTGGACTCTACGCCCCGCGCTCGTGAGCGCGGTGAAAAAGAACCTGCTTCCCGAGGCCCGTGCGCGGCTGCTGGAAGCGCTGTCGTGGTCCTCGGTGTACGCGGTCGTGGGGGGAATGCTGCTCTACTGGCTGGGCCCACCCATTCTGGTCCGGCTCTTCACGCGCGACTTTTCGGCCTCTGGACCTCTGCTGAGGATCATGGTGCCCATCCTCGTGATGCGAGGAATCGGCACCGTGATCTTTCCCGCCCTTCTCGCCACGGATCGTCAGACCACCTATGCCCGGCTCATGGTCCTGACCGCGCTCCTGAACGTGGTGGCCAATTTCCTCCTCATTCCACCCCTGGGCGCGCAGGGAGCGATCCTGGCCACGATCGCGAGCCTGCTCCCGCTCACCGTGGGCGGATTGTGGATCGTAGCGAGACTCCTGGTGTGGCCCGCTGCGCCGGGCTGACCACTTTCTCCTTTTACCCGCGGCCGCGAGCTCGAAGGGCCGCGTACTGAAGCCCGACGCCGCCGATAATTCTTGACCTGCCTCCCCCGGGACGGTAAACGGAAGGCAGCCGCGTGATTCGCCGCTCTTGCGCCTTGCCTCCCTCGCTTCGGAGAAGCGCGAACATGTCCATCCTGTCGGCCATCTTCGGGTTCAGTCTCGCGTGCCTGTTGTGCCTCGGTCTCACTCCCCTCGTCGCCCGACTGGCGATCCTCGACGGACTCAGAAACTCAGCCCCTCGTCGATCCGAATTGGAGCCGGAAATGAGACCGCGCATCGGCGGACTCGCGATCTACGGAGCAGTCGTTTTGACCCTGCTGATCTCCTCCTTCGCTTTTGGGGCCCTGAGAAGTCCGAGCGCGTCGCGCTTTCTCAGCGGAGTGATCCTTGCCGGAGGACTCGTGGTCATTCTGGGATTGATCGACGACCTGCAGGAGAGTCTCCCCTGGAAGAAGTTGATTACCCAAGCGGTGGCGGTGGGTGTCTTACAGATCCACATGGATGTCTTGGGACTGCAAGTTGCCTCGAGTCTCTGGCTACACATCCTCGTGTCGCTCATGCTCTTGCTCTGGATGTTGGGCCTGAGCAATGCCATGAATCTCATCGATGGGCTGGACGGCCTGGCGGCTTCGATCGCGGCGGTGATCGGTTTCGCGATGGCGGTTGTGGCCCTGCTGCTCCACTTGCCGCTGGCTGCTCTGGTCGCGGCGGTAGTTTCTGGAGCGAGCTTCGCGTTCTTGCGCAAGAACGCTCCGCCCGCCAGCATCATCATGGGGGATACCGGCTCGATGTTCACCGGTTTCGTCCTCGCTGGCGTGGGGGCGGCGATCTTCTGGGCCCAGCCTTCACTCCGTACACTGCTCGGCCTTCTCCTCATTTCCTGGGTGCCGGTGCTGGATACGGGCTACGCCGTTTTGCGTCGCTGGGCGCGACGCAGCAGCATTTTCCGTGGCGACCTGGGGCACCTTCACCACCGCCTGCTCGACGCCGGTCTCTCTCCCAAGAGCGCGGGGCTGAGTTTGAGCGCGCTCACCCTCCTGGGCGCAGTCACCGGAGTGACCGTGATTCTCGGCCATCACGCTCTTTTCTTTACAACTGCGCTCCTCCTTGCCACCTTTTTGCTGGTGTGGATCGTGCTCCCACACGTATTCCCGCGTTCGGACGAATCGAGCGCAAAGAGTCGGCGCATCGACGCCGTTTCGCATGACAAAGCCGCCTGATCCATGGTTCAACCACTCACCATTGGAACGAGAGAGGATGGTCTCGCCAGAGCCCAAGCCGAGCTGTTCTTGAAACAGCTGCGGGAATTCGTGCCGTCGTATCCCGTGCATCTCGAACTCGTGCGTCCCTCGCAGGATCGTCCCATCGCGGTACATGTGGACCACATCGCGGAGAACCGGCGCAGTATTCAGGTTCTGCACCAGATCCTGCGGGATGGCGACTGCGACCTCGTGATCCATCGAGGCTTCGATCTGCGCGACAAGCTTCCACCGGATCTCGCCATTGCGGCGATCCCCCGGCGTTGCTCGCCTTACGACGCGCTCCTTTCGCCCTGCGGAATCACCCTCGACGAATTGGACGCGGGCACTTCGGTGGGCGTCGTGCAGCTGAGGGCCCGCGTGCAGATGCTCCAGTACCGACACGATCTGGACTGGACACTCATGTCCGGAGACGTGGCGACCTGGCTGGCCGATCTTCTGGATCACAAGATCGAAGCACTGGTCATGCCCAACGCGGCCATCGAACAGCTGGGCCTTCAGGAACGTGTGAGTGAGATCTTTCCCGCCGACCTGGTGATTCCGGCCCCCTGCTCGGGAATTCTGGTCTGTGTCGTCCGGCGTGAGGACAAGCTGACGCGGGAACGGCTCTCGTGCGTGCATCACCTGCCGACCGCGCGGGAGTACGCAGCCGAGCGCTCGTTGATGGATGCCCTGGGCTGCGAATGGGACTCCCCGGTCGCCGCGCTCGCGCAGTGTAAGGGAAGGCGTCTCCTTCTCTTGGGAATGGTCGCCGACACCGACGGGTATCGCCTCATCCGAGAGGGCGTGGAAGGGAAGTCCACCGAATCGATCGAGGTGGGCGAAGCGGTGGCAGAACTCTTGGAGCGGGGACTTTCTCAGATGGACGAACCGTGGGAGTCCGAAGCTCTCGCCGAGTCGGAAGCCCCCGAAGATGAAATCGACGACGAGCTCAGGGCGCTCTTGCTGGCGACCAATCTGAGCGAGATGGAACACGAGTTTGCCGAGTCTGACGACCTGGCAGACGAATCGGAGGATTCTGAAGAAGAGGAGTTCCTCGAATGACCAAGCTCCTGCCCACGCTCCTTTTGACCGCGCTCCCGGCCTCGGGCAAGTCCGAAGTCCGCCGCTACCTGGAACATCTGAGCCCCGAAGAGGTCACGCGGGATTTTCACCTGGGGGAAACGGTGCAGCTGGACGACTACCCCTATGTTCATGCCATGCGCCGTATTTCCGAGGAACTGACGGCGCGAGGTCACGACGGCATCTTCTTCTCCTCACAACTGGAGCCGTTCAGCGAGCCTCTGGACTGGGGAACGCTGATGCATCTGATCAACGAAGACTACCGCGATCTTCACGCGCCGCCCCGCATCGAGGTCCAGTCCGCGGCGGCATGGCTCTTCGAACGCTTCGATCGCTGCCGTGCCGCGGTCGGCGCACGAGCGGCGCTGGCCGAACTGGCGCCCGCAGTACGCGAAGAACTGATCGAAGCGCTGGAGGACGAGGCCGCCGCGATTCTGAACGACAAGCTCGCCGGAATCCCCAAGAGCCTCGACGGCAGGACCATCGTCATCGAATTCGCGCGCGGAGGCGCCGACGGATCATCGATGCCCCTGCCGGCCCCTTTCGGATACGCTTGGGGATTCGCCCAGTTGAGCGACGAAATCCTCGAGAGCGCCAGCGTTCTCTACATTTGGGTTTCGCCCGCGGAATCGCGCCGCAAGAACGAAGAGCGGGCCAAGCCCGGCCGCGACGGGGACGCTTCGATTCTCAATCACGGAGTACCCATCAAGGTCATGCTGGGTGACTACGGCTGCGACGACATCGAGTGGCTGCTTCAGCAGACCGATCGCCCCGATACGGTGCGCATCGAAACCCGCGGGAGAGTCTTTCATCTGCCTCTGGCTCGCTTCGACAACCGGAAAGATCTCACGACCTTCGTCCGCCAGGACCCCGCGGAGTGGCCCGAGGCCGAAGTAGCGGCCCTCCGCGCCGGACTGACGGATGCCTTTGAGCATCTCCTCGGCGCGCGAAAGAAATAGTTTTCCCCGACGTTCTTGGTGCCTAGGGGGCTTGCGAATTGAGGCAGCGGCCGGTCTGTCGGCCGCTGAGCCTCCATTCTCCCTGAACTTTGCGGTACAGCTCCACCCAGGGTTCGACGGAATCGAGTTTCGTTTCGGCCCCGTCGGCGCCCTCACGCGTTCCCACCACGCGCACGCGCGTGATCAACCATGCCAGCGATCCATCGTTCGCGACCTCGACGATGGGATCGGAAGCGTCTTCATAGCGCTCGAGCTTGACGGTACCGAGCCAGAGCGAGCGCTGGGTGCGCCGCTGTGAAGGGCTGAGCTGCTGGATTTCCTCCCCGGTGCATTCTACGAAGTTTTCGGTCTCCAGAGCCAACCACGCGTCGAGATTGCCCTGGCGAACCGACTGCAACAGTTCCTGGTGTCTTCGTAGAAGTTCTTGCTTCTCCAACTCGATGGGCCGGCCGGGAGAAAGGCCCCGAATGAGCACGAAAAGGGCCGCCGGAATCACCAGCAACCAAGGCCAATAGCGTGACACTGCAAACCTCCCGGCTAGTTCAGCGACTCGCAACGCAGTTGCGTCGGACTGCGGACGCCCCGGGCCGCCAGAGCATTCTTCAAGTTGCTAAGAAGAGTATGCGCCAAGTCCGGTCGGGGAAAGAGCGCGGTGCCCACCTGGACCGCGGTGGCGCCCACCACGAAGAACTCGAGAATGTCCTCGATGCTGCCGATGCCGCCCACTCCCACCACGGGGATCCCAAGAGACTTCGCAACCTGCCAGACCTTCGCCAGGGCAATGGGCTTGATGCCGGTGCCGCTGTACCCGGCGATTCCCCGTGCGAACACGGGGGCAAGCGTCTGAAGATCGACCTTCATTCCCACCACGGTGTTGATGCACGTGACGGCGTGGGCGCCTCCATCGCTCGCCGCGCGAGCCAGAGACTCGATGGGAGCGTCGTTCGGCGTGAGCTTCGCCCAGAGACACTTGTCCTGAGGTAGTTCGCTGCGGGCCAGTTCGCTGATCCGCCGAATCGCTTTCGGGTCGATTCCGAAATCGAGTCCACCCTCGGTCACGTTGGGACACGAGAGATTCAATTCGATTCCCACCCAACCCTCATGGCGGCTCAGCTCGTTGATCATCGCACCGAACTCGGTCTCGTCACGGCCGGCAAGGGAGACGATCACCCCGACTCCACGCTCCCGAAGACGAGGCAACTTTTCTTTGAGGAAAACCTCTAGCCCCACGTTCTCCAGACCGATCGAGTTGAGCATTCCGGTCGGCAACTCCCGCACGCGGGGCTGGGGATTCCCCAGACGGGGCTTCACTGTGATCGTCTTGGTGACCACGCCGCCCAGAAGCGCGGGATCGACCAGATCCAGGTATTCCAGACCGTAGCCCCAGGTGCCCGAGGCGGTGAAGATGGGATTGCGAAACTCGACCGGACCGATGCGCACCCTCAGGTCGACTTCGGCGGGATCGGTGGGCGTTGGCGCAGGCGCATCAGCCATACTGAATCTCACTCAGGGAAAACACGGGCCCTTCCTTGCAGACCGGTCGCATTAGCGAGCCATCCGCGGCGGGAATTACGCAGGAGCGGCACACGCCCGCGCCACAGGCCATCTGCTCTTCGAGGCATACCCAGGTCTCAGTCTCCTTCTCCCTGGCGATCCGCGCCACCTCTTTCATCATGGCGGTGGGCCCGCAGCAAGCGATCGTCGCCTGGGGCAACCGCCGCAGCGCCTCCTTGAGACCACGCGTCACGACTCCCTTGCGCATTGTGCCTTGGGGGTCCTCCTCCACCCACAGCTCCCAGCCATCCAGCAGCTCGTGCGGCAGATCCCTGGAGTGCCTGGCGCCCATGAGCGGCACGCACTGCGTCGTCTTGGAAGCAGCGCCTTCGAGTTGAAGACAGCGCAGAGGCACGATACCCACGCCGCCCGCCACGAGAATCAGGGCCTTGCGGGAGAGGAGCTCTGAGGGAAACGCCCTTCCCAAGGGACCGAAAACTTCCAGGGGAGACCCCGGGCGCTTTTCCGCCAGAGCCCGACTGCCTCTTCCCAGCTCCTTGACCAGGATTTCCAACACGCCATCCCGAAGTGCGAGAATCGAGAACGGTCGGGGCAGAAAGCACCCTTGCGTACGTGGTTGCACCATGACGAATTGACCCGCGCGAAAGGATGTCTCGGCTTCGAAGGCGAGTTCGAGAATCCAGGTCTTGGCGGCGACTCTGCGGCTGCGCAGGACGGTGGCGGTAGAGAGAACACGCTTCATCGCTGGGCTCGATCGCGCGGCGACGTGGCTCCCGGGCCTCCTCTGCGCAAGGCTCTGAGTGGATTCAGGCCCGGCCGGTTCGCCACCGCGGCCGGAGAAAACTCAGACGAGCCAGGGCCCTGGCCCCCTTGCCGAAGACCGCGGTTGCGAGCCAACACGGTTTGTGAATTGAGAGTGTGCGGTTTCGGCTTCAAGAACTCCTCCCCCTCTCTCCCGCGCGCCTGCAGACTCTCGGGGTAGCGTTCGTCCAGGAGGGCGTACGCGGCTTGCGCGGCGTCGTCATCTCCCAGGACATCCTCTTCGATGAAGCCGATCGCGTAGGCGGCCCGGGGCGCTTCCGGGCAATCGGGATAGTTGTCGAGCACCATCCGGTAGTACTGCAGGGCCAGCTTGGGCTTGCCCAAATCGAGATAGAGGAGTTGGCCGAGGGCGAAGGCCTCCCGCCAGGAAGTGCTATCGGGCTTTTCCAGATTCGCCATGAGCTTGTCGTACCGAGAGATCTCCAGCCGCAGTCGTTTTACCGGATCCGAGATAATCCCCTTTGAGCCCCTGCTCGGTCGCGGTCGCGAGCTCATCCCGAATCACCTGCTCGTTGGGACCCTTCGCTTCGATCGCATGCTGCGCCACCAGATAGTGTGACTGCGTCTCGTACTCGGTCTTGGGAAACTCCGCGTTCACCTGACCCAGCACCGTCAGGGCATCGGCCTCCTTTCCCAGAGCCAGCTGGATCTTGCCCTTGAGCAAGAGGACTTCAGCTCGCTTCTCGAAGATTGCTGCCTGCTCTTCCACCGAATTGAGGATTTTCAGGGCCTCCGTGCTCTTCCCCAGATCATTGAGCGATTCGGCCAAGAGCAGTTTGGCCCGCACGACCTGCTCCAGATCTTCCTTTTTCGTGTCCTTCTGGAATTCCTCGAGCAGGGCCTCGACCTGATCGTCTTGCTTCAGACGATGGTAGATGCTGGCGGAGTCGAAAAGCACCCGCTTGCGCTCTTTGTCCTTGCGGTATTTCTGCAGGTACTGCTGGTAGTATTTCAGCGCCTGGTCCCAGTTCTCGTCCGCGGCGAAAGTGTCGCCCAGTTGGTAGAGCGATTCCGCCGTGAACTTGCTCTTGGGATAACCCTCCCTGAGTCGCCGCAGAGTATCCAGGGCGACTTGCTCCTCTCCGAGTTGGAGGTGCGCGATACTCTTCAAGTACAGCGATTCCTCGGCGAATTTGCTGCGAGGGAAATTGTTCAGAACGTTGTCGAAATTGCGGATCGACTTGCGGTACTCCGTGAGCCGGAACTCACACTTGCCGATCAGAAAGAGGGCATCGTCGACGTATTTGCTGTTCGGGTACAGGTCGAGCATCTGCTCGCACTTGGCGATGGCTGTTTCGTACTTGGGTCTCTGCGAAGAGGTGGGAAGTTTGCTGCGGTCGATGTCCTTCCCCAGCTTCTCCGCCGTGGAATAGGCCACCTTCGCGTTGTAGAAAGTATTGTAGTAGGCGCATCCGCAAAGAGCGTTCAGCGCGAGTGCGAGAAGCAGGTACCGCAGCAGCAAAATCCCGCGCGCTTCACCTGCTCTTTCGGTGCTGAGGAACTTCCTCTTTCCTCGAAGTAGAGGCAATGCCAATCACCCGTTCTGACGACGGTAGGTGAAATCCGTTCCCCGGTGGGTGGCGATCACCCGGCCGGTCAGGCTGTGTCCCAGCCAGGGACAGTTTCGCCCTTTGCTCCGCAGATCCTTGATTTGCGGAGTCCAGGTCTCTTCCGGGTCGATCAGGGTGAAGTCGCTGCGACTGCCCGGGGCCAGCGAGCCACCGGACAGTCCCATGATACGCGCACCGGCGGTGGACATCAACTCCACCAGTTTGGCCATGTCCATGGGTCCGCGCCGCACCAGTCGGTCGTGGCTGACCGCGAAGGAGGTCTCCAGGCCGATCACGCCAAAGGGCGCCTCGGCGAAGGGGCGGTTCTTTTCGCTTGGGGTGTGGGGCGCGTGGTCGGTGGCAATGCAATCCAGGGTTCCGTCCAGGAGAGCCTCGACGAGAGCCTCCTGGTCGTCGACAGTCCGAAGAGGCGGATTCATCTTGAAGCGCGGATCGTATTCGGCGCAGTCCGCGTCAGTCAGGTCGAGAAAGTGGGGAGCGGTTTCCGCAGTGACCGTGATTCCTTCTTCCTTGGCCCGGCGGAGGAGATTCACTGCTCGACGGCTGCTGACGTGGGCCACGTGCAGGTGGGCTCCGGTGAGACGAGCCAGTTCGAGATCGCGTGCGATGCAGGCCACCTCCGCCGCGTAGGGAATCCCCCTCAGCCCGAGTCTGGTGCTCCACGAACCCTCGTGCATCACGCCGTGTGCCGACAGGCTCAGGTCCTCGGCGTGCGTAATGATGGGCACTCCCAGGATCCGACTGTACTCCATGGCGTGGCGCATCAGGCTCCCGTCCTCCACCGGCCGCCCGTCGTCGGTGAATCCCACCGCCCCCGCGTCGACGAGGTCCCCGTATTCCACCATGCTCTCGCTCTTCAGTCCCGCGCTGATGGCGCCGGTGGGATGCACGCTGCAGAGTCCGGCCTCCTGGGCTTTCCTCACAATGAACGTGACCGTACCCGAGGTATCCACCACCGGGACGGTATTGGGCATCGTCACCACGTCGGTGAATCCGCCCGCGGCGGCCGCGCTGCTTCCGGTGGCGATGGTCTCCTTGTCCTCCTGTCCCGGCTCTCGGAAATGCACGTGCACGTCCCACAGGCCCGGAGTGAGCAGGAGGCCCCGGGCGTCGATGGTGTCCGTACCCTTGCCGACGAGCTCACTGGGCGCCGGACCCTCGTCGCACTCCAGAATCAGGCCCCCTTCGCACACGAGGTGGCCGGTATCGTCGAGTCCACGGGACGGATCCACGACGCGAACGTTTTCGATGACGCGCCGGACGTCTCGTCTTTCGGTCTTTCGTATTTCTGCATTCATGCCCAGATCCTCGTACAACAGAGATCAGTTCAGGTTCTCTCCCAGACTCTGCGGTGCTCCACCGGAGAGCAGATAGATGACCGCCATCCGAACCGCCACCCCGTTGGTGACCTGATCGAGAATCACCTGCCGCGGACCATCCGCCACGGCGGAAGTGATTTCGACCTCGCGGTTCATCGGCCCCGGGTGCAAGACGAAACAGGAATCTTTCGTGAGGGCCATGACACTCTCGTCGACCCGATAGCTGCGCGCGTACTCCCGGTTGCTGGGAAAGGTCTGCACCAATTGCCGTTCGAGCTGAATTCGCAGGACGTTGATCGCGTCGGCGTCACGCACCGCGTGGCGCAGGTCGTAATCCACCTCGCATCCGAGCTGTTCGGCTTCCGCGGGAATCATCGGCGGCGGGCCACACAACGTCACTTTCGCTCCCAGCTTCGTGAGACCCCACAGGTTCGATCGCGCGACCCGGCTGTGGAGAATGTCTCCCACCACGACCACCCGCTTCCCCTGCAGAGAGCCCATCTTCTGCCGCATGGTCAAAAGATCCAGAAGACCCTGGGTGGGGTGCTCGTGCGTTCCATCGCCGGCGTTCACCACTCCCACCGGAACCCGATCGGCGAGATAGCGCGCGGCTCCGGACGCGGAATGCCGCATGACCACCATGTCGGCGCGCATCGCGAGGATGTTGTCCACCGTATCCTTGAGCGTCTCTCCTTTGCTCAAAGAAGAGGTCGAGGCCGAGAAGTTGATGACGTCAGCACTGAGCCGCTTCTCGGCCAACTCGAAGGAGATCCGGGTTCGAGTGCTGTTCTCGAAGAAGAGATTCAGAATAGTCTTGTCGCGCAGAATGGGGACCTTGGGAATGGGCCTTCGCATCACCGCGAGAAACGATTCGCCGGTGTCGAGGATGAGTTTGATCTCGGCGGCGGTAAGACTCTCCAGATCGAGCAAGTCTTTGCTTCTGAGCATTTCAGTCATCCATGATTTCTCCGACGACCACGCACTCGCGGCCGTCGAGCTCCTGCACCATCACCTTGATGACCTCCTTCTTGGAGGTCGGGACGTTCTTGCCCACGAAGTCGGGGCGAATGGGCAGCTCTCGGTGACCTCGATCGATGAGAACGGCCAACTCGATTCTGCGGGCCCGTCCGAAATCCATGAGTTCGTCCAGCGCCGCCCGCACCGTCCGTCCGGTGTAGAGCACGTCGTCGACCAGAATCACCGTCTTGTCGTTGATGTCGAAGCCGATATCGGTGTGCCCCACTCGTGGCACCGGCCCCAGGGTGCTCAGATCGTCTCGATAGAAAGTAATGTCCAGCGTGCCCATCTCGGGCTCGCTGCCTTCGTTCTTTGCGATGGCGCGCGCGATCGCCGCCGCCAAATTCACTCCTCGCCGCTGGATTCCCACCAGGACGATCCCATCGGTTCCCTTGTTCTTCTCGACGATTTCCAGCGCGATTCGGGTTAGGGCCCGGCGCATGCGCTGAGCGTCCATGATCGTGGCCTTCTCGTGGAAGCTCATCTCTCTCCCATCGTTGCAGTTGCGAAGAGGGCTGGGCCCCGTTGGATGGGGCCATGCTCGAGGCTCGAGCGAGGCGGGCCCTGGACATGAAAAAACCCCGCCGCCATGCGGTGGGGTGCGCTCCAAACTCGAAGACCAGCCATTTCCGCCATCCTTTTGGACCTCACGGGATCCGCTTAAAGGACAGAATTCTACTCGCGATCGTAAGTGCCACCGCCGGTGGGGCGGTCGACCCATGCTAGTGCAATGGCTCGTTCAAGGCAAGGTCTCCAGGTGAGTCTTCGCCTCTTTCGCCCAGGCGCTGCTCGAATCGAGACGCAGATAGGACTCCCATGCTTCCCTGGCTCCCTGGGAGTCACCCATCCGCTCCAACGCGAGGGCGAGGGTGTAGCGCGCGCGCAAGAATCCTTCGTCCAGCCGCAAGGCCTCGCGAAGCTCCTCGGCCGCCTGGGGGTAGGCCCCCAGATGAAAGTATGTCGAGGCCAGACCGTAATGAGCATCCTTGTCGTCGATTCGCGCCGCCACCACCGGCGCGAGCTGATCCGCCGCCTCCTGAGGTCGTCCGAGCTTCAGAAGCGCCAGGCCCAGATTGTAGCGCGCATCCACGAATTCCGGAGCCCGGTGCAGGGCCTCGCGGAACGCTTTCACCGCGTTCTGGTAGTCCTGGGCCTCGTGATAGGCGACCCCGGCGTTGTAGGGCTCCCGAGCGGACGCCAGGCGGCGCACCAGATCCAGCTCGTTTTGGCGAATCCGGATGCGGAGTTTCTGCCCCTCGCGCGGTGGAGTCGACAAGTCCGCTCCATTGTCGCTGGCGATGCGCGCGGCATTCTCGCCCCCGCCGAAGAAATCCTCGGCGATCGAGCGCCACGACTGCGAGGGCTGGACCGTGTACTCCATCCAGGTGTCGCCGCTCACGTCTTCGTAGTCGGTGGAAGGTCCCCGGCCGCAAGCGGCGGCGAAGATCACGAGCAGCGACAGGGATACGATGAGGAGCTTTGCTCTCATGCCACTCTCTCCTCACCGTTCAAGGCGCGGTACTCCAGCAGGAGGTCAACGACTCTGTCCCTCTCGGTTTCCAGGTAGACCAGCTTGCGCAGACCGCTCGCCCCCGCATGTCCCTTGAGGTAGTGCGAGAAGTGCTTGCGCATGCGCATCATTCCCGTGTGCGCTCCCTTGAGCGCGATTTCCTGGTCGAGATGCTCGATCATCACGTCGATGATCCGCGACACGCTGGGAGGAGACCAGGAAGTGCCCTCCTCGCGGGCGCGGATCTCCTCGAACACGAAGGGATTGCCGATGGCTCCCCGCGCGATCATCACCGCTTCGCAACCAGTCTCTCTCTTCATTCGAAAGTAATCGTCGCCGCACACCACATCACCGTTGCCGATGATGGGAACGCTCGCAATCTCCACCATCTGAGCGATCGGCTCCCAATCGGCGCTGCCCGTAAAGAGCTGGTCGCGCGTGCGACCGTGGACCGTGATGGCGCAGACACCGACCTCCTCCAGCATTTTCGTCACCTCGAGGTAGTTGAGCTGATCGCGGCTCCAGCCGGTGCGAATCTTCGCCGTCACCGGAAGAGAGACGGCCAGTACCACCGCTTCCACGATTTCCTGCATCAGGGGAACATTGCAGAGCAGAGCGGAACCGCCGTTGCGCTTCACGACCTTCTTCACCGGACAACCGAAGTTGAGATCGATGATGTCCGGTCCCACTTTCTCCGCGGTACGCGCGGCCTCGGCCAGAATGCCCGGATCGCTGCCGAAGAGCTGGATGCCGACGGGGTGTTCGTTCTCCCCCAGCTCCATCAGATCGAAACTCGCCGGATTGCCGTGGAGGACGCCGTTGGCGCTCACGAATTCGCAGTAGGTCACGTCCGCCCCGTGCCGCGCGCAGAGGGCACGGAACATCCGATCAGTCACTCCCGCCATCGGAGAGAGCACGGCATGCGCCGACTCGAAGATCGCCCGCACGGCGCGGCGCTTGTCGTTCAGGCTCGGGCGAGCTCGGATGGGCGATGCCAGTTCGTTTGCCACGGTTTTCCTCAGCCTCAGATGTAGAGCACCTGGGTCGCTCGGCTCATGATAGAGGTCACGGTTGGCCACCCAACGATCTCGTCCACCAGTTCCGCTACTCTTTGGTGCTGGCTACCCATGAGCTTCACCGAAGCGCTGCAGGCCAAGACGCGCGTCCTCTCGCTCTTGCGCGCCAGTGCCAATAGCTCGCTCGGTGGGGTGGTACCCGCTTCTCGAGCACGCTCCTCGAGCTCCGCGTACCATGGGCCCTCAGACGGGCCCGAGACTTCGTCGAGGCGCTGCTCGACCAGCTTGCGCAGCGCCTGGAAGAAGAACACCAGGACGACTTCTTGTCCGACCGCGCTGGCGGAGGCAGCGGCGCTGAAGGCCTGGTAGAGCCGGTCCCAAGCGCCCGAATGGCACAGGAGTACGAGAAGAGGCGCCGCGTCACTCATGAGACGTAGCTTAGGCCCTCGCTGTCCGTTGCGCCAGCCAACGCGTTGACTTCACCACTAAGGGAAAGGATGCACCGCGGCCCGGGCGCCTTGGGCCCTGCGAGTTGCCTACATCTTGCTGAAATGCGGCCCTCCTCCGCCTTCGGGCGTGACCCAATCGATGATCTGGTAGGGATCCATGATGTCGCAGGTCTTGCAGTGGACGCAATTCGCGGGGTTGAGATTGAACTCGTAGCGGCGACCGTTCTCGTCCGGCTCCGCTATCGCGAGCCACTCGTAGACTCCCGCGGGACAAAAATGCTGACAGGGATTGCCGTACTCCCAGGTGCAGCGATCGTGACAGAGATTCAGATCCCGCACCCGCAGGTGGCAGGGCTGGTTCTCCTCGTGTCCCGTGTCGGAATGGTAGACGCAGGTGAGCTTGTCGAAGGTGAGCTTCCCGTCGTACGAAGCCTCCTCCGGGACGGCTCCCTGAGTGTCCGCCGTGTCGGCGTAGGGCTTGCCGTAGTACTCGCTGACGGTGCGCAGGTGCTCGTGCCCGGCGGGTGCGGGCCATGGATCGTGAAGACCACGACCGCCGCTGATCATCTGGAGACCGGCGTGAAAGAGTCCCGACCAAAGCCCTCCCTGGAAGGCCTGATGGAAGTTTCGGGTCTTGAAGAGTTCTTCGTGGGCCCAGCTGGCCTCGAATCGCTTCCGGTAGCCTGCGAGTACTTTCTGGCTGCTATTGCCTTGGACCAAGGCCTCGAGTGCGGTTTCCGCAGCTAGCATCCCGCTCTTCATGGCCAAGTGAATTCCCTTCAGCCGCATCCCATTGAGAAAGGAGGCCGAGTCTCCCACCACCATCACTCCGTCATGATAGAGCTTGGGCATGGTGTAGTAGCCGCCCTCGGGCAGGGTGGCCGCGCCGTACTTCAAGAGCTTGCCGCCTTCCAGAATGCGCCGAAAGGTGGGGTGGGTCTTGAGCTTCTGCAGACGCGCGTGCGCATCGAGGAAGGGATCGCGGTAGTCCAGCCCGATGACCAGGCCCAAGCTCAACTCGGTTTCGCTCACCGCATAGAGAAAGGAGCCGCCGTACTCCTCCCGCTTGAGGGGGAAACCCATGGTGTGCACGACTTCTCCCTTGGTCATGCGACCGGCGGGGACCTCCCACAGTTCCTTGACCCCAATGCCGTAGACCATGGGATGCGTCGCGGAGTACATCTCTTTGTCGGCGAAGAGCTGCTTGCACAGGCTGCCCCGGCTGCCCTCCCCCAGAACCGTCACCTTCGCCAGCAGATCCACTCCAGCCTCGAAGTTGGCCTTGTGGTTGCCCTCCTTGTCGACGCCTTTGTCGCCAGTGCGTACCCCGATCACCGCGCCGTCCTCAGCGTAGAGCATGCTGCTGCCGGGAAATCCGCAGAAGATCTGCACTCCCATCTCGCCCACCTTCTCCGCCAGCCACTTGGTGAGATCAGAAAGACTCACCACGTAGTTTCCGTGGTTGTCCATGGGCTTGGGAATGATGGGCGCCTTGAGCGCACGACTCTCAGTCAAAAAGAGCAGCCTCTCCTTGCTCACCGGCGTGTGGAAGGGGGCCGCCTGCGCAAAGTCGGGGAAGATCTCGCGGAGCGCTCTGGGGTCGAGTACGGCTCCGCTGAGGATGTGATCGCCCACCTCGTTGGATTTCTCGATAATGGCGATCATCGGCTCGATCTTGGTCTGCGCCGTTTGGTTGTGCGCGGCCACGAGCTTGGCCAAGTGGTAGGCCCCCACGAGGTTGGCCGGACCGGCTCCCACGAAGAGAACGTCGACGGGCAGACTCTCGTGCGTGGTCTCGCTCATGGGCATACTCCTGGTCGAAGGAAATGCGAGAGGGAATCGGAGCGATCGACAGTCACTGATTCAGTCTAGGGCCTCACCCTCAGAAGAGCCAAGGATGGATTCCTCACGATTCTTCACGGAGATCGAAGAGCAAGAACTCGCCTCCATCCCCGCGACCCTTGATGAGGAGTCGTCCCTCGTGCTCGACCGCGAGACCGTCGCCCTCTTCGAGTTCGAGCCCGTTCACCTCGAATTTGCCCCGCGCGACTTGCAGCCAAGCCACCCGCTTGTCGCCGAGCGAGTGTTCGACGCTTTCGTCGCCCTTCAAGATAGAGGCGTACACGGTGGCATCCTGGTGGATCTTCAGCGAGCCGTCGCGTTCATCGCGGCTGGCGAGAACGCAGAGGCGTCCTCGTTTTTGTTCCTCAGGAAAGTTTCTGTCCTCGTAGCCGGGCTGAAGGCCACGCTCTTCTGGGTGGATCCAGATCTGCAATAGGCGCAGGCGCTCGTCCTTCGACGCATTGAACTCACTGTGTCGAATGCCCCGTCCCGCGCTCATGCGCTGGACATCGTGGGTGCGCAAGATGCCTCCGTTGCCCTGGCTGTCCTTGTGCTGCAGCGCCCCGTCCAGCACGTAGGTGACGATCTCCATGTCCTGGTGGCCGTGGGTGCCGAAGCCGGTGGCGGGTTGAATGATGTCGTCGTTGATCACCCGAAGCGCGTGAAACCCCATGTGCTCTGGGTCGAAGTAGTCCGCGAAGGAGAAGGTGAAGCGTGAATGGAGCCAACCGTGTTCGGCCTGGCCGCGCTCTTTGGCGGTGCGCTTCGTCAGCATGGAACGATCCTCTCCCGGCTCTAAACCGTTTCCACAGAGTGAGTTGTGCGGGGGAACACGTGCACGGTGCTGCCGCAGGCTGCGGGAGCCAGACAGCGCTGCAAGAAGATAGGCTCGGCGGCGCCCGGGCGCGACGGTCCCTGCGACGCCGTGTGCCCGCGACCACTGAGAGGAAAAGACCTCGGGCCGGGGTCTCGCTTGACCGCTCCGTGCGGGTCTCTAGACTGGGTCCGGCGAGTCACAGGAGCAACCCCCATCCCAGAGGCGACGTTTCGGCTCATGATTCCTCTGCGCATTCTCCTCTCCAACACCATCCGGCTGTGGGCCGGCGCGGAACGCTTCGTGTTGGACGCCGCGGTGGGGCTCGCGGGGCGCGGACACGAGATCATCGTCCAGAGCTATCCCGGTACGCCCCTGCTCGAGCGGGCGCGCGCCGCCGGCCTTCAGGTAATGGCGACGCGCGTGCGGACCGACGCCGCGCCCTGGACCGTGTTGCCTTTGGCCTGGCAGTTGCGCCGCCGGAATGTGGAGGTGGTGTGGACCACGCGGGACAAGGACCTGCGCACCAGTGGACTGGCTGCCAAGCTGGCCAGACGCCGGATCGCGGTCGTGCACAGCCGGGAATGCGACGACCCGATCAAGACGAGCCCCCAATACCGTTGGTTCTTCCGTCACGTAGCGAACCGGGTGGTGGTCAACAGCGAATCCACCGCACGCACCACTCTTGACTCGGCACCCTGGCTCTCGCCACAGCGAGTCGACCTCCTGTACAAGGGAATCGATCTGGCTCCCTGGGAGTACGCGAGCGCCGGCGAATGGCCGCGCCGCTTTGGGCAGCGGGATGGAGAGATCATCGTGGGCTACGCGGGTCAATTGGTGCCGCGCAAGCGGGTGGATCTTCTCATGCGACTCCTCGCCGGCGAGGAACTCCGCGCCAAGCCCTGGCGGCTGGTGCTGGCCGGAATAGGTCCCGCGGAGGAGGCACTGAAGACTCTGGCCGGTGAGCTCGACCTTAGTGATCGCGTGTGCTTCTGTGGTTTCGTCTCGGATCTTCCCGCGTGGATGAAGGCGATCGACTTCTTGGTCCTGCCTTCGCTCATCGAGGGCTTCGGGTACGTTCTGGCCGAGGCCATGGCAGCGTCCCGGCCGGTCGCGGCCTACGGCGCGAGCAGTATCCCCGAAGTGGTGCACCACGGCGTGGGGGGTCTCATCGCCGCCGCTAGAGACGACAACTCCCTGACCCCGATCCTGGCCCGCCTGATCGATGATCCTGTGCTGCGGGAGGATTTGGGCGCGAAGGGACACGACGACGTGCGCGCGAGGCTCTCCCTTGATACCATGCTGAGTACTATGGAAGAGATCCTCGCACGCGCGTACCGGGACTCTCGGCAAGGAGACGCTCGAACATGAGAGTGGGAATCGTGCAAAGCACCCCACAGTTCGGCGAGATTCAACGCAACCTCGACGAAGTCGAGCAACTCATGGAGTCCCATGATGTGGACCTCTGGGTTTTGCCAGAACTCTTCGCCAGCGGGTATCTGTTCTTGAGTCGCGAGGAAGCAGAAGGCCTGTCCGAAGTTCTGGGCGAGGGACCGGTTTCGAAGGCCCTGCTGCGCTGGGCGAAGAGCCACGACGCCGCCATCTGCGCGGGGATCGCCGAGCGCGACCAAGACAAGCTCTACAACTCTGCGCTTCTGGTGCACGCGGGGGGAATCCTCAGCTCCTACCGCAAGCTCCACCTGTTTCACGGCGAGAAGGACATCTTCGATCGCTCGAATACGCCGCCGCCGGTCGTGGAATGGAGAGGTGCGCGCTTGGGGATCATGATCTGCTTCGACTGGCGCTTTCCCGAGACCGCGCGCAGTCTCGCGGTCGACGGGGCCGATCTCATCCTGCATCCCAGCAATCTCGTGCTCAGCCTGAGTCCTCCCGCCATGGTCACGCGCGCCCTGGAGAATGCGGTCTTCATCTTCACCGCGAATCGCGGAGGCGTCGACGATCGCGGCAGCCAGCGTCTTGAATTTCTCTGCGGCAGCCAGATCGTCGATCCCAAGGGAAAGGTCCTGGGGAGAATCGAAGCGGGTGAGAAGGGCGTGTTGGTGGTCGAGATCGACCCCCTGCTGGCGCGCGACAAGAGCGTGGCGCAGCGCAACGATCTAATAGCCGATCGCAGACCCGAGCACTATCACTTGAATTGAGAGGGTAGCGCGTTCCGAGGCTTACTTCACCAGCACCGCGCGCCCCGTCGAACACACTCCGTGTGCATCGGTCAGCACGATGCGATAGACCCCACTGGCGAGTGGGGTTCCCCCATCCCCGGTCCCGTTCCAGGTGACGTCATGCGGACCCTGGTCGAGGAATCCGAGATCGAATCGGCGCACGCTGCGGCCGGCCGCATTCACGATGCGCAGGGTCGTCGGCCCCGCGGTGGCCAGCTCGAAGCGGAGCCGGGTCGAAGGGTTGAAGGGGTTCGGGACGTTTTGCAGCACGCGGGTTCTCGCCAACTGCGGCGCGTTCTGAGCGCCGGTGGCGTCGCCCGGCAGAGGCGGCGAGCCGGCCTCGACCCAGGCGGTGTACCAGAAACTCGCGATGGCCAGACTGGCCTCGCTGACCCATCCCATCGTGTCGCTCCCGAGTTCCTGCCAGAGCGTATCGTAGTAGGTCGAGTTCGAAGTGCTCCCGCCCGAGGCGGTGGTGGCTGCATCGTCGGCGTCCAGAATCACCTGCACGCCCGGATACACCACGTCGATCCAGTCGAAGACCGCCTCCTGAGGATCGGCGACCAGCGTGCCGGTCTGCGGTCCGGGCACCAGCTCGCTCAGATGCTCGCCGGTCATGGTGCTCTCGAAGCGCGAGTGGATTCCGTACTGTCCGGTGAGCTGTCCGTTGTAGTTCTGCGTGACGTGCAGGGGCTGGTGGCTGTCGGCCACGTAGTGCCCGAGGTCGGCCGCATCGGCCACCGCGCTCGACCAGTCCTGGGCCTGAAAATCGGCCACCAGAGCTTGATAGCTGGCGGTGATCGCCCAGGGCACGGTGCCATCGTTGTCGACGCGTGACTGTCCGTAAGTCGCGACCATCGTCGCATAGTCGTGCGGCAGAGTGCCGGTGAAGAACTCCGGATAGTCGTCGATGTCGATGTAGTGTTTGATCGACTCGCCGGGAGTGGAGGACTTGCGCTCGTCCGCCGCGGTGGAGAGCGTCTCCAGATCATCGGCCCACTGCGCGAATCCCGAAAAGCTCGAGGGAAGCTCGGTGGTGGCGGCGCGATTGATAAGCCGGTGGACGCTGGATCCCCAACCGTAGGCCGCCGCCGGCATGGCGAGCAGGACGGCGACGAACACGGCGAGGAAGCGGCGGGAATGGGAAGCGGTCATGAAGGGAGCCTCGTGCTGGAACTCAGGTTGCGGCAGCTGGGATAAGAGTCAAGTATAGCGCGCGAACGCCAGCAGTTCAAACTCGGGCTTCCCGGCTCAGCGCGGAAGTTCAGCCACCGAGGAGACGCGCACCGCGGAATCCCGCACCTGGTCGGCCCACTCGCCGAGCGTCATCATTTCGCGCCCTCTGAGGGCACGCGCCAGCTTCGCGTGGAGATCCTTCTTGCCACCCTGGCTGCGGAGGTTCTGCCAATATCCCAGATCCACTTCAGGCAGGAAGGCGTCCAGCTCCCAGGGATGGAAATAGAACACCACGGCTTCCTTCTGCACCCGGCGCACCCAGGCTGCCGCCGACCGGACCAGGCCCAGAGGAAAGAGACGGAAATAACCGCCGCCGCTGAAGGGGAAGTTGCGGCCGGGAAGCCGCAGAGTAGTCATGGGCAAAACGAGCAGACCCTCAGCTCCGTGGTGCAGCAGAAGGGGCTCACGCGGTCCCTGGGGATTTCCGTAGCGCGGATGGCTCACGGGAAACAGCGAGGAGTCGATACGGAACCCCTCCTCGGCCAGGATCTCCAGCGCCCAGTAGACACGGGGAACGATCGTGAAGCTCGGCGCGCGGTACAGCGTCACCTCCTGGCCCAGGGCGTCGCGCAGGGCATCCCGGCCGCGGCGCGTATCCTGGCGGAACTGCTCGGGGGTCATCTCGAACACGATGGGATGGGCGTAGGAGTGGCAGCCGATTTCATGGCCACGCTCGGCGATACGCCGCACCAATTTGGGCTCTCTCTCGGCGAGCCAGCCCAGGACGAACCAAGTCGCCCGAATCGAGAGCTCATCGCAGAGATCCAGGAGGCGGGCGACGCCCTCTTCGGCCCGGCGTTCGCGTCCCTCCCAGCTGGAGGACTCCACCTTGGCGGCGTAGTTGTGCGCGTGGAACCATTCCTCGACGTCGATGGTGAGGATGGAGGGCATCGAGGCGGGGGCGAGTGGACTCATCGTTCTGAACTCTCCGACGCTTCTGTGAGAAGCCGTGCGAGATCCTTAGCCGAACTCTCCCACGAATGATGTTCTGCGATCATCGCGAGGGCGGCTTCGGTTTGCGCGGCCGCGGCGGAAGGATTCCGCATGAGCGCCACCACGGCCGCGGCGAAACTCTCGGCTTTATCCTCCAGGCGAACGTGGGGGCCAAAGGGAGATCCGATTCCGCGCGTGGCCAGCGAAGTCGCCACCACCGGCACCGAGGCGGCCATGGCCTCCAGCACCTTGTTCTGGGTGCCCTGTGCGATGCGCAACGGCGCGACCGCCACCCTCGCATCCCACAGATACGGCCGCACGTCCTCCACTCTTCCCGTCACCGTCACTCCGTTGGCGCCGGAAAGTTCCCTGACTTCGGTCGTCGGTCCAGCTCCCACGATGGAGAATCGGACCGTGGGTTCCTCACGCAGAACCCTCGGCCACACCATTGAAACGAACCAGAGAACCGCATCCACGTTCGCTCGGTAGTCCATCATTCCCACGAACACCACGCGCTGGTGGATCCTTCGGCAACCGGCCCTGCGGGCGCGCGAAGTACTCTCGGTCGACTCCATTGCTCAGCGCTTCGGTCCTGGCTTCGGGCACGATTTTGCGAAACGCCTCGACCTCGGCCGGATTGACCAGGAGGTTCACGTGCGCTCGCCTCGCCACCGTCTGCTCCCATTCTCGAAGGAGCCGGTGCTCCCGTCGATAGACCCAGGCCTTCATACCAGAGCTGGCCGCGGCGTACTGCGCCCACTTGAGACTGTCCACGTCGATGAAATCCACCACCCCCGGCAAGGGCCGTTTGTTGGCCAGCTCCAGCCAGTAGGGCGCCATCGAGGAGCAGAAGACGTAGGCCGCGTCAAAGCTCGTTTCCTTTCGCCACGCCGCGAGAGTACGCGCCAGCTCCGGATGGTGATACCACGCCAGGCTCAACGCCCGCCCGGCCAGGAGAGCAGAGCCACTCTGGAGCAAGCGACGGACTCTGCCCATTTGCGCTATCGCATGGCGCTCGCAAAAGGAATCGAGAGAGCGCCGAGCTTCGGCACTCACCTCTTCGTCGCTGAGGCAGCCCAGCCAGATCTCGTGACTTTCGGCCAGACGTTTGAGCAGATGGTAGCTACGAATGCGATCGCCCCGATCGGGCACATGTGGAACTCGCTGGGTGAGAGCTAGGATGCGCACGCCACAAAACTCCTCAGGGTAAAAAGCGTACGATATGCTCACTCATCCAGACGGAAAAGCCCACCGGGAATCGTTTCCAGGTTTCCATGGCCAGGTGGTACCGTGGGCTGCCCACGCGCGTCTGCGGGATCTCTCGTCCCGGCGCAAGCTGGTAGGACCAGGGCAGAGGAATCTCCCGCGCGCCCCACTGCTTCTTGAAGCGGTGGGTTCCCGAATCGCGCGTGCTGCGCCCGAAATCGAACACGGTGCACCCGCGCTTGATCGCGTCTTCGAGGATTCTCCAGTAGAGAAACATGTTGGGAGCGTGTCGTCGGTGTTCGCTGAGGCTGGCCGCGAAAGGAATCTGCTGCCGCTGGTCATCCTGCAGGGTGAACCCCACCGCGATGGGAAGATGCGAAGGCGCAAGAGAGGCCACGTGGATCGCGGCCGTTTCGGGAAATCGTCGCAGCAAAGCGGCGAAGAACTTCTTGGGATAACACGGCGTGCCGAGGTCGCGTAGATTATGCGCGTAGATTGCGTAGAACACGTCGAGCAGGTCCTCGCTCCCACGGCGATACTCCATCTCGACTTTCTCACCCTTTCGCACCAGGTTCCTGACCTTGGCCTTGAGCTCGTCCCACAGCTTTGCCGCATCATCCGGCAGGGGAAGCTCGAGGGTCAGTTTGTGCTCGGAGCGCGGAAGAGCGGACAGCGGCGGGCGGTTCTTCAGCTGGCGTAGCTCGATCGAGCCGATTCCCTCCTGGCGCAGAATCGTGGGCAGGAACTCGAGCAAGGCGGCAGCCGCCTCTTCGTCTTCGTAGCAGAGACCGGAATGGTCGCTCACCGGCAAGCTCACCGCGAAGCGACCAAAGAGGGGACTCTTGATGATCGCGAGGGAAAGAGCCGCGCGAGGGCCGGATTCGTCCGCCGCCGCGAGACGAAGGATTCGGTGCCCGAGCCCCTCACGGAGACACTCGGAGAAATCCCAACTCTGGTAGAGGCAGCCTCTCCGCGCGACGAGTTGATCCCAACTCCCGGAGTCCTCCGGGAAGGGCCCTACCCGTAAGCTCATTGGCGCACCCGATCCCCATTCAGTACCCGGCGGTAGATGGCGAGATAGCCGGCGATCATGCCCTGTTGCGTGAAACGCATCTCCACTTCCAACCTGGATGCCGCGCCCATGCGCGCGCGGAGGTCGGGGTCGGTCAGGCGCAAGACCGCCTGCGCGAACGCCTCGCTGTCGTCGCTGGGCACCAGGTAACCATGGACGCCATCCTGCACCAACTCCGGATTCCCTCCAACCGCGGTCGTCACGACGGGGAGACTGCACGCCATCGCTTCCAACAGGGTCACCGAGGTTCCCTCACTGAAAGAGGAAAGCGCGAAGACATCGAAGGCGCAAAGCAAGTCGGCCACATCTGATCGCTGCCCCAGGAACTGCACCCGATCCTGCAGCTTCAAGTCCGCGCTCAGAGCGCGTAGATCGCTCTCCAAGGGCCCTCCTCCCACCAGCACCGCCACCCAATCCAGATCGGGCCTTTGCCGTGCGACCGCAGCCAAGGAGCGCAGAAGCAGGGCCTGATTCTTCACCGGCATCAAGCGGCCCGCGTGACCGATGACCAGGGTCTGCGGACCGATCCCTAGCTCGCTCCTCACCCGGTCGCGAACCAGATCATCGCGCTGAAGACTCTGGTGGTCCACCCCGTTGTACACGACCTCGACTCGCTTGGGAGGCAACATTTCGTTGCGCAACAGAGCCTCGCGAATGCTCTCGCTGACCGCGGTAATCGCCTTGGTGTTGCGCAGAAGGTAACGATTGAAGAGGACGCGGCGCAGGCGGCGATGGTCAGGTTGATGACGACCATGCTCGGTGAAGACCACCGGGAGACCGGCCCGGGCGGCGGCCCATCCGCCGTAGAACCAGGGTGTGTATTGATGGCAGTGCAAAAGGTCGGGCTTCAGCTGCTGGTAGATGCTCTTCAGCCGTCCGATGATGGCCAGGTCCACTCCCGGTCGACGGCGCACGCAGTGGACCTCGATCTCGCTCTCGGCAACGCGCTCACCGAGTGGGCCGATCTGGTCCAGGAGGGCGACCGAATATTTTACCCCTTCGGGGGCTCGCGCGATCATACGCGCGACGAGCATCTCGGCACCCCCCACCCCCATCGTGTGCAAAACATGGCAAACCCTCACTTACACACCTCCGGGGAAATGAAGGGAGGGATCCTCCTACGAGGGTTCCTTCCAGCAAGGTCTGCGCCGATACCCTAGTCGAGCGCGGGGGCTACCCGGCAAGGCTAGATCCAGCTCAGCGGATCGCTCCCAGAGGTCCTTTCTTCTCTTCTCGCCGCATTCAAGCTAGCTTTCGTCGCCGCGTCTCTCCTTTTCCACCGGAGACGCTTTCCCGCTCGAGTACGGAGGATCAGTGACTTGGCAATCCAACAACTGAGCGAACAACAGATCCGCCAGATGAGCACTGCCGAAAAGGACCAATGGTGGCTGCAAACCGTCTACAAAGGGGACATGCCTCAGCTGACGCTGCGCTCGGCCTTGACCGGGATGATTCTGGGCAGCGTCCTCAGCCTGACCAACCTCTACATCGGAATCCAGACCGGATGGACGCTGGGAGTGGGAATTACTTCGGTCATCGTCTCGTTCGCTGCCTTCAAGATCCTCTCGAAGGTGGGTCTGGGCCACGAAATGACGATTCTGGAGAACAACGCGATGCAGAGCATTGCGACGGCGGCGGGCTACATGACGGCCCCGCTGGTCTCGAGCCTGGCCGCCTACATGGTGATCACGGGCAAGTTGATTCCCCTGGGAGTGACGATCACCTGGATGATCACCCTCTCCCTCTTGGGCGTGCTCTTCGCGTTCCCGTTGAAACGTCGGTTCATCAACGACGAGCAGCTTCCCTTCCCCGAGGGAAGAGCGTGCGGAATCGTTCTCGATGCCCTTCACAGTGAAGACGAAAGCGAAGGACTCTTCAAGGCCAAGCTGCTCTCCCTGGCCGCGCTTCTCTCGGCCCTGATCGAGTTGATGCGAAGCTCCCGCGTGATGGAGTTGGTTCGCCTTTCCGGGCTGAAACTACCCGAGTACTGGGACTCGCTCATCTATCGCTTCGCCACGCCCAGACTGGCGGGAACCCCGCTCAACGAGCTCACGATTCAGCTCGACTCCTCGATCGTCATGGTGGCCACCGGAGGCCTCATGGGGATCCGGGCCGGGCTCTCGCTTCTGCTGGGCGCGATCGTCAATTACTGCATTCTCGCTCCCTGGGCCATTCAGAAGGGCATCATTCTGGAAACCGGATTCCGGGGTATCCTCAAGTGGGGCATGTGGGGCGGCGTCGCCATGATGACCACCGCCAGCCTCTTCTCGTTCTTCAGTCGCCCCGAAGTCATTGTCCAGGCGTTCCAAAAGGCGTTCCGCCGACAGTCCAGCGACGCGAGCGATCCCCTGAAGGACATCGAGTTGCCCTTGAGGTTCTCCATTTTGGGCATCCCTTTGATCGGGGCGGTCGCGGTGTGGCTCGCGTGGCACTACTTCGGGGTTTCGATCTGGCTCGGCATCCTCGCCATCCCTCTGGTGTTCATTTTCGTGACGATCGCCGCGACCTCGGCCGGGATTACCTCGATCACTCCCACCAGTGCTCTCGGCTACCTCACGCAAACGACCTTCAGCGTTCTGAGTCGGGGGAACATCACCACCAACGTGATGACCGCTGCCATCACTGCGGAGGTGGCGAGCAACACCAGCAATCTGCTGATGGACATCAAGCCGGGTTACCTGTTGGGCGGCAAACCCAGGCACCAGGCCATGGGCCACGTCTTGGGCATCTTCGCGGGAGCCGCGGTGGCGATTCCGGTGTTCTATGCCATGATCGGCCACGATCCCGCCAATCTCCTCACCGACAAACTGCCGATGCCCGGAGCGCAGGCCTGGCGCGCGGTGGCCGAGGTTCTCACCAAAGGCCTGTCGTTCCTGCACCCCAGCGCCCGCGTCGCGGTCCTCGTGGGGGGCCTGCTCGGAATCGTCTTCGAGATCGTGCGAAAGATCACCCACAACCGCTTTCCCATCTCCGCCGTTGGATTCGGACTCGCCTTCGTGATCACCTTCCACACCAGTCTGAGCATGGGATTGGGCGCCATCTTGTTCTGGGTTCTCAGCCGGATCCTGCGCAACCGGAAGGAAGGCAGGAGTCATCGGATTTGGATCGAGAATCAGGAGACTCTCTGCGCCGGAGCGATCGCGGGCGGGGCCATCATCGGGATTCTGGTGATCCTTCTGGAAGCCTCCGCCCGCTAGTTTTGCGGGACGCAAACGATCTCACTCGCCGCTTGGTTTGGACTTGTCGGGGAACGCGGGCTCTTTCGGAATTGCCCACTCTCCCGGCTTGTCCTTCAGTTGCTTGGTGAGCAGATCGACCGCCTCGCGAAGCTGGGTGTCCTTCCCCGCGACCACGTCCTGAGGCATGTTCTGCACCTCGATGTCGGGCACTACTCCGATGCCCTCGATCAGCCACTCACCGGAAAGGCCGTAGAGACCGAACTGCGGCGGGGTGACGGTGCCGCCATCCACCACATCCTGGTGGGGCTCGATTCCGATCGCGCCTCCCCAGGTTCGCATCCCGAGCACCGGCGCGAGCTTGTCGATCTGGATGCAGCGGGAGAAGAACTCGCCGTTGCTTCCGGTGTCTTCGTTGATGAGTACGACCATCGGGCCGTAGAACGCTCTCTCGGGATTCCTCGAGACACCACCCTCCCTCGGCGCGGTGATCGCCCACAGCTTACGCTCGAGCCGATCGATGATCATGTCGCCGACGAAGCCACCGGAGTTGTAACGATCGTCGATGATGAATGCTTTCTTGTCGTACTGGGGATACCAGTAGCGCGCGAATTCGATAAGACCGCTGGTCATCATGTCGGGGATGTGTACGTAACCAATGGTTCCATGGGACCACTCATCCACTTTCGCGCGGTTGTTCTCCACCCATTCGCGGTAGCGGATCGCCCACTCGCTGCCGAGCGTCTTTACCCGCCACTCCTTCGAATCGCTTCCGTCGGCGTCATGGCTGTAGCTCAGGACGACCCATTTCTGGGCTCGATCCACCAGATAGGAGTAGACGTTGTCTAAAGCGCCCACCGGCTGGCCGTCGATGGAGACCAGATAGTCGCCTTCCCGGATGGGACAGCCCGGCTCGTTGAGCGGCGAGCGTTGCTCTTCGTCCCAAGTGACGCCCGGGATTATGTGGGAGATTCGGGGATGCTTCGCGCCGCTCGGAGAGTCGAAATCGCAGCCCAGCATTCCCACCCCGACACGGTCTCCCCGACCGCCCCGGTCTCCTCCGTACACGTAGGTATGACCGATGTTCAACTCGGCGATCATCTCACCGATCAAGTAGTTCAGATCTCCGCGAGTTCCACAGTACGGCACGAATTGACCGTACTTCTCCCTCATCTTGGGCCAGTCGACTCCGTGCATGCCGGGGTCGTAGAACCAATCGCGTTCGATACGCCAGGCCTCGTCGAAGATCTGCTGGTACTCCTTGGCTCGTACGACCTTGAGGCTCAAAGCCGAGAGATCGACCACCCCGTCGCCTGACTTGGCCGGTTTGCCCGCGTCGACGACGCCGTACTTCTTACCCGAGCGGTACACCATCTTCTTGGTGTCGGCGGAGAGGTGGTAATTCTGGATGCCGGACATCAGCTCTTTGGACTCGGCGTCCTTCAGGTCGTAGCCGTACAGATCGACGCGATCGGTGGTGCGGTCGTCGATGTGCTGGTACTTCAGGAACTCGAGCTCCGTTTTCTTCAGATAGATGAAGCCATTCTTGGTGGCGGTGAGGTGGAAGTAATTGCCTCGATCGACCCCCTTGGCCGCCAGCACTCGATGCTGGATACCGTCGAGGTCGATCCGGGTTGCCTTCTGCCCGACATCCGACTTCCCCTTCTTCGAGTCCTTCTCCCCTTTCGACTCGTCCATCTCCCCGCCCTCTTCGTCCTCGGCGCGGTCGCGATAGGGAGATACCTGGTCGTTGCGGAGCAAGACCAGATACGGCCGGGTCATGTCGAGGAAGATGTGATTTTGATCCTGGAAACCCATCACCGGCTCGAACGAGCGGTTGGAGAGAAAATACAGATAGTCTCCGCCGGGATCGAAGGACGGGCTCCATGCTGTCGTCATTCTGTCGGTCAGCTGGGTGATCTTCTTGGAGTCGATGTTGTACAGGAAGATCGACTCGTTCATGTTGGACTGTTGCTTCGTATAGGCGATCCAATGTCCCCCGGGAGAGAAGACGTAGTCCTGGATCCCCCATCGCTCCCACGCATCATCGTACCCGGAGTGATCGACAAGAACCGAGTTTCCCGACTTGGCATCCACCAGCACCAGGTCGAGGAACTTGTCGCTGTACAGCAGATGGCGGCTGTCCGGTGACCACTTGGGCGGAAGCATGAAGCCTTTGCCACGGTGCGTGAGTTGGCGGGGCTTGCCCTTCCCCTGCGCGTCGGCGAGCCAGATCTCCTCCTCGCCGGTCGCGTCACTCACCCAGGCGATTTGCTTACCGTCGGGCGACCAGCTGGCGTCCTTTTCCCGGCTCGCCGAGCCCGGTGAGGCCACGAAGGGAACCTCATCCGATTTCTCCACCCCGAAGACCGCGATGTCGCCACGATCCTCGAGCAGGAGTTTTTCGCCGTCGGGTGAGAGACCGAAGGAACCGGTCCGAGGCGCGATTTCCACCCACTCGGGCCGCATGCTCACACGATCACTGGGAATCTCCACGCTCACCTTGCGCACCTTCTGGGTGCTGAGATCGAGCACATGCAGGCTCTCTTGGTACTGGAAGACGATACGGCCATCGCCCATGGAGGGATACTTCACGTCATAGTCGACGAAAGAAGTCAGCAGCTCCACCGTGCCGGTATCGGGATCCTTGGAGAAGAGATTGAGCGTCCCTCCGAAGCGATCGGAGGTGAAGTAGACCTTTCCGCCGTACCACATGGGATAGTTGTCGGTCCCTTGCCAATCCGTGAGGGTCGAGATCTTTCCCGTCTTGAAGTCGGCCAACCAGATTTCTTGCGCCTCTCCACCTTTGTAGCGCTTCCAAGTGGCGTTCTCGCGGCTGATCCGGTTGTACGCCAGTTTGGTGGCATCCTGGTTGAGTCCCGCCAGGCCCCCACGATCGATCGGCAGACGCTGGGGCATGCCGCCGGCGACGTCGATGGAATACAGCTCTTCCGCGCGGATGGGATACACGCGCCGCGAACGAAACAGGATCTTCTTGCCGTCCGGATACCACTGGAGAACCCGATCGAAGCCCGGCGCGAAGGTCAGGCGTCGGGGCACTCCCCCTTGGGCGTCCATGAGGTAAACGTCGGTATCACCATCGTAGCTCGCAGTGAACGCGAGGGTCTTTCCATCGGGACTGAAACGCGCGTCCGTTTCCACCCCCGGGTCGCTGGTGATTCGGTGAGCCAACCCGCCATCTTGAGGGACGAGCCAGAGGTCGTCTTCGTAGGTGAAGACGATCCAATCGCCGTGGATGTTCGCCTGACGCATGAGGTGGCCTTCGTCGGCGGCCGCCTGGAGTGAGGTGAGAGCCACCAGGACGGCGGCGAGGAACAGCTGTTTCACGATCATCCTCCGTAGTACTCGCGGACCTGAGTCCTGTCGTTCAAATCGAACCGAAAGAGGCTAATACACTTAGCCCGAGGAGCCTACGCATTTTCCCCCGTGAAGGATGCATCGAGGCCGCGGAACTGGAATTATGCGCCTGGATTTGGTAGATTGATTCCACGGCCAATCTACACGGTGTCCTGCATCGAATTGCGCTCGGATCGCCCCTCGTCCTCTTTCATCCGGGAGCTAGGCCATGCGCACGAAATCGGTCCGCCTTTTCGTCCTCTGTACGCTCTGGGGCGCGTTCCTCTGCGCCTGTGGCGACTCGACTGCCCCTACACCTCCCTCCGCTAACGAAGCTTCGTTCGACGGCAGCTTCGATCCCCTCGACAATTCATTCTTGCTCAGCCGCATCCAGGAGCCGGGCAACCCCCCGTTGGCCGTCGACCTGCGGGGTTCGAATCTCCAGCTCGATGCGCAAACTTCCACCCTGCGCATCGACGTCGCGGTGGTGAACCAGAGCGGGCAGCCCCTCTATCCCCCAGCCATCATCTGGGTCCAGCAATTCACCCCCATTGGAGTGACGGTTCAAAATCCCGACATCATTCCTCCCTATGTCGGGCCGATCGACCCGGGAATTTACGGATTCGACTACTCCAATCTGCTCGGCAGCGGTGGAGTGCTGCTGGCCGGCGAGAGCTCGCAGTCACACACCTGGATCCTTCACGACCCAGGCCTTGCGAGCTTTTCGTTCGTGGCGCGTGCGGCGTTCGGTCTCGCCGCCGGCTCGTCCATTTCCGGGACGACGTTTCACGACTCGAATTACGATGGCACACGACAGCGCAACGAGGGTCCGCTGGAGGGCGCGCTCATTCGAGCGCTTTCACCCAGCGGGCAGCAGCTCGAGGCCATGCCCAACGAGATGGGTTTCTATCGCCTTTCCGTGACCGAGCCGGGGCTCTATCAAGTGCAGCTGGAAAGCAGCTTGGCTTGCGTGGCGAGCCTTAGGGGCTGCCCCATGTGTTACACCACGCCACGCATCCGCCAGGTCCTTCTCACCCCCGACCCCGACGGGAAACCACTGCCATTGGATCAGGTGGATTTCGGCGCGATGCCCGGCCCCTGTCCAGGCACCCCGTGGCCCACCCACCTCACCGAAGCCCCGCCGGATTCGCTCATGCCGCAGGACTTTTATGCACTCTTGGCTGGAACGATCGAAGGGAAGCTCTTGACCTTGCGGGTGGGCTTCAGCGGATGTTCGATCGACCATGAACTCGCGCTCTTCGCCGGTCTGCCCTTCACCATGGAGTCTGGGGAAGCGCACACCTGGCTGCGCCTCACGCACGACGACCGAGGCGAGCTCTGTGACGCGTGGTTCGAGCGTTCTCTGACCTTCGACCTGCAGAGCGTGATGGACGCCTATCTGCAAAGCCACGGCGAGACGGGGCCCATCGTTCTGGAGCTTGTGGATCCGGCGGGTCAGAAAATGCAGTTTCGTCTCGAGCCCTGATTCGAGTTCACAGGCCACGAACGAGAAAAGGGCGCCCAGGAGGGCGCCCTTCGCTCGGTGAAGAAACCAGTTTTCCCTCTACTCGATGTTCCCGATGTAGGAACGGTAGGCTTCCACGTCACGGCCGACGAGAATGTGCTGTTTCTTGTCCCGATAGAGGATGATGAGTTGCTTGTCCGCAAACTTCCCCAGGATCTGCGTGTCCAGGGTGAGCGTGTCCGAGTCGATTCCAGTCTCGTACAGGAGATGTCCGCCGGTATCGTAGATCCGCAGGGTGCCGCCCGGTTGCAGCTCGCTGAACACGACCTGGTATCCCGAGACGGAGATGGAGCCGACGCGGGCGATGTTGTCCAGATCCGAGCCGGCCGGAACGTCTACGGAACCGCCCTGGATCTCGAACTCGAGCGGCTGCAGAGAGTTGCAATTCTCCACGTCGCCCAGGGGTGATCCGGATTGCGAGAGGATCCCGTCGCCGAAGTTGAGGCGCAGCGTGGCCGGCTCGGAAATGGTCGTATCCAAGACCAGGCGAAGCTGGGTGTCGCTAACCCACTGTTGCGACAGGCTCAGCGCCTTGGCCTGAATCTGCCCACCGACTGATTCGAGAGTGAAACTGCTCGACGTTACGCTGCCCGTCAAAACCGGCGCGTCGAAATCGAGGACGATCTGGCTGATGCTCGGGGACGAGCTGCCCGCCTCCGGCGTGGTACTGACGATGTGGAGACAGCCGGAGGGCGTCATGTTGGGATCGAGCGTCAAGCTGAGCGCCGAGAGCGGATCGCAGTTGCCTCCCGAACCCAAGGGGGCGCCGGAACTGCTCTGAAGATCCGGATCGACGCTGAGCGTGAAGGTACCGACCTCGCTCGGCGGATTCGCAGTCGTCACTTTCAGCTCGCTCGGCGACACCGCGCTGAGGCTGACCGGATAGTCGACCGAACCACCCGCGGCCGGGGAGAAGCTGAGCGCAAATCCGGTGGGATCGATGCTCGCGGGATCGACCACCTGATCGAAGCGCAGGACGACCCCGGTGAAGCGGGGGATCTGCGCTCCGTCGACCGGCTCGCTCTGATACATCGTCATGCAACTGGCGTTCGTGTTGGCCGAAACCACCTCGATCGTGATCGAGGCCGGAGTCGGGCTCCAGTTCGCCGCCATGTCGAGACCCTCGACCTTGAGAGTATGGGTCTGACCCGCGGACCAATTGGATGCGTCCACCGTGTAGTAGGCCAGGCCGTTGTCGTTCGTGAGTCCCGCCGAATGCTCGAGAGGAACTACTTCGCCCTGCCAAGGCTGCTGGGAATCGAACGACAGTCTGGCGTTCGTCACCTCCGCGTGTCCGGTGGCCGCGTCGCTGATCCAGATCTGAATCGTCGCGGCTTTCCCTTCCTCCACCAGAACGCTTCCGAATCCCTGATGGACGACTCTGGGGCCGACCGTATCCTCGGCCACGTTGCTCACGACTGAGATGTTCCCCGCCGCATCGGTGCTACGGATCGCGATCCGCAGCGCGCCGTCACTGGCGTCGATGGTGCCCAGATTCACCTGCTGCACGCTCCCCGGAACCTCCGGAGCGGGGGGATTCGGGATGGCGCTCGCCGTGGACCAATCGAAACCGGAGGCGGGGTCGGCGGTGGCGTAGCGAATCTCGATCGTCGACGGCATCCCGGCCGGCCCCTGGTCCGCGGGAGCTGACCACTGCAGCTTGGCCGAGCCATCGCTGGGATCGAAACTCAGCTGCAAATCGTCGATCGCATCGGGTGGGGTCTGATCGGGTCCGGAGCTCCCGCCAGCCGTGAGCATGAAGGTGGCCGGATCGCCACAGGAGCCATCCCCATTGCCGTCTAAGAGGTGACCGGCCTGACTGCTGAGATCCCCGCTCAGAGTGAAGGTGACGGTCTCCCCCGCTTGTGGAACCGGGCTCAGGGTGACACCGACGACCGTCGAGCTCAGTTGAGTGTCGACCGTAAATGAACCAGTAGAGCTTCCCTCGACGGCGATGGCGCCGCTAAGGGAACTGGGGTCGAGATCCTCCGAGAAGAGGAGAAGGACACCGCCGGAACTGGGATCGTAAGTCTGTCCCGCGTCAGGCGTCGAACTCAGAAGCCCGAGGCAATTCTCGTTTGTCGAGCCCTGTGACACCAGATACTGCAAATAGGCGCCGCCGTTGCGCGCGCCCACTGCCTGGTTCTTCATGTTCGAGTAGGTGATTCCACTCCCATCGAACCAGGGATCGGTGGTCGCGGTGGCCCAGTCCGTGGCGACGTGCTGCAACATACTGGAATCGCCGGTCAGCCAATAGGCGTAGCTCAGCCCTTCGTCCACTCGCAGATTGAGTCCGGCGTCGGCGACCCCCAACGCATCCCCGTGTAGTCGAAGGAATACGCCCAGCGTGACGATGCGGGAACCCAGCAATAATTTTGCAGCCAATTCCCGTAGGTGTGGAGTGACTCCACGCCTTGCGCATCGGGTGCACCCAGCTGGCGTTTTCGTTCCTCGAGGAATTCGCCCAGATTGCCCATGAGCATCCCCACCTGCCAGACCGAGACCTGGCTCTGCCACGAGGGATCGAAGTTACTCTCCGAGCACGGAGCTCCACCATTGATCCAGCATCGATCGGCCGCGTTGGTGCGCCGCATGACGTCCAGGGCGGCATCGAGGTACTTCTGCTCTCCGGTCGCGCGCCATGCCTCGTAGGAGATGTTGAGGAACCAGGCCGCGGCGCGTACCTCACCGTCGGTCCTGACCTCGCTGTAGCCGCCGCCGACGGGGTCGTTCGCCAACCTCCAGGCCGTGTTGTCCGCCACTTCGATCGCGGAGTCGAAAACGACGGGATCACCGGTCAAGTACCAGTAGTAGAACATGCCCTGCGCGTTGTAGTGGCCGGGCTGCGGATAGTCGGTGCGGTGTTTGTGCGAGCCGGTGCGATCGTGGGTGAAGAACCCTCCGTTGCGCCAACCGAGGTCGCCCTGGGTATGATAGATGTCGATGTCAGCCAAGTGACGCGCACCGGGCTGAATAAAAGTCCACCAGTCGGGGTTCCCGGAACGCACCATCTGCAGAATCATTCCATAGGTGTAGTCGTTCTCCAGATTGGCCCGATCCCCTTGGTGCTCGTACTCCGCAAAGAAATCGCCATAGTCCCACCAGCCGTAGCAGTCGTCGAACTCGATGTTCCCCGCGGCGGACGCCGCAGCATCGTCGGAGCGCCAGCCAATTCCTCCGTACAGACCCGCGCGTTCGTAGAGCTCGTAGTCGGGCGAGGGAGAATCCGCCACGGAAACGGTTCGCCGGAAGCATCCGGTGCCCAGATAATAGTCCGGCGGAGCGAGGGCGATCATGGGATTGAGCGCAGAGAGAATGCGCGCCTGCGTCTGCTGCCCACCGTCGGAGAAGAAATCGACGCGAACTCGATGGGTCTTCTGCTCGCCCGGACGAATCGAATGGTCCCCGCTCTGGAACTCGCTGAAGAACTCGGCGCGAATGCTTCCGTCCGCCTGCGCGACCAGACCGTTGGGGTAGTTCTGCCAAAACTCGTCGATGCCGAACGCGACACCGTTCTGCCCGTTGCGAACCTCCATCCAACCCTCGGCCTGGTCCCCGCTCCCCACCATCGACTCGCTCCCACTATTGCCGGCGTAGAACCGCCATCCGCGGTAGCTATTGTGTTTGAGGCCGGTCCACTTGTTCCAGGTGGAGAAGCCGCTGCTATCCTGGTGGATGTAGCCGCGTTGCCCGCTCGCGAGCGAAACCGTCATGGGCGAGGTACCGTCGTCCGAACCCACCTTCAAGGAACCGTTGGTAAAGGGCGTCGCGAGTTCAATGCGGGCGTCTGAGAACGCCACCGAACCGTCGCCGCGGTAATCGATCGACCCCGCGCGCCAGTTGTGCAGAGTTTGCTGAATGCGCAGCTCGGCGCTGCCCAGCGTGGCGGTGATGTGCGTGACGTACTCCAGGATTTCACTGCTGGAGGTCTCGCTGCGCAGCCTTCCCTTGAACAAGAGAGTCACACTCTGAGGGCCCTGCGCTTCGATCTTGGCCACGGTGGGGGCGGCGGCGGCGGCGGTGTAGGTTTCGCCATCGCTACCATCCACGACCAGTCCAGCGGACTGGCCGGGACGAAGAACATTCAGGTCGTAAGTGCCATCACCGTCGGTGTCGATGGCCGCGGTCTCGAGAATGTGAAAGCTGGTCTTGTCCACGGTGAATCGCAGCACACCGGTTTCCACCGTGATCGTGGTGCCGTTGTCGGTCGCCACGAGCGCGCTCGGACCGTTCGCATTTCCACTGTCATTCAGATTGTAGACACTCGTTCCTCGCGCCGAAACGTCGACCGGCAGCGTGAGAAGAACCCAGCGCGGTGAACCGTCCCACCAAGTGTTGAGGGTCCGCGCCTGCAAGGGATTCACCGCGCCGTTGGGCCCGGTGATTCCGAGCTGATCGGGAGATGAGATCTCTCCCTCGGCGAAGGGAACGCCGATCTCCAGGGTCGCGCCCTCACGTGGCACCGCCAGTTCGTTGCGTACCGTCAAGGGCACCGTCAGGGCGAAGGAAGAGGTAGGAAAGACCACGAGGGAGAGACCGATTAGCCAGCGCCGCAAGCTCATATTCATGTTGTACCTTCGCATCTTGGTGTCTTGACGGGGTGTTGATTTCGCGCCTTGGTCACTAGGTGTCCTGTTGAGTCGCTGGGCAGGCACCCGTACGGTGTGTTGGCTTGGTCGTTTCTTCGATCGAATAGGAGAAGTCTCCAGGTGCTTTCGCGAACTTTAACCGACGATTCGACTTCATGATTCCTCTTGAGGAAGCGTCGGAGTAGCGAAGCGGGTTACTGCGCACCGAGCACGCAATATGCCAGCGCAATTTTGAAACACGTTGTCATCGTGGGGTGATTGGGGGCCGGGTGCTTGAGAAACGCAAGGTAAACAGGAACCCCCATGGGAATCCAGAGGTAAGTTATTCCATTCTTCATGAGGGAAATGCCGAACGCCCTACCGCAGTTCCCATTCGTCGCAGGATGCGCAGAGGACAGCAGTTCGGGTGCCGATCAAGTGAGAGCTGCGTCCGCGCCCAATCGCCCGGGCTTGAAGTCCGGACCGGGACTGTCTGTGGGTTCAACGCCCGATGAAGCCCAGCACCAGCGCGCACACCCGTGCAAAAACGTAGCTCAGGTAGAGGGCGAAAATTGCCGGGATACGGCGCAGCCCGGGACGCTTCCGCGCGATCGCGCGCGCGCTGAGGAGAGCCGGCAGGCTCAAAAGCCCCACCCATCCCAGGTGAAGAGGCCAGGATCGCCCGTCTTGCAGCCGGGAGAGCACTCCGGCCACCAGCAAGAGCGCGAAGGAGAGCGCGAGCAAGGGAATGATCAGACTCGGGACTTCATCGGCCACCACCCCCCCCGCCCGCATGCGATGGTAAGTATCTTTACCATGCCAGACTTCTTTTCGAACGAAGGCCACAAGCGTCGCCGGTTCGCGATGGTGCAGCACGATGACCTCCGGATCATCCAGCAAGACGCCATGACGTGCGAGACGGTAGGAGAGATCGGCGTCCTCACAAGTGGTCAGTGATTCGTCGAATCCACCGACCCTCTCAAACACTTCGCGGCGCACCGCCAGGTTGGCCGAGGGAAGCCAGCGGGCCCGTTCGCGCCGTACTCGAACGCGCAAGAGGTACGACCAGGTGCGTTGCACCCAAGTCGTCCCAAAGGGCGCGACGTGCGGGTAGTTGCCCACTGCGACGACGCCCTCTAGGGAGAGAGCGCGCTGAATCGCTTCGGCCCATCCTTCTTCTACCGTGCAGTCCGCGTCGAGGAACGCGAGAAAGCAACCGGAAGAGGCACGCGCGCCTTCGTTGCGCACCGCCGCGATCGTGGAAGCTTGCGAGCGAAGGACGGTGGCCCCCCTCTCACGCGCGATCGCCGCAGTACGATCCGTCGAGCCATTGTCCACCACCACGCACTCCACGGAAACGCTTTTCGGTGTATTGCTCGCGATGGAATCAAGACATGCGGGCAGGTACCGCTCTTCGTTGTACGCGGGAATGATGACGCTCAAGTTCACTGGTCTTGAAGGTACTGAGTCACTCATCAGATCTCGATTTCATCCTCGGCCTCCTCCTGCCACTCTTCCTGTTCCCGCTTGATCGTGAGCGTGAGAGAGACGGCCAGGGCGCCGATGAACCAGCCGAACTCATAGCGTTCCGCGCTGATGAAGAACGCCGTCACCCAAAACGCCACCTGGCTGGCGAGAAGAGTCTTGGTCCATGATTCAACCAGAGGGTCGTCTCCCCCGTATTCGCGTTTCAGCAGCAAGAGACGGCGAAACACGAAGATGTGAAAGAGGACGAGAAAGACGAGTCCGGTCACGCCGTATTCGCCTCCGGTTTGCACCAGAATGTTGTGTGCCTGCCGGGGCTTGCTCGAATCGTAGAAGCGATACTCAGAGACATATTTCGCGGGCCCGACTCCCAAGAGCGGGTTGGCGAGCATCATCTTGGTGCCGGCGTGCCACGAATGGATCCGTCCTTCCGCGCTGGCCTCGCCTTCGTAGTGCACAATGGTATCGGCGCGCCCTTTCAGGGTTTGGGGCGCTGCGACCACGTAGAAGCCCGCCAAGAGAACAATCCCCCCAATCAGGGCCGGGACCCGGTGACGACTCTGCCAGGCGATCACGCCGAACGCGGTGGCGATACCCAGCAACCCCCCACGGCTCGCAGTGAGAAAGACGCACAGCACGGCCAGAGGGATCATCCCCAGAGCCGGTAGCTTCCAGAATCTCGAGCGGATTCGCTGGGACAGATACCAGTAGAACGGAATCGCCAGAAGCAGATGCATCGCGAAGAAGTTTCGGTCCTTGAGCGTCGCGTCCGAAGTGCCGGGACCTTCGAGCATGTAGACTCCGTGGACATACTTCTGGATGAGGGCCCAGAAGGTGAGGTAGGCGAACGAAAGCGTAACCAGCCAAATGGTCACCTTGAACCAGGACCGGCGGTTCATGAATGCCGCGAAGGTGGCCGCAAAGAGGAGCATCTTCGCAATGTCGATGAGACGTTCGTAGTTGCCCCCGTGGACGAAAGCCGAGAGAGCCACCACCATGGTGAACCCCAACATCATCAGCAGAATACGCTCCCTGGGAGGACTCCCGCGCCTGGACATCGCCACCCGAAGCAGGGCCGCCACTAGGGTGAACACGGCCAGGCCCAGCGAGATGCGTAGCTTCTCGAATCCCCACAACACCTCGTTGGGCCGGGCGAAGGCCATGATGTAGTAGGCCCAAAAGCCCACCTGGGGCTTGATGAACACCAGGATTCCCAAGCCCAGCACCACTACGGCGCCCAAGGCGTAGCGCGAGTTGTCGTGGAGCAGCAAATAGGCACTGATCAGGGAGAACCCGATGACGAGCAGGCTGACGAAGACGGACCGCCATTTCACGAAATAGCGGCTGCGGACCTCCAGCTCGAGTGGGTGCCGCTCGAACTGTTCGTCGTGCGCTCGGCGCAGATCAGGCCTCTGCCTCCACTCATCAGCCTCGCGCTGATCCACCATGGCAACCTCTGAAGAATCGAGTGTCCACTGGTCGAAGCCGACCCCCTGCCTGATCGTCACCAAGAGTCGGCCGACACACAGTAAGGGCACAAAGGGCAAGAAAAGCGACACTGAAGGAGTAGCCCTGAGGACCAGCGGGAAGTATGCCAGCTTGCCGAGCCTTCGCACAAGTGCTGCTCGCACCGGCCCCATTCTACCTCGAGTCTGGAACTTGCTTTGCAAGTGACCCTACTGTACGGGAAACTCGCGAGGCAGGTGGTCACCCCACCTTTGTCTCAATCGAAAGACGTCACTCTCCTGCCGAGAAGAACCATGGCCGCCGTCGTCGTCCTTCATCTGATCTCCCCCACCGGATACTACGGAGCGGAACGCTGGGTGGTGGCCCAGTCGCGGCATCTCGATCCGTCCAAGATCGAAGTGCACATCGCAGTCACCCGCGAGGGAAACGACGAGAGCCCGGAAATTCTGGAAAGGGGTCGCGAGCTCGGTCTTTCCACTCACGAGATCCATCTCGCGCATCGCTTCGACCCTCGGGCCGCAAGCTCGGTCGCCAAGTTGGCCTGTGCTCTGAATGCCTCCATTCTGCACGGACACGGATACAAGTCGGACCTCTTGGCGGTGCTCGCGCGTCGTCGCGCCGAAACGACGGTGGTCTCCACGCCCCACGGCTTCGAGAAGGCACTCAATCCCAAGATGCGGCTCTACTTCACGGCCGGTCGCTGGGCGCTGCAGCGCGCGGATGTCGTCGCGCCGCTTTCCCTCGAGCTCGAGAAGGCCTTGCGCGGGATGGGGATCCCCCAGCACCGGATTCGACTGATCGAAAATGGGGTCGACTTGGAGGAAATCGAGGCGGAGCTCCTTCGGCCCGTTTCCACCGAGAGCACCTTGCGGCGCTTCGAGGACGAAAGGCTGCTGGTCTACGTGGGCAGACTCACCCCGCTCAAGAATCTGGATACCATGATCCAAGCTTTCGCCAAGCTCTGCGAACGACGCGACGGCGTGCGCCTTCTCCTGGTGGGCGAAGGCCCTGAGGCCCAGGCCTTGAAGCAACTGGTCGCATCATCGGCCGCGCGAGGGCGCGTCGAGTTTCTTGGCTACCGAGAGGACCGCCTGAGCTTACTGCGCCATTGCGACATCTTCAGCATGAGCTCGCGTAGTGAGGGAATTCCGCGCTCGATGATGGAAGCCATGGCTCTGGGATTGCCCGCGGTGGCGTTCTCGATTCCCGGGGTGGACAAGTTGCTCCTGAATCGCAAGACCGGTCTCGGCGTGAGACTGGACGACCGCGAGGCCATGGCGGCGGCGTGGGAGCGCCTGCTCGACGACGAAGCACTCCGAGCGCGCCTGGGTTCGGCGGCGCGCCAGCACATCGTCAAACACTACTCGGCGCAGCGGATGGCCAGAGAATACGAGGTCCTCTACCGCGAACTCGGTGCCCGCGCAACCTGATCGCTCAAGCGACGGATCCGGCTCGCGAACCGACTCCAACTGAATCCCTCAGCCCAGCGGCGGCTCTCTCGTCCCATCCTGAGACGAAGCTCCTCGTCCTGGGCGAGTCGCCCGAGGGCTTCCGCCAAGGCATCGATGTTCTCGGTATCCACCAGAAGACCGTTCATTCCGTCGTTGACGGCATCGGGTACTCCACCGGTGATTCCCCCCACCACGGGCAATCCGGAGGCGGCCGCCTCCAGGAAGACGATCCCGAAACCCTCCATGTCGTCGCTGCTGAGCCGCCGGTTCGCGAGAACGAAAAGATCGCACTGACGATAGAGACCCGGCAGCTCTTCCTCGGGAACGTAGCCCAGAAATCTCACGATCTCGTCCAGTCCAAGTTCCGTACACAGCTTCCTCAGCTCGGGCTCCTTGCCTCCGGTGCCCGCGATCCAGTAGCGCAGTCGGGGAAGGCGTTCCTTCAGGGGAACGAGCGCCCGCAGTACCTGTTCGTGACCCTTGCGTGGCCACAAGCGTCCCACGCTCAGAATTCGGATTTCACCGTCGGGCTGACGCGGCTCGCCTTTGAAACGAGTGAGTTCGACTCCGGGATGGATGACTCGAACGAGCTCGGGGTCGACTCCTAGTTCGACCAGGAGATTCCGGCTGTTGTTCGAGTTGGCCACCACCGCGGCCGCGGCGTTGTAGAGTCTGGGCATGAGACGCCGCTTCCATTTGTAATGCCGCTGGATCGCCACCTCTTCACCGTGGACATAGACGAGATAGGGCACCCTGAACAATTTCTTGTAGATCCAGGCCACGATCGCCTCGGGGAGGACGTGCCCGCAGTGCAGAATCTCGGGCCGGAAACTGAAACGCAACCGAAGGGCGGCCAGGGTCATGCGCAGGTAGAGAACGAGGGACTCGGGCTTGAGAAACTCGTAGCGCTCGAGGCTGACCCGGGTGGTGGGAAACGGCGAAGCCGGTCCCTCGGTCCCCACCCCGGCATCGGGAATTCCGGTGAGAACGTGGACCGCTCCCTGAGGATACTGCTGACAGGCGTTGACGAAGAGGTTCACCGAGCCACCCACGTAGGGCAGGAACCACTCGGTCACCAGCAAGACGCGACGCGCCCTCACTCCCTCCGCTGTTTCCTCCACCGGCGGGGCGAGGGTGGTGGTGTCCTCGAAGCTCATGAAACCTCCTCCGCGTCCTGCGAGGTGGCGCCACCTCGCTGCCCCAGAACTCGCGCCGGGTTGCCGCCCACGATCGCACCATCCGCTACCGGTCGGGTCACCACGCTTCCCGCCGCCACCACACATCCTTCTCCCACATCCGCCATCACGATCGAAGCGTTGCCCAACCAGCTTCCCTTTCCGATGCGCACCAGTTCGAAACGCCCTCCCTGCTCGCGAATCGGTACATCGTATCGATCGAATTCGTGCTGCTTCTTCCCCGAGAGCACGTGCACGTTCGATCCCAACAGAACGTCGTCCTCCAGATGGGCGAGTCCGATGTTACAGAACGCTCCCACATACACCCGCCGGCCCAAACGAGCGCCGGGGCGACTGAAGATGGTGCCGTAGGAAATGCAGGCGTCAGCGGCGCACTCGTCGAGGAGGCGTTGATACAGGGCGCGGCGGCAATAGGATCCCAGCGGTCCCCACCAGCTCGAGGCCCACTGCGAAACCCACGCGAAGACCTGGACGCGATCGCCGCCCATCGCATAGAGAGCACGCGTGACGAGCACGACCGGCGCGGTGAGAAGGAAGGCCAGGAAGTTGCCGACTCGTTTCAGGCTTGCTTTCACGGTGCGTGCTGGGGAAAGAGGGTTCCGTACGAAACTGTGAGCGCGGAGCAGGCAAGCGACGGACCGGAGAAAACCACATTCGGCGCTTTTTCTCCATAACTGGGACCCAGCACTCCTGAGCTGGAGACTATAGGCCGCCGGCCGCCGCGGCAAGAGCGGTCCGTGCCACCCGCGCGTCTGCCGCGCACCGCGAAAGAAGTGGCCGTCCGCGGGTTCAGCCGCGCGAAGAGCGTTTCTTCCATCCCGGGACTTGGCGGAACCCCGCAACGGTCGTTAGACTCCAGCCAGCTCGTGTCCACGCGGCAGACCTCTACTCCCCGACGCAAGAAAAGGAATCATCGTGAGCGAATTCTCGCCTGACCTTCAAGATCGCTGGGCCTTGATCCTCGGGGTCAGCAGCGGATTTGGAGCCGCAACCGCCCGGATCCTGGCGTCCAAAGGCATGCACATCTTTGGCGTCCACCTCGACCGGCGCGCCACCCTCCACCTGGTCGACCAGGTCAAGGAGGACATCCTGGCCCAGGACCGCGAGGCCTGGCTGGTGAACATGAACGCGGCCGACGAGGAAGAGCGGAGCAAGGCGCTCGACGATTTCATGGCCTATCAGGGTGACAAGGCGATCGGGAGCGTGAAGGTCTTTCTGCACTCGCTGGCCTTCGGGACCCTGAAACCCTTCGTGAACGAAGAGGGCGAGGCTCAGCTCACCCAGAGAAACGTGGAGATGACCGTCGACGTCATGGCCCACTCCCTCGCCTACTGGGCCCAGGGTCTGGTCGAAAGGAAGCTGATGGGTCAGGGCGGCAGCATCTTCGCCATGACCTCCAGCGGCAGCACCCGGGTCATCCCCACCTACGGCGCGGTCTCGGCCGCGAAATCGGCGCTCGAATCGCATATCCGCCAGCTGGCCTTCGAACTGGCGCCCTTCGGCATCCGCGCCAACACGATCAGAGCAGGAGTCACTGACACGCCCGCGCTGCGCAAGATCCCCGGGCACGAGCTGCTTCTCGAGGAGGCGCGGCGGCGGAATCCCACGGGAAGACTCACGATGCCCGAAGACATCGCGAAGGCGCTCTCTGCGCTCGCGAGTGACGATTGCGCGTTCGTGAGCGGAAACATCATCGGCGTCGACGGTGGCGAGGAGGTCGTCGGTTGAGATGAGTCACGACCCCACGACGAATTTGCAGCGCTTTTCTCCAGGACTTCCCTTCGTGAACGGGGAATACGTCCAGCCACACCAGGAGTCCCTCTTTCCCTCCATCAATCCAGCCACCGGCAAGATCCAATGCGAGATCGCGGCCGCGGGGGCAAGCGAGCTCGAAGCCGCGGTGAACGCCGCGCGCAAGGCCTTCGATGAGGGTCCCTGGCCCAAGATGGCGCCGGCAAGCCGGGGCCGGATCCTGCTGAAATTGGCCGAGCTGTTGGAGAAGCACTCCGCGGAGATGGCAGTTCTGGAGTCTCTGGACACGGGCAAGACACTCTTCGACTCGGGCAAGATCGAGATCCCCTTCGCGGCCAGTCTGTACCGGTACTACGGCGGATGGGCCGACAAGCTGGCAGGCGAGACGCTTCCCTCCGCCACGGGATTCGTCTACACCCTCCGAGAGCCAGTGGGAGTGGTCGGTATGATCACGCCCTGGAACTTCCCCTTCCTGCTCGCCTCCTGGAAGATGGCTCCGGCTCTGGCGGCCGGGTGCACCATGATTCTCAAACCGGCGCAAATCTCCTCCCTCACCGCATTGCGCTTCGGGGAGATCTGCAACGAGGCCGGGGTGCCGCCGGGGGTGGTGAACATTCTCCCCGGAAAGGGCAGCGTGCTCGGGCAAGGCCTGGTGCAACACCAGGGAGTGGACAAGATCGCCTTCACCGGTTCCACCGATGTCGGCCGAGGAATCGTCGCCGCCGCGAGCGCCACCATCAAGCGGGTCAGCGTCGAGCTGGGCGGCAAGTCGCCGAACGTCGTCTTCGACGACGCCGATACCAAGGCTGCTCTCCGCGGCGCGCTCACCGGCATCTTCTACAACAAGGGAGAGGTCTGCGCGGCGGGAAGTCGTCTGCTCGTACAGAGGAGCATCTACGAGGAATTCACCGCCAAGCTGGCCGAGAAGGCGGAGCAGATGACGGTGGGAGATCCCTTCGACAAGAATACGCGAATGGGCCCGGTCGTGAGCGAAGCACAGATGCAGTCCGTCTTGGACTACATCGAGTCGGGCAAGAACGAAAGCGCCAAGCTCATCGCCGGGGGCGAACGGGTCCTGCAAGACAGCGGGGGCTACTTCATCCGCCCCACCGTCTTTCGCGACGTGAACAGCACGATGAAAATCGCTCGCGAGGAAATTTTCGGGCCGGTGCTGGCTTGCATTCCCTTCGAGGATGAAGACGAAGCGCTGCGAATCGCGAACGACAGCATGTACGGTCTCGCCTCGGCGGTCTGGACGAGAGACGTCGCTCGGGCCCATCGATTCGCGCGGCGGCTGCGTGCCGGCACCGTGTGGATCAACACCTACAATCTCTACGATCCGAGCGCCCCCTTCGGGGGATTCAAGCAGAGCGGCTTCGGCCGAGAGCTCGGCCGGGAAGGTCTCTTGTCGTACACCGAAAGCAAAACCGTCTGGACTCACCTCGACTGAAGCGGAGACCGTCATGGCCATGCAATTCGAGACCATCCTCTACGAGCGGGAAGACGCGGTGGCCTGGATCACCCTCAACCGGCCCAACCAGCTCAACTCGTTCTCCGGCAACATGAGAGAGGAATTGCTGCACGCGATTCTCGACGCGCAAGAAAGCCCCCAGGTTCACGCCATCGTGATCACCGGTTCGGGAAAAGCATTCTGCACAGGCGGAGATCTCAAGCACATGGCGAAGCTCAAGTCCAAGAGCGCGGGATTCGAAGAGTTGCGTCCCCTGCTCGATCAAGGACGGCACGTGGTCACGGTGATTCACGAGTGCCCCAAACCGATCATCGCCATGGTCAACGGCGTCGCGGCCGGAGCCGGTTGCAACCTGGCGCTTGCGTGCGACCTGCGCATCGCGGGTGAATACGCCGTCTTCACCCAGAGCTTCATCAAAGTAGGGCTTCACCCCGACTGGGGAGGAACGTACTTCTTGCCCCGGCTCATCGGACAGGGAAGGGCGCTGGAGATGATGCTCACCGGCAAGCGCGTCGAGGCGGAGGAGGCACTCGAGATCGGACTCGTGCACCAGGTGGTGCCTTCTTCCCATCTGCGTGAGAATACCAAGCGCATGGCCGCCAGGCTCGCCGCGGCGCCCGCCACCGCGGCTCGACTGATCAAGATGGCCGTCTACGGCAGCCTGGACAACGATCTTGCGGGAATGCTGGAATTCGAGTGCGAAGCCCAGCGGCAGTGCTGGAATTCTCCCGAATCGGCCGAGGGAATCACCGCCTTCAGTCAGAAGCGGCGGCCCGCCTTCGAGAGGAATTTCGGCAACGGCTGAGCCGACTGCCCTTTTCACGACACCTCGAATGCCCTATGTTGAAACGGTCCCGGCTGTCGTCGCCCCTGACTGCCAGTCCAGGGAGGTCCCCTGATGGTGCGCCGAATGATGGTGCGCGCAACCGTATTGCTCGCCCTTCTGTGTCTCAGCGCCTCTTCTAGTACGGCCCGTGGCCTCTACAAAGGCGATGGCCGGAGAACCCAGCTCGTATTACCAAGCCCAGGGCAACCCATGGTCGGTGCGCCTCAACGGTGCCCTCGGTGGGCACGGCGCCTACCGTGCGTGGGATGCCCGCGACCGGCCCTCGTCCATCAGCGCCCCCGGTGGGTACTACTCGAGCTACGAACTGAGTTACTCCGTCAGGAAATTCGGGTATTACGGCTACGGGGGCATCGAAATCAACCTGGGGCACGGTCTGAGCCTGGAACCCTACGGCCTGTACCGAAGCATCGAAACGCCCTATAGCGTAATGTACGGCTACACGGAGAGCCTGGGCCCGACCCTCCTCGAAAGTCTCGACAGCAAGGTCTACGGCGCGGGGTTCAATCTGCGGGCCTATCGAAACTGGTTCACCGGTGCGGCCTACCTGGGATTCGGGGGAGGACTGGCCCACGGTGAGGCGCACTGGCTAGCGCAGGGCACCGGGCAGCGCATCACCAGCCGCCAGGACCAGGGAGACTTCCATCTGTTGAGTGGAATCGAATTCTACGCCAGCGAGTCCTTGGCTCTGGGAGTGGAACTGGGCTGGCGTTGGTCCGGACTCGACGGATTGAACGAGTTCGATGGAGGGTTCGTGGGCGCTAGGATGGGAGTGATGTTCGGGCAGAACCAATAGCTTCCGCCCGAACCTCGCCTGATTATTCGCTCTCTAATTCCCGCTGAACTTGGCCACGCGCTTCTGTACGTAGGCCGCGATCCCCTCTTTGGCGTCCGAACTCTGGAAGAGCTGCTGCTGCAACTCGCGCTCGATCGAGAGGGCCTCGCTGAAGGGAATCTCCGGACCGCTCTGGCAGCAGCGCTTGATCCTGCCTACCGCCTTGCTGGCCTTGTTGGGCGGGCAAAACTGCTTCGCGTAGGCCATCACGTCTTCCCAGAAGGTGTCCCTCTCGAAGATCTGGTTGACGATCCCCAGTTCCTTCGCTTCGTCGAATTCCATGGTCCGTCCGGTTACCATCAGCTCGAGAGCCTTGTGCTTGCCGATGAGGCGCGTCAGCCGTTGCGTTCCACCCGTGCCGGGAAGGACCCCGAGTCCCACTTCTGGAAGTCCGATCTTGCCGCCGTTTTTCTTGGCGATTCGCATGTCACAAGCCATCGCGAACTCGAGTCCACCACCCACCGTGTGGCCGTTCAGGGCGGCGATGACCAGCTTGGGAGTGTGCTCCAGGCGGTTCAGCATCTCGTTTGCGTGCAAACAGAAGTAGTACTTGAAGGTGGGATCCACCTCGTTGAGCATGTTGATGTTAGCCCCAGCCGAGAAGAACTTCTCCCCGTCCCCCCGGATGACGATGACGTGGACGTCGTTGTCCATCCGGGCCTGAAGAATGCAGTCGTCGAACTGAAGGTTCATTTCGTAGGTGTAGGTATTGGCGGGCGGGTCGCACAAAGCGATGACGGCAACACCACCGTCTTTCTCGTATTTGACCAGAGTTCGGTCGCTCATTCAGCTCACCTCGGAAAACGATGGAAAGGGCCGCGCGCAGGTCCGGCACGAGCCGGGAATCGCGGCGAAGGACAGAGGGCAGTGTAATCACAGCGCTTGCCGACAACAAGAGCTCCGGGCGCTCGGCTTGAGTCGAGCCGGACTCTGGAGTACCCTGCATTCTCTCGAGAAAGCGCTCTCTTTTAGGAGGTTGCCACTCCATGGCAGACCTTGAAACCCGCCGCGTGGCGGTGGTCGGCAGCGGGACGATGGGCCTGGGGATCGCCCAGGTGGCCGCCGCGGCCGGATTCGAAACCGTCCTCTACGACATTGCCCATGAGCAACTCGATCGCGCACTCGAGGGGATCCGTGCCAGGCTCGACCGGGCGGCAGAAAGGGGCAGAATCGACGCTTCCCAGCGGGACGCCACCTTGTTGCGACTCCACACCACCGATGATCTCGCCGCTGCCTGCGTGGATGCGGAAGTCTTCATCGAGGCCATTCCCGAACGCATCGATCTCAAGCTCCAGCTCTTTGTCCAACTCGACCAGCATCTTCCCCCCGCTTCCCTGGTGGCCACCAATACCTCCGCCCTCTCCGTCACCGAGTTGGCCGGCGCTCTGAAAGATCCCTCCCGCTGCATCGGGCTACACTTCTTCAATCCGGTGCATCGCATGAAACTCGTCGAAGTAGTCCGTGGACTCCAGACCAGCGACGCAACCGGTCGTCGAGCGCTGGACTTCTGCCAGGCGATCGGCAAAGAGACGGTGGAAGTGAACGAGGCTCCCGGCTTCGTCACCACCCGAGTCAACGCACTCATTGGAAACGAGGCGTTCCGCATGCTCCAGGAAGGAGTCGCCTCTGCCCGCGACATCGACAAGGCCTTGAAGCTCGGACTCAACCATCCCATGGGCCCGTTCGAACTCGTGGACCTGGTGGGTTTGGACACGCGGCTCTCCATCTTGCGCTTCCTGCACACATCACTGGGGGAGCGCTTCCGCCCCACTTACCTTCAGGAGCAGTACGTCAAGGCGGGTCGCCTCGGAAAAAAGACCGGCCGCGGAGTGTACGAATATCCCCAGGGAGATTGACGGCATGTCGCAAACCGCTTGGCTCGTGGACGGCACTGCCTACGTCTTCCGTTCCTACTATTCCATGCGTCCCATCTCAGCTCCGGACGGAACTCCGGTGAACGCGGTCTTCGGATTGGGAATGACCCTGCAACGCTTCCTGCAAGACGAGAGCCCGAGTCACTTGGCCGTCGTCTTCGACGCGGGGCGCATCACCTTCCGCAACGAGCTCTATCCCGAGTACAAAGCGAACCGGGGCGAGCCCCCGGAAGACCTCGCGGTTCAGTTCGAACTCTGTCCCGCCCTCACCAAGGCGATGGGGATTGCCACCTTCCTGAAGAAGGGGTTCGAGGCGGACGATTTGTTGGCCAGTATGGCCTCGCGCCTGCTCGAGCAGGGGTTCCAGGTCAAGGTGGTGACCGGGGACAAGGACCTGTCGCAGATCCTGCGGCCGGGACTTGAGATCTACGATCTGGCGAAGGGGCGAAAGTTCGGCGCCGAGGAAGTTCCACACCTGCTCGGGGTGCGCTCGGACCAGGTGGTGGATCTGTTGGCCTTGATGGGAGACAGCAGCGACAACATCCCCGGGGTCCGGGGAGTCGGAAAGAAGAGCGCGGTCGCCCTGCTCGCCGCGTTCGGGGACCTCGATGCGATCTACGAGCGCCTGGACGAGGTCGAGGGCCTTCCGGTAAGGGGCGCGAAGAGCCTTCGCCGGAAGTTGGAGCAAGACCGAGACAAGGCCTATCTCAGTCGGAAACTGGCCCGCCTTCGCCAGGACATCCCACTCTCCTTCGAGCCCTCCGGCCTGCGCTATCTGGGGGCGGAAAGAAAAGCGCTCGACAAATTTGCCGAGCGCTGGGGACTACGTCGCGTGGCAGCGCGTGTGCCACAGCGGTGAATGAAACTGGCGTCAGAAGACCTCGTCGTCGATCGCGGCGAGCAATCGCTTCGCCTCTTCGAGTTGTTCCGAGGGAACTCGGACGCGTAGCTCATCGCTGCCCAAGGCAGCGGCGTCACGAACCGCATTCGCGAGTGTTTCCGTCGTGTATCGGATCCCCGCCCACCGCAACTTCGACTCGCAGAGCATCACCAAGTCCGATCGGCGTGTCTCTAGCAAGGGAACCGTGGGGCTTTGTCCCGCACTGCGCGTCGCCGGCGGCGTTACGAACTCAACCATGCCGCCCTCCTTGTGTCTGCTTCACGGCGGGAGCGGAAACCGGCTTCATTGGATGGCGACCACAGATGTGAGGCAAGAACGGGCCTCCCGCCAATCGGAAGCGCAAGGAAAGGACAGTGGAATCCTCTCCCGCCTCCGATCTTAAACAGGCTAGTACAGGAATTTGGATTTCACCATATGAGATCCCTGAAAAAAACGTGCAAAACGGCAGTCTGCACCCGAACGAGATCAACGGGTCTCCACCGCGAGTGAATCGGCCGAGATGATCGTGAGGACCTTTACCGCCGCCATCGCGGGAGTAAAGTAGCCCGCCTCGGCTGAACTCCTCCTGCCGTCTCCGAAGGTCACGGCCAGATTGAGTTGTCCATCCTGCCTGATCTTCAGGGGAAACTTCAGGTCCTCCCCGGCCTTCAGCCCGGGAAGCTCCTGGCGCGAACCCATGACCTCGGCCTGCAGACCCCTGACGGCGACCCCTGAACGATTGTGAACCTCCAAAGAGGGTGCGGGGCTCGTCGTTGCAACCAGAAGCAGCGCCAGGAAGGAAAGCAGGAGAATCGCGATTACGATGCGCATGATGTGCCACGGAGAGAAATCGTGAGGTGATTCCCATGACCGCACCATTGCGAGCACGAGAATGGCCTCCGCCAGAATTCAAGCAGCGGATTGCAGGATTCGGACCGCTACCAGTCCGGGCTCTAGATCCGGTCCGAGAATGTCCGCGAGTTCCCCCCAGGGCTTTGCTCTTGCCAGCGCGCGGCCTCTGGCCTACCCTAGCAAACCGTATATTTTGCAATCCCATCAGCTCGAAGGGGCACCAACTCCTCCCCGAGCTTAGTGACCAAGGATCTGTCAAAACATGAGATACGTCCTCTTCGGCGCCGGTCAGCAAGGCCGGGCCATCGCCTTCGACCTGCTTCGCGACCCAGAAGCCGAAATCGTGATCGTCGACAGTAATCCCGAGCAGCTCGACGAAGTCTGCTCGTGGCTGGACGACCCCAGGGTCGAACCGGAACCCATCGACGCAAACAACCGGGAAGAGTGCCGTGTGGTCATGGAGGATGTGGACGTCGCCATCAACGCGCTTCCCTACCGCCATAATCTGCTGATCACCGAAGACGCCATCGAAATGAAGACGCACCTCGTCGATCTGGGCGGAAACAACTCCGTGGTCGAACAACAGCTCGATCTGGACAACGCGGCCAAGGAAGCCGGGATCGTGGTCATTCCCGACTGCGGACTCGCGCCCGGCCTGGCCGTCCTTCTGGCGGCGGACGCGTGCGCGCGTCTCACGCGCGTCGACAGTCTCAGTATTCGCGTCGGAGGATTGCCGCAGAAGGCGCAGGGCGACTTCGGCTACATGCTCACCTTCAACGTCGAAGGCTTGCTGAACGAATACAGTGAGCCCTGTCTCGTCATGCGAGGTGGCGAGTTGTTTTCCGTCGAGCCGCTCACCGAGATCGAGCCCATTCGTTTTCCGGAGCCCTTCTCCGATCTCGAGTGCTTCAACACTTCGGGTGGTCTCTCGACCCTCCCCCGTACTCTGGGCCACAAGGTCAGCAACATGGACTACAAGACCATTCGCTACTCGGGCCATGGTGAACAGATGAGGAGATTCTACGAGGAAGGGATGTTTTCGCGAGAGCCCAAACCGGCCGAGGACGGAAGCAGCTACGTGCCCCGTGAACAGCTCGCGGATCTCATCCGGGAACAGTGCAGCTACCAGGAAGCCGATGTGGTGCTGCTCAGAGTGAGCGCCGAGGGAATGAAGAACAACATTCCCCTGGTGGTGAAGACCCAAATCGTGGATCGCTTCGATCGAGAGAACGGCATCACCGCGATGATGCGCATGACCGGCTATCCCACCGCGATCATCGCCGCAATGATCGCGCGAGGACAAGTCGAGGCGCGCGGTGTGGTACCGCTGGAGCGAGGCGTCCCGGCAGAGATCTTCCGCGCCGAATTGGCTCACCGTGACATTCAGTTGGAGGAGATGGTCAAGGCCCTCTAGAAAGGAAGCCATGGAAGGGCAGAGCAACCCACGCTACCGTCTGTCGATCGCCGACATTCCCGCCCGCCATCTCGAGGTACAGATCACCCTGGATGGACCCTTCGAACGGCCGCTGCGGCTGTGGATGCCAGCCTGGGTGCCCGGTTCCTATCTCCTCCGCGAGTATGCGGGAAACGTCATCCGGCTCGATGCCTTCGACGGCGAATCCTCGCTTGACACTCAAAAGACCGACAAACTGAGCTGGGAAGTCGACACCAAGAACGCCCGCTCGTTGCGCGTGGTCTACCGCGTTTTCGCGCCGGAACTCACGGTCCGCACCAACGACATCACGGACCAGCACGCGTTCATCAATCCCGCCGGCACTTTCTTGGCTATCGAGGGCCTCGAGGAACGTCCCGCACAGCTGGAGGTAAAATGCCCCGACGGCTGGTCGGTGTACACCGCCCTGCCCGGCAAGGGCAAGAACGTCTTTCTCGTCGCTGACTACGATACGCTCGTGGACAGCCCCATGGAAATGGGAGCGATGCCACTGCATGAGTTCACGGCGGCGGGAGTGAAGCACGAGCTGGTGATCGAAGGGGAGGGCAACTTCGACCTGAAGCCCATGCTGAAGGACATGGAGGCCATCGTCGAAGCGGAGGCCAAGATCTTCGGCGGTCTCCCTTCCGATCTAAAGCGTTACCTCTTCATTCTGCTTCTCACCGAGACCGGCATGGGCGGACTCGAGCACTGCATGAGCACCGCGCTCGCGTGGCCTCGGTTGGGTTTCCGCCCCAAAGTCGAATACCACCGTTTCCTCACTCTGGTGGCTCACGAGTACTTCCACATCTGGAACGTCAAGCGAATCCGTCCCGAGCTCTTTTTGAACTACGATTACCGCAGGGAAACGCACACCCGTTTACTGTGGGCCTTCGAGGGTGTAACGAACTACTACGACGAACTCATTCCCCTGCGGGCGAGCGTGTACGGCGTCAAACGCTACTTGGAATTCACGGCCGAGAACATTCGCGCGGAATGGGCGCGCCCGGGAAATCAGGTACAGAGCGTCTCCGACTCTTCTTTCGACACCTGGATCAAGCTCTATCGGCCCAGTCTCGACGGACAAAATTCCCAAGTAAGCTACTATCAGAGAGGGATGCTGGTGGCGCTGCTCCTCGATCTCCATTTGCGCCGGCTGAGTGGCGACGAGAAGAGTCTGGATGACGTCATGCGTTATCTCTGGTCCAAGGTCTACGCCGCCGGCGAGGGCGTGGCCGAGGGAAGCTATCCCGAAATCGTGAAGGCCGCGACGGGAATCGAGATGTCGGTTTTCCTGGGCGACACGATCGATGGCACGGTCAAGCTGGACTACGACGAGGCCCTCGCGCACGTGGGTCTGCGGATCCAGAAGAAGCCCCTGGAAAAAGAGGAAGTCGAGACGGCCTGGCTGGGCGCCAGCGTGCAGGTCAAGGAAGGGAGAAGCGTGCTCTCGAGCGTGCTGTCCGGCGGTTCCGCGTACACCGCGGGACTGATGGCGGAAGACGTGATCGCAGCTCTGGACGGCCTGGAAATCTCGGGCGATCTCGAGAAACGCCTGAAACTGTACCGCCCCGGCGAGACGGTTCAATGGCACGCGTTCCGGCACGGACGACTCGTGGAGGGCAGCATCAAGTTCCTTGCGAACCCGTACCCCCCCATGCAACTGGTCGCACTTGCGGACCTTACACCCGAGCAGAAGAAGAGCTTCGCGGCGTGGACCGGTGCCAAATTCAATTTGAAGAGCTGACCGACCGCAAGCAGCCGAGGGAGAGTCCACTCTCCTAGGATCGTCCCGGAGGCGGAATCGATGCCTTCTCCGAATGCCCGAGAGAGAATTCTGCGAGAGTTCCCTCCCGAGAAGCCAGGGGCCTGGCGAACGCGCGCCCTCGAGCTATTGGGTGAAGCCGCCTTCCAGGAATTGCTGGAGCGAGAGACTGTCGAAGGAGTGCCTCTCGCGCCGATCTACCGCGCCGAGGACCTGACCGGTCTTCACCACCAAGAGGCCCCTCCGGGCTTCGCCCCCTTCACCCGAGGGAATTCGGCCTTCAGCGAGCGCGGCTGGCGGGTCGCTCAGGAGATGGGCGAAGACGAATCTTTGCTCAGCTACGATGCCCAAACTCTGGAAGTGCTGCGCGAGGAGGAGATCATCCACCTCGTCCTCCCGCTGCCATCGCGTCTGGGCAACTCGTCTCTCTCGATCGACGAACTCGAGACCATTCTGGGCGGAGCCGAAACCGCTTCGGCCGCAGTCTTCCTCGATGCCGGCGCGCTGAGCCTTCAGCCTCTGGCCGTCCTCGGCGCCTACTGGCAGAGGCTCGGTCTTCCTTCCGAGAATTGGCAGGGCGCCATCGCGGCTGATCCGCTGGGAGCTCTCGCGCGTGACGGCGAACTCCCCCAATCCCTCGCCCATAGTTTCGACGAGTTGGCAGCGACAACGACGTGGTGCGCCAAGCACGCCCCGGAAATGGGGACGATCTGGTGCCACGGCGAAATCTGGCACGATGGCGGCGCCCACGCCGCACAGGAACTCGGCCTGGCCCTGGCGGCAGTGGTCGCGAGTCTTCGGGAACTGCAGGAGCGCGGCGTCGATCCTTCCACCGCGGCAGCTCATCTCCACTGGAGTTTCGCGATCGGTTCCACGTTCTTCACCGAAATCGCGAAACTGCGCGCGGCGCGGATGCTGCTGTCGCGCGTGCTCTTAAGTTGTGGCGTCAAGGAGCAGGATTGCCACGCTCCCCTGCACGCGAGAACTTCCCGGCGCAACCTGACGTGCCAGCAGCCCCATCTCAATCTGCTCCGCGCCACCAGCGAGGCGTTCAGCGCCGCGGTGGGAGGCGCAAACAGCATTCATGTCGACGGGTTCGATGCCGCGCTCCCGCGAGAGACCGCGTTCGCCCGCCGACTCGCCCGCAATCTCCAGTACATCCTCAAGGACGAGGCTCGCGTCGCCGACGTGATGGACCCCGGTGGCGGCTCCTACTACATCGAGCGGATGACAGCCGAACTCGCAGACCGTTCGTGGCAGATCCTGCAAGAGGTCGAAGCGAGCGGAGGGCTCGAGTCCGCCCTCCGCGAAGGATCGGTCCAGGCGAGGATCGCCTCCACCCATCGAGAGGAACTCGAGAAAGCAGAACTGGGCCGCCTGGTGCGCATCGGCATCAACAAGTACCCCGCCGCCAGGCCATCGGACTCCACTTCCGCGAACAAGACTCCGCCGGTGACGAAGCGGCAGGCAGCCTCCAAGCCGAGCCATGAGGGGCGCGATCCCAAGCGGGTGCGCGCGGCCGAGAGCGCGCTGGCCGAGGCGGTCTCCGCCGCGGCAAGTTCGCCGGATCCGGCGCACGCGGAAACCCTGGTGGAGGCCGCATTGCAGGCCGCGGCCGCGAGGATGAGCTTCAGCGAGCTCTCGATCGTCTCGAGTCGTGGTGGGTCCGAAAGCTCTGCCATCGAGGCGATTCCCCTGCGTCGCGAAGCCGCCCCCTTCGAGGATTTCCGGGAACGCGTCGAGGCGGCACGCGCGGAGGGAAAGCGGCTACGAGTGCTCCCCATCACCCTGGGTCGAGAAGAAGCTTACTCTTCTGGGCTCGCCGTCGCAGTCTCGCTTCTCGAGGTGGGCGGATTCGAAGTCCTGCCCGGGCAATCCGGAGATGACCGCAGAGCGGCGCTGCAAGCGATCGAGAAGAACGGCGCCTCGATTCTGCTCCTGTGCGCCGCCGACGCAGACTACCCGAAAGACACACAAACCCTGATCCGCGAGCTGAAGACCAGCCAGCCGGAGTCCACCGTGGTGGTAGCCGCGTGCCCCAAGGACCCGGGTCTGCGCGCGCGCCTAAAAAAGGACGGGGTCGGAGTGTTCTTGCACGGTGAGAGCCCGATTCTCGCCACGCTTCAGCTCATCGCCCAGCGACTGGGGGTCGACTGATGAGCCGGGTGCCGAATTTTTCCCGCATCGCACTCGGCATGCCCGAGGTTCACGCTACGCGCGGTGAATGGGAGCAGCGCGTGCGTGAAGAAACCGGACGAAACCCCGAGGAGTGGCTCAGGCGAACATTGGAAAAAATCGAACTCCGCCCGCTCTACGATGGCTCGGACCTGAAGGAGCTGGAGCATCTCCAGTACTCCGCCGGGATTCCGCCGTTTCCCCGTGGACCCTATGCCACCATGTACATCGGACGCCCATGGACGGTTCGTCAGTACGCCGGGTTCTCCACCGCCCGAGAGAGCAACCAATTCTATCGCCGCAATCTGGCCGCGGGACAGAGAGGACTGTCAGTGGCCTTCGACCTCGCCACTCATCGGGGATACGACAGCGACCATCCGCGAGTGATCTCGGACGTGGGCAATGCGGGGGTCGCGATCGACAGCGTGGAAGACCTGAAGGTTCTGTTCGAAGGAATTCCCCTGTCTCAGATGTCGGTGTCGATGACCATGAACGGGGCGGTCCTCCCCATCATGGCCTTCTACATCGTGGCGGCTCTGGAGCAGGGCTGCCCTCTGGCTTCGCTCAACGGCACCATCCAGAACGACATCCTCAAGGAATACATGGTACGCAACACCTACATCTATCCTCCCGAGCAGAGCATGCGGATCACGGGGGACATCATTGCCTACGTTGCGCAGCACATGCCCAAGTTCAATTCCGTCTCCATTTCCGGCTACCACATGCAGGAGGCGGGAGCCACCGCGGATCTGGAAATGGCTTATACCCTGGCTGACGGTCTCGAATACGTCCGTACCGGATTGAAGGCCGGCCTTAAGGTCGACGATTTCGCGCCCCGGCTGTCCTTCTTCTGGGGCATCGGAATGAACTACTTCATGGAGGTGGCCAAACTCCGCGCGGCGCGCATGCTCTGGGCGAAGCTCATGAAACAGTTCGATCCCCAGGACCCCAAGAGCATGGCACTGCGCACGCACAGTCAGACGAGTGGATGGAGCCTCACCGCTCAGGACCCGTTCAACAACGTGGCGCGCACATGCATCGAGGCCATGGCCGCGGCTCTGGGTCACACCCAGAGCCTGCACACCAACGCGCTGGACGAAGCCATCGCTCTGCCCACCGATTTCTCGGCGCGCATAGCGCGCAACACCCAGCTCTACCTGCAAGAAGAGACCGGTATCTGCGAGGTGATCGACCCCTGGGGGGGAAGCTACTACCTGGAATCCCTCACCGATGCCCTGATGCGGCGCGCCCTGGCCCACATCGAGGAGATCGAGGAACTGGGAGGCATGGCCAAGGCGATCGCCACTGGCGTGCCCAAGCTGCGCATCGAGGAAGCCTCGGCGCGCCGCCAGGCCAGGATCGACTCGAAAGATGAGATCATCGTCGGCGTGAACCGATTCCAGCCGGAAACGGAGGCGCCCCTGGACATCCTGGAGGTGGACAATCGAGCGGTCCGGGAGCAGCAGATCGCGCGCCTCGAAGAACTCAAGTCCAAGAGAGACGAGGCGCTGGTGCAAGAGAGACTTCGTGCCCTGAGCGAGGCGGCGCGAACGAAGGAGGAGAATCTCCTCGAGCTCTCGGTGGAGGCGGCAAAGGCACGGGCAACTCTGGGCGAGATCAGCTATGCTCTGGAGGCCGTCTGGGGCCGACACAAAGCCGACACGGGGATGATTCACGGCGTGTACAGTGCGGAATACAGTCACTCCAAGGAGATCGACGAGGTGCGGGCCCTCGCGGATGCCTTCGAGAAGAAGGAAGGGCGCCGGCCCCGGATTCTGGTGGCGAAGATGGGGCAGGACGGACACGATCGCGGGGCGCGGGTCATCTCCACTTCGTTCGCCGACATGGGATTCGACGTCGACGTCGGTCCGCTCTTTCAAACCCCGGAAGAAACGGCCCGACAGGCAGTCGAGAACGACGTCCACCTGGTAGGAATGTCGACTCTGGCCGGCGGACACAAGACCCTTCTTCCCAAACTCGTGGCGGAGCTCGTTCGTCTGCACCGTGAGGACATTTTGATCGTGCTGGGGGGAGTCATTCCGGTACAGGATCATGAGTTCCTTTACGAAAACGGCGCCGCGGCCATCTTCGGCCCCGGCACCGTCATCCCCGCCGCGGCGAAAAAAATCCTCCAGGACCTGATGTCTTCATGAGTTTCTCGCGTGAGATTCTCCCCACCAGCGAGTACGTCGAGGGAGTGCTCTCGAGAGATCGCACCCTGCTGGGACGCACGATCACTCTCATCGAATCCAATGCCCCCCACCACCAGGAGCGAGCACAGGAGGTCCTCGCGGCGCTTCTGCCCCGGGCGGGGCGCTCCATCCGATTGGGAGTCAGCGGCCTTCCCGGTTCGGGCAAGAGCACTCTCATCGAAAGCCTGGGGCGCCAGCTCACTGCGGCGGGGCACCGGCTTGCCGTCATGGCCGTCGATCCGTCCAGCAGCCGCAGCCGGGGCAGCATCCTGGGGGACAAGACCCGCATGGAAACCCTGGCGCGCGATCCCGAGGCCTTCATACGGCCGAGCCCCAGCGGTGGCACGCTCGGCGGAGTGGCGCGCAAGACCCGCGAGACGATGGTGCTGTTCGAGGCCGCCGGATACGACGTCTTGATCGTGGAGACGGTGGGCGTGGGTCAAAGCGAAATCAGCGTGCGCGGCATGGTGGATTTCTTTCTGCTCGTCCTCATTGCGGGCGCCGGCGACGAACTTCAGGGCATCAAGCGTGGGATCATGGAGATCGCCGACGGAGTTCTCATCAACAAGGCCGACGGCGAGAACCGCCGGACGGCGGAGCAAACGCGGACGAGCTACGAGAACGCTCTCAGCCTTCTACCCCACGCCACCGACGGCTGGACCACACCGGTGCGAAGCGGGTCGGCGCTCACCGGCGAAGGCGTCGAGGAGCTTTGGAAGATGGTAGAAGAATTTGCCTCGTTCACTCGCAAGAGCGGCGTCTTCGCCGAGCGTCGGAAGCGGCAATCGCTGGAGTGGTTGCACAGGATGGTCGAGGAACGGCTTCGCGAATCGTTTTACCACGACGAATCAGTTCAGAGTATCCTGGGCGAAGTCGAGAACGATGTGCTGAGCGGGCACCTGCCCGTCACGCAGGCCGCCTGGAGGTTACTCGGCGCCTGGGGTGTCGATTCAAAGGAGAACGGCTAGTAGCCAAGACTCCTGGGACCGAAGCACGAGGATTTCATTCCAACCGAAGCGGGAACCATGTTGGCAATCCAAATCCTGATCCTTCTCTTTTGTCTCTTCGCACTCGTTACCATTTGGCGGCGACAGGGCCAAGGGAAGCTGACGCGAATCCCGGCCGTGCTCTGGACTCTCTTTTGGATCGTGGTGGGGATCGTGGTGCTTCGGCCCGAATTCACCACCCTTCTCGCCCATCTGGTCGGAGTCGGGCGAGGTGTCGATCTGGTCACCTATCTCGCCCTGCTCCTGGTGTTCTACCTGCTCCTGCGACTCTTCACACGCCTGGAAGGACTGGAAAGGGACATCACCGGGCTCGTGCGCGAAATCGCGCTCGAACGAGCCCGGCTGAAGGACGAACCAAAGTCCTAGATGCGCCGGCAAGCCCGGTTGAGCCAGCGCCGGTCCTTCTCGTTCAGCTTCTTGCTCAACTTCTTCTTCACCCACGCGTGATAGTCGTTGATCCAGCCACGTTCGGTCTGAGAGAGCAGTTTGAGTTCGATCAAATTCGTATCCAAGGGACAACAGGTGAGGTCTTCGAAGCGATACCAGCTCTCTCCTTCCTGGGAGAGTTCCTCGTCCTTGCGCACCAAGACCAGATTCTCGATCCGAATGCCGAACTTGCCGGGCTCGTAGTATCCGGGCTCGTTGGAGAGGACGTTCCCCTCTTCCAGGGGCACCCCCGTGCAACGAGTTGGGCTGATGGCCTGCGGACCCTCGTGTACGTTGAGATAGGCGCCCACTCCATGGCCCGTACCGTGGTTGTAGTCCAGGCCGTCTTCCCAGAGGTACATGCGGGCGAGAGTGTCCAGGCGCATCCCCCGGGTACCCCGCGGAAACCGCGCTCGCGCGAGCGCGATATGGCCCTGGATCACGCGCGTGTAGCTGCGGCGCTGGAATGGCGTCGCACGTCCCCCCAAGAGCCAGGTGCGCGTGATGTCGGTGGTACCGTCGAGATACTGTCCTCCCGAATCGATGAGATAGATTCCCTTGGGTTTCAAGGGGACGTTGCTCTCCTCGTCGGCGGAGTAGTGGATGACTGCTCCGTGCGCGGAATACGCGCTGATCGACTCGAAGGAGAGTCCGCGAAAGTGTTGGCCCCGCGAACGAAATCCCTCGAGCTTAGCGGCGGCGCTCAGCTCGGTGACTCCACCCTCCGGCACGCTCTCGAAGAGCCAACGCAGAAAACGCACCATCGCCACGCCGTCACGGATGTGCGCCGCTTTCATTCCCTTGATTTCGACTTCGTTCTTGGCGGACTTCATGCGTAGAACCGGCGAGGGTCTGGTAGAAAGACGCGCGCCTTTGAGAAGTTCGACCACCCATAAATTGGCGGTGGCACCATCCACCCACACGCGTACTTTGCGCCGCGAGAGAGTTTCGAGCGCCGCCTCGATCGACTCGTACTTTCTCACTTTCACGCCGCGGCCCAGATGGCTTAAAACCCGAGTAGTGACTTTGCGAGGATCGACGAAGAGAGTGGCGTCCTGGTGGGTGATGAGCGCATACGAAATGACGACGGGATTGTACTCGACGTCCCGGCCCCGGATGTTGAAAGTCCAGGCGATCGAGTCCAGGGTGGTCAGGAGGTGCGCGTCGACTTCCTGTTCCTTCATGACTTTGCGAATGCGCTTGAGCTTGCTCGCCGAAGACTCCCCGCTGAAGCTCTTGGGGAGAGGCGTGATTTCCTCGCGGGGCATGGCGGGCTGGTCGTCCCAGACCGCATCGACCAGATTCTGGGATACCGGTTTCAGAATCACGCCCGTCTTCTTCAGCACTTCCTTCAACGACTCGGCCCGCGAGAGGCTCAGGGTTCGGGGATCCGCCCCCAGTTTCTCACCCTCTAGGAGTTCACGCCTCAAGAACTCCGCAATGGAGGGCACGCCCGGATTCCCGGCGCGATAGAGCTTGATTCCGCTTCCCTTCAATTGCTGAGCTGCCTGCAAAAAATAGCGTCCGTCGGTCCACAGCCCGGCCTTATCCGGCAGAACCACCAGGTCTCCGGCGCTGCCGGTGAAACCACTCATGAATGCGCGCCGCCGAAAGCAAGCCGGCACGTACTCGTCGTCATGGGCATCCGTACTGGGTACGAGGTAGGCGCTGAGACCGCGCTTTTGCATGAGCTGACGCAGCTTGGAGAGTTTCTCGCGAGTCTTCATGTCACTCCTTTGGCTCCTGCGATCCCCTCGGCGACGAGCTTCTTCAGAATCGATTGCACGCTCAAGGCGGCATATTCGCGCATTTCCTCGGGGATGTCTTCGTACACTTCAGCCACCACTTCCGAAAGCTCACGCGTGCCCTTGGAAACACAACTCATGACCGCCTGCTCACGATCCTCGCGGTGTGAATACTGAGCCCGCAACAATTCGATACCCTGATTGCTCGCCGGTCCGTGTGCGGGAAAGACGACGCGAACCGGCAATTCTTGAAGACGGCGCAGTGAGCTCATGTAATCGATCATATCACCATCGTCGGGATGTACCAGGATGCTGGACAGAGTGGAGACCATGTCTCCGGCGATCAGACTCCCGTATTCCCGTTCGAAGTAGCAGAGGTGACCCGCGGCGTGACCCGGAGTGAAGTGGCATTCGAGCTCCCAGTCTTCCTTGCCGCCGGGGCTAACGCCCAGAGCTAAGCGCTCCCCGTCCTCCAGTTCGCGATCCACAGCGATTCTCCCCCTAAGGAGCCGGGCGGTGGTGGCGTGGGCCCAGACGGGCAGCGCGAGGGACTTGCGCACGTGCTCCACCGCTCCCACGTGGTCGGGATGGTGGTGCGTGAGGAGAATGGCACGCAATCGTGCGCCCCCGGCGATCGCGTCGCTGAGAGCCTCGTCCAAAAGAGCTTGAACTTCGCGGTGGGGCGAAGCGGGATCGATGAGGTACGCCGGATCTTTTCCCACAAGGAACGCGTTCGTGTGCGTCGCGGGGGGCAGAGTGGGAGTGAGTAGGGGAAGGAGCTGGACCGCCGGATTGAAGAAGATCGGATGGATCTTGCCGCGCTCGAAGTCCTCGCTGAGAGACTCGAGTTTTGCCGCAACGCCATCCCATCCATGCGCCTTCAGGAGCCGCAGTATCAAGACGATCGGCGGCGCGAGCAAAAGCTCTCCCTTGCGCCAGAGCATGAGCCAGGTCGCCGCCTCTTCCCAACGCCCCTCGGTCAATTCCCCCGGCCACACTTCGGGCTCCTGGCCTGTTAACTCCACGCGGAAGAAAACGGTATCGAATCGCACCGGGTAAAAGGCGGGCGTGAGCAAGCGCGCGACTGGGAGGAACCACCGGGCCTCGACATGCGCGGTTCTCTGGGACAGATCACGCGCGTAACTCGAGGCTCTGGCTAAGAGTGGCCCGTCTCAGCGCCGCCGCATCGCCGGCGGCGGGGGTCGATGCGTCCACCCCCACCTCCTCGAGCATCTCCCGGGCCGCGCAGAAACGGAAGGACGCCAACTCCGCGTCCTCGCCCTGCACGAGATCCTTCTCCGCACGGTCGGCCGCTCCCACGCTGCCTCCAGGGAAGGCCCAGTAGCCACCGAGGAAGCGAAGCTCGGGATTTCGCAACACGAGATAAACCCGCGAGTCCCCTTCACGATGGAGGAGAAGGCTCGCGGCCTGCCGAATCATTTGCAACACCATGGAAACCCTAGGACGATGGGGAAGATCCAGAGAGCTCGGTCATCATTGCAGGAGAGTGAGAGAACAGCGGTCTTCGCTCCGCGCGTCCCGGAGACGGAGCTGATAGACCCCGCTGGCGACGGTGCGTCCGGATTCATCCCTGCCATCCCAGCGTACCAGAAACTCCTCCGCCGTAATCCCCACGTGATGGAAGATCTTCACCAATCGCCCTCGCTGATCGAAGATGCTCAGCTGGAACGCAGCGCCCGAGCGTGGCGCGAGAAGAATTGCTCCCCCTGCGTAGAAGGGGTGTGGTCGTACTCCCAAAATTCGCGCGCCCTCTTGACGAACCGTGGGCGCGGCGGTTGGAGTCTCGAGCATGGCGAAGATGGGAAAGCCCTCCATGCCGCTGGCATCGATGTCCATGAGCTGCGCCAGGGTGGCGCCGAGATCGGCTTGATCGTTCGTGGCGCTGATCTGAACTCCGCTTCTAAATCCCACCCCGGCGGCGGCCAGCATGATGTGCTGGCATCCCTCACAGGCGTCGCCGTGGCTCTGAAATCCGTCGTGGGGCTCGGTGGGGCGATTGTCGTGACGCCCGTGATCCGCGGTCACGACCAGTGCGCTCCGACCCGCATATTCGGGATCGCTCTGGAGAAAGTCCCACAGCACACCCACCAGCGAATCCGCGCGCGTGATCGCAGCGAGATAACCGTCCCAATCTCCACCGTGCGCGATCAAGTCGACATCGGGCAGGTTCACGACCGTAAATCGGGGGTGGTGGAGTGCGAGCACGGAAAGCACCGTGTTCATGGTGGGAATGTCAGCCCCCATGCCGACGGTGTCCGCAGCCGCAAAGGCCTCTCCCCCTTCGGGATCATCGCTGTAGGCCAGGACATTCAGCTTCGACTTCCCCGCCACCACCCAGACCTCGCTCTTGGGAGCCCCGCTCGTCTTGCGATAGCGCTCGAAGAGGGTGAGGTCGTGGGGGCGCTCGCTCCCGTCGTTCGCGAGACTCTGATGGCGGCCACAGACGGTGGTCGCGTGCCCGGAGACCGTGAGGGTCTTCCCATCGTTGCGATAGTCGGTCAGAACGCAGCCGGCCGGTCGAAGATCGTTCCAGATGCGGGGGATCCGAAACGGCGCGCCGAAACTCTCGGTATAGCGAGGGCCGTCGATGAAAACCAGTACGACGTGGGCGGGTACCGGTTGAGCCCGCGCCAACAAGGGGGCGAGAACGCCGCAGAGGCTCAGAATGAGAACCGCCAGGCTACGACGGTACCAGGAGACAGACACTTTCCTTCCTCCTTAAGAAAGGCTTGAACAGCTTAATGGAAGCTTGTCCACTCTGCCTAGGTGGGTTTTACTCGATTCGATCTCCACTCCATCGTTCCAAGTGGCGGTCGTAGCAGCGGCGCGCGCTCCGCTCTCCCCCCCGCGAGGCAGTCATGTTCCTTTCCCGCAGGATCGATTTTCCACTCTATTTTCTCCTTCTGCTTCTTTTGGCGCTGGGCCTGAACCTGCTGAGAGGGTTCGATCTCGCGCGCCGCCACAATCAGCAACTCGTTCCGCGCCGGGTCACCACCGTTCTCGATCTGCGCGCGCAGCCGGATTCCGAGTTCGCGGTCGACGCGAAACAGGACTATCTCCTCGTCCACCTTTCCGAGCAAGGAGACGGGTCACTGGAGCTGCGCCAGATTCTGTCGACCAAGACCCTCCTACGCTGGGGTGCGGAGCGAGCCGCGCAGGGCGACTGGCTCGTGGTTCCACTCGCGGGCCTGGGAAACGGTGAATATGGTCTGTGCTGGTCGCGCCCGCGGAAAGCGTCGCCGACGCAACTCGAAGATGAGCTCGCGGAGAATCGGGACTGGGTGGGGCGCTTCACTTTGCATTGACGACCCGCACGCGCCGGCTCATTTCAAGAGCACGAGCGCCCGGGTGGAAACGGCTCCCGCGGCGGAGAGACGCAGATAGTAGACGCCACTGGCCAGTGGCCTTCCTCGCGAGTCCCGCCCGTTCCAGTCCACGAAGTGCTTTCCGGCGGTGAGCTTCTGCGAAAGCAGAGTCGTGAGCTCCCGGCCTCGGGCGTCGTAGATCTTCATCTCGACCCGGCCGGAATAGGCGAGTTCGAACCGAATTCTCGTGCTCGGGTTGAATGGATTGGGCTGATTCGAGAGGATCCGCGTGAAACCGAGCGAAGGCGGCGCGCTCACCGCGGTGAGAGCACAGCCCTCCCCGAACGCTCCGATGAGACCGCACCCGGACGCGTTCAGGAGCGGTGATTCCTGTGAGAGCTGATAATCGCCCGCATAGGGATCGCAATAGTAGGGAGGCACCGCCAAGTTGCCATCGACCCCCCGCGGATCGTCCAATCCCACGAAGCTCTGCTGGCTCTGTGAGAGCCCGTAGAAATCGTTGCAGTCAATGGTCGGCAACGGTGCGCCCACCTCGAGTTCGATCACAGACTCGGAAATCTGGCTGAAGATGCTCGTTTCGATCGTGGTGGAATCGGCGCCGTACTGCACGAAGAGCGCCCGCTCCATGCCCGTGACTGTGCAGTGTCTCAGGGCGAGGCTTCCCGCCGCCTGCCTCGCGACCCGGCCGGCCTCCGTGATGAAGGCCCTCTCGATCTCGGCACTGCCTCCCTCTACGAGGATGGCGGTCCCCTGCCCGACAAAGCCCAGGTCCTCGACGCGCACGCTGCCCTCGTCGACGCGCAGACCGCGACTTCCCGTCTGCAGACTGAGCCCGCGCACGACGGCGCTATCGCCCTGTGCCCAACCGGAAGCCGGCCCCGCGTAGATTCCCGTGCCGAGTGGAGCCACCTGGAGCACGCTTGCGCCCATCCCCTCTCCCACCAGCGAACGGCCCCCTGGAAGCGCGGCATTCACCGGACGCTGCGAACCATCGAGCAGAAGGTCGACGGTGGCGGAGTAGTTGCCCGCCGCCAGATGAATGGTGTCCCCCACCGCGCTCGCCGCCGCGGCGACGGAGATGGACGCGAAGGGTCTCTCCGGGTGCCCGCAGCCGAAATCGTCGCTGCCCGCGTTGCTGACCCAGAGGGTCGTGCCGCAATCCGTGCCGAAGAAGACATCATCGATGATCCAGCCCAGGCTCACCCCGGAGGCATCGCTGACCCTGACGAATCGAATGCGCGCGCGTTCTCCCGCGTAGGCGGAGAGGTCGAGACTCTCGCTGATCCAGTCCCCGGGTTGCAGTATGAAATCCGTCCAATCCGCTCCGTCCGAGCCGTCGTGATCGCTCCCCAGGTACCGCGCGATTTCCTGCCAATGCCCCCCGTCGTCCACGCTCAGCTCGACCGCTGCGTAGTCCCCGTCGAGCGCGAGATGAGCCGCGTGCGTGAAGTTCAAGACGCTCTGCGAAGTCAAATCCACCGGGTCTTGGAGCTCGGCCACCGCGGTGTCGTCGGGTGAGTAGGCCATGGCGATGTCGGCGTGATCCAAGAGCGCCTTGGTGCCGCTGAAATTCTTATCGACGACGGCAAATCCGGTCAAATTGAGCAGCGAGGGGTCGCTGGGTTCGAAACCCGTGCCGACCGAACACGGAGTGCTCCCCACGAAGACACTCGCGCTTCTCTTTGGCCCTGAAGCTCCGGTAAACCAGGGCACTACGTCAAAGAGGTGGTGCCCCGCCGCGACCTGGGTCTCGAAGTACTGCGTCGTATCCGGCACCGTCGCGATCGGCACGGTATCCAGGGTGATCTGCAGCGAATCGTAGTCTCCGTCGTTCGTCCAGCTCAGGTCGACCGGATCGTCTACGAGGCTCTCCAGGTGCGGGGTCGCCCTGAGATCCTGCACCGCGTGCACGACCACCGCACCCCAGGGGATCCAGGCCCCCCAGCTCACCGCGGTGGCGATGCGGATAGAGGACTTTTCCTTCAATTCGAAGTTGCGCTCTCCGCCCGAACCCTCGGTGAATTTCATGAGGGTCGAGTGGTTCGCGCCGGGAATGGAATCGGCCTGTTCCACCATGGTCCCCAGGGAATCCAGCAGACTCACTGTGCTCAGCGGCGCCTCCCTCTCGCCGGCCACCAGCAGATAGCAGAGATCATCTTGCATCAGGCTCAGACGCAGATGGTCCGAATCGCCCCGGGGCCTGAGCGTGTGGAGCCCCATGAACGAGGCGTTGGGCGCGCGAGGAGTGGGCGCTCTGGCTTGAAAGTCCGCCGCGGCGTCCGTGTCGGTGGCGAGACTGTCGCGGGCGAGGGAGCTTGCGAACCCAGGAGAGTTCAGGGTACCGATGAAGGCGATCCCGGGGGGCACCGATTCTCCGCTGGACTGGTCTCCGTCCCAACGGAGGAAGTCGACCGCGTTCGTCGCATCGTCCAGAACAGTGCAAGCACCGTCCGCTCCCTCTTTCCATGGGATGCTCCAGCTGGGAAAGAAGAGATCGAGCTCGGTGTCGGCGGAAACCGATCCGCCCTCGTGCAGCACCACGCTGCGACCCGGCAGCAGCACGAAACCGGCGGGAAGGGTGGCGATCCGTTCGCTTCCGGTGCTGAAACCGTTGCGGTGCGCCATCACGCTCCAGCCCTGCAAGGAGACCGCGCTTTGGCCGGCATTCGTCAGCTCGACCCAGTCGGAATCGCCCAAGAAGAGCTCGCCGATCACGACACCGGCGTCCGCCAAGGGCTCAGGCTGTACCCAGGGAGTCTCGGCGGCCAGCTGCTGCCAATCGTCATCCGGCTCGAAGGCGTCGTCGAAGAGAGCCGTCCTGCCCTCCGTCACCGCGATTTGAAAGAGGGCCGCATCTTCGCCGTACTCGCTCCTGTAGGCTTCATGAAAGCCCTCGTAACTGATGGCTTGCGCAGGAGGCAATGCCACCAGGTCACTGGTCGTGATCTGGAAGAAGCGCGCGCCGCCATCCACAGCGGCGTCCGAGCGCGGGTCGTCGTCCTGCGCAACGCCGTCCGGTGTGTTCACGTCGTCGACGAGGTCCCACAGCATGGCGGCGACATTGCTCAACGAGCGCTGACCGCGGGGAGCGATGCTGCCGCCGTAACTCAACGTCCTGGTCTCCAGGTTGAAGCCATCCTGCGCCGAACCCGGAAAGCCCAAAGGCGGGGGAAAACTCAGGTCGGCGAAAACACTGACTTTCCTGTCTGCCGGCTGGCCGTTGTCGTCCTGGCGGGTGAGAGCGCGGTGCTGGCGCACCAGAGAGGCGAAGACGAGGGCCGCCCCGTCTCCGAACGAGCTCAGCGGATCGCGGTCGAGGTCGAGACCAGAGAAGCCCAGACTGAGATCCACCCTTCCGTAGGTCTGCAGGAACCACTCACCCAGCAGAGCCAAAGCGACGCTGTCCGACCACGAGTCGTCATCGCCTCCGGCCGGACTGGCGATGCGAAGCACCCCATCCTGATAGCTGCTGAATCCCTGGGTAGAGGAAGGGGACCAGATGGCCGGCGGCATCGCGGAGGGAGCCGTGGCGAGCCAGCCCGGCTCTTGAAGCAACTCGACCGCGTCCAGGAGACAATCCAGTAGATTGAACGCCCCGAGGGTGTCGTTGCTCTGATCGTCGCTCAGAAGCAAACTCGAAAGATCGAGGCTGATGCCGGGACCTACGCCGGTGATTTGAATCACCTCGCGAGACAGAGTCTGCGCTTGACTCAGATCTCCGCCGGGTCCCGCTTGATCCAGAACTCGAGCCTGGACCCCCGGCAGGCCTTCCACCTCGCTGCGAATACGAATCCGCACGTCCATCGGCGCCGCCGGTTCGAAAGCGAGCGAGAAACTCCCGTCGGCGGCGCTACTGGTCGATGCGAGCAGCGAATCGTCCGCCGCCCGCGTGAGCTCGACCCGAAGATGACGCAGAGGTAGAGAGCGCGTGGCCCCGGTGTACCCTGAGAGGTCGAAGATCCGGTCGCGGTAGAGCAGCGTGCCCGCGATCGTCGAGGTGGCGGCGGGAAGCGGTGGGCCAATCGGCGTCGCCTCGATTGTTCCCATCGGCTGCGTGCCGGCGGTCATTTCGGCCGAGGTGCCCGAAACACCCAGACGAAGCGTGCGGGGAGAACCTTGCGGCGCTCGCCAAAGGCTGACCCGGCGCAGCTCGCCCTCTTCGCCCCGGCGGGTGCCCATCATCTCCACTGCCTCCGCCCCCGCGGGGATCAAGACTTCGAGACGAGACAAGAGCGCGCCGGGAGCCGGAAGTCGCTCGGGCAGCTCCTTGGGGCCCAGCGCGATCCAGGGGCCCCAGCCCGAGGCATTCAGAATCCGCGCGCGCCAGCTCTCCCCGCCCGCCGCGGCGGGACGCGCTCCGATCGCAAGAAGGAGCAAGAGGAACCAAAGTCCCCTCCGTGCCCCGGGAAAGCACGGAGGCGTAAGGCGATGCGAATGCATGAAATGATGCCGTTTGCTGGAGATGATCTTATCCTGACTTCGATTGTAGACGGATCGCCGTTGCCTCCGCAAGGCGCTCGGACGCGCTGGCGCGCGCGCGCGAATGCCAAGCTCGGCAGACGGCCTCCTTTTTGGCCAAGAAGCCGTTGGAAAGGACCCCCCACCCGCCTATATTGGCGCTGGATTCCCCCTGCCTCTTTCGGCGTGGCCCGAAAGGAGGACCTTCGATCATGAAGTTCCGTTTCCTCATCGGAATCTGCCTCATCGTGGCAGCCGTGGCCTATCTTTCCGTCCAGGGCTTCCAGAAGGGCAAGCGCTACTATCACACCTGTGATGAAGTCGCCGAAATGGGCAGCAGAGCCGTGGGCCATCCGATCAAGATCGCAGGAGTGGTCAAAAACGGTTCGATTCGCCGTGATGGCCATATCCTGCAGTTCACCCTCGAGTACGAGGGCGCTCACTATCCAGTGCGCTACGTGGGTTCCGACCCGGTTCCCGACACCTTCAAGGACGGCGTGCAGGCGGTGGTAGATGGGACCTTGAACGAGCAGGGTGTCTTCGTCGGGCAGAAAATCCAGGCCAAGTGTGCCTCCAAGTACGAAGCCGACTACGGCCCCGAAGCGGCCAAGCCTACCGGGGATAGCGCCTAGGGTCTTGAAAGAGTGGGATTCCCCAATTCATCGCACGGAGTCATCTCCTCATGATTGCTGACATCGGGAATGTAGCCTTGATGGCTGCGCTGGCATTCGCGGTCTACGCGGTGCTGAGTTCGGTCCTGGGATCGATGCGCGATAACGGCCGTCTTACCGAGAGCGGTCAGCGCGCGGTGGGCGTCGTGTTCGCCATGGTCAGTCTGGCCATGGTAATGCTCGTCACGCTGCTCGTGACCGATCAGTTTCACTTCGCCTACGTCGCGAGCGAGAGCAACCGTGACCTGCCTCTCTTCTACAAGATGGGCTCGCTCTGGGCCGGCCAGTCGGGTTCGCTGCTGCTGTGGACCTGGTGCGTGAGTGCGTATTCGGTCGCGGCGGTGCTTACCCAGAAGGACCGCCACAACCGGCTTCTTCCCATCGCGACCGCGGTCATGATGGGAACCGCGGTGTTCTTTCTCTGTCTGAACAATTTCGCCAGCAATCCCTTTCAGCAGCTCTTTGCCGTCTCGCAGACCACCGGCGCCGCTCGTGCCTGGGCTCCGGCCGACGGAAACGGACTCAACCCGTTGCTGCAGAATTACTGGATGGTGATTCACCCGCCCATTCTCTACATCGGGTACACCGGTTTCGTGGTGCCCTTCGCGTTCTGCGTGGCGGCCCTGATCACCCGGCAGCTCGGAAGCGCCTGGGTCGTCACCATTCGACGTTGGACTTTATTCACCTGGCTCTTCTTGGGCGTGGGAATCATCATGGGGGCCAAATGGGCCTACATGGAGCTGGGATGGGGTGGCTACTGGGGCTGGGACCCGGTCGAGAACGCTTCTCTCATGCCCTGGCTCGCCGGCACCGCCTTCCTGCATTCGGTGATCCTGCAGGAGAAGCGGGGGATGCTGAAGGTCTGGAACGTATCGCTGATCTCCGTCACCTATCTCCTAGTGATCCTGGGCACTTTCCTCACCCGCAGCGGCGTGGTGAGCAGTGTTCACTCCTTCGCGCGCTCGAACATCGGCGTCCCCTTCGCCACCTTCATTCTCATCGTGCTGGCCGGCATCACCGCTCTGATCATCTCGCGCCTGCCCTACCTCAAGAGCGAGAACAAACTCGACAGCATGGTGAGCCGGGAGAGCGGCTTCCTGTTCAACAACCTGGTCCTCTTGGCCGCGACCTTCAGCGTACTCTTCGGAACCGTCTTCCCCATTCTGAGCGAGTTGTTTACCGGCACGAACGTCACGGTGGGTCCCTCGTACTTCAACATGGTGGAAGTGCCCATTGGTCTCTTATTGCTCTTTCTCGTCGGGGTGGGCCCGCTACTCGCCTACCGCAGAACCAGCGGCAAGAGCCTGCGCAAGAACTTCACGATGCCGGTGGCCCTCGCCGTGGTCTCGGCTCCCGTCCTGTACCTTCTGGGAGTGCGGGGATTCTGGGCGTTGCTGTCACTGGTGCTATGCACTTTCGTGACGCTCACCATCGTGCAGGAATTTCACAAGGGCGTCACCGCGCGTCGCAAGACGATTCGCGAAAACTATTTCACTGCTCTGATCAACCTCACCCGCAAGAACAACCGCCGCTACGGCGGGTACATCGTCCACTTCGCGATGGTACTGGTGTTTCTCGGCGCCACCGGCTCGGCTTTCGTGAAGGAGAGCCAGGGAGTCATCGGAGAGGGCGAGAGTTTCAAGGTTGGCGGCTATACACTTCATCTGAACGAAATCCGCGAGTCGGAGGCCAATCCCAACTACTGGTCCGGAATCCTCGCGATGGACGTCACGAGGGCGGGAGCGCCGGTGGGGAAGGTATTTCCCGAGAAGCGCTTCTACTACGCGAGTGAGCAACCCACCAGCGAGGTGGCCATTCACTCGTCCACCCGTGATGATCTCTATCTCGTCTTCGCCGGCCTCAACGAAGATCAGACCAAGGCGATCGTCCAGGCCTATGTCAACCCGCTGGTGATGTGGCTGTGGACGGGCGGCATCGTCATGGTGCTGGGCACTCTGCTCTGCTTGTTGCCTCCGCGGAAGGGATGGATCGAGGCATGAGTGAACTCCTGCTCCTCCTCCTCGCGGTGGTTTCGGTCGCGTTTTGCTTTCGTCCGTTCATGCGGGGAAATCTCCAGATCCTGACGACGAGCAAGAGCGACACGCCCATCGGAAGATTGGGTCAGCGCAAGGAAACTCTTCTGCAGAACATCGACGATCTCGATTTCGAATACAACATGGGCAAGCTGTCCGAAGAAGACTACACCAGTCTGCGCGCGAATTTGAAACGACAGGCCATGGAGACGTTCGAACAACTCGATCTTCTGCGAGAGAGCAACGATCTCCTCTCCCCAGGGGAAGTCGCGAAAGAGAAGGCCAAGCCCAAGGGGCTCTTCTGCACCCAGTGCGGGACGGCGTTGACCGGGGCGGATCGATTCTGTTCCTCTTGCGGCACGAAGGTGTCACAGCATCGATGAAAAGGACACGCTCGTGAGTTTCCCCAAGCTCGTTTGCACGCTCTTGGCCGCTTCGTTTCTGCTTCTTTCGACCGGCGTTGCGGCAGCCGGCGAGGTCGAGATTTCCTTCTATCGCGCGACCTTGCAACGCGATGGCGACCAGCTCTTGGTGAAAGAAGCGTACTCCTTCACGAACTCCTCAGATGAGGAGTTGAGCCCGTCCGGCAACGGCCTTTCCTTCGAGCTTCCCTACCAGATCGAGGGCAAAGTCACCGCGGTGGTGAGCTCAGAGGGCAGCCGCAGACAGGTGGACCTTCCGGTTGCGGGCGACGGTTCCACCCGGCGTGGGTTAGTCGCGAAACTGGTGCCGGGAAGAACCTCGATCACTCTCAGTTACTCCGCCAAGTATCCGGGCAAGCTGGATTTCAGCCCCAGCTTCGACTATCCCGTCGCGACTCTGAACGTCTTCGTCCAGCCGATGGACATGGTGGTCGAAGGAAGTGGAGCCAAACGGGAGAGCAGCTCGGTGATGGCGGGCTTCGCCACCTACACTCTCCCGGCGCTCAGCCAGAAGGGCCAGATCCATCTGGCCCTGAGCGGCGGTAGCGCTGCTCCTCCTCCGACCGCGGCCGCTCCCCCCACCGTCACGCCTCCGGCCCAGGAGGAAAAGTGGCAGGTGATGATCAAACCGAATCGCTTCGGGGAATCCCACTCTCGGATCTTGATCTTCCTCTTCCTCGCGGTGGTCCTGGGCTCCGGCCTTCTGTACGCGGTCTCCTTCCGCGGAGACCCTCAGCGAGACCAGAGTGCGAAATCGAAGCGCCAAGTGGATCTCCAACACCTCGAGGACCGCTACGTGAGCGGCAATCTGAGTCGTGAAGCGTTCCTCGAGCAACGGGAACGACTGCTGAAGCGAAACCCACTCAAGGCCAAGGGCTCTGCTGGACGCAAACCGGTGGGAAAGGCCTGAGGTGAGTTCCGTTCTGCAGGCGCACGGCCTATCCCGACGCTACGGGCGTTCCTGGGCCCTGAGAAAAGTCGACTTGGAACTTGCGGCGGGAGCTGCGGTTGCGCTTCTGGGGGCGAATGGCGCGGGAAAATCGACTCTGCTGACCCTCCTGGCCACGCTGCACCGTCCCACCGAGGGCGATCTCACCATTTTCGATCTCGATCCGAGGAAGCGTGCGTCCGAGATTCGCCGCCGCATCGGCTACGTCGCCCATGCCACTCTGCTCGATGACGCACTGACCGCGCGCGAAAACCTGCTCTACTACGGTTCGCTCTTCGGCCTGAGCAAAATCAAGGACCTTGCCGATGAGGCCCTCGCCGAGGTGGAACTCGACCACCGGGCGCACGATCGCGTGAGTGGGTTCAGTCGTGGAATGCGGCAGAGGTTGAGCTTGGCGCGAGCCCTTTTGCACGAACCCGATTTGCTCATTCTCGACGAACCATTCACCGGCCTCGACGCGGCGGGCTGCCGTGATCTGGCCGGAAGGCTGCGCGCCGAGAAGCACAAGGGCCGCGCGATCATCCTCGCCACCCATCAGCTCGAGCGTGTTCTGAGCTGGAGCGATCGGGCGGTCATTCTCCATCGTGGGCGCAAGGTGGAAGAGTCTCCTGCTTCTGAGCGCGACGCCGCGGGTTGGGCGGTTCACCTCTCCGAAATCGCGGAAGCCAGGGCATGAGAGGGTTTCTCGAAGTAGCCACTGCGGTATTCCGCCGCGACGTTTCGGCCGAGTGGCGGCAGAAGGACGTGCTCACCACCGTGATCATGTTCGGCCTTCTCACCGTGGTCACTTTCGTGTTTGCCTTCGATCCGGCGCGTCACGCCCGCGAGGACGTCGTACCGGGATGCCTGTGGACCGCTTACCTTTTCGCGGGAATGCTGGGCCTGGGACGCAGCGCCGCGCGCGATTCCCAAGACGGAGGCACCATTGGTTTGTTGTTGAGCCCGGCCGATCGGGGTGCCGTGTATTTGGGAAAGTTCCTCTCCCACTCCCTCTTCATGGCGGCGGGTGAAGCGGTCGTTCTGATTTTCTCCATCGTATGGTTCGACCTAGATCAGCGGCATCTCACCCCCTGGTTCTTTCTCGTCCTGCTGCTGGGAACCCTGGGATTCGTGGCGGTGGGAACCGTCTTCGCGGTCGTCTCGCAGAAGAGTCGTCTGCGCGAGGTCATGCTTCCGGTCTTGCTTCTTCCCATCCTTGCCCCCATGGTCATGGCTGCGGTGGAGGCGACAACTCTCATTCTCACCCCGGGCGGGAACGAGGGATTGAACGCGTGGTTGCGGCTTCTCGGCGGTTTTGACTTCATTTTTGTCATTGCGGGCTTTCTGCTCTACGGATTCGTTTTGGAGGAATGAGATGCGCACGATCGATCGAGTACTCCTGGTCCTGGACGCCATCGCCATGGTGACACTGTGCTACCTCGTCTTCCTCCACATCCCGCTGGAGAGAACGCAGGGCTACGTGCAGAAGATCTTCTTCATCCACGTACCCTGTGCCTGGGTAGGATTCTTGGCCTTCACCGTGACGGCGATCATGGGCGGGCGTTACCTCGCCTCGCGGAATCCCGATCACGATCGCTGGGCCGCCGCCTCGGCCGAGGTCGGTCTGATGTTCACCACCCTGGTTCTCATCACCGGCCCCCTATGGGCCCGGCCGGTGTGGGGAATCTGGTGGACCTGGGACGTCCGGCTCACGAGCACTCTGGTGCTCTGGCTGATCTACCTCGCCTATCTCATTCTGCGGGAAACCGTTCCCGAGCGCGATCGGCGCAGTGTCCTCGCCTCGGTGACCGGAATCATCGGCTGGCTGGGCGTGCCCATCGTCTATCTGGCGAATCGAGTGAAGGCGAGTCAGCACCCGGCTCCCGTCATCGGCGGCGGCGCGAAGAGCGGCCTCGCTCCCATCTTTCTCGTCGCTCTGCTGGTCGGAGTGGCGACGCTCACGATCTTCTACGTCATCCTGTTGCGCGCGCGCGTTCGAGGAATTCGCCTCGAAGATAGAATCGAGGAACTTCAAATCTCCGGAGGTATGGACTGATGCCGCACAATTTCTGGTGGGTTTTCTCGGCCTACAGCATCGTCTGGTTGGCCATTCTCGTGTACTTGGGAAGACTCTCCGGCCGACAGAAAACCTGTGAGCGTCAGTTGGATGCGCTCACGAGAGAACGCGAGTCGAATTAGTATTTCACCGAGATGGGTTCTTCCTCGACGATGAGCTGACAGCCGAGACGGCACACCGTCCCGTCTTTGCCGAATTCGGCCAGAGTATCGGCCTCCACGAAGCCCGGCTCCTCCAGGCTCTGAAGACCGCTCACCACGCGCAGAATGCAAGTCCCACAGGTGCCGGCCCTGCAGCCGAACGGCAGGGCGCTGCCGGCGAGCTGGGCCGCCAATTGCACGGTGGATCCCGGTTTCACCTCCACCGTGACCTCATCGTTGAGAAATGTGACCTCTGGCATGCTGCCGGCTCCGTTTCTGCCGAAAATCAAAGAATCAGGCCGCCTGACCTCGGAGGGGCCAAGCTAGCCGATGGAAGACCACCCGGCAAGAGAGTCCGTTTCTTGCCAGCCAGTGCACCCTCTGCTAGTTTGGCCGGGCGGAACCCCCCTCAGTTGATCACTCGAGCTGCATTCTTTGCACGTTTTGCACCATTCGTACCCAAGCTTGGCGGACCACGATGCACCTGACGCTCGGACACAGCCCCGATCCCGATGACGCCTTCATGTTCTGGGCCTTGGCCCACCACAAGATCCCCACCGGCGAGTACACCTTCGAGCACATCCTGCAAGACATCCAGACCCTCAACGAGCGCGCAATGCGAGGTGAGCTGCACATCACCGCGATCTCCATTCACGCCTACGCCTACGTGTTGGACAAGTACGCGCTACTGCCCGCGGGAAGCAGCATGGGCGACGACTACGGTCCCATGGTGGTAACCAGGCAGGACAGCGGACTCACTCTTGCCGATCTGAAGGGAACCAAGATCGCGATTCCCGGCACGATGACGACGGCCTACCTGGCCCTACGGCTGATCCTGCAATCGGAGTTCGACTACGAGGTGATTCCCTTCGATCAGATCATTCCCAGAGTGGCCGACGGGAGCTTCGAGGCCGGTCTGATCATTCACGAGGGTCAGTTGAGCTATCCGCAACAGGGATTGAAGCTGCTGCTGGACACCGGACAGTGGTGGAAGAAGGAGACGGGCCTGCCTCTCCCCTTGGGGGGCAACGCTATCCGACGGGACCTGGGCGATGAGCGCATGAGCGAGATCAACAAGGTCCTGCTCCACAGCATCCGCCACGGGCTGGAGCACCGGCAAGAAGCCCTCGAGTACGCACTGAACTACGCTCGCGACATGGGGGCCGACACCGCCGATCGATTCGTGGGCATGTATGTCAACGACTACACTCTGGACTACGGAGAACAGGGCCGGAAGGCGGTACGCCTGCTGCTCGACATGGGAGCGGAAGCCGGAATCCTGCCCAAGGTGAAGACACTCCAATTCGTGAGCTGAGCGGCCATGGCGTTCCACTCCTTTTCCCGATCCGAATTGGCGCGCTGTGACTGTTGTCCACGGGGGTGCGGAGTCGATCGAACCCGCGACGAGACCGGAGTGTGCGGGATCGGCGAGCGGGCGCAAGTAGCCCACTACGGGCTGCATTTCGGGGAAGAGCCGCCGATATGTGGTCAGCGTGGCTCGGGCACGATCTTCTTCAGCGGCTGCAATCTCCGCTGCGTGTTCTGCCAAAATCACCAGATCAGCCGCGCTGCGGCGGCCATCCACTCCCGCGAGTACTCCAACGAGGAACTTGCCGGGCTCATGCTCGAGTTGGAGGCGCGTGGAGCGCACAACCTGAACCTGGTCTCTCCTTCGCATGTGATTTTCCAGCTCGCAGACGCAATCGAAATCGCCAAGGCGAGAGGTCTGCGTCTTCCCATCGTCTACAACTCGGGCGGGTACGATTCCGTCGCGGCGCTGCGGCGCATCGACGGACTCGTCGACATCTACCTTCCTGATCTGAAGTACGCGAGTTCCAGACTCGCAAAGGAATTCTCCCTGGCGCCCGACTACCCGAAAGTCGCCCAGGCCGCGATCCGTGAGATGTTCGCGCAGGTGGGTCTCTTGAACTGCAACCGCTTCGGGATCGCGCGCAGAGGTCTTCTGGTGCGCCATCTGGTTCTACCCGGTCAGGTGGAAGACTCCAAACGCTGTCTGCGTTTCCTCGCCACACTCTCTCCCGAGCTTCATCTCAGCATCATGTCGCAGTACGCGCCACGGTACCGCGCGAGCGCCTACCCCGCGCTGAATCGAAGCCTGAGCGTCACGGAGTACGATGAGATCACGGACTACGCGCTCGAGCTGGGGCTGGAAAACGCCTTCGTGCAGGATCTCACGAGTCAGGAGAGCTGCGTCCCCGATTTCGAGCGGGAGCGGCCCTTCCGATTCGAGTCGGACTCAGAAGTAGAAATAGAGCCCACCCTGGGGTAGGGGCAGGATGTCGTCGGTGCTGCTGCGGTAGACGAATCCCAGGTCCACTTTCAGAGCCAGGCGCGGCATCAGCAGGTACTCGATGCCGACTCCCAGCGACCCGTTCCAGTGCTGGTCCCCGTCCGCGCCACCCTTTCCGTCGTGGATGACCGCGAGCGCCGGTCCCGCGTAGAGCCGAATCCTCCCCTCCTGGCGGAGCACCAGGTTGAGTTCCACTCCCAGGTTCCAGTCGGTGCTCTTGTCTTTGCGCCAGATGCCCCCCGTCACCGACATCATGGTCTGCGGCAGAAGGGGCCAGCGCACCGACAGCCCAGTGCCGGTGGACCATCCGGCCTGCAATCCGATGGCGGCCACGTAGGGGTCCCCCACCTGATTCCAGTCGTAGTACGACTGCGCCCGCGCCGGAGCAGCCGCCAGCAGAAGCCAGAGGCTCCCCGCGAGCATTCCCTCGAGGATCATGCGCAACCAACGGTTCATGAATCGACTCCCACATCTCTTCCGCAATTGGCGGCCAGGTGCACTCGGACGACCTTGGGGCAGGCTACCCTCGGGACGCGGGTTCATCAATGAGGAAAAGCCCCCGCAGAGCCGGGAAATCCCCCACCAGCGGCTGATCGGGAGCCGGACCGGCCAGCGGAACCCGCCAGAGCTCGCCGTCGTCGGTCGCGACCCACGCCAGCTCGCGATCGAGCGCCAATCCTTCGATCACTCCGTGGAAAGGACCAGCCACGGGCCGGCCTACCGTGGCGTGTGTGGCGAAGTGCCAGACGCTCATCCGCGATCCTTGGGGCCCACGCCAGGTCGCGGGCGGGCCGGGAGCCGCCGCGAGTACGAAGTCCTCGGAGCCGGGATTCCGTCGACCGAAACGAGCGGCGAAAGCGGCGCGCGGCGGAAGGCTGAGACGGGAGGCGCTGCCGTTGGCCGGATCGAGCGACCACAGTCCCTGTCCGCTGGCCAGATACAAGAGAGGGGGCAGGAAGGCGAGCCCCCGCTGATCCCGGGGGAGAGCCTTCTGGCCGAACGGGCCCCACCGGCCGTCCTGGTGGCGACAGAGCCCCCCGACGCTGATGCTGGCCCAGACCGAGCTCCCGTCGGCCCAGAGTCCACTCACGCGCGGTTCATAGGGCGCTTCCAGACCCTGCCAGTGTCCGCTGGCGGCAAGCTCGGTGAGGCCCGCGAGCTCTCGCCACCCCTCTTCGCGCCGCCAGCGCCAGACGTGGGGCGGACAGGCGCCGACATAGAGGCTGCCGTCGCTTGCCATGCTCGCGCACTCGAGCTCGCACTCTTGCAGATCGAGGGGGACTTCCTCCCGGAAGCACCGCGCGGCATTATCCCACAGAAGAAAACGTCCGTCGCTGCCGAGCGCGGCGGCGGTGTCTCCCGTTCCCACGAGGGCTCGAATTTCGTCCGCCGGCACGTCTACCGAAAGTTGCTCGTGCGAGCGCGGCAACTCTTCCTCGAGCGGCACCCGCCAGAGCCCTCGTTCGCTGGCCACCAGGAGAAGTCGACTCATGACGGAAATCGCGTGAAAGAGTGAAACGGATTGCAGGAGAGCGTGAAGTGGCAGTGTAACAGGATTTCCGCCGCTTCGACAATCGCCCCGAGAGACAGGCGCTCTCTTTGGCGAGAACTCCGGCTTCCAATGGTCTTCGCCATTGAATATGATGTCCGCGACCAAATTTCTTCCGGCGGGCAACAGGAGAACCCTTGGCTGAGAACGCGCTGCGCACCATCGGATGGCGGGAATACGTGGCTCTCCCGGAATGGGGACTCCGGCGGATTCGAGCCAAGATCGACACGGGTGCGCGCTCTTGCGCTCTCGACGTACATCATCTTCAATGCCTGGACGGAAAACCGCGTTCGTTTCGAGATCGCGCTCTCCCGCAAAGATCGCACACGCGTGCGCCACATCGAGGCATTGATCTGCCGCAGGAGCGTGGTGAAGTCCAGTCTGGGCGACACCCACGAGCGGATTTTCGTGAAGACGCCCATCTTGCTGGCCGGAGTCCGTCAGCTCGTGGAGGTGGGTCTGATCTCCAGAGAAGAAATGCGCTCGCGGATGCTCATCGGCCGGAACGCCCTGCAGGGTCGCTATCTTGTCGATCCACAGGAGAACTTTCTCTGGCCTCCCCTCCCACGCCCCAGGGATTGAACCCAGCCCCTCAACGGAAGCGGCGCAGATGAAGATTGCCATCCTGACTCGCAATGCACGTGGCTATTCCGTGCGGAGGCTGCGCGAAGCGGCTGTGGCGCGTGGGCACAAGATTCGCGCCTACGACACTCTGAAATTCGCGCTCCACGTCGAATCGCGCGACCCGGACCTCCTCTACAACCAACGGGCGATCGAGCACTGCGACGTGGTCATTCCCCGCATCGGACCCTCGATCACACCCTTCGGCACCGCGGTGGTGCGGCAGTTCGAGCAGATGGGCGTGAGCTGTCTCAATACTTCGACCTCCATCAGCGTCTCGCGCGATAAGTTGCGCAGCCTCCAAGTCCTGAGCCGTCATGACATCGGCATGCCAGAATCCGCGTTCGTTCGGCGGAAAGAGGACGTTCTGCCGGCCATTCGTAGCGTGGGTGGAGCGCCGGTGATCATCAAGCTGCTCGAGGGTTCCCAGGGGATCGGAGTAATCCTGGCCGACCGGGAGTCGATCGCCGCTGCGATCATCGAAACGCTCCAGAGCGCCATGCAGAGCGTGCTCATCCAAAAATTCGTGTCCGAGAGCAAGGGGAAGGACATCCGCGCGCTGGTGGTGGGAGGAAGAGTGATCGCTGCCATGCGGCGCCGCGCCGCGGGCCAGGAGTTTCGCAGCAATGTCCACCGTGGAGGACGCACCGAACCGGTGGAGCTCGACGCGGAGTACCAGAGCACCGCCGTGAAAGCGGCGCAGATCATGGGGCTCCGCCTGGCCGGCGTCGACATGCTCGAGAGTCAAGACGGCCCCCAGGTGATGGAGGTGAATTCGTCCCCGGGGCTGGAAGGTATCGAAAAGGCCACGGGCGTGGATGTGGCGGAGAGCGATCGTCGAGCATCTCGAAGAGCTTCTCGTCTTTCCTGATATCGACTTGCGTCAGCGGCTCACCATGAAGAGCGGCTACGGAGTTGCCGAGTTTCAGGTCAATCGCGACTCCGCTCTGTGCAATATGACGATTGCACAAAGCGGGCTGAGAATTCGCGAAGTGCTCGTGCTCAGCGTCAAGCGCGAGGGGATCACTTTTCCCGCGCCACATGGGGGTCAAGAGATCTTGCCGGGCGACATTCTGGTCTGTTACGGGAAGGTGCTCACCTTGAAGTCTCTCATTCCCGCGAAGACGCTGCGGCGTCGCAAGAAGAAACGGATCCCGAGCCGGACGGGAGGAAGAAAATGAAACGATCCGGCGGAATGTTTCAGCTGGGGGGCGTCAAAGTGCCTCGCGGCGAATCCCGTGACATTCGCCTCGAGTTGAGCCAAAGCTATACCGGCGACGAGATCAGCCTGCCGGTTCACGTTTTGCGAGGTAAGAAGCCGGGACCGACGATTTTCGTGACCGCCGCGATCCACGGCGACGAGATCAACGGCACGGGAATTCTGCACGAGATCCTCTTCGACACGCCGGTGGCGCTGCTCGCCGGCACTCTGATTCTGATCCCGGTAGTCAACGTCTTCGGCTTCGAAACCCAGGACCGTTACATGCCGGACCGCCGGGATCTCAACCGCTTCTTTCCGGGCGATGCCAAGGGCAGCCTCACTCGCCGCATCGCGCATACCCTCTTCTCGCAGATCATCCTTCAGAGCGATTACGGTATCGATCTGCACACCGCGGCCACCGGCCGCACGAACTTTCCCAACGTGCGGGGCGATCTCAGGAACAAGGAAGTACGACGTCTGGCTCGAGCTTTCGGTTGCGAACTGATGGTTCACGGACGCGGTCCCGAAGGCTCCTTGCGCCGGGAGGCCGTGAAAGCCGGATGCCCGACGATCCTGCTCGAGGCAGGCGAACCCAGCAAGATCGAACGAGTGGTCCAGGAGACCGGGGTTCGGGGTATTCTGAACGTTCTCTCCGAGCTGCACATGATCGATCGAGAACCGGTCCGGCCCGCGTACCAGGTAAAGATCGAGCGCTCTACCTGGGTACGTGCGGAGGCGGCGGGAATTTTGCGCTTTCATGTCACGCCCGGTGAACTCGTCGAGGCGGGCCAAGCCATCGCGACCAACGTGAGCGTGTTCGGTGAAACGCAGAACTCCCTCGTCGCGCCCGTCGACGGAATCACCCTGGGGATGACGACCCTTCCCGCGGTGAAACCGGGCGAGCCCGTCTGCCATCTGGCGATTCCCTCGCGCTCTCTGCGAGGAGTTCGCCGGGCTCTGCAGCGCACGGCGGATGAAGGTCCCGATCCGCGTACGCGCGCGGATCTCTTGAGCCGAGTGGTCTCCAGCGAGAGCGGGGCCTGAATCGATGGAAGAGACCCACGTACGCAAGTGGACCCACCGAGCGGAGGATTCTCCGGGCGCCTTCGAGACGGGTTCGCCGCACATCGTACTGCGATACCGCGGATCGCCCGGCAGTGATGGTCGCTGCGAGGACGCGGCGCTCATCATCCATCTTGCGGCCGACTCCCATCTGCTCGCGGTGGCGGACGGAATGGGCAGCGGTCCCCGGGCCGACGATGCCTCGGCCGCCATCGTGCAGAGCCTGGCTAAACGAGCAGAAGCGCTGGCCGACGAGGGAGCATCCCGTCTGGAGGTCCTCAATGCCATCGAAGAGGCCAACGAGGCCATTCGTGGCTGGGGCGTGGGCGCCGCCACCACCGTGGTGGTGGCTGAAGTCGATGCTGGCGCCTATCGCACCTACCATGTCGGAGATTCCGAAGCACTTGTCACCGGTCAGCGGGGCAAATTGAAGTGGCAGACAATTTCCCACTCTCCGGTCGGCTACGCCCAGGCCTCGGGTTTGCTCGACGCCCACGACGCCATGGTGCACGAAGAGCGGCATCTGGTGCACAGCATGTTGGGCATGGAGGGAATGCGCGTGGATGTCGGCGAGACGGCGCCGCTTTCCCGCCTTGGACACCCTGGTGCTGGGCAGCGATGGACTCTTCGACAATCTGGAGGTTTCGGAAATCGTGGAGATCATTCGTCGTGGACCGCTGGATAAGGCCGCCGACGCCCTGCTGTCGCGCAGCCTCGAGCGCATGACCCGGCCCGAGGTGGAGGGGCCGGGCAAGCCCGACGACATCGCATTCGTTCTCTATCGCCCTTCACCCACGACCTCCCGGAGCCAAGGCCAATGACCAAAGGACAGATCCGGGGTTTCAACCTGCAACCGGGCCGCCGCATCGGGCACAGCTACGAAGTCGAACAGCGGCTGGGCGGAGGTAGCGAAGGAGAGGTCTATCGCGTCCGCGAGAAGAGCACGGGAATTCTACGGGCCGCCAAGCTCTTCTTCCCGCATCACGATCCCAAGGGCACGATGCCCGCGAGACGCGCGCAGAAGCTGGAGGCCCTGCGCGACTGTCCAATCGTGATGCAGTACTACCACACCGAGCACGTGCGGATCGGACAGCTGGTGACCACCGTGATGATCAGTGCCTACTCCCCGGGTCAGCCCCTGCAGGAATGGATCGATCGACACCGAGGCAAGCGTCTACGCCCCTTCATCGCGTTGACCATCCTGCACCGTCTGGCCCTGGGTCTGGAGGACGTCCACGATCGGGGTGAGTATCACGCCGACGTGCACTCGGAGAACATCCTCATCAGCCAGGTGGGAGTCGACTTTCAGCTCAAGCTCATCGACTTCTACGACTGGGGACGGCCGAGTCGCGCCAAGCAGCAAAACGACATCCTGCAGGCGATCCGCGTGCTCTACGACATGATCGGAGGGGCCAAGGGCTACCGGGACACACCGCCCGACATCCGCGAGGTCTGCTGTGGATTGCGGCACGATCTCATCCTGAAGCAGTACCCGACCATGTCCGCCCTGCGGTATCACCTGGAGAGCTTCGAGCCCACGATCCTGCCCTGATCCCAGGTGCGGTTTCCAGGCTCACAAGGCCCACACAGAACGAGGGGAAGGCCGGCTGGCCTTCCCCTCTTCTCGTCGCTTCGAAGCGAGTATCCCGAGAGGTGATGCTCTACTGCATGAGCTGCAGTTGGCTGGTCACGTAGCTCTGCGTGGCCGTGAGCACGGCGCGCGCATAGGTCGGATTGTGGACACCCATCGTCGTGTCGTCGAGCAATAGCAGATAGTTCCACACCGTTCCGCGGGCGTTGGCATCCGTGCCCACTCCGGCGGCGACCACCGCGTCATGAGCGGAGTTCAGCCAGCCCAGGGTCTCCATGCCGGTCGCGAGCGTTTCGAGATCGGCCGCGAACGCGGATTGTGAGTCCTCGACCAGAGCCAACATGTCCGTCTGCGTGCCGTGGCAGAGGACGCAACCATTGCTGTTGAGCTCCTCGGCGCTGTGGTACTCGTAGGTCATCCACCAGGAGTGACCGCCCGCCATCCCGTCCGCCGGCGGGGGGGCCATGTGGCAGGTCACGCACCCGTCGGGATTGCCGGTGTTGTGGGCGTGATTCACGCTGTAGCTCGCCCCGGCAAACACATAGGCACCATTCCCGGACAGCACGTTGGCCTGCGGGCCGTGGTGCGGTCCCCAGCGCGTCGAGGTGATCGCGTCGGTGGAGTCGATGGCCGGTTCGGGAGCGCGCGCCTGATGGCACATCGCGCAGGTATTGCTGTTGCCCTTGTCGTAGGCACCCACGCCGCCCATCTCGAGGTCGGTTGGGCCCGTCTTGCGCAGACTGAAGTCCCCATTCGTGTGGGGAGCGTGACACCCGAAGCACCCGATGTGCGAGGACTCCTCCAGATCGATCGTGGCGCCGTTGTTGGCCACGCGGTACTGGTAGCCTTCGGTGGTGTGGCAGCCCGAGCAGGGGGCACTACGGCGTACGTCCGTGGTACCCAGCGCGTGCTGGCTCGAGGCATATTCATTCTGAATGTCGACGATGTACTGCTGCATCTGGTAGTCGTCCGTATGGCAGGCCTGCAGACAGGTCGCGGTTCCGGCGGGGCCCGCGGGTCCCTGTTCCCCTTGATCTCCCGTGCACCCGCCGAACGCGAGCAGTGTCATCGCCCCGATCACCAGCAAGATGGGGTTCAAACGTTTCATGGCATCATCCTCTCAGGTTCGATTCACGAAGAAACACGGTGGAGGTGCCTACTACTGCGGACCCGTCGACCACCGCACATGACTCTGCGAGCCAGGCCAAATTTGGGTGGCCACAAAAGAGGAGTCAAGGACTTAGTATACCTGTACTTGCGCTTCCGGCCCGGGGCTGACGCGCACCCCGCTTGGGCCGACGCATCCGGGGGTGGAGGGCGCCTCAATCGAGCTTCTTGCAGTAGACCTCTTTGGAGTCTTCTGGGCCGTAGAACTCGGGGAAGCTGGCAGCGAGGGTGAAGCCGCAGGAGAGGTAGAAGCGCCGGGTGGGATCGTATTGGGGCCGGCCAGAAGTCTCGATGTAGAGCCTGCGGCCTCCTTTTCGCTGAATTTTCGCCTCGATCTCCGAGAGGAGCCACTTCCCGATCCCCTCCCCGCGCTGCTCTGAGTCCACCGCGATCCAGAAGAGGTCATAGCTTCCCGCGGTACAGGCGATCTCCCCGTAGCAGCCATAGGCGAGGGTGAGGGGGTGCTCGGCCGTCGATCCCGCGGGTTCGGCGAAGAGAAACTCGTAGCCGCTGGCGGGGCCCTGCCGCCGGCGCTCCTGCACCAGTTCCTCCGCCACCACGATCTCCCCCCTGCTGAAGAAGCCGCTGGAAGCGACGATGCGGCGCACCGTCTCCTCATCCTTCGGCCAGAGCTGCTCGCGCAGCGTGAGCCCCGCGGGGTGAAGCGGCTGGGCCTGGCCGTTCATCGCTTCGACCTCTGTTCGGAGAGGCCCGCCGGCGTCTCTTCCAACCCCTCGACGAGGCCCTCGAAGAAGGCGCGCGCGTTCGCCCCGAGTGTGCGCGTCCGGTAGCCGCCCTCCTGGATCACGACGGTGCGCAGCCGCGTGGCGCCGATCCGCCGGCCGTTGGCGCGAAAGTCCGAAGCGTTGAGCGACCAGGTTCCGGTCGGATCCCCTTTAGCCGTATCCAGACCGAGAGCCACGATGAGAAACTTTGGTTCGAACTGCGCGATCTTGGCCAGGGCTTTGGCCAGAGTCGCTCCGTGCCGGCTTCCGTCCACTTTCTCGGACAGAGGAAGGTTCCAGTTGTATCCCTCTCCCCTACTCGCCCCGGTTTCCTCCGGGAAGCCCGAAAAGTACGGATAGGCAAACCGGGGATGGCCGTGAATCGACAGGGTCAGAACATCATCCCGTTCGTAGAAGATCGACTGCTGGCCGTTCCCGTGGTGGTAGTCGATGTCCAGGATGGCCACTCGTCCGTGGGAGCTCAGGAAATTCGCGGCGATTGCGTTGTTGTTGAAGTAGCAGAAGCCGCCGAATGCCGAGCGTTCCGCGTGGTGGCCGGGAGGACGTACGAGGGCGTAGGCCAGGCGCTCCCCGTGCAAAACCGCGTCGGCCGCGGTCAGCGCGCAGTCCACCCCTCCTACCGCGGCGACGAGCGCGTTGGAGTTGAGCGGGGTGAAGGTATCCATGCAGTAGTACCCGGCTCGCACAGAGAGCTCCTTCGGGGGTCGGGCGTGATTGCGCAGAGGGAAGACGTAGGGATAGACCGATTTTCCCGGCGGCAATCCTTTGCAGACTCTTTTGAAGTACTCGACGTACCCGCGATCGTGCACCGCGAGGATGTTGGACTCCGCGAAGTGCCGGGGCGCAACCTCCCGGAAGAGGCCGCTGAGATCGAGTTCCTTACGGATCACACGAATCCGGACCGGAGCCTCGACGTACCCGCGATCGCGCACGTGGTGGATGTCGTGGCGCTCGTTGACGACGAGGACAATGGGGGCCAGAGCCACCTTGGCTCGCTCACTCCCCTGCTTCACCTTGGCCCGGTAGCGTCTCGGTCTGAGCTGGACGGGATCCTCGACGATGGAGGCGACAACTTCCTCGACATAGGCGGACTCGAAGGCAGGACGGTAACGATTCTCGAGAATGGCCCGGACGATCTTGCGCGTCGCGTCCTTGCGTAGAGCCTCGCCGTTCCCCAGATCATCGAAAACGAGATGAGGCATGCCCTTCTCCCCTTTCGTCGGGGAGAGCTCGTAGTTCGTATTGATGATGGGCCGAGCCCCGTATCTCTCGTAGAAGCGCAGACGCGCCACGTTGTGGGTGTACTCCTCCTCGCTAGAGCATTCGTCTCGATCGTCGGGAAGACACTCGAAGAACACTCCGAGTACGCCGAGGGATCGCGCTTCCTCCCGCACGCGCTCGTAAAGGGCGCCCCCGACGCCCGAGCCCTTCCGCCCGGGATCGGTCGCGATGAAATCGAGGAAGACGAAGTTGTTCGCCCGATCGTGGAGCACCATGGCGAAGCCCCGCACTTTGCCCCGCGCGTTGTCGGCCACGAACAAGAGGCTGCGGAATCTGTACTCGACCGGATCGTTCAGACGCCGGGGAAGATCGGCGACGTCGGTTTCGCTGAGGCCGGGAAAACGTTCCCGCATGATCTCCTGCACGCGGGAGATCTCCTGCCGATCGAAAGGCAGAGAGTCGTCGAGAATACGACGGATGCGAAACATTCCGTCATGCTCCGGTTCGCAGCGCCAGCTTCCGGCTTTCCTTCACCCGCGCCGCCTGCAAAATCCTCGTGATGACCTCAGGCCGCGAAAGCCCGGCCTGCTGAGCAGCGGCCATGAAGCCGGCATCGGAGGAAAGGCATGGATTCGGATTCGCTTCGAGTATCCACTCACGATCGTTCTCGTCGACCCTGAAATCGACGCGAGCGTAGCCGCGCAGCCCAAAGAGTCTCCAACTCGCGCGCGCCGCGTCGGCCAGCCGCGCGAGCAGCTCTCGATCGCTTCCCCCGCTGGGAAATCGGCGCACCGTGTGCCCGTACTCGAAGGAGTCCTCGTCCCATTTCGCGGCGTAGCTCACAAGCTTGGGCTTGCCGGCGGGATAGTCGACGAAACACATCTCGGCCATGGGAAGGACCTCTCCTTGCTGGTCCTCTCCTTCGAGGAGGGCGAGATTGAATTCCCGGCCCTCGACCCATGCTTCGGCGAAAGCCTCGCCACCGAGAAGGCCGCGGCGCTTCAGAATCTGTTCGTGGAGTTCGCCCGCAGAACTGGCCTCAAAGACGGAGGAGTCGTCGAGCCCGAGCGAGGCGTCCTCCCACACCGATTTCACGATGTATTTCCCCGGCCAGGCCATAAAACCCTGCGTCTCCTTTGCTTGCGTCATCCAAGCCGGCGTGGGCAGACCACTCGCGCTCAGAAGGCGTTTCGTCCAGACCTTCTCACTCGCCAGAACCATCGCCGCGCACGGCGCGCCGGTGTAGGCGATCCCCAGCCGCTCCAGGAGGGCGGGAACCAGATGGATGAGCCGGCCTTCGCCTTCGAGCGACTCGACGAGGTTGAACACCAGGTCGCAGTCCTTTGCCACGAGCTTCTTCTCGAAAGCCTCGAGGGGAAGACCCGCCGCCAAGCTCGTCACCTCGTGGCCGAGATCGAGAAGGGTCTCGGCGATCTCCTGGACCTGAACCATCCCGTCGCGCTCGTCCGGACGGCCGGTGAGGGCTCTCTCGTCGTGCGCCAAAACGATTCTCATGTCGCTACGCCTGCCTCCGCAGCATGACGAAGCTTCGGCAACCGCCGGGCCGCGGAGGCGACGATCTCAGCGATGAGGTCCCGGTAGGACATTCCCACCGCGGTGCAGGTCATGGGCAGATCCGAGTGCGAGGGGTGCATGCCGGGAAGGGGATTGACCTCCAGGACGAAGAGACGCCCCTTCTCGTCCTCGCGAAAATCCACCCGACCGGCGTCCTGGCAACCGAGGGTGCGCCAGGTGTCGAGCGCGACGCGCTCGCAGCGAGACGCCGCCTCCTCGTCGGTGAGAAAGTAATCGACCAGGCTCTCGCAGAGCTCCTTGTTCAGGTAGGTGTAGGCGTTAGCCTCCGCCTTCTCGCGGTAGCCCAGTTCGAGGGTGCCGATCACCCTGGCTTCGTTTCCCGAGCCCACGATGCTGGTGGTGAATTCCCTTCCTTTGAGGTAGGGCTCCACGAGCGCAGGCTGGTCGTACTCCTCCACGATGGCCAGGCACCTTTCCCTCAACTCCTCGGGGGTGTCGATCCTGGAATTGGCGTCGATCCCCTTCGCGGTGCCTTCGGCGACCGGCTTGGCGAACACGGGGAACTCGAACTTCACTTCCGCCAGGTCCTGCTCGCTCTTCACCACCACGAAGTCCGTAGTCGCGATCCCTGCGCTTCTCAAGACGTGCTTCGTCATTCCCTTGTGCAGGGTCAGGGCAGACACGAGGGGATCCGAGAAGGTGTAGGGAATCCCGTACGCGTCCAGCAGGGCGGGAACCTGAGCTTCGCGCCCGACTCCCCAGAGGCCCTCGCTGATGTTGAACACCAGATCCCAGCGGTCGCCGGCCGCGAGCCGGCGGGTCAACTGGCGAACGTGTCCGATGCGGTCGACCTCGTGGCCGAGCCCGATGAGCTCGGCCTCGATGCTCTGGATCGTCTCCTCGCGGTCGAACTCCGCCGTCTGGGTTTCGCTGTAGCCCATGGCGAGATACTCGTCACGCAGATCGAAGGTCATACCGATCTTCATTAGACCTTCCCCCCCTTCCGGCGCCCTCCACGGGAGGAAGGGACCACGGGATCGGGGTAGCGGTAGATGTTCCCCTCGAAATTCCTCAGGAGAATGTCGTTTCCATCGCGGCCAACGACGGACTGTGAGAGCAAGGGGATCTTGCCTCCTCCCCCCGGGGCGTCGACCACGAAAGTGGGAACCGCGTAGCCGGTCGTGTGGCCACGGAGGCCGTCGATGATCTCCAGACCCTTCTCGATGGGCGTCCGCAGATGGCTCGAGCCCGAGATGGGATCGCACTGGTAGATGTAGTACGGCCGAACCCGCGCGCGCAGTTCGGCGTGCTTGAGGGCCTTCATGGTCTCCACGTCGTCGTTCACTCCCCGTGTGAGCACGGTCTGGCTTCCCACCGGGATGCCGGCGTCGGCCAGCCGCTCGCAGGCCTGCTGGACCTCTGGAGTGAACTCGACCGGATGCATGGTGTGAAGGCTCAGCCAAAACGGGTGGTAGCGCTTGAGCATGGCGACCAGTTCCGGAGTGATCCGCTGCGGCAACACCACCGGCACCTTGGAGCCGATTCTCAGGAACTCCACGTGCTTGATGGCCCTCAGCCGCGAGAGGATCCATTCCAGCCTCTCATCGGTCATGGTGAGAGGATCCCCTCCGGAGATCAGAACGTCCCGCACCTCCGGGTGCTCGGCGATATAGTCGATCGCGGCCTCGTACTGTGCGTACGAGGCATGGAATTCGGTGGTGTGACCCACCATCCGCGCCCGTGTACAGTAGCGGCAGTAGGTCGCGCAGAAGTTGTTCACCAGGAACAATACGCGATCGGGATAGCGGTGGATTAGACCCGGAACCACGGCGTCCGATTCCTCCCCGAGGGGGTCATCCGCCTCTCCGGGAGTCCGGAGGAGTTCGCCCCGAACCGGGATCATGGTCCTGCGGATCGGGTCCTTCGCATTTTGCCGGTCCATGAGGGAGGCGTAGTAGGGCGTGATGCCCAGGGGCAGCCGCCCCCCAATCCTCTCGATCGTGGCCCGCTCGCTGCGGCTGAGGGTAAAGATGCGCTCGAGTTCCGCCAGGTTGCGGATCCTCGCGTGCAGCTGCCAGCGCCAGCTGTTCCAATCCTCGAGACTGGCATCAGGGAAGAAGAGGCGACGGAACTCGTCGCTCCGCTCGCTGACGCAATGCGTCGCCTCGCTCTCGGTCACCAGGAGGTCCGAAGCGGAAAGCTCGCTAAGTTGTGATCGGGAAGAGTGATAGGGCGTCGGCTCCGCCTGGACGATAGGCCGATTCCGGTGTGCCTTAGAGGATAAACCAGGCGCCGGAGGCTCCGAGTCGAGACTCGGATTCATCTTGTTCATTAGCTTCCTTTACCCACCAGGTGGGCGGCTGGAGCATGGGCCCGTTAGACAAAACGCCCCCCCATGGACACGACGGGAGAGCGGGGATCACGGGCTGGTTCCAATGGCCCCATATAGAGGACTTTTTTTCGCGAACGTCAAGGTCGAGAGGGGCCTTAGGAACATCTTTTTTCGCGGAAGGCAAGTTCCGGGCCCGTGGCCTCTCCTCGCTGGTTGGGCTAGAACCACCCAAACCCCTTCAACCCCAACACGACGATCGAATACTACCTGCCCCAGCCCATGGCGGCGAAGTTGAGCGTATACGACGCATCGGGGGCAAGAGTGGCCGATCTGGCGGATGGTTGGCATCCTCACGCCGGAGACTACTCGGTCCTCTGGGATGGGAAGGATAACGCGGGGAGACCGGTGGGCAGTGGGGTGTACTTCTACCGCCTCACGGCCCGTGGAGTCGACCTGCGGCAGAAAATGGTGCTGCTGAGGTAGTATGGAAACGGCGGAAGTCCACTCGGTTTCTTCCGCCGTTGGCGCGCTGTCTAGTGAGTGCTGTCCGCCGCGGCCGCACCCAACTTGCGGATCTGGACCACGACCGAGTCGAGTTCGGTGTCGGTGATGTCGGGTACGCCCTGCATTCGACCCTTTCCGAAGCGGGCGATGCGGCGGATGCGCTCGTCACTGTTGTAGCGCTGGAAGACCGGATCGCGCAGGTCGATCTCTTCCTTAGCCATCTTGCTCGCGGTGGTGGACGAACCGTCGATCTCGTGGCACCGGGCACAACGGGCGGCGTAGACGCCGGCCGGGCTGGGATCCTCGGCCTTACGGCCGCATCCCAGAAACGACACACACACCAGAAGCATCCACGCGCTCAGGTTCAGACCTGATCTTGCGCCCATGCTCTTCACTCCGCCGTGATTCGTCGAAGCTGCAGCAGGTTCGTGGTTCCGGGGAATTGCATGGTTCCGCCCAGAACCACGACCGCCTCGCCTTCTTGAACCATACCCGTTTCGCGCAACAGACGGTCGCCTTCCTGCAGGAGGGTATCGGTATTCCGCGCGAAGGAGGATTCGAAGGGAACCACTCCGTGCAGCAAAGCCATCTGCCGGCACACGCTTCGATCGGGACAAAACGCGACAATCGGAACCTTGGGCCTCAGTTTGCTCAACACGCGCGCAGTTGTGCCACTCAATGTGTAGACTATGATCATTCGCACCTGGGTTTCCTTCGCCAAGCGTCGGGCCGACCACGCCATGGCGCGAGCGGCCGGGTCGAAACGAGAAGGGTGCTCGGGATTCGTCTCGGTGTCTTCGTAGAACTCCGAATGTTCCGCTTCGACGGCGATGCGATTCATCATCTCGATCGACTCGACCGGATACTCTCCGGACGCGGTTTCTGCCGAGAGCATCACCGCGTCGCTTCCGTCGAAGATCGCGTTCGCCACGTCGCTCGCCTCCGCTCGGGTCGGGCGAGGGCTATGAACCATGCTCTCGAGCATCTGAGTGGCGGTGATCACCGTCACGCCCCTCAGATTCGCGGATCGGATCAACTCTTTCTGCAGGCGGGGGACCCGCTCCGGGGCGACTTCCACCCCCAGGTCGCCTCGCGCCACCATGATGGCATCGCTCACGTCCAGGATGCTCTCGATCTCGGCCACGGCTTGCGGCTTCTCGATCTTGGCGATGATGCTCACTCCACCGCCAAGAGAGTCGACTTCGGCCCGCAGCCTCCGCATGTCCTCCGCGGTGCGTACGAATGACAGGGCCACGTAGTCGATCCCGTGCTCCATGCCGCACTCGAGATCCTCCAGATCGCGCTCGCCGAATGCGGGCGCCTGCAGCGCGCGGCCGGGCACGTTGATTCCCTTGTGCGGGAGAAGATGTCCTCCGTGAATGACGCGCATCAGCAGGTCGGTGGCGGAATTTTTCTTCAGTACTTTCAGCTCGATCAGACCGTCATCCAGCAGAATGGTGTCCCCGGGCTTTACGTCTTGGCTGAGCCCGCCATAAGTGCAGGGAATTCGCTTGGCGTCGCCGGCGATCTTCTGGGTGGTCAGAATCAGCTCGGCGCCAACTTCGAGCCCGATCCCCGAGGAATCCTTCAATTCGCCCACCCGGATCTTCGGACCTTGTAGGTCCAACATGATGGCCAGCTGACGGCCCCGGCTCTCCGCCGCGCCACGGACCACCTCCACTGCCCGCCGTACGAACTCGTGGTCGGCATGGCTGGCGTTGAGGCGCGCCACGTCCATACCCGCATCGACCAGACGCCCGACGACGGCGGGCTCGATGCTCGAGGGGCCCAAAGTGGCGACGATGCTCGTGAACCGATGGGGAACTTGCATGCCTTCACCTGTCAGCGGGGCAAGTGTGCGACTCGAGGAATTCGCAGGATAACAAGCTCCCGCAAAAAGAGCCAGCCAGCGCGCCTACTCTTCCGCCGATCCAACGGAGGCAGGCGTCTCCTTCAGAAATGGCTTGGTGCGCACCGCGAGGGCCAGAAGAAGATCTCGTTTGGAAATGCTTCCCATCAGCCGGCGGCCGGTCTCGTCATCCACCACCGGGAGGCGTTCCCCGTCGTGCTCGGAAAAAACCTGCAGAGCGTCGTTCAACGACGCGCCGCAGCGAATGACGGGAAACTCGCGGCTCAAGATGTCTCTGGCGATCACCACATCGGCCAGGCCGCGCAGAGTGAGGTACTGCTTGATTTCGTGAAGCGGGATGACCCCCTGGAACAGGCGCGCTTCATCGACGACGTACAAGTACTTGAAGTTGTTCGTCAGAAAACTCTGTGCGATCACCCTGAAGCGCGCCGTCTCGAGCACGGCGAGAGGATCGGTGCGCATGAGGTCCTGGACCTGGAGATTCGAGAGCTGCTTGGCGTAGGCCGCCGCCCCTTTGCGCTCCAGGGCCTCGCTATAAATGGGTACCGGTTCCAGGCTCCGGGAAATGTAGTAGGCGATCACGCACGCGAGCATGAGGGGAAGCATGAGCTGATAGTCGAGAGTCAGCTCGAAGATCATGATGATGGCCATGATGGGAGCGTGGGTGGTGCCGGCCAGAAACGCCCCCATGCCCAGGAGCGCGAACCCGCTGGGGCTCAGGAGTGGATCGGGCCAGAAGTGTCCCAGGGCGGCGCCGAAGAGATAGCCCAGACACGCGCCCACGAACAGGGTCGGGGTGAAGACCCCACCTACCGCGCCCGAGCCGAAGGTGGCCGCGGTGGCCGCCACCTTGAAGACGAGGATGAGAACCAGGGTGCGCCACACCCACTCTCCGCCGAGGATCGCGCTCACGGTGCTGTAGCCATTGCCGCAGACCTGGGGATAGAACACCGCCAGACCGCCGACGACCGCTCCTCCGAGCCCCAGCTTGAGATAGAGGGGAATGCGCATGCGGCTGAAGAGATGCTCGCTGCCGCGCAGGGCGCGCAGGAACCAGGGCGCGGCAAAGCCGGCAACCACCCCCAAGACCATCGTGGGGAAGATCTCCCACACCGAGTTCAAGACGAAGGGAGGAATCTCATAGAGGGGCGCCGCGCCCACGAGCTTGCGGACAGTGAGGGTGGCCACCACCGAAGAGAAGACCAAGGGCCCGAAGCTCTCCATGGCCACCGAACCCAGAACGATCTCCGCGACGAAAAGCGCCCCCGCGATGGGAGCGTTGTAGGCCGAGGCGATGCCCGCAGCCCCCCCGCACGCGCTGATGAGTCGCCGGCGGGGCGTGGACCAGTGCCGGAAGCGCCCCACCAGGGAAGCGATCATGGCCGAGAGTTGGACCATGGGTCCCTCTCGCCCGATCGAACCCCCACCCGCAATGGAGAAGAGAGCGGAGGCCGACTTCACCAGACTCGAGCGCACCGCGACCAGGCCGTTGCCCACCACGATGGCTTCCATGTAGTCGGTGGGATGGCGACTCCTCGTGATCCGGCTCCCCCAATACAGGATGGCGCCGGCGGCAAGTCCTCCGATGGTGGGGGTCAATGCCCGTTGCCACAGCGGCAGGTGCATGAAGCTCTCGACGACTCCGCCGGTCTGGCGCGTCAAGAGCAGATGGACCTCGTAGGACAGGCGCCGGAAGAGCACCGAGGCCACGGCTCCGAGAAACCCGACCACTCCGGCCCAGAAGAGAGTCTCGTGCAGCTCGCTGGGACGGATGGTCTCCGCCATCCAGAGTCGGAGCTTGAGCAACCCCAGAAGACGGGGAGGGCTTCCACCGTCCGGAGACTGGTTCCGCTCTGGGGTCTCGGTCATGCCGTCCAACCGCTGAGTGAAGATCGAGAAGTTCTCGCCAGAGCCGGAGAGTGGCAAGAGGGCTCTCATTGTGGCAAACATTTTCTTTTCACGCAGTAGAATTCGCGGGCGCGAATCAGCCGAACCGTCCGGTAATGTAATCTTCGGTGCGCTTGATCGACGGCTTGGTGAACATCCTCGGGGTTTCATCCATTTCGATGAGGCTGCCTTCGTAGAAGAAGGCCGTCGTATCGGATACACGCGAAGCCTGCTGCATGTTGTGGGTGACGATGATGATCGTATAACGCTGCTGCAACTCGAGGATCAGCTCCTCCACCCGGGCCGTGGAGCGTGGATCGAGCGCCGAGCAGGGTTCGTCCATGAGGATGACATCGGGATTGACCGCGATGCAGCGCGCGATGCATAGACGCTGCTGCTGGCCTCCCGAGAGGCTGATCGCCGGGGCATTCAGACGATCCTTGACCTCGTCCCACAACGCCGCCATCTGCAGGGAAGTTGCGGCCCGCTCTTCCAGAACCGAACGATCTCGGATTCCATTCAGGCGTAGACCCACGGTGACGTTGTCCGCGATGGACATGGTCGGGAAGGGATTGGACTTCTGAAATACCATACCCACGCGCCTGCGAACCATGACGGGCTCGATGTTACTGGCGTAGATGTTCTCTCCGAACAGACGGATCTCGCCGGTCACCCGCGCGTGAGGAACCAGTTCGTGCATGCGGTTGAGCGCGCGCAGGAAAGTGGATTTCCCGCAGCCGCTGGGTCCGATGATGGCGGTGACCGAACGGGCGGCGATGTCCAGAGAGATGCTCCTCACCGCCTGGTTCGAGCCGAAATAGACCGAGAGATCACGCACGATCACGGCGGGCTCCGGCGTCACTTCGCGGGCTCGAGGTCCTTGCGCGGCCCTCTGGATGGCGTCGACCGGGGTGGGGATCGCCGTCATCTTCTTCGCGGTGTTGTCCGTGGTCTCCATGATGACTCAAACCGGTTTCGAACGGAGTCGATCGCGCGTGAGCACGCGAACTCCAATGTTGATCAAGAATACGAAGAGTAGCAGCACCAACGCACCCGCCCAAGCCTGCCGGTGCCAATCGTCGTAGGGGGAAATGGCATAGGCGAAGATTTGCAAGGGCATCGCCGCGATGGGATCGGTGATCCTGTGGGTCCAGAATTGGTTTCCGAATGCGGTGAACAGCAGCGGCGCCGTCTCCCCCGCCACTCGCGCCAACGCCAAGAGCCCCCCGGTCACGATTCCCTTGAGTGCGGTGCGCACCACGATGCGCACGGTGACACGCCATTGCGTGATTCCCAGCGCGAGTGCAGCTTCCCGGTATCCATTGGGCACGAGCTGCAGGACCTCCTCGGTCGTGCGCATGATCAAGGGAATCATCATCAAGCCCAGCACGATCCCGCCGGCCAGTGTCGAAAAGCCCTTCATCGGAACCACTACGATGGCCCAAACCACCATTCCCCACACGATGGAGGGTACGCCGTTGATGACGTCGGCCGCAAAGCGAATCCACCAATTCACTCGCGAGCTTCCGTATTCGGACAGATAGATGCCGCCGAGAACTCCCACCGGCACCCCCATGAGTGCTGCCAAGCCGATGAGAATGAAGGTCCCGGCAATGGCGTTCGCCATCCCACCGCCGGGCTCTCCCACCGGTTTGGGCAATTGGGTGAAGAAATCCCAGTTGATAGCGCCCAAGCCCTGGCTGAGCAGATGGTAGAAGACCAAGAGCAGCGGCGTAACCACCAAGAGCGCGCACAGAAGCGAGAGGGCTCGCATCAGGGCGTTGATGGCGTTGCGGCGACGGTGGTGGACCTGATCCGGCGTCATTGTCTGTGCTTCACCCCCGGTCCGGCCAGAGTCTTCAGTAGAATCTGCGCGAGGATGTTGGTCAGGATCGTCACCCCGAGGAGGACGAGACCCAACTCGAATAGAGAGGAAAGATAGAGATCGCTCGTGGCCTCGGTGAATTCGTTCGCGATGACGCTGGCTAGGGTGTATCCGGGCGCCAAAAGGGAAGCGGTGATCTCGGGGCGGTTTCCGATGACCATCGTCACCGCCATCGTCTCCCCCAGAGCCCTCCCGAGTCCCAGGATGACGGCGCCAAACAGACCCTTCTTGGCGAATCTCAGAACCGCGATCCGCGTGACTTCCCAGTGCGTCGCCCCCAGGGCGTACGCCGCCTCGCGTTGAAGCCCGGGAACCGAGCGCAGGATCTCGCGCGATACCGAGGTGATGATCGGGATGATCATGATGGCGACGATGATCCCGCCGGCCAGCATGCTGATCCCGTAGATCGGCCCCTGAAACAGAGGCAAGAAGCCCAGCGTATCGCGCAAGAACGGGAACAGATGGATTCGCAACCAGGGAACCATCACGAAGATGCCCCACAGGCCGAGAATCACGCTCGGAATGGCGGCGAGCAGCTCGATCAGCATCGTCAGCGGTTGCCGCAACCACAGCGGGGCCATCTCGGTGAGAAAAACCGCGGTCGCGATGCTGAGCGGCACCGCAATGATCAGAGCGATCGCCGAAGACACCAGAGTGCCGAAGATGAACGGCAGCGCGCCGAAGTGCTCGGCCACCGGATCCCAGCTCGCAGAGACGAGAAAGCCCCAGCTAAATTTGCGCAGCGCCAACCCCGATCCGCTCGCCAACTCAAAGCCGATCAGTCCGATCAAAGCGAAGACGGACAGGGCCATGAGGAGCGTGAGCCACAGGAAGGTGCGGTCGCCGAAATGGCGACCGCCCGTCAGGGGTCTCGAGGGCGTTGGCGCGTGCGCAGTCAAGTCACTCAAAACTGGATGGTCTTGATTCGTTTCAAAACGCGCTCCTGCAGGTTCTTCGGCAGGGGAGCGTAGTCGAGCGACTTTGCCATACTCTCTCCTTCGGTCTCCGCCCAGTTCAAGAAGTCGACGAGCTTCTTGCCCTTGGCCGCGTCCTTCTGTTGCTCGTATACCAGCAGCCAGGTGCAGCCCGCGATCGGGTAGGCCTTCTCACCGGGAGAGTTGACCATGGAGAAACGAAAATCTTCCGGGATCTCGGCCGTGGCGAAGGCCTCGGTGACCGACTCCAAGGTGGGAGTGATGTAGTTGCCGGCCGCGTTCTTCAGTTGTGCGTAGGCGAGTTTGTTCTGAATGGTGTAGGCCAGCTCCACGTAGCCGAAGGCACCGGGCAACTGCTTGATCTGACCGGCTACTCCCTCGTTTCCCTTGCCTCCCAGTCCAGTCGGCCAGTTCACCGAGGTGTTCTTCCCGACTTTCTCAGCCCACTCGCTACTCACCGAGGAGAGGTAATCGGTGAAGATGAAGGAAGTGCCGCTGCCGTCACTGCGATGCACCACGATGACGTCCATCTTGGGCAGAGTCACGCCGGGGTTCTGCGCGGCAATCTTGGGATCGTTCCACTTGGTGATCTTCCCCATGAAGAGATCGACCACCGTGGGACCGTCCAATTTTAGCGCGGGATTGCCGGGAAGGTTGTAGCTCAGAGCCACCGCGCCCCCGACGGTGGGAATGTGCAGCAGCTTGCGCGGCGCCTTCCCCAGGTTTTCGTCGCTCATCGGCCCATCCGACGCTCCAAAGTCGACCGTCTCGGCCAGGATCTGCTTCTGGCCACCACCGGAACCGATGGACTGATAGTTGAAGCGCACCGAGGGATCGATCTTGGCGTACTCGTGGAACCACTTGGCATACAGCGGATAGGGGAAAGTCGCCCCCGCCCCGTTGATGAGCATTTGCGCCCGTGCACTGTCCTGCATGAGCACCATGCAGATAGCGCACAGCGCCAAGAGCAAGGTCTTCTTCATTGGCTTCTCTCCCCTTGATGTGCCTGATGAAGCTCCGAATGGCTTCGCCTTCTGGAACCGACCAAGACTGATATAAGCAGGGAAGACAGCGGGCAGTGTGAGGAAAGTGTGAGGATTCGATGAAGACGGCGCGGTTCCTTCAGGAGGATGAGGGGAGGAGCGATCCGGGCTCGATCTCGGGGTAGAGCTCGCCAAAGGACTTGATCTCGCGGCTGCTGATGCGCTTGTAGATACGGTCGCGGCCGAGCTGGGCCAAATCACTGACCCCTGCCGCCACCACCAGATCGAGGAACTCGTCCACCACCGCGTCATGGTAGTTCTTCACCCGAACCCACTTGTCCTTCACCACGAGCCCGCGCCGCAGCCGGGGGTCATTGGTGGCGACGCCGCTGGGACAGCGGTTGGTGTGGCACTTCAGGGCCTGAATACATCCGAGCGCCAGCATCATGCCCCGGGCCGAGTTGCACAGGTCCGCCCCCAGACAGATGGCGCGGAACACGTCGAAGGCGGTGATGATCTTGGACGCGACCAGAACGCGAATGTCCTTCTTCAAGTCGAAGCCGCACAGGAGATCGCAGACGCAGATCAGCCCCTCCTCCATCGGCATGCCCACATAGTTGGAGAAGTCGATCGGCGCGGCGCCGGTGCCACCCTCCGCGCCATCCACCGTAATGAAATCGGGCTTGATACCGGTGGTGACCATCTCCTCGCAGATCGCGCGAAATTCGGCGCGGTTTCCCACGCAGAGTTTGAACCCGATCGGCTTGCCTTCGGAGGCCTCCCTCAGGAGCTGTATGAACTCGAGCAGCCCCCGCGCGTCGGAGAACGCGGTGTGCGCCGGCGGAGAGATGACGATCGTGTGCGGATGCAGGCCGCGAATGTCGGCGATCTCCCGGTTGTTCTTCGCGGCGGGAAGCACTCCCCCGTGGCCGGGCTTGGCCCCTTGGGAGAGTTTGATTTCGATCATCTTGACCTGCGTACGGGCCGCTTGCTCTTTGAAGCGTTCCAGGAAAAAACTGCCGTCCGGGTTGCGGCAACCGAAGTAGCCGGTGCCGATTTCATATACCAGGTCGCCCCCTTGAAGATGATAGGGAGAGATTCCGCCCTCTCCGGTGTCGTGGAAGAACTGCCCTTCGCGGGCAGCGAGATTGAGCGCGGTCACCGCATTCGAACTCAGCGCGCCGAAGCTCATGGCCGAGATGTTGAAGATGCTGGCGGAGTAGGGTTGCCGGCACGCGGAGCCGCCGATCGTGACGCGGGGCGCTTCGTTCATGCGGGCGGCGGGATAGATCGAGTGGTACATCCACTCGTAGCCCGAGCGATACACGTCGAGCTCGGTGCCGAAGGGATGGGTCTGTTGCACCCGCTTGGCTCGCTCGTAGACATAAGCCCGGTGGTTGCGATCGATGGGTTTCCCGTCGGTTCCGTCCTCCACGAAATACTGATGCAATTCGGGGCCGATGGACTCCAGGAGATAGCGAAAGTGCCCTATGAAGGGGAAATTGCGCAGAATGGTGTGCTTTTCCTGGAAGACGTCGTACAGACCAATCAAGATGGCGGGGCCGAGGAGAATCAGACCATAGAGGATCGGTGGCCACAGAACTGAGAACGCGGCGAGGAGGACGAGCAGAGCTACGCTTCCGGCCAGGAACGGCGTCTTCATGAGATCAACTCCTCGGGATTCTGTTCGCTGGGAGGCAAAGGGTCGAGGAACCCGCAGACGAGGATAGGTGAACTTCCCGATGAAGGCATCTCATGAGACGCCCTGCGCTGAGGCTGAAGGACGCCTCGCTCGATCGCATCGCCATGGTAGGCGACGACGTGCTCAGCGACGTGGGCGGGGCACAAACCTGCGGACTGCGGGGCGCAGTGGTACGCACGGGAAAATACCGCGGGGACGCGGTGGCCCGTAGCGGCGTCAGTTCCCCATTTCGTCGTCGATTCGATCGCGTATGTACCCAGGTTCGTCAAGTTCGCCTGAGCCCTCTTGGACGCCGAACTCAGCGTATCTTCACGATCTTCGCGGCTTTGGACTCGACCCCAGCCCCGGCACGAAGCATGTACATGCCCGAGGCAACACTGTTGCCGTGGTCGTCACGCCCGTCCCAGGTGACGAAGTCCCGGCCCGCCGGCACGGTGACGGTGCGCACGGCGCGCCCGGCGAGATCGAAAAGCTGGAGCTGAACCCTACGGTTCAGTGCGCGGCTGAGTCTCAATTGCGTGGTCTCTCCCATCACGTTGGGCTGGGCCCAGACTTTGAAGCTCTGATTGCCACTCCAGGCGCCGACACCGGTCGTTGAACCGTAGTTAAACGACGATGCGTTGAGCTGCATGCTCACAAGCGGTGCCCCTGCCGCTTCCGCCAAGATGGAGGTCGCAAAGACAGATGACATCGCATCGGTGTCTACGTCGAAGGTGATGTCGAAGAAGCTGTCCCCCATCTGGACTGCTGGTAGCTGGATATTTGAGAAACTCAGACCTGATCCTTCAGGGACCTCCAGGGAGAGCCAGTGCGTCGTGCGAAACTGGGCGGCTCCGTCGCGGTCCATCGAATAGGAGCTGAATTGAAGGCCAAAGGCTGTATTGAGGCCGGGATCCGGCGGATGGATCATCTTCGGGCTCATGCCCAGGACGGGCGCGTAATTTCCGATCGCTTGAACCTGGACCCTGAGCACGAGAGTGCGATAATGGGTCGCGGCCTGCTTTGGCACCAGGTTATTCACTATGACGATCCCCACCTGCTCGCCCGGCATCCCGATGCCACCGCCGGAATCGCTGGCGGTCATTTCCACGTCCCCTACTGGCCCCCCGGTATCGGTGAAATCCCGCAACGACAGCGCGAGTATTTCGGTCTCTACGTTCAAGCCACTGCCGGGATCCATGTCACTCATGGCGATCTGGAGTGCTTCCGTGGGATACGGCGGCCCGGTGATCGCGCCGGTCGTGACGTCCGCGCCCGAAGCGCTGGCAGGCAATTCCCAGGCACGAAAGTCCGCGATGTGATAGTCGCCGAAGTCCGGCACCTCGAGGCTCAGGCGAATGAACTCGACATTTCTCAGGTCGGCGGTGGAATAGTCGGAATACGGAAAGAAATAGACACCCGATCCGGTGATCGATTGGGTGGTGAATTCCTCGATTCCCGTATCGTCGCGCACGAGAACTTCGAGCTGGCCGGCGGCCACCGCAGTCGGCATGTCCACGCGAAAGGCATTGAGTGCACCCGCGTAGGTGAGATCAACCAGAGTGGGATCATAGTCGAACTCGAGACGTCCCCCGCCGTTTCCCCACACCGTGGTGACCTGATTGTCGACATTGAAGAGGGAGAGGTCCGCCCCGCTCGTGGTTCCGTTGATGTACATGCGGTCGGCCCGGGTGGTGGTAATGCAGTGAACTGACAGAAGGCCGGTCTGGATCGCACTGTCAAATGTGGTTCCGCCCAGAAAAAATGCACCCTGTTCGAAATCATCGATGACCTGAGCTGAGACGAGCGGGGGAACGAAAAGCAGAAGAAGGGCGCCAATCAAGGACGCCCGAGTGATCCTGGTAGCAATTGTCATGATATGTCCCTTCGAATGGGGTTCATTGGGCACGAACTCCGTGACTCACAACGGGCATCGAAAGGTCACCGGCGGAGCAGTGCGGGGCGCAGCTGGATGGAACTGATCAAAAGCGGCGCAGGTCGTGAACCCACCTGCGTTCGAATGCATGGGACCCCTCCATACCCGGAGTAGCCAGGACAGGTCCGCGGCAACGAGAGCGTGTGTGCGGCGGAGGGGGATCCGAGGTCATGGCATGAATCCATCCTGGCACAAATTCGATTGCCGTTGCCAGGGAAAAGTCGAAAGGGGGCTCGAGATGCGAGCCCCCCTGGCGAAATAACGGTGAGCAAGTTAAGGTCGAGACTTCCGCTCAGCTACACCCGCTCGTCGAACCGCAGTTGATACAGCGATAACAGCTACCGTTGCGGACCATCACCGATCCGCACTCTGAACACGGCGGCGAGTCGCTCTGCAGTTCGAAGACCACCTTTTCGTTCGCCAGAACGTTGGCCGCGTGACTGCGCCGCTTCTCGCTCCGGTTCCCGTTTCCATTCCCCGTGTCGCTCGCACTGAGCTCGGGCAACGGCAGCGGTTCGCTGGGATCGATGCCGGGAAGCTGCACCACGGGGGTCTGAACGTCTCCCCCTTCGAACTTCAGAGCAAACCAACGGAAGATGTAGTCCATGAGACTCTTGGCGTGTGGGATCTCCGGGTTATTGGTGAAGCCACTGGGTTCGAAGCGGCTGTGACTGAACTTGTTCACCATGACGTGCAGCGGCACCCCGTACTGAAGCATGATGCTCACCGCAGTGGCGAAGGCATCCATGAGGCCCGAAATGACCGAACCCTCCTTCGCCATGCGCACAAAGAGCTCGCCGGGCCGACCGTCGTCGAAGAGTCCGACCGTGATGTAGCCCTCGTGCCCGCCGATGGAGAACTTGTGGGTCAACGCCGGACGTTCGTCGGGAAGGTGACGGCGCAGCGGCGTAAATGCCGACTCTTCCACCTTCTTCGCCTCGACCACCGCTTTCTTATGCCCCGTATTGAGCGGTTGGAGCCGTTTGGAACCGTCGCGGTACACCGCGATGGCCTTGAGGCCCAGCCTCCAGGCCTCCAGGTAGCAGTTCGTGATGTCCTCCACCGTGCAATTCTCGGGGAGATTCACCGTCTTGGAGATGGCGCCCGACAGGAACGGCTGTGCCGCCGACATCATGCGCACGTGGCCCATGTGATGAATCGAGCGCTGCCCGTTGACCGCCTTGAACGCGCAGTCGAAGACCGTGAGGTGCTCGTCCTTGAGACCCGGCGCTCCCTCGATGGTTTCGTGCTCGTCGATGTAGGCTACGATCGCCTTGCTCTCGTTCTTGGAGTATCCCAAGCGCGTCAGCGCCTCGGGTACGGTGCGGTTGACGATCTTGAGCATGCCGCCGCCCACCAGCTTCTTGTATTTCACGAGCGCAATGTCGGGTTCGATCCCCGTGGTGTCGCAGTCCATCATGAATGCGATCGTCCCGGTGGGGGCGAGAACCGTGACCTGACTGTTCCGATAGCCGTTACGCTCGCCCAGCTCGTAGGCCTGACGCCACGACTCGCGCGCCGCCTGCATCATCTCGTCGGGTACCGTGCTCGCGTCGATGCCGTCCACCGCCGCGCGATGCTTGTCGATCACCCCGAGCATCGGCTTGCGATTCTCCTCATAGCCAAGGAAGGGTCCGAGGCTTCCGGCGATCGCGGCGCTCTGCCGGTAGGCCCGGCCGGTGAGAATGGCGGTGATCGCCCCCGCGTAGTTGCGGCCCTCGTCGCTGTCGTAAGGAATCCCGCGGCTCATGAGGAGAGCACCCAGGTTTGCGTAGCCAAGCCCGAGCGTGCGGAAACGATGGCTCCTCTCGGCGATGATCGGCTTGGGATAGCTCGCGTTGTCGACGATGATCTCCTGAGCCAGGATAGTCAGATCGACCGCGTGCTCGAAGGCCTCCACGTTGAACTCGCCGTGCTCGTCGCGATATTTCAGCAGATTCAGGGACGCGAGATTGCAGGCGGTATCGTTGAGGAACATGTACTCGCTGCACGGATTACTGGCGTGGATGCGATCGGTGCCCTTGCAGGTGTGCCAGTCGTTGATCGTCGTGTCGTACTGCATTCCGGGATCACCGCAGACATGCGCACTCTCGGAGATCATGCGCATGAGATCGCGCGCACGATAGGTGTCCATGACGCGACCATCCTGCACTGCGTGCGTCGTCCACTCACCATCGTCGACGACCGCCTGCATGAATCTGTCGCTGACCCGCACCGAGTTGTTGCCGTTTTGGAAGTAGACCGAGTTATAGGCGGTTCCGGAGAACGAACCATCGTAGCCGGCATCGATCAGCGCCCAGGCTTTGCGCTCCTCTTCCACTTTGCAGTTGATGAAATCGACGATGTCAGGATGGTCGGCGTTGAGGATGACCATCTTCGCGCTGCGCCGGGTCTTTCCGCCGCTCTTGATGACGCCGGCGAAGGCATCGTAGCCCTTCATGAAGCTCACCGGACCCGAAGCCACCCCTCCGGTGGAGAGTGACTCGCGCGAGGAACGCAGTGGAGAGAGATTGCTCCCGGTTCCCGAGCCCCACTTGAAGAGCATGCCCTCGGTCTTGGCCAATTCCATGATCGAGTCCATGCTGTCCTGCACCGAATTGATGAAGCAAGCCGAGCACTGCGGCTTGGTCTCCACTCCCATGTTGAACCAGACAGGACTGTTGAAGCTCATCATCTGGTACACGAGCATGTGCGTGAGGTCGTCACGGAAGGCGTCGCGATCGTCGTCGCTCGCAAAGTAGCCTCCCTCGCTTCCCCAGCGGACGAGCGTGTCCACCACGCGCATGATGATCTGTCGCACGCTGCTCTCGCGTCCGGGCTGTCCCACCGTTCCGCGGAAGTACTTGGAGACCACGACGTTGGTGGCCAACTGCGTCCACGCCGCCGGCACCTCCACGTCTTTCTGTTGGAAGAGCACCTCACCCTTGTCGTCGGTGATCGTCGCGGTTCGCAGTTCCCAATCCAGTGTGTCGAAGGGATGCACCCCCGGCTGGGTGAAGCGGCGCTCCACCCGGATGCCCTTTCGTGCCGTCCGGCTCTTCTTCTTCTGCCCGACTGCGAGTTTCGTTTCCTGCGACGCCATATCCACAACCTCTCCTCGTCCTTAGCTTGACTTGTTGATGAAACGCGACTGATTCCCCAAGGGGATTCCGGCGGCGTTCCGGACAGGGGCAAGGGCCTAAGACCCTGGAATTTCAGAAGATGCGAAAGTGGGCTCCCACACAAGATCTAGTGCCCATTGCCGCAACCTACCACAAGACCTTGGGGCGTCAACGCAAAATCTCGGATGAAAGCGATTGGGCGGATTCAGGCTCGTTTGGACTCGCGCGCGATCTGAGCCAAGACCTCCAGGACCACCTCGTGGACATCTTCACGCGTTAAGTTGAAGATTTTCATACGTTCTTCATGGCTGCCGCCGACCCCTGCCGGATCGAGGACCGGGTGGTGGAGCAGAATCAGCTCGGGGTAGCGCTGGCGGAGCCGCCCGTGGGCCTGGTCGCTGAGGGTCACGATGTAGTCGAAGGAAGAGAGATCGAGTTGCGCCACGCTCTTGCTCGTCTGATGGGAAATGTCGATCCCCACCTGTGCCATCGCGGCGACGGTCTCGCCGAAGAGCCCCGCGGCCATGAGCCCCGCGCTCTCCACCTCGAGATCAGGAGGGCCCAATGCCCGCGCGAAGCCCTCGGCCATCTGGCTGCGGCACGCATTCGCGTAGCAGACGAAGAGGATGCGTTTCGAATGAGAGTTCATGGAGATCCGCAGGTCGGTGGCTCGAGACTTCAAAACTCGGGACCGAGCTGCACGAAGATAGCGCCGTTGCGTCGTTCGGCCACGGCCCAGCTCATCCGACACGGGCCCAGGGGTGTTTTCCAGGCGAGCTCCACCCCGGCTCCGCCAAGAGCTGAGGCACGACGCAGACTCTCTTCGTCACTCCAACCCACCGCGGCAGCCACCCCCAAGCGTAGCGTCCCGGCGAGCTGCCATCCCAAGCCAACCCGTGACCACAACAGGCGTGATGCGAAGATCTCTTCGCGCCGCAAACCCGTCCAACCGAAGGGTCCGCCGGCGCGCCCTCGGAGAGCCACGGGTAGATGGGCCGACCCGTGCACGAAACCGACCGCGGCCGAGGGCCGCAGCCGGCCCGGTCCATGGGCCACCCCCACTGCGCCTCCTTCCACGCGCCAGAACCCCAAGTCCCCCCACGCGGGGACGCCCCGCCAGTAGCGTACGCGATAGCCGAGAGCCCGAGACTGTGAGAGACCAGTCTCGACTCCGCTTTCCAGCTCCGCGGTGAATCCGGTGGCGGTGCTTGCGGGCCCGCCACTTCCTCCAAGGCCACGCGGCTCTCCCGATAGCTGGCCAGACGGCTGCTTTGCAGGCCGAGCCGCAGTTGCGCCCCCGGGTGGGGCAGGGCCAGGCCCAGTTCGAGGCGCGCACGGTTCTCCTGGATCGCCAATCGATCGATTCTCAGGCCCTGCTCGTAGACCCATGGGCGATCTCTCGACCAGGAGAAGCTCGCGGTGAGCGAGAACCGGCTACCGGGCGGGATCCCCTGGCGCAGACGCAGCTCGCTGGCCGCAGTTCGTTCGCTGTAGCGAGAACCGAGGGCTACCTCGCCGCCCCCGAGCGGCAGGCGCGCCTGGTGAAGCCGGGCCAGAATCGCGGCGGTGTCGTCCGTGATCACGTGACCGGCCAATCGCAGACGTGGACCGCGCCGCAGTTCGAGATGGGGGCGCAGCCGCACTGCGGTCGCGGGTGCTTCGGCGGCATCGCGAGTCGAGGGCGAGGTTTCCGCGCGATCCACCTCGATCCAGGCGCTCTCCACTCCAGGGGCGTACCCCAAGGGCTTCAGGCGGCGGTAGACATCGCTCAGCTTCAGCCGATCGCCCTCGTCGATCCCGAGTCGGCGGTGCAGTTCCGCGGCGCTCATGCCGTCGCCATCGCCAAGATCCAGACCCTCGACGCGCACCTCCTTCACCGACTCGACGGGGCGCGGCCGCTCGGTTGAGCTCTGACCGTCGAAGCTAGGTGTTTCAGCGCCACGCCTGACTTGGATTTCGCTTGTGAGCCGCAACGCCTCCTGGAGAATGCACTCCACCGCTTCGCAGGGAATCGAGCAGATCGCGCCGGGCGTCGGCGAACTGGTAGCCGATTTGCACCATCTCATCGATGCCCGAAAAACTCAGACTGCGGTACTTCTGCAGAGGAAGGTGCAGGACGACGTCTCCGGGCGCCGGCTCGACGAAATTGCCGGAGTACTGCTGCAGCTCCATCGAGCGAATCCACATCTGATACAGGTCCTCGGGACTCTTCTTGTCGGGAAGGAAGATGTTGCTGACGTCGACCACGAGGGTGCGACGAAATCCCAGGATGTGCGCGAGTTCTACTGGGTTGTTGGCCCGGAATCCGCCGTCGACGAGCTCTCGCCCCTCCATGCGGACCGGCGGGAGGAGCAGAGGAATGGTCCCGCTGGCTTGCGCCGCGCGGGCGAGCGCCCCCCTACGCAGAACGACGATCCGTCCGTCGTGCAGGTCGACCGCCACGGCCCGAAATGGGATCGGAAGACGATCGAAATCGTTGTCGGCGCGCAGGAGCGCTTCCGCGCTGAGTCTTCCGATGAGCTCGGTGATCGCCTGGCCTCCCGAGAGACTGCGCGGGAGCATCGGCGGAAGACGATCGAGTAGAAGAGCGAGCTGCGTCGGCGGTAGTCCGTGCCATCCCCCTTGCAGACGCGCGGGCGCGAGCCGACCATTGTTGAACAGGGAGAACCAATCCTGTTCGCGCACCATCTCCTGGAGCTGCGCGGCCGAATACCCGCAAGCGTAAAGCGCTCCCAGCACCGCTCCCATGCTGCTGCCCACGATGAGCGCGGGCCGCAGTCCCTCCTCCTCGAGCACTTTCAACACGCCGATCTCGGCGAAACCCCGCGCACCTCCCCCACCCAGAACCAGCGCGAACGAAGAGGTGTCGGCGCAGGTTGAATCCTGGATGTCGGCGAACTCCGCGCGCGCGGTCGAAGGCCTCGCCGCGCTCAAGAGCTCAGGGAGTACCGTATCGGCCCTTGCTTCAGAGGGACGGAACGACGCGATCACTGCGAGCAAGAGAAACCCCGCGACGAGTGCGCGCAAGACGGTGCGAGTCGGAGAGTGAGAATCAGCCAAGAGAAAAAGCCGGGCCCTTCCGTGCTTCAAGCCGGTCCTTGCCGGAGCAGGCGCTCCAGACGGAGGCGGATCTGCTCGGCGTCACGCGCTTCGGGCCGCATGGTGAGATAGTCCTCCAGATCGGCGATGGCGGCCATGCGCAGGCCGCTCAGACCATAGAGGATGCCGCGATCGCGCCGCTCTTCCGCCGATTCGGGATGCAGCAGAACGATCCTCTCCACCACCGAAAGGGTGCGCGAGACGTCCCTGCGGCGGGCGTAGAGAAGTTTCAGATTCGAGAGCAAGCGGATGAGGATGCGCCGCGCGCTCATGCGCCGCAGGTGCGCTTCCTCCAGCGTCACTTTGGAACTCGCGCGCTGGCTGAGTCTTCCCTGGAGTTCTTCCTCCAGCAGGATTCGTCCCCTGTGGAAGGGATCGACGTAGAGAGTCCCCCCGTCGGGGTCATCGTGGGCCAGAAGAAAATGACCGGGGAAATCGACCCCTAGCAGAGCCACGCCGGTCGCGCGTTCGAGGACCTCCATGGTGAGAATACTCAGGCTGATGGGAATTCCCTTTCGGCGGGTGAGCACTTTGTTCATCATGGAATTGTCGGGATCGTCGTAGCGGGCGGCGTTGCCCACGAATCCCATTTCGACGAAGAGAAGCTGCTTGAGCGCATAGGCGATGTTGTGGAAACCTGAGGCCGAGTCGACGTGGCTCGCGAGTCTCTCCGCGATGCGTTCGACCTGGTCGACGCATTCCTCGATCGAAACCTCGGGGTACTCCTCTTGCGCGATGAGAAGAGAGGCTACGAGAAGATCGATTTCCGCTTCGTCACTCTTCACCATCTCGGTGAAGCGCTGCCGCGCGTGACTCTGGAACATGATGACCTCGTGGCTTGGGATCGTAGTTCAATCATATACCGCCCGTGGCCGGATGACGACCCTCACTTGCGCTGGAAGGCCCAAGGGATGCTTGCCGGCGCCGCAAACCCCCTCTAGGATTGCCACTATGGGAATCCGTTACATAGATGGAAAGCGATTTCGCCGCGCCGTGGTCGCCGGAGCGGAGTGGGTGCGCCAAATGCGCGAGCACCTGAACAGGATCAACGTCTTTCCGGTTCCCGACGGCGATACCGGCACGAACATGGCCCTGAGCCTTTCGGCCAGCGCGGATGCGGCCAAAAGGAGCGACGATGATGACCTCGCGCGGGCCTCGCAGGACATCGCCGAAGCCAGCATACTGGGCGCCAAGGGCAACAGCGGCTTGATCATGGCCCACTGGTTCCTGGGGTTTTCCAAGGCCCTGGGAAAAAAAGCGCGCATCGGCGCAGAAGATCTCGCGCACGCCCTTGGCCGCGCCACCATGCAAGTCTACGAGGCGATCGACAAACCGCAGGAAGGCACCATCCTCACCGTCATGCGTGAGGGGAGCGATGCGGCGGCGAGGGCGGCGGAGAACGGGCACGACGTGGGCGGGATCATGGACGAGTTTCTCGATGCCGCCAAGGCCGCCCTGAAACGAACGCCCGAAATGCTCGCGATCCTGAGAGAATCAAAAGTGGTGGACGCGGGTGGACAGGGCTTCGTGCATTTCTTCGAAGGGGTGAAACGAACCCTGGAGGGCGCGCCCCCGCCGGTGGCCCGGGAAGAGGACCTCCACGCCGATACCTCGCACATCGCGGTGAGCGTAGAGCAATTGGACGGGCGCTATTGCACCGAAGTGGTGGTTCGCGGACGCAACTTCGATCCCACTCTGCTCAAAGCGCGCTTCAACCATCTTGGCTCATCCATGCTTCTGGCAACCACCGGCGAGGTCTTCAAACTCCACATTCACACCGACCACCCCGACGAGGTGTTCCACCTGGCGCAACGCTGGGGCACGATCGAAGAGCGCAAAGTGGACGACATGCTCCGTCAGAGCGAGGAGCGGCAGACGCACCAGCAAGAGCCGCTGGTTCCCCTCGAGCAGCAGCCCAAGACCGTGGCCATCCTTTGCGATTCCACCTGCGATCTGAGCGCCGAAACGCGGCAGGAGTACGGGATCGAGATGGCACCCCTCTCGATCCTCTTCGGCGACGAGGTGTACCGCGACCAGATCGACCTGAGCACGAGGGATTTCTACGAAAAGCTGGTAGAGGACGAGCACCACCCCACCACGAGCCAACCACCTCCGCGTGAATTCGTGAATGCGATCGAGCGCATTCGGAGCGACCGCGAGGTGATCATCGTCACTCTCGCTCAGAAACTCTCGGGGACCTACCGCTCCGCACTCAGCGCGGCCAGGCTCGTGGACCATCCGCGGGTGGAGATCTTCGATTCCAACACCATCAGCGTCACCCTGGGCATGCAGGTGGTGTGTGCGGCTCGCCTGGCGCAGAGGGGCGCGAGCGTCGATGACATTCTCGGCTGGCTGAAGCGATGGCGCGAGCGTGGCGGACTCCTCTTCACCGTCGCCACCCTGGACTACCTGAAGAAAGGCGGGCGCATCGGCACCGCCGCGCATCTGATCGGCAGCCTCTTGCGCATGAGGCCGGTGCTCACGGTGATGGACGGTGAAGTGAAGCCGATATCGAAAGTTCGCGGCGATGACGAGGCCTTCGAAAAGGTATTGAGCACTTTCGAGGAGGCAGTTCCAGTGGGCAAGAGAGTGCGGCTGGGCGTTCTCGATTCCACCGGGGGCTCGCGCCTGGAACAAGCCGAAGAGCGGGTGCGTGAGCGCAATGAGATCGTGGAGAGTTTCCGCGGCCAGATCACCGGCGTCATCGGCACCCACGTGGGTCCGGGCGCGTGGGGGCTGTTTTACCAGATCGTGGAGAATGACGATCCGCTGTTATAAAGGCATTGTGCTCGGGAGGATGACATTCGACTGAAGTGAGGAATTGAATGTGAGACGAACTGTCGTCGTACTGCTCTGTCTTTTCGCACTCCTTGCTACCATTCTTGCGAGTTGTACGGTCAAGTCCTCCAGAGTAGGGCCTCGCAAGATCGCGCTCGAGCCCGATCTGGTGATCGGGAGCGAACCGGACCGGGACGGGGTGCTGCTCCACCACGTGAACAGCATCGTGGTGGATTCCCACGGCGATCTCTATTTCGGGGATTTTGGGTTGTATCAAATCGACCACTTCTCCGATTCCGGTGAGTTTCTGGGCAAGTTCGGCTCGGCAGGCGCGGGGCCCGGCGAGCTCATGGACCTCTTCGTGATGGGGATCGATGATCGCGATCGCCTTGCCTTCGCCGGGATCGGTGGACGGGTCACCCTACTCGACACCGAGGGCAAGTTCCTGGATGAGTTCATACGAGAGGAGAGCGGGCCATCGACCTATTCGTTGAAGTTCGATAGCTCGGGAAGCCTCTACATCGTCTCACCAGTCGCTCTGCACCACCAGGTCATCCAGGTGTACTCGCCCCAGTGGAAACTCCTGCGATCCTTCGGCGACACCTACGCGGTAGGCAAGGAGGTGGACATCCGGGACGAGGGGTTTCATGCGGCCGGTTACCTCGACATCGGCCCCAAGGGTGCGCTGTACTACGTGCAGAGGACACCCTACGAACTGCGCAAGTACACCCCTGACGGGGCACTACTCGCAAGCACGGATGAAGGAGCAGGAGACTTCGTCCCGCCTCCGCCGGTCATTGATTACACGCACGGGAGTTTCAAAGTGGGATTCCCGGGCGGGAGCACCGGAATCGAGGTCCGTCCCGATAGTCTCGTAATCACGACGGCTTACCGACGGCTTGAGGATGGGGCCAAGGAGAGCATGCTCTGTTGCTACGACGCGCAGTTGCACTTGCTGGCCAGCGAGCGTATCGAGGGAATCTTCTCTCTCTTGGGTCACGACCCCAAGGGACGCATCTTCGTGCGCACCGAGACTGATACCGGTCCCCTGGTCACACGCTACCGCCTGCATCTGAAGTAGGGCGCAGTGAACTGGCCACCTGCGGTCGGAAACATTGTTTGCGTCTGAAGGTGCCCCAGCTCACTCCGTGATTCACTCATTTCACGAGCGCGACCTTCGTCACCGAGACCCCGTCCTGGACGGTTTCCATGCGCGCGATGTAGGTCCCCGAGGCCACCGGCGTACCCCGATCGTCGATCCCGTTCCAGGAGACGTGTTGCGTTCCCGCCGGCTGCAGGCCGTCGACGAGTTGACGCACGCGCCGGCCGTGCAAGTCATAGACGGCGAGCTTCACCCACTGCTCCCGCGAGAGATCGAAAGAGAATACCGTCCGCGGATTGAAGGGATTGGGCGCCGCACGAAGCGTCAAGTTCATCGGCCGCGGCAAAATCGATGGCGCCGCGGTGGCGGTCAGCTCGCAGTACCAGCTCCACCAGCTCGTGCCGCTCTCGGGGTGGTTGTAATTCGTCCACAGAGCGAAGGTGCGCTCGCCCCCCGGCTGCACGGCAAGCGAAGGCCAGTCACTCTCGTCGAAGGCATTGATCCGCTTCTTGGGATAGAGCACGTAGCCATCGGTCGAACGCACGAAGATCTGCATGGGTGAACCGGTTTCCTGGGTGAGCAGGGTGAAGGCGTCCTTTCCAGCGGCGCCCGCCTCGACTCGGTACACGTAACCGTCGGTGGAACGAAGCTTGGGCGGATCCGTCACGCTCCCCGAGATCCGAGTGGTCATCAGAGTGGAGGCGCTTCCATTGCCCGAGTTGTCGACGATCCAAGCCAGAAGCACGGTGTTCGCGCCATCCCACGCCAGGGTCGGAGAGCTCAGGTCCAGGCCGTAGGTCTGGACGAGGGAGGACTGCCACGAGCCATCATGGTACACCACGGTCCGGATGTCCTGCAGGCCGAGGATGTTGGAGTCGCACACGTAGGCCAGCCTCAGATCGTCGCCGTCTCGGATGAGCTCGGGGTCGTGTGTGTTGTTGGCGATGACGAGATAGCCCCAAACGTATCCACCCATTGCGCCGAACAAGTGGAGGAAATTCTGCGAACCTGATGGCCCGTATTCGACGATGACATGGGGATCTCCCGAACCATCGATGGCCAAGGTCGGATTCGAATAGGAGCCGGTGGGATTGCCAGCGATCTCTCCGTCTAGATAATCGTTCTGAGGTGGAGGCACATAGCGCTCGAGATGCACACCTTCGTTGGGCACGACATAGCTCACGACACTCCGATCGGCGTCATCGATGGCGAACGCGAGATCCGTGGGTTGCTCGGAGGGCCCGAAGCGCTGCAGCTCGTGGGAACTAGCCGTCATCTGCGGCAGCTGAATGGTCCACAGCGCCAAGATGAAGTCACCGGTACCCGCCTCCTGATAGATCGAAGCCGCCCGGACGTTGCCCTCGTGGTCGAAAGCGCACTTGCGCATACTGCCGAAGGAGAGCATCTCGGTGTGCGCGGCAAGCAGTTGCGGTTGATCGCAGGGCGGCGCATTGCCCACTCCGAACGCGTCAATCACCGTCGACTTGTCGCTCGTACCCTGCGCCATGGCCAGATCCCATCGCCCCAGAGGCGCCCCCGTGAGATCCCCGGTGGCGAGCACCAAACCCGAGTTGAGAGCGACCGGGCTGGTGATCGGCGCCACCGAACCGGAGTGCCGAAGCTGGTAGGTGTAGCTGGCATCGAGGTAGTCGCCGAAAATGGCCACCGGACCCACTTCTCCTGGCTCACCCGATTCAGGAATGACGCCATAGAGGAATGGCTGTGGCGGCTGCCCATTGAGGTCGACCCCCAGTGCGTAGACGTCGTCGTTGCCGGAAGCGTCGGTCTCCTGCCACACGAACTGCCCGCTCCCGTGCCCGTCGGCCACCACGTGAATGTCGTGCACCGATTCGTTCGAAGGGGCGTCGAAGAGATGCTCTTCATACCAAAGCGTGGTGCCGTTGGCGTCGATTCGCAGGCCGCATAGGGACTCTGCTCCATCGACCCAACGATTCCACCCCACCAGGGCGCCACCGAAGGCGTCGGCATCCAGTGCGGGTTTGTCGAAGTACTCGTGCAGCTCGTCCACTTGAGCAATGGTGAGGCCATCGGGACCCCAGAGCTTGTTGCCGGTGCTGCCCATGCGCTGGGCGTAGATGTTGCCGTCGCTCTGCACCAGGATGAAGCCACCACTCTCGTCCGACACGATCTCGGGCTCGCTGTCGGCGTTCGGTCCCGCATTGGGCGTTGCCTGCACCACGATTCCCCCACTCCCCCAAGTGGGCGTCCCCACCGAGTTGAGGTGCTGCCCGTAGGCGCGCAGTCCGCCGCTGGTGATCAGGTAGGCGCCTCCCGCACCGTCCCTGACGATGCGGGCGTGATAGATGCTCACCTCGGGAAAGTAGGGTTCAGCCCAGATGAGTACGCCGTCGCTGCCCCATTGGCGCGCGCCGCTACTGTCGAGCTTCTGCGCGCCGACCTGCTCGAACAAGACGCCGTTTTGCTGGTACTCGACGGGGTCGTAGCGAATCCAACCCACCAGCACCCCTCCCTGGCCGTCGGAACGTGCGTCGAACTCCGCGTACCCGCTAGCAGGGCCCAGCCCGGCGTTGTGGGCGTAGAAGTCGTTGACCTGATCGCCCCAGAGCAGATTACCGTCGTTGTCGTAACGGGCGGCCAGAAGTCGCTGTCCCGTCCCATTGGCGTACACCAAGTTGACACCGACGCCCGGTTCGTCGAGCAACTTCACGCCGACGCTTGCCGGGTTAGGACCCACGTTGTCGACGTATTTGGCCCACACGAAATTGCCGCTTGCGTCCCGGCGGACCAAGTGGAGGTAGCTCGTGGTCGTGTAGTTCTCCAGGTACGCGCAGAACGCGCCCCCGGCCCCGTCCGGCGCGATCGCCACCGGACCGGATTGCCCGCCGGATGAGAGGTCGATCTCCACCCAGCGCCCGTCGTTGCCCCAGATCTCGCTGCCCGACCGCGAGAGCTTGGTGAAGGTCGCCCGGCGCGGGTAGGGATCGGGGTCCATCGTGATGGCCAGGGTGCCCTCCCCACCGTCACTGCAGACGTCGAGATAATCGATGTCGTTGGTCGCGGTAAAGATCGGCGACCAGTTCCCATTCTCCCAGGCGGCGTGGGCGGATGGCATTCCCACCAAGAGCGAACATGTAAGGATCACGGAAATCGCCACCTGGGAAACAACTCCGCTCCCCAGAGCGGCGCGAAATTGGGGTCGCGCAACGCTCTGGGGACGGGCGCCAGCGGGTCGTGGATGCATCAGGGGACCTCCTCACTCGACGGGGTATGCAGGGGGAACACGCGGGCGAGGAGTTTTGGCAAGACCTCATTTCCGTCTTGCCATCTCGCGCCCCTGAAGTGTTTCACGAGTACCCAGCCGGGAACCCCAGGTCCGGGATTGCCAGAGGGGTCCGGTCAGGCAGGAGTTCGTACCAATGGCTTGGTTGCGTGCGTATCAGAGGTCTTCGAATGGAGTGGCGGCGGGTCTGCTGCTCGCGGCAGACGTGGTGCTCACGGCGGCAGCCCTCTTCACCGGCTGCGGGGGTAGCTCACCCGTCTCGAGCGACGGCGGCGGAGCCCCACCCCCGAGCGGCGGGGTGCAGCTTCGCATCGTCTCCTGGGACAATCACCTGGCCTCCGGACCGGTCCTGACGACGCCCGCCAGCGTGAGCGAAGTGACGATCACCGTCTCCGGTGAGGACATTTCTGACCTCACCCGCACCGTCACCAATCCGGATCGTCTGGTCGAAGAGAATCTCGATGTCGCGTGGGGTCCCACACGGCGCTTTCAGGTGGAGGCCCGGGATGGAAACGGCCAGACGATCTATCGCGGGGTTCACTACGCGAGCTTGGATTCCCTCGATCAGACGGTCGCCCTCTCCATGGTGACGAGCGCTGACGTCCAAGCGCCCGATTTCTCCGGTGTGAGCTCGATCGGGCCGCTCTCGGACACCGCGCTTGCGCTCTCGTGGCAGGCGGCCACCGAGGCCGGGGCTCCGGCCGCCGACACCACCTATCTCATCTATCTCGCCGCCACGAGCGGCGGACAGAGTTTCGCGACACCAACCGCGGCGACATCCTCCGGCGAGGAGTCAACCGTGTTGACCGGGTTGACTCCCGGGACGACCTACTATGCGGTCGTACGCGCGATGGATGCCGCCGGAAACGTCGAAACGAACCGAACCGAATTGTCCGCTGTCACCTACTCGTCGAGCGAGGGAATCTACGTCGACGTCAACACCGGCGCCGACTCCCCCACCTGTGGTGCGCCGGGGAATCCCTGCAAGACCATCACCACGGCTCTCGATCACACGAGCGGCGACGAGCCGATTTTCATGGCAAGGGGATCGTACTCGGAGTCCTCAGGAGAGGTCTTTCCCCTCCAGTTGAAGCCGGGAACCCGCCTCGTCGGTACGGGCACTCTTCTTTCGAACGGCATCCAGTACCTGGAGACGATCATCAGCTCGATGCAGATCCCGATGATTCTCGGCGCCGCAGATGCCGTCGTGCATGCGTGCGTGGTGCGTCCGAGAGCCTCTGGTGGAAATTTGACGATCGACAGCCAAGGCCAAGCAATGACGATCAGCTTCTGTTTGATTGATGGTTCGATGGGCTCCGACGCAGCTGAAGGTGTCTCCTTGGGCGATGACGGTAGTATCATTGCCTCCTCGTTCAGAGGATTCCTCATGGCCGTCAAGCTCTACGGCGACAATGCCTCGGTCACAAGCTCCCGTTTCACCGACGCCACGACGGCGGTCTACATGTTTGGCCCGGGTGAACGAGTTACGCACAACGTCATCACGAACTGCACAAACGGCATCGCTGCGGGGGGAATCCCGGGGGCGACCGACGGTTTCATCTATCACAACACCGTCACGGAATGCGCCGGAAGTGGCATCATTCTGGATAGCGCAACGCACTTTCTCGTGGAAGCGAATACCATTCTATTGAATGGTCAGGCGGGAATCGTCGCCACAGGTCGAACCGACGGCGATACGCTGGTATGCAAACTCAACACAATCGCTGACAATGGATACACTGGTCTCCAAGTGAGAGTCGACATCTCGGCAGGCCTCGAGTATACGCTGCACGCCTACGGCAACGTCCTCGCCTGCAATGACGCAGCCAATCTGGAGGTCCTCCCTCTGGTGCACGCTGACGTTCGCTACAACCACTGGGAACATGACCCGCCGATCGTCGGCACGGACCCATCACTGGTTCCCGACTGCGGCGGTGGAGTGGACATCTGTTACTTCGGGCAGCCCCCGACGCCGCTCTACCAGCCGGCCAGTGCAGCCACCAGCTGCCCCGTCATCATCACGTACGCACCGTCAAGCGCAACAGCGAGCGCAGTCGTGCAAACGTCGCCGCCGCGGCTGCAGGCCACGGACGAATACAGGCCGTGAAGATCACTCCCTGGCTCAAGGAGCGAGACGCCGGTCCCTTCGTCGCACCGGACCCAATACCTCCTGGCGTTGTGGTGTTCGCAGCTCATGCAGAGCGCGATGACACGAGCCACACAGCGTGATCAGGTTCGACAGCTCGTGTGTTCCTCCATCCTCTCTGGGAACGATGTGATGCACCGCGAGGAATTGCCGGTATTCGCATCCCGGCATGCGGCATCGATGCCGATCGCGTTCGAGAGCCTGCCGGCGTAGGCGCGAGGGCAAAGTCGAGCGAGTGCGCTGGCCAGGGCGCTTCAGCCTCGCATCGCAGAGCGCAGCCTCGAGGGTGGTGCGGTCGATCGGTTGGTCCCCGCGGCTGGTGGCGATCACGGCGGATTCGCAGCGCGGACAGTGATGGATGTGGATCTGATAGGGTGAGGCGGTCACGCGGATGGCAACCGCCCCGCGCGAATGAGCCGCGCCGAAACCACCCGCGACCTTGGTGGTTTTCGGTTGGGACTTGCGTTCGTCACCGGTTCGAGCGGTTGCCGGTTCGGAGTTGGTCAGCAAACTGTCCAACGCCGCGAGAAGCAACCCCCCTTTCGCTTCGCGATGGCCGCGGCGACGTAGCTGTGCCACGAGAGCCTCGTAGCGCGCGAACTGCTCGGGTGTGAAGGCGACATTCAGGCTGAGGGGAGCCTCCATGATCGTCTCGCGCTGGCCCGGCTGACCCTCGGCGCAGGCAGCGCTTCGTTTCGTGGTTCCAATGCTGTCGTCGACTCGAAGCGCTGGCTCGTTTCCACATCTGGCGTGACCAGCCGACTTGGCATTTCCGGCATTGGCGGAACCGTCAGCGCGGGCAGAACCGCCAGCCCGAGCACTCTCAGCCCCGTTGGAGACCACGGCCCCCAAGGCCATCTGCCCTGAGGGAATCGCGCGTGCGGCTCGAACCCGGCGCTTCGTACGGTCGATCTCCCTTTCGAGTTCACGGCGGCTCGAAGTCTGCGCCTTTTCGAGCCACTTCTCTTGGGTCTTCACCGTGGCGACCGTCGCCACGGCCCGCGCCTTGGTCCATCCCAGCTCGCCCGAAGCCACTGCCCTGTGCAAGGTCGGCAGCTCTTTCAAGCGCTCCGCCAACTTCAGCAACTGATAGGAGCGCGCCCGCGAGAACCCGAGAGCTTCGGCTGCGTAGAGATGAATGGTCCCGAAGCCGAGTTTCTTGTAGAGCTGACGCCGATGGAGTTCGGCAAACCACAGGACCACGCACTGCTCGGCCGAGCGCCAGTTCTGGACGGCGCGCTTCAGCTCCCGATCGACCTGCGCCGCGCTGAGGCCGGGGCGAAATGATGGGGCAGTCGAGATAGGCTTGCTGGTCTGGCTGGTTCTGCTGGCGCGCTTGGACTGAGCAGTTGACATGACGACCCCCACGAATCGAAAGCGAATCCCTCCGCGACACGGTTCACGCCGTGTCACGAGTCGAAATGCACCAGGGAGGTAATACAAACATATTAGTGGTATTTTAGAAGTTTGCAATGGGTTTTTTCGCGATTTTCCAGGGATTCTACCGGCTTCTTCCCTCCCTGCGCTTGGCCTTCGGGCATGAATATACGATAGATTTGCACCCAGTTTTTCTGCCCGCGTCCTGCTGCCTCGACCGCCGTCTACCCGGGTACACCCCCCCCCGCGGCGAAGCGGACCCGGCCCCAAGGACTGGCCCCAGTCTACCCGGGTACACAGTCGCGGGCTCGGCTCGGCCGGAGTCCGAAGCCCCCCAACGCACGCGCGGCGCAGCCGAAGTCTCGAGACCCCGAACGCACGCTCGACCCGCCTTGCGTTCGCACGGTCCAGGACCTACCGTCGGTGCGCTATTCCACACAGCAGGGATCCAAGGAAGGAGACGTCCTATGATTGGGATCGTCGGTTATGGTTCCTACGTCCCGCGCTACCGGATCAAGGCGGAGGACATCGCCAACCAGTGGGGCGCGGACGCCGAGGCCTTCAAAAAGGGCCTCCTCCTCGAAGAAAAGACAGTTCCCGGACCAGACGAAGACACCATCACCATCAGCGTGGCGGCGGCCCGGGATGCGCTCAAGCGCGCCGGCATCGACCCCCAAGAAATCGGCAGCTGCTACATCGGTTCGGAGAGCCACCCGTACGCGGTCAAACCCTCGGGTACGATTCTGATCGATGCCCTGGGCATTGGGCCAGACGTCCACGTGGCCGACTTCGAATTCGCCTGCAAGGCAGGCACCGAAGCCATGTACGTGGCCTACTGCCAGGTGAAGTCGGGCGAGATGAAATACGCGCTGGGAATCGGCGCCGACACCAGTCAGGGCGCTCCTGGCGACGCGCTCGAATACACCGCCTCGGCCGGTGGCTCCGCCTTCATCATGGGCACCGAGAGAGTCGCGGCCGAAATTCTCCACACCTATTCCTACACCAGTGACACTCCCGATTTCTGGCGGCGCGAAGGCGAGTTCTACCCGCGCCATGCCGGACGTTTCACCGGCGAACCCGCGTATTTCAAGCACGTCTTGAGCAGCGCCGGGGGCATCCTCGAGCGCAGCGGCATGAAGCCGGAAGATTTCCGCTACGCCGTTTTCCACATGCCCAACGGGAAGTTTCCTTTGAAGGCCGGCAAGGCCCTGGGCTTCAAGAAGGAACAGATGGAACAGGGTTGGGTGGTCAACCTGATGGGCAACACCTACAGCGGGTCCTCGCCCACCGGACTGGCCGCCTGTCTGGACGTCGCCAAGCCCGGGGACCAGATCCTGATCACCTCGTTCGGAAGTGGCGCCGGTTCGGACTCCTTCATTCTACGCGCCACCGATCGCCTTCCCGAGATTCAAAATCTGGCGCCGAAAGTACGCGACCAGCTCGGCGACCGGCGCATTCACCTGGACTACGGCAAGTACGTAGCGTACCGCGGCAAGATCCGCATGAACGAGATCTAGAAAGGGGGATGAGATGAGAGACGTAGCTGTGATCGGCATCGGCATGACCAAGTTCGGCGAGCTGTGGGACTCCCCCCTTCGGGATCTCTTCGCGACAGCGGCAGCCGAGTGCATCGAAGACGCGGGCGTGGAGCGCTCCAAGATCCAGTCGGCGTACATCGGCTGCATGAGCGGCGGTCTGTTCGTGGGCCAGGAGCACCTGGCCTCCATGCTGGCCGATTATGCCGGCCTGCCGGGCATCGGCGCCACCCGCGTCGAATCGGCCTGCGCATCGGGCGGCGCCGCATTTCGCGCCGCGTGGCTGGAGGTGGCCAGCGGAGCCAGCGATTACGTGCTGGCCGGAGGGGTGGAAAAGATGAATGACGGGGCGGACGCCACCTACTGTCTGGCCACCGCGGCCGACCAGGAATACGAGGTGTACAATGGCGTCACCTTCCCCGGTCTGTACGCGATGATCGCCAATGCGCACATGGCGCGCTACGGCACTACGCCGGAAATGCTCGCGGCGGTGGCGGTCAAAAACCACGACAACGGGGCGCTGAATCCAAAGGCGCAATTTCAGATGAAGATCAAGCCGGAGACGGTGCTGGGCGCGGTGCGCGTGGCCGAACCGCTGGGACTCTTCGACTGCTCACCGGTGACCGACGGCGCGGCCTGCGTTCTTTTGGCGCCGGTGGAAGTGGCGCGCGAACTTGGCAAGCCGGTGGTGAAGATCATCGGCTCCGGGCATGCCACCGACACCATCGCCCTGCACGACCGCGAGGACTTCGCCGCCATTCCGGTGGTGGGCGAGGCAGGACGCCGCGCTTACGAGATGGCGGGCATCGGCCCCAAGGACATCGATGTCTGCGAGGTACACGACTGCTTCACCATCGCTGAAATCGTGTGCACTGAAGAGCTGGGTTTCTTCGAACGCGGTCAAGGCGGCCAGGCGGCCCTGAGCGGAGCCACTGCCCGCGACGGCGCCAGGCCCATCAACACCTCGGGCGGTCTGAAGAGCAAGGGTCACCCGGTAGGTGCCAGCGGCGTGGCGCAGATCTACGAGATCGTATCCCAGCTCACCGGGCGCGCCGGGGATCGTCAGTTGAAGAAGAAGCCTCGGGTCGGCATGGCACAGAACATGGGCGGTTCGGGCGGAAGCTGCACCGTACACATCCTGGAGGTGGAGCAATGATCACCCCCCGCTACCATCGTGAGATCCCACAGCGCTACCGGCTGGAAGCCGGCAAGTGCACGAGTTGCGGGGAAGTTCACTTTCCGCCGCGCGCGGTGTGCCGCAAGTGCGGGGCGCGCAAATTCGAGACGACCCAACTGCCGCGTCGCGGGAAAGTGCTCACGCACACCACCATCTGGATTCCCCCGGCGCAGTTCGAGTCGCAGAAGCCGTATGTGGTGGCGATCGTCGAGCTGGAGAACAAGACGCGGCTCACCTGCATGGTGGCCGATGCTCCACCCGACGAGGTAAAAATCGGCACCAAAGTCGAGATCATCTTCCGCAAGCTGCAGTCCGATCCCAAATGGGAGGTTCTGCAGTACGGCTATAAGGCCAGAGTGGTGGACTGAGTCCCCTTGGCCTGGCTCGATGGCGAGCGGGTGCTGGTTGGAGAGAATTCGAATGATTCATGGGAGAAGAGCGATTCCTCGCCGGAGGGATCGCTTTTCGTCTAGCTTTTAACGGAAACAGAATGGCAATCGTCTTAACGGGAGCACTTCGCAGCGCGGATTTTCGGTTGACCTGGTTTGGAATCGGTTCGTAAAATTTTTGTTTCCCCGGGAGCGAGCATCAAATTGTCTATTCCACGTCGTCGGGTACTATCTCATTCCGTCCTTCTCCTCTCTCTCATCGTCGTCTGGTTCCTGGGATTGAGCTGCAGCAACAACGGTGACATCAACGTCCCCGAACTTCCTCTCATAACAGCGAAGATCATCCAACCGGATTCGGGAATCTGTATTCTGGTCGGACAGTCCGTGACCTTCAAGGCCACGGTAGACGCATCCACTGACTCCCTTACGCACGCATGGTCCTTCGAAGGAGGAACGCCGGCCACTTCGACCGCGAAGGACCCTCCGCCGATCACCTTCGCAAGCGCCGGTCTTCGTTCCATTCACTACACCGTTCGTGATGAGAACAGCAACGAAGCGTCCGATGAGATCTTGATTCACGTGAAGAGCAGCTGTGATTCCGTGGTGGCGAAGATCATCTCTCCTACGACTCGCCAGAAGATCGAGCAGGGGCAATCCATCAGCTTCACGGGAAGCGTCAGCGGCGGCGAACCTCCATATACGGGCACCTGGGTCACCAGCGACATCGCCGACCACGACGGCCTCACGACCATCATTCAATTCAACAAGGTCGGTGTGTTCGAGGTCCGATTCCACGGCTTCGATTCTCAGCAAGATGGTGACTATGCTGGACCCATCGAGGTCGAAGTGACCCCAGCTACTTCCGATGTGGTTCCGGGGCTCTACGATTCTCCCGTGGTCGCACCGGACGGTGTCGACGTCCTCGCAATTCCCGGCGATTGGGCCAACCAGACGGTGCAGTCCTTTCTGTTGGCCGTGGCCGGTTCCAACTCCTTCCTCGTCCAGGGCCCACCCTGGCAGAGTCCTCCGGCCACTCCCATCTTCCAGTCGACCGGCGCGCAGTCCTACGGGGGACTCCTGCTGAGTGGCGGTGGATCTGGCAAATTCAAGCGAGACGGTACGGGTGAGGATGCGGTCTTCACCTACGGCCCCAACGGAGGCGTCCTGAGCTTCTACTACCCACCCGCTCAAGACTGGAATGCTTTCTCGTTGACCGTCGAGTCCTCCTCCAACGTGATCGACGGGATTTCCTACGACAACGATCGCACGAGCGGGGGACTCCTGGTGGTGACTTCCTTTCGGATCACCGAAGTGGAATACCAACCGGGGAATGGAACCTGGGATCTCGGGGATGATTTCCTGAATACCGACATGGGTCTGGGAACGAGCACCTTGGCTTCCGCCCTTGCCCGGGGTCCGGACGGGAGCATGCTGGTCGCCACGAATGGGGCTCCTGGCAGCCTCTTCCGGTTTGATCGCACATCGGGAATGCAGGCTGATTATATCGGTCCGATCGGAGACGGCGCCCGCCAGTTGCGTTGCGCCGGAAATGTCTGCGCGATCAGCAACTACGACAGCGATGATCTCACGATCGCCACCTGGGATGCGGCGACCGATTCGGTGAAGATCGTGGGGCAAGTCCCCGTGAACGACGGCCCGGTTGGCATCGATCTGCTCCCGATGAACAACGGCGACGTAGCCATCCTCAGCACTGGGTTCAACGACGACCACTTCAACGTGCTGGTGGTGGACTCCGACGGGCAGACTGTGGCCCAATGGAGTACCGCCGCGGACACCGAGTGCTCGGCACCGGCACATGCCGCATGGCTGCACGATCCCGGCAACCACATCGTCATCAGTTGCAATGGGAGCGACAAGCTCCAGATCGTGGACTCCGGCTTGTAGAAGACATGAGCACACCCAAGAGCACCGGCCTCGGTTTCTTAGAACTCGCCTCGATCGGGGTCGGCGGTATGGTCGGGGGCGGAATCTTCGCCGTTCTCGGGTTGTCGGTGCAGTTGACCGGAGGCGGGGCGCCCCTGGCCTTCTTGATCGCAGGTCTCGTGGCGCTCTTGACTTCGTATTCGTACGCGCGACTCTCCGTTCACTTTCCGAGTCAGGGTGGTACCGTCACCTTCCTCGATCGCGCTTTTGGCTCGGGGCTCTTGACCGGAAGCGCGAACATCCTGCTCTGGATGAGCTACATCGTCATGCTCTCGCTGTACGCCTATGCCTTCGGAAGCTACGGCGCGTCGTTCTTCCCGGAGGCAGCACGCCCTCTGTGGAAACACATCCTGATCACGGTCAGTGTTCTCGGGATCACGGGGCTCAATCTCTTGAGAGCCAAGCTGATTGGTGAGGCGGAAGACTGGATCGTGCTGTTCAAACTGTTGATTCTCGCGCTGTTCATCGGGGTCGGTATCTGGGGGGTAGACGGCGCGCGGCTGGCGAGCTCAACCTGGCCCTCCCCCATAAACCTCGTGGCCGGAGGGATGATCATCTTTCTCGCCTACGAGGGTTTCGAGCTGATTGCGAACGCGGCCGAGGATGTGCGGGATGCGCCCAGGACTCTGCCGCGCGCCTTCTTTGGGAGCGTCGCCTTCGTAATCGTACTCTACGTGCTCGTCGCCATCGTCACGGTCGGTTCGCTCCCCGTGGCGAAGATCGTGGGGGCCAAGGATTACGCGCTGGCCGAGGCGGCCCGCCCTTCCCTGGGGCAAGTCGGATTCGTGCTGATCGCCATTGCCGCCATGCTCTCGACCGCTTCGGCGATCAACGCGACGGTGTATGGAGCCTCCCGCCTGAGTTACGTCATCGCAAAGGACGGCGAGCTCCCGAGCGCGCTGGAGAAAAAGGCCTGGGGAAGGCCTCTGGAGGGCCTTCTCATCACCTCAGGACTCACCGTTTTGGTCGCGAACCTGGCCGACCTGTCGAGCATGTCGACCATGGGCAGCGCCGGCTTCCTCTTGATCTTCGCGGCGGTGAACCTCGCCAACGCGGTGCTGGCAAACGAGACAAAGAGCAAGAAGTCGCTCTCCCTTCTCGGTGCGGGATTTTGTCTAGGTGCGCTGGGGTGTCTGATCTGGCAGACGGCGACCACTTCCCCCCAGGAACTCTGGTTCCTGGTTCTGCTGGTCTCCGTGGCCCTCTCCGTTGAAATCGCCTTTCGCGTGATCACGGGGCGCAGGATGAATCTTCAGGGAAGCAAAGGACGCTCGGTGTAGCCGACGAAGTCGCAAGAAGAGGATGGTCACGTGTTCCGGGTACCAATGCCCCAAGAGCCCACGGGGAAAGGAAGCCGTGCTCTGAAACCATGATCGTACCGACGAGAACACTCCTCTGCATTGTCGCCCTCCTCTTGGCGGCATGCACACCTCATGAGAAACCCATCACCCTTAAGCAACTTCAGGGGAGCTGGTGGTCCGACACGAACGCGCCCACCGCCGCCTTCGCCATCCACGACGGGCAGATCTGGCTCGATTCTGACAGTCAGTACCACCCGCTGCGCATCGAAAAAGGTCGTATCCTCGTCTATGACCCGGGATCTGGCGAGATCGAACGAACCATCGTCGAATGGGCGAACGACCGGCTCATTTTGGAAGACGCGCGGGGAAGCAGAACCACCTACACCCGGCGCAACTAGAGCCGTTGGGTCGCCACAGAGCCGAGGGATGCTGATCGGATCGACGGACCGTGGCGGCAACTCTCGCGACTCTCAGCTCGACCAATCCTCCAGGCAGCGCTATCCTCTTGGCAGCATCCCGCAATCGCCATCCCGGGAGGAAACCATGATCGTCCATGACACGCTCCAGGCGATACCCAGCGTCGGGCCCAGCATCGCGGCCGACCTGCGCTCCCTCGGCTATCGGCAAGTGGGGGACTTGCGGGACGAGAACCCCCAAGAGATGTTCGACACGCTCTGCGAGCAGCGCGGAGAAAAAATCGACCGCTGCGTGCTCTACACCTTCCGCTGCGCCGTGTACTTCGCGAGCACGAGCCAACACGAGCCCGAACGGCTTAAATGGTGGAACTGGAAGGACTGAACCAATCGCCGCGGAGGTACCCGCGCTGGCCCGAGAATTCTGAGCTCGGCGCGATGGGAGGAACTCGATGAGACGATGGACCGCCTGCCTCGTGCTCTTCGCCGTTCTCGCTCTCGGCGCTCTGTCTCCCATCCGCGCCGCGGACGAACCAGCAACTCGGGACGCTACCGAGACTCCAAGCTGGCAACGGGACTTCCATCTCGACCAGCGCCACTTCATTTCCAGGGGCCACAACCAGTTTTTCGTCCTGGAGCCGCAGTTTCAGCTCGTGCTCGAAGCTCCCGGCGCCAAACTGGTGATCACGGTTCTCGACGATACGGTGAAGGTAGGGAACGTGATGACGCGGGTGATGGAAGAGCGGGAATGGGAGGACGGGGTATTGACCGAGGTGTCGCGGAATTTCTATGCCATGGACCGTGATACCCATGACATCTTCTACTTCGGAGAGGACGTCACGGTCTACGAGGGCGGAACGCCGCATCGTGGCGAAGATTCGTGGCGCGCGGACAACGCTGAAGCTCGTGCCGGCCTCATGATGCCGGGCACTCCCGAAGTGGGAATGAAGTACTATCAAGAACTTGCGCCCGGTGTGGCCATGGACCGCGCCACGATTGCCAGTCTCAGCCAGCGTTTCGAAACACCGGCCGGCACTTTCGAGAAGTGTCTGCGAACAGGGGAAGGATCTGGCCTGGATCCCGACGAGAACGAATTCAAGACCTATGCCCCGGGCATCGGACTGGTGCAGGATGAGAATCTGCTTCTCACGCGCTACGGATTCAGCAAGAAATAGAGGCCGCGAACAATCGAGGTCACTCACGAGGCCATGACACGATATTCCTCACGCCGCCACATCATTACCAGCATTCTCGTGCTCGGCGCCGGCGCGTTCATCGCGTGGATGGACACCCGGCCAGGATGGGATGATGCCGCGATCAGCGCTGGCGCCGTGATGCTCGTCGCCGCGCTGGGCGCCGCGGCTGGATTGCGCATCTGGACGAGCGCGCTCCTCTCCGCGCTTCCGGTGGTGGCGCTCGAGGTGGCCGGAGGGCTCGGGGTCCTCCTGGCGGTTCCCTTCGCGCTGGGAGGATCGCTCGCCGGCAGTTTGATCCATGAGTCCTTGGTCAAAGAAAAGGGGCCACCAAAGCCGTAGAGGACCGGGGATCCGATGGACCAGTTCAAACCGCACATGGCTAGCTTCACGGGTCGTCTCTCGGTTGAGGCCAACCCAGACGAGGCATTCCCCCTGTTCTCTCCCCAAGGCGAAAGGTCCTGGGTTCCCGGGTGGGATCCGGAGATTTTATACCCGAAAAGACACGAGTGGCGGCACGGCCAGGTGTTTCGCACACAGGAAGAGCGTGGCGAGGCGGTTTGGGTGGTCTCCGGTCTGGATCGAGTGCACCACGAGGTGGGGTACCACCGAGTGGAGCCCGGGCACCATGTTGCCCACATCGTGGTCCGCTGCCAGTCGTCGGCCCGGCAGCGGACGGAAGTATCGGTCACTTACTCGTTCGTAGGCCTTTCCGAGAATGGAAATCGCGACCTCGCGGCCATGTCCCAAGGAGACTACGACGAAAAGCTCGAGCGCTGGTCGCGGTGGATTCGCGAACACCTGGCGAGCAATTCCAGTTCATGAACTCGAAGCTCACACTCAAGACCGCCTACTGGGACGATCCTCGAGCTCGAACCGCATTCAAGACCTTCATGCAGGAAATCTTCGGGCTCGATTTCCGCGAGTGGGAGTCGGCCGGGTACTGGGATGAGGCCTACACCCCCTTTTCCTTCTTCGAAGAGGACAGGGTCGTCGCGAGTGTCTGTATCTACCTGCTCGATGCGGTGGTGGATGGCAGAAAAACCCGTCTCGCGCAGATCTCCGGCGTGGGCACGCTGCCGCCGTGGCGGCGACAGGGGCTGAACCGCCGGTTGACCGAAATCGGATTGGACTGGGCCCAGGATCGACACGAGGGCGTGTTTCTCTTCGCCAACGAAGACGCCATTCCCTTCTACCAGCGGTGTGGCTTCGAGCCTTTGCCGGAGTACGTGGAGCGCGTCCCCGCGCCAACTGCCGCACATCGCCCTGGATTGCAGAAACTGGATTGCACGAAGCAGCTTGATCGCGACATGATCTACCAGTACGCGCAACGGCGCTCTCCGGTCTCGGATCGCTTCGCCATCCTGAACCCGAAGTTGGTCATGTTCCATGCCCTGCACCGCTTGCGTGAACACGCCTACGAGATTCCCGAGCTGGAGTGCGCGGTCTTCTTCACCCGCGAGGGGGGCTGCCTACGCCTCTTGGATGTCGTGGGCGAGCGAGTGCCTTCGCTGGACGAGCTCTACCCCTACCTTAAAAACGAGCTGGACGGCGTCATCGAATTCCACTTCTTTAGCGACAAGCTCTCCGTGCACGCGGCGCGGCTGGCTCCGTGGCTGGGCGATAACTGCTTCGTCAAGGCACCATTCCCGCTCGAGCGACCCGTCTTTCCGTTTACCGGCAAGGCCTGACCAGAACTCCCCCAGCTAAGGAGACGAATATGGAGATGCCCCAGCTCAGTCCCGGTCACAAAAAGTTCGAGGATCTCGCCGGAGAGTGGGAGGGAAACGAGACGATGTATCCCTCGCATTGGGATCCCAAGGGCGGGGTGGCGAAGGGGAAGACGACCAGCCGCGTGGCGGTCGGGGGATTCGCCCTGGTGTCCGATTACTTACAGGAACGCGATGGCGTCATCACCTTTCAGGGGCACGGGGTCTACACCTTCGATCCCCGCAGCGAACTCTATACTCTCTACTGGATCGACTCCATCGGTTCGCCCCCCGAAGTATTCACCGGCAAATTCGAAGGAAACGTGCTGACCCTGGGACACGATGGTCAGCCGATGAGGGTTCGTCTCATCTACGACCTTTCCAAGCCCGGCTTCATGGCTTCCAGCATGGAGATGTCCCAAGACGGCGTCGATTGGAAGAAGCTCTTCGATGCGGTGTACCACAGAGGCTGAGTGCGTGGCACTCAGTGCCAGTCCAAGAGCAGAATCTTTTGAATGCGCTCGCGCCAGTCCGGGTCGACTCCGGTAGAGTCCGCGTATTCGGCCCACCGCGAGAAGACCTCGACCACTTCGCCGAGAATGGTCTCGGCACGCCCACGCTTCATGGATGCCGAGTTGGCGCACGCTTTGAAATCCTCCAGGGCAAAATCCTCGCGTTTGCCGTTCATGCTCATCTGGTGGCGAGCGGTCCAACGGCCCGAAGGGTTGAAGCTGTAGGTCATGTCGAAAGCCGGCGAGAGCGACCACTGACCGGAGCGATCCATCAAAAAGGCAATATTCTTGACGTGGTCATCATGGTTGCGGCCGACGATGTTGAAGACCATGCGGCGAAACTGCTCCTCGATGCTGCTCATGGGAAGCTCGAGCTGCCGAATGACGAGCAGAGCCTGCTCGTACGAATACGCACCCGCGAGATGAAAATCGAAATGAGCTAGAGCGCCAAGGGACTGCATGTGCAGCTTCTCACCCCCGCTGCGGCGATCGAAGCGACGCATCATGAAATGCCGCCGGCCGTTCTCCTCGAAGAGCCGGCAGTCGTTGATGGAGATCCCACAATCACGGGCCATCTTGGAGTAGGCGTATTCGATCGCGCCATAGCCCTGTGGATCGTCGAGTTCCCTGTCTTTGTTGCCCCGCACCCCGTCGAATTTCAGAATCCAGTACTCGAAATCCTCTTCGGTCGGCACTTGACCCGAGCGCACCTCGTTCGTCAGGGGATTCCAGGCGATCACCGCCTTTGCGCGCGCTCCCCCGGCAGAGGTGCCCACCCGCAGGATGTCGCCGAGCGCCCGGCCTTTACTCTCATCCGCGAAGGAAACGCTGAGCTCGGTGCGGTGGGTCAAGATCTCCGAAGCCAGCTCGACGAGTTTGTCGATTTCGATTTGCCTCGCGCCCCTGGCCTTGGGACCCAAGGCCGGAACGAACTCGAGGGCTCCCATCCCTCTGCCTCCCGTGTAACAGAGACGCTCGATGGCATTGAAGGAATCTGGCGTGCGCCCCTGGCTGGCCAGCCACGCATCGATGAGAGCATTTCCAAATCGGTCGGGTAGCGAATCGGCCAAAAGTCCGGGCAGCCCATGGAAGGAGGCTCGCGACAGTTCGGGGAAGGCATAGACGCGCCGCGAAAGTGGCATCGTGAGCGGTGCGACTTCGATCCCACTCCGCGCGAAGCGGGGGTCGTATTCGAAGGCAGCCACTTCGCTGTCTTCGCTCAGTGAGACGGCGCCGATGGTGGAACCCCACAGTTTGACTTCGGCCACGCGACTCATTTCTCGTCGTCCCAGGACCAGGGTTGGGGATCCTTCTTGGTCTCATGACGGGAGGAAGCGCGGCGCCGCTCCTTCCCCTTGCGCCGCAACTGGTCCATCGGGCGGGGTCCGAGCTCGGGAACGAGCAGATCGAGCCGGGAGAGCAACTCGAGCACGCGCAGAATCCGCACTAGGCTCACAAGCTGCGCGGACTCCCCACTCTCGATCCTCTCCACCGTGCGCTTGCCCAGACCCGCCTGCTCGGCCAGGGCCGCCTGGGTCAGTCCCAGGTCGATCCGGCGCCGTGCGAGGCGCTCCCCCACTTCCTCCAGGATCGCCGTATCGCGTTCCAATTGGCTGAGCTTCATAGTCGCAACTTTCGACGATTTATTAATAATTATGACTCTATCTCGTCAAGTCTTACGAAGACTAGTTCAAGAAAGAGACTCTGTCAAGTCGTCAATTACGACGCTTTAGAGGAATCTCCGGAAGGCGGCCCCCCCGCAAGCTAGGGGGTGTCGTCTTCCTCTGGGGGACTGCTCTCAAAGACCGGGCGTCGCACCAGTCCCCCGTGGGCTCGGATCCCGAGGAAGCGCAGCGCCTGTCCCCGAATCGATGGCACCCGCAATCCGGAGGCGCGCGGCATGAACGCACCGGCGGTAATCGCCGCGAGCAGGCGCGCCACCGCGCTCACCAGAAACAGGCCCCGGTAGCCGTTCCCCAAGAGCGGCAACATCCAGGCCGCGAGCACGCCCGCGCCGAGCTGCGACCAGCCGACGAGTAAACTCTGGGCGGCGAAAAGGGAAGGTCTGGTGCGACGGGTGCTGGACTCCAGGAGCAGGGTGAAGTAGCTGAGCTCGAAGGCCGACCAGGAGACACCCGAGCAGAGCTGGGCGAGCAGAATTACCAGAAGTCCGTGCGCGAAGATCCACGGAACCGGGATCACCGCGATCGCAAACAGGGCCAGGATCCACACCCCACGAGCGCTGTAGCGGTCGATCACGCCACCCCACCAGGGAGTCACCAGCGATTTGGTGACGATCAACGCCACCGTCACGCTCATGTACTCCAGGTAGCTGAAGCGTAGGGTCTCGAGCATGAAGGCCCCGTAGTAGGGCGCGCTCGTATACACGGCGAAGTGAAAAAGGGCCACCAGACCCAGAAGCCAAAATGCGCGCGTGCCGCGGTCGCTCTTCAAAAATCGCAGCGCCTGCTCGCGATGCGCCAATCCCGTGAACTCGGGCTCGGAGGAGAGACACAAGAGGGTTCCCGACACGACCCGAAATGCAGCGGCCAGCAGGAACGCGAGTTCGAACCCCGTGCCTCCGACCACCCCCACTCCCTGTCCGGGAGCCACCGGTTCCAGCCAATGCAGGAGAATGCCGGTGGTGACCAGTCCCACGCAGCTCCCGATGTACACCCCTCGATTCCGTCGGCCGAAATACCGGCCGCGGACTTCGTGGGGCACCAAGTCGCTGATCCACGACGACCACGCCGTCCCCGCCCCCTGCCCCATGATCTGGTAAAGACACACGAGGGCGATCAGACGCGACGGAGTCGAAGCTCCGAGGTGTTCGGTGACGCTCAGACTCACGAGTACGAGGGCTTGCGCCAACACGGCGGAGATCACGAGCGACTTTCGGCGGACTCGTTGCCCCAGGAATCCGAGCACGGTCAGAGGTCCCGCCCCGGCGAGAGCCAATGGGAGCGTGATCGTCAGGGCGAGTTGGAGAGCGCTGGCGTGCAGGCGAACTGCGTCGGCGATGAAATAGGTCTCTCCCAGTCCCACCATCACGGCCCACGCCGTGCCCTCCCAAATGGAGAGGCGCATCGTGCGCTCGATTTGTGCACTGGTGAGAGTCATGCCATTCGCCACTGGTTTCGGGGCGTCAGCCCGAGGGATAAATTCGGGCCGCAGAATACACTAGCTCTTCGGTTTCGGCCGATCCAAAAGCTCCGCGCCCGTCACAGAGATCAAAATGAGCAGCGCGCCCAACTGGCCGAGCGTGGAAAGGACCTCTCCCAGCATCCAGTAGGCGAAGAGGGTGGCGAACACCGGCTCCATGGAGAAGATGAGCGCGGTCCGCTGCGGTGTGGTGCGTCCCTGAAAGTGAGTTTGAAGCCAGGTGGTCCCGCCGGTGGCGAAAGTGGCGGTGAAGAGCAGGGCCACCCAGGCCATCGGGGTGAAGCGGAGCGGTCCGGGGTCGGCCAGGGGCAGACACGCGCCGGCCAGAGCCGCGATTCCCACGATCTGCAGAAAGGCCAGAGCCACCGAATCGGGCTGTCGACGCAAAAAAATCTGCAGGACGTGGATGTAGACCGCGTAGATGGCCGCACACGCCAAGACCAGGAGGTCACCGCGCGTGATTCCCCCCGCGCGCGGATCGGTGAGAAGAAAGAGACCCAGGGTCGCGGTTAACGCGGCCAGAATCTCGATGCGCCGGGGGCGACCCGCCCGGAAGATCGGGGAAAGCAAGGGCACCAGAATGACGCTCAAGCCGGTGATGAAAGCGGCTCGACCGGCAGAGATGGAAGTCAATCCGAGAGTTTGGGTGATGTAGCCACCACCGGCCAAGAGCCCCAGGATCAGTCCGGGGAAAACCGCGGCGCGAAGACTTCGCCTGACTCTGGCGCTGAAGACGACGAAAGGTAGGAACACGACCAGCGCCAGAGAGAAACGCAGGACCACGAAAACCAGGGGATCCAGCGTGCTCACGGCGGCGCGAATGAGAGGAAAGGTGAGCCCCCAGAAGAGGGTCACCAGGAGCATGGCCAGATCGGCACGATGCTTGGAATCGGAAAAGAGCGAGCGCAGGGCCACTCCTTCAGTCCGCCTCTTCGTGCGGCTTGATCGTCACCAGCGGCGCATCGGGTAGGACGAGCTCTTCGGCCTGGGCGTGAATCGTCTCCACCGTGCCTGCCACCGTGGCCGGCAGTTCCACTTCCATCTTCATCGCCTCCACTCTCACCACCGCCTGTCCGAGCTGGACTTCCTGCCCTTCCTCGACCAGCAGAGCCAGCACTTTCCCCGGCATCGGTGCGCGCACCACGGGACTTCCCGCGGATGCATCGACGTCCTCTTCATCCTCTTCGTCCAGGAGTCGAAAACTCGAAACGCGAGCACCGACCTGGACCCACAGCTCGTGCCCTTTGCGCGCGTATCGCGCGCGCACCAATTTGTCTCCCACTCGCAAGAGAAGCGCATTGTCGTCCTGAGCCTCGACCGAACAGAGGAAGCTCTCCCCGTCCTCGACGCTCAGACGCAGGGCATTGTCCTCGGGCTCGCACCGGAGAACGTGCCTCTTCCCCTTTTCCTGCAGTCGTAGCTCCATCATGCTCCTCCCCTCAGTCGAAGGGCGGCCAGTCGTGACCATGGGCCCTGGATCTCCTCTCCTCCGCCGGGGCGTGACCGCCCTGGCCCATGCCCGCCTCGGGGCCCGCGGCTGAGAACGGTCGCCGCGACCGCGAGCATTGCCTGACCTTCCTCCTCACTCTCCGTTCCTGCGTCCGGCTTCCAGCCTTCGAAGTACTGGGGCAAGAAGCCGGTATGCGTATGACCCTGCGCGAACTGCGGGTGCGCGAGGACGGCATGGAGATACGTGAGGTTGCTCCCTACGCCCAGAAGAACCGTCTCCTTCAGGGCCTGCAGCATGCGTCGCCGCGCGCCATCACGGTCTTCCGCCCAGGTGGAGAGCTTCGCGATCAGGGGGTCGTAGTAGAGGGAGATTTCGGCTCCGGTGGTAATTCCGGTGTCGACGCGAACTCCTGGCCCCGCCGGGGCCTCGAAGAGCAGGACCTCACCGGTCCGCGGCATGAACCCCTCGGCTGGATCCTCGGCGTAGAGGCGCGCTTCGATGCTGTGTCCGCGGGCTTTGATGTCTTCCTGCTTCAGGCCCAGTGCTTCCCCCTGCGCGACGTGAATCTGTTGGGCCACGAGGTCGATGCCGGTTACCCACTCGGTGACCGGGTGCTCCACTTGCAGGCGCGTATTCATCTCCAGGAAGAAGAACGCGCCGCTTTCGTCCAGGAGCATCTCCACCGTACCCGCGCCGGTGTAGGAAACCGCGCGCGCCGCCCGCACCGCGGTCTCATGCATACGCGCGCGAAGGTCCTCCCCCAGAGAGGGCGCCGGCGATTCTTCGATGATCTTCTGGTGACGGCGCTGAATCGAACACTCGCGCTCACCGAGGTGCATGACATTTCCGTGCGTGTCCCCCAATACCTGGACTTCGATGTGGCGCGGCCGCGCGAGCAGCCTTTCCAGATAGACTTCCTCGTTCCCGAAGGCGGAGAGAGCTTCGCGCCGCGCCGCCGCCACTGCATCGGCCAGATCTTTCGGCGCCTGCACCGCCCTCATGCCCTTGCCTCCACCCCCGGCAGCGGCTTTCACGAGCAGGGGGAAACCCACGCTCTTGGCGGCCTTCGCGATCGCGGATTCCGTGGCCTTGGCGCCGAGAAGCGCGCCGGGCACCACTGGCACTCCCGCCGCCTCCATACGCGCGCGGGCCCGCGTCTTGAGGCCCATCTCCTCGATGACCGAAGGCGTGGGTCCGATGAAGATCAGACCGGCGTCGGAGCAAGCCTGGGCGAACTGGGCATTTTCGGCCAAGAAACCATACCCTGGATGAATCGCGTCGCACCCGCTGGCGCGAGCCGCCTCCAGGATTTTGTCCATCACCAGATAGCTCTTGCTGGCCTCGGCCTCCCCGATCACCACCACCTCGTTGGCCAGCTGTGCGTGAAGGGCGAAGCGATCGGCCTCGCTTGCGACAGCAACGCAGGAGATGCCGAGTTCACGGCAAGCCCGCATGACCCTCACCGCGATTTCGCCGCGGTTCGCGACCAGGATGCGGCGGATCGGTTGGCTCATTCTTCCTCCTCGAATTCGGCCACCCACTTCGTGGGACGCTTCTCGAAGTAGGCGTCGAACCCCTCTTTGGCCTCGTCGGTCGCCCGTTGCGTCGCGATGTATTCCGGAGTGATCTTCTTCGCTTCGGAAAGAGGCAGAGATCCAATTTCGTCCAGAAGACGTTTGCATTCGGCTTGCGCCTTCGGCCCTCCCAGACTCAGTTCTTTCAGGATGACGTCGACGGTGGCATCCAGCTCTGCGAGTGGCGCGATCTCGTCCACAAGACCCAGACGCTGCGCCTTGTTGGCGGTGAAGATCTGGGTGCTCAGGAAAAGTGTGCGACAGGCTCCCGGTCCCAGACGTCGCAACACGAAGGGGGAGATCACCGCCGGGAGAATTCCCAACCGTGCCTCGGTCAGACCGAACTTCGTCCCCTGTGCGGCCACCACCACGTCGGCCGCGGCGACGAGGCCGAGGCCTCCGCCGATTGCCGCGCCCTGGACCCGCGCGACGACCGGCTTGGGACAGGCGGAGATGGCTTCGTAAAGCGCGCTCAGCGTGCGCGCGTCGGCGAGATTGTCTTCGTGGTCGTATTCGGCCAGGCGGCGCATGTACCCGATGTCCGCGCCGGCACAGAAGGACTTCCCCGCCCCACTCAGCAGCACGAAGCGCACGGCCGAGTCCGCAGCCGCGGCGTGGATGCCGTCGGTGAGTTCCTCGATGAGTTCTTCGTCGAGGGCGTTGCGAATCTCGGGTCGGTTCAGACGTAGCTCACGCGTGGAGCCCTTGGCAGATTTGCATCAGTTTGTCGCTCATGACTCGTCTCCTCGCGTCGAATCCGCCGCACTCACCAGTGCCTCGTCCACCTCGAACTCCATGGCCAGCAGCGCAGGGGCATAGGTCTTTCCCTGAGCGTCGATGTGCAGCGAAAAGGTACCCCCTCCACCGAGTGACTCGAAGAGAAGGAAATTCAACGCGTGCAGATTGGGAACCTCGAAGCGTTTCACTCCGCCGTGACAGATTCCCTCGAAACGCCGCTGTACCGTCTCTTCGGTGAGGGTCTCCTTCAGCCAGGGATAGATGCTCGGATGGCGAGCGATCACCCCGATGTTGCTGGTGTCCCCCTTGTCGCCGCTGCGTCCGTGCGCCAGCCGGTGCAGCGGTACCCTGACGAGTCTACCACTGGGGCGAAGGGTCTGGGCCTCGGAAACTCCCGCCTCTACTGGACAGCGACCGTCGCCCGTGCCCTTGCCGAAAGACACTTCGAGTTTCTCCGTGCCGGCCGAATCAGAGACCTCCACCACCGCTTCGCATCGGCTCCTGGGGATCAGACAGGGCCAGTACCCGACGACCTCTTGCACCCGAGGCCTGCCGCCGGTGACGGCGACTCCGGGAGGTCCGGAGAGAATCAATGCGGCGAGCATCTTGGAGAACGCCATGATCTTGGGACGGCTCTTATCGCGGACGCCCATGCGCAGATAGATTTCGCTGGCATCGTGGGTAGGTGACATGGATCCCCAGGTGGCATCCGCTCCCACGAATTCCACCAAGCGCTCCTCATATTCGGGAAGTCGCTTCCACAGGATGTCGGCGAAGGTCTCTCCCTTGGCGCGAGCTTGCGGACCGCAGATGATGACGGCGCCGCTAGCCTTGTATCCCTCGCGCAAGCTGGCCGAAATCTTGAGCGTGTCCGTGGGCGGCGCTCCTTTGATCCCCCAGACTCGCACGCGGTTCTTCCCCGCCTGCTCCAGTTTGATCGAAGCGAAGGCAGCCACCACGTCGGGCGTGATGTAGGAACTCGGATCGCCCATTTCGTAGACGAGTTGTTCCTTTACGGTTTCCACGCACACCAATCCGCCAGTGCCCTCGTGCTTGGTGACGAAGAAGGACCCGTCGGGCTGCATTTCGACGATCGGATAGCCAACATCGTGGAAACTCGGCACCCGTTTCCAATCGGTGAAATTCCCTCCCGTGCTCTGGGCTCCGCACTCGAGAATGTGCGCGGCGACGATTCCGGCCGCGAGTTGGTCGTAGTCGTCCCACTTCCAGCCGAAGCGGTGAATCATCGGCGCGAGTGAGATGCCGGTGTCGGTGACCCGACCGGTGACGATGACCTGAGCGTCGAGTTTCAGGGCCTCCACTACCGGAGCGGCTCCGAAATAGACGTTCGCGCTGGTGAATTTTCCCGTCGCTTCCGCGAAATCCCGTCCGTCGTCCATGTTGGTGAGCGCTTCGCCCTGCTCGTGCCAAGTGGAAAGAGACTCGAGGACCTCGTCCCCCGCCACGAGTCCCACTCTCAATGGGCTCGAGTTTTCCTCGGCGATTTTCAGCAATTCGTCGCGGCAGGAAAAGGGGTTCACGCCCCCTGCATTGGTGATGATCTTGGTGCCCGTTTCGACCAGTAGTGGCAGGACCTCGCGCACTTGATCGACGAAATCGTGCGCATAGCCCAGTTTGTGGTTTCGGCTGTGCTGTTTCTGGAGGATGGACATCGTGATTTCGGCCAGATAGTCGATCGTGATGACATCCAGGGCCCCGCCCTCGAGCTGTCGCCGCAGCACGCTGAGGTCATCTCCCCAATAGCCTCCGGCGTTGGCAATGCGTATGGCTTGCGTCACGTTGGAATTCCTTCACGCGAATCGAGGCGTAGAACGGGGAATCGAGTCCTTCCCGGCGCCAGTGGACGCGACGGGACGGGAGGGCAGTATAGAGGGCTCCTGGAAACTCGTCCACCAGACCCCTGGCCCAAATGGACCTCGCCTGCTAGGCTAGGCAGAGAAACATCAAAGTCCCATCTGGAGGAGCCATGGACTTGGACCGGTTGCAGAATCACGTCGAGCAAACGTGGGAGGAGGAGATTCTTCCCGTCATCGCCGAATACATCGCCATTCCCAACAAGTCACCGATGTTCGACCCGGAGTGGGAAGAACACGGTCACATGGAGAAGGCAGTGCAGCTGTTGAGCGACTGGGCCAAGGATCGCAGTGTCGAAGGCCTGAAGCTGGAGTTGATCCGCCTGCCCAAGCGTACTCCGCTCATTTTCATCGAAATTCCGGGCAAGGGCAGCGAAACCGTGCTGCTCTACGGTCACCTCGACAAGCAACCCGAGATGGTCGGATGGGACGAGGGGAAAGGACCCTGGACGCCAGTTCTGCAGGACGGCAAGCTCTTTGGTCGTGGAGGGGCTGACGACGGGTATGCCATCTTCGCGGCCATGACCGCGATCGAATCGCTGCAGGATCAGGGGCTCGACCATGCGCGCTGTGTCGTTCTCATCGAGGCGTGCGAGGAAAGTGGTAGCCCCGATCTGCCCGCCTACATCGAACATCTCTCCGATCGCATCGGCACTCCGAGCCTGGTGGTGTGTCTCGACTCGGGTTGCGGCAACTACGACCAGCTCTGGAGCACGACCAGTCTTCGTGGCAACGTCACCGGGAAGCTCACGATCCAGCTCCTCACCGAGGGGGTACACTCCGGAGACGGGAGCGGCGTGGTCGCGGAGAGCTTCCGCGTGGCGAGAGCCATCCTCAGTCGCATCGAAGATCAGGAGACCGGCGACATTCTCCTGCCGGAATTGAACGTGACGATCCCCGAGCAGCGCATGCAACAAGCCGAAGTGGTGGCGAAGATGCTCGGGGATAGTGTCTACGAGCAGTTTCCCTTGAATCCGGGCACCAAGCCGACCACGAACGACAAGACCGAATTGGTGCTCCGGCGCACCTGGCGGCCCACTCTGTGCGTCACCGGCGCCGACGGCTTTCCCAGCGTTCGCAACGCGGGAAACGTTCTACGACCCGAGACGATCTTCAAATTGTCCTTCCGGCTCCCGCCAACGGCCGATCCGAAACTGGCCGCGGCGAGCCTCAAGAAGGCCATGGAGTCCAACCCACCCTACGACGCTCGTGTCGAGTTCGTGATCGACGAGCCCGCCGCCGGATGGGACGCCCCACCGCTGGCTTCTTGGCTGGAATCATCCCTCGAGGAGGCTTCGAAAACCTTCTTCGGAAAACCGGCTTGCTACATGGGCGAAGGGGGAAGCATTCCCTTCATGGCCATGCTCGGGAAGCGCTTTCCCAAGGCGCAGTTCCTGATCACCGGAGTCCTCGGGCCCTCGTCGAACGCGCACGGTCCGAACGAATTCCTCCACGTCAAGACCGCGAAGCGGCTGACTTCGTGCGTGGCGAAGGTTCTCTCCGATCACTACGCGGAATCCGCGTAGCTCCCTGAGAACCGAAAGCGCTTCAGTCGAGGTGACCGGGGATGCTTCCGCGGGACAGATCTTCTCTGCCACCAGCCGTGCAGAGAATGTCGTCCTCGATGCGCGCGCCTCCGCAGAGCAGCAACTCGTCGATCAGCTTCCAGTTGAATGCGGAAGCCCGCTCACCCTGTCGGAACGGTTCCAACAACATCGCGATGAAGTAGATTCCCGGCTCGATGGTGAGAACTTGGCCCGGAGCCATGGCGCGCGTGGTGCGCAGGTGGGCATGGCGGGCCGGAGGTTCGACGTGGCCCCCCGAGGGTGATTCTTGCCGTCCCCCAACGTCGTGCACCTGGAGACCCAGATGATGACCCAGGCCGTGCGGGAAGAAGGGGTCGGTGAGACCCTGATCGAAGGCCTCCTCGGGACTGACTTTCAACACCGCGAGATCGCAGAGGATCTTGGCCACTCCCCGGTGAGCCGTTTCGTGCAGCTCGAGATAAGATCGACCCGGCCCCACGCCCTCGACGAGCTCGCGCTGTAAGAGCTCGAGTTGAGTTACCAGCTCGCGGAAAATACGGTGCGCTGCCGCCTGGGGATAGGTCCGGGTGATGTCACTTGCGTAGCCGTGGACCATTGCCCCTGCATCGATCAGCAAGTTCCGGGTGGCGGAGGGCAGTGTGACTTCCTTGCTCTGGTAGTGAAGAACCGCGGAGTGTTCATTCCAGGCGATGATGTTTGTATAGGGAACTTCGTGTTCCAGATGTTCGATGGCGGCAAGATAACTGGCGTGCATGACGCGTTCGGAGTACCCCTCCTCCGCCGCGGCGCGAACCGTGGCATGGCCGCGCGCGGCCTTGCGCACCGCGCCGCGAATGCAGTCGATTTCGTAGGGCGTTTTTAAGCCCCGGTCCCAATCGAGTCGCATCATGAGTTCTTCCGGCTCCACGTCTCCGGCCGGAATGTCCAGGGCTCGTGCCATTTTCGAGTCGGGCCCGACGTAGGCGAAACCTTCCAGCCTCCCGACCGCCCCCACCGCGGCCCGGACATCGGCCACGGTTTCCACGCAGAGAGTACGGGGATAGGGATGCTCGATTTCGGTCGGAGTCTCGTACCAATAGTCTCGCGGCACCACTCGAACTAGCAGCGGAACCTCCTGTGGGCGGAACACCAATAGATGATCTGGACCCTTGACGGGAGCCCAACGCGCGAAGTGGAAGGACGGTTTGAACGGCACGGGTTGATCGTCAGCGTGGTAGAGGGTCTCCCCCCCGGCCGCAAAGACGATGCCTCGATACCCTCCGTTCTTCTTCGAGAGCGTCCGCAGAATCGAGGTGGTACGTTCGTCGAGTTCCTCCACGTGCGCTTTGTAGGACGCGTTGAGATCCATGATCACTCTCCGATGGTGCTGTACGACCAGCTCTGGCCTAGAGCCCGCGGAAGGTCGGAATTCCGATCGGGGAACGCGCGGGAGCCGTTTGTCGAGCTAGAAACGAAATACGCCGTAATCGGTTTTCTGCAAGGGTGCGTTGAAGGACATCTCCAGAGAAAGCCCTAAGATGTCGCGCGTCTGCAGGGGATCGATGATTCCGTCATCCCACAGCCGCGCGGTGGAATAGTAGGGGGAACTCTCCAGAGCGTACTTGTCCAGAATCGGTTGCTTGAAGGCCTCCTCTTCCTCCGGCGACATTGCCTCGCCCTTGCGCGCGAGTTGCTCCTGCTTGACGGTGGCGAGCACTCCCGCGGCTTGTTCGCCGCCCATCACGCTGATACGACTGCCCGGCCACATGAAGAGAAGGCGTGGCTGATAGGCCCGCCCGCACATGCCGTAATTGCCGGCCCCATGACTCCCACCGATGATGATGGTGAATTTGGGGACCGCGGCGTTCGCCACCGCGTTCACCATCTTGGCCCCATCCTTGGCGATGCCACCCTGCTCGTATTTCTTCCCGACCATGTATCCGGTGATGTTCTGGAGAAAGAGGAGCGGGATCCGGCGGGCGCAGCACAACTGAACGAAGTGGGTCACCTTGAGCGCGCTCTCGCTGAACAGAACTCCGTTGTTGGCGACGATTCCGATCTCGTAACCGTGCACACGCCCGAAGCCAGTGACCACGGTCGTGCCATAACGTTCCTTGAACTCGTGGAAGCGCGAACCATCGACGAGACGCGCGATGACTTCGCGCACCTCGAAGGGCCGACGCGGATCCTCGGGCAGAATTCCCATCAGCTCTTCCGGGTCGTAATGCGGATCTTCGGGGGACTCTCGCGGCATCATCGCCTTTTGCTCGAGGCGCAGGTTCTCCACCATGTTCCGCACGATGGAGAGCGCGTGCGAGTCGTCGTTGGCCAGAGCGTCGGCGACACCGCTAATTCGGGTGTGCACGTCGCCCCCTCCGAGTTCCTCGGTAGTGACCTCCTCCCCGGTTGCCGCTTTGACCAGAGGGGGGCCGCCCAGAAAGATGGTTCCCTGTTCCTTCACGATGACCACTTCATCGCTCATTGCGGGAACGTAGGCGCCACCGGCGGTGCAAGAACCCAGCACGGCCGAGATCTGGGGGATGTCACGGGCACTCATCTGAGCCTGGTTGTAAAAGATGCGGCCGAAGTGCTCGCGATCGGGAAAGACCTCGGCCTGCAGCGGCAGGAATGCCCCCCCGCTGTCCACGAGATAGATGCAGGGAAGCCGATTCTCGAGCGCGATTTCCTGAGCGCGCAGGTGTTTCTTCACGGTGAGCGGATGATAGGTTCCGCCTTTCACCGTGGCGTCATTGGCGACGATCATCACCTGCCGGCCGTGGATGTTGCCGACTCCGGTCACGATCCCCGCAGCCGGAAGCGGCGCGGAGTACACTTCGTGCGCGGCGAGCGGCGAAAATTCCAGGAACGGGCTACCCTGATCGAGCAGGGCGTCGATGCGGTCGCGCACCAGGAGCTTGCCGCGGCTCTGATGCAGTTCGCGCGAGCGCTCGCTCCCTCCGAGCCGAACCGCGGCCAGGGCCTCCTTCAGTGCCTCCGCGCGGGCGCGGTTCGCGCTCAGATTGCGTTTGAAGTCCGGCGAGTTGGGAAGAACGGCACTCGAGAGCCTGCGCACGGCGAGCCTCCGGCTGAAGGAAAGTCGTTCTCGGCCGCGGTGGCGTCTTGTTGCTCGCCGCCGGCGACCGGAAGCTGGAGTGTAGAAGCCTCGCGGGCAGGCGTAAAGGGCCGCGAGGGACAGCGAGGCGGCTTCATGCTAGTCTCGCCTTTGATTCGCCACCGCTGCGAGCTTTCGAACCCACCGGGGGATTCGTGCGTATGTCCTCTGGGCTGACGCGTGACTCCATCACGGGGAGGATTCGTGATCGACCGCGAGGAAGAAATACCGTTCACGGGTGAATACCTCGACTTCGCCCACGCGAGCACGGACGACCTGCAGACCCGCATCTTCGAGCTGCTCACTCTGGTCGAGACCAGCCGCGAGCTCCTGCGCGCGCGGGACGCGGACGACGTGGTCCGCCGCGTGCTTCTCTCGGTCATCGGCGTCCTGGGCGCATCCTCGGCCAGCGTCCTCCGGCGAGATCCCACTCGCGAGCGCATGGAGCTTCTGGTTCACGCGGGATTGGACATCGAGGAGAGAGTCGAGGTTCCCCTTCCGGGTACCCTGGCGCAGGCTTTCGAGCAAAAGAGCGATGGACGGCCGTTTCGCGTCGACCAGGATCTTGTGCCCGGCCCGGCCGGGGACTTCCTCCACTCCTACGGCAAGGAGATCGAGACCCTCGACGCCGCGGTGGTGTGTCCGCTCATCGGCCGTCAGGGACTCTTCGGCTTCTTGCTCTTGGGAAGGCGCCTTCTGAGCGAGGGGTATTCGTCGAACGATCTCGAGGTCTTCGCGAGTTTGGCCGAGCTCTACACTCTCGCCCTCGAGCGAGGAGCGGGACCGGCGCCCATCCTGGGACGCACTCCCACAAACGTGCATCGCGAAGTCTCCCTCGCCCTGAGCGAACTCCGCGAGAACTATCCCCCACTGCGCGGAATCCTCGGGGAAAGCAGAGTGATCCTCCAGCTCTTCCGCGACATGGTGCAGCTGGCGCCCAGCCGCGCCACCGTGCTCATCCAGGGAGAGAGTGGTACGGGAAAGGAAATCGTGGCGCGCGCGATCCACGAGCTCTCGGCCCGCCAGGGGGGACCGCTGGAAATCGTCGACTGTTCGTCGATTCCCCGTGAGCTCATCGAAAGCGAACTCTTCGGACACCTGCGTGGCGCATTCACCGGTGCGGTGCGCGATCGGCGCGGCGCGTTCGAGCTCGCGCATCGTGGGACCCTCTTTCTGGACGAGATCGGAGACATGAGCCTGGCCTCACAGACGCGCCTTCTGCGCGCGCTGCAGGAGGGTCGCTTCCGACCGGTCGGGGGCGAGAAGACCAGATCGGTGGACGTCAGAGTAGTCGCCGCCACCAACGTCGATCTCAGAGAAGCGGTGGCACGCGGGGAATTCCGCAAGGACCTTTTCTATCGCGTTCAAGTCTACCCGCTGCGCCTTCCCCCGCTGCGTGAGCGCATCGGAGACATCGAGATTCTCAGCCGCGCGTTTCTGAAGCGGTTTTACGCCGATTTTGGATTGCGGGAGCCGGTGGTGGACCCTGAAGTAATCTCCGCTCTTCAGGCCCATCTCTTCCCGGGCAACGTCCGCGAACTCCAAAACATGATCGAGGCGCTGGCCATCCGCAGCCGAGACGAACGTCACGTTCGGCTCGAACATCTGCGCCGCGTGTTCGCGAGTCAGCAGCTGAGTCAACGACCCCTCGCGGATCCTCAGTCCCCTGAAGGTGCCCCGGGCCCCGCGGCGGCGGGACGCGACCCACAGAAGAGCTTCGCCGGCGCGCAGCGAAACGAGCAACCAAGGGACGGAGTGGAGGCTTCGCTCCCGCGGGGTGGAACCGGCGATTCCGTCGAGGAACAGATTCTCTCGGCCTGGCGCGAGAACGGGTTCAATCTGCTCGAGGCGAGCCGCCAACTCAGGTCAAGACGCGCGCATGGCCAGCCCGTGGCCATCGTCGATCGAGTCCAGATGAACCACTATCTCGACGGTGAGACCCTGAAGGCCTTCGTCAGCAGTGGATCGACCGCCCGGGTGATCGAACTTCTCACCGCCGGATCGCAACCGCGCCACCGCGTGAAACGACGCACCATTCGGCTTCTCAATCAGGTCCTGAAAGCGCTGCAAGACGACATCTTGGGCCAGGCCTTTCAGCGTCTGCCCGCTCAATACGAGCCGGTGCTTCAGGCTCTCCAGCGCAGGGGCCCCGCCTGGATGCGCAAGCAACTCGAGGACGAGAACTGAGGAAAAACGGACAAAAAAACGCGGGGCGCCCTCCCTGATTGGGACGCCCCGCATGGGGACTGGCGACGGGACCAATTCGGTCGAGGGGCGATGCTCCCTCGCCAAGAGCACCGACCGCAACGTCGTCAGCTGAGGGCTCACCGATGCCGGGCGGCATCTTGAGGGAGTTCTCGCCAACTCCCCGGAACCCTTTCCTTGCTACAGAACCCTCGATTCGCTCCAGCGCTTCCCGATGGGCGCGCCGGTCTGGGTGGGGTCGTGGGGTGACCGGCGCAGCGCTTCTCTGTCGAGCTCCACTCGGGCTCCGTCTCCTCTTCTTCCACACTTCTTGCGTCGCCCGCTCGCGACTTTGTCGCCGTTTCAAACCACGCAAGTCAGAGGTGTCCGTGTGGCATCTCTGGTTCCGTAAGCAGGCCGGGTGCCAAGTCCGGCCACTTTCGGACAGGTTTTTTAACTTCCTTCTACACAAGAAGTTCCAGGAGAATTCTCCGGGCAACCCAGTGGAGTTTTGATGGGTCAAGGGACCTTCGGGATCGACATTTTGCTGTGAAATGCTGTAACACAACACAATGAGACAACAAACTTGATGTGAAAGCCTGTTCTGGGCCGAAATTCGGCGCGTTTGCAGACTTTCTCAGAATCCGCGCTCCTGCTACTCTCTGCCCATGTCCGCGCACTTCACACTCTGGCGGGGGATCGGCACCCTGGTCTGCATGGATCCGGCCCGGCGGGTCCTGCGGGATGCCTGGATCCGCAGCGAAGGTCCCATGGTGGTGGAGCTGGGCGAGGGCGAGCCCACCCCCCGGCCCGGGGAGACGGTCGTCGAACTGGGAGGCGGAGTCGTCATCCCGGGGCTGGTGAACGTCCACCATCATCTCTGTCAGAATCTGACCCGCGCCTTCGGACCGGCCGCCGACGCGGAACTCTTCCAGTGGCTCACCACCCTCTATCCCATCTGGGCCGGGTTCACCCCGGAGAATCTGGATCTAGCCGCCCGCGTGGGCTTCGCCGAGCTGCTGCTCTCGGGGTGCACCACCACCAGCGATCACCATTACCTCTTCCCGCGTGCGGGCGCCCCCGATCTTTTGGATGCAACCTTCCACGCCGCGGCCGCGATGCGCATTCGGTTTCACGGAACCCGCGGATCGATGAGCGTGGACGATACGCAGGGAGGACTGCCGCCCCGTTCGTGTACGCAGGACGAGAGCCTGATCCTGCTCGACAGCGAGCGCGTCATTCAGCGCTGGCACGACGCGGCGCGCTATTCGATGCACCAGGTGGGGCTGGCCCCGTGCGCGCCGTTCTCGGTGAGCCGGGACCTCATGCGCGAGACCGCGCGTCTGGCGCGCGCCGAAGGCGTGCGCCTCCACACCCATCTGGCCGAGACACGGGATGAGACCGGGTTCTGCCTACGGCATTTTTCCTGTCGTCCGCTGGACTTCCTCGAAGAGGTCGAGTGGGTCGGAGACGACGTCTGGTTGGCCCATGGCATCTGGTTCGACGAGCACGAAATCGATCGTCTGGGCAAGGCGGGAATCGGCATCGCGCATTGTCCCACCTCCAATATGCGCCTGGGGTCGGGCGTGTGTCCGGTACCCACCCTCCGCGCCGCCGGGGTCTCGGTCGGACTGGGAGTGGATGGAAGCGCCAGCAACGACACCGGACACTTGCTGAATGAGGCCCGGATGGCACTCTATCTGCGCCGCCTGGAGAGCGGAGCCGCGGCCATGACCGCCATGGAAGCCCTCGAGTTGGCTACCCTGGGAGGAGCGGCTTGCCTCGGGCGCGAAGAGCTGGGTTGGCTCGGCAAGGGTTCCGCGGCCGACTTCGCGCTCTTCGATCTCGATCGTGAAATCGCGACGAGCGGCGCGCACGATCCGGTGGCAGCACTTTTGTTCTGTGGCCCTCTCCGCGCGCAGATGGTCGTGGTGAATGGAGAGCTGGTGGTGCGAGACGGGGCCGTGTTGAGCGAAGATCTCACGGCGCTTCTTCCCCGCCATCGCGAGGCCGCGCGGCAACTCGTGCAAAAGGCCGCGAGCGCTCCGACTCCCTAGTTTCGCCATTCACGAGGCGAGCGCTTCGCCGAACGCGCGGCGAGTTGGCTACACCAGATCTCGAAGGCGGGGATGGGAGAGCAGGCTCGCTACCGCGGTCTGGATGGTGAAACTCTCATCGACCAGGGACCGTCCTTTCTCGCCGCGCCGCCCGGCCTCGTCGGGATTGCTCAAGACCTCCTCCATCGCCGCGCACAGTCCCGTCACATCCTCCACCTCGGCCAACCAACCGGTCTCTCCCGGATGCACCACTTCGACGATCCCACCGGTGCGGGTGGCCACCACCGGTCGGCCGAGGGCGAGCGCCTCGAGCACCGTATTGGGCAGAGCCTCCCAACGTGAGGCCTGCACCACGAGATCCGCGCGCGCCATGAGGGCAGGCACGTCGTCACGGCGGCCCAGGAGGCGACAGCGCACCCCGAGATCAGCGGCCAAGCGGCGCAGGGAGGCCTCGCGGGGTCCGACTCCCGCCAGCCATACCTCGAGTTCGTCTCTTCGGAGGGCCGCCGCGGCCTGTAGCACCAGCTCCTGTCCCTTGTTGTGATCGAGCCGGCCGACACTCAAGAGGACCTTGGCCGCACTGGAAGGAACGGCGAGACCATCGGCGGAACGACGGCGGAATTCTTCCGCATCGATCCCGTTGGGGATCACTTGCATCCTCGCCGCCTTCACGCGCAGGTAACTGCGCGCATAGTCGCGCACGTACTGCGAGACCGGCAGCACCGCATCGAAGCGCCGATAGCTCCACACGGCCAGGGCGCGATAGAAGACGCGCCGCACTCGCTGTGGAACTTCTCGGTCGAACATGTTGTGGATGCTGCAGAAGCGCAGGTAGGGCGTCTTCGCACCCTGCATGGCCAAGAGCGTATCCGCGCGCAGCATGTGGCTGTGGACGAGCTGGGGGGCAAACTCCGTGAGCGCGCTGCGAAGCGCCTTGCGCGCCGCACCGAGTGATGCCCGCAGGGGAAGGCGCTGACTGGTCACCCCGTTCAGGGCATCGAAGCGATCGCAAAACGGCCCCTCGGGCGAGAGGAGCAGGACTTCGTGGCCCAGGCGCGCGAGTTCGCGGGCCATGAGCGCGGTGTTCTCCTCTGCTCCTCCGAGCGAGGCCGAGTCGATCAGTTCCACGATCCGCATGGGAAAGAGGCTACCATGCGCGCCACGCGGCGGCGAGCCAGAGTCAACCAGACCGCTCAGGTTCCTCTGCGCCGAGCGCCCGGCTGATGAAGGTGATGGCATCGGCGGCCGAGGACTCCAGACGGTAATTGCGCTCGCTCAGAACCCAATTGGTCGCCAACTCGTCCAGGACCCCGAAGACCATCTTCGCCAATTCCCGCGCCGGGAGGTCGGCCAGAAAAACGCCCTCCTGTTGACCGCGGTAGAGGATCGTCGCCAGCGCATCCAGGTAACGCTGGATGAGACCCAGGCTGAGCTCCTGCAGGAAGGGGATGCTCTTGCGCAGGTCGACCTGAAACACCGCGGCGAGCTCGCGATCCTCGCCGACGCATTCCAGGTGAAGCTGGATGAAGCGCTCCAGCTGGGCGCGGGCACCCGCCTCTTCCGCCAGCGCGCGCAGTCCTCTCTCGAGGAATCGATTCATGGCCCGCTCGTAGACCGCGCGCAGAAGGGCGTCCTTGCCTTCGAAGTAGAGGTAGATAGTGCCATCCGCGACTCCGGCGGCCTTGGCCACCTCGCTGACCCGGGTGCGGTGAAAGCCCTTGGCCGCGATCACGCGGACCGCGCCGTCCAGAATCGTCTCCCTCTTCTCGTCCCTAAGCTGGTCGTTCCGCGGCGCCATCTCTCTCCCTTCCCCTCACTTGAGAGTTTCTCAAAAATGAATATATATTCAGTACTGGCCGCCAGAGATGACACTCGGCCCTATTCCTGCATGCGAATCAGAGGCCAATTCCGAGCGGAAACGGGCCCGATTGCGCCACTTCGGCTCGGAAGGGACTCGAATCCGTCCTTTCGAGGAGTGAACCGTGATTCAGAATGAAACTTCGTCGAGGGTTCCCGTTCTGCGCCGCGTCGCGGTGTTGGGCGCGGGCACGATGGGAGCGGCCATTGCCGCCCATCTGGCCAACGCCGGGCTGAGAGTGCTACTCCTGGATCTCCCCCCCAAGGAATTGAGCCCGCAGGAGACGGCGGCGGGAGTGGATCCCCAAAGCCCCCAGCATCGCAACCGGCTGGCGTTGGACGCCATCGCGCAGCTGGCCAAGCACCGGCCCGCGCCACTTTTCACTCGCACATTCAGCGCGCGCATCGAAGCCGGCAACTTCGAGGATGACCTAGCTCGACTGGCGGAGATGGACTGGGTCATCGAAGTGGTGGTGGAGCGCCTGGACATCAAACAGTCGTTGTTGTCCAAGGTCGAAACGGCCGCCGGCGAAACGACGATCATCTCTACCAACACCAGCGGGATTCCCATCGCCTCTCTTTGCGCAGGTCACGGCGAGAGTTTTCAGCGCCGCTTCTTGGGGACCCACTTCTTCAACCCCCCACGTTACATGCACCTGCTCGAGATCATCCCGGGACCGAAGACCGATCCCGAGCTGGTCGCGAAACTCGCGGCATTCGCCGATGAGCGTCTGGGGAAAGGGGTCGTGGTCGCGAAAGGATCGCCCCAACTTCGTGGCCAATCGCATCGGCTGCTACGGAATGATGCAAACGGCGTCGCTCATGCTCGAATCATGAACTCGACGTCGATGCCGTGGATTCCCTCACCGGACCGTTTTTGGGACGCGCCAAGAGCGCGACATTTCGTACCGCCGACCTGGTGGGGCTGGACGTTCTCTTGCACGTGGCGGAGAACGTCAAGCTGGGCGCGCCTGACGACCCCGAGCTCGATGCCTTCACCCCCATTCCGCAACTGAAACGTATGGTCGACGAGGGCCTTCTCGGAGAGAAGACCGGCAAGGGCTTCTTCCAGAAAACCGAGGTCGATGGCAAGCGGGTGATTCAGACTCTCGACCTCGAGAGCTTGGAGTACCGCGATCGGAAGAAGGCGCACTTTCCCGAGATCGACGCGCTCAAGGGCACCGATGATCTGCGCCAGCGATTGCGCGGAGTGTTCAAGGCGAAGGGAAAAGGCGCCGCCTTTTGCTGGGCCGTACTTCGGGACACCCTTCGCTACGCGGCAGAAGTAGCCGCGGAGATCGCCGACGATCTGCCCTCGATCGACCGCGCCCTGTGCTGGGGCTTCGGCTGGCAGCTGGGGCCATTTCAGGTCTGGGACGCCATGGGCTTCTCCGAAGTCATCCAGCGCATGGAAGAGGACGGCCGCCCCGCCCCACAGTGGGTAAAGGAACTCGCCGCCCAGGGCGCGATGGGCTTCTACCACACCCGCGAGGACGGCGGCCATGCGGTGGCCGCGCCCGATGGCAAGGGCCTGACGCCCCTGCGTGAATTGCCCGGAGTCATCGACTTCCATCTGCCCAGCCAGGGCATCCAGAAGATCGCGGGGAATAGCGGCGCGAGCCTGTGGGATCTCAGAGATGGAGTGGTCGGGCTCGAGTTCCATTCGAAGATGAATTCCATCGGCGGGGAAATCCTGGAGATGACCGCGCAGGCGGTGGAGCGGGCCGAGAGAGAGTTCCGCGGCGTGGTGGTGGGAAATCAGGGACAGAACTTCTCGGTCGGCGCCAATCTAGCCCTTCTTCTCATGGCGGCCGTCGAAGGCGAGTACGAGGAGATCAATCTCATCGTGCGCCAGTTCCAGCGGACGACGATGAGTCTGAAAACGTGTCCGCGCCCGGTGGTCGTCGCTCCCTTCGCGCTCACGCTCGGCGGTGGCTGCGAATACACCCTGCACGGTGCGCGCGTCCACGCCTCGGCCGAACTCTACCTGGGATCTGGTGGAAGGTGGAGTGGGACTCATTCCGGCCGGAGGCGGCTGCAAGGAATTCTATCTGCGCATGCTCGAGCGGCTGGGCCCCAAGGCCGATCCGATGGAAGCCGCGCGCCTCGCGTTCGAAACCATCGGCATGGCCAAAGTGTCCACCAGCGCGGTGGAAGCCCGTGAGTTGGGATTCCTGCGCGCGAGCGACAGTCTGGCCATGAACCCCGACCGGCTCATCGCGGGAGCGAAGGCCGAGGCCATCGCTCTCGCCGAGGCGGGTTACGTGGCACCGCAGCCGCGCAACGACATCCCAGTCTCCGGAGCGGACGGGCGCGCTCTCTTGGAGGTCGGGCTCTACAACATGCTCACGGCCGGGTACATCTCCGAGCACGACCGGCTCATCGGCCGCAAACTGGCTCGCATCCTCACGGGCGGAGAGGTCGCGCCGGGCGCCCGCGTCAGTGAACAAGATCTACTCGATCTCGAGCGCGAGGCCTTCCTCTCGCTGTGCGGCGAGAGGAAATCCCTGGAACGTATCCAGTTCATGCTCAAGAAGGGCAAGCCCCTGCGCAATTAGCTCTCAGGAGGACGAAGATGAAAGCTCACATCCTCGATGCACTTCGATCGCCGATGGGGCGCGCGCACAAGGGCAAACTGGCCCAAGTGCGCCCCGACGATCTGGCGGCGCAGGTGGTGCAAGCCCTGCTTTCGCGTCACGAAGGACTCGACCCCGCTTCGATCGACGACCTCATCGGAGCCACCGCGATGCCCGAGGCCGAGCAGGGGATGAATCTGGGACGGATCGTGGCGCAGCGCGCGGGACTACCCGACAGCGTTCCGGGGATGACGCTGAATCGCTTCTGTGCCTCGAGCCTGGAGGCCCTCGCCATCGCGGTGGCCAAGATCGAGAGCGGAATGGCCGAAGTCGTCGTCGCCTTCGGAGTGGAGAGCATGAGCCGAATTCCCATGGGCGGCTTGAAGCTCTCCCCCAATCCCTGGCTCGCCGAGCATCGTCCCGGAAACTACCTGGGGATGGGACTGACGGCGGAAAAGCTCGTGAAGCGCTACTCGATCTCCCGCGAGGACCAGGACGCCTTCGCGCTTCAAAGCCATCAGCGAACCATCGCGAGCGAGAAGCAGGGTCTGTGGGACGACGAGCGCGTCCCCTATGCGGTAGAGGGCGAGCTCATCCTGGACCACGACGAGTGCCCCAGCGCCGATACGAGCCTGGAGATCCTGGCCCACCTCAAACCCTCCTTCGCTCAAGACGGCACCGTCACCCCGGGCAACAGCAGCCCTTTGACCGACGGCGCAAGCGCGGTCCTGGTGGTGAGTGAGAGAGTGCTGAAGAACTCGAAGGAAGAGCCTCTGGGCCACCTGACGAGCTACGCGGTGGCCGGAGTCGATCCCGAGATCATGGGAATCGCGCCGGTTACGGCAGTGCCCAAGGCTCTGGCAATGGCGGGGTGGGAACTGGCCGAAGTCGAGCGCGTGGAACTGAACGAGGCCTTCGCGGCCCAGTCCCTGGCCGTGATCCGAGAGCTGGGTTTAGACCCCAAAACGACAAATCCCCAGGGAGGCGCCATCGCGCTGGGGCATCCTCTGGGCATGAGTGGCGCGCGGATTGCGGGCACTCTGCTGCACGCCATGAAGCGCAAGGGTGAGCACAAGGGGCTCGCCACTCTCTGCATTGGAGGCGGCATGGGCGCCGCCGCCGCGTTCGAGCGCGCTTGAGAGCACAGACATAGGAGCTAGAGAAATGAGTCGAGAAAACGATACGCCGCGGTGGGGGCTTCCTGATCGAAGAGACACCATTCGACGAGGTTCAAACCCCCGAGGACTTCAGCCAGGAGACCCAGCTCTTGGCCCAGACCTGTCGCGATTTCGTGAACCAAGAAGTTCTACCCCTCATGGATCGTCTGGAAGCGCAGGAGGAGGGGCTCATGCCCTCTCTCCTGAAGAAGGCGGGCGAGATCGGCCTCTTGGCCGTGGACGTACCCGAGGCCTTCGGCGGTTTGGGCGCGCCCAAGACGCAGAGCATGGTCGTGGCCGAGTCCATCGCGGCGGGAGGTAGCTTTCCCGTCGCGCACGGAGCGCAAACCGGAATCGGCACCCTGCCCATCGTCTACTTCGGCACCCCGGAACAGAAACAGGAATGGCTGCCCAAGCTCGCCACCGGTGAGATCATCACCGCGTACGCTCTCACCGAAGCGGGAAGCGGCAGCGATGCCCTAGCCGCCAAGAGCACGGCGAACCTCGACGGCGACGAGTGGGTTCTCAACGGCGAGAAGATGTACATCACCAACGGCAGTTTCGCCGACGTGGTGATCGTCTTCGCCAAAGTGGACGGCGAGCAGTTCTCCGCCTTCATCGTACCCATGAACACTCCCGGCGTGAGCGCGGGCGCCGAGGAACACAAGATGGGGATCAAGGGAAGCAGTACCACGAGCATCGTGATGCAGGACGCCCGCATTCCCAAGTCCAACCTCCTGGGCGAGATCGGCAAGGGACACATCATCGCGTTCAACATTCTCAACGTGGGGCGTTTCAAACTGGGCGCCGCCGTGACCGGCGCCGCCAAAGAGGCCATCGAGAAGACCATCGCCTACGTGAGCGAACGCAAGCAGTTCAACAAGGCCCTCAGTGAATTCCCGCTCACACAGAACAAATTGGGAACCATGGCGGCGCGGATCTACGCCGCCGAGAGCGCAGTCTATCGCACCGCGGGTCTCTTCGATGAAGCCATCAGCGCGCTCGACAAGAAGGCCCCAGACTTCGATCGCAAGGTCATTGGTGCCATCGACGACTATTCCATCGAGTGCAGTATCATCAAGGTATTCGCATCGGAAGTATTGGACTACGTCGTCGACGAGATGGTGCAGCTCTACGGTGGTTATGGTTTCGTGGAAGACTACCCCGCTGCGCGCTACTACCGCGACTCGCGCATCAACCGCATCTTCGAGGGCACGAACGAGATCAACCGCATGTTGATTCCAGGCATGATCCTCAAGCGAGCGATGAAAGGAGAGCTGCCCCTGTTGGCGGCGGCCAAGGGCATTCAGGACGAGTTGCTGTCCATCCCATCCCTTGCCGAGGAGAGCGATCAAGGGCGCGTTTGCGGACGAACTCGCGCAGGTGACCAAACTCAAGAAGGCGGTGCTGCTCGTGGCGGGAGTTGCCGCACAGAAGCTGGGACCGAAACTGCAGGAGGAGCAGGAAGTCCTGGTGCATGCCGCGGATATGATCATGGAAACCTACGCGCTCGAAAGCGCGGTACTGCGCGCCCAGAAGATGCTGGCCAAGGGCAAGAGCATTCCGATGGTGCAAGCGCTGGTCACCGTGCTCGTGAGCGATGCGGTCGAGCGCGTGGGCCGTGCGGGACGCGCTGCATTGACTCGTGTGGCAGACGGGGACGAGCTGGGCATGATGCTCGTGGGCCTGCGACGCTTCACGAAGGTCCCGCCGGTCGACACCATCGCGGCCGCGCGCGCCGCCGCCCAAGTCCTGTTGGATCACGGAAGCTATCGCGTGCCCGCCTAGCTCAAGACGTGAGCCCGGTGCCGTCCGCTGTCTCCTTCGTCCTTCCCGCCTCCCATTGAAGAAGGACGATGAAGACAGCCCACGACGGAACCGGGCTCATGGGCTCGTCTCTGCAGACCTGATGCCAAACGCACGCGAGGAGTGAAGAGCTCCCCTAAGATCCATCTCAGCAAGAGTTTGGGCACAAATTCGGGTCCGCTCCCCGCGGGACCTTCCCTCCCTTGCACTGTCCGGTGTTCTGCGATCGGGACAGGGGAAAAGGGCATCGCCCCTGCCCACTGGCGGGATTCCGAACAGGCGTGTGTTGACGGAATTGCTCGATTCCTGGGACCATGGACCCGAGCTTGGCGATTCGAGTAGGAATTCACCCGCGGGACGATCCATGCATCGAGATCCCGACGAAACGGCGGCGTTTCACCCGACGGACGGGGCCCACATTCGCGAAGTGGGCTTCAAGTTTCAGAGGTGGATCGACGTCGGTTACTGGCAGAAGATTCTCTAAGGAGGAGTTCGGATGCCCCGACCAGGCTATATCGCCCTGCTCCGTGGCATCAACGTGGGCGGCCACAACAAGATCCCCATGCAAGAGCTCCGTGCCCTCTGCGAGGATCTGGGTTTCAAGAGAGTCGCATCGTACATCCAGAGCGGAAACCTGGTCTTCGAATCCCCTTCCACCAGAACCCGCCTGGAGGATGCTCTGGAGACGGCTGTCGAGGAGCGCTTTGGAGTTTCGGTAAGCGTTCTGGTTCGGCCCGCGAAAGACTGGTCAGAGTATGTGAAGGGCAATCCCTTCCCCCGCGAGACCGAGAAGGAACCCAACCGGGTGATGCTCGTGCTCGCGAAACAGCCGCCGAAAAAGATGCGGTGAAGGGACTGATGCCCTACGCCAAAGATGGTGAGCGCATTCGGCAAGCGGCGAATGCACTCTGGATTCATTACAAGAGACGGCGCCGGTGGATCGAAATTGTCTCCCGCCGTATTGGAGCGCTTCGTGGGCTCCCCGGTGACCGCGCGAAACTGGCGGACCGTGCTCAAGCTGGAGGAAATGGCGCGACTCCGCCTAGATTCGCGACTGGAAGCATCCCTCTCGCTCATCGTCCCCCGCGATTGAAGGAGATCTTCGTGAAGCGACTTCCCGTAACGTGGCTGCCACCCTTCCTCTCTGTTGCTCCGGCGCGGCTCAGCCCCGCTCCGGCCACCTCATCAAAGGAGACTACTTCGACAACACCGGTCGGAACGACGTGCTCAGCGGCGGCGTGCGCATGATTCCCATCAGCACCCCGAAGGGCGAGTTCCACGTCTGGACCAAGAGGGTGGGCAACAACCCCACCATCAAGGTGCTGCTCCTGCACGGCGGACCGGGCTTGACCCACGAGTATCTCGAGGCCTTCGACAGCTACTTTCCCGGCGCGGGAGTCGAGTACTACTACTACGACCAGCTGGGTTCCTTCTACAGCGACCAACCGGACGATCCCGATCTGTGGACCATTCCGCGCTTCGTCGAAGAGGTCGAGCAGGTCCGGCAGGCGCTCGGACTGAACAAGGACGACTTCTACCTCTACGGTCATTCCTGGGGCGGGCTGCTCGCCCTCGAATACGCCCTGAAATACCAGCAGCACCTGAAAGGGCTGATCATCTCGAACATGATGGCGAGCATTCCCGCCTACAATCACTACGCGCAAACCGTCCTGATGCCCTCCATGGACCCGAGCGCGCTCGCGCAGATCAAGCAGCTGGAAGCCGAAGGTCGTTACGACGATCCGCAATACATGGGGCTTTTGGTTCCGAACTTCTATGTGCAGCACATTCTGCGCATGCGGGCGGATCAATGGCCCGACCCAGCGAACCGAGCCATCGCGCACGTCAATCCCAAGATCTACGTCCTGATGCAGGGGCCTAGCGAGCTGGGCGCTTCGGGTAGACTCGTGAACTGGGATCGTACCGCAGACCTTCCCAAGATCGAGGTGCCCACGCTCACGATCGGGGCGAAGTACGGCACGATGGATCCCGCGTACATGAAGATGATGGCGGATAAGGTGCAGAAGGGACGCTTCCTTCTGTGTCCCAACGGAAGTCATCTCGCCATGTACGACGATCAGAAGGTCTACATGCAGGGAGTCATCCAGTTCCTGGATGACGTCGACGCCGACCGCTTCCGAATCGCTGAGCTAAAACTGTCGACAAAGGACGTTCGTCCCGTCCTCATGCGACTGGCGAAACCAGATTGCGGAAACTCGATCCATGAGAAGCACACGCCGCGAAACCCAGGTCTTCTTGCTCTACTTCCTAGCAAGCTATATGGGCCACTTGGCCGGAGGCCCGAGAGTGAACGCAGCACCGATTGAGCTGGTTGATCCACTCGCGCATCGCCGCGCCGGAGGGCCGTCCCGGGCGATCTTGAAGTCCTTGGGTTACGCGCGACCATCGACAAGGCATACCGGTCCGAGGTTCATCGCGGCCGCTGATTCGCAGTCACTGGCGTTTCCAGGCCATCGCCCGCGTAACTCGAGCGCTATCCTGAAGGTCCTTCGCCCGCACTGTGTCGGCTGGGTCCGGCTTCGATGCGGTCGAGGACCGTCACGTCGACCTCAACGTGATTGGTGGCGGGATACTCCAGAGCGCGAATTCGAGCTCGCCTTTGGTCCTGCGACGCATCGAAAATACCCGGGAGACCAATGGGGTTGATCGTGGATCCGTTGCGCCTACCAGCGATCTGGACGGCGGGAGATCTGCGTGTAGTTCGGGGCGCTGCGACCGGATCGTTACCCTTGCAACCGTTCCCCAGAGCGAGAACCGCGAGCCATCCACAGACGAGACTGACGCGAGCGAGTCTTCGCACCAGGGACATGGTAACCCCTCCTCATCTTGGTCACTGGAGGAAATCCATCAGCACGGGCGTGACAGTAGAAACAGAGAGAGGTTTTGGCAAGTCAATCTACGAACTAAAAAACAAGCTTCAGACCAACAACTCGATGAGTTCGGCAAAGGAAACCAGAATGATCTCTGGTTTCGCCGCGCGCAGATCGTCCATGCGCCCGATGCCATAGCTGAACGCGATGGAAATGCAGCCGGCCGCATGCGCCGCTCCCACGTCGTTTTTGGAATCACCCACCATCCAGGCCTCGGAGGCATCCACTTCCAATTCGGCGAGCGCCAGACGCAGGAGATCGGGAGCTGGCTTCACCGGCACTCCCCTCGCGCGCTCCCACGATCGCGTCGAAGTACTCTCCAAGCCCTAGACCCTCCACGACTCTCGCGCTGAATTCGTGGGGTTTGTTGCTCACCACGCCCATGCGCATTCCCGCGCTCCTGCAAGGCCGCGAGCGTTACCTCGACCCCAGGATAGGCATGGGTGTGATCGAGCAGGTGCTCCGCGTAGAAATCGCGGAAGCGCAGGAGGGCGCTGTCGACCTCGGCCGGAGCTTCCCCGAGCGCGCGGGCCACGAGCATACGCGCCCCGTCCCCGATGTAGCCGCGGACCGTCTCCTCGCGCAGCGGATCCACACCCCGTTCGGCGAGCATGAGATTACAGGCGACCGTGAGGTCCGACACCGAGTCGACGAGGGTGCCATCGAGATCGAAGCAGATTGCGCGTGGCAGGGTCAAGTTCATGGTGGGAAAGCTACCTCCCCGGGTAGTCCTGCGCAAGAAAGGCGTAGCCGAGCCGAAAGCACGGTGCAAACGATTGAAAATCAGACCGTCGATTCTTTCTTCCGTGACTTGAAACCGCCCGGAATGAGGGGATATACTCGGCGCAGCTCCTTCAGCCGGGTCCGTCCCTGATCGCCAACGCGTTGGCGGCGCGTACTCGGCAGGAACTGGGGAAGCGGTCTCGCCAACGGTGCCCTCGTCGAGGGCCGGTTCGACACCACCGACTGCGGGATCGTCGGCCGAGGGGTCGCGAGCAATGACATCTGCTCGACGACTGGATGCCCATTGCGAAGCAGAGACCGGACCACGGGTTCTGATTCGCATCTGTCGTGGCCCCGCCACATTGGGCACCAAATGCTATGCAGCCGCTTCACATGGCGACCCTCCGGCTTCCCCAGGAGTTTTTGGACCTCAGGTCTCTTCCTTCTTGACGATCGCACGGGCTCCCTCTAAGCAGAGGGAGCCCCGCTCGTTTCCCTTCGGGAGGTTCAGCAAGATGGCACGCGAAGACACCCCTGATCGCCGCCCCCTACTCTATGGCATCGCAGCGCTCCTCATCTTGTGCGCCGCGCTCTTTCTGTTCTGGCCGCGAGGGCCCAAGAACGAGCTCAGCACGATGACTCTCACTCCTCCCGGCACGGAGAATTCGCTCCAGGCCGGGCAAGTGAGCCCGGAGGGCGCGACGCCAGCGGAAGGCGAATCCTCGTCGATGAGCCCGGAAGACACGCCAGCGGAAAGCCTCTCGCAGGCCCCTCAGAAGCCCAGCTCCACCCAACTCCAGGCGACCGAGCTCCACGCTTCAACGAGCTCGCAGACGACCCCGGTGCACGCGGCGAGCACCGAGATGGCCCCAACGACGCGCTCGAGCGGATCCACGAGCCCGAACACGGGCGCCGGCCTGGTCCAGCCCGGACCCAGCGGGCGCTACCTCATCAATCTCGGCTCCTTCAGCAGCCACTCCAACGCGCAGCGGCGCGTGGACGAGCTGCGCCAGAATGGGGTGCCCGCGGACGTGGCGCAGGGAACCAAGCCCGATGGAACTCCCCTCTACCGGGTACGGATCGCCTACTTCGAAGGCCACAGCCTGGCCAAGGCCTACGGAGAGGACCTTCAGCGGCGGCTGGGTCTAAAGTACTGGATCTCCGAGCGTTGAGCGCTTCGTAAGTCGGATCCAGAAGCGTTCAAAGGCCCTCTTTCGGCCCTCGGCGGTCCGCGATATACTAGTTTCTGAACATTGATTCTCCCTTTCGAGCAATTTTCGCCTGAGGTACGCCTTGCCGACGAAGCGGAACTCTAGACAAGCGCCGCCGACGAGCCTCACCCGCGCCATGCTGCTGGCAGCCTACCGCACGATGGTCACCGCGCGGTCGATCGACGACGAGGAGATATCCCTCAAGCGCAAGAACCAGATCTACTTCCAGATTTCCGGCGCCGGGCACGAGGCAGTGCTCGTGGCGTGTGGCATGGTCCTTCGCCCCGCCTACGATTACTTCCTGCCCTACTACCGTGACCGGGCCCTCTGTCTGCAGTTGGGCATGACCCCCTACGAGATGTTCCTCCAGGGAGTGGGAGCCAAGGACGATCCGAACAGCGGGGGGCGGCAGATGCCGGCTCACTGGGGTCATTCCGCCCTGAACATCGTGTCCAAGAGTTCGTGCACCGGCATGCAGACTCTGCACGCGGTGGGCGTCGCGGAAGCTGGTCGGTACCTGGAGACCATCCAGGAGGCACGCCAGGGGACGAGCGATTTCCACGCCGACGAGGTGATCTACATGTCGGTGGGGGACGGCTCGGTCAGCGAAGGAGAGTTTTGGGAGGGCCTCAACAGCGCGTGCAACCTGAAGCTCCCGGTCCTCATCCTGGTCGAGGACAACGGCTACGCCATCTCCACTCCCAGTCAGGTGCAGACGGCAGGGGTTCCCATCCACGAGTTGGTCGCCTCGTATCCAAACCTGAGGGCCTGGAACGTCGACGGGACCGATTTCCGTGCATCGTACGAGGTTCTCCGGGAAGCCACCGCGTACTGCCGCGCGCGCAAGGGGCCGGCCCTAATACGCGCGACCACGGTGCGGCCCTACTCACATTCGATGAGCGACGACCAGAGACTCTACCGCAGCGAACAGGAGCTGGAGGAAGAGACTCGTTCGGATCCTCTGCGCCTCCTACGCCGCGATCTCATCGAACACGAAGGGGTAAAGGCCGAGGATCTGGATGCCCTCGAGGCGGAGTGCCGGGCGAACACCAAAGAGGCCTCCCTCAAAGCGCAGTCGGCCCAGAAGCATCGCCCCGAGGACGCCCTTCTGTACCTCTTCAGTGAAACGGTCGACGCCACCGGTTCTGAGTTCGAGAGTCCACCGCAGAGTCAGGATCCGCGCGACGGCGACGGCGCGAAAGCGAAGAATTCCATTTCCATGCTGGAGGCGATCAACCGTACCCTGCACGATGAAATGGCGCACGATCCGCGCATCCTGGTTTTCGGAGAGGACGTGGCCGACGCCACCAACGAAGAAGTCCTGAGCAAGCGCAAGGGGAAGGGTGGCGTGTTCAAGGCCACTGCCGGTCTCCAACGAGCGTTTGGGGACGCCCGCGTGTTCAATTCGCCGCTGGCCGAGGCCAACATCGTGGGCCGCGCGATCGGAATGGCCACGCGCGGTCTGAAGCCAGTGGTCGAGATTCAGTTTCTCGATTACATCTGGCCAGCCTACATGCAGATCAAGAACGAACTCGCGACCATGCGCTGGCGCTCGTACAACAACTGGAAATCACCCGTCGTCATCCGCGTGGCGGCCGGCGGATATCTCCAGGGTGGTGCGATGTTTCACAGCCAGAGTGGAGTCAATCTCTTTGCCAGCATTCCCGGCCTTCGCGTCGTCATGCCCAGCGAGGCACGCGACGCGGTTGGCCTTCTCCGCACAGCCATTCGTTGTGACGATCCGGTGATCTTCCTCGAACACAAACATCTCTACCGACAGCCCTACGGGAAGGCGGTCTATCCCGGATCGGAGTTCATGATACCCTTCGGGAAGGCGCGCCTGCACCAGGAGGGAAGCGAGGTCACGATCGTGACCTATGGCGCTCTGGTGCACCGAAGCGAACTGGCCGCCAAGCAGCTCGAACGCGAGACGGGACTCTCGGTGGAAATTCTGGATCTGCGCTCCCTGAGCCCTTGGGACAAAGAGTCCGTGGCGCGGAGCGTTCGCAAGACCAACCGCTGCGTAGTCGTGTACGAGGATCACAAGAGCCTGGGCTATGGCGCGGAAATTGCGGCCTGGATCGCCGACGAGCTCTTCGAATATCTCGACGCGCCGGTGCGGCGCGTCGCCGCGCTCGACACGCACATCGCCTACCAACCCGACACCGAAAGGGCGACGCTTCCTCAGACCGAAGACGTCGCCCAGGCGTTACGCGAGATTGCCCACTACTGAGTTCTCGGCCGAAATCTAATCGCTCTCTGCGAGAGAGCTAGGATCCCGCCACCTCAATCGTGGTCGAGTGCTCGCTCATCTTCACCGGCGCGGACTCATCCTGAGGAATCCCCAAGAAGCGCGCCACGTCCCCCGGCACCCTCGCGTACCAGACGCTCGCGGTGACGACAAGGGGACCAGGGGCCACACCCTCGGGAAGCGTCCAGGTGTAGCTTTCGTTCACCGCCTTGAGAGGGGCAAGACGATAGTCCGGCCCGAAATCGGCGGTGTTCCACTGCGCGATCGTCATCCGGCCTCGGGGGTCGAGATACGGCAAGCGGAAGATACGGTCTCCCGCCGGCACTGGCGCGTCTCTGAGCAGTCCGGCGAAATCGGCGAGTCCCTGGATGTCCCCGAGGTCCTGATACGCTTTTGCATCCCCGGAAGCAACCGTCCACTCCTCCCCTTGAAAGCCCTTCGCATCGACCGGCAGGCGGTAGGAGTTCCCCGCCGCGTCGATCGCCACCACGTCGAGCCACAAGAGCCTCTCCTCGGCCGAGCCGGAGGGAATCATGTGGGCAGCTTTCGCGTTCACCACCGTGGCGGTGAAGCGCGCCTCCCCGTGCGGCCGCGCAGAGTCGCTCAGAGAGTGGATGCGAACTTCCACCGCTCCGGCAAGCTTTCCCAGGTCGTGTGCGCCATGGAAGAGGTGCTGCCGGATGTCCGGGTGGTCTGCCCCCCCGGACTCTGGAGCGGAGTTTCCGGAAGCGGGCGGCATGTGACAGTCCTGGCATACGATCCCCGCCTTCGCCTGCGGGCTCTCCTTCCACTCGAGATGCGTGGCCTTGACCCACAGACCCCAGGGGTCCTTCTCGTTATGGCAGGTGCCGCAGAACTCCGCGCTCATGAGGAAGGGATTGGCTTGAATGGAATGGAACGGGCTCTCGGTCCCGCTGCGCACGCCCTGCTTGGTTTCGCCGGGCTCGACGATGTAGTTGAAGTTGAATGGAATGTCACCGGTAAAGCCGGTGATGGAGTGACAGAGGTCGCAACTCACTCCTTCATTGGCGCGCGTACCTTTCTCCGGTCTCTGCGGCGGAATGTCCCCGGCGAGAAATGCAAGCGGGGCATGACATCCATTACACCCCGCCTTGACGCCGGCGACCTTGGCGACGTTCTCCGCATGCGGCAGGGCCAGATCGAAATACTCGATCTCATCCCAGTCGTGGGTGAAGCTCATCGACATCAATGACTGTTCGTATTGACGGGTGATGTCCACGTGGCAATCGAGGCAGACTTCGTTGGGCTGAAAATCCTCATAGCTTCTCGTTCCCAGGGCGGCTTCCCCCGACGGCGCGGCGGCGTGAGCAACCCATGGCAACACGCACGAGAGAGCGACGAGAGCAAAGACGGTCGACTTCATGGGATTCCTCCTTGGCACTTGGGATCCATTCGAGGCCTCACCAAGATAGATCCGCGCCCTAGGGCATCCTAGCCGCGTTTGCCGTCGGAAAGGTCGATTCGCCCCGGCGCGGCGCGCCGGGTTTCCGCTCGCCAAGACGGCTTCTACTTCTCCACCGCCACCCGGCGAGCGAAGAAGAAGTAGAGACCCGCCCACACGAAGTCGCTCGCGGCGAAGAACCAGTACGCCGCCGCACCCTTGGGGTCATGCCAGAACACGAGCCCGATGATGCCGAGCGCTCCGGTGATGCGCATCGCGACGGAGAGGTCCACGAGCGGAGGACAGCGATGCGCGGTTTCCGCTGCGGTCAGATACACCAGGGGAAGCACGAGGAGCGGCAACGCCGCCATCCGGAACAGGAAGGGAGAGCAGGGCAGTGGATGGGAAAAAAACGAAAAGAGCCAGGGAGGCATGGCCAGGACCACGACGAAGCACGTCCAGTCGTAGAGCGCGCTCAGACGGAGAACGAAGACCAAGGGGCGCAAGGAGTCGGGATGGATTTTTGGAGCCTCCACGATCGCCACTCTCTCCTTGAAGGTGCTCGTTCGTCAAACTTGAAAGAGCGCTTCCACCGAACCTCCCAGCGCGTCCTCGCTGAACACGGCCTCGGCCATGCCGACGTGCAGGCGCGCTCCCATCGAACGCCTTTGCGCGAGAAGAATCTGCAGGATCGACTGAGGACCGCGGCCGATGGGCATCTGGCTCTGATAGGCCTCGATGGCCCGCGTGAGCGTCTCCTCGTGCGCGGTGACGTCGACCACGAAACTGGGCTGCACCGTCTCGGGTAGCATGTAGTAGAACAGCCGTTTGACCTGATGGGGTTCCCGCTCGGGCACAGCCTTGCGCAGACGAGCCAACTTGCATCCCTCCCGAGCCAAAAGACCGGTCGCCAGATGATCCACGTTCGCCCGACCGTCCAGATGACTGGCCCGGTTGTAGGGGTAGGGTGCCAGCACGATCGTCGGGCGCAATTCGCGAACGAGTTGGGCCACACGCAGACGATTCTCGCGATCCTCGGTGACGCCCCCGTCGGGAAAATCGAGAATCCGGTTTTCACAACTCAGAATGCGCGCTGCTTCCGCTGCCTCTTTCGCGCGCTCACGCGGAGTGCCCCAGGTCCCCATCTCACCCGCGGTCAAAGAGAGAATCATGACCCGGCGGCCCGCCGAAGCCAGGGCGGCCAGAATGCCGCCGATCGCCATCTCCGCGTCGTCGGGATGGGCGCCGATCGCAAGGGCGTCGAGGGATGCATCAGTGGACATGTCGTGATGGTATCCGTACACCACCTCAGGCACAAGAGCTTCCCCCGCACGACCGCCTCGAATGGAGTGGACCCGGGAGCTTGCGCTTTGTCTTGTTCCCGATAGACTGGAGATCCTCTGAAACGACAGATTTCTTCCAACCCGGCCTGAAACGGAGAGGACTTCCGTGAGATCCACCATCACCACCGTGATCCTCTGCCTCGTGGGCGTTTCCATCGCCCTTGACGCTGCGGTCGCTCAAGTTGAAGTTCAGCCAGGACCCTGGCACTTCGAAATGATCGCGGGACTCAATCTCAACCAGAGCACCTTCTCGAACAACTGGGCGGGCGGAGATCGCGGCTCCTACGCCTGGAGCATCAAGTCCGACCTGCGCGCGGAGCGTCAATACACCGAATCGTTCAACTGGACGAGCACCTTGAATCTGGCCTATGGAATGACAGCGAAGCAAGTGGAGGATCCCGAAAGTCCGCGCCACAATACCTGGGACCGTCCCGAAAAAAACAACGATCAGATTCTGCTCGAATCCACGGGCCGCTGGGGAAAGCACTCATTCAATCCCTACCTGCAATTCCGCTTCGAATCGCAATTCTGGGACAAGAGCGACGCGCGCGGTGATTTCAATTTCAATCCTCTTCGCTTCAACGAGGCGGCCGGGATCACCAAGATCTTCCAGAAGACCGAGAACAAGGAGATCCTCACGCGTCTCGGCTTCAGCTTGCGTCAAAGCGTCGCCAAGACCTTTCAAGATCTTACAGGAGACAAAAGCGCAACCACCAGCACTCTCGACGGTGGCCTCGAATGGCAGAGCATCGCGAGTTTTCCCTTCTCCCAGGATCGCTTCACTCTGAACTCGCGCCTCGTGGTGTTCGTACCGGTGCTGTATTCCGCGAAAAATGACCTCGCGCGCTTCGATGCGGATCTCGCCGATAGCAACATGACCAGAGATGCGATCGCCGACTATTGGAGAGTGCCGAGCGCCGATTGGCAGAATACGCTCACCGCGAAGATCACGAACGTCCTGTCGGTGAATCTCTTCTTTCAGCTCGTGTACGAGAAGTTCGACACGAGCACCGACCTAAACCCCGACTTGCCGCTGGAAGTGCGGATCGCCAACTCCGACGTGGGCATCCGCAAGGCCGCGCAATGGAAACAGACCCTGGCTCTGGGATTGAGCTATCGCTTCTTCTAGAGCCTGAGCCGTCACGAGATTTCACTCGCCAGAAGATGCGTGAAGGATCCGGGCCCCTCTGGTCAAACTGGTGGCGGCTTGCGGACTCTTCGGTGAATTTCGTGATTCGTCCTTGGTGCAAGACGGAAGACGATTGGGTCGTGTTCTTCGAACTGATAGAGCGGAAGCCATGGCCGCCGCCTGCCCAACTCGCGCAGCGCAACGCTGCTCGCAGGGGGCGCCCTTGATGGCGGCGAGCGGTTTCCTTAGCTTGCTTGGGCCGGATCGGCCACGGTGCGGATCCGGTTCGTGCTAGGTGCGAGCAACGAAGAAGCGGCGCACGAAGGGTGCGATCCCCCCGAAGCAGACTGGGAGATGACGACGCGATGCAGGTGCATGTTCCGCGGAGACCATTCGGGGTGTTCGGAGCCTCGCTCTTGATCTGCGGCCTCTTCTCGTGCAGCAATTCCACCACCGAACCGGTGGCGGACCAGCCCCCTGATACGCGGATCGTCGCTCGCGCCCCGAGACGACATCCCGAATTCGTATCGAGTTTCTCTCGCCTGGCTCGGAAGCGACGAAGACGGAACGGTCGTCTCCTTCCAGTGGCGGATGAGTAACGATGGTCCGGATGGCGTCGTCGACCCGGTAGACACTCTGGGCCTCGCATGGCACTTTACCGAACTCGGCGATTCGACTTTCGAATGCCTCGGCCGAGCTGGATTCCTTCCCCGCGGACGTCACGAACCCGGCCATCATCGATCCCATCGATTTCAGGAATTGGCAGACTCACACCTTCTTCGTGCGCGCTGTCGATCAACACGGCAACGTCGACCCGACTCCGGCTTCGGCCAGTTTCACCGTCACGACCATCCTTCCCCAAGTACAGTTCGATCTACCCACCCTGAACCAGGACGTCTGCCAGCCCACCAATGCAACCCTGGACCTGGGCATCGATACCGATGATGCGGATGATCCGGTTCGGATCGCGGCGGACTTCCGTTACGCTCTGGTGGCGGTGGAAGATCTGGATCCGGCCGCCTTCCACGATGCCGGGTTGAGTGTCCCCCTCGCGGGCGACTGCGTCACGCGCAGTCAATACGAGCGTCTCGATTCCACCACCCTCTTTCACGAGAACAGTTGGTCCGATTGGATGCCCTTCGAACGCACGAGCCGGCCCGAGAGCGACATCACTCTCACCAACCTCGCTCCCGGCAGCTCGTGGTTCCTCGCGGTCCAGGCGAGGGACCGGGCCAACGCCATCACCACCACCTTCCGCTGGAACACCAATCTCCTCCACTTCCACGTGGACGGAGGCTTCTTCCCGTTGGTTCACGCGACCGATCCCACTGCGGGCGAGATGGACTTCCAGGGCGAGACCACCGCGGCCGTCGACCTGGGCGCTTTCGGCGACTCCACGCTCACGTTTGCGTGGACCGCCAGCGCGGAGGAATACGCCGGTCTCATTTCGGACTCTCGGTACGTCTTCGATGCCGCTGATCCTCTCAACGTGGAGGAAGCCGAATGGGATACTCCCTGGGCGGTCCTGAGTTCGGCCAGCGCCGATCTCGCCCCCGGAGCCCACAATTTCGCGCTCGCGGTGCGAGATAACTCGGGGGCGATCACCCGCATCGTCTACATCTTCAGTGTGAACTAGAATCCAGGTTCTCCTTCCCTGGCGCTCCCTGGCGACTAAGATTGAGTGCTGACGAATGCCTAATGGCAGGAAGGGCCAACGCCTGGCGGGCGAGGAGGAGTACCATGGACGAAGCCAAGAAAAAGCAGATGATCGAGGTCCTGAAGGAAGCGATCATGACCGAGATCAAAGGTCACCAACTCTATTCCCATGCGGCCGAGACCACCGAGGACGGCGCGGCCAAAGCCATGTTCGAGGACATGGCCAAGGATGAGGAACAGCACGTGCGCATTCTTCAGATCCAGCTCGAGAGCTACACCAACCAGGGAAAGCTGAATCTGGATGAGATCCACCCGGCTGCGGTGGACCATGGCGCCGCTCACATCATCGACGACAGTTTTCGCAAGTCTCTCCGCCGAGGAGCATTCGAGATGGCGGTCATCGGGATCGGGGTGGATCTGGAGAAGCGCGCGATCTCCTACTACAAGGAGCAGGCGGACAAGTCGGACGAACCAGATCTGAAGAAGCTCTTCAGCTGGCTGAGTGAGTGGGAGATCGGACATCTGAATGCGCTGATGGACCTGCAGAAATTCACCCAGGACGAATACTGGTCGCAACAGGGCTTTTCGCCGATGTGATTCCGTCGCGTGGCCTTCGGCCCACGCGCGAATCAGAGATGGAGAATCAGCTCGCCGCCCCACCGGCTGAGCCGACGGATTTCCCGCAGCGGCACGATCTGATCCACTTTCTCCAGGGTTTTTCTCTTGGGGGCCTCGTAGCCCAATCGCAGGTAGTCCTCCCCTACTTCGGTAATGGTCGCAAGGTAAGTCTCCAGTTGCACGGTGTCCCGCATGACGGACTCGGAGAAACTGCGAGGGTTCACCACCGTCACATCCTTGTCCACCCAGGTCACGAGAATATCACGCAGACAAGCCATGGGCACCTCGACGCGGCAGGGAATCACAGTGCATGCATTGTAGCCCCACGAGGGAGTTCGATCCAAGCCCTGGCTTGCACTCGCGCCGCGAGTCGATATGCTCCCTCTGGCCCAAGGACTCTCGTCTGGGAGCTGACGCGTGGAAGAGAAGAATGCCGAGTTGCTCGAGTCGGTGCATCGCCTGCTGCGGGAAGCTCTTTCCGAGGAAAGCGCACGCCCCGTCCTGCCCTCCCTGCCTCCCTCCACCGTCAGGGACCAACTCGATCTGACTCTCACCCCTGAAGGCAAGAGCCTGGACCAGGTGATCGACGAGCTCATCACCCTCGCGGCGGGCACCCCTCGCACCAACTCCCGACACTTCTTCAACCAGCTCTTCGGGGGCCGCGAGAACGCGGCCGTGGCGGGGGAGGTCCTGAGCGCGATCCTCAACAATTCGATGTACACCTACAAGGCGGCCGGGCCGCAGATCCTGCTCGAGCGCGCCCTGCTGCGGCACATGGCCGAAATCGTGGGCATGCCCCGGGCCGAGGGCTCGTTCCAGGCCGGGGGAAGCCTCTCCAATCTGCTCGGGCTCTTGCTGGCGCGAAACCGGGCCTTTCCCGGCTGGAGAGAAGAGGGTCCGGGCGGCCAACGGCCGGTGATGTACACCTCGACCGAATCGCACTACTCGGTGGTGAAGGCGGCCGGAATTCTGGGAATCGGGCGTGAGAACGTGCGCCGGATCGCGGTCGATGAGCGCGGCCGAATGTCAGCCGAGGAGTTGGAACGCCAGATCGAAGCCGACCTGCACGCCTCGAGGACCCCGTTTCTGGTGAACGCGACCGCCGGCACTACGGTGCGCGGCGCCTTCGACCCCCTGGACGAGCTCGCGCGGATCACCGGCCCGCGCGGACTATGGCTGCACGTCGACGGCGCCTTCGGCGCCTCGGTCGCCCTCTCGGCGCGGCGGCGTCCCCTTCTGCGGGGAATCGAGCTAGCTGACTCCCTCAGCTGGGATCCTCACAAGATGATGGGGGTCCCCCTGCCCTGTTCGGTGTTCTTGTGCAGAGAGCCGGGACTCTTGCGCGCGAGTCTCAGTGAAACCGCGGAGTATCTTTTCCAGGCGGACGATGACGCGGTGAATCCGGGCAATCAAAACCTCCACTGCGGAAGACGAAACGACGCCCTGAAACTCTGGGCCGCCTGGCGCTACTTCGGGGACGCGGGATGGGAAAAGAGAGTGGAGCGACAGTTCGAGCTCGCGCGCCATGCCGCCGCGCGGATCGAGGCAACCGATGGGCTTCGTCTGATCGAGAAACCTACGTGCATCACGGTTTGCTTCGTCGTGGAGGGCAAGAGCAGCGAGCGGATCTGTCAGGAACTGGCCGAGCGCGGCCTCGCCAAGATCGGCTACGGTCAGGTCGAGGGAGTGAGCGTCATCCGACTGGTCACCGTGAATCCCGAGCTGGCGCGGGGGGATCTGGATCGACTCCTGGATCAGATTCGCGAGGTCGCGGCTCGGCTTCCCCAGACTCCCGCTTGATTCCGCCGCGGCGTTCAAGTTCCTCGATCCGGCCGGTGATCGGTGAATTCAGGGCTCGGTTGACGATGCGGGGACGACGCGATAGCCTCCCCCATTCGGACTCGTTCTTCGCTCGCGCCCAAAGCTCGGTGAGCTCGCCTGGTAGGCCCTGAAGTCTGAGGTGGGAATCTCATGCGCATTCTGTCGGGCGTGCAACCCACGGGAAAGTTGCACTTGGGCAACTACTTCGGCGCCATCCAGCAGCATCTCCAGTTGCAGGATGAACCCGGGAACGAGTGCTTCTACTTCATCGCGGACTACCACGCCCTGACCACCGTGCAGGACCCTTCCCGCTTGCGGGAATACGTCCAGGAGGTGGCCCTCACCTACCTCGCCATGGGGCTCGATCCGAAGCGGACGGTATTCTATCGCCAGAGCGACGTCCCGGAGGTCACCGAGCTCACCTGGTTGCTGGCGACCGTTACCGGCATGGGCCTCATCGAGCGCGCCCACTCGTACAAGGACAAGATCGGCCGCGGACTGAAGCCCAGCCTGGGGCTCTTCTACTACCCGGTGCTCATGGCGGCGGACATTCTCATCGTCAAGGGCGAGCTCGTTCCGGTTGGGCAGGACCAGGTGCAGCATTTGGAGATGGCGCAGGACATGGCCGGCTATTTCAACGGCACCTATGGCAAAGAGGTCCTCGTGCGTCCCGAGTGGAGGTTGAGCGAGAGCCCAAAGGTTCCCGGTACCGACGGAGCCAAGATGTCCAAGAGCTACGACAACACGATCTCGATCTTCGCCGAAGGGAAAGCCCTCAAGAAATCGGTAATGGGAATCGTGACCAAGCCCATCGACTTGGGACAACCACTTCCCACGAAGGACGACAACGTTTTCGGTCTGTACCGGCTGTTCGCGAGCGGGGAAGAAATCGAGGAAATGGAAGCGGAGTATCGTCAGGGCTCGATCGGCTACGGAGAGGCGAAGAAACGACTTCTCGCCCAGATCGATGCGCCATTTCGCCCCAGCTCGACAGCGCTTCCGCGAACTACAGCAACAGCCCTCGCTGGTGGAAGACGTCCTCCAAGAAGGCGCCCGTCGAGCCCGGGTCTTGGCAAGACAAACCATCGAGGAATGCCGTGAGGCCTGCGGTCTCAACCGCTCGGTTTGAGCTGAAATCGGCCGGAAAAGCGCCATTATTGCGTCTTTTCGCCGGATTGGGCAACTTATCCACCAAATTGGTCTATAAAAACGAGGATGGCATTACGATGAGGAAGCAAGCACGAACCCCGGCCTTCTCGCCGCGCGGTAGAAGTACCGCCGTGACGAATTCACCCACCGCCATGTTCGCGATGGGCGCCGCCCTCTTGCTGGTCGTCTTCCCTCTGCTCTTGGGATCCCCCCTCGTCTCTCTCGCGCAGGACTCGACTGCGGTGAGCGCGGCCCCGACCGATTCCACCGCCGACCAGATTCCCGCGGACTCCGCGCTTCGCATCATGGAGCTTCAGGAAAAAATCAAGAAGGACCCCTACGACGGGGAAGCGCACACCGAGCTCGGCATCCTCTATACGAAGGAGAAGATGTACGACGAAGCGCGCAACGCGTTCATCGCGGCGATTCAGTGCGCGCCGGGAGAGCCTCTGACCCACCTCAATCTGGCGGTGGCGCTCATCAAGATGAAGTCGTGGAGAGAGGCGATCCAGCCCCTCACCGCCTTCAGCAACCTCGCCCCCGAGGACGGACGCGGGTACATCTTGCTCGGGGATGCCTACAGCCATCTCGATCAGATGGTCAAGGCCCGCGCGAACTGGGAATCGGGACTGCGCATGCTCGGGGTGAAGGCGAGCGACAAGGCCGAGATGCTGCGGCGTCTCGTCCAGAGCCATGAGGATGAAGATGACATGGCCGGCGCCGTGGCCGAAATGGACAAGCACGAGACTCTGCTCGTGGGGGGCGACTTCGCCGATCTGCGGGCGCGGCGGGTGGGCCTCCAGATGAAGTTGGCCAAGGAAGCCCAAGACGCGGGGAAAGACGACGAGGCGCTGAAGTGGATGGCACGGGCGCGTCAGTCAAAGTCGGCTCCGGTGACCGCGTGGACCGCCGCGGCGGAGATCCTCCTCGCGCAGCAGCTTCCCGATTCGGTCGAGACCCTCGCCACCGAATACCCCAACGCTCCCGCCGGCACCAACGCCTACCTGCGAGGACGCGTGGCGGAATACAAGGAAGACCTCGAGGCGGCTGCACGCTTCTACAAGGAAGCACTCGCCGCCAACTCGGAGTATCCGGGAGCGAGTGCTTTCTTGGGCGGAGTGTTGGCACGGCTCGGGGACACGCGCGGAGCGCAAAAAGCTCTGGCTCGAGCCACGGCACGCGGCGAAGGGGGCGTCAACGCGAAGTACAATCAGGCCGTGGTGCGGTCGAAATCGGGCGATTATCGGGGCGCCATCCCGCTGCTCGAGGAAGTGATCTCGAAAGATCCCGAGCTCAAGGATGCCTACCGGGCTCTGGCCGCCGCGTACCGCAAGACGGACAACTACAAGAAGGCGGCGGATCTTTCCGAGAAGCTGGTGGACAAGTTCGGGCCCACCGCCGGTGACCTGTATCAGCTGGCCTACGCGCAGGCCAAGATTGGTCGATACGCGGATGCGGCGGAGACCTACGGGTCGGTGACGGCCATGGCGCCCGACGACTTCAACGCCTACTACGGGCGCGGCCAGAGCCTGATCAAACTGGAGCGCTTCGAAGATGCCATCGAGTCCTTCACCGCGGCGGTGAAGCTGCGTCCCGACAACGAGATCGCGGTCTTCAATTTGGCGTTCGCCTATCAAAAGGCAGGTAAGTACAAGGAAGCGATCGACACCTATCTCGACGCCACCGATCTCAAGGAGACGATTCGCTCCTATACCAACATCGCGATCTGCTATGGGAAGCTCGGCGACAAGGACGCGGCGGACGAGTACTATAAGAAAGTCAACGCCATGAAGAAGCAGTAGCCGGAAGCTTACCGATGGGTCGAATCCTCACCGCAGCTGGCGCTCGTGCCGTGGAAGCGCTCCTGCTGACAAGCGTGGATGAGGATCAAGCTCTTCTCACCCGTGATCCGAGCCTCTTAGGGGAACCTCTCCGCATCGTGGTTCCTTCGCGCACCCTCCAGGAACACGTGGCGGCGCGGATTTGCGCCCATCGGGGCGGCGCGGCCGGGATCGTGGTCCAGACCCATTTTCAACTCGCGCGAGAACTCTGGGAACGCGACCCGACACGCTCGAGTACGACGCACGATTCCCTTTTCTCACTCTTGGTACGGCGCGAAGCCGACTCCCACCCCGTTCTTGGCGAGATGCTGCGCGGCCTGGTCCAGGGGACCCGCGCCGTCGTCTCTTCGGTGGATGATCTCCTTCACGCGGAGTGTTCACCCGAGCTGAGCGATGCGCTCTTCGACTCTCTGGAGGAGATGAAGGGGACCGAGTCGTTTCGCCGCGCCCGCGCCATCCTCGAGTTGACCCTCGGCACGAGCGCGCGCTTCCGGGAAATCGGTCTTCTCACGCGAGACGATCTCATCACCCAAGTCGCCTTTATCCTGCGCGAAGACGCGGGAAGTTTTGCCCGGGGAATTCTCATCCATGGATTCGCCGACGCGACCGGAGTGGTGACGGACTTCCTCGAGGCACTCCTGCACCACCCGAATGCTCTGATCCTCCTGGACCGGCCGCGCGATCCGGCGCGAGCCGCTAGACCCGATCTGGGAATCGAGTTCTCGCGACCCTTCGGACTGAGGCTGGGAGAGGGCGCCAAGTTGCCCGAGGCTGAAACCGATCCCCCTCAAGTCTCCGCGTTTTGCGCCCCCGGCGCGCGCGCCGAGGCCCGGGAAGTGGCCCGGAGACTTCGCGCCCTCCTGGACGGGGAGAATCCTCCGGTGCCAGAAAGCGTGGCGATCGTTGCCCGCTCGCTCGATCGACATTTCCTGGACCTCACCGAGTCGCTGGACGAGTACGGGGTACCCTGGCGCGCGCCACAAGCCACCGGCAGCGTCGACCCCACCAGACGAAGACTGATGAGCTTGGTGGAACTGCTGCGGCGCGGCCCGAGTCTTCCGGTGGATCGCTGGCTCGAGCTCAACGAACACGAGGAAGATGCCTGGAGATTCCGTCTCGCGGCCGCGACTCTGGGGCTGGGGCGATTGGGACAGCTCGCGGCGTTGAGCGACGAAGAGATCGCCTCGCATGCCCCACGGCTCGAGTTACCCATCCGCCATGGATTCGAGCTACGGCACGACGAGGAGGGAAACGAGTCCGGCGCATTCCCTCGCGAATCTCTTTCCGAACTTGGCCTGCGCACTCTCCGCAACGGCGCGCGAGACCTCACGCGTCGCCTGCTGGCGGGACCGAAACAACAGGGGTTGCCCCAGCACGCCGCCTCTCTGCGCTCGTTCGTCCGCGAAACTCTGGGCTGGACTCTCAAGAGCGAGAGCGCCGATGCGCTGGCGCGGCTGGAGACTCTGCTGCGTGGCTTTGACACCGCGCTTACGATCTCGCACCAGGAGTTTCTCGACCTTCTCGAGGACGAACTCCAAAATTTGCAGAGTTCGAAGGACGCGGGGAATCGCGGCGGAGTCCAAATCCTGGACGTCACGAAGGCGCGGGCCTTCACCTTCGCCCATCTCTATCTCGTCGGCCTCAATCGAGCTGCCTTTCCCGCCAGCGTCAGGGAGGATGCTCTATTGCCCGATCGGGTGCGGGTCAAACTGCGAGGAGTTCTGCCCGACTTGAAGAGCAAACGAGAGCGTGGTCGAGAGGAGCGTTTTCTCTTCGCGCAACTTTTCTCGTCCGCACCCTCGGTGACACTCTCGTGGTGGACTACCGACGACGATGGACGGCCCACGCCCCCCTCCCCCTTCGTCCAGCGCTTGCGCTTGGAGGAAAAAGAAGACGCGTTCTCTTCCCCCTCTCTTTTCGAACTCGAAACCTCCGTGTTCCGCCCACGGCCGCTTCAGGAACATCTTCTGGAGGCCGCTTTGCGCGACGACGATGAGCGCTTCGTGGCGCTCTTGGCGCCGACGCTGGAAGCTTCGCAGGGTGGGGATCTCATGCCGTCGAATCCAGAATCCTGGTCCCGTGCCGCCTGGGCCGTCTTGCGGGAGAGGGACCGCTGGCCACAGGGCTCAGCAGACCTCGGTCCCTGGATGGAAGGGCCTGGGCTCTCGGCCGCCTCGTGGCCGCCGTTGCAACGCGCCGAGAGCTACGTCACCCGCTTGGAGGCACTCGCGGAATGTCCGTGGGCTCACTTTCTCCAGAGAATCTTGCGACTCGAGCCGTTTCCCGATCCGCTGGCCACGCTGCCCCTGTTGGATCCGAGACGCGTGGGGAGCGTGGTTCACGGCACCCTGCAGCGGATCGTGCAGCGCATCGTCCCTCCCCCGGTGGACGGGAGACTCGCCACCGTGGCCGACGAGGCGGGAATCGAGGTGCCCTGGCCCGAGCCGCAGGAACTCACGCGGCTGTGCGAGGAGGCGGCGCTCGGAGTGCTCCGCGAAGAAGGTCTGGCTCTGCCGGGCCTGGCCCGGGCACTCGCGACCCGTGCGCATGAGTACCTCGAGGTGTGCCGCCAGGAACTCTTCGAACCAGCCCCTCCCCGAGTGGTGGGAAGCGAACTCAATGGTGAAGCCGAGCTGGACCTGCCCGATGGCTCGAAGATGCTTCTCTCGTTTCGCGCCGATCTCGCCCAGCGGCGCCTGAACGAACTTCGACTCATCGACTTCAAGACTTCCGCCCCATTCATCGACGTGACGCGAGACGAGGCCCGCCGACGACATCTGCTGGCTGCCCTTCGCTCGGGTACTCGCTTGCAAGGCATCAGCTACGCTCTCGGAGTGGAACGAACGCAAGGGGGGGTCGGGCAGGGCTCGTACCTGCACCTGAGACCCGACGCAAAGACCTCCTCCCGCTGGATCGACTTCCGCGGGGATGACTTTGAACTGGTGGAGGCGCTCCGGAGAGTGGTCGCCGTGCTGCAGTATGCACGGACGCGCGGAACTTTCTTTCCCCGGCTCAGCGAACCCTTGAAGAGAGAAGAACCGCGTCGCTGCGAATACTGCGAAGTATCCCTGGCCTGTGTTCGCGGAGACAGTCAGAGCCACCGACGCCAGTTCGAATACTTCCAGAAGCTGCGCGCGCGGCGAGAACAGGACGAAGCCCTCAGCGCGAACGAGGAGCGCATGCTCGCCCTCTGGGATCTTCCGGGAGGGAAGGGATGAAACGCGCGCAGGACGCACTCTCCAAGGCGAGCGCGCTTGCATCGCGCGAGGCCGATACGCGCGCGCGCGCAGAGGCGCAAACCATCTTCGAGGCGCCCTTCGTTCTGGAGGCCGGGGCGGGAACCGGGAAAACTACCGCTCTGATCGCGCGAATCATTTCCTGGATCATGGGGCCGGGTTGGGCGCGAAAGGAAGAGAGCCTTCGGCAAGCAAGCACTCTCGAACTCAGCGAAGAAGACCTGGCTGCTTCCGTCCTGGATGGAGTCGTCGCCATCACCTTCACCGAGGCCGCGGCCGCGGAAATGGAGACGCGCACCGGGCAGGTCCTGGCGGAGATCGCGCGGGGAGCGACGCCGCAATTCCTGGCGGAGGCCAATCTCCCCACGCAACCCGAGCAGAGGGGGCAGCGCGCGGAATCCCTCTTGACCGCGCTGGAGCATCTGCAAGTTCACACCATCCACGCCTGGTGCTCTCGCATTTTGGTCCGCTTTCCCCTGGAAGCGGGTTTGCATCCCAACTTCCAGGTCGACGCGGATGGAGCCATGCGACGCGAGCTGGCTCAGGAGGTGGTGGAAGAGCATCTCCACTCGGATTACAACGAGGAGCTCAGCGGGGCCCTGGGTACACTGGCACAAGACGGCCAGGGTCCGGGGATCTCGCGGATGCGCTGAGTTCCTTGATCGAACACGACATCCGCTCCGAGGAGCTGCAGCGCTCTCCCTTCGCCGAGCCCGAGCTGAGGGAGTTTTCGCGCCGGCTGCAGACGGATCTGCGGCAAGTTCCGAAGGAACTCGTCTCGGCCCTGAAAGACATCCCGCGCAATGCGAACACGGCGTGCTTCAGCCGTTGGATCAGCTCGACGTCCGCCCTGCTCGTCGACTCGGCGCCAAAATCGCGCGATGGCTTGGAGCGATTCCTCGAGTCGGCGCTCGGCGAGGACGTACAGGGAGCGAAGAAACGCCTCCGGGATTGGAGGAAGTCGAGCTTCAGTGGCGGCGAGTCGAAAGCGCTCAGTGACGAATGGCAGTCTCTGCTCGTGACGACCTCCCCCGCCTTGCTACAGCTCATCGAGGGCCTGGAGAAACTTCGTCCGCGCCTGCTCGAAGCGGCGATGGAGACTCTGGCTCCGCTGCTTGCGGAAGTGGAGAGGCGCCTGCACGCGAACGGGGTCGTGAGCTACGAGGATCTCCTCAGCCGGACCCGCGATCTTCTCCGGGCCAATCCGACGGTCCGGGGAATCCTGCGGCGGGAAATCGATCAGATCCTCGTCGACGAGTTCCAAGACACGAACCAAATGCAGTGCGAAATCATCCGGCAGCTCGCCCTGAATGGCCCCGCGGAGGACCGGCCCGGGCTCTTTCTGGTGGGTGACCCCAAGCAGAGTATCTACGGCTGGCGGGGGGCCGATCTATCCGCCTACGACCGCTTCGTGAGCGAGTTGGAAGGGCAGGGACTGAAGCGGCGGCGGCTGAGCGTCAACTTTCGCTCGGTGCCGGGAATCTTGGACGAGGTCAACCGCTCCATCGCTCCTATCATGCAGGCGCACGAGGAGCTACAACCTCCCTATCAGTCTCTTCTGCCTTCGGCGGCGAACGCAAACGCTCGCGGTTACGCGAGCGAGCGGCGGCGTCCCATCGAGCACTGGGTCTCGAGTCTGCCCACAAGAGAGGGTCGCGAGTCGATGACGCGCGCGGAAACGACGGAACTCGAGGCCCGCGCTCTGGCCGTCGATCTGCGGGAGCTTCAAGAGGAAGTGGGGCCGTCGTTCCAGTGGTCGAGCGTCGGTCTCCTCTTTCGCTCCACCAGTGATCTGGAAACGTATCTGACCGAATTGCGCCGGGCGCACGTTCCCTACTCGGTGGAGCGTGACCGCCATTACTTTCGCCGCCGGGAGATCCTCGACGCCACCGCGCTTTTGGCCGCCGTGGTGGAGCCGGCGGACCACCTCTCGCTGCTCGCCTTCCTGCGTTCGGCCTGGGTGGGTGTTCCCGATGCTGCACTTCTGGGACTGTGGCAACGCGGGTTTCCTCACGACATGACTCGCCTGCGCGGGCCCGAGCCCGAGTTGATCGAAAAACTCACGAGCGCGGCCCGCGACACCGCGCGGCAGCTCGCGGGCGAGACCGGGTCCTGGCAACGCATCGAAGGATGGGAGGAATGCCTGTGCCTCTCGATTCGCCAGCTCGCGAGTCTGCGTGAGTCCTTGCGCGTCGATCGTCCGGAGACCTTCCTGAAAAAGCTGCGCCAGTGGACTCAGGTGGAGGCGCGGGATGGGTCTCGCTACCTGGGTCTCTACAGGGTGGCGAACCTCGAGCGCTTCTTTCGTCAGCTACGGGACGCGCTGTGCAGCGGTCGAGATGACGCCCGCGGGTTCCTGTCCAAGCTGCGCCGGGGTATCGCGGAGGGGCTCCAGACCCAGGACGCGCAGCTCCAGGTGGGGTCACGCGACGCGGTGCGCGTCATGACCATCCACAAGGCGAAGGGACTCGACTTCACCCACCTCTACCTGCTGCAATGCCACAAGAACCCACCTCCACCCCACAACGCCTGGAAAGGCACGAAGATTCCCCAGCCGCAGGAAGGGCTGCAAATCCTGCTCATGGGGTATCCGAGCCTGGGCTATGCCCTGGCGAAGGATCGCGCCGAGCGGGTGGAGGGCTTCGAACGAGTTCGTCTGCTCTACGTGGCGCTCACGCGGGCCAAGCGTCGTCTGGTGGTGGCGGGAGGCCGCAGCCTGAGCTTCGAGGGCCCCTCCGAGCGAGCGCAGAGCTTCTCCGAGCTCTTGGCATCCCGGGCCCACGCGGCGCAGTTGGAACTCAGGACGGAAGGGTCGCTCGCGACAGAGGCGGACTTCTTCCTGGAATCCGTAGGGCGAGGACGAGTTGCTGTGGCGGCTCTTGCCGGGCGCGGAACCCTCTCTCGCCTCGGTGCCGCTTACGACTTCGGCGCCGGCCTCGCTCCCCTTAGACGAGGTGTTCGCGGATGGAAGACTACTTCAGACGCGACGCGAGGCCGCGCGCCAGCGTCAGGCCCTTCCGTTCCATCGCGCCGCCTCGAGCCTCGAGGAGTCGGAACCCTCATGGCGGCACGGCCCGGGCGCGCTTGATGCTCCTCTCCAGAGCTCACGGCGCGAGACGGCCCAGGCCGTGGGAACCGCGATTCATGCCGGCTTGCAGAACTACCCCTTCGCAAAGCCGAAGCACGAGGCCTTCCACGATCTCCGAGCCACGGCACAGTCCACTTTGCGGCGTCTGCTTGCGCCCGAGCTGTTGGAGGCAGCCAGCCAGAGCTGTGAGACGATCCTGGAGGCCATGCGCGAATCACGCCTGATGCAACGGCTTCGCGCGCTGGAAGGCGCGGTCGTGGGACGTGAGGTTCCTATCTTGACTTCATTCCCGGTCGGAGACTCTGCGGGCCCCGTGGGGTTCTGCCCCGGGGTGGTGGATCTGCTCTACCGCGACCCGGATTCGGGCGAACTGGTGGTGGCGGACTACAAGACCGACCTGCTGAAGAGCGAGGAAGAACTGCGGCAGCGGGTGCGGCACTACCGCCAGCAAGGGGAGGTCTACTGTCGTGCCCTCGCACCGGCACTCGGAGCCGAAACCTCCCTCCGCTTCGAACTCTGGCTGTTGCGCCACGACCGCATCGAGGTCTTGCGCTGAATGCGATCGCGCGTTTGATCTTTCAATCCGCCCGCACGAAGGGTCCCGGCTCGACGCTGAAATTCCCTTGCGCGCCCATTCTGAGAGCCGATCATTGAAACGAATCGGGATCGCCGTCAGCGGTTGAAGCCCAACTCGCGCTGTGGCAGTATTCAGCAGTTCAGCGATTTCTGCCGCCCTCATCATGCAGACGAACTCTCCTTCAAGTCAGAGGTATCACCGTGGCCACCACCCACTCCCAATCATCGGTTGAAGAGCTCGTGGGAGCACAGACGGCGAACTACGCCCATTGGGAAATCATCAAGGACTGCATCGACCAGCTCATCGACATGATGCTCAACTATCGTCAGAGCGGGCATCCAGGAGGAAGCCGCTCGAAGGTGCACGCGCTGGTGGCCACGACTCTGGGCGGAGCGATGCGGTGGGACATCCGCCGGCCCGATCATCCCTTTGCCGATCGTTTCATCTTGGTAGCCGGACACTGCGCGCCTCTGGTTTATGCGACGCTGCCCATCTACCACGAGGCCTTGCGCGAGATGTACAAGCGGACCAAGGACAAACGCTACCTGGTGGATGACGCCGAGCACCGCGCTCTGGTCTGGGAAGATCTGATGGGCTTCCGCCACAAAGGTGGCCTGGCGGGACACGCTGAGTTCGAGGGCAAGACACTCTTCTTCAAGTTCAACACCGGCCCCAGCGGCCACGGCACCCCCCCCGCAGCGGGCGAAGCGATGGCCTTGAGACGCGCTGGACTCTCCGATGTGAAAGTGTTCGCCCTGGAAGGGGAAGGCGGACACAGCGCGGGCGCGAACCACGAGACGAAGAACGCCGCCTGGGGACTGGGACTCTCCAACCTCTGTTTCCTGCTCGATTGGAATGACTACGGGATCGACTCCTTCTCACACTCCAGTGTCGTGCACGGGACCCCCGCCGATTGGTTCGCCTCCTACGGCTGGCGCATCCACGGAGCCGAGAATGGAAGCGAATGGTCGCAGCTGACGCCCGCGATCCTGGAAATGGTACACGAAGAGGGCAAGGACGACCGTCCCGGTCTCACCTGGTTCCAGACTCGAAAGGGACGCGGCTACGGCAAGTACGACAACGCCAGCCACGGTTCACCCCACAAGACGAACAGTCCCGAATACTGGGATACCAAGCGGGTCTTCGCGGAGAAATATGGAGTGGAGTTCGAGGGCTTCGGCGAAGCGGCGCCAAAGGATCCCGAGGCATTCCGTGGGCAGGTGATCGCGAACTACAAGAAAGTGATCGGGGTCCTCCATCAGAAGGAGGACACGATGAAGTATCTCGCCGATCGACTCGTCGAGTTGGGTGAGAGCGTGCCCGAGGAGATTCCAGGGTTCAAGCTGGGGCGCAAGGGCAACCCCCTGGATGACGAGAGACTCTTCGATTTCGAGAGCTATCCGGCCGAGATGTGGAAGAAGCCGGGAGAGCAGGCACCGAACCGCGCGGGTTTGGCCACCTTTGGGGCGTGGATCAACTCCTACTGCAAGCAGCACTACGATCAACCGCTTGTGTTGGCGATGAGCGCCGATTTGGCCGACAGCACGAACATCAGCGGATTCTGCCACGATTTTGGCGACACGAAGAATTTCGGACGCTACGAGCGCAAGCAGAATCCCGATGGCTGCCTGCTTCCCATGGAGATCACGGAGTTTTCCAACGCCGGAATCAGCGCTGGCATCAGCGCGGTGAACATGTCGAAGAACCCCACCAAGGAGTTCCTGGGATTCTACAGCGCGTGTTCGACCTACGGCTCCTTCTCCTACTTGAAGTACGGCCCACTGCGCTTGTTCAGCCAGATGTCGCAGGACTGCGAACTGAAGCTGGGCAAGGTCATCTGGGTGGCGGGACACAGTGGACCCGAAACCGCCGATGACAGCCGTACCCACTTCGGGATCTTCGGGCCGGGCGTCACCCAGCTCTTCCCCGACGGTCATGTTTGCGATCTACATCCTTTCGAGTACAACGAAGTGCCGGTGATGCTCGCAGTGGCGCTGCGGGGTCCGTGGCCGATCGTGGCCCTCCACCTCACCCGCCCCCCCATCGAGATTCCCGATCGCGAGAAGCTCGGCATGGCCCACTACTTCGAAGCCGCGAAGGGAGCCTACATTCTGCGCGACTACAAGGAGAACCAGCCCAGGGGTGGGTGCATTTTCGTGCAGGGAACCATGTCCACCGCCAACACCATCACCATTCTCCCCGAGCTGGACAAACGGGGGCTCAACGTGAAGATCGTGGCGACCGTGAGTCCACAGCTCTTCGCGGTTCAGCCGCGGGACTATCAGGACCGGGTCATCAGCGAGGCGGACAAGTGGGATTCGACTTTCATCACCAATCGCTCACGACGTCTGTTCTATGACTGGATCTACAACCCTCTGGCCGCGGACTACGCTCTGAGCAGCGACCACGACGACCGCTGGCGCACGGGGGGTACCCTGGATGAGGTCATCCAGGAGGCGCACCTGGATCCCGAGAGCATCGTGGCGGGAATCGAGCGATTCGTGAAGGACCGCGACCAGCGTCTGGCCCGGCTCGCCAAGGGCCTGAGCCAGGCCAAGGGTTGATCGCAGGCCTTCGTCACCGAAGCGCTCGATCGACTCTCTCAGCGCCAGGCCGTAAGTCCCCGTTCCTCGGCGGTGCCGGGAATGGTGTTGTCCAGAATCAGCGCGCTCACCGCGCCGACCGCCATTCCGGTTTGTCCCAGGGTGTTGATGACATTCGCCAGCCACGTGGGGTCGAAGTGCGTGGGGTTCTGGGTGAAGTACTCCGGCACCGAGAGCCCCATGAAGAACGAGAAGCCGAGAATGAACAGATTCCGCGCCGAATTCAGGTCGACGAATTGGAGATTCGACAGACCCACGGCCGCGATCATGCCGAACATCGCGCAGTACATCCCGCCCACGATCGGTTGAGGGATGGTGGTGAACAGGGCGCCGAACTTTCCGAAGGCGCCGAAAAAGAGCATGATCACCGCGCCGACTTGCACCACCCTCCGGCTGCCCACCCTGGTCAGGCCGATGGCCCCGATGTTCTCGCTGTAGGAGGTCGTTCCGTTGCCGGTACCCATGATTCCGGCGACCAGACAGCCCACTCCCTCCATGCCGATTCCCCGGTTGATCTCCTTGGCCCGTGGCACCGGCGCGCCCGCCAGTCGAGCGCAGGCGTAGTAATCGCCCACCGATTCCACCATGGAGGCGAGATAGCCCGCGAGCATCCCCACGGTCCCCGCCACCCCGAACACCGGCCAGCCCCATTGCATCGGATACGGTAGGCGTATCCAAGGCGCCGCCCCGACGTTTGCCAGGGAAACTCTCGCGGGATGTCCGATGCCGAAGACCCCCAACACGGTGAGCAGAGCCGCCACTCCCCAGGCGAGCAGGATTCCCATCATGATGGGAAAGAGCTCGAACGCCCGGTGGGTACGACGCATGTACTGACTGAAGACGATGATGAGGACGATGGTGAGCCCGCCGATCCCCCAATTCTCTCCCGCGATGGGGGCGCCGAATCGGAAGAGCGAAAGACCGATGAGAGCGATGGTGGGGGCGATCGTGATGGGACCGACGAAACGCAGCAGACGGCCCATGAGACCCGAATAGCCCACCGCGATCTCCACGATGGAGCCCGCGATCACCGCCCCTTGCACGTGCTGCAGTCGCACTTGCCAACCCGCATTCGAAAGCGCGGCCATACCGCAGATCGCGATGGCGGGAGAGAGAAAGGAAAAGGTGCCTCCCTGCACCAGGGGCAGACGGTTGCCCCAGGTGGTCTGTAGAAAAGTGGTGATTCCACTCACGAAGAACATGGTGGAGATGAGCCACCCCAATTGAACCGGCTTGTCCGCCAGACCCAGCGGCTTGCTCAGCAGCAGGGGGATGGCCACTGTCGACCCGAACATGGTCAGGTAGTGCTGGAAACCTAAAGGGATGGCTTCGCGCAGGGGAGGAATGTCGTCGATGGCGTAGATGAGTTTGTGCTTCATCAACTACAGCTCTTTCAGCCCGCCGGGAACGAAATCGCGTCCATCGCGCACCCTCATGTCCCAAGTATCCACTTCCGGAGCCCGCCGCTGCTCTTCCATGGTGATGCAGCCTTCGACCGGACAGACCAGATAGCAGAGGTTGCAGCCCACGCATTCCGTCTCATCCACCCAGGGCACGCGATAGGGCTCGACGGAGGCATCCCCCGCGTCGATCTTGCCCTGCCGCTGGGCCGCGACCCGCTTGGCTTCTCGTGCCATCGGCGCCCGGTGTCCCTCGATCGGATCCTGACCGGGAAGGTGAATGCACTGATGCGCTCCGTCCCAGCAGGAGACGTGGCAGCGGAGACATCCGATACAGCTCTCGGTGTCGATCTTCGCCACCACGTGGTAGTTGAGATCGAGCTCACCCCACTCCTTGAAGCGGGGGACTGCCAGGCCCACGAGCTCGTTCACCGACTTCATGCCCTTGGAGTCGAGAAATTCGCTCAGCCCTTCGATCATGTCCTCGACGATGCGGTATCCGTAGTGCATGACCGCGGTGCACACCTGAACGCTACCTGCACCCAGAGCGAGAAACTCGGCCGCGTCGCGCCAATTGCCGATGCCACCGATGCCCGAGATGGGCAAGCCGAACTCTTGGCTCCGCGCGAGCTCGGCCACCATGCGCAGCGCGATGGGCTTCACCGCCGGACCGCAGTACCCGCCATGCGAGGAAGAGCCGGCCACACTGGGCAGGGGTGAGAGGGTCTGAAGATCAACTCCCACGATGCTCTTGATGGTATTGATGAGGGAAACCGCGGTGGCCCCTCCCTTCTCGGCGGCCAAACCGGGCTCCAGAATCTCCGAGACGTTCGGGGTGAGTTTCACGATCACGGGAAGCTGAGTGTCCTCCCTCACCCACGATACGAGTCGCTCGAGTACTTTCGGCTCCTGGCCGACCGCGGAGCCCATTCCCCGTTCGCACATTCCATGAGGACACCCGAAATTCAGCTCCACGCCGTCGCAGCCGGTGTCTTCGCAGCGCTTGAGGATATCCCGCCACTCCTCGCGCGAATCGAACATGAGCGACACGATGACGGCGTGCTCGGGATAGCGCTTCTTGACCTCGGCGATCTCCTTTAGATTCACCGCCAGGGAGCGATCGGTGATGAGCTCGATGTTGTTGAGCCCCATCATTCTTCGATCGGCCAAGTCCACCGAACCCAGTCGGCTCGAGACGTTCACGATCGGCTGGCCGAGGGTCTTCCAGACTGCCCCTCCCCAACCCGCGTCGAAGGCGCGCATGACCTGTTCGCCGGAGTTCGTGGGCGGGGCCGAGGCGAGCCAGAACGGGTTGGGACTCTTGATCCCGGCAAAATCGATGGAGAGATCCGCCATGCTCAACTCACCCCTTTGAGAAGCCGATCGATCGCGTGGGCCGCGCGTTGGCCATCGTCGACCGCGTTTACCACTTCCTTGCCACCGTTGTAGCAATCACCGCCGGTAAATACCCTCGGATTTCCCGTGACCAGAGTTTCAGGATCGGCGATGACCCGGCCTCTCTCGTCGCAGCTCACTTGGGGAAAGAGCCCGGCCAACTCCGAGAGCCGCTTCTGTCCAGTCGCCACCACGATGAGGTTGCAGGGCAGCTCGCCGGCGCTGCGTTCGGTGGGTCTGCCATTCTGCGTCTTCACCAGAGAGATGGAACGCATCCTTCCCTTGGTGTCGCGATGGATCTCGCTCACCGCCACCCCGTCCAGAAGCCGTACTCGCTGCTTCTTGGCCCGTTCCCACTCGTGCGTGTACCCGGGCATCTGGCTTTCCGCGCGCCGGTACACGAGCGTGACCTCGGGAGCCTGCAGCGCGGCCAGTTCTTGCACCACGTCTAGCGCAGTATTTCCGCCACCGATCACCACGGCGGAGGAGATTCCAGAAAGAGCGGTCTCCGGCTCGAGTTTCATCTTCGCGATCCAGTCGACCGCGCCAATGATGCCAGATCCGGTCGCGCCGGGAATTCCGCGCAGAGAATCCGCTCCGAGGCCCGGCGCGAAGAAAACGGCCGCGTGCCGAGCCAGAAGTTCCTCTCCCGAGAAGTCCCGACCGAGTTCGCGGCCGGTCTCAATCTCCACTCCGAAGGACTGGATGAACGCGACCTCGTCCAGAACGTCCTCGGCCTGGATCTTGTACGGAGCCACCCCACTGAGGTTCAGGCCGCCGGGGAACTTGCCTTTCTCGTAGATCACCGGCTTGTAGCCCAGAAGAGCAAGCGTTCCCGCGCAGGCCAGAGAGGCGGGTCCCGCGCCCACCAGTCCGATCGACTCGCCCGTCTGCTCCCGGTGAGGCAGGAGATCGGCCGAGCGGCCTTTCTCCATTGCGTAGCGCTGCAGGCGCCCGATTTCGATGGGGTGCCGCCCCCAACCGGTATAGACACACGCGCCCTCGCAGAGCACTTCGACGGGACACACCCGGGCGCAGCTGGCGCCGAGAAGATTGGACTGAAGAATGGTGCGCGCGGAGCCTCGGAAATTGCCGGTGGCGATCTTGTGGATGAAGCTCGCGATGTCGATGCTCGTGGGGCACGCTTTCGTGCAGGGCGCGTCGTGACAGTAGAGGCAACGGCTGGCCTCGGCGTACGCCTCCGCGGGGGAGAACGCCGGTTTCTTGTCCGTGAATTGAAGCTCCAAGCGGTCGGGGGGAACAGACCATGCTCCAGAGTCGCGCATTCTATCCTCCGATCGCTGCGAACGATTCCTCCAGGATGGCCAAAGCTTCGTCGACCTCACTCTCACCCACCGTCATGGGGGGCGAAATCCTGATGACGCTTCCGTGCAAACCGCCCTTGCCGATGAGAAGACCGCGACTCTTGGTTTCCTCGAAGATACGAGCCACCGCCTGAGTGTTCGGGCTTCGATCGCCACCCGGTTCGTCCACCACCAGTTCCAGACCCTGCATGAGCCCCATGCCCCTCACGTCGCCCAGAATCTCGGGATGGCGGCGTTGGATCTCTTCCAGACCCGCGCGCAGGCGAGCACCCATTTTCTCTGAGTTCTGCGGAATATTCTCGTCCTCCATGACCTTCAGCGTGGCATTGGCCGCGGCGCAGGACATCGGGTTGCCGCCGAAGGTCGAGATGGTCAGCTTCTTGAAGCTGTCCGCGACCTCCGGAGTCGCCATGGTGACACCCAGGGGCATCCCGTTCGCCACTCCCTTCGCCATGGTCATGATCTCCGGCTTCACTCCCCAGTGCTCGATTCCGAAGTACTTCGAGCCGGTGCGGCCGAAGCCAGTCTGTACTTCGTCGCAGATGAAGACCCCTCCGTAGCGGCGGACGATCTCCACCGCTTTCTGGAAGTACTCAGGCGGCGGCACCACGAATCCGCCCACGCCCTGGATCGGCTCGGCGAGGAATCCAGCGATGTGACCGGTGGTGGTGGTCTGGATGAGCTCCTCGATGTCCTGAGCGCACTTGATCTCGCACGAGGGATACTTCAGCCCGAGCGGGCAGCGATAGCAGTACGGCGCCAGAGCGTGCTTGACTCCCGCGATCTGCGTGCTGACCGCTCGCCACGAGGAATGCGCGGTCAGTGACTGCGCGAGCATCGAACGACCGGAATACCCATGGCGCAGTGCGATGATCTCCTGCGCACCGGTATACACCTGAGCCAGGGCAACCGCCGTCTCGTCGGCTTCGGTTCCCGAAGCGGTGAAGAAACTCTTACTGAGATCTCCGGGCGCCAGTTTCGCCAGGCGCTCCGCCAATTCGACGATGGGGAGCGTGGGGAAGAGAGTCGACACGTGACCGAGCCGGTCGATCTGCGCCTTCAGCGGCCCGGTCACTCTCTCGTCGCAGTGTCCGATGGACACGGTGAGGATGCCGCCGAAGAAATCCAGGTACTCCTTGCCGTCGTAGTCCTTGAGGCGGAGCCCTCTGCCGCTCTCAAGGGCGATCGGTTCTTGATAGTAGTTCGCCACGCACGGCCACAGATACCGCGCGTGCTTCGAGCGAATTTCCTCCGCTTTCGATCCGGCTTTGGTCCCGCTCATCGCAACCCTCCGTCCAGAGTTCGTTTCAGATAGCGGCCGGCTCCCCGCTCCACTTTCAGGTCACCGTCTTTGTACTGGATGCGACCGTTGACCACGACCGTCGAGGGAACGCCCTTCAGTTTGAAGCCCTCATAAATGCTGCGGTCGACGTGGTGATGATGCGTCTTGGCTGAAATGGTCGCTTCGGCCTCGGGATCCCACACGACCAGATCGGCATCGGCCCCCAGCGTGATGCTGCCCTTGCGCGGATACAGGCCGAAGATTTTCGCCGCGCGGGTGGAGCTGAGGTCGACGAACTGGTGCAAGTCGATACGCCCTTCCAAAACCCCGTAGGTGTAGAGCAGGGCCAAACGGTGTTCGATACCCGCTGCTCCGTTGGGAATGAGCCTGAAGTCGTCCTTGCCCATTTCCTTCTGCCCTTTCTGGTTGAAGGGGCAGTGGTCGGTGGCGACGGTCTGGAGAATCCCCGCTTTGAGTGCGGCCCAGAGCACGTCCTGATGACCTTTGGGGCGAATTGGGGGAGACATGACGTACGCGGCGCCCTCGAAGTCGGGCTTCTCATACACACTGTCATCCAACATGAGATACTGGGTGCAGGTCTCGCCGTAGACGGTCTGCCCTTTCTCTCTGCTTTGCGCGATGGCGCGCACCGACGGCTCGCAGGTGACGTGAACCACGTAGAGCGCGCTCTCGTTCATGCGGGACAGCATGATAGCGCGCGCGGTCGCCTCACCCTCGACTGAAGCCGGGCGTGACAGGGCGTGGTACTTGGGCTGCCGTAGATTCGCGTTGAACAACTTGTTCTGCAACTCGACGACCATGTCGCCGTGTTCGGCGTGTACCGTCACCAGCGCATTCAGATCGTGCGCGCACTTCATGACTTCGATGAGCTCAGGATCTTCCACCCCGATGGCGCCACGGTAGGCCATGAAGGTCTTGAAGGAGGGAATTCCCTCCTCCTGGACGCACCGTCGCATGATGTCCGCCGTATTCTCTCCCCACCAGGTGATCGCCATGTGGAAGGCGTAGTCGGCCACTGACTTCTCCGCCTTCTCGTACCACCATTTCAGAGTTTCCTCGTAGGAGTCGCCGCGTCCGGGAATGACGAAATCGATGATGCTGGTGGTTCCACCCGCCACTCCGGCCGCGGTTCCCGTCTCGAAATCGTCCGCCGAGACCGTGCCCATGAAGGGCAGCTCCATATGCACGTGCGGGTCGAGCCCACCGGGGAAGACATATTGCCCCGAGGCATCGATGATCTCGTCGCCGGAATTCGCCTGAATCTTCGCTCCCAGAGCCACGATTTTCCCGTCTTCGCAACGAATGTCGCCGACATAGCGGTCGATCGCCGTCACGATGGTTCCATTTTTGATGAGTACGCCCATGGCCACTCCTTTCGAAATTCTCCGATCAGGGAAGAAGATTCGTCATGTCTCCGTAAGTCTCCGGCCTCCGGTCGCGATAGAACTGCCAGACCTGACGCACTTCCTCGATCATCTCGAGGTCGAGATCGGCGTGCACGAGCTCGTCCTTGTCCTCACTCGCTTCGACGAGAAAACTGCCCCGGGGATCGACGAAGTAGCTGTCACCGTAGAAGCGTCCGATGCCCCACGGCTGCTCGGTACCCACCCGGTTGATGCAGCCCATGAAGTAGCCGTTGGCGACGGCATGCGCCGGCTGTTCCAACTTCCACAGGTATTGAGAGAGACCGGCGACGGTGGCGGAGGGGTTGAAGACGATTTCCGCTCCGTTGAGGCCCAGAAGGCGGGCACCTTCGGGGAAATGCCGGTCGTAGCAGATGTACACTCCCACTTTCGCGTAGGCGGTTTGGAACACGGGATAACCCAGATTGCCCGGCTTGAAGAAGTACTTCTCCCAGAATCCCGAAGTGTGGGGGATGTGGTTCTTGCGGTACTTCCCCAGGTACTTGCCGTCGGCATCGATCACCGCCGCGGTGTTGTAGTACACGCCAGCCTGCTCGCGTTCGTAGACAGGAACCACCATGACCATTTCGTGCTTCTTGGCGTAAGGCGTCAAGACTTCCACTGTCGGGCCCGGGACGGGTTCAGCGGCCGCGTACCATCGCTTGTCCTGCGAGGGACAGAAATACGGCCCGTTGAAGATCTCCTGCAGACAGAGAATCTCGACCCCCTCCTTCCCCGCCTGTTCCACGAAAGGCAGATGTCTCTCGAGCGCGGCTGCTTGGATTTCCGCCACCTCGCGAGATTCATCGTTGATGGGATTGGAACACTGGATGAGTCCACCACGAACGATTCTGGACACTTGTTTCCTCCTCTTATGCGCTCCACGATCGATGAAAGCCTAGAACCAGCGGGAGATGACGACTTTCTTGTCGGTGTAGAAATCGAAGGAATCCCGGCCGTGGCCCTTGAGATCTCCGAAGAAACTACCCTTAGCGCCGCCAAAACTGAAGTAGGACATCGGCGCCGCGACCCCGATGTTCACTCCCGTCATGCTCGCGTTCACCCGATACTTGAATTCGCGGGCCGACTTTCCGTCCTGGGTGAAGATGCTGGTCGCGTTGGCGAGCGGATGCGCGGTCGCGATCTCGATGGCTTCCGCGAGAGTCTTGACCCGAATCATGCCGAGGACCGGACCGAAGATCTCTTCCTGTGCGATCACCATGTCGCGCCGGACATTGTCGAAGAGAGTGGCTCCCACGAAATATCCCTTGGCGGGAAGGTCCTTTCGGCCGTCGGCCAGAAGTTCGGCTCCCTCCTCGATCCCCTTCTCGATGTAGCCCAAAACCCGCTCGCGATGAGCGGCCGAGATCACGGGGCCCAGGCTGGTATCTTCCTTCAGCCCGTCGCCCATCCGCAGCTTCGAGATGGCTTGAAGGAGCCCGTCCTTCACCCACTCTTGCGCCTCGCCCACGTTGAGGAGGACGCTCGCCGCCAGACAGCGCTCTCCGGCACAACCGTAGGCCGAGCCGATGATCTGGGCGATGGTCTCCTTTTGCTTGGCGTCGGGCATGACGACCAGGAAGTTCTTCGCGCCGCCAAGTGCCTGCACGCGTTTCCCGTTCGTTGCCGCCTCACGGTACACGTACTGCGCCACCGGACTGCTGCCCACGAAGGAGACCCCGGCCACGTCGGGATGGGAGACGATGCGCTTCACGACGTCCTTGGCGCCGTTGACCAGGTTCAAGACTCCGGGGGGAAATCCGGCCTCGTCGATCATTTCGAACAGAAGCTTCTGGCTCAAAGGGACCTGCTCGCTCGGCTTGCAGACGAAGGTGTTTCCGCAGGCGACCGCGAAGGGGTAGAACCAGAGGGGAACCATAGCGGGAAAATTGAAGGGGGCGATACAGGCGAACACTCCGAGAGGTTGGCGAACCGCTTCACAGTCGATCCCCGAAGCCACGTCCTCCAGACTCTGGCCCATCAAGAGCGAGGGAGCTCCGGTGGCCACGTCCACGCACTCGATCCCCCGGCGCACGCTGCCGCGGGCTTCGGGAAGAGTCTTTCCGTTCTCCTGGGTGAGAACGCGCGCGATCTCCTCGAAGCGATCCTCGAGAAGTTGTTTGAACCGGAAGAGGTACTGTGTCCGCTGCGCGGGAGGCGTCATCCGCCAGTCGCCGAACGCATTCTTGGCGGCCGTCACCGCGCGATCCACGTCCGAGGCCTTCGATAGAGGCACTTCCGCCAGCACGTCTTCGGTGGCCGGATTGTGGATTGTCAGATACTCGGAGGCATCCGCCTCCACCCATTTTCCACCAATGTAGTTTCGCAGCCGCTGCGCTGACATAGACGCCTCCAAACTCGAGAACTCGATCTCTGGGGTGTATTGTCTAATCTAGCACAGGTAGCGAGCGATAGGCACACCAGAATCCTTCAGGATTCACCCGAGAGCACTCGGCGGCAGAGTGCCAGCGCCGGTCCCGGTAGTTCGCCTTCGGCAAGTGGATGAGCATGCCCATGTCGAAGTGATGCGGCCATACCCGGGGCTCGGCGGAAGCAAAGTCACCGAGTGGTTCTGACGCTTCGCGAGCTCGAACTCGAGCCAAGAGTTGGCCTCGTCGAGGGTGCTCGCCGAACCGGGAAAGCTCTGGAGAGACGCGCCCTGCGCGTCGTGCAGTTACAGGGTCAGGCGTGCCGGTGACAGGGAGATGAAGAAAGCCGGCTCACTGGCCGTTCGAGACGGTCAACACGATTCCATCGCTTCCGTACCCTTGGATCGAGTAGCCGTCGGGAATACCGTTGGTCAAATGGGGAAGAAAACCCACTTCGCCCGGCAGCGCCGGAGCGCCATCACGAGGCTCGCTCCGCGCGTTGCTCCAGGGATTCAGGAGCAGATGCGATCCCGGGAGAAAGTTGGTCAGGGTTCGGGAATCCGGCAATGGATCAGCAAGTCCGATGGGGTACACCCCGTCGTTTTGGGCCGCGAAATCCTCAGTCAGAAGCTGCACCGTGTGACAGTTGCTCTTGACCTGGGCCTCGCGGGCCTTATCGCGGAAGTGCGTGAATGCGGGAACTGCGATGGCGGCGAGAATGCCGATGATGACGACGACGATCATCAGTTCGATGAGGGTAAAACCAGATTGATTGTCGCGAGCAGTGGCCTTTCGCATGGCTGAATCCTCCGGGCAAACGAGGTGAAAGGCATTCGCGCTCCTCTTGTAGGGCAGGTTCCATGCCACATCGCCGCAGAGAGCATACCAGTACCGCTTCGATCCGCCCGTTCCTTTGGAATTCCCGTGCTTTCGACAATCGAGTCTCGCCGCACGGGGCTCACGCTTGCAGAACGGGCCCCGCCTTGGGTCTTCGCAGCACCGCACCGGCCCAAGCGTGCCGATGCAGCGGGCCCTCCCCATGGCGATGCTCCTCCCCCAGAACTTCCTCGTGATGAACCACCTCGTAGGGCGAAAAGAGGCGTACGATCTCTCCCGGTTTCAGAAAAGTTCGCCGATCGCCGCCCGGCCCGAGGAAACTCCCCTCTCCCGCGGGCTTCCATTCCCTCGAGATGCGGGCGAAGGAAGGGTCTTTCGTGGTGAAGGCGGTGGCCAGCAAAAGCCCTGAGGGGCCGAGCCACCGCTCGACTTTCGCGCGCAGCGTATCCAGCTCCTCGCGGGAGAGAATGGGAATGAGTCCCAGGACGAGGAGGGTCCCAAAACTGGACGCGGCCGCATCGAAGCGTTGAAACGTGTCCGAGTGGATGCGCAGGGGCAGACCTTCTCCGGCCGCCAGCTTTCGCGTCCTCTCCCGCGCCACCGCCGAGGGTTCCAGACCCGCGACCTGAAATCCCCTGCGTGCGAGCCAGAGTGCGTTGCGACCCTGCCCCATCCCCAGATCCAGGATTTCTCGCGAGGGATCGAGAGCGCCGAGATGTTCTCGGAGGAGTTTCTCGGGTTCTTCGCCGAAATAGCGGTCATCAGCGCGATAGGCAGCATCGTAGGACATCGTGAAATTCCCTCGAATATGGTGGAAGCGCAGCTTCTCCGGGAACGCATTGACCATAGCAGATCCAGGGACCATGATGCGCGAAGGTCGGCCTTCGACTCGGATTCGAGCCCTGAAACCAACGGGAGAATCATGGACCCGAAAAAGGCACTTCTACAAATCGTGATGGTCCTGGTGGCAATTTTCGCGGGGATCGGCTTTCTCATTCTCCGGCAGAGGGTTCCCCCGGTGACGGCTCGATTCGATCCGCTTCCGGTCGCGCTGGGCAATTCGCAAGAGCTCACCCTGAAGCTGACGGCAGCGCGGGGCGGAGTCCGATCCGTGCGCGTCCAGCTCGTCCAGTCCGACCGGAACCTTCCTTTATTTGCGGCCAGCTTCGATTCCTCGGGGATCGATGAGCGCGAGCTCACCTTCAAGGTGGAGCCGGGCCTACAGAAGGCCCGCGAGGGAGACAGCCGCCTGGAAGTCTACGCGAGCGATGGCTTCTGGCGGCTCAAGGCGGTCGACAAGAAGCCGGCCCTCACGGTGCCGGTGATGGTGGACCTGACGCCTCCCCAACTCGAAGTGCTTTCCTTCACCCGCTATCCCTCGCAGGGGGGCGCTGCGGTCGCGGTCTTGAGCAGCCACGACGCCGAAACGCTCGGAGTTGAAGTCGGCGGACGATTCTACTCCGCGAGCCCCCAGGGGGATCCGTCCAAGGGGCTCTACGTCTCGCTGTTTGCCATTCCCTTCGACTATCCCACGGACCAAAACCCGATGGCGGTGAGCGAGGACCAGGCGGGAAATCGCACCACGAGAGTTCTGTCGACCACGATCGCCAAGAGAGAATTCAAACACGGGAGCGTCAAACTCGAACGCGATTTCCTGGCCACCAAGCTACCCGAACTCTTGCCGGAGCGAGGGGAGATTCCTCCTAAAGACTACGGAGAGGCTTTCCGCTACGTCAGCACCGTCCTGCGTGCGAAGGCGGAAGCCACGATGCGCCAGCTCTCCGAGCAGTCCGCGCCGCACCCGCTGTGGAAGGGCGCGTTTCTGCAGCCGCCGAATACGCGCGTGTTTTCCAACTTCGACGAAACCCGCGATTACTCCTACGAGGGGGTCGCGCTCGACACCAAAGTGCACGCCGGCTTCGACCTCGCCTCGGTGCAACGTGCGCCGGTCCCCGCCGCCGCTTCGGGACGCGTCGTGTATGCCGCGGACCTCGGCATCTACGGCAATACCATCGTGGTCGACCACGGGCTCGGGCTGATGTCGGTGTACAGCCACCTCTCGGAGATGAGTGTCGCACCGGGCCAAGACCTCAAGAGGGGCGATCAGATCGGCCGCACCGGCACGACGGGTCTCGCGGTGGGAGACCACCTGCACTACGAAGTGCTCGTGCACGGAACGCCGGTAAACCCCCTGCAGTGGTGGGACGGGAAGTGGATCGACGGGAAGATAAGGAAGGTGCTGGCCGAAGGTGGGGTGGATCTGGGAATTTAGAGTTAGGCTGGCTTTCCGCCCCCTTTTGCCACTGCGCGAGACCCGCGAAAAAAACTTGCCTTTGGCCGCTCCGCGACCTTCTTTCAGGCCAGAATTTCCCCTTGGGTCGAGGTCGTAATTGGAGGAGATCAAATGCCTGCGACAGTAGAACAGGACCTGTGTGAGGGTTGCGAGGATTGCGTGGATACTTGCCCGGTCGAGGCAATCACGGTAACGGACGGTAAAGCTCAGGTCGATGGCGACGAGTGCACGGAATGCCAGGCCTGCATCGATCCCTGTCCCACCGACGCGATCTCGATGATCGAGGAAGACTGAGCGAGCTAGGCGAAACTGCTCCCCGACGAGGAGGAACGGTACCCATGGAGAAGCTCGAGAACCATGTCCTTTCCGCCTGGGAATGGCGAATTCTCTCGCGGATGCGCGAGGTCCCGGAGGGACCGCTCCGCGACAGACTTCTGAATCTCCTCGAGGAACTCGTCGCCCTCGTGCAGGAGCCGCGCTGCTCGCAAGTTCAGGCTGACGGAGTCCCCTGCGGCGCGGTGGATGCCGATTGCGAGGAGTGTCTGAAGGTCACCGAGCTTCTGGACACTCTGCACGGATCGCTTCAACGACCCTGAGTTCACCCCTTTGCAGTGTGCGGGGTGTTCTCAATCCCCCAGACGGGGTACGCTTGCACCGCGTGCCCCGTCGTCGTATGAGAGCGTGACGAACTTGCCGCGGGGGACGAGAAAGCAACCCCATGCCCAAGCGTGAGTCTGGATTCTACGAGGATCCCGTCGTCTACGACATCCTGCACTCTCCTGACACGGGCGAGGACTATCGAGTCCTGGAGAAACTCTTCGAAGGCCACCTGAGCAAGAGGCAGAGAGAGGGCTCGTGGCTCGAACCCGCCTGTGGATCGGGACGCTTCCTGCGCGCCTGTGCCACCCGCGGGCGCCGCATCGTCGGATTCGACCAGAGCCAGGAGATGGTCACCTACGCGCGACGGCGGCTGGCGAGACTGGGACTGAACCGGCGCGCGCGCGTTTTCGCTGCCTCGATGGAGTCCTTCTCTGCGCGAATGAAGCCCTCCAGCGTCGCCTTCGCGTTCAACACCATCAACACGATCCGGCACCTGGAGACAGACGAGGCCTTTTTGCGGCACTTCGCCGGAATCTCCCGCGTCCTCATCCCGGGCGGAGTCTACGTGGTCGGCATGAGCCTTAGTGCTTACGGCGAGGAAGAGCCGAGCGAGGACGCCTGGGAGGGACGACGAGGGCGCTGCCGCGTGCAACAGCTCGTCCAGTACTTGCCCCCGGTCACCCGCGGACCTCAGTCTCGGGTGGAACAGGTTTTGTCCCACCTCACGATCCAACGGCCCTCGGGCACTCAGCACCGCAACGACCGATATGGGCTGCGCTGCTACGACAAGAGGCAGTGGCGCGCCCTGATTCGCAAATCAGCGTTGGAGATTCTCGAAGTGACGGGTGATGAGGGGGAACCCCTGAAGGATTTCGACGGCAGTTACTTTCTGTACTTGCTCCAGAGGAGGCACGGAAGTCGCAATGGTGAAATCAGACGGAAGCAGCTCACAGCGAAGCTCTAGCTGGTCTGCTCGACGGCCAGGGTGAAGCGCTCGACCTCGCGAACTTCGATTTCACCCAGGCCCACTTCCTGTCCCAGATACTGAAGAACTCGGTTCGGGTCGACATCTCCACAGGTGAAGATGTCCAACGCGATGAGTCCCAGATTCGCGTAGCTGTGCGCGGAGACGTGGCTCTCGTCGAGCATGCAGATCGCGGCGAATCCCGGGGGAGAATCCTGGCCGAATCGATAGCGAAGTTGAGAAATGACGTTCGCCCCCGCCCGGTCCGCCGAGCGGGCCATTGCCTCGAGAAACGATTTGTCGTCAAGACAGACCGACTCCGCGACACCGCGGCAGTCGACGAGCAAATGCCTTCCTTTGTGCACTCGGGAACTCCTCGAGATCTTCAAGTCCAGTCGGCGCCCAAACGCTCCCCACGGAGTGCTTCCCCCAGTCTGGGACGCCCGTGCGAGAACGGCACAAATTATAGAATTAAGCGAGCCCGCCGCACGAGTTTTTCGTCTTTGGGGTCCTTTTTTTTCAAGATGCCCTCTGAGGGCCCCTGGAAGGCCAATTCGACCTCAGCGGATTCCAGCGTCCACCTCTTCCTCCCCCTCCGACTTGGCGATGATCGCCGCGCCGCAGGAGTCGCTGGTCACGTTGACCATGGTGCGAAACATGTCCAGGGGACGGTCGACAGCCAGCATGGCGCCCACGATGAGACCCACCTGCGGACCCTGGAGGTGAATGGCGTCGGTGATGATGAAGATCATCACCAGACCGGCGGAGGGAATCCCCGCCGCTCCGATGCTGGCCAAAAGCGCGGTGACCACCACCACGATTTGAGCGTGCAGGCCGAGAGGAATCCCCATCACCTGGGCGATGAAGATGACCCCCACGCACTCGTAGAGGGCGGTTCCGTCCATGTTTATGGTGGAGCCCATGGGCAAGACGAAAGACGAAATGCGATTACTGACGCCGACTTTCTCCTCGGCGCAGCGAAGCGTAACGGGAAGAGTGGCCGAAGAGGAAGAGGTCGAGAAAGCCATGAGCATGGCCTCGGACATGTTTCGGTAGTGGATCTGGGGGCTCACCCTTCCCACGAATTTCAGCAAGAGGGGCAGGGTGAGAAAGAGGTGGATGATGAGCCCCGCCATGATCGTGATCATGTAGAGGCCGAGGGAGCTCAGGACGCCAACCCCCGATTGCGCCACCGCCTTCGCGATGAGCCCAAGCACGCCCAGGGGGGCCAGACGGACGATCCCGGCGGTGATTGTCATCATGAGCTCGAAGGATGCATCCACCAAATGACCGAGGGCTTCGCGCTCGCGGGTCTTCAGAGCCAGGATTCCGGCTCCGCACACGATCGAAAAGAAGATGAGGGCCAGCATGTCTCCATTCGCCATGGCCGCCACCGGGTTGGTCGGAATCATGCGGTAGAAGATCTCGCCCAGGCTCTCGGGAGTCTGGAGGGTGGGAAGCGCGCGGGAGGCCGCTTCGCCAAGCTCGGCGCCCACCCCGGGACGGATGAGGTTTACCAGGAACAAGCCGGTGAGGACGGCAATGAGGCTGGTCGAGATGTAGTAGACGAGGGTTTTGACCGACAGGCGCCCGAGCTTGGCGCCTCCGCCGGCCGAGACGACTCCCGAGATGATGCTGGTGAAGATCAAGGGGACGATGACCATGCGCAGAAGTCGCACGAAGATCGTGCCCAGAAAGCCCGTCCAGCGGACCGCGCCGTCCCCGAAGAATACCCCCAGGGCGGCGCCCACCAGCATTGCCAGAAAGACCTGGTTGTGCAGCTTCTTGGGCCAGAAAGGGCGAAGGGTCATGGTCGAGGGATCATGCCCACTGGTTGCGGCTTTGACAAGCGCCTAGGACCAGGGACGACCCCACTGCGCCGGCAACAGGAGAGCGAAGATGCTTCCCTCGCCCTCGCGGCTCTTCACCAACAATTCTCCGTTGATCTCTTTCACCAGCCGTCGGCAGCTCGCCAGGCCCATCCCCGCGCCTCGGACTCCCCGCAAGGGCGAGTTGCTCGCCTGCGCGAAGGGCTCGAAAATCGAAGCAAGCTCATCCTCGGGAATCCCGATGCCCGAATCGATGATCTCCAGGATCACGCACATGTCGCGGGCCGGATGGGGCCCCGGCGGAGGACTGTCCCCGGGGAGGAAGATGGGAAGCAGTTGGCGATCGCGACAGCCGTCCAAAATCTCGCAGTAGAGGGCGAGGCGATCGACCTGCGGCCGGGAGACTCCACCACTCGCGCGAGGTCGCATAGCAATGCACCGCGGCCCACGGAAAGTCCTGGCGAGCATAACTCTGGGCGTTCTGCAGCAGCCCCTGGAGCACCGCCTTCACCTTCGCGGGGTCCATTCGCACGTTGGCTTCGGGCTCGAGGAGATGACCTTCGGCCACGTGGAATCCAGAGAGGTCCTGCTTGTAGAGCAAGGGACTCAGGACGTCGGAAATGAACTGGGGCTGGGTCATCGAGAGCAGTTCCGAGGGAGGATGCAGTCCGTCATCCTCACTCGAATCCGCCACGCGCAGGAGCGACTGCACCAGTTCGTTGAGTCGCTCGACGGCCTCTTGATGCATGTCGAAGAGCTCGACTTGCTTTTCGGGATCGGCATCGCGCGCGAGTTCCACCGCGCTCTTGGCCACCATGAGCGGGGTATTGAATTCGTGACTCACGTGATCGAGGATCACTCTGCGTAGGCGCTCGGCCTCCTCCATTTTCAGTTTTGCGCGCAGCATGTGTTCGTAGGTCAGAGCGCGCTGCACCATCGTTCCGATGACCAGGCCCATCGCGGCCAAGACGCTCTCCTCCGCGTCATCGAGACGCCGTCCCGGAATTCTACCGCCCAAAAGCAAGAGAGCCACCGGACGCTTTGAGTCGCGCAAATAAGCGGCGTACTGGAATTTCTGCAGAATTTCCGGGGGCATGCCCCACCACGAGTCGATGTCGACGGTGCAGGGATTCGAAGAGAGAACCGATTCCATCGATTCGGTGTTGGGGATCGACTCCGGCAGAGAAGCCACATCCACTCCCACCGCCTGGCAGATGCGGAAGCGGGTGCGACCTCCGGAGGGCAGATAGAGAGCGACCTGTTGAACGCGGAACTGGCCGACGACGGTCAGAAGAGAGAGCCTCGCGACCTGTTCGAGTTCCAGGGTGTTACCCAGCGACTTGATGAGCTCGAACAGAGCTTCGAACGAACGGCTCTGAAGTTGGAGACGTACCGACAATTCGTCTCTGGCGTGTAGATCGGTCATCGTTCCACCTTCTTGAAAAAGCCCACTCGATTGCCCGACCCGTCGAAACGATGTTCGTATTCGTCGAGCAGTCGGCAGAACCAACCTGCTTCGGTGGAAGAACGTCCGCAGCGCTTGACCGACTCGGGGTTGAGGTGTGCGCCGGCGCGGGACGAAGGATCGAACGGAGGCCCGTCGTCACTCAGCCAGCCCTCGATGCCCTCATCTCGAAATCGTAGGGAGAGATCGAGGACCCGTGCCGCTTCGGACGAATTCTCGGCCCGCAGAGAGTCGGCATGATCCAGAAACTGGGAGCCGATTTCGAAGAGCGCGGTCCTCAGCTCGAAGAGGATGGGATCCTCGCCACCCCAGGTGGCCAGAATCATGACCAGACCGGCGTCGAGAACGGAGCCGCTCGCGCCCTGCGCGGCCAAACTCATCTCGTAGAAGGGCTTTCCCTCCTGCATGCACCCCCGCAACTGCATGGAAGCGGAGCTCTGCGGGGCCACGTTTCCCTGGCCCAAAGAAAAGGGCAGATTCCCCAGGCACGCCCGGCACTTTCCCCTGCGCTCAGGCCCCAGGTAGGCTTCGAGTTGGGTGATTCCGCCCTGCGAACTGGCGAAATGGAGCAGCATCCCCGAAAAACCCAGGTCCAGGGCGACTTCCGCGAGTCGGGCGAAATCCTCCCGCACGCGCAGGGTATTCCCGGTAAGCGCAAGGAAGGATGCGGAGCGTTGAGCCTCGTCGAAGGATTCAAGTAGGAGCATGACCACTGGCCCAGCGGACACTTTTTGGCCGCCGGCACCGGGGAAAAGGGTGTCTATTACGCCGCATACGGGGCCCTTTTGGCTCGAAACCCCGCTCTGGGATTCACGATTGCAAGACCTATTCCCCGATGGAGGGCCGAACGCGCGAACGGCGCCGCGGGATGAGTTTCCCGCGGCGCCGAGGGAAGCCGACCCCGCCGGCGCGGCTCCCCAGGGGAGGATCCGGCTCACCAGCCGCGGCCAAGCGAGTCGGCGCGGGTCGTGGCCAGTTGCGTCTCGCCTTCCTCGGTCTCGTGGGTCGTCGCGGCCACGATTTCCCTCACCCGCTCGGCGCTGTCGCCGGCATCCGGGTGACCCAGGTCCGACGCTTTTGCATAGCAGGCGAGCGCTTCGGGAAACCGGCCCAGGCGTTCCTCCACCACTCCCATGTTGTTCTGGAAGCTGGCCACTTCGGGCCGGAGACGGATCGCGTTCTGGAGCGGCTCAACCGCCTCGTCGAAGCGGGCCTGGAGGATTCGCAGATACGCCTGGTTGTTCCAGGCCCAGGCGTGCTGGGGATCGAGCTGGACTGCCTTGGTGAACGCCGCCGCCGCCTGGTCGCGGTTTCCCTGCGCGAGCTCGACGCGCCCCAGAACCTCCCAGGCGTCGGCGAAGTCGAGCTGGGTCTCCAGAGCGGAATCCACCACTTCGCGCGCGGTCTCGGAGTCGTCGACCGCGAGGTAGGCCCGCGCGAGGTTGACCTGGTATCGGGCGGAATCCGGCTTCAACTCGACGGCGCGCTCCAATTCGCTCAGAGCCAGATCGCTTTCGTCGAGCTTCAGGTAGCACAGGCCCAGGAGGTAGTGCCGGCCGGCCCGGCTTTCCTCGTCGCGCACGGCCTGCTCGAGGGCGGCGCGTGCCGCGGCGAAATCCTTCTGTTCGTAAAGCCCGCAGCCCTTCGCCCAGGCCTCAGGGTCGTCGACTTGCGAGGCCTCGTCGCTTCGCACGAGCTCGGACGCGCTTTTGTCCTGCGCCTGCGTCACGCTAAGAGACGGCGGCGCCGGGCTAGGCACGGGGGCGCGCGGCACGCTGGCCGCGGCCGCCTCAGTGGTGCCGGCCGTGGAGGAGAGTGAGGGTTCAGTGGCCACAGAGGGCTCCTTGGGACCGGACTGCACCAGAAAAATCAGGGCGTAGACGATCAGAGCGGAGCCGAGCAGGGGAAAAAGAGTCCATTTCATCGCGGTGTCCTTTCGCTGAAGGCAAGGGGGACGGGGTTCTGTCCCCCCTCCTCGCAGCTTGTGGACCGGGCCAACGCACTTCGTTAACTTATTATATTACAATATATTAGAAAGATTGCTCCGGAACGGAGCCCAGCAAAAACCGTGTCCGATCAGACACGGGGGCTCGGGGAAAAGCGGCCAAGTGGTGCTCTGACACCCGTTTGGTCTATGTGTCAATTTTGACACAATCGCGCGACCCGGCTCAGGCATTCCCCAGCGACAGACCCAGGGCCTTGGCCTTCTTGTAGAGGTGACTACGCTCCAGGCCCAGACGGCGGGCGGCTTCGCTCACGTTGCCCCGGGCGCCGCGCAGGGCCTGGGTGATGGCCTTGCGCTCGGCTTCCTCGACGATCGCGCGCAGGCTCTGGCCGGCCTGAAGGGGAACATCGCCCCCCAGCGCGGCGGAGACCGCGCTCTGTTGGATACTCTCCTGGGTGGAGAGAATGGCGAGGCGCTCGACCATGTTGCGCAGTTCCCGGATGTTGCCCGGCCAGTCGTAGCGGCCCAGCGCGCGCAGGGCCGCGGCCGAGAGGCGGCGCGGGGGAAGTTTCTGGCGCGCGACTTCCAAGGCGAGGAAGTGCTCGGCGAGCAGAGGCAGATCTTCCATGTGATCTCTCAAGGGCGGCGCGAACAAGGGGACGACTTTGATCCGGTGGTAGAGATCCTGGCGAAAGCCGCCCTCTTGAACCTCGAGCGAGAGTTCGCGATGGGTTGCCGCAAGCACGCGCACGTCGAGGGTCTTGGTCCGGGAGCTTCCCACCCGCGAGACTTCTCCGCTCTCGAGCACGCGCAGGAGTTTGGCCTGCATCCCCAGGGGCATGTCGCCGATCTCGTCCAGGAAGAGCGTCCCGCCGTCGGCGGATTCGAAGGCGCCGGCGCGCATCACGGTCGCGCCGGTGAAGGCGCCGCGCACGTGGCCGAAGAGTTCGCTTTCGATCAGCTCGGTGGGGATCGCCGCGCAGTTCAGGGCGAGAAAGGGGCGCTCGCGACGCGGACTTCCCTGGTGAAGAGCCTTCGCGATGAGCTCCTTGCCGGTTCCGCTCTCTCCCTGGATGAGAACTCTGGCCTGGGTGGGAGCGACCTGGGCGATGCGTTCCCTCAAACTCACGATCACCGGCGCGTCGCCCAGAATGGTCTCGCTGAACGCCTGCGCGCGAAGGCGGGCGTTTTCGCGTTGCAACTCGGACTTGCGCATGGCGTTGTCGAGAGTGAGCAGGGTTTTGTCCCGGGTGAGTGGCTTCTCGAGAAAGTCACTCGCTCCCGCGCGCACCGCTTTCACCGCGGTCTCGATCGTGGCGTGACCGCTCATCATCACCACGCTCAGAGCGGGCGCACCCTCCTTGAGCTTTTCGAGAGTAAGGAGACCATCCATGCCCGAGAGTCGAACGTCCAGGAGCACCGCATCCACCTCGCCGTTGTGACAGCGCTCGACCGCCGCCTCCCCGCTCTCCACGCATTCGACTTCGTAGCCGGCGAGAACCAGCATCTGCTCGAGCATGATCCGGATGTTCCGCTCGTCGTCCACCACCAAGACTCGCTGGCTCACGATTCCTCCTCCGTGGGCGTAGCGACGCGGGGGAGATCGGCATGGATCTCCAATCCGCCGCCGCGGCGCTCTCTCGCCGAGAGAACTCCTCGGTGACCCTCCACCACCTGGCGCGCGATGTTCAATCCCAAGCCGGTTCCGCCCTCTTTCGTCGTATGATACGGCTCTCCCCAGTGAGAAGCGATCTCCTCGGGGAGACCGGGACCTCGATCCCGCACCGAGAACCACCACCGCTCGCTTCCGGGCCCCGTCCCCAAAGCCAGTTCGACTGGAGCTCCCGGCGCGGCCTGCGCCGCATTGGCCAGAAGGTTTTGCAGAACGCGCCGCATCTGTTCCGGATCGAGACCGACGACTCCCACCGAAGCACTCTCCACGATGCGGAACTCGACGCGAGGAAACTGCTCACGCACGCCGGCGAGAGCGAGCTCGGCCAAAGAAAGTGCGGGAGTCGCTTCGAACTTGAGACGCGGCGTGCGCGCAAAATCGCGAAACTCACTCACCAGGCGGTCGAGACTGTCGAGTTGTTCTCTCGCAGTCTTTAGACTGAAAGCGAGCGCCTGGCGCGCGGCGGGGTCACTCCGTTGCGCGGCGGTCTCCACGTTGTCCATGGCGAGAGTCAATGGACTGAGCGCGTTCTTGATTTCGTGCGCCACGCGACGGGCCATCTCGCGCCACGCGGCCCGGCGTTCGGCGGAACGCATTCGCGTTTCGCTGAGATCCAAGCTCTGAGAGAGCGCCCGGAGAGCGCCGGCCAGTTCTTGCACTTCGGCCGGTCCTCGCGTCGCGAATTCGATTTTTCGTTCGCCAGACTCCATGCGGCGTACCGCGCGACGCAGCTCGTCGAGAGGACGCACCAAACCTCGAGCGAGCAGCGGCGTGAGCACGAGCACGAACAGGAAACTCAAGAGACTCAAACGCAAGAGGCGACGCCGCATCGATTGCAACACGGGCAAAGAGGGAGGGTCCCCGGGATCGAAAACCAGCGGGAGTTGTCCTTCGACTCTCCACTTCTCCGGCAGTGGAGCCTTGATGAATGAGTCCAGCGCGAGCCCGAGAGCGAGACGACGAACGCCGCACCGTTGCGCGATATCCGAAAGAAGCTGGGGGGAGAGAGCGCTCCCTCCGGCGATCAGATAGCGCGCATTGCGATACTCGAGTTCTCGCACTGCTCCAACCCACCAAAGAGCGCCCGTGCTGTCTTGGGGGGCCCAGGCTTTCCATACCAAAATCCGCGAGCGCGTCGCGTCTCGCAGGAGCGAGGTCTGCGGATGTGCCACCCCCTGCGCTTCGGGCGCGGGCACCTGACTGAGAACCCGGCCGTCGGGGGAGAGAACCAGCACATGGTCCAGCTCGAATCGGGGCGCGACTTCGTTCGCCCACATTCGCAGCTCGCGACTCTCACTCCCTCCCTGCTCTTCTGCTTCGTCGAGAAAGCGTCGCAGCGCTGACGAGGCGGCGAGGTCTTCCACCGAGGCGACGGCCAACGAGGCGACGCGATCGAGATGGAGACGAATCTCCTCCGCCTGCCTTCCACGCCACTGTTGCGCGCGTTCGCTCTTCAACTCGCGAAGGGAATGATCCAGGGTGACCAGAACACCGCCCAGAATCAGCACCGCCGTCAGCACGAGCGTCAGCGTCCAGCGCCAGCGCAAACTCATGGCTGAAGGCCGAAGCGCTCCACCTGCTCCTGAGGGAGTAGATGGGCTTCGCTCAGATCGGGAAGGATTCCCTGCGAGTCGACGCGCAGACCGGCCACCCGGCGATCCACGAAGACCCGGCCTTCCTCGCTCCACAGGGGCACGAAAATACTCTGCCGGAGCAGCCAATTCTCGATTTCCACCGCCAACGCGTCGTCGCTCAGGCTCGCGGGGTTCGGTGCGTGCCGAGCTGCTTCCGCCTGCCATTCTTCGAGCAGCCCGCAGGCCCGCAGAAGAGCGGTGGCCCGCTCTCTCTTCGTCCCCTTGGGTAGCACCAACCTCCCGAAGTCGATGCGATGCTCTCCGGCCAGCACGCAATTCCGAGCCGGTGCGGTTCCCGAACCGGGAGCGTTCTGGGGAGCAGTTGCGCGCGCGGCCAAAAGAGTGGCCCCCTGGTCTCGAGCCAAGAAGCCCAGACGCCCTTGCAATTCCCCGCGCAGGGCGTCCGGAAGCCGGTCGACGATCCCGGGGCAGCCCGTGAAAGTGAATGCAAGCGCAAGCCCGGATAGCGAGCCGCCCTCGGCGTCCAAGCGAGGCCGCTCTCTGCCGCTGAGGGGAAGCCTCGGCGCTAAGTCGTTCCGGTCGAGTCCGAAGAGTTCGAAGGGTCCCAGGGATCCCAACCAGGTGGCCGCGGCACGCCGCTCACCCTCGGGCATGCTGGGACTCAGGCGGGCAATCCCCCACACCTCAGCCGCCGGCACCATCCTCCATCGCGCGGTGTCCCCCAGTACCATCGGCTTCTTCGCGACCGCAGCAGACCAGACGGGAAATTCCCTCGCCAGCGGGCTGAAGCGAACGACATGCATCGGGGGATCGAGATGACGCAGCCGCAGATCTCCCAGCGAGCGCCAGTCGAGCGTCCAGAAGGAAAGGGTAGCGCGGCCCGCGAAGCGCGGCGTGAACTCCGCGAACTCCTCCCAGTTGGGCGCGTGATAAGCTCGATTCCAGCGCAGCTCGTGGGTAACCGACAACTCCTCGCCGAGTCCATCCAGGAGCAAGGGCCAGGTGAGATCGGAGGCGATGCGCAAGGTCTCTTCCGGTTGGGCGGGACCTCGAGGAGGCGGCTCGGGAAGCTCTCGCAGCGTGGCGGCGAAGAGTTGCAATTCAGAACCGCCGGTAGGGTTCCGGCGCAGCACCAACCAGGTATTGGATTCGTTCCAGGAATCGGGCGAGGCCATGATGCTCACGATCTGCGTTTCACTCGCGCGCGAGAGAGGCAATTCCATGCCTTCGCCTCCACGACTCAGAGACCATTGCTCGAATTCTCCCTCGCCCTCGGGAAGATCGACGTCACTGAGAACTAAGCGGAGGTCACGCCGCATGATCAGAAGCGGTGGCGTGGAGTCCTGCGCCGGACTGCGAGCGGAGGGAAAGCGGTTTTCTCTCGGCGTACCGGAAGGCCTTAGCTTTCCCAGCTTCAGTTGTGACGAGCGGCGATTCCACTCGACCCGCCGGGATCCTTCGCGATCGCGAAGATAGACTTCGCTTCCATCCTGGAGCAGCGACCGCGCGGCGCCCACGCTCAGAGTGGCCAGGGGCGGATTCTCGTGGGGATCCAGCGGCCATGCGAAACGGAGTTCCTTCGCCACCTCGATCGTGAAACTCTCGCTCCGCCAACTCCGGCTGGCGGAGCAGACCACCAGATCGAGTTCGGGCCGATACATCCCAGCTGCTCTCCACCATCCATACCACTGCCTCAGACGAAGTCGCGCGGAGCCACGCCTGGATGGCCGCAACCGTGTCGACCTGTCCGGGAGGCTCCAACGGACGCAGTCGACCGTTGCGTGAAGCGAGAGCGAAACAGAGCGCCGAGGCCTCCCAGTTTCCGTTGCCGCTCACCGCGGGGGGAATCAGCCACTGCTGTCTCGCATCCGGCGCCGTACGGGCGACGACCGCCTCGTGTTCTGCGTGGAAGATCTGCTCGGCTGCACTTTCGATCTGCGGCGATTGCAAAATCTTGCGCGAAGGAGCGCGGGGGGTGGACAAAAGACCAGTGGGGCCCATGCAGCCCGAGAAACCGCCCAGCACGAGCAGCAGCGATAGCGCGCGCCGCGTGAGGTCTCGTCCCGTGGGCTTCACCGGCTCAGCTTCACTTTCGGCGCCCACTTTCCATCTGAAAGGTGGGTGGCTTCTCTTTTGGTGGGGCGGACCGGTACCAACGCGATTGGCTAGAGTGGAGCTGCCACCAATCCGTCCAATAGGCGTTCTTGGCAACGCTGGTGGCATCTTCCTCCCCCAAGCCAGCCTGGCCCGTGATGTGGCGAAGGACCTCGCGAATGAGAGCCTGCATGGGTTCCCAGGGAATCGCCACGAACGCACCCTTGTCCCCGGGGAGAGGCCGGAGCGGGAGCCGCCGATAGCCGGGCGCGAATCCTCTGGCGATGGCTTCCTTCCGGTCGATCGCCAGCCACTCGATCAATTCCGCCACCAGCTTGGATTGACCGGGTCCGATCTGGTCGAGGAGTAGGTCGCGGAATCCCTCGGCGACGTAGAGCTGCTTGAGAAACTGAGCCAGGGGCTGCCCCCCCTCGTCGACCGGGCGATCGAGTCCACCCAACCACGGCGCAAGACTGGGAGCGGCCAGGGGATCCCGCCAGTAGCGGGCCTGAAACCGCGCCGACCTCCAGAAGTAGGCGTAGCTTTTGATGACCTCGTCTTCGGTGGCTCCGCTCGGCGTGAAGGAACACACGCGGCCAAGAATGGCCAAGGGAATGGCACGAAGTTCTTCCGCGCGGTGGCCCACCATCTTTCCCTGGTCCGCGTCCCAGTGACGGTGCGGCAAACCCCGCTCTTCGAAATCGCTCTGGTACAGCATGAGGAGGTTCACGCACTCGCGCACCAATAGACCGTCGCGACCGGGATCGAGGGCGGCCAGAAGCGCGTGGAAGGCGAGTGGGTCATCGGCGAGCCTCTCCAGAAGCTCCCCAACCGGGTGCACGTCCTCTCCCGGGGGACTCCGGAGCGCATGCAGCCAGTCCGTGGGATCGGGACGCTCCTGCGGATGAAACCAGAACTCCTCTTGGAGACCGCGGTCGGCCCACCACTCATCCCAGAGCAGCACCCGCGCCGCCACGACCGCGGCGCGCGCGAATCCCGGGCTCTGCGAGAGTTCGTCGTGAGCAATCTCGCGTCTCATCCGCGCGTCGCGCCCCACCTCGGGGCTGAGAGCAATCTTCGCGAGAACTTCGACGCCCTGTCGGCGAAGGTCGCTCCAGGCGGGAGGCCGTTCTGAGGGGCGAGGCCCGTGATCGTGGACTTCGTAGAGCCCGCGAATCCGCTTGCGGGCTTGCGCGTCGCTTTCGTTCAAGAGGGTGATGAGCTGATGCGTGAGACGGCAGTGGCGACGATCTGCCTGGGCGAGCACCGCGCGTGAGACGCTCGAATCAGCGGCCATGTCGTAGAGCAATCCGGGCAAACCCCGTGCGGGATCGGAGCTGATTCCCGCACTCAGAGAGGAGAGCACCTTGCTCTCGCTCTCGAGCGGTTTCGGTGCGGCGCTCTCCGCCGCGCTGACGACGGTGGACCCCGATGGCGCGAGCGTGAGGCCGCTCAGAACGAGAACCGCGAGCAGGAGCGCCGTGGCCGAGCCATGGCTGCGGCGCGTCAGAAGTTCGGTGGGGGCGGGGCCGACGCGTCCCTCCCGATAATCGCGATAGGCGCGAAGCAGCGCCTTGAAGCCGGACCAGGCCATGCCGCTTAGAATCGCGGGCCGCCAAAGACGCAGCCACAAGGTGCATACGGCCCTGAAGCTGGGTGCCCCCACGGGACCGAAACGACGCACCAGAGTCAGTCGGCTTCTGAGGTTGTAGTACAGAAACAACGGTGAAGAAACGCGAGTGGTGGCGGATACCTTGTGGAGCAACCGTGCCTCCCTTGCCACCACGATGCGGTAACCAGCCCTCTCAGCGCGAAGACAGAAATCGACGTCCTCACAAAAATGAAAGTAGGAGGATTCGAGTTCACCGACTTCCTGAAGGAGCGCGCGGGAAAGCAGCATCGCGCAACCAGTGACGTAGAAATGGAGATTCCCGCGTGTCTTCAGTTCGTCCTCGGACAGGGCCGTCTGAACGTGCCGCACCCACGCGCTGGAAATGTCGAAGCGCCCTCCTCCGAAGGCCCACAGCCGAGTCGGGGTGTCGAAGTACGCGATACTGGCCCCCACGATTCCCACCTTGGAGTCGCCCTTCGCCCTCGCGATCATGTGCCGCAGGAAATCCGGCTCCACAACGGTATCGTTGTTCAAGAGCAGAACGAAGCGCGCGCCGCGCTTCAGGGCCCAGCGCATCCCGGCGTTGTTGCCCCCGGCGAATCCCAAATTGGCTCCGGTCTGAACGAAGGCGAGATCGGGATACGCGGCCCGGATCGCCTCCTCACTGCCGTCGGTGCTGCCGTTGTCGACCACGAGGATTTCGTGTTCCTCTCCCTGAAGCGCGCTCAAGCTCTTCAGGCAGGCGAGGGTATCCTGGAGGCCGTTCCAGTTGAGCACGACGATGACGGTTTCTGGTGGCGACACCTGACACCTCGAGAGATGGACGAATTCCAAGGCCTTGGCTAGGCTAGAGACATGATGCAATTCAGGCAAGATGTGAGCGAGGTCCGGCACCGATCGGCGGCGCGAGCGATTCTCGTCCGCGGGCTCGTCCTGGCCGCGGGCACGGCCGCGGCGATTCTCTCAGGAGGGCTCGCCTGCGGAAAGGGGCGGGATCAGCGTCTCTGCCAAGCCGCACATCTGAAAGACCCGATCGCCTACACGAAAGCGGTCGAAAATGCTCGCAGCGAGCGTGACTCGCTCTACCACGATCCCAAGACGAGCCCGGTGGCCAAGGAAGACCTTCCCGGCTGGAAGGGGCTCGAGTTCTATCCGGTCAAACCGAGCTACGTGCTCGAGGGACGCCTCGTCCGCCGTCTGAAACCCATCCCCCTCAAGATCCCCGACACCGGAGGCGAAACGCGCGAGGCCGAGGAGATCGGCTATTTTCTCGTCGATCTCGGGGCGGGTCCGGAGAAGCTCACGGTCTTCCACATGCTGCAGAGTGACTCGCTCTTCCTACCTTTCCTCGACGCCACCAGCGGCGAGGAGACCTATCCGGCCGGCCGTTATCTCGAGCTCCAGGATCTGGGACAGGAGCGCTACCGCCTCGACTTCAACCTGGCCTACAACCCCTACTGCGCCTACGGAGGGGATTGGTCCTGCCCCATCACACCGCAGAGCAATCGCTTGAAGGCCGCGATTCGGGCGGGCGAGCGCGGCTACAAGTACCTCCACCAGTGAACTCAGGCATCCGGGTCGCGGCGGTGTTCCTTTGCCCGTCGGGGGAGGCTCAAGCACACTCGTGTGCCCGCTTCCTCCGGTTTGTCGAGGCGAAGAATGACCTCGTCCCCGTAGAGCTCTTGCGCGGCCCTGAGAACCCGCGACAGGCCTCCCTCCCCGCGTAGAGCATCCTGGTGCAGATCACCCAGGAATCCGCGGCCGTTGTCTTCGACGGTAAGCGAACAGCGCCCGCCCTGTGCCGCCGCGTTCACCCGGATCCTTCCCGTGTGCAACTCGCGCGAGAGCCCATGGATGAGCGCGTTGTCGATGAGCGGTTGCAGAACCCGGCGTGGAACCAACTGCTCGTTCAACGCGGGGTCGAGGCTGAGTCCCACCTCGAGTCGATTGCGCAGGCGCAACTTTTCCAGGGCGAGAAGATCCTGGGCAAATGCGATCTCTTCGCTCAGCCGAACTCCACTCCCATCCTGCTCCAAAATGTAGGCATAGACCCGCCGCAATGATTTGAGGATTCCGATCGCCGCCCCCGGATCCCGCTCGCCGACTTCGGCGCAGATTCTCAGGATCGACTCCACCAGTTCCGGATCGAGACGCTCCCGCATCGCGACGAGTTCGCGGCGCGCGGCGGAGAGTTCGCGACGGACCACCGCCAGCTCTCCGCGTAGTTCTTCCGCTTCACTGGCGATGTCGTGTGCCCTGGCCCGCACCGCCGCGCCGCTCTTGGAATCGAATTCACCGGCTCCCATCGCATCCAGTGCGCTCCCCAACAGTTCGGACACGACTTCGAGATAGCGCCGCTCGGCGTCGAACCACGGGTAGCAGTTCCGCCGCTCTCCCAGCAGCAACCAGCCGAGGGAACGCCCCGCGGCCACCAGGGGAATCCGCAGACGATAGGAATGCTCTTCGTCCTTGAGGCTCTCCGCCCATTGCCGGTTCCGCGGGGTGTCTCCCAGGAGAAGGCGAAGAGACTTGGGATGGACCCCTTCCTGAATATCCAGGAGAGCGCCGCGCTCCAGCTCGGCCAGAGAACGCGAGCGACTCAATCTCTGCGAGAAGCGATGCACGCCCCGTCTCAGATCGACGTCGCGATCGAAGAGCACGCGATCCATCCAAGGACGGAGGGCTCGGTCGAGGGCGGGGCCCACCGCGATGGCCAGTCCCAGCACGGCCAGACGGCAAAGACTCGTCGCGTAGCGTCCCCAGCTCGGCGCATCGAAGTGGATTCGGTTGAAGATGAAGAGGACGATCAGAGACAAGCCGGTCCACAGCAGCAGCCGGATTCCGTCCCGGATGTAGCGGTCCATGAACGAGAATTCGTAGCGCACGAGACCGAAGAACACCACGAATGAAACGCTTTGAATGTGCAGGATCGGCAGGACGGCGAGTCGAATTCTCGCCGGATGGGAATCGTGCCAGAGGGCGACGAAAAACACGCAGAGAAGCAGACCGAGCAGCATCATCCCGCGTCCGAGGTTCGCGATTCCCACTCTCTCCTGCCCCGGACGCGCGGGGAAGAGAACGAGGATGAGGAAGACCAGCGAACCGGCGAAGAGATACGCCGAGAGCGGTCCCAGGAGGGCGCGCCACTCCCCCACTTGTGCGTGGAGCTTTCCCTGTCCGCCCGCGTAATAGGCCAACGCGAGGACCAACACCCACCAGGCCGCCACGACGTAGAATCGTCGCCAGCGTTGCACGTGCGTGATGATGGCGGCGCGCAGACTGGGAGGTGGCCGGCGGTACAATCGTTGAAAGTTGGCGAAGAGTTGGAAGAAGATCGTGAGCACCAGAAGTTGCAACATCAACTGCAGACGCGTGAGCCAAAGGACACCACCCGGCGGGAGCCCTTCGGGAGCCAAGGCCATCGAGTACTCGAAGAGTTGCAGGAGGTGCCAGGCGGCCAGGACGAGATTGGCCGCCGCGAAGATCTTGACTTCCGTCCCGCGTGGACGGCGTGCGAAAATCAATGCCGCGAGGCTCAAATGTAACGCCGTCGCGAGCGAATACACGAGCAGGGAGCCCAGAATCAGATCTGCTCTATTCATCGCATCGAGTATAGCAGACAATACTTGCCGTGCGCTCCTACCTACTTCGCGCTCGAAAGGACTCCATGCGTATCGTCTTGGTGGGACCGGCCAGCCCCTGGCGCGGTGGCATCGCCCATTTCAACGATCTCTTGGCGCGTGAACTCGCCAAAAGCCACGAACTTTCGGTCCTGAGCTTCACGCGTCAGTATCCGGAGTTGCTCTTTCCGGGAAAAGCCCAAAAGCACCCCGCCGAGGCTTCCCTCGACGTGGGAGCCGAAGCGATCATCGACTCCATCGGCCCCTGGAGTTGGTATAAGACGGCTCGGCGTGTCCGGGAGCTCGAGCCCGACTTGCTCGTCTTCCGCTACTGGATGCCCTTCTTCGCTCCCTGTTTCGGATCGATTCTGCGGGGGTCGATCCACCACGGAAAGCCCGAGTCGGTGGTGATCGCCGACAACGTCGTCCCCCACGAACGGCGGCCTCTGGACACCCTGTTCACGCGCTGGTTCTTCGCGCGAGTCGACCGCTTCGTGGTGATGGCGAAGGCGGTGCGGGAAGATCTCCTTCGCATCCGCCCTGACGTGAGGGTGGATCTCGCCCCCCATCCTCTCTACGGACAGTTCGGCGAGGTCATCGATCGGCAGCAGGCGAGGAGTCAGCTCGAGCTTCCCTCTGACAGCGAGCTCATGCTCTTCTTCGGTTTCATCCGTCCCTACAAGGGTTTGGAGACTCTGCTGCGGGCCATGCCGCAGATTCGAGCCGCGCGGCCCCGCGCGCGTCTTCTGGTGGTCGGCGAGTTCTACGGAGCTGAAGCGAGCACGCGCGCGTTCACGCATGAGCTGGGTCTGGACGACTGCGTGCGTTTTGTCTCGCGCTACGTACCGAACGACGAGGTCGCTCCCTATTTCTCCGCCGCCGACGTCGTCGTCCTTCCCTATCATCACGCCACCCAGAGCGGCATCATCCCAGTGGCGTATCACATGGGGCGTCCCGTGATCACCACGAGGGTCGGAGGTCTGGCGGAGGTGATCGACGAGGGAAGGACCGGCTTCCTCGTACCCCCGGCCGATCCCGAGGCGTTGGCCGGCGCATTGATCCGCTTCTTCGCGGAGTCCCTGGGTCCTGCATGCGAGGCGCAGGTCGTCAAAGCGCGGGGGCGCTATTCTTGGGAACGGTTCGCGGCGGTGGTGAGCGGCGAAAGCTGAGTTGGCAGTCGACGCCATCCGTACGGGCCGCACGTATCGCCGACTTGTGCTGAGTGAGGAATGAGGCGAGCAGCCCTTCCGGTTCAGGAAGAGACTGCTCGCTTCGCGTCCAACTCTTCGCTCTGCAGTTTCTGCAAAACCAATCGGAGTCCCTGGGACAGTTCGAGCAGTGTCTCGTCGGAGAGACTCTCCACCTGTCTCAGAAAGAACTCACTTTCGAAGGGCACCAATCTCTGGATCGCCTGGGACCCGGCGGGCGTAGCCCGCACCCGAAACGAACGTCGATCATGAGGATCCGGGCGGCGTTCAATGAGACCTTTTTTCTCCAGACGCAGAATCATTCCCGTCATGTTCTGTTTGCTGACACAGAGGCGACGGCACAGCTCGGTGGGCGTCAATCCATCCACCTGCTCCTCGCGCTCCAGCAACCCGAGCGTGAGCCACTGCGCCGAGGTGATGTCTGCGGTCTGACTTAGGGCGCCCCATCGTCGGTCGAAGAGATTGCTCACCCGCATCGCATCCAGCAAGGCGCGACGGGCAAGCGTCGGCCGATCGAGGGCTGACATATCTTGCCTCCTCCTTACGAGAGGAATGTCCGTGTCGAGCCTAAACCGGCGCCGCATCCGCTGGCAAGCGGCTTTTGATGGGCTCGTCGAGGACGCAAGGCGAATAAAATCCGAAGAGCGGGCGCTAGGCTGGTTTCTCGTGACGCGCCACCACCGTGGTGTGGATCCCCCCGCGCACGTAGAAGTCACCCTCCACTTCGATCGAAAGCGGATCGAGTGCCGCCACCAGATCGTCCAGGATGCGGTTGGTCACTTCTTCGTGGAACGCGCCTTCGTTGCGGTAGCTCCAGAGATACAGCTTGAGCGACTTCAACTCGACGCAGAGTTGATCGGGGCAGTAGCGGATGCGCAGGGTGGCGAAATCGGGCTGTCCGGTGCGGGGGCAGAGGCAGGTGAATTCAGGGGCCTCGAAGCGAATCTCGTAGCGCCGTCCGGGGCGGGGGTTGGCGAAGGTCTCGAGCTCTTTGGATGGCGTGGTGGCCACTGGAATCCTCCTATGCCCCAGAGGAAAGGGGGAGCCGAAGCCCCCCCTCCCAACTCGCATCACGCAGCCAAGGCCGCATGGACGAGACGATAGCCTTGGCTACCAGTTGAACCAGGCCGAAATCCAGGCGAAGGTGTTTCCACCCGTGGCGCCGTTGAGGAAATAGCCGCTGTGGACGTGTCCCTCGTCGAGAGCGAAGTCCAGCCCGAAGCTGTCCTTGTCGATCCCGAAGCCGGTGGTCCAGGTGTACTCGAAGGTACGATACTTGTCCGTGGTCGTTCCGTTTTCCTCGGTGACGAAGAAGTAGTTCGAAACCACACCGGTGCGCACCACGAACCAGTCGTTCATGTAGTACTCACCCGCCAGATTGTAGCCGGGAAGCATGAGGCCCTTGAGGGCCAGATCGTCGGTGGCGATGGTGGAGTCCTGGCCATTCGTACCCTTGGAATAGCCCAGGGTCATGTAACCAGCGACCTCCCACTGTCCGGGCGTCCCGAAGACGGGCCCGAAGCTGCCGCGGAAGTCGGTCTCCTTGAGGTCATCCACGCCGGTTGCATCCGGGCTCATCTTCGCGTAAGCGAAACCGACCAGATAGCGCCAGTTCTGACCCCACACGTTGTTCAGACGGCCACGCGCGGTGGCGGCGAAGTTCATCGTGCTGTAGTCCTGTGAAGGCGTCGGCGCCACCACAGTACTGTCCTTGTACTTTCCAATCCCGAACTCAGCCGCGAGATCCAGATTCGCGCTGGGGCTGTACCCCGCCTGGAATCCGAAATCGTGGAAGCTGTTGTCGGTGGTCGGCGCCGGAGCAGTGGAATCCTCCGTCTTGTTTGCATCCCCCACCCAGGAGAAGGCCAAGCCGAAGGGCTTCCCGCCCAGGTCGGCGGACCAGCCCAGGTCCCACCACTGGTAATTCCGGGCCAGCGGAGCGCCTGCAAACAGTCCGCCGGGCAGAGTCCCGAAAGTGGGGAAACGGTCGAATCCTCCCCAGCTATAGAGTGCCGTCCGCGCGGTGGCGTCCTGACGGCCCGTGCTGAAGCGGAAGGTGTTCTTCTCTCCACCCCAGATCAACGTGGCGTTCCCATTCATGTTGTAACCGAAATTGCTCGGAGCAAGATCGATGATCGCCATGTTCTGGTACTGCCCGTAGAGCTGAGGGAACGCGAACATGTCGTCCGCGTCGTCGATAAAGTAGTTACCAGCCAATGCTGAACGACGGGCGGCGTTTGCGTTCGACGCCATTCCCACGACCAGCAGGGCCAGAGTTAGAAGCGCAAATGCGCGCCAGACAGGAGACTTCATACCAGGTCGACTCCTCGTTACGTGCAGAGCACGTTTTCACGTTTGCTAGGCCACCAGGTTGTGCTGTGTGGAGTGCAGCCTAGCGACGCTTAGTTGAGGACAGCCTCCCTGCCGGCGCATGCGGGCGCACGGCGAGCTGTCCGACCGATCGCGGAATTAGTACCGCAGCGAGTAAAAGTGTCAACGCAAAAATCGAGGTCAAGGGTTTCACCGTGGTCAAATATTTACCATTCGTGAAATGCTCATCCAAAGCGCGCATTCTCCTGCGCAGGGAAGAGAATGGTTCTTCTGCGCGATCTTGCGTACTCTCACCGAATGAACGCAGATCCCGAGATGCCGGCGTCCCCCTCGCCTACGCTTTTGGCGAGACGGTTCCTCCATCAGCATCGCGCGTGCCTCCTCGCGCTTTTCTTGAGCTGTCTGGCGGTCGCGGTTCGCGTGCCCCATCTGGACTGGGGCCTCCCGGACGTGGAGGAAGAAGCGCTGCCCATGAAGAAGGCGCTCGAGATGTGGGGCTGGGACGAAGGTCATCTTCGTCTCGATCCGCAGACCGCGGGATGGCCTTCGCTCTCGTTCTACGTCCACCTGGGTGCGCAGAAACTCCAGTACGCGATCGGCCGTGCGCGCGGGAACTATCACGATCGCTACGATTACCTCATCGATGGCGCGCTCGACCGTCGCCACCTGTTGCTTCTGGCGCGAGGGATCGGGGTTCTCTGCGCGGGCGGGGTGGTGTGGATCGGGACGTGCGTGGCCTTCGGCCTCGGCGGCGGGCCGGCGGCCGTGCTGAGCGGCGGACTGTTGGCGCTCTCTCCCATGCTGGTGCGCCACGCGCAGCTCGTCACCCCGGACATCCTGATGGCCCTGTTCTCCGCCCTCGCGGTGGCAAAGATCCTGGACGTCTCGCAGCGGGGCCGGCGGCGGGACTACGTCTGGGCCGGTCTTTTCCTCGGGCTCGGCATCGCGTGCAAGTACACCCCCATTCTCTTTGCCCTCAGCCTCTACCTCGTGCATCTGCGGCGTCTTTGGGCGCAGGGCCGAAGTCTGCGGCGGGGTGGACTGGACGACCCCTCGCTCGGGTGGGCCGCCGCGAGCTGCCTGGCCGCGTTCCTTCTCACCAGCCCGTACACCCTGACCGACCTTTCGGTCCTGCGGCGCGACTTCGCCTTCCAGATGCTGCACATGAGCAAGGGACATTTTGGACAGGCTCACGAGGGCGCCGCGGCCCTCTACTACCTGCGCGCGGTCCTGTGGCCGGGGCTCTCGGGAGGCGGATTCCTCCTCAGCAGCACCGGGCTCGCGCTGGCGAGCTGGAAGTTGAAAGGGGCGTGGAGGAGCCTGGCCATCTGCGTGGGGACCTTCTACCTGGGAATCGCCCTCCTGAACACGCACTTCGAACGCTACATGCTCCCCCTCCTCTTGCCGCTCTCTCTGGGGCTGGCCGCCTGGCCCCCGCTGCTGCGGCGCTGGATCGGGGGAGCGTCTGAGGGTCCCACGAGGGGCGATTTTGCTCGGGATCGGGCTGGTCGCGCTCGTCCCTGCTGCCTGGGGCACCTGGCGCTACCACCAGCAGAAGGGCCAACTGGACACCCTCCAGATGGCGCGCGCCTGGGCGATGGAGACCCTGCTGCCGCAGGACCCCGCGCTGGCCATGGAGGCCTACACCCCCCATCTCCCCACGGACCACAGCGAAACGCTGAGCCGGCGCCCGTTCTTCGCGCGGCTCTCTCCGGTCCAAAAGACCCGCCTCCTGGAGCGCCCCAAGTTTCGGGCCGACTCGATCCCGATGAACTCGGTGCGGGTCGAATTGAGCGCCTACTACTACGACTTGCGCCATTTTTTGCCCTACGACTACATCGTCACCTCGTCCTCGGTGCGCGGGCGCTACGAGGCCTCTCCCGAGCAGTTTCCCCGGCAGGTGGCGTTCTACCAGGACCTGGAGCACTACGCCTCGTTGACCAAGCGCTTCGCGCCTGACGCCAACCACAAGGGGCCCCAGATCCGCTTCTACCGCTTCAGCCCAGAGGACAAAGAGCGTCTCGTGGCCGACCGGGGCGCCCCCGATCCCCAGGACTACCGTGAGTTTCTGGACCGGCTGCACGCGCCTCAGTTCGCCGAATTCACGAGTGCGGTGGCGCAGCGGGCGCTGGAAGCCAAGATGTGGCTGCTGGCGGCGGGCGAGCTGGACGTGCTGGTGCAGATTTCCGACTCGGTGGATATGTCGCGCGCGAAGTGGTTGGAGCTGGTCGAAAAGGCGAGCTACGCCTACTACCAGGGCAAGGACTATCTGAAGAGCCTGGCGCGCAGCATGCTGTACCTGAAGAAAGACCCCAATTCCGCGCAGGTTTGGGGCTATCAGGGCAAAGCCCAGGAGAAGCTGGGCGCGTGGCAGGATGCGTTCCAGAGCTACCAGCGCTGCGCGAGCGCGGCGGAGGCAGCCGCGGATCAGGACCAGTGGTATGCGTGGGCCCAGGCTCGGATCACCGAATTGAAAGCCAAGGTCAGCGGGAAGTGAAGCCCGCTTTGAAGCCGCCGAAGGTCTTGGGGCTGGAGGCGAGGCCTTTGGAAAGGCCGTCCAGGTCGTAGCGCACCCAGTCCCAGATGCTCGCGCCCATCGAGGGACGGCTGGTGGCGCCCATGATTACCCGACCCACCTCGAGGCGGCTGCCCCCCTTGGGCTGGACCAAGACCCTCTGGGTTCCGTCGAGCCAGACCCCCACCATCTCGCCCCCGGGCTCGAGGCTGGAGCCCTTGACCAGCTTCACCTCGTGATATTCGTTGAAGAAATCCGCCGGCATCGTGGCGAGCCAGCACCACTTCCCGGCCGGATTCATCTCGACGAGTTCCATGCGATCGGCGAAGAAGTGTAGGGCCACCTGCAGATGTGGGCGCGAGAACTCGAGTACGCTCCCCTTGCCGTCGAAGTTGCTGAGGGCCTTCAGGCGCGCGCTGAGAACGAGGCGATTCTCGGCCCTGATCTGGCCGAGAAGGGTCTGAAAGCTCACCTGATCGTCCGAGCGGTTGTCGTTGATGAGCAGACTCCCGTCGTCCAGGAGGATCGCGGCGCCGTCGCCGATGCGCGTCCAGGGAGGGGCGGACTGGTCAAGATAGGTACTCATTTCGTAGTCCCCGGAAGCGACCTTCTCCATCTGCGCGTAGGAGAGCATCGGCGCGCCGCAAAGGAGCAGAAGAGTCGCGAAGAATACGATACGTTTGGGGATTCGCACGGAATCCTCCCGAGATGAGGGCGTGGACGAGAACTCGGGTTCGAGTGTACCACGATTCCCCACCGGAACGGAAAAAATCCCGATCCGGACTAATTTTTGTGACGATGGCGTGGGCTGCGATGCGTCCCCGCGCGCAGCTTCGCGCGCGCGGCGCGGCCCGTCAAGGGATCAAGTTACCGAAGCGGTGAATTCTTCGCGGGTTCTTGGTACGGTAAGTGCTTGAAATCGCAGGTAAATTCCCCTCTCACCCCCGTTTATCACGATGAGAGTCCCAGCTTCGCTTCTCTGCTCCGCGCTTCTACCAGTTGTGGCCGCGATGCTCCTGGCGGGCTGCGCCGGCCCTCCCCACAAGTCCGTTCTCCAGAGCGATCCCGGCGACTTCTCTCCGACGGTGGCGCCCCCCACTGCGGATCTGCGGACGCGCGGGAGTTCGCCCCGCGGTGCGCAGGTGCACGCGCTCCTGCAGACGGCGCGCTCATTTCTGGGAGCTCCCTATCGTTACGGGGGGGAGAACACGAGAGGCTTCGACTGTTCGGGTCTGGTCCAGAGCATATTTGCCCGCTATGGGGTGCAGCTGCCCCGCTCCTGCGCGGCGCAGGCCCATCGCGGCGCTCCGATCGAGCGCACTCAGTTGGCGGCGGGAGATTTGGTGTTCTTCGGGCGCGCGAGCGGCGCCCCCACTCATGTGGGGATCTACGAGGGGAATAACCGCTTCATCCATGCCAGCACGGGGAAGGGCCACGTGCGGCGCGACAGCCTGAAGGAAAGCTGGTTTGCACGCCATTTCCGCGGCGCGCGCAGAATTCCCCTTCCCTAGCCCACGTACCCTCAGGCGCCCAGGGCGCGTTTCCGTTCGATCACGGCCGCCATGTCTCCCAGGGTCATCTCGCTGAGCTGCCCAAAGAAACTGTCGCGGAGACTGCTCCAGGTCTCGTGAAGGGGGCAGGGAGCATCGTCGCTGCATTCGTCGAGCCCCAGCACGCAGCGCGTGCTGTTGTGGCCGGGTTCTAGAATCGCAATGACTTCCTGGGCCGTGAGGGTCTGTGGATCGCGCGCGAGCGCGAAACCTCCCCCGGGACCCTTGGTCGACCGAACGAGTCCGTGTCCGGCCAACTGCTGGAGAATCTTGGCTAAGTAGTGCCTCGGAATCGACTCCACCTCGGCGATCTCTCGCACGAGACAGGGCCCGTCTTCGCGATGGATGGCAAGATAGATGAGTGCGCGAATTCCGTATTCACAAGAGCTGGAGAACAACAAGGTTTCCCCCTCGTACCCTCAAGGGTGAGTGGTGCTGACAATAGATAGAATGGAGGATATTCTACCCATTTTCTCGTGCTGTGCACTCGAAAAGAATCAAAAAACTGGCGGTGAGAGCCCTAACGCGCTGGCAGAGCGCCCAAAGCGCCGCGCGGGCTCCTCGTGGGCTCAGACCGCCCCCGCGACTCTCGGATCGAGTTCGGGCCACTTCGCCATGTACTCCGCCCGCTCCTTGTGCAGTCGCTCGACGTGCTCGCGGTACTCCTCCATGCGGCCGTCGCGCTCGTAGAGTCGGCGAGGCTGCAAGAGGTCCTCGTCATTCTCCGGGAAACCGGGGACGGACTTGGCCACCTGGTAGCCGAAATCCGGGTCTTCCTCCCACTGGATCTTGCCCTCGGCGATGGCCTTCACCACGGCTGAGGAATGGGGAATCTTGACCTTCTTGCTTCCCGCCTGGTCCTCCGGCCCACCCACGCGTCCCGTGCTCATGAGATAGACTTCCATGGGACAGTTCTGGAGAAGCTCGTAGAAGCGATTCCCCTGCTCGGCTTGCAAACGAGGAAAGAAGGGATTGGTTCCCGGGACACGTAGACTCTTGCCGGCCTCTTCCTTGCCGCCCGCGCTGGTGCCCTTGGTCTCGCCCAGCATGAAGTAAGCAGCGCTCTGCTCGACGGAGAGCTTGGCCACGGCGGGAATGATGTGCTCGTTGCGATTGAGAATGAGGAGAAAATCGGCCTTGCCCAGATGGCGCGCGTCAGCCGCGTCCTTCACCTGACTCATCGCGAAGACGGCGCGGCCGTTCTGCGTGTAGCTCGTGTCGAAAAAGTCCAGCTTGCCCGCGTCGTCCTGGCTTACGTTTTCAAGCCAGGCATCCTTCTGAGTGACCGCTCCGTAGATCGTGGGTTCAAATTTTGGGTCGAGACCAAAGGTCTTGGCGAAGCAACCGTTCTCGGTGGAGTAGACCACTCCTTTCGGCATGAGAGCCACGAAGTCGTCTTGCACCGGTTGACTGTCGTTCTGCGAGGTGAAGGTCGTCGTGGTCTTTCCGGTGCCCGAGAGTCCCACGATCAGGCCCACGCGCTTCTTACCCTGGACTGGAATGACCTTGCAACCTGCGTGCAGCGCGAGTCCGCCTCGCTCGTACACCAGGTTGTTCCACATGCGCAGGCCGCCCTTCTTGGACTCTCCGAAGTAGTCGCTGTTGCACACCCGCGTGATCTTCTCGTCCAGATCGACCGCGATCACTCGATCGTTGGGGTAGCCCTCCACCGCGAGGCAGGGGGTGTAGATCACGGTGAGCTCGGGCTGAAAATCTTCGCTTCCCGCGGCGGGAGGATCGTAGTACAGAGTCTGCTGCATCACCGCGATGTTGGCAGCAAAGGTGTCGATGATCAGTCGTGCCGGGGTACGGAATTGCTCGTCGTTGCCGATGTAGCCGTCGATGACGATCATGTCGCGGTTCTTGATGTGCTCAGCCTGCAGAGCGGCGATACGCGCTCCCTCTTTCCTCGTGATACAGGGATCGGAATGTCGCTCGGGATGATCGCTCACGATGAAGGTGCTGGACTTGCTGCGGGCGGTCGCTTTGGTGGCCACGTTGAAATTGCCGAACTCGGTGAGCCGAGCGTTCTGCATTTCGGACACCATGTTCCTGAGTTCTTGACGAGTGGGATTGAAGTGGATCTTCCGAGCCACGACAGGCAGCTTCGACATGATTCCTCCGGGATCGAGTCGCTCTTGAGTTCACGGGGGAACTCGCCCGCAGAGGACGAGTAATCGGCCCGAACGTCCGTATGACGCCCCTATCGTAGAGGATGGTTTACAGTGGCGCAACCGGCGCGAGAAGAGAGTTCAGCTCTGCTCTGGCGCTGGTCGTGGGGTCTCATCGCGCTCACCGCGATCGTGGCCCACCTTCCCGCCCTGCGAGGCTACTTCTTCCAGGACGACTGGCCCCATCTCGCCGCGGTCCTGAAGGAAGGGGGCGCGGGACTCATCGGTCCGAGGCCGCTCTCCCGGGTCGTTGGCTTCGAGCTGGGAGTCACGCTCTTCGGGCTGCGGGCCGCCGCCTGGCACGCGGCGGCGCTGTGCGCATGGGCCACCGCGAGCGTGCTCACGCAGAGGATCGGACGCGCCATGGGATTGAGTGCCTTCGGGGCGTGCGTGGCCGGGCTGGTCGCGGCCGCGACCCCGGTAGTGCTCTTGCCCGTCTTCTGGGCCAGCGCTTCATCCGAGATCTTCGCGGTGTTCTTCGGGCTCCTCTCGCTCGCCGCCTGGTTGCACTCCAAGAGAAGCGGAATCGTCCTGGCCACGATCGCGGGACTGACCTCGTTCTTCTGCAAGGAATCCCTGCTCGCGTTACCCCTCCTGCTGGCCCTCGTCCCCAGCTCGGGCGCGGCGGGTCCGCGCGCGCTGCGCGCGTCGCGCAGAATGCGAGGGACGGCCCTCCTCGTTCTCTTCGCCGGGGCGCTGGTGGCGGCCGCATTGGTGTGGAGAGTGATGGCCCCCTCCGACTCCCACGATCCCTACGCCATGGGCGGGCCACGCCTATGGATCATGAATCTTCTCGTGTTGGGCGCCTGGTTGATCTCCCCACAGTCCTTCGCTCCCCTGCCCACTCCCACGCTCCCCTTCCTCGGAGCCCTGGTGTGGATTCTCTGGTCGGCGCTCGCGGTTCAGCAGGCGCGCGCTCAAAGCCGTCGCGAGGGATGGTGGCTGCTGTGGGCCGTTTTCAGCCTGGCCCCCGTCCTTCCCCTGAGCCATCACCTCCAGCCCTACTATCTGCTGGCGGCGGTTCCCGCCCTGGGCTGGATCCTGGGACGCACGACCGAGCTCCTGTGGCAGCACGGTCAGCTACAGCGGCGCTTTCAGCCTGCGATGGTGCTCGGCTTCGCATTGGTGGCGGCGGCAGTTGCATTCACTGCGAGTTCACACCGTTTCGAGTCGCGGGACGCGTGGGGTGAACTGAACGACCCTCTGGCCGCCCGCAGCGCGATCGCCTATGGGGTCGCGGGGCTGGTGGGCAGCCTTCCCCTTCAGCCGGAAGAGACCCTGGCAGTGGTGGCCGCTACCGCCACGGAGTGGCCCGAGGAAGTGCCGGCCGACCTCGCGCTGCATCTCAATTCGCGAGTGTACATTTCGATCGACGGACCGGTGGGCCTGAGCGTGATGGTGCCCAAGGGAGTCTCGGTTCGCTGGGCCGGTCATCTCGATGGCCTGCGCAAGGACAGCCTGATCCTCTTCGATGATGGCGGATCACGGCTCAGGTTTTGGGGAAGAGCCCAGAACGCGCGCTTCTATTCGGCTCTCTTGGCGATGGCGGCGCAGCAATATCAGCGCGCGTTGCACGATCTCTGGGTGGTGGGAGGCAAAGGAGCACGGCTCGACTTCAGCTATCAACCCGAACTTCTCCCGGTTGCCCCAAGCGCGATCGACGAGAATGCGAGCGCCTTCGTCCACTACATTCTGAGTCATGAGGAAGACCAGGAGTTGGCGCGTCGCCTGGTTCTTCTCTTTCAGCAGCTCTACGAGGCGGTGCGGGGCAAAGAACTGAAGTGGGCGACGGAACCGCCTGACTCGCTGCACTCTCCTCAGGACGCCGTACAGAATCGCTAGGGCCAATCCAAAGGTGGAGGCCAAACGACCGAGCTGGGACGGGTTCGGCGTGGCACGAGCACACGTAGGCCTCCCGGTTCGATGCGGGCTTCAAATTCCCTCTGGTCTCCCTGGTCGTCACCGTCGAGTTGAATCGGAATGGGATGCTCGCAGCGCACTGTCACCTGGCGGCCTCGCAGAAGAGTCAGCCCTCCGTGCGGACGCGGTCGGGCTCCGAAGGAGGCGGCGGCCAGGGTGACCACCTGTTCGAAGGTCTGCGCGCGGATGATCGCCACGTCCAACATGCCGTCCTGCCCGTCGGATTCTGGAGGGAAGATCCAGTTACCCATCTGGGTGCCGAAGTTGGCGACCATCACCGATGCCGCGGTGATTTCGTGTTCCGCGTCATCGACGGTGATGGAGAACGCGTGATGGTTCACCGGTAGGTGCTTGGCGGCACTGATGACGTACGCGGACTTCCCCAGGACATTCTTCAGTTCGCGTCCCGCCTCGCGAATGAGATGACCCTCGAAACCTCCGCCAATGGCCAGAAGGAAGGGCTCTTCTTTACTGCGGCCAAGGTCGACTCGTCGCGGCACTCCTTCTTTGACCAGGCGAAGAGCCGCGCGCAGTCCCATCGGAATCCCGAGCCGCAACGCCATCACGTTCCCGGTACCCGAAGGAACGATCACCAGGGGACGCGACTTGTTTGCCAACACGCGTGAGGCTCGCTGTAGGGTCCCGTCTCCGCCGATCACAACGACGGGACCCTCCCCTTCGTCCTGCTCGAGGAGACGACCGGCATCGAAGTCGACCTGGGTGCAGAGCCACCGATCCGGCAGACCCTCTTCGCGCAGAACCTTGCGCAATCGGTTCTCGTCGACGCGTCGCAGATTTCCGCCCGCCGCGGGGTTGAAGATGATGGTGGGCGCGGCAACCGGCAAAGGACACTCCATGGCGTTCTTCCAGAGGAGGGTATGTGACCAGTGCCAGTGTATCGGATGCGCGGAAAGGAGCAAGACCCTGCTCCACTTGCCCTGGTCCGTGACGGCGGCTAGTATGCCCCTCGAGCCGCGCGCCGAGGGACCCATATGCCCACTCTCTCACCCCCCATTTCCGTTCTGCACCTCGACGACGCACGCACCTGGCGGGGCGGCCAGCAGCAGGTGCTCTATCTGCACCGTGGCCTGCTGCGCGAGGGTTGTGACTCCACCGTGGTCTGTCCTGAAGGAAGCGCTCTGGCTCAGCGAATTCAGCGGGAGGGCTTGCCGGTTTGGGAACTCCCGCTGCGTGGCGTGGCAATGCTCTCCTCTCTCTGGCGTCTGGCTCAGAGAGCCCGCCGGCAAGGTGCCCTCCTGCACGCTCACACCGCGCACACCCACACCTTGGGCCTGTTGTGCTGCCACCTCCGCGGCGAGATCCCCCTGCTCGTCTCTCGCCGGGTGGACTTCCCCATAAGGGACGGCGTGCTGAATCGTCTGAAGTACGGAAGCGCGCGCGTCCGCCTCTATCTGGCCATCAGTTCCGGAGTGGAGGAGGCGCTCTTGTCGGTGGGAGTTTCCGGCGAGCACATTCGCCGCGTTGCGAGCGGGATCGATCTGACGCGGTTTCACGAGCTCTCTCGTGATGAGGAATGGCTGGAGAGCCTGGGTCTTCCGGTGGGACGAAAGCTCGTGGGCAGCATCGCGGCGCTGGTGCCTCACAAGGATCAAATGACACTACTGCGAGCGTTCGGCCGGCTGTTGCGCATGGGGGTCGACGCGCAGCTGGTCATCCTGGGCGAGGGGCCCCAGCGCACGCGGCTCGAGGAGCTTCGCGAGCAACTCGGGCTCACCGAACGCGTCCTTTTTCCCGGTTTCGTGAAAGAGCCTCTCACCTACGCCGCCTGTTTCGATCTGTTCGTGTTGACCTCGGTCGAGGAGGGATTGGGCACCGCCATCCTCGACGCGATGGCGATGCGCCAGGCGGTGGTCGCCACCGCCGCCGGGGGAATTCCCGATGCGGTGGTGGACCGCGAAACCGGCCGCCTTCTGCCACCCAAGGACATCGAAGGTCTGGCGCACGCCATGGCCTCCCTTCTGAAAGACCCCGCGCTCGCCCGCCGCTACGGAGAAGCGGGACGCAAACGGGTCGAAGAACACTTCGAGATCCAGCGCACCGTATCCCTCACCCTCGCGGCTTACCGGGAAGTTCTGGGCGCCCCGGTTGCCATCTCCGGCACGCCGTCTCGATATTGATGCTCCATGGAGTCCACCGCGCAGAATCTCCCCTCCTCACGAGCCGATTCGAAGAGAATCCGCGGCGCGCTCGTTTTCGGTCTGCTCTGCTCAATCGTGGTTCTCGGGTTCGATCTGCGCGTGCGGAGTCAGGGACTCGATTTCCTCCAGGACGGAATCTGGCTCCTCTCCGCCTCGCTCTTGCAGAGCGGGCAGGCGCTGTATCGCCACCTCGTCACGCGTGAGGGACCCCTCGATGCCGAGCTCTTGCGGCTGGTGTTCTTCTTTCTGGGAGAAAAGGCGGCCGCGCTCGCGCTCCTGAAGGCGATCGTCGACTCCCTGGCGGCGGGGCTCTGCGCGGCGTGGGCTTGGCGCGCGGGGAAAAGAAGTTTGGCCTGGATCGCGCCGCTCGGCGTGGTGGTCCTGGCGCCCTTCCCCCCGCGCTACCTCATGGCGGGCCTCGCGGCAGCCCTCCTGCAGAGTGCGATCGTGCTGGGGCGAGAGGACCCAACCGGGCGGGCGGGCGCGCGAAAGGGCATTTACCTCCTCTTGGGCGGCGCCGGACTCATCTTGGGCCTGACCGCGGTGAGTGGTCTGGACGGATTCCTCCTCGCAGTGCTTCTGAGCTGGGGAACTCTAAGCGCTTTCGGCCGAGAGTTGGAATCGCTGCGCGCGCACGCGACGCGTCTGCTCCTGTTGGGCGCGGCCATTCCCTGCCTGGTGGTCCTGCTGCTCTCGCTCTTGGAAGGCAATCTGGCCGCGGGACTCGATCAAGTTCTGCTGACGGGGGTGTCAAATGCTTTCCATCAGATCGCGAGCTTCTCCTTCGTCCATTTGGGAAACGGCATGTGGAGCGCGCGCGAGGCGCTCTCCCCCTTCAAGAGCTTGAGGACCGGCGAAACGCTTCCCGAGCTCTTCCCCGCCGCGCCCGTGCTTCGGGTTCTCTCGTTCCGTCTGCAAAACCTGTTGCTCTTTGCCTGCGTGATCTGGGCATGGTCCAAGCCCGCCTTCCGGCAAGCGCGAATGCGTCCGCTCATGATTCTGGCCACCGCTCCCCTGGTTGGAACGCTTCTGCATGGCGACGCCATGAACTCACATCGCGCGTGGCTCGGAGTGCTGATTCTCTTGCCCTTGCTCCTCAGCGAAGTGCGCCGGCCCGTGCTCCGCGCGGGCACGGCGCTCTTCCTGGTGCTCGTGGTATGGTCCCTTCCCATCTTGGAGAACTCCTGGCTCGTGGCGAACTCACACCGCACGGGTTTGCGCTGGTGGCAACGGCCACGCGCTGGTATCGCGCTCGAGTCGGAGCGCGTGAGCAAGCTCGACTCGCTCTTCTCGATTCTCCCGCGCGAGACCGGTGGGAATGACGAAGCTCTCCTGGTTTGGCCTGACGCGCCCGCGCTCAATTTTCTCACCGATGCCCCCCTGGCCGTGCCGCAGGCGGTGCTGCTTCCGCGGCGCGTGAACCACGGGGAACGCCTGGCCGAGCAATTGGAGAAGAGCGCTCCACTGCACGTGCTGTTGGGTCTCTCGTGGAACTACACCGGAGAACAGGTCGAAGAACTCGCACCGGGATGCTGGGACTACTTGCGCGACAACTACCGGGTGCTGGGTAACGTGGTGAGCCGCAACTTGAAGTTTCGCGTGCTCGAGCATCTGCAGAGCAAAGAAACACTCACCGAACTCACTCTTCCCCAGCGTCTTCCCGACGTTGAGCAGAGCGTCGGCAACGGGATGAGTCCCGCCCTACGCACGAAATTCGAAGTGGGGCAGAGCTTTCGGGTGGGTCCGCGCGATCTCGAGGGCTTAGCGGTGCGATGGCGCACCGACGCGGACTCCCTGACGGTTGGACTGCGCATCCGAATCTGGAAATGGGAGAACGGAGGATGGAATCGGCTCATGGAAATCTACGAGCTCGACGTTCCCATTCACGGAGATCTCTACCGCAGCTTCCTGCGCTTCGGTCCGGTGGAAGACTCCGCGAGACAGCTCGTGGCGATCACTTTCGAATTGAAGGAGGACCCAGGGTCCGAACTCCGTTTGGTTTGGCACGACGAAAAGGACGGTGCGCCCGACCTCTATCCCGAAGGATCCGCGCTCGTCGAGCTCAAGCCGCAACCGGCCGATCTCTATTTCTTCAGCTGGTGAGAGAAAGCGCGGTGCCGCGAACTCGCGGCGCTACTTCGGCGAATTGACCGCGCCAGTGGTAACCCCGTCGCGCAGGAACTCCACGATCAGCTGCGCCGCCATGAGGCCGACTCTCTGCTTCGCCTCTTCCGTCGACGCTCCCAGATGGGGCGTGTGCACGACCTGCTCCAGGGAGAGAAGAGGATGGTCGACCGGGGGGGGCTCCTGTTCGTAGACGTCCAGAGCGGCGCCGGCCAGATGGCCGGAAACGAGCGCGTCGGTCAACGCTGCTTCCTCCACCAGTCCTCCGCGCGCGCAGTTCACCAGCAGCGCGCCTTTCTTCATGAGGGCAATTTCGCGCGCGCCCAAGAGACCGCGGGTTTCCTCGCTGAGCGGCAGATGGAGCGTGACGATGTCGGCGCGTCCAAGCGCTTCGTCGAGCTCCAGCTTCTCCCAGCCCTCATCCCTCGCGCGTGGCGGGGTAAGGAAGGGATCGTGGGCCAGCACTTTCATCTGGAAGGCCTTCGCCCGCTCGGCCACCAGAGTCCCGATCCGGCCGACTCCGATCACTCCCAGGCTCTTGCCGGCCAACTCCGTGCCCTGGTAACGCTGCCGCTCCCATTCGCCCCGCCCGAGCGCGGCATGACTCAACGTCACCCGGCGAACCAGAGCCAAGAGAAGCGCGAAAGTGAGTTCGGCCGCCGCCAACGCGTTTCCCCCGGGGGTATTGAAGACGAAAATGCCGCGGCGTGTCGCTTCCTCTAGATCGATCTTGTCCAGCCCCACGCCGGCGCGCACGACCACTCTCAGGTGAGGGGCCTGATCCAGGAGCTTGGCATCAACTCGGCTCGCACTACGCACCAGGATGCAAGAAGCTCTCGAGAGAGCAGCGGTGCGCGCGGCGGCGGAGGCGCCGCTCGCGTCGATCACCTCGAATTTCGCCTCCTTTAGCCACGCCAGTCCCCTGGGGGCAATCGTATCCAGCGCCACCACCGGTCCCCAGTCACCCGCGGCCTGCCCTTGGGTGGAGCGCTTCGTCTCATCGCTTGGTGTCATGACCGTCTCCGTCGCGCTTCCCACTCCTCGTCGAGGGCGCGCAGGCATTCCTCCAGGAGCTCCAGGTCGAGTTCCCCCATGTGTCCGATGCGAATCACACTTCCCTTGGTGGCGCCGTAACCGGCGCCGACCACGAACCCTCGTTGGCGACAGGCGGCCAGCCACTCGTCGACCGCGACTTCATCGACGGAGAGGGCGGTGAGCGTGGGGGAACGAAAGCCCTCGCGCGCGAAGGGCTCGAAACGACCGGCGGCCCAGGCGAGCACGTGGTCTCTCATGGCTTCGTGGCGTGCGTAACGGCGCGTCAGCCCTTCTCTCTCCATCAGTTCGAGCGCAGCCTGAAGTTGAAAGAGCAGGGAGATGGGGGGCGTAGTAGGAGTCTGCCACGAATCCATCTTGCTCTTGTGGAGAAGCCAGTCGAAGTAGTAGCCCTTGTTCGACGCGGTCTCGCTCTCTTTCAGGGCTCGCGCGGAGACCGCGACGAGGGTGAGACCCGGCGGCAGCGCCCACGCCTTCTGCGTGCCCGCGAGACAGAGATCGACTCCCCAATCGTCCAGGCGTAGTTCGACTGCGGCCATCGAGGATACGGTGTCCACGAAGAACAGCGCGTCGCTCTCCGCGCGCACCACGCCGGCGATCTCCGCGAGCGGATTCAAGACCCCGGTCGAAGTTTCGTTGTGCACGAGAGTTACCGCCCGATAGCGCTTCTCGCGCAGGGCCCCGCGCACGCGGTCGGGATCGATGGGCTCACCCCAGTCCACCACAAGCTCGTCGCCATCCTTTCCGCAGGCAGCGCGTACATTCGACCAGCGCTTGGAGAACGCCCCGCCGACCAGGTGCAGAACCGGCCCGTCACCCAGATTGCGGATCGCACCTTCCATGGCGCCGGTGGCGGAAGACGACAGAGGAAAGACCGAGGCGGTGGTGTGAATCACCGCGGCGACTTTGCCCATCGTGTCCTGCAGCAGTTGCGAAATCTCGGGTCCGCGATGTCCGATCATCGGTAGCGTAGCGGCGTGAGCAACCTCGGGGAGGACTTCGGTCGGTCCGGGAAGAAAGAGCAGGGGATGATCGCGGCGGATCGATCTCATCTCAGTTTCCTTTGTTCTTCAGCGTCGCGAGCGCGGCGGCGAGTCTGCGCTGGGTCTGCGGCCGGAACCACAGCCTGATCCACGCCTCGTCTTCCAGGTGCGCCGCAGTCATGGCGTCGAGGGTGGGCCCCTTCAACCGAGCCTTGATCTCCGCGAACGCGGTGACGGAACTCGTCCAGCGTTCTACCGAGAGAACCGCGTGCTCAAGCAGTTGCTCGGTTTCCACCAGGATGTCCAGGATTCCCATGTCGAAGGCCTTGAAAGCCGGGTAGACGAGGCCTCCGTACATGAGCCTTTCGAGCAGGGGTCGATCGAGCGTGTAGCGTCCCATCTCGACCAGACTCGGTGGCACCGCGAGACCGATCGCGCTCTCGTTCAAACCGAACTTTCCCTCTCCCTGGGCCATCACCCGCAGATCGCAGGCCAAGGCCAAGAGCGCACCTCCCGCGATCGCATGCCCATTGATCGCGGCCACGACGGGACGGGGAAACGCAAAGAGTTGGCGGCACACTCCGTAGAGTTGGTGCAGAAGCCGGCGGATCTCCACGCGATCCAGTTTCATCATCTGCTCCAGGTCGAGTCCGGCGCAGAAAATGGAACCGCTACCGGTGAGAACCAAACCGCGGGGAAGGTCTCGGTGGGCGGCGTCGAGTTGCTCCTGGATCGCCACGAGAAACTCGAGCGAGAGCGCGTTTCCGTGCCCACGCTCCATGTGGAGAATGCTAACTCCGTCGCGTGTTTCGCATGAAATCATTTCTCTCCAGACAGAAGGGCCGCGGATTCTCTTGGAACCCATCCCGCGGCTGGAAGTGAATCTCAGGAAGTCTCACCCGGCTTCTTCCCTTCGCCGTCGACCAAAGCGTCCCTCGCTCGCGAGAGATTGGCTTGCGTCTGGGGCGAGAACCACTGGTCGAGCCAGGACTCGTCCGCCGCGGGGCGGATGCGCGCCAGCCGCTCCCGGACTCGCCGGCGAAGGCCGGCCTTGGCGAGGGCGTACGCCGCGAGCGAGGGAGACGCCAACTCAAGCGCGCATGCGATGGCTTCTGGCTCCACGTCTTCGGGGGGTACGATCCGATCGACGAGCCCTCGCGCGAGAGCGTCCTCGGGTTCATGGATGCGTCCCTCGTAGAGCAATTCCTCACAGCGTGGCCTGGGCCAGCCATCGCGCAGTACCTCGATCGGGAGCTGAGGATACGAAACCCCCAGGTGGATGCCGTGGATACCGAAACGACAGCCTCGATCGGCCAGGATGCGTCGATCGCAACAAAGTGCCAGCAGGGCCCCACCCGCGAGAGCATGCCCTCGCACCGCCGCCACCACCGGAGCGGGGTGAAGATAACAGGCCTTCAACGCCTGCTCAAACGCTCTCATCAGCCGGGCCATCCCGGCCCGATTCAACTCGATCGCCTCCTGGAGATCGAGACCGGTGCAGAACGAGCGATTCCCCCCGGCCAGGACGACGGGTCGAGGATCGTCCTTCGCCCCCTTGAAAGTGTAGGCCAGGGCCTGCAAACTGCTCTCGTCCAGCGCGTTCCCGCGGCCGCGCCCGAGCCGCCAGACCGCCACCCCGCCGCTCTCGCTTCGGTGCAGCCGCTCGCCGGCCGAGCCCCCTTCCTTCTTCGCGCCCCGCTTGCCCCCCATCGACTCTTGCTCCTTGGCCCGTGAAACCATTTGCGACCTCGATGCGTCCAACCAAAAGAGCCGTGAGCGGAGAGAGTTCGATCTCCGCGCTCCCCCATTCTCCTGGAGACTTCCGATGTCCAACCAGAATACCCATCCACGCGTTCTTTCGCTGCTTCTCCTTCTCACCGCCATCCTCGTGGCCGTCCCCCAGGCGGCCCACGCCGAGTTCCAGAAGGAACTGAACCTGCGGGGCGACGAACTCACCCTCTCGAATCTGATCGGAAAGGTCCAGCTGGTGGGCGGCGAGGGCGACCAATTCAAGATCCATGTCGACGTTCGCGGCAAGGATGCCAGCGAGGACCACATCCAACTGAAGAGTGAAGAGCAAGGCGGAAAGGTGCGCGTCCTCGTGCAGTTTCCCACCGACAAGGAGCGAGACTACGTCTATCCCGCGCTGGGAGCGCATTCGCGCTCCAGCTTCCGTTCGAGCCTGGGGTCGGGAGAGAGTCGGAGCTGGTTCGCCAAGTTTTTCGGTTCCTCCGAGAGGGTCGAGGTCCGCGGATCGGGGAAGGGCCTGGAGATCTGGGCGGATCTGCGCATCGAGGTTCCCCGCGGGAAGGGCACCAAGCTCTACCTGGGGTGCGGCACCATCGAAGCCCAGGACTTGACGGCCGACCTGAACTTGGATGTCCATTCCGGTCCCGTCACGGCGGCGAGAATCAAGGGTAGTCTGCTCATCGACACCGGCAGTGGCCACGTCTCGGTCAGTGAGGCCGAGGGCGAGGTGAACATCGACACCGGCAGTGGCCACGTAATCGTGCACGGCCTGAAAGGTAACCTCCATGCCGACACCGGCAGTGGCCAGGTAGAACTCAGCTCCATCAAAGCGCAGGACGTGTACATCGACACCGGCAGCGGAGGAGTGACGCTCGATACGATCAAGACGAAGCACCTGAAGGCCGACACCGGGAGTGGGTCGGTTCTGTGCCGCAACGTGCTCTGCGAGAATCTACTGGTGGATACGGGCAGCGGTAGCATCGAACTCGTCCTGGCGCCCGAGACCTCCGCGCGGATCGAAGCGGATACCGGGAGCGGCGGCGTCGACATCGACTACGAAGGCGCGACCATCGAGAAACACTCGAAAGACTACGCGCTGCTGACGGTGGGAGCGGGAAAAGGACGCTATAGCCTGGATACGGGAAGCGGCACCATCCGCATCCACTAGTTCTCCCGGGAGGAGATTCTCACCAGCGCGAGACGTTCGTGCTGATCGCTGACCTTCGAGTAGGCCTGCACCGCTTCCTCGAGGGGATAGATGTGGCTCACCACCTCGACGGGATCGAAGAGTTCCGCCGCGAGAATGCTGAGAATCGGTTCCAGGGGACCCTGACGTAGACCCAGCACGCGAATGCTCTTGTCCAGAACCAGAGTCAGGGAGCGCGGCACCCCGTCGTGGCAGGAGCTCACCTCGAAAATGGTTCCCCCGGGGCAGACCAGGTGGGTGGCCGCCATCCAGCCCCCTGAGCGGCCGGTGGCCTCAAAGATGAAGGGGTAGCTGGCGAGCGCGGGGCCGAAGCGGCCCGGGCGGATTCCATTCATTTCATCTTCGTCGGTCGCCAGATTGAAATGGATACCGTGGCGGCGGATGAGATCGAAGCGGTCACCGTGCTTGCCGCGAAGCGTCACCGTATATCCGGCCGAGGCGAGCGAGAGCGCAGCCAGCATGCCGATGCCCCCGTCCCCCACCACGAGCACGTTCGTCCAGCGGGGAAGTTGCCCGCGGCTCAGCGATTCGTAGATGGCCGCAATGAGAGGAGAAAGCACCGCGGCTTCGTCCTTCACGCCGTGCGGCACGACCGCCACCGCCCGCGTCGGCAAGTGAATGTACTCCGCCTGTCCCCCAGCCGCTCCGAAGAGCCCGGGGCGTACGCGATCTCGACAGCGTTCATCGTGACCGAGGCGACACGCATCGCACATTCCACAGCCGTAGATCGATCGACCCACCACCCGCGATCCCACCAGGGCGCGGCCTTCGTTGCCGCGACTTTCCTCCACCCTTCCCACGAAACAGGTTCCGGGAATGCCGGTATAGGGACGGCGGCCGGTCGCGACGTCGACGTCTAGTCCCGTGATGGCGCTCATGAGAACCTTGATCCTCAGGCTTCCCTCGGTGAGTCCGGGTTCGGTCATGTCGGTGAGCAGCAGTTCTCTGTCCATCAGAAGAGTTTTCATCCCACGCCTCCTCCGATGGCATTGCGAACCAGGACCTTGAGCGAGCCGCGCGTGTTCGCCTTCTCGAGCGCGGCCATGGCCTCCTGCATGGGATAGCTCCCCGCGACGAGGGGAAGAACGTCGAGGCGCTTGCGCTGCAGGTAGGCCAGGCTGTCCTCCAAATTCCCTCCGTTCACGCCGATCAAGTCGATCTCCTTCTCGGTGAGGAAGCGGAGGTCGAAGCCTTGACTGGACGCGAAGCGGCTCAAGAGAACGATGCGACCGCGGGGTCGCGTGGCGGCGACCGCGAGGTCGAAGCCCGAAGGGTGTCCCGAACAGTCGTAGACCATTCCGTGCGACTCGGTAACGAGCTTCGCGCCCGAGACCGGATCCTTCGATTCGTCGCCGTCCCCTCCGACCCCACTGAAGGAGATTCCGCTGCGCCACAAGAGCTCCCGGCGCGACATGTGCCGTCCCAACACGCTCACCGTGTGCCCGGCGGCGTGGAGAGCCAGGGTGGTCAAGAGCCCCAGGTTGCCGTCGCCCACCACCAGGACCCGCTGGGGCGGCGGACCTTCCAACAGCGACGCCGCTTGCAGCGCGCTGGCCAGAGGATGAGCGAAAATTGCCTCTTCGTCGTCCACCCCTTCGGGGACTTCGACCAGGGCCCGCTCGGAGACCGTCACCCACTCGGCCAGGGCTCCATCGGTGATTCCCATGCCCAGAGCACGTTCACGGGTTAGTTCGCACAACCAGGGCTTTGCGTCCCGGCAGGGCAGACAGCGCGTGCAACCGGCGTTCAGATTGGCTACCACGCGACGGCCGATCCACTCTTCACCGGAGGGAGTCGTCGCCTCTACTACTTCCCCCACGAACTCGTGCCCCAGAATGACGCGCTCGCGACCCGTCTCTCGGATGCCACGAACCATCTGCAGATCACTCCTGGCAATCCCGCACGCGCGCACCCGGACCAGGACTTCTCCCTCCGCCGCGCGCGGGCGGCTCACCGTGGCCAGTTGGGGCACTTTGTCCAGAACCAGCGCCCGCATCGTACGAAGGCGCGTGCTCTTGACCGAGCGCTGGATCGAGCCCATGGGAGTCTGCTCCTCGTCCACGCGATTCCCCGATCGAGAGTAGGGCACTGAGAGATGGAGCGACCGGTGGTGTAATTGCCGGTCAGGGTATGGATTCCGTCAGCTTAGAGGCAATCTCCGTGCCGCTTCCTGCCTAAAAGTCCTCGTTCTCGGCCTTATCGCCCACTTTCGCTCCAATCGCCGATCAAGACGTCCGTGTCGTGGGGACGGGCGTCGATCACGTTTCCACACCAGACCAGGTGCGAGCCATCCGCGGAGAACATGGGGAAGCCATCGAAGTTCCGGTTGAAAGTGAGGCGGCGGAGCCCCTGGCCATCCATCCCGATGAGATAGAGCTCGAAATTGTAGCCGTACTGTCCCGGCACGGTCTGGTCAAAATCATCCCGGTTGCTGGCGAAAACGATGCGTTTGCCGTCGGGGTGCGGGTACGGCGCCCAATTCGTGGCGCCGTCGTCGCCCGAGTGGGTGATACGGCGTGGATTCTCGCCATCCTTGTCCATCACGAAGAGATCGAGTCGACTGGGGCGAATCAAGCCCTTCTGCAGCAGCTCCTGGTAATCCTTCAGCTCCTCACCCTCGGGGTGGCGCGCGCGAAACACGATGTGCTGGCTGTCGGCGGTATAGAACGCCCCTCCGTCGTAGCCGGGAGTCGAGGTCAAGCGCCGCACGCCGCTGCCGTCGGGGTTCATGTCATACAGGTCGAGGTCTCCATCCCGCATGCTGGTGAAGAGAATCTTCTTGCCGTCGGGCCGGTAGATCGCCTCCGCGTCGTAGCCGGGACTGTCGGTCAGCTGCTCGCGTTGGCCTCCACCCACCGGGACGCGGAAGATCTCGTAGGAGGGATAGATGGGCCAGGTGTAGCCATGCGCCATCGAGGGACGCGGAGGACAATCTTTGCTGGTGAGTACTGTGCTGGCGTACACGATCAACTTCATGTCGGGGGAATAGAACGCGCAGGTGCAGCGTCCTTCTCCTGAGGTCACCATCTTCACCCCTGCCCCGCTCGCGTCCATGGTGTAGATGGCGTCGCAGGCCCGTCCATCCCGGCTGGACTGGAAGACGAGCTTCTTCCCGTCCGGAGAGAAGTAGGCCTCTGCGTTGTCCCAGGTGGAATAGGGCCCCGGATTCTGCGTGAGCATGCGTACCCGCATCAGCGAAGCATCGTAGCGAGGCGACTCTTGCGCCCACGAGCCGGTCGTGAACGAGAGGGCCACGGCGAAGAGCGGGATCACGGCGCGAACGGTCCTCAAGAGGGGTGAATTCATCGAGATGCACCTCGGAGTTTGAAGGTGGAGCCGCAAGCCTAACCTCCATGACTGCTTCGAGCAAGAACGGGGAAGCCCGCCATTCCTCAAGGGGAATAGCGGGTGCCGCCCAACTCCTTGAGCATGGTGGCTGGATCGCGCGTGGGCTGCTGGCAGCTGAAGGCGCGACAGACATAGGCCGTTGCTCCGTCTAGACTCACTCTCCCCGCGAGCGCCGGCAGGAGATCCTCGCTGTTTCTGTCGGGCGAGGCGTGGGAGATGAAGAGGTCCGGGTTGTAGCTTGCGCGAGCTTCTTGAAGCAGCGGCAGAACTTCCTTCAGCCTGCCTGCCAATACCAATTCGGTGCGGTCACCCAAGTACGCATCCAAAACCAGAACCATTCGGGTCATCGTCGCCGGTCGAGTCGAGAGAGCTCCCCAGAAGGCGTGCAGAATTTGCTCGAGTTGGCGGGCGTACTCGTCTTCGCCGGTGAGTTCATACAGCGACAGCATGTTGGAGGCAGCGACGCTATTCGCGGTGGGTGTCGCTCCGTCGTAACCCACCTTGACCCGCACCAGCAGCTCACTCTCGCCGGCGCGGGTATTGAAGAGCGCGCCATCTTTCTCGTCGGCGAACTCTTTCATCATCGTTCGATGAAGGTTCACGGCGGCGGCGAAGAAGCGTGGCTGAAAACTGCACTCGTACAACTCCAGGAGCCCGCCGACGAGCATGGCGTAATCTTCGGCGTAGGCGTCGATGCCGGCCCGGCCTTCGCGCCAACGCCGCTGGAGTTTTCCCTCCGCCATCATATCGTTCAGGATGAAGTCCGCCGCTTTCTCGGCCGCCCCGAGGTAACGCGGCTCCTTCAGAACCACGCTCGCGCGCGCCATCGTCTGAATCATCAGTCCGTTCCAGGCAGCCAATACCTTGTCGTCGAGGGCGGGGCGAGTTCTCTTGGCGCGAAGCGAGAGGAGGACCTGCCTGGCCTTCTCAAGTGCCTCTCGCACCGCCAGCACCGGGAGCTTCAGTGCCGCAGCCACCTCCGGGTCGCCCATCGCGCGATGGAGAATGTTGCTGCCTTCCCAGTTGCCCTGCTCGCTGAGCCCGTAGGCCAGACGGAAGGGCGCCAGGAGTTTGGAGGGAAGCACCCGCTCGACTTCGGCGGCGTCCCAGACGTAAAACTTCCCTTCTTCGCCCTCGCTGTCTGCGTCCTCGGCGCTGTAGAACCCGCCCCGGGGATCGGTCATCTCTCTCAAAACGTAGTCGAGCGTTCCACCCGCGATTTCCGCATAGCGTTCTTCACCGGTGAGCTGGTAGGCCTCCAGGTAGTGAAAGACGAGCTGGGCGTTATCATAGAGCATCTTCTCGAAATGGGGGACCAACCAACTCGGGTCCGTGCTGTAGCGCGCGAAACCGCCTCCCAATTGATCGTAGATGCCTCCATCGGCCATGTGCTCCAGGGTGGACAAGGCCATGGTGAGCGCGTGCTTATCGCCGCTCTTGCGAAACCAGCGCAGACAGAGCGAGCCGTAATCACCGCGGGGAAATTTCGGTGCACCTCCCCAGCCTCCGTTCTCAGGATCGAAGGAAGTGGAGATCTGCTCGTAGAGGGTCTGCACCGGCATCGCATCGAGTTCACCCGCGGCGCTCTCCACGAGCTCCAACTGCCCCAGGCGGTTGGAGATTTGCTCCGCCGCACTCAGGATGCGTGCGTGCTCCTGGCCCCACAATTCGTGAATCTGCAAAAGGACGCTTTTGAAACCGGGGCGGCCAAAACGATCCTCGGGCGGAAAGTAAGTGCCGCCAAAGAAGGGCTTGAGCTGTGGGGTGAGAAAGACGCTCATCGGCCATCCGCCCTGACCCGTCATGCCCTGAACCGCGGCCATGTAGATTTCGTCCAGATCGGGGCGCTCTTCGCGATCCACTTTGATGCAGATGAAGTATTCGTTCATGAGCGCTGCGATCGCCTCGTTCTCGAAGGACTCGCGCTCCATGACGTGGCACCAATGGCAGGTGGAATAGCCGATGGACAAAAAGATGGGCTTGTTTTCCTCGCGCGCGCGTCTCAATGCCTCTTTGCACCATGGGTACCAGTCCACTGGATTGTGTGCATGTTGCAAGAGGTAGGGACTCTGCTCGTGGATCAAGTGGTTGGTGTGCCGGTGGCTCGCACCATCAATTTGCATGACTTCTCCCGGATGCGGCGAGGCCTGGTTTCGTTCTTCCCCATTGGATCCCATGGGGGCAAGCAAGAGAAGGACGGGGATGATCAGGGTTCCCGGATGGGCTCGCATGCTTTCTCATGGGGGAGAGACGAGCAGAGAATAAGCAGAGCATCTCTCCCTCGCCCACTCCACCCTGAGGATGCGTGAGAAAAATGAGGATAGAAGTCGTCGCGAAAGGACGCGGCGGCTACCTGAACCACCATCTGACACCTCTTGATCCCTCCCACTGCCCCAAGCCGACCGGGATCCGTTCTTGCGCACGCTCCTTGCTGTAACCCAAGTCGTGAGAGAAAGCGCCTGCGTCGGGCGCAAGACGTCACGCATTCACCCCCTCCGTCGAGGCGGGTGGGGTGCGGGGCCCTCGATCCGGAGGATTCGGCGAACGGCCTGAGCAACCGCCCCTGGAACCTGGGGTGAAACTCGGCTGGTACCTCCTTACTCCCAACGGGGGCGACGCTCTAAGCGCCAATCGCCGCCGTCGGCCCGGGGGCCCCGAGTTCAACTCCCGAGCGTCCGTGAGCTGCCGTGACTCGCGGGTGCACAAGCTGCGGCCCAACCCACCTCCCGGGGTTGGGCCGCGCTCTTTTCCTGCACTCTTTTGCCAGCATCGAATCGTGTGCTATCTTGGCCGCCGGACATTCGCGATCCGGTCCGAATCTTTTTGTCTCTTGATTGCAGGGGAATCCTCCGATGCGTGATTTTCTCAAAGAGTTGGGTCTTTCCGGAGTGAACTCGGGAGTGTACGGAAAGGGCTGGATCGAACATCCCGGCGGCGGCGAACTCACGAGCTACTCCCCCACCAGCGAAGAGCCGGTGGGTAAAGTCCTTCAAGGCGATGACAACGACTATGAAGCAGTCGTGGCGGCGGCGCAGGAACGATTTCTCAGCTGGCGAATGGTTCCCGCTCCCCAGCGCGGCGAGATCGTGCGTCAGCTCGGGGAGGAGCTGCGCAAATACAAGCGTCCGCTCGGCAAACTCATCGCGTTCGAAATGGGAAAAATTCTCAGCGAAGGTGAAGGCGAAGTACAGGAAGCGATCGACATCGCGGACTTCGCGGTGGGCCTCTCCCGTCAACTCTATGGGCTGAGCATGCACAGCGAACGGGCACGCCACCGGATGTACGAGCAGTGGCATCCTCTGGGAGTCATCGGCATCGTGACCGCCTTCAACTTCCCCATGGCGGTCTGGGCCTGGAACGCGATGATCGCGGCGGTTTGCGGCGATACCATGATCTGGAAGCCCTCGAGCAAGACCCCTTTGTGCGCCATTGCGATCCAGCAAATCTGCGACCGGGTCATGAAGAAGAACGATGTGCGCGGCGTCTTCAATCTCTGCGTGGGACGCGGCTCGGCGGTCGGTGAGAAGCTCATCAACGACCCCCGGATCCCGCTCATCAGCGCCACCGGGAGCTGCCGCATGGGGCGGAGAATCGGCGAAGCGGTGGGAAAACGACTGGGCCGCAGCCTGTTGGAGCTGGGCGGCAACAACGCGATCATCGTCACCGAGGACGCCGACCTCGACCTCGCTCTGCGCGCCATCGCGTTCGGCGCCGTGGGTACCGCAGGGCAGCGTTGCACGTCCACCCGCCGGGTGTTCTTGCAAACTAGCATCGCCGAAGAATTCACCCAGCGATTGGTGAAAGCCTACGAGAGCATTCCCATCGGAGACCCGCTCGATCCCGACACGCTCATGGGTCCATTGATCGACGAGTCAGCCATCGAAGACATGACCGCGGCGCTCGAGAAGGCGCAAGCCGACGGCGCCAAGGTGCTCACCGGTGGAAAGCGCATCGAACGTAAGGGATACTTCGTCAAGCCCACCATCGTGTCCGCCAAGCACGGACTCAAGGTGGCCCAGGAGGAAACCTTCGCGCCCATCCTGTACCTCTTCGAGTTCGACACCGTGGAGGAGGCCATCGGAATGCAGAACGACGTGCGGCAAGGCCTGTCTTCCTCGATGTTCACCACCAACGTGCTCTCCGCGGAGAGCTTCCTGAGTCCGGAGGGATCTGACTGCGGCATCGCCAACATCAACATCGGCACGAGTGGAGCGGAGATCGGCGGAGCATTCGGCGGTGAAAAAGAGACCGGTGGCGGGCGAGAAGCGGGCAGCGACAGCTGGAAGTTCTACATGCGCCGGCAGACCTGCACCATCAATTACAGCCGTGAGATGCCTCTGGCGCAGGGCGTGAAGTTCGAAATCGAGTAGCGCATGGCAAGCCGCTTTAGCGCCGGGCGAGGAGCGAGATGAGCTCGCAAGCGCATTCTCTCTTAGTCTCCGTATCAGTGCCGTGTCCGTCCTGCTCGGGCGAAGAACCGCACCGCGAGACCTGTTTTCGCTGCCAAGGAAATGGAATCCTGCTGTTGAGGGTGGAATCGAGGCACGCGGCTCTGCCGGCGACCGAGCTCTTGCGAATCTACGGGACGAAGGACACGCGCCGCTAGGCGGCGACCTGGCCCGCCTCCACCCTCTTGCGCAACTTCTGCTTGGCGCTCTTGAGCTTCGCGTAGTAGGCGGCGGAAAAAGCGGTGTGCATGGCCTTGAGTTTCACGCGGTGCCCCAAGTTGGCGCCGCGATGCTCACTCAATCCGGCGCACTCCTCCGGAAGCATCACCAGACTCACGTGGATGTTGGGCGCCACGCCGATCGGCAGGCGCTTTTCCATGCAGCGATCGTAAAGGCGCGCGAAAACGGGAACCATCTCCTCGGTAGAGGGCACGTCCACTGCTTCGTAGTCCGTACCCTTGAGCGGGCGAAACACGCAAACGGTGGGAATCGCGCCCTGCTCGGTGATCCAGTCGATGGCTTCGATACTGTCCGCCGGGCTCTCGAGTCCTGCGATGATCTCCCCATTCGTGACCCAGGGTTCGAGCTTGGCCAGATCTCCGCTGCCCAAAGCAGCGCAATAACGGATGGCCTCCAGATACCGGTCGAGACCGTACTGGCTGTGCTTTCCCGGGCACACCTCGATGAAGCGCTGCCGATTGAAGAGCTCGAAACAGAAGCTGACGCGATTGACCCCCATTTTCTTGAGACGATCGTAACGCGAGAGATCGGCGTGAGGAGGCGTCTGTACTCCCACCAGCAAGCCCGTCTCTTTTTTGATGGCCTCGATGTAGGGTTCGAGAAGATCGAGGTAGCTCTCGCCCGGGTAGTGCCCGGTATTGAAATCCACGTAAGTGATTCCGCTCTCGAGCACCGCGGCGCGCACGACTTCCATCACTTCTTCCACATCCTTTTCGTCCGCGTCATCGTGGCCCAGGTTCAACCCCACGCTGCAGAAGTGGCAGTTCACTTTGGTGTCCCGCGTCCAGTACTCACACACCTTTCCCGGATAGATCCCCAGGTAGGTGCCCTGAAGGCTGCCGATCTGGCGCATCTTCCGGCCCGAAGTGGTCGTGCGTTCGTACCAACCCGGTTTCGGGGAGAGTTGGGGCTTACAGATGAACTCCCCATCTCTTTCCAAAACGAGTTCGTCCTTCTCCATCCGGATGAGGTAGGGTGAACGTTCCACGAAACTCTCGGTGGCCGGGACGTTGGTCCACATGCCACCGGGAAGGATCAGCTCGAGACCACTGCCCAAGCCGGCCCGCGTGCGTAGAATGGGACGGCCACCCGCTCGCTCGAGGTAGCAGCTCTCGTCGATGCGAGCGCCCCGACAGTAGAGATCGAGCTTGAGATAGGATGGGTTGGACCTAGGGTCGAAACGCACGAGCAGCCTCCGAGAAGCGAGGTTCCGTCTCCCGCGAGAAAAGACGGTGCGAAGCAGTAGGGCTTGGTTCAAGTATGGGTGTCTGGGAGGGTATGGGTCAAGGAACGCAGCCTCGCGGGGCCTTCGAGGCCGGCTCGGGGCGCTGAAGGACCAAAAAGGAGCGAGTATGCGTTTCGAATGGACCGTGGCCGGCGCGGATGCCAACCGGCGCCTCGACCGGTTTCTCCTCAGCCGGCTCAAAGAGCAGATCGAGGGCCTCTCCTCTTCTCGGATCCAGCGAATGCTCCGTAAGGGGGACGTCAAGGTAAACGGGCTCAAGGCTCGCGGAGGGCTCACTCTGCGCCCGGGTGACGTAGTGGTGGCGCATCACTCGGCTCCAGAGACCGCGTTGCGGACTCCTACGGAGTCACATCTCGAGGCCGATTCCACACCGGCCTACCAAGGCCCCACGATCACCGTCCTGCACGAGGCGCAGGGGTTCCTGGTGGTCGACAAACCGGCCGGAGTGACCTGCGATCACGGTGAGGGAGGCGCTCCGGGTCTGCTCACTTGGGCCCGGGAACGTTATCAGGAGGATGTCTCGGCGAACCGCGTGCGTCCCGCCGCGGCGCACCGTCTCGATCGGGGCACCACGGGAGCGATTTGCCTGGGATTGACCGCAGAGGTCCTGGAGATCTTTCGCCGTGCGCAGGAGGAGCACCGCGTCCACAAACTTTACTGGGTCGTGGTCTGGGGACGTCCTCTGGAAAGAGAATTCGAACTCGAAATTCCCCTGCTGCGTCTGGCCCACTCCAAGCGGCGTGGTCCGAAGGTGGTGCCCGCCGTGAAGGACCAGGAGGGTCTCCCCGCGCGCACGCGCTTTCGTTGGATCGCCGCCGGCCCAGCCTCGTCCCTCCTGCAAGCCGAAGTCCTCACCGGACGCACCCATCAGATCCGCGCTCACTGCAAGGCGCACGGCCTGCCGGTGGTGGGTGATCCGCGCTATGGCGACCCCGACAAAGATGAAGCCGCGAAGCTGCGCGGCTTCCTCGACCATCAATTGCTGCACGCGAAGAGTCTCGAACTCGAGGAGCCAGCCGTGGGGTTCGCGGCCGAGGCGGATCTACCGGCGGAGTTTCGCCGCGCGCTGAAACACCTGAGGATCGAGCTCACCGCCGATTGAGCGCGCGAGTGGTGACGTTGCCCGCAAATGGGTGTGCGATTAAACTGAAACCCTCGAACGAAAACACGTCTCGATCCCCCCTCGATGCGGAGAAAAGGAGAAATCCATGGATCGACGTCAATTCATCCAGCTAGGACTCGTCGGTGTCTCAGGCGCGCTGATCGTCCCCAAAATGGTCCTCGCGGAAGTCCCCGACAGCCCCATGGCGGGCGGGGTTTACTACACCGAGAAAGCTCCCGGCCGCTGGAGCAAGAAAGTGGTGCTGCACCTGCCCAGTATCGAGCTCGACAAAGGAAAGGACGGCCTCTCGATTCAGGTCATGACGCATCATCCCATGGACGGATACGAGCACTACATCGTGAAGCACGTGCTGCTGGACAAGAACTTCCGTTTTCTCGACGAGAACATGTTCGATCCCACGAAGGACAAGGCACCGACCTCCACCTTCATGCTACCGACTTACAGCGGCGCGCTCTATGCGCTCAGTGTCTGCAACCAGCACGACACCTGGCTCAACATGATCGAGGTCTAAGAAAGGGGACCTGCGACCGATCCACCGGCGGCTCGATCGCTTCAGCGGGACAGAAGAGTTCGAATCCGCGCCGCGACGGCCACTCGGGAGCGCGTGCGCCAGTCGACGCCGACCACTTCCTTGGGAAGCACGATCCAGGCGGTGATCACGCCCCCCGCCGTCGTCAGGATCGCGTTGAGCACCAAATGGTACCAACTCACAGGTTCGATCACTCGAGCCACCCCCCATGCGCTCAAGAGAGTCGCGAAGAACACGATCATCCCGGGTCCCAGCGCTTTCAAGTAGAGGCGGCGGATGGAGTAGTTCAACACCCGACTCATGTAGGACGGAAACCAGACGAGATCGACGAGCAAGTAGGCGACGAGGGTCGCAACTGCCACGCCGTAGATCTCCATCGAGTGGAGCAAAACGAGACTCAATACCACTTTCAGGATTCCCGAGCTCACCCGCATCGTGTTGTAGGTGCCAATGCGCGCCGTGCCGGTCAGCACAGAATACCCGAGACGGGAATTGGGATTGAAGATCTGCGGAAAGATCAGGATGGCCATGAGAACTCCGCACTCCCCGTATTCGGGCCCGATCCAGAGCCTGAAGAAGGGCTGGCCGAGCATGATGCCCCCCGCGGCCAAAATCGCCCCCATCGTATACATGAAGACGCTGCCCTCGAGAAAGACGGTGCGAACCCCTTTCGTGCCGCTGCGAGCGAAGCTCTGGGCCGCGTAAGGATCGACGACTCGCACGATGGCACTGATGAAGCTCCCGACATAGCGCAGCATCGTGGACGCCAGCGCGTAGATCGTGATGCGCTCGGGAGGAAAGTAGAGCCCGATGATCACCAGGTCGGCCTGCGTCAGGAGCAGATCGGCCGCGATTCCCATGAGAGACTTTCCGCCAAAGGTGAACAGGGCTCGAAGCGAAGCGCGATCCGCTTTGCGCAGATCGAGGCGCCAGTTCGGTTCTTGCTTGCGCGCGGCGACGAAGTACAGCACTCCTGTCACCACCGCAATTCCCAGCGTGAGATAGGCCAGGGCCAGGATTCCGAAACCAGCCTTGAAGAGAATCACGATGAGACCCGCCCGCAGTACCAAGCCTCCCACCGCGATGCCGTTCATGGTGTCGAAGCGCTGGTTGGCGACCAAAAGGCAGCTGAAGACGGCGAAGGCGAAAGTGGCGCCCACTGCCATCGACGCGACCACGATCGTCTGTCGCGCCAAGCCGAGCAGATCGGGCGGAATGTTGAACTTGTCCGCGCCGAAAATCGCCACCAGAACTCCTCCCAGCGCGCACAGTCCCGCGGCCGGCAAAAGGATGCGTAGCGCCGCGTTCACGTAGCGGGTCTCCATGTCGGGATCGTCGTGCCCGATGGCATAGGCAAGATATCTGGTGGTGGCGCTCTGAATCCCCCCCGCGAAGAGCCCGTAGTGGCCGGTGAAGGCCACGATGAGCGACCACACGCCGTACATGCTGTTTCCCAGGTTTCTCACGATGAAGGGAGCGATCCAGAAGCCGATGACGAGCGGGAAAAAGAATCCCGCCTGGTTGGCGAGCAGATTGCCGAGTACTCGGCGAGTCAACGACCGTTGTCCCGGGTCCTGTGCCGAAGATCTGCGAATTTGGGTGGCGTCAGCTCGATCCACTTCCATTAGGTCCTTGGTCGACTTTGGGAATGGAGACTACTCAAGAAGAGAGAACAAAGCTGCGCGAGGGAAGGGGGAAGAGACATGACCGCGTTCTTCACCTGCAATTTGAAATGACGCCGCGTTCGAGAGACGTCACGCATCAGCCGGCGAAAGGTCTCCACGTCCCCGCGTTCGAAGGCGACCTCGGCCGCGACTCCACTGCGATAGGAGATCTCATCGTCGATAATGGCCGAATAGTCCGCCTGGGTAGAGTGGCCGTCACGGGCATGGTAGAGTATCTCGATCTCCCCCTGAATCGTCGCCAACAAATCTCGGGAGAAGTTCGACTCGTGCCTCCGAATCCCTACGGTTGGGGTCGAAAGCGCCGCCACCTCCGAGAATTCCACGGCCCGTAGAATAAAGTCGAAATCTTCCGAAGGAGTGCGGCTGAATCGGGGGTCGAAACCCCCGATGGCCTGAAAGTGCTCTCGCGACATGACGATCGTCGAGGGAAAGACGGGCTGAAACCGGAGCACCCGTCCGCACATGTCGTAGATCGGCCACCAACCCCCGTGAATGACGCCCGCGCCGTCCCAGTAGCCCGGCGGAGCATCGTCGAACTTCGTGCCTGCCTCCCAGATCCCTTCCTTGATGATCCGAAAATTCGAGAAGGAAAACGGGACCTCGCCATGCTCCTGCCTCAATTCCGCGTGCAGTTGGAGATGCCCTTTTGTCCAGAGGTCGTCGCTGTCGCAGAGGGCGATCCACGGGCAGCGGCTCAAGGAGAATCCGTGGTTGCGAGCCCGGCAGACTCCTCCGTTTTCGATTCTCTCGTAGCGCACCGCGTCGCCGAATGGCGCGAGCACGTCCGCCGTATCGTCGGTCGAGCCGTCATCCACCACGATGATCTCCCGCGGAGGCAGGCTCTGCCCCAAGACGCTTTGAAGGGTCTCGGCGATGAGATGAGCCCGATTGTAGCTGGGAATGATCACACTGATATCCATGCCGACCTCGATCGCGTCCTTCCCGGACTCTCCTCAGCGAGACTCATCCTCGTTTGTAGTGGTTCGATTGCGGCGATGCTGGGCCATCGCCCCCAGGATACCCCAGAATCTGGTCTCGTGCGCGAACGCCTCGGCCCGCGAACGAAATAACCAGCGCCACGCGCTCGCCAGCGCGTACTCGGCGGCTTGGCGATAGAGATAGCGCGGGACGCCCCAAAGCGAAGGGCCATCCGCGGGAAACTGAACCCCGCGCAGGACCGCGCTCTGGCCGTGGGCAAAGAACCAGCGCCGAAAGTAGTTGAGATGGGTCCGGCGGGTGTCGAAGCAGTGAAGCACCACGCTCTCCGGCTGGTAGTACACGCGCCGGCCCGCCCGCAGGATGCGGTCGCACATCTCGCTGTCTTCCCCCATCAAGAGCTCGGTTCCCGCTCGATTCAAGGTGACGGACCAGCGTCCCAGTTGATTCACGGTATCCTTGAGGATGGCGGCGTTGGCCCCGAAGAAGCTGTCGTCGCCGATTCTCAGATCGAAGGGCTTAGAGCCCAGGTCCAAGAGAGCGAGCGCGGGATCGAGGCGCGAGGAGTACCAGGGGGGAGCCACCTGCGGCCACCGGGGCAAAATCCGGCCGAAGACCGCGTCCACCGGCTGCGAGCGGAAGGCCGCGAGGGTCGCGGCAAGCCATTCCGGGTCGACCTCGACGTCGTCGTCGGTGAGCAGGATGATGCGTCCATCGCAGAGATCGAGGCCGCTGTTTAGAGCGTGACTCTTACCCTGTTTTTCCTCCCTGCCGGCGACCAGGGGGAGACGCCGTTGGAACGCGGCGATCGTGGCCGGAGTCTCGTCGGTGGAAGCGTTGTCGATCACGACCACTTGCCAGCGCAGGCCGGGCTCCACTTTGAGTCGCACGAAGCTCTCGAGCATCCGCCTCAGGCTCTTCGAGCGATTGAACGTACAGACGAGAATCGAGACTTCCATCAGATTTCGGACCCGGGTGAGGGACGGGAACGTCTCTCCGCGGCGGAGAGGGGCGTCGGTTCCCTTGCATGCTTCGAGCCTAAGCGGTGTTACGAGAAATGTCATCCCGGTGCGCGAAAGACCCTGAGATGGCGATAGATGTCGGATCGTTCCTCCCGAGGGAGGCCCACCTCGTGGCCGGCCGAAAGCGCTCGTGGTCGCACCGCCTCATGCCTGCTACACTGGCGAACCCATGGCGCGGGAAAAAGACCCGTCCTTGCGGTTCCCCCGCCGGATAGCCAGAGCTCAAGCAAGAGGTCGCATGATGTTCCTGCCCCGTCCGCTGCCCTTCGTTCGACATCCGCGGTGCCTTCTCCTGGGATCGCTCGTGGGTGCTTTCTTGTCGGTTTTGATTCCCGGCTCAGTCGCCCGCGCGGCGGACCCGCCGGCGGAGATCCAGGAACACGTGCTGGACAACGGCATGAGAGTCATTTTGTGGCCGGTAGAGAGCATCCCCAATCTCTCGATCTACACCTTCTGGCACGTCGGCAGCCGCAACGAGGCTCCGGGCATCACCGGCCTGGCCCACTTCTTCGAGCACATGATGTTCAACGGCTCCAAGCACTACCCGCCGGGCGCCTTCGACCGCACCATGGAAGCCGCGGGCGGAGCCAACAATGCCTACACCAGCCGGAATCTCACGGTCTATCAGGATTGGATTCCCGCCAGCGCGCTCGCCACCACGATTGATCTCGAGGCAGATCGCATCGCCGCGCTGTCCATCGATCCCAAGGTGGTCCAGAGTGAACGGGGAGTGGTGATGAGCGAGCGGCGCCGCAGCATCGAGGATTCCAACTCCCGGCTCATGCTGATCCAGCTGTGGGCCGCGGCCTTCACCGCCCACCCCTACCAATGGCCCGTCATCGGATGGCGCAGCGACATCGAGAACTGGCGCCAGGAGGATCTCGAGACGTTTCACCGGCGCTTCTACGCGCCGAACAACGCCACGATGGTTCTGGTGGGCGCCTTCGACCCCGACGAAGTGCTGCCCATCTTGCGCGAGAAACTGGGCGTCATCCCGGCCCGCGAGATCGGCCGGGACGTCGTGACGGTCGAGCCCGAGCAGCAAGGAGAACGGCGTGTCGTCTTGCGCAAGGAAGCGCAGCTGGCGAGCGTGGCCGCGGGCTGGCACGTTCCGCAGGCCGACAGCGAGGACTATCCGGCTCTGCGACTTCTCGATCTCATCCTCACGAACGGCGAGAGCTCTCGGCTCTACCGCCGTCTCGTGGACCAGGACCAGAGCGCCCTCTCGATCTGGGGAGACCTGGGCGAGGCCTTCGACCCCACTCTCTACGTTCTCTTCGCGGAAGTGAGAAAGGGAGCGACGAGCGATGAGGTCGAGCAGGCGCTCTACGAGGAGATCGGGCGGGTAGCTAGCGAGGGAATCCAGGAGCGCGAACTGGCCAAGGCCAAGAACATCCTCTTGGCCGATTTCTACCGCGAGCTCTCCACTCTGAGCGGAAAGGCCCAGTCGCTGGGCGATTACGAGATGTTCCACGGCGGGTGGAGCCACCTCTTCAACGCGGCCCAAGACTACCAGAAAGTGAGCATCGACGATCTGAAGCGCGTGGCCGCCCAGTACCTGACTCAGGACAACCGGACCGTGGTCACCCTCATCCCGAGCGAAGCGGAGCAAGACGATGACAAGAACTGAAAGACTTTTTGCTCGGCTGTTGCCGATGTCCTTCCATTCTGCCCTTCTGGCCCTCGTGGTGTTCGTTCTGGTCCTGCAACTCGGCTCATTCCCCTCGCTCATGCCATCCGTGAGTCGTGCGCAAACGACGTCCCCCCGCTTGAAACTCCCGGAGTATGAGACTCGCATTCTGGACAATGGGCTGACGCTCTTGCTCATGAAACACGGCGAGGTTCCTCTGGTGAACTTCGAGCTGTGGATTCAGGATGGTTCGGCGGCCGATCCTCCGTCTCATGCAGGATTGGCTGCACTGTGCGCCGAAGCTCTCCGCAAGGGAGCCGGCGATCGTGACGCCGCCGCCTTCGCCGAGGCGCTGGACTTCCTTGGAGCCACGCTCGACACCGACCTCGATCACGATCGCACCAGTATCTCCTTCCAGTGCCTGACCAAGGACTTCGAGGATGGCCTGGCGCTGTTTTCGGACGCGGTCCTGCGGCCTCGTTTCGAAGCGAACGAAGTGAGCAAGCTAGCGCAGCAGATGTCCGAGGGCGTGAGTCAGGCCAAAGACAATCCTCGTTTCGTGCTCACCGAGTATCATGACGCGCATCTCTTCAAGGACCATCCCTACGGCCGGCCCACTGAGGGAACGGAGACGAGCCTTCAGGGAGTGAACGCAAAGACGGTTCGCTCGTTCTATCGCGACCACTACGGCGCCGATCGCGCCATCTTGGCCGTGGTGGGTGACTTCAAAATGGACGCGGTCGCACTGGCGGTGGAGAAGTCCTTCTCGTCGATGCCGGCCGCGCGCGTTCCGGTCACGAAGATTCCCCCGCCCACACCCGCCAAGGGCCGTGAGGTGTTGCTGGTGAACAAGCCCGATACGCCGCAGACCTGGTTCCGCATTGGCAATCTGGGCCCCAGCTGGAGCGACCCCGACTTCGCGGCGGTCGAGCTCGTGCGCACCGTCTTCGGGGGACGGTTCACTTCCTGGCTGAACACCAAACTTCGCATCGAGAGCGGCCTCTCCTACGGCGCGGGGTATACGATCGACCGGAGGCGCCAGGCCGGGTCGGCAGCCATTGCCTCCTTCACGGCGAAGGAGACCACCGCCGAGGCCATCGACCTGGCTCTTCAGACTCTGAAGCGTCTTCACGAGCAGGGAATCAGCGCGGAGGAACTCGAGTCGGCCAGGGCCTATCTGAAGGGTCAGACCCCCTACCGCTACGAATCGAACGGCTCACTGGCCCACACTCTCTGTCTCATCTCCGCCTACGGGCTGGGCCGCGAGTTCGTGGATGGGTTTTTCACGTCTCTGGACGGAGTCACCCTAAGCGATTGCAACGCGGCGATCGGGAAATGGTATCCGGAAGAGAACTTGTCCTTCACCTGCATCGGAGTGGCCAGCGAGGTGAAAGACGTCCTGGCCAAGTACGGCACGGTGACGGTGCGGGAGAACGACGAGGTGGGATTTCACTGAGTGAAATTTGAAGTGCGTCCTACTGCTCGATTGCTTGCGGGCGCTGATCTTCGCCGACGTTGACGTAGACCACGCGGGCTTCGGTCACCAGGACCGACTTACGAAAGTCGCTGCCTTGGGCGTGCACCCGCACCACCACTGTGATCGAGGTCCGGCCGATTCGCTCCACCTCGGCATAGAAACTGACGAGGTCCCCCACCTGCACCGGCTCGTGGAATTCGATCTGATCCATGGCGACAGTCACCACTTTGTGGCACCCAGCTCGGTGCGCCGCCACCGCTCCCGCCTGGTCGATGTAGGAGAGAATGATCCCGCCGAAAATGGTGCCGTGCGCGTTGGTGTCGCGCGGCATCATCATCACGCGGATCGCGGGTTCGCTCTTGGGTACACTCATGACGCTGCTAGCGTAGAGATTTGCCGACGATCCAGCAAGCATCGATCGAGGGAAGCACCTCTCGGCGCCCCGCGGTGTGGCCGGGATGAGCGCTTGGCCATATCATGCGTGCTGAATTCCCACTCTATGGAGGCATCACGATGACGGAATTGACGATCGGAGGCAAGGCGCCCGCGTTCACCGCGAAGGACACCGACGGGACGAGTGTTTCTTTGAACAGGGACATCGTGGGCAAGCAGGCAGTCATCTATTTCTACCCCAAGGATGATACGCCCGGCTGCACCAAGGAAGCGTGTTCGCTCCGGGACAATTGGGCCGAACTGAAGCGGCGTCGTATCAAGGTATACGGAGTCTCACCGGACGATGCGGAGAGCCACGCGAAATTCCGAGAGAAATTCAAGCTCCCCTTCCCCCTCCTCTGCGACCCCGGACACAAGATTGCCGAGAAATACGGCGCCTGGGGTGAGAAGAACATGTACGGGAAGAAAACTTTCGGGATCAAGCGGAGCACTTTCCTTTTGGACAAGGATGGCCGCATCCAGCACATCTGGAAGAAGCCCGACGTGGGACGGCACGCCGAGCAGATTCTCGAGAAGCTCGATGAGCTCAAAGTCAAGAAGTAGCCGGTTTCAGATACTGGGTGAGCGTACCCTGGGAATCCTCCTCAGAGCGAGCTCTCGTCGACTTCCAGATACTGGTAGCTTCCAGTGACGAGAACTTCTCGAAGCAAGGGAACAGCGCCAAGGACTCCCACCCCCAGCACCGGCGTGCCATACCGCAAGGCGAAGCTGGGACGTAGCAAGTAGTGGTGCGCGCGCGCCACGCGAAGCCCCGCCTCCTTTGCCGTCTTCCTCAGCGAGGAGAGAGTGAGCCGGGCTGCGTGAATGGTCTCGATCTCCTCCCACTGCGGATCGTCCGCTCCGTCGTCACCTCGCGCCAGGCTGCGAAAGAGATTCCGCGGGAGACAATGCGCCCAGGGCAAGCGCGCGAAGGGAATCCCGAGCCGGGCCTTGGGGTGCAGGAGCTGTTGGTGTCCTCCGAAGGGTGAGTAGTAGGGAGGGAAGACCACCACGATTCCCCCTCGGTCAGCCAGCAGCGCGCGGCAATTGGCCAGAGCCTGGCCACGCCGCGGAATGTGCTCCAGGACGTCGCGAAACAGGATCAGATCGAAGGGCCCGCCTAGCACTTCCAGACTCTTCGCGTCGGTGACGTCGGCCACCGCGAGCTGCACCTCTAGCTTCTCCGCTTCCACCTGCTGTAGGGCCCCGTGCAGGCGCCGTGGATCGATTTCGAGTCCACTCAGGCGCGCCCCCGCTCGCGCCAGGCCGATCACCGCCCCACCGTCTCCGCAGCCCACGTCGAGAATGCGAACTCCCGGACTCCAGCGGCCCCAGCGGCGCAGACAGGGCAAGAGGTAATCCGTGGCCAAGCGGATCTGATATTCGCGATAGTAGCGGGTCCAGTCGGCGAAGTCCTGGAGCCGAAGTCGTGTGGGCATGGCTGGCATCTTGGCGCATGCGACGGCAGGGTTCAAGCGGGACGACGCCCCCGTGCTTGTCCAGAACTCCGGCTGCGGCTAAGTTCACAGCGACGCCGCGTACCTCTCCCCCCGTATCCCACCAGGAGTTTCAGCGTGAGTAGCTCTGAACTCGATTTCGACTTGGTTCGGCAGGGAATCCACTCCAGCATCGAAGTGAAGGAAGCTCTGCTCGGACAAGCCCGGGTCATCGCGGCGATGGCGCAAGCCGTCACCGAGTCGCTGCGCGGGGGTGGTTCGCTCCTGGCCTTCGGAAACGGGGGCAGCGCCGCGGACGCGCAGCACATCGCGGCCGAGCTCAGCGGCCGCTTCGAACACGAACGCCCGCCGCTCGCGGCCGAGGCTCTGACCGTGAATTCCAGCGCGCTCACCGCGATCGGCAACGACTACGGTTTCGACGAGATCTTCGCGCGTCAACTCCTAGGGCGTGCCCGTGAAGGGGACGTCGCCCTGGCCATCTCGACCAGCGGTAACAGTCCCAACGTGCTCCGCGCTCTCGAGGTGGCCAAGGAAAGGGGTCTCTGCCGTCTGGGGATGACCGGGTCGGGCGGCGGAAAAATGGCCAGCCGGGGACTCTGTGATCTGCTCCTGATGGTCCCCAGTTCGAACACCGCACGGGTTCAGGAATGTCACATCCTGGTGGGTCACATTCTCTGCGGATGGCTCGAGAGAGAACTTCACGGCGATTCCACACGATGAGATCCCGGTGGTTCTTTCTCTTCTTGCTGCCAATCTATGCGTTCGCCCTCAGCGCCCCCCTCTCGGTCGCCGTCGGCTCGATCTCCGCCGGAGCCCTCGCCGCCGCGGCTCTGCTGCGCTGGTCCTTTCATCCCCGGCCACACGGAGCCGTGCCGCGCGCGATCGCGGCCGCCCTCTTGGCCTACTATTTGGCCCACGTCTTGGCGACTCTGTTCGCGGCGCCCTATCCCAGCAACTGGGGAAAGCTCCTGGGCGAAATGTGGCTCAAACTGCTGCTCGTTTCGGTGCCTCTGGCCTCATTCGGACAGAGTCAACACGTCGAGCGAGCCGTGAAGCTCCTCTTGAGCGTCGGGGCCGCGGTCGCGGTCTACGGGATCTGGCAACATTTCAGTGGAATCGACTGGTGGCACCACCGAGCTGCGCCCATGACCGACGGACAGTACATGTCGGTGGCCTTCTTCGGCCATCACCTCACCTACGGTGGTCACGTCATGTTGCTGTTCATCGTCGCGTCCTCATGGGCTTTCTTGGGCCAGAGGCGCTGGGGGATCGAGCGCGCCCTCTCGATTAGCGCGGTGATTCTCACCGGTTTGGCACTGCTCTTGTCCTTTGCGCGCAGCGCCCAGGTGGGCGCACTGATCGGAATCGTGGTACTGGCCATCGCTCTGCCAACCCGGCGCAAGTGGGTGGTCCTCGCCCCCATTGCGGCCATGGCGGTGGTGGCGCTTCTGACTCCCGCCTTCACCCAGCGGGTGAGCGCGCTCTTTCAACCGGGGGCGGAAGCGACCCGGCGGAACCTCTGGAGCTCGTCGCTGCACGGAATCGTGGCGCGCCCCTGGCTCGGGTTCGGGCCGGGCAACTTTGGCCCGATGATGCAGCGCTTCGAAGTGCCTGGCTTCTACGACACCAAGTCCCATTCGCATAATGACTTCCTCATGCATGGGGTCAATGCGGGCCTTTTGGGACTTCTTGCCGCACTCGTCCTTCTCATCCTGAGCATGGTCCTCTTGTGGAAAGCCCGTCGTGGTATCTCGGGTCCGGCCTGGATTCTGGTGGGCGCGGTGGCCTGTCAGGCCGGCATTTCCGTCGCCGGCCTGTTCCAGGTCTATCAGACCGACGACGAGGTCGAAATGCTGCTCTACTTCCTCTTGGGCGCGGCGTTTGCACTCGCGGCGCGCCCGCCGCAGCCACCTCCGGTTAAGCCCTGACCGGCCTCAAATCGGGCTGGATCGGTGTCATCCACTTCTGCCGCCGGAGCCGAGCCTCTCCCCCATTTCGCGGGCCGAGTTCCGCCTCGTAGCCCCTCCCTCTGACCCCGGCATCAGCCTTGCTGTGCAGCGTAGTGCCCGGGACTTCCCTCGCCATCCACTCTCCATGAGGGGGTGGATGTGTCCCGGGCCAGTCGTTCAACCAGGGGTGAGAGGCGATGCTGTATCGAGCTGCTGCGAGAATGGATGGACCGGGGAGGATGGCGACCGTGCGACCCCGCAGGCAGGAGAAGAGAATAAGGCCCTCGATCATCGCGACCGTGACTCCCACCACCCCCCAGCTTCAGGGAGTCGATCTCATTCGGCTCGACGCCGCCCACGGAAGCCTCGCCGATTTTTCACGCGTGCGCGCTTCGTATTCCTGTCCCGCGCTCCTGGACCTCCCGGGTCCCTCCAACCACCGGCGCACGAGCCTCTTGACCACGAGCGAGTTCTTGATTTACGCGTCAGCCGAGAGTTTCGAATGGGTCTCACTCAACGGTGTGCGGGGAACCACGGAAATCTTCCACGCGCGTGAGCTCTTGCTGCCTTCCATCCAGCTTGCGTGCTCTCTCCCCTGCCCCGACGAGCTCGGTGATGCGGAGTTCGAATCGATCATCGCCGCCAGCGATGCCCTGGTTCTGCCGTACGGAGATTACCTGAGGGAAATGGGTGAGGACCGGGCGAATCGGCAGATCGAACGCGCGCTCGTGGCGTGCGCGCGCCAATACCGTCCACTTCTGCTCTCGGGCGGCATTTTGAGCACCATGATGAATTCTAGAATGCCCAAGATTTCGCAACTGGAATGGATCAGCGAGTTCGCCCACGCCGGATGCTCCGGCTTCGTGTTGACCGAAGAGACCGCCGCCTCCCCCCATGCGCAGCTCTGCATCGAAACGCTAGGGTTTGTGCTCGCTCCTCTGGCGGTGAATTCCTGCCAGCACCAGCCGGGCTACGCCCGCGTGGCGACCGCTCCGAGACTCTTTGGGCGGCAGACGGCGGCCATGCAGGAAAAAGAGTGAATCAAGCGTTTAACTGAACTGCTCTTCGAGCGCTCCGCACTGCGGTCCCCAAAGCTTGAGCGCCTCGACCGCGCGCCGTACCGAGTTTCCATCGACCGGACCCAGCAGTCCTCGGGCAACCTTGGACGCGGAGACCATGAGAGCGCGGGGATCCTCCTGAGCCCAAGCCAACGCCCGGGAGAGTCGATCACTATCATCCACCCACTCGAATTCAGCTAAGGCGACATCCAACGGAGTTCCCCTGCCGCCGAGACTCCGCTTCAGGTTCCAGGAACCCAGACCGAGACTCACCCGCCCCAGAGCAGCGGCGCGGAGCAAGAATTCCCCCGGTTCGGCCAAGACGAGATCCGCCGCGGCCAACAGATCCGCTGTCGCGATTTTCTCCCCCGCCACCAAAATTCCCGGACCACTCAAGACGCGGTCGAAGGGCTTCGGATCGTCGAGCCGACGCAGACTGCTGCAGCTCAAGACCAAATCCGCGTCGAGGCGCAGCCGCGCCAGAGCAGGGGCCAGAGTCTTCAAGCCTCCGCACTGCGCTTCCGCGCGCAGCACGAACAGGGGCCGTCCAAGGTCGGTCGAGAGTCCGAGGAAGCTTCGAGCGCGACTCCGCGCACCGACCTGCAGTGCCGTGTCCAACTGCGGGTCGCCGACGATCTCGCTCGCCGAGAAAGGGTCGTCTTCGTGCAACCGGGGACCGGAAAGAAGCGCCAGGGTGGCCCAGGAGAGCCGTCCCTGGTCGCCGGGACCGCGCCACTGCACCAGGGTGCCCCGGTCTCGCAGCCAGGCCCGTAGACTCGACTCGGGAAGCTCCCCGTGGCTCACCACCAGGTCGAATTCCCTTTGGGGCTCGGTGGCGGGGGTCAGGCCGCGCTGCCGCGTGAGCCGGAGCAGCTCGTCCCTTGAATTGAGGTGAGGAGAAGGCCACAGGCCCTGTGGCACGAGGATGGAAGATCCAGGGCTACGCCGCAGGATGGGCTCGAAACACTCGAGCTGCTCGGGGAGGGTGACGAGAAAGCCAGTGCGCATGCGATAGGAAAGCGCCCGTCCCCACGACGAGACCGCTCTCGAGAAGCATGCTGTTTCAAGAATGGTGCCGCTCGAGCCTCAAGCGGAGTCTACAGGTGATACAGCACCCGCGCGGGAACCCCTGCGACGACCTCTTTCGGCGCCACGTCACGAGTTACCACCGCTCCGGCTCCGATGACGGCGCCGGTTCCCACGCGCACCCCACCCATGATGATGGCACCCGATCCGATCGAAACCTGATCGCCGATCTCGGTGGGAACGAAGCGATCCGCCCAGTCCTTTTCCTTCTCAGGCTTGCCGCTGGGGGTGACGGCGCGCGGATGAAGATCGTTGATGAACACGACCCCGTGTCCGATGAAGCAGCCCTCCCCGATTCGAACCCCTTCGCAAATGAAGGTATGGCTACTGATCTTGCAGTAACGACCGATCACGGCGCCCTTCTGGATTTCCACGAAGGTGCCGATTCGACATTCGTCCCCGATCTGGCATCCGTAGAGATTCACGAAGCGATAGATTTTCACGTCCTTACCCAACACCACGTCGTCGGCAATGCTCACGAATTCCACGATCTTCTCCTTCCTAGGTCCGAACTCGCAAACCGCTTCCTTGGAATAAAAGGGAGCGATTCGCGCGCGCGGTTCGCGCTCGATTCGGAGGATAATCGGCTCTGGCCCAGGAAGCGAGCAGCAAAAGGCGAGGCAAGCTCCGCTCGCCCCGCCCAGAATCCACGCAGTTTCATTGCAGTTCGAAGAACACCCCCCTGCCCGTTCATGCTCGAGTTGCGCTACCGGTGGGAGCCGAGGCAGGATGAAGCGCACAGGGGGGTGAAGAAGTTGCGCGGGCCGTACCGAACTTGGAGCCCTTTGATCATGAGGATTGGTCCCAGTACCTCATGAGGAATACCAAGCGCTTGCGACGTAAATGAGAACCCTCGCCACGCCCTGCGAGTGATTCCTAACCGAGATGCACCGACGGCGCCCGTGTGTCAGTCGCATCTCCAAGCGCCACAAACCGGTCCGGCCCGCACGTGGTCGCGAAATTCTGGACCGCGGTTTCCGAGATCGGCCGGGAGCGGTCTTCCCGTGGAGCCGGGTTCCCCCCGGTTCCGTTACTAAGAGAACCCAATCTCAGCCCCAACGCAATGGCTTCTCCAGAATGGAATGATTCTACCCAAGCGAGGTCGTAAAGACGCGAACCGGCTTTCGCGGCGCGCTTAACGGGGCAGGGCGGGACCCAGTAGGATGGCGTTCACGAGCAGGCGCGTCGTGAGCGGCCAGATTCCCCGAAAGGTGGGGTCCTCAGCGAAAAGGATGATCTTGCCCTTTTCGTGCGCCTCGCACAGCGCATAGGGACGTCCCGCCAGACTTTCGGTCATCTCGGGCCAGGCGAAGCCGGCCACGCGGGGTTCGTGGTCGGCGTAGAACGCACAAACCAGGTCGTCCTCGCCCGCCTGGAGCATGCGGTCGCTGCGAACCAGGGCGAAGAGAGGGGCCTCAGAGCCATAACGGAGAAAGTGATAGGGAGCGAGCTGGAGCCGGAAAATCGCCCCCGGAGTGGGCGAGGGTTGGCTGAATGGATGAGCGCTGTCGTGGCGGGAGCGGGGGGAAGTGCGGCTCGTGGGGTTGCGGGCCCCCTCGGGCCAGTTCGCCTCGTCCGAGAGCGCAGGCGGGGGCGGCCCCGGCGTTCCACTCCGCGGATCGGCCGCGGCGCCACCGCTTTCTTCGGCCTTCGCATCGGAGACGAGCGAGGCCTCCAGCCAATCGGGTAGCTCCATGAGTTTTTCGCAGGCCCGGCCCAGGGCCACCAGGGTTCCGCCCTGGTCGACCCAGCTGCGAAGTTCTTCCAGTGGAAGCTCTGGCATCTGCTTCTCCATGTCGGGCAAGACGATGACGTCGACCTCACGCAGGCGCACGTCGTCCAGCCGATCGAGGAGAACCGCCGAGCAGTCGACCCCGAGGTGCTCTTGCAAACTCCACAACAAGCTGCCCACGCCAGTTGGTCGCACGCCAGGTCCGGTCGCGACCACGATGCGCGGCGGGTGCAGCCGCACGACTCGATCACTTCCCAGAGAAGGACCTTCGTCGCTCCATGCGCTCGCGGTGGGAACGGCGCGCACCCCAGTCGAAGACACCACCTCGGTGAGCAGAGAATCCAGGTCGAGGCCAGTTGGCTGGGCCGAACGTTTGAGGACAAAGCTTCCCGAAGGGAAGTCTTCGCCGCCCTGGCGCAGTGCATCGCGCGCCAGGTAAACCTGGGCGCCCCCGCGCCAGAGTGAAGTCAGGGCGACGAGTGCCGCGTCGTCGCGGTAAGGAATCAGGTAGCCGTACGAAGCCGCCGTGGAATCGAGCTTCGCCACCTTGGGAGGAGCCTGAGGGTCTACCCGCTCGCTGGCCACGCGGAGACTCTTGGAGCTGTAATAGCTCGTCAAACCAAACGCGAGAGGAAGGCTCCAAGCCGTCACATCGTAGAAGCGATTGCGAAGCCCCGCTTCGTGACGCCTGGCTTCTTCTTGCAAGAAATCCTCGTCCAGCTGCTGCTCCGGGCCGAGCAAATTGGCAAGCAACGGATACGCCGGCTGCTCGAGCACGACGCGGTAGCTGCCGGCGGGAAACTCTCGCTTGTCTTCCTCCCCGCTCTGCGGTGTCGAGACCTCGGCCCCAAAGCCCGTGTTGCTGCGCAGAACCTCCGCCCCTTGCGTGCTCAATATCCACGCCAATCGTTTAGCTTCCGCCGGATGCTCGCTCGCGTCGAAGATAATCTCCTTTACATCGCGCTTGTGCGCCTCGCGCAAGGCCTCCTGGCGGAAGCGGCGCGAATACTCCAGGAGCTGCTTGCCCTTGGCGGCGCTCTCCACGCAGGTGGTCAGAGCCGCGAGAAAGTGGTTGTGGACCGCGTCTTCGTAGTTCCGTGTCGCCTTGCCTTCGGGCGTGATGCACAATCCGCGCGTGGTGGCCTGTTCGTAGGTCATCCCGATCGCGCCCTGAAGGCACGGCCACGAATCGCCGTACCCGGGGTAGAAGAGATCGAACTCCTCCCGCACGAAGTAATCCATCCCGGCGGCATCGAAGGCCGCCGCGTTCGCTTTGCCGAAATCATCCAGCCACGACTGGAGTTCCTCGGGAAGCAGTGGATTGTGCGGCTTGGCCGAGGGCGGAAAGAAATAGCTGGAGGACGGACCCATTTCGTGCAGATCCACGAACACCTGCGGCACAAAGCGCAAGAAGGCCGCTACCCTTGCCCGGGTCTCAGGCTGCGTGAGAAAGGCCCAGTCCCGGTTGAGGTCGAAGAGGTTGTGGTTGTAGCGGCCGCCCGGCCAGAACTGGGTGTGTTCGATGGCAAGGGGATAGGGATCGGGTCCGCCGGCTTGGCGCGTGAAGGCGCGGAGGTGCTCCAAGAAGCGCCGTCGTCCATCGGGGTTTTGACATGGGTCGATGAGAACGAGGATTTTCTTCAGCAGGGTCTTCGTCTGTTCGCTGCGATCGGCCGCCAGGTGATAGGCCAAGAACATTCCCGCGTCGGAGCCACTGGCCTCGTCTCCGTGAATGCTGCAGGCGATCCACACCGCGGGCAGAGGCGGCACACTTGCCGCCTTCCCCTGCGAATTCGGGGCGTCAAGCAGCGCGCGACGAGACTCCTCCATTCCTGCTTGCTGCGAAGGATCGGTGATTGCCAAGAGCAACAGGGGAACGCCCTCCACGCTGTGGCCGATCTCCTGCAGGCTCACCCGATCGCTCGTCTTCGCCAGGAGGCGGGCGTAGGCAACGAGCGCATCGACCGGGGCCGGTCGTTCCCCCAGCGCAAATCCCAAAACGGAAGAGGGGGCCGGTACGGCAGGATCGTAGTCCGCCCCCGCAACCCAGGAACTCGTCGTGCCCTCTTCGTCAGCCACAGCCGCGTCCGCGTACTTGGCTCTGAAAGCCACGAGAAGGATCAGTCCGATTATAAGGACTGCCGTCCTCACCCACTCACACCCGCTTGCCCTGCAAGCCTTCATACAGTCACCGCCATCCTCTCAAGCGCGAGTGCCGGCCGCCGCGGAATCGCGCCGCTGAGCCCAGGACTGAATGGCCAAGATCACGCGCTCTTGGTCCGCTGGATCCATGTACGCCGAGAACGGGAGCGAGACGACCTGGCGGCAGAGGGTCTCCGTCACCGGCGTCTTTGAAGTTCGGGAACTCGGGCCCGCGAATGCTCGCTGGGTGTGTAGAGGCTGAGGATAGTGCACCACGGTGGGCACCCCCTCCTCGGCCAGCTCACGGCAAAAAGTCTCGCGCTGCGCTTCATCGGGAAGTCGAACGGTGTACTGCGCCCACGAAGAGCGGCAGCCCTCGCGTAGTTGAGGAAGCTCTACCGTCCCTCGAAGCGCCTCGTGGTAGAGTTCCGCGATGCGCTGACGCATTTTCAGTTCCTCGGGGAATGCGCGCGCGCGCACCAGAAGCGCCGCGCACTGGAGTGCGTCGAGTCGCGCGTTGGTGCCCAGCTCCTGGTGGAGGTGGTGGCCGACTTCGCCGTGTTGCCGCAAACGCCGAAGAAGCGCGGCGAGTTGATCGTCCTTACAGAAGATCATCCCACCGTCGCCCAGACCACCCAGCGGCTTCGCCGGATAGAAGGAAGTGAAACCAGCACGGCCGAAGGAGCCGCTGCCGCGGCCGTCCACTTCGGCGCCGAAACTCTGGCACGCGTCCTCGAGCAGGGCAATCCCGTGCTCGCGGCAGAGTTCTTCCAGTTCAAGCAGATGGGCCGGGTGTCCGAAGAGACTCACCGCGACGATCGCCTTCACCCTCTCGCTGAGGGCCGCCCGGGCCGCCTGGGGATCCATGGTGAAGCTATCGGGCGTGACATCGACAAACACGGGGCTGGCCCCCACCAAGCGAACCGCCTCGGCGGTGGCGGCGAAAGTGAAATCGGGGACCAACACTTCATCCCCGGGTCCGATACCCAGAGCCATCAGAAGCAATTGCTCGGCAGCGGTGCCCGAGGCGCAGGCGATGGCATGCTCGACTCCGACGAATTCCGCCAGGGTCTTCTCGAGCTCTTGCACCTTGGGGCCACCGATAAAGCGTCCGGAATCGAGAACCTCCAGGAGCGCCGCGCGCAGCTCGTTCCCCTGCGCAGCCAGCAGGGCCTTTAGATCGAAAAAGGGAACGGGGCGGTCCATGAAGTTCACGACTCTCGATCCCGGGTGTGACCGGGTTGCCAGAGCACGTCTTTCGCGCCGTTGTGGTTGGCGATGCGAGAGGCGACGAAGAGAAAATCGCTGAGTCGATTCAGGTACCGCAGGGCGTGAGGATTGACCTTCGCCTTGCGGCTGAGCGCCACCGTCTTGCGTTCCGCGCGGCGGCACACCGTACGCGCCAGGTGCAAAAATTGACTCAGTGAGGAACCGCCGGGAAGAACGAAACTGTTCAGCGGAGCCAGGTTTTCGTTAGCGGCGTCGATGAGCTTTTCCAGCCGTTTCACTTGCTCGGGTACAATGCGCAGCGCGGCGGTGTCCGGGGACGGGGATTTTCCCTCCTCCGGCTTCTGCGGAGTGGAGAGATCGGCGCCCAGATCGAAGAGATCGTGCTGAATGCTCTGGAGAGCGGTGTGTGCGGATTCGTCGTTTGCGCCGCAAGCGCCGATGCAGATGCCGATGGTGGCGTTGAGCTCGTCCACGCAACCGTAGGCCGCAATCCGGATGTCATCCTTGAATACGCGGCTTCCGTCGCTGAGTCCGGTCGATCCGTCGTCGCCGGTGCGCGTGTAGATTCGGTTCAGTTTGACCATGGGTTCATTCTAGCCGCAGTCGGCGGCCTCGACCAGCGCCGATGATGCTCACGCGCGCTTCGCTCGCAACAACAGCGCCAGGAACACCGGCGCGCCCACGATCGCGGTCAAAACACCCACCGGAAGCTCCGCACCCCTGCCGGCCAGAGTCATGCTGCGGGTGATGGAATCGGCCAGCACGAGAAATCCTCCCCCCAACAAGAAGGAGCCCACCAGAAAAGTGCGATGAGCGGGACCGAGCACGCGTCGGGCGGCGTGGGGAGCCAAGAGCCCGATGAAACCGATGGGTCCGGTCACCGCCACCACGACCGCGGTGAGAGCGGACGCGGAGAGAAGACAAATCTTCTGGGTGGATTCGACGTCGACGCCACGGCTGCCCGCGAGTTCTTCTCCGAATGCGAGTTGGTCGAGCGCGCCCACCTGCACCGCCACCAGGACGAGGGCGGGGAGAAGCACCACCGGCAAGGGTGACAGCGCACTCGCGCCCCCCACTGCGAGTCCGCCCATCATCCAATGGTCCATCGCGCGCAGACGGAACGGGTCGCTCAAGAAACGCAGCAAGAGGATGGCGGCGCCGAAGAAGAAGTTGAGAGTGACTCCAGCCAACAACAACTCGTTGGTGTTGAGCTGCCGGCCTCGCCGCGAGAGAAAGTACAACACCGCGACGTCGAGTACCGCGAACAGGAACGCGAACAGAGTGACCGACGAAAGCGGACCGAGCGCAAAGGCGAGACCGGGAACGCTCAACGCGAGAAACGCCCCCAGCGCACCGGCGAAGGAAACGCCCAGGGTATAGGGCGTGGCCAGGTCGTTACGCAAGAGAGTCTGAAAGACGGCGCCGGCGACGGCGAGGCTTCCTCCGGCCAGAAGACCGAGCAGAATACGAGGCGCGCGCAAGAGGAGAATCTGCGCCCGAGGACTTCGCGTGCCCTCCAACAGATCGTGAATCGCTCCCCGCACGTCGATCGAAGTGCTCCCCAGAAAGGGGGCGGCGATCAACACCACCACGCAGAAGAGGGCCAGAAGCAGCAAGCGCTTCATCGCGCGTCTCCTTCGCGCGGGATCGAGGGCAAGACCGCGACTTTCCCTCCGGCCGGATGCGCGCCCACCCAGAGACCTTCGCCGTAGACCTCTTTGATACGCTGCTCCTGCAAAACATCGGCCGGGTCTCCTTCGGCCACGCAGCTGCCTCGGTGCAGTAGCGCCACGCGGCTCGCGAACGCGGCGGCCAGATTCAAATCGTGAGTGGCGCAAAACACGGCTCGACCCTCACTGGCCAAGACCTGGAGCAGCGACATGAACCGCACTTGATGATGCAGATCGAGGGATACGGTCGGTTCGTCCAGAAGCAGAAGGTCTCCTCCCTGCGCGAGCGCCGCCGCCAGATGGACCCTCTGCCGTTCCCCCCGCTCAACTCGCGTAGGTTACGCGAGGCCAGCGTGGTGACCTCGGTGCGCTCCATGGCGAGCTCGACTTCCTTCCGATCGATTTCGCGTGGGCGTCCCCAGGGTCCCAGATACGGATAACGCCCGAGTGCGACGGTTTCCCTCACGGTGTGGACGTGGATGCTTTCCACCTGTTGGGGAAGAAATGCGATCTTGCGGGCGCGCTCGCGGCGCGAGTAGCTGAAGAGCTCGCGCTCGTCCCACTCCACTTTGCCTTGGCCCGGAGGCAGCAGTCCGGACGCCAGGCGAAGCAGCGTGCTCTTCCCGCTCCCGTTGGGGCCCAGCAAGGCCACGAACTCCTTGCGCCTGAGCTCGAGCGAAAGCCCCGAGAGTACGGGCAAGCCCTCGGTATAGGAAAAGCTGAGATCGCTCAGGCGAAGCGTCATCTTTCAGTTCCCCCGCGCTCTGAAAAGGGCTGCCTGCAACACGCGAGCCGTCTGGGAGATCCGCGGTCCTGGAATCAAGAGACCATCGAAAGTCACCAACACGACCGGGCACAAAACATCGCCCTTGCGCCAGATCGCCGCCAACTCGTCTTCCTTTTTCTGGCTCCACTTTGTGCCAGGCCGTAGTTCGAGAACCAGGTTGGGGGGCTTGGCGAGCACCGATTCCAAACTGGGTTCGAAGTATCCCAGGGGGGAATCGGCGTAAAGGGGCTCCCCTCCCGCCAGCGTGAGCAATTCGTTCAGAAAGCTCTTGCTTCCCACCGTCCACAGCCGGCTCAAGTTCACCGGGTCGTGTCCCAGAGACAACAACACGAGCGGCCGTGGAGATGCATCTGCCAGCGAATCCGCGCGGGTGGATATGCGGCCCAGCTCTGCTTCCACTTTCGCGCGCAGTCGATCTCCATCGGGCCGCTTTCGTTGCGCCAGAATGGAATCGAGCACGCAGAAACCACGCAGTATGGATTCGACGTCCAGATCCATGTCGACCCGGGCCAGGGGAATGGAGTGGTCGTCCGCGAAGCGCGAAAGCACCCGACTCTCTCCCTGCACCACCAGGAGGTCCGGCCTCAAACTCAGAATCTTCTCGAGCTTCGGATCCACAGCGCCGCCCACTTTGGGCAAGGTCAAGAGCTGCGGCGGCCAGACACAATAGTCGGTGGTGGCCAGGATTTCGTCTCCGTAGCCCAGAGCCCACGCGGTCTCCTCGAGATTGGGCGCGAAGAGAATGACCCCATGGTTCCACGCGCGACTCGAGGACGGAGTGGTGGAGCGTTCCTGATTCGACGAAGACCCAGGGAAAGAGCGCGTTCCGGCCAACAGATAGGAGAGGGCCACCCCTGCCACCAGGGCGAGAAGGAGCGCGACTGTGACTTTTGAGCGCACTGGAGCTTAGAGACCTCGGGAAGTTGCGTGCTGCCCGGCACCGAGTAAGTTCTTCCTGTGATCACTATAATCGCGGACCCAGCTCTGGTCTTCCTTTCGTTTGACAGTGGAAATTCAGGGTGAGGAGACAGTGATGACGCAGCAAAGAGTCGTATTGAACCTGGGGCATGCCCTCGTCGCCGCGGCCTGGGCCGACGGGGAGTTGAGCCCCAAAGAGTTGCAGAGTCTCAAGGACCTGCTCTTCCGCCTTCCCGGGCTTCGGCCGGAACACTGGGCCGAACTCGAACGCCGCGCGGAGTTTCCGGTGGACACTCGCGAGCGTGAGCGTCTCATCCAGAACCTGGCCCAGAGTATCGATGGCGAAGAGGACCGTTGCCTGGTACTTGACGCGATCGACCGGCTCCTGCGTACTGACGGCGAGTTCGGCGAGCCCGAGCGCGATGCGATGGAAAAGATCCGCCAGGCCATCCAGCACGACGAAACGACAGTATGGCAGGAACTGAAGAGCTTTTTCCGCTCGCCCCTCCAGCGCCGCGCGCATGCCGCCGCGCAGGCGGAACTTCCCCAAAAGCGCCTCGAGGAACTCAACCACACCATTTTGCGAGAGGTCGCCGATCGAATCGCCGAGGAAGACATGAGCCACGACTTCGACGAGAGGGAGCTCAAGCGCCTCTGTTTGGCCGGCGGACTCCTGGCTCACGTGGCCGAAGTCGACCGGCGGGTAGACGAGGGAGAGCGCGCGGTGATGGTGGAGGCGCTTCGCGATGGTTGGGGGCTGAGTGAAGGCGTCGCGTGCGCGGTGAGCGAGGTGGTGCTCGTTCACTCCGGCGACGAGCTCGATCTGCACCGAAGCCTCCGTGAATTCTTTTCCCTCACTACCGAGGCCGAACGCATCTCCTTCCTCGACGTCCTCTTCGCGGTAGCGGCGGGCGACGGACGGGTGAGTCTTCAAGAACAGGAAGAGATCCGTCTCATTTCGATGGGACTGAAGCTCTCGAACGTGCACTACGTCGCGGCAAAAACCCGGGTGCCCAAAGAGAAGCGCGAATTCTGAGCGAAATCAGAGTGCTTTGCGCTCGCCTGACTTGCCCGAATGCGAGTCCTTCGGATTTCCCGGCGCCCCGTATATCTCGGTCGGGAAGAGATAGGGAAAGACCCCTTCCAGGAATTGTCGGCGCTTGTAGGCTCGATGGCTGGTGTTGTCGAGCCGTCGGAGAGTTCGTAGGTAGCTCTCCACCGTGAGGATCTGCAGTTCTACCGGAAAGATGTACGGTTGAATCGCCTCTCCTCTTCCCGGTGCGTACAGCACGTCGACGTCCTCCTTGAAGACCTTGAATTCGCTGCTGCTGAAGCGGTTCATTTCCTGGTGTTGCTCGGGGAAACGGAACAGATCGACCTGGTTGCGGAAGGCCAGTGGTCCCCCGAGAACGTGATGGAGGAAATCCGCCAATTGGTGGACGCTCCTCTCATCCTCGACGATGAAACGAAGGCCTAAGATATCGGTGATGGCGACCGGATCGTTGATGCGTTTGCGCAGCATCTTGGAGAGAACTGAGGCCGAACGAATTCTTTCCAGCCGCGGCAAATCCTCGGCGCGGCGGTCCTTCTGACGCATGCCGGCCACCGGCGCGCCATCCATCTTGAATCTCACCGAAACGTGGTAGATGGGGAGATCGTAAGGTCCACCCGGCAGGTCGCGCACCACTCGGCGCGTGCTGAAACGATGCCAGTGGCAATCCGAACCCTTTCCCCGCGCTTCCTTGAGATGCACCCCGGATTCGTCGAAGGTGTAGCTCACCTCGACGTCTCCGGATTCGCGCACGTAGGCCCAGAGTTCGCGCTCGAGGATCGAGAGCAAATAGCGCTTGTGGCGCGGGCCTTCCTGAATGCGCCGGGTACGATCGATCTGGATGAGCATGCGCGCGAGATAGAGCTTGCGACGGGCCTCGAACGCGCAGCGGCTGCTGTGGTCGCAAAAGAGGTGTCCCACCAGCTGGTGAAAGTCGTTACAGGTGGCGATTCTCTCGTCGCAGGAAAAGTGCTTTCTCTCCTCCTCGGGCAGAAGCCGAACGAGCTGCGCCAGATAGGCGCTGGCGTCGTGGAGGTAGGAGGAGATGATTCTCTCGTTCACCTCCAGCGGATGCTGTTCGCTGACCGGATGCAGTAATCGATTCAAAAGACTCTGGTAGCGCCAGGGATTGCTCATGTTCTCACGCAACAGACGCACGTACTGACGCATCGCGTTGCGGTCGCGTTGAAAGAAACGCGGATCGAGAAGAGGATGAGCTGAATAATCGGGATGATCGCCCTCGGTAGCCTGGCGATCGGAGGCCTTGGGAACGATCGAGATGGTGCGAGCCATCTGGTCAGTCTCCTCAGGAAGCGTCGAAGCCGTACCAGCGTTTGATCTACGCCGTCACGCGCCTCAGAGTTCCACTCCTCACTTTTCAGTCTAGCACGGACCGCCGGACGAGGCCCGCCAGACTTCGCACGAAGGCGGGATGGTCGTTCAGGCAGGGCACCAGCCTCAGCTCTCCCCCACCGGCCTCGCGGAAGAGCTCCTTTCCCAGCTCCCCGATTTCGTCCAGGGTCTCCAGACAGTCGCTGGTGAAACTGGGCGTCATCACGTAGAGACTCTCCATATGGGCCTTCCCCAGCTCTCGGAGACGCTCCTGGGTGTTGGGCGTGATCCATGGCTCGGGCCCGAAACGGCTCTGGTAGCAAATTTCCCACCGGCTCGCCGGCCAGCCCATTCTCTGCGCCAGCTGGCGCGCGGTGGCCTCGCACTGCCTCGCGTAGGGATCCCCCTGCTTCAGGTAGCGGCGCGGAAGACCATGGAAGCTCAGAAGCCAGTGCTGCGGGGGCCCCCACTTCGCTTCGGCCTCGCGGGCGCTCTGGGCCAAAGCGTCCAGGTAGCTGTCATCTTCCGCGAAGCCGCGGATTTCCACCACCTCGTCGCCTCGCTCGGGCCAGAGTGCGTGCAGCGCGTCGTACACGCTCTCGCAGGTCGAGCGTGAATACTGGGGAAAGAGGGGCAAAACGACGAGCTTGGCGAAGCCCCGGCTCTTCAGCTCCTCCAGCGCTTCTCTCAGGCCGGGGTTTCCGTAGCGCATCCCCAGAGCCACCTTCCAACCGGGCCCCAACTCCGCGGCGAGCGCACTCTCCAGGCGGCGGCTGTAGACCAGCAGCGGCGAGCCTTCCTGCATCCAGACGCGGCGGTACATCGCGGCGCTCTTTTTCGGGCGTACGCGCAGGATGATCCCGTGCAAGAGTGGCCACCAGAGCCAGCGCGGATAGTCGACCACGCGCTCATCGCTGAGAAACTCCGCCAGGTAGCGGCGCACCGCTCCGGCCGTAGCCGCATCGGGCGTACCCAGCTGGGCCAGGAGAAGGGCTCGGTCGGCGGACATTCTCACTCCCGATCGGGGTCGACCGCGCGACGCTGGCGTTTGCGTTGCGCGTGGCGCTGTTTGGCTTCTTTTCGCCTACGGCGACTGGCCGCGGTGGGCGCGGTGGGTTTACGGAGACGCGGCCGCCGCAACGCCTCCGCGAGCAGCTGCTGAAATCGCTGCAACACCTCGCGCCGGTTCGCAGCCTGGCTGCGGTGCACCGAAGAGCTTAGATGCAACACTCCGCGTCCGTCGAGGCGCGAGTCCAGCTTCTCGCGCAATCGGGCCCGTTGCCTGGGACCCAGACTCGCGCTCTCCGCCACGTCGAACAAGAGCTCCACCCGCGAATCGGTGGTGTTGACGTGCTGCCCTCCCGGTCCCGAGCTCCGTGAAGTCCGAAAGCGCAGTTCGGTGGCGAGAATGGTCAGCGATGGAGTGATGCGGATGAACTTGTCCATTCGTTCCTTTGCGCCGGCGTGCCACGGATTCACTCTCTGGTAAATCGCTGGGCACCGCAAGCTCCGCTTCTCAGCAAGTTTCTTGCGAGATTTCTGGCCTTCGCGTAGCCTGCCCAGATCCTGAGGAATTTGAGTTTCCAAGGGTTTCCAAGCTCGGCCACTGCGTTACGCTGCAGCCGACAGCGACTCATTTTCAGGAGGAAGCTTGACCATGCGACGCACCATCTTTTTCGTAGCGCTCGTCGCTCTCCTTTTGAGCTCGGCCGTGATCGCCCATGCTCAGGGGACCGGAAAGAGCACGACGGGCGACAACAAAAGCTCCGCGACGGTAGCTCCGCGCAACGAGTCCAAGCTGAGTTATCAAGGGCGCAGCGAAGACGTCCGACCCTTCACGAGGTGGATCGAGGACGCGGTCATCGTGCCGAATTTGGTGGTCGAACCCTTCTTCGCGCTCAACGACTACGATGGCGGCAGCGGCTGGAATTTGGGGGGACAAGCTGGTTTCAAGGCCGCTCCCGATCTCGAGACCGGAGTGCGCTGGAGCCTCGACCATCTCAGCGCGGACCATGGCGGGGGAAGTGAATCCGGACTCTCCGATCTGCGCGGCTACGCCCGGTACAGGGTGCAGGCCAAGAACCCGCAGGTCGCCCTGGGGGCCTGGGTCGACCTCCCGGTGGGCAAGAAAGAGGTCGGGGCGGGCAATTTCAACGTCGATCTCTTCGGCGCGATGCGCTACCACCTCGATTCGGGCTGGGTCCTTTTGGCCAATGCGGGAATCGAGAGCGTGGAATTCAGCGGCGACAACCGGGATACCGGCATCCACTTCGGCGGCGGTGCCATTTATCCCCTCTCGCGGGATCTCAGCGCAATCGGGGAGTTCAACTGGGGCAGCGCCAGCCAGTACGGTCTCATCAACGGGGGCCTGGACTACCTCGTGAGCGGAAGCAACCACCTCCGCGCTTCGCTGGGATTCGGCTTCGACGACGGCGCCCCCAATCTGACTCTGCTCTTGGGATTCCTGATGGGAATTGACTAGCTTCCCGGCACGAGGGTGAAGGGCGTCGCGCGCGGGCGTCGCCCGCCCACCACCGCAGCGAAATTTCGAGGAGAGAGACCATGGTCAACGGCATGCTGAACATCCCGATGCCCGGCAACGAACCGGTGCGCATGTACGAAGCGGATAGCGAAGAGCGCGCGTCGCTCAAGGCCAGGCTGAAGCAGTTGATGGGACAGGAAGTCGAAATCCCGCTCGTCATCGGCGGCCAGCGGATCAAGACGGGATCGACCGGCGAATGCCGCATGCCGCACGACCACGGACACCTCCTGGGCCGCTACCACAAGGCCGGACCGGCCGAGATCGAGAAAGCGGTGGCCGCGGCACACTTGGCCCATGCCGAGTGGAACGCGATGTCCTGGGAATCCCGGGCCGCCATCTTCCTCAAGGCGGCTGACCTTCTGGCCGGTCCCTGGCGCGACACCATCAACGCGGCCACCATGCTCTGCCAGAGCAAGAACGTGTTCCAGGCCGAAATCGATGCGGCCTGTGAGCTCATCGACTTCTTCCGCTTCAACGCCTTCTACATGGAGGAAGTCTACAGCGAGCAGCCCGACAGCCAGCCCGGCATGTGGAACTACGTCGACCACCGGCCGCTCGAGGGTTTCGTCTTCGCGGTGACCCCCTTCAACTTCACCAGCATCGCGGGGAATTTGCCCACCAGCCCGGCCATGATGGGCAACACCGTGCTGTGGAAGCCGGCGTCCAGCGCGGTCTACAGCGCCTGGTTCTTGCTGCAACTGCTCGAGGAAGCGGGGCTGCCCAAGGGCGTCATCAACTTCGTGCCGGGCAGCGGCGCGCAGGTGGGCGATCCCGTCATGGCCAATCCCAACCTGGCCGGTATTCACTTCACCGGATCCACCGCGACCTTCCAGCGCATGTGGAAGCAGGTGGGCGAGAACATCCACAACTACAAGAGCTATCCGCGCATCGTCGGCGAGACCGGCGGCAAGGACTTCATTTTCGCGCACCAGAGCGCGGACCTCGATGCGCTGGTCACGGCCTGCGTGCGCGGCGCATTCGAGTACCAGGGCCAGAAGTGCTCGGCCGCCAGCCGCGCCTTCATCCCGGCCAGTCTGTGGGACGAATTCACCGCCAAGCTCAAGAAGATGGTGGGAGAAATCCAGATGGGCTCGCCCTTGGACTTCCGCAACTTCATGTGCGCGGTGATCGACCGGGCTGCCTTTGCGAGCATCACCGAGTACATCGACGAGGCCAAGAAGAGCAATGACGCGGAGATTCTCTGCGGTGGTGAGTGCGACGACTCCACCGGCTACTTCATCCAGCCCACGGTGATCGTGGCCAAGAAGCCGGGCTTTGTGACGATGTGCGAGGAGATCTTCGGACCGGTGCTCACCCTCTACCGCTATGAAGACGAAAAGCTCGAGGAGACCCTCGCCCTCTGCGATCAGGGTTCTCCCTACGCGCTGACCGGCGCGATCTGGGCCCGGGACCGCGAAGTGATCGTGAAGATGAGCCAGGCGCTGCGCTTCGCCGCCGGCAACTTCTACATCAACGACAAGCCGACCGGCGCGGTGGTGGGGCAACAGCCCTTCGGCGGCGGCAGGGCCAGCGGCACTAACGACAAGGCGGGCAGCATTCTGAATCTGATCCGCTGGGTGTCGCCGCGCACGGTGAAGGAGACCTTCGTGCCCGCGAAGGACTTCCGCTACCCACACATGGAGGCGGAGTAGTCCCTGCCGACGCGAGTACCTGGGTCGGCGCTCAAGGGGGACCCGTCTCGAAGGTCCGCCCTCGCGTTTCGGCCAAGGCGCCCTATACAATTCACTCTCCGTCTGTCCGTTGTCCGTCACTGTCCCTCCTGGAAGTGTTCACGTTGACGCCATAAGTCTCTCGTCGCGGTAAACCCTGAAGGGGCGCCCGTGCTCATCGAGGCCCATCTCCCAGGTGAGCCCTTTCCCGTCGGTCCCAACTTCGCCGCGTACGCGCAAGAGCCCCTGGTGCTCGCCGATCTGGTGGTGGAACGCGCAGAGTGTGATGCGGTTGGAGTCGCGATCGTCGCCCCCTCGCGCCCGGTACTGCAGGTGATGGACCTGGAGGTTGCGGCGCTGCGTACACTCCGGAGTGGCGCAACGCCAACCATCGCGATCGAGAATGCGCCGTTGGGAAGCCGGGATCGACTGGTGATGGTCCGCCCACACCTTGCGTGCGCGATAAAAGAGGCGACACAACGCGAGCCACGCCGGGATCCGTCGCGGCGCGGGAACTTCGGCCTGGGCTCGCACGCGATCCTGTTCGCTGGCGAGCTGCATCAGGAGCTCGTCGCGGGTCTGAAGACTGAGGCGAAAGCGAGCGGTGCCCCGGGGGGCGTCATTCCAGGCCAAGAGCGCCTCGTGGAGAGTGGCCCCTTGCGCATGCTCCGGATTCCGCACGAGTACTTCCAAAGAGTGGTTGCCGGTTCGGAGTTGGTCCTCATCCGGAGGAGCGCAACCGGCCAGAGACCACGCGCGATAGTCGGTGAGGAGCTGTCGGCGCGCCCAGGCCATGGCGGCGCGCAGGCCGCGCACGGTATGGCGAAGTGCGTAGCGGATCCACTTCCATAGGTCAGAGACGGGAACGTGGCAACGCCGATGCAGGAGCGCCAGGAGGTCGGCCTGCACGGTGGAAAGTTTGCCCCGGGCGCGGGCGAGGGCGATGGGGTGTTTTCTCCGCCTCTCGCGCGCGCGACGCAGGCGATCGGTGCAGGTCGACTGCGGCAGATCGAGAAGCGCGCGCGCGAAGCGCTCGAAGTTGGAGTACCCGTAGCGCTCGTGTAGACCGTCGAGCATCCATTCATAGAGCTGATCTTCTTGGCGGAGGCGCAGGCGATTGCGTCGCGCCAAAAGACGCTGCAAGAGGGCGTGCAGACGGAAGGCGTAGCGACGTTGGGCAATCTCTCCCAGGACGGGAAGGCGCGGATGGGGGAGGGTTCGCGCGGTGCGTTCCAAACGCGCGGACTGTTCCCGTGAACGGGGAGTGTGCGTGCGCCCGTCCCGAACCCCGAAACGGCGCCGTGCCCGCGCCGCATCAACGGTTGATTCGCCTTCGCCGCCGGCCTCGGCGAGGAGGGCGCTGATGGCTTCTTCGTCGCCCTGGCAGCGTCCCACAATTGCACGGGCGAGCTCGAGGGAGTCCTCGAGATAGAGGACGGCGGGCGCGGGTGCGGAAAAGGAGATGTTGGTGAACTCGCCGGACTCGTCCCCTCCCGCACTGCCGGTGGTTGCCGGTTCGGAGTTGGTCCCCTTCCGTTCTTGTTTGTCTGCGCGGTGGGCGGATGCGCCCGGAGCGTGGTCCTCCCCGCTGCCCTTAGCATCTTGCTCCTTAAACCCATGCCGCGCGAGGGCGTCGAGCGCACGAAGGGAAGTATGCCCTTCGCGAAACTCGGCCCGCAGATGCGGCTGCTGACAGAGCAGGCGACCTACTCGAACCCACTCCAAGAGGGTCGAGGGGGAAACGCCGAGCAACGCGTTGGCGTAATCACGTTGCGAATGGGCCATCCAGCGCGGCCCCCGCAGCGCGATGAAATAGGCACTTGCCAGACAGAGGCGGAGTAGGAGCCGCGAGTCGGCGGCGCGATAGGCGGCGAAGGTGTCGCGCAGCTTGTCGCAAGAGACTGCAGTCGCGCGGGAGCCAGAGGACGCCGGGGAGCCTAGCTTCGCCGAAGTGCCGGCGGTCGCGCGAGAGCGAGTCACAGCCGACCCAGAGCTTGCGCATAACGAGTGAAAACTCTGTATCTCCTGCTCGGAGGGCGACGGGAGCAGCCGCGGACTTCGGGGAGAAGACAGCTGATTCGTAGTTCGTTGCCGCTCGCGGTAGGACACGCCGCTCTCCAGAAATTGGGTGGCAAAGGTGGCGGTGCGTAGATGCAATATAGTACAAACAGATGAGTGTGCAATGGGCTTCGATGAAGTTTTTCAAGGGGGCGACGGCGCGACTATACGATGCCGCCCAGGCTTCCGACGGACGAGTAACGGCGCGAGTTCAACAAACTTGATCGCCGGCCCAAGTCTACGCGAAATCACATGCACCTGAAGAGCCCGTGCCACCTCGACAAGGGTTGTGTTGCCATGCTCTCTGGCCTCCCCTATCCATGCAGGATCCGCCGTCTGTGCGCCCAGATCCCCGCACCGCGCCAGCATTTGGTCAGATACTACGGCTGGTACTCGCACCGGGCCCGAGGGGCAAGAGCCAACCCCCAGGACGCGACGATCGCCAGGGCACCGTCCACTGCGCGCAGCCGCAGCTGGGCACGCCTGCTGCACAGGATCTTCGAGGTGGACCCCATGCTCTGCCCGCAGTGCGGGGGAACCATGAAGATCGTGTCGGTGATCGACGAAGCAGCCGTGGTGGACCGGATTCTCAGACACCTGGCACGGATCGGCGGCAACGACCCGCACGAGGATAGGTGGAAGCCGCTCAGGTGGGCGCATGTCGGGCGAACAGAGTTGCGGTAGGGTGAGTCGCGGATCGACGATCAATCCTCATGGTGATCATCGCACCGAGAACACAGCGCAAAGAGCACCCGTTTCGAAGGTCGTTGCTCGCTCTGCGTCCAAAGCGCCGTATACAATCCACTATCCGTTTCGGGTGGAAGTGGGCTGTCGAATTCGCGTACGATCAATTCAACGATCCTTCCCTCCCCCCCGAAGGGAGTACTCTCATGAGTGCGACCCTGGCGTCCGTGGTCCCAACCTCCGGTAGCCGCTCGCGAGTTCCTCTGATTCTCATTGCACTTGCCATCACCTCGGTCTGCGTGCACTCCTCCGCTTTGGCCCAGCTTGCTTGCCTGCCGAATTACAGCGGTCCATACTACGGTCTCACCCAAAACGACGCACACTTTGGCAAAGCGGTCGCGACCGCCGGTGATGTCAATGGTGACGGATTCAGCGACATCATCATGGCAGCTCCGGATGCCGACTTCGGTGGGCCACTCTACGACGAGGGGTACTTCGAAGTTTTGCTGGGTTCGGTCACTGGCTTGTGGTCTACCGGTGGTAGTGTCGTTGGGGACCAATACTTCGAAAATCTTGGAAACTCGGTTTCGGCGGCCGGCGATGTCAACGGCGACGGTTACGACGACGTCATCGTCGGCGCCTGGCAATACACCAACGGCGAATCTGGGGAAGGGCGCGCTTACATCTGGTTCGGCTCTACCGCGCCCAACCCGATCTCGGGCAGCCCCGACTGGACGGCCGAAATCAACCTGGCCGGCGCCCTGTTCGGCAGCTCGGTATGCACGGCTGGCGACGTCAACGGCGATGGGTATGCCGATGTCGTCGTGGGTGCCCGTGGTGTCGGGGGCGGTCTATTGGGGGCCGAGTCTGGCGCAGTCTATGTCTACTATGGCTCTCCCAGTGGACCTTCGACTTCCTACGATGCAGTCCTCTTTGGTTGGACCGAAAGCGCACATTTTGGCAGCTGGGTAGCGACTGCGGGCGATGTCAACGGCGACGGCTATGACGACATCCTCGTGGGAGCACCGGGCTACGACGCGTTCGGGAACACTGCCAACGACAACGGCAAGGTCTTCGCCTATTACGGATCCCCTTCTGGGATCGGAGGCACGGAGAATTGGTCCGTCACGGGGGGCTTGGGTTCACAACTCGGCACCTCGGTTTGCACTGCAGGTGACGTCAATGGCGACGGCTACGCCGACGTGATCGTGGGTGCTCCCAAGTACACACCGAATTTAGTCGACGTGGTGGGCAGGGCCGACGTGTATCTGGGAGGTCCCACTGGTCTGGCCACCACGCCGGTCTGGACTCAGGTCGGGGTGGTCACCGGGCAGCGTTACGGTATCGCAGTGTCCACCGCAGGTGACCTTGACGGCGACGGCTACGCCGAGATCATCGTCGGCAGCCCGGGCGCACCGGGATACCAGGGACACATTTCCGTGTATTTCGGGAGTTCCGCTGGACCCTCGACGTCCCCCTGTACACGAACTTCTGGCTCTTTCGATACGCAATTCGGCAGCGCCGTGTGCACCGCGGGAGACGTCAATGGGGATGGCTTCTCCGAGATCATCGTAGGAGAACCCTACCGCGATCTCACGAGTCCCAACTACTCCAACCTCGGCACAGCGTGGGTCTTTACGGGTGGACAACGATATCCCTCGGAGGCGCCCGGTTGGATCGCTTCGGACGGAGCCGCCGATACCGACAACGGACACGCGGCTTCGACGGCGGGAGACGTGAACGGCGACGGCTATTCGGACGTCATCGTCGGCGCCCCCAACTACAGCAACTTCATGTCCGGGCATGGGCGCGCCCGCCTGTATCTGGGAACTGCGTACGGGCTGTCGACGAGTCCCTCCTGGTCGAGCTCGCAGAGCGGCACCTCAGTCGTATGGAGCTTCGGTCTCGCTCGCTGGGGATGTCAACGGCGACGGGTACACCGACGTACTGGTGGGCGACCCCGATTTCAACGCCAGCCAAGGTGGTGAAGGGAAGGTCTTCGAGTTCGACGGAGGTCCGAGTGGACTCTCCATTACGTCCTCGTGGTCCAAAGTGGGAGACGCGCAGAACAGCTTGTTCGGATCTGCCGTTTCGGATGCTGGCGACGTCGATGGAGACGGTTACGGAGACGTCTTGGTGGGAGCGGATGGGGTTGGCAGTTCCACGGCATATTTGTTCCGTGGGTCCGCCACCGGTTTGGAGACATCGCCCTCGTGGTCCGTCACGCGAGAGGGCGTGGGAAACACGGTGGCGAGCGCCGGAGATGTCAACGCCGACGGGTATTCTGACGTGCTCGTCGGGAATTTTCGGACGCTCTCCGGTTTCGGCGACAACCGCGGAGTGGCGATGGTGTACCTCGGATCTCCCTCTGGGCTTCAACTCATCCCCCAGGCCTATTGTTGGTTGAGCACTCCCAGCACCAATCTCGTGGCGGTGGATAGTGCCGGCGATTTGAACGGTGACGGATACTCGGACATCGTGCTCGGGGGTCAATCGCTCGACGGAATCGTGCAAGTGCACCTGGGTGGTCCAACGGGGATCGACGAAAACGAGGCTTGGAGTCGCCTGGGGACTTTGGGTGAGAATCTGGGGCTCTCGGTTGGCTACGCAGGCGACCTGAATGGAGACGGGTATTCTGATATCGTGGTCGGCTCGCCGCGGTACAGTCATGGCCAGCAATTCGAGGGGAAGGTGACGGTATTCTTCGGCGCACCGTCGAGCTTTCCTCCGATCGGCGACGAGTGGTTCTTCGAATCGAATCAGGCTGATGCTTCGATGGGCCAAGTCGTTGCCACCGCCGGCGACGTGAACGGAGACGGTTTTACCGATTTGCTGGTGACCAAGTGGGGCTTCGATCAGATCTACCTGCACCCTGGCAACGACGGCAACGGTCTCCCCAAGATACCGCGCCAGGCGCAGTACGACGGTTCGGCCCCGATCGATTTGCTCGGCGCGTCCAACGTCCAAACCGCCTGGGCCCTAAAGGCGCTGGGCCGATGCCCGGCGGGACGTACCAGAGTCCAAATGGAATACGAGGTGAAGCCGGTCGGAGTCCCGTTCGATGGGGTGCTCCAGAGGGGTCCCTACACCGACACGGGTGCACCCACTTCGGCAGGGAGCGCGGTCGCTCTCGAGCAGCCCGTCACCGGTGCCACTTCGGAGACCGCGTATCACTGGCGGCTGCGCTTTCGCTCGCGCAGTCCCTATTTCGAATTCAGTCCCTGGATCGGGCTTCCGTACAACTCGTTGACCGAGACAGACCTGCGGACAGCGCTTCTCGGCACCGCGGCCACGCCCATTGCGGCGACGCAGTTTTGGTTCGCGCCCCCGAGCCCGAATCCCTTTGGCGGGCGAACCCTTCTGAACTACCGGCTGCCACGCGCAGGACGCGTGAGCCTCGAGGTGTTCGACGTGCGAGGCCGGCGGGTCGCAACACTCGTTGACGAGGAGGAGACTTCTGGAACGCACAGCGCCAGCTGGACGGGACGAGATGACAGCGGAGCCGCGCTCGCTTCGGGCACCTACTTCGCAAGGCTGCAAATTCCCGGCACGGTACAGACCCGCCGGATCACCTCTGCTGCGTTAGGTCATGGAGCCAGGCAACCGCCTCTTTGATCATCGCTCCTTCAACTGGATGGGAGGGACCTCCCCGCTGGTATCACCCGAGAGTGACGCGATCCAGTCGATTCGTTCGACCGGAATGGTCTGGCTTGCCCGTATCGACGTACCGTTCGACCAGGTTTCGGGAACCGTGAAGCTGAGGGAAAAGCCGCGCAGCTCGTCACCCGCCGACAACCCCGTCGCTCTCCACTCTGCGTTCATGCTGTCACAGTTGCCTGTCGTCGCTCTTGCCGCGAAGATTGACCCTCGGATACTGTATGGTCTGCCAGTCACCCCGCATCGAGATAGACGGTTCAGTCTGTACCACGAGATCCGTGCTTCCACCCAGGAGTGCCCCGGCCACCTGCAAGACTACCTCAGGAGGTATGTTGCTGCTGACGACCAGGGCGGGCGACAGAGTGATTCCGACGTAGATCTGGTCTCCCGGAGACACGCCCTCGATGTTCGCGAGCGGCAGATCGGTGGTACCGTAGTAGTCGGTCTGGTCCAGTCTAGATCCGAGGTAGTCCACACCAGTGCTCCAGTCGGCGGTATGAATGATCGCGTAAACGCAGTGTACGCTTTCGTCACCGCAGGTACCGCTTCCGGCAGTGGGGCTCTTGCTGTCCGAGCAGGATCCGAATGCTGCAAGGGCGGCCAAACATGCAACGGCACGCAATACGGGCTTGAGTCGGTTCATGAATGTCCTCGGAAATGAGGGAGATGGGGAACGAAATCGAGCTTAACCCACGCAGCATGTGCAGTTCAAGGATCACATTCCCATTCACCCATTGGCAACGCCGCACGATCAGACAAAGAAAAGGTGGCGGTGCGTAGATGCAATATAGTACAAACAGATGAGTGTGCAATGGGCTTCGATGAAGTTTTTCAAGGGGGCGACGGCGCGACTATACGATGCCGCCCAGGCTTCCGACGGACGAGTAACGGCGCGAGTTCAACAAACTTGATCGCCGGCCCAAGTCTACGCGAAATCACATGCACCTGAAGAGCCCGTGCCACCTCGACAAGGGTTGTGTTGCCATGCTCTCTGGCCTCCCCTATCCATGCAGGATCCGCCGTCTGTGCGCCCAGATCCCCGCACCGCGCCAGCATTTGGTCAGATACTACGGCTGGTACTCGCACCGGGCCCGAGGGGCAAGAGCCAACCCCCAGGACGCGATGATCGACAGGGCACCCTCCACTGCGCGCAGCCGCAGCTGGGCACGCCTGCTGCGCAGGATCTTCGAGGTGGACCCCATGCTCTGCCCGCAGTGCGGGGGAACCATGAAGATCGTGTCGGTGATCGACGAAGCAGCGGTGGTGGACCGGATTCTCAGACACCTGGCACGGATCGGCGGCAACGACCCGCACGAGGATAGGTGGAAGCCGCTCAGGTGGGCGCATGTCGGGCGAACAGAGTTGCGGTAGGGTGAGTCGCGGATCGACGATCAATCCTCATGGTGATCATCGCACCGAGAACACAGCGCAAAGAGCACCCGTTTCGAAGGTCGTTGCTCGCTCGGCGTCCAAAGCGCCGTATACAATCCACTATCCGACCATATGGATATGGCGGCTTGCCAAAAGAAGATTCAGGCCGGTGAAGCCGTGACCCTGTGCGGAAGCTGTACCGCGCTCACCAACTGTATGATGAAGGGCGCCCACTACGAAGACGTTCAAACCAAGAACGGCGATATCGCGGTCATTACCTCCGACAATCCGAAGGTCGTCGCCGAGCTTCATGCCTGGGCCGAGAAGAACAAGGCCGAGATGGCTAAGATGATGAAGAAGGAAGAGAAGATGAAGGAGAAGAGCTGAGCTCCGTCCTATACTCTACCTGACAACAGCGCCCGGTGGTGACACCGGGCGCTTGTTTGTTTCGACCTGATCGAAGAGCCATGACGTTCGCCGCGACTAGGCGGTAGTCAGAAGGTAAAACTCTCGATCTCATCCTCCAGGATCGGGCCCACGACGGTGAAGACGAAGGCGTCCGGGTTTACGGTCTGTTTTAGGAAGCTCTGAAAGGAGGCCAGGTCCAGATCGATGAGTTCCTCAGTGGGATTCTCTGGTATGGGACCGAACCGCGCCATCCACTCCATTCGGGCGAGAGCGAGAGCAGGATCTTCCTCTGCTCGCAGCAGATGGTGGATTGCATCGAGTTTGGCGAGCAGGAAGGGAGACTCCTCGACCGCGCGTGATCGAACTCTCTTCAGAAACTCGCACAGGATCGAGAATACCCGTTCCGCTCGTTCGGGAGACGTGCTGGCGCTGATCGTGAGAGAGAACCGGTCTCCCTGGAGATCCTCGTCCGCTTGGACTACGTAGACGAGGCTCTCCCTTTCGCGGAGTTCTTGGAAGAGCTGCTGGTGCAACATGGCCCGCAGAATCTCCCAGTGGGCCCAGGCATTCGGCACCGCGGACACGTCGATCGCAGGCAACGACAGCACGACTCTTGCGTCCGAGCACTCGAATGCGGGAAAGATGCGACCGCTGATCCGCTTCAGCGGAGGAGCGCCCGGGATGGTTTCCATCAGTTTCGGCTTCTTGTCCCGTTTGATCAGCTTCGGCAGAGCGCGAACCAGCCGGGCCGAATCAACTCTTCCGCTCGCGAACCACAGGAGTCCATCCCGGGATGCGAGGTTCTGGTGGAATTTGCTGATGTCTTTGTATTTGATCTTGTCATAGGTCTCGGGGGGGCAAATCTCGGAATAGCGAGAAGGATGCTCTGGACCGAAGACGAGTGAGCGCCGATACCGTTGAGCGAGCAATTGCGCATCCACATAGTCTTTCGCGAACCAGAGATCGACATGCCTCAAGGTTCTTCCCCACGCAGCGGCATCGAGCCCCTTCTTGTTCAACCGCTCTGACAAAGTGGAGAGTATCCCGTCCAGGTCCTCGCTTCGGCCATGGGCCGAGAAGTTGTACTCGAAGGCATCAGCAAGGAATCTGGTTCCGTAGGGAAGGTGATAGATTTCCGGTTCCTCATCCGGGTCATCCCGCCTGGATGCATAGGACGCCGTGACGTTGTAGAGCGCGTTCATTCCCGGCTTACCCGAGGCTTCGAGGTCTCGAAGGCCGCGGAAACACCGCAGACCCGCCACACGCATTTCCTGGCTCTCGGGTTGCTCCCACAAGTACAAGCTGCCCTGATCGGGCAGAGAGACTCGTTCCATCCTGGGTAGACCGCAGCGCTCGTAGAGTTGCAGGAGTTCCTCGAGCCGTTCCGGATCGGGACTCGGTGCCGGCTTGTAGCCAGTACTGTCCTGCGCGGTCGCGCTGGCCATTCCCACCGTATTGAGCTCGAGCTTGCGTTTGGATCCCTTGCCATGGACGACTGTGTTGACGCTGCACTCGTTGTTGATCGCGCGATGGAAGTACTCCAGGCAATCTTCCTCGTCGACTTTCGATAGAATCGAGTCCAAAACGCTCAACGACGCGGTGGGACCGACCGCCAGCTCGTTCATGGCGAGATCCGTGAGATCCGAACCGGAGCGCAAACCGTGCTGAGAAAGTCGTCGGCGTGCCCCTTCGATGATGGCAGGAAACCTGATCCTGTTTCGCAGATGACGGCCACTCCTCACGATGTCGTTCCAGAGCCAGGACAGAGCCTCCTGGGCATCGTAGTCCGCGTTGACCTCCATGGTGACAAACTCCGGGCCCGCGAAGTACCGAGAATACCAGCGATGGACCACGAGCAGCCTCTCTTTGCCCATGGAGTAGGAACTGAGCGCACCCACCCAGGAGTCCAACAATTCGCACAGGATGGCGTTCATGACCAGGTCGTGCGGGGTTCGGGTTGGAGTCCGCAATCCGTAAGCAACCTGGAAGCCCTGAAAATCGGGTCGATCACTGATCACACTGTGGTGCGCGAGCTTTGGAAGCGAAGGCAGTGTGGCCTCGGTTCCCGAGCCGGGCTTCTGTACTGGCTCGAAGCTCTTGCGGACTTGCCGTACGACGATCTGGGGCGACGCCGGCCCTTCGATCACCAGGATCGCGCGACCGGGCCGGAGGTATTCCTCGTGGAACTCGCGCACGTCCTGCAGACTGAGCTGCGAGACGGACTCGACGGTTCCGGAGACATCGCGTCCGAGCGGATGCCCCTTGTAGGCGGCGCGGTAGCAGTTCGAGATCAATTCCTCCCAGGCGTCTCTCTCGCCACGGAAATCTTTCTCCCGCAACACGACGTTTCGTTCCCGTTCGAAGGTCGCTTCACTCAACGCGAGACCGGCCATCCGCTCGGCTTCGATCTCGAGCAAAACGGGAAGCTCTTCTGGTAGACAATCCCATTGGTAGCCCATGGCAAAGGAGCTGGTCCAGCCACGATCGTCGATCGCGTGCAGTCTCAGTCGCTGACGCAAGCTTTCGTCGGGTCTTGGGGCACTGCTCGCGAACATGAGGTGCTCGACGAGGTGGGCGAGTCCCCCCTTGCCCTCCGGCTCGCGACAGGCACCGGCATCGTAGAGGAGGAGAGCTCGGACGAGCACTTCCTGCGGCTTTGGAACGATTACCACCCGGAGCCCATTGTCGAGTCGGGCACGCAGGAGGTGGCTGCTGTTTGCCGTGTCCGGCTGCGTGGCCAGGGAATCCGGACTCGCCGCGTGCGAACTCGAGGCGTGAGGTCCGAGGATGAGAAGGGGAATGAGGAGGTAGAGTAGAAGCGGCCGGAGCCGATGACACCAGCTCCCGACACGCCAGGCAGTGGACATACCGGGACCCTCCTGTGTTCACTCATGACAGGGAGCCCAGATGGAATCTGGATGCAGTATACACCTCCACCCTCGCCCGCCGGCACTTCGATCTTCCTCGCAACTGAAAGTCGCTTTCAATTCTGTTGGGTTCGCAATCGCGAGAAAAGGCCCCGGACTTCCGCCCGGGGCCCTGGCGAGACTGGACCAGTCAGTCCGCCATCAGCCTGATTAAAGCCGCATTTTCACTACTTGAGCAAAGCCATCTTCTGCGTCTCCACCCGGTCGCCTGCTTTCAAGCGCGCGAGGTACACGCCCGAGGGCACGACCCTTCCGCTCTTGTCGCGTCCATCCCAGCTGCGGACGTAGTGCCCCGCCTCGAAGGTCCCGTCGGCCAGCGTTCAGCTGCCAGACCCGCAACTTCTGTCCGAGCTGCCAGGCCAAGCGCGCTGCTCTTTTTGCTGAACATCTGGTCGAGGAGGTGCTCAGCCCGGTTGCCCACCGCCACGTGGTGTTCACGGTACCCAAGGTGATCCGTGGATTGTTCGAGCGGGAGCGCCGACTGTTGTCGATCCTTCCGCGCTGCGCGCACCAGGCGACCCAGCGCCTGCTGTGCGAGGCGGTCGATGACCCCCGGGCGCAGGTGGGCGCAATCGCGTCGATCCAGACCTTCGGCAGCTACGCCGCGAACTTCCATCCGCACGTCCACGCGCTGATCACCGAGGGAGCGTTCCACCTACCGCGCCGCGGCGATCCATGGTTTGAGCGCGTCGAGTGGTGGGATCAGAAGACGCTGACTGAGCTGTTCCGACGGCTGGTGCTTAAAGAGCTCCGGCGCGCGAAGCGCCTGCGCGAGGAGACCGAGGCCATGCTCCTGTCATGGCAGCACTCGGGCTTCGGGGTCCATGCCGGCGAGCCGGTGCTGCCCGATCACACCGAGCGCCAGGAGCACCTCGCGCGGTACATCACCCGCGCGCCGATCCGGCTCGACGCGATCACCCCGCTCGACGCCAAGCAGGTGCGGGTTCGGACACCGATCCATCCCAGCACCGGCCAACGTGATCTCGAACTCGATGTTCTGGAGATGATCCGCCGTCTGTGCGCCCAGATCCCCGCACCGCGCCAGCATTTGGTCAGATACTACGGCTGGTACTCGCACCGGGCCCGAGGGGCAAGAGCCAACCCCCAGGACGCGACGATCGACAGGGCACCCTCCACTGCGCGCAGCCGCAGCTGGGCACGCCTGCTGCGCAGGATCTTCGAGGTGGACCCCATGCTCTGCCCGCAGTGCGGGGGAACCATGAAGATCGTGTCGGTGATCGACGAAGCAGCCGTGGTGGACCGGATTCTCAGACACCTGGCACGGATCGGCGGCAACGACCCGCACGAGGGAACCGCGCAACGAGCTCCGCCAAGAGCATGAACCCCTACCAGTACCCTCAGCCTCCCGACGAATGCGCAACAGCACGAGCGTCGGGGGTACGGTGTGCCCAAGGATAGGTGGAAGCCGCTCAGGTGGGCGCATGTCGGGCGAACAGAGTTGCGGTCGGGTGAGTCGGGGACCGACCATCAATACTCATCGTGACCATCGCACCGAGAACACAGCGCAAAGAGCACCCGTTTCGAAGGTCGTTGCTCGCTTTTCGGCTAAAGCGCCGTATACAATCCACTATCCGTGGCCGGATCCAGGAACTGGGCGAAGCTCGTGAAGAGGTAGCAGACTCCGGCGAGAGCGAGCAGAACACCGAGGGCCTTGGGGAGAAAGTCTGAGTAAAAGAGAAGGTGCCCCAGGGCGAGACATGCGAAGCCGAAGAAGACGAGACTGATGGCATAGGCGTCGCCGTGAAGATTCATCACCCACAGTGCGAGCGAATGCAGTTGTCCAGAGGAAAAGGACTCGAGAGCAGCGCCTCATGCAAGAGCTTCAATGCCGCGAATGGCTCATGCTCGCCACGGCCAAGATGAGATCACAGGCAAAGCGCATGAACGCGGCGAGGAGGGCAATGCTGCGATCGACGGGCGAAGCAACGCGTACAGAATCACTGCCACCATGACGTCGAAGGAGAGATGCAGGATCTCGCCGGAAAACCCAATCCGGAACATCGATTCGTGGCTCAGGATGTTGTGGGCTGTCGCGCCGGCGTCGGTCGGAATGACGAGCTTCGCGCGAACGAAGAGTTCGGCGAAGATGCCGGCCACGATGATGTTCAGATAAAAGAAGCCACAGAGACGCGGTAGTCCTCGGGCCAACGAGCAACGGAACTTTCAGACATGCTTGCCCTCGTGGGAATACGTGGCCGTTCGTTTAGAAATGAATTCCTATCTGAAGCTGGCCTCTTCGTGCCAGTCAATGTTCATGGCGAGACTTATTAGCGCAGCTCTTCCGGATCTGCAGTTTGTCTTGCCACAATTCCTCGAGAGCGGCCAACTCTGCGGCCGGGTCCTTCACTTCGTTCTCGGTGGGCGGCAGCAGATCCAAGACTTCGAAGGTGAAGGCATCCGCGCCATCGGCATTCCAGTCGGCCTGAAGCTTGCGATTGGGATGCCCCTTCGTCTGCAACTGAAAGCGAATGCGGTTGAGCATCGCCGGCGCATCGGGACTGGATCCCAAAAGAGTGCGGCCGCTCGGCGTGTGCTGCACGCGGTAGACTCCCGCCGGGCGCGCGGACTCCTTATAGTCTCGAACGGCCTTCTTGCGATCCATCGATCCTCTCCACTTCATTCTCAGTAGCTGGACTTCAGGGTGCCCCAGCTCTGCGCCTGGGCGGGGATGACCTCGCAGTAGTTGTTTCCAAAAGGAGAACAGCCATCCACCCAGGAAGGGCCCATGTCGAAGAGCGAGGCTTCGATGGTTTCCCCGGAACACAGCGTCCACACCGGTCGGGAACCACGTCACCATACGGGCACATCCAGCCCCTTTGACCGTGGTAATCCACCCCTCCGTAGTTCACGAGGTACAGAGTGCTGCCCGGTTTGTCGCGACATTCCTCGAACACGATGTCCCAGATGTCGTCACCGGGTTCGGAGACATCGACCGCGCCCGGCCAGATCACGCTCCCCTGATCGTGATCGACTCCGTCCGGCCAGGTGACCTGGAAGCGCACCGACTTCACCGGCTCCAGCGGTTCAGTGGCGAGCGCGTAGACGCCCCCCTCGGGAGGAAGACACACGAGCACGTAGTGAGTGAGAATTGAGGGCACTCCCAAGAAGACATTTCCCGGGACATCCTGTGCGTTCGTGCTCGGAGCGAGGAAAAGGAGCAACGAGAGTAACAGCCCGCAGGCAATTCCACATCTCATGAGCTTTACCAACCTTGCAAATGTACAGATCAATCAATATGCCGCGACCATTCCATTATGCGACGAAATCCGAATCGCTTCAACTCCGCCGCGGTTCCCTACAGACTCACCCAGCTCAGAAGAGCCAGCACCGCCACGCTCACCGCAAGAACCACCAGAGCACAACCTCCACCGCTGACGATCTTGCCGATCTTTCGCTGCCTGCCCGACTTGGTCAGCCAGTACCCTCAGCCTCCCGACGAATGCGCAACAGCACGAGCGTCGGGGGTACGGTGTGCCCAAGGATAGGTGGAAGCCGCTCAGGTGGGCGCATGTCGGGCGAACAGAGTTGCGGTAGGGTGAGTCGCGGATCGACGATCAATCCTCATGGTGATCATCGCACCGAGAACACAGCGCAAAGAGCACCCGTTTCGAAGGTCGTTGCTCGCTTTTCGGCTAAAGCGCCGTATACAATCCACTATCCGTCCGGCACACACTTGTCGCTCAGTACCTCAAGTATCACTGCTTGGCCCATCTCTGGCAGGATTGGGTGCAGCCGTAGGGAGGGTCTTGGCAGGCGCTGCGTGGGACGTGGGATCCCCTTGTAGATCTTATTGCTCAAGCCCATACGGTGAGATTCGAATGTGCTTCAATCACCCGAATCCACAACGAAGACGAGTGTCTCTTGCTTTCTACCTGGAATCCCAGGGAACCACACACGGTCTGAATCCATGTTAAGCTTGGGTATTGAAGCCGCTTTCGATGGTTGCAGCAATGAAATATGGCACGAATGTAACAGGAAGTTGAGATTCGCCAACCATGCAGCACTCGGTGCCGTCCTAGAAATTTGGAGGAAAAACATGATCTCGCAGGGATATTGGAGGCTACTGCTGGCGGAGGTGTTGGTTATAGCCAGCTGCTGGCTCATTCCAGCTTGCGCCAAGGCAAGAGGCAAGCCCGTAGTAATCAATCCTTCTGCCCATCGATATGGGCACCGGGGAGAACCAGAATTCCCACCTCTGATCGATATGCGAGCTGCGGTAGTCGGTACAATTGTTTCGACGAAACAGGCCCTCTTCTTTCCTCCATCGGACTACTACTATCTCGAAGCTACCATTGCAGTGGAAGAGGTCCTGGCTGGAGCATGTGGGGATAGTGTGAAACTGTTCACGCATCGAGGTGTATTCGATACGCCTAGTGGACCAGTCTTTCAGCCGGCAGCATTCTCTAATAGGCCTGATCCAAGCCTACCACTTGGAGTCAGGGTAATCGTGGTTTTAGTTCGGAATCCACCTGAGGTGTTCCCGAAAGAAACTTGGTCGGAGGAATACCGCAATTCTCCCATTTGTGGCTTGGCCAAGGCGGGGTTCATCCGATACCTCGAGTGTTCATCCACAGCTTCGTGCGTTGTCCTTAGGCAAACTGGGTACGATGAAGCTCTTGCTCTTCAAGCCCATGCCTCGGGAAAACAAGGCAGTGCTGCGCTAGGTAGTCTTGTGACGGAGCCAGACTCACGCAGCCTTGGTCAACTTAAGGCCGAAATCAGACAGTTTTATAAGAGGAAGGGATAGCTCAGATGCGCACATACTCGTCGATGTGTAATCCGCGCTGTTCAGACTCAGTTGCTCATAGGTATATGTGGGCGCAAGTCTGCCAACCACTGAGTTCCCAGCACCGAGCAGAACATCCTCTATCAGTTGGCGTGTGGCACTCTCATCGGGCAAGTAGCCCAACCTCCAAAGGGCATAGGTTTTGACTTCTGGGAACGCTGCCCGAAGTTGGTCGTAGATGAACAATGGGGGAGTATTCGCATCCAACTCGTCCATCACGCCCTGGAATCGACTTGCCCAGGTCCCACCAATTCCGTGCATCGCCCCTGCATATACCTCAGATGAGTGTGCAATGGGCTTCGATGAAGTTTTTCAAGGGGGCGACGGCGCGACTATACGATGCCGCCCAGGCTTCCGACGGACGAGCAACGGCGCGAGTTCATCAAACTTGATCGCCGGCCCAAGTCTACGCGAAATCACATGCACCTGAAGAGCCCGTGCCACCTCGACAAGGGTTGTGTTGCCATGCTCTCTGGCCTCCCCTATCCATGCAGGAGCGTCGAAGCACGCGAATGCCTCCCTCTCTGGGAGGCATTTTGCCAGGTACCGCGGTTGCATCTTTCGTCAGGCTCTACCGGCCCCGCCATCCTGAGCGCACCGCGCTCTACCAACTCTTCGACCGCCACGGTGAGCGTTTCTTCCGCGAGTACGACGAGCGCTTCGAGCACCAGTACGGCCCCTTGCGCGCTGTTGTGCGACGCGTGGTTGACCAGTATCTCGAGTGCGGTCGCCTCGAAGGCGGCTTCGCGCGCATCCGCTGCCCGAACTGTCACGGCGAGCACCTGCTGGCGTTCAGCTGCCAGACCCGCAACTTCTGTCCGAGCTGCCAGGCCAAGCGCGCTGCTCTTTTTGCTGAACATCTGGTCGAGGAGGTGCTCAGCCCGGTTGCCCACCGCCACGTGGTGTTCACGGTACCCAAGGTGATCCGTGGATTGTTCGAGCGGGAGCGCCGACTGTTGTCGATCCTTCCGCGCTGCGCGCACCAGGCGACCCAGCGCCTGCTGTGCGAGGCGGTCGATGACCCCCGGGCGCAGGTGGGCACAATCGCGTCGATCCAGACCTTCGGCAGCTACGCCGCGAACTTCCATCCGCACGTCCACGCGCTGATCACCGAGGGAGCGTTCCACCTACCGCGCCGCGGCGATCCATGGTTTGAGCGCGTCGAGTGGTGGGATCAGAAGACGCTGACTGAGCTGTTCCGACGGCTGGTGCTTAAAGAGCTCCGGCGCGCGAAGCGCCTGCGCGAGGAGACCGAGGCCATGCTCCTGTCATGGCAGCACTCGGGCTTCGGGGTCCATGCCGGCGAGCCGGTGCTGCCCGATCACACCGAGCGCCAGGAGCATCTCGCGCGATACATCACCCGCGCGCCGATCCGGCTCGACGCGATCACCCCGCTCGACGCCAAGCAGGTTCGGGTTCGGACACCGATCCATCCCAGCACCGGCCAACGTGATCTCGAACTCGATGTTCTGGAGATGATCCGCCGTCTGTGCGCCCAGATCCCCGCGCCACGGCAGCATTTGGTCAGATACTACGGCTGGTACTCGCACCGGGCCCGAGGGGCAAGAGCCAACCCCCAGGACGCGACGATCGCCAGGGCACCGTCCACTGCGCGCAGCCGCAGCTGGGCACGCCTGCTGCGCAGGATCTTCGAGCTGGACCCCATGCTCTGCCCGCAGTGCGGGGGAACCATGAAGATCGTGTCGGTGATCGACGAAGCAGCGGTGGTGGACCGGATTCTCAGACACCTGGTACGGATCGGCGGCAACGACCCGCACGAGGGGACGGCGCAACGAGCTCCGCCAAGAGCATGAACCCCTACCAGTACCCTCAGCCTCCCGACGAACGCGCAAGGGCACGAGCGTCGGGAGTACGGTGTGCCCAAGGATAGGTGGAAGCCGCTCAGGTGGGCGCATGTCGGGCGAACAGAGTTGCGGTAGGGTGAGTCGGGGATCGACAATCAATCCTCATCGTGATCATCGCACCGAGAACACAGCGCAAAGAGCACCCGTTCTGAAGTTCGGTGCTCGCTTTTCAGCTAAAGCGCCGTATACAATCCACTATCCGTAGAAGGAGGAGCCCTATCGAACTCTCATTGCTTGTATTAAAGGCAACTCTCTACGCAACTTGGCTAATCAGTATCGACACTCCCTCTACGCATTCAACATAAGGGGATATCTGGGGAATCGGGGGATAAACAAAGCAATAGGCCAGACCGCATCTGAAGATCCAGAGAAGTTCTTCTACTTCAATAACGGAGTGTCCGCAATATGCACATCATTTGATGTCGACGGTAACAGGCTGACCGCGGAGAACATGCAAATAATCAATGGGGCGCAGACTGTCTCCAGCTTGGCGAACCAGCCTCCACTGAAAGAAGTGGAAGTACTGTTTCGACTGACACAAAGCGAAGACTACAAGACGGAAAAGGGATTCAATCGTCAGATCATACAGTTCAACAACTCTCAGAATCAAATCAAGGTATCGGATTTCAGGTCAAATGACCCGATTCAGTTGTTCCTAGAGAAACAATTTAAGGATCGCAAGGCCCGCGGTCCTCTGCCGAAAATTAAGTATGTGCGCAAGCGTGCTGTTGGGAGACGCGGCACTGGCACAGGCATCAAATTGGAAGAGATGGCCAAGATTCGTTATGCGTTCTTGGAGGAACCGACACTCATTCATTCCGCTCCCAAATCACTCTGGACACATGCAGAATCTGGTGGAGCATATGAGCGTGCTTTTGGTGTTGATGGAAAAATAGAAAACCTCTGGTCGGAAGACACTTTTGGTGAACTCCTCCTCGCCCTTGCTTTTTACCTTCGGATCAGTGATGACTGCAAGAGAACTGCGAAGGAGACTCCAGAGCTTCGCTTCTTGCGACGACTTCGATTCCATGCGCTCGCGCTGGCTGGCGTATATGCACGCAAGGAAATTGAACCGAGCTCCATCCTCCATGTGGTCACGAGTACTCCAAACTTTGATGGACACTGGAGTGCATTTTGGCCTACAGCCAAAGATGTGCTAGTTGATTCATTCACGACATCAACAGAGGATGAGGATATGTCAACTTTTGCCTATGTACGTTCAGCTGAGAAGTACGCGAATATGGAGCGAAGAGTGCTACGCAGGTGGGCAGCCGCAAAGTAACCGGTCACTCTGGGGAGTATTCCCATACTGCTCATGATTTGCTACATCCTTTTCGTAGCCAGGATCGGTGATTGGTCCTGGAGTTCCAACGAGGAGGATTTCATGCGAGTCACCGCCGATGGTAAGGTTCACCGCAGCGCCGCGGAGTGGTCGGAGATCTTCGATAGCTTCGATAAGAGCAGATTGAGCCGTGAGAAGTTCTGCGAACGAGAGCACATCCATGCGGCCAGCTTCGCGCGCTGGCATCGGAAGTTGAGGAGTTCGCAACGCCGTTCTGAGGTTACTTTGGCCGAGACGAATTCGCAGACTGCGCAGGAGTCCTTCGTGGAGATCACTCCGCAAAGGGAAGAGCTTGCCCCCTGGACCGTCGAGCTCGAGCTGCCCGGCGGATGCGTTCTCCGGCTGCGGAGCTAGGCGTGCTGTTTTCGTCCACTGTCCCTCGTATCCTCGCCTACCGCGAGCCGGTCGACATGCGCAAACAGTTCGATGGGCTTTTGGGAGTGGTTACAAGTGTGCTCGCAGAAGACCCGCTCACGGGGACGCTCTTCGTCTTCTTCAACCGCCGCCGCAATTATCTGAAGCTGGTGTACTGGGATCGCACTGGCTTTTGTCTCTTTGCGAAACGCCTCGAACGCGGCCGCTTTGTCCTGCCGGATTCCTCGGCGAAACAGGAGCTGAGCGAGAAGGCGTTCCGTTTGCTCTTGGATGGGATTCCACTTGGAAGAAGATCACAAATGCGCTAGAAAGAATGCATGACTTCTTTAGAGCGCGCAGACACGATGAACCGCGAAGAGATTGCCGCGCTGCTCGAGGCCAAGACTGCGATCGAGAAAACCAACGAACAACTTACTGAGCGCATCGACGAGCTGCAGCACCAACTCGATTGGTTCAAACGCCAGCTCTTCGGGGAGAAGTCCGAGCGCCGCCTGACCCTCGATGAATCCCGCCAGCTGTCCCTGGGAGAAAGCCTTCAGGCCATAGAGGCCACACCCGTGGAGGAGACCAAAGTCGAAGGCCATGCCCGGCGCAAACGGTTTTCTGGGCCCAGTGACAGCACCAAACTTCGATTTGACCCTTCACTGCCGGTGCGGGAGGAAACTCTCGCGTGCCCCGAGGCTGAGGCCCTCGATCCTGGTAGCTATGATATTGTCGGCCACAAGACCACGAGCCGTCTTCTCCAGAAGCCCGCTACCTACGAGATCGTGCGCTACCGCAGACCCGTGATCAAACGCAAGGACAATGGGGCCTTCCTTGCGCCCGACTTCCCTCCTACCGTGCTCGAACGCTGTGTGGCCGACGTGAGCGTCTTAGCGTGTACACTCATCGATAAGTTTGTGTATCACTTACCCCTTTATCGCCAGCACCAGCGCATGGAGCAGGCCGGGGTCCACCTCAGTCGCTCCACGCTGACCAATTGGGCGCAGCGCACCAGCGAGCTCCTGGTGCCCCTCTACCAGGCCCAGCTCTCCTCGATCCTCGACAGTCAGGTGCTGGCCATGGACGAAACGCCGATCAAGGCGGGGCGTAAGGGCAAGGGGAAGATGAAGACCGGCTACTTTTGGCCGATCTTCGGTGAGAAGAAGGAGATCGCCTTCGTCTTTGCTGCAACGCGGGCGACGCGGGTGATTCACGAGGCACTGGGAGCCTACCAGGGTGTGCTCCTGAGCGATGGCTATGAGGCCTACGAGCGCTTTGCAAAAGCAAGCGAGGGTGTCACCCGCGCGCAGTGTTGGAGTCACACTCGCCGCAAGTTTGTGCAGGCCGAAGCGAGCGAGCCGGCTTTGGCAAAGAAGGCTCTGGATTGGATTGCCGAGCTGTACAAGCACGAATCGATTCTAAAGGAGAAGCATCGGTCCGAAGAGAAGGCGCTGCTTTACCGGGCGGTACATTGTAAACCGACTGTCGATCGCTTCTTTGCGTGGCTTGCCGAGGCCTTTCACGATCACTTGCTCTTACCCAGCAGCCTATTTACCAAAGCGGCACATTACACGCTGGATCGAGAGAAGGCCTTGAGGGTATTTCTCGAGAATCCCGACGTGCCTTTGGACACGAATCATCTCGAGCGTGAGATCAGGCCGATTGCGTTGGGAAGAAAAAACTGGCTCTTTTGTTGGACGGAGATGGGAGCGCAGCAGGTGGCCGTGGTCCAGAGTTTACTACGAACCTGTCGCATGCACGAGATCGATCCCTACGTCTACCTGGTCGATGTGCTGCAGCGGATCGCAACGCACCCCGCCAACAAGGTCCATCAGCTGACCCCGAGGCTGTGGAAAGAGAACTTCGCTGACGATCCCATGCGCTCCATCGCAGATGAGAGATAGGAATCCGCGACAAAACCGAGAACGCAAGACTCCCTAGAGCGACCGGTTACACTGTAACGGAATATTAACCACGCAAAAAGTGATGTCGGTGCCACAGCACCAGTTACGCGAAACCTGTAGACCCGACAAATTTGGCGCGCTCCGAGTGCATATCTCAAGGTCACGATGCCGCGGTTTTCGACCGGCGCCCGCCGCAGTATTGGACCGGCGATTACAGACAGTCTCTGTTGGACAGGCCATGCTCACGACAACCTTCCAATCAATCCTCCCTGGACCTCATACTCACCAAGCCTTCATTCTGGTAAGTCTGGCGCTTCACCACCGGGCGCATGTCAGGGGCTAGCGGTCCGCTCGTTTGCGCCGCCACTTCTCCATGCATACCCCGCCTACTCTTGTCGGGACGCTGCTGAAACTCTCTTCTCGAAGGACAGCCTGTATCGTGTCAGTAGGGGGACATCCCCAGCTCTTGACACCAAAAAGATGCGCCCCTCATGATCGCACCCAACCACGCGGCAATATCCTCTCTTCGGTAGCCTGGCAAGCAGTCGAAGTTGCGAATCGTGAAAGAGGATAAGACTTTCTGTTTCCCCTTCCTCAGTCTTTCTGTAGGCCGTGGTGATCACCACTTCATTAGGACTCACTACGATTCCAGTGCTACCCCCAATGTATTTTACGTCGATAGTTGCTCCCGTATAGTCCACCTCGGGTGGCTTGGGTACAAACTCTCCCACGCCTTGATTCGTCGAGGCCACAAGAGTTCCATCGCTCTTGTACTTACGGAGTAAGTAGGGTGACGTTTGAACGTAATACAACGCATCATCGGTTCCTATTGAAAGAAAGCCCGATGCGTAGAGACCTTCCGTCCTTGTATCTTCCTTGGTTCCGACAGCATATGTATCCCCGAATGATCTCAAGTACTTCCACTGGGGCGTGTAGACATGAATCATCTGCTGGTTCAAAATATCTGGCGCAACTACGTAAAGATCTCCTAACGAATCAAACTGCAGAGAATAGGTGAAGGAGCCTCGTCCCTCTCGAGTGAATTCATCGAGAAACGTTCCTTCCGTGTCGAGCAGCGTGACACGTCCTCCATTTCCTGCGAACACCAGGCGATTGCGGCTATCGATTGCCATTACAAATGGTCTCATTAGTTCACCGGGGCCCTCGCCCTTTGATCCGAATTTTCTCAGAAACTTTCCAGAATCTGAGAAGCACGCAATCCACATGAAGCCATAATCGCCTACGTAGAAATTGCCCTGTGAATCGACCACGACATTGTTGACACGTCCTATCAGAACGCCATCTTCCTTCTCACTGTCCCCAACAACCAAATCCGGCTTGAGTAGGGCCTCACGCGGCTCCACCCAAGATATCTCGCCTGCTTTCAGCGAGTTGAGCAGGAGAAGTTGGATGAAGAGCAATGTGACAGCAAGCAATGTGGCTTTCATTTGTGCCCCCTAAGGTCGCCCTCTAAGAGTCCGATGGCGCTCGCAAATCAAAGTTATGTGTTGCACCCCAGCTACGTGGCACTGGGATGCAACAGATACCGCTTCTGAACCTACTTTATGATTTCCTTGTTGTGCACAAGAATGTCGTTCGCATAAAACGTTGAACTCATCCCCACGTCCAAATTCAACACACGCACACCCTTGTTGATCCATTCGATTGATGCGACCTTCATTCTCTCCCCTTGATCACTCTCCAGTTCATCACCAGGCTTCAGCTCGCCCGCCTGAATCCATTTGCCGCCGACCCAGAAGGGATGTGTCGGAGTCACTTCAATAACATCGTTAATTCTTAAGTATCCATTGGCAAGAAACTTCATCGTGGCCTTGACCTTCTCGGCGCATGTGCCGCCGTCACCACATCTCCCGACGACGAACTCACCGGTCTTGATCGACTCGATGGGCCTTTCGCCGCTTGGAGTCAAAATCATGGTCCCCTCCAGGAAGCAACCACTTCCACCCCCAGAAGGACAGGTACCGCCCGAGAAAACACAGCCGCCGCCTTGAGTTTGGCAGAGAACATAGCCGGTCGGGTTGTTGATACACCAAGCTTCCTCATCAATGCTAGTGCACCATTCACATTGTGCTGTAGCGACTGTTGCACTTGCACATGCGATTGATAGGACAATCAGCATTACAAAAGGTAAGTACTTCACGCGATTCTCCCTTCAGTGTTCCCTGGTCCAAGTAGTACCAGTGTCATAGGCAAGTGAGATTTCCCCTAAGTCGCGGCGAAGCGGTAGCTCATCGATTTATCACTACCCTAATTTTGGCAACGAGGGCCAAGCGAAGTCTCTGCCTCCTTTAGAGCAGCACTCAGCGTACGCCTGCTCAGAGAGAACTCTCATACTCCGAGAGACTCTTGAGTGGGGTGGCCCTGGTCCCTAGACCACGATTTCATCATGAGTGAGAGCCAATACCGGACGATGGAAGGGAGCGCTGTCCGGTTCTTGGGGATAATACGTCCAGTCTTGAGTCATGTAAAGTTTGAAATTTGCCTTGGCAGCTCTGGTCGTCGGGTGACCAGCGTCTGTCCCTACCCCGAGTTCAATAAGCAAGTGCAACACTTCTGGCTTAGCGACTTCCGCGCTAGAATGCGCGGATTATGTCTAAACACTACAAGCACTTGTCCGAAGAGGAGCGGGATCGTCTGGCGATCCTCAAGGGCCAGGACCTGCCGATGAGAGCGATCGCGGCTCAACTCGGTCGGTCTCCCTCGACGATCTCACGGGAGCTGCGTCGTAACGCCTCCTCCGGCAGATCAAGCGGCTATCTGCCCCATAAAGCCCTGTACGTCGTCAACTGAATGAGACAAATTGCGCCGATTGCTAAAGGACACTTTCGCGATAGATCGACGGTAGAATCAGCTCCTCCTTCCGTGGATTGAGGCCTTTGTTGTAACGCTTGCGACGGCGTAGCGTCTGTGTCTTCAGCCGCTGTCGGGCCGTCTGGATCTCCCGCCCCCGACCTAGATACACATCAGCCGGGGTCAGGTTGCTCAGCGACTCGTGGACGCGCTGGTGATTGTAGTAGTGGACGAAGCGCTCGAGCTCTTCGCTCAGCTCCCCCGGTGCGTAGTAGTTCTTCAGCTTCACCACGTTCTTCATCGTCCGGTGGTAACGCTCGATCTTCCCCTGCGTCATCGGATGGTAGGGCTTGCCACGGGTGTGCCTCATCTCATGGGCCTGCAGATACTCCTTCAGCTCCTGAGAGACGAAGCAAGGTCCATTGTCCGAAAGCAGCCTGGGTCGATGTTTCACCGCCACGTGATCCGCGCCTGTCTTCTCGATCGCCTCATCGAGGAGATCGGTGACATCCGCAGTCCCCATCCCCGTATAGAGCTTCCAGGCGATGATGTAGCGGCTGTAATCGTCCAGGATCGTCAGCAGGTAGTACCAGCCCCAGTGGACGATCCGGAAGTAGGTGAAATCCGTCTGCCACAGCTCGTGGATCGCCCGCGTCGGCCGCGCAAACTCATCCGCGGCGTGCATCACGATGTAGTGCGGACTGGTCACCAGATCGAAGTCCTTCAGGATGCGGTAGACGCTGGACTCGGAGATGTACAGCCCCTGGGTATCCGTGATGTGCCAGGCCAGCTCCCGGGGGCTCATCTCGGGCTTCTCCAGCGCTGTTTCCACAACCTGCTGCCTCTCAGGATCGGGAATCCGATTCCAGAATTGCCGCGCTGATTGCCTCAAGGCCAGGCCCTCGTAGCCTGCCTCCTCGTAGCGCCGATACCAGCGGTAGAAGGTACTCCGAGGAACATCCAGCTCCTGCAGCGTTTGCTTCACTCCCAGCTCCGACTCCTCGACCAGGCGGATGATCTCCATCCTTTCCGGCTGACTGAATCGCATCGTCAGCGGCCCCGTCCGCCGTCTAAGCCACTGATATTTTTTTTGAGCCCACGGACACGCAGCGTCAGATCGGCGACCGTATGCTTCAGCTCGCTGTTCTCCTGACGAAGATCCTCTACCTCGCTGCTGCTCGCCTCGCGCTTGGTGTCGCCCATCAGACGGCGCTTGCCGGCCTCCAGAAACTCCTTGGACCAGGTGTAGTAGAGATTCGGGCTAATCCCCTCCCGACGACAGAGCTCGGCAATACTGTCCTCACCCTTCAATCCGTCCAGGACGATACGAATCTTCTCCTCCGCGCTGTAACGTCTGCGTGTCTTGCGGCGGATCTCACGGACTTTCGACTCGGGACTCGTAGATTCGGACATGGTACACTCCCTTTGGGGTTCTTAAGGATACCTCAGAAGTGTCCTCTATTTTTAGCTTGGATCTGTCTCAATCAGTCTGACGGCAAGCACCCCCAGGTCTTTGGGCCGGGCCCCCATGTGGTACAATGGAAAGGCCAGGACAGTGCTGGAACCCAGGTTTCCAGCGGAGTCTATTTTGTCCGGATGTTGGCGGACGGAAAGGACCTCAAGACACGCGTCACGGTCGTGCGTTAACTGTAGGAGTAGTGGGTTGGGGTCCATAGCCCCAACCCGCAGTTCGAGAAGGCAACAGCATGCGCAACTCCATCCTTGCCACATTCAGTTTGGCTCTACTTCTCCTCTCGACGGCGGCTTGGTCCAATACCATCACCGTGATGAAAAATGGCACGGGAGATTATACCCTGCTGCAGCCAGCAGCCGACGCTGCAGCAGCGGGGGATACTCTGTTGATCGGACCTGGAAGATATGAAGAAGTCACGGAGTTCTATTTCAACAGCGGCGTACGACGCGACGCGCATCTAGTAGTTCGGGTAGACAATCTGACGATAATAGGGACGGATCGAGATGCCGTGATCATCGGTCCTACCGCACCCACCACTGCCCAGGGAGATCCCGTGGGATTGGTCGTCGCCCAAAACGTCAGCGTAACTCACATCGAAAAGATGACATTTGAGAACACTTGGGTGGGCGCGTACTCCCTAGGGGATTTCTACATAGCGGATTGTGTGGCACGATACTGCAAATTTGGCTTTGAGCCGGAAGGTCCCCTTACGATTGATCATAGCATCATGCATAACAACGAGGACGGCATTCATGTGCCATTTACAGGGGGACTGATTCGCATCAGCCATTGCGAGTTGACAGATAATGTCGGATATGGAATTACGCTAGGATCACCGCAAGAAGCTCAGATCAGCTACACGCATATCAATGGAGGTAGTGTAGGAATCCAATTTGACAATTGTCCGGGGTTCATCGAGAACTGCACAATCGAAAATGTCATGTACTCTGGGATCGTATTGTTAGAAAGCGGGACCGTGGTGACGGTTGCTGACAACACGCTTCAGAACAATGGATGGCATGTTGATATCAGCAACTACGCTACGGTAGACCTTCATCAGAATGAGCTGCTGAATTCACAGTTATACGGAATATGGATTGGTTCGCCTAGCACTGTGCATGTCAACGAGAACGACTTAATTTCTTCACAAGGATATCTGGCTTATTTGACGGGAGATACCGCGCCTGAGATCAGGCATTATGACTTCACGAACAACTACTGGGGGACAACCGATCCTACGGAGATCGCTGCGCGCATCTATGACAATCACGACTCCGCTCTGGAGACAGGAATCGCGGATTTCGAACCCTTCGCAGGAGCTCCCGTGCCCACAGAGGCCACAAGCTTCGGAGGACTAAAGGCTCTCTTCCGCGGCGGCCAGTGAGCCACAGAGATTACGGACCTAGTCAACCCCCGAACATAGACCCTTTCGCTGCGAGTCACGAAAGGGGAGCCACTTATCGAGGCCGCCTAATCAGGTGGCCTCGTTTTCTTAACGCAGGCCGTATCGCTCACCGCAGGTGGGCCTTTCGTTTGCCACATTCGGGCACGTTTCGAATACTTGCGCAGCACGGCGTCTCTGTTTTGCTGAGAGTCACGAATGGGGCCGTCGTAGTACGCCTGAGTGCCCAGGGCGCGATCGACCCAGCAATGGCATGTGTTCTCTGCACCGTTATCGTAAGTGATTGTCGCTCGGATGTGGTCGGGATAGCTGCCGAGACTTTCAACCAGCGACTTGCGGAACGCCATAGCCGTTTTTCGAGAGATGGCCTTGATCCTCATGTACCGAGTCTTGCGTTCGACAGCAACAGCGAGCGCCGCCGTCCCGCGAGGTGAGTTGGCGGTGTCGACCTCCCAGTGTCCTGGCTATTCCCGTGTAAGCACATGCTGGGGGCGTTCGGAGATGAAAACCCTGTTGGGGATACGGAATCGGGAGTGTTTGCAATACCGGCGCGGTAGTCGTTTGCGGTGAGACTTGGCGAGCCGAGGGATCAGCTCCCTAGCCTCGAGGTAGATCCATTGATAGATGGCTTCGTGACTGACGGTCAGCGAGTGACCTTCGTATCGAAGTCGTCCGGCGATCTGCTCGGGTGACCAGCCTCGTTTGAGACCGATTCGGACATATGACCTCAGGAAGGGGGCTTTCAGACGCAGCCGACGATGACTTTGCCTCCAACGAAGGTCGGCTTCGGTTTGGGCTTTATGGGGCAGATAGCCGCTTGATCTGCCGGAGGAGGCGTTACGACGCAGCTCCCGTGAGATCGTCGAGGGAGACCGACCGAGTTGAGCCGCGATCGCTCTCATCGGCAGGTCCTGGCCCTTGAGGATCGCCAGACGATCCCGCTCCTCTTCGGACAAGTGCTTGTAGTGTTTAGACATAATCCGCGCATTCTAGCGCGGAAGTCGCTAAGCCAGAAGTGTTGCACTTGCTTATTGAACTCGGGGCAGGGACAGGCCGCGGCCCCAGAGGGCCGCGGCTCCTTTCATCTGTTGCTGCTTCTTCAAACTCTTCATCGCACCAAGGTCAATATGGTGATCATCGCACCGAGAACACAGCGCAAAGAGCACCCGTTTCGAAGGTCGTTGCTCGCTTGTCGGCTAAAGCGCCGTATACAATCCACTATCCGTACGGGGCCCTTGCGTTCCTGCGCCCTTCCGGGTGGGGGCTACAGCTGGACGGCGATGATGCGGAAGCTGACCTCGACTTCGCAGTCGGCGGATCCGGTGAGGTTGATGGTGTGGACGCCGGGCGAAAAGCCGTCGGAGCCGCGATAGACGCGGCTGTCCGACCTGTCGTCCATATCGGAATCGTGTATGGGGTCGCCGAAGTCGGTCCACTGCAGGTCCCACTCGGTCACGCGCACTTCGACCTCGAGGGCCTGGATTTCGCTGAGTGGGAGCGGGCCGAGCTGCGCGGAGTTGAGGGTCAGCGATCCGTTCTGGTCAACGTGGATGACGTGGTCCTTGCTGGGATAGTCGGTGGTCTCGGCGACGAGCAGGCGGTCGCCGGTCGGCGTAACGACGTTGATCTGGTAACAGAATTCGCCGTCGCCGCCATCAGCGTTGGTGGCGCTGTCGCACGAATTGGGCGCCGCGAATCTTTCGGCTTCCACATAGACTTCGTACTGCTTGGGCAGGGGGTCACCCACCTGCAGTGTGAACTGCGCGTACTGGCCACGGTACTCGATCCAGAGCTCGGTCGCGCCCTGGTCGACGTGGACGGTGGCCACTCCGAATGGATCGACGGAAATGGCGGCGGGGTTGGACGAGTCGAAGACCGCGCGGTCGGTGATGTCGAGCGTGGTGGCGTCGGGGTATCGAATCTCGATCTTGAGCTGACGGGTCTCGCCGGGGTTGAGCTGGAGTGCCTGGTCGACCCCGCTGTATCCCTCGAGTGAGATGGAGCCCTGAGGATACCCACGCGTCGGAACACCGAGAAAGTCGGAGAAGGTGACGCCGCGGTAGCGGATGCGCACCTGGGTGACACCGATGTCGACCGCTGTCACGACGCCGTTGTCCGCGGTAGCCACGGTGGGGTCGAGCGTGTCCCAGGCGGCGTCTTCGGTGACATCGTGGGTTGTGCCGTCCTCGTACATGACCATGGCCTTCATGGCCGTGGTGCCACCGAGGGATACGTTGAGCGCGCCCTCGATCCAAACGCGTGTGATAGCCGGGCCCTTGTCGAGCACCGGGGCGGTGCCGTTGTCAGAGCAGCCGACGACCGCCATCGCGACAAGCAACAGCGTGATAATGAAATAGAGGTGATTTCGCTTCATTTTCAATCCTCGTGTTTGAGCTTCCATTATCAAGACTGTAAGCTTTTCTGTGTAACTGGCCTTGAACTATACTCTATCAAAGGAGAAGAGCCATGGCCAAGCCAGATCCTACCGACAAGTTGCTCGATGAGCTCATCGCCGGCAAGAAGCCCGAGGAGTTTCTCGGCAACGATGGCATCCTCAAACAGTTGACCAAGCGCCTCACCGGCCAACGTGATCTCGAACTCGATGTTCTGGAGATGATCCGCCGTCTGTGCGCCTAGATCCCCGCGCCACGGCAGCACCTGGTCCGTTACTACGGCTGGTACTCGCACCGGGCCCGAGGGGCAAGAGCCACCCCCCAGGACGCGACGATCGCCAGGGCACCGTCCACTGCGCGCAGCCGCAGCTGGGCACGCCTGCTGCGCAGGATCTTCGAGCTGGACCCCATGCTCTGCCCGCAGTGCGGGGGAACCATGAAGATCGTGTCGGTGATCGACGAAGCAGCGGTGGTGGACCGGATTCTCAGACACCTGGCACGGATCGACGGTCAATCCTCATGGTGATCATCGCACCGAGAACACAGCGCAAAGAGCACCCGTTTCGAAGGTCGTTGCTCGCTTTTCGGCTAAAGCGCCGTATACAATCCACTATCCGTCGACTCGGGAGTGGAAAAGCCGACGTCCTTGACGACGATCTTCTGGTCAGTGTTCTTGGCGAAAGCGGCGATCGACCAGAGTACTGCGACGAGAAGAAGCGCAGCGCTCCACAATTTGCTTCTCAGCTTCATACTGAAGCTCCTTTCGGGGCCGAGTTATCTGTTGCGTTTCCCGCGCTGGCGGGAATTCTACGTACCAGAATATGAACAAGACCCCGGCCCGCGGCCACTTCCGCGGAAGCATGCAGGGCGCACTCGCTCACTGGGGCTTCACTGCGTTTGCGGACGGCCAGTCGGTATCTCCGACACGTTCGAGCTTCATCTCCAAGAACCGCACCGGCTCCTTGCCCGGCAATACGCGGTCTCCGGTTTCGATCCAAGTTCCATCCTTGATGGTGGCCGTGTATTTTATCTTCATGGGTCCAGCGGGGATCTCCCAGCTGTAGCCATCGCCCGTAGGAGTCAATACGAAGTCACCGACATTCCCCTGCGCATAGGAATGCATCGTGTAACTCTTGGACTCAGGGTCGTAGGAGATGATGCCCAGCGCATTGAAACTGACCGTGCCGTCTGCCTCGTAGCCGCGGCCCTCGACGACTTTCACGGAACCATCCAAGAACGATCCAACCCGTTCTGTCTGGGTGATTTCGTGCTTCCCGTCCGGACCCATGCTGATCGAAGCGGCACCCCTCCACACCCCATCCATGATGGCAAGTCGGCTCATCGCCTCTCGCTGAGCCGCCATGAGTTTTGCGGGATCGGGTCGTCCTTGAGCCGAAGCTTCACGAGCCCAAAGTCCCATGAGAATCAAAGCGAGCAACAACACCCAACGAAATTTGGTCACGGCAATGCCTCCTGAGCAGCACACGAAGCGTAAACTAAGACCTGTAGGGGGAGGGGACGGATGAGCTGAGCGTGGACCACTTCTGCCCGGGCGGTCAAGAGTTGATAGCCTGGACGGACAACGGGTCTGTCGCCAACCGCCCCGTTAGGGGTTTAGTCCTGCGCGAGCGCCCGCTCTCTCCACTTTTCAACTTTCACGCCCTTCACGAGCATCCACAGCGCGAAGCCGAGCTCGCCCACAAAGCACGGAATGAAGAAGACGGGAAAGAGTCGCTGGGCGAAGGCCGGATCCAGGAACTGGGCGAAGCTCGTGAAGAGGTAGCAGACTCCGGCGAGAGCGAGCAGAACACCGAGGGCCTTGGGGAGAAAGTCTGAGTAAAAGAGAAGGTGCCCCAGGGCGAGACATGCGAAGCCGAAGAAGACGAGACTGATGGCATAGGCGTCGCCGTGAAGATTCATCACCCACAGTGCGAGCGAATGCAGTTGTCCCGAGGAAAAGGACTCGAGAGCAGCGCCTCCATGCAAGAGCTTCAATGCCGCGAAGTGGCTCATGCTCGCCACGGCCAAGATGAGATCACAGGCAAAGCGCATGAACGCGGCGAGGAGGGCAATGCTGCGATCGACAGGGCGAAGCAACGCGTACAGAATCACTGCCACCATGACGTCGAAGGAGAGATGCAGGATCTCGCCGGAAAACCCAATCCGGAACAGCGATTCGTGGCTCAGGATGTTGTGGGCTGTCGCGCCGGCGTCGGTCGGAATGACGAGCTTCGCGCGAACGAAGAGTTCGGCGAAGATGCCGGCCACGATGATGTACAGATAAAAGAAGCCACAGAGACGCGCGTAGTGCTGGGGCCAACGAGCAACGGAACTTTCAGACATGCTTGCCCTCGTGGGAATACGTGGCCGGTGGTTTAGAAATGAAATCCTATCTGAAGCTGGCCTCTTCGTGCCAGTCAATGTTCATGGCGAGACTAGTAGCGCAGCTCTTCCGCGATCTGCAGTTTGTCTTGCCACAATTCCTCGAGAGCGGCCAACTCTGCGGCCGGGTCCTTCACTTCGTTCTCGGTGGGCGGCAGCAGATCCAAGACTTCGAAGGTGAAGGCATCCGCGCCATCGGCATTCCAGTCGGCCTGAAGCTTGCGATTGGGATGCCCCTTCGTCTGCAACTGAAAGCGAATGCGGTTGAGCATCGCCGGCGCATCGGGACTGGATCCCAAAAGAGTGCGGCCGCTCGGCGTGTGCTGCACGCGGTAGACTCCCGCCGGGCGCGCGGACTCCTAATAGTCTCGAACGGCCTTCTTGCGATCCATCGATCCTCTCCACTTCATTCTCAGTAGCTGGACTTCAGGGTGCCCCAGCTCTGCGCCTGGGCGGGGATGACCTCGCAGAAGTTGTTTCCAAAAGGAGAACAGCCATCCACCCAGGAAGGGCCCATGTCGAAGAGCGAGGCTTCGATGGTTTCCCCGGAACACAGCGTCCACACCGGTCGGGGAACCACGTCACCATACGGGCACATCCAGCCCCTTTGACCGTAATAATCCACCCCTCCGTAGTTCACGAGGTACAGAGTGCTGCCCGGTTTGTCGCGACATTCCTCGAACACGATGTCCCAGATGTCGTCACCGGGTTCGGAGACATCGACCGCGCCCGGCCAGATCACGCTCCCCTGATCGTGATCGACTCCGTCCGGCCAGGTGACCTGGAAGCGCACCGACTTCACCGGCTCCAGCGGTTCAGTGGCGAGCGCGTAGACGCCCCCCTCGGGAGGAAGACACACGAGCACGTAGTGAGTGAGAATTGAGGGCACTCCCAAGAAGACATTTCCCGGGACATCCTGTGCGTTCGTGCTCGGAGCGAGGAAAAGGAGCAACGAGAGTAACAGCCCGCAGGCAATTCCACATCTCATGAGCTTTACCAACCTTGCAAATGTGCAGATCAATCAATATGCCGCGACCATTCCATTATGCGACGAAATCCGAATCGCTTCAACTCCGCCGCGGTTGCCTACAGACTCACCCAGCTCAGAAGAGTCAGCACCGCCACGCTCACCGCAAGAACCACCAGAGCACAACCTCCACCGCTGACGATCTTGCCGATCTTTCGCTGCCTGCCCGACTTGGTCAGCCAGTACCCTCAGCCTCCCGACGAATGCGCAACAGCACGAGCGTCGGGGGTACGGTGTGCCCAAGGATAGGTGGAAGCCGCTCAGGTGGGCGCATGTCGGGCGAACAGAGTTGCGGTAGGGTGAGTCGCGGATCGACGATCAATCCTCATGGTGATCATCGCACCGAGAACACAGCGCAAAGAGCACCCGTTTCGAAGGTCGTTGCTCGCTTTTCGGCTAAAGCGCCGTATACAATCCACTATCCGTCACCAAACTTTTGTTTGCCAACGAGACTCCGCTTTCCATATCACTTCAGGAGCACCATGCGACGCGCCGCCAGAACGCCGGGTGCTTTGACCTGGCAGAAGTAGACACCCGAACCCGCCGCGACACCGTTGTCATCGCGCCCGTCCCATTTCACCGACCGCACCGCCGCGGCTTGTTGTTCGTTCACCAGCGTGCGCACCCGGCGTCCGCGCACGTCGTAGATAACGACCGTCACCGGGCCGTTCCTACGCGCGAAACCGTAGCGAATCGTAGTGGATGGATTGAATGGATTGGGGAAGATCTCCAGTACCGCCCCGTCGGTCCGTGGCGTGGGGCCCACGCCGGTCGCAACGCACTCCGGCAAGGCACCCACCAGCTGGCCGCACGGACTGTTGGCGGGCAGACATGGCGACCCGGATGCGAGGCGATAGTCCCCATTGGTTGCATCGCAGAACAACGGGTCGAGGTAGAACACGTCGCTGCCGGAAACGCAGGTCCCATTGCTCTGGTTGCCGTAGAAATCCACGCAGGTCTCCTGGCTCAGATACGAATAGCAGCCAATGGCGTAGCCGCTGTTGAACGCGATGATCGATCGCTCGATAGTTACAGAGCTCTGGTCGAGGGCGATGGCGTCGGGCCCCATATTGTACGCCATGGTGACGTTCGTCAGCGTCGGAAACGACTGAAAGAGATAGATTCCCGAGCCTATCACTCCGCACGAGTCATTGGCCACCACGCAATTCTCGATCGCGTCGTTCACTCTCAACAGATACATGCCGCCGCCCAAAGTGGCTGCGTAGTTCCCGATGATGAGATTCCCCGCAAGGGACAGAGCCCCGAGGTTGACATAGACTCCGCCACCATGGAAGTGCGCGGTGTTGTTGGTGATCGTGTTGTTGATCAGGGAGCCGAGCGTTAGGGGGCCCGATGTACCCTGGAACCACACGCCGCCCCCATTGTCAGCGGAGTTCCTCGTAATCGTGTTGTCCTCGATGACCTGGATGGTCTCGGCCAGTATCCCGCCACCCCGGCCGAGGCCGCTCATGCCGGTGTCCACATCGTTGTCCGAGATGGTGTTGTGCGCGATCCGCCCCCCTCCGGGTGTTGCCTCGAGCGAGTAGATTCCCCCGCCATATTCGTCGGCCGTGTTGCCGGTGATGATGTTGTCCGTGATGGTGGGTGCGGCACCGAAGGCATAGATCGCTCCACCCGAAGTCTCGTGTCCGTTGGTGATGGTGACGTTGGAAAGCACCGAGGTACTGTCCTCGCCGTTGACGAACTGGAATCCGCGTCCCAGTCCCTCGCAATCGATGATGGTGGCCGCCGCGCCGCCCTGTGACGTGACGACGATGGCCTTGCCGCCGTAGTCCACATCCCGGTTGCCAACGCCGGTGAAGATGCCCGGGGCGAGGACCACACTGTCACCCGGTAGGGAGGCGTTGACGCCGTCCTGGATGGTGGGGACATCGCCGGTGCCGTCCGGTTTGACGATCCGCGTGGTGGCGCCGGTCGGAGTGTTGATGAGGACCAGGGATTGAAGAACGATGCCGCAGAATAGTCGGTGTCGCACGGTCATCACCTCTCCTGTTTGGGCAGGCGTGCGGATGGTTCCGGTAAATGTCTAGTTTACTACAGCGAAACACCCGGCTCCACCAGTATCCCGCCGACCCGGGGACGCCGTCTCCCGAATGTCTCCATGACCGCGGTGGAATCGTGAGGACAAGCGCGGCAGGAGCGTGATCGGCTGCTCCGCGATCTGACAAAGTAGTTCGACGACAAGAGCCACGCGACCGTGGTTGTCGAGGCCATGCTCGTTAGGACGCGGGGATTCGGCGGCCTTCGCTTGGAGTGTGTCTACGCGCGTCAGACGTCTCGCGGGTCCGTTTTCAGGTGGCTGTATAACTCGACGAAACTCAGGCCGAAGAGCAACAACACGAGCGTCCAGAGAGCGAATATGCCCAGCATCGACGGTGTCAGACGACCCGTCGCCAGCCAGTGCGCCAGCACCACGCCGCCGCAGAGGTTGATGCTCACCGCCCCGCCGAGTCCCAGTCCCACGATTCGAAACGGCGGCCTGAATCGTTCGATCAGAAGCGCGATGCCGACGCCGAACAACACCCCACCCAGCACATTCGCATTACGGCTGGTACTCGCACCGGGCCCGAGGGGCAAGAGCCAACCCCCAGGACGCGACGATCGCCAGGGCACCCTCCACTGCGCGCAGCCGCAGCTGGGCACGCCTGCTGCGCAGGATCTTCGAGCTGGACCCCATGCTCTGCCCGCAGTGCGGGGGAACCATGAAGATCGTGTCGGTGATCGACGAAGCAGCGGTGGTGGACCGGATTCTCAGACACCTGGCACGGATCGGCGGCAACGACCCGCACGAGGATAGGTGGAAGCCGCTCTGGTGGGCGCATGTCGGGCGAACAGAGTTGCGGTAGGGTGAGTCGCGGATCGACGATCAATCCTCATGGTGATCATCGCACCGAGAACACAGCGTAAAGAGCACCCGTTTCAAAGGTCGAGGCTCGCTTTTCGGCCGAAGTACCCTATACAATCCACTATCCGTCGCTCTTAAACCGAAGCACCGTATACAATCCACTATCCGTAAGCGAAAGTGGCGCACGCGATGATCGACAGCCTACATCATGACCGATCCGACCGGTTTCCACCGACTCGCTATTCCGCCATCCGGGCGCTCGGCAGCGGTGAACGCGATGTGCGGCGGCGGGCGCTGCATGCGCTGGTCGATGTCTACTGGAAGCCAGTGTACAAGTACATCAGGTTGAAATGGCAGAGGAGCGGCGACGACGCCCGTGATCTGACGCAGGAGTTTTTTGCCCGCGTGATCGAAAAGGAATTCCTGGCCGACTTCGATCCGTCGAAAGCGCGCTTCCGCACCTACCTGCGAACGGTCCTCGACCGAATGATGAACAACGAACTGAAAGCGGCCTCGCGACAGAAACGGGGCGGCGACCTCGAGGTTGTCTCGCTCGACTATACGGTTGCCGAACGGGAGCTGGAACGATTTGCCTCCGGCGGCACGTCGGCCGAGCAGCAGTTTGAAATCGAGTTGACGCGGGCGCTGTTCGATTCGTCTCTGGTACAACTGAAGGAAACGCTCATGCAGCAGGGGAAAGAGGTGTACTATCGTTTGTTTGAAAGGTACGACATCGATCGGGTCGAGCAGTCGCTGCGGTTGTCCTACGCCGACCTCGCCGAGCAATTCGGCCTGCGCCAGACCGACGTGACCAACTATCTCGCGTTGGCGCGGCGGACTTTTCGCGCCATTGTGCTGGAACGATTGAAGATGCTGACCGCCACCGACGATGAGTACCGTGACGAAGTGCGACGCCTGTTGGGAATCAATCCGAATGAGTGAACTGTCCGACAAACACCTCAGGCACTTGCGGCTGCTTCTCGACCAACCGGACTTGTCCGACACCCGCTACCGGCTGATCGAAAAGCTGGGTGAAGGGGGGATGGGAGCAGTCTGGCTAGCCGAGGATACGGCCCTTCTGCGCAAAGTCGCACTCAAGCTCATCTCCGTCGCGGTGATGTCGGACAACCTGACGAATCGGCTGCGCGCCGAGGCACGGATCATCGCCAGCCTCGAGCATCCGGGCATTGTGCCGGTACACGATCTGGGTGAGCTGCCCGACGGCCGCTTCTATTATGCGATGAAGCATGTGCAGGGAGAACGGCTCGACCAGTGGTGTACGCCCGATCGTTCGCTCCCACGCCGTCTCGATCTGTTTATCCGTATCTGCGAACCGGTAGCGTTCGCCCATGCGGGCGGCGTCATCCACCGCGACCTGAAGCCGGAGAATATCATGGTCGGGTCGTTCGGCGAATTGTTGGTGATGGATTGGGGGATTGCCCGGCTGACGACCGAGCCGGAGGCGGAGAGCACTGTCGCCGGCTCCCCCGGCTATATGGCGCCGGAGCAGGTGGCGGGGGCGGAGCAGATTGATCACCGTGCCGACATCTTTGCGCTCGGCGGTGTGCTGCAATATCTCCTGACCGGGCGAGCACCAACCGATCCGGACGATCGGCCGGTCGATTGGTCCGGCAAGAAGATTCCGCGGCCGCTGGTGGCGATCATCGCGACCTGTCGCGCGGCTCATCCGGATGACCGCTATCCGACGGTCCAGCCGCTGATCGACGATATCCAGGCGTGGCTGGCCAACCAAACAGTACTTGCTTACCCGGAGAATTTCTTCGAGCGAGCGCTACGGTTCGTTAAACGCAACAAGTTCATTGTGTTACTGGTGTGCGCCTATATCCTGGCGCGTGTCATTCTGTATTTTCTCCGCTGAGAGTTAAAGAGATTTGTCTCGGTGTGTAATAGAACGGTGACACTCGCAGGACAATGAACCAAGGGAGACCTACCGTGTCCAAACCAGTGATCGGAATCATCCTCGGCCTTCTGCTCGGGGCAATTGACGGCGCCACCAGCTTCTTCTATCCCGAAACGAAGTCGATGGTCGGATCTATCATGTTCTTTTCGGGAATCAAGGGACTGCTGGTCGGCCTCGCCGCCGGGTTCTTTGCCCGTAAAGTAACGTCGCTCCCGATCGGCATCCTCTTCGGCGGCGCCGTCGGACTCATCCTGGCCTATCTCGTGGCGATGCAGCCGACCGCCGAGGGGAACTACTACTACGCTGAGATCATGATCCCCGGCACCATCGTCGGCCTGCTCCTCGGTTTCGCCACGCAGAAGTTCGGGCGCACGCCGCGACAGCAGAGCGCCTGGGAGTGACAGGCATCAATGCAGGAACGGTGAAAATGAAGAAACTAACACAATCGCTCATGCTGCTCGGTCTGATGCTGCAGTTCGCGCTCCCGCACCGGGCGGCCGCCGAGGATGCTATGCCGAAGAGACAATTCCTGGTGCTGCTCGAGGGGACCCGCGCCGACTGGCCGAGCAACATGACTCCGGACGAAGAAGCGGTTCTTGAGAAGCACTTCGTCTACTTGCGCAACCTGATGTATGACGGAACGATGCTTCTGGCCGGCCCGGCTTTCGGACTGGGCGGCGTCGTTGTCCTGCAGGTCGCCGACGAAGCCGGAGCCCGCGAAATCATGGACAAAGAACCGTCGGTCGTCGCCGGCGTCCATACCTACAAGCTCTATCCGTTCGTTGCATCGCTCATGCACGGCCGCGACAAACTGCCGGAACAGATCTCGAACCAGAGAATCGACAAGACTGTCAGAGTCAACGCTCCTATAGGCGATGTCTGGCGGTCGTTCACGACGTCCGATGGACTCAGGCAATTCCTTAGGATCAACAGCGCAATTGAGCTGAAGCCAGGCGGCCGGTATGAATGGTACTTCAACCAAGAAGCTGCCTCCGGCGACCGCGGCGGCGAAGGCTGTAGGGTACTGGCGTATCTGCCACAGACTATGCTGGCGTTCACCTGGAACGCTCCACCCAAGTTTGAAGCTGAGCGAGGGTACCGCACCGAAGTAGTGATGACATTCGAGGAGAACGAGGACGGTACAGTGACGGTCACCCTGTCACAGATCGGCTGGGGTGTGGGCGGCCAGTGGAACGAGGTGTATGACTATTTCGACCACGCGTGGAGCTCGGTTCTCGACGCGCTCAAGAAGCATTTCGACTGAGACTCACAAGCCGTCGAGCCCTTCCTACGGCTGGTGCTGCGAGAGCTGCGGCATGCGCAGCCGCAGCTGGGCACGCCTGCTGCGCAGGATCTTCGAGGTGGACCCCATGCTCTGCCCGCAGTGCGGGGTAACCATGAAGATCGTGTCGGTGATCGACGAAGCAGCGGTGGTGGACCGGATTCTCAGACACCTGGCACGGATCGGCGGCAACGACCCGCACGAGGATAGGTGGAAGCCGCTCAGGTGGGCGCATGTCGGGCGAACAGAGTTGCGGTAGGGTGAGTCGCGGATCGACGATCAATCCTCATCGTGATCATCGCACCGAGAACACAGCGCAAGGAGCACCCGTTTCGAAGGTCGTTGCTCGCTTTTCGGCTAAAGCGCCGTATACAATCCACTATCCGTGGCTGTGTGCAGTGAGTTCATGCTAGGCAATGCGGATGGAGTTTCTGGTAGGGACACCCGGCCGCTAGTGGATCCGGAGGCTCATCACCGTCGACCCCACGCCCACCACGTAGAGACGGCCGCCCGTGCCCCACATCGGGCTCACCAGGCCGGTCGGCGGAGCGGGGAAAGGTGCCCACTTCTCTCCGTCGTAGTGGAACATCGTGTCTTTCGTCGACATCACGTAGATGTCGTTGGGACCACTCGCCCAGATACTCCACAGATAGTCCGTCGTCCCGATCGGCATCACCTGCCATTGGCTGCCGTCGTAGTGCAGCACGACGCCGGACCCGCCGACCGCGAATGCATTGTCCGGGGAAAACGCCCATACGGCCTGCAGCGCGGTGGAGATCGGCGTCGACATCGGCGTCCAGTTTGTCCCGTCGAAGTGGAGCACCTCGCCGTTTGTGCCGCAGGCAAACACGTTGTTCGCGTCCGAGCCATGGATACCGAGGAGCCAGCCGGTCGATGCACTCGGTGGATAGATCTGCGACCACTGCGTGCCGTCGTAGTGGACGATGACGTCATTCTTTCCCGCGGCGAACACATTACTCGAGGACGCCGCGTAGACTGCCTCGAGTCGCACCGTCGTGGGACTCTGCGCCTCGTGCCAGGAGCTTCCGTCCCACGTCTCGATCGCGCCCAGGTCGCCGACGACGACCGCGAAGCTCGCCGACGTCGCCGTGCCGGCCCGTATGGGAACCGGTACTGGCATCGGCGTCCAGCTGCTCCCGTCGTAGTGGAACCCGCCGGCATCGCCGAGCGCGAAGACGTCGTTCAACGACGATCCGAAGGCCGTCCGCAGCGAATAATTCTGATTCTTACCGTACACCACGTTCCAATCGGACCCGGTGGTCGAAACCACGGTCCCGGCCTGCCCGACGGCGTACACCGTTCCCCACGGCGCCGCCCACAGGTCGTAGATCGTCTCGCCGGGATCAAGGCCGGGCGCGTTCCCCAGCATGGTGTAGATCTGCGTGGACGTAGATCCGTAGAGCACGCCCGAGGGAAGTCCGGCAATGTCTATGATCGGCTGGTCGATGGGAGGCGTGCGGTCTGAGAAGTTCGTGCCGTCGCCGCCGAAGATCGTGCCCTGGTTGTCGGAAATGTAAATCTTTCCGGGTCCCGAGCCCCATACCGACTGGATTCCCATGGGGCCGCTCAAGGAGCGCGTCTCCCAGTCAGTCCCGTTGTAGTGGAGAAACGAGCCGGTGAACGTCATCGTCTCCCGAGCTTCCTGGCTGAGGGCGAAGATGTCGTTCGGACCGGTCCCCCAGATCTCCACGAATTGCCAGTTCACGCCGGTGGTCTCCGGGCTCCAGTTCGATCCGTCGTAGTGGAGGATGAGACCGTCGCTCCCCCCGACGTAGACGTTGTTCGGCCCGGTTCCCCACACAGTGCGGAGGATCTTGGTCGTCGTGGTCGACGTGTCCCACACGGTTCCATTGAAGTGGAGGACGTTGCCGGTGATGCTGGTCGCGTAGACGTTGTCGGCCGCGGTGCCCCAGAGGTCGTTGACGTAGCTGATTTCGCCTGTGGGGTAAGCGCGCCATGTAGAGCCGTCGTAAAAGAGCGTCATCTGGCTGGTCGCCACGTGGAGGGCCTGGGGTGAAGCGCCCCAGATCGACGTGAAGGTGCCTCCGTAGAGGTCGGCGTGCCAGGTCGCGGCGGAGCCGGTGGGTTGGGGCGTCGGTGGGGCCGTAGGGCTGCCACCGCCACAGCCGACGGCCAGCGCCGCGGCGGCAGCGAGGACGACCAGGCAGAGGGGGGATCGTCGCGACATGGTGTTACCTCGCGGGTTACGGGAAGCGCCGCGGTCGGTGAATTCGGTGTGGTCAATCATACCGCAGGACACTGAGGATACACCTCCATCGGGCAGCCGTTTCGAAGGCCGGTGCCCGCTTGTCGGCCGAGCAGTCACGGCCAGGCATGCGCTCTAGGGCGTGAACTTTACTTCAGACGAAGACACCGAGATCTTTGATGTTCCCAGCGTACCGTAGGTAGTGTCCTCCGTCGGGCGCAGGGCGATGTGAACCTGGTTGGGCGGTATGTTGGTCAGGTCGACCGTCAGATCGTACATGAACGTGCTTCCAGGGCTCGCCTGGCCCGACGGCTCATCGTTGATCGTGACGGTTCCCGGCTGAGTAAGATCGTATACGTCGGGATGCGTCCAGAGCTGGAACTGAGGTGAAGTGCTGAACGTGAAATCGGTCGCCGCGTTGCTCTTGAAGGTCACGACGATACTTACGCTGGAGAACTTGGAAAGGTCGACGTCCGGGGAGGTGACAAACCAGCCCGGCCCCGCGCTCAATTCGTAGGTGGTCGGCGTCGTGTTCTGGACACCCGAAGGGGAGTCGCTGCCGCATCCGGAAGCCAGAATCATGAGCACTGCCAGTGCCATTACGATCACTCGCACCGCAAACCTCCTAGGGCTGCTGGTAAAGGAAGCCGTCGAGCTTGCCGAAGCGGCTCAGCTGGGTTCCATTGGGGAAGATTGTTTCATCTGACCAGCTTAGCCCCACGACGACCGCCGTCGAACCGTCGACGGCTGCAGACGCGGATTCTTCGGTGTCGGAGCCGCCGATCTGGCCGACGCTGAGGACATTGCCCTCGGCGTCCAAACGGGCGAAGAACACGTCCTGCTCTCCGGTGGACGTGAGAGTCTTCGAACCGAGAGTGATGGAGCTCGAGAACTGGCCGCTCAGCAGGATACGATTTCCATCCATGCGGGCGAGTCGCAACCCAATCTGATCGTCCCCCGGTCCGAAGGTCTTGAGCCAGAGCAGCTCACCCGCCTCGCTGTAACACGCTACGAATGCGTCGGCGCTTGACGAGGTGGCACTGCCAGCGGCGGTGTTGAGATCGAAGTCCACCGTTCCGTTGAAGAACCCGGTGACGATGGCGTCGTTGCCCAGCGTCGTCACCGCGCGCACGGTGGTGCCGCCGGCGCCACCGAGGTGAATGGCGCCCAGCCTGGAGCCATCGGCGCCAAAACGTCCGATGAAGCTGTCGGTGTAGCCGTCGTTGGGGAGGACCTCGCCGGAGATATCCACCGAATTCTCGGCGTAGGTTCCACACACCACGACCGTGCCATCCGCGCTCACGGCAACCCCCTGGCAGCTGGAGACTCCAGTCGTCGCCGCGGTCTCACCCCAACGCCCACCACCGTTGTCGAGCAGCTTCACGAGGAAGCCCGTCACATGCCCCGGCACACCCACGTCCTCCCCCGCCACTGTCATTTCATCGCCGGCGTACCCGCAGATGTAGACATTGCCGTCGCTGTCGGCCGCAATGTCTTCGCCATCGTCCATCCCGCTCGAGGAAGCACCGAGAACCCAGATTGGCTGGGTGTCCTTGTCGAGCTTGGCGAAAAAGATGTTAGTACCGCCGCTGTTGGGGAGCGTGATCCCGCCGAAATTGATGCTTCCGTCGTAGGTGCCGACGAGGAGGAGGTTGTCGCTCGCATCCCGCGTCATGTTCGCGATGCTCGGGGCGCCGCCACCGGCGGCCGAGGTGAGCCATGCGAGCGAACCGTCGCGACCAAAAGCAGCAAAGTAGATACGTGAGGTCCCACCCGCGGACAATGAATCGGGTGAGCCCGCGAGGTGGAGCATCCCGCTGAAGGAACCCACCACGATGCGATTCCCGTCCGAGGTCACGACCACGGCATCGGCCGTCGTGCTGAGGTCGGGACGACAGCCCATACGCTTCGCGAACGCGGCGAGTCCGCCATCCTCGGGGGAAGTGGAGCCGTTCCCACAGCCGCTCAGCGCCAACGACGCAAAGAGCGCGACGACGAGTAAACGAAAGAGGGTTGGACGCACGACTAGGACCTCGCAGGTTGATGGTCGTCAGGGCTTGGCGTTCTCCGCCTAGGGCTGCTGATAGATGAAGGCATCGATCTCACCTGCCAGCGGCCGCTGCGATCCGTCGGGGAAGCTCAAGTCGTTGGATTTGCTGCTGCCGACCACGATGATGGAAGCTCCCGACACCGCTATGCCGGTAGTCGTTTCATCGTTCGAGCCGCCCACCCTTTGCGCCGAGCGCACCTGGCCGTCAGCCGACACGCGCGCGAAATACGCGTCGGTCGCGCCGACCGAGTTGAGCGTCGTCGACCCCGCAGTGAGGATGGTAGAGAAGGTCCCGCAGACCACGATATCGCCGGAGTCGGTGAGGGCCAAGTCGCTGACGAACTGGTCGTCGGCTCCGCCGAGGGTCACCACCCAACGTAGCTCTCCGGCCCGGCTATAACGCGCGATGAACACGTCGATCCCCACCGCAGCCATGGATCCCGCGGAGGTGTCGACATCGAAGTCAGCGGTTCCCGTGAAGGTGCCCGCGACGACGGGCTCGTCGCCTATGGTGGCGACCCGCCGCGCGACGGCGGTACCTGGCCCACCGATGCGGATGTTGCCCATCCCCGCGCCACCGGCGCTGAAGCGGGATATGAACGCGTTGGCCAATCCGTCGTTGGGCAGGACCACTCCACCGATCGTCACGCTCGAGCCAGCGAAATCCCCACACACGAGCACTGAGCCGTCTTGACTGACGGCCGTCCCCCAGCAGGTTGACTGGGACGTCGCAGTCGCCGTCTTTTGCCAGATACCATCTCCATTGGCGCCCAGCTTCACAAGATAACCACTGTACTTTCCGGCAACTCCCGCTGTCACTCCGGCAAGCCCGATCTCTCCGTAGGCAAGACCGGCGACATAGATGGAGCCGTCCGGAGCTACCGCGAGGTCGGTGGCCTCGTCATCGAGCACTCCCTGCGTCCCCCCCTGAGCCCACATCGGGTGACCGGTGGCATCCAACTTGGCCACGAACACGTCCCCGCTGCCGCTGCCGGTCAGGTTGATGGATCCAAAGGTAATGTCGGAAAAGAAAAACCCCGCGATCACGAGGTTGTTGCTCGGGTCGCTCACCATCGCGTGGATTTCCGGGGGAGTGCCAGCACCGGGGACGAGGGTGACCGAGGAGGTCGAACCATCCGCATTGAACCCGGCCACGAAGAAGTGCGAAGTACCCGAGGGATCCAAAGTCGTGGAGGAGCCGGTGATCTGCAGCGAATGGCCGCACTGCCCTACCATCACCCTCAGGCCGTCGGAGGTCACGGCGACGTCGCCCGAGAGCGTATTGTCGGTTCCGCTCCCGAAAATCATACGCGAGAACGCGGACGATCCGCCGTTCTCAGGGCCAGTCGGGTCGCTTCCGCAACCATCCAGCAGCGGCATGGCGACCGCAACAAAGAGAAGAAGAACTAAGAACCGCATACGCATGCCTGTCACCTCGAACGTTTACACTCGTGCCTGGTGGACAATTGGCTGGGGGGCGCCCGACGACCACCCGGGAGCGAGGGATGGTCAAATCTGCACGCAGGGACGATTGATGATGGCATACCCGCTTGTGGCCGTCCACAGTCCTACAGCAGACTCAATTGTCCTGTGTTGCCGCGGGCCGCGGCCGGTCAGGCAAGATGGACCAGAATACCCGGATAGAAGGCTCTTCAGAGGATTGCGTGCTCGCGCCGAGTCCCCTCAGCAGTCGCCGCTGTCGCAACGCTCCTTGATGTGCCCTAGAACTTTGCGCACCGAGACGAAGCCGGTCAGGGTTCCGTTCTCATCGCAGATGGGAAGGTGCCGATTGCCCCAGGCGGTCATGCCGTTGAGGGCGTAGGCGATGTTGTCGTTCGGGGAGTAGGTGAAGGGATCAGGGGTCATCACCTCGGAAATCTTCAAGGTGGTGAGGTCGGCGTCGGGCGCCACCCGGCGGATGAGATCGCGTTCGGTGAAGATCCCGACCACTCCGTTTTCATCGCAGATGAGCACACTGCCGCGCCGGTCCGCGCGCATCAAGGGAAGCGCATCCGCGACGGTTCCGCTTGGGCTCATGACCCCGGGCTTGAGAGTTCCCAGCTGAGAGAGCGTGTCCCCGAGGACCCCGTCTTTCAGACGGTTTCGAAAATTCTCCACATCGGCCGCGGCCAAATCGCCGTGACAGACTTCACAGGAGTCGGCTCCGGGAAGATTTTCGTGGCCACAGAGGGGACAATCCATACCCAACTCTCTTTCGCGTTCAGTCGACCACCCAGGTGTTCGGACCGTTCAGCAGAGCGGACAAGTCGCCGGCTCCCTTGCGCTTCTGCGCGGTATCAACCTGAGCCTGCAGGCTCTGCTCGTAGATGTCCCTCTTCACGTCCAGGAACACTCCGGTGGGAACCGGAAAGTCGGGATAGTCCAGAGTAGCGAGCAGGTAGGCCATGGCCGGGTTGGTGGCGTCGTGGACCATGAGGTCCTTCTCGGTGACGCCATTCTCGCCCACGGTGACTTTCTCGGGACGCAGACCGTTGAGGCGCAGTCCGTGCTGAAGGTCTTTCCCGAAGCGAATCGGCTCGCCGGGCTGTAGGTACATCATGTGGTCTTCGCGCTCCGCCTTCGCGGTGTATTCCTCGAAGGCCTTGTCGTTGAAGATGATGCAGTTCTGATAGACCTCGAGGAAAGAAACCCCGTCGTGCTTGGCCATCAGCTCGATCATCTGTGCCAGGTGCTTGGTGTCGCTGTCAGTGGATCGTCCCACCCAGGTCGCCTCGGCCGCCAGCGCCACGCAAATGGGCCGAATGGGATGCTCCACCGTACCCTGCGGGCTGGACTTGGTCTTCTTGCCGTATTCGGAGGTCGGCGAGTACTGACCCTTCGTCAGACCATAGATGCGGTTGTTGAAGAGGATGACGTTGATGTCCAGGTTGCGACGCAGACCGTGCAGGAAGTGATTCCCCCCGATCGAGAGGCCGTCGCCGTCCCCGGTAATCACCCAGATGCTCAAGTCAGGATTCGCGATCCGCAGTCCAGTGGCCAGGGTGATGGCGCGGCCGTGGATGCTGTGGAATCCGTAGGTGTCCATGTAATAGGGGAAGCGGCTGGAGCAACCGATTCCGCTGATGAAGACGATGTCCTCTTTGGGATAGCCCAACTCGGGCATCACCTTCTGAACCTGACTCAGAATGGAGTAGTCCCCACAACCGGGACACCAGCGAACGTCTTGGTCGCTGGCGAAGTCCTTGCGGGTGAGCTTCTCTGCGGTCGCGCCGGCGGTGTTCATCTCATTCTTCCTTTCGGGCTCATCTGGCGACAGCCTTCTTCTGCAAAAGGGCTCTGACCTTCTCCGCGATCTCCTCCACCTTGAACGGCTTTCCTTGCACTTTGCTCAAGCCCATGACCGGCTTGAGGTACTCGGCGCGCAGGAGACGGCGGAGCTGACCCATGTTCATCTCAGGCACCAGGACCTGGTCGAAACTGTCGAGAATCTTCCCGAGATTGGCGGGGAACGGGTTCAGATAGCGCAAGTGCGCGTTGGCGACCGACAGGCCTTCGGTGACCCGCAGGGATTCGCAGGCGCTCGTGATGGCACCGTAGGTCGAACCCCACCCCAACACGAGCAACTCCGCGTCGGCGGGGCCTTCGATCGCAAGATCGGGAATGTCGTCCACGATGCCCGCGACCTTGCGCGCGCGGAGCTTGATCATCTCTTCGTGGTTCTCGGGGTCGTAGCTCACGTTTCCCGTGAGATGGTCCTTCTCGAGGCCGCCGATGCGGTGCTCGAGACCTGGGGTTCCGGGGATGGCCCAGGGACGCGACAGGGTCTTCGCATCGCGCTCATAGGGCATGAACTCCCCTTCGCTCTTGGTCGCGAACTTGATCTCGATCCTGGGCAACTCCGTCAGATCGGGAATCCGCCAGGGCTCGGCCCCGTTGGCCAGATAGCCGTCGGACAGCACGATCACCGGAGTCATGTACTTGGTTGCCAGTCGCACCGCTTCCATCGCGATGTGGAAGCAGTCGCCGGGCGTCGACGGCGCGATCACCGGCATCGGACACTCGCCGTTGCGTCCCAGTACGGCCTGGAAGAGGTCCGCCTGCTCGGTCTTGGTGGGAAGTCCGGTCGAGGGCCCTCCCCTCTGTACGTTCACGATGACCACCGGCAGTTCGGTCATCACCGCGAGTCCCATGGCCTCACTCTTCAGTGCCACGCCGGGACCGCTGGTCCCGGTGACCGCGATCGAACCGCCGTAGGCCGCGCCGATCGTGGCGCCGATGGCCGCGATTTCATCTTCGGCCTGGAAGGTCTTCACTCCGAAACCCTTGTGGCGCGCCAGCTCGTGCAGGATGTCGCTGGCCGGAGTGATGGGATACGAGCCGTAGAAGACGGGGGTCTTAGCCACCGAACCCGCGGCGACGAATCCCAGAGCGAGGGCCTGGTTCCCGTTGATGCTGCGGTAGGTTCCCGGAGGCAAAGCGGCCTTCTTGACCTCGTAGGTGGTCTGGAAGACCTCCACCGTCTCGGCGTAGTGAAAGCCCTTGGTGAGCGCGAGCTTGTTGGCCTGCGCGATTTCGGGCTTGGCGCCGAACTTCAGCTCGATCCACTTCAGAGTGGGGTCGAGCGAGCGCTGATAGAGATAGAACATCACACCCAGGGCGAAGAAGTTCTTGCAGCGTTCGGCCAACTTCCGCTTCAAGCCGGTCTCTTCGACCGCCTTGATGGTCAGTTCGGTCATGGGGACCCGGATGAGCCGGTATTCGGCCAGAGAGCCGTCTTCCAGCGGATTGGTCTCGTACCCCGCGAACTTCAAATTCGACTTCGCGAAGGCATCCTCGTTCACCACCAGGACGCCGCCCTTGGGAAGGTCATTCAGGTTTACTTTGAGCGCGGCCGGGTTCATGGCGACCAGCACGTCGGGGTGGTCACCGGGCGTGCGAATGTCGTGTGAACTGAACTGAATTTGAAAGCCCGATACCCCCGCCAAAGAGCCGGCTGGGGCGCGGATCTCGGCCGGATAGTCGGGGAAGGTCGCGATGTCGTTTCCGATCAAGGCTGCAGTATCCGTGAAGCGGGAGCCGGTGAGTTGCATCCCGTCTCCGGAATCACCCGCGAAGCGGATCGTGACACATTCTAATTCTGTCACCTTGCGCTCTGACATTGATCTTCAGTCCTCGAGGTTCAGGTTGAAGTCCTAGCGAACGATGCTCGATCAACCCCCCTCAGCCTGGTTCATGACCTGACCCGGCCGGGGAGGCAAGTTGTAGACCTCGGTGGGAAAGAGCTCCGCGATGTATTTCACGATGCCCAGAGAGGTGATAACACCCACCAGCTTGTTGTTCTCTACCACGGGAAGATGGCGGTATCCGCCTTCGATGATGAGATCGAGAGCCTCCGCAATCGAGTTGTCGGGCCCTATGAACTGCGGCTCACGCGTCATGAACTCGTCGACCGGCTGCTGCAGGGAAACTCTCATCCCGGCGATTTTGTCCAGGTAATCGCGTTCGGTGAAGATCCCGGCGAGGGATTCTCCCTCGACCACCAGAGCGTATTTCGTGGTGCGCTCCTTGATTCCCTCCACCGCCTCGTTCACCGGAGAGTGAAGAGGGACGGTGAAAGGCTCACGTATCATCACGTGGCGCACTTTTTCGCTGCGGAGGATCTGCTTCAGCTGCGGATCTGAGGTAGACGAATTCGAGTCTGTTGAAGCCAAGGCAAACCTCCCGCGCGCTCTTAATGATTTAAGAAAGCAGTCTAAGCGCGTCTAGGACTGTGAGCAAGCCGACGAGGAAGAAAGCTGGCTCCGCCTCGGGCTCATCCCCCAGTGGTCGTCAATATAGAGCGTGGGGTAGCGAGGTCCAGTCCCGACTGGGCTTTTTGGACAAGGGACTCTCATGGAGCGGATGGGAATCGGCGCCGCCAACGGCATTGCACCCAAGCCAGGGCAGCTAGCCTGAAGCTCCCGTCCCCTCTCCGGCTCTCAGCAGCGCGTTGAAGAGGAGTTTGAAAGTGGCCTCGGTCTGGGCGCGATACAGCGGAGAGAAGCCGAAGAGCACGATTCTCCCCTTCCCGAGCTTGAGATCCACCAGGGCCGGCCGGCCGGCGAGGTGTTCTCCACCCACGAGGTGACCCGAGACGAGCAGATCCTGCCGCGCGTAGAGCGCGGGGACGTCGATTTTCTCGGTGTAGGCCCGCGGCCGGAATGCCTCGCCCGCCGCGAGATACACCGCCACCGAGGGTGGCATGCCCCAGGCCAAGGGCTGCTTGGGATCGAGCGTGGCTCTCACCAAAGTCCCGGGGGCCTGGAATTGCTCGGGCGAGAGGAACTCCAGGGTGGGCTCGACCGGCAGCTCGAGCGCGTGGCTCGTCCAGCGGGTCGCCGCACCCAGCGCGATGAGGGTTCCACCCTCGCGCACGAAGCCCTCCAGGAGTTTCGCCGCGCCCGTGTCGTCCAGACCACCCTGGTATTTCTCGGGCCAGGTGGCGCGCGTCAGGGCGGGGCCTCGCGCCTCCTCCCGTCCCTGCGAGAGAACCTCGGGCGAGATCGAAGGGAGCACGATGAGGTCATAGCTAGCTCGAAGCGCCGCTCCCCCATCGACACGGTTCGCCAGAGCGCGGAAGTCCTGGTTCCGTAAGCTCCGGTAGCTGAAGCCTCCGCGGTCGAGGACGAGCCGCATCCACCCTTCACTGATGCTCCCGCCCCACGGGCAGTACAAGGCCAGAGAGGGTGCGTGCAAGGTGACGGCGCGCGAGCCCAGCTCGTCCGGGTGCAGGGTGAGAGCGGAGAGAGGGCTCGGCCGCGCGCCACAGGCCATGAAGATCGCGTCCGCCTCCTGGCCGCTTTCGAGCAGGAAGTCTCCCTGGCGTGGCCCGCCGGTCGAGTCGAAGGCCGCGTCTTGCGGCTCGATCCAGCGCCAGACGGTCACGCCACGGGCCAGGAGCCGCGCCACCGCCACATGGCTGGCGTTGTCGCTCGCGGGGAGGCGGACCGGGCCCTGGAACTTCTCCACCAGCGGGCGTTGGGGCCGCAGGACCTTGGCCGCCCGGCCGAAGTCCAGCGGCCTCGCCAAGGACTCGATTCTCAGGTCCAAGAGCGCGGGAAGACTCCAGGCGGTGACGTCGTAGGGGTGCGGGGGCGCTTCGTCCTTCGAGCCGCCCCCCAGCGGATAGTCGGGCGGGTCGAGCATCTCCATGAGGAAAGGACGAAAGGGCTGTGCCGCGTCGATCAGGTAGGCGCCGTGCGGATAGAGCCTTCCCCCTACTTCGGCCGGACCCGCAAGCCAGCGCAACTCGATCCCTCCATCCAGGAGGAGCCGGGCCAATCGGTGCGCGGCGCCGGAGTCGTGTTGATCCGCCCCCACCACGAATCCATAGGGCGCTTCGCTGCGGCCGCGCCGCACCGCGTCCGCGTTCATCTGGTAGAAATTGAAGAGGAGCTGTTCTCTCTCGCGCGCCGTCCAGGCCAGCAGAGACCAGGTGAGGTCGTTTTCGAGCGTGATGATGTCACCCAGACGCCACCATCCACCGCTCCATGGTGCGAGGAAGTTGGCCTGCTTGCGGTACGACGGCAGCCCCCGTCCCCCACCTTCCAGGCTTCCGGGCGCAAAATAGAGAGGGGTCGCGATCCGCGCGCTCGCCACCTCCGAGAGCAAGCCGAGCATGTTGTGCCAGAACCCGGTGCTGCGCACTGAACCCGGCCACTCCGCGGTGAACATGGTGGAGGTGGCGATGCCGGTCCAGCCCTTCGCGGTGAGGTCGCTCACCATCTGTTGTCCCGCGGCGGAGAGCTGGCTGTAAACCAGAGGATGAACCGAGGGCGAGATGGGATCGTCGAAGGGCGGTAAGAAGAGGCGAGGACCGGAAGCCCCCATTTGGTGCTCATCCAGGACCACCTGCGGCAACCAGTCTTCGTAGAGCAGGCGAGACCAGAGCGCGGTCTCCTTCAGGTTGTTGAAGAAGCCGTCGCGGTTGTTGTCGTGCCCCGCGTAGTGGTGATAGAGCCAGGGGGGCGGACTGCCCTCGGCCTGTGTCCCCACGCTCTTCTTGTACCAGTCGGCCACGATGTCCAGGCCATCGGGATTCATCGAGGGCACCATGAGCACAAGACAGTTGTCCAGAATGGCCCGTGTCTTCGCGTCGTTTCGGGTGGCAAACTCGTACATCATCTCCATCGAGGCCTGAGAGGCCCCGACTTCGATCGCGTGCAGACCCAACGAGAGCGCGACGATGACCTTGCCCTTTTGCGCGAACTCGCGCGCCTGCGATTCGGAGGTGGCGGAGACCTCGGTGAGACGGTGGACGAGATCCTGCAGATGATCGCGCTCGGCCACGGACTCGGTGCTGCCCAGAATGACCAGGATGAAGGGTTTACCGAGGGTGCTCTGCCCGAGTTCGACCACGTCGACGCGGTCGCTCTCTCCGCTCAGGTAGTAGCTGTAGCGTACGATGGTGTCCCAGTCAGCCAGCTCTCGGTCGGCGCCGAGAGGGTGACCCAGCCACTGCGCGGGGCTCTTGATGCCTTTTTCCTGAGCCCGGGCTGGCGCAAACCCGAGCCCGGCGCCCAGCAGTCCCACCGCCACGAGAACCGAAAGGAAGGATTTCGCCATCGACCGAGGTGAGCGCCCAAGGGCGCTCACCACCCCCGTTTCAACTACGCGCCGCTCAGCGCACGAGCGTCATCGACCGAGTCTGATCGACTCCATCGGCTTGGAAGCGGTAGAAGTATACCCCACTGGCGACCTGACGTCCCGTGGAGTCGACCCCGTTCCAAATGGTTGAATGAGAGCCCGCCGGCAGCCCGCCATCGAGCAGGGTCGCGATCTGACGGCCGCGCGCGTCGTAGATGGAGAGATGCACCGCGCCGGCCCGCGCAAGGTCGAAGCGGATGGTCGTACTCGGATTGAACGGATTCGGGTGATTCGTGAGAAGCCGCGTGATGCCGGGAATCGCCGGAGCGGCAGTGCCCACCGCTTCCACCGTCGCCGACAGGTCGTAGACGAGATCGTTGCGCGCGCTCGCCCCCAACACGCCTTGTTCATCCCGCGTCTTGAAGTGCAGGCTAGCCGTGTAGACCGATCCCCCGGTGGCGCCGCTATCGTCGAAGTGCACTGTGAAGGCAGCCGGTGTCGCCCCGAGGTCGAGCGCCGCGAACGAAGGCACGCTGAAGCGCGCGGCGTCGGTGCCCGAAATCTGTACCTCATAGACGTTCAACAGGGCCTGTAGAGTGGTGAAACCATAATTGTACGCGTCCACTTGAAAGTCGCTGAATTCGCCGACCGCGTGGCTGCCGAAATCGGCCGCCTCGCTGCTGAGCAGCGCGTCGGAGCGAACCGAAGGTGCCGACGGCGCCAGAACCGTCGCCGACGCCGCCACCTGCGGAGTGGGATCGTCGGGAGCGTTGGTGGTGAAGTCGACGGTGCCCGTCAGATCGGCCGGCGTCGAGGTCACGACCCCGATGCTCGCCGAACCGGAGCCACCGGCCGCGACGCTTGGGCTTGAGGACGGTGCGGTGAATCCAGCGCTCGCCTGCACGCTGTAATCGAGAGCATCGGAAGGAATCGGCGCGGGATTCGCTACCTGGAGCCCGATTTGCGGAGTGGTTCCGATCAAGACGCGGCCGAAGGCCAGGTTTCCCGTGATCTGCAGCTCCGCGGGCATCTGCAGCTCGAGATACAGGGGCAGATGGTCCGAACCGCGGAAGAGAGCATTGGCGATCGTGGCCCCCTGCGGAATGGTCGGCGAGTCGGTGATGTTCTTGTTGAAGTGGTTGCCGTCCTGTCCGTAGGTCGTATAGGTGCCGGCCAAATAGGCGATCCCGGCTCCGTCGAGCATGTCGTCGTTGGCGAGCAGAAAGTCGAAGCGATCATCCAGGCCACCGGTCGAACCACCGTCTCCGAGATTGTCGAGTCGCGGTGACTGTGAATGCACATCCACGAACGCGGAATTGTTGTGCCAACTCCCCACCCGGTCGATCGGATCGTAGCAGCGCCCGTCATTGTCGCTGGCGCTTCCGGTCAGCTCATCCCAAGCCGGCTCGGAACTCGCGGAATAGAAATTGAAGTCGCCCCCCACCAAGAAATGACTCCCCGCGGGTAGCGAGTTGAGGTGATTGCGGAGAATCGTGGCCTCGGCCAATCGCTTCTGCTCGTTGTCGGTTCCCGTACTGGCCTTCAAATGCACGGCGTAGATGCGGAACTCGGCGGCAGCCGCGCTGTAACCGTCTGGCTTGAAGGCCCATCCGTAGATGTTCCTCAGCGCGGTGGGGAGCGTGACCATGCTCTGGTAGTTCAAAGCGCTGGTCCGGTAGTAGCAGGCGCTTTCCGTGTCGGGCCCCTCCACGAAGGGAGCCATGCTCCACTGCCCGGGTTCGATGTTGTTCAGCACGTTGTCCAGGAAGTTCTGAGCTCCATCGGTGCCGATGATCTCTTCCGCGATCATCAAATCGGGATGAATCGCGGTCAGCACGGTTCGTACGTATACGATGCGTGAAGCCAGATTGCTTGGGCTTGCATTGAGGACATTCCACGAGGCTACGCGCAAAGCGAGCGAGGGGGTCGCAAATACCGTCAAGAGCAACGAGACCAAGAGGAAACGTGAGAGGACGGGCGGAGTTGTCCGCCCGGGGAGCCGGGTAAGGGGAGGCATTCAGACTGTCCTTTCTCGAAGTTGCAAATTCTGGCCTACGCCGATACAAAGATAATATCAGAGAGCAAGGCCGCGAAGGGAAATGAGCCGCTCGGGGCTCAGCGCCTCGCGGCTTGCCGCCGAAGTGACGAGATACATTCCGGCGCAACTGGGCCGGGAGAGGATCCGTAGTCCACCCCGGGCTAGACCCCGCCCGTTTTGTGACCCTTCCCACGGAGCCCGCCCCATGCGACGTGCCAGCAAGATTGCCCTCGGCTGCCTCCTCTCTCCTCTCGTCGTGTTGGTGCTCGCCCTGATCTTCGTGCTGAGCGCCCGCATGAGTGGAGTGCCGGAGCCTTCCATCGTCAGCGCCAAGCTGGGACAACAGGTGGAGACGAACGCGCCGGCCGCCCCGTCTTCGACCTCTCAGACCCAGCTGGAGCGCAAGGAACCCACGGGAACCGAGAGCGAGAAGACTCCTGGCGCCGCGCCGGTGCGGGTGGTCCTCGAGCTGGAAGAAGCGGAGTTCCACATCGACCCGGGATCGGCGGCGGACGGGATCAAAGTCGAGGCCAAGTACGACGAGTCCAGCTACGACCTCGTGCAGAAGTACGATGTCGACGACGACGGAACGCCGCTCTACCACCTCACCTTCAAAGCGCGAATTCACTGGATGCGCCGGCTGCTCGCCAGCAAGAAGTTCTCGGGCGAAGATCATCCCGACAACCGGATCGAGGTCCAATTGCCGGTGGAAACACCGATGGAGCTGCAACTCTCTCTGGCTAAGGGAGAGGGAAAGATCGATTTGACGAATCTCGCTCTGGCCACGCTCTCCACCAAGTTGGTGATGGGCGACTACCGTCTGGAGGTCGATCGCTCCAATCCCCTCGACATGAACCGCTTCAGCCTCGAAGGCAAGATGGGGGAATTCGAGATCAACGGCGTTTCCCGCCTGGCGGCCAAGAACATTCTCATCGTGGGCGAGATGGGAGAGATGAGGATCCATTTCGGGGGACCGCTCCTGCGCGATTCCTCCCTGGTGACGAACATGAGAATGGGCGAAATGCTGCTTCGACTCCCGGACAACGCCGTGTGGCATGGCGATGCCAAGGCGGTGTTCGGCGAAGTCAGCGGCGGCGAGGGACAGGGGGAGATCAGCGACCCCGAGGGACCTCGACTCAGCTATCGCTCCCGGGTTTCGTTCGGGGATCTCACCATCCGCCCATTCCACGTCGAGATCCCTTCCCTCGAGCGTAGACGCGACTGAGCGAGCCCATGCAGTGAGTGGCGAGGCGAGATCTGAACTCTCAGGCAGAATCCCCGGCTGTGTAGAACTCGTGGAAATGATGCAGCGGTCCGTGGCCGCGGCCGAGAGCAACCGCGCCCTTCAAGGCCTCGGTCAGGTAGATCTTCGCTCGCTCGATCGACTCGAGCAACGAAGCTCCCCGCGCCAGATGCGCGGTGATGGCGGCCGAAAGCGTGCAGCCGGTGCCGTGGGTGCTGGAGGTGGGGATCCGTGGCGCGGTGAAGACACGAAACTGTGCGCCATCGAAGAAAAGGTCGTCCGCTGTGGGTCCTTCGGCGTGTCCTCCCTTGATCAACACCGCTTTTACGCCCAGTCGGAGGATCTCGCGCGCGGCGACTTCCAGTTCCCGCATGCCCTCCGGGATCGGCCTTCCCAAGAGCGCCTCCGCTTCGGGAAGGTTGGGTGTGAGGAGCGTGGCCAGAGGCAAGAGGCGATCCTTGAGCGTCGCGAGAGCTTCCCTGGGCAAAAGCACCCCCTCGCTTTGGGCGTCGAGCACCGGATCGACCACCAGGGGACCGAAAGGCCCGGTTCCCAGGGTGTCGGCTACCGTCTCAACGATTTCTTTACTGGCAAGCATGCCGGTTTTCACTGCCGCCACGGAAAAATCCTCGCGAACCGCCAGGATTTGCTGCCGAACGCTCTCTGCCGTCGCGACTTCGATGTGGCGCACTCCCTGAGTGTTTTGCGCGGTCAATGCCGTGATCGCAAAGGTGCCGTGGACGCGCAGCGCGCAGAAGGTTCGCAGGTCGGCCTGCACCCCCGCTCCCCGCCGCTATCGCTTCCCGCGATACTCAGGACGACGGCGGGCCGCCGCGCGGGGGTTCCCATCAGATGCGTCCCACGAGGTGCGTTCCCGCCTGGCCCTCCAGGGCTTCGGCCAGACTCTGCGGATCGGTGATGAGACCGCGCACCCCACCCGATTTCAGGAAGTGGATCACCGCGTCGATCTTGGGGCCCATGCTCCCCACGGGAAAATTGCCCTCCGCGCGCAGACGCTCGATTTCTTGCAGCGTAACGGCGCCTAGAGGACGTTGATCCTTGCTGCCGAATCCGGCGTACACCTGCGGAACCGCGGTGAGGATGATCAACAGTTCGGCCCCGATCTGACTGGCGAGCACGCTAGAGGTGAGGTCCTTGTCGATGACCGCCTCCATACCCTTGTAGGCCCGCGTGCCCTTCTCTTCGGTGATGGGTATGCCGCCCCCTCCACAGGCGAGGACGATGTGGCCTTTGTGCGCGGCGTCACGAATCATGTGACGCTGGATCACTTTCAGCGGGCGCGGGGAGGGAACCACGCGGCGCCAACCGCGGCCAGAGTCCTCGCGTACGGTCCAGCCGAGCTCCTTCGCGCGGCGCTTGGCTTCCTTCTCGCTCAAGAAGGGCCCGATGGGTTTGGTGGGCATGTTGAATGCCTCGTCATTCTCGTCCACCAGGACCTGCGTGACCACCGTCACCACGTAGCGCCCGATGTTTCGGCTCCGCAGTTGGTTGAGCAGGGCCTGTTGCAGGATGTAGCCCAGCGAACCCTCGGTTTGCGCAACCAGTACGTCCAGCGGCATTGGGGCCACTTCTGGCTGGGCCGCTTCCTGCTGGAGCAAGAGGCTTCCCACCTGGGGCCCGTTCCCGTGCGTGATCACCAACTCGTAGCCGCGCTCCACCAGGGTCATCAGTTTGTCGCAGAGCGCGAAAGCGCAACGCTCGTGTTCCTCGATCGTGCCCTTCCCCCCGGGTTCCATGAAGGCGTGCCCCCCCACCGCGACCAGCGCGATCGGGCGGCCGCGTTCGGCCGACTCGCCCTTGGCGAAGCGGTAGCTTTGCTCTGTATCTTCTCGGTAGCGCTCTTCCATACGAATCTGCCTCCAAAACCCTTAGGGAGAGGTCTATGAGTGTAGCTTCGATCCCGCCGGGGATGAAAGCCCAAGTATGGATCTTGCCGCGCCTTCGCCAAGAACCTTGCTTGGGACGAGGCTTTGGACTTTCATGGCGCAGTGCGCGGAATTCCGCGCCAGGAGGCGCAAGATGAGCCCAAACTCCGGTCTTGAGGAACTCCTCTCCCAGCACACGGCGAGCGCCGCCGGGGCGCTGGTGGAGGACCTGGGCCAAGGTCGACTGCGCTGCCTGGCCTGCGGGCACCGCTGTCGTCTGTCGAAGGATCGCAGCGGCGTGTGCCGCGTGCGCTTCCTGCAAGAAGGTGAGCTACGCGTGCCCTTCGGCTACGTGCACGCGCTCGCGCGCGATCCCATCGAAAAGAAACCCTTCTACCACGTCTTGCCCGGAGAACCAGCGCTCAGTTTCGGGATGCTCGGCTGCGATCTCCACTGCGGATACTGCCAGAACTGGATCAGCTCGCAGACCCTACGGGATGAGAACGCCGTCGCCTCCTTTCACGAGTGCACCCCCAAGGAGATCGTGGAAGCGGCCCGCCGCGCGGGTAGCCGGGTGGTGGTCAGCACCTACAACGAACCGCTGATCACCGCGGAGTGGGCGGCGGCGGTCTTCGACGAAGCCAAAGCGGCGGGGATGCTCTGCGGATTCGTGAGCAACGGGAACGCTACCCCTGAAGTCCTCGAGTTCTTGCGACCTCGACTCGATCTGTTCAAGGTCGACCTCAAGAGCTTCCGCGACGCCGACTACCGCCAGCTCGGAGGCACTCTGAAGGCCGTGCTGAGAACTCTGGAGAGCGTGAAGCAGATGGGCTACTGGGTCGAGGTGGTGACCCTGCTGGTTCCCGAGTTCAACGACGACGAAAGAGAGATTCGCGAGATGGCGCGGTTCTTGGCCGGTCTCGACCAGGAGATTCCCTGGCATCTAACCGCGTTTCACCCCGACTATCGCATGAACGACCGCGCCGCCACCTCAAGTGCTCTTCTGGGCCGCGCCTGGGAAATCGCCCGCGAGGAAGGGCTTCGCTACGTCTATCTGGGCAACCTGGCGGGCAAGAAGGACCCGCGAGAATCGACGTTCTGTCCCGATTGCGGCACCACCCTGGTGGAGCGCCGTGGATTTGAGGTCGAACTGCGAGCACTCGCGATCGACGAGCAGAACGAAGGAACCTGCCCCAGCTGCGGGCGTGAAATCCCCGGAGTGTGGGCGTGGCCGCAATCGGAGGAAGCCAAGCCGGCCGCTTCGCATTAGATATAGACATGCGAACCGGGCGATCCCGGGGTGACATTCCCTGAGTCCTAAAGGAAGGTCATGAGTACCGAGGCACTGATCCCCATCCATGTGCAGGGGACTCCCAATCCCCGCAGCATGAAATTTCTCACCGAACGCACTCTCCTGCCCACCGGAAGCGCGGATTTTCGCGATCCCCAGTCGGCGCTGCGTTCCCCCCTGGCGAAGCGGGTCTTCGACGTCGATGGCGTCGAGGGAGTCTTCGTGAGTCAAAACCTGGTCACGGTCACTGCGAACGCGGAGGGCTTGTGGGAAGAGATGACGCCACGGGTTTCCGAGGCCATTCGTGACTTCCTCCGCTCGGGTGAAGCCGCGGTTCCCGGTGGGCACGACGATCACGCCAAAGGCGAGGGCGCCATCGTCGGTCGCATCAAAGAGATTCTCGACGACCAGATTCGTCCCGCGGTGGCAATGGATGGCGGCGACGTGGTCTTCGTGGACTATCGCGAGGGAGTGGTCTATTTGAAGATGCAGGGAGCATGTGGCGGCTGCCCCAGCTCCACCATGACGCTCAAGCAGGGCATCGAGGCGCGGCTGCGTCATTTCATTCCCGAGATCAGCTCGGTCGAAGCCGTCCTCTAGAGAAAGGGTGCGACCGCCCGGCAGCCTACGGCCGAGGCCCTGAAGCTCCATGCGTCAAACCAGCGGTTCCATCGTCTGTCCGTCCTGCGGCAAACTCATCGACGTCAATGAAGAGCGGTGTCCCTTTTGCCGCCGCTGGCAGCCGGGAATGTTCGGCTATGCCTCGACGCTCTCGCATCTTTTGGAATCGATCGATCCCACCGCGGGCATCACCTGGTTCTGCATTCTGCTCTATCTGATCTCTCTTGCGCTCGACCCGAGGGCCGCGCTGTCCTCGCAGGGTGGGATCTTCGGCATGCTCTCGCCTTCGGGCCGATCGCTCCTCATGTTGGGGATGACCTCGGGCGCGGCCGCCAGCCATGGTCACTGGTACACCATGTTATCAGCGACCTTCCTACACGGCGGTCTGTTGCACATCGGCTTCAATCTGTTATGGATTCGCAGCATCGGTCCCACCATCGACGACAGCTTCGGTCCGGCCCGCTACTTCGTCATCTTCATGGTGGCATCGATCGGCGGGTTCCTCGTCTCCGATCTCGTCAGTGGCGCTCCCACCGTCGGAGCATCGGGAGGAATCTTCGGACTTCTTGGCCGCGACCGTGATCTACGGACGCGCCCACGGAGGCCATCTGGGCGATGCGATCACCCGTCAGGCCCTGATGTGGGCTGGGCTCCTACTCGTATTGGGATTCATGGGCTCGCGCACGAACAACCTGGCCCACCTCGGTGGCTTCGGGTTCGGCTATCTCACTGCGCGCTTCTTCTTGCCCGAGGCCGAACACCGCGAAGGCATCGGGGTGGTGACCTGCGCCCTGGTCCTCGCGCTGGGATCGATTCTCTCCGTCGTGCTCTCGCTCGTCAGTTTCGTTCCCTATTTCCTCAAGAGCTGAAGCCTTCTACCACAGATCGCTGCGCCCCAGCTCGAGATCGCTCCAGCTCCGATACCCCAGGTAGGCTGCCGAGGACTCCCAGGCCCGAGAGCACGAGAACCACCGAGAGCCAGGCCTCCCACGCGCGGTAACCCACCGACGACCGCAAGGGGAGAACGGCGCACACGCCCACGATGAGCACGAGAAAACTCAAGAGCAACGAGGGTAGCTTGTCGCCGTTGAGTCGGAGAAACCACGGAGAGATTCCAATCCCCAACAGAGTGGTGCCCAGAGAGAGCGACATGAGGTACGGAATCGATCCCCAGGACACGGTGCCAAAGAGGCCGACCGTCCGCAGCGCCAGGGTTGCGAGACAGAGACAGAACCAGCTTGCCAAAATGTCGAGTGCCGAAGCCATTCCCAGCTCACGTACCAGCTGCGCGCGGGCGACGGGAAAGAGAGCTTCGCGTTCCACGCGGGCACGCCGCCGATGCGTGTGTCCATAGCGGCTGAAGGGGAGCATGACCAAGTAGACGAACATCAGCCCGGTTTCCGCATGCCCATGCCTCTCGTGGTACGCCAGAAAGAACGCTCCCATCAGGGCCATCAAGCACCGCCATGGCCAGCCCACTCACCAGGGGAGAGCGGGGCCCCATGCCCCTTCGCCAGTGTGCGATACGCCGCAAGGCCCCCGAGCGGTACACGCTGAGGCGTGGCCTCAACGAGTATCGGCCCAGCCAGGGCAGGAGATGAACGAAGAAGCCGATGAACGGCGTACCGGAATCGGGGCTCGAGCCGCCGCGCCAGCAGATCGAGGGGTCGTGATGGTATTCGAAATTGCTCTCGCTCAGATGCAACATCCGGCGCACCGTGAACACGGTGAGCACGAGCGAGACGACGATGGCCACCAGCCACCCGCTCTGAAAGTTTCCGCAGAACTCGATCCAGGCGTTCCAGGTCCGCGGGCTGTGAAGGTCGGTGAGCAGTGAGACCCAGAACACCAGCGAGGGACCTAAGAGCATGAGGGTGTTCCCGTGCTCAACGAAGTAGGGCCAGCTCCAGTAGACACTGAAGATGAAGAGTGAGAGCGCGAGCGAAGCGACGAGACTGAGCCCGGCGAGGAGAGATCCACCGATCGCGAGCAGAAGCGCGGGGAGAACGAGCAGCAGCGCCACCCCGAGCTGAACCGGTGCGAAGCGGGGCACGAGCCTGCCCTTCGGGACGCGCCAGAACCTGCTTCAGGTGTCCACTCACCAGCCCCGTCCACATCATGAGCAGCATGCCGGTGATCAGAAAGCCGGTTTGGCCCGCCCACTCCTTGCCTTTCAGGTGGCCCTCCCCCACGATCGTCAAGAGCACGAACGAAAGGAGGAGCGCCAGAGGAAAACGGACGCGTCGCGCGTAGTCGCGAAGAGCCGCGGTATGGGCGTTACTCATGGCTCATCTCCAGGAAGATGTCCTCCAGATTCAGTTCTTGAACCTGAACCTGTGCGGCGAAGCGCCGCTCCAGTTCCTTGGCCAAAGAGCCGTTCTCGCAGATCACACTGATCACCGCCTCGCGCCCGCGCACTTTGGACTGCAAGAGTCCGGGGATACCGAGATCGCGCGGTAGATCGGAGGAAGCGATGATCCGCATTCTCTTGACCCGGTCTTTGAGAGAATCGAGTTCATCGTCGTAGACGATGCGCCCATCGCGAAGGATGGCGACACGATCGGCGACGCGCTCGAGATCACTGAGGATGTGGGTCGAGAAGATGACGGTGCGCTCGCCCTCACTCACCACTTCCAGAATCAACTCGAGGAAGGCGCGTCGTGCCGCCGGATCCAAACTCGCGGCCGGCTCGTCCAGAATCAAGAGCTCGGGGCGATTGCCCAGAGCCGCGAGCAAACCGAGTTTCTGCCGCTGTCCCACCGAGAGGTCCTTGGTCGGTTGATCGGTGTCCAACTGCCAGCGGTGGATCAACTCGTCGATCAGCAGGGCGTCCCAGTGGGGATAGAACGCGGCGATGTAATCGAGCACTTCCCGCGGCGTCATCCAGGGATAGGGGTGATACTCCTGGGGCACGTACCCGATCCTCGCCTTGGTCGCATCGGAGAATTCCCAGGGATCCTCGCCCAACAGTTCGATCTGACCGTGGTCGGCACGCAAGAGTCCCAACACCAACTTGAGAAGTGTGGTCTTGCCGGCCGCGTTGCGTCCCAAGAGACCGACGATCGAGCCGCGGGGAACCTCCCAGTCCACTCCGTTGAGCACGCGTCTCTCGCCGAAGCGCTTCTCCACCTCGTGCGCCAAAAGAACGATTTCACTCATGGTTCAGATCCTCCAGCAGGGGTTCGATGAGGCTCAAGAGCTGGGAACGCGAGAGGCCGGCCTTTCCGGCCAGCTCCACCACTTCCTGGAGCCGGGGTAGCAGCTCCCGGCGCAAGCGTTCCTGGAGGCCGCGGTCCGAGTCCTGCGGGACGCGCATGCCCAGTCCGGGGACGCGCTCCAACGCTCCCTCCTCGTGCAGGCGGGAGTAGGCCTTGGAGACGGTCATGGGGTTGATCGAGAGCTCGCGGGCCAGTTGGCGCACCGAAGGCAGCATGGTTCCCGGTTGTAGGCGCCCAGCGAAGAGTTCGAGGCGCAAATGGTCCATTAGCTGCCGGTACAGCGGGTTCCCCGAATTGGGATCGAGGAGAAAGGCGAAGGTGAGGTCGGCGAACATGGGTGTATTACGGAGCATAATACACCTGGGTTGCGGAAAAAATCCCGAACTTTCGGCCCGGCCCCCGAGCTGGCTGGAGGCTTGGTCCGCAGTCGCAGCTGGGAGTAAGGTGATGCGACCCGTCAGAGCACCAGCCAAGGGGGACCCGTCCGTGAACCGACCCGGCTTTCTGCCCTATCGCCCCAAGCGGCTCGAGCTCGAGGAAGCCCTGCGCAGAGGGCACGCCTTCTTTGACGAAATGGACCGACGGCGCAGTGTTCGGCACTTCAGCGACGATCCGGTCCCGCGTGAGATGATCGAATTGGCCATCCGTACCGCCTCCACCGCCCCCAGTGGAGCCCATCGCCAACCCTGGAAGTTCGTCGCGATCGACGATCCCCGGCTACAGCGCGAAATCCGCCTGGCGGCCGAACGAGAGGAGTACGCTTCGTATGAGCAGGGGCGCATGCCCAAAGAGTGGATCGAGGCCGTGCAGCCCTTGGGCACCGACTGGCAGAAACCCTACCTGGAGGTGGTCCCCTGGCTGGTGGTGGTCTTCGCCGAGAGCTATTCGCTCTCCCCGGACGGCCAGAAGTGCAAGAACTACTACGTGAGCGAGAGCGTGGGTCTGGCCTGCGGGCTCTTCATCACCGCGCTGCACCGGATGGGGCTCGCCACCCTCACCCACACCCCCAGCCCGATGGGCTTTCTGAGCGAGATCCTGGGCCGGCCCCGCAACGAGAAACCCTACATCCTGTTTCCGGTGGGTTACCCGGCCGCCGGCTGTGAAGTCCCCGATCTTCAGCGCAAAGGTCTCGACGCCATCGCGGTGTGGAATCCACAGCAGCGGAAAGGCCCGGGCTGAGGGCTCACTCGGTCTTGGCCTCGGAGCGTGCATTCACCAGCTTCGCCAGGATGGGCTCGCTCGCCTCGCCGAAGTAGATCGAGCGATGTGGGAACGGGATCTCGACGCCCGCCTCGTCGAAAGCGTGCTTGATGCGGCGGCGGAACTCGCGGCCGACGGCCCACTGCTTGATCGGGCGCGTGCGCAGACGGCCCTTGATGACCACCGCGGAGTCAGCGAAGTTATCCACCCCGAACACCTCGATGTCATCGACCATCAATTTCCCGAATTCGGGATCCTTGCGCAGCTCGGCCCCGACCTGTTTGATCAACTCGATCACCTGATCGACGTCCTCCTTGTATGCGACGCCGAGGTCGAAGACGTATGCGGACCACTCGCGGGTGAGGTTGGACATCGTGGTCACCGTGCCGTTGGGAAACACGTGCACGGTGCCGGAAAGGTCGCGCAGGACGATGGTGCGAAAATTGATCTGCTCCACCAGCCCGCCGGTTCCATTGAGGATGGCCACGTCCCCCACGCGGACCTGGTTCTCCAGGATCATGAAGAAACCGGCGATGATGTCGCGCACCAGATTCTGGGCGCCGAAACCGATCGCGACTCCAGCCACCCCGGCGCTCGCCAGGATGGGGCCGATCTCCACCCCGAATTGGCGCAGGATCACCAGAACAGCCATCACCCACATCATGATGATCACAGCCTGACGCAGAAGCCGCACCAGGGTTTCCGCGCGCTTCTCCGCCTCGTTGGCGATGTCTCCGGATTCCTTGCCGCGACGCACCAGGTTCTCTTCCAGGCGCTTGAGACCCATCTTGACCACGCTCATTGCGACCCAGAACATCACCAGAATGAGCAAAATCCGCAGGCCGCCGAGGATCACAATATCCCAACTCACGCCACCGATGAGGTTGTTGATGAAGTGCATCCGTGGATCCTTTCGAGAGAATCGGGCTCGTCGGCTGAATGCAGCATCGCCTTCGTCCGGACCCGTTGAGGGATTCGATAGAAGGTACTATCTTACGGGATAGCTTCAAGTTCTTGCGGAGTCGGAGTTCGAGGAGGCTAGAATCCCATGAGTTCAGCGCGGCGAACATTCGCTCTTCTGCCCTTCCTTTTCTTTCTTTCGTCCCTTCCCATCGGGTCCCGGATGATGACCCCGCCCACAAGGGCGGTGGGTCCCAAGGATCTGCTGGCCAAGGTTCCGGTGCAGCCCACCGACGAGCTGCGCGGTCTCGCGGACGACCTGGGGTATGCCACTACCGCGGAGCAGATGGACTCGGTCCTCACGCAAAGCCAAGCGCTGTCAGCCCCGCGCGCATTGCAGATCAAGAACGAGACCGGCTGGGATCCCGACACTCCGTTCGCCGCCGGAGTCTGCCCCCACGACGACTACTACTATGCAAGTCGCCTCTACGCGCTGCTCGCTCCCCACATTCGCGCCAAGACCGTCATCCTGTTTGGGGTCTTCCACAAGGCAAGTGTCTTCAATTGCCGTGACCAACTGGTCTTCGATTCCTTCAAGGCCTGGCGGGGACCCTACGGTCCGGTGAGCGTTTCGCCAGTTCGTGAAGATCTGATGTCACGTCTGCCCGCAGGCGATTTCATCGTGAACAACGACATGCACACTGTCGAGCACTCCGTGGAGGGAATCGTCCCCTGGTTGCAGGCGGTCGACCACCAGGTCGAGATCGTTCCGATTCTCGTCCCCTACATGGATTGGAAGACTCTCGACCGCATCTCCAAATCGGTCAGCGACGCCCTGTCGCAGATCATGAAGGAGAAGGGCTGGACTCTGGGAAAGGACGTAGCGATCATCGCATCCTCCGACGCAGTGCATTACGGTGATTCAGGCTGGGGCGGGAACAACTTCGCTAGCTTCGGAACCGACATCGATGGCTACGCGAAAGCGGTCGATCGCGACCGCTCTCTTGCCGAAGCTGAGCTGACGGGCCCGATTCAGCGCAAGAGACTAAAGGAGTTCCTGTACACCCTCGTCGATGACAAGGATGTGACGCAGTACAAGCTCACTTGGTGTGGCCGCTTCTCGGTGCCCTTCGGGTTGGACGTGGCTTCGCGCGTGAGCGAAACCCTCGATTCGAAAACCCTTTCCGGCACCCTGCTCGACTACGGAACGAGCGTGGCGGAGACTTCCCTCGACCTGGATGAGATCTTGGGCTTGGGCGCGACGGCTCCCAACAACCTGCACCACTGGGTCGGGTACGTGGCGGTCGGCTACCGCTGAGCGTCCCGTGGCTCAGGCCGCGGTCGCTCAGTCCTTGCTTTCCACCGCCTCGATGGAGATGTCGATGTCGACGTCGTCACCGAGGAGCATTCCGCCCGAGTCGAGAGCCCGATTCCACACCATGCCGTAGTCCTTGCGGTTCAAGCTGAGTCTGGCACTGAATCCGGCGCGAGTGTTCCCGCCCGGATCGCTCCCCGAACCGTTGAATTCAAAGGGAAACGAGACCTCCTTGGTGACCCCGTGCATGGAGAGAGCACCATAGAGGATGTACCCGTCCCCTTCCTTGGTGATCTTGTCGCTCTTGAAGCTCAAGGTCGGGTACTTCTCCACATCGAAAAAATTGGGTGAGCGCAGATCGGCGTCACGCCGATCGTTGTCGGTGGTGACGCTCGCGGCTTGAATCTCGACCGTGACACCACCCTCTTCGATTCGATCCGGATCGAAGTTCAGGGAGGCGGACCAATCGTCGAAGCGTCCATCCACTTTCGAAAAGAGATGGCGCACCTTGAAGCTCAGGATCGAGTGGTTCGTATCCACTTTCCACTGCGCCGCCTGGGCGAGCGTGGCGCCGAGCAGCGTGAGCGCTACCGCCAGAATGCCCGTGATCTTCCTCATCATCAAATTCACCTGTCCTTGGCTTGCCTCGCGCGAGGGGAGAACCGAATCCGACGGCGCAGAAGGGGTGCCGCCAGGGGACGACTCGGCGAGGCTCAAGATCCGGCGGATTCGCGCGGACCGCCAGCCGCCTCCCGGGCAGCCGCGGCCCGTGGGCTTGCATAAGTGTCATTCGAACACTATTTAGTGGGTGTCATGCTGACCAAAGCCCCCATACCTCAACGGGAGCTGCCCCCGGCGCGCCGGCTCCCCTCCTTCCCCCTCACGGTGGACACGGTCATCCTCACCGTGCTGGAGGGCGAGTTGAAGCTCGTGCTGGTGAAGCGTCTCGACGAACCCTTCGCCGGTCTCTGGGCGCTGCCCGGCGGTTTCGTGCGCTGCGAGGAGAGCCTCGAGTCGGCGGCCCGGCGCGAATTGCAGGAGGCCACCGGAGTGCACGACGTCTACCTGGAACAGCTCTACACCTTCGGCGAACCCGAGCGGGACACCCGCGGCCGGGTGGTGAGCGTGGCCTACGTGGCCCTGGTGGCGGCGGATCTCTGCCCTCTCACCCTGCATCGGCTCGAAGCGGAAGCCCGCTGGTTCTCGGTCGATGATTTGCCCGCCATGGCCTTCGACCACCGTGAGATGTTGGACACGGCGCTGGCCAGGGTTCGCACGAAGCTGGAGTACACCACTCTGGGATTTCAGCTGATGCCCGCCACCTTCACCCTCAAGGAACTGCAGTCGAGTTACGAGATCGTGCTCCATCGTTCCTTGGACAAACGAAATTTCCGCCGTCGGTTGAAGCTCCTGGATCTGGTCGAGCCAGTGGGAGAAAAGCGCGCGGAGGGTCCGGGACGTCCGGCCGAGCTCTACCGGTTCAAAGACGTCGATTTTCTCCACTTGCGTGAAAAGGGCTTCTTCCTGCCCTTCTGACATTCCGAGGTGTTTCTCATGCGAGACGCGACGATGCAAAAGACCTACACCCCTCTTCCCGAGAGCATCACTGCGCTCTCCGAGAAGGAAATAGGCTTGAGGATCGCGGCGGCGAAGACGGCCCTCGGTTCCAGCGTGGTTCTGCTGGGACACCATTACCAGGCGGACGAGATCCTCCGTCATGCCGACGCGACCGGAGATTCCTTCAAGCTGGCCCAGCACGCGGCGGCGCAGAAAGAGGCGCGGTACGTCGTTTTCTGCGGGGTGCACTTCATGGCCGAGAGCGCCGATATCCTCACTGGCGACGACCAGACCGTTCTGCTGCCCGATATGGGGGCCGGATGCTCCATGGCGGACATGGCGCGGGCCGATCAAGTCGAGGAGGCCTGGGGGACACTGAGCGCACTCGGGGTGGATGGAATCATCCCCATCACCTACATGAATTCCAGTGCCGAGATCAAAGACTTCTGTGGCCGACGCGATGGCGTGGTGTGCACTTCCTCCAACGCGCGCGCCGTACTGGAGTGGGCGTTGCAGCGGGGAAAGCGGGCCTTCTTCTTCCCTGACCAACACCTCGGCCGCAATACGGGCTTCTCCATGGGCATTCCCCTGGCGCAGATGCCGCTGTGGGACCCCCACGCGCAAGACGGAGGCTCAGAAGCCGGTGTTTATGCCGATGCGAAGCTCATCCTGTGGCGCGGACACTGCAGCGTGCACCAGATCTTCAATCCTCAGAACATCGAGTGGCTCCGGGCAAACGATCCCGAGCGTCGCGTGCTCGTCCATCCCGAGTGCAACTTCGAAGTGGTGCAGAACGCCGACCTTGTGGGGAGCACCGAGTTCATCATCGATCAAGTTCGTCGAGCCCCGGTTGGATCGAAGTGGGCCATCGGGACCGAGTACCACCTCGTGAACCGATTGGCCAACGAACATCCCGAGCAGGACATTCGCAGTCTCTCCGGCCTCCAGTGCGCCTGCGCCACCATGTACCGCATCGATCCTCCACACCTGTTGTATTGCCTCGAAGAGTTGCTTCAGGGCCACGAGCTCAATCCCATCCACGTCCCTCCACAGATCGCCGAGGGAGCGCGCATGGCCCTTCAGCGCATGCTCGCGCTCAAAGGCGACGGCAGCGTGGCGCCCAGGACGAGGCAAGTGATGGCGGGGTAGTCCTTCTCCCCCGGAACGAGGGCCAAACTCTCGCAGGCAGGGATTTTTCCACGCTGAAGAAAAGAACGGTGTAGGGTAGAGGAGTCCCTTCCCCCCATCGCCAGAGTCATGCGTGATCTCGCCCACTCATGCTCGTGGTGGCGTCGACCCTCGCCGAGTGAATGGGTGTGTCTGGCCTGCGGGCTCTTTCTGACCATCCACTACGCCTGGCTCATGGACGACGCCTTCGTCTACTTCCGCTACGTCGACAACCTGCTCTTTCTGAAACTCGGGCTGGTCTACAACGCGGGCGAGTACGTCGAGGGTTTCTCGAGCCCCCTTTGGGTGCTGCTGCTCACCGCCGGCAGAGCACTGCACGCAAACTACTGGCTCTTGGTGCGCGGCTTGGGCGTGGCGTCGTTCCTCGGATTCTGGATTCTGATGGTCGCCACCCACCACCGGCTCTCCAAGCGCGACCATCTCGACCTTCCCCTCATCCTGTTGACCTTCAACTACGGGGTCTTGAGCTCGTTCACTTCGGGGCTGGAGACGCCTCTGGTTCAAGTTGCGGCCGCGTCGTTTGCCTGGCACGTGGTGAACCCGCGTTCCCGTGCCGGACAGGTACTCGTGGGCTTGGCACCCCTCGTCCGTCATGAGCTACTTCTCCCCTGGTTGCTCAGCGTTCCGTGGGCCCGGCATCGCACGGGCTCGTGGCCGCGATGGTCCCTCTCGGTCGCGCTCACGACTCTTGGGGGGTGGTCCCTGTTTCGCATCGTCTACTACGCCGCCCTTTTGCCCAACACTTTCTACCTCAAAAACATGACCTGGATTGCCCAGGGTCTACGCTATGTGTGGGACACCGCGTTCACCTACGGGTACTTCGTGATTCTACCGCTCGCGGGTTTTGGCATTTGGGCTCTCCACCGCAGAGGAAAGGACTTTCCGCAACTCGGCGCGCGGGGCGTGATGGTTCTCATGGCGCTCTCGGTCATGGCCTACGTGGTGAAGATCGGCGGCGACTTCCTCCACTACCGCTATCTGGCGTTTTCCATTCCCCTTCTCTTGCTGCCGATCTCGGGCCTTCTCGAATCCATAATCTCGGGGATTGCGCCTCGAGCGCGGCGCTGGCTCCTGCCACAGATTGGACTGGTGGTGGCGGCGGGGACGAGTTTTCTCTACCCCCACGCCCTCGACGGCCATCCCTATACCCTACGCGGAGGCTACTTGGGCCACGGAGTCCTCGAGGATGCGATGACCCATCGCCTGCGCCCCGAGTTGGCACGCAAGCCCTGGGAGTCCGGCGCCGGGTTCGACAAGCGGGGAGCCTATCGAGAGTATTGGCGGCACCGGAGCAAGTATGGATTTGCGCTCATCGTGGCCGACTACTGGTGCGTGCGGAACTACGACCATTTCGACTGGTACGTCATCCAGTCCCTGGGGCTCACCGATCCCGTTCTCTCCAGAATCGAGCTTCCCAACGAGAGGCCTGGTCACCGGTGGCACCTCCACCCTCTAGGGCAACAACTGGCCGAGTTGCGCGGCAAGTTTGGCTTCGGTCCCGGTCTCTACGAGAGAGCGATCCACGGAGGCGATGCCCCCGACTGGGTTCTCGCCAACCGCCGCGCCCTACGCGTCATCGATCGGCGAAGCTACAATCGTCATCGCTTCTTCGAGAATCTGGACCTGGCCTTTCGCAGGCCGGGACGTCTGCGACTCGTTTCGCCGCCGCCGCAGATTCCGACGAAATTGGTGAGGCGCATGGGATCTTGAATCCAGGCGAGGGAATCTCCCAGCTCGTATGATGTATACTGAATGTCCGCCGCCGTTCAGCTCCCCTGGGAAAGATTTTTCTGATGACCTCCAAGCTTCACTCTCTCGCATTCCGTCGTGGCTGGGCCCTTCTGCGCGACGCGACCAGCCTCTTGGCTTTGGCCGCGCTATGGCAACCCTTGCCGGCTGCGGCCAAAGCGGCTCCGGCTCTGGACCACGTCATCGTGGTGATCATGGAAAATCACAGCTACGCCCAGGTCGTCGGGCTGCCGTACATCTCCGCCCTCATCAGCGGCGGCGTGCTGTTCACACAGTCTTACGGAGTCACCCATCCCTCGCAGCCGAACTACCTGGCCTTGTGGGCGGGAGGCACCCAGGGTGTGACGAACGACAACTGCCCCTCCCCCGGCTCGCCCTACACGACCGAGAACTTGGGCCATGCCTGCGAAGCGGCCGGCGTCAGCTGGCGGGCCTATTCGGAGTACCTGCCCTCAGTAGGAAGCACCGCATGCACTGCCAGCGGCTCGCTCTACGCGCGCAAGCACGAGCCCTGGACCGATTGGTCCAACCTGGATCACACCCATGAGCGGCCCTATTCCGACCTCGCGGCTGACATCGCGGCCGGAACTCTACCCCGGCTCTCCTTCGTGGTACCTAGCCAGTGCAACGACATGCACAGCTGCGTGGTGGCGACCGGCGACACCTGGCTCGCCGGCAACATCCCAGCCATGCTCCAGGCGGTGGGGCCACGGGGAATGGTGGTGCTCACCTTCGATGAAGACGACAGCCATTCGGGCAACCACGTTCTCACCGTGTTCGCCGGACCGGCGGTGCAGGCGGGACAGACCTCCACCCAACACCTCACCCACTACGCGGTGCTGCGCTGTCTGTGCGAGGTCCTCGGATTGACACCATTTGGGGCGGCGGCGAATGAGAGCTCCATCACGGGCATCTGGTCGCAGACGGTGGCGGCGCACTCGACTGGCTTTGGCGGGCTGAAGGCGAGGTTCCGTTGAATTCGAGGCCTGGCTGAACTCGAGAACTAACCGTGCTCCGGTTCCGCCGGATGAGCACGTTCGATGGTATAGAGCACCGAGTCGTAGTACCACCCGGCGTACACGACGGATCTCAGATCATCCGCCATCGACACATCGATCAGATTGAGGAGGCCGGTTCGATCGGTGCCGCCGAGGGTCATGATGCTCTCACGCTTGCCGGTGGCGATCTCGATGCGGTCCAGAGACGTGGGGCTATTGGCCTCCCGGAAGCAGTACAGGGCGGATCCGTCCAGGTTCCAGCGAACCAGCTGGTCGTGGGAGGACAGCGACTCCAGCTTCCGGGGGCTTTCCTCTCCCGAGATCGAGTAGATCCACCAACCGGTCTGCGACAGCGCCACGAAGACCTTGCCATCCGGAGAGGGGAAGCCACCCCGAATGCCCACCGGACCCACCGGCTTCGGCTCGGTCGTGGACGCACTCAACAAAAAGCAGCGAGGTGGCTGGCCCGCCACGTTTCCGCTCACCAGAACCGCGCTTTCACCGGGCATCCAAAGTGCCTGCCCGATATTCTCGAACTCACCATGGTCGAGGCGAAGCGGCTGTCCCGCCCCCACCGGATAGCTCATGACGCGCGGGGGAGTGCTTGGAACGGCCACCAGTACCGATTTCCCATCGGCCGAGAACTCCTGGGCCACTCCCTCCCCCAGGCGAACGATGGCGCCCCCAGAGGTGGAGCGGAGAGTCACCCCGTAATTTGGACCACCCCCTTCGGCCTGATCGGTGAAGACCACGGTCTTGGCATCGGCCGAGAGGACTGGACTCACGGAGCTGTCGAGCCAGGAGATGTCGTGGGCTTGCGCGTCTTCGGCCCCCTGAAACATGATGCGGATTGGATAGTCGTCTCGCGTCGCGATCCAGGTGCCATTCGCTGCGATGTCGTGGATTGTCAACAGCCCCGCGCTCTGGCGCACCAGCTTTGCGTTGCCCTGCAGGCCGGCCCGGTACACGGAAAAGTCGCTACCGTTGATGGTGGCACTGAAAAACACCGCTGCATCATCCACCGACCACGCCATCCCCTCCATGCCCCAGTATCCCGAACTGAGCACGCGCATGTGGCCCTCGCGATCGATGAGGTTGACCGACCCCCGGTCGTCCCAGCGGAAGGGATGCTCCATGAACGCGACTCGTTGGCCGTCTCTAGATACCCGCGGGTCGCTGAGATAGCCGGCCGATTCGTAGAGGACCTTGCCGATGGGATACTCCAGCCGGTCCTTGCCGTCGACCTCGTGAATGATGGCGAGCTGCGTTCCGTCGGGCGACCAATCCGCCTCGCGGACGCCTTCCAGGACTTCCCGTGGGGCGGCGCCTTCCAGGGGCATGCGGGCCAGGGTGCCGCTGAAGAGCCGATGGTGGCCGGAGTAGCGGGCGTTGGCCAGAACCGCCAACTCGCCCCGCGAGGAGATGGCGAGCAGGTGCACGTTCTTCACCCCGAGCGGCTGCGGCGCGGGATATTCGGGACGGATGACGTAGAGTCGCGTTTGGTTCCCCAGGAGCGCGGAGCTCAAGACGATCGTCTTGCCGTCGGGCATGAAGCGCGCGGTGAAGATGGCCTGCTTGCGGTAGGTCTTGCGGTGATATTGGACCTCCGTGGATTCAGTCGTCGGCCGGCCACCGCGACCGATGACGAAGGTCGTGGCCGAGGTCGCCAGAACGACCAGGGCCGTGACGACCCAGAGCGCCCAACGCGGTCGGCGGTGCTTGCCCGAGGTCGCAGCGGCTCTCGGGAATGCCTCGCTCTCGTCAGCGGATTGCATCCACTGAAGTTGCAGACCGACGTCGTGCGCCGTCTGCACCCGCTCCTGGGGATCCTTGGCCAGGCAGGCCTGGATCAAACGATCCAGTGCGGGCGGCGAGGCGGGAGCGAGCTCCTTCAATGCCCGTACCGCTTGTCCCATGATGGCCGAGATCAGACTGGCCTGGCTGGTCCCGTCGAAGGCCCTGCTTCCCGTGGCCATCTCGTAGAGGACACAGCCGAGCGCCCACACATCACTTCGCTCATCGGCCTCCTTGCCCTCGAGCTGTTCGGGGGCCATGTACTGAAAGGTGCCGAGGATCGTGCCCTCTGCGGTCAAGGGCTGGGCGATGGTCGGTGACTGCGCGAGTCGGCTCACGCCCCCCTCACCTGCTTCTGCGGGACCCACGGCGCGCGCCAGACCGAAGTCCATCAGCTTGGCGCCCCCCGCAGACAGCATGACGTTCCCCGGCTTGAGATCGCGATGGATGATCCCGGCGCGGTGGGCGCGGGTGAGAGCGCTACAGATCTGCGAGCCCAAGGCGAGCACGTCCGCAAGCGGTAGGGGGCCCTTCACGAGCCGGTCCGCCAGGGTCTCGCCCTCGATGAGCTCCATCACCAGATAGTCGGTGTTTCCCTCGCGGCCGACGTCGAACAGGGTGCAGATGTGGGGGTGATTGAGGGAGGAAACCGCCCGTGCCTCGCGCTCGAACCGTGAGCGAATCTCCGGATGCGTCGAGAGGTGTTCGGGCAGCACTTTGACCGCGACTTCGCGGTCGAGGCGCGTGTCCCGCGCGCGGTACACCTCACCCATTCCCCCCGCGCCCAGGGGCGCGAGGATTTCATAGGGGCCGAGTCTGGTACCGGGTGAGATCTGCATCCGGAGAAATCTACACCAAGGCTGTCACCGCGCCCACTATTAGGGAGTCGACTGAGCGGCCGCCGCGGATCCCGCTGCGGCTGTCTCCTCCCTCTCCGGCGGCAGCAGGAACTGCTGCGGTCTCTCCTTCACCACCGTCTTCAGCCAGCTCTCGGGGTACCCCTTCTCCGTAACGCGGCCGTTCTCGTCCTTCACGTAGCCGTCGTTGTACTTGGTCATCAGGTCCTCGCCCAGGCGCCGCCACCGCGAGACCACGTCCTGCCCATGGCTCACCGAATAGTCGGTGAGATAGCGCGTCATCAGGGCGGGGTCCTTCTTGGCCAGATCCGCCGCCGTCTTCTCGACGATCGGCTGCATGGCAAAGAACTCACCCTCCAGTTCGGATTGCACCTTCTGGATATCCTGAATCATGTACGAGTATTTCAGGTTGGCGTAGTTGGAGACGAAGTTGAACACCCACCAGGCCGAATCCCAGGAGAAGTGGTTCAAACTGCCCACCGCGAACGCTTGGGGCACATCATTGATACCGCAGTAGAGAGGCACATAGCAGGTGAAGTAGGTGTCATCCACCCCATACCAGCTGAGCCCTCCGACGGAGTCGGGAAGCCACCCGCGCGATTGGGTGATCATCGAGAATCCGGTCTGCTGGGTGGAGATGGGGCGCTCCCATGTGTACTTCTGACCGTCCACCGTAAATCCCATCGGCCGCCAGCGATAGGGACTGTTGTAGGGACCGGCGTCGACTCCTTGAGTCATGTCGAAGGGTGTGCCCTCGTAATGGTCGCGCATGAGATCGAAGACATCCTGCACCGAGAGCTTGTGATCGGGCTTGATGAATAGAGGGAGAGGCTTCACTCCTTCTACCCCGCGATGGTAATCGCTCGGCCAGTCCCTCGAAGGAGCGCAACGACGGTACAGACTCCATACACGAGTCGCGGTGTAGCGGAGCTTCTCGGGAGTGGTGGGATGAAAGGCCTTGCGCCAGCTGAACGCCTCCCCCGAGGAGGAGTCGTACCATCCGTGGGCGGCGGCGAACTGCTCCATGCCGGGGGAGTACAGGCAATTGTCGGGATCATTCTCGGGAAAGGTATCGATCCGGCCCAAGTTGGCGTGCGCGCAGACGTAGCCGTCGGGCACTCGTAGCGCCACCCAGTACGCACCGGGGCTCCCCGCTGGTGGATTCTCCCCCGGGCCCACCATCTCCATGATCCAGGCCTCTTTGGGATCGCCGATGTAGAACGACTCGCCGCTGCTGCGGTAGCCGTAGTCGTCGACGAGCTGTCCCATCACTTCGACCGCTTGCCGCGCGGTCGCCGCCCGCTGTAGGGTGAGGCGCATGAGGGCCCAGTAGTGGAGCAATCCGGCCGGATTGATGAGTTCTTCCCGGCCATCGGTCGTGGTCTCGGCGATCGCCACCTGATGGTCGTTCATGAGATTCACCACGCCATAGGTGTGGGCTGGTTGCGCCACCGCCCCCAGGACTTTCCCCGACCAGTCGGTAATTTGGAGCGAATCTCCCGGCTCGTGCGTTGCAGCCGCGACGCGCTCGAGCTGTGGATGGAATTCTCCGTCGCAGGTATAGGTCACGATGACCGATCCGTCGGTCGTTGCCCCGCTGCTGGCGACGAAGTTCGTGCAGGCGACTGCACCCGTCGCCGCGACTACGACCAGCGCCACGGCAACTAGACAAGGAATGTAGTTTCGCATCTCTTCCCCTTTGATCTCACTCGTCCGCGTCTTCGGGCTCCCGCTTGCCGGGCCGAAAGCCAATACGGTCGAAAGGATTGATTACACTGCTGGCCAGATTCGAAAGATGGGCGCTGATACGCTTGGTGTAGCGCGCGGAGAGAGCCACCATCACCGCATCCTTGGCACTGATCTGCGGGTCCTCCACCAGACCGTCGATCATCGAATCGAGACGGCGGCTGAAACCGCTGTGCTCTTTCATGATGAACTCTGCCGCCTCGACGTCCCCTTCGCGGAAAGCTTCGGCAGCGCGGGGGAAGAGCTTCAATACTTCTTCAGCGATCCCGCGTACCGTTTCGAAGTGTTGGTTACCCACGAATGGATGGCGGTAGCGTTCGGCGAGCTCGTAGATGTTCTTCGAATAGTCGCCAATGCGTTCGATATCGATGATGGTGCTCGTCAGGACCAAACTCGCCGTCATGTCGGGAACCTCGTTGAGGAGCTGATACTCGAAAACCAGGCGACGTACCTGCATCTCACCACGGTTGATCTCCCGATCCAGGGCGTAGATGTCGATCGTGGGCTTCTGGCCGTTGAGCAGATCATCCATGGAAGCGCGGGCGAGCAACTCGGCCTTCTCCAGGCACTCGTAGCTCAGGTCCAGAGCCCGGCTCAGCTGATTCTTCTTGCGAAGCGCGTTTAAGAGAGCTCGAAACATGATGATCTCCTAGCGTGTCACGAATATCAGAGCCAATGGTATAATGAAAAATACCAAGAGAACATAGGCCACCGCATACCCCCGTGATCGCACGCTCAGCCGCCCGAGGAGCTTGGCCGCGCCGATCGGAATCCTCCTGAGAGGATAGAGCACCAGGATCCCGTAGATGTTGAAAAAAAGATGACTCAGGGCCACCACCAAAGCGGCCGGCGAACCCGTGACCAGACTGGCTAAGAGCGCCGTCACGGTCGTTCCCACGTTGGCGCCGAGCACCACGGGAAAAATCTGTTCCACGGTGGTGAATCCGGCTGCCATCAGCGGCACCAGTAGGCTCGTGGTCACGCTGCTGCTCTGAACTAGAACCGTGACCAAAGTCCCCGCGAGAATCCCCGCCAACGCGTTCCTGAACACGTAGCGGTGCATCAAGACCTCCACCCTCCCCAGGATGAGCCGGCGCATCAGTTTCACCAGAAAGTGCAGGCTCAAAAAAAGCAGCAACAGGGACAGGATGATGAGGATGACCGCGGCCAGAGTATCTCCCCGGGCCAGGGATCTCACGAGATCCTGGGTCGACTCCGCGACCGGCTTGACGATGAGCTTGAGGGGAGAGTTGAAACTCACGCCCGACCGACCGACAAGAAAGCCCTCGGCCCACCGTGACGAACGCTCGATGAAGTGGAAGAAGATCTCTAGCGGGAGAAACAGCGCCACGGCAAAGAGATTGAAGAAGTCGTGTACGGTTGCCCCACAAAACGCTCGTTGGAATTCCTGGGGACGCGCCATGTGCCCCAGGGACACGATCGTGTTGGTGACGCTGGTACCGATGTTCGCGCCCATGATGATGGGAATCGCACCGGGTACGCTCAGTCCCCCTCCTGCCACCATTCCCACCACGATCGAGGTAACGGTCGAGCTGCTTTGCACCAGACTGGTGGCCAAAACGCCGATGAGAAGCCCGGTGAAGGGATTGGCGGTGGTCTCGATGAGACCCACCGCGAAGCCCTTCCCCATGAGCTTGAACGTGGAACCGAGCAATTCGATGGAATAGAGGAAGAAATACAGAACCAAAAGAAGAGCGATGATGCGTCCGATCAACCACCAGACGTCCTCCCGGTTGGGGAGCACGTGGCCACGCGTCTTTTCCTCGGGAGCCGTCGCGGGTGAATCAGCGAATGGCATTGGCCTTCTCTTGTAAGGCCTCGAGCAGACCAGTGAAGCTCTTCTCGAACTTCTTCACTCCGTCCTGCAAGAGCTCCTCGGTCGCCGCGTCCAGGGAAACGCCCAGCGCTTCGATCTCATTCAGAATCGCGCTCGATTCTTCCTGGTCCTTCAGGATTGCGTCCGCCGCGGGCTGACCGTGATCGCGATAGGCATCCACCGTGACGGTGGGAATCGTATTGACCGTATGCCTACCCACCAGCGGATCCACGTAGAGGGTATCGGAGTAGGCGGGGTTCTTCGTGCTCGTGGAGGCCCAGAGAGGACGCTGCGCGCGCGCGCCCGCCTGGGCCAGCTTCTCCCAGCGGCTTCCCGCGAAGACCTCGAGGAAGTCACGGTAGGCGAGCTTCGCATTGGCCACCGCCGCCTTCCCCATGAGCGAACCCGCCCGAGGGTCGTCTACTTTCTCCAACTTGGCATCCACCAGAGTGTCGAGACGGCTCACGAAGAACGAGGCGACCGAGGCCACGCTGCTAAGGGGACGCCTGTGCGCAAGCCGGGTCTCGAGCGCACTCAAGTAGGCTTCCATGACCTCGCGGTAGGCTTTACGGCCGAAGAGAAGGGTAATGTTGATCTTGCGGCCTCTTTCCAGCGCACTCTGGATGACGGGAATTCCCTCCTTGGTGGCGGGAATCTTGACCATCAGATTCTCACAGTCGACCCAATCCCAGAGGCGATCCACTTCCTTCATCGTGCGCTGCGCGTCGTAGGCGAGACGGGGGTCGACCTCGAGGCTGACGAAACCGTCTCGTCCCTCGCTCTCCTCGAATACGGGAAACAACAACTCACACGCGGCTTTGATGTCCTGTACCGCGAGCTCCCAGAAGACCGACTCGCAGTCCAAACCGGCGCGCATGAGTTTGCCGACCGCTTCGTCGTAATCCTTACTTCCGCTGATCGCCGCCTGGAAAATGCTGGGATTACTGGTGATGCCGCGCATTCCGTCTTCGTCGCGCATGCGGGCGATGGTGCCGTCACGCAATGCGCGCCGACTGAGCGAATCCCACCAGAAGGATTGGCCGAACTCGTGCAGGCGAATCAAGGGGTTCTGGTTCATCGCGGAACTCCTCGAAGCGAGGTTGAAAGAGAGAACTGAGGCAAAGCCGGAATCTCCGGCCCAGTCCAATGGCTAGAGCGACTTCCCCGTGCGTTCCAGCTCCGCCACGAGGGCAAGGCGGCGGCGGTGGCGCTCTTCATCGCTGAAACGCGCCTTCAGAAACGCCATGACAATTTCTTTCGCGAGGCTCGGTCCCACCACACGGGCGCCCAGACACAGCACGTTGATGTCGTCGTGCTCGACGCCCTGGTGCGCGGAATAGGTATCGTGACAGAGCCCGGCCCGGATGCCCTTGACCTTGTTGGCCGCCACCGCAGCTCCGATGCCACTGCCGCAGAGCACGATGCCCCGCTGCGCGCGAGCTTCGAGCAGTGTCTTGGCGACTTCGGATGCGTAGTGGGGATAGTCGACCGGCTCAAGGGAGTCGGTGCCACAGTCGATGAGCTCGTGTCCCAGGCTCTCGAGCAGCGAGACAAGCTCCGCCTTGAGTGGGAATCCGCCGTGATCACAGCCGAGCGCCACACGCATTACCCTCTGCCTCCCTCTCGTCGGCGTGGCACGCCACGTTCCAGACCGGCTCGTCCCGACTGGACGAGGCCGTGGGGCGAGTGTAGGGAACCACTCGAAGAGAAGCAACGCCGGACCCCGACCCCGAAGCAGAAATGAGAGTTCTTTCCCCGAACTCCCTCGACTGGTATCCTGGCCCAAACCCCCACTGAGGAGGTGGCCGTGCCGCCAGCGCCGCGTGTTCTCGGGTTTCTCTTTCTCTCGTGCCTTCTTCCGCTCGTTGCCCCGAACATCTCAAGTGTCCACGCCGCCATGCCGCCGGTACAACTGGTGGAGAGTTGGCCGGTGGAGACCAGTCTCGACAATCCGGGGATCGCGGACGCACCCCAGGTCTGGTTGGAGATGGTCACGAGTGCCAAGAAGGAACTCGATTTCGCCGAGTTCTACGCGTCCAACGCGCCCGACTCGCTGCGGCAAGCTGCTCCTGCGAGCGCCGGCCGTCTCGAGGCAGTGATCCAAGCCATCGAAGCGGCGGCCAAACGCGGGGTCCGAGTCCGCTTCCTGGCCGAGAAGAACTTCTACAAGACCTATCCCGAGACTCTGAATCGTCTCGACGCCCAGCCAAACATCGAGTTGAGAATCTACGACGTGGGCGCGCTGATGGGGGGCGTGCTCCACGCCAAGTACTTCCTGGTAGATGGCCGTTCCGCCTATCTCGGCAGTCAGAACTTCGACTGGCGTTCGCTGGCTCACATTCAGGAGCTGGGACTTCGCATCGAAGATCCCGCGCTCAGTGAACGCTTGCAGGAGGTCTTCGACTACGATTGGGCAAGGTCCGCCGGCGAGGATCCACCCGCGGTGAGCGCGGCGCCTCCGGCCCTTCCCGAGGGATACTCCCCCGCGTTCAGCCCCACCGGCTTTCTCCCCCGAGAGGAAGAGTGGGACTTGCCCCTGATCGTGAAGCTCTTGGACAAAGCCCAGGATCACATTCGTTTCCAGCTCCTCTCCTACCACCTCGTCGGCCGCGATCACAACTACTGGAACGTGCTCGACGACGCACTGCGCCGGGCGGCGGCGCGCGGGGTCGAGGTGGAGATGATTCTGGCGAATTGGTCGAAGGGATCGAGTTCGATGCAGTACTTGAAGAGCCTCCAGTCTCTCCGCCACGTCTCGGTCAGACTCGCCACCATCCCCCAATGGTCGGGAGGATTCATTCCCTTCGCGCGCGTCATTCACGCGAAGTACCTCGTCGTCGATGGACGTTCGAGTTGGGTCGGGACCTCCAATTGGGGAAAGAGCTATTTTCACGACACCAGGAACGTCGGGCTCGTGATGCAAGACCCGAAAATCGCCGCTCAGCTCGAGACCTTCTTTTCCCGCCTGTGGGAGAGTGACTACGTCGAGGACGTGGATCCTTGCAAAACCTACGAACGTCAGCGGGTCGCCGAGTAGCGCAGAGTGAGACTCAACTCCGAGGTGTTTCCATGAAGAAGTTCATGATCGGGTGTGGAATCGTGGTGGGCGCCATCTTGCTCATCTCGATCGTCTCCTCCTGGATCTTCGTTCGCTCGCTGAAGAATCAACTACCGGAGATGAACGCGTTGCACAAGCAGGAGGAGCAGCTGGTGACGCGCTACGGCAAGCTCGACGAGTACACTCCGCCGCTGAACGGCCGCATTGCTCCCGACCGGATGGAGCTCTATCTGAACATTCGCGAGAGCCAACCCGTGGATACCCGTCGTTTCGTCGATGCGCTCGAGGAGGTCTCTCAGCAGGAGAAAGAAATCCACGACGCGAAAGGCCTAAATAAACTGAAGCAAGGTCTCCGCATGGCCAAGAGTGGCGTGGGCGTCGCGCGCGTCACCATGATGTATCTCAGCGCCCGGGACTCGCTGCTGCTCGTGAACGAAATGTCGCCGGGAGAGTACCTCTATCTCACCGTGGTGGGAGCCGTGTGCGATCTACAGTGGTCGCCCCCCCGCTGCCGAGCCGGAGGCGACGAACCCGACTCCACTTCCAATTTCGTCAAACCTGGCCGAACTCGAGCAAGCTTCGGACAAATCTACCGGCGACAACTGGAGAACGCGCTCCGCGATCTGCGGGGGCGCGAGTCCCTCAGCGACAATGAACAGGAGTGGATGAAAGCGCTGGAGGATGCGCTCGAGCACGGACGCATCGGAGACGATCGTGTTCCCTTCGAAGGAGATCTACCCGCCTCGCTGAAAGAGAGCATCGAGCCCTACCGCGCTCGTTTACAGGCGACTCTACCCACTTGTCTCGGCGCGTGGAACCTGGAACTTGCCACGATCGCGGGCCAACACGACCGCGGAGTGAAGGTCGAGATCGGCGGGAATGACGATCGCTGAAGCCCCGCTCGGGCAAGCGGAGGGCAGGCACGCCAGGTCTCTGTCACGGCGCTTCTGGCGCCTGGCCTCGCTGAATATTCTCTCCAATTTGATGGTGCCCTTGGCCGGCCTGGTCGACATGGCCCTCCTGGGCCACCTGGGGCAGATCCGCTTCCTGGCCGGAGTCGCCCTCGGCGCAGTTCTCTTCGACTACGTCTACTGGACCTTCGGCTTTCTACGCATGGGCACCACGGGAATGACCGCGCAAGCGGTCGGGCGAGAAAACGCGGACGAAGTCGCGGCAGTCGCATTGCGGGGAATTGCCCTGGCGCTGGGCTTGGGCTTTCTCATCCTGGCCCTGCAGAAACCTCTCTCGCTCTTCGGATTCTGGGTGTTGCAAGGAGACGCGGGGGTGAAGGCGGCCGGCCTTTCCTACTTCGCGGCCCGAATCTGGGGAGCGCCCGCGGTTCTTGTCAACTTCGTCCTCCTGGGCTGGTTCTTGGGACGTGAGCAAGCCAGACGCGTCTTGATCATGTCCATCGTGGGCAACCTCTCCAACGTGATTCTCGATTTCTATTTTGTCGCCCACCTGCACATGAGCGCCGGCGGCGTGGGCGCCGCGAGCGCCATCGCGCAATACCTCATGCTGATCAGCGCGCTGGTCTTCGCGCTCAAAGACCTGCCCCTCCACAGGATCCGACGCGTGATTCCACTCTGTCTTTCCATGGAAGGATTGCGCGCCACCTTCTCACTCAACAACGACATTCTGGTGCGCACGCTGGCCCTCATCAGCGTCTTTGCCCTCTTCACCAACATCGCCTCCGCCATGGGAGCCGTCGTCTTGGCCGCCACTGCCGTAGTCAAGCAGGTCGTGACGCTGGCCGCGTTCTTCATCGACGGGTATGCCTTCGCGACGGAGAGCCTGGCCGGCATCTTCGAGGGCGGCGCGGACCGTCGCCGGCTTCGGCGACTACTTTCCATGTCGGCCCTGTGGAGCGCGGTGACCGGGCTCTTGTTCGCGGCGGGATTCATACTCTTTCCAGTGCTCTTTCGCTTGCTCACCGACCACGGCGAGGTACTTTCTCAAGTCAATGCGATGAAATCGTGGCTTCTCCCCGTATTGGGAGTGGGCTCGATCGCCTACGCGCTCGACGGCTACTTCATCGGTTTGGTGAGAGGGCGAATCTTGCGCACCGCCATGGTGTTATCCGCGCTCGTGGGGTTCGCCCCGCTCGCGTGGTTCGCGCACCGCGCGCAGAACATTCAACTGCTCTGGCTAGCTTTGAGTACTTTCATGCTCGCCCGAGTGGTGAGTCTGGCGATCTTCGTTCCCTCGACCCTTCGCCAAGGTGAGAGTGCGAACTGAACCCTCCCGAAGCGCTTGGGCGGCGGAGCCGTTCGTTCGGGCGCACGATGTCTCAGAGAGCCATCACGCCTTCGATCGCCAGCGCCCTCTCGTAGACCTCGATCACCGCGTCGCTCGATTCCATCATCTTCTTACAACTGAGACTCGTGTACTTCCCGGTGCGGGAAGGCCGCAGGGTGTAGCTCTGATCATCGAACAGCTCTTTCAACTCGTCGAGTTTCTCGCGTGGAGCAATGAACTTGAAGAGATACGGCCCGGGCCAGGTCTCGAAGACGGCCAGTTTGGCGCGCAGGGTATCCAGGGCGCCGCGACTCATCGGAGCGCGTCTTTGCACAGGCGAATCCCCGAGAACAGCCAACGGGAGGATGGTAAATAGAAATTGCGGTAGCTCGCGCGCAGATGAGAGCGCGGACTCACGCAACAGCCGCCGCGTAGAACCATCTGATTGGACATGAACTTGCCGTTGTACTCGCCCAAGGCCCCGGCCTGTGCACGATAGCCCGGATAGGGCCCATGGGCCGATGAGGTCCACTCCCACAGATCGCCGAAGAGTTGATGTGGACTGCTTCCCGTGGCTCCGAGAGCCTGAAAGTGGCCGTCTTCGAGGAAATTTCCGGCGGAAAGGAGATCATTTCCGTTCGCCTGCGCGAGTACCGCGGCCCTCTCCCATTCGTACTCGGTCGGCAGTCGAGCGTTACTCCAACGGGCAAATGCGTCCGCTTCGTAGAAACTGATGTGGGCGACGGGAAGATCCTTACGCACCCTTTGAAATCCGTACAGGCCAGCCCGCATCCACTCCCCCTCGAGCTGCTCCCAGTAGAGCGGAGCCCGCCAGCCTTCATTCTGGACCAGGGCCCACCCATCGGAGAGCCAGAACTCGGGGCGCTCGTAGCCGCCATCCGCCATGAACTCCAGGTACTCTCCGCTCGTGACGAGTCGATCCGCCAGAGCAAAACCCTCGAGCCAAACCCGGTGTCGCGGCGATTCGTTGTCGAAGGAAAATCCCGCCTCCTCGTGGCCGATTTCGAAAAGGCCCTCTTCGTGGCTCATCCAGCCCATCGATTCGCGTCGAAGCTCGGGAGGATTCTCGAGTTCGCGATACGCACAGCGGAGGGGATTGGTGGCCAGTACGTGCTGGATGTCCATCAGAAGCAGTTCCTGGTGCTGTTGCTCGTGCTGTAGGCCGAGTTCGACGACCAACTGCACTTCGCGGGGAAGGCCTTCCGTCCGCAGGAGGTCTTGCATTCGCCCGTCGACCTCGCGACGGTACTCGCAGACCTCCTGCAGTGATGGTCGCGAGAGCAGCCCCCGTTTGCTCCGCGGAGGCTTCTCCCCGACCGCCTCGTAGTAGGAATTGAAGAGCATCCGGTAGCGGGGGTGGAAGGGCCGGAAGTCCTTCTGGACCGCCTCCAGGACGAAGGTCTCGAAGAACCAGGTCGTGTGGGCCAGGTGCCACTTGGTGGGCGAAACCTCGGTCATGCTCTGAACCTGGCAGTCTTCGGGGCTCAGAGGCTCGATCAGCTGCAGAGTGGTCTCACGGATCCGGGTGAATCTCTCGGCCAGGTTGGTCGTGGAAGTCGTGGTGTCGATCAAGGCGTCCCCCGTAACTGGGCGGTTCACGCGTTCATTTTGGTCAAAGAAGTCTACCTACTCGTGGTCTCTCTGGCCAGCGCGGCTGGACGATCGCGTTTGAAGCTCTATATTTTCGCCCGTGGCCTCGCGCGGTCACCACCCACCAACTGGGGCCCGAGCCCGTCACATCGAAGGGGATTCGCAATGGACAAGAACTGGTTGAATGCCATCCGCACCGCCTATGAGGATCTGGCTTCCCACCACGCGAAGGGACGCGAGGTTCTGGGACATCCGCTCACGTTGGCGGAGAAAATCCTCTTCGCCCACCTGAACGACAAGGACCAAGCCCCTACTCGCGGCAAGAGCGTGGTCGACCTCACGCCCGATCGGGTCGCAATGCAGGATGCTACCGCTCAGATGGCCCTTCTCCAGTTCATCGCGGCGGGTAGGCCGAGGGTGGCGACTCCCACCACGGTTCACTGCGACCACCTGATCCGCGCGCGCGTAGGAGCCGAGAAGGACCTCGCCGTCGCCAACGACGAGAACGGCGAGGTCTATCGCTTCCTCAGCAGCGCCTCGAAGAAATACGGAATCGGCTTCTGGAAGCCCGGCGCGGGGATCATCCATCAGGTGGTACTGGAAAATTATGCCGCTCCCGGTCTTCTCATGATCGGAACCGACAGCCACACCCCGAACGCGGGGGGTCTGGGCATGGTGGCGGTCGGAGTGGGCGGTGCGGATGCAGTCGATGCCATGGTGGGCATGCCCTGGCAGGTCTTGTGGCCGCGGCTGATCGGCGTGAAGCTCGTCGGCAAGCTGAGCGGGTGGACCGCCCCCAAGGACATCATTCTGAAGCTGGCCGGCCTGCTGACCGTGAAGGGCGGGACCGGAAAGATCGTCGAGTATTTCGGGGAGGGCACCGAGAGCATCTCGTGCACCGGGAAGGCCACGATCTGCAACATGGGCGCCGAACTAGGCTCCACCACCAGCCTCTTCCCCTTCGACGAACGAATGGCGACCTACCTGAAGACCACCCGCCGGGGCCAGGTGGCCGAGATGGCGCTAAAGCGCCGACAAGAGCTGGTCGCCGATCCTGAAGTGGCCCAGAACCCGGATCAGTACTACGACGAAATCGTCGAGATCGATCTCAACGAGCTCGAGCCGCAGCTGGTGGGGCCGCATACTCCCGATCTTCTGCATCCGATCTCTCGCATGGGCCAGGATGCGCGCGAAAACGGTTATCCCCTGGAGCTCTCGGCTGCGCTCATCGGATCGTGCACGAACTCGAGCTACGAAGACATCGATCGCTCGGCCCACATCGCCCGTCAGGCGGCAGCGAAGGGAATCAAGGCGAAGACCAAGTTCATGGTCACGCCGGGAAGCGAGCAGGTTCGCGCCACCATCGAACGCGACGGCCAACTCGCGGAGCTGGAGAAGATGGGGGGAGTCGTGCTGGCCAACGCCTGCGGTCCCTGCATCGGCCAGTGGCAACGGGAGGGGGTCACCGAGGGCGAGAAAAACTCCATCATCACCTCCTATAACCGTAATTTCCGCAAACGCAACGACGGCAACGCCTCCACTATGGCCTTCATCGGCAGCCCGGAAATCGTGACCGCCATCGCCCTGGCCGGCCGGCTCGACTTCAATCCCCTCCGCGACTCACTGAAAGCGGCGGACGGCAGCGAGTTCAAGCTGGAGGCCCCCCAGGGAAGCGAGCTGCCCAGTGGCGGCTTCGACCAGGGCGACACGAGTTACTTCATCCCGGTGAGCGAAGATGGACAGGACGTCGAGGTGAAGATCTCGCCCGAGAGCGGGCGCCTGCAGTTTCTCACTCCCTTCGACGCATGGGATGGCAAGGATTTCGACGGCCTCCTGGTGCTCGTGAAAGCCAAAGGGAAGTGCACCACCGATCACATCTCTCCGGCCGGCCCCTGGCTGAGTTTTCGCGGTCACCTCGACAAGATCTCCGACAACATGTTCATCGGGGCAGTCAATTCGTTCCGCGATGAAGTGGGCCGCGGCAAGAATCAACTCGATGGTTCGATCGACGGCTTCTCCAAGATCGCCCGCGCCTACAAAGCGGCGGGCAAGGGCTGGATCGCGGTCGGCGACGACAACTACGGCGAGGGCAGCTCCCGCGAACACGCGGCCATGGAGCCCCGGTATCTGGGAGCCCAAGCGGTCCTCGTGCGCTCCTTCGCCCGGATTCACGAGACGAATCTGAAAAAGCAGGGAGTCCTGCCGCTCACCTTCAAGGACCCGGCGGACTACGACAAGGTTCAGGAAGATGATCGCGTGAGCATTCTCTCCTTGGGCGATCTGGCGCCCGGGAGCGAGGTGATGGTGGTGCTGAAGCACGAGAACGGTCAGGAGGATCGCTTCCAGGCTCTGCACACCTTGACTTCAGAGCAGGTTGAGTGGTTCAGGGCCGGATCCGCGCTGAACCTCATCCGACGGCAAGAGCAAGAAGGATAGTGTGTTTTTGGACATGAGTCGGCCGCTGCGGCTCGGAGTAAGCCGCTGCCTTCTGGGAGAAGCGGTGCGCTACGACGGCGCCGCGAGGGAGAGCATTCGCGCCTGGTGGCCACGCGAAGCGCGGATCGCGTGGATCGGGGTCTGTCCCGAGGTCGAAGTCGGGATGGGGGTGCCGCGCGAAGCGGTGCAACTGGAAGACGCCGAAATAGCACCGCGAATGCGAGGGGTGGAGAGCCGCATCGACCATACCTGCGACCTGCACCGCTGGGCGGGTCATCGCCTAACCGAATTGGGAGTCGACGATCTGGATGGCTTCGTCTTGAAGAGTCGCTCCCCGAGTTGCGGACTCCTCGACGCGGAACTCTTGCAGAATGGCGAGGTCAGAGCCTTGGTCGATGGCCTGTTCACGGCCGCCCTCCGCAACGCCTTTCCCTTTCTACCCTTGACCACGGAAGCCCGGGTGGAAAACGTGAAGGCGCGCGAGCACTTCCTCCGCCGCGCGCAACTATATCGTGCTTACAAGGACCTGATTGCGAGCGGGGCGCCACCCGAGGAGCTCCGAGCACATCACGCCGAAACTCTCCGGGCCTTGCGCGCCATGGAGTTGACGGTGTCCCCGGCCGAACGCATCACCGAAGCCTGCGAATCGGCGTGCGTACTCGAAGGGGCTGAAAAAGCGCAGGAGCTGACCATCTACGGTCAGCTCCTGCATGATCTGCTCGATCCCAAGGAACGGTGAAGAAGCGCTCGTTCCTCTAGCCCGCCTTGCTACTTCGCCTTGTAGGTCTCGAAGTGGTACCAGCCTTCCTTCTCGCCGTGCTTCTCAGCCTCAAGAGAAATCTTCAATAGATTCAGCCTCCCTGCATTCGCGAAGGCGTCCGAGCCGAGCTTCTTCTTGTAGGCCTCGAGCTCTTGCGACAGACCCGACTTGGGATAGAACATCACTGCATTGCCCCATTCGGCGGGAATGGTGCCAGCGGCGCAGTCGTCGTATTGCGGCACGTAGTACCGGCCTTCCTTGCTACCGCAGCGCACGACCCGAGCCAGGAACGAAGTGAAGCTGTTATCGGTCTCGTCTTTCAGACTGCCCCACTTCTCCGGCCGGGCGAGAGCGATCTGGGACTTGATCCCCACCGCATCGAGCATGGCGATCATGACCGCCACCTTCTCCAGGGGCGTGCCTTCCTTGCTCGCGAGGACCTTCTTGACGCTGCGTAGAGTTCCCCGCTCATAGCGGTCTTCTTTGACGTCGGCGATCTTGTCGCGCACGAATTCGCAGATCGCCTTCTCCTTGGCCACCTCGTCGGTCAATCCGGAAGTCAGAGCAGACGCGCTGATATCCACGCCTCCGGTCTCCTCCAGCATCTTGTCTTTCGCCGCCACGAGAAGGCCCGCCATGGTCACCCAGCCGTTCATGGGGACCCAGCCGGTATAGAAGTTCGGTCGATCGATGTGGCGCGCCTTGAGAGCGATGGTGAAGACCGGTGTATCGATCGGATAGGGACCGGTTGCGGCCAGCGAAGGAATGGGCGCGAGATCCTTCACGTTGGCCCGCCACTCCTTGGTGCGATCGTTGGCCAGCCCATTCGTCTTCAGAGTGAAGTTCGCCGCCTCGATCCCGTGGCTTCCGACCACGAAATCGGAACTTCCGTCATTGAGAATTCTCAGGCTAGCGTAGATCACGGGATAGCGATCGGTGGCGGCGGATATCCAGCCGAAGAGGGGGCCCTTATGCACCTCGACCACGGACCACCCCACGATGTCCCCCTTCTCCAGATTCCCCCAGCGGATCTCGACCTGGTCGCGGCTCATCTCGCCATCGCCCTTGATCAGATCGATCTTCTTCTCATCAAAGCGCTGAATGGCGTCCTTGCGCAGGATGAAGGCGGAACGCTCGGGATACTCGTCGCCAGGACCGAAGTAGGGCTTAGAGAGCTCGGAGTCGAGTTTGCTCGGATCTTCCACCTGGTACACCAGATTGGCGCACACCCGATATCCGTTTTCCTCCATCTGGAAGAAATGCTGCTTGTACAGGATGATGGCAGCCGCCCCGTCCGCCCCCGGCACCGTCTTGGTGTACGGGGTCAGCGTCTCGATGAGCTTGCGAAGGTTCGCGTCATCCCTTCTTGCGATCGCCCAGTTCGATTGGGCCTGCGCGAGGGAGGCGAAGGCGAGCAAGAGAGTGACCGCTCCCGTGAGAATTCGGCCAAAGGCGCGAGCGAACGACATGAGATCCCTCCGATGGAGTTTGAGATGCCTTCAGATCGCCGACAAGATGGGGAATCGCCGGGGCGGAGAGCAAGTACGAATCTCCCCCCTCACCGGAACACGAAATTCAGAGCGGCCGGACGCCGCCAGCAGGAAAAGGCTCATGATTGCTCTTTGACCACCGCATCCAGGTCGCGAATGAGCTTGTCGATACCCTCTTCGTTCGTTTCGTAGTAACCACGGACCCGGTTCTTCTGGTCCACCAGGATGAGCCGCTCGCTGTGAGCGATGGTAAACAGTCCTGTCTTCTGGTTGGGTTCTCGTTCCATCACCTGGAAAAAACCGTCCACCACCACATGCTCTACCGCGTCCAGATCGCCGGTGAGAAACTTCCAGTGTCCGGGGATGGCGCCATAACCCTTCGCGTAGGTTCTCAGCTTTTCCGGCGTGTCGTGGCGAGGGTCGACAGAAATCGACACCAGACGAATGCGATCGCCCAGAGACTTGGTCCTGTCTTGAATTTGCGTCATCCAATCGGTGATGCGGGGACAGACCGTGGTGCAGGAAGTGAAGAAGAATTGCACGACATAGGCCTGCCCGCGCAGATCCTGATCCGAGAACTTGGCGCCTGTTTCGTCCACCAGCTCGAAGGAAGGCGCGGCGGTGACTACCTCGGGACCGGATTGAGACGAGTGCAGAAAGAACCACGCAGCCAGCGCGCTAAGCCCGGCGGTGATCACCAGCACGGTCAGTACGAAGCGCAGAGTCTTGAGAGTGGAGGGTGCGGTTGAAGGGGACTCCGGTGGAAGTTCTGGTTCCAAGACAGAAACCTCATTCGACAGAGAACGGCGCGAACGAGGCGTGGCGAGAATCCATCCATCGATTCCCCTTCTTCGCCTCTCGGTGCCGGAAAGCTAGATCCCAAGCTTAAATGATTCGGTTATTTTGGCTAGACTCGGGATGCCGTCGAAGCCGCCCGGCGTTATCATGGCGCGAGTTCTCTTGGGGGAAACTCACGATGAGCTTGGATCAGCTTCCAGCTTTCAATGCCTTCTTCAATGGAAGCGCGGCCGTTCTGCTCCTCTGCGCCTATGCGGCTATCCGCAGAGGAAAGGAGGACTTACACCGGCGCCTCATACTGAGCGCTCTGGCCTCCTCTCTTCTCTTTTTGATCGGCTACCTGAGTTACCATTCGGTTCACGGCACTACGCGATTTGCCTACAGCGGGGGTCCCGCGATCCTCTACTTCTCGATCCTCATCAGCCACACCATTCTCGCGGTCACGGTGCTCCCCTTGATCGTCATCACCCTCAGGCACGGGTTGAAGGATCGACGGCAGCGGCATCGGAAGTGGGCGCACTTTACCTTCCCCATCTGGCTCTATGTCTCGGTCACCGGAGTGCTCATCTACTTCATGCTCTATCATTGGTATCCCTCTCATGGTGGTTGAGAATGCGGACATGACACGAATCCACCGTGCAAGCCTTCTGCTTGCGGGGCTGGTGTTCGCGCTCATCATGGTGGGGGGCCTCCTGCACATCCTGGGGGCGGCCATGAGTTGCCCCGATTGGCCCCTCTGTTACGGGGAGCTCCTCACGAGCCGGCCGGGAACCGTCCTCGCGCAGACTCACCGCGTCTTGGCCGCGATTCTCGCCCTCTATACCCTGGGAATTACCATTGCGATCGCGCGCCATAGGCCGGTGGACCGGGGCCTGCGCGAGCTGAGCCGTTCCGCCGTGATTCTGGTCCTACTGCAGGCCGGAGTCGGCGCGGTGGCGGTGATCCTGATGCTACCCACCATGATCTCCGTGGCGCACCTGGCGCTGGGACTGGGGCTCTTCGCCCTCTGTCTCTCCATGAGCTTCCGCACGCGGCCCGCTTGGATCGCGCCGGGCGAAAGCATCGATCCACGCACCACATCCGTGCATTCGTGGGCCGATCTGGCGATCTCCGCCGTCTTCGTGGAAATGCTCCTGGGGGCATTTCTCCACCACACCGGAGCCGGCGCCGCGCTCGGACTCGGCCCGCGCGCCGCGGTCCTGGGAGTGGACCCGACGACCTCCGCGCACGTCTTCTGGCCCGCCGACGCCCCTGGCCGCTGGAACATGATCCATCGTCTCTCCGCCTTGGTCACCGCCGCCGTAGTCATGACCAGCGCTCTCAAATCGCTTGGTTTCGCGCGGAACCGCGCGAGACACGGCGCGGAAACTCAAGCTCGGATTGCGCGCGACGGCGCTGGTCTCGTCCTCTCGGTCCTGGCCATCACGCTGGTGATGATACAACTGCTGTTGGGCGTGGTGAGCTTGGCGCACCATCTCGAGCCGACCTGGGTGGCTCTCCATCTCGCGGTGGCCACCGCGCTATTCGGCACTCTGCTCGCCAACCGGCTTCATTTGGGAGCGAGCATGGTGCCCGAGCTGGACGGTTTCGACGCGACCTTTCGATCCCCCCGGCTTCTGGGCGAGACCTCAAGAGGTCTGTTCGGACAGAGCCTGCTCGATGCGTTCGTCCTCACCAAACCCCGGCTCGCGTTCATGGTTATCTTCACCACCGCGGCGGGAATGAAGCTGGCTCCGGGTGGACTGCCCCTCGGCCAGGCGGCGCTGACCATCTTCTTCGTGACTCTGGTGGTCGGGGCGGGGACGACGCTTGAACATGTACCAGGAGCAGGAGCCCGACGCCAAGATGACCCGAACCCGGGATCGACCGCTGCCGTCAGGAAGGCTCCACCCTCGCGTGGCGCTCATCCAGGGTTGGGTTCTCGCGTTGAGCGGCTTGGTCGGGCTAGCCCTGGTCTCGAATCTGCTGACCTGTGGTCTCGCCGCTCTGTCGCTCTTCGTCTACCTCGCCTTGTACACGCCGATGAAGGCGCGCAGCGTGAGTGCGGTCTACCTTGGAGCCATCCCCGGCGCCCTTCCCATCGCCATGGGATGGACCGCGGTCACCGGAAGGTTCGACGGAGGCGCGATGGCCCTCTTCGCTCTCCTTTTCGTGTGGCAGATTCCTCACTTCATTGCCATCTCACTGTACCGAAAAGAGGAATACGCGGCCGCTGGCTTCAAGATCTTCCCCTTGGTCTACGGAGAACAGGTGAGCTTGCGGCACATTTTCGCGACCAGCGTCGGCCTGGCTCTGAGCAGCCTGGTGCTGAGCCGACTTCTCGCGCTCAAAATGGGCTTGAGTGGAGAGGGCAAAGGCGGAATCGTCTATCTCGCGGTCGCGGTGCTCTTGGGAGGCTTGATCGTCGGGTCCGCGCTGCGAGGGTTCTCGCCTTTGCGCCGCGAAAACTGGGCCAGACGCTTCTTTTTCGTTACCCTGATTTACCTGCCGGTTGCTCTCGGCGTCTTGCTGCTCGACTCTTGATGCGAGCTTAACCTGGACCTAAGCCAGAGAGAAGTGGCATCATTGCCGGAACTAAAATCCCCCCACGATCTCCGATGAGGCCAGCCTCATGACCGAACACGAAATGGAAATCTTCCACGGTAGCCTCGAGCGCTGCCTGGGAGGAGATGGATTCGTCGAACGCTTCTACGAGCTGCTCTGCCTACGCTCGCCTGAGATCGCGTCGAAGTTCAGGGATACGGACTTCAAGATCCAAAAGCGTAAGCTCACGTCGTCTCTGTACATGACGATGCTCCTGGAGGACGAGACCCCCGAAGGGGACGTTCACTTCGAACGTATCGCGCAGCTCCACAGCCGCAATGCCCTCGACATTCGACCGGAGTTCTACAGCATCTGGATCGAGTGCCTCATCGAAGCCGCGCAGGAGTACGACAAATTCTTCGACGAAGAGACGGAGAAGGCCTGGCGCCACCTGATGGCGCCGGCGGTGGAGTTCATGAAGAACCGGTATCGCCGCACGGCGGGGCCGACCGACGAGGATCTGGGAGTGGATTCTTGACCCCACCGCGCGCGGGAGAGAACCCCCCAAGCTCGAGGAATCGGAGGTAGTCCTCCATCCATGTTTCAGCGAACTCCGGACGCGGCCGGCGGCTTCCCTGCCATTGCTTACGTCTTCGCCCAAGCGAAGAAGGCCGGGGGGCTGATCCCTCTCTGGAAACGCCTCCGCGGAAAGAACACATGTAAGACCTGCGCCCTGGGAATGGGTGGACTGTCGGGAGGGATGGTCGACGAGTCGGGCCATTTCCCCTCCGTATGCAAGAAGTCGGTCCAGGCGGTGGCGGGCGATTTGGCGGACGCCATTCCCGAGAGCTTCTTCAAACAGACCTCGCTGCGCGCCATGGCCTCGATGAGTTCCGCGCAGCTGGAAGGGATGGGCCGTCTCTCCTTCCCCATCGTGGCGGGCGCGGCTGACTCCCACTACCAACGCATCTCCTGGGAAGACGCCTTGCAGACGGCGGCGCGTGCGTTCCAGAGGAGCCAACCGCACAGGACGTTCTTCTATGCCAGTGGACGATCCTCCAACGAAGCCGCTTTCTTGCTGCAACTGTTGGCGCGCTCCTACGGTACGAACAACGTCAACAACTGCTCGTACTACTGTCATCAGGCCAGCGGAGTGGCGCTGAGCAAGGTCTACGGGTCGGGAACCGCTAGCGTGGTGCTCGGCGATCTCGAGCGCTGTGACCTCGCCGTCGTCATCGGCGCCAACCCGGCTTCGAATCATCCCCGTCTAATCACGCAGCTCATGCAATTGCGACGGCGGGGTGGCCAGGTCATCGTCATCAACCCGCTGAAAGAGCTCGGGCTGACCCGGTTTAGAGTACCCAGTGACTTACGCAGTCTCTTCTTCGGATCGCAGATCGCGAGTCTCTACCTGCAACCACACGTGGGGAGCGACATCGCCCTGCTCAAGGCTCTCCTCAAGGGAGTGCTCGAACGCGGCGGGCTCGACAGGACCTACGTCGAACACTACACGCATGGCTTCGACGAGATGCGTGAAGATCTGGAGGCGACTTCATGGGGTGATCTTTACCAGGCGTGCGGCGTCGACCCCTACTTGATCGAGCGCGCGGTGGAAATGCTCTGCGAGGCCAGGAGGGGAATTCTTCTGTGGGCAATGGGACTCACACACCATGCCTTCGGCGTCGACAACATTTTGGCCGTGGCCAATTTGGCTCTGGCGCGTGGTTGGTTGGGCCGTCCCGGTTGTGGGCTCCTGCCCATTCGCGGCCATTCCAACGTCCAGGGAGTGGGCTCGGTCGGTGTAACCCCCGCGCTGAAGAAAGCCTTCGCTGAAAAACTCGAAGAGCTCTACCAGGTTCCCGCCTCGATGCCGGCCGGGCTGGACACCTACGCGTGCATGGAGGCGGCCCACCGGGGAGAGATCGACGCGGCCCTTCTCTTGGGAGGCAACCTCTTCGGCGCCAATCCGGACTCGAGCTGGGCCGCGGAGGCGCTGAACAAGATTCCCCTGCTAGTGGAGGTCTCCACCAAGTTGAACACCGGGCACGTGTCCGGACGCGGACGGGAAACCCTGGTTCTTCCAGCATTGGCGCGTGACGAGGAGCGTCAGGCGACCAGTCAGGAGAGCATGTTCAATTTCGTGCGCCTGAGCATGGGCGGAGAACGCTCGAGCGCGGACGGGCTCGGAAGAAGCAATGAGAGAAAGCACTCGTTGGAGAACGGTCGAGGAGCCCGCGGGGAAGTCCAGATCCTGGCCTCTCTCGCCCAGCGGATTCTTCCGGAGGGCCGATTCGATTGGGGCGAGCTGCGAAACCATCAGTCACTGCGCGAGAGCATCGCGAAAGCGGTCCCCGGGTATCGAGCGATCGGCAGACTGGGCGTGGATGGAAAGGAGTTCCAGATCGCGGGACGCACTTTCCACCGACCCACCTTCGCCACTCCCGACGAGAAAGCTCATTTCCACGCGATTGCTCTGCCCGAATGGCATTGTGCCCCGGGTCATTTCCGCCTCATGACCTTGCGCAGCGAAGGGCAGTTCAATTCAGTGGTCTACGAGGAAACCGACCTCTACCGCCGGGCCGCGCCCCGCAACGCCGCTCTGATGGCGGAGAGCGATCTTCGACGTCTCGATCTACGCCGAGGCCAGCGGATCCGCGTCCTCTCCCGCACGGGCACGATGGAGGCGGTCGCATGGGAAGCCGATCTGCCCCCCGGGAACATGGCCATGTACTATCCGGAAGCTAACGTTCTGGTTCCGCGAACCCTCGACTCCCGCTCGCGCACTCCCGCGTTCAAGTCGGTGGAAGTGTGGCTCGAGACCTGAGCGCTCTCCTTCAGCTCTTCTTCTTCGCCTGATCCGCCACCGCCTGGGCCGCAGCCGCGATTTCGTCCGGGTCTCCCAGATAATAGTGTGCTCGCGGCTTCAACTCTTCGTCGAGTTCGTAGACCAGAGGAACCCCGGTGGGGATGTTGAGGGACACGATTTCCTCCTCAGAGATGAGATCGAGGAATTTCACCAGGGCGCGCAGACTGTTTCCGTGAGCGACGAGAAGCAACCGCTTTCCCCTCTTGACCTGCGGCGCGATTTCCTGGTGCCAAAGCGGAAGAAAGCGCTTCACCGTGAGTTCCAGGCTCTCGGTGCACGGGATCTCCTCGGGGGAAAGCGACGCGTAACGGCGATCGTGCCCGGGCCATCGCTTGTCGCTCTTTTCCAGCGCCGGCGGTGGAGTGGCATAGCTGCGTCGCCACAGCATGACCTGCTCTTCGCCGTGTTTCTCCGCCGTTTCCGCTTTGTTCAGACCCTGCAAAGCCCCATAGTGACGTTCGTTCAGTCTCCAGTGCCGGATGACCGGCAGCCACATGCGGTCCATTTGCTCCATGACCAGCCACATCGTTTTGATCGCGCGGGTGAGAACCGAGGTATAGATCAAATCGAAATCGTAAGCCTCTTGCTGCAAAAGCCGTCCGGATTGAATGGCCTCGGCGATCCCCTTCTCGGTGAGATCGACATCGGTCCAACCGGTGAAGCGGTTCTCCAGATTCCAAGTGCTCTGACCGTGACGGAGTAGCACCAGCGTGTGCATATCCATTCCCTTCGGGAAAGGTGGGCGTGATCGACAGTTTGCTCTGTCCATTCTAGCACCTGGGGCGCCACGACGCACCGTCCGGGGAGTTCTGAGTTACCCTTGTGAGCGCCGCTCCGACTGAGTAGGCTTGAGCCGGACGGGGCGACGTCGCCAGAACCCCACGCAAACCCATCGACGAGTCTTCGGGAGTGATCATGACCCTCGTACTCACCGGCAAGGATCTGAGCATCGAACAAGTGGTCCGCGTGGCTCGACATGGAGAGACGATCGCACTCTCTCCCGATGCTATCGAGCGCATTCGGGATTGCCGCGAGCTGCTCGAGCGGAAGATGGAAGAGGGCGAGGTCATGTACGGGGTGAACACCGGCATCGGAGAGCTCGCGAGCGTCGCGCTCGAGCCCGCACAGGTGCAGATGTTCCAGCGGTATCTCATCTACAACCACTCGGCGGGGATCGGCGACCCCGCCCCGGTGGACCACGTTCGAGCGGCCATGCTGGCTCGGGTCAACGTCCACGCGCACGGAAACTCCGGCTGCCGCCCCGTCATCACTCAAACCTACCTGGACATGCTCAACCGGGGCGTAACGCCGGTCGTCTGCGAAAAGGGCAGCGTCGGCGCGTGCGGCGACCTTGCTCCGATGAGCCAGATCGCGCTCTCTCTGATGGGCGAAGGCGAGTCATACTACCGGGGCCAGCGCATGCCGACCCGCCAGGCTCTGGCCCAAGCCGCAATCGAAGTGCCGGGTCTGCAAGCTCGCGACGGTCTGGCCGCGATCAACGGATCCAATCTCCTCACCGCGATCTCCGCTCTGGTGGCGCACGAGACCGAAGAGTGGTTGAAACAGGCCGAGATCGCGGCGGCGATGAGCCTCGACGCCCTAGGGGCGAACCTGAGGCCCTACGACCGCCGCCTGCACGAATTACGTGGCTTCAAGGGCGCCGTCGTCTCGGCCGGGAACCTGCAGAGAGTGTTGGCCGGAGGTGATCTCGCCGATGGCACGAAGTTGAAGGTGAAAGTTCAGGACGCCTACAGCATGCGCAGCACCCCTCAAGTCATCGGCGCCGCTCGCGATCAGCTCCGCTGGACCAAGGAGCAGATCGAAATCGAGCTGAACGGGGTGGGAGACAATCCCATCTTTCTCCCTGAGGAGAATACGGTGCTCACCGGCGCCAATTTCCAGGGAACCCCCGTCTCTCTGCCCATGGAAGGTCTCGGCGCGGCCATCACCATGATTTGCGTGCTCAGCGAACGCCGGCTCAACCGCTTGCTCAATCCCAAGTTGTCGGACGGACTTCCCGCCTTCTTGACCAAGGGCGCGGGGATGTACAGCGGTCTGATGCTCAGCCAATACACCGCCGACGCGCTCATCGTGGAACAGCGGATCTTGGCCACCCCGGCCTGCACCCAGAGCATCCCGGCCGCAGCCGATCAAGAGGACTTCGTGAGCATGGGAATGAACACCGCGCTGAAAACCCGGCAGATCATGGATAACGCCTACGGGGTGCTCGGCATCGAGTTCCTCGCGGCCGCGCAGGCGCTCGACTTTCGCGAGTGGACGCCGGGCGTGGGGTGCCAGGCCGCGCGCGATGCGATTCGGAAACACGTCGATCATCTGGAGGAGGATCGACCCCTCTTCAATGATCACAACGCGATGTCCGCATTGGTCAAGAGTGGAGAGATCCTCTCCGCGGTGCAGGAGAGAGTCGGTCCTCTGGCCGGCTCCTGAGGCGCTGAAAGAGAATTCTCGCCGCACTGTGAGCGGTGTGGTGAGAGCGATCCGGACCTCAGTATTTGGAATCGTCCAAGAGTACCTTGCCGGCGTACTTACGATACATCCAGCTCGAGTAGGCCACGGCGATGAGGACCCCCGGAATCCACCAGTAGAGGCCCAAGCGCAGACCCGACAGCGGAGCCGCCGCGTTGCGAATGGTGAGACTCAGCTCTTCTCCCCCCAGCGCCGGAAGAACCACCGGATAGACCCCCGCCACCACCGCTCCCATCATGCCGGTCAGATAGGCGCAGGAGGCGTAGAACGTCGCCCTCTCGCGGCCGCGGCGGGGGTAGAGGAAGAGCGCCACGAGACTTCCCAGAGCCAGGAGCGGAAACACCAGGCGCCAAGGGTGCGCCGTGAGGTGGCGCAGGATCACCGGCTGGATCCTGAAGGTGTAAGCCGTTACGAGGAGGGTGAGAACCAGTTGCGTCCACGCGAGAATTCCGATCGCTCGCAAAGCCCTCTGCTGCATGGCGCCAGCGGTTTTCAGATGCAGCCAGCTCGCCCCCTGCAGAGCGAGTGCGCTCACCGCGGCCAGACCCACCAGGACGGTATACCCATCGAGCACTCCCACCGTGTGCCGGCCCCCCAACCACATGGGGGCAAAGAATCTCCCCGAAGCGTCCAGCGGAACGCCACGCACGACGTTGCCCAACGCCACTCCGAAGAAGAGCGCCAGCAGCAATGAGCTCAGAACGAAGATCGAGTCCCAGAGCGAACGCCAAATCGGCGCCTGAAGATGCGAGCGCAGTTCGATGGAAACTCCGCGCCCCATCAAGAGCCACAGCACCATGTTCAGAGGCAGGTAGAACCCGCTGAACGCGCTGGCATAAAGCAGAGGGAATGCGAAATAAAGAGTTCCCCCCGCAGCCAACAACCACACTTCGTTCCCGTCCCACACCGGTCCGATCGAAGCCAACGCGAGACGGCGTTCGTCATCGCTGCGAGCCACGTAACGGTGCAGAATTCCCACTCCCAAGTCGAAGCCGTCGAGAAGCACGTACATCACGAGCATGAACGCCACGAAACAGAACCAGATCGTCTGCAAATGAATCCCCTCCATCAGTGCGAGAGCTCGCAGGAAGGACCACGCTGGATCTCACGCCACATCAAGAGAATGAAGAGTAGCGAAAGGAGCGTGTACATTCCCATGAAGCCCAAGAGGGTGAAGATGCCGTTTCCGGCCGAGACGGTGTCGCTATATCCGTCCTGGGTGCGCAGAAGTCCATACACGAGCCAGGGCTGCCGGCCGAGTTCGGCGGTGAGCCATCCAGCGGTGTTGGTGATGTAGGGAAAGGGAAAGAGGATCATGAGCGCCCACAAGAAGAAGCGGTTGTGGAAGAGCTTCCCCCGCCACAGCCAAAAGGCGCTCGCTCCCAGGAGCAGGATGAAGAGCGTGCCCAACCCGACCATGATGTGATAGGCGTAGTAGAGCAGAGGGATGTTGTCGGGCCAATCCTCAACGGGAAACGAACTCAGACCGGGAACTTCGGCCCGCAGCCGGCTCGTGGTGAGGAAGCTGAGCGCCCACGGCAGCTTCAGCGGATTGTCCAGACTCCTGCGCTCTACGTCGGGCTGCCCGATCAGCACCAGAGGCGCACCCTCTTCGCTCTCGAACAGACCCTCCATGGCGGCAAGCGCGGTCGGCTGATGCTTGGCCACCATGCGCGCCTGAAAATCTCCGGTGGGAAATGCGAGGGCGAGGGCGGCGATCAATCCCACCGGTACTCCCAAGCGCAGAAAGCGTCGGGCGTCCTCCACTTCACGTCCCTGCAACAGATAGAATGCCCCGGTGGCACTCACGAACACTGCGGCGGTGACCGTCGTCCCCATCATGGTGTGGAGGAACTGCCAGAGCCCCCAGGGATTCAGGAGGAATTGTCCCAAACTGGTGAGGGCGACGCCGCCGCTCTTTAGCAACTGATAGCCCTGTGGATACTGCATCCACGCGTCGGTGATGACGATGAAATAACCCGAGAGCCACGAACCGACGAAGACCAGCAGCGAAGCGACCCAATGTCCTCGCGGCCCGAACTTCTTTTCGCCGAAGAGTAGAACTCCGAGAAAGCTCGACTCGAGGAAGAAGGCGAAGACCCCTTCCATGGCGAGACTCTGTCCAATGACACCGCCGGCGAAAACCGAGAATCGCGACCAGTTGGTGCCAAATTGGAATTCCAGAGGAATTCCGGTCACCACTCCCATGGCGAAGTTGATGGCGAAAAGTCGAATCCAAAAACGCGCGGCGCGATTCCACTCTTCGTTTCCGGTCTTGAGTGCCAGACTCTTCATGAGAAAGATGAGCAACGCCAATCCCATGGTGAGCTGGGGAAAGAGATAGTGGTAGGTAACGGTGAAGGCGAAGTGGAACCGGTGAACCGAGAGGGCAGTGTCCATCATCTCGTCTCCATATCCTGGAGAAGAAAGCAGAGCGTGGATCTCTAAGCACGGTCGGGTTGCGCTCCAAACGAGCGTCGCACTCCCGTCCCGAAGAGCTCACCGAAGAATGTGGCAAATGAACCGAGGTGTGACAAGCTCTTCTACTGGTGGAGTTCGATTGCTGGAAGCCTTGCGGGTCCGGTGAATCGTCCTTACCCTGGCCGATGCCACCGCTCCTAGACGGTACTCACAGGAGGATGCATGTATGTCCCTGGTCGGCAAGCAAGCCCCGGATTTCACTCTCGAGGGCTACTTCAACAAGAACTTCGAGACCTTCAAGCTCAGTGATTACCGGGGCAAGTGGGTCTACCTGCTGTACTACCCCCTCGACTTCACTTTCGTGTGTCCCACGGAAGTTCTCGAGTTCAGCAAGATGGCCCCGGAGTTTCGCAAGTTGAATTGCGCGCTTTTCGGAGTCTCCATCGACAGCAAGTTTGTCCACAAGGCTTGGGTGGACGGAAAGTCCGAGGATGGCGCACTAGGCGGAAGCCTCGACTATCCCCTTCTCGCGGACGTCACGAAGTCGACGGCCGCCAATTACGGGGTGCTGCTGGAGAGTTCGGGGGTTGCGCTGCGCGGCCTCTTCCTCATCAGCCCCGATGGCACCGTGATGCAGGAAACGGTCAACAATCTTTCGGTGGGTCGCAGCGCGAAAGAAGCGCTCCGCTTGCTGAAGGCCTTCCAATACGTCACCAGCCACGAGGGCGAGGTATGCCCGGCCGGCTGGGATGAGGGCAAAGATACGATGACGGCGAGTTCGGAGGGCATGGCGGAGTATCTCAGCAGCCACTGAGAGACGACTCGAAATTCATTCTTCCTGGGCGGGGCCGAGTGCGGCTCCGCCTTTTCTGTGACCCGGCCTCGCCTTCCTGCCGCGCTCCCCTGCCGGGGAGAGCGCGGGTCCCTAGCCAATCTCGAGTGAAGCCAGTCGCCGCAGGGAGACGACCCGGTCTCTGGGAATGACCACGCGCGGGAGCTCGCTGCGTTGCCCCACCATCGCCACCCGCTTGAGATAGGCGTCGCGGCTGTCGGCGCTTTGCCCCTCGACGTGGACCTCGACGTCCAGGAGCACGACTTCCTTCGCGGTGGCGATGTCACAGCGTCCCACGAAGAGCTCCGGGCCATCGGTGTCGACCACCACGGTGATTCCGTGCAGTTCGCCTTTGTCGTGGTGGAAGGTGCCCACAATGACTCCCGAAGGATTAGCGGCTAGGCGGCTACGGAGTGCTTCTGGAACGCCTCGACCAGCTCTTGCGCGATCTCCTGCGCGTTCCGGCTCTCGATGCGGTGCCGGGGCAGGAAGTGCACGATTTCGCCGTCCTTGAACATCACCATGCTGGGGCTCGAAGGCGGGAATTCGGCAAAGTGGGAGCGCGCCTTCGCGGTGGCCTCCAGGTCCTGTCCGGCGAAGACGGTCGCGACGCGAGCGGGCCGCGAAGGGTGCTGCATGGCCAGGGCGATGGCGGGCCGGGCTTGGCCGGCGGCGCATCCGCAGACGCTGTTGATGATGAGGAGCCCGGGGCTCTCTTTCTGAGCCATCCACTCGTCCACTGCGGCGGCAGTGGTCAATTCCTGAACTCCGAGACGGGTGAGCTCCTCGCGCATGGGAGCCACGAGCTGCGGATCGTACGGCATGCAAATCACTCCTTGGGGACGCCGGGAAAATGCCGCGGACGCCCGGAATTGAAAACCGATTTCAGTCCCCCACTAGCTAGGCCAAAAGGGCGAGGCCGGCAAGGCGAAGGCCGCCCGTGCCTTGCGCGTCCAGGGCTTGTGCACCACAGAATCTGTTCTAGACTCGGGAACACTCAGGCCCGTGGCGCGTTTCAGGCACTACGGGAATCTTCAAACCCACCCGAGACGGGAAGTCATGATGAACGGATCCCCATCGTTCGACCTACAGGAGCGCCAGCGCGTCTTGAGCCACAGCAGCGTGGAGGCGCGCACCTCGTTCTTGAGCCAGGTCTACGGCTGGATGTGCGCGGGCCTGGTGGTGACCGCCCTCACCGCCTGGGGAATGATCCAGAACCCGGACCTCATGAACCAGCTCGTGGGAGGACAGGGGCGCTTCCTGCTACTCATCGGCCTGCAACTGGGCGCGGTGATCGTCCTAGCCGCCGCGTTTCAGCGGCTGTCCTTCGAAGCGGCGGCGGGGATCTTCCTCCTCTATTCCGCGCTGACCGGGGTCACCTTCTCCACCCTCTTTCTGGTCTACACCGGCGCCAGTATCGCCTCGGTCTTCTTCATCACCGCCGGCACCTTCGGCGCGGTCAGCTTCTACGGGATGACCACCAAGCGCGATCTCTCCAACTGGGGATCGTTTCTCTTCATGGGCCTCATCGGCATCATCGTGGCGTCGGTGGTGAATTTCTTCCTGCACAGCGACAATCTGACGATGGCGATCTCGTATCTGGCGGTGTTGATCTTCACCGGACTGACCGCCTACGACACCCAGCGCCTCTTGCGGGTGCACGAATCGGGTCGAGCCCATGGACGCGCGGGATCGAAGTTAGCGGTCTACGGCGCCCTCCAGCTCTATCTCGACTTCATCAACCTCTTCCTGGCGCTGCTGCGCATCATGGGCCGCCGGCGCTGAGATTCGCGCCAGGCGGAGGCGGTTCAGGGCGTGGTCTCTTTTTCCACCAGGCGGTAGATTCCGCCCTGGGTCGCGTATTCCACCACGTAGAGGGCGCCGTTCTCGTCCACTCCGAACGAAGAGATCGGAAACGACGCGTCGAGGAGCTTCTGCACTTCGCTGCCGTCATGGCTCACGGCCCAGATGCGCCCCGAGGAATAGTCACCGAACACATAGCGACCCTGCAGCGAGCTCAAGCCGGGGCCACGCACCACGTAGCCTCCCGTGATCGCGGTGTTGCCTTCGGTGTGCGGGTACTCGTAGAGGGGGTCGAGGAAGGGACCGGCCGAGGAGCACACCGGCGAGGGGCCGTCGGGAGGCCCCAGATAGTCATGGGCTCCCTCGCGGCAATCCCAGCCGTAGTTGCCGCCCGCCATGATACGGTCGACTTCCTCCCACTGAGCCTGTCCCACTTCCCCCGCCCACAACTCCCCCGTCGCATCGTCGAAGGAGATGCGCCACGGGTTGCGCAATCCGTAGGCAAAGATCTCCTCCTTGAAGCCCTGCGAGTTGCCGCGAAAGGGGTTGTCCGAGGGGATCGCGTAGTAGGGTGGCGTGGTCTCGTTGCTGCCCACGTCGAGCCGCAGAATCTTGCCGAGATACCGCGAACGATCCTGGGCTGAATTCGTCGGGTCTCCCCCATAGCCGCCGTCGCCCACACCCAGGTAGAGTTGGGTTCCCTGGCCGAAGCACATCCCACCACCGTTGTGATTGACGTAGGGCTCGTCGAACTGCCGGAGTACGACTTCGCTGGAGGGAGGCGCGCTGAGTCCGTCAGCGGCCGCCGTGAAGCGAGAGAGGCGGCTGTGATAGCCCGATGCGTCCGAGACGGTGTAGTAGCCGTAAAACCAGCGAGAGGTCGCGAAGTCGGGGCGAAAGGCCAAGCCCAAGAGCCCCATCTCGGCCGACTGACTGTAGACGCTGTCGGAGATGTCCAGAAAGACGCTGGCGTGGAGCGAATCGGCGGGATCGAGGGCCAAAATTCTGCCCCGTTTCTCCACCACGAAGAGGCGTCCGCTGTGGTCGTTGGCCCAGCTCAAATCGACGGGATTCTCGAAGGCCACCGCCGGATAGACTCTCTGAAGCTCGTACTCGTAGCTCTTGGTCGGCGGTGGCGCGGCGGGAGAGTCGGCGCCGCCACACCCCCCGAGCGAGCCGAAGGTCAGAACAGCGCCCAGCAAGAGGCACGCAACGAGGTCGAGGAAAGAGAGACCGGAGGATGGACGGCGCGAGGACACGGTGGCGACCTTCCTGCGAGGGAAAATGCAGTCACAGTCTACTAATTTCGCGCCGTTCGGCCTCGATCCAGCGAGCGTGGCTCGCTCCGGTCCCGGACTAGGGAGTCCCGCCGTCGTGGATCTCGATGGGATCGGCGCGCAACACCGGCCGTCCCGGCTCGCGGAACACGGCGCACAGGAATCGCAGCTCTTCCTCACTCAGCCCCATCCAGGGGCCCAAGCGCTGCCGCGGAGCGCCGGAGAGCGGATCGAACGCGATTCCCTCTTCCACCGGAGACGACAGAAACTTCGGCTTGAGAGCGTCCCAGTTGAAGGTCCCGAGCTGCGGTCCCTCCGCCAGCTCCACCGCGCGTCCATCGGGGAGGTGAGCCAAGGTCTTGGCGATCTGCAGCGCGTGCCACAACCCACCGATCTCGTCGACGAGCCCGTTTTCCTTGCCGCGGGTTCCACTCCACACCCGCCCCTGCCCCACCGAATCCACGTGCGCCTCGCTCAGCCCCCTTCCCTTGGCCACCTGGGCCACGAAGTCGCCGTACATCCCGCGGATGATCTTCTCCACGCGTCGGTGCTCTTCCTCGTCCAGGGGACGGTGCGGCACCGTGACCTGAAGGAAGGGAAGGCGGATGCCCCCCCCCATGTCGGCGTGGGCTCCTCGCTGCACCTGGCTGTAGTCGAAGCCGATTTTTTGAGAGAACCCGCGATCGTAGATCCAGCCTCCGATGACCCCGATGCTGCCGGTGAGGGTGAAGGGAGAGGCGACAAGTGAATCGCAGTACATGCTGATCCAGTACCCACCCGACGCGGCGACGTTGCCCTGGCTGACGACGACCGGCTTCACTTTCATCGTCTCGAGCATCTCGCGGGCGACCATGTCGCTGGGAAGCGGATCTCCTCCCGGCGAGTCGACCCGCAGCACCACCGCCTTGATCTCGGGGTTTTCGCGCGCCCGCTTGATCTCGGCGCTCAATCGACGTCCCTCGATTCCGGTGTCCATCGCGCACTCGCCGATGGCGTAGAGAACGGCGATCTTGGCCGGCTCACCCCATTCGGCTCGCCTGAAGCGAGGATCGCCCAAGAGCCCGTCGATCGAAGGCGCCTTGGCCAGGTGGCTCTCTCGCCCCTTCGCGGCAAAGCTGGAGTCGTCCCCTTCCTTCTTGCCCTTCCGCGCCTCCTCGTAGCTTCCCACCTTGTCGACCAGGTGCAGAGTCAGGGCCTCGCGCGCGGGCAGATATCCGCGCGTGTCGACGATGTGGTCGAAGTCTTCGGGGCTCAGGCCGCGCGCCGAACAGATCTCGGCCCGCGCCTCCTCGTAGTAGTCGTCGATGAGTACCTGCCGTTGCAGGGAATCCGCCTCACTCTGGGAGCTGCGGGAGAGCACCTCGAAGGCCGACTTGTAAGAGAAGTAGCGCCAGGCGTCGACGCCGAGACCCAGTTTCTTGAGCGCGTTGCGATAGTAGGTCCTCCCCCAGCTGAGTCCGCGCAGATCCAGATCTCCCTGAGGATCGAGCCAGACCTCGTCCGCGCCGCTCGCCAGCATCGTTCCCAAGAGCGTCAGGCGGTCGGCGTAGACCACGACGGTTTTCCCGCGCGCGCGGAACCCGTCCAATTGTTGCCGCAGCTCCCAGAGCATCGCGCCGCTGATGCGCATTCCGGAGAGATTCAGAACCAGACGCTTCACCTGCGGATCGTCGGCCCAGGCGGAAATGCGCGACAGGGTGGCTAGAAGAGTCTGACGATCGTCAAAGAAACGATAGTGGCGATAGGGCATCGGCCCCTTCAGAGACAATTCGACGGTGGAGCCGCGGCTGCGCTTCCCGGGATGCAAATCGAGTGGCGCATCGACCACCGATCCGAGTTGGATCGAACTGACTCTTTGCACGACGCGATCCGAATTGAGCTGCGTGATCGAACTGGCCCGCGTTCCGCCTCCGAAGACGAGCGCGAGTCCCAGCCCGAAGGTACCGCCGTCCCGGTAGCGTACGCTGGCACGCAGGCCGGGCACGAATTGACTCTCCAGACCGAAACCGCCCCTCCAGCCGACGCGGTCGGAATCATCGGGGCGCGCGCTGAGCTCACCGAAGAGAGTCCAAGACGCTCCGAAAGGCCGAATCCCCAGATCGGTCTGACCGGCGAGGTCTCCGTTCTCCACATCCCAATCCCCATTGAGCCCCCACGAGAGAAATCTCCTCCGCTCGATCATTCCGGCGCTGAGGCGACGGTGACGCGGCATCGCTTCGCGGTCTCCGCCCGACCAGGAGTAGGAAAGGCCGAGAGCATGCGAGCGATCGCCTCCGCTGAAGGCGAGGGAATATTCGTTCACAGTGGGACGGTCGGCGCTGATCCCCTGGAGCAGCGGGGAACCCGAGGCCGCTCCCTCGAAGTCGAAGCGTCGGTAAGCGAAGCTCAGGAGCGGTAAGGAGACCACTGCGGCCAGGTCGTTCGATTTCAAAAGAAGCGGCTGATGCAGCGGACTCACCGGCAGCTCGTCGTTGCTACGCCAACCGAAGTAGAGACCGGGTTGGGGCGCGACGCCGAACGCCGCGGGATTGAAGAGCCCCGCCGCCAAACTGGAGGCCATCCCCGGCGGACTCAGAAGCCAGCTCGACTCCGAGGCATAGTCGGGAAGCCCGTCGAGCTTGGCGGCCCGCGCCGGACTCGTCGCGATGAAGACGAGAAGAAGACCGATGAGAGTGAGCACCAGCGATCGGAGGTGGAAGAGTCGCATGAAGAATGATCCCTCGGCTTTCGAAAAGAGCTCGGCGCGAAGCGTAAATCTTTCCCTCTCCGTGAGCAAGACGAGCCGGCGCTTGCGCGAAACTCCACGTGACGGCATGCTCGACTGCCCACAGCCGAGGAAGCGGTCGTGAAACTCTCTAGCAGTCTCATCCTGTTCTCCATCAGCTTCACTCTTTTCCTGTTGAGCCCGGCGTATTTGGTGCACTCCGCCCCGCCGGAGGGTCTGTTGCGCGTGGGAGATCTCCTCGATCTCCTCACCCCCCTCGTACTCTTGCCACTCTACGCTTTGCTCCTGTGGCACCGTCACGGCGGATGGCCGGGCTGGCCCAAGATGATTCTGTTCCTGGTTCTCTCGGCCGCCTGGATCGAAGGACACTCGCTTCATTTGGCCGCGAACGCGCTGGGACATCTCATCGACCCCCAAGGGGCCACTCCCGCGTGGCGCCTCGACTACTTCCTGGACGAACATCTGAGTCACATCATCTGGCACTGCGCGATCATCTCGCTCTCGCTCATCCTCCTGCGGGGACCAGTGGGGAACGCGAGGGTCTCACCCTTCGCGTGCGCCGTGAGCGGAGTGCCCTACGGTTTCAGCTTTTTCGCCGTCACGGTGGAAGGGCAAACGCCGGCGCTTGGAATTCTCGCCGCACTATCGATCGTGACATGGATTGGAGCGAAGTGGAAAAGACGCAAGCGGGACGCGATGTCCGTCTTCTTCGCATCGGGGTATCTGCTCGCGCTCTTGCTCTACCTCATCTGGTTTTTAATGCACGGAGGGTTGCCGCAATTCAGCGAAGCGGGACTCCTGAAGTGAGGACCGCGATGATTCCATAAGCGCAGAGGCCGCTCCCTCAGGAACGGCCTCTTGTGTTTCGCTGCGACGGGATGTGCCAAGGGGAAGGCGCTCGCGTCGCGGCGAACAAGCTTGGGGCTTTCTACATCACACCGTGAAATCGTGGGCACGCACCGTCTTGCGGCCATTCGCCTTGGCGCGCTTGGCAGCCTGCTCGACGTACCAGTAGAGCACACCGTTGAGACCATCCAGGGCGTCTCCAGCTACGTTGACCCCGTACTTCTTGAGCGCAACCTTGGTCTTGCTTCCCACGAGCAGCATCTCCATGGCGGACTTCTTGGCCGCAGCCTTCTTTCTCGTGGTTTTCTTCGCGGCGGGCTTCCTCTTGGCGGCAGTCTTCTTCTTGGCCACAGTGGGCCTCCTTGGGTTTTGATTGTCAAACGAGGTACCGGCATCACACCGATCCTTCACGATCGACAACGAGTCCGAGGGAAGTCCCACCCTTGGTGCGTGGCACCGTGATGGAGATGGGTCCCATTGCGACCCGTGCTCTGTAAGTGCCGGAAATAACTCAATTGAGCTCTGAGGGCAAGCGATTTTGCGAGATCGCCGTGGGTGCCGGACACATTTCCTTCCCTCCGGGGCGGCTGCCTCACTCGGCTTGCGGATCACTCGGAGGGACATCACTTCCGATCGAGACCAGTTCGAGTTGGAAAATGAGGGGAGTGCCCGGGGGAACGACCCCCGGAATTCCACGGTTACCGAACGCGAGCTTCGCGGGCAAGAACACCCAGCGCTCTTCTCCCACTTTCATGTCCAGGAAGTTCCGCTCCCAATCGAGTCCCCTGCGCGGCCTGCCCGCGACGAGGACCTTCGGAGTTTCATCCCGGTAGGTCGATTCCACCTGACTTCCATCGGGCAAGTAGCAGACGTAGTTCGTGACGATCGACTCCCCTTCGTGCGGTTGGAGCCCACTTCCTTTACGCGTCTTGACCACCCGGCTGCCATCCTCCTGCTCGCGAGCCCTCTTGCGCAGCGGATCGACTTTCTGGTGAAATTGCTTGGAATGCAGCTGCGCAAGTTGGGCCGCATCGAGATCCTTGAGGTGCGCAAAGACCGCCTCGGCATCGAAGTTCTGCGCTTCCTTTCCCCGGCGCACGATTTCGAGAGTCCGCAGATGAACATCCTCTTTGGGTTGCTCTTGATCGGTGGGAACCGAAGAAATCGCGGACACGACGTCCAATCCCAGCACGACCCGCCCGAAGACACTGTACTTTCGGTCGAAGGACAGAACCCTCGTTTCGGTGATGAAGAACTGGCTGCCGTTCGTATTCGGCCCGCTGTTGGCCATCGAGAGTACGCCGGGACGATCGTGACGGAGGCCCGGATCGAATTCGTCGCGAAAGCGGTAGCCTGGTCCCCCCGTGCCATGCCCGGTGGGATCGCCACATTGGATCAAAAGACCCCCCACTACCCGGTGGAAGAGCAGTCCGTCGTAAAAGGGCTTCTTCACCGTTTCCCTGGTCACGGGATCGATGGTCTCTCGGGTTCCTTCAGCGAGGCCCACGAAATTCGCTACGGTCAGAGGGGCCCGTTGGAAGAAGAGTTTGCAGACGATGACCCCGAGATCCGTATGAAACACCGCGTACATGCCATCTGGCGCCGTGGCCTCCTCGACCGAATTGGCGCTCGGAGCTTTCACCTCATCCGTGGCATCCTGCGCGAGGCTAAGGCCTGCCACCGAGCTCAGAAGGGGCACGAGGAGTAGAAGAACGATTGCAGAAACGCAGCGCATTGACGGCGGACCTCCAGGAAACGGGTGCATCGCCCCCAACGGGCGAACTTCTCGAATCTAGCACTGGCCGCCGGATTCGGACAGGCCACCGGGGTCTCACGGTCGCATCGGGCATGGCGCCGCCCCTCGCGCCGGGCGGCTGAGGACGCGCGAACTTGAGAAATCGCGCGGCTGAACCTAGTCTTGATCCCTCGATTCGGTTTCATTCTCTGAGGCGCTCGAGGGACCCATGGACGCACACAGTGCACTGATTCTCTCGGCCGTGGCCCTGTCCTTCGGCCCTCTCATCGCGGGTGTCCTGCAGCGGCGTTCCCAACTCCATGCGCTGCTCGACGGCTTCATCCTGGTGATGGTCGGGGGCTTGGCGCTTCTCCATCTTCTACCCTACGCGCGAGACAGCATCGGCGCCTGGTGCATTCTCTTCGCGGCGATCGGGGCATTTCTCCCGCTCTACGCCGAGCGGAAGCTGCACCGGCACGAGTCCGACGAATCCTCCTCGATCCTCTGGCTGGCGGTCATCGGACTCGTGCTGCATGCCTCGCTCGACGGAGCGGCGCTGGCCGCCAATCAACAGGGCATGCACCAGCATCTCACCGAGGGCTGGAGCCTACCTCTGGCGATTCTGCTCCATCGCGTGCCGGTGGGGTTGTTGATCTGGTGGTCGGTCAGGCCGCAATTGGGCTCGAAGGTCGCGCTGGCCATCCTGGCCGCCATCGCGGGCGCCACTTTCGTCGGGCACGCTCTGAGCAGCTTCCTGCTCCCTCTGAGCGTGGGACCGGTCTCGGGAATCATTTTCTCTTTGCTCGCCGGTGGACTCCTCCACGTGGTCATGGATCATCGTCATCAGTCCGAACACGGTGAAGCCCGGGTCAGCCCCGCTTGGGCAGCGAGTGGCACCGTGCTGGCGCTCTTGATCTTCTTTCTCCTGCCCGACACGGTTCCCCCGGTGCTCCAGCGCGGCTTCTCCAACATGGGCTATCTCTTCATGGAGAGTTCGTACGCGGTCGTGCTGGGCTTTGTCGGCGCGGGTTTCATGACCATGGTTCCCGCGCGCTCACTGAAACAGCTGTTGAAGGGAAGCACCGAGGCCTCGAGCGCGCTCAAGGGAATCCTCTTCGGAATTCCTCTGCCCATCTGTTCGTGCGGAGTGGTACCACTCTACCGTAGCCTGCACGCGCGGGGAGTTCCCGCGGCCGCCGCGACCGCGTTCCTGGTGGCGACTCCAGAATTGGGATTCGACTCGATTCTCATTTCCATCCCCCTGTTGGGCACCCCCGTCACCATCGTACGGCTCATCGCGGCGTTTCTCGTGGCCTTGGTCGCCGGGCTCGTGGCGGGAAGACTCATGCCCTCCTCCGAAGCTGCCGAATCCGAAGATCCCGCCACCTTGCCCCCCCGCAACGACCTCAAAGGAGCTCTCGATTTTGGCGCGCGCGAGCTCTTCGACGATCTGGGTCCCTGGGTGTTGGTCGGGATTCTGGTGGCCGGCCTCATCGAACCGATTCTGCGAAACGGGTTGATCGCCCTGATCCCCGACCTGATCCAGGTGCCCATCTTCGGCCTGATCGCGACTCCTTTCTACGTATGTGCTTCGGGCGCCACGCCCATCGCCACGATCTTCCTAGCCAAGGGGGCTTCGGTGGGCGCCGTTTTGGCCTTTCTGCTCACCGGTCCCGCCACGAACGTCACGACCTACGGCGCCATCAAGGGAGTACACCGCAGGCAGGCGGTGTGGATCCTCATGCTCACGGTTCCGGTGAGCAGCATCCTGCTGGGGTGGCTGGCGAACTTGGTGCCAGGACTCGCCGCAAGCGTGCCCGAACTGGGCAGCCAGGCGTACAGCTATCATTGGTGGCAGAAAGCGGGAGTCGTGCTCTTCGTCGCGCTGCTGCTGGGTTCGCTGTTTCGCCAGGGTCCCCGGGGCCTCTTGCACCAGGTGGGAATCGGTCGCGGCGCCTAGGTGCACTCGCGGGCTTGGAGTTGACGGAGCTCCGCATCCGAAGTCGACGACTTGGCGGTTCAGGCCGCTCCCCGAAGCGCGACACTGAGAATCGCCTGCAGTAAGCCGATCACGAACCCCAGGACACCTCCGAAGAGCGTGATGTAGTGGAACTGCTTGCGAGAAAAGCCCAGGATGAGTTCTTCCAGCGCGGCGATGTCCATTTCGTTGATCCGGTTCTCGATGCGGCGGGCGACGTCGAAGCCGCCGTCTTGCTCGATCGCCTCCTCGGCCATCTCCTCCAGTCCACGCAGGAGCTTTTCGACGATCATGGGTTTGAAGCCCTGCGCCATCGATGCGAGCGGGCCCAGGCTCCGCAGCATCTCGCCGACCTTGCCTTCGACCTTGCGGCGCACGTCCTCCCCGGTGAAGAACGAGTGGATCTCTCGCGTCGACAGAAGTTTGGTTTCGAAGGTCTCGGCGATGTTGCGGGCGATGGTCTCGCGCTGCGCCGGAATCAGCCCCGGAGTGAAGGGCAGGCGCCAGGGTCCCACCCTCTTGGCAGCATGCGGATGAAAGAGCATCCTGATCGCGATGTCGTTGGTGATCAGTCCGATCACCGCCCCCACGAGCGGAAAGACCAGGAACTCCCAGGCGAAGACAGTTGGCATCGATGACCTCCGGCAGGACTGCCCGAAGCGGCGCGAGCGAGCGATCGCCGCGCCCGGAAGTGACCGCGGGAAGCCCACACCATATCCGGGCGCTGGGCGCGCGCAAGACTCAGCTCGAGGATCTGCCGTAGCCCCGCGGGTGCGTTCGGCGGGACCATCAGAGAGTTTAGATATTATAATTAGTCTTTTTATACTATCTATAAAATATTTACTATTTTTAGAAAACATAAAATCTCTCTTGCTCTCCTTGAGCGATAGCTTTTTATACTAAGTTTATGACACTGGACGCAACGGACCGCAGCTACCTCGCCCTCCTGGGAGAGCCGGCCTCAAAAGCAGGCTCGCCCGAGCGGGCGTCCGCCCGCCCTTCCCTGGAGCGCGCCCTGGCGGAACTCACGCGGATCCAGAGGAGGCACCTGCGCACCCCCCTGGAGTTCATCGACGAGGGCCGTTTCCTGGCTCTGCTCCGTCAGCCCTGGGGGTTCTGTGAACTGGTGACCGGCCTCGAGGCGGAGGCCCCTGAAAACCCCCTCCGCTTCGGCTTGGGATGGGGGCCGCTGCGCGGCCAAGCGCGCGCACGCGTCCACGGGATGGAGGGCCTGTGCTTCGAGCGCGCGCGCCAGGCTCTGGATGCGGCCAAGAAAGAGAAAGCCTGGGCCCTATGCCGCGGACTGGCCCCCGAGCCGGAGACCGTGGTGAACGGCCTCTTGCAACTCCTCGGAGCGGTACGGGGGCGATGGAAGCCGAAGCAGCGGGAGACGATCGTGCTGGCCCGCCAGTACGCGCGCCGCACGGAAGTCGCGCGCCGTCGGAGGGTGAGCGAGGCCACGGTGAGCCGTTCGCTGGACGGGGCTCTCTATGCGCCCGTCCTGGCCGCCGAATCCGCCCTCGCCACGGCCTTGGAATTCTTCACCCGGGACGAGGATTCGAGCGAGCCGCAGTCGGATCAGTTCCGGTAGATCGCCCGCAGATCCTGTAGGTTCTGCCGCATGATGTCCAGAAAGTCTCCCGTTGGGGGACGGTTCGCGCAGGGGTCAAAGACCACGCTGTGGATGCCCATCTGCGAGAGCCTCTTCCTGCTTGCGGGCAGAGGCTCCCCTTCCCAGATCATCCATGCCGCCCCGTGTTCCTTTTGCAGACTGCTCAGGTCCTCCCACTGCGCCTCGCTGGGCGCCTCGCCGGGTTCCCAGGTCACGCTGACCAAATTCGGGGCGTAGCGACGCGCGAAGTACTGGTAGATGGGGTGCGACGCGAGGAGCGGCAGCTTCCTCTGTCCGCGCGTGAGGGCCAGAAGCGAATCGTCCAGGGCCCGAAGGTCTTCGCGCAGCGCCTCGAAGTTGCGCCGGAGGGTCAAACTGTCCGCCAGTCCACCTGCGAGAAAGGCCTCGTAGACGGCTTGGGCCTGCGCGCCCGCCTGCGTGAAGTCGATCCAGGTGGTGAAGACCGTACCCGCGTGAGAGTGCTTCCCCGAAGGCCCATGGCTGTGAGTCATCGCGTTTTGAATCACGATGAAGCTGTCCTGAAAAGCGGCCGAGGTGTCGACCAGTTTCTCCGGAGGCAGGGTCGCCAGCTTCACCCACTTGGCGTAGTCCGCCCCGTTCAAGAGGATGAGATCGGCTTTCTGGAAGCTCAGGATCTCCTCGGGTGAGGGCAGCCAAAAGGCCGGGTCGAGCTCTGCGGGAGCGGGAAACACCACCTCGACGCTCTCTCCGCCGATACGCCGCGCGAAGTAGTCCAGGGGGTAGTTGACGGTGTACACCGTCGGTCGGCGGATGGCTCGCCTTGCCCGCGTCTCTTCGTGTTGGGCGGCGCCTTCCTGCCCGCACGCCTGGCTGAGAAGCGCCGCCAACAGCAGAGCCACTCCCGACAGAACGCGGCGTCCGCCTAAAGCGCTGAACATCCTAGACCTGGACATGGCGAATTCCTCCGGCTTCAGGACAGAATCAGGCTCCGAATGATCGCCGAGCCAAAGTGCGCCGTCACGAGGGTCAGTCCGGTGGCCAAGAGCACGCTCACCGCCAAGACCATCGCGATCTCCGATACGAGCACAGCGAACACGCGGCCCCTCGAACCGCCGATCTTCATCATGGTGGCGATCTCGCGCCGGCGGAGTCGCAACGAGAGCATGAACACGAGGATTGCCGTCGCCAGAGTGGCGAGCCCAATGACGAGAACCGCCGCGATCAGGTAACTCTGCAGCGTGAAGATGGTGGCGAGCAAACCGTTCATGACTTCGACCGGGCTGACGAGTTGCACTCTCTCCTGCGGAGAGAGGTAGCGCCCGCGAAGCAAGGTGGAAGCCTTCTCGTCCTTGGGAAAGATGATCGCAGCCGTGACAGGAAAGTCCTCCGGCTTACCGTGGAAATGGAAGGACGCCAGGTTTTCGCGGGTGACCTCGTTGTACTGCTTCACGGAGGAGTTCGCGATGACCGTGTTTCCCTCCTTCTTCAAGATCTGGGATCCGGCGCCGGGCTGGCTGAGGTCCTGGTGGCCGTGACCAATACCCGCGATGACCCATGTAGTCTTGAGATCGGTGAAGATGGCCCGGTCGTCGGGGGTGTAGCTGCGCCGCAAAATGCCCACGACGCTCATTTTCAAGGGATAGACTCCGGCGAGATCGAACACGTTTTCCGTCGAGGAAACCACAGGGTCACCGATGGAGACGCCGAGTTTCCTGGCCGCTTCCGCGCCCAGCACGCACTCTCCCAGAAGCGCCAGAGTGCGCCCCTTCGAGAGACGCAAACCACGGCACTCGAAATAATCGAGAGTCGTTCCCACGATGGGAAAGCCCCGACAGCGAAACCGCGTGTAGAGCGGAATCGGCCGGGCCAGGCCCGAGGAATCCACCCGCGCGATTTCGCCGTAGCGCATTGCGTCCGGCACGTCCGATTCGAAGTAGAGGGAGTTCAGGGTCAGCTCCAAAGGGCTGCCCTTTCCCCCTAACAAGAGCGGGGTGACGCGCGCGCGCGCAATGAGCTCGGACCGGCCCTGGTTCGCCAAGACGCGCAGCCCCACCGGGAGAAAGAGGATGAGCGTGATCGATGTCGTGAGGATAACGGTCTTGACGCGGTGGTAGCTCAAGTAACGCCAGGCGAGATAGAGCACCTCTTTCATGCTGCCGGATCCCCCGAACTGAGAGGGGGGTCCATCTCCGCGTGAAAGCGGCTGAAATCGACGACTCTCTCGAAGCGTCCGAGCAAATCGTGATCGTGCGTCACCGTGATCAGAGTGGCTTCCTCGCGTTTCACGTACGCGAAGAGAATGTCCAGGACACGGCCCTTGTTGCGCGGATCCAGGTTGCCCGTGGGCTCGTCGGCGAGAATCAAGCTGGGACCGGGCAAGAGAGCCCGGCAGATGGCCACGCGCTGCCTTTCGCCCTGGGAAAGCTGGTCCACGTAGCGGCGCAGATCGTGGGAAATTCCCACTTCCTCGGCGAGTTCCCTGGCCCGCCGCTCTACCAATGAACTCAGTTGCAGCGCCGGATGGATCCGATACGGAAGCAGGATGTTGTCCAGAACGGTCAGGTACTCTAGGAGTTCGAACTCTTGAAAGACGAGACCGATGTTCTGAATACGAAACGTTCTTCTCTGCGCATCGTTCAGGACGCTCAAATCGGTGCCGCGGTTCACGACTCTCCCCAAGGATGCGATCACGATTCCACCGATGAGGTTCAAGAGAGTGGTCTTGCCGGTGCCGCTGGGACCGATGACGGCCACTGATTCGCCGCTCTCCACTTGGAACTCAGGGATCCTCAGGCGGAAATCGCCCCGCGGATAGTGAAACTCCAAATCGCGAATTGAGATCATGAGAGCCGCTGCCCCGTTCTCATCGGCGGTAACAATCCTCGCGCCACGGAGATAGTATGATCATGTTGAAGCCGTAGCGCATCTGGAAACGAAACCCGTCAGTCAATCCTGGAGCACCCCTTGCGCCTTCTTTGGCCCCCGCACTCCTTCTCCCTTGCCGGGCGCATCCCATCCGCGGTCCTCTGGGCTCTGCTCGCTCTTGCGTGCGTCGCGGGGACCGTCCGCGCCGCGCCACGAGAAGGCGAGGCGTTGGTCCACTTCACCCTCGTCGTGGCACTCCCGGACACCATTCCCAACGGCGAGACGGTCTTCCTCTCCACCGATCACGACGGGTGGCGCCCGGACAACCCGAAGTTCCGCCTTCAGCCACGCCCAGACGGAAGATGGCAAGTGACGCTCGCCTCCCCCGCCGGATTGCTCCTGCATTTCCTCTTCTGTCGTGGCACTTGGGATGCGGTGGAAGTGCGAGCCGATGGCTCTCCCCTCGACGCGCGGCGACTGCGACCGCAGGAGGGCACGAGCTACGAGCTGAGCGTGGCCCGGTGGGCGGATACCGATCTCTCGACGATCACAGGGAACGTCGAGGCCTTCGTGGAGACTTCATTTCTGCACGGCCGTCGCTGCTGGGTCTATTTGCCGCCCGGCTATGAAGACGGTGATCGGCGCTACCCTGTCCTCTACATGCACGATGGACAGAACCTCTTCGACAAGGAGCGCTCGTACGCGGGAGAATGGCAGGTGGACGAAACGCTCGAGCGCATGATCGGAGCCGGCGAGATCCCGCCACTCATCGTGGTGGGCATCGAGAACGGGGGCCCCGCGCGCATCGAGGAATACACCCCGTGGCGTGACCTCGAATGGAATTCCGGCGGAGGAGGCGAGCGCTACCTGCGCGCTGTCGCCGACACGCTCAAGCCCTCCATCGACCGCCACTTTCGCACTCTCCCCGGGGCCGCGCACACCTACATGGCGGGATCTTCCCTGGGGGGGTTGATCTCGGCCTACGCGGCCTTCACTCACGGCGATGTCTTTGGCGGCGGAGTGGCGGCGGTGTCCCCTTCGTACTGGTGGGCGCAAGGGCGCATCCTCCAATTTGCCCGTGAAGCCGGTCGCCCGCGGACACGACGCTTCTACCAGGACATGGGAACCCGCGAAATTTCAGGCTCGCAGGACAAGAACCATGACGAGGTGGAGGACTCCATCGCCACCCTGCGCACCATGGATCGGATTCTGCGCGAAGACGGGATGATCCCGGAAAAGGACTTGCTCAGTATCGAAGCGGAAGGGCACCGTCATCGAGAGCGCGACTGGGCACAGCGACTCCCCAAGCTGCTTCGCTTCCTGATGGCGGACGAGTGATCTGGGGACGGCGCGCAAGCGGAGAGCCGCCGGGCCTCATGGGGTGGGCTATCGATGGGAAGATACGTCTCAGAAGCGATAGCTCAACATCGAGAAGATCTGGTCGTTGGCCTGATCACCTTCGTGTGAGCGCTCGAACGAGAGCGATGCGTACCACTGCCGTCCCAGCGAGTAGTCGGCCAAAGCGTTCGTCCAACTGAGGCGATCGCCTCCGGTAGGGACGCTCTTGCCCGTCTGCGTGCGCAACCCCCCTCCGATCTCCAGCCTCATCTTCGGACTCACTTGCACGCTGGCCGATCCCGAGTGGATCCAACCGATGAGCAGATCGTTGTCGAAGCGCGAAGTCCGCCCCTGCAAGTTCACGCGCCACTGAACCGATCCATTCAGAGTGTAGGTAATGGTGTTTCCCGAAGTGCCTCCGGTCGACCGCTTGACTCTCGCTCCGAGTCGATACCTCTTGGCAAATCGTTGCGTGACTCCCGTCCATGCTCCCTGCCGGTAGGTATCGTCGAACTCGACTTCCGGCGAAATGTAGTCGCGGTAGAGTCGAACGTTGCGCCGGTTGTCGAACCCGGCCGCAAGCGTCGTTTGCTCGGCGGCACGGACCCGCAGACTTGCATAGGTGTTGTTCAGGGAGAAACGTTTGCCCCTCCATCTCACGTTTCCAGCCACGATTGTAGTCGACGTCTTGGCTCAGATAGGCAGATACGGCGCCGGAAGTGTAGTGGGTCTGGAACGCCAAGTACTCGCGGTTGATCTCCCCGTGCACGTAGGAACCGATCGCGCCCATGGTGACGCTCAATCTGCGTTTGCTGCCCTGGGCCGAGTATCTCTGCACGAAGAGACCGTGTTCGCGGATCTCTCCTGAGTAGCCGAAGCTGACGGGATCGGGCTGGCTTCCGGACAAGAGCCCCATGCTCCACTGCGAGAAATGCAGCACGAAGGATGCCCCGTCGAAAATGCCGAGGGACGAGAGTTCGGGTGAATACTGGCGACCCATCATCAACGAAACCCGTGAGTCCAGTGGTTTCCAGGAGAGATTCGCCCGATACACCCGCGAGCGACCTTCCTGCGAGTTCGTGCCGTTGGCCTCCTCACGAAAGGTGCGTCTGGCTCGCACGTCCAAGGACAGGTCCCAGTCCGATCCCCCGATCTGTCGACCCTCGAGCCGTGCGTCGAGAGCGGGCTGCGAGAGATTCTGACCCGTACCCGATCGGTCCCGTACCGTGAGATAGCGTCCGCTGATCCGGCCACGAATCCCGTTCTCGCGCAGCCAGCTTTGCGTGCTTCCAGTCGAGCTTCGACCCGACTCGAGCCTCGTGCTTCCCGGTGGCGCGAGCTGAAGCGGCGTTGGCACCCCACCTTCGTCTTCCGCGTTCCAGCCCACCTGGTCGCCCACCAAGAAGGGCCCGCTGGATTCCAGGATCTTGCAGGAGGCGCGATCCGACGAGAGGTTGATCACCTCGATCGTCCCCACGACACTGTCCGCACGGATCACCGAGAGGCGCGATCCCTCGCTCAGCTTGTTTTTGCGGCCGGCACTCACGTAGACCGTAGAGGTGGTCAGATAGGTGATGGCCGCGGTCGCGCGAGAGGAAAGGCTCTGGGCACTGGCATCATCCTTCGCGGACGATACCGTTTCCGCGCTTGCGGTGCCGGCGGAGAGCAAACACAGGGTGATGAGAAGAACTCGGATCATTCACTGCGTCCTCGGGGATGGCAGTCGTAGCAGGCATTGCTCTCGTAGACGTAGCCATTGCGCCCTCGGTGCTGCGAGTCGGTGTTTGCCTTGTCGTCGTGCGGATGGCAGCTCAGGCAATCGAAAACGGCGTAATTCGAAGCATTGGTGTGACATTCCTGGCAGGTGTCCCACCGGCCGCGATGGGTTCCGGAGTAGATCGGGAAGAACTCACCGTCGTGATCGAACTGGGCCCCCGACCAGGTTGAGGTAGTGTGGCAGATCTCACAATCGGTTCCGAATCCCGCTCCCGCGTGAGCCGGATCGTTCGTCGCGTCGTAGTCGCTGCGGTGACAGTCGTAGCACCGAGTGCTGGTTCCCGTGAAGACGTTGTTCACGTGGCACTGCGCGCAATCGGTCGTGGCGTGGGCTCCGGTCAGAGGGAAGGAGGTCGCCGAGTGGTCGAAGCTCGCGCCCTCCCAAGCATTGGTGTCGTGACAGGTCTCACACTCCACCGGGAAGCCCCCCGCGACGTGATTGGGGTCGACCGCGGCCTCGAAATCGGCTTGGTGACAGGCATCACACTCCGAGCGTGTTCCCGAGAACTGGCTCCCGGTATGACAATCGAGGCACGCCACCGCCCGGTGCGCGCCGGTGAGCGGAAACGAAGTCTGTGAGTGATCGAACGAAGCTCCGTCCCAGCCGTTGATGCTGTGACACGTTTCACACTCGGTCGAGAATCCGGCCGAGGTGTGGACCGGGTCGGTCGTTCCGTCGTAATCGGCCTGGTGGCAAGCCACGCAGTTCCGGTCGATCGCGGCGAACTGTCCCGTGGTGTGACACTGCGCGCACTCGAGCCCGGCGTGGCCTCCCCGCAGAGGAAAGAAATCGTGACTGCCATTCAGGTTGCCGCCGCTCCAACTCACGGTGCCGTGACAATCGGTACATTCGGTGGAGAATCCCCCTTGGGTGTGACTGGGGGACTGGGTCGAAACGAACTCGCTCTCGTGGCACGCATAGCAGTCGGTGGGAGTGTTCACCAACTGCAATCCACCGCTCTGGGCCCGGTGGCACTGCTGGCAATCCAGAGTCGAGTGAACTCCACTCAGTGGGAACTGGGTCTGCCGGTGATTCGAAATCTGTTCGCTTCGATCGAGAAAGGTCCGGGTTCCGTGACACTCGGAACAGTCGCTCCCAAATTCACCCTGATGGGCATCCTGGTGACAGGACGAACAGTCTGTGTTCATCGCCTTGAACTCGAGGGTCTTGTGGCAGAGTATGCAGTCGGTCTTCGCGTGCGCTCCCTCCAGGGGAAATCCGTACGCGCCGTGATCGAAGTCCTTGGAGATCCGCGCCTGCTGCCAGTCGTTGGCGCTATGGCAGAGCTCGCAGGCTTCCCGGAATTCCCCGTGAGGGTATTTGACCTCGTCGTCGCCGACCGGGTCCGCGACGGCCACCGAAGGGACGGAAACCGCACACCCGAGAACGAGAGCGCAGAATGCAAGCCATGGACTACAAGAAGTGGGATGAGAGGGCCGTAGGAACATCGTGGACTCCGGTGCGGAGAGGACGACTGGGACCCCCACAGGGATTTCGAGGTCCGACGGGGAAGTGTCCGTCCATGGTGAGTGGACGTTCGTTCCGAATCTTGCACGGAACGTGCCTCCCTGTCAGCACTTTCGTCTGCTTCCCTCTGCGTGTACCCAGGAGAAGTCCATGAGTTCCAAGGCCGGCTGGGATGCGATTCCCCGCCAGTGCTTCGCCCAGCTCCCCACTCCCTTGGTCGAAGCGCCACGTCTGAGCCAGATGCTCGGGGGGCCGCGCCTCTTGATCAAGCGCGACGATCTGATCGGTCTCGCCTTCGGGGGAAACAAAGTTCGCAAGCTCGAGTTCCTGCTGGCCGAGGCCTTGGCGCGCGGCTGTGACACCGTCATCACCGGAGGAGCCCAGCAATCCAACCACAGCCGTCAAACCGCGGCGGCCGCGGCGGTCTGTGGTCTGGCCTGTCACCTGGTGTTGGCCGGTAAGGCGCCGGCCGTCCCCGAGGGAAATCTCCTTCTCGATCTACTCTGTGGTGCGACGCCGCATTTCTGCGGAGAGCATCGCAAAGGCGAGGACATTCCCGCGATCGCAGCCCGCCTGAAAGCCGAAGGTGCGCATCCCTACCTGGTTCCCTACGGCGGATCGAATCCCCTCGGTGCCCTGGGATTCGTGAACGCGGCCCGCGAGCTGGCGCGGCAGTTGGAGGAGAAGGACGAACACCCCAGCCACGTGGTCTTCGCCTCCAGTTCGGGTGGAACGCATGCCGGACTGGCGCAGGGTCTGCACTGGTACGCGCCCGGGGTGACACCCTTCGGCATCGGAATCGATCCGGAGGAGGGAAGCCCCGAGGAGTTCAAGCAACAGATAGTTTCCATCGCACACGGCGCGGCCGAGCTGTTGGGAAGTGATTCGAGTCTCAGCTCGAGGGACATCCACTATTCGGGCGAGTTTCACGGCGCTGGCTACGGCGTCATCGGAGAAGGAGAGCGCGAGGCCCTGCGCCTTATGGCCAGCATGGAAGGGGTGGCGCTCGATCCGGTGTATACCGGACGCGCCATGAAAGGATTGATCGCTCTGATCCGAAAGGGCGTGTTTCACCGCGACCAGACGCTGGTGTTCTGGCATACCGGAGGCCTCCCCACCCTCTTTCAGCGCGCGGCCGAGCTTCTGCCCCTCTGAGCGCGAGGAAATGTCACCTCCTCGCGTACCCTGAGACCGCGTGCCGTGCGGGACCAGACTTTCGCTTGGCTGCGAGCGCAGTAGGTGCTAGGGCTCTTGGCCAAGGTGATAACTCATAGGGTCCCGCCCCCTATTTCTGAGACGAGAGGAGCTGTCATGAAGACCACGCACATCCGGAAGGGTGTCCCGTTCGCACTCATGCTGCTGCTGGGCAGCGCTCTGTTCTGGCAGGCCGGCTGCAGCAACAGCAGCACCGGGCCGTCGACTACTCCGGTCGCACCCCATGTGGTGACCGTGCAACCCAGTGATCTGGATGCCTCCGTGGATCCCATGCAGCCGGTGCGCGTCACTTTCGATCAGCCCCTCGACGCCACCCAAGACTTGAGTGGCCTCATCGGCCTCGGCTCGGCGACCGTCACCCAGGTCAATCGACCCGCGAACGACGTCATCGAAGTGGAGCATACGAGCTGGACCCAGGGGGAACAGGTGATGGTGACCCTCGATGCGGGCATCAAGAGCGCCAGCGGTGGAACGCTGGGGACTGCCTACTCCTGGAGTTTCTGGACGCAGACGAGTTCAGTGCTCTTCCTGAGCAGCCTCCCCGCCGATCAGGCCACCGGAGTGAACACCAACTCACAGCTGACCCTGCTCTTTTCCACCCGGATGAACGTCTCCTCGCTCACCAGCGAGATCTCGGTGCAACAGGTGCTTCCCAATCCGCCGGGCGGACTCGTGGATCTGGCGTTTCAGGTCGCATCGGGTCAGGACAACTGGATCACTCTGAGCTTCAATCCCCCCCTGCCCGCCAACGCGACGATTCGCGTGACGATCCCCGTGACGGCACAGGCCGACGATGGACGCACTCTCACCACGCAGGCCGTCATCGAGTTCGAGACCGGCTCTACGGGGGACACCACCGCGCCGAGTCTGTTGTCGATGGAGCCCGCCAATGGCTCGACGATTCCCCCCACCACCTCCTTCATTCGCTTCACCTTCGACGAACCGATCGATCCGAACGACTTCGATCCTTCGGTCATCGGGGCTCAGCTCCTTCTCCTGGTGAATTCGTCGAATCAACAACCGCAGTGGTCGGAGAACTTTACCGTCTTCACGGTGCCGCTTCCCACCCCCATGCCCAGTGGTCTGCCTCTACGCGCGACCTTCGACCATTTTACGGACATGGCGGGCAACTCGAATACTCAGGGGCTGGATCTCTCGCTCACCGTGAGCGGGGACGTCGACTACTACCCCTTCGTCGACGGCTTCAAGTTCCTCTTCCAGAGCATCCGCTACTACGACCAGGGCTCGGGACAGATGGGCCCGGAGTTCTACGGTACCTACGAGAGCTTGCGGCGTGAGAATTCGACCACCTGGGATCGGGTGAGCTATGACGACGCGTTCCAGACAGAGAACGGCTGGGACATCCTGAGCCGCACCGGTAGCGCCATCAAGCTCATGGGGTTCACCGAGTACGACGCAGGCGTGCTCCTCGAGACCACGTTGAACCCGCCGGTGGATTGGCTCAAACTGCCTCTGAGCGCCCAGAGCTGGAGTGGAACCACGACCGCCTCCAACGACAGCGCCACGGTTCAGATCAACTATGCGGCGCAGCTGGTGGGACAGGAAGACCTGCCCCTGGCTCCCGGCTTCACGCTGAAGCAGCAGCGAAGCTGGCCTAACTCCTCCAAGCGCATCGTCCTACAGCAGATTTTGTGGTACGACTGTTGGAAGTGGACCCTCGACTTCGCGATGATGGATGGCATGGACACCGTCCAGTCGGGCGCGGACACCCTCTGGTACGCACCGGGAATCGGGAAGGTGTGGGAACGCGATCGTGAGGAGGACGCCTCGGGGAACTGGAGCTGGACCCAGAATTACCTCCTGGGGCTGGCCCTGCCAGGGTACGACATCCCGGACGCGGCTGCCAAGCCGGCAACCCGCTAGGACGCGAGCAAACCACGAGATGAGGCCGAGACCAGCGCGCGGGGCGGGAACGCTCCGCGCGCTGGCGTAACACCTCGAGGCCGTGGCATACTGGAAGCCACACCCCGATGAGGATCCCCCTCCGCCGCCGGAGCCCTAGGGCTCGGGCGGACCCGTCTCGGTGCTGGCCCGTATACGGAGGGATCCCATGGTCTCACGCCCTTACGTTCTCTCTCCCGCTTCGCCCACTTCGCGCCTCAGCTTCCTGGTAGCTCTCTTCCTCACGCTGTGGTTCACCGTCACCGCGGCCTTCGCCTTCGCGCCACTGGTGGGGGGCGATGACGCCATCATCGTGCAGGATCTCAGTGGCAATGTCGGCGATCCCGAACTCGTCAAGACGAGCGACGGGAAACTCTTCTGCGCCCTCTCCAACATCGCCTACACCCCCACCATCGAACGCACCACCACCATCTACCGGAGCCTCGACAACGGCACCACCTGGGAACTCTGGTCCACCCTGCCCAAGGCGAGCGGCGAACGGACGGCGCAGCTTCGCTTCCTCCTGGCCGAGGGAACGCAAGTACGGCTGCACATACTCTATGTGGTCACGTTCGCCGACGGCAGCGATTCGGTCGTTCGCCACGCGTGGACGAGCCCCAACAGCTCCACCCCGGTCTGGACCGTGACCACGCCCTTCGCCCTCAGCGGGTACGACTTCAATGATGGGGACCTTGCCTCCGACGTCTCCTCGTACGGCGACTACTACCTCTACGCGGTGGCGACGGGAACTCCGGCCAGCAATCAACAAAACCTCTACTTTGCCCGATCGACGGACAAGGGAGATAGCTGGGAGGCGAGTTATGCCCTGACCTTTGACTCGGTCGCGAGCCCTGACTACTATCTCAATCCTCACATCGCGTTTGGCGGCAACGATCGCGTTCAGCTCGCCTTCGACTACGGCGACAATTGTATTGGCCCCAGCTGCATCAACAATTCGGCCCGGACCATGTACGCCGCCAATTACGCGAACTCGGGGCTGTCCGATTGGTCATCCCAGGTCGCCCACACCCTGTCCACGGGCACCGTCGATTCCTGGATGAACGGCATTGCAGCGTCGCCCAGCGGATCCGACGTGTACATTCTCTATCTGCGCAACAGCTTTGGCGGCAATGCACTCTTGAAGCACAGCGCGGACGGAGGTTCGACCTGGGCCACCGCCGACACCACGAGCTTCCCCGAAGAGGAGGAAATGTTCCGCCTCTTCTTCGATCCCACCGGGGCCCATCTGTACGTCACCGGCCGCTACGACAACAACGGCAACTCGCTGAGCTGTGAAGAGCAGCCGATCGTCCTCGACGTCGACCCTTCGACCGGCGTACCGGGGCCGGTCTTGTGTTTCTCACCCGCCGACCCGATCTGGGGAGTGGCCGCCCCTGGACTGACCGCGGACCCGATGCTACCCGGGGCGTTCGCGGTGGCGTGGGTTCCCTCGGTGTACCTCTGCGGGCCCCTGGATTCGGATCAGACTCTGAGGTTCGACGCCACCTGGTTCACCGATCCCGGCCATCCCAATCTGGAGCCCGGCTTCCCGGTCGCCCTCGACCACGTGCCGGCGACGCCGCCCGCGATCGCGTATCTGGGGACGAATGCTCCCCACGCAATCGTCTACAGCGACACCCAGGGCAGGGTACACGCCTTGAATCCCTCGGGTCTGGAATACGGGGGGTGGCCGCAGGACGTGGGAGACATCCCGGATGCCGGTCAGGTGGCCATTGGCGACCTGAACGGAGACGGGCTGCCGGCCATCGTGGTGGGCAACACAGACGGCCAGATCTGGGCCTTCGATCCCAATGGAGTCGTCATGCCCGGTTTCCCCTACGACACCCTCATGCACGCAGATACCTACGTGGCGATCGGGGCGGTCCTGGCCCCCTACCCGCGCTCGATCGTGGCCTGCAGTGGCAACGGGGTCTACGTGCTGAACTATCGCGGAGTTCTCCAGGCCAAGATCCCGCTTTCCCGCGTGATCACCGAGCCGCCCTCGATCGGCGACGTGGACGGAGACGATCAGCCGGATCTGGTGGTGGAGGCGAACGATTGGCTGTACCTGCTCCATCCCGACACCCAATCGATCGGGTGGTCTCACGACGTCACCCTGTATTCCATTTCGGGGCCGGTGACCCTCGCAGACATGGATCTGGATGGCATGCGCGAGATCCTGGTCCCCACCGTAAACGGTCTCGTCCACGCGTATGACAGCGCGGGTAACAACCCCTGGAGTATCGACACGGGTACCGGCAGCTTCGTGACCCGCGTCGCGGCGGGACAACTCATCGGAACGTCCCCTCCGGAGATCACCTTCTGCGCGGCGGGACAGATGTACGAGGCGCTCAACGGAGGCGCGCTGCAGAGCCTCTATCCGAAAGGCACCTCCGGCGGGGCTGGGGGGACCTACTCCGATCCGGTGATCGAATCGCTCATCAACACCGCGAGCGCGAACATCGCCAACTCGAGCATGCAACAAGGCTGGGCCTGGACCAACACCGGCTTTGGCGTGGGAGGCTGGCCCAAACCCATCGCCCGGCCCACACAGCTCGGTTCGGCCGTCGGTGACATCGACGATGATTCGAGCAACGAGATCGTGGTGCTCAGTGACAGCTTGCTCTCGGTATGGGACGTGAACCATCCCCCGCAATCGCTCCCCGATCGAAAATGGCCCATGGTGGGCGGAGATCCGGGACGTACGAATTGCTGGCAGTGTGAGAGCGCTGTCGTCACCGCGGTGGGGGATTCGGGCTTGCCCACCCTACTTTCCTTCGCGCCGCCACGACCCAATCCTACCGGTGGTTCGACCGTATTCTCGTTCGCGCTCCCTCGCAGGGCTGGCGTGCAGATCGATCTCTACGACGTGAGAGGACGGCGGGTGCGCCAGGTCGTGCGCACTTCCATGGAAGCCGGCCAGCACTTGGTTCAGTTCGATGGTCGCGACGAGAGAGGCCGCCCGCTGGCGAACGGCGAGTACTTCGCGCGTCTGCAGGTGCGAGGAGGCGGGGCCGACCGCACCATGGTGCAGAAGCTCACGCTGATTCGCTGATCGTAGGGACGACTTCCGCGGCGAGTGTGAAGGAGGCTGCCGGCAAACTCAGTAGCCTGGCTCCGCATCCTGACTTTGCGGCGTGGTGACGAACCGATTGGGGTCGTAGCCCTGGTCGATCAACTGCGCGCGGATCAAGCGCAGAGTCGTCTCGTCGAGCCGGGGTTTGCTCGCGAGGATCCAGCCGTACTTGCGCTGCGGGTGGCCAACGATGGCCCACTCGTAGTTCTCTCCCAAACCGATCACCCAGTAGTCCCCCCAAAAAAGCTGCTGGCCCAGAATCTTCACGAAGCTCACCTCGAGCCGCGCCGGGTTGTCTCCGCTGGCGATCCGCGCCACCCCGCGGGCCGTGAGGAACTTGCCGTCGCGGGTGCGGCAGCGGTTCGTCACCTCGATGCGATCGTCAGCCAACCGTCGGTAGTCCGCCGTGGTGTTCGACGCACAGTCCCTTTGGAATCGGTTGGGAATCCGGGCGATCTCGTACCACCGTCCCACATAGCGCAGCAGATCCAGGTGATCCACCACTCGGGGAGCCAGCGTGGGGCTCGACCCTCCACGGGCGCCACCGGCCGCGGTGGACAGCAAGCCGAGGGCGAGGAAAACTCTCCCGTACCGAGTCACAGAGGCACTCCCTTACACCAAAGTCTGGCTCCCATGGCGTTCGACGTATCCTTTCACCCGGAGTTTCCGGGCTGTGTTCTCGCAGCTCATGTAGCGGATCTTGCCGAAGACTGGCCGCTGTGGTCCCCAGGCCCGGTCGTAACGGCCCAGCACCCAGAAGATGCCGCTGTAGGAATTCGGATCACGCCCATCTAGAGCATACTTGTTGTTGAGTTGCACCATCGTCGCGAGTGCTTCGCGGGGGCTGGCGCTCCAGTGAAGGATCTTCTTACCCCAGAGCATCCGCAAGTAGTTGTGAATCACTCCTTCGCGCACGAGTTGGGTCTGCGCCGCATTCCAGAGGGGATCGTGTGTGCGCGCTTCCTCGAATTCTTCCAGGGAATAGGTATGGGGCCGCGGGTCATTCTCGTGTTCGAATAGAGTGGTTTTCGCCCAGCTGGGAAGCGAGTCGAACTCGCGGTAGTCTTCGAGGAAGCGAGCCGCGTTGAAACCGAGCTCTCTCCAGCTGAGGAGTTGATCGAGGAACGCCTCCGCGCCCTCCGACATGCCCCACCAACCTCTCCTGGCTCCAGTGCAGTCTCCACAAACGCGGGAGAAGTTCCACCCTTCGCGCTCGGCTAGTGCAGTAAAGACCTCGTGACTCGAGATGTGCCCGTAGTGCAGATGGGCCGAGAGCTCGCTGCTCGCGTGCTGCTGGGGCTGATTGTGATCGCGCGCGTAGCCAGCGAGCCTCGTTTCGACAAACTCCTCGAGCGCGCAGCGCGCGGCTTTGCTCCCGCCCCAGCGGCCTTTGATCCGGGTCACGGCATGGTCGATGGGAAGTGACGCGAGCAGCGAACCAATGGAGTCTCCGGGCCGCAGACGGGGCCAGCGAGCCTCGATCTCCTTCAGATCCGAGGCAAAGCGAAGACCGTTGGCGCCGCGGAGCGGGTCCGGCTCTGGAAACTCGCGCAAGGGCCCGTGCAGTTCACGCTGGAGATGACGCCGAAAGGAATGCGCGCTCGGGAAGGCGCGCTGAGGCTGCGCTACGGGCATGATTCCGCAGGAATCCACCGCCTCCATGGCGCACCCGATCGTTTGCGCCGCGCGCTGGCGCATGCGAGGAAAGAAGAACCCGGGATGGTCATCGGTCACGACACAGACCGCGCGCGCGGCCAGGGCGGCCAGCAGACCCGAGCCGGCTCTGGGCGCGCTCTCGAGATAGGCGTAGTAGCCGATTCCACTGTTTCGCAGACGTCCGTCGTGCTCGAGCATGCCCTCCAAGATGAAGGCATGGTGCCGGTCGGAAGCCCACGGGTACTCCACGCGAAGAGCTTCGAGGATGAGCAGGGGCCGCCGCATCTCCGCGGCGAGCGCGACGGCCCTCTGCAAGGCGAAGTTCCATCCCAGGCGTCGCTGGGCGACCATCCAGTAGAGAACGAACTCGCCATCCGGACGCGGGGAAATCGCATTGAGTGCCTGGACTCTGACGGTGGGAACCTCGTACATGATCCTTCACTGCACGGCTTGGTAGAGCGCGGAAATTTCGATCAGGGTGTGGAGCGGCGCTCGGGTCCTCACCGATCTTATGGAATTGAAGAACACCCTGGCCGCGATTTGAGGCGCAGGGATCTGAAATCCTCCAGAGCGGGTCTCAGTCCGCTTTCACCACCACCGTGTTGGCGAGCTTGTCGCCCAGACGTTGACGTCGCTCTCCGAAAATGAAGACCCAGTCGATCCACGTGAGAACCAGAAGCGAAATGTTGCGCACGAACGACTCGCCGAAGTTGCAAGGCACGCCGGTGGTGGCGTTGATCACGCGGGAATTCACGCCCTTCTTGCCCAGGCTCTGGCCGTCGGGCAAGCCATCCTGGAACAGAAGATAGAACAGCGCGGGGAGGGACCCAATCAAAACCGCCATCATGTCCCCCAAAATGGCGCTCAAGAGCAGGATCGGAATGAGGACGAGCGCCGAGTAGATCACCCCGTCGAGAAACTGACCGAGCCACCGTTCGAAGCGCGTGGCGTAGCGATACTCTCTTCCTGCGACTACGATCCGGTCCATGCGTTCTCCTCCCTTCCGGGCACAGATTCGCGGTTTGAAACAAGGCCTGGTTGCAGTCTCACCGAACCCGCGCGAGAATTCCACCGTTCTTCTCTCCGCCCAGCAATGTGGTAAGATGCCAGCATCCGGCAGTCATTCGACTGTTCTTGCCGATCCACCACATCGCGGACCGAAACGGTGAATTTGACCCTGGTGCGTTGACGAAAGCGGCGCGAGCTGCCTAGACTCGGCCTCTGGTCGGTTTACGTGGAGGGTCCCCATGGCTCAGGTCTCGATCGAAAACGTGTCCAAGACCTACGCGGGCACCATCAAGGCCGTGCGTGATGCTTCGTTCGTCGTGCACGATCAGGAGTTTCTGGTGCTGGTCGGTCCCTCGGGCTGCGGAAAGTCGACGCTGCTACGCATGGTGGCCGGTCTCGAGGACGTAACCGAGGGAACGATTCGCATCGACGATAAAATCGTCAACCAAGTGCCACCGCGTGAACGTGACATCGCGATGGTTTTCCAGAACTACGCGCTCTACCCCCACATGAGCGTTTTTGACAACATGGCTCTCGGGCTGCGCATCAGAAAGGTTCCCCGCGAGGAGATCCAGACCAGCGTACGACGGGCCGCGCACGTGCTGGGAATCGAACCGCTTCTGAAGCGGAGGCCAGGAGAGCTCAGCGGAGGTCAGCGTCAGCGCGTGGCGGTAGGACGGGCCATCGTCAGAGAACCCAAAGTCTTCCTCTTCGATGAACCGCTCAGCAATCTCGATCCCGACATGCGGGCCGAAATGAGAACGGAGATCTCGCGCCTCCACCACAAGCTGGGCGCAACCATGCTCTACGTTACGCACGATCAGGTGGAAGCCATGACCATGGGAACCCGGATCGTGGTCATCAATGATGGGATCGTACAGCAGGTGGAAACTCCAATGGCGCTCTACAATCATCCCGCCAACCGATTCGTGGCCAGTTTCGTCGGGACGCCTCGGATGAACTTCTGGCCCGCGGAACTGAGCACAGAGGAAGGGGGCATTCTGCGGATTGGCGAGCGGCAGATGAAACTCCGCGGCTCGATTCCTGAGGCACTGGCACGATTGTGCCGGCGCAAACTGATTCTGGGGCTCAGGGCTGAAGACGCGCCAATGGCAGACTCGGCCGTTTCACTCCCGTTCTGCGCCGAGATCAGAGCCACTGTCGAGGTCATCGAACCCCTGGGAAGCGAGACTCTACTCTACTGGAATCTAGAGGGCGTGACAGCCACCAGCCGCATTCCCTCCACGATTGAAATCTCCGTCGAGCAGGAGGTTCCGCTGCTCTTGAATCTGAGCCGCGCTCATTTCTTCGATCCCGAGAGCGGCAAGACACTCATCTCCCAACCGGTCTGAGTTCTTTACCCACTGGATGGGAGCGAATCTCCTTACCCGAGGGTGCAGGTCTTCCCCCCCGGCAGGGCTGAAATTGTCCTATACTCTGTGACCAGTGCCCTCACTTCCGTCTCGCTTCTGGAGTCCCCATGAACGAGGTCCCCTTGTTGCTCTTGACCGCCCTAGCCACCGCGGCCGATTCCCTGGATACCCGGCGTCTCGTCCTGGTGCGCTGAGCATGTCACAATTCGTCTACACGATGATCAAGCTGGGGAAAGTCGTTCCTCCCAACCGCGTCATCCTCAACGACATCACCCTAGGGTTTCTGCCGGGTGCCAAGATCGGCGTCATCGGCCATAACGGCGCGGGGAAGAGCTCGCTGCTCAAGATCATGGCGGGGCTCGACGAGCAATTCGTGGGAGAGGCCAGGCCCGGAAGCGGGGTGAGCGTGGGAATGCTCGCGCAGGAGCCCGAGCTGGACGAGACCAAGGACGTGGGCGCCAATGTCATGGAGGGGGTTGCTCCGGTGAAGGCCCTACTCGACGAGTTCGAGGAGCTCAGCGCGAAGTTCGCCGAGCCCATGGACGAGGAGGAGATGAACGCGCTACTCGAGCGTCAGGGAGGATTGCAGGACAGAATCGACGCGGTGAACGGCTGGGAGATCGAGCGCACCCTGGAAATCGCCATGGATGCTCTGCGCTGCCCTCCGGCCGACGCGAAAGTGGCAACCCTCTCGGGCGGCGAGCGCCGCCGGGTAGCGCTGTGCCGACTCCTCCTGCAGAAGCCCGATCTCTTGCTCCTGGACGAACCGACGAACCACCTCGACGCCGAGAGCGTCGAGTGGCTCGAGCAATACCTCGACTCGTATCCGGGAACCGTGGTGGCGGTCACCCACGACCGATACTTCCTCGACAACGCCGCGGGCTGGATCCTCGAGTTGGACCGCGGGAGGGGGATTCCCTTCGAGGGCAATTACTCGTCCTGGCTCGAGCAGAAGCAGAGAATGCTCGAACTGGAAGAGAAGCAGGAGAGCAAGAGACGGCGCACCTTACGGCGCGAACTCGAGTGGATCCGCATGACCCCCAAGGCGCGCCACCAGAAGAACAAGGCTCGCATCAACCAGTTCGACGAGCTCCTGAGTCAGGCTGCCCTGGAACGACGCCAGAAATCGGAGATCACCATCCCCACCGGCCGGCGTCTGGGGAAGTCGGTGATCAAAGTCGAGCACTTACGCAAGGGCTACGGCGATCGCCTCCTCATCGACGACCTCTCCTTTGCGGTGCCTCCCGGGGAAATCGTGGGGGTCATCGGTCCGAACGGAGTGGGAAAAACAACTCTCTGCCGGATGCTCATGGGACAGGAAGATCCCGATGGAGGGACGATCCACTTGGGAGAGACTGTCGACCTGGCCTACGTCGACCAGAGCCGGCAAGAGCTCGACAGCGAAAAGACGGTGTGGGAGGAGATCTCTGGCGAACAGGAGGTCATGCAGGTCGGGAAGTACGAAATGAACTCGCGCGCCTACTGCGCCTCCTTCAATTTCAAGGGAGCAGACCAGCAGAAGAAAGTGGGCAAGTTGTCCGGCGGCGAGCGCAACCGTCTGCACCTCGCCAAGCTCCTCAAAAGCGGCGGCAACGTCCTGTTGCTCGACGAACCGACCAACGACCTGGACGTCGATACCCTTCGCGCCCTGGAAGATGCGCTCTTGGAGTTCGCCGGGTGCGCTCTCGTGATCTCGCACGACCGCTGGTTCCTCGACCGCATCGCCACCCACATCCTGGCCTTCGAGGGTGAGAGCCAGGTGCGCTACTTCGAAGGCAACTACCAGGATTACGAGAACGACCGCCGAAGCCGCCTTCAGAGCAACGAGGCCCGTCCGCGACGGACCAAGTTCAAGAAACTGGAGGCCTGAAGCTTTCTCAGCCCTGCTTCTTGAAGCTCTTCACCAGGGCCCGCAGGCCAGCTTCCATTTCGCTCGCCGTCTGCTTCGGACCGACCAGCTTGAAGAACACGCTGCCCTCAGGACCCTCCACGATGGCGCCCACCATGCGATACCCCTCGTGAGGGCCGGCATCGGAACTCATACTGCCCGCGTTGTAGGTACCGTCGACGGAGACGATGTGGAGCGGCATTCCGTCCACCTCGAGGTTCTCGCGCTTGGCCTTATCGGCGGAGCTGCTCCCATCGGGCTCGGTCATCTGGCCGATCCAGCGCGCGATGTTGGCGTCGACGCCCCCGCCACTCTTGGGTCCGAAGTAGAACGCGGTGACTTCCGCCGGAGCCTTGTCCGCGCCCACCGGGGGCAGCTGGAACTGGGCCGCGCGCATCCCGGAAGCCCCTCCGTCGACCCACTCTCCGGGAACGGTGTAGGACACCCCCGCGATGACGGTGGGCGACTTGCCGCCTGAGGCCTGGGGCGTCATGCCCTCGATGGGCGGGTGGCCGGCCGGGAGTTGCTCATCGCCCTGCACCGGCGCCTGCTTCTGCACCGAAGCCTGGTCCTTCGCGTTGGGATCCTTGGTGTTCTGATTGCAGCCCGCGAAAAAACATGAAAAAACAGCGAAAACAACGATCGCGACGAAGGCGATTGGACGACGCATCGAGCTCCTCCTGTGGATAGCACCCCCTCAGGGGGTGAACTGCGCTGACGAGCAGCAAACCGAGACTTCGCGAATGTCGAGGTGTACATGCTAATGAATCGCGCGAAAAACCCAAGGCAATCTTGCCTTGTGGCCCGAGTCCCCCCAAGCTACTCCACCATGGCCAGCTACCTCATCGGCGACATTCACGGATGTTCTCGTACCCTCCAGCGCCTCGTGGCGAAGCTCGACGCTCGACCCGGGCGGGATCGTCTGCTCCTGACGGGTGATCTGGTCAACCGCGGACCCGACTCCCTGGGAGTGGTGCGCTGGGCGATGCAACAGGGTCCAGATCTGACCTGCGTGTTGGGAAACCACGATTTGCAGCTTTTGGGAGCGGGGTGGAGAGTGCCGGGATTCTCGCGTCCCAACGCCCTATCGGCAGTACTCGACGCCCCGGATCGGGCGGAGATCCTGGAGTGGATGCGGGCGCGCCCGCTCCTGGTGCACGACCGAGAGAGCGGGTGCCTCCTGGTCCACGCCGGCCTTTTGCCCGCCTGGACCGCGTCCTTTGCGCTCGAGCGGGCCACCACCTGCGCGACGACCCTGAAGGGCCCGGATGCCGCCTCCCTCTTGGCCCTGACGAAAGACGACTCTCCCCAGCCGGGAAGCGACCCTTCACCCGAGCTTCGTGCACAGGCGTCCTTCCTGCGGATTGCTACCCACCTCCGTCTCGTCAACGCCGCGGGCGAGATGGTGGAATCCTTCACCGGAAGTCCCTCGGAGAAGCCAAGCGGCACGCGGGCCTGGTTCCTGGCAAAAGAGCGCCGCACCTCAGGGCAGAGGGTTCTCTTCGGCCACTGGGCCCGTCTGGGTCTGATGCTGCGCGAGGACGCCTGGTGCCTCGACTCCGGCTGCGTGTGGGGGGAATCCCTCAGCGCCGTCTGTCTGGAGAATGGAAGTGTGGTACAGGAATCCTACGCGGAGGAACCACCCCGCGCGTGAGTACTCGGCGTGACCGCGCCGCCCGAAGACCCCCCACCCCACCGCACTTATCAGTAGCGGTAATGATCGGGCTTGTAGGGGCCATCCACCGGAATTCCCAGATATTTCGACTGCGCTTCGCTCATGCGCGTGAGCTTCACTCCCAGATGATCCAGGTGCAAGCGCGCGACCTCTTCGTCGAGCTTCTTGGGCAGCACGTGGACGCTCTTGCCGTAGCTCTCGTAGCTCTTCCACAGCTCGAGCTGCGCCAGGACCTGGTTGGTGAAGGACGCGGACATCACGAAGCTCGGGTGGCCGGTGGCACAACCCAGATTCAGCAGGCGGCCTTCGGCCAGAATGAGAACGCTGTGACCGTCGGGGAAGACCCATTCGTCGTACTGGGGCTTGATGTTCACCCGCTTCACTCCGGAGATCTTCTTGAGACCGGCCATGTCGATCTCGTTGTCGAAGTGGCCGATGTTCCCCACGATGGCCTTGTCCTTCATGCGGGACATGTGCTCCGCGGTGACGATGTCGAAGTTTCCGGTGGATGTGATGAAGATGTCCGCGGACTCGACCACTTCGTCCATGGTCTTGACTTCATAGCCCTCCATCGCCGCCTGAAGCGCGCAGATGGGATCGATTTCGGTGATGATGACGCGGCAACCTTGCCCGCGCAGGGCCTGTGCGCAGCCCTTGCCGACCTCTCCGAAGCCGGCCACGACCGCGACCTTTCCACCCAGCATCACGTCGGTGGCGCGCATGATTCCGTCGGGCAGACTGTGCCGGCAGCCGTAGATGTTGTCGAATTTGCTCTTTGTGACCGAGTCGTTCACGTTCATCGCGGCGAACGGCAGCTCGCCCGCCTTGGCCATCTGGTAGAGACGGTGGACTCCGGTGGTGGTCTCCTCACTCACCCCGCGAATGTTCTTTTCCACCTCGACCCAGCGGGAGGGATGGTTCTTCGCGCTCTCGCGAAGTGCGCTCAAGAACGCATCCCACTCTTCGCTGTCGTTCTTGGGATCGAACTGAGGAATCTTCCCTTCGCGCTCGAACCGGGCTCCCTTGGTGACCATCAGGGTGGCGTCGCCCCCGTCGTCCACGATGAGATCGGGCCCACTTCCGTCCGGCCACAGCAGCGCCTCCGACGTGCACCACCAGTACTCGGGCAGGCTCTCTCCCTTCCAGGCGAATACCGGGACCCCGGCCGGCGCTTCCACGCTGCCATTGGGACCCACCACGACCGCGGCCGCAGCCTGGTCCTGCGTCGAGAAGATGTTGCAGCTGGCCCAACGGATGTCCGCGCCGAGCTCCCTAAGGGTCTCGATGAGCACTGCGGTCTGCACCGTCATGTGGAGACTCCCCATGATCTTGGCGCCTTTGAGCGGCTTGTCTTGCGCGTAGCGCTTCCGCACAGCCATCAGGCCGGGCATCTCGTGCTCCGCCAGGCGAATCTCTTTGCGCCCACTCTCGTGCAGAGTGAGGTCGGCCACTTTGTGGCCCAGACGGGTCGAGGTAGGGGTCGTCGTCATGGGGTCTCCGTTCGAACTCTCGGTGTTCAAGCGCGGATGAATGCGCGGGGAATGCTCAGGATAGCATCAATGGGCACCTCCTGAGCTGGGAAGGTCGCAAAAAATCTATCGTTTCTGCGACTTCGCGCAATGTCTGGCGGCTTGACAAGGCAAATCCGTGAGCGGAAGCTGCAATTCGCGTTGTCCCCACTCCCGCGCCAACCCCTATGCCCTGGCAAGCTCTTCTCTTCAGCCTGGGAGTGATCCTCCTCAGCACCGGCCTTCGGTATCAAACCGTGGGATTGCGTCACGCCGCCCCCTTTCCACTGGCCGGCCTTCTCTCGCCCGGGCTCGCGATCGCGGCCGGGCTCGTCCTGTTCGTGGCGGCAGCGGTTCCGTGGAGCCGGTCGCGGGCCCGGCGCGAAAGCCCAGGGACGACAAAGGCGTCTGCTTCGCAAGGGGCTGCAATTCGGCGCGCCGAGCGGGAGCTTTTGGTGTTCCCGGGGATCTTTCTGCTGGTATGGGCGTGGATCCCCTCGGCTAGCTACCGACCCGTTCACTACCTGGTCCTCGCGCTGGTCATCCTCCTCTTGATCGGCCTGATGCTGAAAGAAGACGGCTGGCGGGAACTGACCGGAAGCTCGAGTGGCTTTCAGAAGACGGCGCGATTTCTCGCTCTTCCCACCGCCCTCGCGGTGGCGGGATGGATTCTGCTCGTTCTTCTCCTCACCCGCTTCGACCTGCGGCACCTTTGGCAAGCGCTGCCCCACTGGCATCGCGTTCTGGTGTCCCTGCTGAGCTATCCGCTCTACGCGTTCCTCCAGTTGAGTCTGTTCCTGGTTTTCGCCATGCGGCGGCTGCGTGCAATCGGAGCGAGCCCGCGCGCGCAACTGCTGGTTCCGGCGAGCCTCTTCGCCTTCATCCACTGGCCCAACGGCCTGATCATGCTCTTCGCCTTCTTGGCCATGTTGGTCTGGGCCCTCAGTTATCGCCGTTGGCGCAGCCTCCCCGCCATCGCGCTGAGCATGGCGATCCTGGCCACCGTGATCACCCAGGCCCCGGTGGAGAATCTCACCGAACATCTGCGGACTGGACCGGGGTTCGTCTACGAAGCGTACCTGCAGGAGCTCTATCGCTACCAAGGGGCGCTGGAACGCAAGTGCCTGCAGACCCAGGGCAGCGTGGCGGAGGATTCGGCCGTGTACTTCCGCGAGATTTTGGACCAAGCAGACTCCAGTCCCGCGTTCGCGCCGTGGGTTGCGAGCTGGGAGCGGAAGTGGAGAGAGTGGGTCGCCACCGATTTTCACCGGGCCGTGGCCAAGGACACCGCCAAGAGCTTCGACGAAGCGTATTGCCAAGAGCAGGGGCGACTTTGGGCCAGCGAGGAACGTTGGCAGGACTGCGAGCGGAAGTGGCGGGTCTTCATCGCCACCCTCTACCGCGAAGTGGCGGACCGCGAGGGGGCGCCGGAGGAAATCGAGGGTTGGAGTTCTCGGCCCAACCTCGGCATGCGCCGGATGATGATCCATCGCCTCTTTCAATCTCCCGAGTATTTCGCGCTCGAGGGGACCCCCGCCTGGAGACTCGCCCACCTCGCGCCTCTTCTTCCCCCGCGCGCAAGTGACCTGGTAGGCCGGGATCTCAACGAGTCCGAAGAAGAGGAGTGACGGGCGTGAACCGTCAGAAATCGGCTCTCTGGCGCAGTTGATCGAGAGCTTGAGAATGGAAGGGTCGAGCCGTACTCTCTGGCCAATTCAATCGGTTCAGCCCGACAGGCAGGAGGTAGCGATGAAAGCTCGATCCCTCTGGGGTATCATGATCGTGTCATTGGTTTTGGTCGTGCTCGCGGCGCCCGCGCTGGCCCAGAACCGGCTCGCGGTGGAAGCAGGCGGTCTCTTTCCTTTCTCGAGTTTCGGGGACGTGAACGATACCTCTCCGTACTTCGGCGCGACCTTCGACATCCAGGACGTGAATCCGCTGGGGCAGGTGGCCCTGCTGGGGGTCTTCCTGCGCGCGGCCTATTCTCCCCTGGTGGTGAACAAAAACCTCAAGGCCTTACTCGAGTCCAATGGACGCGAGACGGGCAGCTCGTACTTCGAGGGAACCCTGGGGCTCAAGGCGCACTCCAAGGCCTCGCCCTTCTTCTTGAGCGTGGACGCGGGCTACGCCAATTACAATCTGCCTGGCGGCGGCTCCAAGAGCGGATTCGCGAGCGGCGTGGGTCTGGGAACCGCCTTCGGAGGCCCCGCGGTGCATCTCACGATCGAGGGCCGCATGAATGTCGCGTTCATGAGCGGAATCGATAACCTGCAGTTCTTCACCCTCACCGCGGGCCTGGGCTTCCCTTTCTAATGTGGGCCGTAAGGCTATCTTGAAGGAGAGTTCTCGCTGAAACGAGCACACTTCCAGCCGCGAGCAGGAGACGATCATGCCCACGCTCTCCGAGCACTTTAAGAGGCGTCAACCCTCGGCGATTCGGGTGGCCAGCATCCGTTTCGCCGAGCGCGGAGGCGACTGTGAAGCAGTGAACGTCGCCATCGGCAACGTGTCCCTCCCCATGCATCCCGACCTCGTGGATCGAATGAGACGACTCGGAGAGAAGGACAGCCCCTTCGCCGAAGGCATCGTGCGCTACACGCCAACGGTGGGACTGGCCGAGACACAGCGAGCTTTTCTGAACGTTCTCGCGGCCAGCTCTTGTCCCACCAAGGGTTTGCATGTGCAGATCACCGACGGCGGAAGCCAGGCCATGGAATTGGTCATCACGGGCCTGTGCGGGTCGGCCGGAAGCACGGGCCGACCCCTGCTCTTGATCGATCCCGCGTATACCAACTACGGCGCGTTCGCCAGCCGTCTCGGGCGCGCGACCGTCACCATCTCGCGCCGACTCGAACGCAGCGGACGGTTCGAGCTGCCCGCTCTGGATGAGATCGAGTCCGTCATCACGAAACACAAACCCGCCGGGATGGTCGTCATTCCCTACGACAATCCCACCGGACAACTCTACTCGCGGGAGACGATGCTCCAGCTCGCGCGACTGTGCGTGAAACACGATCTCTGGTTGATCAGCGACGAGGCCTACCGGGAACTCTCCTACACGGGCGAAAAGTCCATCAGCCTGTGGCATCTGAGTGAAGACGAAGTCCCTGGACTCTCCGGCCGCCGCATCAGCATCGAGACCGCCAGCAAGGTGTGGAACGCGTGCGGCCTGCGCATCGGCGCGCTCGTCACCGACAACGAGGAGTTTCATCGCAAAGCGGTGGCGGAAAACACCGCCGCTCTCTGCAGCAATCACATCGGCCAGTGGATCTTCGGCGCTCTGGCGCACACCAGTCACGATCAACTGCGTGAGTGGTTTGCTCATCAGCGCCGTTACTATGGCAACATGCTCAAGGACTTCGCACAGGAGATGAAAGAGCGCATGCCACTGGCCATCGTCTCCAGTCCCGACGCGGCGCTCTACTCGGTGGTCGATCTGAAGGACGCGGCGGGGCCCGGGTTCGACGCGCACGAGTTCGCGCTCTTTTGTGCCGAAGAAGGCGAGGTTCGCATCGATGGCAAGTCCTTCACTCTCTTGACCGCCCCCATGGCCGGCTTCTACGAAGTCGCACCCGGCGCCGAGAATCCGGGAACGACCCAGCTCCGGGTCGCCTATGTGGAATCCCCCGAGCGCATGCGCCTGGTTCCTCGCCTTCTGGCGGAGCTCTTCCAGCTCTACGAGAGTAAGAAAGCGCGCGGAAAGTCCAAGGGCAGTGCGGCGGCTTCCCGATGAGTCGCGAGAGCTCCGGGACGAAACTTCTTCTGAATGCCGGAACTCTGAGTTTGCGCGATCTTCGCCGCGTACAGGAAGGTCCGGTGCGCCTCGAACTGACCCGTGATTCTCTGCAGCGCATCGAGGCCGCCCGCGCCACCATCGAGAAGATTCTTAACGAAGACCAGAGTGTGTACGGTGTCAACACGGGTTTCGGTCTCCTGGCGCAAACCCGTATTCCGAAAGACGAACTCGCGCTCCTGCAGAGAAACCTGCTCCTCTCGCACAGCGCCGGCACCGGACCCCTGCTCGACGACGCGACGGTGCGTCTCATCTTGGTCCTGAAGATCGCGAGCCTCGCGCGCGGCCACAGCGGAGTACGGGTGGAGCTGGTGCGTGCGTTGATGGCACTACTGACGGCGGAGGTTCTACCCTGCGTCCCCTCGCAGGGTTCGGTCGGCGCCTCGGGAGATCTCGCTCCTTTGGCCCATCTCGCGGCGACTCTTCTGGGCGAGGGCCGGGTTCGCGTGCGGGAAGAGGAGATGGGGGCACGCGAAGGTCTGGTGCGAGCCGGTCTGACTCCGCTGAAACTGGCTCCCAAGGAAGGGCTGGCCCTCATCAACGGAACCCAGGTGTCGACCGCGCTGGCGCTGAGGGGTCTTTTCGCGGCGGAAGACGATCTGGCCGCGGCGGTGGTCGCGGGAGCGTTGAGCATCGATGCGGCCAAGGCCAGTCTCGCCCCCTTCGATCCGCGCATCCACGAGCTACGCGGTCTTCAGGGGCAGACGACCATCGCTTCGTGCTACCGCACTCTGCTGCAGGGCTCTCAGATTCACGCCAGCCATCGAGATTGTGATCGGGTCCAGGATCCCTACAGCCTGCGCTGTCAGCCGCAGGTCATGGGCGCCTGCCTCGATCTTCTCGTCTTCTGCGCCGCGCAGCTACAGCGCGAGGCCAACGCCGTGACCGACAACCCCCTGGTGTTTCCCGAAAGCGGCGAGGTCATCAGCGGCGGGAATTTCCACGCGGAGCCGGTGGCCTTCGCGGCCGATACTCTGGCTCTCGCCCTGGCCGAGATGGGAGCGATGAGCGAACGCCGGATTGCCCTCTTGACCGATCCGAAGATGAGCGGACTTCCCGCGTTCCTGGTGAACGAGAGCGGGGTGAATTCCGGCTTCATGATCGCGCACGTGACGGCCGCGGCGCTGGCGAGCGAAAACAAGCACTTGGCCCAGCCCACCTCGACCGACAGTCTTCCCACCTCGGCCAACCAGGAGGATCACGTGAGCATGGCAACGCACGGGGCGCGCCGGCTGCTGCCAATGGCCGAGAATACGGCGGGAATCGTCGCCATCGAACTTTTGGCCGCCTGCCAAGGGATCGAATTCCACGCCCCCCATGAGACTTCCGAGCCTTTACGGGAAGTCTTGCGGATGGTGCGGAAGAAAGTTCCGTATTATGAGAAGGACCGGCGCTTCTCGCCCGACATCGAAGCGGTCAAGACTCTCGTGGGGTCAGGAAGCTTCAGGTCCTTCATCGAGGATGCCCTGCCCTCCTTGGCCTGAGGATTGCGCACACGGAAGGTGCATGATGCGCACTCGGAACTGGAACTGCCTTTGGCTCGCCATTCTGGTCCTCGCGTTCGCGGGGGCGGCTTGCTCGCACCATGACGACACTGTCGCCCCTCCTCCACCGATCGACCCCGGCTTCGATTCACAGAGCGAAGGAGTCAGTCTTCAGCTGGAGACGAATCGACTGCCCGCCCGGCGGCGATTGCCTGGGATTCGTACAAGTTCTGTTCAGCGGAGAGATCCGTGCGAATCCCCTGAACGAGCCCTCGGCGGTGACCGCCATCGATACGGTCAGCACGAGCGAGTTGAACCAGGCCGAGGGCCTCGCCCTCGATGCTTCCATGATCGAGATCTTCAAGCAGGGAGACGCGGGCTGCGTGAGTTCGAGCGATACGGTGGAGGTGTTGCGCCTGCTCAACGAAACCGACGAGTTCAGCGTGAAGATCACCGGCTGCACGAGCGGAGCCGCAGCGCAACTGCGGGACTATCTTCTTGCGCTGGTGGATCAGTATTTTCCCGGCCAGTAGACCCTCGAGAGTCGGGACGAGGAGAGCAGCACCCTACGGCCGCCGGATCGTGGTGCGCAGCTCGCCGATTCCCTCCACCGAACACACCACTTCGTCGCCGTCGTTCAGGGGACTGACTCCCTCGGGCGTACCCATGAGCACCAGGTCACCGGGATGAAGAGTCAGGTGGCGCGACAGGTAGGCGAGCGCGTGGGGGATGTCCACTACCCAATCGCGCGTATTAGCATCCTGCCGCAGCTCGCCGTTCACGTGGGCGCAGAGCCTCAAGTTTTCAATTTCGATCTGCTCGCGCGGCACGAAACAGGGCCCCAGGGGGCAGAAGCCATCGAGGTTCTTTCCGCGAAACCAGGGAAACTTCAGTTCGCGGTCGCGCTTCTGCAGGCTTCGCGCGGTGAGATCGTTGGCAACGGTGTAGCCCGCGACGTGATCCATGGCTTCCTTCAGCGTCACCTCGTGTCCCTGCTTGCCGATCACCACCGCGACTTCGGCTTCGTGATCCACCCGCTCCCGGTACCAGGAAGGGACGGTGACCTCGGCGGAGGGGGGACGAAGAAGCTCGGGAAGCTTGTTGAAGAAGAGCGGCTCTTTGGGAACCTCTTCGCCGAACTCGGCCGCGTGCGCGCGGAAGTTTTTGCCCAGCGCCAGGATTTTCCCCACCTCGCGCCACAAAAGTGGCGTTTCAAGCTCTCCGGCCGATTCGCGCGGCGGCGAGAGTTCCTTCCACCCGTCGTCGTTCAGCGCGGCAGCGAGGGTCGACGGCTCGAAGAAGCCCTGCCGGCACAGACCCAGCAGACTGGCGCGAAATCCTCGCTCGGCTGCATACGCGCTGAGGTCGAGGAAACGGCCCTCCGCCTCGAGCACCAAGGAGTGAGCTGAGGACGCGAGCCGGTAGACGCGGGCAGTCATCGAACACCTCGTGAAACTGAAGGAGCGCCCATCCTGCGCCGTTTGCTTGGACTTGGCAAGGCTTGCGGGAGCGGACGGGAAGTGCTTGGATGCGGGGGAAACTCCATCCCGGGAAGCCCTCCAGTGCGCCGACTCGTCCCCTTCATCTCTCTCTTGCTCGTCCTCGCACCCGCGCGAAGTCGGGCGGAGCGTTTGCATCTGCCGGCCACGGCTGACATCTGGCTCGCGCACAGTACCCCGCGCGAGAGCGATACGGGAGCTGGAGGAAGCCCCGTGTTCAAGCTGAAGTCGGTGCAGGAGCTGGCAGCCATCCGCTTCGACCTGAACGCGGCCCGGGGACGAGAGCTCCTGAGCGCGCGACTCCACCTTCGCGGCCGCAACGAGTTGGCGCCCCGGTGGCTGCGGGTTTCCACCGTCAGTGCGCGGTGGACCGAGGGAAGCGAGACCCACGCCTATTCGGGACGCGATGGCGCGAGCTGGAACTCGCCCGACATTCCGAGTCACGCCGCGTGGGCCTGGCCCGGGTCTTCGTTCTGCGACGTATCCATGGGAGCGGGCCGCACCGAGGTGCACACGCTCGCGGTGCACAAGGATCAGGACCGTTGGCTCAGCGTCGACCTTCCCCTCACCTTGGTCTCGGCAATGATCTGCGGCGTGAGCGATGGCCTGGCGTTGATGGAGGGCGGTTCGCCCTACAATCGGAACTACTACTTCCAGAGCGTTCAGTCGTGGGCGGGAAAGCCCTGGCTGGAAGTGGAGTGCGGCCCTCTTGTGTCGGGTCCCGCTCCGTCGGCTCCGCGAGTGAGTCTGTCCGCCGATCCATCTCGCGCCACTCTTGAAGGAGGCGCGGAGCGCGTCGCCATCGCACCGGACTCCACCGTCTTTGCCTGGCGAGGGTGGCTCGATGACGAGCCCCTGGCAAACTGGCGGATTCCCCGGCCCACCCGGGGTGATTCCACCGTGTTCACCCTGGACGGGCTCGATCCGCGCCGGGAGCACACCCTGGCTCTGCAAGCGGTGTCCCGTGAAGGTTACCCCTCGCGGCAAGCGCAGTGGGAAATGGGGTCGAGTTCCGCGCTCGCCCTCCCTCAGCCCCTGGAGCTGCCCTCTCGCCCACCGGCGGAGAGTGGGCGCTCGAATCCTCCGGCAGTGTGGGGGCAACCGGCCCTGGCCAAGCTCGATCCCTCGGCCACGCTCCGACTCGACCGGCCGGGGGAGGATGCCCTGCGACCCTGGGTCGCCAACGCGGTGTGGGACGGCCGCAAGGTGTGGCTTGCGGGGGCGCGTCGAGAAGCTCTCTCCTTCCAACTCGTGGTGCAGAACGGGAAGAGTCAGAATCTCTCGGAAGTCTCGATCCAGCCGCGTGATCTGGTCTCGGTGAACGGAGACACTCTGCAGAGTTCGCTTTTCAGACTCTCCTCGCTCTGGTACGTCGAGCGCGCCGATGCCAAGTGGCAGCCCTCGTATCTCTTGCCCTTGAGATCCGAGGAAGCCGTGCCATGGCGGCTGCCCGAGGGCGGTCCGCGTCGACTTTCCAACCGCTCGTTCTTCGTCGAATTGACTCTCCCACCCGACAGCGCCCCCGGGATCTACCGCGGCGCACTGGTCGTGACGCGAACGCCGGGCGGAACCGAGTTACTGCCCCTGCAAATCGAGGTCGTGAACTGGAGCTTGCCCTTAGAGCCTGGCTTTCGCATCGAACTCAACGCCTATCGGGTGCCCCCCGATGCCCTCGATTACTTTCGCCTCGCGCGCGACAACCGCTGCGTCTTCACTCCCTGGGTGCTGAGCCCCCGATTGAAAGAGGAGGGGCCCGCGCCCTCGATCGATTGGTCCCAGTACGACGCGCTCGCCGATTCGCTCCTCGATGGCAGCGCCTTCCCCCAAGACCCCCGGCCGCTCGAGGTGTTGTATCTTCCCTTCTGGGAATCCTGGCCGACCGTGATCACCCCCGCGAACTATCACTACCAGGGACGCTGGCCCACGCGCGGCGATCCTTTCCGCTGGATGTGGGACCACCCCGAGACCGCACCGCCGGTGGACCAGGCCTTCGCGCCCAGTTACTCGAACAATTTTGTCGAAGTGGAACGAGCCTTCGTAAAGCACTTCGCGAGCAAGGGGTGGAAGGACACCGAGCTCCATTGCTTCTTCGGTTCTAAGATGAGGCACCGCACGGACTGGGGCCGCTCCACCTGGTGGAATACGGACGAGCCACTCTACTGGACCGACTGGTCGGCCCTGAGCTTCTTCCTCTCCCTCTTCGACGAGGGTCTCGATCCGGATCAACGAGCGCAGTGGATGACGCGCGCCGACATCTCGCGGCCCGAATGGCTGGAAGGCGCGCTCGACTCGCGCGCGCGCATCGTCTACACCGGCGGTCAGACGACGGCCGCCCAGGTGCGCCGCTGTCGCGAGCTCGCGCGCGAGCTTCACTTCCGTTGGCAGATCTACGGCGCCGCGAATCAAGAGGATCAGGCGGTGAGCGGCACCGCCGCCTGGGTCCTGGGAGCGTGGTTGGACGGAGCGCGCGGAGCGCTGGTCTGGCTCAGCCTGGGTGACGAGAACTCGTGGACCGAGTACGACCCTGACGAGTTTCCAGGCACCGCGCTTGTTCTGGCGCCGAGTTCGAGATCCGATGGCCGCGTGGTGGCGGATCTCCGCCTGAAAGCGCTCCGCGATGCGCAACAACTCAGCGAGTGGTTGACCCTCTTGCAGAAACGGGAAGGCCTGGAACGCGAGCAGATGGTGAGCCTCCTCCAACCCTTCTTCTCAGTGAACCAACCGTCATGGTGGCATTTGCGGTCCGAGGAGACTCCGGCGGTGCACTACGGAAACCTGGACACCGCCTCTCTCGAGGCTCTCCGCGACGCCATCATAAGACGCCTGTTCTAGTCGCTGGCTGGCCAACCTCCGGTCGGGTGTGCCATACTCCGTACTTCCTCGAGCAGTCTCGTGAAGCTCTGGGCACGAGCGAGACGACGAAACTACGGGTCCATGAAATTCCGCGTTCTCCTCTTGGTTCTGAGCCTCTTGCTCGTTCGCGGTGCCCGCGCTGGCGCGGCTACCCTGAGTCTCGTTCTCCGTGACGCGCAAAGCGGTGCTCCCGCCGCCGCGCGGCTGCAGATCTTCTCCGAAGATGGAACGGCCCTGAGGGTTCCCGATTCCTTCCTCCACACGCACCGTGACCAGACGAGCACTCCCTATCTGTACGCCGAAGACCAGCTCGATCTCACCTTGGATCCCGGAAGCTACCGGGTGTGCGTGCTGGGTGGACCGTCGCGCATTCCCCGCCAGTACACCGTCGATCTCAACGAGGATCGCCAGCTACAGGTGGAGGTGGAGCGCTTTATCGATCCGCACGACTGGGGTTGGTTTTCCGCCGATCCTCACGTTCATCTCACGCACGGCGACGGTTCGAGCGTCTATTCAATTCCGAGCATGGACGAGGTCGGGGAAATGGCGCGCGCCGAGGATCTCGATCTCCTCTACCTGTTGGAGAACCGTCTGGACACGCCGAGCGGAGCGATCCAGTTCGACCAGAGAGGATCCCTGGTGGTATGGGGTGAGGAATTCCGCAGTGGCTTTTGGGGACACGTGGTCATTCTGGGGGCGAGAAATTTGGTCACGGTGGAGGGAAATCCCTGGGCGAACGGTCCCGAACTTCCCGGCTGGCCCCTGTTGCAGAAGGTCCTGGAGAGCGCGAATCCTCCCCTGGCCTATATCGCGCACCCTCATACCGGGGGAAGTTCGACCTATGCCCTGGGCTGGCCAGAGACAGGGGAAGCGAGAGAATTGGAATCGCTCGCCATGGGTTCGCTGGTCGAGGGGGTGGCCACCGGGAGTTGGAGCAACGGATCTCCTCAGCCCTGGAACCTGCAGCCCCTGCTCGACGGCCTGGAGGCGGGAGCCCATTGGGCGAGTTTGGGGGAGACGGATGCGGTTCTCGACCGGGCCCAGGTTCCTCCCGTGGGGTCTTTGCGCACCTACGCCTACATCGAGAATCCGGCGCCTCCCGCCCATTCTCTCCTCGATCGCCAATGGCGTTCCGCCGTCCGCGCGCAGCGAAGCTACGCTTCGAACGGTCCGCTGCTCCTCGAGTGCCGACTGGACGACGCCATGCTCGGGGATCGGCTGCAACTCTCCTCAGATTCCGCCCTCTTGCGGCTCCATCTGGTCTCGTGGACTCCGATCGCGCGCGTGACGATTCACGGCCGTAGCGGGCGCTGGGAGGACCTCCCCGTCGACCCCTCTAAGGCCAACGATTTCGACCTGGTCGCCACCCTGAACTTTCCCCACGATGATGCGATCTTCGTGGAAGCCGTGGCGAAGGGAGGAACCTGGTTCGCGCCCCAGGACAGTCTCCGTCTGCTGAGTTCGCCGATTTTCGTGGAGCGCGGCCTCGCCGCCCCGGTACCACTGGCGACCGCCAGACGGAACGCGGATGGCTTGACTTCGATCTGGAAGAACAGCCTCAAGCAGCGAGCTTATCTGGGGCCGGCCGACAGCGTGGCCGCGCGGGAAATCTTGCTGGGCGACGCCGCGAAGTGGGAAGCCCTGGCCGACGATCCTCCGGGCAAGTTCCATCTGATCTGGCCCGAGCAGGATCGAGTGGTGGGCGAAACCGGATTTCGTCTCTTTTGGTATCACGCCCGCGAGTATGACGGGGAACCGCTCCACTACGTGCTCGAGCTGAGCCAAACTCCCGCCTTCGATTCCGCCGTCGTCTATCCCGCACGCGAGGACACCTTTCTCGACCTACGCGCACTCGATCCCGGTCGCGAGTACTGGTGGCACGTGCGCGCGGAGGAGCCGGACGGCGATTTCACCTGGAACGAGGGAGGGCCGCGCCGATTCGAGATCGCTCTGCAGGCAGTCGCGGCTCCGGTGGCGACGGGAGCGCTCTTGCGCCTGGGCCTGTTAGGACCCAGCGCAAACGGACTTCGTTTCGAATTGGACCTGAGTCGGGCGGCGCGAGTCCGCATGCGATGGGTGGACGTGCGGGGGCGCGTCGTGCGTTCTCTTCCCGGAGAGGAGTTCTCGGCCGGACCTCATGAGATCTTGTGGGATGGCCGAGACGATCGCGGTCGCCGAGTAGCCTCGGGAGTGTTCTGGATGCTCGCGGAAGCCGGGGGCGAGCGTCGCGTGGTTTCCGCGGTGCTACTTCGGCCCTGATTCTCGCACGCTGCCCACGATGAGTTCGTTGATCCGCTGCGCGAACGCGGCCGGGTCTTTCGGCCGCGAACCCTCGGCCAACACCGCTTCATCGTAGAGCAGGCGCCCGAACGTGAGCGTGCGTTCATCCTCTCGGTCGATCTCGAAGAGCGTTCGCAACGCCTGCACCGCGGCGTGCTCGGGATTCAACTCGAGGATTCGCTTGCTCTCGGGCATTTCGTCCTCACGGCCCATCTTCTCCAGTAGCCTCTCCATGTGCGAGCCCAGAGCACCTTCGGCCGCCACCAGACAGGACGCGCTCTCGCGCAATCTCGAACTGAGACGGACTTCACCGACTTCCTCGATTCGCGAGTCGAGGTACTCCAGGACCCCCTGATAGCTTTCCTTCGTGAGCTCCGAGACCTCTTCAGTCTCCGTCTCCTCGCGGTCCACCGCGCGTAGCGGCTTTTCCTTGTAGCTGGGAAGCGAGTGAACCAGAAACTCATCCACCGGATCGGTCAGAAGCAGCACCTCTTGCCCCTTGGACTTGAAGGATTCCAGATAGGGCGCGTTTTCGATCTGAGAGCGATTTTCACCGATGAGATACCAGATGGCCTCCTGATCCTCGGGCATGCCGGCGAGGTAGTGCTCCAGAGTGGTGGTCTCGCCGGGTTGGGTACGCGTGCTCTGAAAGAGCAGCAGCTCGGCCACGGCATCGTGATTCTCGAAATCCCGGGTGATGCCCTCTTTCAAGACCGGTCCCATGTTCTTGAAGAATTTCTCGTACTTGACGCGGTCATCCGACTTCATCTCCTCCAAACTCTTGAGAATTCGCTTGGTAAGATTCTTGCGGATTTTGTGCACCAGTGCGTTCTCCTGCAGAAGTTCGCGCGAAACGTTCAGCGGCAGATCCGCGCTGTCAACCACGCCGCGCACGAAGCGCAGGTATGCAGGAAGCAGATTCTGGCAATCATCCATGATGAAGACACGCTGGATGTACAGACTGAGCCCACTTCTGGATTCTCCGAAGAGCTGGTCCCAGGGTGGTGATTGGGGGATGAAGAGAAGCGACTTGAATTCGATGACGCCCTCGGCGCTGTAGTGGATGGTCGAGAGAGGCTCCTGGAAGTCCCGGGTGAGCTGTTTGTAGAATTCGGCGTAATCGCTCTCGGAGAGATCTTTGGGAGATCGAAGCCAAATGGCTTTTCCGCTGTTGAGCGTTTCCTCGACCAAGTTCTTCTCCCCGTCGACCTCCTTTTCGAGCTCCATCACCACCGGGTGTTCGATGAAGTCGCTGTACTTGCGCACCAGCCCCATGAGGCGGTGCGTTTCCAGATACTCGTCCGCGTCGTCCCGCAGATGAAGCCGGATTTCCGTGCCCGGATCGGGCTTGTCGACGTCCGAGAGGGTGAATTCACCCTCACCACGGCTGGTCCATTCCACGCCCTCGCTCTCTCCGGCTCGCCGGGAGCGAACCGTGATCTCGCTAGCCACCATGAACGCCGAATAGAAACCCACTCCGAACTGGCCAATGAGCTCGGGCTGATCAGCCGACTTGGCCTCTTTCAGCCGCTCCAAGAAGCTGCGGGTGCCGCTTTTCGCGATGGTGCCGAGATCCTCCACGATGCTGCTGCGACTCATGCCGATTCCATTGTCGCTCACGGTCAGAGTTTTCGAGTCCTTGTCGACCGAGATGCGAACTTTGAGCTCGCCGTCCTGATCGCGTAGCTCGGGCCGGGTCAAGGCCTCGAAGCGGAGCTTATCCAAGGCGTCGCTCGCATTCGAAATGAGCTCCCTCAGGAAGACCTCACGGTGGCTGTACAACGAATGAGTGATGATCTCGAGGACCTGGCGCAGGTCGGCTTTGAATTCGAGCGTCTCTTTCACGGACTTCGATCGTGCCATGGTTTCGTACTCTCCTAGCCAAATTCTCATCGAGCGGGTGAGCGGGCGGGCGCCGCGGAGCTCTCCCCGCCTTGCGCCAAGACTTTAGGTAACACCCCCACACCTCGCAAGCCGATGCGCGCATTGCCTTTGGCATGACAACCGCTATCATGCCTGGACGATGATCCAAGCCCTTCACGAAGACCGGCTGCGCCAGCGACAGATTCTCGCCTTCTGGCTGCCCCTGGCCGCCACCTGGCTGATGATGGCGATGGAGGGTCCCTTTCTCGCCGCGATCATCGCGAGACTCATCGAGCCCAAGTTCAATCTCGCCGCGTATGGGGTCAGTTACGCCTTCGCGATCATCATCGAGTCTCCCGTGATCATGATCATGAGCGCGGCCACCGCGCTGGCCGCGGACGCTCCCAGCTTCCGTCGCCTGCGCCGTTTCACTTACGTGCTCAACGTGTCGATCACCGCCTTCCAGATCGTCTTGCTCGCCACGCCTCTGTTTAGCTGGATCACGGCCACTCTCATGAACCTACCGGTGGAGGTACAGCATCTCACGAGGACCTCCTTGTGGATCCTGTTGCCGTGGCCCGCAGCCATCGGCTATCGGCGCCTCTATCAGGGCGTGTTGATTCGCGGTGGGTTCACGCGACGCGTCGCCTACGGTACCGTGGTGCGCCTTCTCACCATGAGCACGGTGGCTCTCGTTCTCTACTTTGGGCACTCGGTGCCGGGAGCGGTCGTCGGAGCCGCCGCCCTGGCCTGTGGGGTGTGCGCGGAAGCGCTCGCGAGCCGGCTCATGGCGCGCGCGGCGCTGCGCCGCCTCGAGGAACCCGATCCGCTTCTGCCTGGCCTGGGCTATCTGGACATCACCCGCTTCTATTTACCCTTGGCCCTGACCTCCACCATCTCGCTGGCGGCGCAACCGGTGGTCACGTTTTTCATGGGACACGCCGCGTATAGCCTGGAGTCGCTCGCCGTGTTGCCGGTGGTGAATTCTCTGTCCTTCATCTTCCGTTCCCCGGCCCTCGCGTTTCAAGACGTCGTGATCGCACTCATGGGAGACCGCTGGCGCCAACTGGCCCCCTTGAAGACCTTCGCAAAGCTGCTCGCACTGGTAACGACCTTTGGCATGCTGCTGATCGCCTGGACCCCGCTCGCCGAATTCTGGTACGGAACCCTGAGCGGACTCGAGCCCGAACTCATTTCCTTCGCATTAGCCCCCACCCGGATTCTCGTGCTCTTCCCCGCGCTCTCGGTACTTTTGTCCTTTCAGCGATCCATCCTGGTGTGTGGACGCCGGACCGAACCGATCAGCCTGGCCACCGCGGCCGAGCTCTTGGGAATCGCCCTGGTTCTCTGGCTCTCGATCCACTTTCTGGGCTTCGCCGGCGCCACCTGCGCCGCCATCGCCTACCTGGGAGGCCGGCTCGTCGGAAACGCGCTGCTCATCAAGCCGATGTCTCGGGTCTTGGCGCCCCCTACTGCGGTCCCCGTAGAGGATTACTCATGAGCATTTTCAAGTAGAGTTCCCGCGCGCGTTCGGTGGCTTTATCCATCGCCCAGGTGGGGGCGTTCTTCAAGAAGAGCTGCCGCTGGAGTTGGGCGAAATTGAGCTCGGCTCGCGTGACCTGGCTGTCCCGCGGCGCAAGAGCGGAGTGCCCTCGCGAATCGACGATCGAACCGAATGCCAGGGGAATCGACTGCTGCGCAAGGGGGTGGGGGGCGGCATCGGGTTTCAGGAGCTCTTGGCCAAGACGATAGGCGTGGGTCGGATCGAAAGCGTAGTCGTTCTCGCCGGTCCCGAGCTCCTCCGACTCGTCCCTGGGGATGGACTTGGGACTCTCGGGTCGCACCACGGTGGGCGCGCTCTTGCTCGCCGCTTTGCCGGCACCGCCTTGGAGCAGACGCACGTCGATGAGCTGCAAACCCTCGTCTTCGGCGAAGAACGGGGCGAGACTCTGCTCTGGCACGAGCGCACCGATACGCCGTTGCTCGAGGAACCGCCAGGTGCGGGGAAGCAGAGCCAAGATCAGACTCGCCAGCACGAGCGCCGCGAGAGCCGGCCAGCGATAGTCGACCCGGTGGCGTCTCCATGCGGCGAGAGCGGTCGACATCGTGTCTCCATTCCTCGAGTCCGTCCTCTCGATGATAGCAGGAAGCGGTGCGCTCCGAAACTGGGCCCGGGTTCTCGGCGCGGGAAGCTCCTGCCTCGACGCGCCGACCCTCCGGAGCTACACTGAGCGTTGCGCGAAGCTCACGCCGCCAAAACTGGAGTCGAAGATGACCGTCAAACCGTTTGGTCTAGCATCTCTGCTCCCACTCTGTCTCCTCTTCTGCTGCGGGGCGCAACTCGTAAGCGCCGACTCGAGTGGCATCGATGCTTCAAACTACAAGGCGGAGATCGATGCCTGGCAGGCGCGGCGGGTCGAACACCTGCAACGCGACGACGGTTGGCTGACTCTGGTCGGACTCTTCCCGCTGCCCGAGGGCGACAGCTTCATTGGCACCGCTTCGAGCTGCGAGCTACGCTTGCCAGAGACCGATCTCGGAACTCTCGGAGTCATCCACAGAAAGGGAGACCGCTTTCGCTTCACCCCCTCTCAGGGAAGCGAATTGCAATGCGAGGGGAAACCGCTGAAGAGAGAGATCGAGTTGCGCAGCGATGATTCGGGCTCTCCCACCATTGTCGTGCGGGGTGGCGTGAGCTTCTATCTCATCAAGCGTGGCGAGGAGTACTTCGTCCGGGCCAAGGACCGCGACAGCGAGGTGCGCCAGAGTTTTCACGGAATCGATCGATTCCCGGTGGATCCCGCCTGGCGCATTCGCGCGAAGTGGGAGCCTTATGATCCCCCCAAAGTCCTCGAAACGCCCAACGTCTTGGGGCAGATCGACGAGGAACCCCTTTACGGCGCGATCGTGTTCTCCTGGAAGGGAAAGACGGTTCGCCTGCACGCGAGTGGCAAACCCTCCGACTCTCTCTTCCTCGTGTTCGGAGACGCCACGAACCAGATTTCCACCTATGGCGGCGGCCGCTTCCTCTCGATCGATCCTCCCACGGAAGACGGAACGGTCGTCGTGGATTTCAACAAGGCCTACGATCCGCCCTGCGTGTTCACCACGCTACGCGACCTGTCCCCTTCCCCCCGAGGGAAACACCCTTCCCTTCGCCGTCGAGGCGGGAGAGAAGATGTGGGGCGAAGCCGGCAACGCCGGGCCCTAGGGCCGGCGCCAAGAGGGGCCCTGGTCACAGTGCGGTTCTCTTGGCCGTAGGGGAGAGCGTCAGAGAAGCCCTCGCCGAGTCACGGCGACCGGGTAAGAGTCCCTGAATCGGGAGGAAACCGTGGGGCAGAGTTCTTTCACCGGCGGCAAGCGCTGGATCTCCTGGATCGCTCAGCTCGTCGCCGTGGCGATCCTGGGGCAGACCCTCTACTTCAAGTTCAGCGGCGCACCGGAAGCGGTCGCACTCTTCACGCGTTTGGGCGTCGAGCCCTGGGGACGCTTTGCGACCGGTGGGCTGGAGGCGCTCGCGGTCCTTCTGCTCTTGAGTCCGCGCCTGGCCGTCTTCGGCGGGCTGCTTGCGACCGGGCTGATGCTCGGCGCGATCGTCTCGCATCTGACCGTGCTTGGCATCAGCGTCGGCCGCGACGGCGGACTGCTCTTCTCCATGGCCTGGGTGGTCTTTCTCTGCGGCCTGCTCGTCCTCTGGCTACGGCGCGAGCAGCTTCCTAGGTGGCTGACCCGTCGCGGAATCGCGAGCGTCAAAGGCTAGCGCACCAGCACCAGGGGCGTCGCGACGCGGCTCCCCTGTGTGCTCAGCACCGCGTGATAGACGCCGCTGCCCACCGCGAGGCCGCTGTTGTCCGTGCCATCCCAACTCGTCTGTGCTCGGCCCTGTGGCCAGAAGCCGCTGGCGAGTACCTTGACGAGGCGTCCGTGTAGGTCGACCACCACGAGTCGGATCGACTCTCCTTTGGCGAGTGAAAAGGGAATGACCGTCCTGGGATTGAAGGGTTGGGGATAGGCCGGACCCAAGCTTAACGGATTGCGGACGGGCGGCGTCCCGGTCAGAGGCCCTGCCGTGAGGATGATCCGCACCGTCTCGCCTTCGTGCGCCACATCCAGCACGTGTGTGCTCGCGTCGTAACGCCAACTCCGATCCAGGGGAACTCCCGGAGCGACCGGATCGATCCAACCATCGTTCAGCAGCACACCGTAAGGGGCGCCGGCCAATTTGAAATGCGCTACGCCGGGACCGTCCCAGGCGATCGTGATTTCGGTGGTCGAATACTGCACCGAAGTGGGCTGTGCGCCTTCGTAGGCAAGCAGATGATTCTCGTCGTCGGGCGCCAGCTCGGGTACGAGTCCGAAGGCCTGGAGCATGTACTTCACGGTGTTGAAGTTCTGCTCGTACCAGGTCTCGGGAAGAAAGGTCGGGTCGGTCAGTTCGCGGATGGTGGTGAGCATCCGGCCGTCGCCGCCCGGCGGGGAAAACGGTCCCTGGCCGTAGGTCAGGCTATTCAAGGCCAGAATGGCCCGGCTCCGCCAGATGGTGTCGTTCGCGGCAGTACCCGCGGTCATCGCGTCCAGTCTCAACTGCATCCAGGCCCACTGACCGGTGGCAGAATAGGTGGAATGGGGCCAGTGATCCCACTCCAGGACCACCGGGGCGTAGGCGTCGTAGCCGTTTTCCATGCTCCAGGGAGCCAGGTAGCGGTTGGTCGACCAGTCCATGATCTCGATCGCCTTGTCGAGATCGCCGGGAGCGTCGCGGTCGAGGAGGTACTCCAGAGTTTCCTCGGCGCTGTAGTGGTCGATCTCGCCGATCATCTCCGCCGGGGGCACGTCCTCGTAGAAACCTTCCCAGTGCATGTACTGCGGACTCGTTGGTTCGAGAGGATTGGCGGTGAGCCACGCCATCGCCTTCGCGGCCGCGGCGCCGTAGCCGTTACCGGAGTGATCGACTTCGAGAGTCTCGAGCAAGCGCACGATGGGAATCAGATGGCTGGTATAATCCTGGATCACGAGTCCGTCGGATGGACGCACCCGGAAGGGCCATCGCCCGTCGTCTTCCACTCCGCCGGAAAGTTGGGTGGCCACGTAGGTATCGGCGATCTGAAGAGCCGCGTCGAGAAACCTCGCCTGCCCGGTGATGCGGTGCAGACGCAGGCAGCGCAGAGCTATCATGGCCGGCTTGTCGCTCATGATCGACTCGCCGTCGAAGCCCCCTCCCATGACGCCCTCGGTCTGGGTGGAATAGGGCCAGTTGCCGTACATGTCGGTGGCGGGGGTACGGCGGTCCAGTAACCAGTCCATCATCGTCACCGCCCGATCCAGCGCTTCCTGATCTCCCGAATAGGTCCACCAATCCAAGAACGCGTCGACCGCCACGCTGGTGGTGAAACCCGGATACGAGATGCTCAGGTAGCCCGGATATCCGCTCAGCCGGCTGTCGAGGTCGTTGTTGTGCTGAATGGCAAAATGGTAGAAATACGGAGGAGCGGGCAGTCCGGCGGGGTCGTCGTCGTAGGTGCGGATGCCGCCGTTTCCCACGTCGCTGTAGAGGAACGCCATCACCTCACTGAGCAGCTGCCCGTAGGGCTTGAGCGGAGCCGGAGCGGCCACCGCACCCCCCGAGATCGTAAGACTGGCGCCAAGGGCGAGGAGCGCGACGAAGAGGGCGAAGCCCGCGCGTCGCCAGAGGTCCCGGCGAGAAGCCCGGTGCAGCCAGCGGTTTGCACTCAGCGCGAATTCAGGCGAAGGAAACATGAAGAGACTCCAGCTCAAAGGAACGCTCGAGTCCCCATGATACAACATCTGAGCGGCAAAACTTGGATCAGAAGAAGGAAATACTGAGGTAGCGCTCGGGGTGGTCCTTGATCTTCTGAATCAGGGCGTGCACTTCTTCCATGCTACCCAGCATCTCGCGGTAGAGCTGGTCATCTCTGAGCAGACGCGCGGCCGTCCCCTCCCCACGCAGTTGACTCATGAGGGTATCGGCCCCGGCCACCGCCCTCCCCATCCCGTCCGCCATCTCTTGGTCGTTCAAAAGAAGCGGCAGAAGGCCGTGGCCGTCGGTCGCCATGGTGGCGAGAGAGTCGAAGCGTGCGATCGCGCCCTGGAGCTGGAGCGCCATGCTGTCGTCCTTCATGAGGCGACCCAAACTTCCCTTTCCCCCCCGCAATCCCCGGCTGATCTCTGCCAGATTCGATGCGGTGTCGCGTAGGTTTTGCGCCGTGGTTGGATCGTTGAGCAGCATGGCCAGGATACCTTCACCCTGGTTCAGTTTCGTGACGGCTTCGGAGGTCTTGTTGACGATCTCGAGGAAGCTGTCGAGCGCCCCGGCCGCCTTCTGGAAGGTCGCGGGCCAATCGGTGGGATCCAGAATCGTGATCCTGCCGCCGCGAGGAATGGGTTTCTCGTCCAATTGTCCGGCGGTAATGTCGACGAAGCGATCTCCCAGCACACCAACCGTGCGAATCGTCGCCACCGAGCTGGCGGTGATTTGATGCTGGCGGCTCAGGGGAAGTTGCAGAACGAGTTCGATGTTCCGGCCGTCGTCACGATGCACGAAGCGGATGTCCTTGATCTTCCCTACTTCGAGGCCGGCGAGAGCGACCATAGAGCCCTTACCCAGCTGTTGCGCGTTGGGAAGGTAGCATCTCAGTTCGTATTTGCGCTCGAAGAGTCGGGCGTTGGTTCCCACCACGAACAGCGCCGCGAAAAGCACGGCGGTCGTGGCCAGAAAGAACACTCCCATCTTCAGATTGCGCCAACCCTGAGGTTCCCGTTCCGGCATGAATCAGAGTCCTTCTTGCTGGGCGATGAACTCGCGGATGAATGGGTCCACGGATGCCATGAGTTCGGCAAAACTGCCATCGAACACGATTCTACCCTCTCGCAGCACGGCCACGCTATCGGCAATCTGCTTGGCGTCGCTCAGAATGTGCGTGACGACGATGGAGGTCACCCGAAAATCGTCTCGAAGGCGAGACATCAGCTTGAGCAATCGTCGCACCCCGATGGGATCGACGCCGGTCGTCGGCTCGTCGAAGAGGATGACTTCGGGGCTACAGACCATGGCGCGGGCGATGGCGGCCCGCTTGGTCATACCTCCGGAGAGTTCGGCCGGCATGAGATCGTAGGCATCGGCCAGTCCAACGTACTCCAGGCGCTGTCGCACCAAGGGCTCGGCTTGCTCCAGGGAGAGACCGTGGGTTTCAGTAGTGCAGAAGGCCACGTTTTCGGCCACCGTCATCGAATCGAAGAGCGCTCCTGCCTGAAACACCATTCCGATGCGATGACGGATCGGTTTGAGTTCCGCTTCGCTCATGTGGCTGATTTCCTCGCCGAAGATTTTCACGCTGCCCTGGTTCGGGCGCAAGAGTCCGAGAGCCAAGCGGAGGATCGTGCTCTTGCCTTCCCCGCTCCCTCCCAGCACGACCTTGGTTTCCCCGCGCCGCACGAAGAAATCGACTCCCGAGAGAATTTCGCGGTCGCGAGTGAAGGACAAGTGTACGCCCTTCATCGCGATGACGATTTCTTCATCCGGTCTGGGTCTATCTCGAAGCTCCGTCATACCTTCCTCTTCAGCCCCAGAGGGTGAGGATGAGTTTGCCGAGCACGAAATCCGTGGCGAGAACGGTAAGTGTCGACGCCACCACCGCTTTCGTCGCGCTCTCTCCCACTCCCGCGGCTCCCCCGCGGGTGTAGAGTCCGTAGTGCGCGCTGATGGACGCAATGATCCACCCAAAGAATATGGGCTTGATGAAACCCACCGCGAGATCTTTGAACAGAAGGGTATCCAAGGCTGAGTCCCAGTAGAAGGAGCTCGAGGTGTTCAGCAGAGTCACCGCGATCACCCATCCTCCGAATACGCCCATGAGATCACAGAAAAGCGTCAAGGGGAGGAGAGTGAGCACGCTGGCGATTTGGCGGGGCATTACCAGATACTCGATGGGATCGGCTCCGAGAGCGCGGAGCGCGTCGATCTGATCGGTGACCTTCATCGAACCCAACTCGGCCGCCACCATCGATCCGGTTCGCGCCGCGATCATGATGCCCGCGAGCACTGGTCCGATCTCTCGAATCACCCCGATCGCCACGATGCGGCCCATGAGAAGCTTCGCGCCGAATTGCTCCAGCTTGGTCCCCCATTCCATGGCCAGCACGAGACCGATGAAGAGACCGGCCAAGAGCATGACCCACCCCGCGGAGCTCCCCAGCCGTATCACCTGCTCTTCGATTCGGTCCCGGTGCTGCCAGGCGTTCCGCATGAAGCGGAATCCGCCGAAGAGAATCTGAGCCATGTGCTCGGATTCCTGCACGAAGGACCGGATCGCGAAGTCGAGAGCTTGCAGGGTGTTCATGCGGTGACGAATTCCGGAGATCTAGGGGGGCCTTGGCTTCACGAGCCGGTCAACGCAGGCGGTACTCTACACCCGCGGGCGCGTGAACCCAAGCTCATCTCGCCGGTTCGAGGGCTCGACGTAGAGCTTCGCCCAAACTGGGGGAGTTGAACTCGAATCCTTCGCGGACGGCCCGAAGCGGGAGCGCCCGCGTGCTGGACAGCAGTACCTCGTCGGTCATCGGACCCAATACGAGCCTCAACGCGAAGCGTGGCACCGGCAAGAACGCGGGGCGCCGCAGTACGCGGCCCAGCTCGCGCGCGAACTCGCGCGAGCGAGCCGGCTCCGGGGCGACCGCGTTGACCGCTCCGGAGGAACTCTCGCGGGTGAGATAGTGAAGAAAAAGATTCACCAGATCCTCCAGGGCTATCCAACTCCAGAACTGGTCCCCGGAAGAGAGAGGCCCTCCGAGTCCAAGCCGAAAGAACGGGAGCATGCGCGCGAGCGCTCCGCCCGCGGGCGTCAGCACCATACCGATTCGAAAACAAAGGGTGGTGATTTCAGCCTCTCGCGCGGGATCCGCCGCGCGTTCCCACGCGGCGCAGGTCTCGGCCAAGAACCCCTGGCCTGGAGGGTCTTCCTCCGCGCACGTTTCGTCGCCCCGCTCGCCGTAGTAGCCGGTGGCCGAGGCACAGAGAAGCATCCGTGGCCGTCGCGAGAGACCGGCCAGTCCACGGGCCAAGAGCCCCGTTCCCTCCACGCGACTGTCGCGGATACGGGCTCGCTTGGAGGACGTCCAACGCCCCGAGGCAATCGGCTCTCCCGCCAGATGCACCACCGCGTCGAGTCCCTCCAGGGCCTGGGTCTGAATCGCCCCGGCGGAGGGATCCCAATGGATCTGGCCCGGATGGAGGGGCTTGTGCCTTACGAGCGCGAGGACCTCATGGTCCAGGCCGGTGAGGCGGCTTACGAGAGCCGTGCCCAGAAGTCCCGAGGATCCGGTGATTCCGATTCGCACGACAGAGTTCTCCTGGCAGGGGCCCCAGGGCGGTGGAAGGTCCCGCCGAGAGTACGGGGGGACGCCGCTCATGGCCAGCTCGGGTGCGCGGAAGCCCCCCTTGGACTTACCGCCCTGGCTTTCTAGTATGGGGGAAGAATTCGACGGATCTGGGAGCGTGAAGCGTTCTCGCCGAGGGGAACTCTCAGAATGTCTTCTCCCGCTCGGCCGAACCCGATGGTGAGAGGTCGGACCATGGCGAAGAGAGTGCTGATCATGGGCGCGGCGGGGAAGGATTTTCACGTCTTCAATACCCTTTACCGGGGCAACGACTCCTTCGAGGTCGTCGCCTTCACGGCGACCCAGATTCCCGGCATCGACGACCGCCGGTACCCCGCCGTTCTCGCGGGACCCGGATACCCCGAGGGGATCCCCATCGAAGCCGAGGCGGATCTCGAGAAGCTCATCAAGCAACGCAAGGTCGAGCACGTCGTCTTCGCTTATAGCGACGTGAGTTACGAGTACGTCGACGGCAAGCGCAAGATCGTGGAGGCGGCCGGCGCGAGCTTCGAGACCGCGCCCGCCAAAGAGGTCATGATCGAGAGCACGAAGCCGGTGATCGCGGTGTGTGCGGTGCGCACGGGATGCGGCAAGAGCCAGACGACTCGCTATATCGGCAAGGCTCTGCAGGAGCTCGGATTGAAAGTCGCCGCCATTCGTCATCCCATGCCCTACGGAGATCTGGCCAAGCAAGCGGTGCAGCGCTTCGCGAGCATCGAAGACCTCAAGAAGCACGAATGCACGATCGAGGAGATGGAGGAATACGAACCGCACATCGCCAACGGCATTCTGGTGTTTGCCGGAGTAGACTACGAGGCCATCCTGCGCGAGGCGGAGAAGGAAGCCGACGTCATTTTGTGGGATGGCGGCAACAACGACACCCCCTTCTACAAGCCCGACCTCCACATCACCATCGTCGATCCTCACCGTCCGGGTCACGAGCTCAGCTACTACCCGGGACGCGAGAACATGGAGATGGCCGATGTCATCATCTTCAACAAGATGGACTCGGCTGACCCCGCAAACGTGAGCAAGGTCGAGGCCAGCGTGAAGGAACACAACCCGAGCGCGAAGATCATCTACGCGGACAGTCCGGTGACGGTGGCCGATCCCTCGGTCATCAAGAACAAGCGCGTGCTCGTCGTTGAGGACGGACCCACTCTGACCCACGGGGGCATGAAGTACGGCGCCGGCGTCATCGCGGCCAGGGCGGTCGGCGTGAAGGAGATGGTCGATCCGCGGCCCTACACCGTGGGGACGCTCAGCGCGACTTTCGAGAAGTATCCGGAGATCGGGGTGCTTCTGCCGGCCATGGGATACAGCGGAGAACAGGTCCGCGACCTTCAAACCACGATCAACGCCACCGACTGTGACGCGGTGATCGTGGGAACGCCGATCGACCTCAGCCGCATCTTGAAAATCGAGAAACCCTATACTCGAGTCACCTACGATCTGAAGCCGACGCGAGGTCCGAATCTGAAGGAGCTGGTGGCCAAGGCGGTGAAGCGCTAGGCCCACCGCCGCGGCTGAGGCGGCTCAGGGATTCTTTGCCTGAGCCGCGCGTGTGCCCTTGGGCGGTGCCTCGAGTTCGTAAGCCATCAGCATGGCCATCTCCAGCGCCTGCTCGTAGTTGAGTCGCGGATCGACCGTGCTCTGGTACGCCCGCTCGAGATCGGCCTCGGCCAAGCCGCGAGCGCCGCCCACGCATTCGGTCACGTCTTCTCCCGTCAGTTCCAGATGAACCCCGGCCAGATGGCTTCCCATTTTCTCATGGATGGCGAACGCTCGTTTCGTCTCCTCCATGATCTTTTCGAAATGGCGGGTCTTCTGCCCGCTGGGCGTGCGTTCGGTGTTGCCGTGCATGGGATCGCAGCACCAGACCACTGTCTTGCCGCTGCGGCGCACGGCTTCAATGATGCGAGGAAGGTGTTCGTCGACGTGCTCCACCCCCAGACGGTGGATGAGGGTGAGTCGGCCCGGTTCGTCGACGGGGTGGAGAATCTCGAGTAACTGGCTAATCCACTCGTCGCTGGTCTGCGCCCCGATTTTCACCGCAATGGGATTCCGGATGCCACGGAAATACTCCACGTGTGCCCCGGCGGGATCGGAGGTCCTCAGTCCAATCCAGGGAAAGTGCGTGGCCAGATTGTAATAGCCCTCGCGCCGTGGCACGGTGCGGGTCTGCGCCTGCTCGTAGTGCAACGCGAGACCCTCGTGGCTGGTGTAGATCTCGGCGCGGCGCATGTTGTTGACCCGCGTTTCCAGCACGTTTTCCATGAACGCCACCGAGTCGCGAATGGACTCGACGATGGCCTCGTATTTTTCCTTGGAGGCCGAGTGCTGCACGAAGTCGAGCTTCCAGTACTCGGGATGGTGCAGATCGGCGAAACCGCCTTCCGCAAGGGCGCGCATGAAATTCAGAGTCAGGGCTGCGTGTTCGTAGCCTCTCAGCAATAGACTGGGGTCAGGTGTGCGGTCTTCTCGCGTGAAGCCCGTGTGATTGACCAGATCCCCCCGATACGCGGGCAAGCTCAGATCTCCGCGCCGCTCCTCGTCTCTGCTGCGAGGTTTGGCGTATTGACCGGCGATTCTTCCCACCCGCACCAGTTTCTTCTTGGTGCCGTGAACCAGAACCAGACTCATCTGCAAGAGAATCTTGAGTTGTGCCGTGATGACGTCAGCGGCGCACGAATCAAAACTCTCAGCGCAATCGCCGCCCTGGAGCAGAAAGACTTCACCCACGGCCGCCGCGGCCAACTTGCGCTTCAGCGTCTCGATCTCCCAGGAGGTGACCAGCGGCGGTAATTTCGAGAGCTGCTCGACGACGGACTTCAACTCGTCCGAGTCGGGATAGCTCGGCTGCTGAATGGCGCTTTTCGTCCGCCAGGAGCTCGGTGTCCACTCTTGCATTCTCAAACCGGTTTCCAGAAGGAAGTTTCGCAAGGAGAGTCGATGAGATTCAGGATACACATTCCATGCGTTTCTGGCGATATCGCCCGTGAAACTCTCAGTCGCCGAATTCCGCGTTGATTCCCACGCGCAGCATTCTTCCCGGGTCTGGCAGACCGAGCTGGGAGTAGAGGAGCGTGTCGAATACGTTATCGACCCGCAGATAGAGCTCGGTCGAATCGAACCAGCTAGAGGCGGAGACGAATTCCCAGCTCGCCCGCAGATTCCACCGAATCTCCGCCGGAACTTCTTTCAATCCTCCCGTATCGAGATCTTGGCTGAAGCGGGCGCCGGTGGCGATGGCCTCGGCCGCCAGCCTTCCCCCCCAGCGCCAGCGCTGACTCAATTCGAGATAACTCAAGAAACTCGGCCTATCTTCGATGCGGGCGTCGAAGGACCCGTCCTGTTCGGCGCGGGCGTGAAGAAAGGAGTGATGCGCTTGAAGCTTCATGCCGGCGTACGGGCGCCAGGTGCCTCCCAACTCCAAGCCCAGCACTCTCTGCTTCTGCGCGTTGATCCGCATGAATTTCCCGCCCGGCAGACTGACTCGTTCGATCCCGTCGAGAGTGAGGTCCAAGAAGGCGGAACTGGCCAGGGACCAGCGCCGTCCCTGTACGGTGCCGCCGAATTCGACCGAATTCTGGTCCTCGGGCTGAAGGTCCAGGTTGGGTTCGAAGCGCCCCAGTGCGCCGGAGTAGAGTTCGCGCAGCGAGGGGAAACGGCTCCTCCGGGCGAGCTCCGTGTAAAGCTGCGCGCGGGGGGAAAGCTCCTTGCTGGCGCGCACGCTCAGCGCGGGCGCGGCTTGCGACGCGCGCGCCGGTTTGTCGGCGGTCTCCGGAGTGTTCGCGGCGTCGAGCCCGGCTCCCAAGCGCAACCCCACCCCGCCATCGGACCGGTGCTCCCACTGGAGTGCGGCCCCGGAGAGCCACTCGCTGAAGTGTTGTTCGGGACCCTGATACACGAGGCTCTCGGTGTGCCGTGAATAGCGGGAGCTGGCGGCCAGTGCGATCCGTTCGGTCTCGCCGAGACTGCGGCTCAACTCGAAGCGCAGGAACCCGGTGGCATCGTCGTCGGTTTCGTAGTCGATCCCGGGCGCGAGCGACGGCGTATCGTAATTCGCATCGTCAAAAGCCTGGATTTCTTGATGGAAACGATCCACCGAAGCGTTCAGGTCGGCCTGCCAGCGTTCGCCCCCCGAAGGGCGGAGCTTCAGGGCGAGTCCCAACAGCCCCCTCTGTACCTGAGGATAGCGCCAGAACCTGGCATCTGCGATGTGATCCTCGGGAGGAACCGAGCGGGATGTATCGTATCCCTGCAGGTTCAGGGTGAGCCGGCTGCCGTTCTTCCAACTGCGCCCGATCTTCATCAGGGCGGTACTTCGCTCGAAGGCGGAGTTGGTGCGAGTTCTGCGATCGGGAGCCTGATTGAATCCCGGGACGTAGCTCTTGGGCAGGAGAAAGCCGTCGCGCTTTTCGCGCGCAATCGACGCCATTGCGTCCCAGTCGTGGTTGGCCCACGAGACGAGACCCGAGGCCTGGTAAAGAGCCGCCTCACCGAGACCCAGGCGCAGGCTCTGTTTCGAGCCCGCCGCGCTCTGCGTGCGCGTGGTCAGCTCCACCCTTCCCGCCACCGAGTTCGGTGGAGCGAGCACGCTTCCGGTTCCGCGCGTGACCTGGACTCCATCGACAGCCAGAGAGGGAAGCAAGGAGAGATCTGCTCGTTCATCCCAGGGAAGAGTGAGCGGAATGCCGTCCTGCTCGATCACGATTTGCCGCTCGGGAGCCCCGCGGAGCATCAACACTGTCTCCCCGCGCGAATTGGTCGAAGCGCGCGCGTCCGGCACCAGAGGCACGAAATCAGCCAGCGTGAGCGGATCGCGCGCCTGAAGCTGGGTCTCGCTGAGTTCCTCCCGCTCCGATTGATTGCGTGGGCGGATGATCGAGCCGCGCACTTCGCGTACGGGAAGCAGGACGTGTCCGCCACGCCAGTCGGGAACTACGATGCTGGAATCCGCGGAGGCATGACTCGAGGAGACGGTAGCTTCGCCCGCCTGGGTTGCGATGTGTGTCGAATCGGTGAGAACGGGGATGAAAGTAGAGTCGCCGGCGGCGACCTGAGCGTAAGTACTCTTGGAAACGAGGAGGGCGATGGTGAAAAGCAATGAGAATGCTCTCGACCGCAACATCTAGAAGGCGTCCCTTCCCGTGAGCCCTCTGCCCAGAATGAGGGTGTGGACTTCGTGAGTTCCCTCGTAAGTATAAACAGACTCCAGGTTCATCGCGTGGCGGATGGAAGCGTAATCGAGAGTGATCCCGTTCGCCCCCAGAATGGACCGGCAGGTGCGAGCCGCCTGCAGCGCCATGCGCACGCAGTTGCGCTTCACGAGCGAGACCATGGCCGGAACCAGCTTTCCCTCATCCTTGATCCTCGCGTAGTGGATGACCGCCAACTGGCTCAGCGCGATGTTCTCCGCCGTATCCACCAGTTGTTGCTGAATGAGCTGCTTCTCCGCGATGGGCCCCCCGAATGCCTTTCGCTGCAGGGCATACTCCAGTGCCTCGTCGAAGCAGGCGCGCGCCGCGCCTACCGCTCCGAAGGCGATTCCGAAGCGGGCCTGATTGAGACAGCTCAACGGACTCCCCAGTCCCTTCGACTTGGGCAAGAGCGCATCCTTGGGCACACGCACCTCCTCCAGGACGATTTCCCCGGTGCGAGAGGCCCGAAGCGACATCTTGTGGTGCTGCTCGGGAGCGGAATAGCCCTTGGAGCCGGCCTCGACCACGAACCCGCGGATGTTCGCCGAATCGTCGCCGTCGAGTTTCGCCCATACGATGGCGAGGTCGGCGATGGGAGAGTTGGTGATCCACATCTTGTTTCCGCTGAGAACATAGGAATTGCCATCGCTCACCGCGTGCGTGGTCATGGCTCCCGGATCGCTGCCCGCGTTCGGCTCGGTGAGCCCGAAGCAACCCACGAGTTCCCCGCTCGCCATCTTGGGCAGATACTTTTCCTTCTGTTTCTCTGAACCGAAGCGATGAATGGGATACATGCAGAGAGAGCCTTGCACCGACGCGAAGCTCCGCAGCCCACTGTCGCCGTATTCCAACTCCTGCATGGCCAGGCCGTAGGCCACGTTGTTCAGACCCGCGCAGCCGTAGCCGCTGAGGTTCGTGCCCAAGAGCCCCAACTCCCCCATGGCCGGGATCAGATCCATGGGGAATTCCGCCTTTTCGTACAGTTCGGCGGCGCGTGGCGAGTAGCTCTCCCCGACGAAACGCCGGATCGACTCGCGAACGAGACGCTCTTCGTCGCTCAGGAGGTCTTCGATGACGACCAGTTCATCCAATGAGAGGGTCTGCATGAGTACGCTGCACCGCCTTGGAAAATGACGAGTTGAGTTGAACGTTCGACTCGCTCAGAGCTGGACCTCGACTCCGATTTCCAGAACCCGGCCCGCCGGGATTTTGAAATACGAAGCCGCGGTTTGCGCGTTGCGGGACATGAGGGTGAAGATCCACTCCCGCCAGAGCGCCATACCGCGCCTCTTTGAGGGCACGAGGGTTTCCCGGCCCAAGAAGAAGGTCGTCTCGGCCAGAGCATAGTCGAAACCGCGCCCTTTGGCCGTGGTGAGCAGGCGGGGAACGTTGACCGTGTCCATGAACCCGTAGTGCCCGATCACCTGGTAGATCCCGTTGCCAAGCTCCTCCAGATCAAGCCTTCCTGTGGCGGGCACCTTCGGCGTGTCCTCGATCCGAATGGTGAGCAAAATCACCCGCTCGTGCAACACGTGGTTGTGCTCGAGGTTGTGCATCAGGGCATGGGGGGCGATCTGCGGCTGGCTCGTCATGAAGACCGCGGTTCCCGGTACCCGTTGCGGAGGATCCTTCTTGATCTGTTTCAGGAAGTCCTCGAGTGGATTCACCCCTTCGCTCAAGCGGGTGGCCAAGATCTCGCGCCCGCGTTTCCAGGTGGACATGGTGGTGAAGATGATCGCTCCGACCAACAACGGGAACCAACCCCCGTGTTCGACCTTGATGATGTTGGCCCCGAAGAATGCCAGGTCCGCCACCAGGAACGATCCCGTAAGGAGCAGGGAACTCCAAAGAGGCCAATGCCACTTCTCTCGACACACGAAGTAGAAGATGATCGAGGTGATCACCATGGTGGTGGTCACCGCCACTCCGTAGGCCGCGGCCAGGTTGTCCGAAGATCCGAAGCCCAACACGAGACCGATGGTAGCCAGCATCAGCATCCAGTTCACCGACGGTACGTAGATCTGACCGGCCTCTTCCTCGGAGGTGTGACGAATCTCCACCCGGGGACTGAAGCCGAGGTGCACCAGCTGCCCCGCCATCGAAAACGAGCCGGAGATGACGGCCTGAGACGCGATGATGGTTGCGGCCGTCGAAAGAATCACCAGGGGAACCAGGGCCCAAGAGGGGGCCAGCAAAAAGAACGGACTGCGCACCGCCTGTGGGTTGGCGAGGAGGAGTCCGCCCTGACCGAGATAGTTGATGAGCAGGCCGGGCAGAACGAGGACGAACCAGGCAAGTCGGATGGGACGCCTCCCGAAGTGCCCCATGTCCGCGTAGAGAGCCTCACCTCCCGTCACGACCAAGAAGACGACGCCGAGGGTGAGCAGACCTCGAACCCTGTTCGCCACGAAGAAGTGAACCGCGTGGAGAGGATTCAAACTGGTCAGGACCTGCGGGGCCCGAGAAATCCCGTGCAGTCCGAGCACGATGAGCACGAAAAACCAGAGCAGGACCACCGGACCAAAGAGCGACCCCACGCTCGCGGTCCCCTTTCGTTGCAAGAGAAAGAGACCGGCCAAGAGCACGATGGTGGTGGGTACCACGTAGGAGGAGAACACCGGCGCCGCGATTTCCAGCCCCTCCACCGCGCTGAGCACCGAGATGGCCGGCGTGATCATGCCGTCCCCGAACAGCAGCGCGCCGCCGAAGAGACCCAGAAACACCAGAAGCCAGTGGGTCCTTCTCTTCTCGTTCCCCTTGGGCAACAGGATGGCGATGAGGGCGATGATCCCGCCCTCCCCGTCATTGTCGGCGCGCATGATGAACACCAGGTACTTGACCGAGATCACCCAGATGAGCGACCAGAAAATCAGGGAGAGTACCCCGAGCACATTCTCACCGCTCACGGGCACTCCGTATTCACCTTTGAAGCAGACGCGGATCGCGTAGAGCGGGCTCGTCCCGATGTCTCCGAACACCACGCCCAGGGCCATCAGAGCCAAGACCCATAGTCGCGGGCTCGACATGGGCGCTTCGGAGCCGGTCTCGGCGGACTCACCCGCTTCCTCTGAGGCCTTCTTCGCCTCCTCGGCCTTGGATTTCTCCGAGTGCTCCTTCGCCATCGCCGTCCTCAGCTGGACTTGGGAATCGGGACCGGGCAGCAGCCCCGGGCGCTTAGCCCTGGCCTTCCTTGGCCGCCTTCTTGAGCTTGTCGTTCGCCATGATCGCGATCTCTACCCGGCGGTTCGCCTGCCGGCCCTCGACCGTGTTGTTGTCCGCGATCGGCTGGGACTCTCCGTAGCCCATGATCGTGAACCGGGTCGGATCGACCTGAAGCCCGGTCACATAGTTGGCTGTGGCTTGCGCGCGCGCGACCGAGAGGTTCAGGTTGTGCTCTTCGGTTCCGGTCGCATCGGTGTGGCCTTCCACCAGAATGTTGGTGTCAGAGTATTTGTTCAGGATCGTCGCCAGCTCGCTCAGATTGTCCTTGGCCACTGGTCTGAGTTCCGCCTTGTCGGTGTCGAAGAGGATGCCCGAAGCAAAGGTGATCTTGATTCCCTCACCCACGCGCTCGATTTTCGCTCCCTTCAAGTCTCGCTGCAACTCTTCCGCCTGCTTGTCCATGTAGTGGCCAATGTAGGTGCCCGCGGCTCCCCCCACTGCTCCACCGATGATAGCGCCCAAGAGGGTGTTTCCCGCGGCGTGGCCCACGATCGCTCCGACCGCAGCGCCCGACGCCGTGCCCACCGCGGCGCCCTTCTGGGTGCGGCTCATGCTCGCACAGCCTAACGCGCTCAGGAGGAGAGCGAGAATCAGCGTGTATCTGAGGGTCTTCATGGCTTCACTCCCTGATCCGAGTACTGCTGAAGGTCGCGGACTTGCGCTCTAGAAGATCGAGTCTGGACGACTAAGGTCAAACCGACCAATGCGCAAGGTGGGCATTCTACCCCGAGAGGCGTCTCGCGTGCGAGCAGATCTTCGCGCATCGGCCGAGCACCCGCGCAACACTCACGAATCGCGGCCGCATTCATCGGAAAGGGGATGGGAAGATCACCGGAATTGGCTTACTCTCCCCTTCGTATTCTCTGCTTGGCAGGATGGCAAGAGAGGGAGGTGGGTCTTGGAAGAAATCACCATGAACTGGGCCAACGGAGACGCCTTCGAAGGAACCAGTGTCTTCGGTCATACCGTCCGCACGGATACTGCGCGCCGAGTGGGCGGAGACGAGAGTGGCCCCAAGCCCACCGAATTGCTCCTCTTCGGAATCGCTTCATGCACCGGTGTCGACGTGGTGCGCATCATGAGGAAGGCGCGTCAGCCCCTGGACAGTTTGAAGATCACGGTGAAGGCCGAGCAGAACGAAGACTATCCCAAACCATTCCACACGGTTCGCATCCACTTCGTCGCCAAGGGCAAGGGAATCAGCGAGAAGCGTCTGAAAAAAGCCATCGAACTGTCCGGGGAGAAATACTGCGTGGTGAGTCAGACCGTCGCCCGGCCCGCGAGTGTGAGCACCAGTTTCGAGATCGTCGAGAGCTGATCCAAGACGGGGCCGCCCCCGAGGGAGCGGCCCCAACCCATCTTCGCACACCTCTGTACGACAGACGAGGCACCAAGGCGACTCGAATCAGCCGCCTACGGTCAGGGTATGGATGATCTGGCCGGAATGAGCGCCGCCCGCATCGGCATCTGTCGCCAGAAGCTCACCCTGGTAGAGCGAGGTCTCCCCGTTCACGGTGATCGTGATGATGTAGGGGAAGGGACCCGATTGCGCGCAGGCCGACCACAGGTCGAGCCGCACCGTATAGGTGCCCGCGACCGGCGTCGTGCTCAGCCAGGTGATGTTCTCGTTGTTCGTGCCATCGATGCTGCACGCCGGGTTGGAGTCCAGATCGAGCACACCACCTTGGGCTCCGCTCGGGGCGCCCCAATGGATGTCTCCTCCATCGGGAGTCTCCACGTGGAGATCCATGTCGACGGGATCGAGCCAGTTCAGACTCACCTGCAGGGCATCCGATCCAACTGCGGTGGCGTTCTGATAGACCGTGTGCGAGCTCGCGAGACTCAGACCTTCCGGCGTGCGCTGCGCCACGAGCAGTCTGAAGGAGGTGCGCCCCGGAGTTCCGGTGGGGGTGATGGTCAAGATCCAAGCATTCGAGGACGCGACCGCGGCGGCTCGAGATCCCTCGCTCACCGCGATCTTGGTGAGGGTCGCCTCCGTCCCCGGCAGGAAGTCCGCGCCATCCCTCACCGCCGCCTTGGCGGAGGTGGTCAGGGGAATAGTCCAGTAACCCGAAGAGGTATTGGCCACACTGACGACGAGTTCGGTGGCCGAGGAATCGGTGATCACTTGCACCAGCGCCGAAGAACCCTGCACGTACTCGCGCGGACCCAAGAGCATCGGCCCCTCGGTGGATCCCCGGGGCATCAGGGCGTCCGTATAGACTCCCGGCTGGCTTTCTTGGGCGATTGCGGTCACGAACTCGTTCGCGGCGATGTTCGTACCCGCTGCGGGAACGATCGGATCGAGTCCGCCACTACCATCCTTGCAGGCTGAGATCGCCAGAATGGAGATCGGCACCAAGAGAAGCAGGGCCCGGGCTTTCAAACTCCCAATCATGGTCATCCTCCTGCTGCCCTCGCTCATGAAGGGCACAATCGTGCAAAACGCACTAAGGCCACCCCATTCTGGGGCTTTTAAACGACACTCTGGTTCATGCAGGAAGGATTCGTGCCAACTAGGACTGGCCGAAGGTGACGAGCGCGACTCCCGCCAGTCCTCCGCAGAGTCCGAGCAAGCGGCCTCTCGTCAGGGGCTCGTGCAGCACGAGAACCGCCAGAACGAAGGTCCAGAGGGTCGCGGTCTGATTCAGAGCGGCCGCGGTGGAGGCCAAGGTGTACTTCATGCCCCCCAGCCAGAAGAGTAGCGACACGTAGGTGCCCATCACCGCGCCCGGGATCATGGAGGGCCAGATCGCGACGTTCTTCAGGCTCTTGAGCCCGATGCTCAGACCGGGCAAGAACCCGATGAGGAGAATCGAGGTGAGAAGCCCCCCAGCCAATCGCCAGAGATTGGCCCACAGAAGCGGAATCTCCGCCAACACCGGTTTGACCATCACGATGGAGACCGCCTGGGTGAGCGTCGTGGCCAAACCGAGCAGAATCCCCACCACGATCGTACGCCGGGAAAGGTGCTTGGGACCTTTGGTCGGCCAGGCCAGGGACAACACCGCGAGGAGAATGAAGGCGACGCCGAGGAGTTGGAGTGGACTCAAGCGCTCACCGAGAAAGAAAAAGCTGAGCAGGATGATCGAGGGGCTGTAACTGGTGTTGATGATCGCCTGCGTTCCAGCGCCCACTCGATTGAGGGTCATGAAGAAGAGGGTATCGGAGATCCCGATGCCGATCACCCCACTCGTCAGCAGCAAGAAATAGAGGGAAACCGGATGCGATCGAACGATGGGCTCACGTACCAGGAACATGGTCAACAGGAACAGGACGAACGCCACCGAGTTCTTGAAGAGGTTCAGTGCGAGCGGCGGCACCACTCTTCCCGTTTTGTGGAAGAGGATGACCGCGATGGACCAGCTGAGGGGTGCCGCGAGAGCGAAGATCTCTCCCAGGTAGTTCATGCTCTCGCTTTGAGCTCACAGCATTTCTTGAATTTCTTGCCGCTGCCGCAGGGGCAGGGATCATTCCGACCCACTTTGGGGTTCTCTCTCCGCACCGGTTCCTGCCGACCGGGGGTTCCGTCGACGAAATACCAACGGCCCTCTTCGCGCCGGAAGAGGCTTCGCTCGTGATGGACCACTTCCTCCCCTTGTGCGTCGACGTAATAGGCCTTGAACTCCACCACCTGTTCGTCGCGGTCCTCTTGGTCCTTTGAACCTTCGAAGATCTCGAGGTCCTGCCACTTCGAGCTTTCTGACCACTCCCTGATGTGCTCCAGGTCGAGTTCCTCGCGTTTTTGCGGCCAGGTGGAGTCGACGATGAAGTCGATCTCTCCTTCCACGTAGGCGCAGTACCGAGCGCGCATCAGGTCTTCCGCCGTCGCGGCGTTCTCTTCGCCGCGGAGCACGGGCCCGCAGCACTTCTCGTAGTCCCATCCCGAATGGCAGGGGCAATCCTTCATCGTCGTCACTCCTCGACGGGTGGAGGTCGATTTTCGCGGATGTCCGCAGGGACGTCGTTCAATTCCGCACGGTTTCCGGCGCGGAGAATAGCACCTCGGGGAAGATTCTTCGCGCCCAAGATGCGCACGCAGGCCGCTCCCACCCCGCGGTCGTCCATCCAATCCGGTTCACCGCTGGACATCTTGCGCGAACGCACCGGACCTTCGAGCAGAAGGGTGACGGTGTGCAGGCGTTCCTCTTCGGCGCTCAGTACGCGCGCGAGCATCAGCTGCGCCGCCGAGGCGAGGTTGGAAAGCCCCGCTCCTGGTTGCGGTGTCTCGGCGGTTCCGCCGTTGATCCACAGACAACGAGCTTCGTCATTCCGCGCCAGGACCGGCACAAACGCGCGGGTGAGGAGCAACTGGGGCACGATCGTGCTCCTCTCAACTCGCTCCCATTCCTCCAGAATCTCCACTTCGCGAAGCCTACCCGCTTCCCACCAGAGGCCCAGACAGCACACGAGCGCATCCAGCCCTTCTCCGGTGGAAAGAATGTGTCGAGCCAGCTCCGCGACCCGGTCGGCGTGGGCGAGATCACAGCCCTCCGTGCTCAAGCGGCTCAACGGCGTCGAAGAGAGCTGCTGCTTCAAACGGCGCAATCCCGTCTCGTCCCGGTCCACCGCCACAACCCGCGCGCCGCTGCCGACGAGCTCGGTGACGATGCCGCTGCCGATCGCACCGGCCGCGCCCGCCACCAGAATGCGCCACGACGAAACCGGAGATGTCATGGTTCCCCTCCCCAGGCGAACGGGCAACTGCTTGCAGTGCGTATCATTACACGAAAGCACAGCTCGAAACCAGTTTGTCCTGGCTGAGGGTGGGCGGGCCGTCTACACTTTTGCCATTGAAGCCGTGTCGTTTGGTCCCTTCTCCAACTGCGAGAGTCCTCATGACAGAATCGGTCGCCTATCGCCGAGGACAAGCTGTCTGGTCCGATGAACTCCTCGAGGTCGTGGATCACTGGCAGAGCATCGAAAATCCTCCCATGCCCGAGAACCGCAGGCGTAAGGAGGGCATTCGGATCTTTCGCCATGACAAGGTCGAGAGGTTCTTGAGCAAGGCTCACCCGGTTACGCCGCTCTTCTACACCCTGCCCTTCCTCGCCTTGGGGTTTTACCGGGGAATCGTGCTCGGCCACTCGACCTTCCCGGGTACTTTGGGCCTGATGGCGGTGGGCTTTCTTCTCTGGACTCTGCTCGAGTACATCCTCCATCGCTGGGTCTTCCACTACCAGCCCCCGGGGTGGGGGGGAAGATGTGGATGTTCATGGCGCACGGGTATCACCACGAGTTCCCCGACGACAAGATGCGGCTCGTCGCTCCTCCTTTGATGATCGGACTCTTGGGAACCGTCACGGGCTTTCTGTACTACCTGATCTTCGGCTCTGCGCTGTGGGCCCAGGTCTTCGCGGGCACTTTCCTGGGATATCTGGCCTACGACTGGATTCACTACTACACGCACCACTTCCATCCCACGCGGGGGATCGGAAAGTGGTTGCGCCAATACCATCTCCAGCACCATTTCGATCCGCGGCACGATCGCTTCGGGATTTCCACTCCGCTGTGGGATTTCATCTTCCGCACCTACCGCCCCCTGTGAGTCTCGCCCCGTCAGATTGAGCTAGACACGCTGGGACGGATCTCCGACATTTTTTCCAAGCAAGCGTCTGCTGGAGGGCTCCCAGCTCGTTCGGCCCCGCTCTCAGGAGCACTGGAGGATGAGATGCTCAAGGAATTCAAGGAATTCGCGGTCAAAGGCAACGTGGTGGACATGGCGGTCGGGATCATCATCGGCGCCGCCTTCTCCACCATCGTAAAGTCCCTAGTTGCCGACATCATCATGCCGCCCATCGGCCTGCTGCTCGGCGGAGTCGACTTCAGCAACCTTTTCGTGGTACTCAAGCACGGCGCGGAAATCGCGGGTCCCTATGATACCCTGCTCGCGGCTCAAGAGGCAGGCGCGGTAACGCTCAACCTGGGCGTCTTCATCAACACCGTAATCAGCTTCCTCATCGTGGCATTCGCGGTCTTTTTTGTCGTCCGGTCGATCAACCGGCTCAAGAGAGAAGAGCCAGCTCCCGCGCCGGCCGAGCCCACGACCAGGGAATGCCCCCAGTGCCTTTCCACCATTCCCATCAAGGCGACCCGGTGCGCGTTTTGTACTACCTCGCTGAGTTGAGGAGTACGACCTAAATAGAGCCCCCGTGCCGCACCACATCGCCGTCGACGAGAAAGATCACGTCTTCGGCGATGTTGGTGGCCAGGTCTCCGATGCGTTCGAAACATCGCGAGACGGAGAGGTGCTGCGTCGCCTCGGTGACGGTGGAAGAGTCTTGGGCCATCAGAGCCATCAATTCCGAAATCGTGCGGCGATGCAACTCGTCCAGCCGGTTGTCCTCCTCGAGCACCTCACGCGCGGAAGCGGTGTCGCGGTTGACGAGCGCCTCGAGGCTCTTTCTCACCATTTCCAGGGAAATACGGCTCATCACCGATAGCGTGGTCGGCGCGTGCATCTCTCCCAGTGCGGCCAGACTCACGGTACGGTGACCGATGTTGGCCGAAAGATCGCCGATGCGCTCGAGGTCGTTATTGACCTTGAGAGCAGTAACCACGTAGCGCAGGTCAGCCGCGACCGGCTGGTGCAGTGCCAGGATCTTCAGACATTCCTCCTCGACTTCCACCTCGAGAGCGTCGATCTCCCTGTCGCCCTCGATGACGGTGCGCGCCGCCACCATGTCCTGTCCCAGATACGCCTGTGCAGCGGTGCTGAGGGCGTCGTCGACTCTCTTGCCCACCGCGAGAATGTCGACGCTGAGATGGTCGAGAGCGCGATCGAGGTGTTTCATTCCGGTCTCCTCGACGATCTCGGGGAAGGTCCGACGCAGAGCCCCTGCGTACCGAACTCTGCGCCGGCGGATGGAGATGCCCTAGAAATATACCATGAATCGAGTCTGCAACCCGCTGAACCGACCGTACTCGTTCGCGTCGGAGTAGACGTAGTTGAGCATCACCCGGGCATTGTTGTTGGCGTACCAGTTGATTCCCAAGGTGTAATCGTCCAGCTGGCCACCGTTGGCGTCAGCCAGATCGACGTGCGCGACCCGAGCCGCCACTTCCCAGGCTCCCGCGCCGGTGCCCAAAGGCTTGCTCGGTTTCACGTGACCGAAGGCGCCTTCGGAGTGCTTGTAGGGTCGGCTCTCCCCGGTCAGAAACCAGCTTCCGGAAAGGTAGAAGCCGCTCAGTTTCGGATTGTCTCCCATCGCGACGTTGATGTCCGCGAGCTTGTACTCGGCGTCCAGCGAGAACGGGCCCCATACGGTGGCGGCCTCGAAGCCGGCGAGCAAATATTCGTTGGCCGCCAGCTCGTCGCTCTTCAGAATCGAGCTCGTCAAGTGTGAGGATGGTTTGACTGAAACCTGATAAATGCCCTCTTGAGTCTTGCGAAAACTCCCGGCGACTCCCACATGAATCAAGCGATGATGCTCAGTGTCCTCGTAGGGCAGACCGCTCAGACGAGCCGAGTAGTTGTACTTGGCATCGCCGCTTCCCTTGCCGGTCTCACCGGTGTCGCGGAAGATCCCGAAGGAGGCAAGCACTCGCTCCTTCGCCCAACCGTTCTTGACCATGATGCCCGTGTTGCGCTCCACGTCAAAGACCGCGGCGGGGGAGCGCTCCATGAAAGTGATGTAGTTGCTGCTGGTGAGCTCCTCGAGGCTGAACGGCTCGTGCTGCTGGCCCACGGTGAGCTCTCCCACAACCGGCAGACCTTCGATTCCCATGTACATGTCCTTGAAGGCGACTTCACCGCTGGAGAAGTCGATCTGGCTCTTGAAGATGAGACCTCCTCCGAGCTTGCCCGACATGTACATGCGCGCACGACGGAATTCCGTGGCATCCGCGGTGGAGACCTGGGCATCCTTTCTCTCGGAAAACCAGGCCCAGTCGTTGAGGATGCGTCCGCCGAGTTTCATCGAAACTCCATCCTCCGGACTCTTGAAGTTCAGGCCGTCCTTCCACTCGACGGTCATCTCCTTGGCCATAGCCATACTCGTGCTCGCGATCGTCAAGGCCAAGACCGCGAAAATGGCGAATGAAACCCGGCTTGTCCCCTTGCTACCCGACATCTTCTTTATCCCTTCGAAGTGGTGATCGGAAAGACCGCCGCAAAAGCTAGGGACAGATCATGAAGAACACGTGAAGGCGGCGTGAATTCTCCCGACTTCTCTTCACATCATGGGGCTGACGAGGAACTCGACCGGGTGGAGTAGAGCCGCAACATCCAGGCGACCGTACCCAGCCCCACGAGCAGTAGCACGATGAAGAGCAGAAGAACCCCGGTTTGAGACTCCACTTTGAGATCGGAGAGCTTGAAGACCGGCGCGAGAAGGCGGTCGCGCACGGTATCGCGCACGATGACCATGGCCACGAGGGTGCCCAGAAGATGCGCCGCCGCGACGTTCATGAGCCTCTGCGGTTGAGGATGACGAATCGCCATGGCCACAGTCATGAGCGCCCCGAGGGGAAGAATGATCGAGGCGATGAACGCCACGGTGCCGCCGATGCTCTGGCCCATGAAAGTCATGATGACGTCCCGGGGAAGCGAAAGCAGGAACCAGGTTCCCACCAGGTACTGCAGGCCAGTGGGAATGAGGAACCACATGGCGCCGAATCGCAGCCGGTAGCGACCGTCGGCCTTGTCCCGCTTCACCCTCTGCGCCCCTTCCCACGCGATCATCAGTCCGCACACGGCAATGGCAGCCAGCAAGAAGTGTAGGTACCGCGGCCACAGGCTTGGATCACTGTAATTGGAGTTCATGCCTGAGGGATCGGCGTGATAGATGGCAGACCAGCTCTCGGGCCTCAGCACGAGACTCATGTTGTGTACGAAGACGTGGGAAATGTAGAGCAGGCCCAGAAGCACGAGCCAACCCAGGGCATGAAATGCCCAGCTGAAGCGATCGCCCCTGAACGCGAGCGCGTAGGCGGCGTAGTAGGCCACGATGAGAACGGGAATGACCAACCACCAGGGCCAGGCGATCAAGATACTCGAAGTGTAGAGAAGGTTGCCGTAGAGGACTTGAACGAAAAGAAGGGGCGCCACGCCGAATACCACCGTCATCGCCAATGCCGTGGGCAACTTGGTTTCGATCCAGCGCGCCAGGCGCTTCCCCTCATCGTGTCGTCTCAACCGCGACACCGCTGCGAGTACGGCTCCTCCCAGGGTGAAATTCATGAAGAGAAGATGAATGACGAAGGTGAGGTGCAGTAAGGTCTTGAACAACCATACCGGTCCCGGCAGGGGGAGAATGTCAGGGGCAGGTACCACCGGGTTCATCGTGCACTCCCTTCGGCTTGGGTCTGATCTTTCGGCGCACCCTCACCGACCGCCTTCTCCAGGTATCGCGCGAGGGCATGGCGCTGCGCTTCACCCGCGGTAAAGGCCGGCATCTCGTCGGACTCCATATCTTGGAGGAATTCGTCGATGTCCTGGGCGTTGGAGCCCTCCAGACGCTCGGCCAGCGAACGCTCTTCGTACAGAGTATGACAAGACGAACAGCGTTTCTGGTACACCTCCCGGCCATCGAGTTCTCGAGTCTCGCTCGCTTTGGCTTTGGGCAAGCTCAGGAGATACTGGGCGAGTTCGTGGGCCTCTTGCTGCGTCCCCACCCAGGGCGGCATGGGGCGCAGGCTATATTCCAGGCGCTGGATGAAGCCGGCCGTGAACTCCTCGTCCCACCCTCGCACTCGGGCCGCGAGACCGTTGTAGCCGTTGCGCGAGTGACAGTTCTTGCACGCGGCGCGAAAGATCTCCTCGCCCATGCCCAAAGGATTGCCCGCCTTCGAAGTGTCGATCCACGGATCGGACGCCACGATCCCCGCGCTCCTGATGGTCTTCACTTCATCCGCTCTCAAGCCGTTGGAGTAGAGGTAATTCTGGATCACCCAGGGTTTGCGAATCGCCTCGCGCAGCCACTCTCCCGAGCCGATCACTACCAGCCCGAACAGCAGAATGAGGGCGCTCGTCGCCGGATTGATCCCGCGGGGAAAGACGATGGCCAGCACCACCACAAGCAGGACCAGCCCCCGGATCGTCCACACCGCCACCTTGAAGGCCTCCATTGCGATGGGCATGTTCCCCGCCGCCAATTGCCGCACCGCCGCCGGCAGTCCATCCCACCACCAGATGGCGCTCAGAAAGGCTCCCGCCAGTCCCACCGCGGCCCACAGTCCCGCATAGCGGGTGAGCCAACGGCGCAGGGGACCCCACTGAAGTCGTGTCGCGGTCCACAGGCAGAAGAGCCCCGCCAGGGCGATCGCGAAGGCGCTGCGTCCGACCAAACTGGAGAAATAGCTTGGATTGAGAATCCCATCCCAGAAGCCATGCGTCTGAATCCACTTTCCCGGGGTGAGCTGAAAGCTCAGGATCCCGTTGATCACCGCGAGCGAAAGCCACGCAGCGGCGAAGTAGATCCAACCCACGATCAAGTGATCGCGCGCGCGCATGGTCTTCCACCCGTAGTAGTAGATGAGGGCGGAGATGATCTCGACCAGAAAGAAGACCCACTCGATCGCCCATCCCCAGACGAAGGCGTGAATGAGGTTGTCCGTTCCTGCCGGATTGATGAGTCCGATGGTGAACCAGATTCCCACCCCGGTGATGGCGCCGAAGACCAGAGTCAAAAGAATGAAGAAACGGGAGTGCAGATGCAGGTAGTCCAGAAGCCCCGCGTCATTGCGGCGCCGCGCCAGGGTCTCGGTGACCACGAGGAAGAGTCCCCCACCGATTGCGAAGTGACTGATGTAGACGTGAAGGATCGCGACCGCCGCGATGAGGACTCCGTGCGCGAAGCCCGGGTCCCAGACCGGGTAATTCAATGTGGGCCTCCTCCGTGCGAAAGGCAGGACAAGCGGGCAACCCGCGCAGTGTCGCCCCAGCCAAGTTCTTGTTCCAGCGTAAAATGGGGCGCTGCCTCGACTCCGTCCTTGTCAGTAAAGCACGAAATTTGGTATATTACAGAGTAGTAACTCTGATTATCTGTAATTCCATTCCAGGAGGATCATGCCGCGTATCGCAGAGGGGAAGTCCAACTTCTCCGCAAGGAGGGGATCCATGTCAATTTCGCCTCAACCGCTGAGCCAGACCGATCAAGTTCTCGCGGAGCACCGCGAGTTGCGTATTCTTCTGGACCACCTCGAGGCTTCACCCAGCAGCCCCGGCCAGAGATCGGCAACGATGGATTTCATCGCTGGGCCGCCGCGCTGTCCAAGAGCCTGGTCGAGCTTCATGACAAGCTCTTTCGCCATTTTCGTTTCGAAACCTCCAGCGGTGTTTTCGACGAATTGGTAAAGGTTCACCCGCGAGGAGCCAAACCGCTGCAGGAACTCCAACTGCAGCACCCCCGTCTGCTGATGGATGTCAGGGAGTTGGTCCACTCCAGCCTCAGTTACTCCCAGGGCGAGGAGCCGGCGAATCCGCGTCTGCGGAGACGCCTCGAGGAGATCTTGACTCTGTTGAGAAACCACGAGGACTGCGAATCGGAGCTTCTCACCCGCTTGCTGGGACGCGACATCGGCGCGGTGGACTGAGGCGCCAGAGATCTACGAGCGAAGCGCCCGGACCCGGGAGCCGCGATTCCTTGGATCCGGCGGCACGGAAGACCATATTGACAGCGGGACGCAAATTCGACCGGCCCGTTGCCGGATGTCCTTCCCCCATTTCCGCCTCCCCTCAACTCCGTGGACCCTTCTTCCCTGCAAGCAAGAACACGCCGGGCATGGCACTGGCTCGGCGATACGAGGGGATCCAAGACGCGCCGGACCTTTCGCGCGCGTCTGCTCGTCCAGACCTCGATCGCAGCCACTTGCATCTGGATCGGCTTCGCGTTCGCGCGCTTCTACCGCGCCGCCCACGCGGGGACACTCCCACTTCCTGCGCGTCCGCCAGGAGTGGAGGGCTTTCTTCCCATCGGCGGGGTGATCGGACTCTTCGACTGGGTCTATCAGGGAACGCTGAATCATGTGCATCCCGCCGCCACGATCCTCGTGCTCATCGCCCTGCTTCTTGCAACCTTCCTACGCAAGAGTTTCTGCGCCTGGATCTGTCCCATCGGTTTTTTGAGTGAGCTCCTGGCGAGGGTGGGACGCCGTCTCTTCGGCCGGAATTTCAGGCTCTGGCGCCTGGCGGACGTCCTCTTGCGCGGAGTGAAGTATCTCCTCTTGCTCTTCTTCTTGCAGAGCATCGTGGCAATGGGCGCCCTGGGCGTGCACGCTTTCCTCGATGAGCCGTACAACCGCATGGCCGACGTGCACATGGGACTCTTCTTCGCGAGTCTATCTCTCATTGCCACTCTGGTCCTGGCCGGTCTAGTGGTGGGCTCGATCCTGGTCGAGGGATTCTGGTGCCGTTACCTCTGTCCCTACGGCGCTCTCTTGGGAATCTTTTCGTGGCTCTCGCCTACACGCGTGGTCCGCGACCGTGATGCGTGTATCGACTGCGGGCTCTGCGATCGAGTCTGTATGGCCCGATTGCCGGTCTCGCGCAGCGGACAGGTTCTCGATCCGGAATGCACGGGATGCATGGACTGCGTGGCGGTGTGTCCGGTGGACGAAGCCTTGAGCATGCGGGCCGGCAAGCGGCGCCTTTCGATCAGGGCCTTCGCGTTCGCGGTGCTCCTCGTTTTCCTCCTGGGCTATTTGGGAGCCAGGAGCGCGGGACTGTGGAAGAATCAATTGACCGATCATGAGTACCTGAGCGGAATCGAGCAGATCGACACCGGCCTCTCCACCCATCCGGGGCGCTAAGAAAGCTCTCGAACCCCCCGGCTTGTCTTCCTGGGCGCTTTCCGGCAAGATAGTGGACTGCCACGATCACGATTTTCGGTTCGATCGAAGCGAACTGGTGGAGAGTCAGTATGAGCCATCGTTTGGGCCTGCGAAAAGAAGACAAGAACGAATGGGAACGGCGTGTCGTGCTCACGCCCGAGGATGTCCGGAACCTTCTCGCCGAAGGGATTTCGATCGAAGTCGAGTCGTTCCCCCGGCGGGCTTTCTCCGACGAGAGCTATCAAGAGGTGGGCGCCCGCGTAGTCGAGTCGGTACGCGAATGCGACATCGTCTTGGGCGTCAAGGAAATGCCTCTTCCGTTCTTCCGTGAAAACGGCGCCTACATGTTCTTCTCCCACACCATCAAGGGCCAGTCCTACAACATGCCTCTTCTGGCCAAGCTCAAGGAGCTTCACTGCACTCTGCTCGACTACGAGCTCGTCACCGACGAAGAAGGCCGCCGTCTGATCTTCTTTTCGCACCACGCGGGCCTGGTGGGAATGACCGACAGCCTCTGGATGCTGGGACGACGCCTCGAGGTCCTGGGACATGCAACCCCGTTTCTTCGGCTCTCACCCTCCCATGCCTATGCCGACCTTTCGGCGTTGAAGCAGGCCGTGAAAGAGGTCGGAGAAGAGATCGCCGCGCAGGGACTTCCCCGCGAGGTCTGTCCGCTGACCGTGGGGATCCTGGGATACGGTCGCGTTTCCTCAGGAGCGCAGGAGATCCTGGAGCTCTTGCCGCACACCGAGATCTCTCCGGATGAACTGGAGGGGTGGGTCCGGTCGAACGAAGGAACCCGCACGCAGTTGGGCAAGGTAGTCTTCAAAGAGGAGCACCTGGTGCAGCCCCAACAGGAAGAACGGAGCTTCGAGCTCGAGGATTACTACCAGCATCCCGAGGGCTATCGCTCGATCTTCGAACCGCATCTTCGAAACCTGTCTCTGCTCGTGAACGCAACCTACTGGGAAGAACGCTATCCGCGCTTTGCCGATGCCGACACCCTGCGGCGGTTGTATTCGGGAAAGACCACGCCGAAGTTGATCGCGGTCGGTGACATCACCTGTGACATCGACGGCTCTCTGGCCTGCACGGTGCGCGAAACCGAACCGGGAGACCCGGTGTACGTCTACGATCCTCAGACCGCCCGCGCTCCCTCGGGGTTTCGAGGCGAAGGCCTTCAGGTCTTGGCAGTAGGAAATCTGCCGAGCGAGCTTCCGGTCGAAGCTTCCACCAGCTTCGGGCATTCGCTTCGTCCCTATCTTCCCGCTCTGGCCAAAGTGGATTTACACGTGAGTTTCGCGGACGCCGACTTGCCGGGACCTCTACGGCGCGCGGTGATCCTATGGAGAGGCGAGTTTAGCCCGCACTGCCGCTACATGGAGAAGTTCTTGAAATAGCGCCGAACGGTGAATCCGGCCAAAGCCTTCCACGCCGCCAGTGCGATTGCGAACGAGAGCCAGGCGAGAGCCAGTTTCAAAAGCGCGCTCTGCATGAAACGTCGAACGGGTGCCGACTGCATGCGCTTGCAGCGCGCGATGCCTTTCTGAAGGAACGGCCAGGTGGCGGCCGCGGGCGTGGACTGCGAGGCGAGAGTTTCGACGTCGGCGGTCATGGCGGACTCCTGATCTCGGGGCCCGTCCCCCCTACCTCTTGATTGTATCAGATCGATTTCTTCGAGGGGATTACTTTTGTCGCTGTGGAACCCACGCCGTGGTTCGGCCGCCGATACTTGCGAACACCACTCTGTTCCCTTCTGCGGTGCGTGCGTCCTTTTTCTTTCCCCAACGGACGTGGAACAGCCAGTTCACGGGAAATCGGGACTTGTCCGCATCCACCCTCACGGCCAGTTTCACCACCGCGCCGAGCCGGCGACGGACTCTCTCGAGTTCTTCGGGAGTCAGCTGGTCGGCGCTGCGTCGTGGATCGATCCCGGCCTGATAAAGGACTTCGTCTGCGATCCAATTTCCCACCCCAGCGCAGAAACTCTGATCGAGCAGCAGACTCTTAATGGACGTCTTGCGCCGGCTGGCGCGCCGGTAGAATTCCGCTCTGGAGAGGGGACCGAGGAGAGGATCGAAGCCGAGTCGGGAGATCGGCGGCTCGTGCAGCGGGTCCTCGCGCAGCAGAATTCGCCCCAGGCGCCGCGCATTCGTCATCGCAAGCTCTGCTCCTCCCTCGAAGAACAGCTGGATCTTGGTGAAGCGCGGCGGCCAGGCCTCGTTCGGGTCGGGAGTGGGCCGCGCGGCCAGAGGAAGGTCGCGCCGTCCCGGCACCCGAAAGGCGCCGGTCATGCCGAAATGAAACAGAGGATGAGGAGGGGAGTCGAGCTCGAACCAGATTTGTTTGCCGATCCTCGAAACCCTCTGGACCTTCTTTCCCTCCAGAGCGCTCTTCCACCGTCGAGGCGAGGCCCCGTCGAAGACGATCGGATCGCGCTTGCAAACCACCTGGCGGATCCGGCGCCCTTCGGCCGCCGTGGCGGCCATGCGCCGCCCGCGTTCTACTTCGGGCAATTCGGGCACCTCGTCCCTCCCTCGTGCGCTCAGGCTCGACGAAATTCGAAACCACTCAATCGATTCCGTCCGCGCCGGCGGGGAGACGGAAGTACTGGAGCTCTCCCGCTTCACCCTGGAGCTTCCCCGCGCCCGCGTCGTCCTGAAGACTTGCGGCCAACTCCATCGCCGAATGGAGGTACTCGCGATAGCGTTTCTTCCGCTCATCGAGCTTCAAAGCAGTCGGGCCGCTGGCGGCCGAGCAGAGAGCGGCTTGCAGACTGAACGCCCTTCCCGCGGCCTTTTCTTCCCGGTGAACCCACGCACCGGTGCTCAGGTCGAAATCGTAGAGGGAAAGGAATCGGTGCCCATGCTCGGCGAGGAACAGAACCGCGTCGATCACGAAACCCGCTTCCTCGTCGTCCATGATGTAGTGGAACCCGATTCGGCACCAACCGGGTTTCAGCCCGTGATACCCCTTCTGGATCCAGTCCCGGTAATGTTGGCTGGTGGGAGCATCGATGTTCAAGAGGCGGTGCCCGTAGGGTCCGGCGCAGGAACAACCCGCACGCGATTGAATTCCGAATAGATCATTGGCGATCCGAGTGACGAATTTCGGATGCAGATAGCTTCCCGAGGGGTCCCTGAGATTGAAAGAGATGATCGCGACCCGCTTGGATGGATCGGGATTTCCCAGAATTTCGATCGCGGGATGTTCGCCCCAGCGTTGCAGCGCCCTTTCCAGGAGCGCCCGCTCCCGCTCTTGGATACGCTTGGGTCCCACCGCTTCTTTCACCAGGAATGCCAGCCCGGCCTTGAGAGTCTGCAACACGCCGGGGGTTCCGGCTTTTTCGCGCATTTCGATTTGCGGCGTGTAGTCGTGGCAGTCGGGACCGACGTAATCGACCGTTCCCCCGCCACTCACCGTGGGGGGCAATTCGCGGTGATAGATGCGTTGGTTGAACACCAGAACTCCCGATGCTCCCGGACCTCCCAGAAACTTGTGTGGTGAGAGAAAGATGGCATCCAGCGAAGGGTCGCCTCCTTCGGGTCCCGGAGCGGGGCTCATGTCGATTTCCACGTAGGGGGCGCTGGCCGCGTAGTCGAAACAGGCGATGGCATCGTGCGCGTGGAGAAGTCGAGCGATCTCGTGAACCGGAGTCAGACGTCCGGTGACATTGGAGGCAGCGCTGAAGGTGCCGATGCGCAGCCGTCCCTGGTAGCGCGGATCCTTCAGGAGATGCTCCAAGTGCTCGAGATTCACTCCTCCATCTGGGCTCAATTCGACTTCCAGAACCTGGGCCAGACCTTCCCGCCAGGAGATCTCGTTCGAGTGGTGCTCGTAGGGCCCCACGAAGACGACCGGCTCGTGCTCGCGCAAGAAGCGGGCGTAGGACTCGTGGGAAGCGGCGCCCAGATGCTCTTCCATGAGGAGGGTGAGAAGCTGTCGCGTGGCGGGAGGAATCGCCACACCCACGATCTGTTGCAGTTTGTCGATGGCGGAGGTGGCGCCCGTTCCCACCGCGATGAGCCGTCCATTTTGTCCGGCGTGAACCGCGTTCTTGATTGCGCTCTCGGCCTCGTGCAAGAGCTGAGTCATGCTGCGGCCCGTCACGTCGTCCTCGGTGTGGGTGTTGGCATAGTGGCGCTGCAAACCCATGAGATATTCCTCGACGAAACGAAGGCATCGGCCGCTGGCGGTGTAATCGCAGTAGACGAGCATTCTCTGCCCGAAAGGCGTGTCGAAGGAGCAGTCGACTCCCACGATCTGTTCGCGCAGATAGCTGAATTGCAGGCGAGGGAGATCCATGGCGGTTTGTGATGAAGCCTTTTTTGGGGGGGATTTACCGGTTCTTCGATCCTTCTCGCAGAAGGCTAACCCGGCCGCTCTCGCAAATCAAGCTGACCGAGTGAGGTGCGGATAGTTTCAATGAATCGCGGACTTCAGATCCGGTTCAGACGAAGGGCGTCGGGTCGCCACACCCCTCGCGAATCACCCGGGGAAAGTCGTCGGTGAGGTCGACGACAGTGGTGGGCGTGAGTCCACCAAAGCCGCCATCCACGATCAGGTCGACCTGACTCTCGAGTTTCTCCCGGATGACCTGCGGGTCGGTGAAAGGCACCGTCTCCCCGGCGAGGATCAGCGAGGTGGTCATCAGGGGAGCGCCCAGTTCCTGGAGCAGAGCCTGGGTGACGGGGTGATCGGGAACCCTCAGCCCAATGGTCTTTCGCTTGGGATGCATGAGCCGTCGTGGTACTTCATGGCTTGCGCGCAGAATGAAGGTGTAGCCCCCGGGAGTATTCGCCTTCAGGAGCCGGTAGACCGGTGTACTGAACGTCGCGTAGGTGCCGGACTCGGAGAGATCGCGGCAACACAGGGTGAAGTTGTGCCGTTGATCGATGTGACGGATGCGGCAGATCCTCTCGAGGGCGGCCTTGTCGCCGATGGCGCAGCCGAAGGCGTAGGTGGAATCGGTGGGATAGACGATGACCCCACCGTCTTCCAGTATGGAAACGGTCTGACGCAACAGGCGCAGCTGCGGCGTCTCGGGGTGGATATGAAAGTACTGACTCACGCCGGAGAAGGTCTCCCGTTCAGACGCAAGAGGATCTGCAGCTGAAGACCAAAGATGATCGCCGCCATCACCAGATGCAGAGGCTGTACCAGAGGCGGCAGCGCCAGGTAGGCCAACACGGCTCCCGCGGCCACCTCGAAGAGCGTGGCGAAGAAGAGCACCCTGCACCATTTGAGGAGGGGAGATCCAGACGAAACTCGCCGGCGCGCGAGCCAGAGCAGAGCGCCGGCGAGCAGCACCAGAAGAATCGAGAAGCTGCGATGCACGTAGAAGATCAATCCCAGGTTCTGAATCCAGGTCTCTCTGAGGGTGTTGTCCATCATGTGGGCGACCGTGTCCACGTTTTCACGGACCTGGGTTCCCAGCGCCACCTGGATGACCATGCACCCGACGGCCGCAAGAAGGACCGCGTTGAGCGGACCCCGTTCGAAAACGGTACTCTCTTCTTCGGCCGACCGCGTGAGATGAAGAAGCACCACGAGCAACGCCACCAGAAGAAGCGCCAGGAGCATGTGTACGGTCACCATCCACGGCAGGAGATTCGTGGAGACGACGATGGATCCGGCCCAGCCGTTGAAGCCGACGGTAACCAGCGCCAGGGCACTCAGCCAGACCACCAGGGGCCGCGAACGGCGGTAGGCCAGCGCGAACACGAAAGTGGCAATGAAGAGGAACCCCACGCTCACTCCCGCCAGGCGGTTGAGATACTCGGTCCAGGTCTTGGCCGCGTTGAACTCGCTCTCCTGCCCGACCGTCTGTTCGTGCCGCAGGTCACTCGCCAGGCCTGAGAATCCCAGCGCGCTGAGCATCCGGGCCAGTTTCTCGTTCTTGGCCTGGCGCTTGGCCAGGTAGATCTCCTTGTAGTCGGCGGGGAGCTGCGACTCAGAGGTGGGAGGAATCAGACGTCCGAAACACGTGGGCCAGTCCGGGCAGCCCATCCCAGCTCCAGTGCTACGCACTACTCCCCCGATCACGATCAGACCATAGACCGCGATCAAGGTGGCCCAGCAGACCCTTCTGAAACGGCGGCGCTTGGCGAAGCTCGCAGCTGGAGAGTCAGCGCGGCTCTTGTCTGGTGGCATGACACGATGGCCGGAATCGAGTGATTGGATTTACGTGAACCCCCGACACGGTAGTCGTCCCGTAAAGGCGAACGCAAGCCATTATTGACCTGCCTCGCGGCGAGGCCTAGCGTGATGGAAGCCAGGAGGACACGATGCCGACACCTCGACCTCTCTCCGCCAAGAAGCTCCGCTGGAGCTGTCCCTTGAACCGGCTCGATTTCGAATCGACCGCACGGCTCCAACCGCTCCGCAAGATCATCGGCCAGGGTGATGCCCTCGACGCGCTTCAATTCGGGTTGAGCAGCAAGATCAAGGAGCATCACGTCTTCGTGCGCGGATTGAGTGGCACCGGCCGCTCCACTCTGGTGAAGAAACTCCTGGAGGAACTTCGGGTCGAGAGCCCTCCTCTGCGCGATCGCTGCTATCTGCACAATTTCGCGCAACCCGATCAACCCCGTCTCCTCACTCTCGCGGCCGGCCAGGGAGCCATCTTTCGCCGCCACATGCGGCATCTGGCTGCGTTCGTACAGACCGGGCTCAGGGAGATCCTCAGCTCCGACACGGTCTCGGCCCGTCGCCAGGCCCTGGAAAGGGCCGCCGAGCAGACACTGCAATCGGTGATTCAGCCCTTCGAGAAATCGCTCACCGCGGCCGGGCTCGGTCTGGTCACCGTGCAGACCCAGGCCATGTCGGAAAAGGCGATCTTTCCCCTGGTCAAGGGAGAGGCCGTGGTCCCGGAGGAATACGACCGGCTCCACGCCGAGGGGACGATCGACGATGCCGCGTATCAGCGCGTGAGCGAGAGCCGGCGCCATTACGAGAAGGAGCTCGAGGAGATCCACGAAAAGGCGGGGGAAATTCGCGAGTCGTACTCCGAGCAAGTGGAGAAGCTCTTTCGCACCACGGTGGAGCAAGCCTTGCACCGCCGTCTGCAGCTAGTGCGACGGGCCTTCCCCGAGCTAGCGGTGCAGAAGTGGCTCGATGAACTTCTCAAAGATCTCATGGAGCAGCGGCTCCCACAGCTCGGAAAAGATACCTCGTTCACCAGCTTCTATCGGGTGAACGTGGTGGTCGATCGCTCGGGTCAGACCTCCTGCCCGGTGGTCGTCGAGGGAACCCCGACGCTTTCCAATTTGGTCGGCACCATCAACCTGGAGTACACGCCTGACCAGGAGCCTCGCGCGAGTCACATGGGAATTTGTGCGGGATCACTCCTGGCCGCGGATGGCGGGTACCTCATTCTGGAAGCCCACGATCTCCTCTCCGATCCCGAGGCCTGGAAGTATTTGGTGCGCACCCTGCGCACGGGAAAACTCGAAGTCCAACCACCGGAAGCCATGGGGCCCTGGCCCGGCCCCGGCCTCAAGCCAGAGTCGATCGACATCGAGGTGAAGGTCGTTCTGCTCGGCGACACGCAGATCTTCTACCTCCTCGACGAGATCGACTCGAATTTCCGCGACCTCTTCAAGGTCCTGGCTGATTTCGAGGTGACGATTCCCAACGACAGGGCCGGGGCGCGTGACTATGCGCGCTGGGTCGCGCGCTTCGTTCGCGAAGAGAGTCTTCCCCATTTCTCCCGCGAGGGGGTCGCGGCGCTCATCGAGCATGGCGTGAGAGTCGCGGCGGACGGGAGACGCATCACGGCCCGGTTCGGACGCATGGCAGACCTGGTGCGAGAGTCCGCTTGGCTGGCTTCACGGGAGAATACGAATCTGGTGAAGGATACCCACGTGAAGGAAGCGATCCATCGGCGCAAGTCACGCGCCGACCATCCCTCGCGCCGCTTTCGCCGTCAAATCGCCGAGGGCACCATCCGCGTCTCCACCTCCGGCAGTCAAGTGGGTCAGGTCAATGGACTGGCGGTCATTTCCGCTGGCAACATGACCTACGGATTCCCCGCGCGCATCACCGCGACCATCGGTCCTGGGACCGCGGGCGTGATCAACATCGAACGCGAATCGGCTCTCTCGGGCGCAATTCACACCAAGGGTTTCTACATCCTCGGAGGACTCTTGAGGCACTTGCTCCGCACCGAGCATCCGCTGGCGTTCGACGCGAGCGTCGCGTTCGAACAGAGCTATGGCGGTATCGACGGCGATTCCGCTTCGGGCGCGGAGACCTGTTGCCTCTTGAGCGCGCTCACCGACATCTCGCTTCGCCAAGACATCGCCATGACCGGCGCCATCGATCAGATGGGCAACATCATGGCCATCGGCGCGGTGAACGAGAAGATCGAAGGGTTCTTCGACACTTGCGCCGACCAGGGCTTGAGCGGTACCCAAGGGGTCATCATCCCTAGCGCCAACGCGAACGATCTACAACTTCGAGAGGACGTCGTGAAGGCCTGCGCCAAAGGGCAGTTCGCAGTGTGGGCGGTGGGCACGGTGCACGAGGCCTTGCACATCTTCACCGGCATGCCGGCCGGCAAGCGAAACGCGAAGGGGCGGTATCCTAAAGGAAGCGTTCTCTACGAGGCGATGCAGAAAGCCCTGGAGTTCTGGGAGAGAGCCGTCAGCACGCCACAGGCGCCGGAGCCCAAGGCCGTGAAGGGCCGGGGCTGAGCTGCCCCTCATTTCACCAGCGTCATCTTGTGCTGCTCGACGAGTTCCCCGGCTTTCAGCTGATACAGGTAGATTCCGCTGGACACTCTCGCCCCATCGTCGGCGCGGCCGTCCCAGACCACCACCCTCTCCCCCTCTTTCTGCGCGCCATCCACCAGAGTCCTCACGAGCCGCCCCCTTTGATCGTAGACTCTCAAACTCACGTGGCCGCTGGAGGGAACGGTGTAGCGGATCGAAGTCTGGGGGTTGAAGGGGTTGGGAAAATTCTGGTCCAGAGCGAAGCGAGGCGCCGGCGTATTCTCCACCCCGGTCGGGCTGCCCAGCTGGATGGAGAGATTGTCGATCGCCCAGCCCCAGGCATGGACTCCCGCGTCAGCGTGGAGGCGGAATCGCACCATAATGGTGTCTCCCCAATCGAAAGTGTTCAACAGATCCAGGCTGTGATGGCGATAGAGAGATTGGCGTCCAGATTCGGAGTTGTTATAGGCATTGAGCCAATCCTGGTCGTAGCGACTGTCGTATCCGTCCAGGAGTGGCAACCAGGTGATGCCGTCCTTGGTTCCCTCCACGATCACGTAGTCCCAGAATCCGAAATCGCCGAAGACGGTGCCCGTCTCACCTGGTTCCACCAGAACCACTTCGTCGTACTCCATGGTCGCGTCGGACTGAGCCACTAAAATGGGAACGGTGAGAGTCGAGGTCGAAGTCGAGTTGTCCGCGTAGTCATGCGCGGAGTGGATGGCCTCGTCGCTGAAATCGGGCTCTAGAGAGATGTTCATTCCTACTCCGGCAAAATCCGGATTCCCCCCGTTGAAATCGGTCGAATAGCTGAAGACGGGCGAGCCCAGCGCGTAGACCGAGAGAGACTTCACCGGAGAGGCATAGGTCGAGGCGCCCAGGTGAGAGACCAACTGGATTTGCGCCGTGCCGGTGAGCAGCACCGCCAACTGAACCTGGGGCCGATCGCCGGCCGCGTTGGCGGGAAGCACCGTCGCGGGTGATCCGTTCATGCGGACCTCGGTGGAATCGTAGGCCGAACGAAGAGTCGTCTCGACGATCAATTCGCCCAAGGGGTTTTGGTACAGATTTTCGATGAGTGGGGTGAAGGTCTTTCCCGCCACCATGCTGGGCCGCTTGACCGACCAGATGCCCAGACCGTGAGTCGCCACCACCACTTCATCCTCGACCGCGCTCAGGGCCCAGATTCCCACGTTCGGCAGACCGTTGTCGGCCAGGTGCCACGATGCCCCGTCGTCCGTCGACTCGAAGAGACCGATCTCGGTCCCCGCCCACAGCGTGGTCGGCTGGTCCGGCAGAACCAGGAGGTCGTAGACCGCCACGTCGGGAAAACCGTTGCTGCTGGGGGCGCCGGACTGAAATCCGGTGATGTCCTGCCAGCTCTGGCCCTGATCTTGAGTGCGCAGGATCTTCGGCCGGCCCGCGAAGGAGAAGAGTGCGTAGGCCGTCTGGTCGTCGGTGGGATGAGTGGCCAACCCCGAGATTCCGCCCAGGGTCACGGTGGTGTAGTTCGGGACCGGTGCGAAACTCAGACCTCCGTCGGTCGAGAGGTAGATGGAGCCGCCGGCATCCATGCTCGCGCCCGCCCAGACCACGTCGGGATTGGCCCGGGAGATCTTGACGTCCAGGAAGCTGGAGAACTGCCAATCGGCGGTATTCATGCTGGCGAGGCTCCAATTGGCCGCGAAGTCGTCGCTGCGCCAAACACCGGACGCCCCCACCGCGAAGAGCAGATCGGGCGCGTCGTCGGATTTGCCGATCTTGGTGATGAACGGAGCCGAGCTGCTCCCCGTGTCTCCCAGCCCATTGGTCCCCGGGTTCCAGGTCGTTCCGCCATCGAGCGAGCGCAGGATCCCATTGTATTGGTACCCGCCGGCGATCTTGAGCGGATCCGCGAAACTCCACGAAGTCTCGTAGCCATCGCCGCCGATCTGGTAAATCCAGGGCGTGAGGGAGCCGGGATCCTCGGGCGATCGCCAGGTGCCATTGTCCTGCATGCCGCCGATGTACGCGCTGGCGCCCGGCTTCTTGTCGACCCCGTAAAACTGCGTCGTGTTCAAACCCAGGATCGGCATGCTCCACCCGGTATCCATGTCGGCAGAGACGGCCACCCCGCCGTCGTTCGCATCAAGAAGACGCCACGGCGTGCTGAGATTCCCCGGCAAGAGCGCGAGATTATGATGATCGACGTGCACTCCGCTCTGATCGAGCAGGGTACTCTGACCTTGACCCTCGTTGAGCATGGTGATCTTCCAAAGTTGGATTCCGCCCACGTACAAGACGTCCGCATTGGTGGGATCACACAGTATGGTGTTGTCGTACCAACCCTGGGCGCCGAGCCAATTGGGTTCAGCTGCCCAACTCGGCCGTCTTGGTCCAATAGCCGCCCGCGTCCGACGAATGCCACAGTCACCGAGGTCCCCGACGCGCCTTGCGCCGCCGCGAAGACGCGGTTCGTATTCACGGGGGAGATGGCGAGCTCGAAGCGGCCGGTGAAGTCGTTGATCCCGGCATTCGTGTAGGACCAGCTGTCCCCGGAGTCGGTGGACTTCAGCACGCCTTCTTGGCCGCACTCCCGCGTAGAGCACGTCGAAATGGCCCGGCGTGGCAATCAGGTCCTGTACGTCTTTGCCCACATCGGACTTGGGTGAAGACCGTCGTCCAGCTGGCGCCGCCGTTGGTGGACTTGAAGATATTCGTGCTGATGTTGTAGTCGAGTTTGTAACGACCGGTGGTGGCGGCGACGATCACGACGTCGGGATCGTTGGGATCGACCAGGATGCGCGAGATGTTGTTGAAGAGAGGGTCGTCGAGTGTGCTGGCGAGCGGAGTCCACGTCACACCATGGTTGATGGACTTGATCATCCCGTTGCCATTCATGGTATCGATGTTGAAGAAGCTCTCGCCTGTGCCCGTATAGATGACGTCGGGTTGGCTCGCGCACTGGGCGAGGGTCGAAGTCGCGTAGCTCTGCGGGTCTTGGGTAACCCGCGCCCAATTTGCTCCAGCGTCGGCCGTCTTCCAGACGCCGCCCCCGGCGGACCCGACAAACCAGGTATTTCCAGTGGTATCCGAGGGATCGACCAGGAGTCCGCGCACGCGACCCGCGACGTTGGCGGGGCCTCGCTCCGTCCATGGCAGCGGGGTACTCGCGGTTTTCGAACTCGCCCTTGCCCTCTTCAATTCGAGCGTACGGTATCCCTTCTGGTACTCATCCTCGCTTCGGTCGGCGGGAATCTTCATGTCGTGGAGGATCTTCAAGAAGAGATCGGGGTGATCGCTCGCGGGAGTGTCCTGCTGCACGCTCTGGATTTCCTCGATCTTGGAATCGATGTGGTAGGCGGCCGGCGAACCATCCTGAACGTGCTGCCGCTGGAGTTTCAGTTGCGCCAACTGCTGCTGGTAATGATCCGGCTTCCCCTTGGGAAGAAAGATGAGAAGGAGACCAACGAGGGCGAGCCCTACGAGCCCCTGGATGCGTCGAGTCGGTCGCATGATCGTGTTTACCTTGGGAAGAGAAAAGATGCGCGCGAGACAGACTGCCCCCATCGGTGTTAGTGTACCCAGAAACGAGTGAGCCTGACAATCCCCCTGCCGGAAAGGCCAACAAACACATGCAGTACCGCAGATTGGGCCGCAGCGGCCTCCAGATCTCCGCCCTCTCCTTCGGTTCCTGGGTGACCTTCGACCTCCAACTCGGCGACAAGACGGCCCGCGAGTGCATGGAGGTGGCGTACGAGGCGGGAGTCAATTTCTTCGACAACGCCGAAGCGTACGCGGCGGGTCATTCCGAGGAGATCATGGGGCGCGTGCTCAAGCAGGTGGGTTGGAACCGCGATACTTACTGCGTGTCTTCGAAGGTCTACTGGGGCGGTGAGAAGCCCAGCCAACGCGGGCTCTCCGCCAAACACGTGCATGACGCCTGCCACGCGGCTCTACGCCGCTTCCAACTGGATTACCTCGACCTCTTTTTCTGCCATCGCCCCGACCTGGACACACCCATTGCGGAGACGGTGCGTGCGATGGACAACCTCATTCGCCAGGGAAAAGTCCTCTACTGGGGAACCAGCGAGTGGAGCGCGGTGGAGATCATGGAGGCACACAAAGTAGCGCGCGAGTGGGGCCTGACCCCTCCGGTGATGGAGCAGCCCCAGTACAACATGCTCTCCCGACAGCGCGTCGAAGCGGAGTACCACCACCTCTACGAGACCGTGGGCCTGGGCACGACGATTTGGTCCCCCCTCGCATCGGGAATCCTGACCGGAAAGTACAAGGACGGCGTCCCCGAAGGCTCGCGCTTGAGTCTGCCCGGCTACGAGTGGCTCAAGGAACTCATCTTCTCACCGGAGGGAAAGGTCAAGATCGGCAAGGCAGCCCAGCTGGAACCGGTGGCCAAGGAACTCGGAGTCAGTCTGACCCGGCTCGCGATTGCCTGGTGTCTGAAGAACGATCGGGTGAGCACCGTCATTCTAGGCGCTTCGCACGTCGATCAACTGCGCGAGAATCTGAAGGCCATCGATCTCGTCCCCAAATTGGACGAGCCAGTGATGGAGCGCATCGAGAAGATCCTGGACAACAAGCCGCCGGCCCCGCCACGCTACTGAATCGCGGCCAAAGACCAGCGCCAGAACTCCTCCTGCAAGCTCTCGTCTCGACTCAGTGGCGAAGATTCCGCCTGCTTCTTCAGATGGAAGTAGGCGCCGCTGACGCCCTCGAGCTGGGGTGCGGTGGCCAAGTAGATCACCGCGTCGCTTCCCTCGCTGACTTTCTTGAAGAAAGGCGCGCCCGCGCGCCAGAGCCAGCCGACGAGTCTGGAGTAACCCATGGCGATCCCGGTGGGAAGCGTTCCCGGGTGCAGACAATTCACCGCGATACGGCGTTCTTTTAGCCGTCGTGCCAGGGCGTAGGTGAACAGGATGTTGGCCAGCTTCGACCTGGCGTAGGCCTCCCAGAAGGAGTAGTGCGAGGAAAGCTCCATATTGTCGAAGTCGATTCTCCCCCGCGTGTGCGCGACCGAAGCAAGGTTGACGATCCGGGCCCCGCTGGGCAAGAGACTCAGGAGCTGGTTCGTGAGTAGGAAGGGGCCGAGGTGATTCACCGCCAGCGTCCACTCGTGGCCCTGCGGACTGAGTCGATGCTGGCGCGAGATGAGCCCGGCGTTGTTCACCAGCAGATCGAGAATCTCGTGCCGCTCGCCCATGACCGCGATTGCGCGGTGGACCTGCTCGAGATCGCCCAAGTCGCAAAGCAGGAGTTCCGTCGCGTCACTCTCGGTGGTGGCGCGAATCCAATTCTGGGCGCTGCGACCGCGGGCCTCATCGCGAACCAGGAGCACGACCCGGAAATTCCGCAAGGCCAGATCGCGCGCCACCAGGCGGCCGATCCCCGAACTCGCACCGCTGACGAGCGCCACCCTCCTTCGGCGCGGAGACTCCTCCCGCTCGTCCTTCGCTTGGGGTTCGGGTAGAGACTGACGCTGCAATGTCGTCTTCATTCTTGGGACTTCAGGGCCGCTCTGAGCGCCGGCTCTTGCATGACAGCATGTGCCGAGCCCGCGATCGCGAAGACGCGCTTCCCTCCGTCGACCGCCTCGAGCAGGAGCTTAACCTGATATTGGTCCCGAAAGTGATTGGAATCGGTGGCTATTTGGTTGGTGAAATAGGATGGATCTTGTGGACCAGGATAGAAATAGGACATCGAAATCGTCCTCCAGTTCTCCAGGCTCGGCAGCAGCCGCTTCACCGCCTTCTCGAACTCTTTGATATTCGTCGGTCCCTTCAAACCGAAGCGATGAACCATCGATTGTAGGTATTGGGGGAGTACCTCCGCGAGATCGACATTCACGAGTTGTTCCTGACTCTGAGCCACTTTGCGGAGGGTAAAGAACAGCATGAGCTGCTCCCCCGTCCACCCCCTGCCCTGCAAATGGGCCACTTCGGCCTTTCGATCCGGGTCCAAGGAACGAACCTGTACACTGTCTCTTCGAGCCAACCACCAGGTCATCCCGAATTCGCCGTAACGTTGAATGATTTGCTCCTTCGTGAGCGAATCAATGGAAAGCTCTCCGCCTTCAGTGAAAGCCATCTGGGGTCGAAAGGAGGTCCAAGCCCTGGAAAGGGCTTCCATTTGTGGGTCCGAGGGCAAGAAGGAATGACGGGATCCAAAATAGAGAAGAGATCCCTTCTCCGTGTCAAGCTGATAGACATAGGGTTCGACGTGATCCAGTGCCTGATAGTCCTCGAAACTCATGATGTTCTGGGCACCGGCTCGCGTTGCCATCAACAGAACCAAGGATGCACCCGCACGAAGGCAGAGCAAATTTGTCTTGAAAATGTTCATCTCATGCGCCTCTCGAGTTCCGCCGGGACGTTCATCAGGATGCGGAACGCACTCTGTCCCTGTGTATCGCGGTTGAGCACGATGGCCAGACGCTCGCTCTCAGGGTACACATCGTAGCTCTCGACATATCCGCCGAGCTGTTCGTGGGAGAGAATCATCTCGGGCCGGCTCGCGCGAAATTCCGGAGTGAGGGTCACACCGACTCGATACAGAGCCTCACCTTGAGTACCGGCAAAATAGAGAGTTCGCCCGTCACCTGCCCAGCGGGCTCCGGTCCCGCCGTCGACGGAGACCTGAGAGCGATCCCCCCCATCCATCTTCGAAACGTAGACTTCGCTCCGATCGGAACTCGTGGCGCTGTAGGCAACCCAGTTACCGTCGGGAGAAACCACGGCACCGAATTCGTTGAACGGCGACTGGATGAAAGGACTCATCTTCCCATCCGCGGGTGAGAAACGCATGACGTCAGTTCCCGTTCCCTTGCTGGATTGCCCGAACAAAAGAGTCTTGCCATCCGGAGTCCAGCTCAATGGACGCAGATCGATCGCACTGGGAAACAAAAGCTGAGGGGCCGAACCACCGCTGGCGCTGATCGAGTAGAGTTCGAACGGGCCACGGCGCATGCTCTGAAAGGTGAGGGTCCGCCCATCCGGAGAATAGATCGGCTCTGCGTTGGTGCCATCGACGGTGAGTTGTGTAAAGGAGTGGCGAGCCGAATCCAACACCCAGAGATCGCTCTTGCCGGCTTGTTCGACACAGAGGGCCAAGTGCTTTCCATCCGGTGCGATGGATACCCGATTGTAGTTGCGTTCTTCCGGTACGATCGCTTCGACTTTTCCGTGCGGATCGGCCCGCACGAGGCGTGCGTGAGAGCCGGAATCGGGCAGATAGCACAGATTCGTCCCTCCCGCGGCGAGGTCCGTAGATCCATCCGAAATGTGCACATTCACCGGATCGATGAGGGGAACCGGGTCCCCGGTCACCACTGCGCGCCCCGGATCGAAGGCTACGCACATGAGCGTGGCGCCCTGGACGTACAGCAGATATCCGGGATCCATGTACATCGGACAAACCCCATTCTCCACCACAACCCGTACTTCTTTGCTGGAGCGACTCACCACCTCGATCCGCGCGTCATCCATGCGGGTGCGCCAGGCGGTGAACAAGACATGATCGTCGTCGGGAAGAACACAGGGTTGCCAGTGGCCGAGCTCACCCTGGCTGCTGTCGGGGTGAGTGAGTGCGGTCGGAGCCCCACCCCTGGCCGGAGTGGAGACGAGTCCCGAGCTGAGGCTGGCCGGATAGATGAGCTGGCCGTCTTTCGTCCAGGCATTTCCATCGGGCCCACCCACGTTCTTTGCGATGAGCAGGGGCGTGCCGCCGTCGACGGAGACGCGCAGGAGACGGAACCCGGACTCCCCCCGGCTCCTGAAGGCCACCCAGCTGCCATCCGGCGAAAAACAAGGACTACCGGCGTTGACGTCGGTGAGCATGCGCGAGTCCCACGAATCGAGTCGGCGTAGGAACAAACGCGCTCCGTCCGAGGTACTCGCGATGTAGGCAAGGGCGCGCCCATCCCGCGAGAGGGCCGGTGGAACTTCCTGAAGAATGACATTCGCGTCCGGCTTGATCGAGAGTCTCGTCTGCTCTAGAGAGACGGTCTCCTGGCGACCGCCCAGCCGCAGCCCGACGAAGGCCAGCAGAGCGCCCAGAACGAGTCCCAGTCCGAGCCAGAGGAACCAGCGCTGCCGGCGGGGCCCGGGAAGCAGAGGGGCCGCCATCACTTTGGAATCTACCACCACGTCCTCGAGCTCGATGCGCGCGTCACCGATATCGCGCAGACGCCGTTTCACGTCCTTTTCCAGGCAGCGCTCGAGGAGGCGCTTCACTCGCGGTGGAGTGTTGGCGGGAAGCAGCTCCCAGGATGGTTCTCGCTCGAGGATCTTCGCGATGGTGTCCGATACCGTTTCGGCCTGAAACAACTGGTGAGCCGTGAGCATCTCGAAGAGCACGCAGCCGAACGCCCAGATGTCGGACCGTTTGTCCACCATCTTGCCTCGAGCCTGCTCCGGGCTCATGTACGCGGCAGTGCCCAGGATCACCCCGGCCGAAGTCACCTCGATGATGGTGGGCGATTTGTTGATGTCGTCGTCGGAGCCTTCGATCGCCTTGGCCAGGCCAAAGTCGAGCACCTTCACCTGGCCGTCGGCTCCGAAACGAATGTTGGACGGCTTGAGGTCGCGGTGCACCATGCCGCTCTCGTGCGCAACTTCTAGCGCCTCGGCCACCTGGGCCGCCACCCGCGCCGCCTCGTCGATCGACATGGGCCCACGGGCGAGCCGGGTCGAGAGATCCTCCCCCTCGACCAGCTCCATGGCCAGAAAGTACTCGCCCTCGTGGTGGGCGAAGTCGTAAAGGGTGGCGATGTGAGGGTGATTGAGCGAAGCGAGAAGGCGCGCCTCTCGTTCGAAGCGCGCCAGACGGTCGCGATCCGCGGCGAAGTGTGCAGGGAGGACCTTGATGGCCACCGTACGCCCGAGGCGGGTGTCGCGCGCCCGGTACACCTCCCCCATCCCCCCGCTGCCGACCTTGGCCTCGATCTCGTAGGGGCCGAGCTTTCTGCCGATCATCGCGTGTCTCCGAACCGTTCGTGGCGGAAGGGGACGACCCGGCCCTGGCCAGCGCCGCCACGTCGAGAATGGCTCGGATGATACCCGCTTTCAGGACAAGCCCAAAGACAAAGCGTGTCTCAGCTCTTGACCCCGATCGTCACCGCGCCTTGAACCGGCGCCTCGCTGCGGGCTTGGGTCATGATCTTGAGGCGCAAGGGTGGGCCGGCCAAGTGTCGTGCCAGCTGCTCTTCTACGATCGCCCCCATGGCTTCCGCGATCTCGTGAGTGCGCGCGAAGACGTGGATTTCGATCGCCTGGTCCGCGGTCGCGTGTTGATTCAACCACGACGCCGCTTCCACCAGCCAGGGATCGTCCACTCCTTCGGGCCTCTGGGCCGCGTCGGGTCCCAGGAGGGTCTTCCCCGAGAGGACCAGATGGAAGGCATGGTCTGCCTCGATCCGGTAGGGTGAAACCTCGAAACCCTCGCCCACGAAATTGCGCCGATTCCCCGCCTTGTCCTTGGCTTGAAGGACGTACGAATACACCAAACCCGGCAGCGCCAATTCCCCGGAGTCGTACACTCCGTTCCACGCGATCTCCTTGGGGAGAGACCCCTTGCCGGTGAAGACTCGAACCGTATCGCCCTTGGAATCCGCGATCGTCAGCCGCCAGCTGGCCACCCCTTCCAGGGCGGGATGAAAGCGAGCCACCGAGCCATCTCGAAATGCACGGAGCCACGGGCGTCCCAGGGCACTGGCGCGTTCCGCGTTGGAGCATTGCACCACGGGAGACAGCAGATCCACCTCGCGTCGTTGCACCACATCCAGAGCGCTTCCCCAGCTGAGACCCTCGATGTCGTAGCTGTCGATTTTGAGATCGAGTTCGGGACGATCGAATTCGATCTTGACCTTGTCTTCTCCCTCGACGGTTAGACTGCGCAAGACGGTGGTCTTTTCGTCTCCCTTCAGGGTCATCGAATCCGACGCCGCTTGACTCGCAGCTGGCTTGGCGGACTTCGACACCGGCGCCGGCTTCGACGGCTCCGCTCCGCGCGCCGCCACGGGTGGGGACAGAAGGATAAGCGCCAACAAAGCGGTGGCGTGAACGAGACCGAGGTTACCCGTGATTCGGGTGGTTCCGGCTTTCATGATGAAGAATCCTCCCACTAGCTGGTCAGCCTGAAGTGGATAGTGATGCTGCCCCATTGTTCTTGGGTCGAGCCCGCGGGTAAGGGCTGAAACTGCCACATCCGCAGGGCCTTTTGCGCCCGAAGATCGAAATCCTGGTAACCCGAGGTGCGGTGCACCATGACGTTGGCCTTGACTCTTCCGTCAGGAAGCACCACGAAGCCGAGCGAGACCGTTCCCTCGACGCCCTCTTTCTTCGCCCATTCGGGATACTCCGGCATCATGTACTTGCGGATGGGACGGTCGGCGGCCGGTCCCGCGAGCGACGCGCCCGACAGGGTCCGCCGCACCGTGAGATCAGCGTTCTTGGGAATGATCGCGCTCGGTGCGGTAACAATTTCGGTGGGCTTCACGGTGGCCAGCGAAGGGGTGCGGCTCAAGCTCGTCTCCCGCCGCAATTTCGCCGGCGCGGCGGTGGGAATGCCCGACTCACGAATGAGTTTCTTCTGGTCGATGGCCCCCGACTTGGATACTTCGGTCGCGGGCGCCTTCAAGAGCGACGAACTATGGGGGGTCTCCACCGCGAGGGTGGGGCGACTCTCACGAAGTGACGCCAGACGCTCGCTGAGCCGATCGTCGCGCGCGGTGAGACTCTGAGGTTTTGGTTCCACCTCGGCCTTCTCGTTCTCCGCCCGCTCGAACCGGGCCTGCGTCGTCGGTTGAGGCGAGGGCTTGTCCTTCACTCTCGGTTTTTCGGTCGCTGCCTGCATCGGAGGAGCCGCCACCTCGACGGGGTCCTTGGTGGTTCCGGAATTCTCGAGCCAGGTGAATTCCGTCAACGCAGCGGGGGGCGGCGAGATGCGCGGATAGAGGACCAAGAGCGACAAGAGGAGGGCATGGATGATCAGACTTCCGATCCATCCTTTTTGCCTCAGCTCGTGTTCCTCACGGAGCTCGAGAGTCTGCGCGTAGGCCATGGCATTCACGGTCGCTCGCTTCCGCTCTGGTTCGTGGCCACCGCGACCCGGCTTGCCCCGGAACTCTTGATTTCGCGCATGATGGCCCGAATTTCCCCGTGGGTGGCTCGAGCGTCGGCACGCACGACCACGAGAGTTTGATCTCCGCTGCCGCTCCCGAGACGACTTCGAACGATTCCGGCCAGCGAAGAGAGACTCACCATCTGGTCATCGACGGCGAGCTGTCCGTCCGAGCTGTAGCTCACGCTGATGCGGTGCTCGTCTTCGGCGCCTCGGGTGTGGGCCGTCGGCAGCTTGATGTCGAGATCGGCAACGCTGATCATCGGAGCGGTGACCAATAGTATGATCACCAGCACCAAGGCCACGTCGATGATCGGCGTGACGTTGATCTTCACGAAGCACGGAAGCTCATCGAAAAGCGGCTTTTTCATGTTCTACTCCTTCACCGCGATCTTCTGAGCCCCGCAGAGCTTTGTGCGGTCCAGGATGTTCACGAATCGACCGTGACTGACCGCATCCGCGCACTCCACGACGACTTCGATCTTTCCGGCATTCGCCAGCAAAGGCGTCAGAACTTCCTCCAACGACTCCTGGTCGATGTGCTTGCGATTCACCTCGAGAGCCTCATCGCTGAGGATCTGGATCTCGACTCTCTCCTGTTTGGTCTCCTCGCTGGCCCTTCTGGCGCTGGCTTCCGCTTGGCGCATCGAGATGCTCGACTCGAACGCCAGAGGTGTCGCCAGCAGCAGGATGACCACCAGAACCAAGGAAACGTCGATGAGCGGAGTCACGTTGATTTCGTGACTCCCGCCTCCACCGGGTCGATGCTCGGAATTCCGCATGAGCTCAGTCTCCTATGGATGCGTGCTGGCCACCGGCTCGGTCGACGGTTCGGAGATGACCGAACGGATGCGATCCACGGTAGGACCCAAGTCCTCGTTCGCGGCATTGGGCCGTTCACCGAAGGACGCGCGAAGCGAACGTGTGTGGTTTTCCGCAATGGTCAGCATGACCGACATTCGGCGCGAGAAGTGGTTGTAGAGAAGGACCGCGGGAACCGCGATGATCAGACCTGCCGCGGTGGTCAACAGAGCTTCCGCGACTCCAGCCGCCACCACCGAAGGTGCGGCGGAGCCCACCTGCGCCATGTCGTGGAAGGCCCGCATGATGCCCCAGACCGTTCCGAAAAGTCCGATCAAAGGCGCCACCGCGGCCATGCTGCCCAGCACCGAAAGGTTCTTCTCCAGGAGCAACTTCTGGAGGCTCAGAGCGACTTGCAGACGCTCTTCGAATTCCGCCGGAAGCTCCTTGGAGCTCGACAACACCTGGGCCGCGACTCGACCCATCGGATGGCTACAGCTCTCGCACTGATGCAGAGCTTCGGAGGCCTTCCCCCTGCGGAGGCACTCGAGTGCCTTGTGTAGGGTCTGCTCGGGATCTCCCGATCGCCTCCGGTAATAGAGAAACCGTTCTATGGTCACGGCCAGAGTGACGATGCTGAGAACGAGCAGCAGAAGCATGATCGGGCTCGAGCGTGTGGCTCCTACCCAGTCGAATTCGGCAAACATCGAGAGTTCTCCTTTGCTTCGGGAATGCCTCGTGAACTAGTGAATGACAGATTTGAGCTCCTTGACGCGGCTCTGCGCCACGGCAACCAACTCCGGATCGTCCGCGTTCTGAATGAGATCTCGATAGGCGGCGACCGCGCTCGAGTAGTCCTGGCGGTCTTCGTAGATCTCGGCGCAGCGGGCGATCGCCGACAGACGATAGGAGTCTTTGGCTCCGCCGGTTTTCATCGAGCGCTTGTAAGCCGCCAGGGCCTTGTCGGGCTCAGTCAATTTTTCACGGCATTGGCCCAGCCGATAGAGGACCTCCGTGATCGAGTCCTTGCCCACTCCGGTATTCAACGCGGTTTCGTACTCTTTCGCGGCCGCTTCCCATTCACCGGCGGACTCGTGGAGCTTTCCCAGCTGGAGAGCGACTTCGACACTCCGCTCATCCTTCGGATACTCGCTCCGGTAGCGCTCTAGGCTCGCCCTGGCATCTGTCAATTTGCCCAGGAGCTGCTGCGCCATCGCCAGATTGAAGAGACCCGCACGCTGGAGTTCCTTGTCTTTCGTCTGATCCACCACTGCGGTGAATTTCACCGCGGCTTCCATGTAGTCCTGCTTCTGGTAGAGCTGTAGCCCCAACCTGAACTGGACGGTCGAGCGCAACTCGCTCTCGGGGAAGAAGAGGAGGAACTGCTGGTAGGCTTGGATCGAGTGCTCGGTCTGCCCTGCCTTGGCCCAGGCCTCCCCGCTCAAGAACTGAGCTCGATCGACTTCGTCATAGCTGGGAAAGCGACTGACGACCTGACGGAAGGCTTCGGCCGCTTCCGCGTACTTTTCCTTCTCGTAGAGACCACTGGCGATTTGGAACTGAGCGTCGGCCGCGAAACTGCTTTCGGGATATTTCTCGATCAGTTCCGCCAAGACCTCGCTTCCCGAGTCCTCTTGGCCGAGCCGGTAGAGAGCCAGCTCCATCCCCCGCTTGGCCTCCTTGGCGCTCGTGGTGTGCGGGTACTGCGAGATAACGGCCGAATAGCCTTGCAGGGCCTCCGCGTCTCGTCCCGCATTGTAGTCGCACTGTGCCATGCGGAGCAGCCCGGTGGCTCCCGCGCTGCTGCTCGCGAAGTTGTTCAAAAGACCTTGGTAGCAACGCTTGGCATCCTCGTAGTGGCCGGATTGGAAGTACAGATCGCCGGCGCGGGCCCAAGCCTTCTCTGCAATGGGAACATCGGGCTGGCGCGCGACCAGCTCTTCCCAGCGGTCCACCGCGTCGCCGGTGCGATCCAGACGCGCGTAACAAACCCCCGCCTGGTAGGTGGCCAGCGCGTACTGCAGGGAATCACCGAAGCGATGGCGGTAGTCCTCGTAGATCTCGACCGCCTTCGCGTAATGTTTCTGATTGAAATTCACATGGGCCATGCGCAGGTAAGCGGATCTCACCGCATCGCTTGATTCGTCGGGCGTGAAGCGCTGGAGCATTTTCTTCTCGGTGGCAATGGCCAAATCGTCCATGCCCTGCTGCGCGTAGGTCCAGGCCAGAAGCTGAGTGGCGGGAAGCGCCACATCGTGCTCCTTGAACTCGCCCAGAAGATTCTGAAGTGAAGCCTGTGCGTCTTGATAGCGCCCCTGCGAGGCCAGGGCATCCGCGTCGATGAGAAGGGCATAACCTCGCCAGTTCGAGTTGCTTTCGGGCATGGCCAGAAGCATCAGGTGGGGGGCGCCACTGAGCTGACCCAGATCGCCAGCCTGATGGTACGAGAGCAGGAGGAGACACAGAGCGGCCTCGACGACTTCCTTCTGCTTGTCGTTCTTGAAGACCAGCGCTCCCTCGCTGCCCTTTTTTCCGGCGTATCGATCGAGGACCAGCTGAAAGTAAGGTGCGGCCGCGAGCGGTCGGCCCGATTCCAACAGTCCGACCCCAGCGAGATAGGCCGCGGGAGGCGCCTCGGCCTCGAGCGGATACCCGCGCACCACGGTTTCATAGGCTCCCACCGCCTCGGCCCCGCGGCCGAGGGTCTCGTAGCAGCGTCCGATGCGATACTGGGCGCTCGCTGCGACCTGATGTTCGAAGTAATTCCGCAGCACCAGGTTGTACTCGACGATCGCGGCTTGCGGATCGTTTTGCGCCGCGCTGATTTCACCCAGCAGAAACTGTCCCCGAGCCGATGCATCCGCCTTGGGAAAGCGGCTCACCAGACCCTTCAGAATCGGAGTCGCCTCCTCCATGCTTCCCTCTTGGAAGAGTGCGACCCCTTGGCGCAGAAGCGCCTCGGCTTGCAGCTCCTCGTCGCTGCTCCCCTTTGCCACCGCAGCGAACCCTTCGGCTGCGCTTTGGTACGCGCCGCCATTCAGAAAGGCGTTGGCCTTGGCATAGAGAGCGAGAAAGCGTAAGGGGGAATCCGAGTAGCGCTCGTAGACTTCCTGGTAGGCCGCTGCGGCGTGCAGTACCTCACCCTGTTCATCGAAGCAAAGCGCCTTCAGGTAGATCTCGGCCGCCGAGTGGGTGGGCACCTTTGCCAGTTCCTGCAAGCACTCCTGTGGCTTGCCTTGCGCATAGCGCAGAGTCGCACGAGCCAGGACCACCCGCTGGGTCTGCTGGGTGTAGGGCGCTAGGGTCTCCAGGTGCTTCAGCCCCGCGTCGGCCTCAGTCCACTTCGCTTGACGCAGATCGTTCCAAACCCGCGCGACCCACGCCTGCGCGAGAAGAGGGCTGTGGGGATGGTCTTTCTGCCATTTCTCCCACTGCTTTTGCGCTTCCTCGTCTTTGCCCGCCGCTTCCAGCGCGCGGATTGCGGCGAACTCCGCGTCATCCACGAAAGGACCATTTTTGTCCTTTTTCGCCGACTCCTCGAAGAGCTCACGCGCACGAGAAGGCCGGCCCAGCTCCTTTTCCATCTCCGCCAGGAGGAAGTTCACGCCCGCTTTCTCACCATCATCGAGATTCGAGTCGAGAACGGCGCGAAGAGGATCCTCCAGCGACTGGATGGCCTCGGTACGCGCGGCGCCCGTCAAGGCTTTCGCCAATTCGAAGCGAATTCCCAATCCGGTAAGCGTCGTCGGAGTCTGTACGCTCTGATCGTTGGTTTGGCTGGAGTCACTCGGCTCATCCTCGGCCCGTGACGTTCCCGGGAAGAGAAGCACGAGAAGGATGGCTGTGAGCAGCTCCGTTGTGAGTATTCGCGTCCAGTTTTTCATGCGAATTCTGCTCCTGACTCGCGTCAATTGACTTCCACCGGGATTTTGCCCTGGGGACCCGAGGTAGAGATCTCTACCACCTGCTCCTTGGCGGAAATCTCCACGCCTTCGTCGTCAGTGATCGAGAAGCGGTAACGATAGCTGCCGTCGGGCAACTGCATTCCAGACTCGTCCGTGCCGTCCCACAACACGAGGGCGGGAGGATTCCCCTTACCCCCGAACCGGCGCACCAACTGGTCGTCCTTGTCGATGATATCCAGGGACCACTCGACCGCTTCTCCGCGGGTGCGGGTTTTCAGGTGGAAAGTGGTGACGGCGTTCTCACCGCTAGGTGAGAAGATCTCTGGAGTGGCCTGCGAAGTGGCATGGAATCCTCCGAAATCGTAGACCACGCCCACCCGGTGTAGAACTCCAAGTTCGTTGTCTTGCGCGCTGTAATCCAGGCGGAGGTTTTGGGAGACCCGAACGCTGAGCCCGCCACCCACTCGCTGCTCGCGATATCCCGCGCGCAGCGCCAGCACGCGATGCACCCAGACCTCGGCCCCGGTCGAGAACTGGGCCCCGGGACCATCCTGCGCGTCCACTTGCGCCGCGACGAGCGCGCGGCCCTTCAGACCGTGCCACGCCAGTCCGCCGCGGAAGTTCATCGGGTATTTCTCGGTGGTCTCCCTCATCGTCACGCTCGGTCCACCGAGGTTGAGCGCGCTGGCACCGATCCTCCACTGAGGAGCCAGATTCACCATGAGACCCAGATCGAGGCCCACCCCACCACCGCTGAAGTCCTCCAACGATTGTCGGACCATCTTGAAGTTGGCGCCCAGATGCACCCGATCGGACACTTTCTTGGCCGCGGTGAGATAGACGCCGAGATTTCCGTCCTTGAAGGTTCCGAGATGGTCGTTCAGCTCGTTGGTGCGTTCGAAGTTGCCCGAGTTGAGGGTCACGAAACTGATTCCCACGCTGGGGAAAGTCTGTCCCGGCAACGCGAAGCTGAACGCGTTCATACGTGACTCACCAAAGAGGTCGACCGTCTCGAATTGAGTTTGATTCTGCAGAAGCCGGCTCAGGCCGGCGGGATTCCAGAGAACTCCCAGCGCGCCATCGGCGTCGGCAACAAAGGCCCCGCCCATGCCCGCGGTCCGCGCGGTTTGATAACTGGTGAGCCAATCGCCTGATTGACCGTAGACGGGATCCTGCGCGAACGCGACGCAAGCGGACCCGAGCACGATCAGCAGGACACAACTTAGAAGAACAGCATTTGAAGATTTCATGGATTTCATCCTGCTTCCTCCCCTATCGGACGACGCCGACTTTGCGACGCATCACATGGAGAGTCTGGCCGTTGCCTTCCGCACGGACCTCGACGATATAACCGCCGCTGGCCACGAATTCGTTGTCCCCATTGCGACCGTCCCAGACGATCTCGTTCAGCCCGACGGTCCCGCCCACGCTTCCCGGAGCAAAGTCCTGCTCGAATACGAGATTTCCGCTCAGGGTGTAGATCCTCATCCGAACCGAGGCGTTGTCCGCCAACTTGTAGGCGATCGTGGTGGGACTCTCGTTGGGGTGGAAGGGATTGGGATAGCTAGCGATCGTTCCCCCGGGCGCATTGGGATCGACAAGCGCCGTCTCGACCTGCAAGTCCTGCATCAGGCTACCCGAGCTGGCCCGAACCACATCGATCTCGGGTTCGCGGGGGCTCAAGAAGTCCGCTCGCGCGACTCCAAAGTCATCGGTTTGGAGGTCGGTGGGAGTGAGAATTCCCGTCCCCTGCGTGAGGGTGAAGTCCATTGCCTGCGCCGGCACTCCGTTCTCGAACTCGTCGAGAACTTGAGCGTAGATCGTGGAGTGCTTGTTTCCGTTCAACCAATCGGGATCGCTGCGCAGCGCGATGTGATCGGGAGTACCCGGCACTACCGCGATCACCTCGGTAACGGCGGGATCGTGGCCCAGGTCGTCGGTGGCGGTAATCTGGATGTCCTCGGCATGGGTGTAGGACATCTCCACCGTCCTCTGACCTTGCAAGAGCTGGAACTGCGTCGTGCGCAGATCTCCCGCCCCTGGCTGACCCGAAGAGGCGTTGCGAACCGTCAGATTCACTCCGGTATTGATCTCCTGGATGACGCTTCCCGCGTCATTGGTGACTTTGACCGTCAAGTGGAAGGTCTGTCCCGCCATCACGTGTGTGCTGTCCACTTCGGCTTCCAAATGGAATCCGCTGGAGATGGCGCGCACCTGCGTGGTGCTCGTGGGCATGCCGGGTTGCGTGACGTTCTGCACGGTGATCTGCTGATAGCCACCGGTGGAAAGTCGCATGCTCAGCTGAGCCACTCCGTCTTGCAGTGCGGTGTCGCCCGGAAGTTCTGCCAGAACGTCCGAAGAGCTGAGACGAACCACGTCGGTGATTCCCGTCGTCGGATTCCACCACTGGTCGGTCGCGTACACCGTCACCGTGAATGCGTAGTTGATCGATTGATCGGTTGCCATTCCCGTGCGGCCCTCTTCCGTACCCGGCGCCGCGAACTCACCTGGCGCCAGAATCAAAACGCGGGAATAGGTGCCGGGAAGAATGTCGACCTGACTCGAAGTGTGTGCGGTGATCTGCGACGAATCGGCATCGCTGGCGCCCACCGTCTGGTATCCGGCCTTATAGAGCGTCGCGGGAACCGTTACTTCCCCATTGAGCAGCGATACGCTGGCTGGGAAACTGGCAAATGCGTCGCTGGAAGAGAGAGTCACCGCGTCGTTGATTCCCGGAACCCGGTTCCAGTACGCGTCGACGGCACGAATAGTGAGGGTAAAGCTCGTTCCCGCATTCTGATCGGTGGGCGAGCCCGAGACTCCAGTCACGGTTCCTCCCTGCGCGGTCTCACCCGGCAGACGAACCTGCAGCTTCTCGAATGGGCCCGGTAACACCTGGAAATTGGAGCTCGAACCAAAGTGGGGCGGCGCAGCAAAATCGGAGCAGGTAAAGGAAACTGCTCCCCCGGCGCCACGGAAAACCATCTTCCCCGTCCAGACCCCCGAATCGAAGCTGATGCGGTCCGGCGAAATACTGCCCGGGCCGGTATTGGCGGCCAGGTTGGCTTCGCCGAAGTAGCCGGGCACCGTGTTCCCCGAGTTGTCCACGGCTCGGATCGTCACCGAGACCGAATCCCCCGCCTGGACCGGAGTGGCGAAAGTATCAACCGCGAAGCCGTTGATGGCATTGGGAATGACCGGGATGCCCATGCTGGTCATCCCCGTAATTCCACCCGACGATTGATCGGAAACGGTCAGAGTTTGCGAACCCACCGTTCCCAGGGATAGGGTGAACTGCCGAAAGCCGTTACTCAGCGCGCCACTCACCGGAGTACTTGCGAGGGGATCGTTGGAGATGATGCGGACCGTGTCACCGCTGGGAAGAGGATTCCAGTAGTCGTCGGTGGCGTAGACCTCGACGGTGAAGGCCTGACCCGCTCCCTGGGTCGCCGCGCTTCCAAAAAGACCAGCGGCACTTCCCGGATCCGCCGTCTGTCCCGGCACCACGATCTGCACGCGTGAAAATGTGCCCGGGTGCACCGAGAACGGATCGCTCGTTCCGTTGCGGGTGGGATCGTTGTCCAAAAGAGCGTAGATGTTCACGTTGCCCCGGTTGATGGAAGTCTCATCCGCCCGGTACATCGTGATCTGTCCCGACCAATGCCCGTTCACCAGGTCGACGGTGGAAGGGGTGATCCGGCCCTCTCCGTAGCTGGTCAACTCGCGAAGTCGAACCGGCCCATCGTAGTTGTTCAGCGGCTGGCCGTTGGAATCCACCGCCCACATCGAGATCGACATCGCCTGCCCGGCGTATTGGTTTTTCTGGTTGATCCGGGCGAATTCGAAACCCTGGAGTAATACGGTGGTCACCTGACTCGAAGTGGCGTCGGGAATCGTGGTGTCGGTCAGATCACTCGCCTGAAAGTCGAATTGACCGTCGGCGTTGAGCGTGACCATAAATTGCACTTCTCCCGCACTCATCTGGGCGCTGGAAGGAAGCGTGGCCGTTTCGTCACTACTGCTAATCGCGATTTGGCTCGTGATGGAAGTCTGTGCATTCCACGAATTATCACAAGCCCTCACTCGAATGGAGAATGGAACTCCCACCGTCTGCGTATCGGGTTGACCGGACTTGCCACCTAGAGTTCCGGGAGCGGGCGTCTCGCCCGGAAGAAGGATTTGAAGTTGAGCGTAGCTCTGCGCGAATGCGTCGGAGACGCTGAACTGTCCGAGAAAGAGCCCTGCCGCGATCGTCACGATCGCCGAAAGGAGTCGGATTTTCGGATGCTTCGACACGTCAATCGCCTCTCCTCTGCGCGCGGGACAATCCTCCCGAGCTGGGAACGACCAGACAGGAACGGGACTTGTGCTCTGGTCGGAGGGATCCAGGATCGCAGGGCCCACAAGAAGATTGCGTGCCATTCCTCACGGCGTAGCAAGAAGCGGATTCTCGAGGGATCGTGGCTACCGATGGAGGTCTACGGAGGTGTGGGTGGTCTGATGGTAGCTGGTACCGTCGATTTCGACACGAATGGAACTCATTCGATCCAGTTGTGATTGCGCGTTCCCCATGAGTGCGAGCTCTTCTTCCCGCTCGAGCAAGCGAGTTGCGAAAGACACCTTGATTTGCCCGCTCGTGAGAAGATCGCGGACAAAAGGAAACGAGGAGCCCGCTTGGACTCCTCGTTCCTTTCATTTCGGTGATCTGAATCGCCAGGTGTCCACGCCTCTAGTAGCGCGATTTCACCCGGCCCCATGAGGATTCGTCCGAGGGCACCGCGCCACAGACGCAGGCGATGCCGGTCATCGCGATGGTCGCGGGTGAGGCGCCACAGGATGCATCCAGATTGAAGTTGCAGATGTCTCCGTCGTTGACCGTCCCATCCGCGGAAACGCAAATCCAACCGTCGAAAGGCCCGGTCGGAATGGGATTCGGGGCCGCTCCGCCGGGAATCCCCCCCGCATTGACGACGAGCGAAGCACTCCAGCCGGGACACAGCCCACTGAACGACCAGCTCACACCGGCAGGATCCTGACAGTCCATCACCACGTGGATGTAGGAGTTGCCCCCCTGAGGGCAAGTCTCGATCGCTCCCGCATGCCAGAATGACTGCCCGCTGCCGTCGGCGCCGGTCCAGAAGACGTCGACGTTGCCGGCCCAGGACCTGTCGGTCTGACAAGCCACCGGAGGTGCCTTGGTCGCTCCGCCGCCGCCAGGAGGCGTGATGACCTCAGCGCTCGGAGGAAGAGCAGCCAGCGCTACCTCGTAGGTGATGTCGAAGAAACTGTCGGGCGCAAGGATAGGCACCTGGAACGTGCCAATCGGTGGACTCAAGCTCTCCACGAACATCCCGAATGGCTGGGCGCTCAGAGTGACATCCGCCGTACTCGAGGGATTTGTAAGGTCATCGTTGTGGAAGTGCAGGGAGAACTGGACGTTGTCCTGCACGGTCGACCAGGAGATGCTCGTGAGCGAGATCTCCGCAGAGGAAGGGGAAGCAAGTACCGTCAGCAGTAGCAGAGCGGCACTCAGCAGAGCGAACCGTTTCGCAATCATTCGCATACTTGAAACCTCCCACAAATCAGATGGGAACCTCGTAGAGGTGTGCACCCATAGCAAGAAGCAAGACTCAGTTCTTGTGGGGAAGGGCGCCACGTGATGCTAGCACACAGCGGCCCTTCGGCGTCAAGGGCGTCGACGAGCGTTTTCGTCCGCACCGGTCGGTGCGACTCAGTTCTCGTTCTTCACACTGACGTAGCCCCTCAAGTAGCCCGTATGGTTGGCCTCCCCTTCGGCATCGGCAAGAGCCCCGTAGCTGGCATTGCTGGCCTGGAACAAGACCATTACGTGGTCTTTTTGCTCCGGCTGCGCGGGAGCATCAAAGATCATCAGACGATCGATGTCTACATTGGGACTATCTGGTCCGCATGTGACCTGGATCGGAATCGTGGATGGCGTCGGTGGAAGAATGGTTCCGTCGGGCTCGACGCGAAGGATCACGACACTCACCGTGTCCTTGATCGGCGGGAGATTGGGAGACTGATAGCTGTCGCAGCTCAAGCTCGCGCTCTTCATCAGGGAATCCGGATTGGCCGGAACCACGATCTGAGCCTTGCCCTCTCCATCGACGACGACCGCGGTGAGCCCCTTGGTGCCCGCGGCCGTCTCGTACTCGACCCAGGTCTCATCTCCGATCCCGGAGATTCCGGTGACTTCCACCTTATCGAAGGGCTGCGCCGTAGTGGCTGCCAGGGCCGGATTCTCGCAGGCGAGTGCGGAAACCGGCGGCGGGGGCTCGCTGGGCTCGGAGGGGGACTTTCCACAGGCGCCACTGACGAGCAGAGCCAGAGCGAGAATCGAACTGAGGGCGTGGCGTTGCATTGGTTTCTCTCGGGCTGAAGGGGACAGACGGCGTTTCCAAGTGGTGAGGGGATCGGAATCCGCCTCTACTGAAGTCAACGCATTGGAGGACCGAAAGCGGACAGATTGTCTCCTCTCGGCGCCAATGGGGCAGAAAGCCGCTGCCGCGGGCAGCCGCGCATTCGTGGCGAGGTTCTCACCTCCCCCTAAGTTGGACAGGTTCGTCGGTTCTCGAGGGCCAACCCGCGCCAGAAAAGGAAGGAGTACGAACGATGGAAGGATTGCACCCTGAGAACTCAGGAGAGAAAATCGACGTGCGTGGAACTCTGGTCGTCGACCGCGAGGTTCCCGTCGAGACCGAACTGCATGCGAGTTGAATCTTGAAACAGGTGACCATGTCGCTCCTGGATCCCCTGCTCTTCTTTCTCGGCACGATTCTCTCGGTGGCGGTCTCCATCTCGTGGGCGCGCCGATCCCTGGAGCACGGCGCCGCCGCCGCCCTCTGCGCGGGTAGCGTGACGTGGGTCGCCTTGATCGTGATTCCGCAGCTCGCGCTTTCGGCCCTTGGCGCATTGAACTCCCTGACCGAGCACGCTCTGGTGACGCTGCTCTCGGCGCTGCTGTTCTTTTGGCTCTCGCGCGGCAGGCCTCGCCTGGACGAAGCTCAGGATCCACTGCAGTCGCGTTGGCGGGGAGAATGGGGCCTTTGTCTGCTCGGGGCGGCCCTTTTGCTGGTTCCGCTCGGCCAGGAGCTGGCTCGATCCCTGGCTCGGGCGCCCTGGGATGGCGATAGCCTGCTCTACCACCTCCCGCTCCTCCTGGATACCTACTTAAGAGGTCACATCTTCAGCCTGGCCCCACCTTTCGGCCACAGTCCCCCCTACGCGGAACTGGCGGGAGGTTGGTGGTGGAACGAGAGATGGCACGACGCACTCATGGCGCTGCAGAATCCGCTGGCCTACCTCCTCCTCGCAGGCGCTTTGGTGCGAATCTGCCAGCGGCTCGAGATTCGCGGCGGCATCGCATGGCTCAGCGTGGGGCTCTTCTTCGAGACTGCGCGCGCGATTCAGAGACAGTCCACCACCCAGGAAACCGACCTGTGGCTGGCGGCTCTGGTCCTCGCGGGATTCGCGTGGTGTCTGGGGCCCCTCACGCACCGACGGGAGAGAATCATGGCCGGGCTCGCTCTGGGCCTGGCGATGGGCTGCAAGCACCTGGGCCCGGTCTTCGTGGTCATCGTGCTTGGCTGCGCGCTCCTAACTCAGCTGAAACAAGAGGCAGACGGACCCTCCGTCGTGCACCGCTTCGCGCCAGTGGCCGGGCTCGCTCTGGCCGTGGGCGCGGTTCCTTTCCTGCGGAACTGGTTCCTCACCGGCAATCCATTCTACCCGGGTCGCGTCGCGATCTTCGGTGTCACGCTTTTCGGGGCGTCGACCCACAGCACCCTTTACGGAATCGACGACTTCACCTCGGTGTGGCCCTACCTGCGCGCTTCGGGGCACGCCCGTTGGCTCTACCTGCACGCGATCCGGGACCATCTGGGAGTTCTCCCGCTCCTGGGAACGGCGCTGTTCCCGGTGGCCGTGCTCTCGCGCCGGAGACTCCGCGTTCAGTGGGCCCTCGGGTTGTGTATCCTGGCCACTCTCGGAATCCTCTGGACGATTCCAGCCTATCTAAAGGACCCCGCTGGCCAAACTCCGGACTGGCTCCTCGAAGGATATTCTCTGGCCCGCTTCGGCCTGGTGCCCTTCGGCCTGCTGGTGGTGTTCGTGGCGCTCGGCCTCGATCTGCTGGTGGAGAAACTCGCGGGTCATCGGGCCTTCGCTTCCACCTTGGAACACAGGCCTCGGAGCCGGTACGGCGGCGTGATGTCTTCCTTGGCGACCGGACTGCTGCTGGCCACTCTCAGCATCACAGTGGCGTTGCATCCTGCGCTCCAAGCCGCACGGGAGGATTCCCGGCGGGCGAGACTGCGCGAGCTCACCGGGTGCTCACCCGAGGATTTGAAGGAATGGGACAGCCTGAATCTTAAGCTCTCGCACCGCGAGCTAGTGGTTCACGGAGTATATCCCTGGTACCTGGCCGGCAGAGACTTCTCCAACTACCTGCGCAAACCCGACTCCTCGAGAGTGCCGCTCGCGCGCGCGCAGATCGCGGGCGCGCCCCGCACCCTGGTGTACTTCGAAACTCCCAAGAGCGCGGCGCGTCTCCCGGGCGTACTGAAAGAATTGGGAATTCCGCCTACGACGCCGGCTACGGAGAACCTGGGACGCTTCAAACTCTGGAACTTCTGATACGCATGGGAATGCGGGAGGGCGACGAGGCGGTGCGGACGCCGTTCATGGAGTCTCGGTGTTCGCGCCTTCGTCTCCGTAGAAGAACACGCCAAACTCCCCGCTGGACTTCACGAAACCCCGGTACATCCCGGGCGTGTTGAACTCCATGGCGATGTTCCCGTTCTTGTCCAACGCGACCAGCCCACCTTCGGCGTGTTGCGCCACGAGCTCACCGTGGATCACGCTCTTGGCCGCGCTCTGCAGACTCATACCGCGGTACTTCATGAGCGCCGCGATGTCGTACGCCACCACGTTGCGAATGAAGTACTCTCCCTGGCCGGTGCAGGAGACTCCGCAGGTCTCGTTGCTCGCGTAGGTGCCGGCTCCGATGATGGGCGAATCTCCAATGCGACCCCAGAGTTTCATCGTCAAACCGCCCGTCGAAGTGCCGGCCGCGATGTTCCCCTTCCTATCAAGGGCCACGCAGCCCACGGTACCGTGCTCGCTCGGGCCACCGGTTGACTCGGCCTGCTCCTTCATCTTCTGATAGGCGTCCCAGCGCCTCTGGGTCCAGAAGTACTCGGGGGGCACGATCTCCAGACCGTGGGCGGCCGCGAAGCTCTCGGCTCCTCTGCCTGAGAGCATGACGTGTTTGGACTGGGTCATCACCGCCCGCGCGGCCGCGATGGGATGCTTGATCGTCGTCACCCCGGCCACTGCCCCCGCATTTCGATTGCTGCCATCCATGATCGAGGCGTCCATCTCGTTCTTTCCCTCGGCAGTGAATACGGCGCCGCGCCCCGCGTTGAAGAGCGGGGAATCCTCCAGGAGTTCGATGACTGCCTCGACCGCGTCCAGGCTCGAGCCACCGTTCTTCAAGACGCCCTCTCCGGTCCGTAGCGCTTCGGTGAGTTTGTCGCGGTAAGCTTTCTCCGTCGCGGCATCCATGTTCTTCTTGAGAATCGTGCCCGCGCCGCCGTGGAGCACCAATGCGTAGTCGGGTCGCGCCGGTGATTTCGCGCAGGCGCAGAAGCAGAACAAGATGAGAAATACGACCACGCTAGATCGAGGCGCGACTCTCTTCCCCCTCGGATTCCTCGTCATGGCTTCCACCCTCTTTCACTTCGACGTCGTTCACCCATACGGAATGCACGTTCACGAACTCGCGGATTCCATGGATCGACAGTTCACGTCCGTAGCCGGAAGAGCGTACCCCGCCGAACGGTATCCGGGGATCCGACTTGGACATCTCGTTGACGAAAGCGGCCCCCGAGTGCAACTCCTCGTTGGCGATTCGTTCTCCGCGCTCCAGGTCGCGCGTCCACACCGATCCGCTCAGACCGAACTCGCTGTGGTTGGCGAACTCGATCGCCTGTCGCTCATCGCGGGCCCGAATCAGCGCCGCCACCGGTCCGAAAGTCTCTTCCCGCCACACCGGCATCTCCTTCTGAACTTCGGCCAGAACCGTAGCGGGATAGAAGGCTCCGGGACCCGCGGGAATGACGCCGCCTAAAAGCAGGCGGGCCCCGGCCGCGACACTTTGTTCCACCTGCTCGTGGAGAGTATCGCGCAGATCCAAACGCGCCATCGGCCCGATCGAGACCTCGTCCCGCAGAGGGTCTCCCATCCTCAAGGCCTTTGCCGCTCTCACGAACTTCGTGGTGAATTCCTCGTACACATTCTCGACGATGATGAAGCGTTTGGCGGCGATGCAACTCTGTGCGTTGTTCTGGAAGCGACTCGCGATCCCCACCTCGACTGCCCTGTCGATCTCCGCGTCATCCAAGACGATGAAGGGGTCGGAGCCTCCCAGCTCCAGAACACACTTCTTCAGCGCCCGTCCCGCCTCGGCCGCGATGGCGCGGCCGGCCCTGACGCTGGCGGTGACGCTGACGGCCGCGATCTGGGTATCGTGAATGAGCGCGGTCGCCAGTGGGATGTCGAGGATGAGAGAGCGAAACAGATTCTCCGGAATCCCCGCTTCTCGGACGATCTCCTCGATCGCGAGCGAGCAGCCAAAGACACTGGGAGCGTGCTTCAGCAAGACGCCGTTGCCCGCCATCAGCGCCGGAGCCGCGCAACGGAACACCTGCCACAGTGGATAGTTCCAGGGCATGATGGCGAGGATCAAGCCCAGAGCTTGGTAGGAGACGAAGCTGTGCCGCGCGCCGGTTTCCACCTCGTCTGGAGCGAGGAACTCCTCGGCGTGCTCCGCGAAGTACTCGCAGACCCAGGCACACTTCTGCACCTCGGCCACCGCTTGCCCGCGGGGTTTGCCCATTTCTCGGGTCATCAACTCGGAGAGATCGTCTTGGCGCGACCGTAGGAGCCCGGCCACCGCGCGCATGCCAATGGCGCGTTCAGAGCAGGAAACCCTGGCCCAAGAACTCTGAGCCTGGGTGCAGGCTCTCAGTGTGTCTCGAAGGGTGCCCGGAGACATCTCCTCAAATTGGCCGACCGTCTCTCCCGTAGCCGGATTGATGATGTCGAACACCGTACTCAAAGGCCCCACCTGCTTCAGTCGACGGTTGGGAACATCTCCTCGAACTCGGGTTCTCCGTGAAGCAGATTCAGCTCCGGGTCGTGCCGAGCCCAAACTGGATCGTTGAACCCGGCATCCGTAGCCTTACGAAGCGCTTGCAGTGCGCTCGCTTTGTTCCCGAGAATCGAGAACACGCAACTGACATTATAGAGAACCATCGCGTCATCGGGGCGCAGGGCCATCGCGAGACTGGCCTCGCGCTCGGCGTCTTCCGGTCTTTGGAGATCTGCATAATCTCCCGCCAGCAGGGTGCGCACCCTCGCATCTTCGGGCGCTGTCTTCAAATGCGCTTCGTAGACCTGGACTTCCCTCTGTACGTGATTCTGGAGCGCGTCATTCTTGCCGAGCGCACCGAGTGCATTGCGGATGGGAACGTAGACGTTGTAATTCTCACCGGAGTGTGCGATTGCCACCTCCGCCATATCGACGAGTTCTTGGTAACGGCCCGCCGCAAATAGAATACGACCCTGAAGATAGTAGGCTCCTTCGCAATCGGGCTTCAACTCGATTGCCCTACGAACCCGCATCACCGCTTCGTCGTAATTCTTTCCCACATACGCAACCCATGCCTGGGCCACGAGAATCTCGGGGACATCCTTACCATAAGTGCTTGCCCGGTCAGTGGCAGCAATGGCCCGTTGGACCCAAGACTGCGCCCGGTCGAAATGGTAGTGGTACTGGGCGCACACGTTCGCGATGGCGGCATGGGCCAAAGCGAAATGGGGATCGAGCGTGACCGCATTCTCGAACATTTGTAATGCAAATTCCAGATCCTGCCGGGAGAGCCGACGCGCGAAAGTCCGGCCGCGTAAATACAAATCGTAGGCCTGCAGGTCATCGGTGGGCTTTGCCGCGAGCGCCTTCTGTTCTTGTGGAGACAGGGTCACGCGCAGAGCTTCCGCGATCTTGCGCGCGATTTCGTCCTGGACCTCGAAGACATCCTTCATCTCGCGATCGTAGCGCTCGGACCACAGCGGAAAATCGGTCTGGGTATCCACCAACTGGGTGTTGATGCGAAGGCGCGTGCCGGCGCGACGAACGCTACCCATCAGAACATAGGCCGCGCTGAGTTGCTGCCCGATTTGAGCCGGAGTGATCTGCTTGTCGCGATAGGCGAGTACCGTGGCCCGGGAGAAGATCTTCAGTCCCTTGATCTTGGAGAGTTCGGTCACGATGTCCTCGGTGACGCCGTCGCGAAAATACTCGTCCTCTTTGATTCCGCTCAAATTTTCGAAGTACAGAACCGCAACGGATTTGCTCGCGCGCTCGAGTGCCATGCCGGTGCTGGAGTCTCCAATCTTGGAAGCGGATCGTGTCCCAGATTCGATGTCGCGCTTGAGCCGGCGCAGATCGGTCTTCAGATCGGTGGCGGTCTGGTAGCGCAGATTTCGATCTTTTTCCAGGGCTTTGCCGATGATACGGCTGAGTTCTACCGGCATCCCCGAATTCACCTGGTCCAGTTCTTCGGGCTCCCGATTCAGGATGGCATCGTAGATCATGGCGGAGGTGTCTCCCTGAAACGGCAATTTCCCGGAGGCCATTTCGTACATCACCGCCCCCAGAGAAAACAGATCGGTGCGAGCGTCGGTGAGTTGTCCGCGCGCCTGCTCGGGAGACATGTAGGCTACCGTCCCCAAAGTGGCTCCCGCCATCGTGAGCTCATCCGAGCGTACGACGGTGGCCGCGGCCGATCCTTCTGGAGCACCGCGCAAGTGGTCGATCTTTGCCAGACCGAAGTCGAGAATCTTGGCCTGGTCACGGGAGCTGATGAATATGTTGGCCGGCTTCAAATCGCGATGCACGATTCCCTTGGCATGAGCCGACTCCAACGCATCGGTGATTTCGATGGACAGCTGCAGGAGCTTCTCGATCGCGATTCTCTCTTTGCGAATGCGATCGGCGAGCGTCTCTCCCTCCAGCAGTTCCATCACGATGAACTGTTCGCCCTCGTGTTGCTCGATGGCATAGACGGTACAGATTCCAGGGTGGTTGAGGGCAGAGGCCGCGCGTGCCTCCCTCTGGAAACGCTGGAGGGTGGACTCGTCCTTGGCCAGTTCATTGGGCAAGAACTTCAGAGCCACCTGGCGTCCGAGTTGCTCGTCCTTTGCTTCGTAAACGACGCCCATGCCCCCACTGCCCAATTTGGCCGTGATGAGGTAGTGTGAGACCCTCTGACCGATCATTGAGTTTGTTCCTTATCGACGGTGTGAGTCGAATCCAGACGCCGGTTCCTTGCATAAATCAGAAATACAATGAAAGCGCGAGCGAGTCCGAGCGCTAGGCGCGTAAGAAAAGAGAGTACGCCAGATCTCGCGCGGAGGGAAGCAGCCGGGTCGGCTGGGCACCCATCCCATGATTGCGGGAAAACGACCGAGCATCTAGGATCCGGTACACCTCTTCCTCGAGGACTCCGATGTTCACCTGCGGTTTCGACAGCGCCCGGAATCAGTCAATCCTCAACCGCGTGCTCCTGGTCACGGGGTTCCTCGCCGGCCTTTCTCTCGCGCCCGCCTGCGCGAACGCGCAGCACGATCTGGAGGCGCATCCAGATTCCTCGGTTTGGTCCTTCTCGACTTCGACCATGGGCACCTTTGCCACTCTGAACCTGGCCGGCCCCGATTCAATGGTGGCGGCGGATCTCGCCTATCCCGCGTTGCTCAGACTCCACGAGGCCGACTCGCTTCTGAGTAACTGGACAAAGGACAGCGAGATCGCTCGGGTGAATCGCGAGGCCGGATCCGGCTGGGCCCACTTGGAGCCACAGCTCTTGACCATCCTCAGCACGGCACAGACGGTGAGCCAACAGAGCGAAGGCGCGTTCGATCCCAGCATCGAGCCGCTCGTGCGTTGCTGGGGTTTCCTGGGGGGAACCCCCCACCTGCCGCCCGAAAGCGAAATCGAGAGCGCGCGGCAATGGGTCGGGTGGCAGCACGTGCAGCTGCAGGAGGAAGAATCGCGGATCCGCTTCGACGGCACGGGCGTCCGTCTCGACCTCGGAGGCATCGCCAAGGGCTTCGGGGTCGACCGAAGCGCGGCTCTTCTGGATACCCTCGGGGCAAAGAACTATCTCCTGAATCTCTCGGGCAACATCCTGGCGCGAGGCGCGCCCCCCGGCCGCGTGGCCTGGCGCATCGGAGTGCGTGATCCGCGCGACGAGTTGCCCAATCTTGGAACCCTCAGCGTACGCGATGCCGCCCTGGCGACCTCTGGCGACTACGAACAATTCGTGAGCGCGAACGGGAAACGCTACGGACACATCCTTGATCCTCGCACCGGCTGGCCGGTGGAAGGGATGGCCTCGGTCACCGTGCTCGCCCCGAACGCCATGCTGGCCGACGCCTGGGCCACCGCGTTCTTCGTGCTGGGAACGGAGCGCGCGCGCCTTATCGCCAGTAGGAGAGATGATCTCTCGTGCATCCTCGTGCAGCGTGATCAAGGCCAAAACCTCGTCGTGTGGATCGAGAAATCGTTACGATCCATCTACACGCCACATCCCGACTCGACGAAGAGCGTGACTCTGCACTGGTTCTGATCCTCCCCCATGCGTCCGACAGCGGCTGGTTCGGCATTTGCACCGTGGTGGTAAGCGTGACCCGGAGGCTTCCTTCGGGGCCCAAACCGCGGAGTAACGGATGTTTTTGCCTTCGATTCTGAGACGAGAGTTCCTGGCCTTCGGCTGCGTGCTTGGCTTGAGCTGCGCCGCGTGCAAGGAAGCATCCGTCACTTCCCCAGAGCTTCCCGGGGGAGGGCAAAAGCTCGTGCTCGACTTCAACCAGTTTTCGACCCAGGTCGACGAGATCTTCACCCGCCGCGGATGCGACAATCCCAGCTGCCATGGGGGTGGAATCCGCGGAACCTTCCAGCTCTCTCCGGCCGATGCCAAGGATTTGAGCTTCGATTTCGCGCAGGCTTCGCTGCAGGTCGACCTCGGCCAGCGCGAGGCGAGCGCCCTCCTGCTCAAACCGCTCGCGGTGGAGGCGGGAGGCGAGGCGCACGCGGGGGACTCGGCGCTCAGTACTTTCACCTCGGTTTCGGATACGGATTATCAAACCATCTTGTCCTGGATTCTCGCGGGGGAGTTGCAATGAGCGCGTGCGCTTGCATTCTGCTCCTCGCGCTCTGCCATGCGAGCGCCTTCGATGTGGCCGGTGCCGCAGCGGCGACACCTGCGGCCTCCGCGTCCAGTCGCAACGCATCCGTCGCGGCCGGAACCGACACCTCCTCGTCACGCCACGAAGAGCGCACTTATCTCGTGCCCGCCCTCGAGGGCGCGAGCACGAAACTCAGCCCCGGACCGCGGCCCTTTCTTCACCGGGTCAGTTTCAGCCCTGCCTACGGGAAGTTGGGAGAGCAGACCTACTTCGCGTTCCGCTTCGCCTACAGCCCGAATCGTTGGCTCGGCTACGAAATCGGTTTGGGACACAATCCCGCCCATAGCGTGCATGGACTCTTGCACAATCTCAGCGCGGTGTTGCGCTACCCCGTGGCGTTTCGAATCCAGCCTTACGCCAACCTGGGTTACGGCATGTTGACGGTCTATCCGGGACGGACCATCAATGCCGATCCCGTCACCAAGAATGTCTTCACCTACGGTGGAGGACTCGAACTCTACTTGCGCGACGATGTCGCGATCCGGGGCGAGTATCTCGGAACTTCCGTGATCGGCCGGGATCCCCTGGGGCCCGGCAGTGCCAGTTACACCTATCGCCAATTCACCATCGGTTTCTCGTTCTACCGGAGTCTGGGCCGATAGAACGAAAATCCTTGCGTACTCGGGGTGACCGATGACGGCATGCCAATGTATGCGAGAAGGAGAGCAGCATGAGATCGCAAGCCCACTGTATCGACCGCTTCTGCACTGGCCTCTCTAGGCTCTGGCCCGTCCTTTTCTTGGCCGCCCTAATACTTCCCACTGGTTGCAAGCAGAGCGCGCCCGAGGACGTGTTCGTCCAGGAGGAGAGCACCGAAGCCATCGTCTTCGTGAAAACGGAGGCCGAGGAAACCCTCAACCGAAGCTGGGCTTCCTCCAATTTGTACAAGCTGTCGCCGATCGCTCCGGACGGACAGGTCACCAATCTGACCGACTTCACCGGAGCCAGCATCAGTGACCCCTGCGTGAGCTTCGATGGCCAGAGGATTCTCTTCTCGATGCGCCCGCCCGGAGCCAGTGACCGTAACATCTTCGAGATCAATGCAGATGGCACCGGACTAAGGCAAGTCACGCGCGGAGGTGGGCACGATTACGACCCACTCTATCTCCCCGACGGACGAATCATGTTCACCAGCAGCCGCGACGGAGAGATGGACGAATACAACCACTCGCTGGCCGAGCATCTGTATACCGCCGATGCCGATGGCAACAACATGGAGCGGGTGAGTTTCAACCAGAGCGACGACTTCGACCCCACCCTTCTGCCCAACGGCCGGATTCTCTATACGCGGTGGGAGCACTTCGGGACTTTCAACCGCTTTCCCCTCTTCGTCGCCAATCCAGACGGCACCGGAATCTTCCACGATTTTGGTCCCCACAATCGCAATTTCTTCCATCCGCAAGCGACTCCCGACGGTCGCATGATCGCCATCGAGAGCACCCGTGTGAACGAAGACGCGGGAAGCGTGGCGCTGCTGAAGCCCGAGCAGGGACCCGCCGATCCGGTGGTGGGCGGAACCGAGCTTCACTGGGATGTCCTGACGCCGCAGGTGAACACCGATGGTCCACCGTGGGCCTTTGGCGCGTTCAAGTATCCCTTCCCGTTGGGAGGGAACCGCTACGTGGTCTCGTACACTCTTCCCGCGGCCGACGAAGTCGACGTCGACTACGGTCTGTACACCTTCACTCTGGATCAGACCGGCTCGGGCACGACGGAGGATCCCGCGACGATCTCGATAAACGACCTGACCTTCCTCTACAACGATCCCACCACCAACGAATACGACGCGCAGCTTCTGGCTGCGCATGACAAGCCCCCGGTCGTGCCGTCGACGGTGGATCACAGCAAGGACTACGGAGTCTTCATCGCGCAGGATGTGTTCAACCGCGGCACCATGGACGGACAGGAGCGGCCGGTCCGGGGATCGGATCCGATCACGGAAATCGCGGTTTACGCCGCCCGCCCCACCATGAGCGGTGAGAGAAGCGATTTCTCGGCCAACGAGTTCGAGAAGCGTTCGCTTCTCGGCTTCGCCCCGGTGTACAGCGATGGTTCGTTTGCCATCAAGGTGCCGGCCGATACTCCCATCAGTTTCGCCACACTCGACGATCGCCGGCGGGGATTCGTGGTGAAACGGACCTGGCTCGCAGTCCGCCCCGGCGAGACCTTCGACACTTGCCATGGCTGTCATGAGGATCGTGGGGGGGGACCTGCCTCCATCACCAATCCCACTCCGATCGCAGCTACCATGGAGCCCACCGACCTCAACATCCCCGAGGCCCAGCGCACGATCATCGATTACGAGAAGGACATCGCTCCCATCGTCGCCGCCAAGTGCGTCAGCTGTCACGTCGAGACCTACAATACCTACGATCAGTCGCAGCCCGACGGTAGCATCGTGGCAGTAACCGACACGATTCCCCCACCGGGAGCTCTCGATCTCAGCGCCACGCCGGACACTCTGATGCGTGAGATGCAGATCTTTCCCCGGGCCTACGTCAACCTCTCGGGCGAATCAGATCTCATGGACCATCAGGTCGTGGTCCCCGCGTTTCCGCGTCACTCCTTGCTCATCGACTACGTGATGGGGGCCGGATCACGCGACGGAATGCCGAGCCATCCCGATGGAGCCCAGGCCCTGACACCGGCCGAAATCGAACTCTTCAACTACTGGGTGCTCCTGGGCGCTCAGTACAAATAGGAGCGCGGCCGTGATGCACCGGGGAAGAAGCCTGCGCCTGGCGTTGCTCGTGACCGTATTGGTGATGAGCTCGACGCTCCCTCCACTCTCGTCCGTCGCGCGGGCCGGCGGCGCTGCGAACGACGCCAAAGACGTGGCTCGTGAGTTGCGTGAGTACTCCTTGCGCGACTTGAACGGAGACACGCACTCGCTTTCCGAATACCGCGGAGAGGTGGTCGTGGTGAACTTCTGGGCCAGTTGGTGTGCCCCGTGCCAGCAGGAAATGCCCGCACTCGACGCGTGGAACGCCCGTTGGCTCGACAAAGGGGCCCGCGTCGTGGCGATTTCCATCGATCACGAAGCGGACAACGCACGCCGCTTCGTGACGAAGGCCAAGCTCGGGCTCGAGGTCTATCACGACGGTCCCGACGGATTGGCCAAGAGGCTCAACCTGCCTTCTCTGCCCTGCACCTACGTGTTGGATCAGTCGGGTGAGCTCGCGTTAGTCACCGGCAAGAGCGGAGACGAAGCCCTGAACGCGGTAGAGAAAACCGTGGAACGATTGGTGTCGTCGGCTTCTTCGGCCACGGCACGAACCACGCCCCTGAGCGGAGGTGCTCGATGAGACGCAGACTCATGCTCGCGATCCTACTGCTTCTGCCCGCCATCACCGGCTGTGCTTCGGTGAAGGCGTATCAGAAGGAGTACTTGACCGATCAGATCATGGTTTCCAGCTACGATGCCCGCGAAGGAATGCGCGAGCTGAAGTGGCTCGAGGCCCGCGAAGGTTCCTCGGGGGGCATCGGTGGCGCCGGTGGGGGCTGCGCGTGCAAGTGAGCTTTCGATCGACCCCCGCCATCGTCGGCACCGCGTTGAGCCTCTTGCTTCTGAGCTCGGGGTACGGTAGCGCTTGCGCGGGCATCGAGCATCAGCTCGCCAGCTACACTTTCCACTTTTTCAGCGATGTGGATCGTGTCTCGGTGTCGTCGCACTACCTTCGCTACGACCTGCAGATGGACAATTCACTGGAAGGAGTGGTGCAGCTCAACCACGAGACGGTCGTGGTACCTGCGGTGGATGCTCCGGTCGGAAGTCCGGAAGCCGTCGACGCCATCACGACCGCGAGCCGTCCCATTTCGAGCCTGCAAGACGCCTTCACCGACTTCGTAAAGGTGAGAAACGAAATTCAGGGCAATCTCGACTACAAGCACGCCCAAGCCGGCTACTACGTCTCCAACGAGAGCGATTACTACGCTCAGATGGTCTGGACGAACTACAACCGTGATTTCTTCGACAAGAACTTGAATCTCGCGGTGGGGCTCAACTACGCCTGGGACCGCATACATCCTCTGAGTGACGAGGATACCGCCGGGATCGCCGGCGAACGCAACACTTTCTACTGGAGCTTCGTCGCCACGCAAGTCCTGACGCCCACCACCGTCCTCCGCGCCGGCATCGAGCGCAGTTCGGTGGAAGGCCTCCAGCACAACCCCTACCGGAACGTCTACGCCGGGGGAACCAAGGTCGCGGAGAGACATCCTTCCGAGCGTGGACGCGACGACTATTTCGTGGACCTGAGTCAGTACCTCAAGAACCGCTCGAGTCTGAAGGTCGATTACCGCTACTACTCCGACGACTGGGGAGTGCGCTCTCACACCGCGGGGGCAAAACTCACCCAGTACGTCACCGACAAGTTCATCGTCCGCTATCGCTATCGCTTCTACGACCAACAGGCGGCGTATTTCTATCGCGATGAATATACAAACGTTTCTGGAATCGACGGCTATCTGACGGGCGACTACCGACTCGGCTCGTTCACCGCCCATCTGTTCGGGGGAAAAGTATTCTGGAACCTCGATCGTCTTCTCGCTCGTTTCGACTTCGTCGATCATCTCGACCTCACCTTGGGCTACGAACGCTACTTCAATAGCAACAACTTCACCGCGAACATCTTCGAGACTGGTCTCGAGATGTCGTTCTGATGGACCCGAGAAAGGAGCCGGACATGAGCCGGACAGCTTTGATACTCATCCTGCTGGTTCTTTCGACCACCGCCACACAGGCCGCTACTTTTGAGCCTGCTCCGTACCTCGCCCAGCAGGGCGTGGACGTGCTGACCCGTCAAACGGCGAACGAACTGGTTCAACGTCAACTCTTCGGGGATCCCTACGCCACCGTGGTCGTCGGCAACGTCGATATCTACGAGGGCTTTCCCTACCTGGAATCCCGGTGGTTTCAGATCGTGTCCGACCCCAAATGGAATCGCCTGCTCTACGGTGAGTCCGGACAGGGCCTTTCCGCTACCGACGGCACGGATGGATCCTTCGGTCATCTCAGTGCGCCCCATGGCATGAGTACCGATGGCTACTCGCGCGTCTTCGTGGCCGACACCGGCAACGATCGCGTCCTCGCATTCGCGGTAGACAGCGAGTTCGATCAGATGAACCTGAGGCCTCTCTTCGAGCTGGATGGTCTGAACGCTCCCTACGACGTCGCGTTTTCCGACGGAGGCACTCCGATGCAAGAGGACGACGACCTGCTCTATGTGGCCAATTCTGGCCGTAACGAAGTCGTCTCCTATCGCATTCTAAAGGATCACGCCCAGCCCGTTTCGCGCATCGGCAGCCTTGGCTCAGGCAATGGATTCTTCGCCGGTCCGATGGCTATCACGGTGGGAAGAAAGGCCGGAACGAGCACCAAGGACGTATACGTCGCCGACGCTCACAATCGTCGCATCGTGCACTTGAGCGATGAGGGCGGCAATCTGAGCTGGGAGGGCAGCCTTCCCCAGAACCTGGGAATGATCAGCTCGCTCGACACCGACGAGTGGGGTGACGTCTACGCCGCGTCACCGCAGGAGGGCATGGTCGTCAAGTACACCCCTACCATGCTTCCCGTGGCCCAGTTGACGGCGGGACTGCACCGTCCACGCAGCATTCACGTTCCCTACGTGCGGGTCACCGACCACCGTACCGGCGCGGTGTACGGTGCGGGTCAGGGTTCGGCGCTGGTCGTGGAACAATGGGGTGCGGACAGCGGCTTACGTCTCATGACCCTTGGCATCGAGATCAGCGAGACCGCGCTGATTCCCGCCAGTCAGCCGAGCTTCTCGTTCACCATGAGCGATCACGCGCGGGTTCAGGCCACGATCGTCGATCCGAAGACCGATCGAGTCGTTGCGAGTCTAGCTTCCGTCGAATTGGACGCGGGACGGCACGAGCTCGAGTTCGCTCAGGACGCTTTTGTGGCGTCGTGGAGCAGCGGCGACTACCAGCTGCGCCTTACGGCTCAGTCGAGCTATGACGAATCGATCACCGCGCAGTCGCAGCTCGACTTCGCGATGAGCGGCACGGGCGGACCCAGTCTTCCGCTCAAACCCGCCCTCTTGGGGAACTCTCCCAATCCTTTCAACCCCTCGACTGCCATCCGCTTCGTGGTGCCGAGCGGTCCCGCGCTGTTCTATCGCATCACGGTCTACGACGCATCCGGGCGCAGGGTGCGGCAGCTTCACAGCGGGCAGGCCTCGACCGGGATTCACGAAGTCATCTTCGACGGAAAGGACGACGAGGGTCGCCCGGTCGGGTCGGGAGTCTATCTCTACCGTCTCGAGCTCGGGAACGAAACCCTGGTCTCCAAGATGGTCCTGGTGAAGTAGGAGTTGATCATGAGGACTTGGACCGTAAACAGGGCGAAGTGGAAGCCGGGGGCGGTGGTCTTGGCCGCCGCGATTCTCGCCGCGATGTCGGGATGTCTCGGAGAACCACAGATCGACAAGCGGTGGACACTTCTCGAGATGCTCGAAAGCGAGCCGCAATCGCAGGCATCGGTCTCATCGGATGCAGGCATCGCGGTGCACGTAAAAGGGCGCATCACCTATCGCGCGATTCAAACCGGCTATCTGGTCGCCGAGTTGCGCTATAGCCGCAACGTTTCGCCGGAAACAGTCGCCCTGGACCCCACCGTCCACGACCTGGATCAGGCGCAGCAGGTCGACCTCGTACTGGAGAACTCCGTCACCGCGGGCCGCGCGACACGCGCGGTCACCGGCTTCGACCATTTGATGCAGGACTTCGACCTGGACTTCCAGGGCTCGGTCCCTGACGCGATGACCGCTTCGTATCCAGATTCGGGAATGATGGGAGGCCTCTTCCTCCTGCTCTACATGGCGGAAGGGGACGAAATCGAACTCCCCACGGGAAGAGACACGCTCATCGTGACTCCCTATCTGTCACGCGATCATGAGATTTTGGGCTGCGGCTTGGAGCTTCAAGTCATAGCGCCCGGAGCGGCGACGCCATGAGAGGAACCGGGCTTAGCCTGAGTGTAGCTGTGATGGCGCTCACTCTTTGTTCCGCTCGCGCCGCGGCGGCCGAGGGCTGGCGCATGGATCTCGGCGCCGGAGTCACCGCCATGGTCTACGACGATGCGCTGGCCGATTTCCGCTGGGACGTGCGGCCTCATTCCGCGCTGACCGCGCACGCCCTCGCTCTGCACGGGCGGTGGGAGGGGGGTCTGATCCTGCGCACCACCTCGACCTCACAGGCAAGCGGTCTCGCGAGCGCGCCGACCTCGCCCCAGGTGAGTTTGAACAGCGTCGAACTGCGGGCAGCCTACCGGATCTTGCAGTGGCAGAGCGTGCAGCTCTGGGCGCAAGTCCAGGGAGGGAAATTGATGATGCGCTATTCTCCGCAACGCTTGCTTCTTTCCCCACCGGATGGAAGCGACCCGGTTGAGGTCGATTTCGCACCCATCGACGAATGGACCGGGGGCTTCAGCGCCGCGCTCCGGCGCGAGTTCTTCGGGACGATGGCTCTGAGTGCCCAACTGGGATACTGGACCTTCGCGCTCGACACCTCTCATCGACGCGGCACGGAGATCGTTCGACAGCGCCGCGGATTTTCCAATTGGGGACTGGGGCTCAGCGCTTCCTGGCTGCTGGATCTTTAAAGCCCCACCAACTCTGATCACGGACGGACGTACAATGCCGACACTGCGACGATATCACGGCCTCTTCCTCTTCGCTTGCGTTATGACGATGCTCGCCGCGCGGCCGGCGTGGGCGGACGATGCTCAGCGCAAGCACCAAGACGATGCCGACAAGCCCTACGTGCTCCGCGAAAAGAAGGTCCGCCTCAAGCAAGACCAGAACGTGGTCCGCTCGGGCCCCGGTGATACCTTCGCGATCGTCGCGACCTACGATGGAGGATCCGAGTTTGTGGTCATCGCGAAGCGCGGCGAGTGGTACAACATTCGCCTGAACGAGACCAATACCGGTTGGGTTCACTCCTCGCTGTGCGAGGAATTCGACGACATGTCCGATTTGGAATTCCGCCCCAACCCTCGTCTCTTCTCACGGGTGGGGAGTTTCTCTTTGACGTTTTACGCCGGTGGCTATGCCTTCGATCGCAAGTCCAACTCGGCGGTCCTGGGAGGCAAGCTTGGATATTACCTCTTCGACTTCCTCGAAGTGGAGGGTGGCGTCAGCTGGACCAGAGTCTCGCGTCCCGCGGAGATCGTCGAGAGCCTCTTCGACCTCTCTTTGGAGGCCGAACAATTCCACATGCTGTTCTACAACATGAACATGAACGTGCGCATTCTCCCGGGCCGGCAGATGGTGCCCTACCTCACCTTCGGAGTGGGCTCGACGATCATGCAAGGCGAGAGCGAATCGAGCATCAACTACGGCGCTGGAACCCAGATGTTCGTGAGCAAGAAGTGGGCGATGCGCTGGGAAGTGAGAAACTACCGCTTCCGCTCGGGATCGGAAGAGGCACGTCGCGTGAACAACAACCTCGAGTTCAGCATCGGCACCTCGTACTTATTCTAGGAGTCGCACATGCAACTGCAATCAACTACCCGGGCGCTGGTGGCCGCCATCTTGGTCCTCGTGATCAACCATTCCGCCCGGGCCGAGCAGCATCAATCGACCTCCGCCACCTCTGGCCTGGAGCTCGTGCGCGCGGCGGCCCAAAGCTGGGCCGCCGATGCCAAGCTGGTCTATTTGGAGAACGACGAAGACGTGGACGCCACCGGAAAGGCGGTTCGCTGGGGTTATCTCTTCTACAGCGAGAGCAAGGGGCAATCGCGTGGTTACACCGTCCGCGACGGAGAGATTCTGGAAGCGGCGGATCTCGAATTCGAGCTGCAAGATCCCCCTCCCCTTTCGAAAACCTGGATCGACAGTGACGTGGCCTTGGCCGCGGCGGAGAGCAAGGCGGGGCGCAAGTACCGTCAGGAACAGGGAGGAACCCTGCACACCATGCTGCTCATTCGCGGCGCGTTCTACCACCAGAAGCCTGATCTGAGTACCTGGACTCTGCTCTACACGAGCCAGAATGCGCCCGCTCTGTGGGTTGTGGTCTCTGCCAAAGACGGCAAGGTCCTCAAGACCTGGAGGGGATGAGATGAACTCGAAACTCGTGCTCTTGGGCCTAGGATTGGCTCTCTTCTGCTGCGGAAGCTCGGCGGCGCGAGCCGACGAGCCAGCCACCGGCAGTGGACACTCGGTGAAGGAAACCCTCGAGGTGAAGCGAGCGGACCACAAGAAACGAAAGTACGAGAGCCTCCGTTTCTTGCGCGACAACCGTTCGTTTCTCCGTTCGCAATTCGATCAGTTGCGGTTGGAGATCGGATACGATCGCGACGGTCAGGCGCAAGTGATCGATCAGCGCCTCTTGCTCCTTCGGAAGATGGAGGAAGACATCGCGGCCGCGCGTGACACGATTCAGGATGAGCGTGGCAATCTGGCCCAGCGCCAGCTCCTCGCCAAAGTGGACGAGCTCTCCGGCGTGGAGGCCCAACTCGATCTCTTCGAGCAGCTTCTGGCCGACCAGCAGGGAAGACTTCTGGATCTCGAGAAGAACTTCCTCGGGCGGCAGGAAACCGCCCTGGTGGTCGTCTTGCGGGGCCTCCCCAAGTCCGGTGCGCCCGACTCACTTCTTCTGCGCGAAGAGAACACGACTCTTCACATCGCGCTCAGCCCCGAGCAGCAAAAGGCCCTACAAGAGGGCGGCGTGGCCCAGATCTACCACGAATTCGTCGAGCCCCGTGCCCACCGCATGGAGCTGCTACTTTCGGGAGAGGGTTGGGACCAGGTACCCGCCACCACCCTCGAGTTTCAGACTCCGCGTGACCAGCTCACTTTTCTCGAACTAGATCTCTCCCAGCTCGACGCGAATGATCCCAGTGCTCAGCTGAATCCCCAAGTCTGGCAGCGCTAGGAGCGTTCGAGTCCGTGTGGAATCGTGACCGCAGTCGGCTGACTCTCTGGCTCGTTCCGCGCATGGCGGGCGGGATCATGGGCGCCGTCTGTCTTCTCCTCACTGTCGCGGCTCCGGCGGGAGCCGGCTTGGTCGAGTCCGAAGCCGCCGGCCCCACCCAAACTCTCGCGCCCCGCGAAGGCTGGGATGCCTTCCACCTCTCGTGCGCGCTCACCGCATGGACGCAGGGGGATCTCCATCGCGCGGTAGAGCAGCTGCAGGCCATCGACATGAGCCCGAATTCACGGTTCGCCCGGGTTGACCGCGCCGCTTTCCTCTTGGCCGAATGCTATCTTCGGCTCGGTGACCTCGCCTCGTTCTTTGACCTTGCGCGGCGAGTTCCTCTCGCGAAGGACTCCCCCTTCGGTCAGTGGATCGCCTACCGGGCTCTCACTCTGGGTACGCTCGAAGGACCGATCCCCAAGGACCAAGACGCGGCGGTCCTTCTGGGCGCCTCCCTCCTCTTGGAGGAAAACAGAGGCGATGAGGCGCTCACGCTTCTGCGAGAGCGCGAGGTCGACGAATCGTTGCGCGCTCTGAAGCTGCACCTGCAGGCCCTCGCCCAGGAGGCGAGTGGAGTCTCCGCCACGCCGATCTGGGAGAAGCTCTCCACCTTACGCCCCAAGACCACATCCGACGCGGATCTGGTGGGAGGCGCCCGCCTTGCCCTGGCTACCGCGGCTCTGGAGCGAGGCGACGATGCCCGCGAGCTTCTAAAGGGCGTGCCACGGGACTGTCGTTACCGCGGCCGCGCGCTTCACATGCTGGTTCTGATCGACCTGAAGCAAAAGCAAGAGGAGGAGGCCCGGCGGGAAATCGACGAGCTTCTGCAGCTCGAGGGTTCGGGAGAAACGCACCGGGCCGCGCTGCTTCTGAAGGGGGAACTGGAGATGGACCAGTCTCACTTCGAAGCCGCGCTCGAGCTCTACCAAAGCGCCGAGTCCGATTGGACTCTCGAATGGTCCCAGCTCGACAGCTTGAAGAACGGCGAGAATCTGGATGCCGCGTATGAGGCTTGGCGGAGCGGAGACGAGGCGGGAACCACTCTACCCTACCACACGGACGAACTGGAATCGTTCGCCGTCCACGCCATTCAGGAGGCCTTCGATCTGAGACGACCGGACGCCGAGCGCTGGGAGCCCGGCCCACTCGCTTTCTTTCGACCTTCGAACGCTGGTCGCTGGGCGCGACATCAACCCACCCCAGAGGATCTGTCCCCCCTCGATTCGCTGCAGACGAAGTCTGAGCGACTCGACTTTGCCCGCGGACAGCTCGAGTACAAAATCGCTCAGGCGCGAGACCAGTCTCAACGACGCCAGCGTTACCTCGAAGCGGGCAAGCACAAAACCCAATCGAGCTTGACGGAACTCGATCGCGCACTGGCCGAGCTCGAAGCGCGTCTGGCTCAGCTCGACCGCAATCTGGCCGCCATGGACTCCCTGCAGTCCACCGTAAACGCGCGCATCGTGCGACGGACACGCCGGGTGAGAGTCGAGCTCGAGCGAAACCAGATCTTTCTGCGCGCGCTGCGCCAGTTCTGGGTCGATGGACCCCAAAGCCAGCGCCCGGAGCGGCACCCCTTCGAGCACAACGCGGGAGTCGTTCTCGAGGACGAGCTGGCCCTTGCCACCGAGCTCGACTCGCTCGTCACCCACTACGGACGACGCATGCCCGAACTCGTGGGCCGCTCGTTCGATGAGGTCTTGAAGCCGAAGATCGCGGGGAACAGTCGGAGTCTCTATACCCAGCTAAGCGCGCAGCGAAGCCGCGGGGAAACTCTGGCAGCGGCCTTCGACTCCCTCATGCAGGGGAATCTCATTCCTCCACGACTTCTGGCCCGCCGGGATTCTCTCCGCCTGCAGTCCGAACGATTGCGCCAGGAGCAGTCCGAAGTGCGAGCCGCGATCGCACTTCGGGTGGCGCGGCGCGGGCAAGAGAAGCTGAGCAAGGAGAGGGAGTCGCTCGACTACCACCTGGCCGATGCCGCGTTCGAGCAGGCGATCGAAGTGGCGACGGATCCCAAGACGAACGAGCAAACCCAGCTCGTGCAGACTGCGCGTGAACAGGCCATCGGCAGAATCGAAGATTTTCTGACGCAGTATCCGGACAGCTTCACGCGAGGAGAATGCCGATTTCGTCTGGCAGATCTGAAGCTCCTGGACGCGCGCCAGAAGTTCCAGGGCCGCATGGCGGGCTTCCTGAAGGAAAAGCCCAGCGACCGTCAGTTGAACGATCGCCGCTGGGCCCCGTTCATCGAGTACGGGCCGGTAGTCGAGCTCTACCGCAAGATTCTAGCGGAGGATACCGACTTCCCCCATCTCGACGCGGTGCTCTACGCCCTGGGCATGGTGCTCAGCGATGACGGGCAGGCCGAGGGCTCGGCTCAACTGCAGCGTCTGGTGCAACAGTACCCTGAGTCCCAATACGCGCAGGAAGCTTGGCTCCGCCTGGGTGACGAACGATTCAACGCGAAGGACTATGCCGCCGCGGTCCCACTTTTACGCAAGGCCGCGGGGGGGACGGACGCTTCTCTCTCGGCGATCGCCTACTACAAATTGGGATGGGCTTACTACGAGCAGGATCGCTTCCTCGACGCGGCCGACGGCTTCCGAAGTCTGCTCGATCTCTACTCCGCCCACGAGGACCTGGCGTCCAGCACCGATCTCAGGGACGAGGCAGAAGAGTACCTCGTACACAGTCTGGTGCGTGGCGGGGGGGCTGAGACCTTCGCGTCCTTCTTCGACGGAGTGGGCAGCCGGCCGTATGAATCGCGAATCCTGGCCACGATGGGCGCGCTCTTGAAAAGCTACAGTCTGTACGAAGAGTCCATCGCCTGCGACAAGCTCTTTCTCAGCCGCTATCCGCGCAAATCCGCGGCCCTCGATCTGGCCAAGCGCATGGTCGACAGCTACGGCCGCTGGAACCGAAACGACGAAGGCCGGCGAACCTGCCTCGAACTGGCCCCACTCTTCATGGAGGGCGGCACGTGGTACCTGGCCAATCAAGATGAGGCACGGCGCGAGGAGGCATTGGAATTCGCCAAGTCCAGTTACCGTGACGCAGCGGTCTACTGGCACCAGCGTGCGAAGAAATCCGACTCTTCTGAGGACTGGCGGCGGGCGCTCGACTCCTACGAGACCTTCCTGACCCACTGGCCGGCGCAACCGGAGAGCGCGCGCCTTTCCTACCAGGCGGGCGAAGCCGCTACCGCCCTGGGGAGCTATGCCCGCGCCATCTCTTATTTCACGGTGGCAGCTGGTGATACCGCCGCTTTCGCGAAGGACGCGGCCTGGCAGTGCGTGGCGACGGCGGACCAGTGGTACCAGAGCTCGGTCGATACCACCGCCGCCGCATCGAGTGCGGGCGCGGACAGTCTGGCGAGAAAGGTCCTGGTTCTGGGCGACGAGTACCTACAGCGCTATCCGCACGACGCTCTCTCTGGTGAGCTGCGTTGGCGTGAGGCACAGTTGGCGTACCGTCACGCCTGGAACCGCGAGGCGGCGCGTCGCTTCGGCGAGATGGCGGAGTATCAGCCCGACGACGAACGCGTCCCGCTGAGCTTGCGGCTTCAAGGCGACGCCCTGCATCGCGACGGCGCCTTCCGGGACGCGGCGACGGCCTACGAGACCGCTCTCTCCGCCGCGGTAGCTGCCGGTCAGGATTCCCTGGCCCTCGGGCTGCGACCCATCATCCCCCTGTGCTACTACGAGAACGCCGAATCCGTGGCGCACAGCGATTCGAGCGCGGGTGAGGGCAAGGCGGCTCCTCTGTTCGTGGAGCTGGCGCAGCGCTTCCCCGAGTTCGCGCACGCCGATCAGTCTCTCTACCGGGGGGGATTGGGGTACCTGCAAACGGATCAGCTCGAGCCGGCCGTCTCCGCATTCAGGGAATTGCTGCGGGAGCATCCCGAGAGCGACCAGGCGCGAGACGCGGCGCTGCAGATCGCCAAAGCCTACGAGAGCCACGGCGAAAAGCAGGAAGCGGCGTTGGCATACGCGAACTTCAGCCGGCGGTTTCCCCAAGATATTGATGGAACTGACGCTTTGCTGAAGGCGGCAGAGTTGATGGAGCAAGCGGGAGAGCACTCCAAAGCCGAGGCTCTGAATGACGAATTTCTGCGCCGTTACCCGGGTGAATTCGACTCGGCCATGGAAATTCGCGAGGCGCGCGCGCAACGCGAACTTCAGCGAGTGACGGCGGGCGAAATCACCCTGGCCACTCTCCTCACTGGCCGCGGTGACGCAGCCAAGACCGCGCAGGCCGACTCCACCGCCTCGAATCTGAGCGCGTACCTGGCTCTGGCCGAGTCCCATCCCGACCGCGCGCAGCCCTCGATTCTGGCCCAGGTGGAGTTCTTGAAAGCGGAGGCCATTCATGAAGAATACTCGGCCTTGAAGCTCACCCAACCGCTGCCCGCTTCCATCGACGCCAAAAAGCTCAAGCTCGAGGAGCTTTTGAGCGCCTACCAGAAATGCACCAAGTACGAGATTCGTCTCTACACCCACGCCTCGGCCTATCGCATCGGAGAAGCTCTCATCGAGTTCGGCGACGCGTTGCAGCAAAGCCAACGCCCGCAGGGATTGAATGAGGATGAGCTGCTCTCGTACGACGAAGTACTGAAGGAACAGAGCTGGAGCTTCTACGATCGAGGCGAAGAGGCGTGGAACGAAATGCTGCGCCAGAATCCCCTGGGCAGTGAGGACGAAGGAGGCTGGCTCGCCAAGACACGTCACACTCTGTGGCCCCGGGTGGCACAGCGCTTCCTCCACCGTCCAACAGTCGACTACCCTCTCGTGAACGCCGCCGCCCCTTCCCGCGGCTCCGAATAGGATGAGCCGATGGGAACACGGATTGCACGCACACCTCCAGGTGTACGGACCGCGCGTACGGCGATCCTCGATGCGCAGCCAAGAGGAGTTCTGAGAAGACCCATGCGCCCGATGAGAGAGCAGTTTGCAGAATGCTTCGTCCATCCCGAGGCGATGCGCGCGAAGATCTTCGGAGTTCTTACCCTGATACTCCTTTCGACCCTGGTGAATGCCTGCGGAAAGGGGGATCGCCTCCACGACGATCCCGAAAGCTCACCCGCGCCCTCGATGGCGGATTGGCAGCACGAGCTCGCCGGGACCCGTGAGCAGATGACTCTCATGCCGCAGGAACCCTACTGGCCGTATCGTGCGGCGCAAATTCAGATCGCCACCGACTCGACGGCAGAGGCGCGAACTTCCCTTAAGCACGCGCTGACTCTGCGTCCCGATTATCCGCCGGCCTTGCTTCTCCTCTCCAAGCTTCAATACCAGGCGGGAGAGTTCGAGGAGGCGGCTGAACTTCTCGAGCCGGCCGTCATCGGCGAGGGCCCTGAGGTCGATGCTCTGCGCATCGCTCTGGCTCTCAATCTGGACGCGCTCGGCAAGTCCGAGCGCGCGCAAGAGCTCTTGCGGCAGTCCTCTCATGCCAAGGCGATGTTCACCAGCGCTGCGACCTACGTGAGTCTGCGCAGCGAGAAGTTCCAGGATTCGCTGGAGCTGGCCGAGGCGGCGTTGAAGACGAATCCTCACAGCGCGTCGAATCAGAACGACTACGGAATCGCGCTGCTCTACTCTGGAGATCCCGAAGGCGCGCGCGCCGCATTTCTGAAAGCCCTCGAGCTCGATCAGAAATTGAGCGGCGCGTTGTACAACCTCGCCATCGTCGACACCTACTACTTCTACGACAAGCAAAAGGGACGGGAGTGGTTCGAGCGTTACGCCACACTCGACAGCTCCGATCCCGACGAGCTCGGCGCGGTGTTCGGGATCGAGCTGGCCGCGCATCAAGGGGTGGATCGTGCGCACTGATCGGAACAACCCCTTCCTCGCTTTGTTCACCCTAGCCGTTTTCACGCTCATCTTTACGGCACCCGTGAGCGTGAACGCGCAAGTGAAGGAGAAAAGCGAGGTCAAGAAAGCCGTGCGCACCCTGGAGGAAATCAAGATCGAAGGGGAGATCGACATTCCACAGGTTCTTTTCATCACCTCGCGGGACCATCCTCGCTTTTCGGACGGTCTCCGCGAGCGCTATCGGGAATCGGCCTTGGAGATCGGCCATCAGGTCGTCTTTCCCTACCGCTTCCGAGCGTTGTTAGCGCATCCACCAATGCAGAAGTAGCCGACCGCCGAGCACGGTCGAAAGAAAGAACACGACTCGACCACGAGTCGAGCTCGTATCCAAGGAGCTTGGGCAATGCAGTATTTTTCGAAGTTTGCCGCGTTTTTCCAGGACGGTGGACCCTTCATGTTCATCATTCTTCTCACCGGCGTCACGATCCTCGCGCTCACTCTGGAGCGTCTCTGGGTCATCGGGCGCGCGGCTTCCGTTAATAATGGTAAGCTGACGAGAGACCTCATCCGCATGGTGGCCAAGGGGGAATACGCCAAGGCCATCGCGCTGGCGCAAAAGGTAAAAGGTCCGGTGGGTGAAGTCGCCGTCGCGATTCTCAATCGCACGACGGTGCCCAGCGAAGAGAAGCTGCAGAATGCGGCCGACGGAGCGGCCACTCTGGTGCTGCCTCCTCTTTCGCGACGCCTTCCCTATCTCAACATGCTGGCGAACTCCGCCACCCTCCTGGGGCTGCTGGGGACCATTTTCGGTTTGACCACTGCGTTCAGCGCAGTGGGCGCCGCCGATCCCTCGCAGCGAAGCGCCTTCTTGGCCGCCGGAATCAGCCAGGCGCTCAATACCACCGCATTCGGTCTCATCGTGGCGGTTCCCACCCTGCTCGTCCACGGCTTCCTGGTGAGCAAGGTCGAAGCGATCATCGAAAACGTCGACGAGGCCAGCATCCGGATCATCCGCAGCTTGAGCGGCGGCAATCCTGTCTAGGAGACCACCCATGCGCAAGCGCAGTCATCGAGGTTACCGCCAGCTCATCGAGAGCGATTTGGAGATCATGCCCCTCATGAATCTCTTCGTCGCCCTCATACCCATGCTCCTGATCTCGGCGGTATTCCTCAAAGTGTCCGCCATCGACATGCAGCTTCCCAGCGACGATGCCGAGGCGGACGTGTCCTCGATCCCCGCGGATGCTCTGAACCTGTCGGTCAGGATCCGCGACGACGAGTACGTCGTGCAGGGCCGCAAACTGTCTCGACGCGTCGTGACCCGCAAGAGTGAGGACGCCGAGACGAAGCTGAGCTCGATCCTCGAGGGAATCAAACACGACCATCCGGAGAACGAGGAGCTCGTCATCGTCTCTCAGCCCAATACTCGCTACGACGATATCGTCAGAGTCATGGATATTTCCCGCGGGTCGGGGATGGGCGCGATTTCACTTCTCGGAGATTCCGGTCACTAGGAGAGTCTGAACGTGCGACGCAGAGGACATCGACTCATTCCGATCCGCAGTGGACATGCTCCGCTGCGCATGACCTCGATGATGGACATTCTCACCGTGCTCTTGCTCTTTCTGCTCAAGAGCTTCGTGGTGGATGGAGAGGTCGTCACCCCGGTGCCGGGGGTGGACCTTCCCAAATCTACCAGCGAGGCGTCACCGCAATCCGCGGTCGTCATCGCGATCTTCAAGGACAACATCATGGTGGATTCGGAGCTAGTGGCCTCGGTGAGCCATGAGATTGCTCACAGCGACATGCTCATTCCGGCACTCGCGGATCGCCTCGAGAAGGCGCGAAAGCACAGCCTTCAGATCGCCCGGCAGCGGGGAGAAAAGCCGGACGACTTTCAGGGCCGCATTTCCATCCAGGGGGACCGGGCGATTCAGTTCGAGATCCTGCAAAGAGTCATGTACACCTGCAATGCAAGCGGCTACGAGAACATCTCTCTCGCCGTTCTAGGAAGTTCCTGAGATGGCCAGCATCGGTGCCGGCATTCCCATTGCGTATCGGCAGTCCGTTTGGGGCCGTTATGATCGTGCGCTCAAGAACTGCTTCACCAGCGCGGGAATTCTGGGTCTGTTGACTCTGGTCGCGATTTTCATCGTGCCCAAACCGGCCGAAATGGAGCTTCAATTGGAGCAAGTTCCCGAGCGCTTCGCCAAACTCATCCTGGAAAAACCCAAGGCGCCGCCATCACCTCCCAGAGCCCTGGAGAAGCTGGCGAAACTGCAGAACGAGCCCAAGGAGAACCCGGCTTCGGTCAAGACCGTGCAACCTGTGCCCACACCCAAGCCGCGCGTGCAGAGGCACGCCATCGTTCCAAAGGCTGATTCACAGGCGGGACGCAAGGGACGCGAGAAGGCCACCGTGGAGATCACGCAAAACCTCAAAGGGGTGCAAAGCACTCTGGACAAAGCCCTGGATCAGTTGAGCACCTCACTGCCGGCGTCGCATTCCGCCGCCACCGGAAGCCACCATCGGCGCTCGCATCGGGTTCGATCGGGACGTGACCTGGGTCAGCTCGCTTCGGTGAGCGGAGTGGAGGTCACCGAAGCGGGAGAGGTCGGCGGCGGTGGGCTGCAATCCAATGGCATCAGCATCGCCTCGATCGCCGAGCTCGGCGGAGACGGCGCCAGCGAGGAAGGCACAGAAGGCGGGAGCTTCGAGGGCGGATCGCAGGGAGGCGGCGGAGAGCTCAGAAGCAATGCTTCCCTGTTGGCCGTAGTGCGTCGCTATGCGGCCGGCATCCAATTCTGCTACGACAATCAGCTCAAGAAGCGGCCTGGCCTGCGGGGAAAGCTGGTCGTGAGTCTGGTGGTGGCGGCGGATGGCAGCGTCGATGCGGCGGAGGTCGTGCAGAACGACCTCCACGACTCAGAGGTCGTCGACTGCGTGCTCACGCAGATTCGCGCCTGGCGCTTTCCTCCCATTCCCAAGGGCAGCGTGAGTTTCAAGACGCCTTTCGTCTTCACCCCACCCGAAGGGGCCGGTCCGCGCTGAGGCCAAGAAACCAAGGCGCGCTCTAGCGCCCCTTCAAATCCTCCATCAGTGCCGCCTCCTGCTCCGGGCGGAGTGCGGCCTCCACTTCGAGCGCATCCAAGTCGGATCCGATGGCCACCGGAGGCCGTCCTTCGAGGTCAAACTTCAGATACTGCACCGCACTCAGCCGATCCTCGCCCACCTGAGAAGGGTCGTACTCGGCGTAGACTCTGCTTCCATCTTCGAGTTTCAGGTAGATGTGGCCCGGAAGCGAGAGCCACTGCTCCAGTTTCTGCCGGCGCTCCACCGGATCGTCGATCGTGACCAGGAGCGCGCAGGCCAACTGCCCTTCGTCGCCGAGCAGAGAGTTGTAGGTTTCCATCTCGTCACGAATGGCTGCCTCCTTGACCATCTGTTCGGCGCGCATCATCTCCTGGATTTGGTAGCGAATGGTGGCTGCGTTCTCGAAGAGGAAGACGAGGTTCTCCCCCAGCGCGATGCGTCGCGGCTCCTTGATCGGAAGGATTCGTTCTCGCTCTTCGTTTCGAACTTCATCGTAGCTCTGGTAGTCGAGTAGTTCCTCTCGCCGTACCTTTTGCATTTCGTCGATACCTCGCTCTATCTTTTCGCAGTGGATGATCACCATCCACTCTCACTCTTGATCGTTCGTATCCTTTACCGGCCGAGGAAAACCGTTCTCTTCGTACGCGCGGGCCAGAATCGACATGGGATGCATGGGCTTGCGTCCCGCGTGCTGCGCAAACTGGATGGCGGCCAGTGGACAATCCGTGCTCCACACTTCGGCCGAGCCGTCCTGAACCCCATCGAACGCGCGCTGGCCAATCCGTTTCGAGGGCTCGAAGCCGTGGGTGGTCATCGCGAAGGTGCCGTCGTGTCCGCAGCACTCCATGGTGGTGGTCGGTTTGACCCCAGGGATCATCCGTAGCAGGTCGCGTCCCTTGAAGCCTACCCCCTGCGCGCGGAGGTGGCAGGGCGCGTGGTAGGCCACGCTCTCCCCCGGGCTGGAGCGGAAGTCCGTGTTGAAACGCTCTTGATCGCGCAGGCTCCACAGATACTCGCTGGGATCCATGACAGCCTCGGCCAGCTTCTCGGCGCGCTGGCGGTCGCTGCCCTCGAGCAGCTCGGGGTAGTCGCGCCGCATCATCATGGAACAGGTGGGATTGATCGCGATGACTCTCGCTCCTTTTTCCACGTACGGCAAAAGGAGGTCCAGATTCGCGTGCGCCTGCTTTCTCACCGACTCGAGGTCGCCCCGCTCCCAGGCCGGCATGCCACAGCACTGCAAGCCCTCCACGCAGCGAAGATCGACCTGATTGCGCTGGAAAACCGCGACCGTGTCCTGCCCGATGTCCGGTTCGTTGTTCTGCACGAAGCAAGTCTGGAAAAGAACCGCCTCGCCTCCGGGCGGCTTTGCGGTCAGACCTTTCGACTTCGCCCAGGACTCAAAGGTGCGCGCGGCAAAATCGGGAAGCAGCTTGCGGCGATCGACTCCCAAGACCTTCTCCATGAACCAGCGATGCAGGCCCACCCGGTTCATGACGTTGGCCAGTCCGAAACTGGCTCTGGCCATGCTGCCCGCCCGATCGGGTTGGGACAGCACCTTGTCGGAGAGCGATAGCCCTCGCTTGCGCGCCCTCTGCGCCTTGTAACGGTGGACGAGCTTGGGAAAATCGAGCTGGTATTCGTGCTTGTCCCGCACCGTATACGGGCACTGCACTTCGCAGAGCTTGCACTGGAAACAGTCGTCCATGACGCCTTGGGTATCGTTTTCGGTGAGACCCAGGACGTCGCCGTCATAGCTCTTGTCGATCAGTTCGAAAAGGCGCGGAAAGGCGTCACAGTACTTGAAGCAAAGCCGGCAGCCGTGGCAAATCTCGAAGGTGCGTGTCACTTCGGCCTTCAGGCCGTTTTCATCCCAGTACCGCGGATCGGAGGGATCGTAGCATAGCCCCTCGGTGGGTTGATAGGAGACCGGACCGGCTGCATCGCCCATCGATTCGTTCCCTTTCTGAGACGAGCGGAGCCGAAACGAGTTGATTTCGGCTCCGCCCTTGCGAATTCACTCTGATCGTCAGCCGATGCTCTTGAGCATCTTGTCGAATCGCCCCGCGTGCGATTTTTCCGCCTTGGCGAGGGTCTCGAACCAATCCGCGATTTCTTTGAAACCCTCTTCGTGCGCCGTCTTCGCCATGCTGGGGTACATCTCGGTGTACTCGTGGGTCTCGCCGGCGATGGCCGATTTCAAGTTGTCCACCGTGTCTCCAATGGGGGCATCGGTTGCGGGGTCTCCGACCGGCTTGAGGTAGTCGAGATGCCCGTGGGCATGACCGGTCTCGCCCTCGGCGGTGTCCCGGAAGTTTCCCGCGACCTCGGGATAGCCCTCGACATCGGCGACCTTCGCCATCCAAAGATAGCGCCGGTTGGCCTGGGACTCGCCCGCGAACGCGGCCTTCAAATTCTCATGGGTTTTGCTGCCCTTGAGCTGTGCCATGAAACACTCTCCTTCATGATTGTGGATGCATGAGCATCCGAGCCTACTTGGGGGTGCGCACGCACCCGTGGACGAAACTCTTTAGCTTCGGGCAAGGTTCCCATTCCGCCGCGCACGACACGCGGAGCATATCACTTCATATTCGATATGCAGATCCACGAATTCGAATTCCTCCCCGGCAAAGGGAGGGGTCGTAGGCCGCGGGATGAGAGTTTGAGGGACATCGAAGACCTCACCGCAGCTGCGGCAGATCGCGTGATCATGATCCTGCACCGTCCCGTCGACCCGCAGCTTCTCCTTGGCGCCTCGAATCCGACGGATCATCCCCGCCTGCAGAAAGGCCTCCAGGTTGGCGTAGACGGTGGAGAGCGAGAGCGACGGCATCGTGGGCGCGAGGGTGTCCAGAAGCATTTCGGCCGTGGGATGGCGTCGATCCTCTTCGAGAAGCTCCAGGATGGCCAGACGAGACGCGGTGGGCTTGAGACCCGCCGCGCGCAGGCGCGAGGCTCGATCCGGAGTTTGGGGTGAGTTTGCATTCATAGGAATTCTTCCGATTCAGGAATTATTCCTATAATTAGGGCCGCCGGTCCCCCCTGTCAAGGCCCCGCGAGGGAGAAAGTGAGGAGCGGAGGGCCAAGGACCGGGTTGGGAAAGGCCTTGCATTCAAAAGAGATCCAGATCTTGTGGTAAAATTCTCCAAAAAACTCTCAAGTTCTCGATCCACTGACCGATTTCTCTTCATGAAGGACATCGTGGCTTCCAGCACCGCATGACCTCCTCAGGGGGAGCACGCGAGATGCTGGTGTTTCATCCCCAGTCACGGGTCCAACCAAGAGGCGAGCAAGGCCACGATGCAAAGGCTCCCTGCCTCGCTTCCCTGCGTCCCGTTTCCAACTCGTGCTCTTCCCTGAGGTGGGTCGTCGGTGCCGCCCTTCTCCTGTGCCTCCTCGAAGAATCGTCCGGGGTCGCGCGGGCAGTCGAGCCTTGGATGCGGGGGACGACTCTCGCCACGGCGAGAGTGCTCTCCGTGCCCTCCGCATCGAAGATCGCTATGGCGGAGCACGAGTGGATAGAGCTGACCCCGCGGTTCTTGGCCGAAGGGTTAGAAGGAGCTCTCACGCGACGAGTTCTGGAGATTCGCGACGTGGATTGGCTGCAGGCGTTCGTAGAGCGCTGCAACCACGAGCAGCTGGCGAGCGGTGATCACGCCCATTTCGAGCTGATCACACCACCGGGGGGCATGACTCCCACTCTTCAACTAGAATGGACAGGCAATTGAATACTCCAAACGGGAAAGACACTACGCAATTCGAAGACAACTACTTCGATCGTCAGTTCTGGAGGCTGTGGTTTCTCCTGGTCGGGGTGTCGGTGGTCACTACCGGAGCACTCGCCATGACGATGCGTAGCCTGCGGGGGATCATCCATCGACAGTGGCCGTGGGGAGGAACCGAAGTGGTCCTTCTGGTGGGCCTCTTCTTGATGGTCGCCCTACTCGCGGGCTATCTCACCTATCAACAGAGGCGGATCCTCGCGCTGCGTTCCCATCTACGCCAGGCACGCGAGAAGAATGCCGAGACAAGCCGCCGACATCGTAGCCGGCTCGTCGCGTTCTACAGCGTAAGCCAGGTCGTGGCCGACACGAATGATCCGCAGATGGTCTTCGATCGAATCACCAGCATGTGCAAGCACGTCTTCGAGAGTGAACGGGTTTCGCTCATGCTGCTCGATGCGCGCACTCAGGAGCTCGAAGTGAGGTCGGCCATCGGCCATCCGAATCTCGAGAAGGTGATCGGGTCCCGCCAGAAGCTCGGCTGCGGGATTTCAGGCAAAGTGGCGCGGCAGAAAGAAGCGATTCTGCTGAGCGACGAGGTATCGCCGGAAGAATTCCCCGGACACGAGCGCAAGCAGGACAGCATCTCCACCTCGATGATCGCGCCCCTGATCGTACGCGACGAAGTGGCCGGAGTCTTGAGCGTGGCCAACCACACCTCGGGCGCCCGCTACGACGACGAGGACCTGGCGGCCCTGAAGATCTTCGCGGAGATCGCGGAATACTCGATTCGCCACTACGAGCAGGCCCAGTGGATGCGGCAGACGATCGAGAGTTTGCGCGCTCAGCCCAAGCCGGAAACCGAACCGGAGTCGGCTCTGGTGGGTTGACCAAGGCACTCGCGCCGGCGTGTGACTCGCGGGGAAGCGGATCAGCGATCGCCCTCTTTCAAGAGCTGTTCGATCGCAGCAAGGAGCTCGTTCGGTGCCAGCGGCTTGGAATACGCGCGGTCAGCGCCCAAGATTTTCGCCGGCCGCAAGTAGCCCTGAGCACTGGCCCGTCCGCCGCCGGAAATCGCGATGATCTTTGCCTCGGGAAAGTCCCGCCTCAGATCGAGAATCGTCTCCAGACCATCCTGTTCGGGCATGATGATGTCCAGAATCACCAGGTCCGCCGGTTGCTCTCGGTACGACCTCATCGCCGACCGCCCATCGCCTGCTTCCCTCACTTCGTGACCATGGGCTTCGAGCGTCCGCTTGAACACATCGCGCACCTGTTCGTCATCGTCGACCACTAGAATTTTCGCCATCGAATCCCTCCTCCCTAAGCGGTATGAGAATCTCAAATTCCGATCCTTCTCCCAACGCGCTCCGTACCCGGATCTCCCCGCCGTGCTGTTGCACGATACCGTACACCGTGGCGAGTCCCAGGCCCACACCCAACCCGAGGCCCTTGGTGGTGAAGAAGGGGTCGAAAATGTGCTCCTGCGTCACCCGGTCCATTCCGATTCCATCGTCCTTGACCCGAAGAAACGCACGCCGGCCGCCTTTGCCAGCGCGATGTTCAGACCCATCTGCATTCTCGATCGAAAGAGTACCGGTGCTGACTTCGATGGTCCCGCCCTTCGGCATCGCGTCCTGGGCGTTCAGCGCCAAATTGAGGACGAGTTGCTGAATCTGATTGGCGTCCGCGATCACGCGTTCCACTGCCTCGCCGGGCGAAAACTCGACCCGTATATTCTCGCGAACCACGCGGCGCAGAAGCTGAACGGAATCTCCGACCACTTCGTTGAGCGAGAGCTCTTCGAAGCGGATGATCTCGCTGCGACCAAAAGCCATGAGACGGCCGGTCAGTTCCGCGGCGGATTCGGCCGCCCGGCGAATCTTCTCCAGATCCGCGAAGCGGATCGAGGAAGGATCGAGACCCTCCTGGGCGAAGTAGACGTGCCCGAGAATGATCTGCAGGATGTTGTTGAAGTCGCGGGTGATTCCCTCGGCCATCTGTCCCAGCGCTTCCATCTTTTGCGCGTGGCGCAGCTCATCCTGGAGCCGGAGCTCGCGACTCAGATCGAATTTCACCGCGACGAAGCTCGCGACCCGGCCCTTCTCGTCACGTACCGGCGAGATGGTTGCCTTCTCCTCGTAGAGCGTGCCGTCCTTCTTCTTATTGATCATTCTGCCCCGCCACACTTCACCGCGTGAAATCGTGGACCAGAGTTCCTGGTAGAATGCGGGGGTATGTTGACCGCTCTTGAGAATGCGCGTGTTGCGTCCCAGCACCTCGTCGCGCGAGTACCCGGTGATGGTTTCGAACGCGGCATTCACGTACCGGATGTCACCCGCGAGATCGGTGATGACGACGGTCTCGTCCAATACCTCGACAGCCGTCAACATGAGAGTTGACGAAATTCCCGACATGAACACCTCGTGCGCGGCGGAATGCATCCCGAGCCCGTGTCTCACCCGAGCTCGTGCCATCATGGACTCGGTGGAGGCCGCGTCAAGGCGCTAGATCCTCGGACCCAGCCAAAGAGGCGCAAAAAAGACTCGGGGCATCTGAGGATGCCCCGAGCGGAGGAGACCTGAAGGGGAATACGGCCCGTGGTTTGCTCCACGCAGCGATGGCCGTCGCCCGGCCTTCCCGGAACTGCCCGGCCGATGGAAGAACTTCGAGGGGGAGAACCCGGTTTCAGGGTGTGACTTCAAGGCTTCCAGCACTTTAAGGCACCCAGAACGCCGAGTTTCTCCCCCTCACGAATCGGCGGGCATCCGTTTAGTCTGCACGCCGGATGCCACGGAATCCAGTCCTCAGAAATACAGTGATCTCATGTATTTTCAATAAGTTAGAAAATACGTGCCGATGGGAAAAATCGCGCACCCCCGAAAAGGGCGATATTTCGCACGAATGCAGGGTTGATATTTCGTCTTTACGGATGGGGGCGTGGGGTGTTTTCTGGGGCCGAGCCCGTCGCCCGACCGTGAAGGTCGTCCTAAGTGCCCCTCGCCGGGCCAGAGGCAGAGAAGAGGAACCAGTGGATCCCCGATCTCCCGTTTCGAGCCCTGCCATGCCGCGGAGTGAGGAATCGGGGCCTCCCGCCGGGGCCAGTTCGAGACTCGACCGACTCCTCCTGGAGACCGCGATCGAGTTCGTGGGCCTCAGCGCGGATGACACGCCGTACGCCATCAAATTCGCTCTCAAGAAGATCGCGCTCGCCCTCGGCTGTGATGCCGGGTTCGTGTGCCTCTATCCTCCGGACAAGCAGAAGCTCGTGCTGCGGTACCTCTATTGGGGCGAGAGTACTCCCGCGCGGACCAAGCTCCTGCGAGACCTCAAGTCCAAATGGTTTCCCTGGGGCATGCAGCTCCACAACAAGATGAAGCCGGTCGTCGTGGATAACACGCGCTCGATGCCCAAGGAGGCAACGATCGATCGGCGTCTCATCAAGGCTCTCGGCCTCGTCTCGTTCGTGGCAATCCCCATGTCGGTGGAGAATGAGCTGATGGGCTCGTTGGGCTTCGGCTGCACCAGCGCCAATCGCCGCTGGCATCCGGTCGAAGTCGAGATGCTGGGCAAAGCCTCGCAATTGATTACCGGCGCTCTGCAGCAACAGCAGACGATTGAACTCTTGAAAGAGAGCGAGGGACGCTTTCGCACCGTCGCTTCCTATGCCGCGGAACTCGTGTTCGATGCCGACCTCGAAGCGCTCGAGGAGCTGGCCGTGATGCGCAGCCGCTCCAAGGCAGGATCGCTCTACGCGCGAGAGCAGGAGGCACACGCACGCGCCTCCCAGGAACTCGTGGGGGGAAATCGGGCGATCCGAACGATCTACCATCACGTCTCCCGCGTCGCGCCCACCCATTCCACCGTTCTCATTCTGGGTGAGACCGGCACCGGCAAGGAGCTCGTCGCGCGAGCCGTCCACCGCTCGAGCCTGCGCGCGGATCGGCTCATGGTGAAAGTGGACTGTGGGGCGCTACCTCCCACTCTGATCGAGAGTGAGCTCTTCGGGCACGAAAAAGGGGCCTTTACCGGGGCGATCCAGCGCAAACTGGGTCTCTTCGAACTCGCGGACGGTGGGACGATCTTCCTCGACGAGATTGGAGATCTTCCCATCGAGCTCCAGGCGAAGCTCCTGCGGGTGCTTCAGGAGGGTGAGTTCGTGCGGATCGGGTCCACCGAGATGCAGACGGTCGACGTGCGCGTCATCGCGGCGACCAATCGACCCCTGGATGAGGCGATGCGAACCGGCGATTTCCGTCCCGATCTGTATTACCGTCTGAGCGTCTTTCCCATCGAGATTCCGCCGCTGCGCAATCGCCGGGAGGACATCCCGATCCTGGTACACCACTTCCTGGAAAAGACCTCACGCAAGCTGGGAAGGGCTGTCCTGACCGTGCCCAATGAATTGATGGAGTCCTTCATAGCCTATGACTGGCCGGGGAATGTGCGCGAACTGGAGAACCTGATCGAGTGCGCCGCGGTCTTCTCTTCCGGGAACACTCTCTCACTTCCCTACGTCCTCGTCTCGCGGTTGAGCTCCGCGGCGAATAATGCTTCGGTCGAGAGCCTTCAGGAGACGGAACGCAAGCACATCGCCCGCGTTCTGCGCGCCTGTAACTGGCGCGTCAAGGGAAAGGGCAACGCAGCCGAGCGCTTGCAACTCAATCCGAGCACGCTGTACTCACGGATGAGGAAGTTGGGTCTGACGCGCCCCACCTGAGCCAAGCCACGCTCGCGCGTCAGCTTTCGAGCAGGCTCTGAAAGCGGGACCTCAGAGTTTTCAAGGCCTTCGTTCGCACCTGAGATATGCGGCTCTCGCTCAAGCTCAGAACCTGACCAATCTCTTTCAGTTTCTTGCCTTCGAAGTAGTGGAGCCGAAGCACCGTCTGTTCGTTCGGTGGAAGCTCTGGCAGGGCATGCTCGATGGCTTCCCATAGACTCTTGATCTCCGTCGACCCGATGGTATCGCCCTCCTGGCCACTTGAACCGAGTTCCGTGAACTCCGGAGAGATATGGGCCCAAGCGTCCTCAGATTTACCCTTTTGCATGAGATTGACTAGGCGGGCGATCTCCGTGATGCGCCAGTATTCGTGCAGCCCCATCCCCAGCGCCTCGGCTACTTCCTCCTCGCGAGCCGCGCGGCCGAGTTCCTGTTCGAGGAAACGTGAGGTACGGGTAATCTCCGAAAGCTGCTTTCGTACCGAACGTGGGACCCAATCCAGCGTGCGCAGCTCGTCTTGAATCGCGCCTTGAATGCGGATGCGCGCATAGGGCTCGAAGCGTAGGCTCTTCTCTGGATCGAATTTCGCGGCTGCATCCAGGAGGCCCAACCAGGCCGCACCCATCAGATCGGCCATTTCGATTTTGGCCGGCAGACACCAGGCGATCTTGCGAACGATGCGACCAACGAGGGGTGAGTACTCGCTGACCAGGGCTTCGCGTCCTTCGCCATCGGAGACGGACGAAGTCTCTGAGCGCGGGCCAGGAGCCGGCTGAGACCGAAAGCGGATTTCCTTCGCGGGTAGTTCCAAGGTCCTTGCACACATTTCTCTGGCCAGGGGACAGGTTGTGCAAGAACAAGCAATCTCAGTGCCACGCGAACCCGAAGCGGAAGAAACGGGTCCCGCGGCTCAAAGCGGGAGGGGATCAAACCAGGGTGGAACCGTCGAATCCTTCCCAATGGTGCGAACGCAGGGCCTGCACCACCCGCTCGGCGACGTCCACCGCCGCGCGCCCGGCTTCGGCGTCGACCCTGGGCTTTTGACCGTCGCGCACGCAGGAGAGGAAGTGGCTGAGCTCGGCTTTGAGAGGTTCCTCTTCGTCCATCTGGAGAGGCTGCATCTTCACCAGGGCCATGTAGTCCAGGCTGGAGAGATCCTCCCCGCGGCGGAGCTTGGCGCGCACGGACTCCAGCGCTTCGCGATTATCCACCATGGACATCAAGACGCCGGTACGTTTCGCGAAGTCCATGGTCAGATACACCGATTCACTGAACACGCGCAGCTTGCGTTCGGTCTTCAGGGCAAGCCTGGAGACCGTCAGATTGGCCACGCAGCCGTCCTCGAAGATCAATCGCGCGTTAGCGACATCCTCGTTCTCGGTGAGGACCCCCACTCCCACCGCGCGAACCTCGACCAGAGCCGAGGGACACATCATCAATACGATGTCCAGATCGTGGATCATCAAGTCGAACACCACCCCCACGTCCACCGAACGAAAACTCATGGGCGCCACCCGGTCGATCTCGATGAAGCGGGGACGCAGATTCATCTCCGACACCGCACGAACCGCGGGATTGAATCGCTCGGTGTGTCCGACCTGACAAATCACGGAATGCTCGGCGGCCAGCCGGGCGATGACGCCAGCTTCCCTCGAGGAGTCGGCCAGCGGCTTCTCGATGAGACAAGCGATCTTGCGTGGCAAGAGCATCTTCGCCGCCTCGCCATGATGGTGCGTCGGCGTCACCACGCTCACCGCGGCCAGACTCTCTTGCGCGTCCAGCAACTCCGATAGACTCGAGTACGCGGAACAGCCGAATTCGCGCGCGACGGTTTGTGCGCGTTCCGGGTCGCGGTCCACCACCGCCACCAGCCGGGCGGTGTCCAGCTCGTGGTAGATCCTGGCGTGATGGTGACCCATCCGTCCCACACCGACCACCGCGACGGCAAGCGCCTCGCTCTTGGACATGCAACCACGCTCCGGGGAAAGACTCCATGGCCACACTGGCACGCCGGTCGCCCGCGCGCAACGCTTTCCCGTTCCCTTTGGCTCAGGGCCGCGGAGTGTCCTGGCGGAGCTTCTCCAGCACTGCCTGAAAATCGGAGGGGAGAGCGCTTTCGACCAGGATTTCGTCGAGATGCAGCAAACTCGCGTGGAGAAGGTGCCGTGGGTAATGCGTTTCCTTGCTTCCGTAGATCGCATCTCCCAGCAAGGGATGTCCGAGGTGGGCGAGGGAAACGCGGATCTGGTGCAGGAAACCGCTCACCGGGCGCGCCTGGACGAGAGTGGCCGAGGGAAAGACTTCGAGGGGCTCGAGGTAGGTCAGGCACCTCCGGCTCCCCGATTGATCCCGTCCCTCCGGCACGACCTCGACACGCGCGGGGCTATGCTGCGCCACTCTCAGGTCGAGCCGCGCTTTGGTCGGCCGCTCGAAACGACCCTTGACCAGAGCCTGGTACACCTTCTCGGTGCGGTGCGCACTGAACGCAGCCCGTAGATGTTTCCACGTCCTCTCCTCGGTAGCGAACAGGAGAACCCCCGAGGTGTCCACGTCCAGGCGGTGTACCACTCCGCTGCGCAAGCCCCCCTCGCCCACTCCGTAGATTCCGGCAAAGCGCGAGGCCACGAAGTTCAGAGCGGTGGTGCTCTCGTCCTCCCGCAGAGGGTGCACCGGCATCCCCGCCGGCTTGTCCACTGCAATCCACCCGCTGTCTTCGGCCAGGATCTCTACTTCCTCACCGACAAAAGGCAGAATCTCCTCGGAGCCAGGGGCCTGATACGCGGCCACGTCCACTCTCCACCCGCCTTTCAGGGCCAGACCCTTGGACGCACACTTCCCCTCCACCCGCACGCTCTGGTCCTCGACCAACCTTTGGGCGGCACGGCGCGAGATCCCCAGATGGCGCGTGAGAAACAGGTCCAGCCGAAGGCCCTCGTCGGCCTCCAGGACACTAAAGCTTTGCGATCGCTCGGACATCGCGGCACCATCCTCCAACCGCGGTGGATTCAGCAGCTCGAGGGGCAAAAGCGCGAAATCGAGCCGAACCCCACGAAACTCCAGAGCGAAGTGTAGCGCAAGCCCGCCGGACGGGGCACCGTTTCGAGCCAGGCTCAGGGCGCGATCAAATGGGAGGCTGGCGCCTGCAGGAAGGACACCAAGGCGAGCACGAGAGCCTCCAGGAGTTCCTCATCGCCCATCGCCTTCAGGGCGGCGCGGCGCGTCTCGGGGAAGACCACGAACTCACTGAGGACCGCCAGGCTGAAACTGAGTCCGATCTGCACCGCGCGTAGACGATCGGGGCGCTCGACGAGCTCCGGGCTCTCGCTCAGCCACTCGTCGATGAGCTGCATCGGCTGATCGAAGGCCTCCCCCTCGGCGCCCTTGTACCAGTGGCCGTGCCCGGTGAAGGTGCGCAGGGCACGGGCCCGGGTGAACCCCAGTTCCTTGCGGTGCATCCTCAAAACGGCCGAAAAGAAGATCCGAGCCCGTCCGGGGAGCGAAACTCCACTCCAGTCGCGCTCCTGAATGCGTCGAACCACCATCGAGATCCGGTGTTCCGCCTCTTGCTCGATGAGGGCGTCGAAGAGCTCGTCCTTGTCCTTGAAGTAGTAGTGGAACGAGCCGGTCGAGGTGCCCGCCTTGCGTGTCAGGTCCACGATTCGGATCTCGTCGAAATTGTGCCGCTCCATGAGCGCGAGCGCGGCGCTCAGCAGCTTCTGGCGCGTCTTCTGGCCGTGGGGGCTGCGTTGCCGCAGGGGAGAGGATTGCCCGGACATGACACGACGGGGGAATGGGGATAATCGCGCTTCTTCCACGTTGGTCGCCACCGCTGGAAGGTCAAGGCGAATCCGAGCTGGGCTTGTCGCCGAGGGCGCGGAGGACTAGCATGGAGTGCCACTTCTCGTGGCCCCGGCATTACACTCGTGTTTCACAAGGAGGATCTCGTGAGACGCACTTTTTTGACCATTCTCTGCCTGATCCTGGGCTTGACGACGCTCTCGGTCCACTCTGCCGTGGCCGAGAAGATCCCGGTAAAGAGCCTCACCGACCTCCCCGTCCGCTCTTATCCGGTGGAAGGGTCTGTCAGCGAGATGCTCGCGTCGGATGAGGCCATGTCCACCCTGGGCGAGACGGTTCGGAAGGACATCGAGTCCATCCTGAAAAAGTATGATCTCCAGGATCCGGCGATGTTGAAAGGATACTACGGGATCCTGCTGACCCTCGATCTGCTCGCCCAGCGCGACGAGCAAGCACTCGGGTGGATCGACAAGATCAAGAATTTGGAGGGGAAGGAGTCCGCGAAACTCCTCACCGGGCTCACCGCGCGCGCCCTGGTGGCCGCGCGCAAGGCGGGCGCCGAGGGCTCGCAGGCCTACCGAGACACCTTCAAACAACAACTCCAACTGGAGCTGCAGAATCTGCCCTGGGACGTGGTGCAGGACGACGTCCAGCAGCAACGCGGAATGGCGGAGATTCTCTCCGAAAACGTCATCAAGGGCATGGTTCAGTCCCAGATCGATCCCGTGGTGGCGAATTCGCACGAGCTCAGCGGCGACATGGCGGATCGGGTGATCGGCCTGTACTTCGCGCTCAAGGTCATCCTCCCTCTGAGAGAAGAACGCCTCGCCGCCCTCACCTCGGTCGTCGATGCGCACAAGGAGCAAAAGAAGGACATCTGGCCCGCGCGTGAGCTGACCCTTCCTCCGGGAAAGAACTACACCCCGGTCGTGGTGGGAATCTGGGATTCGGGAGTCGATGTGAGCGTCTACAAGAACTCCCTCTGGACGAATCCAAACGAGACCCTCGACGGAAAGGACGACGACGGGAACGGCTTCGTGGACGACCTCCATGGAATCGCCTACGACATCAACGGCGACGCGAACCCGCACCTTCTCCATCCTCTGGGAGACCAGGATGGCAAGGTCGCCGATGCCATGCACTACATGAAGGGAATCATGGATCTCCAGGCCGCGATCCAGAGCGACGCGGCCAGTGAGGTGCGTCAGCACCTGGTGAGCCTGCCCCCGGATCAGATGAAGGATTTCATGACCTCGCTGGGATTCGTGGGCCTCTACGCGCACGGCACCCACGTCGCTGGGATCGCCACCAAGGGCAACCCCTACGCGAAGATCCTCATTTCGAGAATCACCTTCGATTACCACGCCCTTCCGGCCGCGATCACCAAAGAGATCGCGTTGAAGCACGCGGCTTCCTACGCGGCTTCGGCCAAGTACTTCAAGGCAGCCAAGGTGAGGGTGGTCAACATGAGCTGGGGCTGGACCTTCAAGGAAGTCGAGTCCAGCCTCGAGGCGAACGGCATCGGGAAGACGGCGGAAGAGCGCAAGGCAATGACCGAAGAGAACTTCGGCATCCTCGACGAGGGTCTGCACAAGGCGATCGAGAGCTGCCCGGACATCCTGTTCGTGGTGGCGGCCGGCAACGACGACTCGGACGTCAGCTTTCACCGCACGATTCCGTCCTCCTACGAAATGCCCAACGTCCTGGTCGTCGGGGCGGTCGACCAAGAGGGAAAACGCACGAATTTCACCAGCATGGGCGACAACGTCGTGGTGTACTCCAACGGCTTCGAGGTTGAGAGCAACGTACCCGGAGGAGAGCAGATGGCTCTCTCGGGCACTTCGATGGCCTCTCCGAACGTGTTGAATCTCGCGGCGAAACTGGTGGCCATGAAGCCGGATCTCACGCCGCCGGAGATCATCGCGCTGATCGAGAATGGTGCTGACGCTCTGCCGGATCAACCCAAGTTGAAGCTCATCAACCCCAAGGCTACGGCGGCCCTGCTCCAGGAGCAGCAGTAAACCGACCCGAGAAGAGTGAGAGGATAAATGATGCGACGCGTAACTGCAGCTGTGACTCTAGGGATTTTCGTGCTGATGGCACATGCGGCGCTTGCCACCGAGATGCGTCAAGGCGCGACGATCATCACCATGGATGGCACCTACGTGAGCATGGTGACCGAGCCGGCCGCGCAGACGAGCTACGGCAGCGGCGGAATCCTGAGCTACGAGAAGCTCAGCTCCAACGCAAATTGGACCGCCGGTTTTCGGTTCCACTATTTCAAAGTCACCGAAGACTACAAAGGGGCGGAGCAGCAGAACGTTAATGGAGAGTACAGCGACATCCTGCTGCAGCTCTTGGGTCGCTATTTCCTCGATCTCAACCCCACGTTCAAGGCCTACGCCGGGGTTGGATTGGGATTCAAGTTCACGACCTTTACCATCACCACGGACGGCTCGCCGTTCGAGGATAACGAGAGCAACTTCAGTCTCTCGCTTCCGGTGGGGGTCGATACCTATCTCACCAAGAACGTCTTCATCAATTTGGGCTACACCTTCAATTTCCTCGCGACGACCAGCTACCTGCGGCACGACATCGTGAACAGCTTCCAGGCTGGGATCGGATTTCAGTTCGGTGGAGGCGGTACGCCCGTGGAGAAGCCAGCCGAAGACGGCGAGACCGGAACGAACGAAGAAACGCCCACCGTCAACGATGACGGTGGGCGTTGATCGAGTTCCGATCGAGCTCTGATCAACCAGCCTGCTTGGCCAGGTCCTGGAAGCGCTTGAGCTGCTTCTTGTAGTACTCGTTCTGAGAGTCGTTCTCGATGGCCTGCTGGGTGAGGCTCACCGCGTCGTCGCAGTGTCCCAGAGCGTTACAGAGTTCGGCCGCTGTATCCAGGATGGCCGCTCTCTGCGAACCAGCTTCGGCCAGTTTGATCCCCTTGCGCGCGAGCTTCTCCGCGCGCTCCAGATCGACTTTGTTCTCGAAGCACCACCAGGCGTACTCGTTGAGCGCGTCGGCGTTCTCCAGCCATCCCTCTGGCATCGCCGCGTATTTCAGATTCGCGGCCTTCTGGAGATCCATCTCCACATAGAGCGCGTAATCGATGGCGACGTACTCGCGCATGCTCTCCGCGTCGGGCGAGTGGTTGTCCTTCAACAGATCCCACACCGCTTCTACATATCGATGACGGAGGGCTGGATCTCTTGTCGCTCTCGCCAGACCCGCTTGGGTCTGGTACACCATCATCTTGTCTTCGAACTTGTCGCCTTGCATGACCGCGTCCGCGGCAGCCAGAACCTCGTCTTTCGTGAACAGGCCGGCCTGCAGGCCATAGTACTTGGCCATGTAGATCTCGCCCTCGTACCCTCCACCCTGCAACTTCGCGGCCTTCTCGTACCAAGACGCCGCCTTCTTCATGTCACTCGCCGCCAGCGCGGCGTTGGCCACCGCCTCGGCGTCTTTGACGGTGGGCTTTTTATCGAATCTTATCTCCTTGTCGACCAGGGTCGTGGGATCGGCCAGACCCTCGTTCATGTTCTTCAGAAAGCCGGCGGAGTCACCGTAGCCCACCCATCGGAATACGGCACTTCCCGCGGCGTTCGCCAACAGGAAATTGGGATACGACCGCACTCCGTAGCGTTTCGCCAATTCGATTCCATCGCCCTTCTCGGCATCGATGCTGAAGAAGACCACGGAATTCAGTCCCTGCTTCAATTCTGAAACGGTAGAGGCATCCGCCTGGAAACGTTTGCAGGGGCCGCACCAATCCGCGTAGAAATCGATGAGCATCAGCTTTCCCTGCTGTTTGGCCAGACTCTGCGCTTCTTCGAAGGTGGCGGGTTCTTCCGCTCTCGCGACGACGCTGCTCACGAGCATCAGTGCGCCAAGCATCAGAGCCGCGCGTGCATTCCTGACTGCCATTCTGGAAGTCCTTTCTCAGAGGTTTCTGCAAGAGGCTCGAAAAACGATAGTCGGGCGGCCACTTCAAGACCAGCCTCTTCCCCCGTCTTACGCGAGCCTTCAGTCGATCGTGACCATTTCGGCTAAATAGGCCCTGATGATGCGCGCCATTCTCTCCATCCCGGTTCTGATCCTCTCGGGGGAGGAAACCGAGTAGTTGACCCGCATCGTATTCTCGTGTCCCCCATTGGGAAAGAACGACGAGCCGGGCACGAAGGCAACTTTCTCCTTGAGACACCGTTCGAGAATGACCCTGGCCTCGGCTCCCTCGGGCAGTTCGACCCAGAGAAACATGCCTCCCTGAGGCCGGGTGTATTTCACTCCCTCCGGCATGAGCTCGTCCATCGCCCGAAGCATCACGTCGTGGCGCTCCCGGTAGAGCTCGCGGATGCCGCGGATGTTCGCATCGAGATCGTTGTCCCGCATGTACTGCAGGATGTCCAGTTGCGCGATCGTGGAGGTGTGCAGATCGACACCCTGCTTCACGAGCTCGAACTTCCTCCTGATCTCGGAAGAAGCGGCCAGCCAGGCCACGCGGAGCCCTGGACAGAAGATCTTGGAGAAGGTCCCCAGGTGAATGACCATGCCCTCGGTATCCATCGACTTGATCGAGGGAATGTCCTCGCCCTCGAAGCGCAGCTCGGCATAAGGGCTGTCCTCCACGATCGGGACCTCGAATCGATTCGCCAGCTCGATGAGTTTCTCGCGCCGTTTCAGTGACCAGGTGCGCCCGGAGGGATTCTGAAAATCGGGGATGACATAGATCATCTTCACCCGCTCTTGCGTGCTCAAGGCTTTCTCGAGTTCCTCCATGTCCATGCCCTCGCCGTCGGTGGCGATCTCGATGAAACGCGGCGCGTAGGGAACGAAGGCCTGGATCGCGCCGAGATAGGTGGGCGACTCGCACAGAACGACATCGCCCTCGTCCAGGAGGATCTTGGCCGACAAATCCAACCCCTGTTGCGATCCACTCGTGATGAGGATCTCTTCGGAGTTGACCTTGGTGCCGCGCAAGGCGTTCATGCGCTGCGCAATCATCTCACGAAGACCCTTGTCGCCATCGGTGGGAGAATACTGCAGGGCGCGACGTCCCTGTTCGGTGAGAACGGCATCCACGGCGGTTCGAAAATCTTCGACCGGAAAGGTTTCGGGGGCAGGCAACCCGCCCGCGAAGGAGATCATCTCGGGATGCTGGGTGAGTTTCAGCAGCTCACGGATCTCGGAAGCTTTGATCTTCTCCATCCGCTTTGCGAGTTTGATCTTCATGCTTGACCACCTGAGATTGGGGATACACCCGAAAACCGGTTCAAACGATGGGATGGGTACCCACCCCTTCGGCGACGTTCAATCGCGCTCCGGCAGAACTACGAGCAACTGCTTCCATCAGCCGGGTCACGCCCGGCACGATTTGATCTTCGCGGGCAAAGGAAAAATTGAGTCGAATGAAGGGCGTGCCCGGGTCTTCGACATAGCAAGACCAACCGGGCAAGAACGATACTCCGGCCTCGGCCGCGGTGCTGACGAGCCTTGACCTCTCGACCTCCAGGGGAAGGCGGCACCACACGTAAAACCCTCCCTCGGGCCGAACCCAGCGCACCCCAGCGGGAGCGCAGCTCTGAAGGGTCTCGTGCATGAGGTCCCGGCGGCGCGCGTAGTGGCCCTTCACCATCTTCACGTGCTCATCCAGGGTGCCCTCGCGGATCAGAGCGTCGACCACCCACTGTCCGGGAGTGTCGCTGTGGAGATCGACCACCTGCTTCAAGAGTGCGAACTGTCGCACCACGGGCCGATCGGCCACGAGCCAGCCGAGACGCAGGCCGGGAAAGAGAATCTTGGAGAAGGTCGAGAGATAGATCACGCCACCGTGCCGATCCAGAGCCTTCAGGCTGGGCAGATTCTCGCCGTCGTAGCGCAGATCGGAGTAGGGGTCATCCTCGAGCACCGGCACCTGGAACTTCCAGGCCAGATCGAGAAGATGCTGACGCCGGGACAGACTCATCACCGTCCCCGCCGGGTTCTTGAAGGTGGGCAGGGTGTAGATGAGCTTGGGACGATGCCGCTCCAGGACGGTGGCCAGGACATCGGTGATCATCCCCTGCTCGTCGCTGGGAACAGGGAGGATCCGCGCCCGCGCACCGCGAAAAGCCTGGAGCGCGCCGAAGTAGGTGGGCTCGTCGACGACCACGATATCGCCGGGATCGAGAAACACGCGCGACGCCAGATCCAGACCCTGCTGGGAGCCCGAGAGAACGAGAACTTCCTCGGCGCCACACTCCACTCCCCGCGAGCGCATCCGGCTCGCCAGAGCCTCACGAAAGGATTTCACGCCCTCGGTCGGACATTGCAACAACGAGGCCGAGCCCAACTTGCCTCCCAGATCGCGGGTCACGCGCCGGACCAGCTCGAGGGGAAGCAGCTCGGGCGCGGGCAATCCCACCGAGAGGGGAATGACGTCCTCGCGGCCCGCCATCTCCAAGAGATCACGCACGAGCGGATCGCTGTCCGGACGTACGGACTCGCTGAAGAGTTGGCGCCAGGGAAGCGGGCCTTCCGCCTCCGCCGTGGACTCCTCGCCCGCGAACGCGAGCACCGAGGTTCCCCGGCCCACCCGGGCCTGCGCCAAACCACTCCGCTTGAGCTCGCGGTAGGCGCTCACCACTGTGCTGCGATTCACTCCCAGCTGCTGGGCCAGAGTACGCTCCGGAGGCAGGAGGGTTCCCTCGCTCACCTCACCGGTGGCGATCCGCTCGCGCAACTGCTGCACGATCTGCAGGTAGATCGGAACAGAGCTCTCGTGCTCGACTTCGATGCGCAAATTCATGCTGAGGCTCCCGCCGGGCCTAGAGAGCGAGCTCAACTGCGGCCCGCCGAGCTCGTTGATTGGAGGGGTCCTTTCCAAAGGATAGAGGCTAAGATCCCCGCGTCAAGGGGATTTGGATGGGAAAAGTGACCATCCAATCAGTGTATCAGCCATCCAATGTGGGCGCATGGGCGATGGCACTCATGCCGCGCGAATTGACGCCGTTGGCCGTTGTGCTACGCTGCGCCAGGTGAACCAAGAGCGTCAAGCTCGTCTCTTCGCCCTGGCCGCAGTCTTGCTGTGGTCGACGGTGGCGACCGCCTTCAAGCTGAGCCTGCGAGTGCTCGAGCCGGCGCAGCTCTTGTTCTGGGCGAACGCTTTTTCATTGGTGGTACTGGGGCTCCTGCTGGCGGGGCAACGGCGTCTCCCTCTGCTGCTTCGCGCGCGCCGGCAGCAATACTTCCACGCCGCGATCTTGGGGTTCCTCAATCCCTTCCTCTATTACACGATTCTCTTCTCGGCCTACGACCGTCTGCCCGCCCAGGTCGCGCAACCCTTGAACTACACCTGGGCCCTCACCCTCTCCTGGCTCTCGATTCCCCTACTGCACCATCGCTTTCGCTGGCGCGATCTATTCGCCGGGCTCGTGTGCTATGGCGGAGTGGTCATCATCTCCACCGGAGGAGACTTCCGGCACTTGAGCTACGACGGCGCGGGAATCGCGCTGGCTCTGGGCAGCACTCTCATCTGGGCGTTCTATTGGATTTTCAACACTCGCGGAGATCTTCAGCCGGTGGTGGGACTGTTTCTGAGTTTCCTCTTCGCCCTCCCCTTGGTCGCATTCTTCGCCGCGTGGACCGGTGGGTTCTTTCCCGACGCGGGCGGAGGGCGGATGGGTTCCTGGATTCTCGGCGCGCTCTACGTCGGCATCTTCGAGATGGGAATCACCTACGTGCTGTGGCTTGCGGCGATGAAGCGCACGAGCAATGCGTCGAGAGTGGCCAATCTCATCTTCCTCTCCCCCTTCCTGAGCCTGGTGTTCATCCAGCTAGTCCTCGGAGAGACGATTCACCCCTCGACTTTGGCCGGATTGATCCTGATCGTGGTCGGCCTCTCGGCCCAACACGGAGGGCGCTCGCGCGATCTCGACCCCCACCATGCCACCGGATGAGCCGCCCCTCGACGCGACTCAAGACAACCCCTACACTGTGGGATGCACCGATTGTCTCGATTTGAGCGCAGGAGTGAACTCGTGGAAGTCCACTTGAATTATGGGGGCGAAAGTCACTCGCTCTCCCTCGAGAACGGGACCCATACCCTCGGCCGCTCCGAAAGCTCCCAAATCCGCATCCCGGTCATGAGCGTCAGCCGGCAACACGCGATCCTGCGCGTAGAGGGAGCGAAACTCTTCGTTCGCAATCTCAGCAGCACGAGTGGCACTCTCATCGACGGGAAGCAGATCGAAACCGAGAAAGAGGTCGAAATTCCCGAGCAGAGCCACCTCACTTTCGGCGAGGCGGAACTGTGGCGCAACGACTCCTGGACCTCCATCGGGGCTCCCCTCTCTCAGCACGACGAGCTTCAGTCCCGTGTCTCCTTCTCGCCAAATCGCGCAACCACCGGAATGGCCCGCGATCGCATCCTCCAGATGCTCTCGAGTCTCTTCGACCTGATCGCTGCCGCTCCGGACGACGAGAGTTTCGAAGTGAACGCCTGCCAGTTCGCGGGAAAGGTCATCCACGCCGATCGCGTGCTGATTCTGGAGGATGATGGAATGGGGACTCCCTTCTTGCGACGCGGTGCCTGGTTCTCGTCTCCCGATCACGCGGAAAAGTACCGTCTGAGCAAGCACTTCATCGAGGAAGTCTGCCGCACGAAATCCTCCCTTCTGGTCGAGGATGCCATGAACGCCTCTCCCGCCGCAGCCTATCAAAGCGTGCAGGATCTGAGAGTGAGGTCGGCCATCGTCGCTCCCTTGCTCGACGGAGATCGCGTACGTGGAATTCTCTACGCCGACAACCTGATGAGCCGGCGCCGCTACGACGAGGACGACCTGCAGGTTCTCACCGCGATTGCACGCGCGGTGGGAGTCAAACGGCAACGAGACGACGAACAGCGCGAGCGACGGCGCGCGGCCCGAGTCCAGGAGAGCCTTCTCCCCCGCGAACTTCCCAGAATCGCGGGGATCGATCTTTACGGCCACCTCGAAATGTGCCGGGGAGTGGGGGGAGATCTCTATCTCTGTCTGGAGCGCCCCTCCGGGCGCCTTCTCCTCACGGTGGGCGACGTCTCGGGGAAGGGAATGGCAGCCGCTCTCTCCATGGGTGCGTCCACCATGCTGCTGCGGATCTTGGCCCGTCTGGGCGGAGAACCGATGCACGTTCTGGAGGAAATGCACGAACATCTGCGCGAGACATTGCCCGTCGAACGATTCGTCACCCTCTTCGTGGGGGAATACGAACCGGATACCGGACAACTCCTGTACGCGAGCGCTGGACACGAGGACGCCCTGGTGATCCGAGCCGACGGTTCGGTAGAACGCCTGTGCTCCACCGGTCTCCCCGCGGGATTCGACTTCGATGCCGAGTATGGCCAGGGGAAAACCTCTCTTCAGCCGGGCGACCTGCTCGTCATCTACACGGATGGGGTCACGGAGGCCACGACCGACGGAGACAGTTTCTATGGAACCGAGCGCGCGGAGAGAATCCTGGTCGCTTCACGACACGAATCTTTGGAGCGTATCCAGGAGCTCGTATTGCAGGAAATCCACGAGTTCTTGCGAAACCAGCACGCCTCGGACGACATCACCCTGCTGATGCTGAGACGGAAGACCGACTGAGCTGCCCGAGCTAGGGGCGGGGAGGAAGATGCGAATCCTCAAGAGTTCCAGTTTCCAACTCACCCTTCTGCTTCTGGCTCTCGCCACAGTCTACTGGATTCACTACGCCCCGAGCCTCCCCACCAAGATTCCCACCCATTTCGATGGTCACGGGAACGCAGATGCCTGGTCCTCCCCTCGGGCCTTCGCCCGTCTCTACTGGGAGGTCATTCTGGGCCTCTTCCTCGTCTTCACCAGCTTGGCGTTCGCGCTTCAGGTCATTCCCCGCGGTCTGATCAACCTCCCCCGACGTGACTACTGGCTCAACGGCGAGCTGGGGGGACAGACCCGGCTGAAGCTGGCCGAGAACCTGCTGACCTTCTGTGCCGTTACCCTGATCTTCTTCCTCTTGAACTTTCACCAACTGGTGAGGGCAGCGATCGACCAAAGCGATCGATTGACGGGCGAGTTCAATTGGATTCTGGGGGCCTATTTGAGCTTCGTGGCGTTCTGGACCGGCAGCATCCTCTGGCGCTACTCGCGCGTCCCGCAGTCGCAGTAAAATTCCATCCTGGGCGCACGGGGAGGCATTTCCTATCTTCTTGCGGAAAACTGCGGGATACTGAAGTGCATCAGAAGGAGCTGACAGTGAAATTCTCGAAAGTGACTCTTCCCGAAGGCGATCGCATCGAGGTGCGCGACGGAAAACCCATCGTGGGTTCTCGGCCCATCATCGGCGTTTTGCGGGGCGATGGCATCGGGCTCGACATCACCCCGGTGATGCAAACCGTGGTCGAAGCCGCGGTCCACAAGGCCTACAACGGCGATCGTTCCATCGTCTGGTGTCCGCTCTACGCCGGTCTCGAGGGGCTTCAGACCTACGGAAGCGAATTTCCAAAGGAAACGGTGGAGGCCATCCGCTACCTGAAGGTCGCCATCAAAGGTCCCTTCACCACGCCGATCGGCGAAGAGACCCATGTCTGTCTGCACTGCGCGCACCAGCAGTATCATCCGGGCAGCTGCGACAAGTGCAACAAGACCGACGGGGTGTGCGAACGATTCCGTTCGATCAACGTGCGTTTCCGCCAACATCTCGACCTCTACGCATGCGTGAGGCCGATCCGGTATTTCGAAGGCGTGCCCTCGCCGAACAAGTACGCCAACAAAGTCGATTTCATCCTCTTTCGTGAAAACACCGAGGACGTCTACGCCGGCTACGATTTCGAGAAGGGCGGAGACGTGGCGCTGGCCATCATCAAGCTGGTCAAGGACATGACCGGGCGCGAAATCCGCTCCGACAGCGGTATCGGCATCAAACCCATCTCGACCTTTGGAACTCAGCGTTTGGTTCGCAAGGCACTGCAATGGGCCGTGGCTCATGAGCTTCCCTCCATGACCATCGTGCACAAGGGAAACATCATGAAGTTCACGGAGGGTTCGTTCGCCAAGTGGGGCTACGAGCTGGCCAAGGAGGAGTTCGGCGACAAGACCATCACCGAGAAGCAGCTCTGGGACGAGCTGGACGGCAAGATGCCCAAGGGCAAGATCCTGGTGAAGGACCGCATCGCCGATTCCATCTTCCAGCAGATCCAGACGCGCCCGGAAGAGTACAGCGTACTGGCTCTCCCCAATCTCGAAGGTGACTTCCTCTCCGACGCGGCCATCGCTCTCGTCGGTGGATTGGGACTCGGCCCCGGCGCCAACATGTCCGATGAGGTCGCTCTCTTCGAGGCGACGCACGGCACGGCTCCCAAGTATACCGGCATGGACAAAGTCAATCCTGGCTCGATCATCCTGTCCGCGGTGATGATGCTCGAATACCTGGGATGGAAGGAAGCGGCGCAGCTCATCAACAATGGCATCGCCGCGGCGATCCTGGATGGCAAGGTCACCTACGATCTGGCGCGTCTCATGATTCGCGAAGGACGTGAGGGGGTCACCGAACTCTCGTGCTCGGGATTCGGCGAAGCCATCACCGCGCGGATGGAGTCGAAGTAGGGTCGACACGCCCGGAGGCAATCGATGGGTCCGGAATTTCCGACATCTCCATCCGAGATGCCTTTGGTTTCGGTCGTCACTCCCTTCTACAACACGGCGAATCACCTGCGCGAGTGCATCGAAAGCGTGCTCGCGCAGGACTATCCGAACTTCGAGTACATCCTGCACGACAACGTGAGCACGGACGGGTCCGAAGCGATCGGGCGCGAGTACGCCGATCGCGATCCCCGGATTCGCTACATTCGCAGCCAAGAATTCCGCGGTCAGGTGCCCAACTACAACAAGGCCCTGGAGTACCTGGACCCCTCGAGCGCGTATTGCAAGATCGTCCAGGCTGACGACTGGATCTACCCCGGCTGCCTGCGCGAAATGGTCACCCTGGGAGAAGCAAATCCTCGCGTCGGCTTGATCTCCTCCTACTACCTGCAAGGTCTGACGCTGTGCGGCATGGGACTTCCCTATACCGAGACCGTCTTCTCGGGGAAGGAGATCGCCTCACGCCACCTGCTGAGCCAGATGTTTCTCTTCGGTTCTCCCACCACCGTCATGATGCGCGGCGAAGTGGTGCGGCAGGCTCGACCCTTCTACCGTGAAGGGCGATTGCACGAGGACACCGAGGCCTGTTACGAGATTCTCATGAACTGGGATTTCGGGTTCATCCATCAGGTCCTGAGCTACCTGCGCGTCGATCCCGAATCGATCTACTCCCAGATTCGCCATTACGACAACAGCCAGCTCGACAGCCTGATCGTTCTGCACCGCTACGGCAAAAAGTTCCTCGAGCCGGCAGTGTATGACGAGGAATGGGAGCTGCGCCGGGATCGACACTATCGTCGCCTCGCGCGCTCCTTCTTCATGGGCCGCGGCCGCGACTACTGGCGCTTCCACCTGAAGGGACTATCCACCGAAGGACTATCGGTCGAAAAACCGAGGCTGTTCAGGGCGCTCTGTGTCGAGTTTCTCGATCTCCTGCTGAATCCCAAACAGACGATCGAGGATTCGCTGCGCTACTTCCGCCCGCGGTAGTAGTGGGTCAGCTCCCCAGCCGCTTCTGCAGCGCCTTCAACTCGGGCACCCAGAACTGATCGGATGATTCCACGAGCGCCTGGGCGGCGTAGGACCGCGACGCTGCGTCCTGGCCCAGATCTTCCAGCACGGCCGCGAGGTGAAACCGATTTTCCGCTCGCATCGAGCGATCGGTCTGGGGCAGCTTCTCCTCCGCGTCCTTCAGGTAGGGAAGCGCTTCGTGGGGCTTCCCCTCGCGCTGAAGAATCCAGCCCAGAGTATCCAGAAGATAGGGATGCAGGTCCTTCGAGTTCGTCAGTACCGAGAGGACGCTTTGCCTCGCACGCTCGAGATTCTTTCCCATGATCGCGTCGGTGTAGGCGAGGGCATTGATCCCGCTCACCGACTCGGGATCGAGTTCGAGCATGCGTCGAAAGGCTTGGGCCGCCTCCTCGAATCTCTGGTCCTCCAGCAGTGCGTATCCGAGTCCGTAGAGGACATGGCTGTCGCTGGGCGCGGCTCTCAGAGCGGTCTCGAAGAGATCGCGTGCCCGTTGATACTCTCCTCGTTCCAGCTGTAGACGCGCCGCGTGCAGAGTCGAATCCACCCGGAGCCTCTGGACTCGCTCGCGGATCGCATCGACCCCTTTTTGACCTCCCAGGCCCTCGCCTTCGCGTGCCAGACCCAGGAGGGTCTTCGCGGATTCGAGCGAGGGATCGAGCGAAAGCGCGCGTGTCGCGGCGCGGATCGCTGGCTCGAACTCTCCTTTCAGGGCCAACAGAGTTCCGTACTGCATGTAGACCTCTGGTGCCCTTACCGCGAGCCGATCCATCTCCTTCAGAGTGCGCAAAGCATCCGCCTCATGACCGTTAGCCATCTGGAGCACGGCCACCGCGTAGAGGGCCGCGGGATCGCGCGGGTCGATGGCCAGGGCCCGGCGGTAGCACTCCCAGGCGCTCTTCTCGTCTCCGTTTCGAGCGAACGCTTCTCCCACTACCACCTGGATCCCCGTCGCGTTCTTCCCGTAGGTCAGCGCCCGTTCGAAGTACTCCTTGGCCCGGTTCCTCGCGCCGCGAGCCTCGGCCGAGAGACCGCTCTGGTACTGGATGGACGCAGCGAGCACGCTCTCGATGCAATCTCCGGAATCGACCGGCGGCATGGGCTCGACCTCGGCCGAAATCTCCGCCGGCTTCTCCCCCGGCCGCAGCAACTGGAAGATCATCTGGTTGGGCACCAGGGTGCAGCCGGCGAAGCCCTTGGTGGGCGTGCGTTCGGTGTAGAAGATCGTTCGCTTCGGTTCGTCGAGGGCGAACTGGATTTCTCGATTGATACGCTCGGCCTTGCGCTGCGAGCGGTTCAGGGTGAGGAAGTCCTGACCGTAGTTCTCCACCGTCAGATTCAGAAACGTATCGTACAGGGTCAGGTCGGGACGGACTCCCTTCGCCACGTGCTCGTAGATCAGCGAAAAGACCTCCGCGTCGCCTCCGTTCGCGAAGAGGCGCGCTCCCTCAGGAAGGGCCAGAAGCACCGCGTCCGCGTAGTCGCGCGCCAGAGTCGAGTGGCGGCGATTGCAAACGGGGAAATTCGACCAACCTTGCCAGAGGACCACCGCCGCGAGGAGCGCCGCGGCCACGGACTTCAAAAGGCGCGCTCGAGTGGGGAGTTTCGACAGCACGATGGCGAGGATCTCGCTGAAGCCGATTCCCGCTAGGAGGTAGGCGGAGAAGACCGCGGTTAGAAAGTAGACTCGCACCACCGTGCGATCGCGAAAGGTGTCCGCGAAGCCGATGCTCGCCGCCAACACTGGCCCACTGAGCAGCCACAGACTCCATGAGCCCAGGGTCACAACTCTGCGCGCGGCGTGGCGCAGGGCGAGAGCGCTGGCCACGGCAAATACCCAGACCAGAGGCGGTACATCCTCCGCGAAGAGCTGGAAAAAGACCCGCAGTCGCGTCCCCAGCGAGCCGACCCCCGCCGCCGCGGAGGGTCCGGTGTATTGGGATCGCAGAACATGGCGCAGGACGTCGCCCAGGTCTTTCATGCCACCCCATTCGATCGTGGGGTTTTGGCTCTGACGAAGGGGAAGGTAGAGATAGACGCTGAGGCCCAGGAAGAAGAGCAGCAGCGGGACCAACAGAGGCGCGTCGCGTGGCCTCTCGTGACGGGTATGGGCCCACCACGCCAGCAGCGGCAAGCCGGCGAGCGCGACGAGGGGGTGATTGCCCATCCCCAGACCCAAGAGCAGGGCCGCGAGAGGATAGCCCCATCGCTTTCCCTGCAAGCCAGCCACGGCGGCCCAGAGCGAAAGAGCGGTCAGGGCCATGTTCAACGCGTAGACTTCGGTGATGACCGACTGGCTCCAGGGACCGATCGCGAACGCGTAACCCAGGCCGCCCGCGACCGCCGCGAGGGGCGAGACGCGGATGCGCAGCAGCAAGCTCGTGAGCATCGCGGCGGCGATCGCGCCGCAAACCGCCGAGAAGACGTTGAGAGCCAACGCGGGTTCGTGCGGGCTCAAAAACGTCAGTCCATGCGCCAGCAGAACCCACAGTGGATAGCCGGGAGGATGCGCGATCCCCAGCGTCACCGCCGCCGCCGCCAGTTCTCCCGAGTCGCCCGCGAAGATGGTTGGACACAGGGTCCTCAGGTAGGCCGAGAGAGCGAGCACGGCTACCAGGAGAGCCAGCCAGGGGGCGGAGTCGCGTGAAGCGACGGTGGGCACGGGAAGATCTAGCACGGTATCACTCCAGTCGAGCGGGATCCTCCACTCGGAGCAAAAGTATAGACCATGGCCGCGCTGGCAGAAATCAGTACAATCCCCTGGGATTTCAGCCAAACCTGGCGATCCATCGGGGAAGCGAACGCATGCCGGTACAACCCGCCCACAAGCACGACGATTCCGTGGCCCCATCGAAGCAGTGGAGTTTCAAGTCCCCCCGCTTGTGGGGGATCCTGATCGCCCTGGGAGTCTTGGGCGGGTTGGGCCTTGTTCTCGCCCACAATTTCGCGCGCCTGCGACCGCTCATCGAGAGCATGGGACCCTGGGCGCCGCTTGCGTTCATCCTGCTCTATCTGATCCTGGCCCCCAGTTTCTTTCCGCTCTCGATCCTCGACCTGAGCTGTGGCGCGATCTTCGGGGTAACCAAGGGATTTCAGATCCTCATCCTCGCGAGCGCGCTGGCTGCGATGGAGATGTTCATCGGGTCCCGCTGGCTCTTCGCGGAAAGGGTGTCACGATTCATCGAGGCTCGCCCGCGCCTGCGCCGCTTCTATCGTCTGGCCGGTCTCAAGGACTGGAAGATCCTGGCCCTCCTGCGTCTCTCTCCCACCAACTTTGCCGTGGTCAACTACGTCCTGGGTGCCGCTCGCGTAAGCTTTACCCGCTACATGATCACCTGGCTGATTCTGGTTCCCAAAGCGCTGCTTCACGCCTCGATCGGCCACGCGATCTATCGCCTCGGACACTCCACTCCCGACGCGGGCTCCCTGGCCCGAAGCGAATCGATCTTCATCATCCTGGGATCGGTCAGCGCCCTCGCGCTCATCGGGCTTCTTGGCCGACGGATACGCCGCGCCCTGGACGAGATCGCCCAGGAGAAGAAGATTACCCCTTGAACCCTCAAAATGCGCACAGGGCGAGCTGTGAGTCGGCCGCGAACTCAGCGCCGGCTCCACTGCGCGCGGTGTTGGAGCCCCAGGTTCAGGATGCGGGTCAAGAGAGCGTCGTATTTGATCCCCCCCCGCAGGGCCGATTCCGCCAGCAGATCGTCATACGCGAGATCGGGGTTGGGGTTCACCTCGATCAGGTGGATTCCGTTCTGATCGTCTAGTCGCAAATCGAGTCTGGCGTAACCGGAGAGTCCCAGAATGCGATACACTCTCTTGGCGAGACGGGATATGCGGTCCGCGAGCTCGGGAGAAATGTTACGAGCTGCCTCGATCGCGATTCCCATCTTCTTCTGGTATACGACGTCCCATTTGGCCTTTGAGGTCGCGATGCGGTGAGTGCCGCTCGGTACGTTCTTGAACACCATTTCCCACAGGGGAAAGGTCTGCAGACGCCGGTTTCCGACCAGACCTAAATAGAGCTCGCGTCCCTCGATGTATTCTTCCACGATCGCATCCGTCCCCACGCTCTCGTGGATGAACTGTACGCGTTCTCTGAGCTTCGACTCATCCTCCACCACCGAAGCCTGGGCGATGCCGAGGGAGGCGTCTTCCACCTGTGATTTCACGAAGAGCGGATAGCTCATTTTTTTCGGCGGACGAATTTTCCGATTCATGGGAAACACGACAAAGCGCGGACCCGGAACCCGATGGTAGGCCAAAATCTTTCGGCAGAGCCCCTTGTCGTGGGCCAGCATGAGCCCCCGAGGATTACAACCCGTGTAGGGCATCCTCCGCAGCTCGAGATAGCTCACGACGTGCTGATCGTACACCGCCTCTCCGTGGAATTCTTCGGTGAGGTTGAAGGCGATGTGCGGGCGATGTTCATCGATGGCTTCGCGAATCACTCCCAGATCGTCGCTGACGCCGACCACCGCCACCTCGTGACCAAGGGCCCGGAGGGTGGATACGACGTCGTACTCGGTTCGCCACGGTTCCATGGCATCGCTGTCGTCCGGGGGCAGAGTCTCCGGAGGCACGAGATCCTCATGGCACAGAACGACGATCCGAAGGCGTTTCATACCAGGATCCTGTGGGGCACACGGTGGAGAAAGTTCATGGTCTGCACCGTAACCAAAGTGGTCGCGTCGCTGAGGGTGCGTGTTTCCGACTCTCGAAGGCGCAGTTTCTGGGCTTTGCAACTCTCGATCATGTCCCGCAGAACAAGGTCGACCGTGTATTGATATTCCCCCGTCCAGCGCGAGACCTGTTCGCGAATCCGTCGGCGATGCCGCCGCAGGAAGACGGCGGCGGACATACGGCGTGCATGACGCGGTTCGTCGGAGAACAGACGTCTCAGGTCGCGCAGGTAGACGTCGGGACTTTGGCTGCCGTAGGTCTCCCTCTTCGCTTCGTAGTACTCCCTGAGGGTGTACCGCAGCAACTTGAGGGGTTCGACGTGTCGCTTCGAGCGAACTATGGTGGGCTGGTTGGCGATCTTTGCCATCGCGTCGTGCACGTAGCGCAGCTTGAGCAGAGCCGGCCAACCCCGGTACGCCTGTCTCCAGCGCGAATTGGGCTTCAGCCACACCGCGAAGGTCTCCGCGAAATCCTCCGCCGGATGAGCTTGCGCATACCACCAGTCCAGATGCAAGACGTAGCGCTTGGACTGCGCACGGGGGAGATAGCTCTGCGGGTACGGCGTCCCCATGGCGCCGAAGGTCTTGCGCCAACGGCGAGAATAGTGGAGGCGGTAGGCGGTGCAGATACAGTGGCCCGTCTCGTGGCGCATGAGCTTCAGGCAATCGCTGGCGGTCCCCCCTTCCACCTCCAGCATCATCTTCTGCTCGAGCCGCTTCAGACGGTCGTGGGCGAGATAGAAGGGAATCCCGAACCCGGGAATCCCGTCCGGACTGAACCACTCGTGCGAGAACCAAACGTGCGGACGAAGACGAATCCGCTTTTCCTCCAGCTCTTCGTAGAGCCTCTCCAGCCGCTCCTGGATCGGGCTCTCCTCCACCTTGAGATCGAGATCGCAGAGTCGCAGCTCGAGCAGTTCGCGATCGGTGCAATCCGCCCACCAGGGCTCCTTTCGACGATGACCTCGCCGATGGTTCGCCATGCTCGTGCGTCCGATCGCGCGGCGATTCCGCGGTTGGGCTTCGAATTGGGCAGGTGGAACTGACATGGCGCCAGTCTCGGTCATGAGCGACCGCCCCGTCAAGGAGCAGAGATCTTCACTACATGGAAGAGAGAACTTCCGCTAAAATGAAGTGGTCGCGCTTGGCGGCCCGTTCCCCACGGATCCATGCGAGTTCAGGAGGTCGAGGTGCCAGAGATCTACCCCGTAAAAGATCACATTCGGAAATCTGCCCACATCCAGAGCATGGAAGAGTACGAACGACTCTATCGACTTTCGTTGGACAACCCGCAGTGGTTCTGGTCCGAACAGGCCAAGACGCTCGAGTGGTTTCACCCCTGGAACACCGTGTTCGACGCCGATTACGACGAGGTCGATTTCGCCTGGTTCTCCGGCGGCCGTCTGAATGCCTGCTACAATTGCGTCGACCGGCATTTGGCCGAGAAGGGCGACAAGACCGCTCTCATCTGGGCCAGCGACGAGGCGGGCACCTATCGACACATCACCTACCGCGAGTTGAAGCACGAGGTGTGTCGTATCGCAAACGTGTTGAAGGCCCACGGGGTGAAGAAGGGCGATCGCGTCTGCATGTACATGCCGATGATTCCGGAGCTGGCCTTCTCAATGCTGGCATGTGCGCGCATCGGCGCAGTGCATTCAGTGGTTTTCGGAGGCTTCAGCGCCGAAGCACTGCGCGATCGCATCGTGGACGCGAGGGCTCAGATAGTCATCACCGCCAACGAGGGCCTGCGCGGAGGCAAACGCATCCCCTTGAAACAGATCTGCGACCGGGCCGTCGAAGGGATGGACTTCGTGAAGACGGTTCTGGTCGCCAGACGAACCGAGTCACAGACCCCCATGACGGTGGGCCGCGATCTCTGGCTCGACGAGGAGTCCCATAAGCAACGTGCCACCTGTACCGTGGAGTGGATGGGCGCGGAGGACCCGCTCTTCATTCTCTACACTTCGGGCAGCACCGGTCAGCCCAAGGGCGTGCTCCACACGACTGGCGGGTACATGGTCTACGCGGCGGTTACGCACAAATACGTGTTCGACTATCATCCGGAAGACGTCTATTGCTGCGCTGCCGACATCGGTTGGATCACCGGACACTCGTACATCCTCTACGGTCCTTTGGCCAACGGCGCCACCACGGTGCTGTTCGAATCGACTCCCAACCATCCCGATCCCGGGCGTTACTGGCGCATGGTCCAGGACCTGGGGATCACGATCTTCTATACCGCGCCCACCGCGCTTCGCGCCATCGCAAGAGCTGGAGACGAGTGGGTCAAGAAGTACGAGCTGAAGAGCTTGCGCATCCTGGGCACGGTGGGCGAACCCATCAATCCCGAGATCTGGAAGTGGTATCACGACGTGGTGGGGAGAGGTTGCTGTGCGGTAGTGGATACCTGGTGGCAAACCGAGACGGGGGGGATCCTCATCACGCCGCTGCCCGGGGTCACCCCCACCAAGCCCGGCGCCGCCATGCTGCCGTTTTTCGGCATCAAGCCCATCATTCTCGATCCGGAGAAGGGCACCGTTCTGGAGGGCGACGGGGTCAAAGGAGCGCTATGCCTGGCGACTCCCTGGCCGGGGCAAGCCCGTACCGTGTGGGGCGATCACCAGCGCTTCAAGCAAACCTATTTCACACAGTACCCTGGCTACTACTTCACCGGCGATGGATGCACGCGTGACGAAGACGGTGACTATTGGATCACGGGAAGGATCGACGACGTACTCAACGTCTCGGGTCACCGTCTCGGAACCGCTGAAATCGAAAGCGCCTTGATTGCGCACGATCTGGTCGCGGAAGCGGCGGTGGTGGGAGTCCCGCATGAGATCAAGGGCACCGGGATCTACGCCTACGTGGTGCTGTCCGCCGGTGAGAGCAAGGTGGGGGTGGATGACATCAGCGGCGCGCTTCGTGAACAAGTTCGTCATGCGATCGGAGGCTTCGCGGCGCCCGACGTGATTCACATCGCGAGCGGTTTACCCAAGACACGAAGCGGTAAGATCATGCGGCGCCTGCTGCGGAAGATCGCATCCTCGCAGTATGACGGATTGGGGGACATCTCCACTCTGGCCGATCCGGATGTGGTGAAGCACCTCATCGAGGAGCATCGTTCGCGCAACGAAACGGCCTAGCCCCATGCGTCCGGGAGATCCGCCTTCTTTCTAGGAGAAAGAGAGCCGGGCTTTGCGCAGATAGAAGGCTTCCGCGTAACCATCCTTGGCGCGGCATTCCATTCCGCGAATTCTCGCCAGCCCGCGAAAGAGCTCCTCATCGAACCAATCCTTCTTGCTCTGAGAAGGAAAGCAGCTCTTTAGCCCATCGACTTTGGCCTGCATGCTGGCACGGCTGAGCGGTAGGTAGAAGTTGGGTCTCCCCAGGTCGCCGTCGTACTTGGGAATCTCGAACTCGAGGATGAGGTGGTCGCGGAAGGTGTTGAGGCAGAGTTCGTTCACCAGGCGATGATCCTGGTGCAGATCACCGCTCCAATGGGTGAGGATGAGATCCGGATTGGCGCCGTTCTTCAGCTCCTCGAACCTTCGCTTCACCGCTTCGCCCTCGTAGGGAAGGAAGCCGTCCTCGAATTCGTGAAAAACGGTCTGCAGCGAGGAGGCTTTCTTTCCAAAGGTCTCCGCGCCCGCACGCGCCTCGGCGCGACGGGCGCCCCCGGCGGCGAACACGACCCAGCGGAGATGAATTTCTCGCCCCTGTCCGAGCATTTCCAGAAGTGTGCCCCCGCAACCGATTTCGATGTCGTCGGGGTGCGCCCCCAGACACAGGACCTTCAGCGCTCCTTTGCCCAAGCCGAGATTCATCATCCGCCACCTCGTTTCAACGCGGGCCAGAAGGAGTGCGGTTCTTGGCCCACACCTGCCAGGGCTTGTCTCCCGCGCGCACCATGGTCTCCAGCATCTGGCGATCCTTGAAAGTATCCATGCACTCCCAGAATCCCTCGTGGTTGAAGGTCGCCAGTTGCTGCTTCGCGATGAGGCGCTGGAACGGCGCCGTGACCAGGTCGTCTCCCTCGCGCATTTCGTCGAAAATCTGCTGCTTCAACACGAAATAGCCACAATTGATTCGTGTCGCCTCATCGACTGGCGAAATCCTGGTGACGCTTCCGTCGGGATCGGATTCGACCACGTGGAAGCTGGCGGTGGGTCGCACCGACAAGAACGTTGCGATCTTGTCCTGTTCCGTGGCGAAATCCAGATACTGGTTCAGATCGAGGTCGGTCAGGCCATCGGTGTAGTTGGCCAGGAAGACATCCTCGCCCTTCAAGTGCGGCTGCACCGCCTTCAGTCGCTCCCCGATGCTGGCTTCGATACCCGTATCGACGAAGGTGATGGTCCAGTCCTCGACATCCTGATTGAAGAGCTCGATGCGCCGGCCACCGTCGGAGAGGATGAAGTCGTTGGACATGCACTCCTCGTAGTTCAGGAAATAGTCCTTGATGACTTCCCCTTTGTAGCCCAGACACAAGATAAAATCTTTGTGGCCAAAGTGGGCATAATAGCGCATCACCTGCCACAGAATCGGGTGCTTCCCTACTCTCACCATCGGCTTGGGCAAGTCTTCGGAGTAATCGCGAAGACGCAATCCCAATCCACCACAAAACAAGACAACTTTCATGATCTCATTCCTCTGCTTCGCTCGAGCTCGGTCGTCGGTGCGATCCGTCTACCTCAACCACGCCGTCGATCCACCGGCTTCACCGGCCTGCCTTGCAGGTATCGGTCCACCCCGTCGGTGAGGGCTTTGGCATAGACTTCCAGCGCGCCGGCCACCGCCTCGACCGTTCGATCGATGTCGGCGTCGCTGTGCGAATACGAGATGACGAAGGACGGACCCAAGATCCCCCGTTTGATGATCTCCTGCATGAAGAGAGTGCGGAACTTCTGCGAGCGGTTTCCCTTCTCGTCCTTGGTGATGTAGACGAGGTTGCAGTCGCGCCCTCCGACTCCGAAATGATCGCCGATCCCCATTCGATTCACGACTTCCTCGACCCCAAGTCGCAGTCTCTCTCCCTGACGATGAAGAGTTCCAACGACGTCTTCGCGGCGATAGACCTTCATCACCGCCAGGCCAGCCGCTAGGGCGTGGGTTTCCGCGCCGTGCGTGGTGGAGAGCAGAAAGACCCGGTCCCGATCGTGGCCGTAGCCCCCCAGCTCCATGACCTCACGCTTTCCCACCAGCGCCGAAAGAGCAAAGCCGTTGGACATCGCCTTGCCGAAGCACGAGAGGTCCGGCTGCAGGCCGTAGACCTTCTGGGCTCCGCGCAGATCCCAACGGAATCCGGTGATCATCTCGTCGAGCACGAATAGGGTTCCGTTCTTCCGGCAGAGCTCTTGGGTGCGCGCGAGAAACTCGTCCCGCGGGGGCGTCTCCCTTTCCGCCTCCATGATGAGCGCGGCGATCTGGCCCTCGTTCTCCGCGAAGAGGCGCTCTACGCTCTCAGCGTCGTTGTACGAAAAGGGCAGGCTGAGACGTGAAATCGCCTGGGGAATGCCCGCATTCAATTCGGTCGTGCCCATGAACCAATCTTCGTAGGAAAAGAAGGGATGGTCTTGGCAATATGCGATCTTCTCGCGACCCGTGTGTGCTCGCGCCAGGCGAAGGGCCGCCGCGGTCGTGGTCGAGCCGTCCTTACAGAATTTCGCCATCTCCGCGCCGGGCAGAATGTCGAGCAGCGATTCGGCGCACTCCACCTCGAGGCGAGAGGGACGCGAGAAGTTGGTGCCCTTTTCGATCTGCTTGCGCACCGCATCCACCACTTCCGGGTAGGCGTGACCCAGGGTGACCGCCCTCAGACCCATGCCGTATTCGATGAATTCGTTCCCGTCGACATCCCACACGTGGCAGCCGCTGCCCTTCTCGATCATTCCCGGCGCCTGCTCGGGATACTGGTCGTCGCCCTTGGCGTAGGTGTGGCATCCTCCGGGGATGACTCCGTGCGCTCGTTGGCTGAAGTCTCGGGAACGTGTGTAACGATCACCGCTCATGTCAATCCTCCCTACGGAGTAGCTCGTGTTCCTCGAGCACTTTGGCCATCTCGGCCAAGAGGCTGCTCTTGTGCCCCGAGAGCTCCTCGAGATCTCTCAACGAATGAGCCCCATCGGAAAAATTCAAGAGCCAGAGCATGGCGGACTCGCGCTCGCTCTTGCCCCGATGCCCGCCCAGAACCGTGTACAGGCCTCTTCGACCCAACTGAGGCTCTCCCACCGGTAGCAAGTTCCGGTAGTAGGTATTGTCCTCCAGCTCGCCGCAAACCCGCAACAGAACCTCGAGCGAACCCGCCAGACTCTCCCCGCAAAGAAACGCAAGATCGTCGCCAGAGGTGTGGTACTGGGGATAGCTTCCCCAGGGGGTGCGCGACAGACGACCCACCGGCAGACCAACCCCGGGAGAGTTGTACTGGCGTTCGTCGTAGCCGTCCGGGCTGAAGTCGACGATTTGGTGATCCTCCCCGGATTCGTGGAGGATCCTGGTCACGATTCGATCCAATTCGGCGCTACCGGCGCGACTGCGCTTGTAGGTAAATCCGCCCTGGTCACCCACTCCCGCCACGATCAACCCGCCCCGGATGAGTCCGAGCAACTCCTGGTTGCGCGCGATCCAGGCGATGGCCCCCACGGTTCCCGGCGCGTAGACAAAGCGATAGGTGAAACGCCGCGGCCGTTCGGCCAGGTGCCAAGCCAGGGCCCGGGTGACCACCAGCCCTGAGAGATTGTCGTTCGCGAGAGAGGGATGGCAGGCGTGGGCAGAAATGAGGATTTCCTCTTCCCTGCGTCCCGGCAAGACAATTTCCCCGTAGCTGAGGCTCCCCTCCTTCAGGCTTGCATCGATGAAGACCTCATACTCTCCCTCGACGAGCTTCTCCCGCTCACGATGCGGCAGGGAAAACCCCCAATTCTCCTGGTAGTAGGAGGTCTTCCAGGGAATAGAGTCGGGTTGTTCGGGTAGCGAATACAGATGCTTCTGGAGCCGCTCCAAAGGCATGCGCTCGTGCAGCGGCGTGCTGTATCCCATGAGATGCAGATTGGACCGCGCGTAGTCGACGACGATCTCGCCATCAGGTCCCTTGATCCAGGCCTCCCTACAGTTCCACTCCTTGGGAACCGTCCAGTCCAGAATCGGCGTTCCGGTCTTCACCTCGTGAAGATGAAACGGCAGACCTTCGCCCAGTCGATTCAGAGTGGCGCGCAGACCGTCCCCGGTGATGGACCGGGCCAGGGGATAGAGTTCCGTCGCGAGCTCGTGCATCGCTCGGCCTTCGCTCTCTCGCTGAACGAGCGACCAATGCATGAGTCTCGCGTCGTTCATGATCGGCCCTTTTCCACCGGCTGGTAGTCGGGATAGTTTGCGTCCCGCTCGTTGATCACTTCGATTTCGATGGGAAGCTCGATTTTGAACACCGGATCGTTCCATCTCACCCCTCGCGCGTGCTTTGGCGCGTACCCGTGGGAGAGCTGATAGAACACCACCGTATCATCGGCCAGGGTGATGAAGCCGTGGTAACACCCCTTGGGGATGTAGAGCATGCGGCGGTTTTCCCCGCTCAGCTCGATGCCGAAATGCCGCAGGTAGCTGGGCGAATCGGGCCTGAGGTCGAGACAGATATCGTAGAGCGCTCCCTTCTCGCAACGAACCAGCTTGTTTTCCTGGTGAGGCGGGAGCTGGGCGTGAAGACCGCGGAAGGTGCCACGCTTCAGATTTCCCGAAATATTGCACTGATCGATCAAGGGATCCAGGCCATGCTCTTGAAATTCCTCCCGGCAAAACGAACGCGCAAAGAAGCCCCGCTCATCCACGAGTTTCTCGACTTCGATAGTGTAGGCGCCTTCGATTTCCGTGGGATGGAAGGTCATGGGATAACCTCGACCTTGGGAATGGGAACCACGAACGATCCGCCCCACTCGCGGATGAATGCGTTCTGCTCCATGATTTCGTCCTTCAGGTTCCAGGGAAGGATGAACAGATAGTCTGGTTTTCGCTGCGCGATGGCTTCCGGAGGCAGAATCGGAATGTGGGTTCCCGGCAGGAACTTTCCCTGCTTGTGGGGGTTTCGGTCGACGGTGAACTCGAGAAAGTCCCCGCGAACCCCGCAGTAGTTGAGCAGGGTATTGCCCTTGCCCGGCGCGCCGTATCCCGCCACTCGCTTGCCGGCGCGGCGGGCCTCGATGAGGAACTCGAGGAGATCGCGTTTCTGCGCGTGCACTCTCTCCTGGAATTCGCGATAGGCCACCAGGCCGTTCAGTCCGGCCTTCGCTTCCTGCTCGCGGATCGCCGCCACGCTCTTGTCCTCTGGACGGGGATCGTCCTCGTGGCACGCGTGGACCCTCAGCGATCCCCCGTGCGTGCTCAGTTCCTCGATGTGGCAGGTGCGCAATCCGTGGGCGCTGAAAATCCTCTCCACCGCCAGAAGCGAGAAGTAGGAATAATGTTCGTGGTAGATCGTGTCGTACTGATTCTGCTCCATCAGCTGCAAAAGATGGGGAAACTCCAGGGTGATGGTACCTCCCTCGGCGAGGAGCACCCGCATGCCCTCCACGAAGTCATTGACTTCGTGAACCTGCGCCAACACGTTGTTCCCCACGATGAGATCGGCCTTCCCCCGGTCCTTCACCAATTCCTCCGCGAACTCGCTGCCGAAGAACTCGGTGAGCGTTTCCACTCCCCTTTCCGCCGCCTCCACCGCCACGTTCTCGGCGGGATCGACTCCGAGGCAGGGAATGCCCTTCTGGACGAAATGCTGGAGCAGATAGCCGTCGTTGCTGGCGACTTCCACCACGAAACTGTCTCGGGTCAAGCCGAGGCGCTCGATCATCTGCTCGGTGTAACGCCGCGCGTGCTCCACCCAGGAAGTGGAGTAGGCCGAAAAATAGGCGTAGTCGCGGAAGATGTCGCCCGGGGCCACGACCTCCTCGAGCTGCACCAACCAGCACTTGTCGCAGACGTACACCACGAGTGGATAGAACGGTTCCATCGAATGGATCTCATCCGCCGCGAGATAGCTCTCGCAGGGCGGAGACATGCCCAAATCGACGAAGATTTCGCCGAGCGGCTCGCCGCATGATCGACAGACGGACGCCGGGGCGGTCGTATTCTTCTCGCTCACGGTTCTCTCCTCAATCACTCGGGCCGGACTTCCCCGTCCAGCGCAAGTCGGTGGTCAGGTAACCCTCCCTAAGCAGCATTCGAACGTGATCGATGCGGTTGTAGGTCGGACCTTCGAATTCCTCGAGCTCGAGCCCATTGCTCGTGTAGGCGTCGAGCAGCTGTCGCGCTCCCTTGGTCGCGTTCCACACGGGTTTGAAGGCCGGAATGCGCTCCTGAATCTTGCTCACGTCCACCTGGTAGTTGCGAGCGTCCGCGGAAGCCCCTTCCGCCAATTCCAATTCGCACCCGGGGCGCGCTTCCTTGACGATCTCCGCCAGCTGACGGATCCGGTAGTTTTCCCCCGGAGGAGCCACGTTGAAGGCCTCTCCACGAATCGTATCGCAGGGCGCTGCGAGAACCGCACCGAACGCGCGCGCCATGTCCTCCACATGGATGAGAGGGCGCCACGGAGATCCGTCGCTCTTGAGATGCACCTTGCCGGTAGTGTAGGCCCAGGCCGAGAGGTTGTTCAGAACGATGTCGAAGCGCAGCCGAGGCGAGACTCCGTAAGCCGTCGCGAAGCGGAGAAAGGTCGGCGTGAACTCTTCGGTTGCGAGCAGGGTGATTTCTTGCTCGGCTTTCACTTTCGACTGCGAGTAGGGAGTCAGCGGATGCAGGGGAGCGTCCTCTTTGACCGGTCGATCGTCTCCCGCTCCGTAATTGCTGCAAGTGGAAGCCATGACGAAGCGCTTGACCCCGGCCTTGCGCGCCTCTCTCGCCACTCGGGCCGCACCTTCGTGGTTGATGGCCCAGGTCAGCTGTGGGTTGAGATCGCCGAGGGGATCGTTGGAGAGGGCGGCCAGATGAACGACGGCCTCCACCCCCGTGAAATCCTCCGCGACGGCATCGCGGATGTCCTTTTCCACTGCGGGAATCTCGATGGGATTCTTCCCGTAGCTGCACCTGCGGTAGAGATCAATGTCCATGCCGCTCAGTTCGTGACCGAGGCTCTGAAGGTGGGGAACCAGAACGGAACCAACGTACCCTCGGTGACCGGTGACCAGAATTCGCATTCCTATCTGCTCCCTATTTCTCGTTTTTGTTCCACGAGTCGAGGATTGCAGTTGACTGCCCCTCGCACTTCGATCCCCGAGCTCACGTAGAAGGTGAGCGCCGGCACCAGACTGTCGTAGTTGTGTTCCACGTCGTAGCGGTAAGCGTGCGCTCCCAGATAGAAAGTACCTTGCGCGAGGTGGAGATCCAGACGGAAGGTGCAGCGGTAGACTTCCCCTGGTTCGAGATCGACTGGCGCGTGGCCCATTCTCTCGGTGGAAGTATTGAAGAGGTTGTATTGGCTCTCGTCGAGCAAATCGAGTACGACCGCCACTCTCGGACAGGACTCGCGCGCGCGGAGTTCGACTTCCACATCGACGGTTTCCCCCGAAACGAAATGGACCCCGTCACCGTTGGGTGAAGATATCCGCACCGAGTGCACTTCCACCGGCCCATCGCTCTTGCGGCGCTCGCCCGTCGCCTGCGCGAGATACTCCGAAATGACCCCGTCGGAGGGACCGAGCGCGGCAACTTTTCCCCCGACCAGCAACATGCTTCTCGAGCAGAGTTCGGCGACCGCCCGCAGGCTGTGCGACACGAAAAGCACGGTGACTCCACTGCTGAGGACTTCGCTCATGCGCTGCAGGCACTTGCGTTGGAACACCAGGTCGCCCACGCTCAGCACTTCGTCGACCACCAGGACATCGGGGTCGACGTGCGCCGCTACGGAAAATCCCAGACGAGCGTACATGCCCGACGAGTATCGCTTCACCGGAGTGTCCAGGAATCCCGCGAGTCCCGAGAACTCCACGATTTCGTCGAACTTGGCCTCGATCTCCTTCTTCTTCATCCCCAAGATGGACCCGTTGAGATAGATGTTCTCGCGACCAGTGAGGTCGGGATGGAATCCGGCGCCCACCTCGATCAGGGCGGAGAGGGTTCCATTGACGATCAGAGATCCTTGAGTGGGCACCAGGATTCCGCTCAAAAGCTTCAGGATGGTCGATTTCCCCGCGCCGTTGGGACCAATGATTCCGAACGCTTCGCCCTTCTTCACTTCCATGCACACGTCGTCGAGCGCCCAAAACTCCTCCTTCTGCAGTCCGGTCCCTCCCTTGAGAAAGCTTCCGGTCAATGCGGGAATGAGATCCCTGAGGGAGTCATGGATTTCTCCGCGCCGGAATTTCTTGCTCACGTGATCCAACTTCAGGGCAATCTCGCTCATCGCATTCTCCTAGATGTTCTCGGCGAATGCCGGCTCGGATCGCTTGAAGAAGGAATATCCTCCGGTGAGGATGACCAGGGCCAACACCGTGCTGTAGAGAATCCACAGCAGCTGCGGCTCCTGATGCTTCACGATCACCGCGTCCATTCCCTCCAGAATCGGCGCCACTGGATTGAGGAGGAGCACTTTGGACCACTTCCCGAACAAGCTCACCTCGTAGAACACGGGCGTGAAGAAGATGGCAAAGGTCAGAACGACCTCGACGAGGTATTTCACATCTCTGAAGAACAGGGCCGAGGCCGAGAGAAACACGCCCAGTCCCGCCACGAGAATGATGAGGAGCAGCATGAGCACGGGAACCCACAAGAGGTGCACCGAAACCCCTACTTGCACCACGGTCAGAAGCACCAGGAGAACCCCGGAGGCCACCGCGAAGTCCAACAGCTGGGAGAGCACCGCGGCCAAAGGAAAAATCTCTTTGGGAAAGTAGATACGCGTCACGAGATTCGTGTTCGAAATGAGACTCCCGGTGGCAAAGCGCAGAGACGAGACGAAGAATGCCCAGGGCACCGCGCGAATCGATATGGAGGCGATGGCGGCCGCGTTGAAGGGCGTGTTGGAGAGTCTCGCCGCGGCGTACTTTACCAGAATCCCGGCCGAGACCACGATCATGGGCATGAAAACGGCCCACAGCACGCCCATGATCGACTGCTTGTATTTGACCCGGATCTCGCGCCAGGTGAGGCTGCGCAAGAGTTCCCGATAGCGGAAGAGTTCTCGCAGGTGCTCGAGCATCAATTCATCCTTCGGATCGTGAACTCACCGCAACGACTCCGCGAAGAGCCGCTCCAGACGATTCCGGTAAGCGGTGACCGTGTGTTTCAAGTTGTCCCGACAGCGGTCGCCGTCGCCCTGAAGCCGACGAAAGGTCTCCCGTAAGCCCGCGGGATCGAAGTCGGCGATGTCCTCGCGATAGGCGGAAAGACCTAACTCCCGAGCAAGTGAATCGACTTTGGGATCGTAGGACAGAGGAAGCACTGGCTTCCCCAACCCCGCCGCCAGAAGGAATCCATGGAGCCGGCTCGCGACCATGGACTCCGCACGATTCACTACTTTCAAGAATTCATCAACCGTTCCGGTCCGCGGCGTTTCCAGAGCCGAGCGCAATTCCGGATGATCGGCTCCGATCTTCCTGGCAATCCACTCGACCGTCCGCATATCGGGGTTGTCGCTCGATACCAGCAGCACCCGATTTCCCTCTCGCAAGAGCCCTGCCACGAAGCTGCTCAAATTCTCCATATATCGCAGGTGGGCCACTTCGTCGCGCCGTGGCCATACGCTGGGGTCGCACCAGGCCATGGGCCCGACCGCCACCACTGCGCTCTCCCCCCGACTCCAGAGGGACGGATCGAGGCCGTCGTAGGCGAACGCCAGGTCGGGTTCCACCGTTGCGTCCTCCACCAGGTGCAATTCGAGCGCGCGCCGGCGGGAGTTCTGGTCGCGAAAACAGACGAAGTCGGCCTGGCGAAGCGCGATACGCGCGAAGATCCGGCTGAAAAAATCGTCTAGAGTACAAACGCCCACGCTGAGAACGAGAAACGGGATCCCAACGCTGCGGCACAGAAGAGACCACTTGGCCAGGGTCCACGGGTGACCCCAGGCGCCTCCCCATTCGGCGTCCACCTGCCCGCCTCCGGAAACCAGGACGAGGTCGAAGTCCTTCAGCTTGCGCCGCATCCGCCGCAAATAGGCCTGGTCGTAGTACACGCGGCGCAGGACTTCCTCCACGCCGGGACCGAGTCTCGCGAGCATGGCGCGGGGCAGCGACGGTTTCGCCGCAGCCGGTGCCGATTTTGGCGCAACCGGAGAGTCGCCGTTCGACTCCATCGGAGGCGCGTCGTTCCAGCCCACCGCGACGGTGTATCCGGGCACCACCGAGAAGCCCGACAGCAGGTCGGCCTCGATGTCGTGTCGCATGCGAGTGTCGGCCGGATTGAGCGAAAAGACGCAGATCTCCGCGTCGGGTTGGTGGCGGCGGATGGCCTGAATGACCGCGTCCTGGATGGCCGCATCGCCCAGGTTGCCCCAACCCGAGGGCGTGAGTAGTCCCACTCGCGCAGATCGCGACGGGCCGCGTTCCACTCGCACTCCCTGGGTCGCCATTGGCGCCTCCACCGCGATCATACGTCTTACCACCTCGTGGCGCGGAAAATCTACCAGGCTTGCACGATTTGGACCAGAGATCGATTCCGTGTGGTTTCCCCTTCGGGAGCGTTCTTGAGGGTGGTTGCCCATCGTTTCATCTCTTTGCGTACCCGATCGCTTCTTTACGATCGCCCTTCGACCCGGCGGCTCCCCATGCTGACCCCGAGTGCATGGTTTTCCTTCGCGGCTGGATCTCGCGCCGCGCTTGACCGTCCAAAAGCGTGGACGTAGCCTCGACCCGCGATGAACGTCCCCCATTCGGATTCCGCGGCATCGAATTCAGGCTCCGGTCCTGGCCGGAGTCACGCGGTGGACCGGCATCTCATCTTCCTCGTTTCCGGCGTCCTGCTGCTCGTCGTCTTCCTTCTCTTGCCGCCACCGTCCGGACTTGGGTCCAAGGGATGGCACACCCTGGCCGTCGCGGTCCTCATGGCGTTCTGGTGGATCAGCGAGGCCCTCCCCCTGGCGGTGACGGCGCTTCTGCCTCTGGTGCTCTTCCCTGCGCTCGGAATCCTCTCGAGCCGAGCCACGGCACAGAACTACGGCGATCATCTGGTCTTCCTCTTTCTGGGCGGCTTCATGATCGCGATCGCGATGGAACGCTGGAACCTGCACCGGCGCATCGCGTTGGGATTGGTCCAGCGGGTGGGCACCCGGCCGCAGCGTCTGGTGCTGGGCTTTCTCTTGACCTCGGCCTTCCTCTCGGCCTGGATCTCCAACACCGCCACCACCGTCATGCTCCTTCCCATTGCGATGGCAGTGGTTCGCACCCTGGCAGAGAGCGCCCGTGCCCACGGGCTCGGCGACGCGGATGCTCCGTTCGAAGAGAAACTGGGCGGAGCCCTCATGTTGGCGCTGGCCTACGGAGCTGGCGTCGGGGGCCTCGCCACCCTGGTAGGCACGCCGCCCAACATCGTGCTCGTCGGACAGGTGAAGACCCTCTTCCCCGAGCTTCCGGAGATTTCGTTCGGAAGCTGGATGCTCTTGGGGGTCCCCATCTCGATCGCGATGCTCGCCATGGCGTACTTCGTCCTCATGCGCTTCGGCCCGCAGCGGAATCTGGTCAGTGGAGAATCCCAAGATGTGGGACGAGAGGTCCTGCGAAGGGAACAGGAGAAGCTCGGACCGATGGCGAGCGGAGAGAGACTCGTTCTCTCCTGCTTCCTCCTCGCCGCGATCCTCTGGATCACCCGCAAACCCCTGCCCCTGGGCACGCTCACTTTGCCGGGCTGGTCGCAGCTCTTCCCACACTCCGACTACCTGCAGGACACCACGGTGGCCATCGGGGTGGGGATCCTGCTCACCGCGTTGCGTGCCTACCGTCCCCAGGATGGCCGCCGGGTTCCCCTGCTCGACTGGGAGAGCATTCGAACCCGTTCGCCCTGGGGAATCCTCATCCTCTTCGGCGGCGGGTTCGCCCTGGCAAAGGGCTTTCAGGACAGCGGGCTGGCCACCTGGTTCGGCAGCGGTCTCCACGGCTTGCAGAGTCTGCCCCTTCCCTTGATCATCGCCCTGATCTCGCTCTTGGCCATGGCACTCACGGAAGTGACCAGCAATACCGCCACCGCCATCCTCCTCATGCCCATTCTGGCAGAGGTCGCGCGCAGTATCGACGCGCCTCCCCTCCTCTTGATGGTGCCCGCGGCTCTGGCCTCCTCCCTCGCCTTCATGCTGCCGGTCGCCACCCCACCCAACGCCATCGTCTTCGGCAGCGGATGGATCAGTATTCGTCAGATGGCCCGACTGGGGCTCATTCTGGATGCCCTGGGGCTGGTGGTGGTGACCCTGATGTGCTGGTGGCTCGCCCCCCTGGTCCTGGGCCCGGGGGCGCGCTGAGCTCTCTGGAGCGCGGCGGAAACGCCTACTTCTTCGAGGAATCGTCTTCTGTAACGGCGGCGCGCGCGAAGTTCGGCAGCGCGAAGGCAGCCCGGTGGATCGCCGGATTGTAGTAGCGGCAGGAGCGGGCCAGCCGCTCGGCCCGCGCCTCGTCGAAGTAGGCGTCGTGGGCTCGATCGTTGCTCGCGTGGGCCCAGCTCCAACATCCGCTCGGATAGGTGGGAATGAAGCCGAGGTAGAAATCGACCCACTGGAAGGCCTCGGCCAGCTCGGCCTTGATGCGACCAAGCACCTTCGGGGAATAGAACGGCGACTCCGTCTGAGCCACCATCACGCCGCCGGGCTTCAGACACCGCGCGACGCTCGCGTAGAATTCGCGACGGAAGAGGTTGACCGCCGGACCGATGGGATCGGTGCTGTCCACGATGACCAGGTCGTACTCTTGCGGATGTTCCTTCACGTGAGCGACCCCGTCGGCGAACGCCAGCTCCACCCGCGGGTCACCGGCGACATCCTCTACCCAGGGAAAGAACTCGCGGCACACCGCGGTCACGCGCTCGTCGATCTCGCACAGCACCGCGCGCTCCACGCTCTCGTGCTTGAGGATCTCCCGGAGGCACCCGCAGTCGCCGCCCCCGATGACCAGGACTCTACGCGGGTTCTCAATTCCGCAGAGCGGAACGTGAGTGATCATCTCGTGATACACGAACTCGTCGCGCTCGGTGAGCATGATGAGATCGTCCAGGAGCAGGATGCGGCCAAAGAACTCGCTCTCACAGACCGCGATCTTCTGATACTCGGACTGTTCTTCGTGGAGAAGGGAGGATACGCGCAAGCCGAGCCGCACCGCGCCGAATCCCTCCTCGGTGTGCCAACCCTCGGAGAGACCTCCGCGCATTTCGCCTGTCATCTCGATGGGCTCGTCGTGGTGTTCTTCGGCGCTCAACGAGACTCAGGCTCCCTGAGCGATGCGACGAGGAGCGAGGGGTCGCATCTCCGGGAGTTTCGTGATCACGCTGACGTCCTCGGGGAGGAGCATGCCGTGGTGGTCTAGATCCTCGGGGAGACCCCGCAGGATTTCCTGTACCCGGTAGCTCTGCGCCTCCAGCACTTCCGCGAGAAACTCGAAGCCGGGTCGGGGATCGAGCCCGCCGCAGGTATAGATGTCCACCGCAACGTAACCACGCTCCGGCCAGGTATGAATGGACAGATGGGATTCGGCGATCACGACCGTGCCGCTGGCGCCCTGGGGAGAGAAGGCATGGAAAGTCTCTCCCATCACCGTGGCACCCACCGTCTCGGCCGCGTGAATCATGTATTCTCGCAGCTGGTCGACATCATTGAGTGCGCTGCTGGTGCAGCCGTAGTACTCGGCGATCAGGTGACGTCCAATGGTTTCCACGAGTTGACTCCGGAGCGAGAGAGAAGAACCAGTGATCCTGTCGGGCCGACCCACGGCCGACCCGGACGCGAAACCACCAATTGGATCCGGAGGAGAAGAGCTCCCGGTCGAAATTGGGTCACAAGGCTAGAAAATGCTTGGGGTGGTGTCAAGGCGCAGAGCGGGTGGGCTGGAAAGGAAAAGAGAGTTCCACCCGCGCTTGGGGCCGGGGCCGGGGTACCCCTATACTGTCGGTGAGTTCTCGTCCCGCCACCAGCCTGGGGAGGATCTCCTTGGAGCTTCACATTCCCATCTCCGCCGGAGAGCTCTTGGATAAGCTCTCGATTCTGCGCATCAAGGAGGCGCGAATCGGTGACGAGAAGAAACTGGCCAACGTGCGCCGGGAGCTGAAGGCCCTTCTGGCCGTGGCCAAGGGCCTTCCCCTCGAGGAGTCCCAGCTCGAGCAATGGCTTGGCGAGCTCGCGGCGGTGAACGAAGCGCTGTGGGAGATCGAGGATGAGATTCGTGGCTGTGAGGCTCGCCGCGACTTCGGCGAGGCCTTTATCGCTCTGGCCCGCGCCGTATACCGCCGCAACGACGAGCGATGTGGGATCAAACGGCGGATCAACATTGCTACCGGCTCGAGCATCGTGGAGGAGAAATCCTACGTCGATCCGAGTTAATCCCGATCTCTCGCGTGAGTTCTCACGCATAAACTTTCTCCTCTACAGTGGGCTGTGGATTTCCGCCATCGCGGTCGCGCTCCTGGCCGCGGTCGCGGGGGCCCTCGGAGTACACTTGCCCTTCACCCTCTATCTATTGGTCTGCATGGGGAGTTTCACGGTCTACAACTTTGATCGGCTGAGGGGACGGCGAAGCGATGCGCTCACCAAACCGAGGCGCTGGCGATTCGTTCAGAGCTACCATCGTCTCCTGCTCCTGGCCGGATTGATCGGTTTCGCCGGCACGGCGGTGCTGGGCCTTCTCGCCGGATGGGGAATCGCCTTTCTCTTGCTCTTGGTCTTCGCGCTCTCTCTCGTGCACCACAACTTGAAGAAGTTGCCGATGGTCAAGCCGCTCTACATCGCCCTGGCCTGGCTGATCGTGGTGGGGGGGATTCCGACCCTCTGGGGAGGACTGCCAATTCTGGGCGTCCTGAGGGATTTCGCTCCGGTGGGGCTCGCGGTGTTCGCCAACGTCCTGGCCTGCGATGCCGCCGATCGCGAAGCCGAGGCCAAGTGGTTGGGTCCGGCAAAGGCGTGGAACGCGGCCCTGTTACTCTCCTTGGCGGGAGCCGCTTCGGCGCTGTTCCTGCGGGGAAGTCCGCGCTTCTTGGGGCTGATTCCCCTGCTCCTCTTCCTGACGCTTCTCCCCCGTCGCGACGACGAGATCTACGTGGCGACTTTCGTCGACGGATCACTTCTCGGCGGAGCTCTGCTCGCGCTCGTCGCGTTGCGGCTCACTTGACGCGCCGCAACCCGGTAACGCTCAGAACTCGCCGATGGGCAAGACTCGCACCCTCCTGCCGCCCGCTGCGAACACGGCATTGCAGACCGCAGGCGCCAGAGGAGGCAGAGGGGGCTCTCCGATGCCCCCGGGCGGCCGATCGCTTTTCACGAAGTACACCCTCACTTCCGGCGCTTCTTTGAGGGTGAGCAGAGGGTAGTCGCGGAAGTCGATCTCTTTGGCGCGGCCCTTCTCGAAACTGAGACGATGCTTCAGGACCGAGTTCAGCCCATAGACCACTCCGCCCTCGAATTGAGCACGCACCAGGTCGGGATGAACCACGATTCCACAGTCCACCGCGCACCACACCTCGTGCACCCGAAGTTTGCCGCCGGGAAGAAGCTCGACGTGGGCCACCTCCGCCGAGTAGCTCTGACAGGAGGAGTACGCATTGGCGGCGATCCCCAGGCCATGGCCCGCGGGCATGGTCTTCCCCCAGCCCGCCTTCTCAGCCGCCAGGCGCAGCACCGCGGCCAGGCGCTCGGGCTCGATGTTCTCGCCTTCGCTCTCGAAAGTTTCCCTTCCCTGGAGCAACTCGAGCCGGTACTGCAGGGGGTCGCGTCCGGCAGCGTGCGCGAGTTCGTCGAGAAAGCACTCTGTGACGAAAGCGTTGTTCACCCGCGCGACCCCTCGCATCGCGCCCAATCTCACCGGAACCGGGACCCGAGCGTAGCTGACGTGGATCTTCTCGATGGCGTAGGGAAGATCCGCCGCCCCCTGAATCTCGAAGGCCTCCGGGTGAGAGCTGCGAGGAGACCAGCTGGCGGTGATCGAAGGGCCGGCAATTCTGTGGCTCCACGCGCGCGGCATTCCGTTGGCATCGAGTCGCGCGCGGAGGAGGTGGTGGTTTGCAGGACGGTAGACTCCGTGCCGAAAATTGTCCTTACGCGTATTCACGAGTTGCACCGGCACTTGCGCCCGCTTGGCGATCGCCGCTGCCTCGATGATCACGTCGGGGTAAATGCGCCGGCCGAATCCACTGCCGATGAGGGTCACGTGGAGAGTGATCTGGTCCTCGGACAGACCGACACGGTGAGCGACCTCCCTCTTGGCCCAGTTCGGAAACTGGGCCGGCGCCCAGATCTCGGTCTCCGACTCGCTCGACGACGGCGGTGCAATTGAGGGGGATCATCGGAGCCTGATCCAGAAACGGGAGTTCGTAGCGCGCCTCGATGAGGTCTTCCGCGTTCTCGAGTTCTTTCTCGGCGTCCTCGTCCCCGTGGACCGATTTTCCAGGACGGCGCAGAGCCTCGTCCATGCGGCGCTGCAGCTCGTGGGTGGAAAACTCGGCCGCCTTGCCCTCGCGCCATTTCGCCCGCAGAGCCTCGCGTCCCTGAAATGCGGCCCAGGTGTTCTCGGCGAGAACCGCCACCCCCTCGTCCAAGGCGAATACCTCGAGGACTCCCGGCACTCTTTTGGCCGCGCTCTCGTCGAACTCCCTCAGTTCGGCTCCCTTGGTCGGCGGCCGCTCCAGGGAAGCGAAGCGCAGGCCGGGCACGCGTGTGTCCTGCCCGAGCTGCGCGCGACCGCGCACGATATCCTCGCCGCCGTAGCGAGGTGGCTCGGTTCCGACGAGGGTGAACTCGGCCGTCTCCTTGAGCGTCGAATGCGGCGGGAGCTCCAGCTTTGCCGCTTCCTCGGCCAACTCGCCGTAGCTGAGCTTCTGTTCGCGCGGTCCAAGCACGAAACCCGACTCGGTGCGACACCGGCTTTGTCCTTCGTTCCAGCGTTGTGCCGCGGCCTGCAGCAGCATGAGACGCGCCGCGGCCCCCGCCCTTCTCAAGAGCTCGAACGACCGGAAGATGCTCTGACTTCCCGCGGTTCCCATGAAATACCTGGCGTCGGCATCGCCCTGTTCGACCACGACGGTCGACAGATCGGCGTCCAACTCTTCGGCGAGAATCATGGGCAAAGCTGTGCGCACTCCCTGTCCCATCTCCGATCGCACCACTTTGATGATCACTTCATTCTGGGGTGTGATGCGCACGAAGAGATCGGGACCCTCCTTCTGCGCCTCGCCCAGGGGCGCGAGAAGCCCTCCCACGTGGCGCGGCAGAGTGAGAGCCAAGACCAGGCCGGTTCCCCCAATGGCGGAGAGGGCCAGGAACCCGCGTCGGGACATCAGGCGCTTGCCCCTTTGGTCCTTGGGCTGATCGCTCATCGCTTCACCCCGGCGGCGCGGTGAATCGCCCTGCGCACGCGTTGATAGGTCCCACAGCGACACAGATTCGCCCCCAGTCTCGAGTCGATCTGCGCGTCGCTGGGGTCGGAAACGTCCTCGAGCAGAGCGACAGCGCTGAGGATCATCCCGGATTGGCAGGCACCGCACTGGGACACCTGCTCGGCCAACCAGGCCTCTTGCAGCGGATGGAGAGTTTCTTCGGCCAAGCCCTCGATGGTGAGGATCTTCTTGCTTGCGACTTCGTCGATCGAAGTGATGCAGGAGCGCCGCGCCCGGCCCTCCACCAGCACCGTGCACGCGCCACAGTCCCCTTGACCACATCCGAACCTGGTTCCGGTGAGCTCGAGCACGTCGCGCAAGACCCACAGCAACGGCATCTCGGCGGGGACGTCCACTGTGTGCTTCGCTCCGTTCACCTGCATCGTAAATTTCATGGGATCTCTCATCCTTCCCAGACGATTCGCCCACGGTTACAGTCTAGGGAACCACTGGCGCGGGGAGGACATTCGCGAGCGCCTTCCGTAAGTCCGTCTCTATCTGGCGGCGTGGAGTCGTGACCCGCAGCTCCCGGTAGAATTCGCAGCGGTCCAAAATTTCCCCGAGCGCGATCAGAAGCAGCACCAAACCGGCGACATCCTCTGCCTTCCACCACCAAACTGCCACCGGGAGAAGGATCCCGCCACCCAGACGCAAGAGACCGATCCAGCCGAGCCGGACCCTCCATGGGCTTGGGCCCTCGATCTTGCGCGCAAGATACAACAGGAGCTTCAGCAAGAGGAAGCCCCCCACCAGAACCACCGAAGAACTCATCAACGAGAACACCAGAAGTCCGGTGAGAAAGACCTGCGCGCTGTGGCGCCGCAGCCCCTGCGTCCCGGTGACGAGGTAGACGCTGTCCATGGAAAAAAGTGCCGCAAAGCCCGTGATTGGCGCGGCCCATTGCGCGGCTGCATTGAGCGGAGAGTGCAACCACGAGATGCCCGCCAGCCCCACGAAGGCGGAGTAGAAGAAGATTTCCCGGCTCAACCAGCTATGGCGAAGGTTGAGAATGCTGCGATACGCGCGGCTCTTGCGACCCAGGTGCAGGGTGCTCAAGCCCATTCCAGCCAGGCTCAGCCCCAAAAAGAACAACGGAGCAAGCCGGGCGTCGAACCCGGGTCCCCGCATGCCCAACCCGCCGAGTCGGGGTCCGGCGACTCTTGCCGCCATCCATCCCACCAGAAACGCGGTGAGAAGAGTGAAGACGGCCAGGGGCCATTCCCGCCGCAAGCTGATCCGCGCGGACGCGCGCATCGGGGCCGGACCCGGACCCCACCAGCTCGCCTCCGAGGCCACTTTGGGAAAGAGATGGTTCGCGCGCAGAGGCGTGAAGCGAATCGAGGGTCGCGCGGAAGTTGAGGGAAACCCCTCCACCGCCGCCTGCGGCGGGGAAGGCACTTCTTCTGGGGATTCGTGTCCCCCATCGCGCGACGCGCCGCCGTGCCCGAGGGAAGCGCGTGCTTGGGTATCGAGAGCGCGCCACTCGCCCGACCCGTCGAGTTCGCCCAGCTGCAGCGCTCCGGTCGGGCACTGAGCCACGCAAGCGGGAGAGTGTCCTTCCTTCTGGCGGTCGTTGCAGAAAGTGCACTTCTCAACCACTCCCACCGAGGGGTTGTAGGCCGGGGCGTCGTAGGGACAGGCCCAGGTGCAGTATTTGCAGCCCATGCAGAGATTCGGATCGAGGACCACCGCTCCGGTGAATTCGTCCTTCGAGTAGGCCAGGGCGGGACAGTGCTTCTGGCACGGGGCGTCCGCGCAGTGATTGCACGCCAGGGAGAGGTGAAAGAAGGGAATGCCGGGCAGATGATTCTCGTTGTGGGTTTCCACCCTCCGCCAACTCGTCCCCCAGGGAAGCTCGTTTTCGATCGCGCACGCGACCACGCAGGCTTCACAGCCGGTGCACTGGTTGAGATCCAGATGGAAGGACCGCTGCATGCTCTACCTATCGGCCGAAAGGAGCTGCACTTCGACCCGGTTCTCGTGAAAGGCCGCCCCGTGTCCCATGTCGGTCTCGCGACCCCGCGAGAGGAAGTTGACCGTTCCCCCCTGGCTGATCCACCACCCGTTGGTCATGCAGACGCATCCCGGCTTGAGCGCGGGGTCGAGACGAACCTCGATCTTTAGACTTCCCCGCCGGTTGAAAACCCTGACGCGGGCGCCCGCTTCGATCCCTCTCCTTTGAGCGTCCCCAGGATGCATGTGCAGGAAGGGGCGGGGGCTGAATTGCCGGATGATCTCCAGGTTGTTGAACTGCGAGTGGATCCGGTTCTTGGTGTTGGGGGTCATGAAGTAGAGGGGATGACTCTCGTCACCTTTCTCTTGTCTCTCGATCGACTCCACCGGTTCTTCGTAGCTGGGCAGGACCTCCGCTCCCCAGCGGCGAGAGGCTTCCTCAGCGAGCAGTTCGACTTTACCCGAAGGGGTTGCGAACACGCCGTCCGAGAAGGCGATTTCCTGGTGCCCAGGTGCGAGCTGCGGTCCCTCCGCCAGAGCCTCGAGTGAGAGCGAGGGAAACTTCGCCAGGCGCGCGCGGAGATAGGCGGTGACCGATTCGTCTGAGGGTGCGGGTATGAGACCCTCGAGTTGTGACGAGGGAATTCCCAGACGACGGGCGAGGTGCCAGTAGATCTCCGATTCGGGTTTCACCTCTCCGGGAGGTTCGAGCACTTTCTGTTTGAGTTGGATGTAGGGATGCCAGTAGGCGTTGATCACGTCGCTCTGCTCGAACATCGATTTCGCGGGGAGAATCAGGTCGGCTTCACGCGCGGTGTCGGTCATGAACTGTTCGACCACCACTCTGAACTCCAGGGAGCGGAAGGCCTTGAGCACCGTATTGGTGTCCGGATTCTGGGTCACCGGATTCCCCCGCTCCACCCACGCGATTTTCAGCGGTGGGTCGCTGCAGGCCAAGATATCCTCGCCCAGTCGCGCGGTGGAGATTCCCACCCGCACGACTCCGTCGGGATGCTCGGGCGGATAGAACGCGATGGGATCCTTCACCTCGTCGAAGATGTGGCTCTGCAGGTCCGCGAAAATCCAACCCGCCCCTTGCTTGCCGATGTTTCCGGTGAGGGCCAAGAGCGCGATGAGGGCGCGCATGGTCTGCCCGCTGTTCGCGTAACGCTGCATGCCAAAGCCCGCATTGATGGTGACCGGCTCGTTGGTGCCAATGAGGTGCGCGAGCTCTTCGATCTGCTCCTTCGGGATCCGGCAGATCCTAGCCGCCCACTCCGGCGTCGCGTTCGTGAGCTTCGCCGTGAACTCGGAAAATCCCTTCACGTGCCGCGCGAGAAATTTTCGATCCAGCCAATCCTCCTGCACGAGCCGATGGGCCACCGCGAGGGCAAGAGCTCCGTCCGTTCCCGGACGCGGCTGAATGAGCAGATCGGCGCGCTCGGCCGTCTCGGTGCGGCGAGGGTCGATGACGACCAGTTTGGCGCCTTTCTGCAGCGCGCGGTTCACGAAGACCGTCTGATGAATGTTGGTCTCGGCCGCGTTCTTTCCCCACATGACGATCAGTCGGGCGTTCTCGATGTCCCAGGGCGCGTTGTGTTTATTCTCCCCCAGGGTCAGGCGCGTGGCCTCGAGTCCCGCTGGCCAGCACAGATCGCCGTAGGTCGTGGTACATCCGCCGAACAGCCGCCAGAAGGACATCCCGACGCCGTTCATCAGCCCCTTGGTACCGCTCGCCGAGTAATAGAGGATGCTCTGGGGTCCGAAGCGATCACGCGCGCGCTCCAGCTTCTCGCTGAGAAGCTCGAGTGCGCCCTCCCAATCGATCGGCTCGAACTCCCTCGTCCCCGGTTTTCGCCGGAGGGGATGCAGAATTCTCTCCGGCGAGGAGACGCGTTCGAGGTAGGCGAGGCCCTTCAGGCACGGGCCCTCTGTCGTGGCCCGATTGAGCGGATGTCCTTCAATACGACGCAGGCGGCCGTCTTCCACTTCCACTCTCAGACTGCAGGTGCTGTAGCAGTTTCGCGGACACGCGGTGGTAAAGATGCCGTTCGAAGGGACCGTGGCGCTCATTTTAGGGGCGCGTGCTCCTTGACCACTCCGTCGAGAAAATCCTCCACCGCTTTCCAGTTGTCTTCCACATTCCCCTCCACCCGGCTCGACACCAGCATGGAGGAGCCGTGGACTCCGTGCGCGGCGACGTAGGTTTGAAAGCCGAGGGTCTTGAACGAGTCGAGCTGCTGCACCGCCGGCGCGCTCTCCATTTCGGGTTGTGGACGTAGAACGAGTACTCTGGTCTTGACCTCTTGCGCGTAGAGCTCGGGAGAGCACTCGCCCATGGCCGGACCCGATGCGGGCGAGAACGCGAGAACTCCGGCAAGATCCTCCAGGTGTTCGGCGGCCAGACGAATCACCAGGGCGGCGCTGTAGCTGCTGCCCCAGGCGATCCTGGGTCCCTCATTCCCCTGCTCGATCACGTAGCGAAGCGCGGCTTCCAAATCGGGATACGCGTCACAGTAGCTGAAGCTCTCGCCTTCAGGCAGCGCCTGCACCGTCCGGTTCACCCCGTCGAAACGAGTGCCCCCGCTTCGCTGGTCCAGAGCCAGCACGCTGAACCCGTGCTCGAGCAGACGCGGGATGATGGGTGCGTATTCGCCGCGCGCGCTCGCCCCCGCCTGGTGGAACAGAAGAATGAGGGGACCTTGGTGGTCCTCGCGCAACCAGTGGACGTCGGCGAAGAGTTTCACGCTGTCGGCGGCGGAGAATACGACCTCTTGTCCATTTCGATCCACGCGCGATGGGCCCGCGTTGCGCGGAGCGTCAGCCTTCTGTCGGCAGGCAACGGAAGCGAAGAGTAAGATTGCCGACAGGAAGCCGGCTTTGAGCGAAGATCGGATGTTCATGACGATTCCCTCCTCGCGGGTTGAGAAAGCGAGCATAGGTGCGGCTTCACTCGCCTACAAGCGGGGGATTGATCCTCGACCCGGAGGGACCCGGTTGGAGTCTCCACCGTCATGGGGGGGATCCTGCCCTGCGCGGGCGAGAACCGGGGCTTTTGATCTTCTACTTTGCATCTCTGCTTCCATCTGCCAGAATGGCCCCTAAGTTCCGAATGAACGCTCAATCTACGAATTCTGAGAAGCGAGGACGGCATGATCGACGAGCTCTATACCCCCAGTCAGATCGAACTTAGGGAGCAAGCCCGCGGCCTGGCCGAGGAAGTCATGCGCCCGGTGGCGGCCAAGTACGACGTCGAGCAGAGCTACCCCTGGGAAGTGCAAAAAGCCATCCGCGCCGCGGGACTCTCGGGAGTGTGGATCCCTAAGGAATACGGGGGTCTCGGCGGTGGCGTGCTCGATCTGTGTCTGGTGGTCGAAGAGTTCTCGCGCGCCTGCGGCGGGATGGGCGTCGGCTATGCGGTGAACGCGTTGGGCTCGTTCCCCATTCTTCTCAGCGGCACCGAGGAGCAAAGAAAGCGCTGGCTCCCCGAGATCGCCTCCGGTGAGAAGTTGATCTCCTTCGGACTCTCCGAAAAGGCCTCGGGATCGGACGCGGGAAGTATGACCACCCGCGCGGAGAAGAAGGGGGAGAGCTACGTACTCAACGGAGAGAAGAAGTGGAACACCGGCGGCTCGGTGGCATCGCTGAACACGGTATTCGCGGTCACGAATCCCGATCGGGGAGCGCGGGGCATCTCCGCTCTCGTCGTCGAAAAGGGTATGGCCGGGTACGAGGTCGGAAAGATCGAGGACAAGATGGGAATTCGCTGCGTACCGGTGGTCGAGATCCACTTCAAGGACGTCGAAGTTCCTGCCGCGAATCTCCTGGGCGGAGTCGAAGGACAGGGTTTCAAACAGGCCATGATTACCCTCGACCGCGCACGCCCAGGCGTGGCCGCTCAGGCAGTGGGCTTAGCCCAGGGCGCTCTCGATCTCGCTGTCACCTATACCTCAGAGCGCAAGCAATTCGGACAGTCCGTGAATTCCTTCCAGGGAATTCAGTTCATGCTCGCGGACATGGCGACCCAGATCGAGGCCGCGCGCACCCTGGTGCACACTGCGGCCCGCGCGATCGACGCGGGAAGCCGGAAGATCACGAAACTCTCCGCCATGTGCAAGCTGATGGCGACCGACGTGGCCATGAAGGTGACCACCGACTGCGTCCAGCTCTTCGGCGGCTATGGCTACTGCAAAGACTATCCGATCGAGAAGTACATGCGTGATGCGAAGATCACACAGATCTACGAGGGTACGAATCAGATTCAGCGATTGGTGATCGCCCGGAACATCATGCGCGAGGCAGCGAGTTCCTAGTTCAGTTCGGGGCCTTCTGTTTGGCGTAGTTCGAATACTCGATCCGAATGGTCATGTCGCTCTCTACGTAGTTCATAATGGTCATCCGCGGAACGTCGCTGCCGTCGGGCAAAACCTGGTAGAGGGTCTCCGCCTTGACCGGCTCGTCATCGATCCACGATTGGTAGCGCATCTTGAGCACACGGCCGGATTCTGGCTGGATCCACTGCGTCAAGATGTCGTCGTCCCTGAAGGCGTTTCTGGTGGTGAGTTCCCAATCGCCCTGGAGCCCCGGAACGTCACTGATGACGATCGCACTGCGAGCGACGCAATCCCGCATCTGAGATTCCGAAGGAAACGCGTAGTTGGCAATGAACTGGCTTGCCGTCGCGATAGCATCCCGGGAAAGCAGAGCGATGTTGTCACGGATGCGTCGTTTCATGCCGGTCCGGTGCCGGCCATGAACCTCGCTCTCCTCGATCGTCCGGGAGACCTTCCCGCTTGCGACGATCCGGTTGGTCGAGAGTTCCGTCACCCGATCGAGTTTCTCGAGAGTCAGAACTGCTTTCTCGGTCCACTGCAGTGTGCGGGTGGTGTCCAGGCTCTCGTTCCAGACCTTTCCGATCTTCGGGGCGATCTGGACGGGATTGGGGAACGCACCCTTGGATTGCGCGGCCGCGGCCACGAGCGCCCAAGAGCTCAAAGCGCCGAGGAAGATCAAAGCCCTGCGCATGGTGTGATTCATCGAAGTTCCCGTCGAGAGACAAGAGACGGCCAGGATGCCTGGGCAGGCCCCTCGAAGGCACCGGGCCTCACCCAACCGACTGCACCGTCTGCGAATTTCATACCAAAGCGGTCGAAAGGACGGGGAATCATCCTCCCTCAGGCGAAAGTGCGACGCGTAGACATTCTTGAATACCATGCCCCCAATCATATTCTAGAGCGACCACTTGCCCCTCGGGATTCCTCGTAAAGCGAACTCTCTCGGCCCGGCTAGGCATGAAGTACCACTCACTGTCCGCCAGAGGCACCAAGTACTGGGCGAGCCCGGTGTCGCGCCAATAGAGAACAAGACCGCCATTCAGGTCTGCAATCCGAATTTTGTTGTCGGGGGGAAAGAGATACTGCCCCAGCAGTGGCTCGGCCTCGCCTTCCTTCAGCCTCCGCACTTTCCGCAACTTCGGCAGTTCGACCGGCTCGCCACTCACCAACCTCGTGAGGTCTCCCTTCATCCGATTCATCTGTCCACTGTTGACGTTCGAGAGCACGATCAGCACCTGCTTGGAGTCCAGCCAGCGCTTCATGTAGGCAAAGCCTCCCGGGGACTTGCCATCGTGGGCGGCGAAGTGTTCACCCGAGCTTTTGTCCTGCCAGATGGCTACCCCCATCGCGTAACCGAACTCTGAGGGTTGCAGGTAGACCTTCTGGGCCTCTTCGGTGAGCACCGTGTCATGGAGAAGCGCCTGATGCCACCGCAACAGATCTCGAGCGGTGGTGTAGAGCGATCCCGAACCCAACTTGATCGAGTTATTGACCACTTGAGCATTGATCAAACTCCTTCCGGGGCCGGGATCATAACCGGCAACCCGGCGCATCACGACCTGCGCGTGGGTGAAGTTGCCGCTGTCGTCCATCCCCGCCGGTTCGAAGATGTTCTTCTTCATGTACTCCCGGTAAGGCGTACCACTGGCGATCTCGATCACCCTTGCCAACAGAGCGAATTGGGAGTTGGAGTATCCGTATCCATTGTTCGCCTCGAAATCACCCGCTTTGCTTTCGATCCACTCGATCACCTCTTCCAATGACAGGGTCTGGTGGATCCGCTGAGCGTAGTCGTCGAAGTCATTGTAGTCGGGAACGCCGGCATCCTGGTTCACGAGAGCGCGAATGGTTATTTCATCGGCATGGGGAAAACCGGGAATGAACTCTTGCAGAGGGTCTTCCAGCGCCAGCTTCCCTTCAGAAGCGAGCTTTGCAATCGCCGCTCCGGTGAACTGTTTGGTCAGCGACGCGACATGATAGACATCCCCGGGTTCATGGGGACGCGCGCTTTCGATATCCGCCATCCCGACGACCACGTCCGTGACCTGACCCCCTTCATCGCAAAACATGACTTCGCCCATGAAGTCTTCGTTCGCCTCGAGAGCCTCCAGGTACTCCCGGAGTTTCTCCTCGAGTTTGTGATTTGGCTCTTTGGCCGCAGCCGTGCCCTGCGACAGAAAGAGAAATGCGATCAGGGCAAGAACTGCTTTCATCCCAGACTCCATTGGAAATAGGTTGAACTCGAAGTGGCTCAGTCGTGAGCGAGGATTTCGACATCTCCGTTGACGTTCCGGAGCGAATGGAAGGGCCACCCCCATTCAACATGACGCTCAGAGGATTTAGCCCCCCCTTCGCGTTGGCCTGCTTCAGGCCGTGAAGCAGCGGGGGAAGGTCGGTGTGAATCCTTCCCGTGGTGGAAATACGAAATTCGGCTGCCAAACCGGGCGGAATCGTGAGTTTGATCCCACGCTCCTTCAGCGTGGGAACGTGAGCAGAAATTGCTGAAGCCGACTCGAGCGTATTGCCGACGAAATCCACCGCGGCACTCCCATCCATCGCGGTGATCGAAAACGCCCCCGTCTGTTGCAGCACGTTGACATCCCCTCCGGCTGACCACGCGCTAACCGCGCCCTCCATTCCCGCAATCCACACGTTTCCATGCCGATAGATCTGAACCGTCACTCCCCAGCCGCGGGGGATGTCGAACTCGAGGTGGTAGCGGTAGCTTGCGTTCTGCGCGCGGACCAGGAGTTGGCCATCGTTCACGAGGGTGATGGGTGCTGCGGCGGGGAGCACCGGGATGCCCGCATCCTGGTTCTCCCGCGGTTCCCCCAAGCTCTCCGCGTGCCAGGAGCCACGGAACCCCCCATCGGTGGCCCGCAGTTCCACGTCTGCGAAATCGGCGCTCAGGCGAAGGCTCCTTACCTTCTCCACCCCATCAATGGCCAACTCGTCCGCGTGTGCGAGCGTAGCATGCAAGCTCCCACTGCAGACCCAGCCGAGCATGAGCAGGGCAACCGCGGCGGTGGATGCCCCTCCTCGACTCCGGCGCTTCACCTCAAAGCGGATCATGTTTACCTCCCTCTTTCCGGTAGAGCTTCTCGTACACCGTTCGCAGGAACTGGCTTTTGGCGGCGCCGTATCCAGTGGGAATGTCCTCCACACCGTCTACGCACTTCTGCGCGACCAGAATCTCGAGAATGCTGAGTTGCAGGTTCGGGTCCTCGGAGCTTGCCAACAGCGTAAAGAGCTCGCGGACCGCGGCATCGGAAAGCCCACTGTGCATCTCCTGAAGCTGCTCGACTCCCGCGAACCGGGTCCGGATTTCAGAAGAACTCAACTTCTGAATGGCGTTGTCGATCGCGAGCGCTCGTAGCTGGCTCCTCTGATGCAGGTTGATCCCCAAGAGTAGGATGCCGAGCAAGACAGCTACCACGGTCGCCATCCGCCAGAGCATCAGCGTACCGTGCTTTCCCTCGACCTGGCTGAAGTAGGGAGGGGGAGATTCTTCGTCCAGCGCCTCCCACAGACTCTCGGCATCTTCGCCGAGAGTGTCCTTCCAACGATCGAGATTGTCCTGCTGCAGGAACTTTACATCGCTGTCACCCATCGAGCACCTCCTTCAGTGCCTTCAGGCCCCGGTGCAGCCTCACCGCGACGTTTCCCTGGCTCATTTCCAAAACTTCCGCGATTTCAGCCGACGACATGGCCGAGTAACGACTCAGGAGAATCACCTCGCGGGTTGCCTCGGGCAGCCCCGCGAGCGCTTCATGAATTCTGTCCGCAAGTTCCCGCGCCAAGTATTCGTCCTCGGCAGAGGGCGCGCTGCTCACGAGATCGTGGCTGACTCGAGTCAGCGAACTCTCGGCACGCGTGCGAGTATCGATCCATGCATTTCGTGCGATGGTGTAGATCCAGGGCCGTGCGCCTCTACCGCGAAATCGCTTTCGATGGCGCCACACCTTGAGAAAGGCATCGTGGAGCACATCCGCGGCGTCGTCCGGGTTCGCCCCTCTCTTGCGCAGGTAATTGAAGAGCCCGCCGGATAGCAGCCGGTAGAGCCGTCCAAGCGCTGCTCGGTCACCGGCCCGCACCCGCTCCATGAGCCAATCTTCCTGAGTTGCCATGGTTTCCATGCCCTTTACAACGATGGAGAGATCCGATTATTACATGCTCCGGGCAAGCGCGTCCCTCCACGGCGCCGCCCAAGACGTGAGTCCATCATCTTGAATTGGTTTTCAGGGTAAAAAAAGCCCCGCTCCTCGAAGGGAACGGGGCCTCGTCAACTCACGATGTGAGTGGTGTGGGATTACCAGCGATCTCGGCGACCACCGCCGCCACCACCACCGAAGCCACCGCCACCGCCACCACCACCGCTGCGGCGGGGACGTTCCTGGGCTTCATTGACACGCAGAGCGCGTCCACCCATCTCGAAACCGTTCAGGGCGCTGATGGCAGCCTGCGCAGCATCGTCATCCATTTCCACGAATCCAAATCCGCGGGGACGGCCAGTCTCACGGTCGTTGATCAGAGCCACCGAGTGCACCGTACCGTGTTGGCTGAACAATTCATTGACCTCAGCATCGGTCGCACTAAAAGGCAGGTTGCCTACATAAAGCTTCTTCACGTTCTTTCGTCTCCATCAACCGGCATCGCCGGTCTATCTGAGGCGCTCGGGGTCGCCGGACTATCCGGAAGAACCACCACGCCTCATGCTCATCCAGCGAAATGCCGGACATCTTCCCTCGACGATCGAGGGAATCTCGAGCTCGGGATGACTCCCGAGCAAAACTCTGGATTCGGCTACGAAGACGTCCACGCACAGGTGGGACATGGCGGGAATTCGAGGGCTCAAGCCGATCGATCCTAACTCCATAACCAATCTCCGCGGGCCAGGATGCACCCGCTCGTACAATTGTGAGCATAGCGCGCCCCGCCATTTTCGCAAACTGTTTGTCGCCCGCACGCCCCCCCGCCGGCGGCGAGTTTTCCCCGTCCTGGAGGGACCGAACGCTCACCCCCTGGGACGTTCTGGCGCCGCCCGAGCGCCGCCTCCTGCCACCTCTCGATTGGTGGCTTCGCGCTTCTGAGTCCTCCGTGTTCCAGGAGAGCTTCGCTATCCGGCTGCCTTTGATGAACTTAGGCATGGCGATGCCCGGCTCCTCCACGGACGAAGGGCTCGCGGAGCACCCTCCCCGCGGGCAGCGGTCGCGAGGCTGGCCCCTCCGTCCTTCTCTCGTCGGTTCTAATCAAAATACGTACTGGAAGACCGGAGCGGCTTGGCCGTCTCGCGATCGGCGTCGTTTCGGCCCAAGCGGTGGAAGATGAGCCGCGTTTCCACCTGGCTTGCCGATCGCCATCGGTGGCTGCGCGGTTTCAACTGGTACTCTGCCCTACCCAATGGTAACAGTTGAAATGCTTCTTCGTGGTAGATTCGACGACTCCGACACTTCTCCGAGGGTTGTTCGTGCTCTTCTCCAGCAAATCCTCCAAGCCCTCACGACATCCCCCGAAGGCGCAGCGGGTGGGTCCTTTCTTGCGGCGATTGCCGCTGGTGTTCTTCGTCGTCGGTGCGGCCGCCACGATCGCACTGTGGACGATCATCGACGGGATCGAGAACGAGAGAATTCAACAAGAGACTCGCATCACCGCGCAGCAAATTCGTCGCCGTGTAGAATCTTGGATCGACACTCGCACCGCTTCGGTAGACTACCTATGCAGCCGGCAATTCAGCGACAGCTTGGAGGTGCGTCAGAACTTTCGAGCGACCGCATCACGCTTCGTCCAACTCTATCCCGGAATTCAGGCTCTGAACTTCGTTGATAACCAGGGAATCATCCAGATCGTCGTCCCCGAGACTTCCAACGTGGCGGCGTTGGGGCAAGACCTGCGACACGATCCACGCCCCGAAATCACGGTCACGCTCGAGCGGGCTGAAGCGAGCGGTTCCATCAGCCGGACTCCCGTGGTCGACCTCTTCCAGGGGGGAAAGGGGTTCGCCACCTATGAACCGCTGCGAACCGACACCGGAACACAGCTGGGATTCGCCAACTGCGTGTTCCGAGTCGATGCGCTGATAGACAGTTGTCTTCCAGAAGCTGATTTGCGCGATCACTTCCGCTTCGAAGTTCTCGACTCCACTGGCCATCGGGCCTATCTCCATCCCCCCGATGACAAGGATGCGAAATGGCCGCTGGCGGTGTCTCTCCAGGTCCGCGTGGTGGACCGACCGTGGACTCTGCGCTTCGCCCTGGATCCTCAATACCTCTCTGGTTCACGAACTTTCGCCGATGAAATCCTGGTCCTGGCGGGTTTGGCGCTGATCCTCGCTCTCTCCCTGGCGCTCAGGGCTCTGATCGAGCGACACGAGGCTCTCGCGGAGAGTCAGGAGAATTACAAGTTGTTGGTGGAGAATCAGAGCGACATGGTGGTCAAGATGGACCCACGGGGTCGCTTCCTCTATCTGAGCCCGAGTTGCTTCCAGTTCTTCGCCAAATCAGAAGAGGAACTCCTAGGAACCGACTTCCTGTCGTTGATCCACGAAGATGACCGCGAGGCGGTGAAGCGCGCGCTGGCGGGACTGGACCGCCCACCGCACTCGTGCCACCTCGAGGAAAAAGCCACGACGGGTGTAGGTTGGCGTTGGCTGGCTTGGTCGATAACTTCGATCCTCGATGACGACGGTTCAGTCGCGGAAATCATCGGAGTGGGAACCGACATCACTCGGCGACACGAACTGGAAGAGCAACTGATTCAATCGCAGAAGTTACAAGCGGTAGGACAACTCGCGGGGGGCATCGCTCACGACTTCAACAACATTCTCCAGGCCATGATCGGATATCTGGAGTTCGCGAGCGGGGAAATTCCCGAGGGGTCGTCCGCTCGCAAAGATCTGGATCAAGTACACAAGGGGATCGAACGAGCCATCCATCTGACCCGGCAATTGCTTGCCTTCAGTCGCCGGCAAACCCTCAATCCCGAGGTGGTCGATCTGAACGAGGTTTGCCGGGAGACTATTCAGATGCTGCGCGGATTCATGGGCGAATCGGTCGAAATCCGCTTCGAAGCGAATCCGCGTTGCCCGGCGGTCTATGCCGACCAAAGCCAGCTAGGCCAAGTTCTGATGAATCTCTGTGTCAATGCACGGGACGCGATGGGCAAATCAGGCACCATCACGGTTCGCACCGGCGATGACGCTCGCCGACGATCACTTTCTCGAAGAGCACCCGGGAACCTATGCAGGGCTGTTTGCCCTCCTGGAAGTCAGCGACCACGGTTCGGGCATGTCGCGTGAAGTCCAGAAGCATGTATTCGAGCCCTTTTTCACCACCAAGGAGGTGGGGGCGGGTACGGGAATCGGGCTCGCGACCGTGTACGGAATCGTTCGCCAACACGGTGGAAGCATCGACCTGGAAAGTGCCTTGGGGAAGGGAACCAAGCTCACCGTCTATCTTCCAGCCTCCGACGAAGCGGTGGCGCAGAGCCCCCAGGACGCCAACGAACCCCACAGCGGCAATGGAGAAACCATCCTGCTCGCCGAAGACGATCGCCTGGTTCGGGAGATTGCCGCGCGAGTGCTCGAGCGTGGAGGCTATCGCGTCCTGGCCGCTTCCGACGGGAAGGAAGCTCTCGAGTTGTTCCAACTACACAAGGACGAGATCGCACTCTCTGTCCTGGACGTTGTCATGCCTAGAATGGGTGGGCGCGAGACGAGCCTTCAGATCCGCACCCTGAAACCCGAGGCGGGCATCTTGTTCGTCTCCGGCTACAATTCCACGGAAGTGGAAGGAAGTTCCGAGCTGGATGCCGAGGAGGAGGTGTTGATGAAACCCTATGTCGCCGAGATCTTTCTCGCCCGCATTCAGGAACTCTTGCACGATCGTACCTAGTCTACTTTTCGCCCAGCAGATAGAGCCCCAGGTCGCCACTCTCCCCGTCGCTTCGAAAGTGCTCCTCGACCTGCAGACCCGCCTTCTCGCACAGCTCGTGCAGTTCCTCCAGCCCGAAGGAGTGTACGTAGCGCAGCCCTCTTCCACCGCGCCGCCAGTCCTGCAAGACGTCACCGCTCTCCACCTCGTCCTCTCTCACTTTGATACTCGACCATGGGACGAGGCGATCCCGAAAGCGCTCGTGATGTAGGAACTGCCAAACAGAGAGGGCCCACCGTCCACCCTCTGAGAGAAGCGTGGAGCATTCCCGCAGAAAGCGAAGGCGTTGCGCTCGTCCTGGAATGTGGTGCAGAACGGAAAAGAGTACGAGCGCCTCGAATCCGCCCTCGGGTCGCGGGATATGCTCGATCCAATCCTCTCGCGACAGATCGACCGGCAGAAGCTGGAAGCTCTCGGTTTGCGATGGGGCCAGAGCCAGAAGCTCCCGACTGGCGTCCACGCCCAGGTAGTACCCTCGCCATCCCTGGACGGTAGGCCCCACTTGCCCCCCCAGCAGAGCCCGGCCCACGCGCGCATCGCCGCACCCGAGGTCCACCAGGCTCGAGAACGAACCCAGCGTCGCGAGGGCGCGCACGATTCCTGGCTGCAAGACGGCTCTCGAACTCGAGAATTCGCCTGCGAAGCGCCCGTACAGGGCGAGATTCAGTTCGATCAGCTTTCGGCGAATGGACCGCTGCACTAGAATCCTTCTATACTATGGAGCGATGCAGGGCGAAGCCCTCGGCCGCGCTCCGCCACCCAGTCACCTCTCCTCCCTCCCACAGGACCATGGCGAAGCCAGCTCCACTCTCAGAGCTCGACCTTCATCACTACCGTGAAACCCTCCGCGTCATTCTGCGGGAAGTCGCCGCGCTCGACCGGATGAGCGAGAAACGCCTGGCTTCCATCCTGCGCCGTCATCCCCGGGATGGCAACGGCGTCTTCAGCAAGAACCACCTCGTCGCCGGATACCGCCTGCTCTCTTCCACCGGGGTAATCGCTCCGGATGAGGGACTCTTGCGTCGCATCCAAATGCGGCCGGTCCGAACTCTGAGTGGAGTCACCCCGGTCACCGTCCTCACCAAGCCCTTTCCCTGTCCCGGCCAGTGCATTTTCTGCCCTACCGACGCCCGCATGCCCAAGAGCTATCTGCGCGATGAACCCGGTGCAATGCGAGCCGAGCAACACGGGTTCGATCCCTACGAGCAGACTGCGGGGCGGATCGCCGCGTTCGAGAGCAATGGGCACCCCGCGGACAAGATCGAGCTTTTGGTCTTGGGTGGCACCTGGTCGAGTTATCCACGCGAGTATCAGGAGTATTTCGTACGGCGTTGCCTGGACGCCATGAACGACGCGACGGGCTTGTCGGGTTCTTCCGTGCGAGGAAAGACCCTCACACCTTCCACCAACCTACCGGAAGCCCAAAGGCGAAACGAGAGCGCACGATGCCGCAACGTCGGACTCGTGCTGGAGACCCGCCCCGACCACGTGACTCTGGAAGAGATCCGTCACCTGCGCCACTTGGGGGCTACCAAGATCCAAATGGGCGCGCAATCGCTGGATGATCGGATCCTGAGGCTCAATCAGCGCGGCCACACGGTGGAACAGACGCGCGGGGCCATGGCGCGACTGCGCACTGCCGGCTTCAAGCTGGTGCTCCACTGGATGCCCAACCTGCACGGGGCCGCCGCGCACAGCGATCTGGAGGACTTCCAGAAGCTCTTCGAGGATCCAGGTCTGCGGCCCGACGAGATCAAGATCTACCCCACGACTCTCCTGAAAAACGCCGCGCTCTACCAGAACTGGTTGAAAGGGAACTATGAACCCTACGACGACGACACCCTGATCGAATTGATCATCGCCTGCAAAGAACTTGTTCCCCGTTACTGTCGCATCAATCGCATCTACCGCGACATTCCCTCGACCAACGTGGTGGCCGGTTGCAAGATCACCAATCTGCGCCAGAGAATCGCCGAGATCATGAAGCAGTCGCACCGGAGCTGCCACTGCCTGCGCTGTCGGGAAGTGAGAAGCCACGTTGTCGATACCGGCAGTCTCTCCCTGAACGAGCAGAAGTACCATTGTCGCGAGAGCGAAGAGGTCTTTCTCTCCTTCGACGACCCCCAGGACCGCTGCGCCGGGTACCTGCGGCTCTCGTTGCCCGAAACGCCGGGCTTCTCCCAAGGACAGAACCTCGGACTGAATGAGCTCGAAGGCTGCGCGCTCGTGCGCGAGGTGCACGTCTACGGGCCGGCGCTTCAGATCGGGCGTGACGCCGAGGATTCACCCGCCGCGACTCGCCAACACCGTGGGCTCGGACGCCGCTTGCTGGTACGCGCCGAGGAACTCGCCCAAGAGGGCGGCTATCCGCGCATGGCCGTTATCGCCTCGGTGGGAACCCGGGCCTACTACCGCCGACGGGGATACGCGTTGCAGGGAACCTACATGATCAAGAATCTGCACGACTGAGGCGCGAACCGCTTCCTCAGAAATACCCGATCGCGTGCAGGCGCTCCTCGGTCTTCGGATCGAGATGGTCCACCGGCTCCACGCGGTCGGTACCGGTTGCGATCCACAGTGCGATCTCCTTGCGAAGCGGCTCGATCTCCGGCGGCACCTCGTTCGCGGCGACCAGATCGTGCTTCTCGTGCGGGTCTTCCACGAGGTCGTAGAGTTGGTAGCTGCTCTCGTAGACCCGGTAGATCCACTTGTAGCGACCGGCCCTGAGTCCGAACTCCGGTACGATGCTGTGGGTGTTGCGCAGAAAGACCTTGCGCGTCTTGAAGTCCTCCGTGCGTCCCGCGATGAGGGGCACCAAACTGTCCCCTTTCAGACCACTCGGCGGTTTGATCTCGAAGAGGTCGAGATAAGTGGGTAGCAAATCGACCAGGGAAACCGGTTCCTTCACGTGCTGCCCCGCGAATTCGGGTGCTCCCGGAATGTGCATGATGAAGGGAATCCGCATGAACTCCTCGTAAATGTGGCGCCCATGCGCGTAGACCCCATGTTCCCAGAACGCCTCTCCGTGATCGGCGATCACCAAGAACACGGTGCTGTCCCAGCGGCCGCTCTTCTTCAAATCCTCGATGACCTCCCCAACCTTCGAATCGACATAGGCCAGATTGCCGTCGTAGAGCGCGCGGATCATCTCTTGCCGGTGTTTACTGGGAGGATCGAGCCGGTACTTGATCAGATTCCGCGCACTCGCGTCGACGCTATCCGCCGCCACCGCATCGAACTTGCGGGCGAACTCATCAGGGGGAGTGTAGGGAGTGTGCGGTTCGAGAAAATGCAGGTAGGCGAAGACCTGCTCATTTCCCCAGGACTTCATGTCATTCTCGAACGCCTCGACGGTACGCGCGGCCAAATGCTCCGTCGAATCGGGCACCGATTCGTTGTCGTAGATTTCGTAGAATTTCGTGAACCCTCGATCGAATCCAAAATCCGGCCCGAACCAGGGATTTCCCGAGATACCGATGCGACGGCCGAACTTGGCCGCCAAGAGCGCCTGCATGAGATTGGTCTTCTCGCCCACTTTGAAGGGAGCATCGACGATTCCCTTCAGTCCCTGCTTTTCGGCGAGGAAGGGATAGCTCGACGTGAGCATTGCATAGACGGAATGCCCCGTCGACGCTGCCTCCGTATAGGCCGTATCGAACACCAGGCTCTTCGCGGCGAGTGCGTCGATGTTCGGGGTGGTGTCGCGATCGTAGCCCGCGAAGCCGAAGTGTCCGTAGCCCCCCGCGTCGAGCAGTACCATCACGAGATTCTTGCCCCGTACCGCGTCGCGCAGCCGATTCATCTTGGCATTCTCACGATTGAAGAGAGAGCCGCAGGAGATCAAAAAGAAGGGCGCCACCAGAACGAGCAACAGTCCCAGATTGCTGAGGGGCATGCGCCGAATCCGGCTGGTCGCGGTATCGTCCGAGGATCTTCGAGGAACCTTCATGAAGGACCTCCAAGAGAGACGGAATGAGTACTGGTTGTGCGTCCGTTCATGAGATTCCCTCAAAAATAGCCGATGGCGTGGAGTCTCTGTTCTGTCTTGGGATCGAGCTTTTCCACCGGTTGAATGCGGTGCGTTCCGGTGGCGATCCACAACCCGATCTCCTTGCGAAGGGGTTCGATGGCCGGTGGAACCATGCCCGCCGCGACCAAATCGTGCTGTTCGTGCGGATCCTCCGCGAGGTCGTACAGTTGGTAGCTGCTCTCGCGCACCCGATAGATCCACTTGTAATCACCTGCGCGCACGCCAAATTCCGGCACGGTTCGGTGGGTGTTGCGCAGGAAGATCTTTCGCGTCTCGAAGGCCTTGGTTTTGCCCGCGATGAGGGGAAGCAGGCTGTCACCTCTCAGGCTGTCCGGGGGAGTGATTCCGAAGAGATCCAGGTAGGTGGGCAACAGATCGACCAGGGAAACCGGCTGTTTGATGTGGCGGCCCACGAGATCCTTCGCTCCCGGAAGGTGCAGGATGAAAGGAATTCGCATGAACTCATCATAGATATGGTGACCATGCTCGTAGACCCCATGCTCCCAGAACGCTTCCCCATGATCGGCGATCACCAAGAAGACGGTATCGTTCCAGTGTCCGCTCTTCTTCAGGGCTTCGATCACCTCGCCAACCTTTGAGTCGACGTAGGTCAGATTTCCGTCGTAGAGGGATCGGATCATTTCCTGCCGGTGGGGGCTCGGAGGATCGAAGCGGTATTGCAGGAGACTCTGCGAGCTGGCGTCGATGCTGTCCATTGCCGTCGAATCGAACTTGCGGGCAAATTCCTCGGGGGGTTTGTACGGCGAGTGCGGTTCCAGAAAATGAAGATAGACGAAGACCGGTTCGTTTCCCCACGACTTCAAATCCTTCTTGAACGCATCGACGTTGCGAGCCGCGAGGTGCTCGGTCGAATCGGGCACCGCTTCGTTGTCGTAGATCTCGTGAAACTGGGTGAACCCGCGATCGAAACCGAACGCGGGGCCAATCCAAGCATTGGCCGAATAGGCCACGCGCCGCGTGAACTTCGGTGCGAGGAGCGCCGGCATCAACTCCGTCTTCTCATCGATCTTGAAGGGGGCGTCCCGGATGCCCTTGAGTCCTTGCTGTTCCGCGAGAAAGGGATAACTGGAGGTGAACATGGCGTAGACCGAAGGTCCGGTCGACGCCGCCTCCGTGTAGGCCGTGTCGAACACCAGGCTCTGGGCGGCCAGCGCGTCGATGTTCGGGGTGGTATCGCGATCGTAGCCCGCGAAACCGAAGTGGCCATAGCCCCCCGCGTCGAGCAATACCATCACGAGATTCTTGCCGCGCACCTCCTCGCGCAGCTTCTTCATCGCCGTGTTTTCGCGGTTCTGAACCAAGCCGCAGGAAGAGAGAACGAATGGTGCGAGCAGGAGAAGCAATGCGCCCCAAGCGCGTACGGAGTCGGAAGCCCGTGCGCCGCTGCCGTGGCCTCGGCGGATTCTGGCCGGGGAGCCTTCATCGCAGATCTCCATGGTGAACGGTGGGAATGCCGCATGGCTGCCTGTCCATGATATTCAGCCCCCGAAGGCTCGGCAAGGCGCCCCGGTCCGTCGTCTAGTTGCCCAGCTTCTGCTTCAACTCGTCGAACCAGTTCAGCACGATCTCCAGACGCTCGGGAAGCTCTCCCACCGATTGCACCTCGGTGAGCAGAAATCTGTCTTTCAGCGGCCCCACTTCGAAATTCTTCTTGGAATAGATGTCCCTCAGGTCCGTATCCACCCGGGCATTCGGTAGAGATAGGGCTACAGTCGGGACTCCGATGAGGAGATTCTCATCTTGAACGATACTGGCCTTCATGATTTTCCGCAGTCCCATATAGTACAGAGTACTTCCGTTGCGAGACCAGTGAGGATCCCGGCCGCCGTCGGAGGAGACTTTCTGTTTCTTGTCTCCCTGGGGAAAGCGGCGTACGTAGATCTCCGGCGTCCCGGTTTCGTCAGAGGCGTAGGCCAGCCAGTGACCATCGGGGGAGAAGCTGGGATCGAACTCGAGGAAACGAGAATCGAGAAATGGCACTCCTTCCTCGGGATGCTCGGGATCGATTCGGTAGAGATCGCTCGAGCCATTGCGAAGCACGACGACCGCACAGAGTTGATTTCCCACCGGGGATACGTCACAGTCGCGGGGAGATCTTTCGTCGCTTCCCTTGAATGCCAACTCGGCCTCTCCACCGCCGTCCGCCCGCCGCCGGTAGATGGAGCGAATGCCGCGCCGAGTAGAGGAGAAGTACACCATCTCGCCCTTGGCATCCCATGCGGGGTAACCGACACTACCCTTGAACGTGAGGCGCGACAGACTCTTGCGCGCGATGTCGAAGGTCCAGACGTTGGAGTTGGCGGCGTCGATCTCCATCGCCAAATGGCGTCCATCCCGACTCACTGCGACATTTTGAATCGTCCCCTCCTGATCGAGGATTTCCGTGCGCGATCCGTCGGGAGACTCCCAGAAGAGCTTGGTGCGAGAGCTCATGGGCCCGCCGGGCACGTAGCACAAAGTGCCATTCTGCGAGATCGCGTACTGGGCAACCCCGCTTACCGGCCGGTACATCACTCCGCTGAGCACGGACAAGGGATCACCGAGGATGGAGAGCGACTTCAGATCAAAGCGCGCGGCGTAGAGGGTCCCCGAGCGGTGGAAGATGAGTAGCCCATTGCTGGTGTAGCTCGGCATGTTGCCCTGAACCAGGTAGTGAATGCTGTGGTCCTTGGAGTCGATGGCCGCGACTTGCGCATCGTCGAAATCCAGGATGAGGTCGTTGCCCGCCGTCACCAGATAGCCGCGCCCGTCGGGGAGAATCGCAGGCCAACGATGAGTCCGCTCGCCGGCATCGAGATCGAGATGGCTCAGGGTATCGAACTTCGCCTCACTCAGATTTGCACGCAGGAGAGGAGAATTCGCGCCAAAGGGCAGGATCAGGGTATCTTCGGTCTCCCAAAGCACACCGCGCGTGTAGCCCATCGCGGCGCACAGATCGGTGAGAGCACCCCCATTCAGCGAAATCGCCTGAAATTTCGTGGGGCCGCAATAGCCGATCCGTTCGCCTCGGGGCGAAAAGAAAATGTCACCCAGATAGTCGGGCGCCGCAAAACGCTGGATTCCCTCGTGGTCGAGCCGGCGGACACCCAGCGCGTAGCTGCTGTCCTCGCTCACCAGAAATGCCAGGGTTTTGCCATCGGGACTGAGGTTGAAGAAGCGGCTGTCCAGCCATGCGCCGGGTTCGGTGGGAACTCCCGCCCCCCCGTCGACGGGATGCGCGATGGGGATGCTGAAGCGGATGACTCCCAATCTCTCGCTCGAAAGCCCGCGTGGTTTCAGGGGCCCGGGAAGCCAGATCGCCAGGGCCGCCACTGCGACCGCGGCCACCGCGATGCCCCAGGGTAGTCGCACACTCCACGGGGATGCCGGCTCGTGATCGCGCGGGGAGGCCGTCCCGGTTTCGCCCGGGGTTCCCACCAGCCGAATGCGCGCTTCCCCGATGTCACGCAGACGTTGCTTGGGATCTTTGGAGAGGCAACGGCGCAACACCCGCTCCACGTGGGGCGGCAGGTCCGCCGGCAGGGCTTCCCAATCTGGATCGGTCTTGAGGATGCCCGCCAGGGTATCGGTGACCGTCTCCCCGGCGAAGAGCTGCCTCCCCGTAAGCATTTCGAAGAGAATGACTCCGAAGGCCCAGATATCGGCGCGGCGATCGACGCGTTTTCCTCGTGCCTGCTCGGGACTCATGTAGGCGGCAGTGCCCAAAATGGTTCCCGCCTGGGTCATCGCGGCCGTGATCGTCGGGGAATTCGCAATCTCTTCCTCGTGTGTCCCCTCCCCGGCGAAGGCGCGCGCGAGACCGAAGTCGAGGATCTTGACCTTGCCGTCCTCGGAGATCATCACGTTGGCGGGCTTGAGGTCGCGGTGGACGATCCCCTTCTCGTGCGCTTCCTCCAGGCCGGCCGCGATCTGCCGGGCGATCTGGACCGCCTCTTCCAACGCGAGGGCCCCCTTCGCGATCCGCTGGGCGAGTTCCTGCCCGTGCGCCAACTCCATCACCAGAAAAATGTTCCCCGCTTCCTCCTCCAAACCGAAGAGTCCCGCGATGTTGTCGTGATTGAGAGAGGCCAACACTTTTGCCTCTCTTCTGAAGCGAGCCAGACGCTCGGAATCCGCAGAGAGATTCTTCGGCAGAAGTTTCAGAGCGACTTCGCGGTCCAGTCGGGTGTCGCGCGCGAGATAGACTTCTCCCATTCCTCCGCGACCGAGCAGTTTGACGATTTCGTATTGGCCTAGGCATTTTCCCGATCAAGTGCGCGTCTTTCAGTTCGAGGGGGCTACGAAGAATACCAGAGACGTGGCGGGCGGTCCATCCCAGCTTTCATCGGGAACGTCCTCACTTCGACTCGGAAAGTTGCTTTGCCCGCTTGTGCGCGGCGAGAATCGCCTCACTGAGTGTTCGTGCGAACTCGCCCTCTTCGAGCCTCTGGAACGCGGCTTCAGTAGTGCCCCCCTTGGAACTGACCGCGGCCACGAGCTCCTCCAGACTCTCGGACGATTGGTTGAGTAGATGAAACGACCCCTGCATGGTCTGTTTGACCAGCATGGCCGACACCGACTCGTCCAGGCCCATGGACACCCCGGCTCGAATCATGATTTCGATGATGTGGAAGAAATAGGCCGGGCCGCTGCCGCTGAGCGCGGTGACCGCGTCGAGCTGGCTCTCCTCTCCCAAGAGGATGGTACGACCCGTCGTGGACAAGAGACTGTCGATCACGCTAATCCGATGCAGATTGACGACCTCGGTGGCGATGAACGCCGTCACGCCCATGCCGAGTTGGGTCGGAGTGTTGGGCATGGCTCGAACGATCGCGTCGTGATGTAACTGCTCTTGAAGAGTGGCGGTGGTTATTCCCGCCATTACCGAAAGCAGTACGTGGTCGGGGCGGAGTACGCTGCTCAGCGCGGGCGCAATGCTGGAGAAGTCCTGCGGCTTGACCGCGAGCACGAGCACGCCATAGTCCGCCACGCGCTCATCGATCTTGGGGATGACCCTCCCCAGGTTCATCTCCGCCAGCTTCTTCGCATGCTCTTCGTTCTTGGCGACGAGAAGCAGATTCTCCTTCGTCACCAGATTGAAGCGGAGGAACGACCGAGCGTAGCTCAAACCCATGTTGCCACAGCCGATGATGGCGATTCGGAACATCCTTGCGGTCCTTCCGCGGGAGGGAACAGGGTGCTATACTGTCATCAGCTTCGAGAGTACAGAAAGCGGGACGGAGTGAGGGAAGTTCTTTCCGTCTTCGACCCGCGCCTCGAAGCTGAAGGAGGCCGTGGCATGGGACTCACCACCCTCGTTCTGCTCATGCTGGCAACAGGCTCATCATCTGTCGGGGCAGCCCCGAGCTCGAATCCCAAAATCTCCGCGACCATCGAGTACCTCTACGAGCTCCAGGCCGATGCCGGTTATCAGGAGGGCTGCTTCGATCCCTGCGAGTGTCCGATCCTGGCACAAACTGGGCTGAAGGGTACGTTCATCCTACGGCGCAGCGGCGAGGACGGCCAGTTCGTGGACTACGAGCTGAGCCGGGTGAATTGGATCGTCCGGTGGCAAGGCGAAGTGTTTCACCGGATCGAAGGGAATGGGCTCCTGCGCCTCGATGAAGGCGCCCATCAGCAGCAGCTTCTCCTGGATCTGAGCATCGACGGCGAGCCGCCTCTCCACTTCGATAGCGGCCTGGTTCCACTCGTGAACGAGTTTCCCGATCTGAACGTAACGGTCTCCATGAACGGCATGTACTGCTACGATCGGGTGTTTCAGGTGGCGGCCGTCCGAACCGGACCGGTAGGCGTGGAGAACGAATCGGGGTGGAGCGCGCTCAAGGCCGGTTTCCGGTGAAGAGCGAGGTCTCTTCCTCCCATCCGCGCGATCCACTGATTCTTTACGACGGCCTGTGTGCCCTGTGCAACGGTTGGGTGCGCTGGGTGCTTCGGCACGACCGGCGCGAGGTCTTTCGCTTTGCTCCCCTGCAGTCGGCGGCCGCGCGGCGAGTGCTTTCCGAGCTTGATCCACCCGCCCCACCCACGGATACTATCGTGGTCATCGTCGATGGTCGAGCCAGGATCCGATCGGATGCGGTCTTGGCCGTCTTCGCCGAACTGTCAGGAGTATGGAGAATCTTGCGCTTCGGACGAGTCTTTCCCCGATGCTTTCGTGACCAACTCTATTCCTTCGTGGCCCGTCACCGGTACTCCTGGTTTTCTCCCTATTCGAGCTGCCCCCTTCCGCCCGAGCTTGATTCATCCCGATGGCTGGAGTCCTAGGATGCCGGAGCCGTTGCGGATATGCCTCCTCACCACTCAGGAACTCGACGCCGACCCCTTTCCGGACGACGACTGGCCCTGCGATCCGCGTCCCTTTCTGCCCGAAGCCGCCTGGACGGTGGCGACTCTGAGGAAGAGCACCTCTATCAGCCAGGTGACGCACTTGGTGCGCAACGGCTTCGATCTCTTCTTCAACCTCTGCGACGGCGCCGCCGACCAGGATGTGCCCGGGATCGAGGTGGTGCGAGTCCTGGAGGAAGCGGGGGTGCCCTTCACCGGTGCGACCTCGGAATTCTATGAACCCTCGCGCGAGGCGATGAAGGATGCCTGCCGGCGCGAGGGGATCGCCACCCCCGCGTACCTCATCGCCAGAAGCGAGGAGGAGGTCGAACTCGCCGCCCGCACCCTCTCCTTTCCCCTCTTCGTCAAACACTATAGCAGTTACGCCAGCGTCGATTTGAGTCGCGCATCACGGGTCAAGTCCCCGGCCGGTTTGCGGCGGCAAGCCCGCAAGATCATCTCACGGCACGGAGCTGCTCTCATCGAGGAGTACGTCGACGGAATCGAATGCACCGTTCTGGTGGCGGAAAATCCGGATGATCCCCTGCGACCCACCACCTACACGCCGATGCAGTACCGCTTTCCGCAGGGAGAGAGTTTCAAACACGAGAAGATGAAGTGGGTCGACTACGACAAGCTCACTTCGTTTCCGGTGACCGAACCGGTGCTGGAAGCCCGGTTGCGCGATGTCTCGGCGCGGTTCTTCGTCGCGCTGAAGGGCGCGAGCTTCGGTCGTTGCGACCTCCGCGTCGACGCGCAGGGGATTCCCTTCATGCTCGAGATCAATCCCAACTGCGGCGTCTACTATCCCGCCACCGACGCGGGAAGCGCCGACCTCTGCCTCGCCCAAGACCCGGCGGGACACGAGGGCTTCACGCGGCAGCTGGTGAGAGCCGCGCTCTTGCGCCGTGGTGTGCGGGTGTGACGGTCGAGTTAGCCTGAAGCCGAATCAGAAGGCGATGCGCATGCCCACCGGCAGATGGTCGCTCAAGTACTGCGTATACTCGCTCCGGCCACCCGACAGAGCCTTGTCCGGACGCAGCGTCTCCACATCGGTGGAACTCTTGGCGAAGGCGCCGAAGAGCTCGTCGGTGATGAGGATGTGATCGAAGTGAGAGGGCCCATACGAGCTGGAGAAGATCCATGACCAGCCGGTGCTCGGTCCCTCGGCAATGGCCATGTCCGAGAACGTGAAGTGCGTCGAATCGTCGAGGAAGGCCTCGAAGACGTTGTTCTGAACCGGATCGGTGAGGCTGTCGTTGAAATCGCCCAGAACGATCACGCGATCGTTGGGCAGGTTGTCGTTGATGTAGCCGGCCAGCATCTCACAGGCCCGTTGCCGGCGGTACTCCTCGTCATCATGGCTCGAGGAATCGATGGTGCCGTCCCCGCAACACTTCAAGTGATTGTCGATGATCACGAGCGGGGTACCCTGAAAATCGCAGTGCATCACCAAGGGGCTGCGTGGGAAGGGGTTCCAATCGGAGGTGAAGATCTCCTCGAAGCTCACGTTCGTCACGGTCGAGGTCTTGTAGATGATGGCCAGGTTGACGTCGTAGGCCGCGCTCGAAGAGAGGTGGCCGTCGTACCCGTCCATCTCGCTGAGCACCTGCTGGAAGGCCGCTCGCGCTCCCGATTTCCTGGAGAGCCGCCACGTCGACGTCGAGCGCGCTCAGGGCCTTGGCCAGGTAGTGAGGCCGCTGGCTGGGCCCCTTGGGGAAGGTCTTGATATTCCAGGTGACGATGTCGAAGCTCGTGTCGTCTCCGAATGACAGGCCAGGGAAGAGGTCATTTCCCCCGGGCGGGGGAGCCACCGGGGTGATGGGCTCTTTCTGGCTACAGCCTACGAAGCTCAGGATCAGCACCGCTGCGCCCACGACGAGGGCCATTCTGCGCATCGAAATCATCGCACTCCATCTCCAGGGTCTTGGTCGGCTCAATCTGGTCCTTATTATAGTCAAAGCAAGTGCGAAAGGGGAACACCATGGATCGGATCGCGATTCTGCAAGGGGATATCACCACCCTGGCGGTGGATGCGATCGTGAATGCGGCCAACACGAGCCTGCTGGGAGGCGGTGGGGTCGACGGCGCCATCCACCGGGCCGCCGGACCCAAACTACTGGAAGAATGTCGTGGTCTGGGGGGCTGTCCCACCGGGGAGGCGCGAATCACCGGTGGCTATCAGCTGCCGGCGAACTGGGTGATCCACACCGTGGGTCCGGTGTACCAAGGAGGCAAGGCCCACGAGGCGGAGCGACTGGAGAGCTGCTACCGGAAGAGTCTGCGGCTGGCGAGAGAGGCGGGCGCGCGTTCGGTGGCATTCCCCATGATCAGCTGTGGAGTGTACGGGTATCCAGCCAGAGCTGCCTCGCGCATCGCGGTTCGGACGGTTCGCGCCGAGCTGCGCGACAACGAGTTGCCCCAGAGGGTCTTGTTGGTCGGGTTCACCGAGGCGCATCTTCGTGTCCTACGGGAAGCGTTGGACGCGAGTTGATTTCTCCGACCGCAAGCGCTGCCCGGCGCTCCTGAAGCCACGACCTCCACTGGTCCAGCCCCATTCCGGTTCGCGCCGACACCAACAGAAGGTGGGCTGAGCTATTGACCTGCGCCAGATCTTCACGGACCCGTTCGAGCGAGAACTCGAGCACCCCGATCAGATCGATCTTGTTCACCAGGATCACGTCGGCCGCCTGAAAGAGGGTCGGGTACTTGGCCACCTTGTCGTCGCCTTCCGGTACGCTCAAGAGGACACAGCGCGCATGTTCGCCCAGATCATGGCTGGCGGGACAAACCATGTTTCCCACGTTTTCGATGAAGAGGTACTCGATGCCGTTCAGATCGAGAGCGTCCAGGCCGTCCGCGACCTCGGTGGCCGAGAGGTGACAGCCCCTCCCCGTGTTGATCTGCACCGTTTGGCGGGCCACTCCCTCGAGCCGCTCGGCATCGCGCGTGGTCTGCAGATCTCCTACCAGCACGGCGCAGGAACTCTCGAGCAGGGGAATGGTCTTTTGTAGGAGCGTCGTCTTGCCCGAGCCGGGCGCACTCATGAGGTTCAATCCCAGGACGCCGCCTTCCAGAATCCGGCGACGATTGGCGGCAGCCACGGCATCGTTCGCCTTCAAGACACTCTGCACCACTCTCACGGTCGTCATCTCAGACCTCCTCCCCTTCCAGGGACATCAACACAACCTCGTGCCCGGCAAGCAGCTCGGCATCCGCCTGGCCGCAGAAGGGACATTGGTAATCGTCGACCTCCGCCGCGTACTCGCTTCCGCAAGAGCGACAGCGGGCACGGAGGGCTACTTCCGTCAGTTGCAGCTCGGCGTCTTGGGCCGCGGTGTCTTGGCTCGCGGCCGAGAACGCGAGGGCCAGGGCCTCGGGAACCACCAGGCGCTGCACTCCGAGGTCGACCCGCACCCTGGTGACGCGCGCCAACGAGTGCATCCTGGCCTGCCCGAGCACTTGCTCGAGCAGGGAGATGGCGAACGCGGCTTCGTGCACCTTACTCCTCGCTTTCCCCTCTCGGCTCACTCAGCAGATCCGCGGCAGCTCTTCTCCCTGAGGACGGGTCACGATCCTTCTTCCTTCGATCCTCGTGATCAATTCCACCAAGGGCGGTTTCGCCACGATGAACTCGCCGATGACCGCCGCGTTGCGACCCAGTGGGTGCGCCCGCAGCAGGGACAGTGCGCGTGGCGCGGCTGCCGCGCTGCAGACCACCACCACTTTGCCCTCGTTGGCGATGCCGAGCGGATCGAGGCCGAGCAATTCGGACGCGTGACGAGCTTCAGGACGCAGCGGAATGTCCAACTCGTGCACTTCAATGCCCAATCCGCTTCCTTGCGCGAGATCGGCCAGAACTCCAGCCAGTCCGCCACGGGTAGGATCGCGCAGGAAACGCAGCTCGAAGCCCAGTTCCCACAGGGTCGCGCACAGTCCCTGCAGCGGAGCCACATCGCTGCGCAGACGAGTGGAAAGTTCGAGTCCCTCGCGCGCCGCCATGATCGTCAGACCGTGGTCGGCGATGGTTCCACTCACCAGAATCTTGTCCGTGGCCCGAATCGCTCGCAGCTCGAGGGCCAACTCGTGTTCGACCACGCCGATGCCCGAAGTCGAGATGAACATGCCATCTCCCCGTGAACGCTGGACCACTTTCGTGTCGCCGCTCGCGACGAAGACGCCGGCTTCCGTCGCCGCGATGGCGATCGATTTCATTACGCGATCGAGAGTCGTCAGCGGCAATCCCTCTTCGAGAATCAGCGTTTGCGTGAGCGCCACAGGACGGGCTCCCATCACGCTCAAGTCGTTGACCGTACCGCATACCGAGAGCCGGCCGATGTCGCCTCCATTGAAGAAGAGGGGCTGCACCACCGAGGCATCGGTGGTCACGCACACTCTCCCCTGGGGCAAGTCGAGCAGGGCCCCGTCGGTCAAGGGATCGAGTACGGGGTTGGATAGCGCCGGAGCGATGCAGCGACGCAGAAGGAGATTGGTGAGCTCGCCACCACCCCCATGGGCCAGCCGAATGCGTTCTTCGTTCATACCAGCTCCGCGTACTTGTACCAGGCGGCGCAACTCCCCTCCGAGGACACCATGCACGGTCCCACCGGAGACACTGGAGTGCAACGCGAGCGAAAGAGGGAACACTGGTCCGGCGTGATCTTCCCCTGGATCATTTCGCCGCAGCGGCACCCGGCGGGATGAGAGTCTGCGTCGACTCTTAGATCGAAGCGCCGCGCCGCATCGAATTCGGCAAATTCCTCGCGCAGCCCAAGACCCGAACTGGGAATCGTCCCCATGGCTCGCCAGGTGGAGTCGACCGTGTCGAAGACCCCCGCAATGAGCGCAAGGGCTCGTGGGTTCCCTTCGGAGCGCACCGCGACCGGATAGCAATTCGCGACCGCGGGAGATTCCACGAGCGCCATCGTGACCAGGCGCTCGATGGCGTTCAGCATGCTCTCCGCCTCGAATCCGGCCACCACGCATCCTCTCGCATGATCTCTGACGATGGGCTCGTAGACGCGGGTCCCGATGATGACGCTGACGTGTCCCGGACAGAGGAAGCCATCCAAAGGGGCGCTTCCGTCGGCGAGCAGAGCGCGCATGGCGGGAAGCACCGTCTTGTGACCCACCAGGAGTGAGAGGTTCTTCAGACCGGCGTTCCTCGCCTCCAGCACCGTTACCGCCGAGGCGGGAATGGTGGTCTCGAATCCAACCGCCAGAAAGACAACCTCTTCTCGGGGATGTTCCGCGGCGTAGCGAAGGGCCGCGCGTGCCGAATACACCACTTCCACCCGGGCGCCCAAGCTGCGGGCCTGATCGAGGGAGACCTTGCTCCCGGGAACCCGCACCATGTCTCCGTAGCTGAGAATGGTCGCCCGTCTCTCGAGCGCGAGTTCGCACGCAGCATCGAGATACCCCTGAGGCGTCACGCACACCGGACAGCCCGGACCCGAAACCAGGCGGATCGATGGATGCAGAAGTGACTTCACGCCGCTTCGAAATAGAGAAACGGTATGGGTGCCGCAGATCTCCATGAATCTCAGTTCGCGCTGGCCTTTCATGAGCTTTTGGATGGAGGCGGCGATGGCGAACGGCGTTCTCATTCTGGTTCTCCGGCGGGACCCGCGCTCCGCAGGGCGCCGGCCTGACGCAAGTAATCCCAGGTCTGGCGGGCCTCGACTTCATCGAGCTCTTCCAGAACCATCCCCGCGTGCACCAGGACCCACGAACCCACCCGCGCGTGAGGAACCAGCGCCAGGGAGACTTCGACCGTGGTTCCCTGAAAGTCGACGACCCCCTCGTGACCCACCGCGAAGCGTGAATCCTCGCGAATGGAGACGATTCTTCCCGGCACGGCCAGACACATGAGAACTCCCCTTAGGCCCTCGCCGAGGCCACGAGTGCCTGCCCGAACGACAAGCCTCCGTCCCCGGGAGGAAGCTGGCGATGCTGATAGACTTCCAAATCGGAGGCCTTCAGCTCATCCACGAGTTCGCGCAGCAGAATGCGGTTGAGGAAACAGCCTCCCGAGAGCACGACTTTCCGCACGCCAAAATGGCGCGCGCTGATCCGGGCGGCCTCCGCGAAGAGTTCGCAGACTCCCCGATGGAAGGCGGCCGCGCAGCTTTCGCGGCTCGCCCCGTTCTCCAACTCCTGCAAAAGCTCCAGTACGAGGTGCACCCCGTCCATCTCCCACAGACCCTTCTCGTTCTTCTGGACCCGGGGGCTCGTCTTGATCCGACCCGTCGCCTCGCGCGCTTTGCCCTCGAGAGCCATCGCGGCCTCCCCCTCGTAGCGATTGCGATCACACACCCCCAAGAGATACGCCGCCGCGTCGAAGAGCCGCCCCAAACTCGAGCACGGCACGGTTGCCCTTCCACTTTGAAGCTGCTTCGTCGCTACTTGCGCCAGCATCGGATCCGGCAGTCGAACCCACGGCGGCAGGGCCGAGCTCCATCGCTCTTTGTGGGCCGAGTACAAGAGGGCCGCAGCGCAACGCCAGGGCTCCAAAGCGGCCGCGTCGCCGCCGAACAGAGGAAGTGGAGTCAGGTGCGCCACGCGTTCGAAATCCTCGTAGCGCGTGAGGAGAACCTCTCCCCCCCAGATACTTCCGTCGGTTCCGTATCCGGTTCCGTCGCAAATGAGCCCCAGAACCGGTTCGTCGAGATGATTCTCGGCCATGCAGGACACTGCGTGCGCGTGATGATGTTGCACCTCGACCAGGTCCACTCCGAGAGAACGCGCGTGGACGGAGCTGTGGTAGAGGGGATGCATGTCGCACGCAAAGAGCTCAGGGTCGACCCGCAAGAGCTCCCGAATCCGAATCCCCGCATCCAGGAACCTCCGGAAAGCGCGGGGATTCTCGAGGTCCCCAATGTGCTCGGAGACCACGGCGCTGCGGTCCTTGAGAACGCATACCGTCGCCTTGAGATCGCCCCCGAAGGCCATGACGGGCCTTTTCGCGCGGCGAGAACACGTGATGGGATCCGGCACGAACCCGCGGGCGCGGCGCACGAGAGTCGGCTTCGCGGGGCCGTGTGAGAGAAGAACCGAATCGTCGATCGCCCGTTGGATGGGTCGGTCGTGCAACAGGAACGCGTCGACGGTCCGCGAGAGTCTGTGAAGTGCCTCCTCATTGGTGGAACACAGAGGCTCGTTCGTCGGGTTGGCGGAGGTCATGACGAGAGCTACCGAGAGATGCTCCAGAAGCAGTCGGTGCAGAGGAGTGTAAGGCAGCATCAGACCGACGAGATCGCTCGAGCCGCACACTCCGGATGCGATCGGTGCCCCGCTCTTTCTCAGAAGCAAGAGAATGGGAGCCGAAACCGAGGCCAATCTGCGCTCGTCCAGCGGATCGAGCGCAGCACATCGGCGCGCGGCCTCGAGGTCTTTGACCATGACCGCCAGCGGTTTTGCGTCACGACCCTTGCGATTGCGCAGCCGTCTTACGACATCCTCGTCGTCCGCCCGGCATGCTAGATGAAAGCCCCCCAGCCCCTTCACCGCGAGGATCTTCCCCTCTTTTAGCCAACTGGCGGCCCGCTCCAGGGGATCCTCAGTGGGCAATTCATTGCCTTCGGTGTCGCTCAGCCAGAGTCGGGGGCCGCACTCCGGACAGGCATTGGGCTGGGCGTGATACCTTCGGTTGGTGGGATCGTCATACTCGGCCTGACAGCGCGAACACATCGCGAATCCGGACATGGTGGTGTGTTCGCGGTCGTAGGGAACTTCCTGGATGATGCTGTAGCGGGGGCCGCAGTTGGTGCAATTGGTAAAGGCGTACCCGAAGCGCCGATTCCGCGGATCGAGACACTCCGAAAGACAGTCCGAGCAAAGCGCCGCGTCGGGAGTAATTTCGATTTCCTGCTCCTCGAGTCGAACCGAATCGGCGACCACAAAGCCGGGTACATCCAGAGAGGGAAGCGGCTGAACCTCCATGTTCGTGATGTGCGCCAGAGGAGGAAGCTCACGGAAGAGCTGCTGCCGGAAAGAATCGAGGTCGGCAAGAAGCCCCTCGATCTCGATGAACACGCCCTTGGAATCGTTCCCCACGAAACCACGCAAATCCAAGGCGCGAGCAAGGCGTACCACGAACGGGCGAAAGCCCACGCCCTGCACCCGGCCTCTCACTTCCAGGTGCAGTCGTTGCGCGCAAACGGTCTCGGGTTTCATCGCGTCACCAACCCAGAAACAGCATTCCGCCACCACATAGACTCAGCGTCACTCCCGCCAGCAGCTGCGCATAGCGGTGCAGTGCTTGCGTGGGGAAGACGCGCAGGCCGGCCGAGATGGAGGCGACGGCGACCAGCATGGTGCCGATCGTCACCAGAGAGAAAACCACAATGACCAGAGCCAAGATGGTTCCGTTGGCTCGCGCCGCGGGAACCATCACCAGCGGAATCAAGGGCTCGCAGGGCCCGAAGACGAAAATGGTGAAGAGGATCCACGGCGTGAGACCTTTGGCTTGATGCGCGTGCACGTGAGCTCCCGAGTGGCCGTGCGAATGCGTGTGCTGCGTGCCATCGGCGTGCAGATGCGAATGCGTATGGGTACGCGACTTGAGCAAACGAAAGAAAGCCACCGCGGTATAAGTGCAGCCGAAGATGAACAGAAGCCACGCGGCCAGCTCGCCTCGAGAGGACTCGGCCGCCGTGAGTTTGAAGATCGAAAGTCCGCAGGCGATCCCCAGGGTTCCCAAGAGGACCGAACTACCCACGTGCCCGAGTCCACACAGCGCAGTAAGACCCAGAGTTCGCGAGAGAGACCAAGACTTGGCGCGTCCGATCACGATGAACGGAAGATAGTGATCGGGACCGGTGAGCGTGTGCAGCAATGCGATCCCGGCGGCCACCGCGCACAGAGGAAGGAGTTGTTCGTTCATTCCCTCTCCATTCCCGCTGGCGTGGCGTCGAGAAGCTGTTCGAGGCCGCCACCCTCGAAGACTTGGCGCAAGAACTCAACGGCTGCATCGAGGTTCTCTTGGGCCGCGGTCGAAAGCCGCTCCCCGTAGGCATTGAATTCATACCCCCTGATGCCGAGAAGAAAGGCCCGGGGGATGGCGCCGAGCGCCTCTCGCGCCGTCGCGAGTACGGTGGCGGCATCACACATGTGCGAAGAGAACTGTGCCGTCTTCGCCGGCTTCACTTCCACCAGAGTGAAGGGCGGCGGCGCATCCACCGAGGCATCCACGAAAACCACGAGTTCGTGCCGGGCGACGATCCAGGCATCTTCTATCGTCAGTTGATAGTCACATTCGAGCGTAAGATTGGGCAGGGCGAGAGCCTCGAAGGTCCTGAAACACGCCGGCCCCAGCCCATCATCGAGACGACCCGGATTGCCGTAAGCATAGAGCAAATAGGGTCGTGTCGAGTTCATGACTCACCCCTTCCCGCGTCGGGCAACGACGTTTCCTTGGGCGTCGACGAGTTCGACGACGAGAGGCATCTGCCCCAGGGCATGCGTGGCGCAGGAGAGGCAAGGATCGTAGGCGCGAATGGCCACTTCGATGTGGTTGAGCAACCCCTCGTCGATCTTCTTACCCGTGAGGTAGGTCTCCGCCACGTCCGAAACGGCCCGGTTCATGGCCTCGTTGTTGGAAGTGGTCGAGACGATGAGATTGGCCATCGTCACCTGGTCGTTTTCATCCACTTTGTAGTGATGGAAGAGGGTCCCGCGAGGCGCCTCGATGATGGCCACTCCCTCTCCGCGAAACTCGCCCTTCACCACTAGATCCTCCCCCTGCAGATCGGGATCGTTCAGGAGTTCACGGATCTTCTCGATGCAGTGCAAGAGTTCGATCATTCGCGCCCAATGATAGGCCAGGGTCAGATTGTTGGGCTTGCCGGCCGTGATGCCCATGAACTCTTCCCGGGCCACATCCGCTTCGGGTGTCCCCATTCGCTGACAGAGATTCATCCTCGCCAAGGGACCCACCCGGTACCAACCCCTGCGGGGACCCAGGGAACGAATGAACGGGAACTTCATGTACGACCAGGGACGCACTTCCTCGGCCACGTACTCGGCGTACTGTTGAGGATCCATCCCTTCGAAGATGATGGCCCCGTGCGCGTCGATGGCCTTGAGTTTCCCGTCGTACAGATCGAGGGTTCCCGCATCGTCGACCAGGCCCACATGGTTTGAGTCGAAGGCCGCGAAGTGAGAGGCCGTTTCGAGATGGCCCAGGGTGTACTCGCGCGCGATGTTCAACCGCCGATCGGGACCACTCGAGCTGCTGATCCAGACGAGGACAAAAAATGGTCCCTTTCCTCGATCGAGAGGTTCTTGTTGACCCCTCCGGGGATGGATCCTGTGCCGTGAATTCTCTTGCCCGCGGTGGCTTCGATGATCTCCTGGCCGAAGCGGCGCATCATGATGCCCTGCGTGGCCAGCTGCGGAAACTCCTGAGCGACTCCGATGACGTTGCGCTTTTTCATGTCTCCGCGAAACCGAAGAGAAGGTCGGGAGACGCGAGATGAAAGAAGTGGAGAGCATGGCTCTGGTAGATCTGCCCATAGTGCATGAGCCGTCGGATCTTCTTCGCGGTGGGAGTGATCTTCTCGGCCCCGATGACGTAGTCCATGGCCTTGGAGGCGGCGAGGTGGTGGCTCACCGGGCAGATTCCGCAGAGACGCTGCACCAGAACGGGGACTTCCCAATAGGGTCGACCCTGGATGAACCGCTCGAAACCGCGGAACTCCACCACGTGCAGGCGTGCCTGATCGACGTTTCCCTTGTCGTCCAGATGGATCGTGACCTTGCCGTGACCCTCCACTCGCGTGACCGGCTCGATGACGACTCTCGTGTTCATTCTCGAATCCTTTTGGTAACTGCCCGGAAGTCCTCGAGCCGGCCGCTGGTACGCTCGTACTCGAAACGATCGCTCAGTCGTACTTGATGAGTTCGTACGGCAACTCCACGTCTTCGTTCGATAGCAGAGCGGTCAGTACCTTCCAAAGGGTCTCCGCCGACGGCGGGCACCCCATGATGTGATAATCGATTTTGACCACTTCGTGACAGGGAATGACGCGGTTCAGAAGCAGTGGAATCTCAGGGTCATTAGGGATCATCCCACTCGGGTTGTAGACGGTCGGACCGCTCTTGAACGCCTCGTCGAGACATTCGCGGAGCGCGATTGGATTCCGCAGGGCGGGAATGCCTCCGGTGCGCGCGCACTCGCCGACGGACACCAGGATCTGACAGCTCTTGCGAATCGCTTGCAGCACATGCACGTTTTCATCGTTCGAGCATCCTCCTTCCACCAGACCGATCGCGCAGTGTGCGTGGAATTCCTTGATGTCGTCGATAGGACAGCGGTCGAACTCGGCGAGTTCCACCAGTTCGAGGATTCGCTCGTCGATGTCCAGAAGGGACATGTGACATCCGAAGCATCCGGCCAAAGACGTGGTCGCGATTCGCGGTTTCACTGCCGTGGTCATGGAGCTTTCACCTCCGGATGAGCGGATTCGACCTCGGAACCGATAGGGGTGTGGTCGAAGCGGCGCTTTCCGACTGGTACCGCGAACGCGTTGGCCTTGCGCAAAATGGCTCCTACCGGACAGGCCTGGACCGCCTCGTCCGCGCTCTCCTGGTCCATGTCGTGGGTCACCACCACTCTCTTGCTCTTCCCGCGCCCGATGAATTCGAACGCCGTCCCATTCTCGCGCTCCCGAGCCGCCTGGATGCAGCGGCCGCAGAGGATGCATCGGTTATGATCGACATAGACGTAGGGATGCTGGGCATCGACGCGGCGATCGGGAAACTGGTAGGGAAATCGTACTTTCTCGATGCCGAAGCGATAGGCGAGAGCTTGAAGCTCACAATCCCCGCTCTTCTCACAGCACGGGCAGAAGTGGTTGCCTTCCGCGAAGAGCATTTCGATGATCATGCGCCTCATCTCGTGGAGCTCGTGCGTCTCGATCTCCACCGTCGCATCCTGGCTGACCGGCTGCGTGCAGGAGGCCATGACCCGACCATTCACTCTCACCAGACAGACGCGGCACGCCCCCGTCGGATGCAACTCCTTGAAGGCACACAGGTGCGGAACGTAGATTCCGTTCTCCTGCGCCGTTTCCAGGATGGTCTTCCCGGCTTTGGCTTCGACTCTCTTTCCATCGATGCTCAGAGTGATCTTTTCAGCCACGATCGCCCTCCTCGTGCAGATGGGTCGACCGATGACCCGCCAATGCCGCGGCTTGAGAGGTCGCCGAGGCCAAATCGAATTCCGGCTCGCCCGTCAACCGGCTTTCGTAGAGATCGGGGAAATTCTCCATGGTGGTCGTGACCGGATTGTGCGAGGTCTGGCCCAATCCGCAGCGGCTAGAAACCCGCATGAGCGCACCGAGCGATTGCAATAGATCCAGATCCTCGCGCTTTCCCCAACCGGCTCGAACCTTTTGGACGAGTTGCAGAATTACCTCGTTGCCAAAGCGGCAAGGAGTGCAATAACCGCAGCTCTCTTCACAGAAGAACGCCATGTAGTGCTCCACCATGGCCAAGAGATCGCGGGAATGGTCGAAAATGACGATGGCGCCGCTGGTGGCCAGATCATCGAACGCGATGCGCCGATCGAAACCGGTCTTGGAGACGAATTGCCCGGACGGTCCGCCAACCAAGACCGCTCTGGGGTCTTCCGCTCCCGATTTCTTCAAAACCTCGCGCAGGCTGGTCCCGTATTCGAACTCGTAGACCCCTGGCCAGGAGCAATCGCCGCTGACACTCAGGACCTTGGTTCCGGGCGAAGACTCGGTTCCGAGCGAACGGAACCATTCGCTCCCGTTGAGAACGATCCGGGTGACGGCGCAGAGAGTCTCGACGTTGTTCACCACCGTGGGCTGGTCGCGATAACCCTTTTCGGCCGGAAAAGGCGGTTTGGTCTTGGGGTCGCCGCGCCTTCCCTCGCAGCTCGAAATGAGGGCGGTCTCTTCGCCACAGACATAGGATCCGGCGCCCATCTGAATGCGGATGTCGAAATCGAAGCCGCGAACTTTGGCGATGGAATCGCCCAGGAGGTTTTCGTCCCGATAGTCCTGTAGGGTTGCTTCCAAGAAGCGGCGAAGGTACTGGTACTCGCCCCGCAAATAGATGATGCCCTCATTCGCGCCGATGGCGCGCGCCGAGATGACCATGCCCTCGATGAACAGGCCGGGGTATTCGGTCAGCAGCACCCGGTCCTTGAAGGTGCCGGGCTCCCCCTCGTCGGCGTTGCAGATCACGGTCTTGCTCGAAGCTTTCGCGGAGGCCGCGAACTTCCACTTCATCCCGGTGGGAAACGCCGCACCTCCTCGGCCTTTCAATCCCGAATGGTCGAGAAGCTTCAGAATCCGCACGGGGTCCATCTTCGCCGCTTTGTATACCGCTTCGCCTTTCGGCCAGGGTGCCAGAATGGCCGGTCCCGACTTCTCGATGTGATTGCGAACCATGCTTCTGATGAGAGGAGAGGCGTTATTGCCGTCTCCCACCGCATACAGGATCGCCGCTGGATCCCGGGTCTTGCGCAGGGTATCCACAAGTTCGGGGACGCTCTCGGGGGTCAGATTGGTGACGGGCAGCTCGCCGATGAGCGCCGCCGGGGCCTGATCGCTCATTCCGATGCAGGGAGTCCATTGCAGTCCGAACAACCCATCATCGGTGACCGAGCCCATGGGGATGCCCAGCTCGCGCTCGAATACGCGGGCCACGTCTTCCACCTTGGCCATGCGGTCGACGACGTCATTACAGAGACGGATGGGAATGTGTCCTCGGGGACGATCGCTCAGAAACGCGTAGAAGGAGACGGCGCTTTCGACTTCGACGGGCTCGCACGACACCTGTTCGGCAATCGCGCACGCGCTCCGGGGATCGATGCACCCAAGATCGCCTTGTACTTCCCGGACGATGTCCATCAGCCGCGAACGGTCGTTCCCGTAGCGCGCGCAGATGGAAGAAATTGGATCCGGCATGGATCACCCCCGCGATTTCAAGCTCAACTCACTCGAACTCGCGGCCAATCTGTGATCCGGATTGGGAGCTAACAAAATAAAAAACAACAATTTAGCGAGCTAATGTTCGTTCACTCGAACTAGGAATCCGCGCCCGCCGCCTTGGCTTGAGGAAGAGCCGCGGCCACGCTCGTCGCCACTTGTGGGGCCCCGTCGCGTGAGGCCTTCAGATAGGCTTGCGCGTCGTGCGCCAACGCGCCCTCCGGCAACCAGTGCCACAGATCCCCCAGCTCGCGGCGCACCATATCGACATAGAAGGATGGGATCTCCGCGTCCTCGCCCTCGAAGAAGGCGCGCAATTGGGAATCTTGATCGAGTCGTTTTCTGAGGTCTCGGAAGTAGTGCAGGCGACCGTAGCCCTCCGTCGAGATCCCACGCACCAGATTCATCCAGCGGGGAATCGCACCCCGGTTGCTCATGAATCTACGGCCCATGCTCTTGAGCGAAAAGGTGTAGCTGGTCAAGTCGATGACGTGGTCGTAGAACTCGGTCCACTCATAATTGAGGGGAGCAACGTTCATCGCGTGGTTGTTGTCGAGGAAGTGGAAAGGAAACGCCCTCACGCGACCGCTCAATTGCAGTTCCAGGTTCATGGGCGCCGCACGACCAAAGGCGGTCAGTAGGGAATACCCGGGGAAGACGCCCGGAGTGAGATCGATGAATTGCTTGGTGAGTTCGAAGGGCTCGCCTCCCTGATCGCAGTCCAAACCCAACACGAAGTTTGCCTGCACGTAGGGAATGTAACGCATGATCATTCTGATCTGCTCGGAAATGTGATGAACCCTGTCTTCCGCCTGACGACTTCCGCAGCGCGATTTGTTGCCCAAATCGAACCAGGACTCGACACCCGGCAAGAGCGCTCGGAATCCGTTGCGCTGCATCCTCTTCACATGCGGCTCGGTCAGCAGGGATAGAGAACTCTCGGCCACGAACTCGACGCTTCCAGGAGGAACCGCTTCCTCGATGGCATCGAGGTAATCGTCGAAACGCACTCCGAAATTTGGATCGTGCCAACCGACCTTCGGATGCTTCATGTGGGCACGCAGAAACTTCAAGTCGTTCTTGAGCGCCTCGAAGGCCAGTGGTTTGTAGTCGACGGTGGAGTCGATGCAGAACGCGCAGGTGTAGGGACAGCCCAGACTCCCGATCATCGGGACGATCTTCAGAAGAGGCGCCTTGCGCAGAGTACTCGCCACGAAGGGCCAGCGTTGCTGCAAGCTGGGGAGTTCTTGTGGCTGCTGCTCCGCGGAGATGTGTACGCCCTGGGGCCGGTGTTCGGAGCAATCGCACAGGACGTCCTGCACCAGCTTTCGATCGGTGAAGCCAAAAACGTAGTCGAAGTAGCGCTGGCAGTCCTCTGGGTAGCAACGCGCGTGCGGGCCGCCAATCGCAGTGACCGCACCCTTGGAGCGAAAGTAGTTACTGAGGGCATAGGCCAACTGCGCGGATTGCGTGAAGCTGCACAAGAACACCAGATCGCAATCGCGCGGCAATTCCTTTTCGAGATTCTCCAGACCCGTGTAACAGACGAACTCGACCTGATGTCCTTGTTCCTGACACCAGACCGCGATGACCTGGGGCATGATGGCGGCGAGATTGGCGTGCATGACACGCGCATAGAGGGCTCGAGTGGGGCCCTTGTGGGCTAGGTCGACGACACCAATACGAAGCTTTCGCACGCTTCTCCCCCGATTCTACGGCCGTGGGTCATGGCCACCGCGGGTGAAGCGTCGGCGACGCAACCCCTTCCGACTGCGAAGCGGCGGGATCGGCATCTCCGCCTGAGTGCAGCCCTGCGATGGTTGCGGTCCGGGCATGAACCGCGCAGGTCCCAGACGAATTCCGGGATCACCGTCGAGACAAGAGGCAGATTCTGGACTTGCATAAAGGGCAGAATAGCCAAGCTCACCCCCCACCGCGATGAATTTCCGCACAAGTCCATCAAGGGACGAGTGCCTCCGGTTGCGTGCGAGACCCCGAATCGCACAAAACAAGATATCAAGGACTCTCATTCGTTCTTACGGCGATGAGGATGCAGAATGAACCAGGGATGGTGCCCTGCGTGGATGCTTGGGTGCTCCCAGGAGGTCTTGCTGCGGAGCAAACCGCTCCTTACTCTAGGCATGCTGGTTGCACGGAGGCGGTGAAACCCGAAGCCGGGTCCTCAATTCTGGGATCCGAGTGCCACGATCTTCCCCTCTGACGGAGTCCCGCATGCAGCAATCAGCTTCTGTAGGTTCCCGAAGACTCCGCATCCAATCCGACTCCGCCCCACGCCGTCGTGGAATCTCTCCCGCGCTGTTCACGAATCTGCTTCTCTTGGGCATCTGCATTGCCGGATCCCCCTACTATCTGGCACCGCTTTCTGAGAGGGTCCGCCACCCCTTTCACGCCTGGTTGCGCCCCTCGGGGTACCTCGGACAGAGTGCGGGGATCCTCCTCTTTTTGGGATTCATGTTCCTTTGGCTCTATCCGCTCAGAAAGCGGGCGCGTTGGCTCTCGTTCAGCGGCTCGGTGGGGAAGTGGCTCAACGTACACATCGTCGTGGGATTGACACTGCCCATCCTCGGCGCAGTCCATGCCTCCTGGCGGTTCACCGGACTGATCGGACTGGGTTATCTGGCCATGCTCATCGTCGTGTTCAGTGGAATCGTCGGACGTTACATCTACTCGCGGATTCCCCGGTCGCGGAAGGGAGTGGCACTGGGGATCGACGAGGCGGCGCAGCAACAGATGCAACTGCTCGTCGAACTGGCGAACATCACCGGTCTGGAACGCGATGTCGTCTCGAGCGTGCTCGCGGCCAGTCCGGTCTCAGCCCGCGGTCTGGGACTCAGAGGGACCCTCATGCAAATGATGCACGATGACTTCTCGCGCCGCAAAGCGGCACGTGAAATCGTACACCGCTGGGAAGCCCTGGGACCCGATCGTCCTCCGCTAGACCGCAAAGCCCTGCGCAATTTGTTGCGCATCGCGCGCCGGCAGATGGCGCTGAGTCAACAGGCGCGTCTGTTGGATGCAACGCAGAGTCTCTTCCGCTTCTGGCACGTGGCCCACCTGCCCGTGGCGATCACCGCCGCCATCGCGGTGACGATTCACGTGGCAGTCGCGGTTCTCTTTGGCGCAACTTGGTTCTACTAGGACGTTCGACGTGGTCTGGACGACTCTCATCTTCGTTCTCTTCACGGTGAGCTTTGCGATCTGGCACGTGCGGCGCCAGATTTCGGGGGTTGCGCCGCGCTGTCCGCGTTGCAAGACCGTTCTCCCCTCCGGGGCATCGCAGTGCACGGGTTGTGGCGCACCGCTTTCGGTCTTCGACGTGGTGGGAGCAAAAGAATCCTCCTCCGAATCCTTGGCTACGGGCGGACGCCCTCATGCCATCGTACGCGCAGATCTCTGCGTGGGCTGCTCCACCTGCGTGGATGCCTGTCCCGAAGACGGGGCACTCCACTTGGAATCAAAGTTGGCCGTAGTCGACCTGTCCCGCTGCGTGGGACACGGCGACTGCGCCGCGGCCTGTCCGGTGTCGGCGATTGTCGTCAGCACCGGCGGGATGGTGCACCGTGTAGAAGTGCCTCGAGTGGACGTGAACTTCCAGAGCAACGTGCGCGGACTCTACGTCGTCGGTGAGCTCGGAGGGCGCGGGCTCATCAAGAACGCCATCAACGAAGGGCGCATCGCCGCCGAGCACGTGGCCGCGACTTTGCAACGCATCGGCGGTGGAAACCGACGATCATCTACGACGTGGCGATCGTGGGTTCGGGCCCCGCCGGCTTGAGCGCGGGGTTGGAGGCGAAGCGCCAGGGTTTGCGGTACGTCCTCTTGGAGCAAGGCTCTCTCGCCGATTCCATCCGCAAGTATCCGCGGCACAAGTTGCTTCTCGCGGAACCCATCAACGTCCCGCTCTACGGCGATCTCTGGGTCTCCGACACCACCAAGGAGGCGCTCCTGAAGGCGTGGGAGGCCATCATCGAGACCACGGGTCTGCAGGTGACGACGGGAGCTAGGGTGAAAGACGCCACCCGTCGTAACGACTTATTCGAATTGACGCTCGAGCAAGACGATCGTCCGCGCGCGGCGGGTCATTCTGGCCATGGGACGCCGGGGCACCCCGAGGCGCCTGGGGATTTCCGGCGAGGAGAGCGACAATGTCTTCTACGACATCGTGGAGATGGAGGCCTTCATCGATCGCAAAGTTATCGTGGTGGGCGGTGGCGACAGTGCTATCGAATCTGCCCTCGGGCTCTGCAATCAGGAGGGATGCGAGGTGACACTCTCCTACCGCGGTGATGCCTTCCAGCGGGTCAAAGAACGCAATCTCGAAAAGTTGGAGAATGCCGTCGCCGCTCGGCGGCTGACGGTGCTTTTGCAGAGCCAACTGCGACGCATTCATGCCGGCCGAGTTGAGATCGAGATCGGGGAAACGACGCAAGAGCTTCCCGCTGACGACGTCATCATCCGCATTGGAGGCGAGCCGCCCTCGCAGTTCTTGACCAAAGTGGGTGTTGCGATGGTGAACAAGGACATTCCTCTTGTGAGCTCGGAGGTCTGAGTGCTCCGCAAGTTGGGGATCCTGATACTCTTACTCTCGAGTCTCGTGCGCAGCGGAGATCGCATCCGCGCAGATATCTCCAGGCCCGCTGTCTTCCGCCCATTCTTCGCTGGAAGGCAACACCAACTGCATGCACTGCCACGGTCTGAAGCAGGAGACCATCCAAGAACATTGTCTCGAGTGTCACAAAGGCATCGCCTTTCTGCGCGAGAACAACAGGGGCCTCCACGCCCACATGGGCAAGAAAGAGTGCGAGAAGTGTCATCCCGAACACGCGGGCGCCAAGTTCGAGCTCGTAGACTGGCCCGACGGCTCAGCTTCAAAGTTCAAGCACGAACAAAGCGGCTGGCGGCTGGAAGGTGCTCACGCCGGACTCAAGTGTGAACAATGTCATAATCCCAAGTTCCAAATCGGCTCGGCGGCGGCAAGAGAGCCGGCTGGTTCCATCCACGAGGGAAAGGGATGGCTCGGACTGAAGACCGATTGCACGCACTGCCACGCCGATCCGCACAAGGGAACGCTCGGCGCCGACTGCCAGCATTGCCACGGAATGAAGGCCTGGCGTCCGGTAGCGAATTTCGACCACAGCCGCACCGATTATCCCCTCGACGGGGAACATGCCAAGCTGAAGTGCGCGCAGTGTCACGAGAGTCAACAGCTCGGAGCCAAGCTCGATGCGAAGAGAAAGGTGATTCCCCTCTATCGTCCTTTGGCCCATCGGGATTGCCAGCCCTGTCACGCCGACCCGCACCAAGGACGGTTCAAAGGGAATTGCCGCGGCTGCCATAGCACGGCTGGATTCAAATTGGCGGCCACTACCGGATTCAACCACGCTCTGACTTCGTTTCCACTGCGCGGAAAACATGCAACGCTTCGCTGCGAGAGCTGCCATGATCCAATCAATGCGTGGGGCAAGCGTCCAGCTCACGATCGTTGCGATCGTTGTCACAAGGACCCGCACGCGGGTCAGCTGGTCAGTGCGAAAGGAGTGCGACCCGACTGCTCCTCCTGCCATACGGAATCGGGTTGGCGCCAGTCGACTTTCGATCTCGAGCGCCACGCGAAGACCCCCTTCTCCTTGACGGGCGCGCACGCGCGCGTCGAGTGTGGAAAGTGTCACCGCGTCAAAGAGGGCGCGCAGCCGGACCCGTCCTGGGGTCCCGCGAAGGTGCACTTCAAGATGGAGTCGAAGCGCTGTCTGAATTGTCACGCGCCGGCGCACGGGGTGGAAATCGATGCCACGCGGGACTGTGCCGAGTGCCACGACCTTGAGGCCTGGCGTCCCTCCCGCATCGATGCCAAGGCACATGCCGCTCTGGGATGGCCTCTGGAGGAGGCTCACGCCAAGACGAGCTGCGAGTCGTGCCACCTGCCCAAGGCAGAGAAGAACTCCCTCCCCGCGGACCCAGCTGGTTCCTCAGGCATCCATTGGAGCTTTGCGTCCGTCGGCCGCGCCTGCGCGGACTGTCATATCGATCCCCACGCGGGGAGTTACGAGAAGGTTGCCGACTGGAGCGCGAAGAATCCCTGCCGCCGCTGTCACGACATGAGTTCCTTCACTCCTTCGACCATCGGAGTGGAGGACCACGCATCGTTCGGGTACAAGCTCGAGGGGGCCCACCGCACCGTGCCCTGTTTCACATGCCACCAGGAGTTGGCACAGCCACGCGCCACATCCACTCTGCTGGTGTCGGGCGCGAAACCGCGCAAATTGACCTTCCGAGACAAGCGGCGTGCCTGTCGCGATTGCCACACTCTGGACAAATTGCCCTCGCTGGGAGACCACCCCTGAGTTCACCGGGGACCCTGAGCTTGTCGTCTCGGGAAGGCCGATGCTCGCCGCGGAGTTCGCTCCAGTTCGAGCTTCACTGGCCGCCAAGCAGTTCTTGTATCCCTTCCGGCGGCCTGGTGCTAGCATTTTGAAGTTGGTTCAAATCCTGACTATCTCCCGAGGGAACCAGCGCCACTCGTGCTCCTCTAGGTTCTCTCGCGGAGACGTCTCGCCAAGTTCATTCGGGAGGAATCCATGAAGAAGTACCTTGCCTCTCTCGGGACGTATGTGGCGTACGTGGGGATGATCATCTGCCTAGCAGCGGTCGTGGGTCGATTCTACGGTGCGAAATCCGTTTTGGGTTACCAAGCAGCGAACCTCTTCGTGCTCGGCACGGGCCTCATGGTCTGGTCGTGTTGGGCGAAGTTGGAATCTCGCTGAGTTTTCTTCGAGGACGGCTGCCGCGGCTCGAAGAGCCCGCGGCGGCCGACTCGCATCTGCTAAATCGAATTCTATCATGAGCAAGAAGGACACGACCCTCAAGAAGCTGAGATTCTACTGGGCGACCCCCTCGCGCTGGAAAGACCTCGAGAAGCTCTTTGGAGAACGAGGAGCGTGTGGGGGCTGCTGGTGCATGGTGTGGCGACTCTCTTCCAAAGACTGGGTCGCGGGAAAGGGCGCGAAGAACAAACGCGCCTTGAAGAAGCTCGTGACCGAAGGGGAGAAGCCTGGCGTCCTGGCCTATCTGGGGAAGGAGGCCATCGGCTGGTGCGCGATCGCACCGCGTGCTTCCTACTCCTACCTGAGTCGATCCCGAGTGTTGCGCCCGCTCGATGATGAACCGGTCTGGTCCATCTCTTGTCTGTTCGTCTTGAAGCCCTATCGCCGCCAGGGAGTGTCCGTCGGCTTGCTCGAAGCCGCGGTCCAACTCGCGGCCAAGCGGGGCGCCACGATCATCGAGGGTTACCCGACCCAACCCAAGATGGAACGGATCCCGGACTCTTTCGTCTGGACCGGCCTGCCTTCCGCCTTCAAGAAGGCCGGATTTCGCGAGGTGGCTCGCCCTTCGAAAACCCGCCCCATCGTGCGCTGCACCGTGGATTGAGTTCTCGAGTGAAGCGGCGGAAATGTCCAGATCCTCTTCAAGCTCCCCCATTCTGAAATGGATTCGCTGCACGGTCGCCCCGGCCCAACGCGAATCCTTCGCTCGCGCGCAGGAGGCGTGGTCTGCTCTCAGTACGGTTCCGGGCTTTCTCCTTCAGCTCGGAGGCTGGGACTCTCAGCGCTCAGATGAAGCCGGAATCCTTGCCGTGTGGCGAAACCTGGTCCATTACGAAGCGTTCATGGCGCAGATCCACGATGGAATCGTCGCAAGCTCCGGGCAAGAGAGCACCTACATACAGGTCGTGACCCGAATCTTCGAGCTGGCGCCAGCCGCGGGCTTCCTCCTCGAAGAGGCGATCGAGACCTTCGCTTGTGCGGAGTCCCTTCGAGTTGCACTGTTTCCCCGCCGGCCGGGCGAGAAGAATTCCCCGCCACGACAGCAGACCGAGATTTCGCTGGTGGGAATCGCTTCGGAGGAGATTCTCTTCTGTCACGCGCTGCCGGACAAGGCCCCTTCGCGGGCTGTCCTTTCCGACTCGCTGCTGAAGCTCGCGCCCCGATGGACGGTGAAGCGCCCCGACCTGACCCGGCGACGAGAGTCGGCAAAGAGTTGTGGCGAGGATCGAATCTCTCCACCGGCATGAGAGCTTGCCGTGACCACGGACTTGGTTCTACAGTGCGCTCCTAGCCCAGGGAGAGGTCCGTGACCCGCAAACATCCCAGTCGACCCGCCGCCGAATCAGAACATGCCCTGCGGGCGCTGCGCTGGATCTTGATCATCGCCCTCATCGTCGTCATCGGTGTTATCCGGTTATCGCCTCATCGAGGGCTGGAGCTGGTTGGAATCTATGTACATGGTGGCCATCACCATGAGTACGGTGGGATTCCGTGAGGTCAGGCCACTCAGTACCGGTGGGCACCTCTTCACCGTGTTCTTCATCATGCTCTCGGTGGGCACCATCGGCTTCGCCCTGGCCCAACTCGTGAACTTCGCGCTCGAAGGGCATATCGGAGGCTTCCGGAGGGAGCGGCGCATGCAAAACCTGATCGACAAACTCAGCGAACACGTCATCGTCTGCGGCTACGGCCGCGTGGGACAGGAGATCGTCCACGAATTGCGGCTTCACGGCGGCACTGCCATGATCATCGATCTCGAGCCTCCCATCGATGAGCTCGACAGCGAGAAGATCTGCTACTTGAAGGGAAATGCCACGAGCGAGGAGATCCTGCTTCAGGCGGGAATTCTCCGTGCCCGCTGCCTCATCGCCGCCATGGACAGCGATACCGAAAACGTCTTCACCGTCTTGACGGCTCGCACCCTCAACCCCGATCTACAACTCATCGCCCGGGCCAGCGAACCGGGTACCAGCCGGAAGCTGATGATGGTGGGCGCCAACCGAGTCATCTCTCCCTACGTGACCAGCGGTCGGCGCATGGCCGCGATGGCCATCCAGCCAGAAGTCGTCGACTTTCTGGAACAATTCAATCAGCCCCTGGACGATATTGGTTTGGAACTCGGAAAAGTAGAAGTGATGCCGCAAAGCGAACTCGACCAAAGCAGTCTCGCACAGATCGACCTGCGCCGCCGGAGCGGCGCCATGGTCCTCGCGGTCTATACCTCGGCCGGGGTGGTGTTCAATCCCGATGCCCATATGCAGCTGGAATCCGGACAGCGATTGATGGTGCTCGGAAGCCGTCAGCAACTCATCAAGCTGAAGGAAATGGCGGCCGGAGCGCAGCCCTAGGATACCGCCCGAAAAAGCGGTTCCGAATATCGGGAAACCAAGGGACTAGCTTCACACATAAACTGAAGCCGACCCCGTCTCGAATCACCATGAGCGAAGTTGAACGATTCCTGTATACTGATCTCCCTCTGATTTCTCCCTGACAAAGGACTTTCCGTGATCAACTTTCTCAAGAAGATACAGCTGGCTGCGATCCTCTGGAGCGCTCTTCTCCTCGTGGCATTTTTGGCGAACAGCTCTTCCGCGGCGGAGAAAGAACAGGACAAAAAGCCCGCGACTCCACCCACCGTGAGTGAGCAGATCAAGGGCCTTCAAGCCATGTGCGCCCAGAATGCAGAATCGATGGCCGCAGCGGATTCCGCGAAATCCCTCTATGAGCGGCTCGGAGGCAGCGAGAAGATCCATGACATCGTCGCTGAGGTCGTGCGCCTACACAGCCAGAACAAGGACTTCGAACGTTTCATGGGCAAGGTCGATCAGAAGCATCTCATCGAGCAGGTGACGCAATTCATGATCGTCAACACGGGTGGCCCCGGAAAATATACGGGTCAAAACATGGTCGAAGCACACGCCCACCTCAAACTGACCAATGCCGACTTCCTATCGGCGGGACAGGATGTCATGCAAGGCATGAAGAATAAGGGTTGTAACGAGGCTGAGATCAATGAAGTCATCTGCATGTTCGTCTCTTTGCGGGATCAGGTAGTGATCGATTCGGACAAGGTAGTAGAGTAGATCTTCGGGCTGCCCGGCCATAGCCGGGCAGCCCACTCAATTTTGATCATTCATCCTGGCGTTCGTACAAGCCGACGAAGAGATTCTTCCAAGTCGTTCCGCCATCGCGCGAAAAGCGCCACGTCTGACGCACACGCCCATCGTCCAACTTCTCCCATGAGATCTCGTGGTCGACCATACCCTTGCCGTCCCGCGCGGGAAGTTGGCCGCGAAGTACCATGCGGCCATCCGCATCCAGCCCTCCGTCGAGAAGGAGCAAGAGGCCATGGTCTCCGACCCAGGTTTGGTGCCAGACGCCGCGTCGATTGTCGTACATGTTGAAGCTGTGTCCCTTTGATCCTTCGGCACCCTCCCAGTTCTCTTCGATTGCGCACTTGCCGAGAATCCTCTCCACCCGATTGGTCCCCTGGAATTTGCCCTCCTCGTTGGTAACGCGCCAGTTTCCAATCCAGAAGTCGAATTGCGAGTATTCTGGGGCAGTGCAGGGAGGCGGTGGCGGGGGTTGTTTCTTTCCCTGCTCCTGGTCTTGGGCGAGGGCGAGTCCGGTGACTGCGAGAGTGCAACAGAACCAGGGCAATGCCATGAGCGAGCGGAACTTCATCGTTACCTCCAAAGGGGAATCAATCTTCAGCTACGCAGGGGCATCGCTGCAGGTTCGCGCATTTTGCGAGATAAATTGCGCGATGATGGTGTGAGGGCTCAACCTCCCATACCTCCCTCCCATGCCATGATTTCCGCCTCGCATGCCCTCTGGATGTTGGGGACGCATCTTCTCTCGCTCTTGCCTAGCGGCCTCGATGTGATCCTTCCAGAGCTTCTGTTGGTTTTCGTCGAGGAACTCGAGCACGACTTCGTTGGATTCCTTCATCTCCTTGCGGAGTTGGTCGATGGCCCCGCGGTCGCCCGTAGCGCGTGCGCTCTCCCGTAACGCCCGAAGGCGAAGACGCGAGCGGCGTAAGACCGGATAGATTTTCTGGCATTGGTCGTGGCTGAGCGTCAACATGCCGTCCATCTGCAGAAGCTGGGGATCGAGCCACCATTCGTTTTCCGTCTCGACGAGTTTCTGGTAGCGAGCGATTTGTTCCTGGCTCAGGAGCGCCTCGACCGAGGCATGGAGTCTCTCGGCTCGCTTTTCGAATTGCGTGGAATCGGGTGCCGCCGAACCCCGTTCATGCTCGGAGCGGCCTTCACCCTTTCCGGGGCGAGAGGCGCGATTCTGGCGCGAGAGGGAGCTGAGAATGTGCTCGAGCTTTTGCGTCTGATTGCCGTCCAGAGAAAGTTGTGCGTTCAAGATGTCCATGCGACGAGCGACCGCGCCCGCGTCATCGTCTGCGCGGGCCGTCGTGGAGAAGAAAAGTAGGCAGAGAACCACGGCTAGAATCTTCGACACTTCCATCATCTCCTGTCTTCTTCGAGAGAGCCAGCCCAAGTGAAATCTCCGGGGCCTCTTGTCAAGGGGGCCACTCTTGAGCCTATAATGAACGCAAATACGCCCGGACTTTCCAGAGCAGCCTGCGACCCCTCTTTTCCCGTTCTTCCCCCCGGGAGGTCCCAAGAATGAGTCACAATTCACGGTTTCGGCCTTTTGCCTTCAACGCGGGGCTCGCTTTTTTTCTCTTGCTGTTCTTCCCACTGGAGCCCCACGCCGCGACCAGCGCCTCGGTGAGCGGCCAGTGCAACATCTACGGCGCGGGACACGCGACCGCACCCGGACCGGGAGGCAGCGTCGGTGGCGGAGATGGCGGCGGGATTCTTCCCTTTGAAATCACCCTCCCGGCAGGTATGGATCGCAGCTGCACCCTCGACCTGACCGGGACCATCGATTATGGTGGATGTTGCCCGGCGACTGGACCGGATGGTTCGGCATTCACGGGTATCGTGGCGGCACCGATCTACAGCGGCCTCGCAGGATGCGATCTGTCGGTGCGCGGACGGTATCTCACCGGAGTCTTTTTGGACGACAGCGAGCCGGCCGATCCCGCGCCCGAGGCGATCATCTTCTCGAGCATCGACTTCCCCGAACTCAGTCCCGCGCTACGTCAGATCTTCTTCGTGGGCGATGGCTGGACCGGGCAGGAGAGCGGGGCCCTCCAGGTGTTTCACATCCCGGATGGGGCTACGCGCCTTTTTCTGGGTTACCAGGATCGCTGCAGCACCAGCCCCAACGTTCCCGGGTGCTACGATGACAACTCGGGTCTCGTCACGGGAATGGTGACATTCTCGGTTCCAACCTCCGCGATTCCTGGCTCCAATCTCTCGATGCGCTTGGATCAGAACGTCCCCAACCCCTTCAATCCCAAGACCTCGATTTCCTTCACCATAACCCAAGCCGGCCCCTACGAGCTCGACATCTACACCGCGAGCGGCCAACTGGTGCGCAGCGTTCACCACGGATGGCTCGAACCCGGCTACTACACACGCAGTTGGGATGGTCTGGACTCGGACGCTCGACCGGCGGCGAGTGGAGTCTACTTTTGCCGGCTCGAGGGTCCTTCTGAAACGAGGACGATGAGGATGGCGCTCTTGCGTTGAACGGGAATGGGGACAAGATCGCGCATTCTGGTTACGATTCGTCTTCTTCGCCGTCATGCATGAAATGGCGGTAGAGCAGCCAGGTCGCGACGCTCGCCAAGCCGAAGAGAAGCGCCGGAACGATCCAGGCCCAGAACACATTCGACTTCATGGCTTCCACCGGAAGCTCAATCATCACGGTCCTTTCTGTGCCGGTGTTGCGGTCCGCGGCGCCGCCACGACCACCACGCCAGGAGCAGTCCGGCGAGGGATGCCACATACGAGATGCTCATTCCGATGACGGTGGCCAGAGCTCGATCCATCTCACCCCTCCGCCTTTTCCAAAGTCAGCGCCTCGTTCTCCACGATGTAGCGGCCCTGCCGCGCCTCGTACTCCGCGGAGACGGCGCGCAGCTTGGGATCAATAATGTACCAGATGAGGCACATACCCACGATCGCGGCCGCGAGCACGAGGAATCCCTCTATACGCAGGAGAAGAGACCAGGTCACCCCCAACAGGAGGCAGGCCAGGACCAAGGGCGAGAGCACGATCACGAACCAGTCTTCGCGAGTCCACCGCTCGGCCTCGGCCGCGGTCCAGCGACGGCGCACCAGCGCGCGCCCTTTGGCGCTGGAAGGCTCTTGCGCGGGAACCAATCCGCGCCGCACCGCCTCGCAATGCACCGGACCCCAAAACCCGAGCGGCCGCGTCATCGCATAGTAGCGCACCAGATGATCCATGGGCTCGGCCGGCGTGAGCAGAGTCGCCGGTATCAAAATCAAGGCTCCCGTGCCCAAGAGGATCCAGAACTGCATGTAGTCGGGAAGGCTCGGAATGAGGTGGAGTTCGGGTAGGACCCACACCACCAGCCAGCTCAACGCGAGGTTCGCCATCCACCCCGTCAAGTAGCCCCAGGCGTTGAAGCGCCACCAGATGACCTGCAGAATGTTCGGGAGCCACACCCCGGCCATCATCAGCCAGAGCGCGAAGATCAACCAGCTGGTGATGTTCTCCATCATCAGCCCGTAGAAGAAGGAACCGGCCAACAACACGAAGGTGGCGATGCGCCCCACCCGCACCAGCTCGGCCGCGTTCGCCTGGGGACGCAGGTAACGCTCCCACAGATCGCGAGTGAAATACAGAGCACCCAGGTTCAGATGGCTCGAGATCGTGGAGAGGTGGATCGCGAGGATCGCCCCGAAGAACACTCCGATCATCCCCGTGGGCAGAAGCTCGAATCCGAGACGATACCAACCCAACTCGTAATCACTGGTCTTGGCGATGTGGGGCAGCATGGCAAAGAACCCCAAAATGCTCGCGGCCCAGAACCCGTTGCGGATCATCGTTACCGCCCCACCGGCCCAAATTCCGTAGGTCGCGTCGCGTACCGTTTTCGCCGACTGGATTCGCTGCGCTTCCACGTACCAGTCGATGCTGGTTCCCATGCCAAAACCGCCCACCACGGCGATGACCAGCATGGTGAGGCACCAGGCTATGGGAAAGTCACCACCGGTCCAACCGGTGAAGGCGAAGGGGTTGAGCCGCCAGCTTTCCCCCATCGCCGCCAGCTTCGCCCCGATGGCCGGCGCGCCTCCGGCCGCGTGCACCCCGAGCAGAGAGACCAGAACGATGGCGAAGATCGCGACGATTCCCTGCAGGAAGTCCCCCATCACCACACCCCAGTAGCCGGCACCGAGGGTGTAGAGGGCAGTGATCAATCCGGGAATCACCAGGCCGACCCAGAGCGGCCAACCGAAGGCCAGAGCGCAGACCTTCCCCATGGCCATGCCCACCCAACCCAGGATGAACATGTTCATGAACACCTGCCATCCGGCCATCCATCCGCGCAAGAGTTCGGCTCCCAGACCGTAAAAGCGGAGGGTCTGCCATTCGGCCTGCGTATAGGCGAGCGAGCGGCGGAAGATTCGCGCCGAAACGAAAGCTCCGATCCCGGTCCATGCGGTGAAGAAGGTGTACCAGAGACCCCTTAGACCGTGCTGGTAGATGACACCGCTGATCCACATCGGAGTGTCGGTCGCAGTGTGGGTGCTGAAGACCGACGCGGCGGGCAACCACCAGGGAAGGCCGCGACCCGCCAGAAAGAAGTCGCTTTTGCCTCGACGGGCCAGCCGATAGAAGAGAGCGGCGCCGCCGACCATCAAGAGAAGGAAGGCGCTGGCCCAGAAGATATCGATCCAGGTGACTCGAACCATCGTACTCCCGCCACGAGGAGGCGCTCGCTCAGCCGGGACTGATGGTAGCCGTCAGCGAAGCATCAAGCAACAACCGGCGGCGAAATGCCGTATATTCTCTTTCATCCCCCAGAACGCCATGCTGCTCATCACACTTACACTGCTCTTCCTTTCGATGCCGCGCGATTTCGATGCGCTGTGGAAGGAGTATCACGTCGCAGGTGAACCGGCGGGAAGGGAAACCGCCTGGACGCTGCTGAAGAGCAAGGGCTGGCCCCAGGACTTCGACTCCACCGTTCAGCGCCTGCGTGAGAATGACTATTCCGGCTATGTCCCGACCGGGGAGCTTCACGAGGAACGCGTCGACCGGGAAGGCGTTCACTACCCCTATACGGTACTCGTTCCCGAGTCGTACGACCCGCAGCAGAGCTATCCTCTCCGGGTGATTCTCCACGGTTCCACGCGCCGTCCCGCCTGGAAGGACGGGGAGGAACACTGGCGGCTCAAAGATCCCTTTCGCAGCGCGTCGATCATCACCGTGTTTCCCGCGGCTTGGGAAGACGCCATGTGGTGGTCGCAACGCCAGGTCGACAATCTATCGGCCATCCTTGATCGACTGCGCGCGCGATACCATATCGACTCGAACCGATGCACCCTGAGCGGCCTCTCCGATGGCGGGACCGGGACCTTCTACCAGGCGCTCCGCGCCCCGACTCCGTGGGCGTGCTTTTTGCCCCTCATCGGTCACCCGTGGGTTCTCGGCAACGAAGAAGAAGGAGTCGGCGGAGACATCTTCGCCGCCAATCTGCACGGGCGGGCCCTGATGGTGGTCAACGGAAAGGACGATCGTCTCTATCCGGCCAAGGCACTGAAACCATATTTGACTCTCTTCGAGCGCGCTGGAGCAATGATCGAGTTCAAAGTGGAGCCAGGAGGACACTCGGTGCGCTGGTGGCCCAAAGAGGCGCAGACCTTTCACGAGTTTCGCGCGGCTCATCCGCGCGATCCTCTTCCCCGACTCCCTCGTGTGGGAAACCGACGATCCGAAGCACAATGGCCGCTGCTCGTGGGTGGTCATCGAGTCGATCGGAGACGAACCCGCGCCGGATCTGGACCCTCTAAACACGGTCCTGTTTCCCCAGCTCGATCCACCCCGGCGCGCGCAGGCCTTCCCCCGCCACAGACCCTCCGGCCGCGTCATCGCGCAACGCCACGGGAATAGGGTCACGGTGGTCACCAGAAACGTGCGGCGTTTCGAACTGCTGCTTGGGGTCGGCGAGTTCGATTTTGCCAAGCCGATCGAGATCGTGGTCGACGGAAAGAGCACCACCCGGCGTATCCAGCCCTCGGTCATTACCCTCATGAAGTGGTCCATTCGAGATGGCGATCCTGCACTCCTGATTGCGGCGGAGATCGAATGGAGTGCCGAGCCCTAATTGCGTTGCCAAGCGGCATGGGATGCGGTGAGAATTACGCGTCACCAAAGGAGGATGGAATGAGCAGAGTACGGGTTCTCGTGGGCACCAAGAAAGGTGCCTTCATCTTGAGCGCCGACGGTCAGCGGAAGAACTGGACGATCGACGGCCCTCATTTCGGCGGCTGGGAAATCTACCATCTGAAGGGCTCGCCGGCCGATCCGAACCGCATCTATGCCTCGCAATCTAGCGGTTGGTTCGGGCAGGTCATCCAGCGGTCGGACGACGGTGGAAAGACCTGGTCCCCTCCCGGGGGTGAGAAGATGCCGACGCCCGGGGATCCGCCCGCCGGCAAGAGCAACAAGTTCGTGTACGAAGGCAAGGTGGGCGAGCATCGCTGGTACGACGGGACGCCGCGCCCGTGGGAGTTCAAGAGGGTCTGGCATCTCGAACCCTCCTCGAGCGATCCCGAGGCCGTGTTCGCCGGGGTGGAAGACGCGGCCCTGTTTCACAGCGCCGACGGAGGCAAGAGCTGGAAGGAGCTTCCCGCGCTGCGGCAGGCCAAGAGCGATCTCTGGCAACCCGGCGCCGGCGGCATGTGCCTGCATTCCATTCTGCTCGATCCCAATGACGTGGAGCGCATCTACGTGGCCATTTCCGCCGCCGGGGTGTTTCGCAGTGACAACGGCGGCAAGAGTTGGCGGCCCATCACGAAAGGCCTCAAAACCGCGTACGAGCTTCCCGACAAGAGCTTCGAGGTTGGACACTGCGTGCATAGCATCGCGATGCACCCCTTGCGTCCGCAGGTCCTGTTCATGCAGAAACACTGGGACGTCAACCGCAGCGACGACGCCGGGGAGAACTGGCACGAGGTCAGCGGGAATCTCCCCTCGGACTTCGGGTTCCCCATCGAGGTGCACGCCCACGAACCGCTCACCATCTACGTGGTCCCCATCAAGAGCGACTCGGAGCACTATCCGCCCGAAGGCAAACTCCGCGTGTATCGCAGCAAGGTGGGTGGCGACGAGTGGGAGCCTCTCACCAAGGGACTGCCCCAGAGCCACTGTTACGTGAACGTCCTGCGCGACGCGATGGCGGTCGACTCGCTCGATTCCTGCGGCGTGTACTTTGGCACTACTGGAGGGCAGGTGTACGGCTCTTTCGATAGCGGGGAGTGCTGGACCGCCATCGCGAGAGATCTGCCGACCGTGTTGTCGGTGGAAGTCCAAACTCTGGACTAGTGCGGGAGCCTCGATGATCCGGATCGTGCTGCCTCAGCATCTGCGGACCCTGGCGAACGTTCGCGCCGAGGTCGAGCTCGAACCGGTGAAGCCGGTGACGCTCGCGAGTGCGCTCGACGCGCTCGAGTCCCGCTATCCCGTTTTGAGCGGAACGATTCGTGACCACACAACGGGGCGGCGCCGCCCCTTCCTGCGCTTTTACGCCTGTGAGGAGGACTTTTCGAACCATCCTCCCGACACGGTGCTTCCCGATGCGGTGGCCTCAGGGAAGGAGCCGTTGCTCATCATCGGCGCGATCGCGGGGGGGTAGCATCCGCGCTTTTCCCTCGGCGCCGCTTGATCGCTGCTCTCCTCGAGCTCGTGAGGTTCACGCCAGAGGAGGAACTAGAGGCTGTGTGGGGGGGGGGAGCGAAACCAGGAGCGTCTTGAATGGCAGGGCGCGCGGCGTGGAATCGCTCTCGCTGCCGGAGTACAAGCCGTCGAAGTGGAAACTGAGTTCGGCTACCTTCCGACCGATTGAGGCCGGGAGCATGAATTTGTGGGTTTGCCATTGCCACGGACTCCCTGAAATCTCGAAGGACGCGATCAGCTCCTGGTTGCACATGACCCTGCAGGTTTGCTTGCCGCTGAGACCATCGAAGGCCGCCACCTCCACCTCCACTTGGCAGTTCGTTTGAGAGAGAGAGGATGCGAAGCGCCGCCACTTTCTCTTCGGCCCACCGTCCCCACGCTTCCTCGTCACCCCAGCCGGGGCCATATTCGATCGACGGGTTGCCGAGAGAAATCGCCTCCGCCACCACACGCTGCGAATCAGCTTCCGTACTGGACATGAGACGAGCATCAGGGGAGTTTCGAATCACCTGGATGTAATTCCGCTTCCAAGCATTCCAGCGGGCATAGTCGTCATCGTCAAAGACGGATCCATCGCGAACGTCGATGTTCACTACGAATTTGGGTTTGTCGCGGCGCTCCCATTCTCGAATCGTCTGCACGTAACTCGGGTCTGGCCTCGCATCGAGTCCGGTCCTCGAGCTCTTCAAGGGGTAGGGAAATCCTATCCGTAGATGGGGACGGCGCCTGGCGGGGATTCGCCGTGCAAGAATCCGTACCCACCCGGGACTGAACGCATTGAAGGTGCCGAGCACGCAACACTCCTGGTGCTTCCGCATCTCCGTACTGATGAACCGTGAAATCGGCTTCAGGCGCTCGGCATCGGGACCGTACTCTCTTTGGTTGCTCACAAGAGTCGACGGAACCGAACTGAGCAACGTGAACGCGGCTGCGGCGACCAAAAGAAATGCCAGCGACGCTTGTGCACGCCGAGGCAAGCTGTGCGCGATCCATCTTCCCAGATGTACACCTCCCAAGGCAGCCAAAGCCACGCAGACCACGGCGGCGGCCACGAGGTTTCGATCGAGAAGATAGGGATGCCGACTCAGAGCCAGAAGGGTCGTGGCCAGATAAGTGATGCTTGCCAGAATCAAGGGGCCGCGAATCACAATGATCGCCACGCCAGCCAGCGCCAGGCAGACCCAACCGAACCAAGGCGCAGCGAAGAATCCGTGCAGGAATGTATTGAGATACCAGTGCGCCCGGGCACCCGTGGACCAACCGAGAGAGTTGGCCCGGTTGGCCGCAAAGCGTGAAAACTCGACCCAACCATTGACCTGAATCGTGAGGAACAGAGCCCACATGCTCAGAGCCAAGATGCCGACCGCAAGCACTTTCAGCGCAGTGCGGCGTTCGCGCCCAAGCCACTTCGCTGCAGCCACCGCGCCCGCGGCGGGAATCAAGGGGAGCCCCACGTTGTATTTCGTGAGCAGTGTGAGAGTACTGAGCGCAAGAGCACCCGCGAAGAGTCTCCCGGACGGGCGATGTGCGAGTCTCGCGATTAGTACCAGCGACAGGAAAGCCAAAACCGCGGCGGGCGCATCGACTAGGAACGTCCCCGCCAGTGCCATGAAGCGCATGCAGATTCCCAGAAGAATGCAGCCGAAAATGACCGTCTTCCAACTGTCGCGTCCCGTCAGAGGCACCGCGGCCCATGCCAAAGCGAGCACGAAAACCCAGAGGATCAGGCAGCGAAAGAGAAAGACGCTGAGGCCGGATTCCCCGGCGATCAGGAGCCAGGATCCTAGGATCAGTGAATGCCCTGGAGGATAGAGGTCGGGCTCGAAGAGAGCCCGACCCAGCTCGGGGAGCGAGAAGTCCCTGACCGCGTCTCGAATCTGCAGGGCGCCCAGATAGTGGTGGGACATGTCCCACGGCAGAGGGAGGTCGGGATCGAAACCGATCGCGGTCAGAAGCAGCAAAATAGCGAGCAGCGCCATCCCGAAGACGACCGCGATCCGTAGTCTGGAATCCGACTCGTCCACGCTTTCAGTCTCCTCCGCCTCCCCGGATCTTCTTCAGCATCTCCGCGGCATTGCGATTCCGCGGTTCGAGTTCCAGGGACTTTTCGTAGTATTGCTCGGCCGACTTCATATCACCGGATTTCATGTACGCTTCGGCCAGACTGTCCCACACGTTGCCCGACTTGGGAAACTTCTCGGCGTTCATCGTGAACACCTTGATGGCTCCCTCGTAGTCGCCCTTCCCCAGCACTGTGTAGCCCAACACGTTCAGCGCCTCTTCGCTATCGAAGTCGTACGCGCCCCTGCCGTAATAATCGGTGTGGAGCTGGTCGTAGGTCGACAGAGCCGCGTCGAGTCCCTTGCCGCGATACGCCTCTGTGAGCTCCTGCTCCAGGGTCATGGGACGCGGCCGTCCTCGATGGCAGGTGTAGCAGGAGATCGCAACGTGCTGGTCGCCGCTGGGTTGAATCTTCTCGAGGTGAGTATGGATGTCGTGCATCATCCGCATCATCTCGCGGGCGCGGTCCTTGTTCGGGTTCTTGTCCGAGACGAAATCGTAGGTGGAAAGGGGCTGGCCTTCCTCTCCCACGTGGCAGTAGTTGCACCGAACACCTAGCCCACGAGTGAATCCGTGCATGGTGTCCCGCAACTGCTCTTTGCTCGTATCCTTGGGAAGGACCTTCAGGCTCTCGGCCTTCTCGGGCCAGGACCAGCGGTTCTGCGCCAGAGACGGCGAACTCGAAATCAACCCAACCAAGGCGAGCAGCAGGCCCGCTCCCAACGCTCTTGAAGACATGAATTCTCCTCTACTTTCCAGGCCACCTCACGGCCAAGTCTTGCGTCAATAGTAATCGGCGAGAACCAGCTCGTGGAGTTTAGCATCGTCGGTCTCCAAACGCACTCGCGTTCCGGCGGGACGATGCCTCCAGTCCGTGGAACTCGGATCGCGCGGGTTCACTTTCTTGCCGTCGATAGCCACGATGCGGGCGCCCGCCTCCCATCCCGCGGCAGCCGCTGGACTGCCGGGGGCGACAAAGACCACTCTCATCGCTTTCCCGTCGGGAGTCATCTGCAGACCGGACCGATTGCGCTCGAAGGGTCGATCCCACTCCGCGCCTGGTTCTAGCCAAAGCATCTGGTGCGGATAGTCGAAGAGGATACGGAAGCGCGTCAGCACGCCGGCCCCGAGATTGCCCGCGATCCTCCGGGTGTGGAACGAGCCCTTCTCTCCCTCAAAGAAGCCGACCGGAACATCCTTCAACTCATATCCGCCCACGGTCAGACTGCGCAGGGAGCTGATCTTGTTGACCGAGCTGCCTCCCACTCCCGCGGACATCGATTCCGAAACCCGATCCCGATCTTCGAGCAGTCCATTCTCATCGGTGTACGCGCTGAAGATGTCCAGGGTCGCGTTGCTACCGGTGTCGACGTCTACTAGCGTCGGCTCCAGATTTTCGATCGTGACTTCGATCAGCTTGTGGCCGTCTTGTGCGGGAATGATCGGCACTTTGCGCCCGGACCCGGTGTACTCGAAGCGTGAAGGGTCACAAAACCTCACCTGCGAAAGGGGATAATCCACGTCGACGAGCATGGCGTGGAAGAGCTCCTTGCCCAAAATCACTTCCAGCGGTCGCGGAAGTTGCCGGTTGATCGCCGAGAGATCGATCGTGGCCGCGGTGATTCCCTCGAGTTCGAGTTCACCAATCCGAAGCGTGATGCCTCCCACCAGCGCTGCCTCCGAGCTTGCGGATGCGCCTTCGGCCGTGAGAGAACCCTGGGATTGAAGTTTCAGCTCCTTTGCCAACGCTTGCGAGACCACCGTGATCCCCGCGCCCGAATCGAGCAGGATGTCCGCGGCGCGCCCGTTGATTTCTCCCCGCAATCGAAGTGACCGCCGGTCCTTCGAGACCGTTTTCATCCACGGCGTGCACGCCGCGCCGCTTGTGATCCGGGCGATCTTACGCGCCGGTGGGCGAGCAAACGAAGACGACGGAAGTTCGACCCCCGCCTTCACATCTGACCACTCCACGAGGGTGGAATCGCCGGGATCGGTGCTGGTCTTCTCGCTGCGGAACGCAATCCGCACGCCCGCCACGGTTTTGTAGTCAGTGGAATGGAGCCAGCTCGTTTTCATGTCCACGGTCAACCGCGACCATTCCGAGCTCCCATCTTCGGGATCGAGAAAGAGATCCCAACTATCTTGGTTGGGATACTCGAAACGAAGGACGGCCCAGTCACGACCGTCTTTCTGCTCCGAAGCGATTTGGTGAAACGGCAGGGAACCATCGAAGAGAGGTTCGAGGAATGCGCGTTCCAGCTCGCGCCGAAGTTGCTGGGCTTCGTCGCGACCAAGATCTTCCACCTGGCCGCTCGCGTTCAGTTTCCACGTGTCTTCGGGAGTGACCGCCTGCGCACCCTTCACCACACCGAGGTCGTAGTCCGTGCGGCAGTAGCCGTCGCGGCGCAAGAGGGTCGAGATGCTACCGCGCAGCCCCGAGGCCCGAAGACTCCCGTGCAACTTGAGGGTCTGCAGAGCCACGATCGCGTCGCGACCGCCGAGCCACTTCAAGTGCTTGACCAGAAGCTCGACCGCAACGGAGTCAGGTTCGGACGGCTCGACCGGTGCCGCTTCGAGCTCCCCCACGTTCAAGAACACGCTCACAAGCATCAGGGTCAAACAGAGGCGGAGCTTGTCCATGGTTCTCCTCCAGAGGGTCGTTGCATCACTTGGTCTTTGCCCCTAGAATATGAGGCATCCCGCCGCAATCTGCACGCGTTTCGCGCTGCTCAGACCGACCGTACGCATGACCAGGAGGAATCGAGGATGAGATCAGCATCTGGAATTTGCCTTCTTGCGCTCGCGACGATGATTTTTACGGCCACTTCGGCGGCGGCCATTCCCCAGCATGAGGTCGAGGTGAGGGTCGACCCGCGCGTCGAGCTCCTGGGGATCGTCTACCTCCTCGGCGGCCATGTGGAGTTCAGCCAAAGCCAGGTTGCTCGCTACGTGAACGACGTCGACACCTACTTCAAACCCTATGAGAACCACCCGGTGGTCCTTCTGTCGCAGGAGCTGCGCAAGACCCAAGGCGTCAGCTTCGACGCGGTGATGCAGATGGCACTGCATATCGATGACGCTTTCAACCCCAAGCCCATTCGGCCACTGAATGACGACTCCCTGATGCTCTACGCAGATGGAAGGTGGACGCCGGCCAGTGCGGACACCTTCATTCAGCAGCTCGCGGACTTCGTCAAGGTGAGCCAATTCAAGAAGTTCTACGACGATCACCGGGATCTCTACGAGTACTTGACTCGAACCATGAGAGCATTCGTCGACGCCAATCTCGATGTCAAGTGGATCAAAGCCTACTTTGGTTCCGCCCCGACCGAACCGTTCACCGTCATCCCGGCCATGATCAACGGTCCAGCCAGCTACGGCCCCAAGTACCTCGACGAGAAGGGAAAGGAGAGATTCTATGCCATCATCGGCATCAATACGGTCGATGATGAAGGCATGCCGGTGATCGGTTCCGATTGTCTGGAGGTCATCGTTCACGAGTTCTGCCATTCCTTCGTGAATGACTTGGTCGAGGCGCAAAGTGCGGCCTTCGAGGCCCCTACCAGCAAGATGTTCGATAACGTCTCCTCAGACGATGGAGAAGATGGCCTACCCGACGTGGAAGATCATGACGGACGAATCGATCGTTCGTGCCGTGGTAATCCGTTACTTTCTCGGACACCACGACGAAGACACCGCCAAGAAGAGGGTTGAATACGAAGTGAAGCGCTCGTTTCTATGGATGCCACAGCTCTCGGAGTGCTTGGGGACATACGAGCGAAGTCGTGAACAGTACAGGACTTTCGATGCATACATACCGCCGGTCGCGGAGTTTTTCAGCGAGTACGCGCCGACGCTCGACGATGTCATCGCCGAACGGGAGCGCTACCTAGAAGAGCATCGACCGCTCATCATGAATACCGAGCCAGCGAACGGCGCTGAGGGATGTCGATCCTGCTACGAAGCAATTGATGCTTCACTTTGATCGGGCTATGACAAAAGGCTACGCACTTGGCCCGCCCGACTAGAGGTAGCAGGGCGAGCAACCAGACGACCTCGAACTACGAGTGGAACGAGGATCACACGGTTCTCACGATGGACATTCAGCTCGAGCCCGACGCCCGTACGCGTTTTCTCTGAACACGAAAGACTACGTAGGATTCAAGAGCAAGGACGGCATTCCGCTCAAGCCCTACATCATCACCTTTCGAACCCGACGGGAATGAGAGTTTATCCGCGGCCGAGGATTGCATGAAACTACCGGACTCGCTCGGGATGAATCGAGTCGTCCTCGCTCTCTCAGTGGCCCGCCTGGGTGACGCGATCGGCAATAGCCTGCTCTTCATCGTCATCCCTCTCTACGTTGCCGAGCTACCAGCGCCGTGGTTTCACGTGCCCGAATCGGTGCGAGTGGGAATTCTGATATCGCTGTACGGGATCGTGAATTCCGCGCTCCAACCGTTCATGGGTTCTCTGAGCGATCGCTTCCAACGCCGGAAGATCTTCATTCTGGCTGGACTGCTAGTGATGGCCCTCAGCACCTTCTTGTTCATTTTCGCCGGTCGCTTCGTGGATCTACTTTTGCTCCGTTCGATCCAGGGGGTGGGAGTGGCCGTCACCATTCCCGCGTCCATGGCGCTGATGACCTCGGCGACCAAAAAGAGCTCCCGGGGAAGCTCGATGGGGATCTACTCCACCATGCGAATCGTGGGGTTTGCTGCTGGTCCTTTGATCGGGGGATTTCTCCACGTCCGCTACGGATTCGACGCGGCCTTTCTGGCCGGAACCGGGTTCATTCTCCTGGGAATGCTCCTGGTTCAGCTCTGGGTGCACGATATCCCCCATGAGAATGGCGTGAGGGCAGTAAGGTCGCGCATTACCTTCAGACTCTTCGAACGCGGGGCGCTTTCCGGTGGGGTCGTCAGTCTGGGAGCCGCCACTTTCGTCATGGCCACGATGCTGACGATGATGAGCACGCTGGAGGTGCAGTTCAACGAGCGGCTCGAGCAGACCGCGTTCGCCTTCAGTGTGGCCTTCAGCGCTCTCATGGTGAGCCGGCTCTTGTTTCAGATTCCCCTGGGCCATCTCTCCGACCGCATCGGACGCAAACCGCTCATCATCTTCGGCCTCATACTCATGACGCCATCGACCGCCCTCTTGGGGCTGGTGAGCTCGACCCTCCAGCTCACGGGACTCCGTCTGGTCCAGGGGATTGCTTCGGCGGGCATCGCCGCGCCTTCGTTCGCCCTGGCGGCCGACCTCTCCCCCGCCGGTAAAGAGGGGCTCCATATGAGCGTCATCACCATGGGCTTCGGATTGGGGATCGCCGTCGGACCCCTCATCGCGGGGATCCTGGCTCTCGTCAGCTTCCAGTTGCCCTTCTTCATCGGAGGCGCGCTCTCGCTCCTGGCCGCGTGGATCGTCCACCAATACGTCCCCGAAAGCGTCCATCCGCACGTAGAGTCGGTAGCTTAACGCTGACAGCGCGGGCACAGGTGAGTGCTCCGCTGGCCCACGACGACACGCTCGATGAGCGTGGCGCAGTTCGGGCAGGGCTGTTCCTTCCGCCCGTAGACGCGTAATCGGGTCTGCATTTCACCGCCGGAATAGACCCAATCGAAGCTCGTGCCCTGGTGCTCGATGGCCTCGGCCAAGACGGCGCGAATCGCCGCGTGCAGAGCGCGTACCTCGCGAGAGCTTAGACTATTGGCCGGACGGCGCGGATCGATGCGCGCCCGGAATAGACTTTCGTCGGCGTAGATGTTTCCCATGCCGGCCACGACCGACTGTTCCAAGAGTAGCGTCTTGACCGCCCGCTTGCGCCCGTAGAATCGCTCGCGCATCCACTTCGGATTGAACTCCTCTTCGAGCGGCTCGGGGCCCAGCTTCCCCAGAACTTCGTCGGGATCAGACGCCAAAATGACCCGGCCGAACTTGCGGGTGTCGGAGAAGCGCAACTCGCGGCCGTCATCCAGCCGGAACACGGTGTGCGCGTGGCGATCCTTGGGGGTGGAAGCCGGCCACAAGGCCAACTGCCCGCTCATGCGCAGATGGACCAAAAGGGTGCGGTCGGCCGGCTTCAGGTGGATCACGATGAACTTGCCGCGCCGTGATACGGCGGTGACTTCGTATCCGGGCAGTTCGGTGCGCAAGCGCTTGGGGGTCGGACACTGCCGCGGCCACTTCAGACTCACGCGGTCAAAGCGCCGTCCCACCAGCTCTTGGCGCAAGAGCCGGACCGTGGTTTCGACTTCGGGAAGCTCGGGCATCAGAGTAACTCACCGGGGCGGTCCTTCCGCCCCGATTGCGATCAGAAACTGTAGGTCATCTCGACCGCAAACGATGTGCTCGTCTTCGAGGGCTCTCCCTCACGGTCGATGAAGGCCTTGCGATCGCTAAAATCTACTCTGGCTTCGACGAGCACACCAAGTCCCTCGTCCAACACGAAGGTGGGCGCGAGGGTAATCGCCTGGCGTTTTTGGGCTTCCCCCTCCGCCGGGCCAAAGACCCACTCGTCCTGATCATCGATGAAGTCATAGCGCAGCGTCAGACCCCACCAGTCTTTGAAGTCGCGATGGATCATCGCCAGCACTCCGAGCCAATTCGCCTCCGAGCCATCGGTAAACTTTACGCTCCCGAAGTTGAGATCGCCTCCATAGACCCAGCCTTCCGGCGTTCCACCGAAGTCGAGATCTACGACCGTCCGCTTGAACTCAGAATCAGCTCCGCCGCCCTCCTTCCCGCTGATGACGGAGAAACCAGCGGTGGAATTCTCATTCGTATACCCCACGCGTCCACCGTAGGTTTTCAGGCGGTTCGTTTCGGCGTTCTGATCCCACCCATTGACGCCATACGTCAGGACTTCGAAATTCTCGCCAATCGACTTTCCGATCAAAATACCCGTGAGGTTGGTCGGCAGGGCGTAGTCGAAAACCAGACCGTGGCTGTACTGATACATCTCGTTCGGATCGAGCAGCTCGAAACCGATGGGTGCATTGAAGCGGCCGAGAGTAAAGCTCCAATCGGCACCGGCGGTGTAGCGCATGTAGGCCTGTTCGACTTGAGCCAGGAAACCCTCGCCATCTTTCACCCACTCCAGGTCGGCGCGCAACAGGGTCTTTTCGCTCGCCTGATGATCGAGGTCGATCTCGACTTGATCGAGACCAAACTCGCCGCCGCGATCGGCGAGGTTTTCGAAATAGCTCGCGTCGACGAATCCGCTGATTGAGGTGTCGTGGAAGTCCACTTCGTCCTGGGCCACCGCGACCGCTTGCACCAAGGGCGGGGTCGCGGCGAGCAAAGCCGCCGCGACCGTGAGCTTGAATCTCAAGGGAGCCTCCTTTCCTAGGTGAGGTAGGCCGTCTCGCCGTGCAACGACTCGTCGAGTGTCGTTTGCTGCTCCTCGCTGGTACGCACCACGGTGACCCGGTTGATGAGCCAGAGCATGACATAGGTGAAGACGAATGCATAGAGCGAGGAGATCGCGACTGCCGCCACTTCCTTGACGAAGAAGCCGCTGCCTCCGTGCAATAATCCGTTCGCCCCCTTGGGGTTGACCGCGAGTTCACCCAACACCCCGAGCATGACGATTCCCAGGGCACCGCCCACGCCGTGCACGCCCCACACGTCGAGCGCGTCGTCCCAACCCAGTTTGTTCTTCAGCTCCACCGCCCAGTAGCACACGATGCCCGCGACGACACCAATCGAGGCCGCGGCCCAGATCGGCACATAGGCCGCCGCCGGTGTGATCGTGGCCAGACCAGCGACTGCGCCAGTCAACAACCCCACGAAGCGCGGCTTGTGCGCGCGATTCCATTCGATGATGAGCCAGGTGATCGCCGCGAAGCTCGCCGCGATGTCTGTGTTCAAGAAGGCGAGAGAGGTGATTCCGTCTACCTGGAGTTCGCTGCCCGCGTTGAAACCGTACCAGCCGAACCAGAGAAGTCCGGTGCCAAGGGCCACCAGCGGGATGCTGTGCGGTCCCTGTTCGGCGACTTTGCGCTTGCCCACGTAGAGCACCGAGGCCAGCGCCGCCATCCCCGCGATGTTGTGGACCACGATGCCACCGGCGAAGTCCAACACGCCCCATTGCTGCAGAATACCGCCGCCCCAGACCATGTGGACGAAGGGGAAGTAGACGAGCAGAAGCCAGAGAACCAGGAAGACCAGATAGGCGGGAAAGCGCACCCGATTGCTGAAGGCGCCGGTGATCAGGGCCGGCGTGATGATCGCGAACATCATCTGGTAGGCGATGAAGACGATCAGCGGAATCTGACTGCCCGCGAACACGCTGGTGGGGTCCACCCCGCGCAAGAACGCCATGTCGAGGTTGCCGACGATGGGGCCATGCCCGCTGAAGCAGAGCGAGAACCCGACCGCGTACCAGAGGATGGTCGTGATCCCCATCGACACGAAGCTCTGGATCATGATCGACAGGACGTTGCGGCGTCCGACCAGTCCTCCGTAGAAGAATGCCAGGCCTGGCGTCATCAACATGACCAGACTGGTGGCGAGTAGCATGAAGCCGGTATTGCCGGTATCGATCATGTCCTGAACCTCCCCCTCACGGGCCTCAAAATGGAGCAAAGGCGCCCCCGAAGCGGGAAGCGCGCTAGCTCCATGGTCCGTTTCGGGCTAGGGGAGAACAACCCGGCCGATCCTGAATTTCCCTCGGGGATTCCCCCAGAGGGGACCAGGGATTCCCTGACCGCGGTTGTCCGGTGGCCCTGGGCGGACTAGGATTGCGGGCATGCACGAGGTTCTGCACCACAAGCTCAACGAGCGGGTCAAGGAACTGACCGCTCTGCACCGAACTGCTCAGCTGCTCCAGAACGTCGAGCGGCCGCTGCCGGAGGTCATGGCCGAGGTGGTGGCCCTGGTTCCTTTGGCCTGGCAGTACCCCGAAATCGCCACCGCGCAGGTCGGGCTGGAAAAAGACGCTTGGGCCACCCCACGTCACGCTTCGACGCCATGGATTCAGCGCGAGGAGTTCCGGCTGCGGGACGGGTCCGGCGGCGTTCTGGAAGTGGCCTACCACGAGGAGCGGCCGCTCGCCGACGAAGGGCCCTTTTTGCAGGAAGAGCGCGATCTCATCCAGTCCTTGGCTGAAATGCTGCGCGGCTTCTGGCAGCATCGCCGGGACCACACTGCCATCCTGCAGGCAAATGAAGAACTCGAGCGCCAGATCGCTTCCCGAACCAACGACCTGCGCCGCCTGGCCAGTGAAGTGTGCCTGGCCGAAGCGCGCGAGCGCCGCGAGATCGCCAGCGACCTCCACGATCACCTGGGGCAGGGACTCGCCTTCGTGCGCGCTCGTCTAAGACAATTGCAAGGGGATGCGGTGTTCGGTGGTCACGATCCGGCGGTGAACGAACTCTTGCAACTCGTCGATCAGGCCATCAGCTACACGCGGAGTCTCACCTTCGAACTGAGCCCGCCCGTGCTCTACGAGTTGGGCTTGGGCCCGGCGCTCGAGTGGCTCGGAGAACAGGTGCAGATCAAGCATGGCTTGAGAGTGAGAGTGCGCGATCGCTGCCGTAAAGACCTGCCCGACGACCTGCGTGTCCTCTACTTCCGTTCGGCTCGAGAACTCTTGCACAACGTGGTGAAGCACGCCGGCGCCAATGAGGCCTCCATCGAGCTCGATTGCCAAGAGGGAAAACTGGAGCTGACCGTGGCAGACAACGGCAAAGGGCTCGATCCCGTCGCCGCGCTCGCAGCGAGAGACGACCAGCGTTTCGGACTGTTCAGCATCGAGGAGCGCCTTCGTCAGCTGGGGGGACGGCTCGAGCTGGAAGGCGCCCCCGAGCGCGGCAGCCGCGCGCGACTCGTCGCTCCCCTCCCCAAGGAGACGCGCCTGTGAGTGTGGAAATCGTGGTGGCCGACGATCACCAGATCTTCCGCGATGGCCTGCGGGCTCTGCTCGAGACTCGTTCGGACTTCGAGGTCGTGGGCGAGGCGCAGGACGGACTGGAGGCAGTCGATCTGGTCTCGCGCCTGAGTCCGGACATCCTGATTCTGGATCTCGCCATGCCCGGCCTGCACGGCATCGAGGTCGCCCGGCGCTTGCACGAGTCCAATCCGTCGACCCTGATCATCGTGCTCTCGATGCACAACGACCGGCGCTACGTGATCGAAGCCCTGCGGGCTGGAGCGGTGGCGTACGTGCTCAAGGAAGCGGGCTTCAGTGAACTGATCGACGTGATCAAGGAAGTTCAGGCCGGCCACCTGTATCTCAGCCCGATGGTGAGCGTGGCAGTCATCAAGGACTACATCCGTCTGGCCGAGGTCGACGAGGGCAGCGCCTTCGCGCTGCTCAGCCCACGCGAACGCGAAGTCCTGCAACTGTTGGCCGAAGGACGAGCGACCAAGGAAATCGCCGGCGAGTTGCACCTCTCGGTCAAGACGGTCGAGAGCCACCGCAAGCAGATCATGGACAAGCTCGAAATCCATTCGGTCGCCGAGCTGACCAAGTACGCCATCCGCGAAGGCCTCACCCCGCTGGACTAGAGAGATCCGCGAGCCTTTAGATGTTGTAACTTAATTAGTTACAATGTATTATGTGTGATTTTCATTTATTATTATCTATATGCAATATTCAATATTGCTGGTTCTTATTTATTTTTCTACTCTTCCTTCATGACTCGACGCTACGACAACCGCCGACGCGAGAGAGCCGCCGCCCGGACGCGCGAACGAATCCTGGAGGCAGCCCTCAAGCTCCACTGGCAAGGGATCACCGAGTTCGGTCCCCTCGCCGAGGAAGCGGGCTGCTCGCTGCCCACAGTGCGCAATCACTTCCCCACCAAGGAGGAACTCTTTCAGAATTGCACCCGCACCTTCGCGGAGTCGCTCACCCTGCCCGACCTCGACGCTCTAGGGGAGATCGACGACCCGGCCGCGCGATTGGCCGGCAGTGTTGCCGAGCTCTGCCGCATTCACGAGGCCATGTTCGGCTACGCGTGGACCAGCGCGCATCTCCGCGAGGATTCCCCCACTCTCGACCAAGAGATGAACGCCTACGAGGGTCTGGCCGACGCCATCACCCAGATTCTCCAACCCCTAGAACCGCGCAGATCCCCGCTCGTGCGCGGGCTCCTCGATTTCTTGACCTATCGGGCCCTCCGTCTTTCCGGAGAGCTCACCCCCGAGGAAGCCCGGGACGAATTGATCGCGATCCTTCGCCCACTCGTTCTCGGCCACCCCGATGACCCAACCACAAACCTGAAGAAGGAGAACGAATCATCATGACGACCAACACCCAAACCGGCACGAGAATCGACGAGATCGCCGAGGGGATTCACCGCATTAGCACTCCGGTACCGCCCGAAGTGGTTCCGGGAGGATTCACCTTCAATCAATACCTTGTCGTCGACGAGGCGCCTTTGCTCTACCACACCGGTCCGCGCAAGATGTTTCCTCTGGTGAAGGAAGCCATCGCCTCGGTCATCCCGGTCGAATCCCTGCGTTACATCGGTTTTTCCCACTACGAGGCCGATGAATGCGGCTCCCTCAATGACTTTCTGACGGTCGCGCCCAAGGCCGAACCCCTGTGCAGCGCCATCGCCAAGATGGTCAGCGTCGACGACGTTGCCGACCGGCCGGCGCGCGCTTTGAGCGACGGGGAGGAACTCTCCCTGGGCACGCACGTGGTTCGTTGGCTCGATACCCCCCACTTCCCCCACGGCTGGGAATGCGGGCATCTCTACGAGAACTCCACCAAGACGCTGTTCTGTGGCGATCTCTTCACCCAGGGAGGCAGCGAGCATCAGCCTCTGGTAAAAGAGAACATCCTGGAGAGCAGCGAGCAAATGCGCGGGGCACTCGATTACTTCTCTCACACGCGCAATGTCCGGGCGCTGGCGGAGAAGCTCGCACTCACTTCGCCCCAGGTTCTGGCCTGCATGCACGGTGCGGCCTGGGAGGGCGATGGAGCAAAACTCCTGCGCCAGCTGGGCGAGCGGCTCGCGGCCTGAACCGAACGATCAATAGTCTCAGAGGGAAGTAGGCTCGGCCTTTGAAAGCTGCGCGACTCAGGAAGTGGCTCGGTTTCGAGGGTGGCGGGGAATCTTCTTCTTCGCCCTCCTCGGAAGCAGCAGCTACTTCCTCCGTCGTCTGCACGAGCTGCCCCACGAACAGGCTCGCGTTCTTGACGAAGAACACGGTCCGGAGCGAATCACTCAACTCGGTGAGTCGTTCCACGTAGGCCTCCAGCTCCGCTTCCTCCTCGGGAGGGTCGAGGCCCAGGAACACGATGTCCGCTTCGGCGCTTTCCTCGTGGATGATATCGCGAATCTTGCGATCCTTTTCGCGCAGCATCACGGTGGCCTCGGCCGAAATGCGAATTGAGGGAATCAGTTCGGCCAGATAGGCCTCGGTATTGGCCTTCATGAGTTCGTTGGACGCCACGCTCAGAATCTTGATCCGAGCATCGCGCCATTGGGGATTGAGAGTGATCAAGTGGGCCAAGAGCAGCATCAGGTCGCTGTTGCGCTGCAGTCCTCCCCACCACACGTGGATCACGCGCTCCCTGCTTTCCCGGGCGACGGTTCGTGAGGGAATCCGGCCGATGACCACCGACTTGTGGAGTCGCTCCATACGATGGACCACCCGCAGGAATTCCACTGCTCGTGCCGTATCACGCGGCCATCCAATGAGAATCGTGTTGCTGTCCAGTCCCGCGATGCCATTGGCCTGGGCCACGCTGGTGATGCCCGCGACGACATCGCGGACCACGTCCACCTCGCCGAAGGCCACGAGTCCCTCGTTCCGAAGCGTCCGCTGGATGCCCTCCTCGCGCTCGGCGAGCGAGAGGTCCTCGGCGAGGAGATCCCCCACCACGAGTTCGCACACCGTCACCACTCCACGCCCCTGGCTGAACCAGGTGCCGAAGAGGATCAAATCGAGCCGCCGATCGGCATCCTCGACGAAGACGAGGACGTGGGGACGCCAATTCCGAGGGGTCATCGGGCGGTGCGAGAGACGAATCAGCGACCAGCGGATGAGCGCTTCGTACACACCGCGCCGCACGTCGCCCCAGCCGGCGCGCTTTTCGCGACGCGCCAGAACGCTCCACAGCACAAACTCGATCACGATGGCAGCGAGCGCGGCCTTGGGATTGATGAGGAACATCACCCAGAAGCAGCCTACCCCCGCGGCCAGACACAGCCACCAGGGCACATGGAAGGCCGGACGCCACGAGGGATCGCCGGAGATGGTCTCCAGCGCGGCGACGATGTTCACCATGCCGTACACGGTGAGAAAGAACATCGTGACCACTGGCGCCACCGTGTTGAGGTCGCCGAGCGTGACCCCCAACAGCGCGATCGCAAGCGCCACGACGAGTCCCTTCACCGGCTCGCCTTTTTGCTTCCGCGTGTGACCCAAGAACCGAGGGGCAAGCCCATCCGCCGCCAGCGCCTGCAGGGTGCGCGGCGCGCCCAGAATGGAGCCGACGGCCGAAGAGAAGATGGCCCCCCAGAGCCCCGGCATCACCAAGAGCACCCCGAGCGGCGCGATCTTGGTCCAGATCAAGGGGTTCTCGCGCAACGCTTCCGGGCTGGCGCCACGCGCCAACACGAAGGGAATGAGGAGGTACGCCACAAACCCGGTGATGGTGGCGGCCAGTGCACCGCGGGGAATCGCCTTGATGGGGTCGCGCAGATCGCCCGAGAGTCCGAGTCCCGCCATGATGCCGGTCACCGCGGGAAAGAAGACCGCGAACACCACCCAGAATCCCACCGCGGTGGCGGGCTGCGCGACTTCGGCCTCCACTCGGGCACCGCCGAACGCCCCGCCAATGAGCGCTATGAGTGAGACCGCGATCAAGGCCATGATGGGAAGCTGTGCCTTCAGCGCCATCTGCGCGCCGCGAAGGGCGAGCACTGCCACCGCCAGGACGATTACGAACGCCACGACTTGAATCGGCACGCCGGGCCATAACAGGCGCAGCGATTCGGCGAGACCGAAGGCATAAAGTGACACCGAGAACGCCTGCGAGAGAAAGAGGGGAAGCCCGATCGCTCCCCCGAATTCGAGCCCGAGACTACGGGAGATGATGTAGTAGGCGCCGCCGACGCCGACCCGAAAGTTGGTGGCGATGGCGGAAAAGGAAAGCGTGGTGACGAGGGTGATGAGGTTGGCGATGACGACGATCAGGAGCGTCTTCGCCAGCCCCACTTGTCCGGTGACCCAGCCGAGGCGCAGGTACAGGATGACGCCGAGGATGGTGAGCACCGTCGGCGTGTAGACGCCCAGGAATGCTCCCAGCTTTGCCTCGTCGTCGGATCGGCCTTTCAGCAGTGACTTGAAGCCCGCGGCCAGATCACTTGCTCCCGCGTTCGACCATCAGGTCGAGATCTTCGCGAAGACCCTGTAGGTCCTCTTCGTGCTCGACTTCCTGTTCGAGGATGGTCAAGGCCAAGTTGTAGGTCACCATGTCCTTGTCCTTGGTCGCGTCCATGAGATTCTTGTAGGCCGTGATGGCGCATTGCTCGCCGTCGATGTTCTGGTCGAGCAACACCGCCACGTAGGCGTCTTCGGGCGCATCGTACTTGCACGGGCTCAGCTTCTCCCAGCTCTTGGGCTGGAGCTCCGGGACGCCGCCGAGCTGAATGATGCGATTGGCGAGCATCAGCGCATGACCGAGTTCCTCGGTGGCATGCTGGTCGAGTTCGGCCGCAACCGCGCCCTTCATCGGTCCTTTGATCAGCTTCGCACCCAGCCAGTACTGGTAATAGGCGAGCCACTCGCTGGCGTATGCCTGATTGAGCAGTCTTAGCAACTCGTCCACATCCATGCCGACGATTTCACGTCCTCGTTTTCCCATTGCTCTACCTTTCTTTCCGGCTCGTTGGCTGCGGAGTCCTCCCTCGAGGAGAAGTTCTACACCAGATGCTTCAACACGTCCTTAAATGGATAGAACCGATGTCCGGCCCGGGGCAAGGCCGAATCGGCCGAATTCTCCAATGAGAGCTTTCCCCTGGGCCCAGAAACGCGGATCCTGGGTCTCGGGCCCCCTTCAGGGAATTCTTGAAATCTCTGGTCCGGCCTTAAGCCTTTTGGGCCCGCCGGAAGTCGAACCATATGCACGAAACAATTCGACCCCGGAGAGCGGAATGCTGCCAGAACGGCAACCTACTTGCGGTGCAGAGGTGCTCGAGATGACCGAACCGCCCGATCTCGGCTTCCTCCTCGACCGCGCGCGTGACGGCGACCGGAGCGCCTTCGAGCAGATCTATCACCTGCACGTCAACCGCGTATATGCCCTCTGCCTGCGCATGAGTGCCGATCGGGATCTGGCGGAGAGCCTCACCCAAGATGCGTTCATTCGGGCCTGGCGAAATCTCTCCTCCTTCGAGGGTCGCAGTCGTTTCACGACCTGGCTACACCGGCTGACGGTCAACGTGGTCTTGGATCAGCGGCGCAGGACGCGCCGGAGGGACGCCCGGGAGACCTCTCTCGACGAAGCTCCGGAAGTCGGGACCATCCCGGAGACCCGGAGTCGTCCCGAGCACGGCGGACATCGCATGGACCTCGAGAGAGCCATTGCTACGCTGCCGGACGGAGCCCGCAGCGCCTTCGTTTTGCACGACGTGCAGGGCTACAAGATCCGCGAGATCGCCGAGCTCTCCGATCTCGCGATCGGAACGGTCAAAGCGCAACTCCACCGCGCCCGCAGACTCCTGAGGGAGGCATTGGCATGACGACGCACGAAAAAATCCTCGCGCAACTGGACGACTTCGCGGATGGGCAGCTGGAGCCCCGGCAAGCAGAGGAAGTGAAAGCGCACCTGCAGTCCTGCACGGCTTGCCGCCTCGAACTCGAGTCCCTGCGCTCGCTTTTGGCCAGCGTCCGGGAACTCCCCGAGGAAATCGAACCCTCGCGCGATCTCTGGCCCGAGCTTGAGGTGCGTTTGGACGAAGCAACGGCCGGCACACCAGCGAAGGTGATCAACCTTCCGAGTAGCAGGCCAGCCGCGTCCGAGGGCAACTCTCTTCTCTCGCTCCGTTCGGTGACCTGGCTCTTGGCGGCAGTCCTGGCCTTCGCGCTGCTCTTGCCTCCGACACTGCGGGGACTGCATCCGCAATCCTCCCCGGTGCAAAGCAACGACAAGGACATGCTCGCTCTCTGCTCACAGTCCATGATCAGCGACTGCCGGACCGTCTTCGCGAGAAAGGATGGAGATCTTCCCTCGGCCACTGAGCTCGCCTTGGACCGGAGCCTGGACCAGATCGCACAGGCGCTGCGCGAGACCGTCGCCGCCATGAACAAAACGGACGTGAACTCTCCGGGGTACCGCAGCCTGGCAGCGGGTTACCGGAACAAGCTAGACATTCTGCAACGGATTGCCGCCCAAACGACCGCCCTTTAGAAAGGTGTGACCATGAAGAACTCGAGACTACTTTCGGCCCTGGGGATTCTCTTGGCCGTCTCCCTCTTCGGCATTCCGAAGAGCTTTAGCGCCACCAAGGTGGACGAGACGCGAAGCGTCGATGCTGACGCTCAGATCTCGATCGAAGTGCTAGCGGGAGACGTCACGATTACCGCCTGGGACAAGAACGAGGTCCACGTCACCGGAACTCTCGACCCCAAGGCCAACGGCTTCGAGATCGAGGGCGACAAAGACGACATGGCCTTCCGGGTGGACTATCCTCAGAACAACCGAGGCCTCGATGGCTCCACCCTGGAGTTCATGGTTCCAAAGGGCTGTGAACTCGAAGTGCAGGGAGTCAGCACGAATTTCCACATCACCGATGTCGATGGTTCGCTCGACATCGAGACCGTCAGCGGCGACATCGAATTGGACTGCAACTCCGACGACGTGGAGATCGGATGTGTCAGCGGGAATGTCAGGGTATCCGGAGTTCAGAAGAGTCTGGAAATCTCGGTGGTGAGTGGAGACGCAAAGATGACCGCGGGCACCCTGAAGAAGCTGGAATTCAGCAGCGTCAGTGGCAATTTCGAACTCGCGGGGGACGCGGCCAAGCATGCGAGTTGGGAAATTAGCTGCCACAGTGGCACTGCACACCTGATCGTGCCCTCGAGCATCGGCGCCGAATTCGAGATCAGCACCTTCAGCGGAGACATCGACAACGAGTTCGGACAGAAGGCAGAGCGCACCTCGAAATTCGCTCCGGGGAAGGAACTCTCCTTCACCAACGGCGACGGGAGCGCCCGCATCGAGATCTCGGTCTTCAGCGGAGAGGTCAAGCTCGAGAAGAAGTGAAGGCAATCCGTGAGCTCGAGCTCTTCGCAAAAGGGCCCCGTTTCGACGGGGCCCTTTTCGTAACGCGTCAAATGATACACGTACTGGTTTTGCGGTGTGCTGCCGCGCCTCAGTGCTTGCCTGGCGCCATCGGTACTCCCCTGCGCTCATAGCTCACGTAGGTTTCGATCGCCACCAGATCGGGATCATCTAATTCGAGAGGCTCTCCCTCCAGAGGATTCATGAGGCACCAGTTGATCATGTCGCGCAACGGGGCGACACGGCCCAGCTGCTGCTGGAATTTTGGGTAGGTCTCCGGATGCGTATCCGCCGCATTCGGATGGCACTGAGCACATGCGACGCCATTCGTCCCCAGGTCGGGACTCGTCCACAATTCGCGGCCCCGTGCGACCACGCCCATATACTCTTCTTGCCAGCGCGCCAGATCCTCTTTGGAGAATTCGTCGGCGCGAACCATGAGATCTCCCGCGACCATCAAGATCACGAGCGTAAGGAGCGAGGCTCCCAGAATTTTCGTTCGCATCGTCTCACTCCTTCTAGAAATGAAGTTGCGGGGGAATCCGCTCGGATTCATCCTGGAACGTGGTGTCCTCGGGCTGTCCCGTCTCGGGGTTGTAGGCCACGGTGCGGTTGGTGTTGTTGTACAGGTTGTACTTCAGCGCGACCTTACCGGTGTTGACGTCGATGAACTGCCAGCCGGTGGCATCTCTCTCGAAGAAGGGATCGGCGCGGTTCATCCGCACCGTCAACTTCGGCATGTGATGCTGCGCCTGCGCGTAACTCTCCGGATACGGCCAGGGCCACGCCGTCGCCATCACCGCGTTGAAGCTGATGTTTCCGATCTGGTTGTACTGCACCTGATGGACGTGGCCGTAGATCACCGACACCTTGTCGAAGGGCTTCAGCAGCTCGTGGATCTGCTCGGCATCTTCCGTCCAGAAGTTCCATCCCTTGTACAGTTTCTGGATCGGTGAGTGCGAGAAGACTACGACGGGAGTGTCCTTCTTGACCTTGGCAAGGTCCTTCTTCAGCCACTCGCGCTGCTTGTCGCCGACCATGAAGGGCGAGCCGTTGGGGTTGTCCAGACCCGCCATCTCCACCATGCGCTGCTCGGCGCTGGGCCAGCGATTGAAGGTCCAGTCGTCGTAGGTGAGAATGCTGTTGAGGACGACGAAGTGGGTTCCCTTGTGGTTGAAGCTGTAATAGTGATCGCCGTAGAGCTTCGACCAGTACTTGCCGAGATCGAGATAATAGTCGTGCTCGCCCATGACGTGATAGGTCTTGCCGTTGAGCTTGGACAGTATCTCGGCCCCATGGTCGAGCTCCTCTCTCTTCCCCAGTTGAGCCAGGTCGCCTCCGAACACCACGAAGTCGGGCTTTGGAGTGAGCAAGTTTGTCTCGGCCACGGCACGGATCAGTCCGCGGTCCCAGTTGTTGACGAAGCTGGTGCCAGAGATGTGTTGAAGGTGGGAGTCGGAGATGTAGGCGAAGCTGAAGTTCTGACGCGAATCGGCGAAGGCTAACTCCACCATGCTCATCGGTAGACAGCTCGCCGCCGTCACGACGCCCGCGCCCTTGAGAAACTCACGCCGGCTCATCTTGAATGTGGACATGTCGGCTCCTCTCTTTATTCCGTGCCGGCCTTGACGGCCAGTTCGGTGAATTGAGGGCTGGTGAGAGCTTCCATGAACGCGACGAGGTCGTCGATCTCACTCTCGGTCAGATTCAGCGGCCTGATGCCGCCGCTGAGAAAGTCGTTCACGGGGTCGCCTTCGTTGGTGACGCCGCCGTTGTTGTAGTGCACCACGACCTCGCGCAGAGTCTTGATACTACCGTCATGCATGTAGGGTGCAGTAGCCGCGACGTTTCGCAGGGTTGGTGTCTTGAACGCTCCCAGATCGTCGAACTTGCGCGTAACCGCGAAGCGTCCCAACTCCGAAGTTCTCGGATCGGTCAGAACCTCCACATCCACTTCGCTCAGGGTGGCGTCCGCCTGCAAGAACTTGTGGGCCAATTCGGGTACATCCGACTGAATGCCGTTGATGCCCACTCCGATGTTGTGGAATCGGCTATCGGTGAACAGATTCCCTGGGTCTGTTCGAGCACGTGGCATGACAGGCAGCGCCCCTTGTTGACGAAGAGATCGAAACCGCGGATCTGCTGTGGCGTAAGCGCGGTGGTCGTCGCCTCCGTAGTAGTAGCGGTCGAAGGGCGAGTCTCCCGCCACGATGGTGCGTTCGAACGCGGCGATCGCGTCGGTCACCTCCACCATGGTGATCCCCATGCCGTGTTTGCCGAAGACTTTGCCAAATGCGTCGACGTACTCTGGATCCTCCCGCACCAGGGCCAGAATGGGCTCGTGGTCTGGTAGACCCATCTCGACCGGATTTACGAAGGGGTGCAGCGCCTGATCTTCGAGATCCGGGGAACGTCCATCCCAAAATTGCGTTCCAAAGTAGGCAGCATTCACCACCGTCGGCGCGTTCCGGGTTCCGTTGAGCTTATTGATGCCTTCGGAGAACCGCAGGGGACTGTCGGTGAAGGCCTTGTCGTTGTCATGACAAGTGGAACAGCTGACTTCGCCGGTCGTGCTGAATCTCTTGTCGTGGAACAGCTTGTCGCCGAGAGCGATCTTGTCCGGCGTCTGCGGGTTGTCGGCCGGAATCGGCACCGGGGGCAGGCCCAAGGACGGCCCTGCGTCCCCCGCGGTGGCGGCGGGGGTAGCCGTCATCAGAAGTCCCAGGCACAGGATTCCGACGAACAGAATTCGCTTCATGATTCCTCCTTCTCGCGGCATGAGAGGACATGGTGCCTCGAGGGCACGCGAAGCAACATGCCACGATTGCGGCATCTTCGTCGGCAGAGCTGGCTGCACTGCGCTTCTTGCGGTCGAGTCATGGTGGTATCCGGCGGAATGAAGTGAGGGAAATGGCCGGAACAGGACGTAAGGCGACTCTAGGGTAGTTGCAGATCCTCGTCAACCGTAGCTGAGATCGTCAGGATTGAAACTCGTTTTCATTCTTGAGATCGGCAAGCGAGCGGGGGGAATTTCTTTCGTCAGAACGCGTATATGGGGCTTGCGAGAAGCTCGCCCGGGTGGAAACTAGAGAGAACGACCCGCGAACTGAATTCCTAGAAATCGAGGAATGTCATGACTTCACAATGGAATACCGAAACGCTTCTGACGACGGCGCGTCAGTTTCAAAGTGCGAGCGTGATCGTCGCCGCGGCCGAACTCGATCTCATTCCCGCCCTTTCCCAAGGCCCCATGAACGCGCGGGATCTGGCGCGCAGGTTGACACTGGATGAACGCGCCACCGCAATTCTGGCCGATGCTCTCGCCGCGCTCGGATTGCTTCAAAAGGAGAAGGTCGAATATCGGCCGGCTGACGGCATCGCGCCGCTCTTCGACGAGAACTCGCCGGGGAACGTGGTGAACATGCTGCGTCATCAGGCCAACTGTCTGCGCAGCTGGGCCCAGCTCGCGAACGTCGTGAAGCAGGGGACGCACTTCGATCGCCTGGCCAGCGTGCGCGGCTACGACGAGGACCGCCGGTCGTTCATCGAGGCGATGGAAGTCGCCAGCCACGAGGCCGCGCCCGAAGGTGGTCACCTCCCTGGGATCCCTTCCCTTCAAGAAGCTCCTGGATATCGGCGGCGGACCCGGGACCTGGACCCGCGCCTTCCTCGATGCCAACCCAGAACTGCAGGCCATCTACTACGACCTGCCCGAAGTGGTCCCCATCGCGCGCCGCCACTTCGAGCCCACGGCTTGCTCGAGCGGGTGAAGCTGGTGCCGGGAGACTTTTACCAGGACGAGAGCTTCCCCAAGGGCGCCGACATGGCCTGGATCAGCGCCATCACCCATCAGAACTCGCGGGAGCAAAACCGGGAACTTTATACCAAAGTTCACGACGCTCTCGCCCCGGAAGGGAGCATCTTCATTCGCGACATGGTGATGAGTGACGACCACGTCTCCCCCACCGCGGGGGCGATGTTCGCGATCAACATGCTGGTGAACACCGAGGCGGGCGGAACCTTCAGCTTCGCCGAACAGAGCGAGGACCTCGCGGCAGCGGGATTCGAAGATCCCGACCGTGCGCGAGGGAACGCGCGAAATGGATTGGGTGATCCAGGCGAAGAAAGCCTGAGTGATCCTCGACTCATCCGATGACCACCCGTCGCAAGCCATCCGCCACCTGGTGCACGATGAGATAGGCGCAGGGCACGACGATCAGGGTGAGTAGGGTGGACACCGTCAATCCTCCAATGACCGCGATGGCGAGAGGTTGCATCAGCTCCGATCCCTCCCCCAGTCCCAGTGCCAGAGGCAACATACCGAAGACGGTCGTGGTCGTGGTCATCAGAATCGGCCGCAGACGGACCGCTCCCGCTTCCACCACTGCTTCCTCCACCGGCATTCCCTTCTCGCGGCGGGCGATCTCCACGTACTGCACCAAAAGGATCGCGTTGTTCACCACGATTCCGGCCAAGAGAATGACTCCCAAAAGAACCGGGGCGCTGAGGGGGGTCCCGGTGATCCAGAGCAGAGCCCCCACCCCGATCAAAGCCAAGGGAATGGAGACCAGGATGGTCAGGGGGTCGCTGACGCTCTCGTACTGGACCGCCATCACGACGAAGACGAGAAAGACGGCCAAGAGAATTACGATGCGCAGGTTGCGCTGGTTCTCGCGCAGCGCCTGTTCCTCTCCTCCGTAGATCAACGAGTAACCCTGCGGCAACGGCAGGTCGGCCAGAGCGCTGCGGACCGCGGCGGTGACCTGACCCACGCTCGCCACCTGGTCGTCGACATCGCCGGTCACGCGCAGCTGGCGGTTCTGGTTCACCCGCAAAATGGTGGTAGGCCCGGTTCCCAAACGGACGTCGGCGACGTCGCGCAGGTAGATGGGCGCTTCATCGCCGGGAAAGAGCGCGATGGCTCCCAGATCCTCGGGGCTGGTGAACGAGTCGCGAGGAAGCCGTACGCGGATGTCGTACTCGTTGTTCTTGTCGGTGTACCGGGTGACGATGGTGCCGTCCAGAGCCGTCCGGACAGTCTGGCCCACCTGGGCCACGTCCAGTCCGAGATCGGCGGCGCGTTGACGATCGATCTCGATGGAGAGCTGGGGGCTGGCTTCCTCGGTCGACAGTTCGACTCCTGAAAGGCCTAGAATCCCCTTCATGCGCCGCTGCATCTCGTAGCCGAGGGACTGCAGCTTCGCCAGATCGTCTCCCTGCACCGAGACCGCCACGTCCGAGCCGACCCGGTTCGTCCGCAAGCCGCGAATCCGCGGCGGACGCACGAAGATCTGGGCCCCCGGAATGCCCAGCTGGTTGATCTTGGCTCGCAGCTCGTCGACCCAACGGGAGGCAGGCATGCTGCGCCGTTGGCTGGCCGGTGTGAGCTGAATCGACATCGAACCGCGGCCGCCGCGAGCGAGAGTGGCGCCTCCGTACAAATACCCCCCCGCCGTGGTGAAGACGTGCTCTACGTAGGGCATGCCGTGCACCAGATCTTCCAGTTTGAGTGCGATCTCATTGGTTCGCTCGGGAGAGGTCCCGGGAGGCATGTGCACGTAGACACCCACGTTTCCGTCGTCGACCGCGGGGAGGAACTCGTTACCCAGACCTCGCATGAGAACGAGCGAGCCGAAGAACCCCGCGAATGCGATGAAGAGCACCAACCAGCGGAAGCGCACCGCCCCGGCGGCCATGTGCCGGTAGAGTGAGGTGAAGCCCACCAGTCCGCGGTTGAAGAGAATGACGACCGGATTGCGATCGAGGTGGCTGCTCCGCTGAACCTTGGCGAGTTGGGCCGAGAGCATCGGCACCAGAGTCAAGGCGGTGGCCAGAGAAGCCACGATCGCGAACGAGATGGTCAGAATCAGTTCGCGGAAAATGAGGGCGGCCAGGCCGGTGATGAGAAGGAAGGGCACGACCGCTGCGAGGTTGGTCAGAGTCGACGCGGTCACGGCGGAGGCAACCTCGGCCGACCCGCGCTGGGCCGATTCGACCGGATCGATCACTCCCAGTTGCCGATGCCGGAAGATGTTCTCCAGCATCACGATCGAGTTGTCGATGAGAAGTCCGATGCCCAGTGCGAGACCGCCAAGACTCATGATGTTCAGCGTGAGCTTTCCCATCCCCATCATGGCGAAGGTCGCCAACACGGCCAACGGGATGGACAGGCCGATGATGAATGTCCTGCGAATGCTGCCCAAGAACAGCAACACGATGCACATGGCCAAACCGGCTCCAACGATCGCGGCGTTGCGAACTCCGTCCACCGCATTGCGAATGAAGAAGGACTGGTCGGAGATGACTTCGTAGTGGATGTCGTCCGGAATGAAGCGGGAACTCGCGAGCTCTCTCAAGCGTCTCGGCAATACCCTGGGCGACGGTAACCGTGTTCGCATCGGGCTGCTTGCTCACCGAGAGTTTCACCGCCGGCACGCCATCCAGCCGCGCCCACAACCTCTGCTCTTCGTGGGTATCGGTGACTTTCGCGACTTCCGAGAGCGGGATTCTCTGCGAGGTGCCGGGCACCGTGAGTAGGACCTTGCGGATGTCATCGACGCTCTTGAACTTCCCCGCCGTCTTGCCCACGATTTCGAAGTTGGGCGAAGTGACATTGCCCACCGCGATATCCTGGTTCTCGGAGCGAATGCGCTGAAGGACGTCGGAGATGGTGAGTCCGTAGGATCGAAGTCTCTCTTGGTCGAGCGTCACGTGGATTTCGCGCACCAGACCACCGGCCACGTCCACCGCCGCCACCCCTTCGATCGTCAGGAGCTGGGGCTGCAGGCGCAGCTCCACCCAATTGCGCAGATCGATCAGATCGCGGGTAGCGGAGCTGAAGCCCACCTCGAAGACCGGAATTTGTGAGGGGTCGAGTTTGCGAATGACCGGCGGATCGGCCTCGATCGGCAGACGACTGCGCGCGCGGTCGAGGTTCTTGGAGGCGTCTTGAAGTGCGAAGTTGATATCCGTTCCGTAGTTGAAGTGAAGGTCGATGTCGCAATCACCTTCGCTGGTCTCGCTTTCGAGTGCGACCAGGTCCTCGGTAGTGGCCAGACTGGTCTCCAGAACCTTGGTGACCTGTTCTTCCATCACTTCCGGAGCGACCCCGGGGTAAGTCACGCGCACGCGGATCTGCGGATAGATGATCTGTGGCAACAGATCGAGGGGAAGCTGCCGGACGAAGAACAGTCCCAGCACCACCACCACCGAGGCGCAGGCCAAGACGCCAATCGGCCGCCGAATCGAGAGACCCGAAAGGCCCCACTGTTTTTTGGACTCGCTCATCGTGCGCTCTCGGCCGGCGGGGTTGACCCGCTGATTCTCACTTTCACTCCCGGTCGCAAATTCACGTGCCCAGAGCTGACCACCGTCTCGCCAGGCTTCAGCCCCGAGCTGATCTCGATCCAACCCGAGGTGGTAAGACCCGTTTTGACCACTCGGCGGCTCAGAGTGTCGGCTTGCACCACGTAGACGTAGGAAGTGCTGTCGGTGACTCCGATGGCCGGGGCGGGAACGGCCAACACTCCGCTGCGGGTGTTCAGGGCGAACTCCACGCGCGCCAGGTAGCCCGGACGCGCGATGACTCCCTGGGGCAACTTGCCCAATACCGTCTCCACCGGCACGAGACGACTCGCCGCGTCGGCGCTGGGGAAGATCCTCCTGATGTACCCCGAGAACTTCACGCCCGGATAGGCATCGAGCTGAATCGTGGCCGACTGTCCCGGGTGAAGATGAGCAACGTCCAGTTCGGAAACGCGGACGCGCACCACGAGCAGGGAATCGTCGGCAATGGAGAACATGGGACTGGTGGAAGAGACGGCGGCGCCCTTCTCGACCCGTTTAGCGGTGACGATACCGGAGATTGGAGCGGTGACGCGGCAGAATGCGAGCCGGGTGCTCCAGAGCCGGACGTCAGCTTTGGCGATGTCGAACGCGGAGCGCGCTGACTCCATTTCGGCGTCGGAGCTCAGGTCGCTGTTCTGCAATCGCTGCATGCGTTCGTAGGCCGCCTGCGCGTTGGCCAACACCGCGTGGGCCCGCTCCAACTGCGCGGTGGTCTCCCGCGCGTCGAGCTGCGCCATGAGCTGCCCGCCGTGGACCCGATTGCCTTCCTCCACCAACACCGAGAGCACGGTGCCCGCGGTCTGGGCGTTCACGGTGACGGTTCGGATGGGCTCGACGGGACCGGTCACTGCTACCGTACGGGCAAGATCGTGGGGCACCACTTCGGTCACCGATACGGGAACCGCCGCCGCGGCCCGGTCGGGATTGCCCTTACCCTTTGCGCCCGCCTCGTTCCCCTCCACACCGCTCCGTGAGCAAGCGGCCACCGAAACCAAAAGAGGCAGCGTCAGAATCAAGCCACCTCCAGTTCCTCACTCTCATTCTGCCTGCAAACCTCAACCCGACGGGGTCCATGACGCAGCCGTTCCACGAACCACGGGCTCGTGGAACGGACTTGTTCCCAATATGGTACTGCCTCGCTCCCCCGTGTGCTCTGACTAAGTTTCCATAAGCGGAGCGATGCGGCGAAGTGGGTTCATCGGTCCCCGAAGGGACCGATCCTATTTCAGCGGCCCCATGTGCGTTGGGCAGCGACGGGGTTGTCATCGTTACGGTCGACGGCAGTCGCCGGGCTCACTCGCCTTTCTTCGCGTGGCGGCTGCGCCCGAGTGGGCTCCTTCCGCTCCGGGACTCTTCGCTCGGGCTCCGGACGCGTGATCACCGGCTGACGCGGCTCCACGCGCGCCGGCGTCCTCGTCACCGTGGGCGGAGCCTCCCGGGAGTGCAGCGTGACCGCAGGCTCCTGCTTGGCATGGCGCGCGGGGGCCCTCTTCACCACCACGATGGGCTGTGTCACGTAGATCACCGGTGGAGGCGGCGGAAACGGGTCGTAGCAGTACGCCGGCTCGTATTCCACGATTTGCTGGCCGTAGGGCACGGTCGCGCAGCCTCCAACCACGAAGGCCAGCGCGGCCCCAGTGAGAACCAGGATTCTTGATTTGAGGTTGCGCATTGGATTCTCCCCTCGAAAGCGCCCCGAAACCGTCGAAGAACCGCCATTTTGGGCCCGAGAGGCCTTTTTGGACATGCTCACGGCGGCAGCTGAGGCTGTGACTTTCCGTTCTACTCACCCTAACGCGTGGGAGCGGCGGATCCAGCGCTGGCCAGTGGCTGTCCTTGGAGGATCCCGAAGCGGATCCTAGGATTGCTCGGGGTGCCATCCCCTCTAGCCCAAGAATCAGCGAGGAAGGGACCATGAAGGAGACCATCGACTTCACGCTCAACGGTCGGCCCAGGCGTCTGCAAATCGACGGCGATCGGACGCTCCTCTGGGTCTTGCGATCCGAGTTCGACCTCACCGGAACAAAATACGGCTGTGGCGAAGGGCTCTGTGGAGCCTGCACCGTCCTCATCGACCAAGAGGCCGTGCGCTCCTGCCAGCTGACCATGAAAGAGGTCACGGGCAAGGAAGTCCTGACCATCGAGGGAATGGCGCAGAAAGACAAGCTCCACCCCCTCCAAGAACAGTTCATTCAGCACGACGCCATGCAGTGCGGATTCTGCACTCCCGGCATGATCATGACCGCCTATGCTCTGTTGCTGAAGAATCCCCACCTGAGTCGTGAGGAAATCATCCGGGGCATGGATGACAATCTCTGCCGGTGTGGCGCGCACAAGCGCATCGTCGCGGCAATCGAAAGCACCTCTTCGGGGATGTGAGGTCTGTCATGAAGAAGGATCAAATCAATCCTCCAGAAACTGGCGCTTGGGATCGCGGTTGGCGGCTCGAGCGGCGCGATTTCCTCAAATTCATCGGGAGTGGAATCGTCGTTCTGTTCACCGTGGGCAGCTGGCCGATCGACTATGCCGAGGCGCAGCGCAGACCGTATCCAAGTGATCCGAACGCGTACCTGCGGATCGATGAGAACGGGAAAGTCACGGTATTCACCGGCAAGATCGAAATGGGTCAGGGAGTGGTGACTTCCTTGGCGCAGATGGCCGCGGAGGAACTCGGGGTCTCGCTGGAGGCCATCGAGATGGTCATGGGCGACACGGATCTCTGCCCGTGGGACATGGGGACTTTCGGTTCGATGAGTACACGCTTCTTCGGCCCGGCTCTCCGCGCGGCCGCGGCCGAGGCGCGCGCGGTTCTGCTCGACCTGGCCTCCGAACACCTTCAGGCGCCAAGGGACGAGCTGGTGGTGGAGGACGGCATCGTCTTCCTCAGGGACAACCGGCGTAAGAAAGTAGGATTCGGGGAGCTGGCCAAAGGCCGTCAGATCTTTCGCGAGACGGATCGCTCGGTGGCCCTCACCTCGGTGGACGACTTCAAGGTGATGGGGAAGGACAGTCTTCGCAGGGATGCGTGGGACAAGGTGACGGGCAAGGCGCTCTACGCCGGGGATGTGCGCGTGCCGGGTATGGTCTACGCGAGAGTTCTTCGTCCTCCCGCGCACGATGCCATCCGAAAGAGCGTCGACACTTCGGCAGCTGAGAAGTGGGCCGGTGCACGTGTCGTGAAGGAGAAGGACCTGATTGCGGTGCTCCATCAGGATCCTGAAGAAGCGACCAAGGCTCTGCAGAGCATCAAGGTGGAATACGAGCGCCCTCAGCCGCAGGTCGACGACACGACGATCTTCGACCATCTGGTCGAGGTCGCGGCAGCTCCGGAGAAACGCGATGCCAGAGGTGATCTCACAGCCGGAGAGCGGGCCGCCAAATCCATCATTCAAGAGCGGTACCTGGACGGCTATTGCGCCCACGCCCCGATGGAAACGCACACCGCGTTGGCCACGCTCGAGAAGGGTAAGCTGACGGTTTGGGCCTCGACGCAGACGCCTTTCCCCACCCAGGAGAGAATCGCGAAGATCGTCGGCATGCCGCAGGACAAAGTGCGGGTGATCACTCCCTTCGTGGGTGGGGGTTTCGGAGGGAAGACTGCGGGACTCCAGGCCGAAGAGGCCGCCCGTTTGGCCGTAATTACCGGTTTGCCGGTTCAGGTAGCTTGGGATCGCGCCGAGGAATTCTTCTATGACACATTCCATTCGGCGGCAGTAGTCGACGTCCGATCGGGTGTCGATGCTTCGGGAAAGATCTGTCTGTGGGACTACACTGTCTACTTCGCGGGCTCCCGAGGCACCGAGCAGTACTACGACGTACCCAACAACCTGGTGAAAGTGCATGGCGGATGGATGGGGGCAACCGCCAAGGCGCACCCCTTCGCGGTGGGTCCATGGCGCGCTCCGGGAGCCAACACCAACACCTTCGCCCGCGAATCACAAATCGACATCATGGCGGCGCAAATCAAAGCCGATCCTCTGAAGTTCCGCCTGAACAACACCAGCGACCCCCGCATGCTTCAGGTGCTGAAGACCGCGGCAGAGCGCTTCGGTTGGAAAGAGGCCGGCTCTCCGAGCGGCCGCGGTTGGGGCATTGCCTGCGGAATCGACGCCGGCACCTATGTCGCGGTGATCGGTGAGATCGAGGTCGACAAGACGAACGGGAGAATCCGGGTTCGGCGGCTGGTGTGCGCCCAGGACATGGGAATCGTCGTCAATCCCGAGGGAGCGACGATCCAGATGGAGGGCTGCCTCACCATGGGGCTGGGCTATGCGCTTTCGGAGGCGATTCGATTCAAGGGCGGACAGATTCTGGATGAGAATTTCGACACCTATGAGCTGCCGAGATTCAGTACGCTGCCCGAGATCGAAACCGTCCTGGTGAAGAACGATCAGTTGAGTCCTCAGGGCGGAGGCGAACCAGCCATCATCTGCGTGGGAGCGGTCATTGGCAACGCGATCTTCGATGCAATCGGAGTCAGGCTCCACCAGCTTCCCATGACCGCCGAGAGAGTTCGTGAAGCCCTCACGAAGAAGGGTTGAGACTGTCTGCTTGTCGTTTGCGACTCAAGGGCTGGGTTGCGCGAAGGATCTGAGCAGGGTCTTCAGGGAATCGAAGTTGGCGGGGTTGGTGAGGTTGTAGGTGGTGACGTTGAAGCGGGCCACCGGCGTATTGTTCTGGTCCAGGATGATGATGTCGCGCCAGATAGCATTCCATGAATCCCATACGTGCTGCGTGGTATCGTCCTGCAGCCACGGAAGATGGGCGACGAAGGGGATGAGGTAATTCCCCGCGCTTTGATCCTTGTCATTAATCCCCAAGAAGTGCACCTCTGAGGCCCACCCCAGCGACTGAATCTCGGTCTGCAAGCTGTCCATCAAGCCAAACTGGCTTCGGCAGTAGCCTCAGGTCGAGTGCCCGAAGTACCAGGCGGAGACGCTGCCAAGATAATCGCGGGGAGAAATTGCCTGCTGGTAGGTTTGCGAGCTGTCATTGAGGTCTTCGAGGGAGAAGTCGGCCGCCATGACCGGGCCGTCGTGATTGGCGGTCGGGGAGTCGTCTTTGCAAGCGGACGCAAACCCGGCGCATCCCAAGACGAGGACGACTGAGAACCTGCGCCAGGTTGCGATCTTCATTGGCTTTCCGTTCCGATCGACCGCAAGGGGGAGTCCGAGACCGCGCGCGCAGCAATTTCGGCTGGCAGCTTCTTCGGTGGTCGAGCTGTTCTCTATAGGGTAGGCAAGCCGCAAAACCCTGCCACCTGCCGCCCATCACGTCAGTTGAAAGTGAACTCCCTGCGCCTGCAGGAACTCCTTCGCACCACTCCCCTGCAGGTAGGCCAGGGTGGAGAGCGTGCCCGCTTCCAGGCAGGTCGACGCGATCACGGTGACGGCCTGAGGCGCGCCTTCCACCGGCCATCCGGTCCGCGGATCGAGAATGTGACCCAACCGACGGCCCTTGTAGCGGACGAAACGGCGGGCGTCCCCACTGGTGGCCAGCCCCCCACCGCGGAGCTCGACCCGGTAGAGCACCGCTTCACCGGTCCGGGAGGGGTCGTCGATCCCGATCCCCCACGGACGTCCCCCGGGACGCTCGCCGCTCGCGTACAGGTCGCCGCCGAAGTTCACGAGGAAGGGGCGTTCGGTCTTTTCTGCGAGCAGAGCGGCCGCGCGATCGACCGCGTACTCCTTTCCGATGCCGCCGAAGTCGATCTGCATGCCCGCCGGCAGGCTGATCCCGGCGCCGTCATAGTCCACTTTCTCCCAGCCCACCAACTCGAGTAGCTCACTCACCGCGCGCCGTGAAGGCACACGAGTGCCGCCGTCGAAGCGCCAGACCCGACGCAGAACGCCCGAGCTGATGTCGAACAGTCCATCGGAAATCTCGTAGCAGGTGGCCGCGTAGTCCAGAAGCTTCGCTGTCTCCTCGTCCACCGCTACCCGGCGCCCGTCGGAATGATTGATCCGGTGCACGATGTTGTCGCTGCGGTAGCGGCTGAAGCTGCGCTCGATGCGCAGCGCCTCTCGCGCCGCGACGCGGCTGAGTCGATCGGCCTCACTCGCGTCTTCCGTGTTCACCAGAACGCTGCACGGACTGGCCATGGCCTCGAACCGTCCCACCTGACAATCCTCCGCCCTTTCGATCGCCACCGGGATCGACTCGGACAGCTCAGAAGAATCTCCGACTCGGTGCACACGGCCTCCTCAGAACTGCAGGGTGTAGGTGGCGGCCAGAGAGCCGATGTTGACCGGCGGTGCCAGATCGATGTTCTGCTGCTTCCCGATCGCGTCGGTGGGAAAGCCATCTCCCCACTGCCGCATGTACTCACCGCGTACGCTCCAGGTGCCGGGAGTGTTCTGCAGGTGGAAGCCGTAGGTGAGGCCCAGCGTGAGGGTCCGCAGCGCGCCCAGGCGATTATCGGCCGAAACGTACTCAGGAGGCGCCTCCCCATCGAGTAGTGAGTAGCGGAAGAAATTGGCGCGTCCCTGGAAATAGAATCTGACGTGGGGTTCCACGAAGGCCAAATGCTCCAAGCGATGCCGGTACCTGAAGTCGAGCATGTGGGAATGGATGCCCCAGTCATCCCAGTAGACCCGGTCCGCGAGATAGAGAAGATCGCTCTCGAAGTGATAGACCGAACTCACGAGAACGTCTTTGCGATCGCGCGTCGACGGACGATGTTCGGTGAGCTGGCCCACCTGATCCCCGGTTTGAGGATCGACCGTGCTCACGATCTTGTAGGGATCGGTGAGATAGCCCCGTTCTTTTGTCTGCGAGAAATTCGCAGCCACCATCCAGCGGCGCGTGAGAACGCGCGAAAGTCCCACGAGCACGGTGGTGACGTGCTTGGCCTGGGTCCCGTTGTCGATGATCACGGTACCGTCACTCAGGGGCGCGCGCGTGCCCCCCACCGGAGTGATGCCATCCGAGTTATAGCCGCCGCCCAGGGACAGGGTGGTCAGGCGATGCATGAACGCCACCGAGAGCTTGCCGTGCGCTCCCAGCGAGCGGTAGTCCTTCTCACTTGAGAGATGGGTTCCCAGCGAGGTGGTGAGCCACCCTCCAGTGGGCTTCGTCCAGTTCAGATCGAGCGCACCCCGGATGTCGTGGAAGTTGCTGGTCGGAATGGTCCCGACCTGCTGGGTTTGCAGCCGCCCCGAGGGAGTGGTGGTAGTGATGATCTTGGTGGAAGCGATGCCGCCGGTCGGCGAGGCTCCGGTGATGGCATCCAGCGCGATAGTGGCCGACAGGGTCTGCCCATCGGGAAACAGCCGGGTGATGCGTGCCGTCGGTTCGACGACGCGGGTACGGCTCTGTTCGCCATAGAGCAGGCCCGACATGTCGAGCTGCCAGCGAAGCGGTGCTTCCGCCCGCGCGGTGGCGGGACTCGAAGCCAGAAGCACGCACGCGGCCATCCCCAGCTTGCCGCGAACCGAGGTGGGCTTCTTGGGTGGACTCAGTTGCATCCGCAGCCTCCGCCGGATGCATCCTGACCGCCTAACGATCCCTCTTTGCTGAAGTAGATGTGCTCGTCGAGTACGCTCAGCATGGGCTCGGCGATGAAACTCATCTGCGGCTCCGCCAACAGGTCACGATCCCAGGGCTTGTAGCTTGCATGGAGGCGCATCCGCTGATCGCGCCCGCGAGAATCACCAGAAGAACCAGACCGATGAACCCCAGGAGACCTCGCGTCCTCATCGGCAGGCCTCCTCGATCTTGGATTCGATCTCTTGGGTGTGGTCTGCTCGGAAGCCGTGTTTCGTGTAGAGGATCGTTCCGTCGGGGCCGATGAGATAGCTCGACGGCATGCTCTGCACCTGAAACGCCTCGGCCGTCTTTCCCTCCGGGTCAAACGCCACGGTGAACGGCGCTTCGTGCTTGAGCAGGAATCGCTCGGCCGCCTCACGTTTCTTGTCCAGGTTGATCGCGACGACTCTCAGGCCTTTGGCCTCGTAGCGCTTCTGCACGGAGCCGAGCCATGGGAACGACTGCGCGCAGGGCCCGCACCACGACGCCCAGAAATCGACCAACACGAGGTGGCCGCGCAGAGAGTCCGAGTCGACGGTCCCTTGGACCGCTGGCAACTGAAAGGAAGGAGCGGCGTCGTGCGCGGCAGCCGAAGCCGCCTGGGAGCTGACGCCGCCCGCGCTGGCCATTCCGGGCCAGAGGGTCAGGGGGAGACACATCAAGAGGCTGGCGAGGGCCGCAATCCTCATGAGGATGTACCTCCGGATTGAAATGTTCTGGTTGGCTCGGTTGATACTCGTCAATCCGCGAAGAGTTCCAGGACCGGTAGGTCCGATACTAAGTCAGAGACAAGGGCCCTCCGGCCAAAGACCGGAGGGCTGCTCGTTGCTCTCTGCCTGCCCGTCGCTTCGACTCAGAACCCGCTAATTCGTGAGCTCCTTCTGGAAATCCTCGCGGTCGCGGCCGGGAATGGGCCCGAACTGCGGCTTCACCGGCGGATGCTCGTCGTGCAGCTTCATCACTTCCTCAATTCCCCGATCCAGCTGAGCATCGACACCACGGGCCAGATCCTGGGGCAGATTCTGTAGCTCGATGTCGGGAATCACCCCGCGGTTTTCCAGGCTCCAGCCGTCACGCGGATCCCACCAGGCGGTCTGGGACATCGTCACCATGCCCCCGTCGACCAGCGGGCGAAGGCTATTCATCCCGATCACCCCGCCCCACGAGCGCTCGCCGATGACCGGCGCCAACTTCTCCAGTTGCACCGCCTGAGGGAAGATGTCCCCGTCGGAGCCGGCGAATTCGTTGGTGAGCACCACGAAAGGTCCGTTGAGGACCTTGTCGGGATAGGTCCAGATGCCCCCACCCCAATTGCGATCGAAGCTCAGCACGTGGCGGCGCAGACGGTCGAGGATGATCTGGGAAACCGAGCCGCCTCCGTTCCAGCGCACGTCGACCACCATTCCCTCCTTGTCCAACTGCGGATAGAACCAGGTGTTGAACTCGATCATGCCGTCGGTGCCCATGTCGGGAATATGAATGTAGCCGATCTTGCCGTCGGTTTTCTTGGCCACGTACTCGCGATTACGCCTCACCCAGTCCGAATAGCGCAGGTCGCTCTCGCTGCCCATCGGTACCACGGTGACTTCGCGCGCCCCGTCCATCGTGGGCTTGTCGTTGACGGTCAACTGGACTCCCTTGCCGGCCAGCTCTTCCATCGAAGAGTAGAAAGAATGCTTGCCGTCGAAGGGTTTGCGATTGACGGCCAGAATGTAGTCGCCTTCCTTCACGTTCACGCCCGGCTCCAGGAGCGGCGAGCGCACGCGATCCGCGTCATCGCCACGATAGATGCGCGCCACCTTGTAGGCCTTACCCTCACGTACCAGATCAGCGCCCAGCATGCCGGTCGAGACATGGGGTAGTTTCACCCCGGAATCACCACCCCATACGTAGGTATGGGAAGTCGCCATCTCGCCGTAGAGCTGACCCAAGAGATCGCTCAGATCGCCGCGGCTCGAGAGCCGAGGCAACAGGCTCGCGTACTGATCGCGTTTGGCCTCCCAATCGACCCCACCCATGTTGCGATCCCAATAGAAATCGCGCATTTGACGCCACGCCTCGTAGTACATCTGGCTCCATTCCTCACGCGGATCCAGCTCGACCACGAGTCCGGACAGGTCAACCTTGGCCTTGCTAAGATCCTTGGGAGCCGAGCCGGTGTCGACCACGTAGAGGTCACCCTTCCGTTTCATGAAGGCGATCTTGTCCGCCTTTGCGTTCAGGTCGTAGTCCATGATGCCGTCGACGAAAGTATCGGCCTCCTTGTCCTTCAGACTGAAGGACATCAGGATGTCCGTGGGTTTGGGATCGCTGAAGAAGCCGCCGCTCTCGGCCATCCCCTTCTTCGGACGGGAGACGAAGAACAGGTTCTTGCTGGTGGCCGCCAAACCGTAGTAGTGGCCGCGATCGACGGGAAGCTCGACGAAGCGTTCGGCCAGACCGTCGAAGTCGATCTTCACCGGCTCAATCTTGTCCTTGTCTCTTGTCCTTCTTCTCGTCCTTCTTCCCCTTGTCATCCTTCTTGTCCTTGTCGCCCTTGTCCTTGTCGGGTGGCAGACCGTTCAGGTTCGCCATGGGATCCTTCACGTCCTTGCGCAAAAGAACCATGTAGAGCTGGTCGTTCTTGAACTCGACGTCCATGTAGTCGTTCTCGCCGATCAGAGGGTTGGTGGCCCGGTCGCTGATGAAATAGAGGTAGCGGCCGTCCGGGTCCCAGGTCGCATCGTAGTCGTTCGTGTTGGGCCCGGTGATCTCGTGGGTCTTCTTTTCCTGGGTGTCGTAGATGTACACCGAAGTGTATTCGTTGGGTAGCAGCTTGTCGTAGGCCAGCCAGCGACCGTCGGGGCTCCAGCGATAGCTTCCGATCTCGAACTGGTCGCTGTGATCTACTTTCTGGACCGTGCCGCCGTCGACCGGTTTCACGAAGAGAGTGAAGGTGTTGTCGGCCCAGGCGATCCACTTGCCGTCGGGCGACATGGTCGGCTGGCGATGCCAGGTCGTGGTGCCTGCTTTCTTCACAACCGTGGGCTCGCCACGGCCCCAGGCGTCGGCCAGACGGAACTCGTCCTCATGGGGTTCGTCGGTGATGTAGAGGATCTTCTCTCCCTTGGGCCCGTAGCTCACCCCGCGTTCGCGGGATCCGGTGCCCCGGGTGATGGGCAGCGTCACCCCGTCCTTCACCGGAACCGAGAAGATCTCACCGCGAGTCGCCACGGCTACTCTCTCCCCGTCGGGAGCGAGCGCGAATTCAGTCATGTTCTTTTCGGCATCGGGATAGCGGGTTCGGGTCAACTTGCGGTCGCTGGGTAGGTTGATCTCGACCTTGTGCGTCTTCCCGCTGGCGGGGTCGAAAATCTCGAGGTCGGCGGCTAGGGTGAACACGATGCGGCCGTCGGGACCCATGGAAGGCCAGCGCGCGTCCCACTTCCCGAAGTCGGTGTGACGCTTGCGGTCGGTGCCATCGGGTTTGATCGACCAGATGTTGGCCGTACCTCCCTGGTCGCTCAGGAAATAGATGCGGCCATCGTGCCACATGGGGAACAGATCCATCCCGGCGAAGCTGGTGATCTGCTTGTAGTTGGCCTTAGTGGGGTCGCCCACCCACAGGTTCGAAGCGGTTCCGCCTCGATAGCGCTTCCAGGTGGCCCACTCCCGCGTGGTACGGTCAAAGGCGTACATGCCGCTCTTGGGATCGACGTCGATCCGCGAAGCCCAGCCCAGGGGCAGTTCCACTGGATCTGAGCCCACCAGGTCGACGGTGAAGAGGTGATAGGTGTGATTGGGATCGTTGCGACTGCTGCGGAAAATCACCTTGGAGCCGTCCGGCCACCAACCCACCACCTGATCGCTACCGGGGTGCCAGGTCAGGCGGTGCGGTTCCCCTCCAGTTGCCGGCATCACGAAGACGTCGTTATTCCCGTCGTAGGAACCGGTGAAGGCGATCAGCTTGCCGTCGGGCGAGAAGGCAGGAAAGTACTCCGCTCCCTCGTGGGTGGTGAGTCGTTGGGGTATTCCGCCACTGGTGGAGGTGAGCCAGAGATCCGACTCGGCGGTGAAGACGATCATGTCTCCATGGATATCGGAGGTCTGGATGTACTCGGAAGCGGCCAGCGCCGGCGCCGAAGCAAGGGCACTCAAAAGTACGAGCGCCAGGACGACACACGCGAACGATCTCATGACTTTCCTCTTCGATTGATGTTCTGAAGCGACAACGAGTTGGCGGTATTGAAGGATACCGGACCCCATGCCCGATGCAAGACGGATCTATCGAGTACGTATTGTGAAGGGTTGGGTTCCGCGGAATCTCGAGGAGAAAGAAAACAGCGCTGAGACTTCGGTCCGTCTTCGAGCGGACTCGGGACCCGGCTTATTTCGGGAGCGCCATCTTCCGCGTCTGCGTGAAGCTCCCCGCGATCCAGACCGTGCAGAGACCCCGGGGAATCAAGCCGCGCATCGCACCCACCTCAGACTTCGCCCCGAAGAGATAGTCCCAATCTTGATCTGACTGGACCCTGGCTCAAGATAATCCTAGCTGTCGGCCCACGAATTGCTTTACTTGGCTCCACTAAGCGGCCTGGTCCCGATCGGCTGCGGCGGACAACAGCGTCTCGCGAGAGACAGCACGCCAATTTTAAGATCTTCTTGCCCCCTCTGTTGTGCGGGTCGGATGAAACGGCCTCGTCCAGTACGGAATTCTCGACCTCAGCAAACCCGGACCAGAGACCAAACCAGATTTAACTCGGCATCGCCGAGTTCAAATTCCCCTGATCAGGGGGAAGTTGTCCAGCAAGTCGCTGGACTTGTATAGAGTGCAGGGGCCCATCCGATCCTCGGAATGGCTTGAAGCACTTGGGATGAACCGGCATTCCGGTTCTTGGAGACAGACGAAAGTGAAGAAACTTTATGTGGGCAATCTGCCCTTCAGCGCGACCGAAGCAGCAGTCAACGAGATGTTCAGCAAGCACGGAAACGTGCACTCGGTCGCGTTGATCAACGACCGCGACACGGGTCGCCCCCGCGGATTTGGATTCGTGGAGATGGACGACGACGCGGCGACAGCCGCCATTTCCGCACTGAATGGGAAGGAAATGGATGGTCGTGATCTTAGGGTCAACGAGGCCCAGGATCGCCCGAAGCGCGGCGGTGGCGGTGGCGGTGGCTACGGTGGCGGCGGTGGCGGCGGCTACGGTGGTGGCGGCGGCAATAACCGCTGGTAGGCTGAAGAGCCCACTTGCTTAGACGGCAAGACCCCGCCTCCGAAAGGAGGCGGGGTTTTTCTTTGCCTCAGCTCTCCGCCAACCCCGTCACTCGTAGCGCAGAGCCTCGATGGGGTCCAGCGCGGCGGCCCGGCGTGCAGGGTAGAATCCGAAGAACACTCCCACCGACCCAGCGAAGGTCAGAGCTAGGAGCACCGTAACCGGGGAAATGGCAATCGCCCAGCCGGTGATGGAACCCAGAAGCAGACCACCGGCCAGCCCCACCGCCACACCGATCAAACCGCCAGCGAGGCTCAAGACCACACTCTCGACCAGAAACTGGGTGAGGATGTCCCCGCCGCGCGCACCCAGGGCCATGCGCAAACCGATCTCGCGCGTTCTCTCGGTCACCGAAACGAGCATGATGTTCATGATGCCGATGCCCCCCACGACGAGCGAGATTCCGGCAATGGCGGAGAGCAAGAGGGTCATCACTTCGGTGGTCTTGGCCGCGGTCTTGGCCAGGTCCTCCTGGTTACGCACCGTGAAGTCGTCGTCCTGTCCCTGGTGGAGTCCGTGGGAGTCGCGCATGATGGCGCGCGCTTCCTCTTCGCCGGCCTCGATGTCGTCGGGAGACGAAGTGCTCGCCAGGATCTGGGTGATGAACTGGTGGCCCGCGAGCCGGCTCTGCACCGTGGTGTAGGGAGCGAGAACGACGTCATCTTGGTCGTTGCCCCCCGCCGTCTGTCCCTTTCTCGCGAGAACTCCAATGACGGTGAAGGGAACGTTGCGAATTCGGACTTGCTGCTGGAGGGGATCTTCGTCACCGAAAAGGTTATCTGCCACCGTCTTCCCTAGCACGACGACCTTTCGCATCGCCTTCATGTCGGTGTTATCGAAGAAAACCCCTGACTCCGTCGGCCAGTCGCGAATGATCTGGTAGTCGGTATGGACCCCAAAGATGAAGGCCCTCCAGTTGCCGTGTCCTCCCACGATCTGACTCCGAGTCGTCACGACCGGTGAGATTGCAGACAAGATGAAACTCTGCTGACGAAGGTGGTCGGCGTCCTCCACGGTGAGTCGATTGAAGCTCTGAGCGCCCTGACTCACCCCGCTGGTCGCAACCGCGCCAGGAGTGATGACGATCATGTTGGTTCCCAGCCCTTGTACCGTCGACTCAATTTGCTTGGTCGCCCCCTGTCCGATGGCGACCATGAGGATGACCGCTCCCACTCCGATCACGATGCCGAGCATGGTGAGAAGGGCCCGTGTCTTGTTCTTGACCAGGCTACGGCCGGCGATGCGAATCAGGTTTGTGCTTTTCACCTGCCACCCCCTGCCTTGGCTTCGTCCATTCTCGCGAGATCGGCGGCGGCGTCGCGAAGCTGGGCCACCGGTTCATCGCGCACGATCCGCCCGTCGCGCAGCTCGACCGTGCGGCGGACGTAGGCAGCGATGTCGTGCTCGTGTGTTACCAGAATCGTCGTCGTTCCCTCGCGATTGAGTTCTTGAAAGACATTCATGACCTCGAGCGAGGTTCTGGTATCGAGGTTTCCCGTGGGCTCGTCCGCGAGAACCAGGGCGGGTCGGGTCACCAGAGCGCGGGCGATAGCGACGCGCTGTTGCTGCCCGCCCGAGAGTTCGGACGGTTCGTGCTCGAACCGATCGGCGAGACCGACGCGGGCGAGGGCTTCCTTGGCGAGCGCCCGAACATCCAGTGTCCGTCCCGACCGGTCGTACAGGAGCGGTAACTCCACGTTTTCGGCCGCGCTGGTCCGGGCCAGCAAGTTGAAAGTCTGGAAGACAAAACCAATTTTCGCGTTACGAATGTCGGCGAGACGGTTCCGGCTCAACTCGTCTACCCGCATTCCCTCGAGCAAATATCTCCCCGAGCTCGGTCGATCCAGGCAACCCAGGATGTTCATGAGAGTCGACTTGCCCGATCCCGACGAACCCATGATCGCGATCATCTCGCCCGGCTCCACCCGCAAGGAAACTCCACGCAGAGCGTGTACCTCGGTACTTCCCATGCGATAGGTCTTCACCAGCTCGGTGGCTTCGATGACGGGATGCTCGTTCATGACGCCACCTCTAAAGGCCGGGAGGCGGCCCGCGCCGCCGGTCCTGCCGTTCGCCCTGGAAGGGATTGGAGACCGCGCTTCCTCCCGATGAGCTCACCACCGACGCAATGATCTGCATGCCATCCTGCAAGCGCCGGCTGGTGACTTCGGTGGACTGGCCATTGGAGATTCCGGTGCGCGCGAAGATCGGGGTGGGCTGGCCATTCTCGTCCAGAGTCCACAACATGACGCGGCTAGGAGTGTTCGTACCCCGTGGAAGCCGTCGTCCCGCGGCACGCGTGCTGTCGCCAGCGGCGGCCGCACTACGCTGCTTGCGGAGCTCAGTCAGCATCTTCTCGGTGGCTCGAAAGCGCAGGGCAGCGTTGGGAACCATCAGGACATCTTTGGATTCGGCCACGATGAAATCGACGGTGGCGGTCATTCCCGGCAAGAGTCGACCAGAGGGGTTCGCAACCGCGATCGACACCACGTAGTTGACCACGTTCTCCTGAATTGTCGACTTCAGCCGCACTTGCTTGACGGTTCCGGCGAAGCTCGAGTCGGGGTAAGCCTGTACGGTGAATTTTACCTCCTGCCCCTCGTGGATCTTCCCGATGTCGCTCTCGTCGACCGAGGCCAAGATCTCCATCTTGGAGAGGTCCTCGGCGATGAGAAAGAGTTGAGGGGCGGAGAGACTGGCGGCCACCGTCTGGCCCACATCGACCGTGCGATCGATCACAACTCCATCGACCGGTGAGCGAATCTCGGTGTAGGCGAGATTCTGCGCCGCCCGTTCCCGATTGACCTCCGCCGATTCCAGAGCGGCCTTGGCCACTTCGAGATTGTACTTGGCCGTGCTGTAGTCGTTCTCGGTGATCGCCTTCTGTTGGTAGAGATCCTCACTTCGAGTGAACTGCCTTTTGGCGTCGGCGAGCCCGGCGCGGGCGCGGGTAAGATCAGCGTCCGTCAGTCGAACCGCCTGCTCCAAGAGTGTCGGGTCGATGCGGGCGATGAGCTCCCCTTTCTTGACGTGATCGTTGAAGTCCACGTGGATCTCGGAGACTTTCCCAGAAACCTGGGTTCCAACCTGAATCGTATTGATCGCCTGCAGGATTCCGGTGCTGGTCACCGTGCTCTGTACGTCCCCGCGCGTCACCTCGACGAGCCGGTATTCCTCACCCTTTTCGCGGCGCCAGTGCATCAAGGCCACCACGACCAGGGCCACGACCACCAGCAGAGCCGGAATCACGAGTTTCTTCATGGGTCCCCCCTGCTCGCCCCAACCCCTGGAGCTCGGACATGGATTGCTCGTACACTGTACCCAACGCATGTCCTCGGCAAGACCAGCGGAGAAAGAATTGAAGATTTGTTCAGATCTTTTGAGGAGAGCGGGTGGCCGGGGAGGAAGTCTTGGGCCGGGGGAGCCTGGGGAGACCTAGGGGCGGTCCCGAGTCTGAGACCGCCCCTGAAACAGTTCGAGCACGAGGCTCGATTGCTAGTATTGCGACTTGACCTTTCCGATGCTCGAGGACTCCGTTCCTACCGGAGCGACGGTGGGCCACTGCCGGACCGTGAACTCGGTGATGGTCTCGGGCACGTCGATGGGGAAGGAGAAGTTGTAGAAGCCCCCGCTGAAGATGGTGCCCCCCATGGCATCCATCGTGTCCTCGCCGAAGCTGATCGAAGTGAAAGGTCCGAAGGAGTAGGGAGAATCGAGGTCGGGGCTGTCGAAGTCGAGACCGTCTCCAGCTGCCGATGGAACGAAACCAGCCCCGGTGCCAAAGCCCAGCTCCAGGTGGTAATCGGTCCAGTCGTCCCCGGTGCTGTTGGCGACACCCTCATTGAGCACGTACTCGGTCGCCGGTGCTCCCACGTCGGTCACTTCGAACACCATGTCGATGTAACCCACCGTATCGTAAGCCTTTTGGTTCACGTTGATCTCGTTGGGAGACGTTCCGACGAAGTTGTCGTTTCCCAAAGCGGGAGTGGAAATGTTGTTGAAGGACATGCTTGCCAGGCCAGGGCCGGAGGCACCGAGGAGTCGAAAGGGCCCGGCGCAAGCGACTCGCTCGATTCGAGCCGTTGTTTCTGTGGTATGCTCCCGTTCCACGGACTATCAATGGAAGACTCCTGACCCCGATCATCGGCATTCGCCACCGGGAGGCATCATGCGTCGGACTCTCGTTCTCTCTCTCCTGGTGATGCTGTCGTTTCTTCTCGCCCGCCGCGCGGTGGCCGATGTCATGATCTCCGAGCTCTGCGATCCGCGCCTCAATTACGCCTCCGATCGCTTCATCGAGATCTACAACTCCGGAGCGACCGACGTTGACCTCACTGGCTGGTCGGTCGTGGCCGTCGGCAATGGTACCAACGAGTTCACCTGGAATCTGAGCGGCACCATTTTGGCCGGCGACGCTCTGGTCGTCGGGGATGCGACGACGGTGGACGTCTTCACGGTCGACTTCGCCGATGAAGCATGGTCGGACAACGACGGGTTATGGAACGGCAAGGTCGGGGATGGAGCCAAGCTGGTGAACGCCAGCGCGACCGTCATCGACTACGTGGTGGCCGACGCCACTCGATTCGAGAATTCCGACTACGTCCGCGTCGTGGGAATCACCTCGCCCAACACCTCCTTCGATCCAAACGAGTGGGCCGCCACGCCGGTCGACTACCCCAGTCAGGGAAGCCCGGGCACCCACAGCACGGCGCCTCCCGTGCCCAAGCCCAGCATCTCCTCGGTGGCCATCGCTCCCACCGCTCCCCTGCCGGGAGATAGCGTTTACGTACAGGCCGAGGTCAGCGACGCGGTCGCCACGATCACTTCGGTAACGCTCTCGTGGGGCTTCTCCGCGGTCTCATTGCCCAATCAGATTTCCATGCTGAAGTTCTACGGGGACTTCTATCAGACCCAGACGCCGATTCCAGGACAGCCGGAAGGCACGACGATCTACTATCGGGTCGCGGCCGCCAACGACGTACCCGCCGCCACTGAAACTGCGAGCTTCAGTTACCAAATTCCCACCACCGCCACGATTCACGAGATCCAGTCCGAGGGACCGACATCTCTCTTCGCCGGGCAGCCGGTCATCACCAGCGGGGTCGTGACCGCCTTCATCGGAGATTTCGCGGTCCTCCAGAATGGTGGAGGCTCGTGGAACGGAGTGTGGGTGAACGGCTTTGCCCCCTACGCGCTCGGTGACTCGGTGTTGCTCCGTGGCGTCGTCACCGAGAATCTGGGTTCCGGCTTCGACGGAACCACGGTACTCACCGAACCTCTGGTCCTGAACCGAGTGACCGGGAGCGAGATCCCGGCGCCGACGAATGCGACGAGCGGGACGGTCTCGATGGAGGACCTCGAGGGAGTAACGGTGCATCTGACCGGCGTGATGTGTACCGACACCGATCGAGCCGGAGCGTGGGCGGGAAACGATGGGAGCGGGGAATGTCTCGTCGGAGAGCTGGCGGTGCCGGCAAACGTGATTCTGGGAACCGTGTACGACCTCACCGGAATCCTCATGGACGCGGGCGGCGAGTACAGGATCCAACCTCGGGACTCGGCGGATGTCGTTTTCGTGAACGACCCCACCGCTCCCTCCATCACTTCGGTCTCGGCCCCCAACGCGACGACCGTGATCGTTTCCTTCTCCGAGGATCTCGATCCCACATCGGCCGCGCTCACCTCGCATTATTCGATTCCTGGATTGGTGGTGAGCGGGGCACAGCGCGATGTGAGCGACTTCCGCCGTGTCAGTCTGACCGTGAGTGCGATGTCCGAGGGGTCGTACGCTCTGACGGTGGATGGGGTCCAGGATCTCTTCGGAAACGCCATCGCGTCCGCTTCCACTCCCTTCGACTACGCCGACTACGGACCGCCCGCGGGATACTACGCCAGCGCGCAGGGACTGATCGGCGAGGACCTGCGCGGCGCTCTCCACGCCATCATCAAGGACCATCAATCCCACAGTTATGACTTCGTTTGGTCGGCGTACTACACGACCGACGTCAAACCCAACGGCAAGGTGTGGGACATCTACTCGGACGTTCCGGGGGGCACACCGCCCTACGAGTACACTCTCGGCGTCGACCAGGGTGGAACCGGCGGCAGCGAGGGCACCGGCTATACCCGCGAGCACTCGTGGCCCAAGAGTTGGTTCGGGGGAGAGGTCTCTCCCATGTATACCGATATCTTCATCCTCTATCCCTGTGACGCAGACGTCAACGGGCACCGCGGTAACTATCCCTATGGAGAAGTCACCAATCCCCAGTGGGTGTCCCTCAATGGCAGCAAGGTGGGGCCGTGCACGTATCCCGGGTACTCCGGTGTCGTCTTCGAACCCATCGACGCCTACAAGGGAGATCTGGCTCGAACCTATTTCTATATGTCGACCCGGTACTACACCGAGGACGCCGGATGGACCGGCAGCCCCATGGTCGAGGGGGCCAACCTCCTGCCCTGGGCCCTCTCGATGCTCCTGGAATGGAACGACGAGGATCCCGTCAGTCTGAAGGAGCTCCAACGCAACGCCGCGATCTATGAATACCAATTGAACCGCAATCCCTACATCGACCACCCCGAATATGTAAACCTGGTGTTTGGCGAAATCACGGCCGCGCCGGAGATCTCTTCACTCGCCTATCATCTGAGTCAATGCGCACCGAACCCATTCAACCCGGCCACTGTAATCCGCTTCTCGATTCCGCAGCAGAGCGAAGTGGAAATCGACATCTACGACGTGAGCGGCCGGCTGGTGAAGACGCTCGTGCACGACCGGTATTCGGCTGGTGAACACCAGACCATCTGGAAAGGCAAGGACGCGCGCGGGAACGCAGTGGCAAGTGGAGTCTATTTCTATTCCATGCACGCGGGGACGTTCACGAGCAGTCACAAGATGCTCCTGGCGCGATAAAAGAAATTGGAGGATTCCCTCATGCGGAGCACCGCGATTTCGACTCTATTTGCAGCCCTACTGCTTCTGAGTGCCTGCAATGACACAACGGGTCCAGACGGTACTGGCGTGGTCGGTTCCGACATCAGGGGACACGTTTTGGATTCGACGAGACGGCCGGTAGCTGATGCGGCCATAGTACTCGAGTACCTGTCGTATGATGCCTCGGGACTCCCGAAGCGAACCCCGACGAACTTGATCCAATGGGAGCAGCTGGAAGCGGGATGGGTCACGGTCTGGATCGCGTCGTTCTGCGACACCGATTCCTTGCGGACTCTCGTAAGCGGCGGGAGGGAGCCCGGAATTCACGCCGTGGCCTGGGATGGCCTGGACGATGCCGGCCAATTCGCGCCCGAGGGAGTGTATCAGGTGCACGTACTCCACGACGGCATGGAGGATCGGCCTGTGGTTATGCGCTTCGGTATCGATTACGGAGGACTCCCCTCCTCGACGGATGTAGTGCCACTCGTGGTGACGGACAGTTGGGGACGTTTCACACTCAGCCAGGATTGCCTGCCCTTCGACTTCGTTCTCACCCTCACGAACGAGGCAGGCGACTCCTTGGCGACCTATTCCATCGCACGCAGAGTTCGGATTTGGGCCTTTGACTCCTCAACCGGTTTTCGTGCGGTCAGCGACACGCTCGAGGTCGATGAAGAGACCGGAGTTAGGGTCACTTTGACACCGGCGCCCTAATCGCCCCCTTCTGCCGAACGGTTCAGGATTCGACCCGAATCTCACGCACTGCAATCGAGTTGGAGTTGCGAGCTTGCTCGTGTGAATCCAATATATACGGTCCTGTAATCGATCATCCGAATCCATACTGTGAGCCAGTTGACTGGTCGGGAGCATGAGCAGTAGACTCGTTGAATGAAGTTCTCTTTTGCATCCTCTCGGAGGATTTCACGGCGCCCACTCCGCCTCGTATTTCCGCTTGTACTCGGCATTCTTCTCGTTATCGTTTGGAGCTGTTCCAGCGGCAGCCCGACGTCACCGCCGGCACCCCCTCCTCCCTCCACCTCCACGCATCGAGGTTACGAATCCACCACGCGGGGGGATGCTGGAATCCGGGACTTTCGAACCTTCGATGATCTCCGTGAACGGTACGGCGTGCGACACCGCAAGCACAGTCACGAGTCTCACTCTCGACGGACAAGCGGTTGCCCTGACGGGAACTCCGCCGTGCCTCGACTTCATGACCCAATTGAGCAGCCAATGGGGTCTGAACATCATTACCGGGAGCGCGCGAAACCAAGTGGGCGCGACGGCCAGGCTCGTGCAGTCCTACATCCGCAGCCCCGAGTACTTTGGGACCTCGGCCAAGAGCCCGCTCTCGGTGGGTGCGAAGGCCGCGAGCGAAAGTGTGCCCACTGGTCTCCGCATGAGGCTGAACCAGAAGCTCGTCGACGACGGCGTGCGTTCGGATCCCGACGACATGGCGACTCTGCTCCAAGACTATCTGGAGACGATCGATTTCAACGCTCTGCTGCCCAACCCTCTGTTGGTAAGCCCCGACGGCAATCGCGACGGCCAGGTCGACAGCCATACCTGCGACTGTTTCTACCCGATTCCCGACATCGTAGTGCACAGCACCGGCTATCGGGTCACCCGCGGCCCGCTCAGCAGCGGGCCGTGGGTAGTCAATTACCTCAGGCTTTCGAGCAATGGACTCGCCATGGACCTATCCCTCGCCCACATTGCGATGGACGTGACGGTGACCGGGTACCTCGACCCGTCCTGTGCGGTGGCCTGCGTGAGCCGGAATTTGACGACCGCGAGTGGCTCGGGAACCGTGGGAGCAGACCTGCTCCATATCACGGTTACGGTGAACGCATCCGCGGACGGGGCCGGCCATCCACAAGTCGACGTGTGTCCGAGCTGCGCGATGATCAGCACCTCGAACCCCTACGTCGACGTCGACTTCGGCGCTCTCGAGTTTTTGGATGGACCTTTGGGGCTTTCCAACATCGCCACTGCGATTCTCAACGCATTTCGAGATGATCTCGAGAGTCTCGTCGAGACAGAACTGCGAAACAGGATCCCTGGCTTCGTGTCCGATCTCCTGGCTGGTCTCAAACCACAGGCAACGATCGATCTGCCCCCTCCTGTGAACACCTCTCTCAGCCTCAGCAGCGGTTTCGACCGCATTCAATTCGCAGGGAACTATCCGAATGGATCCCTCACGGCGGATCTCTCGGTCTCGGTCACACCGGCCAATCCCGTGGTCGAAAACGGCTACGGTTCGATTCGCCGTGACGGTCCTCCCCCTGCCCTCGGTTCTACGGACTACGCCCTCGGAGTGGGTCTCAAGGACGATCTGCTCAATCAGTTCCTGTGGGCCGCCTGGAGCGGCGGAGCTCTCGAACTCGATCAGCTCTCGGGCACCGAGTGTACCGCGGGAGACGGATCTCTCGTGAGCCTGTCCGCCAAGCTGCCCCCCGTCATCATGCCGGGAACCAACGGTCACCAGATCGACATTGGACTCGGTGACCTCTACCTGGTGGCCACCCCTCAAATGCAGGTGGCCGCTTCCCAGGGCGTCCCCGCGAGTTCGGACGTCGCCCTCTATGCCTCGGCGATCCTCGGCGCGAGCATGAGCTTCGATACCGCAAGTGGAGAATTGGTGCTCACTCCGGCCGAGAACCCGGAAGTCGAAGTGCAAATCGTCTCCGCCCCCGAGGACGCCGACCTCGACGCGTTGAGTGCGCAATATGGAGACTTGCTCCGCTGTGCTCTGCCCAAGCTCCTATCAGGAATCGTGGGTGCGGTACCTGTATTCAGCCTTCCGATCGGAGGCTTGAACGCGCCCAGCGTTCCTTCCGACGCGAAGTGGGCCTTCGGAGACGACGCCGTCCTCGCCCGGCCCGACTCCTCCTTCACGATCACCGGCAGCGTGGCCGTGAAGTAGAGCCTCATCCTTCCCTGAACTCAGCCGGCGGAACGAACAGCGAAGAGTCGGGAGGCTCGTTGCTCGCCGTGAGGGAGATCATCTCGTACAGGGTGTAGCCATTGTCGTACACCCCCCACGCCGGCACGTGGAGCTTGCACAAAGGCGCGCGTGCCCCTACGATCCAACCATGAGCTTGAAGTTTACATCGGTACTGTGTGTCGCCGCGCTTCTCGGACTTGTGGGCTGCGGGAAGCGCGAGAATCCGCGGCAGGCCGCGCCGGCGGAGAGTGCGAGCCGGATGGAAAGCTCCGCTCCGGAGACTACGGCCGTGTCCTCGGACACCATGCAAAGCTCTCAGGAGGTCCCTTCCGAGAACACCGATCTTTCGTCCACCGCCCAGGCCTCCGTTCCCGCGGAGACTCCGATTCCGACCCCCGTCCCGGCACCCACGCCCGCGCCGAAGGTGACGCCCCAAACTCCGGCGAAAGTCCTGACTCCCAAGACCACCGACAGCGAACCCGAGATGACACCGCCTCCCCCGCCTCCCAGCGAGCCACCAGTGAGTCCGACGTCCAGCGTCGACGACCCCGGGGGCACGGTGGAGGTGAAGGCGACGAAGGAGGGGCTCACGCAGATCGGGGCGGCGAAGTGCAAAATGTGCCACAAGCTGCAATTCACCTCCTGGTCGACCACCGCCCACGCCAAGCGCACTCCTCCGCTCGAGTGCGAAAGCTGTCACGGAGCGGGAAGCGAGTACAAGGCGATCGCGGTGATGAAGGATCCGGAGAAGGCCAGGGCAGCGGGTTTGGTGATTCCCGGCCCCGACTTCTGCGGCATTTGCCATCAAGGTGAGGTCTCCGACGAGATGCTCACGCGGGTTCACGCCCACAAGGCCACGACGACCTCACCTTGAGGGCCAGATCCTCGATGTGCAAAGTCGATGTGCGTCGGTGGAACGATCCATCCCAGTGCGGCTATCGATCTCCCTGCCCACGACGAAATGACTTGAGGTTTCCCCGCGTCCGCTCTTTGGCGGCACCCGGGCCCCTATTTTCAGTGGATCTCTCCCCCTCACCCAAAATCTCGATCACTTCCTCCGTTACGAGTTTCTGGATCTCGGGATGATCCGCGGCATGGTCGGCGATCTGCGCGACCTGAGATGGTCCCAAGTGGAGAGTCTTTCCCCCGGGAAGCCCGATGCGAATCGGTCGAGATGTCTTGTTTCGTATCTCTTTCATGTCGCTATCCTCCAAGAAGAGGTTCTCGAACGGCTCTACCCTACTCTACCCTTCTTCTGGTGGCGAAGGTTCATCTTCTCTCATTCGCGACAAGCCCGGTATCTGCGGCAGTGCTGCACCGGCCGAATTCTGGAGTCTTTCCACCAGAGTGCCTCCCAACAGCTTGATGGCCTGGGCCCAGCCCAGGTCAGGCAGATGCGCCCGGAGGACCGCGAGCGCAACTGTAGGCAATTCGACCGGATCGAGGTACGCGAGATACACCGGTTCCCAGTGCGGCTGAAAACGACTCTTGAACTCGAAGAGGGACCGGAAATCGTACGGAGCTTTGAATCGCTCGAAAAGAAGCCCAAGCAAACGCGGCACGAGAGTTTGATCATCATCTCGGTTCAGATCGGCCAGCGGCGCCGTCGCAAGACTGGCGAAGCGATCGCCTCGTTGTTGGAACCTGAGGAGGGACATGCCAAGCAAGAATTCCATCGTCCCGCTCATCGCATCGCGGCGGCGTCTCATGAGGTCGAGCACCCACCCTTGCCTCTCGGTCACGGGAAGCCAGTCCACGTATCCATGTACTTTGCCCGCTGCATCTACCGCCACGGCCACTTCGACCTCGGGGTCGTGGATGTCATCGACCCGTCCCAGGGTAAATTCCATCGGCGGAAGCTGCTGGTCTTTGGTCCAGGTGTCCTCGATGTCCCTCAACTGTGTCTCGATCTCGGGCGGAACGTGGCCGCCCTCGAAGAGTTGGAAGACAAGGTTGAATTTTTGCGCTCGATTCAGGGCCGTCCGCATGTTCTGCCATTCCTTGCCCTTGAATTCGAGGGAACCGAGCTTGAGGATCGCTTCCTCGCCGATTTGCAGCAGCCGGAACCCGCTTTCTTCGTAGATGGTTCGCGCCGCCGACGTAGCACCGATCACGGCCGGCGACCAACCCCGCTCCCGACAGAAGCCGATAAAGGCATGGAGAGTAGCTCCGCGCATGCTATCGACACCGACCGGGTCACCGAGCGCCACCGCGATTCCCGACTGAAGCCGATAGGCAATGTAAGAGAGACCGCCCGGCCCGAAAAAGTAGGAATTGCCGGACCAGGTGGTCATGAAATCGGTTCCGGTGCGCCCATGTTCGAGCGCGAGTCCTCGCACTCGGGTCAGCTCGCTGGGATTCGCCCGCGGTGCTCGCACCGCACGCAGAGTCTGAGCCAGAACGAGGAGAATTCCCGACCAGAACACCAATGGGATGGCTTCGAGAAGCCAGTCGCCCCGCTTCCCTGCCGGAACCAGAGTCGGCGTCAAGTAGAGGAGCCTTCGCAGCACATCATGCAGGCTCGCGATGGGGCCGGAAAAATCGAGGTAGAATCCACGAAGTGCCAGCACGCTCACCCACGAAACCAAGGGCACCCCAAGCAAGATGCCCAGAGTTCGTGAGCCCGCCGCTCTCAAGGATGGCGGATCAACCGGAGCGGGGAAATCCTCCTTCCAGGCCACGAGCATGAGGAGGAAAAGAAACGCGAACAGAGCCTCTAGCTTGGTCACACCTAGAATCAGTTGCAGAACCGTCGTCATGAGCAGCAGCAGAAACGCGAGCCACCAGGCAACCCGTTGCGCTCGCCTCAGGGATCCAGCCACCAAGAGCTGCAAAAGACCTCCGAACATCAGCATCATGCGAGGGCCGTGAGGCAAGCCCAGAGGCAGGACCCGTTCGAGACGCTCGAAGCCTGCATGGTTGGGAAGCAACGCCGCGGATAGGACGTTCACGACACCCATTCCACCCACGAGCCAGGACATCAGACGTGGTCGTTGCCGATGGAGCACGACTTTCGTGAGCCTCTGTCCTTCTTGGTTTCTCGAGTCGCGCCAAAACAGCAGGGTACCCAGAGCCATCCCACACAAAAAGGCCACGATGTGCTGCACGTCCCAGACTTGACCCTCCACGATGAGAGCGCCGATTAGATAGGTTCCAAGGAAGAGAAATCCCGTCGTGCGTACGGTGGCGGGCAAGAAGACGAGGAGAGCGCCGATCGCTCCGAAGGCACCGTTCGATGCGCCGACGTCACCATGGATGGTCATGGCCGTGGCGGCCTTCCAGCCAGCTCGAGATAGTATGCGCAACAATACGAAGGCTCCCAAATACCCCAGCACATGGGAGCTGATGAAAACCACGATGGTTCGCTTGGTCCTGAGAAGTAGCTCGCAGCTTCCTACGAAGAAAAGGAGGATGGCCGTGATCGTCAGCGCCATGTAGGGACGCAACACCAAAAACGGCGCGCTCAAGAGGTGCCAGAGGCGCCCGGCAAGCAGATCCTCCCAGCCGAATCCCCAATGCCTGAGCTGAACCGCGCTGATGGGACGACTCAACACGCCGGCGACAGAAGAAACGGTCAGCACCGCGATGATGAGAGCCACCGTGAAAGGCAGACGGCGCATGATGCGCACGAATGTGCCACTTTCGGGTCGCCTCATGGCCGTATCCTCAGGTTTCGGAAGGTCCTTCCGCCAGCCAGGAGATTGCCCAACCTCTCTTGGGAATGCGGCTCGCGGGCTGTGTTCAGATCCAGGGGCCCATCACGAGCTCATATTGGTGGAAGGGGAAGCTGGAAACAACTGAGGAATGGTCATGCCTCATCAATGGAGAATCGTGAGCCCCACGAGAGAAATTCCTCCCTGGACGAGCATTCCCTTGGCCATCACCTGATCTCCCACCACCAGGCTCGTGATCACATGGTAGAGCTCGGTTCTCCAGGCGGGCGGAGGGGGATAGGTGAACAGCGAGCCGAAGAAGACCTGCGCCGTCTCCCCACTGTCGAGCTTTAGCTCGATCACCACCCCACCATCGGACGGCACCTGGTCATCGATCCGCGTCACGGTTCCATTCAGCAAGATCACCACTGGATCGTAGAGGAATTCCGAATCGTTGCCCATGAAGTCGCGGAATCGAAGTCGTACTTTGCCTGGCGAGCCATAGTCTTCGATGTGCGCATCTTGGATGGGAACGAGATCGAACGCGAGCGTCTTCTCGAAGTACGTGCGGCACGCTTCGCCCCGATCGTCGTGCTGGAGCACCATCCAGGTCTGCACTGGATCGGATTCCATGAAGGCCCGTCCCGCATAGAGCTTGAAGGGATGATCCGGCGAACAACCGCTGTAGCCCACGCGGATGTAGAATGTGTTCCCAACGAGCTTGGCCCAGATGGGCTGATAGGAGTCCTGCTCGATTTGATCCAGCGAAAGCTCCGTGAGCACCACCGGGTGAACGGCAGGTGACGGGTCACCACATGGTCCGGGATAGATGCCGAAGTCGGCGTGTTCGTAGCTGTTCAGCTGCCCATCAGGCCCTTGGGTGATGAATACCTCCAGGGGATTCGGCGTCGTCTCGCACCAGCACGCGGGACACGCGAGCTCGCTCACGAAGCGGACCCGGTAGAGACCAGCTTGCGTCACGGGTACACGGTACGCTCCGGCTTCGTCCATCTGAGCCTGAAGGGCGCTTCCGTCAGGAGCTTCGATACTTACGCCACCACCAAAGTATGGTCCTTCGCCGTCATCCCGAATTCCGTTTTGGTTGTCGTCGCTGAACAACATGCCCGCGATCACCGGTCGACCGGGCTCCATCCCGAACTCTGCTCGCGCGCTGAAAGAGAATGAGCCCAAACCGGGATCGTGGAAGGTCCAGGTCTTCGGTTGTGAACTTTCGTTCGGCGCGAGCATGCCATCGCCACCCAAAAGCTCGGAGTAGTCGAAGCCATAGACTGCTAGAGTGGGAGCGGTGGAGATGGAATCGGCACTGTCGCCAGTAAGGTCCGCGTTGGTGGGTGCTACACCGGGGGGAGCAAAACGATTCAACCAAATCGTGGCCGGAGCGTAGAGCGCCTCAGAGCCCGCGTTGCGGATGGCGACATCGACCGAGACCATCCCGAGAGACGCGTCGACTTGAACGTTGCTTCCGACGAGTTCGATGAGCAGAGGCAGATGTCCCGGGACGGGTTCCTCGATGCGTTGCATCACGAAGGAGCCGCCGCCCGCGTCAAACGAGCCGTCGAAGACCGCTCCCCCATCCGTGGGACTAGACGGAGTCGGCGCCGTGGTGTCCGAACAGCCCGCGAACGCGAAGATCAGAAGAGAAGAGAAAAGCGAAACGGAGGCGAGAGGGGACCTCATGGTAATAACCTCTAGCTTTGAGGAGACGTGGGCAACCGGCTAGCGGTGCCCTCTAATCTAAGGTTTTCATGGGGGTGAAGCCAAGGCCCTGAGGGCGGGCTGGATCGTACGGTTGGCATCGAAAGTGGCCGGCATTTACTCCAGGGGCCCGAAGCATCGCGATTGTTGGAGGTACTCATGCCCCTAACTGACGAGATGAGAACATCTTGTTGAGTCGCGCGCCTCAGTGGATCTTGAAGGTCACAGGGATGATCACCCAGACTTCGACGGGACGATGTTGGAGTAGAGCGGGTCGAAAGATGGCGGTTTTGGCGCATGCAATGGCGGCATCGTTGAGCATCTCTTGGCCATCGAGGATGACACACTTGGCGACCTTACCGTCTTTTCCGACCAGAGCCCGGACGTGCACCGTTCCTTCGACGCCAGCTGCTTTCGCTACTTCCGGATAGATAGGAGCATCGATACTGATTCTGACGGGCTCTTCTTCCACCGCGACGAATTCATCAGGCTTCGGCTGAACCTCAACATCCAAATCGACCACGAAGGGGTCCCCAGCCTCGATGCCGAGGTCTTCCATGGTGATAGGAGCGAGAAACTCCGACATCTCCGCGGTGGTTGCAATCGTCGTACTTTGCGCCATCTCATCGGGAACGGGCTCCGGCACGCCAATCGAGGGGGGCTTCACGGCCCGAGCCACTGCTTCGGCAACATTCACTTGGGGGGCCTTTGGCGTGGAGAGGGAAGGTGGAACCCCCAATTCTGTATAGCGCACGATATGCACTTCTCGTTCTACTGGAGCCCTGTTGCCCTCCAAGTGACGGATAAGATACCAACCCCCGAAGAATACGATCCCAAACAGGATCGCCGCGGCGTTTCCCCAACATAGCCATCGCCCGAGCTCCCGCTTGAGAGGATGGTCCTCCCCGGTCAGAGGCAAACGCGGCGCATCATCCAGAGAAAAAGCCCAGGGAATATGCATCGAGTTCTTGGAGCTCATTTCTTTCCTTCCAAGATCTCGGCGTCACCAGGAGCCATGGGGACCAAACTGAATCGCTCCATGTGAGCGTCGTCGAGTGTATCCATCATGTCCACCATGCGCTCATAGCGCGCAGCCCGACTGATCTTCACCAAAACGATGAGCGCCGGATTTTGTTCCAGACTCTGTCGGAACAGAGGATCCAGATCTTCCCAGGGAACCGAACTGAGCTCGCCTTTTCCCAACTTGTAAAAGAGTTGCTCCTCGGCGTTGACATAGAGAGTCATGACATTCGACTCGGGCACCATGACCGTGGCCCCCGACTCTGGAAGATTTACCTCCATTGCGAGAGGCCGACGGAAAACGGTGGTAACCATGAAGAATATCAGCAGGAGAAACGCGATATCGACCATCGGCGTCATATCGATCCTAATTCCGACCCTCTTTTTCCGGCGACCCAATCCCGGATCCTCCGGGGATTCCGCTTTTTTGCGATCAACTGTTTGAATCTCTGCCATCGTCGGGACTCCCTATTTCACCTGATCGGTCGGCTCTTTATCGCGCTTCAAATCCGTCATCAGATTGAAGCGGAGGGTCTTCGACTCGGCTAGCGCATCCATCAAATCGGCTATGGGCCCGAAAGAGGCATCGCGATCTCCTTTGAGGATCACGACCGCGTTGGGATTTTGACTGCGCCATGCCATGATGGCGTTCTGGAGATCGTCGGGGGCGACTTCCTGCGTATCCGCGGCATTCTCACTCGAAATATAGAAGCCCCCCTCCTTCGTGACGGTCAGAATGATCGTGTTCGTCTCTGGAACCATCAGCTTGGAAGTCGAAGCTGGCAGCCGAACCGCGATTTGCTCGGGTGGCTTGAACTGCGTGGTGGACATGAAAAAAATCAGGAGCAGGAATGCCACGTCCACCATGGGGGTCATGTCGATGCGTACGGGAATGCGTCGCGCCACGACTTACGATTCCTCTCTCAGCTCCAGCAGCTGCAGTACCTCATAGGAGGTTTCTTCCATGGTGTTATTGAAATCGTCCACTCGAGTGGTGAAGTAGTTGAAGAGGACCGTCCCGATGATCGCGGTAACCAGGCCGAGTGCCGTGTTCACCAGGGCCTCGGAGATACCCAGGGCGAGCTGCGTGGCATCAGGAGCGCCCGCGTGGGACATGGCCTGGAATGCACGTATCATCCCGATGGTGGTTCCCAAGAGACCCAGCAAAGTCGCGATGGATGCGATGGTGGAAAGTGCGGTCAGGTTTCGTTCGAGATGTGGGCTCTCCAGTGCGTTCGCCTCGCGAATGGCACGCCGGGTCTCTTCCAGGGTTTCCTTGGGCTTGTTTCCATTGCCGGCCACCCTTTGATAGCGATCCAGCCCCGCGCCCACGACGTTGGCCAGGCTTCCCCCCTGCTTCTTACAAGCTTCGACCGCGTCTCCGATCTTTCCCGAATGCACGGATTCCTTGAGGTTCCGGATGAAGGTCTGGACCCCTCCTCTGCCGCCAGCTCGCCACAGGACGATAAATCGCTCCACGGCAAAGGTCAGGACTAGGAATAGACAGGAGAGGCCCAGGATCAGAAGAGGGCCACCTTGTTTGATGTACGCGGGCGTATTGGTCCAAATGTACCAAGATACGACGATGGAGAGGATGAAGATGGGCACGAGTACATAGTTCTTCATTCCTGGTACTTTGCCTTTCGTTGACGACGTCCGCCCTTGGACCGGATGCCGGTTCCTTACTGTCTCAGTGTTGCCAGCCGCTCTCTCTGGCCGCGCCACGAGAGGCTGGCACCTCGCCCAGGCTGGATTCGAGAATGTAACCGTTTTCCTTCTGCGTCAACCCATCCCGCTCAAGAACCACAGGATAGTCCTGGAGCAGATGAGCCTAGTGGTTCTGGGGGCGCGCTTCGTTCAACAGCTCCACCCCCTTCAGCATGGTTGCATTCCGGGGATCCAATTTTCGTGATTTCTCAAAGGCCGCCTCGGCCGCATCCCAGTGTTGCAAGCTGAGCTGGGCGTTGCCGAGACCAGCCCAGCCATCGGCACTCTTGGGGTCGGCCCGAGTGGCGGCTTCATAGGTGGCGATGGCCTTCTTGAAGTCCTTCGCGCGTATTTGGCAGTATCCCAGACCACGCAAGGCCTTGGGATTCTGGGGTTCAGCGTCCAGCACCCGCCCGAACTCCGCCTGCGCCTCCTCGAGCGAATCGCTGGCGGCAAGAGCCTGCGCCAGTAGAAGTCGTCCGACCGTCAGTTTGCCGTTCAGGGCGAGAGCTCTTCGAATGGGTGGGATGGCTTCCTGAAGCTGGTTGGCCTGAAAGTGGGCGATTCCCAGATTCAGGTGATAGATCGGCTGGTCGGGCTCTTTTTTGATCGCAGCCTCGAACTGGGCGATGGCCTCGAGAGGTTTGCGAACTTTGAGGGCCAGCACTCCCAATTGGAAGTGGGCATCCGCCCGTTGGGGTTCGGCAGCTAGCGCGGATTCCAATGTGGCCTGGGCTTGCGCGAACTGTCCTGTCTGCGATTGATACGCCCCCAGGGCGACGAGCACGGGGGCTTCCACCTTCGTACCGCGGAGTTCTGGCCACAGTTTTGCCGCCTGCGCCTTGGTGTCAGGATTGCGGCTCTGGATCCCCGACTTGAAGAATGCGTACTTGGCCTTCTGATCCTGAGGATTCAGTTTCAACGCGTTCCCCGCTGCTTCCGCGGCCTGGTCGAAACGAGCCGTGAGGTAGCAAGCCTCTGAAAGGGCCAACAGGGCCTTCGGGTCGTCGTGTTCCAGCATCACATACCTGAGATAGGTCTTGGCCGCGTTGTCGTATTGTTTCGCGGAGTAGAACAGATCGGCGAGATCTTTCAGGGCAGGCGCGTAAGTGGAATCGACTCGAGCGGCCTCCAGGTAACTGTCTCGCGCTTCCTCGTAGCGACCCACACTACGATAGAGGCCACCCAGGGTATGGAGCATCGGCGCGGTCTTGTGAACTTCCGGGCTTTTGAGGACCGTCTCGAATGCCGAAATCGCTAGCGTAGGCACTTTTTTCTTTTGGTAGATTTCCCCCACGAGTACTCCGTACTCGGGGTCGGCGGGATTCAAGTGGAAAGCGGTCAGAGCATCCTTCTCCGCGGAGTCCAGATCGTTCTTTGCCATCGAGTAGAGCGCCATTCCGAAGTGGTATTTGTCTTCGCCTTCCTGAACACCCTTCAGCTTGGCGCCATTTTCCAACTCCTTCAGCGCTCTGTTCCAGTCCTTGCGTTTGAGTGAAAGGCGCGCCAGGCAATACTGCGCATCCCAGAGATCAGGTTTCTCTTTCAGCGCCGCTTTCAATTCGCCCTCTGCTTCCTCATCGCGCCCGAAACGCAGCAGAAGCAATGCGAGAGCTGCCCTTGCCTCTGGGTAATCTCCATGTTCTTGCGTCTGATGAAGCTCCAAGGCTATCCGCAAATGAGGCTCGGCGTCTTCGTAGCGTCCTTGCCAGACCGCTACCTTTGCCAGCCCATAGTGTGCTTGGTCGGGATGGTACTCAGACTTAAGTGCAGCCTCGAAGTACTCCTTCGCCTTTTGGAGTTCACCCTTCTGAAGTGCCTTTCCACCCAGACGAACAGGGTCCTCGTCGAAAGTGTAATTGTGCTTCTGGGCGAGCACCTTGCTGGGCAGGACCCAGCACAGGATTACGAGGATCAGGACTGAAATACGGGTGTTCATATCATTCCTCGCCAATTGCTTTCCTCGAGAGATGGACCTCACGTAGTACCCGGCGTTGCGGGAGATACCCCGCGCGCTCGACTCCACGCTGCCCGGAATCACTGCTGAGATAACTGAGGAACTTTCTCGCCTGAACATTGCCATCCCCGCGGAGACCGGCGTAGAGATAATGATAGAACGGATACGATCCGTCAGCGATTTCTTCACGCAGAGGCTCTCGATTCGGCCCTTCGGCGTCGACGCGCAGGGAAATGGTTCCGATTCCTTCGGGCAGATCCGCGAGATGTGTGTTGAGCGTACTCACTACACCCACCGCCTCCGGATCATTCAGGATCGCCTCGACCACACTCTCTTCATCGGCGAGAAATTCTACCTTTCCCTTCCATTCGGGGGCCTTGCCGCCCTCATACAGTTGATCCTCGAATGCGGTCCAGAGCCCCGAATTGGGATCGGGCGCGTAGACACGGCGGAAAGATCCTGGAGTACTTTGGCCGCCCAGTAGCGTCCGCAAATCCTGCGGGCCCAGGTGGGTGGGCTGGGATGCGCTGTTTCTCAGCAACGCGATACCACCCAGCGCGATCGCCTGGTAGTCGACGCTATCTCCGGTCGCGGCGCGAAAGATCTCTTGCTCGCGAGGGAGAGGGGGGCGGATGAGGAATGCGACATCAGCATCGCCATGGAGCAGATCGTCCAGAGCGCGAGCGCTTCCTCCCCCTCGCAATTCCAGGTTGATTTCCGGATAGTCCCGACGATAGCTCGTCGTGAGGTGCTGAATCAGTTCGGGCGCCAATTCGGTACCTGATAGCACGAGATCGTTTTTCACCGGCCCAAATAGGTGGTTCTTCCAAACCTCCAGGTGACTCGTTCCCCTCAAAAGAAAGAGAACCGCGATCACGAGCACATAGAAGGCATAGCGAATGAGTCGAAAACGTTTCATGGTTCCCAGAGGTAGGATAGAGGCCCCAGGTTCTCCTATCAAGCTCCCTCGATAAACACGACGCGGGCTATATACAAGGCGGGAGTCTGCCTCTACCCTCAGCGTGGCGATGAGTCCGCTTCCTGCGAAAAAGGTACAGGAAATGTCATCCAGGAGACCACAGCGCAGTTCGAGGTTCTGGGCAGGGATGGCCCTCTCAGCACTTCTCCTTGGAATCATCCCCACTGCCTGTTCGAATGTAGGCAGCTCAGACAAATCCTTCGCGGGGAGGACCGCCTCCGAGCGGGGGATGGATCTCTCCAGCGCTAGCGTTGCCTTTCTCGATTCCCTGGAAGAACGGACCTTCCGTTATTTCTGGGAGCTCAGTGACTCCAAGACCGGTCTGACCCCGGATCGCTGGCCGACTCACTCCTTTGCCAGCGTGGCCGCCACCGGGTTCGCGCTGACCGCCTATCCAATCGGGGTCCACCGGGGATACGTTTCTCGCGAACGAGCCGCGCGGAGAGCCCTGAACACATTGCGCTTCTTCTGGGAATCCTCCCAGGATTCATCACAATCAAGTACGGGCTATCGTGGTTTCTACTACCACTTCCTGGATCCCGCTACCGGGACTCGATTCGAGAAAGTGGAGCTCTCGACAGTAGACACTGCACTTCTTGTGGCCGGAGCACTGAGCTGCCAGGCCTACTTCGACGGAAATAGCGCGGCAGAGGACAGCATCAGAACCCTCGCCACTCACCTCTATGAGCGCGTGGATTGGCAGTGGGCATCGGTTCGTCCTCCTACCATCGGTCACGGATGGACGCCCGAGAACGGGTACCTCCCCTATGACTGGCGCGGCTACAACGAAGCCATGCTGCTCTATCTCCTCGCATTGGGCTCCCCAAGCCACCCCGTTTCACCGCAGGCCTGGTCGGCTTGGACCTCCGGCTATCGCTGGGGAACATTCCAAGGCGAGGAGCACCTCGGATTCCCCCCACTCTTTGGACATCAGTACACTCAGTGCTGGATCGATCTGAGAGGAATCCAAGACGAGTACATGCGAGGGCGGGGAATCGACTATTTCGAAAACTCGCGACGAGCGACTTACGCGCAGCAAAAGTACGGCATCGAAAATCCGGAAGCTTGGGATGGATACGGCGCTCTCTGCTGGGGGTGGACGGCGTGCGATGGTCCGTTGGAATTCAAGGGAACCGTGGCCGGCCAGGAGAGGCAGTTCCACACCTACTGGGCTCGTGGTGTCTCATTCACCGACATTCGTGATGATGGTACGATTTCTCCTTCGGCCGCCGCGGCCTCCATCGCCTTCGCGCCGGAGATCGTCATTCCCACCCTCTTGGATCTGAGGAATGTTCATGACGGGTCCCTGTTCTCGGAGTATGGTTTCCTGGATGCATTCAATCCGAGCTTCCGGTTTCACACCCATGTTCAACACGGAAGGGTCGATCCACGGTACGGTTGGATCGATGTCGACTATCTCGGTATCGATGAGGGACCGATCTTGATCATGGTGGAGAACTATCGCAGCGGCCTCATCTGGCGGTTGCTGCGCAAGAACTCACAGTTGATTCACGGCTTGCGCGCCGCGGGCTTCAGCGGTGGCTGGCTGGAGGAAGCTACTTCCGATCGGTGAGATCACACGCGCCCACGCTGGACTCAAACTGTTCACACCGATCTTCCCAACCCCGCGAACGAGAGTCAGGCGCTGGCAGGCCCCATCTCGATGCGCACCGAATGCAAGCCGCCATCACTCAGCAGAGGGATCCGACAAGCCTCCACCGATCGGAAGAGAAGCGTACCGTCCATCCAGACCTCATGCAGAATCTCGGCCGTGCCCATAGGGTTTTCCACTTCGATCGAGTAGCGGGTCGTGCCGCCCAGAGGACGGTACTCGATGGTGAATCCCGGCCAATCATCGGGAATGCATGGGTCCACGTGCAGTGATTTGCCTCCAATGATTCTCAGTCCCAAGAGCGACTCCAGTATCACCCGCGACATCCAACCCGACGAACCTGTGTACCAGCTCCACCCTCCCCTACCAACATGGGGCGCCGCGCCGTAGATGTCGGCGGCCACGACATAGGGCTCCACTCGGTACAAGTCAACCTGCTCGGGTGTGAGCGCGTGCTGGATTGGATTGAGGAGATCGAGAAGACAAGCGACCCGATCTCGCTTCTTGAGGCGTGCCATGGCACTCACCAACCAGAGAGCTGCATGGGTGTACTGGCCCCCATTCTCGCGAACTCCAAGGACATAGCCCTTGATGTACCCGGGATCATGCGAAGTCTCGGCGAAGGGCGGAGTCAGCAGCCGGATCAGTCCGTCTTCCTCGGATACGAGCAGCGCATCCGCCGCTTGGAGAGCTTGCTCCGCCCGCTCGGGGGGAGCCACCCCGGAGAGAACAGACCACGCTTGCGCCAGACCATCGATCCGGCATTCTTCGCTCTTCGCCGACCCCAGCGGAGTGCCATCGTCGTAGAATCCGCGGCGATACCATTCTCCATCCCAGCCCCCCTCGTTGAGGGCTCCCAGCAGTTGATCCCGGTGCCGGCGATACTCGCGTACGCGGGTCGTGTCCCCTCTCTGCTCACAGTAGCGCAGGAACTGACCAAGAGTGAGGTAGAGGAAGAATCCCATCCAGGTACTTTCACCTCGCCCAAGCCGGCCCACGCGGTTCATGCCATCGTTCCAATCCCCTGTCCCGAACAGAGGAAGTCCGTGTGGACCAGTTGCCAGGGATCGATCCAGTGCACGACAGCAGTGTTCGTACAGATCCGCGCTGCTCCCGGAGGGCTCGGGACTGATATAAATTTCATCCTCTCCCTCCGGCACGGCGGGTCCGCTAAGAAAGGGGATTTCCTCGGTCAGGATTCCCGCGTCGCCAGTGGTTTCGACATAATGCGCGCTCAAGTGAGGTAGCCAGATCAGATCGTCCACGAAATGGGTACGAATTCCTCGATCATGCGGCGGATGCCACCAGTGCAGCACATCACCCTCGAGAAACTGGTGAGTCGCGTGCAGCAGAATTTGCGCCCTCGAGACTTCAGGCGCGACATGCGTCAGCGACGAGGCGTCCTGCAGCTGGTCTCGGAAACCGAACGCACCTCCCGATTGATAGAGGGCGGAACGGGCCCACAGTCTGCAGCTCAGAGTCTGGTAGGGAAGCCAACCGTTGATCATGAGGTCGAGTTCGGGCGAAGGAGTGGAGATACGGACCGTTGAGAGTTGCTGTTTCCAGAACGATCGAACCTCCTCTTGCGCAGCGTCCACTTCGGTCAATGTGGAATATCGATCACTCAGAGTATCGAGTTCCTTCTTGTCTGCGCCTCCACCCAGAATGAAAACTACTGTGGCACTTGCCCCCTTCTCGAGTTCGAAGGAGACCTGCTGCGCAAAGCAGGCCTGATGGTCTGCGGTGGCGCTGATCTTCACATCGGGAGAATCCACGACAAGATCAGCGAAGGCATATAATGGGAGCTCGCCCGCATCGCAGGCGCCTTGAGCAAAGAGTCGACCCTCAACACCGCTGGTTTCGACCGATACGTGGCGGCCTTGTCCAGCAAGGGTATCACCCATGACGAGCTGGCAGTATCCGAGCAGGGAGAGATGCCTCGTGCGTTCAGTACCATTACTCACCCGGATCCGCACAAAGCGCACTGGATCCTTCCTGGCAACGAACGCAGTCGTCTCGTACTGCATCCCATCGTGTCGCACGCGGCAGAGCGTGTATCCGAATCCGTGGCGCACCTCGTAAGAAGCAGGAAACGGCACGGGACCGGGAAATGGCGATCCATACGATCCGTCGTCCTCGTCCCGAACATAGAAGACTTCGCTGTGGGGATCCACGACCGGGTCGTTCCGCCAAGGGGTTAGCCTTCGAAGACGGCTGTTGCCTGCCCAGGTATACCCCGCCCCAGATTCGCTGAGCAGTGACCCGAAATTCTCGTTCGACAGGATATTGATCCAGGGCTGCGGTGGATACAGCAGACCCTCCCCATGCCGCCACGGGAGACGAATCACATATTCACTTCCGCTCTCGCTGAAACCACCGTAACCGTTGAAGAAGAGGAGGGGCTCTTCATCGTCGCCGTTATCTTCCGCGGCTGGCTGATGAGTTCCGGTGGATGCCGGGTGGCCCTGTTTTTGGCTCCCATCCCCAGATGGCAAACTCACGTCAAGCAGGGTCTCTCTCGCCATTGGCTCGGAGCGCGCTTCCTCGAAGATCGCCTCGCGGACTTGGGTCGAGGCATGGACATCCCGCAGGGCCAGCGCATCCTCCCGGTTCGACGCGGCGCCCAGCAACAGACAGATCTCAATACTCTCTCCCGCTTTCAACCGAAACCGCGTTCGCAGAGATACGATGGGATCGAGAACGTTGCCCGTGCTCGCCGACAGAGCATTAGATGTTCGAAGAGCGCGGGCCTCGGCCGGGTAACGACGGCGCCCCAAGAAGCGCGCGCGATCCGACTCGTATTCGTGCACATCGCTGCCGAAAAGGGCGTGCACCAACAACGGATAATCCTCATTGGGTGATCGCGGGCGGCGACGGACGAGCAACGCTGCTTGCTCAGATACGAACTCTGTCTGGAGAAAGAGCTTCGAGAATGCCGGGTGAGATTCATGGTCCGCGGGATACTGAAGAACAACCTCGTCATAGGAGGTCAATTCCAGCGATCTGGTTTGAGCACCGGTGTTCGTGATGCGAAGGTTTCGAAGTTCAGCATCGTGCTTGGGAGCAACACAGATCTCCATACGAGAGTGGATTGCGCCATCAGTACGCGAAATCGCGAACAGCTTGGAACTTCTCTCGATCTCGTACTTGGAGGGTAAGGCGGACACCGGCTCGAGCCCGACAGACCAGACCCGATTCTGGTCGAGATCTCGCAGATAGAGAAAGAGCCCCTTCGGATAGGCTTCCGCCCCGCTCGAACTCCCGCTGAGGCACAGCTCTCCCAAGGACGAGCAACCCGCGCCGCGAGAGTCGATCTCGACTCTATATCGCCCGTTGCTCAGGCGGTGGACCGTTGGACCTCTCGAGAATCCAGGCAAACGGAAAGCCATCCAGTTCTCCCGCCATGATTCGGTCTGGGGACACCGGGCTTGCCACCGTCTTGACAAGCAATTGCAGTAGTGTAACTGTTTACACGCGCCTCTGGCAGCCATTAGTTCCGCTGGCCATCCTCGGTCATTGCTCTCGGATGCGCCGCCATGGTAGCTGTCGTCCTCGCTCCAGGCCCTCAGGGCTCGGTGATTTTTTTGCCCAGATTACCCTCAATCGGGTACGGGAAGATCGGCTCGCGCCGCCGATTCCTCTCCTTGGGGCTGTCCGCAATAGTACTGTTTCTCGCACTCGGGTGCGGGAGCTCGACATCGTCGCCCACGACCAGGCTTCGTTTCTGGGTGATGGGGCGTGAGGGCGAACTGGTCCAAGAATTGGTCGCAATCTTCGAGAAGGATAACCCAGGGATCGAGGTGGACGTTCAACAGATTCCGTGGTCCGCAGCGCACGAGAAACTTCTCACCGCCTTTGTGGGCCGCGCGACCCCTGATCTGGCGCAGCTCGGAAATACGTGGATTGCCGAGTTCGCCGCTCTGGGCGCTTTGGAAGAATTGGACTCACATATTGCTACAACGCCCGGGATCGCTCCCCATGACTACTTCGAAGGCATCTGGCGCACAAACGTCATCGACGGAGTGACATGGGGAGTTCCATGGTACGTGGATACCCGACTTCTGTTTTACCGAAAGGACGTCCTGGCCCAGGCTGGTTTTGATTCCATGCCTGGTGATTGGGCCGGATGGATCAAGGCGATGGAAGCGGTCCGCAACTCCGTGGGACCCGATCGCTACGCGATCTTCCTGCCTCTGAACGAATGGACGCAGGCTGTGATCTTCGGTCTGCAAGAGGGGTCGCCGCTCTTGGTCGACGACTTCACCCGGGGAGCTTTTTCTGCCCCGCGTTTCCGCGATGCCTTCCACTTCTATTACGATATTTTCGAACGGGGCCTCGCTCCACCAGTCGGTAACAATGAGATCGCGAATCTCTACCAAGAATTCGCGAAGGGTCTCTTCGCCATGTACATCACGGGACCTTGGAATCTATCCGAGTTCCAACATCGATTACCCGAGGAGCTGCAGGACGCCTGGGGTACGGCCCCCCTCCCAGGTCCATCGCCCGGCCATCCCGGAGTATCTTTGGCCGGCGGCGCCAGTCTCGTTGTCTTCAAGAGATCCCGTCATGGCGATGCCGCGTGGAAGCTCGTGGAGTTCCTCTCGAGGCCCGAAAACCAGTTGCGCTTCTACGAGCTCAGCGGTGATCTTCCGGCAAAACTGGAAGCATGGAAGGACGGCGGCCTGGCCGAAGGAGAGAAAACCAGGGCCTTTTGGATCCAACTCCACAGAGCAATCCCCCTACCGGCAGTGCCCGAATGGGAGCTGATTGCGGTACGAGTACAGGAATATGCCGAGAAAGCGATCCGCGGAGTGACCGAACCGGATTCGGCACTGGTTGAACTCGACCGCGAGGTGGATCGTATCCTGCAGAAACGACGATGGCTGCGAAATCGACCGGGCACATCGTCTCCCCATGCACTCCAGGGAAGATGATGGCGGGTTACCTCCAGAAGCAGCAGTCTCGATCCGCTTGGCTCTTCCTCGCACCCGCCATTTTGTTGATCTGTGTATTTTTCGTGTTGCCGGTAGCTTTCGGTCTTTTGCTGAGCCTCACCGACTTCGATATTTACGCGCTGGCTTCCATCGGTAATGCGAGATTCGTCGGCCTGCAAAACTACTTGGAGATGTTGCACAATCATGTCTTCTGGCAGGCACTGCGAAATACCCTGTACTTCGTCGTGGTGGGGGGACCCTTAGCGGTCTCGGTGTCGCTCGCTGCGGCGCTGACCTTGCACTCAAAACTGGTGCGCATGAGATGGTTGTTCCGGACGATCTACTTTGCTCCAGTGGTGACCTCCCTGGTCGCTGTCTCCATCATCTGGAGATACCTCTATCATCCGCAGTATGGGCTCCTCAACCAGGCGCTGCAGTGGCTGGGAATTGGGGCCATCGACTGGCTGGGCGATCCGCACTGGGCAATGCCCGCGATCATCCTTTTGGCAGTCTGGAAAAACTTCGGGTACAACATGCTCATCTTCCTGGCCGGCTTGCAAACCATCCCCGAAGAACTCTATGAAGCGGCCTCCATCGACGGGGCCGGTCCCTGGTGGTGCTTCCGCTTCGTGACGCTGCCCAGTCTGCGGCCAACCCTCCTTTTTGTTGGGGTGACGACGATGATCGGTTATTTCCAACTCTTCGCCGAACCCTATGTCATGACCCAGGGCGGTCCGTTGGGAGCGACCCGGAGTGTCGTTCTGCTGATGTACGAAGAGGGCTTCCGTTGGTGGCGCATGGGAATCTCCTCCACCATCGCGGTTCTCCTGCTCATCGTCACGCTCTTGGCCACCATGGTTCAGCTCAGGCTACAGAGGGAGCGAAAGTGATACCGAGACGCTTCCACACCCTCTTTATCAACCTGGGCCTCGTTCTGGGTGCGACAGTCACGATGACGCCTCTGGTGTGGATGCTCTCCGCTTCACTCATGTCGCCGGGTGAAGCCAATAGCATCCCTCCGCACTTTCTGCCCGTGACTCCCACGCTAGAGAACTACCATGTGCTCTTTACGCGTTTGAACATCGCCCGCAGCCTTCTCAACAGCACCTTTATCACGACGATGGCAACGGTGATCTCGCTATTCGTGAATTCGATGGCCGGGTATGCCTTCGCCAAATTGAGTTTCAAAGGCCGTGATCCGCTTTTCCGCTCCCTCATTTCCGCCTTGGTGATTCCGGCGCAGGTCGGCATGTTGCCGCTCTTTCTCGCGCTGCGGGAGATGGGACTCGTCAACAGCTACATGGGCGTTCTAATCCCCTACATGGCGAATATCTTCGGCATCTTTCTCATACGGCAGTACATGCTGAGTGTCCCGGACGACCTGCTCGATGCAGCCCGAATCGATGGCGCAGGGGAATTCAGGATTTTCTGGACGATCGTAGTGCCGATCATTCGACCCGTCATCGTAACCCTTGCCACTTTCACCTTTCTCAACACCTGGAACGACTTCATGTGGCCGCTCATCGTACTCAGTGACAACTCGAAGTTCACGCTCCCCGTAGCGCTGGCCAGTCTCGCCGGCGAACACGTTCAAGACACCGAATTGATGATGGCAGGCTCGGTCGTTGCCATTCTTCCCGCTCTCATCGTCTTCCTTCTCTTTCAGCGAACCTATGTGCGGAGCATTCTCTCGGGCAGTCTGAAAGGGTGAGGAATTGAGACATCTGATCATCGGATTCTTGATGAGCCTCTCCCTCGTGCTGAGCGCGCGTGCGGCTCATGGCGTGCTCGTGGATGATTTCGAATCCATAGATGCCTGGAGCGCGCATCCAGCGGACGGCGTTCAGCTCGAGCTCGTCTCGGACAAGGGAAAAATCGGCCGGGCGATCCGTCTGGATTTTCATTTCACCGGTGGGGGGTATGCAATCGCCAGGCGCGAGCTCGACCTCCCCTTGAAGGGCAACTACGAATTCCGCTTCTGGATGAAAGGGAAGGCTCCTAGCAACAGCATCGAGTTCAAATTGATCGATGCGAGTAATGAGAATGTATGGTGGAACGTGACGCCGGAACGTGGTGTTCTCTGGAGAGTGGAAGCAGGTCAGGATCAAGAAACGACAGATCAGCTTTGCCTGGGGTCCTCGCAAAGGAGGAGATCTCGACCATGCCGCTGCATTGGAGTTCGCCGTCACCGCCGGTTCCGGCGGCGAGGGACGGATATGGATCGACCAGCTCGAGCTTGTGCCCCTTCCCCCCGAGGGTTCCCCACCCGCAGACCCCATCGTCACCTCATCCTCCTCGCGGCGTGGTCACGAGGCCTCGCGGTGCGTGGACGCTGATCCCGATTCCTACTGGTCTCCGCGCGAAGACGATCTGTCACCTTGGCTTCTGGTCGACTTCTCCCGAGCCCGAGAATTCAGCGCGCTGATCCTGGACTGGAAGCTCCGATCCGGGGCTCGTGAGTATCGGGTGGAAGCCTCATTTGATTCCCTGAACTTCAGCGAGTTGCGAACGGTCGCTGACGGTGCTGGCCCCAGAGATCTCCTGTATCTCCCCGAATCCGAAGCCCGCTACGTCCGCTTCCGATTCGGAGCGGACCCGGTCCCGACCGAGATTCAACTTGCGGAACTGAGGATCCAGGCGGTGGAATGGGCCCAATCGCGAGAGCAACTCTTCGAACACATTGCGTCGGGAAGTTCCCGCGGCTTTTATCCCCGTGGATTCAGCGGTGAACAGAGCTACTGGACTTTGGTTGGCTTGGACGGTGGCGCGGCCGAGGGCCTATTGAGCAAGGATGGGGCCTTGGAGTTGCGGCAGGGATCATTTTCGGTAGAGCCATTCCTGTTCGTCCGCGATCGGCTCATCAGCTGGGCCGACGTAGAGACTGAGCAGAGTCTGGCGGAGGAGGGCGTCCCCATCCCATCGGTAAGCTGGACAGAGGGAGATCTAAGTCTACGCATCCAGGCCTTCGCGGTGGGCCGTCCTGATTCATCCGCTCTCTTGGCGCGGTACAGCGTGGAGAATCGGAGCGGCAAAGATCGCGCTCTGACCCTCTATCTCGCGATTCGGCCGTTCCAAGTGGATCCTCCCTCGCAGACTCTCAATCGCGCGGGCGGAACCGCGACTCTAGAGTCCCTGGAGAAACGCTCGTCCATCATCCTCGTCAATGGACGGGATCAGGTGATCTCTCTCACTCCCGGCTCCGCGTTCGGATGTCTTGGATTCGATGCCGGCGATATCGTCGTCGATTTCCTTCAACATGGATCACTACCAAGCGCGCATCGGGTGGAAGACTCCTTCGGAGCTGCCTCAGGAGCTCTCTCCTACGCCCTTGAGGTTCCCGCGGGAAAGTCGGCGCAGGTGCAAGTCCTGATTCCACAGTCCCCTTCCTACAAAGCCCCGAGCATCGCGAGAGATGGCGCTCCACCTGCCCAGTCTGTGGCGAGCTGGACCGCAGCCCAATTCGAGGCCTCGCTCGCCAACTGGCGAAAAGCCACGCGAACCGTGAGCGTGCATTTACCCGAATCTGCCAAGTCGATCGAGCAGAGTCTCTACGCCCAACTTGCGTACATACTGGTGAACCGTGACGGACCCGCCATTCAACCGGGTTCGCGTTCGTACGCCCGATCCTGGATCCGGGATGGTGCGCTCACCTCTAGCGCATTGCTTCGCCTCGGCCGAGCCGATGTTGTGCGCGCATTTCTTCGATGGTACGCAAATTTCCAGTACGGAAACGGCAAGGTCCCGTGCGTTGTCGATTACCGCGGCGCCGATCCAGTCCCAGAACACGACAGCAACGGTGAGTTCATCCATCTTGTCGCAGAGTACTATCGTCACACGCGGGACCTGGATCTCGCCCGCGAAATGTGGCCTCGGGTCCGCTCCGCCGTCGCCTATTTGGACTCCCTGCGTCACGAGAATCTCGGCCCGCAATCGACCACCGAAGCCGACAAGGCCATGAGGGGCATTCTCCCCCATCCATCAGTCACGAAGGCTATTCGGCCAAGCCCATGCATTCCTACTGGGACGATTTCTTCGCACTGCTGGGCTTCAAAGACGCGGTCTATCTGGCGGGTGAGCTTCAGGAGAAAGAGGTTCAGGCGCGCTACGAAACCATCCTGAGAGCATTTTCCAAAGATCTGGCCAGCAGCGTGAAGGCCGCGATTCAGGCGCACTCGATAGACTATGTTCCGGGCTGCGCTGATCTGGGTGATTTCGATGCAACTTCTACAGCGATCGCCTTTGCGCCTACCGGCGCCGCGGATCTTCTTCCGGCGAGCGAGCTGAAGAACACCTTTCAACGTTATTACGAATTCTTCAAGCTCCGGCAAGAAACAGCTGACTGGACAGCATTCACTCCCTATGAGATTCGCAACGTCGGTGCTTTCGTACGCTTGGGCTGGAGGAATCGCGCGCAAGAACTGCTCACGTTTTTCCTTTCGCAACAGAAGCCCGCCGGCTGGCACCAGTGGCCCGAAGTGGTGTTCCGAGAGGATCGTCAGCCTCATTTCCTCGGAGATCTTCCCCACACCTGGGTTGGCTCCGACTACATCCGTTCGATCCTGGATCTCTTCGCGTACGAAGATGACCGCGCGCAGACCTTGGTCGTGGGAGCGGGCATTCCCCGGGCTTGGTTGGAAGAGGAACCCGGGGTGAGCGTGCAGGGTCTCTCGACTGGTTACGGCATTCTCGATCTGCGCATGCATCTCACACCCCAGGGCCTCAGGGTGCGGCTAAGCGGCCTCGACCGAATCCCACCGGGTGGGATCATCGTCCGCCCTCCTCTTTCTCAACCCCTAGAGCGCCCTCAGCGGAGCCAAGGCACCGAGTGGCAGCCCGAGTCCCAGGGGCCAGGAGTTGTGATCCACGAGCTTCCGGCCACATTGATCTGGAAACGCTGAAACGGCTGGGCGGTAGCCTGGTTCCGGTCCTAGCCGGTGTGTTTTACGGCTCTTCGGGCCACTTTAGAGTCCGCGAGGGACTCATGCCCAGGCAAGGCCCTTGACAGGCGCTAGCCTGGCGTGCAACCGTTTACATGGCTCGATTAAGGCGTTTGAGTCAAGAACTGCCTTCGAAGCCAAGCTGGCCTAGGGCAGTTCGCTGGACCATGCACTGAAAGACTCGTCACCATGTCTACCATCCGCGACGTGGCTCGAATTGCTGGGGTGTCGATCGCGACGGTTTCGCGGGTTCTGAATGGCAGCAACCGGGTGAGTGAAGAGACACGCCGCAGGGTCTGGGACGCTGCCACCGAACTCGACTACTGGCCCAATACGGCCGCGCGCAGCCTGACCACTCGTAAAGCCCACACTATCGGCATTCTGCTCCCCGACCTCTACGGGGAGTTCTATTCGGAGTTGATTCGAGGCGTCGACCAGACGGCGCGGAAACAGGACTTTCAGATTCTCATGTCGAGCTCGCACAGCGAGCCCGAGACGATCCTCGGTACCGCCCGATCCATGCTCGGTCGGGCGGAGGGCCTCATCATCATGGCACCCCACCGTGATTCGTCAGATGCGCTGCTGCGGATCTCCAAGAGGTTTCCCACCGTGCTCTTGAATCCGGGCGCGGATGTGCCGGGATGCAGTTCGGTAATGGTTCCCAATTACGATGGCGCACACGCCCTGGTTCAGCATCTGCTGGGCCTCGGGCATGAATCCATAGCCATCATCAAGGGACCCGCGAGCAACGTTGACGCCGAAGAGCGCCTGCGCGGATACCAGAAAGCCGTACTCGACCAGGGAATCGAGCCCGAGGCGAGATTGGAACTCGAGGGCGACTTCACGGAGATTTCAGGGTTCCGCGCAGCCACCCAGTTGCTGCGAATGGACAAACTGCCCGACTCCATCTTTGCCGCCAACGACTCAATGGCAATCGGTGCGCTGAGCGCGCTCAAAGGCGCCGGTGTCGAGATTCCGGGTGATATCGCGATTGTCGGCTTCGACGACATTTCCATCGCCCAATTCATCACTCCCGCCCTCACAACTGTCCAGGTCGATGCCTTCGGAATGGGAGAGCGGGCGGTTGATCTCCTCATTGCTTCGATCCAAAACCCTGAGCGAACCGGTGTAGTCAACGAAGTCCTACCTGCCCCCCTGGTGATCCGCAAGTCCTGCGGTACCAGCGCAGAATGGGAACAGGCTTGGCTGCGCCCCAAAGACTCGGATACGAGGTTTGCGGCAGGATGAACTCCATGAATTACCAGCTTCATCGGGAGGCCCCAGTCATGAAACGAACGATTCTTCTAGCCTTGTTAGTCCTGAGCCTAGCCCTCGTTCTCCCCGCACACGCAGACACCCCTCGGTCGGATGCCATCTGGGCGAGGACCACGACGGACGCGATCACCCTGGACGGTGTTTTGGACGAACCCGCCTGGGCGAATGCGGAGACCATGACTCTGCAGTGGGCGCAGGACGCCGGCATTCCGGGGAGCGGTTGGAAAGTGGAAAGCGGTCATCTCACCAGTACTGACCCCACGAACGCCACCCTCAAGTTCCTGATCAAAGACAACCAGCTGTATCTGGGGGCGTTCATTCCCGATAAATCCATCGGAGGATCCGCGGAGTTCAACCGCTTCGACGGGCTCCTGATGTCGCTCAAAGATCACTCGTATCTCACCGCAGCCCCGAAACCAACCGCCGAGTACTTCTACTCTTGGTGGCACCCAGATAATCCGCTGGAACCGGACCCGCAGCCCGCCGGACAAGCTCCGGGCTTTGTGGGAAGCTGGGCGGAATATCCTCCCGGAACACCCCGCACTCCGACTCAGATCGACGCCTGGGACGCGGCGACCGTCGTCGACGGTCTCAGCAATGACGACTCCACTCCTGACCAAAGCTATACGGTCGAGATGCGCTTCAATCTCACCCCCATGGGCTATGACGTCACGAAGCCCGCCGGCGACATTCTCGAATGGGGAATCTCCATCTACGACTGCGACTATTTCTGGCCGATCAGCTCTGCGCTCTTCACCGTGAACCGTGTGTGGTGGCAGTCACCGTGGGGCAACGCGACCTGGTACAACGAGGTTCGTATCTATGCCCGGCCCGACGTCACGACCAGTTCGGGGCCCGTCCCGCCCATCGATTCCGAATTTGTGATCAACGAGATTCCTTCGGCATCGCCGGTCATCGATGGAGTTCTTGATGAACCCGAGTGGAACGACGCCAAGGTCCTGAATATTGACTTGCGCTATGGGGACCAGACTTTGCGCGATTCCTACCCAGGCGTCGCTGCCGCTCGTGCCGGTCAATTTCAGCCAACGGTAAATGGCGGCACCGCCTTCGTCTTGGATCCCGGCGACGCGACAGTGAAGATGTTTTTCAAGGGCAACGAACTCTACCTGGGCTTCGACGTGAACGATCAGGTGGTGCAGTACCACCCCGACTTCGATCGTTGGGATGGTTTCCTCGTCACGATCAACGACCGAGGCACACTCGGACCGGACAATCAGCTCCTGGGTCGACGCCTCTCCTTTCAGGTCAACCAAGATGGGACGGCTCTAGCGCAGGATTATCTCAACACCCTGGTGCTTCAGGGAGACGCCCAGGTCCAGCTCTCTCTGAAAGGAAGCACTGTGGTCGATACTCTGGGTACGAGCCCGGATATCGGTTATACGGCCGAAATGTCGATTGATCTGACCGCGCTGGGCTACCCCGCGGGTCTGGGGGATCAGACTCTGTTCCTCGGTCTCAACTTACTGGACGGAGACTCGTTCATTCCCATCACCGACAGCTACGGAACCCGAACCTGGTGGTTCCGCGAGTACGAAAACGAATGCTGCGCGGCATGGGTTCACATGGCGAAGGACGCGGTCACCGCGACAGGGCCCGCAGTGAACCCCTCGCAGGCCTATTACATCATCAAGAACTTCCCCAATCCCTCGCTGAAGACGACCATTCAATACTCACTCGCTCTGCCGAGTGATGTGATCTTTGAAGTCTACGACGTGCGTGGCCGACTCGTAGAAAGGCGCCACGTTGGGGTTCAGGGCGGAGGTGCCAACGAGCTGCTCTTTGACGGTAGCGACCAGAGTGCCGGACTCTACCTCTATCGCCTCAGGGTGGCTGATCCCAACTCCGGATCGATGCGAGCTGATTTACAGGGAAAATTCCTGCTGACAAAGTAGCCGCGCTATGCGCGGTCCAACATTTCGACCGATCTGTCAAGTCGAGTGTCCAGGAAGGAAGTGCGAGATCTTGGGGCAAGCAATAGTGGTCAGAATCCGTAGCGCGGTGACGGGACTCCTCTTGCTCTGTTGTTCCCTATTTCCGCAATGGGCTACGGCAGGAACCACCGGAACGGTAACCGGAACCGTCCATGACGAGGCAGGGGAACCCGTCATCGCGGCAACCATTCGCGTGGAGGCCCAGCGATACGGAGCGTATTCAGACGCGAAAGGCCTGTTCTCCATCCTCAACGTGGCGCCGGGTACCTATGCCATCAGCGTGACTCGAATGGGATACACCTCCGTCCGCATCGAGAATGTGCAGGTGACGGCCGATGAGACCACCAGGCTCGACGTGAAGATGACTGAAGCCGCCCTCGAGACAGACGAGGTTGTCGTCAGAGCCGAACGCCCCGCTGTAGATCTGAATGTCACCAGCAGCAAGGTAACGGTGAGCAGAGAGGAGATCAAAGACCTCCCGGTGCAGGAGCTCGAGGATATCGTGGATCTTCAGGCAGGAGTGGTGGACGGCCACTTCCGCGGGGGAAGGTTGGGAGAAGTCCAATATCAGGTGGACGGCGCCAGTGTGAACAACGCATTCGACAATACACCGAGTGTGAAAGTCGACCGCTCCCTATTGCAGGAAGTTCAGGTCCTCAGCGGCACTTTTGACGCAGAATACGGGCAGGCGATGAGCGGAGTCGTCAACGCCGTTCTAAGAGACGGGACGGAAGATTTCAGAGTGAACGGAGAGGCATTCCTGGGAAGTCACTTTTATCCGGGTAACTCCAGCCGTATCGCCGACGACACGATCCGACCCACCGGTATCCAGAACTACCAGCTTGGTCTCAGCGGTCCTCTCCCTCTCCCAAATACGGTCTTCCTGCTCAGTGGACGGCGTTATGTTTTCGACGACTGGATCTACGGAACTCGGTTCTTCGAGCCCACCGACAAAGCTGATTTAGAGAATAAGGTGTACAGACCGACTGGCGATGGGAAAAAAGTGCCCCTGGGGTACAGCCGTGAGTGGTCTGGGGTGTTCAAACTGACCAATAATTCGATCAAGAACGCCAAGATCAACTATCAGGCGCTTTTCAATCACGTGGATAGCCGACGTATGAATTATGCGTTCCGGTACGACCCCGATGGCCTATCCACCCAGGAGAGCTTCTCCATTTCCCATGGGCTCGACTGGACCCATTCTCTCGGCGAAAAGAGCTATCTCAAACTCATCGCCCGGCAGAACTACTCGAAATACACCGACTACGCCTACCCCAATGTCTACGACGCCAGATACGACTCGTCGGGAGCTCCGATCCAGGAGCCCAATTTCGATCCGGGAGCCGTGATCCAGGGGGTGGAATTCACCAGATTCAAGCAGGAGACCAACACTCTCCTCGTGAAAGGATCCGTGCTGAGCCAGCTCTCACCGACGCAGCAGATCAAGATCGGAGGAGAGTTCCAGCTTCCCAAAGTCTCATTCGGAACGCCCGGCTATCTGGTTTTTGCGCAGGGAGGAGGCGGAGAAGCACTCGACCGCCACGTCGATGAACCGCCCGACTACCCCGGTGTGCGAAGTTACTTTCCCATCGTCGCCTCGGCGTTCGCCCAAGAGGCCACGGAATGGACGAGCGTCAAGATCCGGGCCGGGTTCCGTTTGGACTATTTCAATGCCCGATCGACGGTTCCCAGTGATCTCGCCAATCCGGCCAATAGCATTGTCGGAGCTCCCACATCCATGAATGTTTCCACCAGGGCCAAGGTGTATGCCTCACCGCGGCTTGGAGTGGCCTATCCTATCGAGGACAAGGCCGCCATTCATTTCGCGTGGGGACATTTCCGTCAATATCCGCCCATCGGAGAGATCTTCAATAGTTCGGACTATTCCGCGCTCTACAATCTCCAGGCGGGTGATCCCAACATTCGAACGATGGGGAATCCTGATGTCAGGCCGGAGCAGACCGTTCAGTACGAGATCGGATATAAGCAAACACTCGGCCAAGACATGGGGATCGATCTGACGGCCTTTTACAAGGACATCCGATCGCTCATCGGTGTGGAGTTCATCGAGACCTACAACAGCGCCCTCTATGCGCGCCTGACCAATGTCGATTTCGGGAATGTTCTGGGCTTCACGATCGCGTTCGATCATCGCCAGCTCGGACCATTTCGCTTGTCCATGGACTACACCTGGCAGCAGGCCCTCGGCAACGCAAGCAACCCTCTGGAGACCGTAGCCCGCGCTGAAGCCAAGGAGGATCCACGACCTCGCCTGGTGCCCTTCGCATGGGATCAACGGCACACCTTCAATCTGACGGCGGCCATTTCCAAACCGAATGACTACTCACTGAGCACGGTGATCAAGATAGTCAGTGGGCAGCCCTATACGCCGCTGCTCGATTCCGGATTCGGCAATGGCCTCGAGACCAATTCAGACAACAAACCCAGCGCACTGTTGATCGACCTGCGTGCGGAAAAAAGCCTGGGATTCAGTGGAGTACGTCCGTCCATTTTCCTGCGCGTGTTCAATCTCTTCGACGCGCGGTATTTCAACGGTGCCGTCTTCAACAGTACTGGCAGCCCTTTCTATTCGCGGTTTCCGGGGTCTGCAGATCAGATCGCGCTCGCCGATCCGTCACGGTTCTATACGCCGCGTAGGATCGAGCTGGGCATTCGTTTCGAGACGGGGGCTTGGTGATGAATCAGCGACGTGGAATCGATGATCGGCGATCGAGTAGACCTGGCAGACCCACTCTGGCGGCCGGACTGATGCTGATCTGCGCGATCCTTTTCAGTGCTTATGCCCTAGCTGATGTTCCAACGCCGGTTCCATTCGCGGAAAGAGGCACCAAGGACGCCGAACGGTCTGGTCTTCACGATGCCAGCAATATCCGTACGATATTTTGGAATTACGGAATGGTGGGAGACTACCCGATCGATCCCGTGAACGTGGACTTGAGCGTATTCCATTCTGCCGAGGCTCCCAAAGGGTCTGGAATGAACTACAGCGATGGGATCACCCCCTTCGTTCTCGCGAAGATCACGCAGACCGATGGGAGCGAAGCGTATGTCATGGAGACGGGGTACCGTGAGAGGCAGGGAAATAGCCCGTATTTCAACCGGGTCATGCGCTTCGAGCCCCGTCCCGGCTACTTGCAGCTCCAATCCAGCCGAAATGTCGGACGATCCCCGGCCATCAGTAATGACCCGCGAACCTGGCCTGATGTTTGGCCCGACCGTATCAACGATCCTGACGATCCGGGGTGGTCCGGTTCCTGGAACGGCTACTTCGGGAAGCAAATCGTCGCGGATCAAGAGTCGTACTTCGTGCTCGACGACCAGTACTACGACGCATGGGATTTCTATCCGGACAGCCGGGATTCGACACGAAAGGGACTCGGATTACGGATCGAAGTGCATGGATTCCAATGGGCGAATCCGCAGGCGCGCAACGTGATCTTCTGGGTCTATGACATCACCAACGAGGGAACCACCGACTACGACGACAACATCATCTTCGGCTTGTACATGGATTCAGGAGTGGGAGGTTCGGCCTTATCTTGCGACGGAATCTTCGAATCCGACGATGACAACGCTTTCTTTGACCGGACCTTCAACAAGGATGTTCTCAACCTCGTCTACACTTGGGATCGTTATGGCCACGGAAGAGATCTAAACTCGTCGTGCGCCAAAACCGGCTACCTGGGGTACGCATATCTGGAGACGCCTGGTGAATCAACCGACGGAATCGATAACGACGAAGACGGAATCACGGACGAAGCCCGTGATTCAGGGCCAGGCGAATTGTTGGAGGGAAAGGCAGCCATCGACGCCTATCTGGCCTCGCACTACGATCTGGACCGTTTCGTCGCCACTTATGGGCCACTCGAGGACCTGCCTGCGTATCGACTCGAACACTGGTGGACCGGCGACGAGGACATGGACTGGACCGTCGAGTTGCAAGATGTCGGAGTCGATGGCATTCCCGATAGCGGAGATACCGGAGAAGGCGATGGCATACCTACTTCTGGCGAGCCCAACTTCGACGCGCTAGATCTCAACGAGTCAGATCAGATTGGTCTCACCGGATTCAAGATCAACCGGATTCGGCCCGGACAGGGTAATCCCGATCAGACGGTCGATGACATTCTGTTTTTCACGACGCCGGCGAATTGGCCCCAACGCCTCTACGAACAATTCAGCGATCCCGACCCTTCCGTACGCTTCGGTGATCCGATTGCCTCGAACTACAACATCGGCTTCCTCTTCGCCTCGGGTCCGTTCAAGCTCAAGGCAGGCAAGACGGAGCGATTTAGCTTGGCCTTGGCGTATGGAGCCAACCTGGAAGAACTGCGCGGGACGGTGAAAACGGTCCAGCAGATTTACGACGCCAACTACCGCTTCGCGGTTCCTCCGCCCCTGCCCACTCTCACCGCAGAGGCTGGAGATGGCTACGTGCGCCTTTCCTGGAACAACAAAGCGGAGGGCTCCGCGGATCCCGTTACTGGAGAGTTCGACTTCGAGGGATATCGCATCTACCGCTCGACCGACTTGAACTTCCTTGATCCCAAAGTCATCACCAATGCTACTGGCACCGATTTCGTAGGAAACGGGCAACCGGAAAAAATCTTTGACCTCAAGAACGGGCGCAGAGGCTTCTCGACACAGATTGTGGATGGAGTCGCTTACTATCTGGGAAACGATACTGGCCTGCAACACACATGGACTGATACGACAGTCACGAATGGACAGGAATACTTCTACGCAATCGCTTCCTTTGATCACGGCTCGGATAAGCTCGATTTCTACCCCTCAGAGAGCCCGATACTCGGATCGCGCACGAGGCGCGGTGAGTACATTCTCGCTGATAACGTCATCCGCATACGCCCCAATCCCAAATCCGCCGGCTACGAGCCCGCCGAGACCTCGGGGATCGAGCACTCCCAGGGCATCGGGGTAGCCGAGGTCAGAGTCGAAGTCGTCAATTCGAACCTCGTCCCGGATGGCAATACCTACAAGATCAGTTTTGCTACACCGTCTGTGGACAGTCTACGTGCGACCTCCTATGCGCTGATCGATAGCACTGGTCACAAAATCCTGTTCGAGGGGGGGGTCGACTTTTCCGGTGAGGGCTCCGGTCCGGTAGCCCAGGGCTTACTCCCAGTGATCAGTACCCTCTCCACGGTCGAGATCGATAGCGCGCGCACCGGATTCACCGACAGTTCCGACACGGATGCGCAGCTCATGACAAGCTATCAGATCGCGGCCCCGATCAATCTGAAGCGACCGGGCTTCCCCGATGATATCGTCGTGAGATTCTCTGACAGCGTCATTGACACCTCATTGGCCCTCTTCCCCTTCGCTCCACGCCCCGCGAAATTCAAAGTATTCGCGCGTGGGCCGGATGGTGAGCGGGAGATGGACTTTCGATTCCGCGACTTGGGCGCTCTGGATGGAACGCTCTCGCAACCCAACGAGGTGATCGACGTCATCACCTATGTGGGTGCCACGCCGATCCCCACCTGGAGATTGGAGCTGCCCGTCGATGCGACCGCTCCGACACGACCACCCGGAGAAGGGGATGTTTTCGAGCTGGTCCTCGATCGCCCCTTGGCGGCGGACGACGCTTTCGTGTTCACCACCAAGGGCAAGGTTGTGGATCTCAATTCGGAGAAAGCAAAGGCGGAGTTCCAACCCTACGTCGTGCCGAATCCGTACATAGGCTCTGCCAGTTTCGAACCTGGGCGCTTCAACGTATCGGGCAGAGGCGAACGTAGGATCGAATTCAGGGGAGTACCCATTAACTGCACCATCAGGATTTTTACGGTGAGAGGGGAACTCGTGCAAACGCTCACGCAGGATGGTTCGGATGCGGGCTATGTGGCCTGGAATCTCCGGACAAAGGACAACCTGGACGTCGCGCCCGGCCTCTACGTCTATCACGTGGATGGCGGAAATCTCGGCTCGAGTATCGGCAAATTTGCCATCATAAAATGATGAAGAGGGTCCGATGAAGAGGGCAGATCGATTGTTGGTGATTCTGGTGTTGGCGCTCGCGCTTGGCGGGGTACGTTCTGTACACGCACAGTCCAAGACGGGGACTTCAATTGGTCAGTTCATGAACATCGAGCCTGGGGCGCGGCTCGCCGCAATGGGAAACGCGGGAGCCGCGGTATCTGGCGACATCCAGTCGGCGTATTTCAATCCTGGCGCCATCGGTGAGATCTCGGAACCGGTGGTCCATTTCACACACAGCGAGTGGTTTGCCGATATCAATTATAATTACGCAGCAGTCGCGTTCCCCATCTCAGGATTTGGAACACTCTTCGGCAGTGTCACATCGCTGAATTCGGGCGACATCGATGTTCGCACGGTGGACAAGCCCCTGGGCACTGGCGAGCGCTACTCGGTCGGAGATACCGGCCTGACCATCGGCTTTGGCAAGCAGGTGACCCAGAGATTCGTCGTGGGACTCCAAGTGAATTACGTGACGGAGCGCATTTGGAATAGCTCGGTGACAGTGCTGACATTCGGCCTGGGAACGGTGTATCGGCTCACAGACAACGATCTACGCCTCGGCTTCGCTCTTTTGAATTTTGGGACCAAGGGCTCGTACTCTGGAAGGGACTTGAGTATCCAGTACGATGCCAATCCGAACACTAACGGCGACAACGGCACGCTTCCCGCCTCGCAGTGGACGGGAAGCTTCCCGGTCCCAGTGCTCTTCCGTGTTGGCATGAGTCAACCGCTGAAGCTCAGCGATGCCACCCTCATGACCCTGAGTCTCGACGCGCTCCACCCCAGCGACAACACGGAAACGATCAACCTGGGCGTAGAGCTGGAGTGGATGCAGCGATTGGCCTTGAGGGCCGGCTATCAAACCCTCTTCCAAGAGGACACCTATCTGGGACTCACGCTGGGCTTCGGTCTGATGGGTTCACTTGGTGACTCTGAGTTTCGCTTGGACTATGCGTGGGCCGGCCACGAGTACCTCGGGGGCACTCATCGGGTGAGTATGGGAGTTAACTTCTAGTGGGCATCGAGAGGATCATCATGAACAGAACATCCAAGACCTCGCAGTTCGCCCTCGCATCGCTACGATTTGGAGCCCTGCTCTCTCTCGTGGTCCTAGTGGTACTCGCGAGCTGCTCTTCAGCCTTGGCACTGACCACCGAACAGCTTCTGGATGAAGTGCAGCACGGGGCCTTCGACTATTTTTGGAACGAAGCCAATCCCAGCAACGGTCTGGTGAAGGATCGCTCTACCAGTGGGTCGCCGGCCAGCATCGCTTCCGTAGGTTTTGGCCTCACTGCGATTACAATTGGCATCGACCATGGATGGGTAAGCCGCGCGGACGGCCGTGATCGGGTGTTGACCACGCTTCAGACCTTCTGGAATGGTCCGCAGGGCACGGCGAGTTCGGGAATGATGGGATACAAGGGCCTCTTCTATCACTTCCTGGACATGAATACCGGGGCGCGTGTTTGGAGCAGTGAACTTTCGACCATCGACACCGCTCTCTTGATGGCGGGTGTGCTGGACGCCAAACAGTATTTCGATACGACCGAAACACTCGACATACAGGTTCGGGATCTTGCGGACTCGCTCTACCAGAGAGTCGATTGGGAATTCATGCGGGCCAACGGTGTGGGAATCCGCATGGGCTGGAATCCCGAGGGGGGGTTCACGTCCTTCGGCACCTGGGTAGGTTATAACGAGGCGATGATCCTCTACATCCTCGCCCTGGGCTCCCCCACCCATCCCGTTAATTCCAGCACCTGGTTCACTTGGACTAGCGGTTACAATTGGTCAACCCAATACGGGTACCAATACCTTGTCTTTCCGCCCCTCTTCGGGCACCAGTACTCGCACTGCTGGATCGATTATCGAGGGATCCAAGACGTATACATGCGGAGCAAGGCGAGCACCTATTTCGAAAACTCTCGCAAAGCCACCCTTGCAGCCCACGCGTACTGCGTCGACAACCCCTTAGGCTGGCTTGGATACGGGGATCTCCTGTGGGGCTTGACTGCATCGGACGACCCTGGCGGATATCTGGCCCACGGTGCCCCTCCCGCTCAGAGCGACAACGGCACGATCTCTCCGACCGCCGCAGCTTCCTCCATCGCGTTCGCACCGGAGATCGTGATTCCCACGCTCCACTACATGTACGACAACTTGTATGCCGACCTTTGGTCGGTGTATGGCTTCAAGGATGCCTTCAATCTCACCCAAGGATGGTGGGCCACCGACTATCTGGGAATCGACGAAGGTCCGATCGTGATCATGATCGAGAACTACCTAAACGGTTCGGTGTGGTCCCGATTCATGCAGAACGCTGACGTGCAACGTGGCCTCGAAGTCGCAACATTCACTCCAGCCACTGCGGCTCCCGAAGCAACCAGGCTGGGAGTGAGCGCCATCGTCTTGAATCAGAATATTCCAAACCCCTTTGCGGGGCCCTCCATGATCTCGTACAGCCTGCCCCAGGCCGGGCGGGTGGCCCTTTCGGTCTATGATGTGAGAGGACGTCGAGTGCGGAGCATGGTAAATCGAGTTCAATCCGCCGGGAATCACCAGATCCTCATGGATCTGCACGATCTTCCAGGTGGTGTGTATTTCTACACGTTGGAATCCAATGACGAGCGTGTAGGAAGGCGGTGTGTCTTGATGAGGTAGAGCAGGACCCAAATGTGGTATACTTCGACTATGTGTATGCGGGCTCACACGCCGCCGGGTCCTAAGCCGCATAGTCGATCTGAATCGCAACTCTTTAGGAGGACAGCTAGAATGAGACTTAACGGATATGGGAAGTGGACGCAGTGCTTCATGATCGTGGCATTGTCGCTCACCGTTTTCGTAACGGTGGCCTCAGCCGCGACCCCCAACCCCACGAGCGCAGTCTTGAAGACACGCATCTTCAATGATTGCCCCACCTCAATCCTAACCACTAGCAACACCTATCCTGCGTCGATCGTGATCGATGACCAGGATCTCGAATGTGGCGGTTTCGCTAACCTGCACAACTGGAGGTTCTCGGAGGACGGTAGCACCGCGGTCAACTTCGACAACGATGCTGCGTTCAGCTTCGGTGCGGACCTGATGATCTCGGGAACTGGTGGTGAGGCTGGTCTTTCGGTAGCGCCCTGGTGGTCTCAAGATATTGATGGCCGCTTCAATGTCCGGTCTACGGATGGGGAAATCGCCTGCTTTGGTGGACGACTTCCTTTCTATTCGTTCACCGCGAGCCAAGGTGTGGTCTATACCGCGGGCGACGTGATTCACATTGGGGTCATCTACCAACCTCACGCTAACTCCATGACTGACCCTGCAGATATCACCTATACCGTCGACTACAATGGGACGATGTACAGCAGCGGACCCCTCGCCTTCGACGAGGGCAATACTGCCGAGGATCCCCCGTACGGCCTCTGGGGCATGCTCAATGATGCTCAGGTCGGCGGTTACTGCCAGATGTTTCTGCAGGGCGGGAATGCCAACGCAGGTGTCCACGTGGAGTGGACCAACATTACTTACCAGCCCATCGCGATTGTCGGCGCGGTCGAGTCCTCTTGGGGCAAGGTCAAGTCGCTTTACAAGGGACAGTAGTCGCATCGAAACAACTCTCCGCCTCATTCAGGAATGAGTTGGATGACATAGAGCCCCGGGGGGATTCCCCGGGGCTCTTTCTCTAGACCTGACAGCTGAGCTGCCTGAGATGTACTCGAACTTGGGGCGTGGTGATCTCCATAGCTCCAAAGACGGTCCTGCCCCAGTTACTTCAAGAGTACCATCCGCTTTCGCTCGACGAGGGAACCCGCTCGGAGCTGATAGAAATAGACGCCCGAGACCACCTGCCTTCCGGCGCGATCCCTCCCATTCCAGCGCACGTCGTGGGTGCCCGCGTCCTGGACCCTGTCGACAAGGGTGAAGAGTTCGCGTCCGACCGCGTCATACACGGCCACACGGACGTTTTGGGCCGAGGGCAGGTGGTAGCGAATCGTGGTGGAGGGATTGAAGGGATTCGGTGAGTTCTGGTAGAGAACGGCCCGGGTCCGAGAGCCCGTCGTGCCCTCATCCGGATCGACCGCAGTCGGAATGTCGGTTCGGGTGAAGGTGAAGGTGCCCAGAGGGGCTCCATTTCCCACCGGCAGGGTCATGATCTGGTAGATCGGCTCGGGGGGATTGGTGTCCGAATCGAAGGACGCATAGGTGGTGCCGTTGTCCGTTCCACTGTCGAAGGGCCAGAGGGTGACGACTTTCTCTGCTACCCAGTCGCCATTGTCCAAGAGGCTCATCCCGGAGACGCCCACGAACCAGTCGGGGCTGGGAGCGATCATGGAAACCAGGGAGACCAGCGGGTAGTTCAGATCGGCCGTAAACGAGACCGAGACGCTACCCGGACTGGGGTTGATCCCACCCCCGGAGATCAGAGCATCCGCGCTGCCAGCGGTTACCGCAGTGGCGATCTCGCTGAGCAGCGGTGACTTGGAACCCGTCTCGGCCATGCTCTCGATCCCGGGGCTCGCCGGTTGCCCCCCCTGCCAAAACGACACCGAGGCGTCATGGGTAGTTCCGATGAGCCCGGAAAAGTGTGAGTTGGAGGGATAGTCGACCGGGTGCGTCTGGGCGCTCCAGGTCGACTCGAAGGTGACGGTGTACTCCGCCGTCTGGGTGGGATCGGCGGCCGAGGCCGAGGAAACGAGCGTGAGCGTCGACAGGGCACAGAGCGCTGAACGAAGTGAACCAGACATGGGACCTCCTCGTCGTTCGGTGTCTGAAGCCCTTACGATCCGGCAAAGCGGATGTGACGGCTCGTTGTAAATAAGGATAGGCAGCGTCTGGTGCGAATCAGAGCGAGCAGCTCATGTCCTCGCCGCAGCACTGGGGCGATTTGACCTTCCCGTGCCCATCCGGGCATTTCGCGATGTGGACCTTTTTGCCCGAATCCAGAGCGAGGGTGTCGTGAACCAGTTCTTTTCCGCACTTGCCGCAGGTCATCGTGCCGATGCTCATTCCACACTTTTCGCATTCGTAGATCGCCATGATCTCTCCCCTCTTCAGGTTTCGAAGTCTTGCCCGTGCTCGCACTCGAGACGGAAAATCTTGAGCTGACCCGGCCCGAATCGACGTCCGTCGGGTCCAACGCCGTGTCAATCTAATGGGCCCTTCGACCTTCAGCCAGTCCTGAGGCGCACCAGCACCATCCCCAAGAGACCGGGGACGGACGAAGGCGCAAGCACTGCTCGGAGTGCTTGCGCCCATGGCCACGGTGAACCGGGCTTCGGCCTCAAATCGGCGAGGAGGCCAACCAGTGGCGATCCTTCGCCGAAAGCGTCTCGACGCCTTCATCCCCGATTTCCAGAACCTCTCGGCCCACCACGATCCGAATGGTGGAGCCAAGGCCCATCACCGAGCGAAGCTCGGGCCGCATCTCGGCCAGCTCGAACCACGCCTGGCTGTAGGCTTTGATCTCGAGCCTCGGATCCGCACCCTCCGCGCGGTGGTCGACCCAGCGACCCTCTGCATCGGCACGGAAGATCCAACGACCGAGCTGCATGCGCGCACCCGCGTTGGCCCGCTCGCCGGGATTCGACCAGCGCTCGTTCGACTGCAACTTGGCCGGTGCGTCGGGCACAAGTGCTGCATCGGCGGCGTAATCTTTCGACTCCTTCTTCGCGCGGTTCACCGCGACCTTCCCCGTCGCCTGACTCGATTCCTGGACCAGTGCGTCCATCTCCTCGCGGGCCGCCATCGGCATGCTGGCGATTCCCCGCCCCTCGCGCTGCGCCCGCGCCACCTGCGCATTGGGTTCTTTGATGAGGAAGCTGGTGTACTCGGTCACGATGCCATAGCGCAATCCGAGATCGACGATCTCGTCGATGAGCTCCTGGGAACGGCCCTCGGCTCGGAGCATGCTCTGAAGAAAGGCGATGCGCCGCGAGGCCCAAAGCCTGGCGATGTAGTCGTGCATGGTAGCGCGATTGGCGAGTTCGACCGTCTGACTGAAGCTACGCCTCGCGCTGTCCTGCCGTCCACTGAGCACCAGCCGGAAGTGTCCTGGGTTGCGGTAGCGCCCCAGGACGGTGATGGTCGCGCCGCGGTGGAGATCGCCGAGTTCGGTGGGGCTCATGTCGTAGAGTCCTGCCCCATTCAGTTTCAGGGCGAGATCGGTCCACAAGGGCTGTGCGATTTGGCTGTAGAGATTGCTCACGCTCTCTTCCAGATCTTCGCCGGGAAGCACGTAGCGAACGAGGGCGCGGCTGCCACTCGCCAGGCCATCGAGGAGCCGCGTGTTGACATCATAGCCAACGCCAAAGGTGAACAGACGGGCATCGGCTTGGTTTTGCGTCTTGGCCAGCGCAAGCAGCGTATCGATGCTCTGCTCACCCACCGTAGGTAAACCATCGCTGAGAAAGAGCACGTAAGTTGGCTCGTGGTTCGCGCGCTTCAGCTCGTCGAGCGCCGAGTTCAAGGCAGCTTCGATGTTGGTGCCGCCGCGGGCGGAGAGTCGATCGAGTTCGGCGAGCGCAGTGGACAGTGCCTTCGGACTCGCCGCTTCCACCCCATTGCTCATCCAACGTACGGTCGACGCATAAGTGAGAATTCCGAAGCTGTCTTCACGCCCGAGGTGAGTCAGACAGTAACGAACAGCCGCCTTGGCCTGCTGAAACTTTTCGCCCTCCATGCTTCCACTGGTATCGAGCACGAAGACAATCCGTTTCCGCGCGTCCTTCGCGGCCGCGAGCTGTTCCTCTCCGGGCTGAATCCGAGCCAGGAAGAATCCGTCCTCGCCGGCCGGCCGGGAACTCGCGAACCACACCCCCATTCGCTCTCGCGTCGACGGGATCTGAATCAGGACATCACGTGCCGCCAGCTCGCCCTTGTTTTCCAGACTGAAGCTCGCGCGATGCCCGTCGGCGTCGAGGTTCACCTCGAGTGCATGTGTGGGACTGTAGGGCGCTTGAAGGGAGAGGTGACTGCGGACGATCCCTTCGACCGCGAGTTGTTCGGGCGCCAGGTGTCCGCCACACAGGGCTTTCAGGGGAAGCCGGTAGCTCCACGTTCCAAAGTCCTCGGGCAGCGCCACGGTGAGGCTTAGCGTGAGCTCACGAGTTCCGCCCGGTGGAATGGGAAAGACGCGCGTGCTGAGCAATCCTTCATCGAGGTATTCGATGAGTGCGGGATCGATCATGCGCCGGACGATGTCCTGGTAGGCCGCGCGCGCCTGTCCGGCGGGAAGAATCTCAGCTTCGACCAGTTTGCCGTCGATCCGCAGACTCGCGTCATGGACGACCGCGCCCGGGGGCAGGGGTAACACGAAGCGTGCCTCGGCCACGCGGCCCCCGTCGTTGCGCAGGATCTCCCGCAGCTGGGTGACCGCCATGCCCTCGTCGACGTCCACCGAGACGGTCAGGGATTGGAGTCGCACGGTGCGTGAAGCGATCCGGGGGTCGATGGGATCGTCCAACACAGGGCGTGAGCGCTGGGCCCGGCCGGTGCCGGCCAGCGAGAGGATCAGCAGGCCTGTCGTAAGAGCCGTCGTGAACAGGCGATGCGGAAAGCGCGGCCTGTACCGTGGACAAACACGGAGCGCGACCACGGAGGGGGTAAGAGGATCGGGGGGAAGGTGAATAGAGTCCATCGTCATGCCTCCAGCAGAGGGGTGCGGTTGCTATCTACTCCCTCTACCGGAGGCCTCGGCTTTCTATTCCCGCTCAGCTTGAATTCTTAGAGCGCAGTCGATCAGCGGGCAAAGAGCCCGCCGATGATGTCCATCCAGGCGTGAGCGAGCATTCCGGGACGAAGGCTCTTGCGCCATAGTGCGAGCGCACCGAAGGCCGCGCCGAGGACCGCGATCGTCACCACATTCCGTAGGCCCTGGTAGCCGTGGGCCATTCCGAAGACCAATGCCTGCGCGATCACGGCAAGAGTCGCGCTTTGGGTGAAGGCTCTGAATTGCCGCAGGAGGTAGCCCCGAAAGATCGCCTCCTCGCAGATTCCCGCGCTCACTGCGAGAGCGATCCAGGCTGCCACCTCGAGAGGCCCGTGGGGCAGAAGAGAGTCATAGCTCTCGGTGCCGCCCTTTCCCAAGAGCCGAGCCACGGCTAATTCGGCGCCGGCCCAGAGTGCCCAGAAGCCGATCGCAAGAGTGAGATCACGAGCCGCGTCTCTTCCCCTCGCCCAGGGAGCGCCGATGAGGTCGCGAAATTTCGTCCCGTACTTTCTCGTACCCACCATCACATAGCGCAGAAGTCCCCACTCCGCGACCATGAGACCCAGGTATAAAGGTAAGGCGGAGCCTCGATGCTCGACGAGCGGGTGGCTGGAGCCCTTGGCGTGTTGGGTAAAAAGTCCGTAGAGGCCCAGTGCGCAGTAGAACCCGATCACGATACAGGTGTGGCGCACGGATGCGACGGCGCGGGCGTGACTCTTGGGGGGTGATTCGTCCATGCCGGAAACCTACCTCGCCTGAGGCGAACGAGTCTACTGGCCCTTGGCCACCCCACTCAGAACCGTGTCCAGAATCGGATCCCGGTTGGCGAAATAATCCTCTGAACCCAGTCCGATGGGAATGCTGGGGGCGATCCAAAGGCGCGCGTCGCCCGGATACGATTCCTGGTGGTAACGGGAGGAAATGCCCGCCCGCAGACCGCTGTAGGGCAGCAGACTGAAGGTGCTCTCCCCGATCATGTTCGGCCGTGATCCGCTGGGTTCGCCCACGAACACGGCGCCGGTCCAGGTGTCCAAGTCGGTCACGAAGTTCTCGCACGCGCTGAAGGTCTGTCGACCCAGGAGCACGTACAGTTCAGTGTCGTCGCGCAATCCCTCGTAGTACACCAGCGTCTTCACCAGGGGAGGATACAGGAAGCTGTTCCCGCCCCCGTTGTTCCGCACGTCCACGATGACGGTGTCGATTTCGGGATTTTCCGTGAGCCGCGTTTTCATGCGGCCGGCGAACTCTGCGATCGATTCGTTGGGTCCATCGCGAACCACGTTGAACTCGACGTACAAGACGTGGCCGCCATCGAGAGCCCCCATCCACAGCACATCGTCGGCGTGCGACAGATAGAGCGGAGCTTTGCCCGCGCCGGGCAGCTTGGAGGGAATCAGCTCGAAGTTGACTCTCCCCATCGGCATGGACTCGACCTCGACCGTGCGTTCCTTGCCGGTGGCGTCACGAACTTTCACAGGGACCGTCTCGGTGTCGCCGATGGCTCCCAATTCCCGGAGGACCGCGGGAATCGTGAGCAGAAAGGGACCCTGCTGCAGAATCCGCATGGGGTTGTCCCTGGGAACGAGCTCAGCCAGATCGGGCCACACCCCGTCGACTTCGCGAGTTCCCAGGGACAAGACTCTCGCGCCAATGAGATCGGTGTAGTCCTCGTTGGCGTCGATGACGAACACACCATCCGTGAAGACATAGAGCTGAAGGGGTAAGGAGCGGAGCTGGATTCGAGAGCGCGGCATGGGACGGATGCCCGAGTGGCCGTCCCCCAAGAGGGCCGCCAGCTTCACGAACTCCATCATGATCTGTTCGTCGCTGAGCTTGGGAATGCGATCGTGCAGACTTTTGATCCTGGCCAAGAACTCGGACTCGGGAGTCTTCGCGAACGGCGCGGGGTGCAGGCGGCGCACTTCCTTCCACCAGAAATCGAGATCGTAGCGCCACCCCGCCACTCGATCGGTGATGCCCGCGGGTAAGAGCCCCGCCACCTCGGGCCAGTCGGGCAGATCGTGCAGCGAGTCGAGATCGCTATCTTGCCCAACCAGCGAGCGATCCTCCAAACCTTCGGCCAGGGCGCGCTTCAGGGTGATCATGGCCTCCTTCTGCTGACCCGCGAGGGCCTCAGAGCAGGCCGCGTCGTAGATGTAAACGGTGGGAAAGGGGACCCCGAGCTGTACCGCGCGCAGGTACTCGCGCGCTGATTCGTCGAAACGCTTCAGGCGATAGTGACACAACCCGAGACCACTCCACACCCTGGCGTCCTGGGGAAAGGTGCGACTGAGCTCTTGGTAGATGGGTTCGGCCGCGGCGAATTCGCCCGCGCGCAGGTGGGCGGTGGCCACGTCCAGGGAATCGCGGTAGGCCAGCGCCTCGGCCGCCGCAGTGGGGAGTTCGGGGAGGTCGAGGGCAGCCCGGCTCGGTCGAGGAACCAGCATGAGGGCGAGTACCAACCCGAGGGCCAACGGAGGTCGGGCGCGGAATCGTGCGACGCGGACGGAAAAAGGCATGTGAGATCTCGTTTCGCGGGGAATCGGAGGCAAGTGGATTCGAAGCACCCTACGAAATCCCGTTGGAGCAGGTTGCGGGACCCGGTTCGGGAGATTATAATTTGACCGACTGGTCGGTCAATAATCGTAGTAGGGAGGTTCATCAACCCCCAGAGAGGCCGCTTCCATGGCTCCGCGCAAGGCAAGACCGGATCTGAAAGAATCGAGGGAGCGCGAAATCCTGGAGGCCGCGGCGCGCGTTTTCGCCGAACGCGGCTTCCGCGGCACCCGGGTCGTGGACATCGCGCGGCAGGCCGGCATCGGCAAGGGAACGGTGTACGAATACTTCCGCAGCAAGGAGGAGCTCTTCCTGCGCCTCTTCCACTGGTACACCGAGCAGGCCTTCCGCTCCATGGTCGACACGGCCGAGGATCCCGGACTCTCCCCTCTTTCCTCGCTGCGTCGTTCCTGTGATTCCCTGCTTTCGAGCTGCCGCGAAATGCAGGACCTCTATCCCTTGACCATGGAATTCTGGTCGGCCTCCACCGCGTCCGAATTCCGCGAGCAGCTGACGCGGGAGTTTCGCCAGCTCTATGAGATGTTCCGCGGGGTTCTCGCGGACATGCTGCGCGAGGGCATGGCCCAAGGTGAGGTGGGCTCTCATGTCGAACCCGAAGCGCTCGCGGCGGTCCTCGTGGGCGCGCTGGACGGGATCTTTCTGCAGGCGTGGTTCGACCCCGAGTTTGATCCGGTCGCGGCCGGCGGACATTTTCTGGACGTCTTGACGCTGGGGATTCGCGCCCCGAAGCCCGGGCCCAAGGAAGGGCCTCATCAGGAAGCGAAGGAGGGCCAACCATGAAACTCAGAGCCATCCGACGAATTACCGTGGTCGTTCTGTTCGTCATGTTTCCAGCGGGAACGCGGGCGGAGGCCCCCGACGCTCACGCGATCCTGAAGGCTGCCTTCGACTACTGGCGAGGAACCACTTCGCGCACGGAAATCGTCATGACGGTGCATCGCCCCAGCTGGGAGCGCCGGTCCGTCATGTCCAGCTGGACGCGCGGTCAGAAGGACGCCCTGGTGCGGTTTACCGAACCGGCCAAGGAATCCGGCAGTGCCACGCTGAAACTCGGCGATGAGATGTGGATCTACACCCCCAAGCTCGACCGGGTTTTGAAGCTGCCGTACAGCATGATGGCCCAAAGCTGGATGGGTTCGGACTTTTCCTATTCCGATCTGGCCAAGTCGGACGCGCTGCTCGTGCACTACGATCTCACCCTGGCCGGCACCAAACAACAGGACGGTCACACGGTCTATCTCATCGACGCCATTCCACATCCCAATGCACCGGTCATTTGGGGCAAGCAATCCATCAGTGTGAGAGACGATCACTTGCTGCTCGAGGAGACCTTCTACGACCAGGATCTGGTGATAGTGAAGAAACTCTCGGCCACGCAGATCGGTCCTCTCGGCGACAAGGAGGTCTACGTCACCAAGATGCGGATGGAAAAGAGCGAGAAGCCAGGCTACTGGACCGATCTCGAATACAGGAACGCGAAGTTCGATCAAAAGCTTCCCTCCTCTCTCTTCACGGTGGGGAGCCTACGCAACCCGCGCAGTCAATGGGAACAACACTGATGGCTGCCGGACTCGAACTGCGTCTCGCGCGACGTAACCTGTGGCGGAATCCTCGCCGCACGGTCCTCACTCTCTCGGCCATCGCTTTCGCCACCGCGATTCTCGTGTTCATGGTCGCCTTTCAGCAGGGAGGCTACCGCGCCATGATCGAGAGCGCGGTGGGGGTGTTCAGCGGACACCTCCAGGTTCAGGCAACCGGCTATCACGACAAACCGCGCCTGGAGAACTACATCGAAGGCGCCTCCGCACTGGAGAAGCGCATTGCCGCGGTACCGGGAGTCGAGGCGGTCTCAGCCCGCGGCGAGTCCTACGCCCTAGTGGGTGGTCCCTCCCGCACCCACGGCGCGGCCATCGTCGGAGTTGAGCCCAACCGCGAACCGCGTCTATCCTCCCTTCCAAAGTCGATCGAAAAGGGCCGCTTCCTCTCTGCGCCCGATGCGGACGAGGCGATCCTCGGCCAGACTCTGGCCAAGAACCTCGGAGTCTCCCTGGGCGACACTCTCACCGTGCTGGGACAGGGAAACGAAGGCGCCTTGGCCGCGGCCACTTTGATCGTGGTCGGGATTTTCGTCAGCGGTGAGCCGGATCTCGACCGGACTACGGTGGAGATACCCCTGAAGACCTTTCAAGACGTGTTTTCACTGCCCGATGGTGCACATGCCATCGTGGTTCGCACCGCGGGACTCGATCGAGTTGACAAAACCACGCGGGCGGTGAGAGCGGCTCTGGCTCAAGACTCCGGACTCGTCGTGCTACCCTGGGAAAATCTGCTCGAGGGATTGAAACAGGGAATCACTCTCGATGCCGCCATTGGCTGGTTTCTCTACGCGGTGCTCGTCTTCGTAGTCACCTTCAGCATTCTCAACACCTTTCTGATGGCGGTCCTGGAACGCACGCGCGAGTTCGGGGTGCTTCTCGCGTTGGGAACCCGTCCCAACACGCTCGGCCGCATCGTTCTGATCGAGTCGGTCATGCTCCTGGTGCTCGGTCTCCTGGTGGGGCTGGCGTTCGGAGGCGGAATCACCCTCTTCGTCGGTCGCCATGGACTGGCATTTTCCGGAAGCGAAGAGCTCCTGACTCGTTGGAACCTGCCAGCCCGAATCTATCCGCGCCTGAATCTGTTCTCGTTGACCATTGGCCCGCTGGTGATCCTCGTGGTTACCTCGATCGCCGCCCTCTTCCCGCTGCTGCGGATCCGACGTTTGCACCCGGTCGACGCGATGAAGGCGGTGTAGACCCATGGCCCTCTCTCTCCTCTTTCGCTTGGCCTGGCGCAACGTCTTGCGGAATCGGCGGCGCACGGCGGTGCTCATCTCGACGATCGCATTCGGCCTGTGGGCGATGCTCTTCTTCGCCGCGTTCATCCGCGGGTGGAGTGAGGACGAGACGCGCAACGCGATCGACACCCTCACCGGTCACCTGCAAATTCATGCGCCTGGTTATCTCGACGATCCCTCCGTCGATCGGTCGATGCCATCGCCCGAGGGCGCGCTCCATGATCTTCTCACGAGTTCCGAAGTGCTGGCGTGGGACGCGCGGGTGCGCTGTCCGGCGGTGGTGATGAGCGAACGCGAGTCCGCGGGCGTCACGATGGTCGGCATCGATCCCGCGCGGGAAAACGATTTGTCGTTCATCGGCCATGCTCCGAGCTCTGGTCAACCCCTGAAGGGGCCAGAGGATCACGGCATCCTGTTGGGGCGCAAACTGGCGGACCGCCTCGACACGGAACTCGGCAAACGCGTGGTGCTCATGAGCCAGGATACCCAGCATGCCGTCGTCGATCATGGCTTCCGTGTGGTCGGGATCTTCAAGGCCGACCGCGGCAGCACGGAGCTGGCTTACGTCTTCTTGGGACGCACGACCGCTCAGCGGATGCTCGGTCTCGCCGATCGCGTTTCCGAAGTCTCGGTGAGACTGCGAGACGTGAATCGGCTCGACGACTTCCTCTCCCGGGCCCGCGCACGCGCGCAAGATCTGGACATCCAGCCATGGACGGAGCTGGAACCGATGACTCAGGCCATGGTTGCCCTGGGGAAGTCGTGGATCTGGATTTTCTACGTCGTCATGTACGTTGCCATGGCCTTCGGATTGATCAATACCCTGCTCATGGCGGTGGCGGAACGCACCCGAGAGTTTGGACTGCTTCAGGCCTTGGGGATGCGTCCACGCTTGATCGTGGAGCAGGTCTTGGCCGAATCGACTCTCTTGCTCGTCATCGGCATTGCCCTGGGTGGAGTCCTCGCCGCCGGATCGCTCGCTCTGCTCCACGACGGGATCGATTTCTCGCATCTCGCGGCCGGGGCGGAAATGTGGGGTATGAGCAGAGTGATCCATCCCACTCTACAGCTCGGCGACGTCGTGAGCGCCGTCGTGTTCATCGCCGCCCTGGCGTTCTTGGCCAGCGTGTATCCGGCGCTACGCGCCGCGCGCAAAGTACCCATCGAAGCGCTCACGAGGGGATAGGAGTTCGACATGAATGAAATCGTCGTTTGTGACAAAGTCTCCAAGACCTATCAGGGTGATCATGTCGGAGTGCGGGCCCTGAGGGAAGTGGACCTCGCGATCAACCGCGGAGAGTTCGTCACCCTGGCCGGCCCTAGCGGATCGGGAAAGACGACCCTCCTGAACATGATCGGGGGACTCGACCGTCCGTCCGCGGGAAGCGTCACCCTCGATGGAAGGCGCATCGACCAGAGTTCCTTCGCCGAATTGGCCGATTACCGGCTGGGGCACGTCGGATTCGTCTTCCAGGCCTACAATTTGATTCCGGTGTTGTCCGCCCGGGAAAACATCGAATTCGTCATGGAGCTCCAGGGAGTCTCCGCCGCGAAGCGGGGTGATCTTTCGCGGGAAATTCTCGAGGAAGTCGGCCTGGACGGAATGGAGAATCGCCGGCCGGCCGAGCTGTCCGGCGGCCAGCAGCAGAGAGTGGCCGTTGCGCGAGCCATCGTCTCGCAGCCGGCTATCGTGCTCGCGGATGAACCCACCGCCAATCTCGATTCCACCACCTCTCGTGAATTGGTGGAGTTGATGTTGATCCTGAATCGCAAGCACGAAACTACCTTCTTGATCTCCACTCACGATCAGCTGGTCATCGACTTGGCCCCTCGACAGATCACCTTGCGTGACGGGCACATCGAGGAGGATAGAGTTCAATAATGCGCGTCCTCTGGTTCGCTGCCTTGCTCTACGCGCTGGCCATCCCGCGGAGCGCGGGCGCCGCCAAAGTCGGCGGTCATCTCAAGGTACAAGGCCTGATGCAGAACTACCACGCCGACGATGCCGGAGCGCTTACGGCTGGTCGACACCCGGATCTGGAGAGCCTAGATGTGCGGGAAAACTTCGCCTGGCTCCACGGTCCCTGGAATCTGACGGTTCAGACGCAGCTCGACTATCTGCACGGTAATTTGTTGGCTTCATCAGCTGAATCGAACCCCGCCGGCACGGGAACCCTGCAGCTCTTTCTGCCCGCCGCAAGCGAATCGCGACAGGTCTTCGATCTGAGCTGGAATCTCAGCGATGGTCCCAGGCACCAACTCTACTTGCGCCTGGACCGCATCTCTCTGGGATACACAAAGGGGGCGCTGGCTCTACGCGTGGGAAGGCAAGCCCTGAGCTGGGGCGGCGGTCTTTTCTTTCATGTCTTCGATCTCTTCGACCCCTTTCCCCCCGACGCTCTGGACACCGAGTACAAACCGGGAATCGACATGGCGAGTGCGCAGTGGCTCTTTCTTGGCGAAGACGATCTCCAGGCGATCGTGGTCCCGCGACGGGCCGATCGCAACGAACCGCTCACGCTGGCCCAGAGTTCCGCCGCTCTCAAGTGGCGCCACTTCGCCGGTTCCTCGCAATTGGAGCTTCTCGCGGCCCGTCACTACCAGGACACCGTTACGGGGTTGGGTTTGAGTGGAAACGTGGCCGGAGCTGTCTGGCGTTGGGACTTGACTTCCACCTTTCCGGATTACGGAGAGGTGGTCGTCTCCTTTCTCGCCAACCTGGACCGCAGCTGGATCTTGGGCGGACGCAACCTCGAGGCGTACCTCGAGTTCTTCCGCAACGGATTCGGGACGCGTTCCCTGGATGGAGAGATCGAGACGCTCTCGCCCGCATTGCTTCGACGACTCGACCGTGGCGAACTCTTCAATCTGGGCCGCCACGAACTCGCCCTCGGCGCGCGCTATGAGTGGTCACCGTTGACGACCCTGGAGCCGGCGGCGCTCGTCAATCTCGATGACGCAAGCATCTACTTGCTGCTTCACCTCCACCACAGCCTGCAGCAAGATCTCGATCTCGACGCGGGAGTGCAGCTTCCGCTCGGCGGGCGCGGGAGCGAATACGGCGGAGTCAGGTTAGCGCTGCTGGACGCGTACCTGGCTCCGCCACAAACCGTTTGGATTCGCCTGGCGCGGTATTTCTGAGCCCTTGTCTCTAGTTCAACGCGTACGAAACCGTGAACGAGATGGTGCGATCTTTGATGTCGTCGTACTTGTCGACTCCGTTGATCTCGTCGAACGCATCGTTGAGGATGTCACCCACTGGCCGATCGTTGAGAGCAGACAGACCAATGCTGTAGCGGAGATCGACCCCCACGCGCATGAACTTCGCCCCAACCCCGAACACCAGGCTCCACGTGGACTTGATGTCTTTTTTGACGTCAACCCAGTCGTTGTCGAGTTTCACTTCGCTCTTGAGTGGGATGTTGAGGGCTGGACCCAGGTAGGCTCGGGGCGAGAGCACTGGGGTAGGCAACGCGAGCACGACGAGGGCCGGAATTTGTAGAGCCGTGTCGCGGTATTCCAATTCGTTGCTGCCCGTGTAGCTGCTGAGCGGGGTTCCGCCCTTGAAACCGTGCTGGGAAATGAGCGCCTCGGTCTGCAAATGCAGAAGGATGGTAGCGAGATCGAGATAGACGCCACCCACCAATCCCGAACGCGTCGAAGAAGTGATTTGATCGGTATTGATGTCCGAGAAGTTGGCCCCCACCTTGAGACCGAACTCCACCTTGGTCCCCGGGACTTGCGCCCAAGAGGGAGACCCCACCGACAGCATCGCTGCCAGTGCCACCAGCATGAAAACTCTCGCCAAGCGGGAACGCATCGCTTTACCTCCACCGAAAAAGATAGACTACTTATCGTCCGATTCCAGTTTCTTTAGCAAGCTTTTTGCCTTATCCGGCAGTGAATTGCCCAATTTGTCCTGGATCAGCTGGTCGATCTCCGAATGAGCCAGCTCGGAGGTGACGTTCTTCGCCACGGTGGAGAGAACTTCCTTGGTGATTCCCGCGGCGGTAGATCCGTTCGTACCCCCCACGTCCGTGAGGTGAATTTCGGGCAAGGTGAGGGTCTTCTTCTCCATGCCGAGCGCGGCGGCATCCACCGTGATGCTGCCCTTCTCGAACACGAACGACTTGATGCGAATCTTCTTTTCGCCGCCCCCGCTGCTTCCCTTCGATTCCCCGGTGTACGCCTGGACCCGTCTGCGCAGCTCGTCGATGTTCGAGGCCCCCTTCTTGTCGAACTCGACGTTGATCACTGGCGCTTGAATCCGGACTTCGTCGAGCACCACCGGGTTCTTGCGTACGCTGCCGAGATCCAGATCGACCGTGATGTCGCCGAGCTCGAATACCTGCTTCGCCTTGAAGCCTTCCGGACTGGCGATTTTCAACCCTTCGATCGATCCCCGTCCCTCGCGCAGAGAAATGTCCACACCGGAGACTCCGACCGTGGTCTCGGTAACCTCGCTGCCATGTTTCTCGATGGCCTTGGCGACCAGGGAATTGAGGTTGGACAAGAGATGGGACACAAGGATGACGATCACGATGACCAACACCGCCATCGTTCCAAAAATCACGCCCTTCTTCACTGGTACCGCCTCCGGTGGAAGTATTGTCGCGCGAGCTTAGTATCGTCTAACTCTCGACCACTTGCAACGTACTACAGATCAACGAGGAGACTATCTTGGGCCCGCGAAGCCTCGTAGACAAGGATGATGAACTGCGGTAAATGTCCGTATGTCCCTGGGAGAATCGGAGGGCTGAATCATGCGACGGAATAGATGGATCATGGGAGTGTTGTTCACCGGGCTGGTGGGATGCGGTGGAAGCAGTGATCCGGCTGCTCCGGTGACAAGCGCACAGTGGCGCGTTCAAGAAAACGGTACGGCGATCGAGAGTGTGTGGGGAAGTTCGGGCAGCGACGTGTTTGCCGTCAACGAAACGAGTGAGATTCAGCATTACGACGGAAGTGGTTGGAGCACGATGGCCAGCGGGACGACCAAACAACTCTATGATCTATGGGGGATTTCAGGCAGTGACGTCTTCGCAGTGGGAAGTCTTGGCGCGATCGTGCACTACGATGGTACCGCGTGGACGGCGATGACCAGCGGCACCAGCAATTATTTGGGCGCCATCTGGGGAAACTCCCACAGCAATATCTTCGCGGCTGGTGCGAGCGGTACCATTCTGCACTATGACGGAAGTGGCTGGAGCGCAATGACCAGCGGAACGACCGAACAAATCCACTCCATGTGGGGAAGTGCGGGAAATGAGATCTTCGCGGTGGGCACCAATGGGACGATTCGGCACTACGACGGGTCAACTTGGAGCGGGATGTCCAGTGGCACGAGTCAAACCCTCCGGGATGTATGGGGGAACTCGACCAACGACATATTCGCAGTGGGTTTCGGTGGGACGATTCTGCACTACGATGGGTCCACGTGGAGCGCCATGACCAGCTCGACAAGTGCGGGTCTCTACGATGTGTGGGGGAGCAGCAGCTCCAACGTGATCGCCGCTGGTTTCAACGGAGCGATTCTGCACTACGATGGCAATACCTGGAACGCAATGGTCAGTGGAACTTCGCAGAGCCTCAACGGCGTGTGGGGAAGCAGCAGCAATGACGTATTTGCGGTTGGCGTCTCCAATACGATCCTGCACTTCGCCGGAAGCACATGGGTGAGCATGAGCAGCGGGCGATCGTTCATCGCCACCAGTGTCTGGGGGAGTTCAGCGAACTCCGTGTTCGCAGTGGGTACGAACGGAGTCATCTTGAACTACGATGGCAACGCCTGGAGCGAAGATACCAGCGGAACCGGACAGGACCTCTACGGCATCTGGGGGGCTTCGGCGACTAATATCTTCGCCGTGGGCAGGTTGGGCACGATCATTCGTGCCGTTGGCAGCTCCTGGCAACCGATGACCAGCGGAACGACACATGATCTCCTCAGCCTATGGGGTAGCTCGGGCAGCGATGTGTTCACGACCGGCCTGAGCGGCACCATTCTGCACTATGACGGAAATACCTGGAGCACGATGAGCAGTGGTACGAGTGAAGATCTTCGAGGAGTGTGGGGCAGCTCGGGAAGTGACGTATTCGCGGTTGGCGACCAGGGAACGATTCTGCATTTTGACGGAAGCAGTTGGACCGCGATGAATAGCGGTACGACGCGGAATCTCCAAGGTGTATGGGGAACCTCAGAAGCCGACGCGTTTACGGTAGGAGACAGCGGGAGCATTCTTCGCTACGACGGCAATCAGTGGAACCCGATGGGCAGCGGGGTATTCACTGGTCTTCATGGCATATGGGGAAGTTCAGCCAACGACGTCTTTGCGGTGGGCTCGAACGGCATCATCCTTCACTTCGACGGGAGCACTTGGAGCGGGACGAATTTCGGCGTTCGGTACAATCTCAACAGCACATGGGGAAGTGCCGGCAGTGATGTTTTCGCAGTGGGTAGCCCGGCGGCAATCCTGCACTACAGTCTCTAGAGACGAAGTGCCGTACCCTCAGCGAGGTACTATCTTTCCCAGAACCTGAATCAGGAGATTGTCCATGAACGAGAAGAGTATGCGTGGACCCTTGGCTCTGGGTCTCTGCATTGGCGCCGGACTCGTGGTACTGGGAATCGTACTGGGGAACAGTGCGCTGCGGGTCAAGAAGCTCGATCGCGTCGTCACCGTCAAAGGACTGGCCGAACGTGAGGTCAAGGCCGACGTGGCCCTGTGGCCGGTCACCTTCACCGACGCCAACAACGACCTGGGCCAGCTCTACAGCTCTCTGGACACCAAGACGAAGCAGGTCGTCGCGTTTCTCCTCAAGCACGGTTTCGAGCGCGAGGAGATCACGGTCAGCCCTCCCTCGATCACCGACAAGCTGGCCCAGCAATACGGCGGTCAGCAGAGCGTCGCCCTGCGCTTTACTGCGAGCCAGGCGGTGACCGTATACACTGAGAAAGTAGATACTGTCAGGACTGCACTAACCGCAGTTTCGGAGCTGGGAAAGGACGGTATCGTTCTCAAGGGAGACGACTTCCAGAGTCGGACTCAGTACATCTTCACCAAGCTGAACGACATCAAGCCCGCGATGATCGAGGAAGCCACCCGCAATGCCCGCGAAGTGGCCGAGAAGTTCGCCCATGATTCCAATAGCACCGTCGGCAAGATCAAGCGGGCGTCCCAGGGACAGTTCACCATCAGCGACCGCGACCAGAACAATCCTCACATCAAGAGAGTCCGTGTGGTCTCGACCGTTGAGTACTACCTCGCGGATTGAAGATCTCGCTCTGCGGCTCGGGTGCGCGCAAGCTCACTCGTCGGCGCTTCGCTCCAGGGAGTAGAGTGTCGGGAGCTTCTCCATCCCGTCCTCTCCGAGTCGCTTCCACCGATAGTGGACTGACCCGCTCTCGCTCGACGCCAGCTCGACAATTTGAGAATCTTCGACCACGCTCACCACCGCGATCCCGTTGTCCAGGATCGCGCGCAGGTCGTTCCGTGTGAGCGGTCGAAACGAAGTGGCGTTGAGGGGCGCCCAACGCTCCCCCACGAAGCGGCGATACTGTCCGTGGCGGTAGGTCATGCCGCGCAGCTGCGAGTAGCACGCAAGCCAATAGGGTCGCTCCAGCGATGGGCTCAGCAAAACATAGGACTCTTGAGAAAGGTGGGTCGCCATCCAACGTGCGTCCCGAAGGAGATCCTGCTGGAAGAACTCTTTCCGTGAGAGAACGTTTCTACCACTCGCGAACGACTTTGCGAGAGGTCCGGCCATCAACATCACCACTGCCACCGATGCGGCTACGCGGTTGATCCGCGACGACTCTATCCGGCGATTTCTGAAGAGCTCGTACACACCACAGCTAATCAGGCCCGCCATCGCCGGAACCGCGAAGACCGTATAGATTCCTCGATCCAAGACCTCGTGGATCAGGCTCTCGTAGATCAGGTAGGGCGCGCTCAAGGCCAGCCACAGATAGAAGGAGTTCCTGTGCTTCCTCCACGCGGCGGCAGCGCAGGCCAGGAGCAGAAAACCGGGAACGATCCGCCAACCGAAGGTGGCATCGAGCATGCGCGCCACAGTGTGCACGATTTCCCGCGGGAGCGTGAGGAAGGCGGCAAGAGTGAGGGTGGGCGACGGTGCGATCCCACGCAGGTACACCAGCCAGTCCGACCAAGGGCTCACGTGCGAGGAGTGAAGAAACAGCAGCGCCAGCCAGCTCGCGCCCAACGCGGGAACGATCACGATGCCCGCGATCGCAGCGAGGGGACGCTGCCAACTCGAGGGTGACTCGTTCGGTCGCAGCGAGATGGATGGTTTCCGAACCAACAGATAGACGAAAGCGGGAAAAGCAAACAGCGAACCCGAATGCGCCGCGATTGCCGCGCCGTAAATAAACGCTCCGGTAAAGGCAGCCCGCGGTCCCAAACCCGCGGTCACCGCCAAGCCCAGGAGCAGAAGTGTAACCTGAAGTGGATAGACTTCGATGATTCCGGTGCCCGCCACACACAGCGGGGACATCGCATACACCGCCGCAGCGACGAGCCCTGCCCAAGAACTCCTCGTGACTCGCTTCACTAACCAACCGAGCACGAAAGGAGCGGCCACGCCCGCGCAAAAACTCAACACGGAAAGCGCGATGTCGGCGGGAAAGACGCGATGCAGCAGCCAGCCGATCCAGTAATAGAGCACGTAAGGTGAGTGCGGGAGATAGCCCCGGCGGAGAGCAATGACGTATTCACAACCGTCAGAGGTATAGCCGTAGGGATGAAGCGCGCGCAACCGCAACCACAGAGCGACTCCGAGCACCAGAGCCCATCCAAGCCGATATGCTGTACGACGGTTCGCGGCCCTCACCACCTTTCAATCGAATTCCTTCGAAAGACCCGGATACCCTCAACATTGTCACCGATGGTCACAGCGCAACGCCGGTAGCCGCGAATTGCGCCGGTCAGCTATTCCCGATCAGCGGGTGAGGACGAACCGCGTATTCGTCGTGCCGACCGGGGTACGCAGCACCGCGAAGTACACCCCATTTCCCACGATTCTTCCGTGCTCGTCTCGGCCCGCCCAAGCCAACTGATTGACTCCGACGAGGCCGCTGGTCTCGAGTCGGCGGACGAGTCGTCCACGCAGGTCGTAGATCTCGAGACTCACGGGAGCCGCTTTGGGAAGCTCGTATTCGAAACGCGCATCGCCGTACGCCGGGTTGTCGCGGACTCGCAACGCGATGCTGGTGGAATTCACTTCGGGCGCCCCAGTGGAGATCGTCATGTCATCGGAGATATCTCTCCGCCACATGCCCCGCCCGTAGGTCGTGGCGTAGAGGAAGCCACGACCGTAGTCGGGGTAGTTCACGATCATCCGCGTCACGATGACCGCTTCGGGCCAGCCGTTATTCCAGCGGACCCATGTGATCCCGCGGTCAGTGGTGCGCAAGACCCCCGCTGCCGTGGCCAAATAGAGAATGTCGGGGTTGGTCCAATTCTCGATGAGATCGAAGATGGGTAGCTCGGCCGGGAGATTTCCCGTGAGATTCTGCCAGTTGAGCCCGGCATCGTCGGTGAAGAACAGGCGGTTCCCCGCAGCCGCTCCTGTGCTCGTGCCGGGGCCAATCAGGGCATACACCTCGTCCGGGCGATTGCCATAGGGGTCGGCCGGCGCAATGCGCACCACTTGTATTTTGTTAGGCAAAGTCTGCGAGCGTTCGAACCAGGTGCCATTGGAGCTCCGATAGAGAATGCGCTCATTGAAACCGACATCGTCTTTGTTCGTGACCGCCCAGACATTGTCACCGACTGTGTCCGAGATCGACAGGTCCTGAACCTGTCCATCGAAAGGGGTTACATTCAGCTCGGTCCAGTTTTGACCGGCGTCGGTCGAACCATAGACCTTGTCCTCCGAGTAGGTGACGATGCGACGCCCTTGGGCGGGTACCCTCGGACTGCGCACGTGGCGGATGAATTTGAGCGACGGCTGAATTCCGCTACTGCTCTCCTGAAAGGTCACTCCCAGATCCTTCGAAGTGTAGTTGCGGAAGTTGAGTCCATCCGGGTCGGGATAGCTGGCAGCATTGGTGACATCGACAGCCCACCATGGCCCCCAACAAATCGGGTCGAGTGCGACGCTGCCCGCGTCCCCCCCGCGCGCCCAGTAGCTATACCCTCCGTCGTTGATCAACCGGCGGGTGGTGGCAATTCCGTTGTCCTGCATCCCGAAGATCGCGCACTCGCCATCGCTGGGCGACACATCCGATTCGTAAAGCTGCGCAATGGGATACCACGTGGGCGCGAGCCAATTAAAATCGGTGGATCCAGGACCCGGAATATTGCCTTGCTGCAGTCCCGCGTCATTGCCGACGATGAGTGTGACTTCGTCATCCCAACCCAGCGCATGGAAATCCGAGTGTAAGCCACTGGCAATTTGCCAGGAGGCACCGTCGTCGATCGACCAGTATAGATTCACCCAGCCGACCAGTAGGTATCCGGGAACGATCGGATCGGCGGTGATCGCGTTGTTGTAGTTTCCGCGAATCAATCCATTTGTGTTCGCCGGCGTGATGTCGTTCCAGTTCGCGCCGTCGACTGAACTGTATATTGCGGGTCCCCCCACACGATCGACGGACACGTAGAGTTTCGTAGGACTCCCCCCGATCTCGGTAGGGCCCACTGCAATCGACGTTCTTCGCACATCCCCGGCCGGGACTCCCCCTCCCACGAGATGCACGAAAGTGTCCCCATTATTGTCCGAGAAGTAGATCCCGCTGCTGTCAGCGGCTGTCGCATTTGCCGTATACACCACGTTGGGCAAGGAGGGAATGAACGCAATGTCCGTTTCGCTTCCATCGAGCTTCTTGTCGTAGCTCAGACCGCCGTCGGTCGAAAGCCAGTAGCCCTTGTCGGTCGCCAGGTGCACGCGGCTTGGGTTCGACGGGTCAAACCGAATGCGATAGAAGATCGTGGGTTCGTAATACGGATTCGCACTGACCGTAATCAAAGTCCAGTTCGCTCCTCGGTCAACGGTTCTCCAGAGACCTGACCCATTTGCATAGCCGAACACACCCGACCCAAGGATGATGACATCTTCGTTCGTTGGATCCGTGGCGAAAGCACCCGCCACGAGTCCAAATGGCACCTCGATGGTGTCGGACAGGGGAACGGGATGTCCGGGATCCTGGTCGACCTCCCAGAGTCCTCCGGTGGGAGCGGCGACCCGGTAGCGAGAGTATCCCGGCAGATCTTCGAAGTAGGCGACGCGCCCCATCGAGTAACTTTGGTGGGAGTACGCCTCGCCCGACTGGATGACTTCGGGACCCATGTATTGCCAGCTGCCCCCAAGTTTCTGCGAGGGCGTGGTAGGGAGTGCTTCGCTTGCGAGTCGCAAATAGCCGTCGTGCAAGTCGTTGCGGGCCTGGATGCTCATGGGAAACCCGAGTTCGCCGAACCAATGGGAGAAGAAACCTTCGATCGCCTCCGGACCATCTGGTTCTCCAATTGCACTGGTGTCCAAGCGCTTGGAGTCCTCCGGCCAGACGAAGAGGAGGGCGAACGCCGAGGCCAAAATGGTGAGAAAGGAGAGATGGAATGAGACACGACTCATGCGGACCCTCCAGGGAGAAGGTTGATGCAGCGATGAGAGTTCAGGTTCTTGGGCGGGGACTCAACGGTGGAGTCCAGGGGGAGAGGTCGATCCCATCCTAGCACACGAAGAAGGGGCTGGGCGGAATTGATGGACGCGCGAAGCCCGCGGTCCAAAAGAACCTCACACAAGTCCGCAGGTGGAGCTTATCCGGAAGATCCCGAGTGGATCAGGACCAAAGGACGATGATTGATGACTGAGAGCAAACGAGGATAGAATCTGGTTCCGTACGAGACCTCGATGTCGAATGGGAAAGGGGCGATCATGCTCAAGGAGATCCACGATCACATCGTGAGCGAACTGCAGCAGAATGCAAAGACTGATACAGTTTTCGTCGTCTCGGCCGTCCTGTTCAACCTCGTGGTTCTGGGCATCAACTGGGGTGTGGCAAGCTCCGCTTCAGGAGGTCATGACCCAGCCCGCAACGACTTCATCTTGGGTCTACTGATCGTTGGCACCGTCCTCATCAACATCTTCGCCACCCGTGCGCTGATCGCCGGTCGCTCGTCACGGGAGAGGTTGCTCCAGGGACTCAGAAGAATGTACGAGGACAACGACGTCGCTAAGTACTACGACGACGAGTTGCTGGGAACCTACAATGCCCGCTACAAGCTCTTCGTCCTGGTACTTCTGGTTTTGGCGACAATTGCGATCGTGGTGCCATTGATCGCCAGAGGCATGGGATGATCACCCCACGCCTCCATCCACCAGTCCGGAGCTTGCGCATGGCAATCATCGCAGTTCTTCGAACTTCTATTTCAAGAGTACCATCCGCCTGGTGCGGGCAAAGCTGCGCGTCTGGAGCTGGTAGAAGTACACGCCGGTCGCAACCTGGTTTCCCTTGAAATCTTCGCCGTGCCATCTGACTTCATGCATGCCGGATGAACATGGCTCGTCGATCAGAGTTTTCACGAGTCTACCGGCTCGGTCGAAGATACGGAGCCTGGCATGGGTCAACCGTTCGACTTCGAATCGAATCGTAGTCGCAGGGTTGAAGGGATTGGGCCTGGCCGCCAGGAGCCGCGTTCGCGGTTGTGGCCGTTCTCCTGAAGGCTCGATCCAGGCCAGAATCGTCGGAGACCCTCCATCGACCTCGTACCCGAGCGCATAGCGTAGAGGTCCTTCCTCGGGCGGCGCGGGATCGACGTAGGTCGAGGCCTCTCCCCGAAAGAGTTCACGCATGCCGCCCCGATCGAGTCGTTCAAGAACGAACTCTGAGCCTTCTTCGAGCGGCTTCGTGAGCTCCCATCGCAGCCTGACCCCTTCTGTCGTCCACCGCGCGGAGAAACTCCCGAGCGCTGCTGCGGTCTCCCGGTCGCAGGCAACGGGAAATGCTCCCATCACACCGCACGGTTCTGCGACCGCCGGCGATTGCGCGCTCAAAGTGTAGTTGCTGTCCACCCGGGAGCAGAAGATCGGCGCCTGCGAAATGTTTCCATTCACGCCGGTGACATCACCCATACCACCAGTCCACAAAGAGGACTTGCCCTCCCAGGCGTCATTGCAGCTCAGCTCGACCCCATGGGGTCCTTTCACGGCTGGACCGGTGAGACCGATGAAGAGGTTGTGCGACACCGAGCCGGTGACCCCGTCCTCCAACACGACCAGTGGCACATAGATCTCCGGGGTCTCTACCTCCCAGACGTTGCCCCAATAGCGTTCCACGATGGGGTTGTCGACGAAGGTATTTCCTTCGATGTACACCTGACCAAAGGCCTGAATGCTGCGAGCAAAACTGAAGATGTGACTGAGGTCGTCGCTCTGGTAAAGAGACGGCCCACTGCCAAGGACTAACGAGCCAGTGAGGCTGAGCACGCTCTTGGAGACGATCAACCCGGGGCCACAGTTGAGGAACGTGGAATCGATGATCCCGAGTGGACCATCGGCTGAGATGGGAAAGGGCTGGTCCAGGAAAGTGCAATTCTCAAACGAAGTTACACCCGCTCCACGTTGCCAAATACATCCGTACGCGGGGCCTTCCGCGAATTGAATGCCTCCCCCGTTATTCTGAAAGAGACAGTCGCTGAATTTTACTTGGCTGTTCATCAATAAAATCGGGCCAATACTCGAAATGGGATCGACGTCGGTCTTGTAGTGTGAAGAGCCCCAGAAGTAGGAGAGTTGTTCCATGCGACAATCACGGAACGAAACCTTCGATCCTTCCACGAGCACGCTGGCATCGTAGCTGCCCAAGGGAGGCAGTTCGCCCGGGGGGGGCCAGCCGCCGCTGAATCGGAGACCCTCGACGACCGTCTCCTGAGCGAGATCCAACGCCTCCATGTGCGCGAGACTCGACGTATAGGGCGTGGCACATATCAAATGGATTCCCACCCGAAGGCGCGCAATCCCGTACTCGATTCCATCCCCCACGATCAGAACGGTGTCCCCGGGAGCAGTCGCGGCCAGCGCCTGGTCTAGCAAGGCCTGATCGGTAACCGAATAGGTGACCGCTTCGGTCGAGCGAGGATCTTGAACGAACAAGAGTGCCAGAATCAACAGTGGCAGGAAAGGAGCGCGGCACCGGTTGGACATCCCGGCCTCCAGTCTCATGAGCAACGGGAGCCACCGAACTAAGAATAGGTACGTGGTGGACCGCGGGTCAAGATAACGAGCCAATCTGAGCAGACGGATGGCGGTGACTGCGAGTTTTATTAGAATAGAGCCGTGGCGGAGAATCGTATTCCCGACAGATCCCTCATAGCCTTGCGGAGCGTTCCATGTCCATTTGCCGCTTTCACCCGAAGCGAGCGTTCTGGTTCGGAGTGGGCACATTCCTGCTCACTGCACCATTGTCCCCATTCGGGTCTTCCTTCGCTCGCGCCACTGTCCCTTGCACCGGCACTCTCTCGGGCAGCGGACAGGCCACCTACTACAACTACACCCCAGGTACAGGAAACTGCTCGTTCATTGGCGACGACTCCGATTCCATGGTCGCCGCGATGAACATCGTCGACTACGACAACTCGGCCATGTGTGGACGCTACGTACGGATCACTGGCGGCAGTGGTTCGATCGACATACGCATCGTCGATAGCTGTCCCAGCTGTGCGCAAGGCGACATCGATCTGAACCGTGCGGCGTTCGCCCAGCTCGCGGACCTCAGCGAAGGTGTCATTCCGATCTCCTGGACCACTATCCCCGATCCCACAACCGGGAACGTCCAGTACTACATCACGAGTGGAAGCAATCCTTACTATGTCCAGGTGCAACCCCGCCACACCCGCTACGGAGTCGCCTCTTTAGAGTATCTGTCTCCCACGGGATACGTTTCGGCACCGCGCGCGAGCTACAATGTCTTTATCATCGACGGCACCTTGGGTGTTCCCCTTCCTCTGGAGAATCCCTTCACGGTTCGCATCACCGATGTTAACGGTCAAGTCCTCACTCAGTCTCAAATCCCACTCATCCCCGGAAACGTGTTCGACGGTGATTCGCAGTTCGAGCTGTGTGGAACCACTACTGCAGTTCCCGCGATTTCTTCACGATCGGCCGTGCTCTATCCACCGCATCCCAACCCCTTCAATCCCGCGACCACCCTTTCCTTCGACCTGTCACGCGATGGAATGGTGGAGCTGAAGATCTTCGATCAGAGCGGACGACTTGTCCGGATCCTGCTGGATCAGTCCATGACGGCCGGTCACCACGAGCTGCAGTGGAAGGGCCGGGATGACGAAGGGAAATCCGTGGCCTCCGGTGTGTACTTCCTGCAGCTTCAGACCGGGCAGCAAACCGAAACGCAGCGCTTGGTGATGGGCAAGTAGTCGATCGGGACTGCGGGCTCCATGGAACCCCCCACGATATTGATGCGTCTTCTTCCCATAGCGCTCTGGAGCCCTCTCCAGAGCACGCGATCCCCCTCCTGGAAGGAAGCGCATGAAGTTCCGCATACTTCCGATCCTCCTCCCGTGGGCCGCCTACTGTGTTTTCGCCCTTCCAGCGCAGGCCCGACTCGAGATCCACGACGCCCCTGCGTTCGTCGCCCAAACCGATTCTCTCTTCACTGCACTCCTTCAGACCGTACCGGAAGTGCCCAGCCTGGCTCTCGCGGTGGTCGTGGACGAGCAAGTAATCATCACCCGCGGCTATGGCGTTGCCGACCTCGAGCACCACACGCCCGCCACCGACCAGACGATCTATTACATCGCTTCGGCCACGAAACCGTTCACGGCCCTGGCCGCGGCCCTTTTGGATGCTCGGGGCACTCTCGATTTGGATTCCCCTCTTGCCGGGCACTTGCAAGGGAGTGGCATGGACCTGGACTTGGTGGCTCCCGATGTCTCGCTGCGGGATCTGCTGAGCCACACTTCGGGGCTGAAGAACGGTCCAGTAACCACGCGCCTCGCCTACACCGGCGAACACACTCCGCAGCTGCTCTGGAAGCTGCTTTCGGCCACGAAGGCGAATGAGGCGGGGCCGCACGCCTTCGAATACACCAACTTCGACTACAACCTCTTGACTCTCATCCTGGATCGGGAATTGGGCCGTCACTGGCAAGACCTGCTCCGGGACGAGATCTTCGAGCCCCTGGGCATGGAACGAACCACGGCCTATGCCTCGCGCCCCCCTGCGATGGGGTGGCCCATGGCCGCACCGTACTTCGGACTGAACCCGAACGGAATCCAGCGCGTGTCGCTGGTAAAGACCGACTCCACCATGCAGTCGGCCGGCGGCATCATGACCACTGCACGGGACGCTGCCCGCTGGATGCTCGTGCAGATCAATGAGGGTGAGCTGGAGGGCCGGCGCGTGTTCGACGCCCAGCTTATCCGTGAAACACGCCACAGCCGGGTGATCCCGAGCGATCCTGTGCACGATCTGTTCGGATTGAGCGGATGCGGCCTGGGGTGGCTGCAGGGTTCGTGCTCGGGGCAGACGGTCTTATATCACACCGGTGGCTATCCCGGATTCCGCTCCTTGATCTCATTCATGGAGGAGCCCCGGATCGGAGTGGCGATCTTCGTCAACGAAGGGAGCATCGGCGGCCGCATGTTGGAGCCTCTCGCGGCCTGGATCTACGACTGGTGGCTGGGCGAGGGGACCACGGATCCAAAGGAAGAGATCACGCACTTTGCGACCATGCGCGATCAGTATGCCAAGGCCATCGCGGCCGATTTCCAGCACCGCGCGCGGCGATCATGGACGCTCCAGTTGGAACCCTCCTCTTACGCGGGAAGCTATGAGTCCGAAGAACTTGGCACGTTGCACATCGCGTGCGTGGATTCCACCTTCACGGTCGCCCTGGGCCTGATGCACTGCACGGGCGAGCCCTACACCAAGCCCAATTCCATGCGGGTGGAATTGCTTCCCGGCCACGGTGAGGTGCTCCAGTTCGAGGTAGTGGACGGCGCGGTGGCGAGCGTGGCCTACGACGACCTTCGGTTCGTGAAGCAGAACTGATCCCGGCAAACCCACGGTCCACCCGAGTTCTCCAGACATCCGTTCTCCAGGGAGCACGAGACTTCTGAAAATGAAATTCGCTTTCAGTAAATTGCGTTTATCATTCCTTGATTCAGATAATTGCGTCTCCTATTCTTGATCCACGGCGGTTTCCGCATTGTGTCGCCCTTCAGGTCGAGGAGGCCTTTTGTCATGAAATTGAGTCATCTGTTCTTCGTGTCTCTGCTCATTCCCCTGCTGGCAATGATAGGATGCACGGGTGACACGGGCCCTGCCGGGCCTGAAGGTCCCCTCCCCGATGCATCGCAATTGTCCTGCGCCGATTGTCACAACGGCACCAACCTCATCACCGGCAAGGCGGCTCAATGGGACATGTCGGTGCACGCCACCGGCACATCGTACGAACGCGGGACCAGCGCCGACTGCGCCGGATGCCATTCCGGCAATGCCGCTGCCATCAGGATGGACGCGGGACAGCGGCCTGACCAGGTGACCGAGGGCGATCCGGATCCGACGCGCCAGGACTGCCGGGCCTGTCACATGATCCACGAGACCTACACCCTGTCGGATTTCGACGTTCGGGGTACGGCGGCGGTGCCGCTCTATGCGGTGCCCGGGGCAACCTTCAACGGTGGCCTCGGAAACCTCTGCGCCAACTGCCACCAACCGCGGCGGGATGACCCCGTGGCGGTGAACGGGATGATCACCGGCATCAGCACGCACTGGGGTCCGCATCACGGTCCGCAGAGCGCGATGCTTCTCGGCGTAGCCGGAGCGGGCAATGTCGCCGACATGCCCAGCCCGCACCTCGGGGTGCCGAACACCTGTGTCCAATGCCATATGGGTTCTGGTCGGGATCACACTTTCGATGCCAACGTGGCCAATTGCCAAATCTGCCATGACGGTCTGGATACCTTCGACTATCACAGCGTGCAGACGGACGTGCAGGCTCTGCTCGATCAGCTCGGCGACCTGCTGGTCACCGCGCAGGTTCTCAGTGAGAACTCCGCCGATGGACATCCCACGGTCACCGAAGCTCCGGAGAACGTAGGGATCGCGCTGTGGAACTGGCTCTACATTGCGCACGAAGACAAGAGCATCGGCGTGCACAATTCGAACTACACCAAAGCACTGCTCAACGCGAGCATCGCTTTGATGACGCCAGCGGCGAAGTAAGGCCGCAACGCGGAAATCGTGAAGAAGGGGGTCGCGCTCGCGGCCCCCTTTTTCCGTATCCCATCCTGTCATCCATGCTACGATCTCGGCTCGTTTTCCACGGACGCTTCACTGAGGGAATCCATGACCACGTCACGGACATTGCAGGCTGAGGACCACGTAGCCCACTACCGGGTGGTGGGACCCCTGGGCGCGGGTGGGATGGGAGAGGTCTACCTCGCCCAGGACCAGAAGCTCGAGCGCAGCGTGGCGCTCAAGGTGCTGCCTCCCGAACTCGTGCGCAGCGGCGACAGGGTACGACGCTTCGTGCAAGAAGCGAAGTCGGCGTCCTCGCTCAATCATCCCAACATCATCACCATCTACGAGATCGGCGAGGAACCGGTGACCTCGGCTTCCGGAGAATCGTCTCCCGAGCCAGTGCACTACATCTCCATGGAACTGGTGAATGGAAGAACCCTGAGCACCAAGATCCACGAGGAGAATACCGACCTGCGCACCCTGCTCGGCTACCTCGCGCAGGCCGCGGAGGGCATCGCCAAGGCGCATGCCTCCGGCATCGTCCACCGCGATTTGAAACCCGGCAACATCATGGTCACCGATGACGGCTTCGCGAAAGTGCTCGACTTTGGTCTGGCCAAGCTCACCGAGAAGCACGGTCCCGAAGCCGGGACCACCCTTACCACTTTGGCTGCGGGCGCCCAGCAGACGGTCGAGGGCACAATCATGGGGACGGTCCATTACATGTCCCCGGAACAGGTGCAGGGCAAGACGGTCGACTACCGTTCGGACATCTTCTCCTTCGGCTGCATCCTGTATGAAGCCGCCACGCGCCAGCGCCCCTTCAGCGGCGATTCGCACGTGGAGACTATGCACAAGATCCTGCACGATCGCCCCACCCCCATCGAGGAGTTTGACGAAACCGTTCCCAACGAGCTGCGGCGTCTGATCCGCCGTTGTCTACGGAAATCTCCGGATCAGCGTTTGCAGTCGATGAAGGACCTGGCACTGGAGCTCAGAGAAATCGTCGACGAGTACGACGAGCTTTCGATCTCGGGCACGAGCGCGATGTCGTCCAGCGCGCTCGGCATGGCACCACTGGAAAAACGGCGGCCCATTCTGTTGCCGATCTTGGCGATCGGCATCCTGGTGGTGGCGGCGGCTGCGTACTTCGGACTACGGGGAAGGGGGGCGGGATCGGACCACTCTGCCGATTCCTTCCGACCGGCCAGGTTCGCCACCGTGACGAACAACGGGAAAATCAGTAACGCAGCGATTTCAAGGGACGGACGGTATCTGGCCTACATCTCGCTGGAGCCCGTCGGCGCCACCATGTTCGTGCGCCAGGTGGCGACCGGAGCCGATATTCAGGTGATTCCCAAGACCACCACGCCGTTCTTCAATCCGTCCTTCTCCCCCGACGGCAACTACCTGTTCTACACCATGGTCAAGCCGGAGGCTCCACGGTATCGCACTCTGTATCGAATCCCCTCCTTGGGGGGGCAGCCCGAGGAACGGGGCTTCGACGTGGATTCCCCGGTGAGCTTCTCGCCCGATGGCAGTCAGATGGCCTTCGTTCGTTTTATTCCCGATGTCGGCGGAACGGTTCAAGTGCAAGCGGCCAGCGGGGGGGAGCCGCGGCAGCTGATTCGGATCCTTCCACCGGACGCCCTCCAATCTCGAGTGAGCTGGTCGCCGGACGGAAAATACGTGGCAATCATGATATTTTCTCCTCCCCCGGTTACACGCGGTACCATCGCGCTCGTCAATGTTCAGGACGGCAGACGAAAAGATCTGTTGAGCAAGCAACCGGCATTTTTCAACGGGATCGACTGGACGGGCGATGGGAGTGCTCTCGTAGTTACCGGAGTGGTCCTTTCGGAACTGATCCGCAACCAGATTCTCGAACTATCCTATCCGGGAGGTGAACTCAGGCACATCAGCAATGATCTCTTTCAGTACTCACAACCGTGGGTTTCGCAGGACGGTACCATTTCGGTGGTCCGAGAAACCTACCTGCCCGATCTCTACTCTCTAAAGCCCGAAGAAGGAACTCTCCACACTATCCTTCGCAGCACCAGTGTCGATACCGCGCCCGTTGGTTTCGCATTGGGAGAAAAGTCCTTCGCCTATATCAAGCCTTGGGAAGGCGGCACTCGACTCTACGTGCAATCTCCCGAGTCCAACAGTACCCCACGCAGTATCGCCACGGGCGACGGGCTGACCCTGGGTCTCGACTGTGGAGGAGACACGATTTTCCTCACCAAATTGGACTCTGAGACCGGGGTGAGTTCGCTGTGGCGCGTCGGCATCGACGGGAAGGGGCTGCAGAGAGCTGTCGAGGGAGCTGTGAATCTTCGATCTATCTCCCACGACGGCAGCTACCTCGTCTACAACAAGGAAAGTGATCCCACCGAGCTGTGGATCCAATCCACCGATACTGGGAAGAGTCGTCTGCTACCGGTGAGAGCAACCGCCCGAACTAGCTTTGTTGCATTGTCTTCGGATTCCAGGCAGCTGCTGGTTGCCGTAAACGACACCTCCGGAGTTCTCACCAAGACGATCTACAGGGTTCTTCCTGTGGAAGGAGATGGCCCGAGCGAACGAGTGGAGATTCCGGAGAATGCGCTGGCGACCATGTGGATTCCGGGAGAAAATGCGATTGCCTACATCAATCCAAACGATCCACTTCGAAACATTTGGCGACTTTCACTGGATGGAGGCGAATCCACTCCCCTCACGGCGTTTACCGAGGGAAGACGCACGGGCTCCAGATTCTCCTATGACCACAAGTACCTGGTTTCCGCGCTCAGATTGGACAGCGGAGACAACCTTTGGATCTCCAAAGAAAACGAGACCAAAGCCAGGCAGCTCACCTCTTTCACCGGCAAGACGATCTTTTGGTGGGGTTGGTTGGGGGACTCCAGCCGCATCGTCCTCGCTGCGGGAGAATCGAACCGCGACGTGGTGTTGGTCCGTGATTCCCGCTGAGAGCCTAGTGGCTATCGTGAAGTTCTACCCAGACTCCAGGGGCCATTGCCCTTGCATGCCATGTAGAAGAAGACGAAGCAATAGAGAACCGCGAGCTCGCCGTGATTCACGCCCGGAAGAAACGCCGAGTTGAACTGGAACTTCCAGTGAAACTGGAAGTACGCGACGGCTAGCATGCCGCTGGCCAGAAACGCGGCCATGCGCGTGAAGAGACCGAGCGCGATGAAAGTGCCGCCCACGAGCTCGATGATGCCGCCGATCCATAGCTGCGATCCGACCGGCGGCTGGTGATCCGTGAGAACTCCGAAGATCTTCTGCAACCCGTGAAAGGTGAGCATCGCGCCCGCCACGATGCGGAGCATCGCGTAGGCGCGCTCGGAAAATGGCTCGAGTGGACTCTTGGAAAAAGTGGGCATGTCATCCTGCTCTTCAGGTCGAAACTGCGGTCATAGTGCATGATACTATCAAACCGGCTCTTCGCCGCCAACCCTCTACGCACTCCTTCAAAAGCGCCATTTTCTTGGTTTCGAGGGATCGCAGCTTCGGGGCGAGTACTAGTTGGCTCTCGCGCCTGATCTTGGCAAGGTCTCGATCCACTGCCGAACCAAGGTGACGGCCACGGAATCGCGCAGGACCGTGCCCAGAGGAGGCATCTGCGAGGAAGCTCGCCGCGAGACCATGCGGTAGTACAGCGCGCTTTCCGAGGGCGCCCCCGGCGCCACGACCCGCGAGTCTTCGGCCCCGATTCCCGGCACCAGCCACGTGCCTTTCGCCTCGACCGAGGTTGCTCGGGCGGGCTCGGGAGACTCGGGTGCGCCTGTTACGTCGTGCCGCAAGAAGAGCCCCAGTCGAGCCAGCGGCCCCGAAGCATTGTGGCAATTTCCACAGTTGGCGGAGAGGTATCCCAGGGCGGCGCGTTCGATGGGATCATGGGTGCGAATGCGCGGGGGATCGTGATACCCATTCTGGCCGTGGCGGCGTAAACCGGCCGGCCGCCTCCAAGGTGCTCAGAGTGGCGGCACCTTGCGGCAGCGCCTGCGTGTGCGGCGCGCGGGGATCCCGATCGTCGGAGAGTTGCAGGGCATTGAAGCCGAGCACCACTGCGCGAATCCCCATGTGACACGTTTGGCAGTCGGTCGTGCTGGGGATCGCGTGCTGACGTCCCGGCATGATTTCCCAGGCGGCAGGAACACCGTCGGCCGGTGCGAGCTCCGCGTCGGTCTGCTCTGGGTTCCAGCGGTACGCGGCGAAGACCCATTGGTCAGAATCAACCTGCCAGATCAAACGGGTCTCCACTTTGTGCCCCTCAAACGCGAACTCCTTCCACAGTTTGGTTCCCACCGGAAAGCGCCAGGTGTCTCCGTCGGACACGTCGATCTGCGTTCCCGGCGGCAGGTAGATCCAGCGGTCTTTTCCCGCTCCGTCGGACCACAGCGGATACTGTGGGAGGTATGAGAGGTTGCGCGAATCGACCCGACCGTCTGCGGCGTAGAGACCGGTCTGTGATAACCACTGCGGTGCGGGCGGGGGATCGGCGAGCGCCCCGCGGACGCTCGCCAGAGTTCCGATCACCATGAACGCGGTGACCAGGCACAGGGCCGTCACGAAATGCGGCCAACGGAGGGTCATCACTGAGCCTCGGGCGGTTCCATGGCCTGCGGCACGCGATTCGCGATAGCCGGAATCGACTGAAGGTAGGCGAAGATGGCGCTGAGATCTTCGTCGCTCGCGCTTCGATACTGCATCCAGGGCATCGGCGGCATGATGGGACGCCCCATGCCCTCGTGCCGTCCGCTGCGGATGGCCTGGATGAAGGTCGCTTCGGTCCAGCTTCCCATACCGGTTTCCTTATCGGGCGTCAGGTTCGCGGCAAAGCTCACCCCCCAAGGCCCGGCAAATGCGGTATTGGTTCCGGTGCCGACCCACATCCATGGACCTTTCTCGAGTTTGGGGACGGGCGGCAACACCATGTCCTGCGGGTGGCCCGCAAGCATGCGCGTCATGTCCGGCTCAGGGCCCTTGGGTCCCATGGTGAGTGGAGTGTGGCAATCATTACAGGCCATGATCGTGACCAGGTACTTACCGTGGGCGATCTTGCCCGCGTCCGTGGATGTGGCGGCAGAAGCAGATGCACTGCAGAACACGGTCAACATCAACACGACGAAAATCAATTGCTGCTTACTCACAGGAGCCCTCCTGAAAAATTGGTTTGCGGCGACCACAGTTCGGTAGCTGCCGGCGCATAAGATAGCAAGTTCGCGAGAATTTGGTTCCCCCACGATCTCTGATTGTCCCCAGAATTTTGTCAGGAACCCCATCAGGATAGGCAGGTCGTAAGCTCAACAATCGGGCGGTGAATCCGACGCGGTGCGGCTCCGGTCATTTGTGAAGCAACAGCCGCTCGAGACGTTCCAGCCGGGAGGTGAGAGCTGCGTTCTCGCCTTTCAGTTGAGCCAATTCCCGATGCAATTCCTTCAGGTCCTCGCGGGCCTGCAGTAGGTCACGAGTTCTCGCATCGAGAGCCTGGATCGCCGCCAGATCGATGCCAGCCAGATCCATGGCGTGGATTCTCCGTTCGTCGTCACCCAGACCGAAGGACCGCCAAAAGTCCTGCGCCATGGGGCCCGCATGCCGAATTGACGGGCTTTGCGTTTTGTAGTTCCAGCCCGAAACCGGTACATCACGCAGGCGTTTCAGAACTTCTTCACCAGCCAGAGGTTCGAAGTTCTCCTTCGAGTTGACGTCGCTGAGTGAGGCCCAACTCCCATCGCCCGGGCTCAAGGACACCCCAGCTGTCGGCTCGCCCCCGATGCCGATTTGGGTCGCGATTCGGACTCCGCCCGTTGCCCGCACGGCGAATTCATTGTCGGTGATCGAGACGAACGACTCGTCGGTGCCATCGGAAAGGACGATCGAGCCGTTTCCATACGCCTCGGCCCGACGTCCGGCAGCGAAACTGTAGTCACCATAGGCGCGATTGCCAGATCCACCAGGTATGGTCGCACCTTCCCCGTGTGCTCTGTTGTCTCGCCCCCCACCAATCGTGACGTAGTCATCAGACGTTCCGCCAGAACTACCAGTGATGGCATTGTGCGCGCCACCACCGATGGTCCCAAAACTGTGTTCGACTATGTTCTCGTTCCCGATTGCGCCCCCACCTGCAATCACCACACCCGTGACGGCAGGATCCACAGAGTTGTAGAAACTACCTCCTATGAGGTTGGGCTGATCTGTGGATGTCGAGGGCTCCACGCGCAGTGCCCGCTGTCCATTGACTCGGATCTCGAATGCCTGTGCATCGGATGTTCCCAGGTACTGTCCCAGATCCGGATCGGTCCCCGCGTTGCCCGTCAGTCCCCAGGTCGAGAGGCCCGTGAGGCCCGAGCCATCGCCAGTGAAGACATTGCCAGGATTGCTGAACTCGACTGCATTGTCATACGTACCAGCGGCTAGATCACTCGTCTGCACTCCGGTCAGGCCCGAGCCGTCGCCAGTGAAGATGTTGCCGGGACTGGTGAACTCGACTGTATTGTCATAGATACCGGCAGCGAGACCGCTGCTCTGCACTCCGGTCAGACTCGAACCGTCCCCGACAAAAACGTTGGCCGGATTGGTGAACTGGACAGCATTGGCATAGATGCCAGCAGCAAGACCGCTGCTCTGCACTCCGGTAAGGGCTGAGCCATCGCCAAAATAAGACGCGGCGTGCACCTCATTCTGCACCTGCAAATTCCCGCCACCGAGGATGTCGCCCGCCACGGAAAAGTCCCCCAAACTTCTTATTGCTGCATCGCTCGTCAAAGCGAAGGGAACGCTCGAAAATGGATGATCGCCGATAAGTTCGAATACACCCATCGCATTCATGACCCAGACTCGTAAGACTGGGTTTACGGACCCGATCAAGGCGGATGCACTCAGTGGTTTCATCAAGGGGGGTTGTGATGGAATTGCGCCCCCCAGTTCGACATTGAATATGCCCTCCTGGATCGTCATGAGCACGGATGCGTCGGGTTCGCTACCGGAAACGCTCGTGCCATCAATGGACCAAAGGGACTGGCCATCACTCACGATCGCAAACTTCATTCTGGTTTCGCCGTTGAACGGAACGCCGTCACGAATCAGGACGCCCTGGTAGCTCACTTGAGTGGGCTGTGCGACTGCAAGCTGTAACGGGCCAAGAACCGGCGCGACCACCGTGGCGAGAATCAGGCAAATCATCAATGCTCTCATGGCGATACCTCTGACAAGAAGATGTTCATCGCTTCGTAGGAGGAAGCGGCGCGATCAGCGAACAAGCATCATCTTCAGCACGGAACGAAAATCCGATGTGCTCATGACGAAGAAGTACGATCCGCTCGAAACCGCTCGGCCATTACTGTCCGTACCCCGCCAGGTGATAGACTTCACGCCTACCGTTTCTGGGCCGTCGTAAAGAGTGACGACATGCCTGCCGCGGATGTCGTATAGATTCAGATTCAGCCGATCCACGTCGTGCGGCAATTCAAAGCGAATGGCTGTCAATGGATTGAATGGGTTGGGCGTGTTTTGATGCAGGATGTAGCGAATCGGTCTAGGCAGAAGGTCAGTTCCCACCGAAGTCGCTGTCCCTGAAAGGGGAACCAGATTCCAGAAGCCGTCCTTGATTTCAAAACCAGACGCTGTCACTACTGAGTGCAGTGGCTGCCCGATCGTTGCCATCAGCGCCTGGTTGCCGAATTCAATTGGAGTGCCGCCGGCGGAGATGACGGCCGATCGAATTTCGGTGACTCCGCGAGCCGTACTGCTGCCGAGAGCCAAAAAGACGATTGCGAGAATTGCCCTTTTCCACATAGCCAGCGCACCCTGATTTTCCGAAGGAAAAAGCAAGAACACCAACACCCGGCCTGTTGATACGGACGCGAATTACCGCTGCGCCGCTCATTCGGCGTTCAGGGGATCGCTCCCCCAAGACCTGTCATCATCAAGCATATATCATATCCAGTATCCCTGAGTTGCGATTTTGGAGCGACCAGATCACTTTCCAACGGGACGACGACAAGTGGGTCTGTTACTCTGGTACTTGATGATTCGGGCCGGAATGGGACGTGCCATGACCGTGCATTGCCTTTCGTTGACAGGGTGCCGAAAGCCCCCTAAGCTCAGGCGCACTCATAATTTTCAGAGTTCACCTTGATCCCCAAGAACCTGGCCCACTACGACATCCTCGCTCCCCTCGGCAAAGGCGGGATGGGCGAGGTCTACCGTGCTCGCGACACCAAGCTGGGGCGTGAGGTCGCGATCAAGGTTCTTCCCCAAGAGATGTCAGGTGATCCGGAGCGACTGGCGCGGTTCGATCGCGAAGCCCGTACGCTCGCTACGCTCCAGCATTCCAACATCGCCAGCATCTACGGTTTCGAAACCCAGGACAAGGTCCGTTTCCTCGTCATGGAGCTCGTCGAGGGCGAGGACTTGAGCGAACGCCTGTCACGGGGACCGATCCCCCTCGACGAAGCGGTCGACCTGGCGATTCAATTGGCGGAAGGTCTCGCGGCGGCCCATGCCGTGGGCGTGATTCATCGCGATCTCAAACCGGCCAACATCAAGATTTCGTCGGACGGAAAGCTCAAGATCCTCGATTTCGGTCTCGCGCGCGCCTATGCGGATGACTTCGGTTCAGACTCCGATCTGGCCAACTCCCCCACCCTCACCGCCATGACCCAGGCGGGAGTCATTCTGGGGACGGCAGCATACATGTCTCCCGAGCAGGCCCGAGGCAAGCGGGCTGATCACCGGGCTGACATCTGGGCCTTCGGGGTCGTGCTCTTCGAGATGTTGAGCGGAGAACGTCTATTCGAGGGTGAGACCGTTTCCGATACCCTGGCCGGGGTGCTGCGCGCGGAGATCCCATGGGATCAACTTCCCAAGAACACTCAGCCCAGCCTGCGAGGTCTGTTGAAGCGTTGTCTCGAGCGCGATGCCTCGCGCCGCCTCCAGGCCATCGCGGAGGCTCGCATCGCATTAGAGGATCTGAAGGCGGGTCGAAGCGACGAATCCGCAGATCAGATTGCTGCCGGGAAAAGTTCCGGCTTTCGGCGGGAACGCTTGCTCTGGATCATCGCGGTACTCGCACTCGTGGCCGTGGTGGGCGTGACTTCTATGCATCGAACGCAGGGCACAAGCCAGCCCCTGGTTCAGTCGACCCTGCTGCCGCCTGTCGGTTGGGATTTCGCGCCGGGGTCGCCCTTTGCCGTGAGTCCAGACGAGTCGCGCGTCGCCTTCGTCGCAGTAGCGTTGCCCAATAACGATACGGTCGCGTCGGGGACGAACAGCATCTGGATCCGCGACCTCACTTTGCCCAAGCCACACGAACTCGCGGGCACCATGGGGGCCCAGTATCCGTTCTGGTCGCCGGACGGACGATGGCTGGGCTTCTTCGCCAACGGCAAGCTCAACAAGATCGAAGCACGGGGCGGACCGGTCGTTCCCCTGTGCGATGCCACCGATAGCGGACGGGGAGGTGCGTGGAACAACCAGGGCGTCATCATCTTTCAGAAGGCCTGGAATGAAGCGCTGATGAGAGTCCCATCCAGCGGGGGAACCCCGGAACCGCTGACTACTCTGAGCAAGGATCGATTCGAAGTCGCCCATCGATGGCCGCAATTTCTGCCCGATGGCACACACTTTTTGTATTACATCGTCTGTACGACGAACTTGCGCAAGAGCACAACGAGCGGTGTCGCTCTGGGCTCCCTCGACTCGAAGGACTCGCGATATCTCATGAACTCCGAATCCCGTGCGCTCTACGCTCACGGCAATCTCCTGTACCGCGCCGGACGCACACTGATGGCTCGCCCTTTTGATCTCTCTTCATTGGACTTCGTCGGCGATCCCATGCCGGTAGCCACCGATATCCCTGGAGGTGGCATTTCCTGGGGTGGCGCGCAGTTCGGGGTGTCGCAGACTCTGCTCGTTCACATGAGGGGGGTAGGAGCGGCGCAGACGGTATTGCGCTGGCGTAACCGCGAAGGAAAGGTACTGCGTACTTTAGGCAAGCCTTCCAGCTACGCTGATTTCAGCCTGTCTCGAGACGACGCCCGGCTCGCCCTCGCGGTCGGCCAGGACGCGTGTGACATCTGGATTCTCGGCCAGGAAAAGGGAATGCAGACCCGCTTCACCTTCGATCCCGCGGATGATCGATGTCCGCTCTGGTCACCCGATGGTAGCCAGGTGTCATTCATCTCTTCTAGGAAAGCGGTGGCCGAGATCTACCTGCGCCCAACTTCGGGGCAAGGGGAGGCCAGTCTGGTCTATACGGACTCGACGCAGATCTGGTTGACCGATTGGTCGAATGATGGGCGGTTGATCTTCTTCAACCGTCTGGATGCGGAAACTGGGGGCGAAATCTGGGCACTGGATCTGCGGAGCAAGAAAGCGAAGCCCGTCCTCTCCGGGGAGGATAGCTATGAGGGCGCGAGGCTCTCACCCGATGGCAAATGGCTCGCATACAGCTGTAACAAGACCGGAAACCTCGAGGTCTACGTGCAGTCTTTTCCTGACGCAAAGGGCCAGTGGATGATCTCGACCGACGGGGGCCCCGGTGCCGGGATCTTGCCCACGTGGCGTAGCGACGGACAGGAGGTTTTCTATCTGAGAAGCGGCTCGCTTCTGTCCGTTCCCATTTCCAACAAGGGTGCCTTCTCGTTCGGCAAGCCCCAGAACTTGTTCACCCTGAGTCTGACCGGCGTGGATGCCAGCTTCGCGGTTTCCAAGGATGGACAGCAGATACTCACCAACGAGCTTCCTCCCGCCGACAAGAGCCTCGTGGGTGCAACCCTGATCCAGAACTGGCCAGCAGTGTTGGTACGTTGACAGATCGATGCAGTCCACTGCTTCCTGTAAGCAGACGGCAAAGAACAGCAGAAGAGGTTGCAGAAAGTCCCTCAGGCGCCTTTGAAAAACTCGAAGTCGAGAATTTCAAAGCGGCGAGTGGTGCCGGGAAGCTCGGCGTCGAGCACATCGCCCTTCTTGTGACCGATGAGCGAGGCCGCCAGCGGAGAATTGTAACTGATGATTCCATTCTCGTGATCGGCGTCAGCGTCACCCAGGATCGTGTACTCCTCCATGGTGCCCGTCTCCACATCCCTGATGCGGACCCGCTTGAGCAGAGTGACGATGTCCTCGGGAAAATCTCGCCTGTCCACGACCTCGGCGTGCCGGACGCGCTCGCGCAGCTCCTTCAACCGGGCCATCGCCAGGGACTGCTTGTCCTTGGCCGCCGCGTACTCGGCATTTTCCCGTAGATCACCGTGGGCCGCCGCCGCCGCGAGATCGCGGGGAATCTCGATCTTGATGTGGCGCTCGAGTTCCTCGATCTCCTTCTTGAGCTTCTTGAGGCCTTCAGCGGTCGACAGGTGAGTCATGTGGAATCATCCTCGAGACGTTGTAGGGGAGCACCCAGCCATCGACTACGCTGGGGGTGAATCCAGAGACAAAGGAATAGTGTAAGTGAATTGGGTCGATCAGGAAAGCCGCCCACCTGACCACGACGCCAGAGCCGTCCCTCCGGCCATTTTGCGCTAGTGAGGTGTCTCTTCCTCCCGTACAATCAGGACCACGCCCGGGTCAGGCCGGTCGCGTTCCCCGCTTCGTCGACCAACACCGCCAATCCTCCTCCTCGAACTGCAGCACGGAGCAGTCGTGATCGGTAAGTCTTTGGCCCACTACGAGGTTCTCGATCTCATTGGTAAGGGTGGTATGGGTGAGGTCTATCGCGCTCGTGATACTCACCTCGAGCGCGAAGTCGCGTTGAAGATCCTTCCATTGAGTCTCTCCAGCGACCCGGAGCGCGTCGCCCGCTTCGAACGAGAGGCCCGCACTCTCGCGACCCTGCAGCATCCCAACATCGCCTCCATCTATGGTTTCGAAGAGGACGCCGGGGTTCGCTTTTTGGTCATGGAGCTCGTGGCGGGTGAAGACCTCGCGGCACGGATGCAGCACGGGCGCATTCCCACTGACGAAGTCATCGCAATCGCCCGGCAGATCGCTGAAGGGCTGGAGGCCGCGCACGAACGCGGCATCGTCCACCGTGACCTCAAGCCGGCCAACATCAAGATCACGCCCGAGGGCAAGGTGAAGATCCTCGACTTCGGTCTGGCGCGCGCGTATTCCAGCGACTCGGAAGATGAGGGGAACATCGCGAACTCCCCCACTATCACGGCCGCCATGACCCAGGCCGGGACCATCCTTGGAACCGCCGCCTACATGAGCCCCGAGCAGGCCAAGGGCAAATCGATCGACAAGCGCGCCGACATCTGGGCTTTCGGTGTGATCCTCTACGAGATGCTGAGCGGCAAGCCACTCTTTCAGGCCGAGACGATCAGCGAGACGCTCGCCAGCGTGCTGCTGCGTGAGATCGTTTGGGAGGAGCTGCCGAACGACACCCCACCTTCGCTACGTTCTCTCATGCGACGCTGCCTGCACAAGGATGCTCAGCTGCGTCTGCGGGATATCGGCGAGGCACGCATCGCCCTGGACGACAACGAAACGATGCTTCAGCCGATTGGCGCCACCGATTCCGCGAAAGGCGGCGCAAGCGGGCTGGTCAAGCTCTGGCCCTGGATGCTGGCGATCATGCTCACGTTCGGAGTGGGTTTTTTGGGAAGCCGGCTGCTCACTGCACCGCCCGCTGACACGGGCCTGCCACCGTTGATGTTCGATATCCCCGACGATATCGGTCGACTGGTCACCGGATCTTTGGCCCTGTCCCCCAACGGCACCCATCTCATCTATGCGCGACGGGATTCGCTCGGCGGCCAGGACCTCTGGATCCGGCGTCTCGACGAAGACGAGTCACGCCTGTTGCGCGGCACCCACGGCGGAAGGCAACCCTTCTGGTCGAGCGACGGTAAGAACATCGGATTCTTCATCCAGGACGGCGTCTACCGCACGACCCTCGATGGAAACGCGGCCAGCAAGGTTGCGACGATTCACGAGTCGCCCATGGGTGGGACGTGGAATCAGCGTGACATCATCCTCGTGGGCACCAAGGAGGGACCGATCTACCGGGTTCCCGCTAACGGAGAGGGCATTGAGGCCATCACCACCGTCATCGAAGGCGAAGAAAACAACCACTGCTGGCCCGCCTTTCTGCCCGATGGTCAGCACTTCGTGTTTCTTGCCGATGCATCGAGTGACGACGGCCACCGGCTCTACGAATGTTCGTTGGACGGAAAGGAAAAGAAGATCCTCGAGAAGAACATACGATCGGCGATCTTCGTCGACCCCAAGGGAGCTCTTCTATGGAGCCACGATTCGCAACTCTTCGCGCGGCCCTTCGATTTCTCGCATCGTGAATTCACGGGTCCGCGCCGCCTGGTCCAGGAGCAAATTCAACCCTTCGGCGACGATCACGAATGCGCCCTTACTGTGTCCGCGAATGGCCTACTCGCCTTTCAGAGTGATTCGGGAGAGACGGTCATCGAGCAACACATGCTCGACGGTTCCGCCCAAAAACAGCTCTTGGCCACCGAGCGCTATCGAAACCCGCGAATTTCTCCCGATGGCAACTTGCTCGCGTTCGAGGACCAGGTGAGCTCCGATGAACGTCTGATTTGGATTCACGACCTCAACCGCGGCACGAGGACCCTGATATCAGAGCGCGGACGCATGGCCGACAGCCCGACCTGGTCGGCGGATGGGGAATTTCTGTACTACGACACTCTTGAGGATTCGGGAGGGTGGGGGGCGTACCGCAAGAAGGTGAACGGGGGGCATGCTGCGGAGAGTCTGGCTGTCCCGGAGGGTCTCAATGACCTCGCAGTTATGGATTGCTCCGCCGATGGAAACTGGATCCTCGTCGGAGGCCGCAGCGCAAGCCAGAGTACCGAGCTCTACCTGGGCTCCTTGGGAAAGGAGACCCTGGAATGGACGCTGTTGCACGAAGACTCCAGTCTGTATTCCTTCGCCCGCTTCTCGCCGGATTCACGCTGGTTCGCCTTCGAGAGCAACGCCAGCGGACAAACTGAAGTCTATGTCTCCCCGGTAAAGGGAGGACCCAAACTGAAGCAGCTGACGGTTTCGGTGAGCGGCGGCAGCGATCCATCCTGGACTCACGATGGCGGAAAGCTCTACTACCGGAGTTTGACGGGAAACCTGATGGTCTCCAAGGTCAAGGATACGAGTGATGGAATCGAATTTTCTTCTCCCTCGCCGGTAATGCCCCTGCCCTCGCCCCACGTGGGCTACCTGAGAAATGCCTACGACCTCTCGCCGGATGGACTCTCCTTGGTCTCGATCGCTGAAAGTGGCGGATACAATCCCGCGATTCGCGTGAGAACCGGCTGGCGTAGCTGGTAAAGCGCCCCTTTCCCTCTACCTAAGGACCTTTTCATCTGGCATTGGGTGCGGTATGATGCTCCAGTGCTCCCGTGAGGTCCCAACGCTCATGGAGCGCCACTGCTTCCCTATCACGCAGGACTCGCAACTTCAGCAAGGGGACGAATCATGTTCAAGTTGATGGCACGGCTGGCTTTGGTGACTCTTGTCGCTACAGCCGCCATCTACGGCTGTAGTGATAATTCCCAATCTCCCACTTCCACGCCCCCGTTCACGCAGATCAGCAGCAAGGCTCTCCTCGATGTTCCGGTCTGCGGCGAAATCACTTTCCTCGACGAACTTTCGACCGCCCTGCCCGTGTGGCAGGACTCCCTGGCGGCCTGGCTTCCCGACGCGACCCTGAACGACGCGCCCGCTTGGGATGGTGGTTCGGTCGCCGACTACCTCGCCCAGCTGGTGCCGGTCTTGCAGCAGTGGCAAGCTGCCGTCAACGGGCAGCTCGAGACTGATCCCCTGGGCGCGGTCGACGCATTCGATCCCGAAGCAACGACCACCCAAGCCTATCTGGCCTATTTGTCAGGCCTCTTGAGCGCCTGGGAGACCGCAGCTGAGACTGCGCGTGAAGTCGACTTCCTTCCCACTCCACCGGTGTTCGCAGCGGACGAGTTCGCTCCGGTTATCGAATGTCCCGACGACACCACCTTCTCCTGCGCGGACACCGCAGGCGTGGTCCTGGAGTTCGAGCTAACCGCGACGGATGATTGCGATGAAGCTCCCGTAGTGGTCTGTGATCCACCTTCGGGAAGCAAGTTCCGTCCGGGCACGACCACGGTCACCTGCACCGCCACCGACGCTTCGGGCAACGCGAGCACGTGTAGCTTCGACGTGATCGTCGAAGCCGACACGGAAGCGCCGATGATCGACTGTCCCGCCGACACCGTGCTGAAGTGCTCGATGCCGGATGGTATGGTCTTCAACTACAACGTGGTGGCGACCGACAACTGCGACGAGGCACCCGTGGTCACTTCCGACCCCGCCTCGGGCAGCGTTTTCCCGGTGGGAACCACCACTGTCAACGTCACCGCGACGGACGCAGCTGGTAACGAAAGCGCCTGCAGTTTCGATGTCACCGTCGAAGCCTCGGATGTGACCATCCTCGGCGCCACGGCGCAACCGAGCGTCCTTTGGCCACCGAATCACAAGATGGTCGACATTTCCTTCGATGTTCAGAGCCAAAACGAGTGCGGTTTGGATTTGAACTGTACCGTTCTGGAAGTCACCAGCAACGAACCGGTCAACGGCCTCGGAGACGGAAATACATCCCCCGACTGGGTGATCGACGCGGACGGCAGTCTGAAGCTGCGCGCCGAGCGTTCGGGCACCGGGATGGATCGCGTCTACACGATCCGTTTGCGCTGTGAGAATCTCGAGTCAGGCATTGGCGACGAGACCACGGTCGAGGTCGTCGTGCCGCACGACCGAGGGGGCATGGGATCCGGAGACTGACCCGGTCGCAAGGCCAGAACCTTCGCGGGGCGCGCGTTCGAGGAGGCCCAGATGCAGGCCATCCGTGACATGATGCCGAAGGCCTGAGTTCAGTACCAAAGCGTGGAGAGAGTAGGAAGTTCCTCGAGATGGCGGGGCCCGGTGCGTCCGGGCCCCGCTTGGCGCAGGTGATCACTCCAACAACACCATCGGCTGCGTCGCGTTCCCCAAGGGAGTTGCCAACCGGCAGAAGTAGACTCCACTCGCGACTCTGCGCCCGTCGTCTGCCGCAACCGTTCCAGATCACTTCATGCTGCTGCGGTCCGTTGCGCAGGCCGTCGACCAGTCGGCGCACCCTGCGACCCGCGAGGTCGTAGATCTCCAGCCGCACTTTGGTCGTCTGCTCCACGCGGAAGACGATCGTTGTCGCGGGATTGAAGGGGTTCGGGTAGTTGCCCACGAGTCGTACGCCCTGGATACTGGGCAGCTCGCCCGGGAGAGTCGCAGTGACCAGGTTGATGGTGAAGAAGCGGCTGGCCGCGGTGGGACGGCCGCCCGCATAGTCGAGCTCGAGCTGGAGAAGCGCCCGGTCGGTATCGGCCTGGGGCACCGTCCAGCTCCAGGTGCCGGCCGCGAGTGTGCTCACGTCGAGTTCGGTGACGAGGGAAAAGCTCGCACCTCCGTCGGTCGAGAGACGCAGGCGTCCTCCCGCAACCCCGCTCACTGGTTCCCACTCGACGTCGTAGGACTGCCCCTCGTTCAGCTCTGTCCCGCACACGGGAGCCAGGAATTCCGGCAAGTTGGGATTGTGGAGGACCTGACCCACCGCGCTCACCGGACCGCTGTTTCCGGCGTTGTCCACCGCCTTTACCCCGAAGGACCACCCACCTCCACTGGACAGAACTGGATTCGCGCTCTCACCGGAAGTCTCGACGAGGTCGTCGGGCACCGCGGCCGCCGGCAATCCCGTCACCACGACCCAGGAATAGCCGGCCAGGCCCGAAGTCGAGTCGACGGTGGCATCCCACTGAGCCGTGAGGGGGTCGAAATCTCCGGGCAGCCCCAGCGGCTCGCAGAGCCACAGTCCCTCGACCGAGTCGGGCGGAGTCGCGTCGATCCAGAACGGTCCGAGGTGCAGCGTGTCCAAGGCCATGTTACCGGCCCAGTCGATGGTCCGCACGTGAAACCAGTGCGACTGACCGTCGGGCAAGGGTGGACTGGTTTCCAGAGTCGTCTCGCCGCTGGTCGTCGGGATGGTGGGTTCGGTGGTGGGATTCGTGTCCCACAGGGTTGCGTATTGAGGAAAGCTCCCGGAGCAGTTGTCGTACCCCCAATCCCAATAGACGTCGATCGTGTTGTCGGTCGACCACACCCCTACCTGATGCGAATTGCTCGTCAGAGTCGTGGGGTTGGTCGGGGGCTCTTGATCGAGGGTGAAGCTGCGACAGGCTGTCCAGTCGCTCGTGAGCCCACACTCGTGCACCGTACGTACCCGCCACACGTACACCTCGCCGTCGACAAGTCCTTCCGGCCACAGTCCATTGGACACCGTGGTGTAGATGGTGCCCGTGCCGCAGGCGGTTCCCACCTGCACTTCGTAATGATCCCAGTCCTCGGCGTGATTCCAGATCAGCAAGTTGGCGCAGGTCGCGCCATCGGCCGGTCCGATGATCGTGGGTGGGGAAATCGAACTCGGAGCGGTCTTGAAGGTCCAGCAGAAGCCCGGCACGCTACTCCAGTCCGTCATGTCACCACATGTGGTCAGAGCCCGCACGCGCCAGTAGTAGGTCGTGTTGGGCGTCAGCCCATTCGCGGTGTACTGCGTTCCAATGATTCCACTCGTGATCGCACCCTCGTAGCACCAGTTCGGGCTGATCTGCACCTCGTAGCTGGCGGCATCGGGAAGGGCGGTCCATCCCAGAGTCACCGATTGCGATAGACAGTGTTCGCCGTCGGTTGGTTCGACCAGGGTGCTCACCCCATAGAGGTTCGGCTCGGTGCGAAAGCTGCGGCTGGCCGACCAGGGTCCGAAGCTGCCGCAACCCAGCCGGCCGCGTACCCGCCAGTAGTAGGTCGTGCTGGCGGCCAAGCCGGAGAGCGGGAGATTCGTCTGATTCGAGACCGTCGAGACCGAGCCCGTGCCCGGAGACGTTCCCAACTGGATCTCGTATTCGTCTCCCGAGCCGAGATCGCTCCACGTCAGATAGAGATTGTCCCGCGGCCGGCACTGCGCGCCGTCGTTGGGCGCGGTCAGGATCGGTGCCGGGGGCGCCGCGGCACAGCTCACCGTCAGCGGCGCGGCTTCCTGTCCACTGGTGTCGTTGTTGCTCGCGTCGGCATCGGGCACGTCGATGATGACGCCGACAAACCAATCGCCCGATGCGACATAAGACGGAATGCTCGGCGGTGACAGGGTGATGAGCTGGGAGTTCTTGTCGGGAAGGGAAATGGAGAAACTTCCCGTTCCCAGGTATAGGTCGGAGCTGGTGATGCTCGCATCGCTGGAGAGGTAGATCGTGTAGTTGACGGTCGTGTTCGCCCAGGACGCGCCGTAGTTGTGCAGCACGAAGCTCAGCGAGCTCAAGCTCGCGCCGGCGAGAACTGAGGCGTCGGTCTGCACGAACATCGGAATCAGATCCCAGCCGGACGGCGTCAAAGCATTGATCCAGCCTTCGATATGACTGAATTTGGTGGGAGTCAAAATCACGTCTTCGGAGTGGTCGATGCGATTGCTACCGGAAAACACTCCGAAGACCGCTCCATCGCGAACTGCCCCCGCACCGCTCGTGCCTCCCCAGGTGGGCGCGAAGAACCCGATGCGCCAGTCCCATCCGTCGATGGGAGATTGATCGAAGGTGCCTACATTCTCGTACAGGGTCTCCCCGTCGTAGGGATCCTCGCCCGGCCAACCCGCGTGCCGCCACGTGCCGCTCGTGTAGTAGTTGTAGTCCGTGTTGTAGCCGTAACCCCACCATCCCGTCAGGCCACCGATGGGCCGATCCAGGGTGATCACGCCGAGGTCGTGCTGCCAGTCGGCGTCGACCGTGAAGTTGGTCCACGAATGCAGCGCGGTGGCCGTGGCGTCCCCGAAGGGGGCCGTGCCGTTCGAGTAGGCGGGCACCACCGTAACCGATTGCGCCCATGGGTCGGGATAGACGTAGGGACCGCCGGGCAACATGTAGATGACGTGCGCCGCCGTGATGACATGGTAGGAGTCGATGAGGGTGCCCGAACCATAAAAGGTCCGCAGGGTGTCTGTACTGTCCAGAAACTTCGACTGGATGCGGACGCGCCGCGGGTAGGTTCCACTCGTCGGATCGGCAACCGCCTGCCAAAAAGTGAAGTTCTTGCTCGAGCCCGGTACCATCGAAGAATCGCCTAGCAGCTCGAGAGCACCGGCTCCCGCTGGAACCGAAGCCCTCGCTGCACTTGGCGCCGGCCCGAACTCGGTGTGGACGAAGGTCTTCCCGGTCTTAAGATCATGGGTGACGAGCTGACCGGGTTGCGTGCTGCGTGGCCCGTTGGGATCGGGAAGAGTGACCGGGCTCGGCTGGGCCGAAGCGATGAGGCGCGCCAGGCGGGCGGCGGCTTCTGTTCGGCCCTCATCGTCGGCGGCGAACGCACTCGGAGCGCTGAGGAGAGAGGCAGCGACCATGAGGACCGTAGCGATACGGGCGGCCATGACGAGTCTCCTTTCGGGTGGGGACCGGAGCCCGGATGGAGTCATTCCATCCTACCACACCAGTTAGGAGCCATGCCACGCCCCCCTACCTCTCCGAGACCTGCTGAGCGAAAAGTCGTGTTTCGCTGGCAGAACACGGTCCTTCACCCCTTCTTTTCTGGCGAGGGCTGTGGCGACGCCCTGACCGCCCGGTCTGGCCTCGCCGGTGTCCGGAGCTGAACCGGCGCGTCCGGTGAGTTCAAAACCCGATGCATTACCGGGAAGGAGCCGATCCCCGTGCGCAAGCTCTCGGTCGCATGCCTCTGCTGTCTCTTGCTCTGCGCGGTCGCGGCGGGCGTATCGGCCAAGACGACGAAGACACCGCGTCCGCCTGCCGTGGCCGGTTCGTTCTATCCGGAAGACCCCACGCATCTGAGGGTCGCCATTCGGGAGTATCTCGACGCCGCGGTCCCGGTTCGGCCGGAACTTCCGCTGGCTCTGATCGTCCCGCACGCGGGTTACCTCTACTCCGGACAGATCGCGGCCGATGCTTGGAAACAGGCGGCCGGCCGCAACTACGATCTGATCGTCATCGTGGGCATCAATCACCGAGCCGCCGGCTTCGATGGCATCTCCGTGTACGACGGCCCGGGATACCGAACTCCACTGGGTGTCGCGCGATGCGAGCAGAGCCTCGCGGCCGAGTTGAGCCGGGCCGATCCGCGATTTGCCTACGCAGAGCGGGCCGATCGCGAGGAACACTCGGTGGAAGTGCAGGTGCCGTTTGCCCAGGTCGTGTTGCCCGAGGTGCCCATCGTGGCGGTCGTGGTCGGTGGCGCCGATGACGGTTTATGGCGGAAGTTCGGTCACGCCCTGGGGAAGGCACTGGCCGGACGCCATCCACTTCTCGTGGCCAGTAGCGACCTCTCCCACTACCCTCCTCACGAGGTCGCCATGGCCAGTGACCACGCCGTCGTTTCGGCCATCGCGAGCCTCGATCCAAACGCCCTGCAGAAGACCATCCACCAGGAGATGAAGGCGGGGCACCCAGGTTTGGCCACCTGTGCGTGTGGCGAGGGAGATATCATCGTCGTGATGACGGCAGCCCGGTTGTTGGGCGCCACGCGCGCCTCGGTCCTCAGTCTCGCCAACAGCGGTGACACGGCGGTGGGTGAAGCCGACCGCTGTGTCGGTTACGCGGCAGTGACTCTGACCGCTGGAGATCGCCCGTCCGACACCGCGGCTCTGGCTCCGCCGGCACCGACTCCCCCACCCCAAGGTCGCTTGAGCGACGACGATCGCGCCGCGCTCTTGAAGTTCGCGCGCCACACCATCGCCCAGTACCTGGCCTCGGAGACCACGCCCTTGTTCCGCGAGGACTCCCCCGCTCTGAAGAGTAAGCAGGGAGCCTTCGTCACCCTCCGCAAGCACGGCGCACTGCGCGGGTGCATCGGTCACATGGCGGAGGATGAACCCTTGGGGCAGGTGGTCGGCGCCATGGCGTTGCAGGCGGCGTTCAACGACCGTCGCTTCCCACCGCTGCGGGCAGGGGAACTGGACGAGGTGGAAATCGAAATCTCCGTGCTGTCTCTCGCTCGCGAAGTCGCCGGTCCCGACGAAATCGTGTTGGGCCGTGACGGAGTGGTGCTGCGCAAGTCCGGGCGCTCGGCGGTCTTTCTGCCCCAAGTGGCGTCCGAGCAGGGGTGGAACCGTAGCGAGCTGCTAAGCGCGTTGAGCCGTAAAGCCGGCTTACCCGCCGACGCCTGGCGCGAAGGCGCGAGATTGTCGGTGTTTCAGGCGGAGGTCTTCTCCGAACCTGCCCGGCAATGATGCTTCAGCTTGGCACGGCCGTGGCGCCGGAACCTACTGAAACTTGAACACGAGCGGGAAAGCCACGACCACCACCCAGGCCCAGATCAAATACACCGGGATGTACCGCGTCTGCCAGCGCTCGAGAGGCGCGAACGAGGCGCGCTTTGCCAAGAACCGGGCGTAGAGCACGGCCGACCAGCCTAGGTTGACCAGGAGAATGAGGTTCTCTCCCAGCGCGGCCACCTTGTTGGGACTGAAGCCGAACTCCGCGATGCGCGCGGCGATGGCCCACAGCGCCAACGCGTCGACCAGAAGCGCGCACAAAACCAGTACGAGGCGAAGTCGATCGAAGAGACCGGCGGGGGCCATCGGATCGCGGGCCGAGATCGAATAGAGTAACAAGCCCAGCACCAGCACCAGAAGCAGGTCGAAGCCGATGAGAACTTCACGCCCCACATCGATCGCGTTGCCGGTGACGACCATGGTTCCCACGAAGAACAGGAGCATGACGGCAAACAGCGGCGTGAACAGGCGTGTGAGCACCGGCGCCATGTTTTCGATGACGCTCTGCTTACACTCCACGAGCCAGGCGGCCACGAGAACCCCGCCGACGGCGCCGCAGGGAAGAATCCAGTCACTGAGTAAGATCCCCGGCTGCAGTCCGATGGCCCGAAAGAGGAAGGCGGTGAACCCCATCAACACTCCTCCACCCAGGGCAATCAGGGTGAAGTAAATGAACCACTCGCCGGAAAAGCGCACGTAGTTCATGCGCGGCTCGTGACCGCGCCACTGTCCCCCGACGTAGGCGAATCCAACCGTCAGCCAGAGGGCAATGGGAAGATGTAAGGCAGCCAGTCCCTCGGTGTGCCCGTGAGCGTGGAAGGGCATTGCGTTCATGACCACTCCCGCCGCCAAGAACGGCGCGCTCAGCCAGAGCCAGTGCGAGGGTTCGAGTTCCCGCTTCCAGGCGAAATATCCCGCGAGGAAGGGCAAGACGAAAAAGCTGAGATTGCGCAGGTAGAACGACTCGGCCGCGTGCGGTCCCCCGAAGTGCAGCCCAAAGAGCTCGGGGAGTTTGATGGCGATGCTGGCCGTGATCGCCAGCAGAACCGCGACAATGGCTTCCCTTGAGGCGGCCGTTGCAGCGGCACTATCTTCTGGTGAAAGCACGAGTTGCTTCCAGAGGCGTTCGGAATACTCGCGCGCGAATTCGCGCGACAGCGAATCCAGGTCTCCCAGACGTTTGACGGCGACGAGGAAAGCTTCGTCTTCGTCCAGTCCCGCCTGGCTCAGGGCTTCGACCTGACTCCGGAGATGATCCTCCAGCTCCTCGAGGTCGACGGCATGCATTGCCTGCCGCCTCCGAAGGTAGTTGCGCCATTCCCCAATGCGCTCTTCCAGCGACCCGTTGTTCTTCACTCCACGTGTCTCCGTGTTCGAGGTACGTCAACCCGGCTGCGGCGCCGTGCCGGCCATGGTGAACCAGAGGTCCCGCAGCGCGGAATCGACCACTTGCCACTGACGGCGTTGGCTGGCGAGCTCTTCGGCGCCCGCATCGGTCAGGCGGTAGTACTTGCGCCGCCGGCCCGTCTCCGATTGACCCCAAACCGCCTTGACGTAGCCCTTGCGCTCGAGGCGATGCAGCAGGGGATAGAGCATGCCATCCGTCCACTCGAGTTCTCCGCGCGACAGCTCGCCGACCCGCTTGAGGATGGCGTAGCCGTAGCTCTCCCCCTCGCTGAGAATGGCCAGCACGAGCGGTGTCGCCGAGGCGGCGACGAGGTCCTTTCCTATATCCACGGTGATGCCCCCTTACCTAGGAGCATTATACATTGTAGTTCTATGTATGTCAAACGGGAGAGATCAAACCAGATAACGCCCTCAATGACAGTAGCTTAGGTCTTATCGGAGCCCCGGCGCGCCGCGGTATGCACCTGCAGCCAGTCCAAGATTTCGGGACGGTGGAGCAATTGATGGCTGGCGAGCAGGCCCGAGGCTGTCCACACCTGGCGTAGGTTGGCGTAGCGACCGACGAGGCGCCCCCGATGCCCGTCGTAGTACTCGGGCCAGTCTTCGGATGCGCAGCGCGCGGCGACCTGATCGAAGGCGCGCTGCGCCAGATCGCGACGGCCCGCACGGAGAGCCGCGGCCACGAAGGGCCACAGAAGTACCGGCCAGCTGCCTCCGTTGTGATAGCTCCACGGCGTGTTCTTGGGATCGCTCCCGGTCAGCACGCGCCACTCGTCGTCTTCGACCGCCGGATAGGTGATCCGCAGCGGCGCGTCGCCCACGAGATCCTCCCAGCGTTGGTCGTAGAGCCGAAACAGATTCGTGGCATGATCGTCTTTCGCCAAAGCGAACAACACTGCCAGCAGATTACCCAGGGCAAAGAACCGGAAGTCGATGCGTCCGGGTCCCAGATTGCCGACCATGAAGCCGCATTCTTCGGGCAGCCAATCGGACACCCACTCGGGCATGGAATCCGGATGGATGTTCAGTGCGTTGACGCTCGTGGAACCAAACTCCTCGGTTTTGAAGCGGCGGATTTCCGTCAAGCGCGACCGATCCAGCCAGTACCACTCCCGGACGTACGACTTCAACACCTTCTGTCGCTGCGCCGCGCGTTCCAGGAGCGACTGGTTGCTGTCGGTCGGCACCAGTAGCGCGAGTCCGACGTCCAGAAGCGCGCCGAACAGGGCCTGGATCTCCAGGGGATGTCCGTAGACGCCCATCCGGCGATCGATCATGCAGCATCCATCAGGAACGAGCAAAGTGGGGAAGACCTCGAAGGATGCCTTCAGACACAAGTCGAGGCTGAGTTCGAGCCGTCGTTGAAACTCAGGTCGTCTTGGCCAGGCCGGTGTCGCCGGTGGCACGCTCATAGATCAGCAGGAGAATCGCCCACCACATCATCGAATCGACCGGAGCTACGCGACCGATGGCACGATTTCCGAAGTCGGCCCTGAGGCGTTCTTCTCCGTCCTCATTTTCCACGCGGAAGCTCGCCAGCATCACGCCGGGGTGAAGGTCCTGTCCCGTCATCCGTTCGCCCCGCGAGCACACCTCGTTGACAGCCTGAAGGAAGTTGCGGACGATCTCCGGCTTGCCGTCAGCCAAGTACACCAGCGCGACGGAGACGAAGTCCCGAACGAAGCACTCGCTGTAATTGAACGCGGCCTCGAAGCGTGGATTGCACGCTGCCTTCGTCCCCACCGGACGACCCCGGTACGTCACTACCGCATCCTGCAGGAGATCGCGGGCCGCCTGCAGGGTCGCATCGAGATCTCCTGTCACCTTTTCACCCATGTCACCTCGCTCCATTCCTCGATGGACCCTCACCCAAGAAACTCACTCCTCGTAGAACGACTCGAGGAAGTCGCGCACCGCCTCATCGAAGACCTCCGGTTGCTCGAGGTTCACCATATGCCCGGCATCGGGAACCAGAACGAGTTCCGCGGTGGGGAGAGCGAGTACCATGGCTTTCGCCTCGGAGGTGGGAATCAACTGATCGTCTTCGCCGTGGATGACAAGGGCAGGCATCGCCAGGTCGGACAGGTCGGGAGTGGAATCGGGACGGTCGCGCATGGCCGCCAACGCTCCGACCATTCCCTCGGGCGTGGTGTCCAGCATGATTCCCCTCACGAACTCTACGAGTTCGTGATCCTTCTTATAGGTTCGAGGAGCCATCAGCTTCGGCAAGAGACCCTCGACGATTGCTTCGATGCCTTCGGTGGCAGCGACGCGCGCGGACTCATCCCGTGCCTTCTTCGCTGCATCCGAATCGGGCGTCGCCTTGGTGGAAGCCAGAATGAGCCCCAAGACGCGCTCGGGTGCGCGGCGGCAGAGTTCCAGGGCCACGTAGCCGCCCATCGACAGCCCGGCCACGACTACTGGACCGTCGGCATCCAAGTGGTCTAGCAGGCGAAGGCAATCGTCCGCCAACAAGCCCATGGTGTAGGGCGTCGTCGACGTGGGCTCGGTCATGCCGTGTCCCCTCAGGTCGGGGGCGATCGAGCGCGCCACGTCGGCCAGATCGGTTATCTGGATATCCCACATCGTGCTGTTGAGAGGGTAGCCGTGGATCCAGAGGACGGGCACCCGGTCCGCACTGTCCTCATAGGCCATGATGAGGCCGGCATCACTGCCAGCGCCCGCGTGTCGATCCGCCATGGTTTGATCCTTCCGGTGGAGTGCCGTTCCGAGGGGGGACAACCACAAGCTAGTTCAACCCGGCAGAGTTTTCGAGCTCCCGGCGTCTAGTCCTGAAGCTTGGCCAACGACTTCTTGAGCTGCTCGATGCGCCGCTCCGAGCGCTGCCCCTCGGGCAGGGCCTCGGCCTCTTTCAATGCACCGTCCAGGGTGGCCCGTGCTTTGACCGTGTCGCCCATGTCGACGTAGATGGAGGCTCGTGTCCTCAGGTATCCCAACCTCCGTGGGCCATACGCTTTCGCGAGGGCCCGGTCGGATGCCGCGAGCGCTTCTTTCCACTTCCCCATCCGCTGGTACACGATGGCCAGGCGCGCGGGCGGATTGTAGTCGTCGGGCAGATCGCGCTCGGAGGCCTTCAGCATGGGAACGGCGCGTTCCGGCTCGCCCAACTCGAGATAGGCACTCAGGCGATGCGAGTCGAAGACCGCACGGGCATCCGGCGTGGTTGCCTTCGCCGCTTCCCCTTCCAGGAAAGTGGCCCAGCGCTGGGCGATCTTTTTGGCTCCCGCCGTATCGTCAGCGTCTTCGCGAGCATCCAACAAAGAGATGAACACGGCCGAACGGTCGTCGGCCGCCACCGGAACCGTGGCATCACCCGCGACCTGCTCGGCATTCTTGGAGAGAGAGTCGATCAGCCAGGCCCGCGCCGAATCGTCCTTCGCCATGCTCATCGCGCAGTCGAGTCCCATCGCCGCCACGTTGGCCGCCGAGACGCTCTTGCGCACCTCGGGATAGGCCTCGAGCGAGAGCCGGGCGGCCTCCGCGTATTGATTGGTCGCGTAGAGCGCGAAGATGAGCGACTCCACCGCGCGGGAGTAGGAAGCCCACTCGGCCGGCGCGGCGCCCAGCGCCTGGCGATAGGCCACCGCCGCCTCGGCGTTCTTCCCTTCCCCGTAGAGCTTGTCGGCTCGTGCCAGGGCTTCGTCCGCCGGTGCGGTGGGTTGGTGTCCCTCGTAGGAGGCGAGGGCGTGGTCCAACATCGTGTGGAGTTGTTCCACCTTGGCCCCGCCCACCCAGCGCAGTAGTACGCTTTCGTCGCGGGGATCGACGATGAAGTAGGTTGGTAACCCTGGCACCGGGAATTGCTGCAGGACAGGCGCGTTCTCAGCCTTTTCCGTGTTGATCTCGAGCCAGACGAACTGTCCGGCGTGCCGCTCGAGGGATTCGTCGGTGAAGACGAAGGCCCTCATGGAGCGACAGGTGTGTCACCACGGAGCCCAGAACTCCACGAACAAGGGGGCTTTCTGCGTACGCGAGAGAGCCAGAGCCTTGGCGTAGTCGTCCTGGATGAAGGGAAGCGGTCCGGCCGGTGGCTCGAGGGTCGCCTTGGAGGAGGCCGCCGAGCTACTGACCGGCGCGAAAACGCAGGCGGCGAGCAATGCCACCGTGTACAGGAAGGTTGAGCGGAGAGTGTGGTGCGTACTCATGGGCGAGACTATAGCAGACCTCTGCCCTCACGGGCTATCGCAAACGTCCGCCTCTTCGTCCAATCTCCGTCCTGCCCGATCCACTAAATCGAAGACGGTCCGATCACTTGATCAGAGCCATCTTCTTGACGACTTCCGAATCCCGGGTTCTCACCTTGTACAGGTAAACACCGGTGGACACCGTAGAGCCGAGTCTATCCTTACCGTTCCAGATCACACTGTGATCGCCGGCATCCTGGATACCGTCGAGCAGAGTCGTGACCATTGCCCCGTGCAAGTTGTAGACCTTGATGCTGACCTGTTCGCGGAGAGGCATCGCATACTTGATGGTCGTACTCGGGTTGAAGGGATTCGGGTAATTCTGGCTAACCACCAGCTTCTGAGGGAGCTTGTTGGCGCCAGTCGACGGTCCACCCACCTTACCAAACGACGCGAGGATTTCACCCAAGAGGTAGGATCGAGCCGTAATTGGACCCGTCGACTCGGGATTCGTGTATTCGTCGCGGATGAGACTGAAATCATACGGGAACGTGATATCCACTTTCCGAAAGCCTGCTTTCGAGACGATCCCAGTAGATGCTCCCAAGGTGCGTCGTGGGGTAGAACGCGCCGTCCGGCTGCGTGAACGCGTGAGCCACCACGGCATTGGTGACAGCGATAGAGAGCGAGCATGTCCCAGTCATTGATCCCTGGACAATTTCCATAGGGGCTGTAATTGGTCACGAAGTAGGGAGCTGAGCCCGGTCGGCTTTACCAGGGGAGTCACCTGATCATCCAAACCGTGGCTGGCATTCATGTCGCCGATGACGAAGTCAACCCCCAGGATGTTCGAGAGAAACGCCGAGTTTTGCTGATTCATCATCGCCTGCGCGAAGTTCTCTCCGAAGTAGGCCGAGAACCGGTCAGCATCTTGGTTATGCCAATCCGTCATTACGCTGATGTCATCGCTCCAGTCGTTGCCGTCGACTCCCTTGTTGCCATTGCTCAGAGCGGGTTCGGCGAGATTCCCCAAGGTGTAGAACAAACAGTCGTAACCGGCGAGCTGGAGTGCGGTTGCCCCGTGCTCACCCGCAGAACCCAGACCATTCCCCAGACCTGAAGACGCGCCTGTCGTAGTGTAGGTATCGAAGTTTCTGCCTTCCAGCATCCCGTTCTGCGCGAAGGCCAGAAGCATCTCTTGTTCTTGGCCACGGTGCCCGGAGTCATTCCACCAAAGTGCCAGAGGTTGTTCGCCGGTCATTGCATCAAACATCGTGGGTAGAGCCCGCATGGTCCACGAGCGCGGCCACCAAGTGGTGCGACTGAAATTCAAGAAGTCACTAATGTCGGCCACGGTCCGACTGTCACCCGGAGTCACCTGGTCGTCAGTGAACTCGAGGTAGTAGTGCACGACATCCCCTGGGAAAATCGAGCGCATCTTCATCGGCGTGCCCGTACAGACCGTAGCCGGGGCCATCGGGTAGATCGAAGAAGTAGGTATCAGCCACTGGTAGGCTGTTCGCGGTACTCTGCTGACCCGCAACATCGAAGGTCGAACACGCCCATCCCGCGTGCGCGGCATCCACCGCTGGAACTGCCGCGGATGCTCCCACGAGCGTCTTCCCGGCACTGCGAACGCTAGAGCCGAAGGCAGGGTTCTCCAATTGAGCTACGTGCATGGTGCCAAAATCGACCAGACTGGTTCCCGGAATGATCGCTCTTGCGGTCACTGCAAGGGAATCCTGTCGGAAAGTAAGCAGCATTCGCCATCCCGATGCCCCCGATGTTACCGGCGGGATCGAAGCGCACTGCGGAGGTCAAGGTACCATCCGGAGGAAATGCGTCGTTGAACAGGTCATTGGTGGGAACCGTGATTACGGGTCCTCCAATGTCGAATCTCTTCACATAGATGTTGTCGAACTCCGGCGCAGGGGTCGCGTCCATGCTGGGCGACCCGGTAAACGCGACTGCCGCGTCGCGACCCATGAGGCCGATCTGCACGAGTCCGCACCACTTATGACTCTTGTCAGATGATGTCGATCACGGGATTACCCCATGAGTGGGACGCCCCGTAGTAGTGGTACGGGGAATCCCGCCAAGGGGTCCAGGCACCGGCTAGCGGATCATGACTGCGGACGCTCCAGCGCCAGAAGATATAGTTCGAGAGCGGAAGGTCAGTCCAGTCGGAAAAGCCCATGGCAAAACCGCCGTTGGTGGCAGCAAACCCCTGGTCCACTGCGATGGCGGGGCTAATCCACTTGTTGTACACGCCCCCCTCACCCGCAGGCAGCAGCCCTCCCTGATACTCGAACACATTGCCACTCGGGATGCCGTAGGTGGTGCTTCCCACCGCGGGCGGCACTCCCGAGGCATTGCTAGGCCCGAGGGGATCGTTGTTCGCTCCTTGCCCCTCGTTGATGAACGACAGCATTGTCGTGTTGTTCTCCGCGCACGGATCAAGGTCGCCTTCGACAAACGAGGAGATGATGTTACAGAAGTCTCCATTGAAACTGGCAGGGGTCGGTACCCAGCCGTAAATATCACCGGCGGCCTTGTAGCTCCCAGCACCATTGTTGAGGCCGCTGATGTCACCCTCGGGCTCGTCGACGATCGTTGCGCCCTCCCAGTCTGCGTTGCTGATCAGGTTGCCGTTCAGGTACACATTGATGTTGTCGATGAAAGCGCCGCCGCGCCCCGCGGAGGGGCGACCATCTTCATCCGACCAGCTACTGTCGGAAGTGACCCTGATACGCAACAACAATTTCATCGTGGCCAGCTCCTAGGTAGTCTGTCGTTCGCGTAGGTGATCCCACCAATGATGCCGCCTTGTGCACGGGATCACTCGAGTCGAAGTACCGAGCCCTGTACTGCATACTCCGTCGTACGAGTCGAGGTCGTCGACGCTGAACGTGCAGAGGGGCATTCCATCCACTGGTCGTTTTGTAGTCGAAAGCTCAGGAAGTCGTGCACCGGCCTCCAGATCGTACTTGTACTCTGTGGTGAATCGGAACGGTGCTCGGCACGCTTGCAGCGTCGGCTGGGTTTTAACTGAGAGAGTGAAAACCAACTGAGTCATCCCAGTTGTTGCCATATCCGGTATAGTCGGCTGCATTGTCTGCCTTCGTGGTGCGAGATGACACACTTGTTTGGATGCCCGGTTCCGGAATCGGAAAAAAGCTCGTCAGCCGGACTAGAGCTGGCATCACCGTAGATGGTCGAACCATGCCAGTACATACTCGGGTTGGTTAGATCTATAGTACTCCAACCGTACACGTCCCCCGGAGCTTTACCGCTTCCCTCAAAAGTCCCTTCTGGGTAGTTGGGAGGACCTCCGTAGAGATAGAAGGTGTCGGTCGCAGCCTTGCTCGAGCCATCCGCTGTGCCTGAGTAGATCTGAGAGATCTGCCTCCCATCGTGGTTGTTCGCATACTTCAAGATCTCGTGGTGATTCGTGGACGCGGTCCCACTCTCATGACCCGCGGCGAAGGCATAGCTTGCGCCGAAAGCAACGAGGAGTAGGCATAGCGGAACGATGCCAATCTTTCTCATGATCAATTCCTTGCACGTCGAAAGGGCGACGGCGGCTCTCCGTAGTTACCGTCCTGAAACGTGGCGCTGGCGGGGAAACCAATTCGTGAGGCAGTATACTCCCGGCCGGCGAAGATCATGAGCCATGAATGAAAAAGCTTGCTTCCAGTCAACCGTCCTGACCGACTTGCTCTATCGTGAATCCATACCATGCAACGGCTTCTGCTCACGGAACGAAATTTGCTGACTGAAACATTCAGTCGCTGCGTCGAGTTTCCGTTTCACGCGCTTCGCCACCAATCCAAGACAGGAATAGCAGGCTTCTTACTCTGCTACACCTCATCTCCCGGGTGTTCAAGTAACTACAAACGTCAACTTTCGAACCCTGAGGCCCGCTCCGCTACCTGACCATGAAAGTCGTGGTATCCACCCCCGCGTTCCCGTTGCGCGGATCGAAGGCGGTGACGGTCACCACGTACAGTCCCGACTCGAGGGCCGGAAGCGTCGCCTCGAACTGACTCGGCGCGCCGGCGTACTTCATCGCGACTTCGGTCATGGGTTCGCCGTTCTTGATGACGTGTGCTGTGATCTCGAGCGCGTCCGAATCCCAGAGCCCCCCGGGCTCCACGGAGCAACCTCACATCATGGTGAGATTGACGCGCACGGTGACGTCGGCTGGCCCAGCAATACTCTGATGTGTGGGCGGCGAGAGCACGTCCACCACGAAGCCCGGGATCTCCAGCAATACCCCGTTACCGGCAGTGACATCTTTCCCCGGAAGCAGCCACTGGGTGACCGAGGCCGCATCAATGGACTGACGCTGCGCCATGGGCCCGCGCGCGGAGATCTCCACTCGCGTGGGCGCGTCGATGTCGACCGTCGCCTGGAACTTCGCCGAACCGTCGTCGACGAGCGTAGTGCGCCGCGTGATGTCGTTCTTGATGAGCAGACCGGTGTTGCCGGTCGAGCCCTCGGTGAGGCCCGAAGTCAGCAGCTCGCCGGTGTCGGCGTTGCGGATCGTGACCAGTGCCCCGCCCATGCTCGAGCCGATGAACTTGGCGTCCTTGCTGAGCACGTTGACGGTGACGTGGGTCTCGACCGCGCCCGCCGATGCGGCGAACATGGTCATGAATACGATCGCCTGCGCCGCAACCGGAATGCGTCTTATTCGTGCACGCAACATGACAACTCCTTCGTAGAACCCTCTATTTCAGCAGAACGATGCGTTGGGTCTGCATGACGCCGTCTGCGGCGAGCTGGCAGAGATAGGTTCCCGACGCAACGGAAAGACCTTTGGAGTCCCTAGCATCCCACGAAACGTCATGCCTGCCAACACTCTTGGCCACATCGACGAGTGTCGTCACCAGTCGCCCGGGCTCGTGCCCATGGCTAGGTGCTTTATCTCGGCGACCATTCGAACACCTGTTTTATGGCCGTTCCAACACGAGCACACACCTTACGGATTGATTCGCACAGACCGGTGGAATTGGGCTATCGTTCTCCCCAATCGCATCCTCGCCCTGGGGGCTTGGTGTAGCGCCCAACTTTCGGCAAAGCAATCGGTCTCATCTAATGGCACACCGCTGGCAATTCGAGCAGACGCAGATCATTCCCAGACCACGCACGGAGGTCTTTGCGTTCTTTGCCGACGCCCGCAATCTCGAGCGACTCACTCCTGGCTTTCTCGGTTTCAAGATCCTTACTCCCGGACCCATCGAGATGAAGCCGGGGACGATCATCGACTACTCGTTGCGTCTCTACGGGATCTCGATGAAATGGAGGACCCGCATCGAGCAGTTCGAGTCCGAACGGCGCTTCGTCGACATCCAGCTCAAAGGGCCCTACCGGTACTGGCACCATACGCACGAGTTCGAGGGGGTCGAGCAGGGGACGCGCATGCGCGACCTGGTCGACTACGAGCTTCCGTTTGGACCCCTGGGCACCGTGGCCCGATCGCTGTTCGTGCTGCGCTCTCTGGAGTGCATCTTCTCTTACCGCCGCAAGGCGGTGAGCGAGTACTTCGGAGCGGCCTGATTCTCGGGCGAACGGACAAGAACGTTGGCGCCCTCAGCGCACTTCTCCACCCATGGCGCCACGAGGGGAGACGATCGGAAACTCCGCGGTCAGGCCCGGATTCGCCACTTTCGCCGAGTGAGCCTATGTTTTCTCACTGAAGACTTCACACATGGACAGCTCCGCCGCTGATTTTACTGGACCAGGTGGAGCGGGGTGTCGTATTGGTAGCGAAAGATGCGGCGCGCCCATCGAAAGAAGAACACCCATGATCAGGCGACTCATCCCATCCACTCTCCTCGCTTCTCCTGGCATTCGTGGCAAGACTGCCCACGGGCAACCGGCCATGACCGAAGCCATAACCACCTCCAGCACTACCCTCAAGATCACGTTTGACCGGAATATCGATCCGAGCACCGGCCAGAACACCGACAACTACGCCCTCCTCAAAGTCGTTCCCACGTCGGCGACTTTGTCTTTGACCGACTATCTCGGACATACGATCAACCCGTGGGCCGATTTCAATGCTCTCGGTTTTTGAGTCCAATTACCCCGGCCATGGCTGAGAACTTGAGAGCCATTCGGGATAATGGTCAGGACAGCTCGGCTGGACATGGCCGCCCTCGAAGTGGTGCTGTCGCCTACATCGGTGACTCGATCACAAATTCCGCCGCGTACATCAGCTGCGGCTTCGCTTGGGGACTCGCAGAAAACACTACGGGTTTCACGATAGGATCGGAACGTTCTCTGAACCCCCCCTATTACGAGGACCCCTTGAATCCGCCGCCCGCGGGCTCTCTGGCCGAGTGGATGCAATCCCAGGATTACTACCACTTCTCCGCTTACAACAAGGGCCCCGCTAATGGATGTGAGAGCGGGTGGACGGTGGCTTCCTCGCAGGATTATGGACACGCCGATGTCGCGGTAAGCAACGTCAATCCCCAGGGCATGTTCCATCATGTTGGGAACCAACGACGTCTCCCAGATCCGCAACAACAACACGATGCGCACCTCCTGGAAAGCCTCATACAAGGCCTATGTGCAGGAATACATCAACCTGGGCGTGGTGCCGTTCCTGGTCACCATCCCGCCGCGGAGCGATCTCATCGGCACCAATCTGGTCGAGGATACGAATCGCTCCATCAAAGAGGTGGCCAACGAACTCCACATCCCCTACGTGGACTTCTATGCGGCCATCAAGCACTACCAACCGAATGACGGCCCGGTGAATGCGCCCGGTTCGTGGTTTGGCGGTTTCTTGGATGCCAACGACGTACCCCATCCGAGCGGGCGAAACGTTCAGAACTTCACCCAAGATGTCCTGGCGAGCGACAACTCGTCGGGCCAGGCCGGCGGGTATGCCCTCTACTCCATGCTTTCGTTCGAAATGTTCCAGAAGATCCGAAAAATCGTATTCGAAAACCAAAGCCCAGAGGGAGCAATCCAACAGGGGACCTCCTTCACGCCGCTTTCCGTTTCCGTGACTGGTACGGTGGCCATGGTGAGCGTCGCTACGGCGGACTCCTTCGTGAATGGACAGGAATACCAACTGACCGCGAACGGAATCCAACTCTTTGGCGGTGGCAGCCCGTCGGTGGACGATACGATTTCTTTTTTTGGTGACAGCTCGACGTATGTGGACAGCCCGAGCATGGGCCTCCTGAAGTCCGAGTTCCAAGCTCAGACCAAAGCACCGGGTAAGTAGGGCCACTCCTCTGTCGTCGCGAGCACGCGTCGTGTTATACTCAGGGTTCTTCCCCCTCCTTCGCCCAGAACGTGCCCCAGCGCGTCGGGCCAGAAGTCGAGCCGGAGGTCCCGATGTTCCGATTTCGCCCGTTCTTGCTTGGTTCAGCGAAAAGCCTCAGGTCCTCTCGCTATCAGGGTCTGCTTCTCTCTATCTTTGCGCTCGCCGTGCTCGGTGCGTTTCTCTCCCGCGGGTGGTTTCTGAACCCTTCGCACGTTCCCGCGAACCCCTCCGAGGAACAGGGGGAACGGAACGGCGTGGAGGCGATGCAATGGCTGCTCGCCCAGTCCCACTATCCCTACGGCACCACTCTCCCCTACGAGGTCACGCAGGCGCTGCACGACGATTGGGTCCAACTTCCCGATGAGACCACCTACCAACCGCCGAACGGAAACTCCTCGAGCAAGCTCGTACACCAATGGGAATTCGTCGGTCCGAATGGCCTTCCGGTACGGAGCACGACGCGTACGCACTCCGGACGCGTTCGCTCGCTGGAGTGGCGCTCGTCCACTGGCCTGCGTGTCGGGAGCGCTTCGGGTGGACTCTGGGAATCCCAATCGGGAAGCTACGTCTGCCTGACTGACAACGTCTCCCCCTTCATCGGCGCCTTCGCCACCGATCCGGGGAACGACAATCGGATTGTCATCGGTACGGGGGAGCCGGCGATCTTCACCGGCAGTGGAATCTACTACACGACCGATCGTGGTTCGAGCTGGACGAGCGCGTCGATTGCCGGCACGAGTCCGCGCTGGTTCTACGACCTGGAATTTGCACCGTGGAATCCACTCGAAGTCCACGCCGCTTCTTCCTACCGGCCATCTCATTTCCCACTGATGGCGGAGTGAGCTGGACTCGCACGAAATCTGGAGACTGCTTCGCGATGGTCCTCCACCCCACGGAGCCAGGTGTCGTCTACGCTGCCTTCCGGAGAGATGGGCTCTACCGCTACTCCAAATTTGGGAGCCCCCTGGAACAAACTGACCACGGATACCTATGACGGCTCGACTTACTTCAATGGCGACCTGGCAATCTGTAAGACTCAACCGGAAACGCTTTGGTTTCTGCTCGCCACCACCGACAGCAATAAAGTGACCACCATCCTGCGTACGGACACCGATGGGGTCTCCTGGGACGACATCGGACTTCCTCCTGATTTTTCCAATAAACAAGCGAACTACAATGAAGCTATCACCGTGAATCCCAACAACCCCGATTTGGTTCTGGTAGGGGGAGTCCACATCGCGCGCAGCGACGACGGTGGGGCGAATTGGACCACGCCTAACGGCACACACGCCGATCACCACATCTTCGAGTGGAACGATGCCGGCACCGAGCTATGGGAGGGCAGCGACGGGGGGGTATTCCACTCGACGGATCAAGGCCAGAACTTCGATTCCTCGGCGAATACCTATCCCATCAGCCAGTTTTTCTTTCTTTCGGTTTGTCCCAACGATCCCAGTGTGAGCATGGGAGGATTGCAGGACAACGGTGTCACGGTAACCACGGACGGAATGAACTGGGAACAAATGTCGACGGGAGACGGTGGCGGTGTCGCCATCGATCCGGATATTTGCAGCGTTTCCTGGAATGCACTAGGAGTATTCGACGGTCCAAAGGCCTGGCTTCGCAACCGGAGCATGGATACCTTCGGATCCAACGTCGGAGTCGAGGACGGCATCGATGACAACCCGAACTGGTATCCCTACATCAAGACCGCACCGTACAGGGTGCGGACGTATACCCACGCCGGTGGCTTCGTCTACTGGATCTTGGATGCGGATACGACCTGGCATAAGCTGAATTCAACGGTTTTTCCCGACTCGATCTACGGCATCGATGTCGAACGGGGCGAATCCGGCGCAGTCTACGCCACCCTTGCGAATACTGTTGCTGCATCGAGTGGGCGGATTCAAGTCTACAAAGACGGCGCCTGGTCCGACGGCGACGCCCCCGAACTTCCGGCCGGAATAGTCCGCGCTGTCGTTCCCAATCCGACGATCTTGGGACGGGCCTACGCGATCCTGAACAGCGTGGGATATGGTACGGGAAACCTCTTCATGACCACCGATTGGGGCGAAAGCTACACCGACATCTCCGGGATCGCTGAAGTCCTTCATCGTGCAAGACGTCGTCGCGCACCCGAACGACCCCAATCAGATCTTCGCCGCCACCTCCACCGGTGTCTCCTGGACCCCGAACGGAGGCACGAACTGGTTCGCGGTGAACATGGGCATGCCGGTAGACATGGACGTGCGCGAGCTCGAGTTGGTCCCCACCGGAGAAACGCTGGGAGAATACTGGCTCTACGCGGGGACCTTCGGGCGTGGGGTATGGCGCAAGCTCATCCCGGCTCCGACACCCCCAAGACCACCCGACGTGAGCAAGTCCGTGATCATCGCGCCTCCGGGTGCGGCCGCGCTCTCCATCCCCGATGCCTCCGGTCCCTCGTTGGAATCGATCGGTGCCACCATCCATGTGCAGCTCCTCGATGACGTCTATCGGCCGGTCCCCGGCATTGCTCCCAGCCGCATCACCCTCAAGGCCTGGCCCGAGACCGATCTGGTGTGGTGTCCTACGCCGCCGTGGGCGGATAGCAGCACCGACGAGGCCGGCATCACGCAGTTCAGCCTCCCGCTGGCCGCGGGCGGCCACGCCGAGCAGATGCAGGTCTGCCTCGACGGTATTCCGCATCGGAGGCCTTCTCTCGCCCCAGTTGATCAACTTCAAAGTGCGCTGTGTCGACCTCGACCAGGACTTGAACGTGGGCCTCTTGGACTATGTGCGCTACTTCGACTATCTCGCCACCAACGACCACCGAGTGGACTACAACCTCGACGGGCACGTAGACAGCTCGGATGACCATGTTATCGAAACTGCGATGAACGACGATGTGGCGTGTCCCTCGAGCAGTCCTCACGTCGGTCCGGGGGTAGGAGTGATCAGCGTATTCTTCGATGCCGAAGGAACCCAATGGGGACAAATCGCCGCCCCCGGAGCCACGGTCGACTTCTACGTCCTTGCGAGCAAACTTCCCCCGAACAACCAGATGAAGGGGATCGAGTTCGCGATTCCAGCTCTCAACGATCCGAGGGTCGAACTCCTCTACACGAATTACCTCTATGCAACCCGTCTTACCGATAGCCACGCGGGACCGGGCGAATTCCGCGCCGTTCTCAGGTCGCCCTATCCCGACACCCCCGACGTACCACTTCTGCACGGCAGGCTGAGGTTGCACGCGAGTGTGGAAGGATTTGCGCTCACCCCCGCGCCGGTTTCCCACACCAGCTTCGGCAGCTCGGGCATGCCCGGGTGGGCCGGGGGCGATCCCACTCTCGACAGCCATCCCTTCACGCTCGTAAACAGCGCAGTCATCAACCCCTTCCCGGGCGAGCTCTGGGCCGGGCTCATCTGCGAAGCGCTCGACGCGGCTACCCTCGCCCGCACCGTCGGGGCCCTCGAACTCGGCGGGTTGAACTCCGCCAGCGGTGGGATGAACATCGATCTGATGGGCCTGGGGGGAGGGTTCGGCAAGACCGGAACGGCTGGCGTCGACGGCGTCGGCATCATCTTCGCCAATACCCTGCCCGCGGTGAACCTGCCGGACGGGGCGAGCCTGAACTGGAGCTTTGACCATCCCAGCGGGAACCCTCTTGTGACCCTCACCTCAACTGCATCTTCGGGCGTCATGACCCACCAGCCCGACATGAGTGCGCTCGGATCATCGACTCTCTCTCTGAATTTCACGCAGAGCGATCAGACGGTCTACTCGCAGAGCGGCTTCACTGGAAGTTGGCAGTGCAGCGAGGGTCTGCCGGCCATTCTGGGGTTGCTGTGGAATGGTGGCGAACTGAATCTGCTCTGCGACTGGGGGCAGGACGTCACCTTGACGATCGGTGGCAACAACTACGTGGGTGATCAGCTGACCCTGACTTCGGAGACGGGTGGCAGCATGGCCAAGGGACTGTTCGGAAAAGTTCAGCTCACGGCCAATGACATTCCGCCAGTTCAGATCGCCTCGTATGGCATTCAGCGCTTCGATGAGATCTTCCGCGATCTCCAAAACGGATACTTCGTCAACTCCAACGCAAGTCTCGAGATCGTGCGCCCGGATTGGAACACTCCTGCCTCGTTCTTGGTGGAGCGGCTCGACGGTCAACCGGTGCAGCTGAACTTCCCGGGACCCAATCTCACGCAGGAACCCAACGGCAACGTAGAGGTCCTCTTCCAGGACAACAATACCAATACTGAGATCAAGTTGACCCTGCGCAACGGCCCTTCGGTCCAACTCGAGACCGACTTCAGTGGTGTGGGCGCGAGCAGCTGGACGGCACAAGGACTCGATGGCGGAATGCAGCAGTGGCAATACGGCGGGAATTCAACGCAGATCGCCACGCTTGAGCGCTGGCCCCTGCGACCGGCGATGACGCTCACCGGCGTGATCGCCGAGTGGAATTTGCCCGCGGTCGTAACTGATCCAGCCAACACACCGCACGCCGCCGTCACTCAGTTGCAGGTGGATCCGGTGCAACCGGCGCAGCCGTTGCCGGACGGCACCCGTGCCTCGGTGAGCTTTTCAGATATGCACGAATTGGTCTTCACGGATCAACTCTTCTCGACGGAAACTCCACCGACAACCCGTCGTATCACCCAACTGCTCCCTCCCTATCCCAACCCCTTCAACCCCTCCACCAAGATCCACATGTATTTGGCGTCGGAGGGACGCGTACTTCTGCAGATTTTCGACGTTCGGGGTCGCAGAGTGCGCCGCCTGATCGACGGACCGATGCACGCCGGGGAAACTTTCGTGGAATGGGATGGGCGCGATGAAGGAGGCCGGTCCCTGGCTTCCGGCATCTACTTTGCGCATTTGGTGACAAATTCAGGAGAATCCAGCGTCAAGCTCGCTCTGGTGCGCTGATGAGGATCGTAGATCAGCGAACTCGCTGACAGAGCCGTTCGTCGAGTCCTGACTCTTCGAATGCTTTGAAGAACCGCTCAGCCATCGCCTCATTGCCCTTGTCGGCCAGATGCATGCAGTCGGCGAAGTCCTCATCGTCCGCAGGGATCGCGTAGCGGTCGTCTACTACCATCAATTCGTTTTTCCGCCCGTAGGCGACGATGGCCCCATTGTAGACGTCCATGGCATTCAGCATCCCATCGATGCTCATCCAGGGCATGTAGTAAAAGGCGACGTTTGCGTTTGCGATCTGCGTGGCCCGATCCTGTCCATGCCGATATTTCACGATAAAGGTGGACAGGACAAACTGGATGTCTCGCTCGTCGAGTTCACCTTTCATCTCGTCCAAAGTGGCGATGAAGTGCGCAGGCAAATTCTGAGGGACGCTATCGAGCGCACCCTTCGATTCCTTACGGCTGCGAAGCAGGATGGCGAGATTCTTGTAGATGAGATCGAACGCCAGGCTCATACGGGAGAGCGTTCGGATCACGGGCGATCGCCGGCCGCTATCGGGGTTGATCAGTCCTCTTTCGATGGCGAGCTTGCGGGTATCCTTCACGATCTCGTTGTTCGCCTCGTAGTAGATGACGAGATCGGGATCCAGGTCGAGAACGCGGGAGCGGAGGCTTTTGAGGTTTTGGGCCGAAGTGTAACCGGGAACGCCCGCGTTGATGACTTCGAAGTGTACGTCGGGATGTGCGGCCTGCAATTTATCCTGGAGCAGCTTCGTCCACACGAAGTCGTTCGACGAGGCCTCTGCTGAGAAGGTCGTCGACGCGCCCAAGCAGGCAATGCGAACCGTGTGGGGTGGCTTCTCGCGCGCGAACTCGGGCCCGCGAAACCCCAGAGAGTTGATCTTGATGTGGATGTCCTTGCCGCTGACTTCGTATCCCGCGCGCGGGATCGTGAGGTCGATCAACGGGTCGTAGACCACCATGGGGTCCCGGACCCCGGCGGCGGCACCTCCGTACTTGATCCAGGCACGCAGCCTGAGCGCCCCCTCCCCGATCAGCAGTGCCACGCAGAGGAGGATCAGCGCATAGAAAATCTTGCGCCAAGTCGGAATTTGCAGTGCGGAGTCGCTCACTCTCTTGCTTCCTAGAACAGCGTATAGATGAAGGGTGCGATCGCGGTTCCCGAGAGCAGGATCAACAGTCCGAACAGGAAGAGCAGAATGATAATCGGCAACAGCCACCATTTTTTGCTGTGGCGAAGAAACTGCCAGAGTTCCTGGAATACGCCGTGCCCCTTCGAGGATTCTGCGATTCGTTCAAACTCAGACACAGCGTCTCCTCTCGAATCAGAACTGATTGAAATACTGCTTGGGGTCACGAGCACCGTTCTTCGGCGTCCAGTACGAAGAACTCTCCGTACGGCGCCGCCGCAGTTCATCACGGCCCATCAACCGGAACACGAAAGCCACCGGAGTGAACACGATATAGAACAAGAGTAGCATGACAAGCTTGGAAATCGTCCATCCAATGGGAAAGACGACGGTCATCCACAGGCGGTAGAACCAGCCAATCGCGGTGGGACGAACGAGACCCACGGTCCCCACGAACGCCAGAAGAGCAAATCCCCAGGAGGCATTGGTCAACTGCCCTCTGAAGAGGCGCCAGGCAAACATGCCTCCGAACACGAGGAGACACAGCCCGGCGAACTGCCGGAGAGTCTTCGGCGAAGCTGGTTTCTTTACGTCCGACCACTGCATGTGAGCCTCCACGGGGCGTTGTGACTCTGGGTGACCTCAGTCCAGCTCGAATTGCTTGATATATTTCTCATGCATCGCATCGCGCAAATGAAGTGCCACGTCCTCCTTGAGCAGGATCGTATCTTCCATGACGAGCGCGTCCATTTCTGTGCCCAAAAAGCAGTTGTAGGCATCGCGAGGCGTACAGACGATCGGCTCGCCACGGACGTTGAAACTCGTGTTGACCAGGACAGGGCAGCCCGTCTTCTCTGCGAAGGCACCGAGCAAGCGTGAGAGTCGCGGATTGCGCTCGGCGTCGACGGTCTGTACACGAGCGCTGTAGTCGACGTGGGTGACCGCGGGAATCTCCGAACGCGCCACGTTCACTCGCTTGCGCAGATCGGGATCGGATTTCATTCGCTCCAATTCCTCAACCGGCAGTTTCACACGGCGCTTCTCACTCACGGGGGCCACTAGAAGCATGTAAGGACTCTCCTTGGCCGGCGCGAGGTCGAACCAGCGATGCGCCTCCTCCCTCATTACGATGGGTGCGAAGGGCCGAAAACTCTCGCGAAACTTGATCTTGAGGTTCATGGTCGTCTGCATCTTGGGTGAACGCGGATCTCCCAGGATACTGCGCGCCCCCAAGGCTCGCGGGCCGAATTCCATGCGTCCCTGGAACCACCCCACCACCTTCTCCGAGGTGAGGAGTTCCACCACAAGGCGAATCAACTCGTCTTCGCTCGCAACACGCTTGTACACCGCGCCTGCCTCGTCGAGCACGCGACACACTTCGTCGGTGGTGAAACGCGGTCCCAGCAGACTTCCTCGTTGAAAATCCTGTCCGTTGGTGTGGCGTGGATTGTCCAGAAGCTGGTGCCAAACGAAGAGGGCCGCGCCCAGCGAACCCCCGGCGTCGCCTGCGGCGGGCTGTATCCAGATGTCGTCGAAGGGGCCTTCGCGCAGCAGGCGTCCGTTGCCGACGCAATTGAGCGCGACACCGCCGGCCAGGACGAGATACCGCTGCTTCGTTTCGCGGTGCAGCTCGCGGCCGATGGACAGCATGATGTCTTCGGTGACGGCCTGAATGCTGGCCGCCAGGTCCATGTGCTTCTGCAGAATGCCGGACTCTGGATTGCGCGGGGGGCCGCCGAAGAGCTTGTCGAACCGCCGGTTCGTCATCGTGAGCCCCTGGCAGTAGTTGAAGTAGCTCATGTCGAGCCAGAAGCTACCATCGGGCCGGATGTCGATGAGGTGTTTGGTGATGAGGTCCTTGTACTTGGGCTCGCCGTAGGGCGCGAGACCCATCAATTTGTATTCGCCGCTGTTGACCTTGAAACCACAGTAATAGGTGAACGCCGAGTAAAGCAGACCTATCGAGTGCGGAAAACGAATCTGCCGCGTCAGCTCGATACGGTTGCCCTTTCCAACGCCGGCGGTGGTGGTACTCCATTCGCCGACACCGTCAAGGGTGAGAATGGCCGCCTCTTCGAAGGGACTGGGAAAGAAGGCGCTGGCCGCGTGACTCTCGTGATGGTCGGTGAAGAGAAGCGAAGCGCTGTGGGCACCGGTGTGTGAGCGAATGATGCGCGGCAGCCGTGTCTTCTCCTTCAGCCAGACCGGCATTGCCATGCTGAAACTGGCGAGGCCCTTGGGTGCAAAGCCTAGATAGGTTTCGATGAGGCGATCGAATTTGCGCAGGGGCTTCTCGTAGAAGACGATGTAGTCGACGTCCTCGATGGAACAGCCAGCCTGCTGAAGGCAGTACGCCACCGCGTGCGTGGGAAACGACGGGTCGTGCTTGCGTCGTGTGAACCGCTCTTCTTGGGCCGCCGCAACGAGCTCTCCGTCAACGACGAGGCAAGCGGCACTGTCGTGATAGAATGCGGAAATACCAAGGATCGTCTTCACGGGCGCTCCAGACTCTCATGGCAATTTGAAAGGTAATTGGGCACGTATTCCAGAATAAACGATCTTCGAAGACATTGAGTGTGAATTCCTGAATTCCCTGCTCGACGAATAATAATGATACCGCATTTTTCTCGGCTTAAGCGAGGACTTCCCCCCTTTTCTTTTACGCTCCACGCCAGCACCCCGTCCAGTAGTGGATCTAGTGGTCCTGCACATGAGCTTCCGGAGCGCGATCTCCAGCTCGGCGGCGGCGGAGAGCCTGCCCACAAGAACTCCCAACCTCGGCAACTCTATCATCACCTCACCCGCAAGCGCGACTATTTTCTCCACTGCGGTGAACAGCGATGCCAACTGTCCCTCCAGACGCCTCTCATTGGTCAGGCTCAGGTAGAGCTCAGTGTAAATTTTGCTGAAGCGGGAACTCAAACGAGTCAGATCGCTTTTCCCGGAGCCAGGTTCGAATTGCATGTCTTTGCGTGAGGACTTACCGCGGGCTATCCCAAGAGGACCATCGAGTTCTCGATTCCGGCGCTCAACAACCCTGCCATCGAAGTTTTGAGTGGGTTCTGGCTGTTCCCCTATGTAGTCGAGGTCCTGGGGATCTTAGTGGTGGATATGACAAGTATCGTGCCGTGTTCCCTTCCACACCTCCCCCTTACCCGGATGCCGATGAGCTACCGATCCTGCACTTAACTCTACGGCTCAAGTGCAAGGTGGAGCAGCTCGAGATCTACCCAACCGCCCGTCCACATTCGGCTTCGGATCACCGAAGGAGTACGACCCGTTCCTTCTCCTCGACGATTTTCGCTCCGACGATCTCGCCGAGTACAGGAAAGGGGTTCGGTGGCATCCGCACCGCGGCGTGGAGACGATCCCCTATGTCCTCCGTGGCAAAGTCGGGCACCCTAACAACCTTGGCAACAAAGGCGTGATCTCACCGGGCAACATGCAATCGAGGAGCTCGAGCGAAACACCTTCATCAAAACCTGAAGGGATCGATATAGACGCTCCGCGGCGAGCTTGTTCACGGGACAGCGGGGGCCGGCTAGCCCACCAGCGTTCCCAAAAGGTGACCAATCAGAGCGGTGAGGCCCATCGCAATCGCACCTCCCGAAATCACACGAACCACCGCCCGTAGCCTTGGTGCTCTACCCAGTCGCGCACTCCATCCACCCAATAGGGCCAGTGCTCCTAGCGACGCGATCACAGTCACTTCCATACGAATGGGAGCAGGAGAAAGCGCAATGGCAACGAGTGGAAGGGCAGCGCCGGCCGCAAACGCCAGCGCTGATACCAGAGCTGCCTGCGTCGGCTGAGCGAGCCGGTCGAAACGGATGCCGAGTTCCTCGAGTGCATGAGTTCGCAGCGCATCGTGCTCGGTGAGTTCCAGCGCCGCAACTCTCGCGGTTTCAGCACTCATCCCCTTTGCTACCAACAAGTGGCTGAGTTCCTCGAGTTCCTTTTCAGGTTCCTCCCTCAATTCGCTGCGCTCGCGGTCCAGATCTGCTCTCTCGACGTCACGCTGAGAGCTGACGGAAACGAACTCACCCACCGCCATCGATAACGCGCCCCCGACGAGACCGGCGATTCCGGCGGTGACGATGGCAGCCTGCGATGCGCTTGCGGCCGCCACGCCGATCACCAGGCTGGCCGTGGAAACGACGCCGTCATTGGCGCCGAGAACCGCCGCACGCATCCACCCTCCCACGCCAACTCGATGAGTCTCTTGGTGTCTCTTGGACATGGAGTGCTCTCCCCGGTACTCAAGGGTTGATTAACCTCAAAGAGACAGTGGGCTGGTGTCCCACCTTTAGGCAGCAGGCCCAGCATACGACAGGAGCCCAGATATAGCTCGCCACCTTTCCCAAACGGTTCTAGCTTGTGCCTAGATGCTCTTACTGGAGTCTTGCCATGCGCGTCCTGTTGGTTTCCCCCCAGACGCCGACCACGTTCTGGAGCTTCACGCACGTCCTGCCTTTCATCTCGCGGAAAGCTGCTCACCCTCCGCTAGGTCTCCTCACCGTCGCAGCCCTTCTTCCTGAAACCTGGTCACTGCGTCTCGTCGATTGCGATGCTCGCTCACTCAAGAGCAGCGACCTTGTCTGGGCCGATGTGGTGTTCCTCAGCGCCATGATCATTCATGAGGACTCGGTTCGAGAGATTGTCCGCCGCTGTCGTGCAGCGGAAGTGCGGGTGATTGCCGGTGGGCCACTCTTCACCACTGGACACGAGCGCTTCCCCGAAATCGATCACTTCGCTCTGGGTGAGGCTGAAGAGATTCTCCCCGACTTGATCCGGGATCTGGAGAACGACACTCTGCAAACCATCTATCGGGCCGAGGGCTTTCCCTCTCTGAACGACACGCCGGTACCCCGTTGGGATTTGCTTCGTCTGAACGATTACGCAACTATGAGTGTGCAGTTCTCGCGCGGCTGTCCACACGACTGTGAGTTCTGCGACATCGTGGTCATGAATGGTCGGCGACCTCGCCTGAAAAGCCCTGAGAATCTCATCGCGGAGCTCGAAGCTCTCCGGTGCATCGGTTGGAAGGGTAGCGTCTTCGTCGTGGATGACAATTTCATCGGCAACCGCCGGCGAGTGAAGGAAATGCTGAGAGAAGTTCTGGCCTGGCGCACGAGAACCGGGTCCAGCATGAATTTCCTCACCGAGGCCACGGTTTTGCTCGCCGAGGATCCCGAACTCCTCGCTCTCATGGCACAGGTGGGCTTCAAGAAAGTCTTTCTCGGTCTGGAGACTCCAAATCTGGAGAGTCTTCACGAATGCAAGAAGCTCCAGAATACGCGCATCGATCTCACCATGGCGGTCCACACCATCCAGGCGGCGGGAATCGAGGTGATGGGCGGTTTCATCGTGGGATTCGACAACGATCAGCAGGATATCTTCGACCGTCAGTTCAGCTTCATCCAGGGAGCAGGTGTGGTCACCGCCATGGTCGGTCTGCTCACGGCCTTGCCCAAGACGCGTCTCTATGAGCGCCTGTCCAGGGAAGGACGCTTGCTGAAGGAGAGCAATGGTAACAATACGCAGGCCGTGTGCAATTTCATGACGCGTCTGGACACGAAGTTTATCCAGGACGGCTATGCCAGGCTGATGCGCACTCTCTACGAGCCCCACGCCTATTACGAGCGTGCCCGCACATTCCTGTGTCACTATCGGCAACAAGGCCCGCGGCCCCATCTGGAGAAGAACGATCTGCTGGCTCTATTCCGCTCCTTCTGGGTCCTCGGCATCCGGCACCGGGGTCGGTGGGATTACTGGCGGTTCCTCGGCAGTACGCTCTTCCGTCATCCTCAGGCTCTCGGTGTGGCGGTGGGGCTGGCTATCTACGGCCATCATTTTCGACTCGTGGCCAAGGTGCTTTAGATTGACCTGGAGTCGACAACCTCTCTCTTGGACTCCGACTTTGTCTGGACCGATGTGGTGTTTCTCAGCGCCATGCCGCACGCGCGCCTAGTTCACCCGCGCCACGAAGAGTCCGTCCCGCACCGTGAGCATCACCGCTTCCACCCGCTCGTCGGCCACCACGTGGGTGTTGAAGGCCACGAGGGCGCGGTCGCTCGCTTCGCCCTCTCGGGGGGCGAGCACGTGCCCGCTCCACAGCACGTTGTCCACGGCAATGATCCCACCGGACCTCATGCGCGGCACCAGCGTGTCCCAGTAGTGACGGTAGCCGATCTTGTCGGCGTCGATGAAGGCGAAGTCGATGGGACCTGCGACTTCGAGCATACTCTCTCGCGTGCGTTCCCGAGGCGCAGCTCGATCTTGTGCCCCCACGGCGCCCGGGCGAAGTAGCGCCGGGCCACCTCGGTCGCCATGGGGTCTTTGTCGAAGGTGATCAGGCGGCCGTCGTCAGGGAGTCCTTCGGCGATCGAGAGTCCCGAATACCCGGTATAGGTTCCAATCTCCACCGCGAGCCGAGCTCCCGCGAGCTGAGTGAGCAACTTCAGCAGGCGCCCTTCGAGCCGGCCCACCTGCATCTGCGGTTCCGGCACGTTGGCCATGGTCTCGACGCGCAGGTCTTCATAGAGTGCGTCTACCCGAGCGGAATGAGTGGTCGCATAGTGCTCGATGGCTTCGTCGACGATGGGGATCACAAAATCCTCCCGGGTCTGGGTTGTGTTCAGTTCTGGTAGAGAGCTTTCACCCAGCCCCAAGTCGGGGCTTCGGCCGCCACACCGGGCCCATAGGACTCGAGCTGAAGGACAATCGTATTGCCAGTCGCGTCGGTGCGCTCGATCCATCCGTCTCCCTCGGCAAACATAAAATGGAGCGGGGGGAAGGCCAGCCGCTCGGCGCCAGGAGGCCGTCGGGTGGGCGTCCGTGTCTCGAAATCCTCTCCCAAAACCGATCCACGAAAGTAAGGGAACTTCATTCAACCGGAACGAAAGCCCGGCTCCCGCGTCTTGAACTTGCGCCCGAATACGAGCTGGAGTGTCGCAATGACGATGGGGACCGTTCCGAGGAACAAGAAGATGAGGTCTCCGACGATACGAACCGTCTCGAGGATATGGAAGTTTCCGCCCATCAGATACTCCAGGCGGCGGCCGTGCCAGTAGCCATTCTGCAACACGTCCCATAACTGCAGTACGCCGGCTGGGAATAGATCCAACAGGACCATCAGGCCCAGACCGATGTTCAGCCCCCAGAAGCCGCGGCGGATGTGCTTTTCCGCGCGGGTCCAGGCTTCATCGGAGCTGAGGGCTCGCAAACAGAAGACGAGCACCGCCAGCGCCAGCATCCCGAACACGCCGAACATGGCCGCGTGACCGTGATTGGCGGTGAGGGTGGTACCGATCTCGAAGTAGGAAACGATGGGTAGATTGATGAGGAATCCAAATACCCCGGCTCCGATGAAGTTCCAGACCCCCACCGCGATCAAAAATCTGATGGCCCATTTCTGTCCGCCGATGAGGGGACGGCCGCAGTCAGAACAGTTGCGATCCTTCAAATGGATGAAATCCCACGCTTCCAGGGTCAACAGGGTAAGGGGGACAACCTCCAGAGCACTGAAGCAGGACGCCAATCCCATGTTCAGGGTGCTCTGACCGGTGAAGTACCAGTGATGGCCCGTACCCACGATTCCACCCGTGAGAAAGAGGATTGCATCGAGATAGATGAGGCGCGTGGCAGACTTCACTTTCACGAGCCCGATCTGCACGAACATCACGCCGACGAGCACCGTGGCAAAGAGCTCGAAGAACCCCTCCACCCAAAGGTGAATGATCCAGAACCTCCAGTTGTCGATGACCGCGTAGTTGGTGTGAGGCCCGTAGAAAAGCGCCGGTAGATAGAAGAGCGGAATGGCCACGGCGGACAGGAAGAAGAGCGTGGGCAGTTCTCCCTTGCCTGGCTCTCTCATCGCGGGCCGAAGTGCTCGGAACATCAAGAAGAGCCAGAAGGCCAAGCCCGCGGCCAGCAGCAATTGCCATAGGCGACCGAGGTCCAGGTACTCACTTCCCTGGTGGCCGAGCCAGAACCAGAGACTGCCCAGCAGTCCTTTGAGGCCCGCCATTTCGCCGAAGAGACTCCCGAAGACGACGACGGCGAGAGCGACCAGAAGAACGATCGCACCTAGGCGCTGGCCCTTGGGTTCAGCTCCTCCCACGAGCGGGGCCAAAAAGAGTCCGCCCGCAACCCAGGAGGTAGCGATCCAGAAGATCGCGGTCTGGAGGTGCCAGGTGCGAGCGAGGTTGTAGGGAAGGATGCGTGAGAGGTCGAGACCGTAGAATCCGCCGGGCTCCACGCGGTAATGGGCGATGACACCACCGAGCGCCGTCTGCGCCAGGAACAACACGGCCACCACGACGAAGTAGAGGCCGAGGAATTTCTGGCTCGGTGTGAGCTTCCATTGGTTGAGTCGCCCCTCGTGGGCATGCATCCCCTTCTCGGCGCCCCAGCCCAGGGACTCGAATCTCCCGAACATCGTGAGGATGAGCCCGAGGCCGCACAGAAGAACCACCAGGCTCATGGCGCTCCAGAAGTAGGACGCTGCCGTGGGCGTGTTTCCGGCCTGAGGGTCGTAAGGCCAGTTGTTGGTGTAGGAGTAGTCCGTGCCGGGGCGGAGGGCCGTGGTGGCCCATGCGGCCCACGCGAAATACGCGGTGAGATCCCGCAGCTCCGCCTCATCCGTGATGACTCCCTTGGGCAAACCGGCCGCCGGCTTGGTGCCGTCGAAGTAGTTCGCCCACTCCGCCATCTGAGCTCGGAAGGACGCCGCCTCGACCGCTGTGAATCGAAGCGTCTTCGTGGTTGGGTCGTAACGGTTCTGCTTGAGTTCGCGTTTGAGGGTTTCGGTGACTTCGATGTGCTGGGCCTCATTCAAGTTCACGAGGTTCGTTCCATACATCGACTGAGACAGGGCGTCTTGACCGATTTCGACCGTGCGATGGAGATACTCCGCGGAATAGTCCGGCCCCAGATAGGCTCCATGGCCCCAGAGTGTCCCGTGCTCCATGAGCGCGTATTTCAGGAAGACGTCTTGGCCATGCTCAATGTCCTCGCCGGTAAAGATCGGTTGTCCTGTCGCATCGATGACAGTCGCCGGGATGGGCGGCGCTCCCTGATAGGTCTTCACCGTCACCAGGCTCAGCAACGCGAAGCCGACGAGCATGATGATCAATACGGAGCGGCGCCACCACGGCGAGAGCGGAGACTGATCTGGATCAGAGTGGAGTTGGGCCATGGAACGAGCCTCTGGCGGGTAGTAAGGGATCTCCTGCCACCGTACGTACCACGGGTAGGGGATTGAGGCAAGCGCTCAGCTCGCTTCAGGCGGAGCTTCCCTTCCGGCCGCCTTCAAGCGGTCTCGGATTCCATCCAAGAGATCGATCATGAGCAATCGTTGATTCACTTGATCATGGGCTCCTTCGGGGCCAAGTCTACTTTCCGTTCGACAGTCCCTTGCGAGAAACCCGGCGCCGATTGTGGAACGCGACCCAAAGCGCTCCGAGCGTGAATCCCGGAGCAACATTCACCATGGGAACGAGTTCGACCACTGAAGAAGGAAGGAGCCGCACACTCGGCCCCATCACCAACATGAGAAGGACACTGACCGACGCCGAGAAGAGCAGTTGCAGGGGCACTGCCAATTCGGCAGAACCAAAGCTGACCACGGCTGAGCTGACTTGCACGCCGTCGGCAACAAGCGCGAGAATGATCCCGGCGAAATCGCGCTTTCGGAGCATCATTTTTCCCCTTGTCCAGTTGCGTTCGTTTCATTGCTCTGATGAGGTTGCCACGATGGGTCGGTGGGAGCTTCACCGATTTCGTCCCTGAACCGAACTTCGACCAATACCTTGGCGTCTGGGCTTGTTCCCTCCTGAAGGCGGGCCCACGAGCGTACGAAAAGACTGATCTGTCGCCGCCCCAACTCGCGAATCAACCCTATGTACTCTTCGGATTCGGCCTTGCGGGAAAACTCCGGCGTCCACTCTCTGACCACGCTCTCGAGCAAGTCACGATGGGGCAGATTCCCAATCCAGTTGTTGTAACGCCGTATCATGAGATCGGAAGTGTCCGGGGCGGGTGGCAGAGATGCACGAATTCTCGGCGCGATCACATTCACCACGACTGCAGCCGGAGTCCGGTTGTCCTGTGATGCGGGATGGTGATCAATGACGATATTCCATTCGTCATCCCAGGGAACATAGTAGCGATAGGTGACAGGTACAGTCAGCGAGATGTTTCTCTCCGAATCCGGCCAAAACGGAGTGTTGTCGCGCTCCGTTCTGGTACACACCTCGTGCATGGTGATCGATGCAATCTCCAGGTTGGACTCCGAGTGCAGCGCGGGTGCGGTCGTGATGAACTCGTGGGTTACATTTCTGGTGAACGCACCGCTCAGTGCCCGTGCCGCGCGCTCGGTGGCGTCTCTGGTCTGATTGCTGCAGGAACGAAGAACGAGAACGGTTCCGAGAAGAGACCCTGCAACCAGAACGGTCACGATCCAGGCGACATAGCGTAGCCGGGAAGACCCTTGGCGCATCGGGGGCGAATACTCCTGGGACTGGTTCAGTTCCTCACCGATCGTCGTCGAATCTCTCGATTCATGCTTTTCATCACTCATGTGAAAGCTCCCAATCGCCGGAGTCCTCGAGGTGGATCCGATCGATTGGGAGTCTCATGGATCGTGCCACTCTTGGCCACAGTTCCGTGGGGAGCGTGCGTCACGATCAGAGCTTGTAGGCGCTCTTGGCGGGCAATCCGGGGGCATGGATCCTCAATGGGCTGAGGTCACCATACGGACGATGTTCGCTGATCCGTGGCTCCCAGACCAGATTTCTGCCGGTTTGGGACCGGGCGCTCCACGGGGTCCCAACCCTGGCGTTGGTGGAACGCGACACCAATGCTAGGATTCCCACCGACAAGCCAACTTGTCGTCGAACTCATCCCCCGTTTCGAGGAGGATCTAGATGTCCCGTATTCTCATCGCTCTCACGCTCATTCTCACGCTCGCCGTCGGAGTCAGCGCCGCCGGAGACAACGCCAAGACGGCGGAGATTGGTTGGTTCGACATGCAGCACTGTGAAATGTGCAAGAGCATGCCGCAGGAGTTGTTTTCGAGTATGAGCTGGGAGCAGTACCCCATCGCTAGCGGCGTGGTGTCCATCACCAACGTCACCGAGCAAGCCCTGCCGGCCTACCGCAAAGCCCACATGGACATGATGGCTGTCCACAAGAGGCTCGAGGCCGGCGAAAACGTGACACTTTGCGGCAGCTGCAAGGCGCTTGGCGCTTGCCTGGCGAATGGCGCAAGCTACGACTACGTCGAGACGAAGACAGGCGATCTCATGGTCATCACGGCCAAGGACAAGGAAGTCGTTGCAAAGCTCCATGCGTGGGCTGAAAAGAACAAAGAAGAGATGGCAAAGATGATGAAGAAAGAGGGTTGATCTGGATTTGCAAGCCTTGGAGCTTGCAAGTGTAGTCCTGATTCGGATTCGGTTTTCTGAGTTCGATGATTCTCGGGGGCGTCGGTGACGCCCCCGGTTTCTGTTTGGGCGTGGAAGCGCCCCTTGCCCCTTCGCACCCACCTCACTCCATCGATTCTCGGATGAGATCCGCCTTCGGCACGGTATGGCGAGCTACGATACGAGGACTTTCAAGGCCGACGATCAATGTTTGTGGTTCTATCGGCCATTCTCGACAATGATGTCCCGTACCTGCTCCGGCGCGATTTCACCCATGCAGTGACACTTCAGCGATCCTCTACAATCACTGCACTTTCTGTCGGCCACGACAAAATGAGCTCTCTTTCCAATGGGGGCCCATCGTCCCGGGTGCATGGGTTTGATGGGCGGATAGATACCGATGGCCAATTTACCGAGCGCAGCTGCGATATGTAAAGGACCCGTGCTCGCAGCGACCACTCCATCGCATGCATTGATGAAAGCGATGAGTTCACTCATCGTAAAGCGACCCGTCAGATCGCTAACTCTATTGGCGTTTCTTCGAAGAAAGTTCTCGAGCAACTTACCTTCTTCAGCCGTACCGGTGATGAGAACATTGAATTCTTCCGCAGGCAGCCGCTCGATGAGCTGGCTATAAGACTCCTCCGGCCATTCACGGGCACTTCCTTTCGACTTGGGGTGCAGGATGAGGTTGAACCTCTTCGGGTCGATCGGATTGTCTTCGCTGTTAAGTGGCGCTACCGGAGCCTGGAGTCCGAAGTAGTGGATCAACTCATCAAAGGAAGGGATGACCGGCTGACCGGTGATCGGTTTGAGCAATTTGAAATTCAACTGTGCTTCATGCAGTTCTGAACGTCTTCTACTGAGGAGAACGATCCGATTGCAGTTCAGGTAATGATAGTACCGTCCCGATGCCCCGATTCGCTTTGCGATACCGGTTGCTCTGGCCAGCCTGGCAATGCGCGGCTCAGGGTAGACATGAATGATGGTATCGATGTTCAGCTCTCTGAACCAGTCTAGCGTATCGTTCTTCGACATTCCTTCTGTCGAATCCCAGCTTATGAATTCATCGATGTGTGACGACAAGGCGACGACGTCGCGGGTGTAGTCGCGTCCAAGGAAGATCACTTCACAGTCGGGATTCCAGGCTTTCAGTGCGCCGGCCATGGGCAGTGTCAGAATGACATCACCGATACGGTCGATTCGGCTGATCAAGATCCTCTCAGGCATTGTCGTGCTGCTGTTGGGAGAGGTCTCTGAGCTTCATGTATTTGTGGTACGAGGCCAATGCGGATAGCCGACAAATGGTAAATCCGGTTTTCCCGTCGAGAAAACCAAGCCTCAAAACATAGGATTGCAAAAACTTTATGCCGGGTGCGAGCCAGAGTTTGTAAAGCGGTGCCGCCTTTCCTCTTTGAAAATCGGCTTGTGCTCCCAGAGTGGTGAATCGTTCGGACTGTCTCTTGTGCTCATCAATCGAGTTGAACGAATAATGCAAGAGATCCCCGGCAAGGTGGCCGATGGTGGCGCCTTCGATCGGTCGAAACGATTCATGAATGATGAGCCCCTCCCACTTTCCCTGTCGGCGGTCGAAGAGGCGCATTTTTCGGTCGGGATACCATCCACAGTGCTTTATCCATGTTCCGGCATAGTTGGTCAGACGGTTCATGGTATATCCGCCCGCCGCAAAATGTTCTTTCGTTCGTTTGATCGACTCTTTCAATTGCTCTGACAAGACTTCATCGGCATCGAGTGAAAGAATATGGTCAAAGCTTGCCTGTGCAGTGGCAAAGTTCTTCTGATCGACATAATCCGTGAATTCACGGGGGATGAACTTGGCTCCGTGCGATTCCGAGATTTCTTTGGTCCGATCGGTCGAAAAGGAATCAATCACTACGATTTCATCAGCAACCCCGGCCACGGAGTCGAGGCAACGGCCAATATTCTCCTCTTCGTTGAACGTAATGATGACTGCGGATAGTTTGACCATCGGAACAACATTGCTTCCAGGAGTAGGGTGCTCGGTACCTCCCCATAATACAGGACGGTGAGTATCGTCAAGAGTGGAGTCTCCGAACGGCGCTCATGCTACCCGCGGATGACAGTAGTCTTATGAAGATTCGGGTAGGAGCAGACAGTCTCCCTGGGCTTCCCGTTTCTACTTGAGCAGTGTCATTCGGATCGCCGTGTGGTAATCGTCCGTTTCCAGCCGACAGAAATAGACGCCGGAGGACGCAGAGCGGCCGACCTCGTCGCGTCCGTCCCAGACCGCTTCCCTTTGACCCGCCGCGACCTCCACGCCCTCGACCAGAGTCCGCACCAGGCGGCCCGACACGTCGTAGACGCTCAGGTGGACCCGTGAGTCACGCGGCAGGTCGTAGCGAATCGTCGTGCGCGGATTGAAGGGATTCGGCACCGCCGCATGAAGCGCGAACGCCCGCGGCGTCGGCGCGCCGTCATCGACACCAGTGGCGATCTCCATCGCCCACTGTGAGGCCGCGAACCCCGCGTCGATCGCCTGCACGCTCCAGTAGTAGTCCGGACCGGCCGGGAGATCGAGGGTCCAGCTCGTGCGCTGGTTCGTGTTTCCGAGCTGCACCACGCTTCGATAGCCCGTGGCGGCATCCGCCATGCCCGAGAGGACTTCTCCGCCACCGGGCGTCGTGCCGACCCGCAGGTTGTAGCTCAGACCCGCCGCGGGGGTGGTGTCGTCGCTCGCGGGGTCCCAGCTGAGTGTGACTTCGCTCCCGACGACGATCGCGGCGAGGTTCGACGGTGGACTCGGTGGTGCATTCGCCACGGAACCACTGCTACTGAAAACCCCGGAGAGGTACGCCGAGCCCGTGTATCCCATGAGCAGGATGTCCAGGTCCCCGTCGTTGTCGGAATCGCCCCAGGCAACCGAGGCGTCGATCACGCCGGGCAAGCCCGCCCCGATGTCAGTGAAGGTCCCGTCTCCGTTGTTGCGGTAGACGAGGGAGACGTACCCCGAGCCCGTGTCGCCCGCGAGCAGGATGTCCAGGTCGCCGTCGTTGTCGTAATCGCCCCAGGCGACCGATCCTTGCGAGACTCCCGTCAGGTATGCGGCGGGTGCAAAGACGCCCCCACCGAGGTTGCGGCAGACGAGGGAGATATAGGTCGAGCTCGTGTCACCCGCGAGCAGGATGTCCAGGTCGCCGTCGTCATCGAAGTCCCCCCAGGCAACGGACGAATGAGCAACTCCGGGCAGCGCGGCACTGGCGTCCGCGAAGGTACCCCCGCCATCGTTACGGTAGACGCGGGCGATGTACCCTGAGCCCGTGTCGCCCGTCAGAAGGATGTCGAGATCGCCGTCGTTGTCGTAATCCCCCCAGGCAACCGAGGAGAAGCTGACGCCGGGCAAGCCCGCGCCGATGCTCGTGAAGGTGCCGGCGTCGTTGCGGTAGACCTCGGAGAGATACCCCGTCCCTCCGGTGGTGAATCCGGTGAGCAGGAGATCGAGGTCGCCGTCGTTGTCGTAATCGCCCCAAGCAGCCGAGCAATCATACAGTCCGGGTAGGCCCGCCGCGATGTCCGTGAAGCTCCCGGCGTCGTTGCGGTAGATCCTCGCGATGAACCCGGTTCCGGTACCGCCGGCGAGCAGGATGTCCAGGTCGCCGTCGTTGTCGTAATCGCCCCAGGCAACCGAGCAGTCATGCAGGTCGGGCAGACCGGCTCCGATGTCGTTGAAGGTGCCGGTGCCGTTGTTTCTGTGGATCTGGGCGATGGCCCCGATGCTCGAGATTCCCGCGAGCAGGATGTCGAGCTTGCCGTCGTTGTCGTAGTCGCCCCAGATCAACGATGAGGGGGTGGGGATAGTCACCTGCATGGCGAATCCATCCAACCCCACTTGAAGATCAGTGAAAGTGAAGAGGCCGCTCCCGTCCTGCTCCCCATGCCGGGTCATGGCGGAGGCGCTAGGGGCGCTGAGGATGAGTGTGAAGGAGAGCAGAGTCAGTGTGCCGAGCGTTCTGTTCATTTCAGTCCTCCGTTTGGGCCGAAGAGCACCTCAACGGTATGTTCGCGCCGGTCGTTGACCAGGCTCAAGAAGCCTTCCGGCAACGCCCGACCGTCAAGTACCAGACGGACCGAACCGTGGCGCGACGCATCCTGAGTGTACACCAGATGGTAGAGGGTCTGGTAGTAGCGGTAGTGCACCTTGAAACTGGTCCACGAAGCCGGAACCCGGGGACGGAAGCGTAGCGTGGTCGCCTCGCGCTCGATCCCGAGGATGACCTCGTGCAGCAACCGGTAGTACCACCCCGCCGCACCGGTATACCAGGTCCAGCCACCACGGCCGGCGTGAGGTGCCTGACTGTAAATATCCGCCGCGAGCACGTACGGTTCAACTTTGTAGCGTTCGACGGACGCCGGGTCCTGCGCATGGTTGATGGGATTCAGCATCGACACCAATGCCGCGGCCTGCTCGCTCCGCCCGGCCAGCGAGAAAGCCAGGGCCGCCCATACCGCGCCGTGGGTGTATTGCCCGCCGTTTTCGCGCACACCGGGGGGGTACGCCTTGATGTAGCCGGGATCGACCTTGGCCTGGTCGAACGGCGGGGTGAGGAGCTCGACGATTCCGAGATCCTGACGCACGAGTTGCTGCCATACGGCATCCAGCGCCGACCGGCGGCGCTCGGGGTCGCCGACACCGGCGATGGTGGCCCAGCTCTGAGGCAGTGAGTCGATCTGGCATTCCGCGTTGCTCGCCGAGCCGAGGAGTTCGCCGCTGTCGAACCAGGCGCGCCGGTACCACTGGCCGTCCCAGGCCATCGCTTCGATCCGGTTGGCAAGTTCGTCGGCGGCTACGCGGCACTCGCCGGCCATCGGGGTATCCCCACGCTGCTGTGCCACGGGGACGAAAAGCGACAGCACTTCGTGCAGGAAGAACCCGAGCCACACGCTCTCTCCCGACCCGAGGTGTCCGACTCGGTTCATCCCGTCGTTCCAATCCCCACTACCCATCAAGGGGAGTCCATGCACCCCGAACTTCAAGCCGTTCCTTATTGCCCGCGTGCAGTGCTCATACAGGGTCCCGGTCTGGTCGGAGCGGCCCGGCAGGTCGTAGTAGCTGTCCTCGCCTTGGTTGAGCGTGCGGCCCGTCAGGAAGGGGATCCGCTCGTCGAGCACACCGGTGTCGCCCGTGAAGGACACGTAGCGGGACACGGCGAACGGCAACCATAGGAAGTCGTCCGAGCACATCGTCCGGACGCCGCGCCCACTCGGGGGGTGCCACCAATGCTGTACGTCCCCCTCCGTAAACTGGTGCCCGGCGCTGCGTAGGAGATGTTGCCGGGACACGTCGGGCAGTTGATGCAGAACGGCCATGCAGTCCTGCAACTGATCGCGGAAACCAAAGGCCCCACCCGACTGGTAGAAGCCGCTGCGGCCCCACATCCGGGACGAGAGCACCTGGTATGGCAACCAGCCGTTCATCAGTACGTTCAAACCGGCGTCCGGCGTCTCGGCGTGCATCACGCCAAGCGTGTCCTTCCAGAACCGCCAGACTTCCTCCAGCGCGATTCGCGCCGCCCCGACGCCCCGGTAACGCTGGACCAGTGCAGTGGCCTCCTCGCTGCTGTTCGCCGCGCCGAGGATGAAGACGATCTCCCGCTCGGCTCCCGCCCCCAGTTCCATCCGCGCCTGCATCGCCGCGCACGGGTCCAGACCCGGACCCAACCGCCCGCTCAGTTTCCGTAAGCGGATGGCCGCGGGGTTCGACGGGTCGCCATTGCGTCCCAGACACTCGGCGCGGTCACCACTGATACTGCGCGTGGCCTCGCTGCAGTCGAAGAAGGCCACGAGGTCGGAGAACTCCTCGTTATAGCTGTTGCGGGCCAGGATCGCGCCCGTCAGCGGCTCGAGTTCGGTCACGACGTGCATGGCATGGCGAGGCCGGAGGTCACCGAGCACGAGGTCGACGGAGGCGAAGACACTGACGGTACGGCGGCGCTCACTACAGTTCCTGATCGTCAACGACAGGAACTTCACCGGCGCGTCGACCGCCACGTAGGTCTTCAACTCCGACGCCAGCTCGTCCTCGTTGTGCTCGAAGACGCTGTACCCAAATCCGTGTCTGCAGGCATATGCCGTCTCGCTGGTGCGCGGCCACGGCATCGGGCTCTGGAACCGTCCGCTTGCCTCGTCGCGGATGTAGATGACCTCGCCGCCTGGATCGCTGACGGGGTCGTTGCTCCACGGCGTCAATCGGCATTGCTGGGCATTGCCGAACCAGGTGTAGGCGCTGCCGCTCTCGCTGACCACGGTGCCCAGCCGCGAGTTGGCAATGACGTTGACCCAGGGAGCCGGGGTGTGGCGACCGGGCGGAAGATCGATGATGTACTCACGACCGTCCTGCGTGAAACCGCCGGTGCCGTTGGCGAAGATCAAGTCGTCTCGCGGAGACATCGCTTCGACTGGACTTT
>CAVXTH010000008.1:0-216583 GCA_963764625.1 Candidatus Krumholzibacteriota bacterium | reverse complement strand
TCCTGCTGCTGAAAACCTCCCGCCAGGCGCTCAAAGAGGAACATCACCACGATGCCCACCAGGAGATGCGCGCCGAGGACGTACCAAACGTACTCGGCGTGCCCCACCGCGTCGAAGTGGCCGTAGAGTGGGGTGTAGAGAATGCCGCTGAACGCGCCGATGCCGACCGCGAGGAAGTTCGCTCCCATGTAGAGACCCGCCTTCTCCTTGGGCGCAATCCAGGTGATGTACTCCTGGATGCGCGGCGAGGCGATCATCTCGCCCACCGCAAACAGGAAGATGCCCAGAAAGACCAGTCCGGGGCCGCTGACGTTCGCCAGTCCCAAGACACCCATTCCGAGCGCGGCGATGAACAGCCCACTCAAGAACGAAGGAATGGCGGGGAAACGCTCGAAAAAGCGCGACACGAAGATCTGCAGGATCACGATGATGTAGCCGGTGTGCGAAATGGTCTCTCCCAACAGCTTGCGCGTACCGTTTTCTTCATGGGAGAAGAAGTTCGCGAAGCCGCTGCCGAAGAGCGAGCGCATTCCATGGTAGAGACTCGCGGTGTCCAGATTGCTGTCCACGTAGAGCGCACACAGGTTGAAGAAGGCCCAGAAGGGGATCCAGAAGAACGCCCCCAAGAGCAGCAAGAAGAGGCTGAACTTCAGATCGCTGAGCGCAATTCCAATGTCCTGGAACTTCTGTTTGAGCGAGCTTCCTTCGATTTCCCGCTCGGGCTCTTTGTAGAAGAAGATGGTGATGAATAGCATCACCACGATGGCAGCCGCCGCGGCATAGAACGCATAGTTCCAGGAAATCGCGCGCAACTTGCCGGCCACGATCGGACCCAGAGATCCACCGACGTTCACCATCGCGTAGAAGACCCCGAAGCCCAGGGTGGCATTGCTACGGTCAGTGGTCGCCCGCACCGTGGCGGAGACCAGCGGCTTGAAGATGCCCGCCGCCAGGCCCATGCTCAGCATGGTCAGCGCAATGCCCGAGAAAGACTTGGTGAGAATCAACAGCAGGATCGAGGGCAAGTAGGCCAGATAACTGACGATCAGGAGCTTCTTGAAGCCGAAGCGGTCGGCGAAGGTCCCCGAGATCAGCGGCACCGTGTACGAAAGGAGCAGGAAGATGGTCTGGACGATCCCCAGCTGGTCACGCGAGTAGCCCAGACTCGCCATGTAGATTCCGAAACTGAAGTAGATTCCGTAGTAGGCGAAGCGCTCCAGGATTTCGATCACGTTCGCCACCCAGAAGACTCTGGGGAAGGGGGTCCTCGCCTCTGCTTGCGTCTGCATCGGTACCTCCAATGTGCCGGTGCGGTGGATTGAGACCTCGGACGAGTGTATTCATTGCGCTTTCCGCCGTCGAGAGCAGGATCGCGGCGCGAGCGGGCGGCTCGGAGGCGAACGGGAGCCTCCCATGGCAACTCCATTGCCGAGGCGCGAGAAGTGTGCAACAGTTTTGTGTCCCATTCCCCCAATCTTCAACCCGGAGGCTGTGATGCTTTTGATGTCACTCTGGCTCCCGATTCTTCTCGCGGCCGTCGCCGTGTTCCTCGTCAGCGCGATCCTTCACATGGTGTTCAAGTACCACAATGGTGACTTCGCGGCTCTGCCCGACGAGGATGGGGTCATGTCCGCTTTGCGGCCGTTTCAGCTGGCGCCCGGTGAATACACCATGCCGCATTGCACCGATCAGTCGCAGATGAAGGATCCTCAGTACCTCGAGAAACTGAATCAGGGTCCGGTCGGCATTTTACCTCATCCCAACACCCTTCAATGCGCCAACTCTTCCATGTTCCTTACTGTGTGCTCGTGGGCATCTTCTCGCCTACATCGTGGGCGCCTCGCGCCCGCGGAGCCGAGTATCCTATCTTGACCATCATGCCCAACGGACCGTTCAAGATGGGAGCACAGCTCTTTCAGTGGTTCCTCTACTGCGTGCTGGTCGGTGTCTTTTGCGCCTACATCGTGGGAGGGCTTGCCGAGGCGGGTACGGAGTATCGCGTGATCTTCCGCTACGTCAGCGCGACTGCCTTCGTGGGATACTCCCTTGCTCTGATTCAAGCGTCCATCTGGTACAAGCGCGGATGGAGTGGAACTCTGAAGTCCGTTCTCGATGGGCTGATCTACGGCCTGGTGACCGGCGGTTTCTTCGGTTGGCTCTGGCCGGGAGCGTGAGCAAACTCTCATGCAAGTTTGGGCCGACTCGGATGCGCTTCCCGGGGCGATTCGAGACATTCTCTTCCGGGCCGTGCAAAGAGTCGGTGTGCAGCTCACGCTTGTCGCGAGCAAGTCGTTGCGGACGCCCGATACCGATCTGATCCACAGCCTATGGGTTCCCGTGGGTGAGGATGCGGCGGACCACAAAATCCTCGAACTGATGCGAGCTGGAGACCTGGTCATCACCGCCGACATTCCCTTGGCGGCCCAGGTGGTGGACAAGGGGGGACTCGCTCTTGATCCACGCGGGGAGCTGTACTCGCGCGAGAACATCGGGGAGCGACTGGCAATGAGGGACTTACTCGACGAGTTGCGCAGCGGTGGGCAGCGTCTGGGCGGTCCCGCGCCGATCAGCCAGCGTCATCGGCAGGATTTCGCCAATCAACTCGATCGCTGGTTGACTCAAGTCACACGCGAGTAAGGCCCGTAACCCGAAGGAGGCTTGGCGCGTCTGTTCCTTGACGGAGATCTCGAGTATCACTGCCGGCAGTACCGGCTTCGGGAGGGTCCGATGCGTCACTTGTTGCCTCTCTGTCTCGTTTTTGTCCTCTTGGGTGCTTCATCCGCCGCAGCCGGCTCGCTCGACTTGGGTTACCACAATACGGGGTTGAGCATTGGCAATTCTCCCCGCTGGAACGGCCTGCGCCTGAACTTTCTCGACTCGGACGTCGAAGAAGTGAATGGCGTCAATTTCACGGTCTGGAAATCCAAGCACCCGCAGCACAGCCGCATGAACGGCCTTCTTTTGGGAGTGGTGGCCCCAGAGGCTCACGAAATGCACGGGGTTGCGATTGGCCTGGGCGGAGTCGGCGCGGATGAAATGCACGGGATCGCGATCGGGGGTCTGGCAGCGGGAGCCGGGAACAGTTTTTACGGCATCACTCTCGCGGGGCTGGCCGTCGGAGCCGGTGACGAATTCAAGGGAGTCGGAGCGGCGTTGCTCGCTGCCGGCGTTGGTGACCGGGGCGCGGGGATTCTGGTGGGAGGACTCGCCGCCGGTGCGGGGGAGTCCTTCGACGGCGTCCTGGTGGGAGGGCTGGCGGTCGGAACCGGGCAGAGCTCCCGCGGCCTTCAAATTGGCGGCCTGGCCGCGGGCACCGGTGATTCCTTCGAGGGCATTCTCTTAGGCGGCCTTGCGGTGGGAGCTGGCGAGGAGATGCGCGGGGTGGCCATCGGAGGACTGGGTGTTGGGGCGCCCGACTTCAAGGGTCTGGCTCTCGCGGCTGGCCCATATCAAGAGCGAACGCTTCACCGGCTTCGCCGCGAGCGCCTACAACCGCACCACGGTGGAGGGGCACGGACTCTTCCTGGGGATCTTCAACTACTGTGCCGAGCTGCACGGGGTGCAGCTCGGCCTTCTCAACTACGCGGGAAACAACTCGGGCTGGAAGAAGTGGCTACCGCTGCTCAACGCGCACTTCGACTGACCCGTTTCCGTCCGCGGCTGGCCCATTTTCGGCGAGAACTTCTGGGCCTGTCTTCACCGAACCTCTCCCGGGGCGCTCCGCTGGCTCTGAGTCAATTCGTCCGCTTGAATCGTGAATCCTTCGATTTGCCGGCGAGGAATCGGCGCGCCGATCATCCGCTCGGTGGACTTCACCCATGCGCGATCGCCGTTGGTCACAAAAGTGAAAGCGGCGCCTTCGTGCTCGCTGCGACCCGTGCGACCGATGCGATGCGTGTATGCCTCCGGCGTATTCGGTACGTCGTAGTTGATCACGTGGGAGACTCCGCTGACGTCGAGTCCGCGCGCAGCGATGTCCGTGGCCACGAGGATATCGAAGCGGCGCGTGCGAAAGCCACGCATGGCCCGATCGCGTTGTCCCTGAGACATCGATCCCTGCAGACCAACCGCACGGTGCCCGGCCTTGCTGAGCTGTTCGGCCAGACGGCGTGCACGATGCTTGGTGCGGGTGAAGATGATCGCGGTATTGCACTCTTCGCGCCCTAGGACGTGTTCGAGCAAGTCGCGCTTGCGTCTTTCCGCCACGAGATAGAGCGCGTGATCGACGGTGGCGACCGGCGCGGAATTGGCCAACTCGACCACTTTGGGCTGGCTCAAGAGATCGTCGGCCAAATGCCGGACCTCCTTCGGCATGGTGGCCGAGAAGAGGAGGTTTTGCCTCTTGGCGGGCAGAGCCGCGAGAATCTTGCGGATATCCGGCAAGAACCCCAGGTCGAACATGTGGTCGGCCTCGTCCAGCACGAGAGTCTCGACTTGGTTCAGAACGAGAAGTCGCTGGTGCAAGAGGTCCAGAACACGGCCTGGGCAGCCCACCACGATCTCTGGCCTGCGTCTGAGGGCCTCGACCTGATTGCGCTGGGAAACTCCGCCGTAGATGGTGACCACCTGCAGACGGGTGAATTTGGCGAGCATTCGAATCTCGGCCGTGATCTGGTTGGCCAGCTCCCTGGTGGGAGCGAGCACCAGGACTCGGGGCCCTTGGCCCTTGGGCTTCAGCAGCCGCTCGAGTAGGGGTAGGGCAAAAGCCGCGGTCTTGCCGGTACCGGTCTGGGCCAGGCCCAGAACGTCGCGCCCTTGAAGGCCCGCGGGAATGGTTTGAACTTGAATGGACCGCGGCTCCTTAAAGCCGGCGGCGCGGATTCCGCGCATGAGGTCCTGGTGAAGGCCGAATTGTTCGAATCCGGCCGATCGAGATGAACTTGAATCAATCATGAATTGTCTATTCTCCGGCGGATACGCACAGGAATCGACCTGTGCGACGTCGCCATGGGGTTCCGACCCAAACAACAGAAATGGGCAAATGGGAGGTTTTGGCGGCGTGACTTCGATGAAAGTCCTGTTGTTCGCCGCTGTCGGGCTGAGGCCCGATCGTGGCAATCAAGCTAGTACCCTAGCGCAATTCGTGCCACCCCCTCTTTTTCCGGCTCAGGCCGACGGCGGCCCCGTCTTGTCGATGAGCTTCCGCATCGCTTCGTTTTCCGGATCGATCAGCTCGACAATACGCGGGGTGTTGACCTCGGCTACGATGATGTGACCCACCTCGCTGTGGACGTCGCTGAAGATCCCGTGGTGCTGCATCTTCTTGGTCTGGTAAAGGTTGTCCTCGGTGGGGCTCACGTAATGCACCGAGCCGGCCTTGTAGCGATGGATCAAGAACACGTGGATCAGGGTCATGAGGCGCTTCTTGCGGAGCTCCTCGGCAAAAGTGTTCTGGTCACGAATCGAGAGGATGCTGCGCTCCTTGCGGTCCTTGATGTCGGTAAAGACCACGTTGGCCAGCTTGTCCCCTTTGTCGTCGTGCAAGACCAATTCCAGCAGATCCTTACCCGCGGTGTGTGGTTGGAGAGTCACCGTGATCGGCTTCTTCAGCTTGTAGAAATCCGCCCAGGTCGTCAGCCACCCCTCGAGCAGCGAGCGCGGAACCTCGGTCTGCACGAGGTGCTGGAATTGGGTCGAGCCCTTTCCCATGGCGCGGGTCGCCGCGCTGCGGCCGGTGGCCGCCATGAGGGCCCCGTCCAGGCGCGGTCCTCCCACCAGCGACTGCGGAGTGCGGTAGGGAGATTCCACCAGACGGAACTTTCTCTGCAGCCGCGCCAAAGCGAGCATGCCGTCATCCCGTAGCGCCGTCGCGAATTCCTCGCCGGCCAAACCGTCGATTTGATGTCCGCCGTAGGTGATGAAGTTGAAGACGAAACCGAGCTTGCCCAGTTCACGCGGGAAAACCTTCATCTCCTCTTCGCTCATTCCGGTGGTGTCCCAGTTGAAAGAGGGCGACAGATTGTAGGCGAGCATCTGCGGAGGATAGATGGCGTGGATGGCCTCCTGGAATTCTTTGGCGTCGGCGAGATTTGCCGTCTTCGTCTCCATCCACAGAAGGTCGGCGAAGGGTGCCACCGCCAACGAACGCGCGATCGCGTACTCGATTCCATTCTCGATCTGGTAGTAGCCCTCGGGGGTCTTGGGGAGTTCGCAATCCCAGATGATCGTGATCCCCATTGCGCGTGCCTGCTCGCGGGCGCTCGAAAGCGATGCCGTTTTGGAAAACTCGAGCCACTCCTTAGGCGTCATGTCGAAGCGCTCGCCCTCGCCGACTCTGAAATTCATCACATCGGCCACGGCCTGGCCATAGGTCTTCATGCCCGCCTCTGCCTGCCACGCGGCCAAGAAGCGCCCGATGACGGTGTTCAGGACCTTGTCCACTCGATTGCGCGGCGACTTCAGAAACTCCTGTGCCGTCTCGTCGAGCACCTCCATCACGCCGCCACGCTGCATCCAGGCGTACGCGCGCTCGTACTCCTCTTCTGGAATCGAGAAGAGAAGATGTCCGCGCACACTCTCCAAGCCCTGTTCGAAGAGCTTCCGCAGAATTGCCAGATAGACCAGCTTGTAGCTGGGAAGCTCGATGTTCGTCGCGCCCAAGATGAAGGGGTGGTCGCGCTCGTCTCCCCGGCCGTCCAGAAAGGTGGCGGATTCGGCGTCGGTACGTGCCACGATGATCCCCGCCACACCCATCACATCCAGCTGGAACCGAGCCGCGTTGAGGCGCTTGATCTGCTCGTCCACCGGGACCAGGACTTTCCCGCCCTGATGGCCGCACTTCTTGGCGCCGGGTTTCTGATCTTCGATATGGTAGCCGGGCACGCCCGCCTCGACGAAGCGGCGAATGAGATTGCGGACGTGGGCGTCGCCACCGTGACCCGTGTCGGCGTCGGCAATGATGAAGGGGCGGAAGTCGACCGCGGGGGTCGTGGCGCGTTCTTCTTCGCTCATGCGCGCGCGATTGAAGTGCTGGTTGCGGTCGGCGGTGAGCAGGGCGCGGACGATGGGCGCCGCTTCGTCGGGAACCTGGCTCAAAGGATAGCTTGCCAGGTCGGCCCCGGGATCCTCCGAGATCGAGCCCTTGGCGGAAGTCGCCCATCCCCCCAGGTAGATTCCCTCGATGCCCTGGCGTTTGATGGTCACGGCTTGCCCCGGTGAATAGGGACCAAAGGTGGTGATCCCCTCACGTCTGTCGAAGAGCTCGCGCAGGCGTGCGTAGAACTCGTCGGCCGCGCGCCGGGCGACGGTATAGTCGCATTCGATCGTCCCTCGTTGCTCGGCGATATCGCGCGCCGCGTGCAGACGCGTGATCGAACCAAAGCGAGGACTCTCGATCCACTTGCGGATCTCGTTCATCTGTTGCTCGATCATGTCCATCCGGGGTTCCTTTCTCGTTACTCTGCTTGCTGACCGGAGTCGAAGTCGAGATTCTTTGTCAACCCCATCCCGTCCTGCGTAAAAGCGTCGACATAGAGACCGATTCGCCGTTGCGCTTCTTTCAGCTCGTGGTTGTTGAGGTTGAGATTCAGGAGATCGATGTACCACGGCAGCTTCACCGGATTCGTGACGTAACTCTCGGTGATGGCGCGCGCGATCGGAAGCGTGGTGTTTTTCGAAGAATCGTAGACGTCGCGATTGCTGGCTTTGCGTAGCTTCTCGTATTCCTCGTCTACCAAACGTGCGAAGAGCCTTTCCGTGATGGGATCACCAGCCCTGATCCCGGTTTGCTCGTCGTCTTCATTGAACTTCGCGCCCTTGTGCAACCACTCCCACAAAATGCTGAGCCGGATCTCCCCGGTGGCCATGTCCTCCATGAGATAGAGCACGTCCTCGTTGCCGAAGAAATCGGCCGGCTTGAGCGCCGCCGCCTGCAGCCCCTGTCCGAAGGCATTGCCGTACTGCATGGCTACACTCAAAAGATCGCGAGCTCCGCGTACGGTGCGGGGCGCGGGCTCGAGCAAGGTGAGGCCGGCTGCGTCTTGGGATCCATACTCCAGAGGAGGAAAGGCGCGCCCCATCTGATTGTAATCGCCGACCTTCTCCCAGACCGGGCGCACGATAGGCACCATTTTCCAGTGCGCCACCCACTTGCCACTGGCCCCCTCGCGCTGCTCGCGCCGCGCCCCTTTCGTGGCACGCACCATGCCCTCTTCCACGCCCTTCTTGGAACCCACGGGGATGTTGGGCTCCATCCCGCCCTGCCAGAGTGCGAAGTTACCGGCTTTGTCCGGTGTGTTTACCGAGCGCCGCACGCGGTCCTCGTAGTTGCGCATGTAGCCGTAGGTCATGGTGATGGCGTCGATGTTGGGATTGTGGAACGAAGGGTCCCCTGCCATCGCATCGGCCACGCTGTTGATGTAATCCCAACGACCGGTGTTGAAGCCCACGAAGTGACTGGTGAGCGCGGCGCGGATCTCCATGAGCTGAAAGCTCGCCTCGAGCTGCTCGACGAGCACGTAGCAACGGATGGCGCCATCGGCGAGGCCGAGGTGAGATTCGAGGGCCGAGAGAATCTCGTTCCACAACGCCGCTTCTTCGGCGGTTTGGATCTTGGGCAGATAGAGAACAATCGAGGCTCCGCGCGTTTGCAACTCCTCGTAGTTGTTCACTACGTACAGAACGGTGTCGACGATGGAGGCGGAAAATCCGGTCCCATCGAGGTGGCGGATGTGGCGATCGTCGAGATGCAAGCCTCGCGCGCGGTAGATTCTCGTGGTGAACTCGAGTTGCTTGCGCCAATCCTCGATCGTCGGATGCCCGAAAAAGCCGACCGCCCACTCGTTCATTTCTTTGGCCACTTGCTCGGCGACTCTCAAGAAGAGCGGATCCAGTGCGATCGCGAGCTTGATGCTGCGTTGGTTGTCCAGGGACATGCTCTCGATCTGTCCCAATGCGTCTTCGCCATCGAACATCCAGCCGTCGGCCCCGGACAGGAGGGCATAGGCGGCGTTGCGTAGGTTTTGCTCCACCGATGCGTGGGGACGCGCCGCGGGACCGGTGCCCTGGATCCACTGTCGCTTCAAGTCGTCCGGGATGGGCTTTCCGGCGAAGTTGCCGCTCCTGGCGTCCTTTACGCGGATACTGGTGCCCGCTATGGTCGAATCGGCGGGAAGAAAGTCGAGGGGGGTGCGGGCTCGGGCACGCGTCGCACGGCGCTGCGCGCGCGCCTGCATGAGCTCGAGACGGCGGGAGTCGAACGGAGCGAGCGCCGACAGGGCGTCCAGGGCCAGAGAGCTCAGGATCTCGTCGTACTCGCGCCGAAGGGTTCCGCGGACTTCGAGTCCGCCAGGGGAGCGCTGGGTCATTCGGCAATCCTCTCTCGGGATCGAGACGGGACCGTCTAGTCGTAGATACCCTGGCTCGCGCGCGCGGACAAGCGCGAAATCGCGTCCGGCACAGCCACTTAGCCCGACCTCCCCATTTCTGTCTAGTTGAAAACAACTTTCAGAATGGGTAGCATCGTTAGCATGGAACGGTCCCATCCAAGAAAACCAGGAGGCGCCGCGGCGGCAAAGAGCCCGTCCGCGGAGTCTCATCCGCATCCCGGGCCAACGAGCGCGGCCGGGGGGACTTTTCCGCAGGTCGACCGCAACCACTACGAGATGGGACAGGAAGTGGGCCGGGGAGGCCAGGGGAGGATCCTGGCAGCGCGGGACCGGCGCCTGAACCGCGAGATCGCACTCAAGGAACTCCTCAGCGCCGATCCCCGCTACAAGCTCCGCTTCGAACGCGAAGCCCTGATCACGGCCCAGTTGCAACATCCGGCCATCGTGCCGGTGTACGAGGCGGGCTACTGGGAAACCGGGACCCCTTTCTACGCCATGAAACTAGTCTCGGGACAATCGCTCACCGAGGTCATCCGGAACTGTCGAAGCCTGGTGGAGCGGCTCTCCTTGCTCCCGAACGTAACCACGGTGGCCGACGCCCTGGCCTTCGCGCACGCGAACGGAGTGATCCATCGCGACCTCAAGCCCGACAACATCATCATCGGCTCCTTCGGGGAGACCATCGTCATCGATTGGGGCCTGGCCAAGGTGCTTCCCACGAGCGTCGCGGCCCATGATCTCAGCTCCGCGATGACCATCGTCACGGACTCCGATTCCGAAGTGGAGGAGGGGCTGCGATCCAGCCTGTTGGCGTCGGACAGCGGCGCCGACCTCACCCTGATGGGTGGCATCATGGGCACGCCCGCGTACATGGCGCCCGAGCAGGCGCGCGGCGATGGCGCTGATCCCCGCAGTGATGTCTATTCGCTGGGAGCGATTCTCTATCAAGTACTCACCGGCCGCTCACCTCACGAGAACAAGTCGGCCAGTGAAATCCTCGAATCGGCCGCGCACTTCCGTCCCTTCGAGATTCCGGTGATCAAGGAGGGCATTCCCACCGACCTGCTGGCGATTCTGCGCAAGGCCATGTCCTTGGATCCGGCCGACCGATACCCCACGGCCAAGGACTTCGCGGCGGAGCTCCGGCGCTTTCAAACCGGTCAGCTGGTGGCCGCGCACTCCTACACCTCGGCCCAACTCTTCGCGCGCTGGGCTCGACGATACCGCGGCGTGTTGACGGTCTCGGCCGCGGCTCTGGTACTCTTGACCGTCTTGGGAATCGTGGGCGTGAGACGCATCGTGTCCGAACGCGACCAGGCGCAGCTCGCCCAATCCAAGGCCGCGGCACGCGCGGACGAGATCACGGTGGTGCAGGCGCGCTCTTGGCTGGACCGCGACCCCACTGTGGCATTGGCATGGCTGAAGGGACTGGCCCCGGAGTCTCCGCTCTGGAACGCCGCACATCTCATCGCGGGCGACGCTTTGTTCCGGGGCATCTACCGCGTCTACAACACGAGGGGCCAGCGGATCTGGCAGGCTCGTTATTCGCCGGATGGGCAGAGCTTCGTCACCGCCGGAGACGATGGGATTCTCGATCTCTGGCGGAGCCACGGCGATCACCTCCGCTCCTTGGCCGGGCATTCCGCTCTGGTGAAGTCGGTATGCTTCAGTCCCAACGGTGCCTGGATCTACTCGGCGAGCTTCGATCATTCGGTGCGCATGTGGAACGTGGACACCGGGGAGATGAGGGTGCTGAAGGGTCACACCGACGCCGTTTCCGCGGTCGCCGCCGATCCGACCGGGCACTGGATCGCGTCGGCGAGTTGGGATCGCACGGTTCGTCTCTGGAACGTCGTGAGCGGTGAGTGCCGGGTCCTGCGGGGACATACCGACAAAGTCAATTGCCTGGAGTTCTCGCCAGACGGCACCCTTCTCGTGTCAGGTGGCGCCGACGCGACGGTCCGCTTGTGGAAGGTGACCTCGGGAGAATCGACCCCACTCGCCGGGCACGAGGGCTCGGTCGAGAGGGTTCGCTTCTCACCCGACGGTTCCATGATCGCCTCTGCGGGACAGGATCATTCGATTCGTCTGTGGTCGCGCCTGGGGACACTTCTGGCCGAGCTGGAGGGTCACGAGAACTTCGTGACCGAGATCGTCTTCTCTCCCGACGGGACGCGCCTGGCTTCGGCCAGTTTGGACAAGACTGTCCGACTGTGGGACCTGAAGGACCACACGTCCAGGGTGCTACGAGGGCACGCCGGAGAGATACTTGATCTGGGATTTTCTCCGCGGAGCGACATGCTGGCTTCGGCCGGTGTCGACCGCACCGTTCGCATCTGGCATCTACCTACCCTCGATTCGATCGCGATGACTCCTCATGAAGGATGGGTGCTCAACCTGGAGTTCTCTCCCGATGGACAGTCCTTGCTCTCCTCGAGCGCCGACGGCACGATTCGCGAATGGACGGTTCCGCGCCCCGCGAGCCGTGTCTTGGGAACCCATCGCCGCGCGGTTCTGGCCCTCGAGCTCTCCCCCGATGGGCGCCAGGTCGCCAGTGGCGGGCTCGACAATTCCCTTCAGGTCTGGGACCTCGAAACCGGAACCCATCGCGAGTTCCTGGGACAGGAGGGGGGAATCCGCTCGATCGAGTACTCGCCCTCACAAGAAGCCATTGCGGTCGGAAGCGGGGATGCTGCGGTGAGGATCTGGAATTTGACGACCGGTCAGGCCGAGGTGCTGAAGGGGCATGAAGCAGGAGTGGAGTGTGTGGCGTTCGCGCCCGATGGGAAGAGTCTTGCCTCGGGCAGTATCGACAATACGGTTCGCCTGTGGGATCTTCAGACCGGAGCGTCGCAGGTGCTGCGGGGTCACGAAGGGAAGGTATCGTTCGTGGCGTTCTCCCCCCAGGGAGACCACCTGGTGTCGCTGGGTTCGGACCCCTACGCGCGCGTATGGGATCTTCGTTCCCACTCCAGCCGTCAATTGAAAGCTCACGAAGGATTTCTGCTGCACGCGGCCTTCCGTCACGACGGCATGGCGCTCGTCACTGCGGGATCGGATGGCACGGTGCGGCTATGGCCCCTCGACGGATCCGACTCGACGATCCTGGCGCATCACTCCGGTTGGGTGCGTTCGGTGGAGTATAGCCCCGACGATCGCGTCGTCGCTTCGGCCGGCGTGGACGGCACGGTACATCTCACCGATCCCAAGTCCGCTCGCAGTCGCGTCCTGGCGAGTTTGGACTGCGAGGTGAAGCACCTGGCCTTCTCCGAGGACGGTACGCAGTTGGCCGCGGCCTGCGCGGACGGAATCCTGCGGAGATGGGATCTGGAAACCGGCGAAATGCAGGAACTGAGTGGACATAAAGCCGAAATCGAGACGGTGCTCTTCGACAAGACCGGAAATGAAATGATTTCCGCCGGCCTGGACGGTACCGTGCGAGTCTGGAAGGATGAGCTCCCCCGCGATCGGGCGAAACTCAGCGCGTTGCTTCGTCGATGGACCAACGCGAGAATCGGCGCCGGGAACGACGTGGAATACGAGTCCGGAGAGCCGACCCGCGAGCTGCTGAGCAGCCGCTGATGGAGTGGGACCCAACCCGAAGGTGTCGACCATGAAAGCCTTGAAACCGGTGGTGCTGGCCGCCCTCCTCTGTTCCCTTTTCCTCGTGCCTTCCACGCGAGCTCGGGCAGAGATGCGCTTGGGGGGATTCACGGATTTGCTTTTCAGCGCGGACGACGACACCTCGAAGGTCTCCAATAGCGGATTTCGGGAGGGTCAATTCGTATTGCACGTCAATTCGAAGTTGTCCGATCGCGCCAGCTTTTTTTCCGAGATCACCATTACCCCCCACTCCGGAGCGTTCGGAATCGAAGTGGAGCGCACGATCTTTCGCTACGACTACAGCGACGCGCTGAAGCCATCGATTGGACGCTACCATACACCGGTCAGCTTCTGGAACGTGACCTACCATCACGGCACTTGGCTGCAGACCTCGGTCGACCGTCCTCTGGCGATCCGTTTCGGAAGCGATTTCGTTCCCATTCACTTCGTGGGAATGATGCTCGATGGCAGAGTCTTCCCCGGACCGTTGACCGTGAGCTATACCGGAGGAGTGGGGAACGGTCGCTCGGAAAATGTGGCGCGGGCCGGCGATGCGGGAGATGCGAACAACAACCGGGCAGTCGTCCTGCGAACCTCGCTGCGCAGTGACGCACTCTATGAGCTACAAGTGGGCGGCTCGGTCTATTTCGATCGCTTCTCCACCGATCTCAGCTCTGACATCAAGGAACGCATCGCCTCGGGGTTTGTGGCTTTGACCAGCGAAACTCCGGAAGTGATGGCCGAGTACTTCGCGGTGCAACACGAGGACCTGGCAACTGGCCAAAGGTACGCCAGCACCAGCTACTATGTGCAGCTCGCCTACCGCCTGCCTGTCTTATCTTCCCGCTTCAAGCCCTATGCTCGGATCGAAGAGATGAAGATCGACGACGGAGATCCTGGCTACGCCACTCTCGTCAGCGACCTCAAGCGGGTGGTGGGGGGCGTACGGTTCGACTTCGTCGACACCGCGGCGCTGAAGCTCGAAGGACAGCGCGCCCGCGAAGCGAGCGGACCCTATGTGAACAGAATCGTAGTCGGCGTCAACTTGGCGTTCTAGCCCGGGAGAAATGTCCGTGAAGACCATGAAGAGATACTCATGCAAGACAGGGCTCCGTGCGGCAATCTTCGCCATGGTGGCGACAATAGCGTGCTGGGGTCAGGCGCTCGCCGGAGACATCGCCGTGATCGTGCATCCCGACGTACAGGTGGAGGACCTGAGCTTCGCCGATCTACGCAAGATCATGTTGGGCGATCGACAGTTCTGGTCCACCGGACAAAAGGTCACGCTCATCGTGGCCGAGCCCGTCGATCCGGGCCGTTCGGTACTTCTCAAGAAGGTCTACAACATGTCGGAGCAACGCTTCCGGCAATTCTGGATCGGCCGGGTCTTTCGCGGAGAATCGACGGAGGGTCCGAAAGTGGTTCTCTCCAGCGAGGGTGTAATCGAAATGGTGAGCGTTCTCGACGGCTCCATCGCGTTCGTTGACGTGGACGATGTGCCCTCGGGGGTTAAGGTGCTGTCCATCGACGGTTTGCGGCCAGGAGATCCAAACTACGCCCTGCGCCTGCAGGAGTGAGGTCGGATCCCCATCAGCACGAGTACCGACGAAGCACGGGCTCTCATCGAGCCGAGAATTGAAGTGATTATTGCGCCTCAGCGCCCGCGCAGATACCCGGCCTTCAAGCGGGCCCGCGCGCGCTCCAACGCAGCCCGGGCGCGCTCGCGGTCGATGGAATCGTCGTGCATCCCTTCGGCCAGGCGACGTTTCGCCCGTTCCAGCGCGGCCTTGGCGCGCTGGACGTCGATGTCCTGCGCCGCCTCGCAACTGTCGACCAGCAGGATGGCGTGGTTGTCGCTCACCTCGGCGAAGCCCGAGCCCACCGCGAAGTGCTTCTCCACCTCAGCGTGCCCCACTTCCTCCACGCTGAGCGATCCCGCTTTTGTCGCGGCCAGCATGGGCGCGTGATGCGCCCACACCCCGATAGCGCCGTCTTCGCCCGGAAAAACGAGGCTTACCACTTCGCCCTCGAACGTGCTTCCGCCGGGGGTGACGATGCTCAGATGATAGGGCGTCTTGGCCATGGCCTAGGCGGCTCCTTCTTTCTCTGTCTTCTCGGCGTCGGCCAACACCTCTTCCATCGTGCCCTTCATGTAGAAGGCCTGCTCGGGAATGTGGTCGTACTGGCCTTCGGCGAGCGCCTTGAAGTCGCGGACGGTGTCTTCGAGCTTCACGTACTTTCCGGGGATACCGGTGAACTGCTCGGCCACCTTGAAGGGTTGGCTCAGGAACTTCTGAATCTTGCGCGCGCGTTGAACCGTGATCTTGTCGTCCTCGCTCAGCTCGTCCATTCCCAGAATGGCGATGATATCCTGCAAATCCTTGTACTTCTGCAGAATCTCCTGCACCTGACGCGCGGTCGCGTAGTGCTCCTCGCCCAAGACCAAAGGATCCAGAATCCGCGATGTGGAGGCCAGGGGGTCGACGGCGGGATAGATCCCCAACTCGGAGATCTGGCGGCTCAGCACCGTCGTGGCATCGAGATGGCTGAAGGTCGTGGCCGGCGCGGGGTCGGTCAAGTCGTCCGCGGGCACGTAGATGGCCTGCACCGAGGTGATCGAGCCCTTCTTGGTGGAAGTGATGCGCTCCTGCAGCGCGCCCATTTCCGTGGCCAGGGTGGGTTGGTAACCCACCGCGCTAGGCATGCGCCCCAAGAGTGCGGACACTTCCGAACCCGCCTGCGTGAAGCGGAAGATGTTGTCGATGAACAGCAAGACGTCCTGACCCATCTCGTCGCGGAAGTACTCGGCCATGGTCAAGCCGGAAAGACCGACCCTAAGGCGCGCGCCGGGCGGTTCGTTCATCTGCCCGAAGACCAGCGCCGTATTCTTGAGTACGCCGCTCTCTTCCATTTCCAGATAGAGGTCGTTCCCCTCGCGCGTCCGTTCGCCCACTCCGCAGAAGACGGAGTAGCCACCGTGTTCTTTGGCGATGGAGTCGATGAGCTCCATCACGATCACGGTCTTCCCCACCCCGGCGCCACCGAAGAGACCAACTTTTCCGCCCTTGGCGTAGGGCGCAAGTAGATCGACCACTTTGATTCCGGTTTCGAAGATTTCCCGGCTCGCCACGAGATCCTCGAGTTTGGGCGGATCGCGGTGGATGGGCCAACGTTGGTTCACATCCTTCAACTCGTGAGCATTCAGGGGCTCACCCAGAAGATTAAAGATTCCCCCGAGACACTGGGCACCCACCGGAACGGAGATGGGGCCGCCAGTATCACGCACGCGCATGCCGCGCACCAGTCCGTCGGTGCCGTCCATGGCCACGCAGCGCACCACGTTGTTGCCGATATGCTGCGCGACTTCCACCGTCAGTCCGCGCTCACCGCGCGCGGGATCTTCCACGACCAACGCGCTGAGAATGTCCGGAAGTTTGTCCGTTTCGAATTCAGCGTCGATGGTGGGACCGATGACCTGGACGATCTTGCCGTAGTTCTCCGCCACCTCGGGCTCCTTTGCTGATAACCAGCTCCCTGCCGGGCCTAGCGCCCTTGGGAAGCCGAGTCTCCGATTTATGCGGCCCCGCGTCGTGGGGGCGCTCGTGAAAACCGCTATGCCAGCGCGTTTGCCCCGCCGACGATTTCACTGATCTCCTGCGTGATCGCGGCCTGGCGCGCCCGATTCCGAAAGAGCGTCAATTGATCGATGAGGTCGCCGGCGTTGTCAGTGGCGGAACTCATACTTGTCATGCGTGCCCCGTGCTCACTGGTGAACGATTCTGCCAGAGCATCGAACACTTTCACCCGCACACTCTTGGGAAGCAGGCGCTGCAACACCACCTCAGCGCTGGGCTCATAGATGTAGTCCTTGGCCATGCCTCGCTGGGCCCCTGCGTTCTCCTCCTTGGGAAACGGCAAGAGCTGCACGATCTGCGGCCGGTAGCTTAGAGTGCTCAAGAAGCGGGTATGCGCCACTACGATTTCTTGATACTCGTTCTCCAGATAGAGCTGCATGAGTTCGTCGGCCGTGCCCTGAATTCTGTCGAGATCGATGAGTCCGCCCATGTCGGTGATGGCGCGCTTGATTTGCCACGGACGACGCTTGAAATACTCGTTCGCCTTGCGTCCCACGACATACAAATCGGTCGGCACATCGGAATGCTTCTCCATCCATTCGTGTGCCATGCGGATGACGTTGTGGTTATAACTCCCACAGAGACCCTTGTCCGAGGTGACGACAACCATGAGCCGCTTCTCCACAGCTCGTGCGGTCAGGAAGGGGTGATCGATCGAAGCGGCGGAAGCGAGTTGCGCAAGAAGCTCGGTCAGTTTCAGACCATACGGACGGCCCGCGAGCAGACGGTCGTGTGTCCGCCGCAGCTTCGCCGCGGCCACCATCTTCATGGCCTTGGTGATCTGCTGCGTGTTGCGGACCGAGCGAATTCGCCGGTCGAGGTCCTTGATGTTCGCTGCCACTGCGCCGATCTACTCCTAGCTCGATCTTGCCAGATACTCGCGAGTGAATTCACCAATCGCGTACTTCAATCCGTTCTCGATCTCCTCGTCCAGCTGACCTTTTTCGCGAATGCTATGCAATACGCTGCTGTACTTGTCGTCCATGAACGCATGAAAATTCTTCTCATAGTCGGGAATCTTCTCCACCGGTACCTCGTCGAGCATCCCATTGACTACCGAGTAGATGATTGCAACCTGCTTCTCCATGGGCATGGGCATGTATTGGCCCTGCTTGAGAATCTGTAGCGTGCGCTGGCCGCGCGCGAGCTGGGCCTGCGTCGCTTTATCGAGATCCGAAGCGAACTGTGAGAACGCGGCCAGTTCGCGGAACTGGGCGAGGTCGAGGCGCAAGCGGCCGGCTACTTTCTTCATGGCCTTGGTCTGTGCATTGCCACCCACCCGGCTCACCGAGATCCCGGCGTTTACCGCGGGGCGCTGACCGCTGAAGAAGAGGTCACTCTCGAGGAAGATCTGCCCGTCGGTGATGGAAATGACGTTGGTGGGAATATAGGCCGAGACGTCTGCCGCCTGAGTCTCGATGACGGGAAGTGCGGTGAGGCTTCCTCCGCCGTGTTCCTCGGACAATTTCGCCGCGCGCTCGAGCAGGCGGCTATGACAATAAAAGATGTCTCCGGGATATGCCTCGCGTCCCGGGGGGCGGCGCAGCAGCAGGGAGAGCTGCCGATAGGCGACCGCTTGCTTGCTGAGGTCGTCGTAGAAGATGGCCGCGTGCTTTCCCTGCCACATGAACTCCTCGCCCATGGCGCAGCCCGCGTAGGGTGCGATGTACTGCAGCGGTGCGGGATCGGCCGCGTTGGCCGCGACGATGATGGTGTAGTCCATCGCCCCCTTGTCGCGCAGAGTCTGCTCCACCGCGGCGACGGTCGATGCCTTCTGTCCGATAGCCACGTAGATGCAGAAGACGTCGGTATCCTTCTGATTGATGATGGTGTCGAGAATGATCGCGGTCTTGCCGGTCTGGCGATCTCCGATGATCAGCTCACGTTGGCCGCGACCGATGGGAATCATGCTGTCGATGGCCTTGATTCCGGTCTGCAACGGCTCTTTCACCGGCTGGCGATCCAAAACGCCGGGAGCCTTCACTTCGATGAGGCGCGTTTTCTCCGCCGGAATCGGGCCGCGTCCGTCGAGCGGCACTCCCAGAGGATCGACCACCCGCCCGAGCATCGCATCGCCCACGGGAACCGAGGCGATCTTGCCGGTGCGCTTGACGTGATCGCCTTCATTGATATGGGTGTCGGATCCGAAAATGGCCACACCGATGGAGTCTTCTTCGAGATTCAGCACCATCCCGATCGTTCCCCCGGTAAGCTCCACCAGCTCACCCGCCATGACATCGGTGAGTCCGTAGATACGGGCGATCCCGTCTCCCACCTGCAGGACGATGCCGATACTCTCGACATCCACCTCGGCGCTATACGCTTTCAGCTCCTGGGCCAAGACCGACGAGATCTCTTCCGGTCGCAGTTTCAACGCTCTCTCCTTTGAACTTCCACTAGGTGCGCGCTATAGGGGCGCGTCCATGAGCTGCTTGCGCAGTTCCGCTAACTGGGTACGAACGCTTCCGTCAAAAACCATATCGCCGCGGACGGCGACTGCGCCCCCTATGATGGATGGGTCGATGCTGGTTTGAAGAATGCAGTCCTTGCCCACGACCCCGTCGAGGGTGCGCTTGAGCCGGTCCGCCTGATCCTCCGCGAGGGCGACCGCAGTCAATACCTCGACGCGTGCCTGTCCTCGTCGTTCCTCCACCAACTCGTCGAACGCCTGCGCGATGTTCGCGAGGTGCTTGAACCGGTGCTTGTGCAGCAGGAGATCCAGGAAGTGCATCAGCACCGGTTGAATCTTCCCGCCGAACACGGTCTCCAGCAGCTGCCGGCGATGCTCCGCGGTCACGCTGGGATCGAACAGGTAGTTGCGTAGATCGCCGCTCTCCACGTAGAGCGCCGCGATCGCCGCGAGCTCCTCCTGCACGGAATCGAGGGTGGGCGGATCTGGGATGTTCGCCAGCAACGCCTCGGCGTAGCGGCGAGCAGTCGCATCACTACGCACGGCTTTCTCCCAGGCGGGTGATGAAATCCTCGACCAACTTCCGGTGCTTTTGGTCGTCGAGTTCTTCCTGGATGATCTTCTCGGCCGCTGCGATCGCCATGTCGACCGTCTTCTCGCGCAGCTGAAGCCGCGCCGTGCGCACTTCGCGCTCCAGCTCGCCTTCGGCCCTCTCCAGAAATTGCCCGGCCTTGTCGCGCGCGCTCTCTTCCAACTCGCCGGCGATCAACTCCCCCCGCTTCACAGCTTCCTGCATCTTCTCCCGTTCCATGCTCTTGATCTCGGCGATCTTGGCGTCAAACGATGCACGCAGAGCCTCGGCATCTTTCAGTTCCTTCTCCGCGGCATTGAAATCCGACCGGATCTTCTCCCGACGCGCGTCGAGCATCGCGAGCAGAGGACCCCAGGCGTACTTTCTCAGCACCCAGAAGAAGATCAGAAAGGCGACGATGTTCGTCAGCAGAAGCGCGATGATGTCCCCGCGCTGTAGACCCTGAGTGAGTACTTCCATCGAATCCTACCAGCCCTATCCGAGCTTGCCCTGAAGCACAAAGACGGAAATCAGCGCGTAAATGGTGAGCGCTTCGATGAACGCGGCACCGATGATCATCGCGGTTTGAATCTGACCGATGGCTTCCGGTTGCCTACCCATGGCTTCCATGGCGCCACCCACGGCTTTCCCCAAACCGATTCCACTCCCGAGAGCGGCAATTCCCAAGCCCAGAGGAATTCCAAGTCCGAGCAGGTCCATTTGTCATTCTCCTTGATTCAATCGTGAACGGGGCGAACCCCGCGGGAGACTCACGCCCCCCACTTTGAAAGCCCTCGTGGCTTTCGTCTTTCGCGGCGCGCTAGCGCCGTGTCGAAATCGATCGCTTCCCCTGTCTCATCTAGTGAGCTTGCGCGTGCTCACCATGGGGAAGCATCAACGCAATGTACACCGTGGACAAAAGCGAAAACACCAGGGCCTGAATGAGCCCGAGCAGCATCGCCAAGAAATAGAAGGGAGCGTTCAAAGGTATTCCGATTGGCGAGTGGAACGCGGACAGCGCCACCACGCCCAAGAGTGCGAAGACGGCGAGCAACATGTCCTCGCCGAAAATATTCCCGAAGAGACGCAAGCTCAGGCTCACCGGCTTGACGAACTCTCCGAAGAATTCCATGGCAAACAGAAGCGGCGAAAGGCACCAGCCCACCGCGTCCTTGGGCGATCCCGCCAGATGGTGGAGGTACCCCAGGATGCCTTGACGTTTGATGCCCGTGTACTGCACGTACACGAACACCACCAGCGCAATGCTGATGTTGTTGAGGAAGGTCGAGGTCGGCGACTTTCCCAGGGGAATGAGCACGAAGTAGTTCATCGCCGCGATGTAGACGAAGATGGTGGCGATGAAGGGAGTAAAGTGCCGTCCGTACTTGGGTCCCATCATGGTACAGGCCAAGCCCTCCAGCCACTCTACGATCATCTCCGCGAACACTTGCAGGCGCCCCGGTAGAATCTCCCGCTTCTTGTAGATCCGCAGCGCCACCAGGCAGAGAAAGAGCCCGGCCAGGATGGCGAAGAAGGCGTTCTCGAAGATTTCGGAGTAGCGGTAGGCCACGGATTCCGGCTTAAAAACGAACGCCCTGAGCATCATCGCGAGGTTGGGAAGTTCCAGAGGTTCGCCGTGGCGCACTTCGCCGCCGTGTTCCACGGTGTCTGGCTCCATCGCGCTTTGTTCCGTGGAGACCTGTTCGTGTGCGTCGGGTTCGCTCGCCGCCACGACCCGGGTGTAGAGCATGGCGAGCAGGGCGACGGCCAAGAGGAGACTCAGGACCGCGTATGGGCTCTGCTGAAGGGGCGTTCTGCGAGTCACTGCGTGCTATCCCGGCCGTCTGTGCGGCTCTCTGAGTTTTCGCCTGAAGCGGGAGTTCCGGCCGCGTGGCGCAGGGCTACGCGCGGAGCGAGAACTCGACCACCCGCTTTGAGTACCATCACCAAGGTTGGCACCGCCAAGCCGAGCAAGAGCGAGCCGAACGGCAGCCCTCCCTTGACCACGATCAAGCCGCCGATGCCGTACAGGACCGGTAGCTTGATCAGAATCGCCCCGACGATCAGCCCGGGCTGCCGGCCCGCGGGCCGTAGCGAGAGGCCAATCAGGTGCTCGAGCGCCTTCAGATTCAGCACGCTCCAGACACCCGCCACCGCGAAGCCAACTCCCCAGCGCCAGCCCAGGGCATAGGCTCCGAAGAGCCCCCCGAGACCGCAAAGGAGCAGACTCGCTACCCCAACTCTTCTGAGAAAACCCTCATCCAGCCCTGGATTCGTGCTTGCCGTCATGGGAACGCCGCGCCCGCCGGGGAACCCGAGAGTGTCTCTGGGGCGCTTTTCGCCCCGATCGTTCCTGGACAGAAAGCAAGCGGCCCGAAAGGGTCGCCTGACCTCGCCCGCCGTCTAGAACGGGCACCAAGTATAAGCTCTCAGAACGGATCGTCAAGGTGGGCGGCGGAGCCTCCGCGCAGCTGTGCTAATCCTCGTCTTCCGGCGGCTCCTCGGCCCGTTTCAAGACCACGATCACTTGCCGAAAGCCGGCGACGGTGCCCAGAATCACCCCGCCAGTCGAGATCCAGGGCTCGTGACCCCATTTCCCCTCCAGCCAGGATCCCACCAGCCAGCCCAGGATCGGGCCCACCACCATCATGGTGGGAATCGTGGTGTAGAGGCCCAGTTTCCGCATGGAATCGGGAGTGACCTTGGCCGAGGTGATGCGGCGGCGCAGATTCATGGGCACGGCCTCAACGAGGAAGAGAGTGGTTGCCCGGGGAGGATTCGAACCTCCGTAGCTGGATTCAAAGTCCAGAGTCCTGCCATTGGACGACCGGGCACCCAGAGTTCAGTGCCAAACTCGGAAACCTATATATACCATAGCAATGATGAGCGCGATAAGGATGGCATCGAAGAAGAGGGTCGCCCACATGGCCTTGGGGCTGTGCTGACGGCGCTTTTGCTCCCAGCGGCGCGCGAAACGGTAGCGATGCTCGGTTTCTTCCCGTTCCTTCTTCGGCATGGCGCTTCCCGTCTCCGTAGACCAATATGGAGGCACAGTCGAACAACCCAGGGCATCGCGCGCCCTGGCCTAATCTCCCGCGAACTGCGCGGGATGTGGCGATCTCCTGGCGGGGATTGTCACATTGTCTTCAGCCCGGATTCAAGATGAGACACATCGTACGATTGATCCAGGAGGATCCCGCTCTTCGCTCCACCGATTTCGAGCGTGTCGTGCAGAGAGCCAAGGAAGACCCTCGCGCTCATTGGGACGAATTGGTACGGGCCAGCGCTCCCATCGTCTTCACCATGGCCGAGCGACTCAGCGCGCATCTTCCCGAGGGAGGGTCGGTGGCGGAGGAAGTGACGCGCCAGGTCTTCGAGCGCATCGCCGACGATGATTTCGCGATCGTGCGCGGTCATGTCGGATTCGGCAAGTGGACCAGCCTGCTCCTCCGCTTGACCGAACAAACTCCTCTTTTGTCCCAAAGACGACGGGAGCGGGAGTGGCCCGCTCTCGCCGAGGAAGATCCGGTCGAAATCGAGCTCAGCGATCGCGACGGAAGCATTCCCGCACTGGAGCCCCGCATCCAAGATCTCTGTGAAAAGGAGAACGAGCGCTTTCTCGATGCGATGTGGAAGGCCCTGCGCACTCTCCACCGTCGCGACCGCTTGCTTCTGGCCATGCGCTACGAGCAAGGCCTCGGCTTGGCCGAACTCGACCTGATCTTCCGCTTAGGAACTCCGGAACGGGTGGCCTCGCTGCTCGCGCGCACCCGCAACTCTCTCCAGCCCTTCGTGGCGGTGCGCGAGGCGTGGAACCTCCCCGCCGAACAAGAGGAAGCCCTGTTGCGCCACGTCCTGGGTCAGATCTTCCGCGCTCATTCCCTCGCCACTCACGAGCACGCCTCTCCGGCACCTGCCGTGCCGAGCCACTGAGGAGGAAGCACGATGGCAGCACCGAAGCAATGGGGCTACAGCCGCGGCAAAAGCATCCCCGACGAAATCCTGGTGAGTTGGGCTGACGGCGATCTCACGGCGCAAGTGGCGAAGGAAGTCGACGAGACGCTTCTCGCCGACCGCCAGCAGCGGCGGATGGTCGCCGCCTACGCGCGCGCGAGCGCCGATAGCGTCGGAGAAGAGATCACCGCCTGGCACGGCAAGCGACCGGGCAAGCGCGCGGTCCATCTCCTGCGCCCGCGGAAGGGGCTCGTCGACACCATCATCGACGAATACGGTCATCACCCCGAAGACTGGGAACGCGGCCGACCGGGCGCGAAGAACGTGCGCTCGGGTCCGAGCGCCAAGACGGTGGTCACCGCGATCGCGGTTCTGGCGGTGGCCGTCCTGGTTATCCTCTGGATGGTCCGTAAGCTCTGAGCTCTGCTCCAGCGCAGGATCTTGACACTCCGCGATCGGTGGGCGTAGACTCCTTTCCTCGCAACTCCCACTGGCCTCCTCGCCGAAGGCGAAGGCTCCCACACAGGCCGGTGTCGGGTTGCAGCTTGGCTCCCAAAGAGTTCTCGCCCGATGCCCAGGTACGAGAACTTCCAGAGACATCTGGGCCGAACATCCAAGAAGCGCGCACGGCCGCGCCGCACGCTTTGCTGGCTGGGAGTTAGGGTCTTGCCCCTCAGGAATCGCGCTCGCCTTCTCGGCGCGCTGATCGCCATTCTCGCCTCGACCTTACTCCCGCGTGCGGGCGTCTGTTCGGACGGGGTCGAACTGTCTCTGCTTCCCACCGATTTCACGGTGGAACCCGGCGACTCCTTTCTGATCGAACTCACCATTCCCGCCGCCGCGGATTCCTTCAACGGCTACGACGCGGTCATCGGATACGACCCCAGCTCTGGTGACCTTTTTGCAAGAAGCCAACGTGGCGCAACAAGAGGGGCCGCTGATGGTGGACGCGTGTCCCACGATCCGCTTCCATCGCTTCACCGTCGCGCCCGACTCCACCTACCTCACCATCAACCACGTGCTTCTCTGCGCCGCGACGAAGGTCGCGGGCCCCGGGGTTATCTACCGCCTACGCTTCAAAGCAAAGAGTACGCTCAGCTCTGGTTGGATCCGGGCCCTTCAGGGCACCCATTTCTACGACGGGGGGCTATACGTCAATCCTCTCGTCACGCACGACGCGCAGTACCGCATCGGTTCGATGACCGGATCGCTGCCTTCGCTGCGGCCGCGGCTGCGCTTGCAGGCCGCCCCCAATCCCTTCAATCCCCAAACCACTCTCTCGTTCACCCTTCCAAGTCCTGGGCAGACCTGCCTGCGGATCTATGGCCCGAACGGCCGGCTCCTGCGAACCCTCGCCCAGGGCACCTGGCCGGGCGGGAAGCAGAGCGTCGAGTGGGATGGCAAGGATGGCCACGGTCGCAGTGTGGCCTCGGGCGCCTATACGGCCCTCTTGACCCACGCAGCGGGATCGGTTTCTACCGGCCTCATCCTGCTGAAATGACGAAAGGAGGCATGACGAAACTTCTCGCATCCATCCGGCTCCCACTGTAGTCACGTCCCCCTGAAATGGGGTCTATCCGGAAGGAAGAACGAGATGAAACGAATGCAATTTGCGCTCGGTGTCGCGATCTTGGCGTTGACCGCCTTCGCGTCGACGGCTCGGGCGGCAACCCATCCTCTGGTGTTCGGTGCTGCATACGCCGCCGGATCCTCCGTTACAACTACCACCACACAGGCCTACACCGGGACAGGTTCCTACTTCAAAGACGTGCCCATCTCCCCTGTAGTGGAAATGTACATCGATCCCATCACGCAACTCGGCGGAACCTTCAACGTCAGTGACATCGCCGCCATTCGCTATCACACCCTCAACGACGGAACCAACCCTAGCGGCGTCGACTTCTTCTTGAAGATCTACACCCAACCCTACAGCGGGGGCGACGCGACCTGGTACGGTAACCGTCTCAACGCCGAGCCGCTTTACTCGAACAGCTATACTGCCAGCTGCGAATTCCTGGGTGGAGTGGACGACCGACTCCGGGACGAACCAGCTCACCTTTTTCGACTCCAATCACGGTCCCTTAGGTTTCTACGGTGCTCCGACCCTCGCCGACCTCAACGCGGGGCCGATCACCTGGCAGAGCTGGACTCCCTCCGGCGACGCCACCCCCATCGATTATGCGAGCCAGCCCGTGCTCTATCTGGTTTTTGGGACTGGGAGCGGCTGGTCTTCGTTTACTGGCTATCTCGACGCCATCGAAATCGAGCTCACTTCGGGAGAGGTCTACCAGATTGATCTCGAGGATGCGGTGAATGAAGTCTGGGTGGACGATGACTATGCGGGTGCCGGCGTGGGAACGGAAGTGGCGTCGGGCTTGTTCATGGGTCACAACGCCTTCGACAAGGTTCAAGACGGCGTCACCTGGGTGAGCGGCAGCACGGTGCACGTGGCCGCCGGAACCTATGAGGAGCAAGTGGAGATCGCCAAGGACCTCAGTCTGCTCGGCGCGGGGATGGGAACGACCGTCATCCAGTCGCCCACCACCTTGCCACTCTACTTCACCACCTCCGGCGACAACCGCCCCATCGTCTACGTCCACGACGCCGACAACGTGGCGATTCACGATCTGACGATCGACGGCCTGGGCCGCGGCAATACAAATGCCCGGTTCATGGGCATCGCGTATCGTGAGGCCGGAGGCGGGGTCTACGACTGCGAGATCAAGGACGTACGCAACAATCCTCTGGATGGAAGCCAGCACGGCAACGCGTTCTATCTGTACAACGATGACGCGGTGGCACGTAGCATCGACGTGCAAGGCTGCGACGTGTATGGCTTCCAGAAGAACGGGATCACCGTGAACGAAACGGGCGCAACGCCTGTCACGGTGGACATCTCGGGCAACACGGTCACCGGCGCCACCGGCTTGACCTACGACAACAGCGATCCAGCCCAGAATGGGATCCAGGTCTACGGTGACGCGATCACCGGCGCCGTGAACTACAACACCGTTCACTCGATCGCCTACGACAACACCAACAACCCGACCAAGTACGTCGCCACCTCGATCCTCGATTGGTTCTGCCAGGCCGACGTGACGAACAACGTGATCGACGGGACCCACGTCGGGATCTACAACATCGATGGTCAGGGCACCTTCAGTGGCAACGACATGACGATCGAAAAGATCGGAATTTCTGCCTACGGAGTCATCGCCACCGATCCTCCCAAGGCAGTGGCGAGTCCCTTCGACGTGCCCGGAGTTCTTTCGGCAAAGAGTTCCGGTTCCGCCAAGATGGCGACCCTCGGTGTCATCATCGATGGCAACACGGTGGCCTTCAGCGGGATGGACAACACCGCAACCACCGGAATCGAGGCGGACGCTGGCTATGGACCTGACGACCTCAACCTCGTGGTGACTAACAACACGGTCACCGGCTTCGAAGCCGGGGTGGGAGTCTTTGCGTGTCAGAGCAGCTGCGACACCGGCGTCTTCACGAGCGTCGCGGTCAACGACAACAGCTTCTCCGGCAACACCTACGGACTCTATAGCAACGTGAGCTACCTCACCGTCGACGGAAGTTGCAACTGGTGGGGCGACGTGAGCGGACCCGCCGCCACTTCTCCCCTGAACACGGGAACCGGCGACGCGGTCGAGGGCGACGTCACCTACTGGCCGTGGCTCGACGGCGACATCACCGGCACCCCCAGCTGCAGCGTCTATCCGAATACCTTCGCGATCGAGCCTCCCGCCGGAGTGGAGGTCACCCCGTGTGACCCCTGTCTCACCGTACCGGTGGTCCTCCATCGCAGTGACACCACTCCCATCCGCGGCTTCAGCATCACCTTCGAGCTCAGTTCGGAGCTAACGCTCTGCGGCAGTGAAATCGTTCCCAGCTACGGAGCGGGAAGCTGGGTGGACGGCTTCAGCAGTGGTGACGTACAGGACTTCGTCCTTCACAACACGGATGGCACGTATACCGTCGACCGCTCGATCCTGGGCTCCGCCTGCGGCTCCACCCTCGAGGGCACGGCGTTTACGGTCGACGTGGCCTCCACCCTGGGAGCTGGAAGCGGTACGGGAACCATCACCATTCTGAGTGTCCTCGTACGTGACTGTGCCAACGCTCCCGTCCCGGCTGGCTCCGCCGGCGCCGCGACGATCGGCATCGACGCCACCGCGCCCGACGCGGTCACCGGCCTGAGCGCTTCGCAGGTGAAGACCAGCAACGGCACCAACGGCACCACGAAGATCCACCTCGCCTGGACCGGTCCCACCGATCCGGACGCAGCGACCATCACGCTGTACCGCAAGGGCTTCGGCGACTATCCGGAGTACGATGACCTCAGCGGCGCCGTTCCCAGCACCCCGGCCGATCCGACAGCCGCCGCAGGCGACGGTTGGGGCATTGCGGCGACTTTGCCCGCCACCGCCACCAGTTACGACGACGAGCCCACCACGCGGGACTTCTGGTACTACGTGGCCTTCGTCGACGACGGCTGTAACGTGAGTCCGGTTTCCAACCAGACCGACGGAACCCTCAACTATCACCTGGGTGACGTCACGGATGGGATCACCCTGGGAGCCGGAGACAACGCGGTCGCAACTCTCGACATTTCCGCGCTGGGCGACGCTTACGGCACCAGCGACGGGAATACTTCCTATCAAAACTTCCTCGACGTGGGACCGACCACCGACTACAGCGTCGATGCTCTTCCCACCACCGATAACGAGATCCAGTTCGAAGATCTGATGATGTTCGCCATCAATTACGGCCAGGTGAGCAAGGGCACGCCGGCGCCGAAACCGGCCGCTCTCAACGAGATCACTCTGAAGACCGTTCCCTTCGGCCAAGACGGGGTCTCGGTGGAGATCCACATGGCCGGAGACGGAACCCTGCAAGGCGTCCACGTTCCACTCCAGTGGAACAAGAGCGTGCTGAAGCCGGTGGCGATGCACGAAGGTTCGTTGATGGGCAAGCAGGGCCGCACCGCGATGGTGCTTTCCGCCAAGCCGGGAGAGGTCGATGCGGCCGTCTTCGGCAAGGGCGCGGGCATCTCGGGTGATGACCTTTTGGCGGTCATCGATTTCCAGCGCATCGCAAAGGGTGAGACGGGGATTGCACCGGGAGAGATCGTCGCCCGCGACGCTCATAACCAGGAACAGTCCATCAACGGGACGCTCGTCAGCGGCACGGCGAACACGGCTCTACCCGAGCCGCACCGTGCTGCACGCGAACTACCCGAATCCGTTCAACCCCAAGACCACGCTGAGCTTCACTCTGGCCAAGGCCGGCCACGTGGTCCTGCGGATCTACTCGATCGGCGGACGCAGTGTGGCCACGCTCGCGAGCGAGGACATGAGCGTCGGTCCGCACGAGATTCAGTGGACAGGGAAAGACGACCACGGCAAGTCCGTGAGCTCGGGAACCTATCTCGTACGATTGGTCGCTCCGGACGTCTCGACCAGTCAACGAATCACTCTCTCTGAAGTAAGTCTGCTCACAGGGGGGACCCGCCATGCGCGGATTCCCCCGACCCCTCGAGGAGTCTCGGTATGCGACACAACGCGATTCTCGGCACCAGCCGGTTCATCGCTTTCATTTTGGCCACCTGGTTCGTGTTGAACAGCCTGCCCGCCGTCGCGCAGGTTCCTCTCGGCCCGCATCCAGCGGTCGATCGTTTCTTCTGCGAGGAGATCCTGGAGGTCTCCCTCGATATCGGCGCGGTCACTGATCTACGCGGCATGACCCTCGATCTGGGATTCGACCCCGCGGTCATCTCTCCTCTGGCCGTGCTGGCCGGAGATCTGGTGAATGCCGCCGCCTGCGGATCCTTCCTGCAGTGGTTGAACCCCTACCCCGGAGAGAATCACCTCGCGATCGACTTGGGAATGCTCGGCTGTTCGATCAGCGGAAGCGGCGAGCTGTTGAAGATCCAATTCGCGGGTGTCGCCAACGGACTGAGTCCTCTCCAGATGAACTCGGCGGAACTGCGCGACAGCAACAATCAGGTCATCTCCTCTTTGTCGGTGAACTCGGAGGTGGAGTATCGCTGTCCCCGGCCGGGAATGCTGAGCTTCGTGCCAAACGACGGTAGCTTCGGGTGCGGAGAGACGCTCGCGGTCGACGTCGACATCGACGAGGGAACCCTCGACGTGCACGGCTTCTCCCTGGAGTTGTCCTTCGACGAGACAGTGGTTCACCCCATCTCGGTCAGCGCTGGCTCTTTAGTGAGTGGCGCCGCATGTCCTTACTATTTCAACTGGCTCAATCCCGGTCCCGGAGAATCAACGGTGGCTGTCGATGTGGCCAATCTGGGCTGCGCCATCGATGGCCCGGGAACCATCCTGCACCTGGTCTTCGAAGGAGTTCTCCAGGGGATCAGCCCCCTGGGTTGTGTCTCCTTGGTCTTTCGCGATAGCCAGAACCACCCCATCGCGGTGGAGTGTAGTCCGGGTACTTTGGAGTACCGCTGTCCCGTCCCGACCGCGTCGATGGGATGGGGAGCGTGGAAGGCGCGCTACGGCCACTGAAGCGCGGGCCGATGACCGGCGTCTCCTTTGAAAGCTGAAGGGGCGCTTCGGGATCCCACCTCGCCCTCAGTGTGCCAGCCCTCCGCCTTTTCCCGGAGAAAAGCGCTCGCTCCCAAATTCCGCTTCCACCGGATTGTCGCGCACGATGTAGGAAGCGTCGGCGTCGATTCGCGGCCACCACGAGGCCCCGGGGTGCTGCACTTCGGCTCGCGCTTTCAGCGAGTCATAGGGCGCGGCCTCCCCTGCGCTGCGCGTTCCTCTCATCTCCTCGCGGGTGGATGGACCAAGAGTTTGCGCCCGCACGATCCGCCAGACGTCGCACGTAGCCCTCCTTCTCCAGCGTGCGCAGCGATCAGTGATGGAAATCCAACGTCCGAGCGGCTCCTATGGTTGCAAGTGCAATCACTGCGCCGCAAGACAGGAACACGTACTGGGGCTGTCAAGCGAGTGGGATTGGGCGAAGCCGACCGAGAAAAGCCCGATACGCTTCCGCGCATCGGGCCTCTCATTCGTTCGATCCTGCGCCGTGGCGGGGCCCGTCAATGCATGAGCGTTACCCGCTGGGTACGAATCTGCTCGTTCGCCCGGAGACGAAGCAGGTAGACCCCTGAAGCCAGGTTCTTCCCGTTGAAGTCGCGCCCGTCCCACTGCACGACGTAGCGTCCCGGATCCTGGGTTTCGTTGCGAAGCGTGCGCACCCTTCGTCCGCGAAGATCGTAGACGTTCAGCTCGACCTTTGCGGTCTTGGGCAGGCTGTAGGAGAAGGTCGTCGACGAACCGAAGGGGTTCGGGTGATTGGGCGCCAACATCACGACGGTGGGAAGCACCGGATTGGCCGCGGTCGCGGTAATCTCGACCGACTCACGCACCTGCGCCATCAGCTCCGGCGGGTTCTTACCCTGGGCTAACCACGCGTCATAGAGCTGTTGGCCCATGGTGTTCGTGGTGTTCTCGTCGCGCAAAAACTCGATGTAGCCCGGTGAGGTGCTCTGGTAGTAGAGACTCACGAACACCGAGTCCGCTTCCTGCGGCAACACGTATTCCGTGTCGTCCCAGTATTGGCCATCGGGATAGCTGTAGCCGACCACCGGGGATTGCACATCCGCGAAGGCCGCGTTGCTGAAGCCGCGGGGCGGGATTCGGTTGTCGAAGAAGGTCGAGTCGTTGAGCACGAAGTGGAAGCTCGGCCCAAAGGGGAGGCCGAGGGCCGATGCGATCGCGGGACTGAAGCCGCCTTCGATCTCGTAGATCTTCAGCTGCGTGTCGTGCGCGATGTCGCCCGTCTCGGAATCATAGGCCCCCGAGCTAAACACGGTGCTGCCTCCGGAATCGACCGCCTCGATCTGAAGCCACATGTGCCGGCCCTCGGGATAGCCCGAAGGCAACTTGTGAGCGGTCTGGTTCGTCACCCGCACATTGATCCCGGTGGCCGTCGGGGTGACCTCGAGAGTCGCCGCCTTCTGCAGCATTGCCCGCGCGCGCAGCTTTCCCGCCTGCAGCTGCGCGGGGTTGACCTCGCTCGCGAAGAAATCGGGGATGATGTCGGGGACGAAGGTGTTTCCGCCGGTCAAGTCATGGAGTGCGAGATCCTGTCGAACCTGACCCAGAATCGCGGCTTCCCCTACCACGTCATGCATGTGGCAGTCCTGGCACTTCCCGACCATTCCGTCGGCTTTGGTGCCGGCGAACTGCGGCGCGTAGACCCCACCATTCGCGTAATCACTCTGCGTCCATTCGGCATAGGTGCGCTCGACCTGCCCCATGCTGTATACGCGGCCGTCGGGGTGGTTCTGGTCGAAGGGCGTCAAAACGAGGTCGTGACTGCCATCGTCGTAGTACACCGGATTACTCACGTTGTGGCAGGTGCCACAGATGTTCCCCGAGCGGTGGAAGGGCGACTCCAGGAAGGCGTGCGGGGCCGTCGAATCGGCGCGCGGACCGCGTCGCACTGGTTGTTGGTCCATGATGAAGGATCCATTGGCGTAATCCAACAGAGGAGGATCGATCCCCGCCACGACCACTGAGTCGGGCTGGGGAGAAATTCCCGAGACGTAATTGAAGTCGACGATGCTGTGGCAAAAGTCGCATTGCACGCCCTGCCGATCTTTCGCCGTGATCATCGCGCCGCTGGTGTCGTCGCTGTGCCCTTCCTGCCAGCCACCGGGAGAGTGACAGCGTATGCAGATGTCTCCCGACGACGGCGCGTCCTGCTCGGCCACCGTCAGGCAGGCCAAGAAAAGGGGATCGCGCATGGACTGCCCCATCATGCTGCCCTTCCAGTTGTACCAGGGCTCGACCGCGGTATCGAAGTTCCCGTGGCAGGTGGCACAGGTGGCGTCGGGGTCCTCGAGAGCTTTTCCCTGGTGGGGCTGGGTCCCGTTCATCTTGACGTCGCGCAGAGTGGTGGGCACCCGGCCCATCTGCGGCAGGACACTGAAGTCCGCCGCGCTGGAATCGCTCGCCGCGTTGGCGGCGTTGTCCACTGCTTCCACCTTGATCCGGCTGAAGTTGCCCGGCAGGTTCACTACGAAGAGTTGGAAGCTCCCGGTATTGGGTTGGTTCAGGGCAACTGGTTCGAAGGTCGCGCCCGAATCTTCACTGCGGTAGATGTTGACGTGGGAGATCCCACTCGCATCGCTCGCGGTGTAATTGACCGTGATTTCAGTGCCCGCCTGGCAGAACCTCTCCACCATCGGGATAGCTGAGGTCCACGACCGGCGGGCGTGGTGTCCGCTCCCTCCGCTCGGTGTCAAATACCCGGCGATTTCCGCCAGGGGAATGTTGACTGTGTTCGTGTAATTCGAAGAGCTCAGGCCGGGAAAGGTCGGCGTGTTGCTGAAGAGCACGCTCGTAATTTCCGTCAGATCGGTCTGGCCATCTCCATCGGCGTCCACGTCCTGGATGGCGAGAATGGCATCTTCACTGCTGAGACCGTTGTTGCGCCCGGTTTCGACCAAAAAGCCGTAGGGATTGCGTGGGCCGCCCCCGTTGAAGTCGAAATGGCATACGCCGCAGTGCTTCGAATTGCTGGGCAAGTGTCGAGCTGCGTGCCCACCGCCGAAGGGTAGACACTGAAAAACGCCGCCCGGATCGGCGGTTTCGCATTTGCATCAAAAAAAGTTGATGTGATAAACAGAAGGCTCAAAAGGGCCGGAATTAACGTTCGTTTCATCGCCGCCTCCATGGGTGGGGCGGGCCTGCGCTGGAAGCCATGCAGGGCCGCCCGCACGAGAACGGGAGGCCCGGCGCCACCCCAGGGGGGAAAGCACGGGGCGGCGCCAGAAGGCCATCAGATCTGATGATCCGATATTAGCTCGCGACAACGAACAAAGGCAAGAGCGAAGAGGGGGCGCTCGAAAAAGGGGTCAGACCAACGACTTGCGGATCTTGCGTTTGAGGCGGCGGATCTTGGTACGCGCGAATCGGAGCTGCTCGTGGTCGCCGGCTTCCAGGGCCGCCTGACGCTTGCGCTTCCACTCGCCGATCTCCGTCCGCACCGCGCCGCGGTTGAGCCCCACGACCTCGTGGTGCTCGTGCATCTCTATGCCCGGGCGGTGCAGATTCCCTCGAGCACCTGGGCCTTTCGCAACTGGGTGTAGCCCTGGACCGCGGGGTGGTCGATACCGGCGGCGATTTCGCGGAGCTGGGCGACCGTCATTGCCTTGAGTTCGAGGTAGGTATGTTCGCTTGCTTCGGACACGGTTGCCCTCCTGGCTGAAGGGTTTCGACGGCAGATCGGCCGAACTCTCCGTTCGCGCCGGGTTCATGAGCATAGATCACCGAGGCGGCGCAAGCAAGAGCCGCCGCTGGCAGATGCCGCCTCGCGGAGGTCTAGGGCTCGTCGAGCTCGGAGATCTCGAGCAGACCTTCGGCGGCCAGGATGCGCAGGGCGTTGCCTTTCCCTGCCACCCCCTGCCGCATGCGGTAGTCGAAGACCATAGCCTGGTCGCGAATCTGATCCTCGAAGTGTACGTTGCGCGCCACCGCGCCCAGCTTCGTCGCCACCTCGGCCAGGGCGAGATCGTGTGTCGTCACCAGCACGAAGGCCCCACGATCGACGAAGCGGCGGAGCACCGCCGCGGCGCCGCGCTCACGGTCGTGGCTGTTGGTACCGTGGAAGATTTCATCCAGCAACAAGAGTGCTCCGGGACGCGCGCCTTCCCCTTGTGTCGAGGAACAGAGCCCCTGCAATTCCCTGAGCCGTTTCACTTCGGCGTAGAAATGAGAGATGCCGTGCGGGAGCGAGTCGACGATGCGAAGGCTCGCTCCCAGCTTCAGGGGACTGAGTTGGAGGCGCGTGGCCCGCACCGGCGCCCCCGCGAGGGCGAGAACCAAGTTGAGCCCCACCGTGCGCAACATGGTGCTCTTCCCGGACATGTTGGATCCGCTGATTACGTACAGACGAAGATCCTCGGTGAGCCGGATGTCGTTGCGCACGCACTCGGCGGCGGGTAAGAGCGGGTGGCCCAGTTGCTCGGCCTGAAAGCACGGGGGGTCGACCAACTCGGGCCAAGGGTCCTCCGGATGTTCGAAGGCATAGGCCGAAAGTGCGAGCAGCGCTTCGTATTCCCCCGCGACCTGTAACCAGCTGGCTATATGCGGAGCATTTGTGGCCATCCAGGCCTGGATGGCCAAGCCGATAATGAGTGCGCCACGACAGGAGAAACGCCACCGGCGAAAAGAGGAGATTGTGCGCTGAGTCGAGCCATTCCAGGCGACGGCGCAGCTTTCGAAGGCGGGCCGATGGGGGTGGAGATCCGGCCGCGTGCAGAGTGGCGCGGAGTCCCACAAGCCGGGTCGACTCGAAGATGCGCTCGTTCCATCCATTGGAGGATGCGCGCCAGGGAGTCGAGCTGACCGGCCACCCGATCGAGAGTCTCCATCAGAGATTCGAGCCGCGTCCGCAGCCGCTGCTCGGCGAACCATGCCGCGCCCAAGAAGAAGAGAAAGAGCAGCGGGGGGCCACGAAATCCCAGCCACGCCACCAGCGAACCCACCGTGCACAGGGTCATCCCCACCATCCCTGCGCGCACCCCGAGACCGGGCGCGGGCACCCGATGTTCCGCCCAGGCCTGCAGTCGCCCGGGATCGACCCCCCGTCCAACTCGTTCGCAGAGACGGTCTATCTCCTCCCGGTGCGTAACGGACTCGCGCAGCTCCTCCACCGCGCCCCGGCGCTCGCGGAGCTCGGCCGGCGACGCCGGCCCCATGAGCCAGCCGGCCAGAGTATCCTGCCCGGGTTGCGTCTTGGCGCTGCAGAGCAGCTGAAAGAGCGAACCCTCGCCGAAGAGGTCCAGGTGTTCCGCGTAGGGGTGGTCCGACCGACAGATAGCGCTCTCCCCGCGGTCCCTGGCCCTGCCAGCGGTCCTCGACCCGCGAGAGGGCGCGCTCGTAATGCTCGCAGGCGCGCGCTGATGCCCCCAGTCGGCGATGCACCCTTTCGTGAATCGCCACCAAGGCCAAAAGACGCTCCGCGGGAAGCAGAAGCCAGCCAGCCGGGCCCCCCCACGCGCACGAGAAAGACCAGCAGGGCGATTCCGGCCACGAAGACCCCCACGCGCAGCCGCGAAAGCGTACGCGAGCGCCTCTGCAGCGCTTCCACCTCGGCGTGGCCGCGGGCCCGATCGCTGTCGATACTCCAGGAGAGCGTCCATGGGTGCAGCATATCCTGCGCGCCCGCCGGAGCCAAGCCCAGGAGAGAGCGCAACCCGGTACTCTCTTCTGCTTGGCAGCACGGGATCGCCCCCCTACAATCGAAGCTGCGCTCGGGGCGGCCCGAAGAAAAAGGGAGGGGCATTCACATGGCCGATGCGACTCTCTTCACGCGAATCATCGCGGGAGAAATCCCGGCGGAGTTCCTCTACCAGGACGAGCACTGCGTGGTGATTCGCGACATCAAACCCCGGGCCCCGGTCCACCTGCTCGTCATTCCTCGCAAACCATTGCCCAGCATACAGATGGCTGAGGAAGAAGACCGGGCGCTTCTGGGCCACCTCCTCCTGGTCGCGCGGCAGCTCGCCCGGGAAGAGGAAATCGCGGAGTCCGGCTACCGGCTGGTGATCAACGCCGGCGAGGAGGGCGGACAAGAGGTACCCCATCTGCACATCCACCTGCTGGGGGGACGGCAGATGCTCTGGCCTCCAGGCTAGAACCAGGAGACCCAATCCATGTCATTTCAAGGTTTTCGCGCGGAGTCCTTTCAATTCTTCCGCGAGTTGACGCTCAACAACCACCGTCTCTGGTTCGAGTCCCAGCGCCAGCTCTACGAGGAATTCGTTCTGGCTCCGTTCCAGGAACTGGAGCAAGGGCTCGCCCCCTTCATGCAAGAACTCAACGGGAACTTCAAGCCGGGCGAGACTCCGGAGGAGCACCTGAGCCGCATCGAGCTCACTGGGGAGCTGCCGCCGGAGGGGCCGCATTACAAGACCAGCCTCTACCAGTTCTGGTGGAACACTGAAATTCCCCGTCTGTGCGACGGCCATCTCCACATCGGCATCGGGGCCGAGGCAGTGACCCTGGGCTTTTCCATCTATGACTGGTCGTACAACAAGGGACGGATGCGGGAGGTCTTCAAGCCGCGCCTTCGCGGCCATCTTTCTCTTCTGGATGACTACATCAAGGCGAACTACCTGCGCCGCGGCTTCGAATTCCGTCGCTTCGTGCGCGGCGCGGGGCGCCTGGGCCTGCGCGAGGGCGACTCCTTTCCCGGGCGCGGAGACGAGTGGCAAGACACCCTCGGCTGGGTGGTGAGCCGTCAACTTCGCGAGAACTCCTCGCGCCTGACTCCGGGGTCCTTTCTCAACGAATGCAAGAGCACCTTCGAGAGGCTCTACCCTCTCTATGTGTTTTCCAGCGACACGAGGCCGGACTGGCGGGACGTGCTGCAAACCTGAAACGCCGGAGCGGGCTACCCGCGGCCTCGGTCCAGGCCGCGACTCAGAAGCGCGAGTATCACGCCCCACCCACTCCCCAGCGCCAAACTTTGGGAGATGATGCGCCAGAGGAGCGCTTCCCCCGTGATCGGTTGTGAAGAACCCGAAGCCATCGGAGTGTGCTGGCTGAGGAGCGTGGTCCCCATTCCCATGCCCAGGCGCGCGAACACGAAGAAGATTAGCGCGAGGAGGATCGCGGAGGAGAGAGCCACGCTGGCTCCGTAGATGACGGGCAGAAGGAAGCGTTCGACTCGGCTGCCCGAACGTCGGGGAAGGAGCGGATGCAACAGAAGACCCATCAGACCCGCGACCACGGTTCCCAGAATCAGTGCGAAACCGAGGTATTCCTGACTCATGTCCTGCAGCCAGAACTTCGCCGAAGCTGGCGAAAGGAGCGCGGTCAGACCGGCCGCGCTGAGAACGAGGAGCATGGCCACCAGAGGGGGCAGAATTCGCTCCCCGCTTTCGTCGCGGAAGCGGAAGTCCACCAGAATACGTCCGTCGATGAAGCGCCGGCCCCCCTCGGTGAAGCCACAGGCCCGGTAACACTTCAAGGCGGCGGGGTTGTCGTCGAAAGCGCTGATCCGCACTTCGCGGGCGTTCAGGGACTCCATCGCGTGTTTGAGCAAGGCCCCCACCAGGTTGCGCCCGAACCCAGAGCCCCGGCGTCGGGGGTGAACCATGACGTGGCCGATCCAGTACGAAGCGCGCTCTTCGGAGTTTTCATTCAGCTCGCCATAGGCCACGATTCGGCCGTCGTACTCGAGGACGAATCCGCTGCTGCGTTCGCGCATCCACTGCGTCACCATCTCCGCGTCCAGCGGCGCCATTTCGCGGGGCGCGGCCTGGCGCATGTCCTCGGCCGAGGGAGAAAGTTCGGCGATGACGGGCACATCGTCGAGAGTGGCTGGACGGACGTGGATTTCGTTCATCGCTTCAATTCTACTTCAGAGAGGGAAGATGGTGCAGCAAAAGGATCATTTTGAAAACGGCGACTATCGCAGTCTGATCGATTGGGCCCCCCGCCTGCGCCGGGAAGCACCCTTCCTCGCCGCGACTTTCGGCCCGCCGCAGGGCGGGACCATCGTCGACCTGGGCTGCGGCACCGGAGAACATGCCCGCTGGCTCGCCTCTGTCGGATGGCATGCCATTGGCGTCGATTCCTCGGAAAAGCAAATCGAAAGCGCGCGCGCCTACGAGGGAGAGTTCGGCGCGCACGGCCCCTTCTTCCGCTGCGCGGACATGCTGGATCTCGGCGAGGTGTGTGCCTGGGCAAGGCGCGATGCACCCCTTCCCACCACGGCCCTTCAGGAAGACCCGCGCTTCGCCGGAGCGCTGTGCGTCGGGAACGTCTTCCCCTATTTCGAGGAGCAGGACCTGGTGGCGCGACTAGAAGTGCTCGCCCGCCATCTCGCCCCCGGCGCTCCCCTGCTCGTGCAGCTCCTGAACTACCAGCGCATCCGCGCTAAGGGAGTTCGCAGCTTGCCCCTGAACGTGCGTCCCGATCCGGAGAATCCCGCGGGCGAGGTCGTCTGGCTGCGACTGCTTTCTCCCCAGGACGAGGAGCACTTGTGGTTCGTCCCCGCGACCCTCCAATATCGTCCCGAGGAGGAAGAGCCCCTGGTGGTTCGCTCGGCCCGGCGAATTCGCGTGCGAAGCTGGACCTCTCCGGAGCTCGAAGCTTTGGTGCGCGGCGCAGGATTTTCCGAGTTCGCGCGTTATGGTGGAATGAGCCGCTGCGAGTTCATCGAGGAGGAGAGTCACGACCTCGTCTTCGTGGCCTCGATTCCTGGGTGAGAGAAGCATGACGGGAACCGATCGCTCTTTGCCAGACGACGAACTCGTCGCGCGCGTGGCGGCCGGCGACGAAACCGCGCTGCGCCTGTTGATCGATCGTTGGCAGCGGCCGGTGTTCGCGTTCTCCCTGCGATGTCTGGGAAACGAAGAGGACGCGCGCGACCTCGCACAGGACTGCTTCCTCAAGGTCTACCGTCACGCCGGCAACTATCAGCCCCAAGGGCGTTTCCGCTCCTGGTTGTTTCGAATCGCGGGCAACCTCTGCCGCTCCCGCCTGCGCCGCCGCCGGATCCTGAGTTGGCTCCCGCTGTCGACGGAGGACTACACCACCGATCCCGCCGCACCCCGCCCCTTCGAAGCGGATGCGGACCAGCGGAATCACGAGATCGCCAGCGCCATTCAGGAGAGCGTGGCGGAACTTCCCGAGCGCCAACGCCTGGCCTTCAGCCTCCGCCACGAGGGGAATCTCTCGTACCGCGAGATCGGCAAGGTGCTGAAGGCGAGCGATTCCGCGGTGGAATCCCTCTTGGTGCGAGCGACCCATCAATTGCAGGAAAGCTTGCGCGCTAAGGGATTCGGAGACGATTTCTGATTCTCCGCGCAGGATTCGCCGAGCGCGCGCGTTGAGTAGAAGTGAAAGGTGAGAACGCATGAAGCAGCACGAACACTCTCTTCGCCTCTTGGCTTACCTCGACGGGGAGATTTCGGCCCCAGAGAGGGAGGCGGTGGAGGCTCGCATGGCCGCGTGCGCGGATTGTCGGCGTGAGCTCGAGGCGCTTCGCGCCCTGCACGCTCAACTCGACCAGGCGCAGAGCTCGCTCGAGCTGAACCTGTGGCCCGGGATCGAGGCGCGGTTGCCGCGCCGTCAGCGATCGCGAGGACTCTACCGGGTGGGGTACGCGCTCTTGGTTCTCTTTGGTCTGAGCCTGGGGGCTCTCGCGGGGTGGACGAGCGTCGGTGGTGGAGACAATGCGAATTCTCTCGATTTTCTGGCGGAGAGTTCGCTCCTGGATCAACCCCTGGCTTCGTTTGGCGAATCCTACCTGGCCGCCACCAGCGACGGAGAATCGGCGGTGGGACAGTGAAGCGATTCGCGCGGCTCGCCCTCGTTCTCTCCCTCGCGATCAACATCGGATTCGGACTGGCGTGGCTCGGCCATCGCCGCGCTCCCGTGAGTCCGGCTCCCTATCCGCGTCACGATGCTCACCGCAGAATGCCTGGCGGTGAAGAGTTTACCGCGCGCACACACGGGGCCTGGGCTTCGCGACGCGCGCAGTGGCTCGATCGTCATCTGCATCTGGATCCCCAGAGGAGAGAGGAGCTTCAGAGCTCGCTTCTCCCCCTGGAGCCACAGATGATCGACACGCGACAGCGCCTCGAAGAGGCGCGGAGAGACTTTGCTCAAGAGCTGCGAGAGCCGGTTCCCAATCGTGACTCGGTGCTCGTGGCGCACGAAAAAATCAGTCAGCTCCAAACGCGGCTCGACAGTCTGGTCACCGAAGCTCTGCTCAAGGAAGCGAAGTTTCTGCGGCCGGAAGACCGCCGCCGACCCGGAGCTTGGTTTCCCCGCCGTCGGGGAATGAACGAAGGAGAAAGACGATGAAGTCGACACGAAGTTGGACTGCGGCAATCGCCGGACTTGCCCTCTTGGCAATCCTGATTCCCGCGGCGGTGCACTCCCAACCCGCGCCTCCCCCTCCGTCTTCCGGCGGTCCCGCGTGGGCTCGGGGCGGCGACAATGCTCCTGGGGGCTTCTTCCGGCAGGCGCTGATCGCGAAGCTGGACTTGAGCGAGGAGCAACAGACCAAGCTCGGCGCGCTGCGGCTGAAGCATCAGCAAGAGCAAACCCGCTTGAGCGGTGAAGTTGCGAACGCAAAGGCGGAACTCGAGGCGCTGCTTCTCGATCCGGAGGCGGATCGCAACGCCGTCTTGAAAGCGGGCGCCAAGGTTCAGGACCTGCGTTCGAAGATGGCGACGGCGCGGCTCGCCCATCAGATGGATATGCGCGCGCTGTTGACGGCCGAGCAACGCGCGGAGTGGGTGCAGATGCGAGCCGAGCGGCCGCACCGTGGCGCCTGGGGAATGCGCGGTGGAGCCCGTCGCATGGGAGACCGTGGGCCGCATGCGCGACACCGCGGGCCGCGGACCGACGGTTAATTCGGGAGAGCCCGGGCTCGGTCCTGTGCAACGAGAAGGCCCCGCATCATTCGATGCGGGGCCTCTTTCATTCTACTTTCCACACGCGAGATTCGCGTGTGCTAAGGCGTGGATTAGAAGCGGGACTTCATGGCACCCCAGCTGGTCTCCTCGCTCGGGATCGCGCACGAAGGACTGTTGTCGGCACCCGGAGTGTCGAGGGTCCCGGAAGCGACCGAGCAAACGAGCTCGCCGCTAGCTCCGAAGGGACCGATGTGCCAGGTGTTGCCACAACGGAAGATGTGTCCGGGAACGTAAGTTGCCGTCCGGACCCACCTGAGTCATGGAGTACATGATCTGCGTCGTTCCCTGAGCCGACGGTCTCGATGAACGCCACGCTGTCCTCAATGGTCGCCCAGGGGGTGGCGTCGAGACACACCATCATCGTCGGTGTCGAGGTCATCACCGTTCGTGCCGGTGAACCCCGTCACCAACAGGTGGGTCACGTTGTCGCTGTTCTCGAAGTTGAGCGTGAGATCGACGTCATAGCCGCTGCAGTCGCCCACCGTACCGGATTTGTGAACGGCCAGATAGCCGTCGGCCTGAATGGACTGGCCAGTGAGGTCGGTCACGTTTTCGATCGACTGCCGCTGCCGCCGGCGCCATCACCGATCACGATATAGGTGTATCCGTCCAGCGACTGACCCGGCGTGCCGGCGAGCTCGAAGTACTCGTCGTTGTCGCCGCCATCGTCGTCGATGCGAATCTCGTTGATCACGACGGCATGCGCCACCGCGGGCACGATCAGGCACAGGGCGCAAACGCCCAGAATGATTTTCTGGAACAAGTTCATGGGTGCATAGCCTCCTCATTGCCCGCTAACCGACCGCCAGGGATAGGCATCGGAGCGTTTCGGGCAGGATTCAGGAATACTTGGCTTTCAGGGCCGATCCAAGTATAGCAAGTCCCCGCGGAGAACCACAACCAATGCGGTAAAAATATATCCGGAATGCGGCCTTCCTCCCTCAGCCCGGGATCCGGGCCGATTCCCGGATCCGAAGGCTCATGCGCCCACCGACCGGCGCCGCACCCGTCCTCGGGGAGGGCATCGGTCTTGACGCGCAGGGAGGGCAGGGCCCTCTAGGTGTTGCTGATCTTCTGCTTCTGGTTCTGGCCCAAGCCCAGTGGCGTGGGCGTCGTGGAGGCCGGTCCGCTCTTGATCTCCCGATCCTCGTTCACCGGGCGCTTGCCCATGGAGCAAGAACCTTCGAAGACGACACCCTCGTCGATGACCAGCCGGCGCGTCTTGATGTCTCCCTCGAGGGTGCTTCCCGACTGGAGCTCGATCTTGTCGTCCGCGGCGATGTTGCCGTCCACGCGACCACCGATGACCGCGTTCTTGGCGAAAATCTCGCCCTTGACGGTTCCGGTTTTTCCGACCACGAGGTTCTCGGGATGGCGAATCGTACCCTCGAAATCCCCTTCGATGCGGAGCGTCCCCTGGACCTCGACCTCTCCCTTGAAGCTGCAGCCTTTGGCGAGAATCGAGGTGGCATTGGGATCATCTTGTTTCATGGGTACCTCTGTTTCGTTTTCTTTGCCGAACATCTGCTTCCTCCGCGCGCATGCGCGCCTAGGGCGACTTGGGTGCCAGATACTGTCGCGGATCGACGGACTTGCCGTCGAGACGGATTTCGAAATGTAAGTGCGGCGCACTACTGCGGCCAGTGTTGCCCAAGCGGGCGATTACCTGCCCCTGATCCACCGATTGCCCGACCTGCACGAGCAAGCGCTGGTTGTGGCCGTACAGGGTACTATAGCCGAAGCCGTGGTCGATGACGATATAGTTGCCGAGCGATTCGTCGTAGCTCGCCTCCACCACCTTTCCCCGACCGGCCGCGTGAACCGGCGCCCCGTTGGGCGCCACCAGGTCCAATCCCGGATGGCCGTTGCCTCCCTTTTCGGAATCGTAGAACTCCTTGGAGACATAACCTTCTACAGGCCAACGAGTTGGAGCATGAGAGCGCAGCGCGGCCGCCGCCTGGAGATGGTTGACGCCCAGAAGCTCCAGGCTGGCGCTGCGGTTCGCCCGGGTCAGGGAGCTGTCGGGAATCTCCGTCTTCTCGCGGCCTTCGACTCCCAGCATGGAGAGAACCTGCGCTTTCAGCGCGGTCAGGTTCTCCACCTCGCGGTTGAGCCGGTCGACCGTGGCCACCTGGCGGCGCAGGTCCTGGTTCTCCCGCTCCAAGGCGGCGGCCTTGCGGGACTGCCCCAACACGCGCGAGTAATTCATCATGAAGACCAAAACGGTCAAGCAGAACACCGCCAGCAAGATCGCGGTCACCAGTGCGAGTCCGCGGGAGACCGTGTACTGCCGCGTCCGGGAGTGATCCGCGGGCACGATGATGATGTTCCAGGATCGATTCACCGCTCGGCCGCCCACGACTGAGAGCCCCACGAGTGTCAGGCGAAGGGGAGTTTCGGACGCGAAGCAGCGCGCGTCAAGTCCCGTGGATCTTGCGGCGAGTCCGGCTGCCCCGCGCTGTGCCCATTTCCGTGCCATCGGATGGGGATAAGTTGGGGAGAAAGTCTGTGGATATCTAGGGGAATAGTCTCTATTTTATTATATAATAATGTGTTATATGGATTTACTGTTGTCCACGTTTTGTGGGCACCGGACCGCGCGAGGCTGCCGAATCCCTTGGAAACCAGAGCTTAGAGCTGGGTCTCCACGCCCATGCGTTCGAGGATGCCCTCGAGCTCCGCGTCGGAAAAGAAGGGAATTTCGAGGCGCCCCTTCTCTCCGCGCCGGTGGATGCGGGCCGCGGTGCCGAGATGATGGCGCAGGCGTTCTTCGAGCGCGCGGACCGCGGCATTCTGGGGTTCGTCGCGACGCCCGCGGCGCCGGCGGCGGCTGCTCACGGTGCTGCTGAGGGAAATCAGGCGCCGCGCCTCTCGTTCGAGCGCGCGCACTGAAAGTCCCTTCTGGGCGGTGTGCCGGGCCAGGCGCACCCGGGCCCGGGAATCCTCCACCGAGAGGAGGGCCCGGGCATGACCCATGGTCAAGAGACCGGCCTCCATCAGCTCGTGAATGGGGGGTTCGAGCTGTAGCAAGCGGAGCATGTTGCTGACCGTGCTGCGGCTCTTTCCCAGCATCGTGGCCAGCTCTTGGTGGCTCGCGTCCAGGGCCTGCATGATGGCGCGGTAGGCTTCGGCTTCTTCGAGCGCGCTCAAATCCTCGCGCTGAATGTTCTCCAGAAGCGCGAGCTTCATCGATTCCGTCTCTTCCATGCTGCAGACCAGGGCCGGAATCTCCCCCAGGCCCGCACGCGCCGCCGCGCGCAAGCGGCGCTCTCCGGCCACGAGCTCGAAGCCCTCGGCGGTGCGGCGCACCAGAATCGGCTGAAGAACCCCGTTTTGGCGAATCGAGTCGCTCAACTCCTCGAGCGCCGTCTCGTCCATCTGATGCCGGGGTTGGTGTGGATTGGGCCGCAAGGCTTCCAGCGGCAGCATCGTGGCCTGGCGATCTCCCAGCCACGCCGGCGCGGCCGATTCGAGGCGCGATGCCGCCACAGGGGCGACCGAGTTACCGATGAGCGCCGACAGGCCCTTGCCCAAGACTCGCTTCGCCATTGCGCATCACTTCCTTGGCTAGATTGAGATAACTGAGAGAGCCCCGGCTCTGGATGTCGTGAAGAAGGACCGGCTTCCCGAAGGAAGGGCTCTCCCCCAGGGTTACGTTCCGGGGAATGACAGTCTCGTAAACTGTTGTGCCAAAATATTCTTTGGCTTCTTCCGCCACCTGGTTGCTGAGGCGGAGCCGCTGGTCGAACATGGTCAGGAGGACCCCCTCGATGCGGAGCTTCGGATTGAGGGTTTGCTGGACCAGGTGAATCGTGTTGAGCAGCTGGCTCAGCCCTTCCAGGGCGTAGTACTCGCACTGGATGGGAATGAGGACCGAATCGGCGGCCGTCAGTGCGTTGATCGTGAGCATGCCCAAGCTGGGCGGGGTATCCAGGAGAATGAAGTCGTAGCGTTCGCGCAGCACCTCGAGCGCGCGGCGCAGGAAGCCCTCTCTGTCCTCCGCCTCCACCAGCTCGACTTCGGCCCCGGTCAACCTCTGGTCCGCGGGCATGAGCTGGAGATAGGGCAATTCGGTGGCGCGGATCAGGCCCTCCGGTACCCCTGTTCCGGCCAGAAATTCGTAGCTCGTCAACTCTTCGGGGGCAGGCCGCACGCCCAAGCCGCTACTGGTGTTGCCCTGTGGATCGAAATCCAGCAAAAGCACTCGCTTTTCGGCCACCGCCAGGCTGGCCCCTAGATTCACGACGGTGGTGGTCTTCCCCACGCCGCCCTTCTGATTCGAGATGGAGATGATGCGTCCCATGCTTGGCCCCATTCACGGCAGGCTCGACCCGGCCTTCGGGGCCGGACTGCGGAGCACTTTGGCATGTGGCCGCTTACGACCGCAAGCTCTGAGATGGATAGAGGCTTGTTTTGGCCCTTTCGGGAGGGGAACGACGGAAAAATCCCCGGGAGGTTCCACGTGGAACATGGTTCGAGGGGATCCCGAGTCGATGTTTCACGTGGAACATGTCTCCGGGAGGGTCCAGGGCGGTGTTCTCCGGGAAACGAACCCCTGGCCCGGGCACTCAGCCCGCGGGACGAAAGAGCTGCAGACAGCAATCGGAGGGCACGGGGGCCGCAAGAGCAAGGGGGCGGTTGCCCTCCCAGCGCCACCCCGCGTCGAGGATCGTCGGGGAGGGCCGAAACTCCTCATTGAGCACGAGCACCGCGGTCCCTTCTTTCGCCAAGAAGGGGCGCAGCAGGGACAGGGTCCGCGCCGGCGCGGCCACCGCGCGGGCGAATCCCCACTGAAATGAGGCGCGCGCCCCGGGAACTCGCGTCAAAACTTCGCGCGCCTGACCTTCCTCGACGCAGGCATGGGTCAGGCTCAGGCTGGCGATCTCCCGACGCAGGAAATCACATGCAGTGGCCCGGCGCTCCAGGAGAACGAGCTCGAGGCCGGGTTGGCTCAGGGCCAGGGGAATTCCCGGAAAACCCGCCCCGCTACCCAGATCCAGTGCTCGCTCTCCAGAGTGCAAGGGAAGCGCCCGGCCGGTGGCTGCCGATTCCAGGATGAGCCGCTCCACCAACCCGGGCCCGCCGGCGCGGCTGACCAGGTTGCGCCCTCGATTGAAACGGAGGAGATCCTGGCGGAATTGAACGAAGGGCTCGAGTGGAATTCCTTCTTCCACGAGAGCTTGCAGGAGCGAGGTGAATGTAGACCGCGACACGCTGCCCCCGAACTACGCATGATAGATTCGTTTTAACCTATTGCTATAAAATGAATAAGTGAATTATTTCTCGGAGGTCTTCACGGGCGCCAGCACCACGTGCCGTCGCGGGCCCTCTCCCAGAGTATAGCTTTCCACCCCTGCCAGGGGCTTGACCGCGAGATGCACGACGCGGCGCTCACGGGGGTGCATCGGTTCGAAGTGGATTTCGGTGCCTTCGGCGAGCACTCGCTCGGCCCGCTCGAGGGCTTGCTCGCGCAGGTGCTCCTGCTCCCGCTCGCGATACCGATTCAAGTCGACCTGCACCGGAACATTCGAATCACAGCTCTGGGCGATCATGCGGCTGAGGATGTGCTCGAGGGCATCCACTCCAGTCCCACGACGGCCGATGAGAGAACCTGCGTCGTCCTCGGAAACCGTGATGAAAACGCGCTGGTAGTCGGCGTGTTCGAAACTCGCCTGGTACTCGAGGTCCATCGAGTCCAGGAGTTCCCGCGTCACCTCTTCGACCTTGGCGTTGTGCTCGGCAGTCGGAGTGTAGGTTTCCCGGGGACGTTCTTGTGAGGGCGCGATGCTCATCTCGCTCACCCGCGGCGGGGTGGCGGCCTCCTCGATGACGAGATCCGGTTTGCCACGGAACGGTCGCGCGGAAGACGGCGCGCTCCAGGCGAGGCGCCGCGTGGTCGACGCAGTTTCCGCCGGCGGTCGCGCCGGAATGGCCACGGGAAGTTCTCGAGAGACCCGACCGAATCCTTCGGACTCATGGGTCACCCGCACGCGCGCGAGCTTGCGAAAGATCGCAAAGCCCCGACCGGCGTTTCCCTCGTCGATCACTTCCACGCCGACCCCGTGCGCATCGCCGTCGACTCCCAACAACTGAAGCGCTTGGTTCGTAGCTTCCGTCACCGTGATGGCACTGACTTCGAAACTTTCACGAATCACGATGTCCTCTTTCCTCTCACGCGCTCGCGCTGACCATGGCTTTTTTCTCGGCCAAGGTCTTGGGAGCGTTTCGATGAATCTGCCAGGTCTGAACGATGGAAAGGAGCGTATTCACGAACCAGTAGAGCACGAGACCCGACGGAGTGTTGTAGAACACGAAAAGCATGAAGATGGGCATGAAGGTCGACATCATCTTCTGTTGCGAGGCCATCGCGCCCTCGCCCCCCGTCGCAGCACTCGGCGTGCCGATCTTCGTCTGCAGCCACATTCCCCCCGCCATGAGAATCGGAAGAAGGGAGAAGCTGTTGCCGATCACCGGCAGTTTCAAAGGGAGATGAAAAAGGACTTCGGGGCGGGAGAGATCGGTGATCCATCCCCAGAACGGCGCCTGTCTTACTTCGATCGTACGGCGCAGAACGGTGAACAGCGCCCAGAAGACCGGCATCTGCACGAGCAAAGGTAAACACCCGGCCATGGGATTGATGCCGTGCTCTTTGTAGAGCTTCATCATCTCCTTGCTCTGCCGCGCCTGATCGTCCTTGTACTTCTCCTTGAGTTTCGCGAGCTCGGGTTGCACGAGCTGCATCTCGCGCATCGAACGCGTACTGCTCTTCGTCAGGGGATAGAAGAGAAACTTGGTCGCGACCGAGATCAAGATGATCACGAGGCCGTAGTTGGGAATGAAGCGATGCAGATACAAGAGGAGCCAGAGCATGAATTTCGAAACGGGACGAAACACTGCCGGGCCCAAATCGATGAGGGCGGTGAGTGCCGGGTCGATCTCGTGCAATTCGTTGTAGTCGCGAGGACCCAAGAACACGGCGTAATCGAGTCCCGGCCCGTTTTCGTCCTGCAAGGGCAACTCGATCGAGAAGGTCTGGAGATTCTTCTCGTAATCGCCGTCGAAATGCACGCGGCCCGGGCGGCGGGCGGGATCGTGGATGAACGCGGTAAAGTACTGCCCCATCACCCCGGCCCAGGCAACCGTGCCTTCGTGATCCTTACGCCCCCCCGACCCATCGCCTTTCTTGAGAGAATTGAAGGAGGTCTTGTAGGTATCGTCCCCCACGCGCGCCGCCGCCTTGAACTCTCTGTACTCCCGCAGAGTATCCGGTTCGGTGTTGGAGATTCCTGCGGGCCAGGAGATCTTCAACTGCGCGAGGTCGGTGCGCGGAAGATCGTACTCTGCGTGAACCCCGAACGATGAGAGCGCGTTGTCCAGGCGAATGTGGAGAAGGAGCGGGGTCGCCGTTCCCAGATCCGCGGTGAGCGTGACCTCGGCGATGGGATTGTCAGCCGTGACTCGCAGCCGCCAGGGCTTGCCCGGATCACCCGTACTCTGCAGTCGCGCCCCGTCGAGTTCGAAGCGGACGTGACTCAGATCCAGCACCCCATCATCCCGATAGATTTTCAGCGCATGGGCGCGTTGACCGTAGCGATCGATGGTTCTCTTGGGAATGAGTTGCACCGGCGCGCCGTCAATGGTCTTGAAATTTTTCAGGGTCCACGAGCGAAGATCGGCGCCGATGAGATCCAGTTCCGCCACGTATTGATCGGTCTCGAGAGTGAGAAGCGGGCCCTCCGCCGTCGACGCGAACGGAATGTCGCCCGAAGACTCGGTGCTGTCGGCCGCGCCTTCCTGCATAGAGTTCACCGAGGATGCCGCGGCGGCGCCTTGCGCGCTGTCCAAAGCGCCGTTCTCCTCGGAGCCGGATAAGCGCGGAGGGGCCTGGGCCACCGCGAGACTGTCGCTCTGTCCGGCGTTCTGCACCTCTTGCTGTGGAGGAGAAAAGACAGCCTGCCAGATCAGCAGTACTACGAACATGAGAAAGAAGGCGAGCGCCGTGCGCTGATTCATGCTTGCCTCGCGAAAAACTCAGGAATGATGAGCGCTTGGAATGGAAATCCCTCGCTCGATCGTGGAACTCTCCTTCTTGTCCGACCCGGGCACCGGGTCAAACCCGCCGCGGTGCCAAGGATGGCACCGCGCAACGCGCCGCAGGCTGAGCCAGATTCCCCGCGCGAGCCCGTGCGTCTTGAGCGCATCAATTCCGTACTGCGAACAACTGGGAGTAAAGCGGCAATTCGAACCCAGCAAGGGTGAGAGCAGAAGTTGGTATGCGCGAATGCAAATCACGGCAAGGCGCGTCAACACGGAAGCTCTCCCTTCCCGAGCTCATGCGTGTTGTCTCGCAGCACGCCAAGTTGTACCAGAAGTTCCTGCATCTCCTCGAGCAAGTCCTTCGAAGAAATGCTCGCATCAGCCAGGGCGCCGCGCGCCACGAGCACGATCCAAAGCGGCTTGGTCAGTCGTGAACTGGAAGCGCGGTAGGTCTCACGGAGGGAGCGCTTCGCGCGGTTACGTCGCACGGCATTGCCCACCTTCTTGGATGCGACGACCCCGACCGCGCATTCGCCCACCGTAGCGATCTCCTCGGGCTGCGGACTGTACGCATAGACGACGCACGAAGCCCCGACTGCTTTTCGGCCGTTCTCATACACGCGTTGGAAATGCCGCCGAGTTCGCAGAGTCCCCTTCAAGGGAAGTCCCCCCATCCGGAAGACCGCGCGCTCTACCCCTCTGTGCGCGCGTGGCAGAATCCGAAGACGCTCACGCGCTCAGACGCTTGCGGCCCTTGCTCCGGCGGCGCTTGAGGATCGTGCGTCCCGCGCGCGTCGCCATGCGCTTCCGGAAACCGTGGTCGCGCTTGCGCTTGATGTTACTCGGCTGAAAAGTCCTCTTCACGCTGACACCTCATCGACGGTCTGAAGGCGCGGGCGGTTCCCATAACCATAGCTCCACGAGCGCAATACGGTATGCCCAGGGCCCCGCTTCGTCAAGTTTCCCGGGCCGACGAGGGCCCGGGGGCGCCGCGGCGAATTCGTTCGGGATCTTCTGACGCCCCGCCCGCACGAGGCGCGTGGCGGGCCCGCAACCGAGGGGGCTGGGCTTAAGAAACCTATTGTGAAGATCTTAGGAAGAAAGTATTCCCGGAGGAGAAAAGTACCTTGCCCGGCCCCAGACCGCGTGCTACCGTCCGCTTCCCCGGTGGATAACCCACACCCGGCACAACAACGTTATCCCCAGTTTTTCGGGCTTGGGGATAAGATGGGGTTCCACGGGAATATGTTGAGCTAAGTCCTTATAATTTAAAACGTTCTAGGCTTTTCCTTCTTGTGGATAAGTCTTTGTGAAGTTCTGTCCTCTAGTCGAGTTCATGCCCTCGGCCCAGCGAGAGGAAGCCCCGCTCGTGCCCCCTTCGCGAACGACTTCAGCCGACCCTTCCGCCCACGGGAACTCCCCGGACGAACAGGCCCTCTGGGCCGAGATTTTGGAAGTGGTGCGACAGAATGTCAATCAACAGACTTTCGAAACCTGGTTCCACCAAACTCGTTTTCTCGCCCTACGAGACCGCGCCCTGACCATCCAGGGGCCGAACCAGTTCTTCGTGGACTGGCTCACCGAGCATCATCTGGAGACCCTCCGCACCGCCGCCCATCGCGTCCTGGGGCACGGCGTCGAGATCGAGATTCTCGTCGATCCCGAGCCGAGCACGGTGGGAAGTTTCGACCCGCGCGCCGCCGTCGCGCCGGCTCCGGAGAGCGAGACCCGCCGGCGCATGCCGCGCGAGGCGGGACTCAACCAGCGGTACGTGTTCTCCAACTTCGTGGTGGGAGACAACAACCGTCTCGCCCACGCGGCGTGCGAGGCGGTGGCGGAACAACTTGCCCAGGCCTACAACCCGCTCTTTCTCTACGGTGGCGTGGGCCTGGGAAAGACGCACCTCATGCAGGCAATCGGCAACGAGGTTCTGGAGCGTGAACCGCAGACTCTCGTTCATTACGTCTCGGCTGAAAATTTCATGAACGAACTCATCCAGTCCATTCGGACCGGCAAGACTTTCGAGTTCAAGAATCGTTACCGGAACGTCGACCTTCTACTCATCGACGACATCCAGTTCCTCGCCGGGAAAGAGACTACGCAGCAGGAGTTCTTTCACACCTTCAACGCGCTCTACGATGCCAACAAGCAAATCGTGGTGACCTGCGACCGGCCTCCCAAGGAAATTCCAACCCTGGAGGAACGCCTTCGGTCACGCTTCGAATGGGGTTTGATCACGGACTTACAGGCTCCCAAGCTCGAAACCCGCATCGCGATTCTCAAGAAGAAGGTGGAGAAGGAGGAAATCGTCATTCCGGACGAGGTGTTGGTGCTCATCGCCGAGCGCGTGACCAACAACATTCGCGAGCTGGAAGGCGCTCTCATTCGACTTCTGGCTTTCGCGAGTCTCACCGGAAGTAAAATTCACATCGAGATGGCCAGGGAGGTTTTGGGCACCTTTTTGAATCGGAATCGCCCAAAGCACCCCATTTCCCTAGTCGAAGTGACCAAGACCGTGGCGGGCTACTACGATATTTCGCTCGATCTTCTGCGCTCGAAGACCCGCACCAGGCCCATCGCGCACGCCAGACAAATCGCCATGTATCTCTGCCGGGAGTTGACCGGAGCTTCGCTCAACCAAATTGGGATGCGTTTCGGCGGACGCGACCACACCACGGTGCACCATGCTTGGCAGAAGATTACTCGCTTGGAGGAAATCAATCCCGACGTGCACTCCGAGCTCGAGGATCTGATCAAGTCGTTACATAGCGCGTAAACCGTTCGACCGACTGAACGCGCGGGGGGCTTTTCCCGTACTGGGAAGCCCCTTTTTTCTTGGGCCGTGAAGGGAAAAAAGCGGGCACGCAGTGGGGAAAAACCGAGGAGAATCTGAGGAATACTCTCTCGTATCCCGGGGGATTTCAGAGCCCCTTGGGATAAGCCTGAAGTGTCGCTCCCTTTCTCCCCAGGCGATCCTCAATGAGCTCTTCTGGATAAGACATTGTGGTATTGTCAGTTAACTTTGAAGTTTTGGCCTCTTTCCCCACAATTCCCAGCCCTACGTACTACTACTGTATTTTCTTTTTCAAACAATTAGAAACAGTAGACCCCGCGGGCTTGCCCGTAGCGCGGAGCTGCGATAGCATAGCCCTCTCTCATTGTACTCTTGCAAGAGTCTTCCAAGCGAGGCCCCACGGTGAAGATCCAGGTTCAACAGAACGAGCTCGTTCGCGCGCTCGGCGCGGTCGCCAACGTCGTTTCCACCAAAGCCACCCTTCCCATCCTGTCCACTATCCTTTTCGACCAAAAAGGGAAGGTGCTCACCCTGGCCGCCACCGATCTGGATGTCTCGGTGGTAACGAGGGTTCGTGAAGTGGAAGTGGAAAGCGACGGAAAAGCCGCCGTACCGGCCGCAAAGTTCGTTCCGTTCGTGCGCACTCTGGGGTCTCACTCGGTGAAGATCGAAGCGAACAAAGAGAGGGTCGTCTTACGCAGCGGAAAGGCAAAGCTCGAAGAGCCGTGCATGGATCCCGATGATTTTCCAGCACTTCCGAGAGTTCAAGAAGCCGAGTCGTTCACCATTGCTGGTGCAACTCTAGTGGAGATGATCCGCAGCTGTATCTATGCCACCTCGAAGGACGAAACCAGGCCCGCGCTTCAAGGAGTCTACTGGGAACTCGCCGACGGGCACTTCACGATGGTCGCGACCGACGGACATCGTCTGAGCCGCGTTCGCAGAAAGACGGGCATCGCCAAGAAATTGAGTCGCAAACTCATCGCCTCCTCCGGAGGACTCCAGCAGGTCATGCGACTGGCCGAGACCATCGACGAAGTGACGATCTACTTGGGCGAGCACCAGTTGAGTTTCGAAATGGAAAATACCACCATCCACACCCGTCTGGTGGAGGGCAGTTTCCCCAACTACGAACAGGTGCTTCCCAAGAACAACGAACGAAGGATCATCTGCGACCGAGAGGCTCTCAGTGATGGCATTCGTCGGGTCAAGGTCTCCGCGGATCGCGTGACCAATCAGATCCGTCTGAGCGTTGAAGGAAAGACGATGAAACTCTCCGCCAGTGGGACCGAGGGGTCTCGCGCCGAGGACGAAGTTCCGATCGAATATGGAGGAGAGGACGTTTCCATCGGCTTCAACCACGGCTATGTGGAGGACATTTTGAAGCACTTCAAAACGGAGAATCTGCTCATCGCGCTCGACCGCCCCGACAGCGCCGCCATCTTCCTGCCCGGCGATGACCCGGAGGCCAAGATTCTCGAAAGCGACGATCTCTGTCTCTTGATGCCGCTGCGGCTGAACGACTAGAAAAGCACCCCCGAGAGAGAGGCCCACCGGTGATTCTCACAAGAGTTAAACTCTTGAATTACCGGAATTTGAGCAATGTCGCCCTGGAGTTTTCGCCCAAAATCAATATCTTCTTGGGACGGAATGGACAGGGAAAGACGAACCTACTCGAAGCGCTTTCGTACCTGGCCTTGGGCCGCTCGCACCGAGGCTCGAACGATCGCGAGATGATTCGTTTCGGCGCGGATCACCTCCACCTGAAAGTGGAAGGGCGTGATCGAGAGGGTGAGGAGTTCACCCTGGAGGCCGCTCTCACCACGCAAGGCCGGAAACGGATCAAAATTGACGGGTCCACGATCGCGAGAAACTCGGATCTCGTGGGGCGCCTGTCGGCCGTTCTCTTCCATCCCGATGAAATCGCTCTGGCAAAGGGAAGTCCGGAACACCGGAGGCATTTTCTCGACATCACGCTGAGCGTGATCGCAAACCCCTATTTTCAGAACCTGCTCGGGTACCGTCGAGCTCTTGCGCAGAAAAATCGTCTACTCAAGGATCGACAGTTCGCGACCGAAGGAGAGCTGGCGGTTTGGGACGCGGAAATGGCCCGCTTTGGAGCCCCTCTGATCGTCGCGCGGAGGCAGCTCCTGGGCGCGCTGGAGCGAGCCTCGGAGCAGGCATATTCCGCCTTGGCTCCGGGCGGCGGGAGCCTCAAAATGGAGCTGGTGCCGTCCTTTGGGCCGGCCGAAGAGCCGAAGGAATGGAGCGATGAAATTTCATTCGTACGAGCGGAATTTCTGAGCGCTCTCAAGGAGGGACGAGCCCGTGAACGGAGGATGGGATTCGCGCAGATCGGTCCGCACCGTGATCGCCTCGAGCTGCGCCTTCAGGGAAGAGCCCTGCGACGTTTCGGATCGCAAGGAGAGATGCGATCGGCCGCGATCGCGTTGAAGCTCGGACAGGCCGCCCTGATCTACGAGCGAACGAAAGAGCGGCCCGTCGTTCTGTTAGATGATATTTTTAGTGAGCTCGATCAGCAGCGGACCCAGGCCCTGCAAAGCCTGCTGCATCACGAGCACCAGCTTTTCATCGCCACCGCCAGGCTCGACGACGTGGTGGGGATGCGGGAATGGGAGGACCTGAAGGTGTGGATCGTGCGCGAAGGAGAACTCGAAGCGATCGAGGACCTGAGAGCCATCGCACAGCAGCTGAAACCAGAGGAACTCGACGGGAATCGAGCCACGACGTGAGCGCGAGGATTCACAGCCTGAAGGAAGCAGTCGAGCAGCTCCTGGCGAAGAGTCCTCTACGGGAGGGCTTGCAGCAGCAGGAAGTACTCGCGTCGTGGGGCGAGATCGTGGGAGTGGAAATTGCGAAACACAGCCAGGCCATCGCCCTCAATGATGGAGTACTCTGGGTGCGGGCCGAGGGAAGCGCGTGGGCGCAAGAGCTGAGCCTGTTGGTGCCGCGCATTCGCGAGGAGTTCGAGAAGAAACTTGGAAGCGGAAGCGTACGCGACGTTCGCTTCCACACCAGTCGGTCCCCCAGGTCTCTTTGAAAGAACGAGGGAGTCCCCCTGAAGAGCGGAACTAGGATGGAAAACTTGGACGCAATGAGAAATAACGGAGCCGAGAACTACACCGCGGATGGGATCCAGGTTTTGAAGGGTCTCGAGGCCGTGCGAAAACGTCCAGCGATGTACATCGGCGGAACGGGGCCGAGAGGACTGCACCACCTCGTATTCGAAGTCGTCGACAACGCGATCGACGAAGCCATGGCCGGATTCTGTGACCGAGTGATCGTGACCATTCACGAAGACAACAGCGTCTGCGTCATTGACAACGGCCGGGGAATCCCGGTGGACATGCACAAGACCGAACACAAACCGGCGCTGGAGGTCGTCATGACTTCGCTCCACGCCGGGGGGAAGTTCGACAAGGACGCCTACAAGGTGTCCGGGGGCCTGCACGGGGTCGGGGTCTCCGTGGTGAACGCGCTGAGCGAGTGGTGCAAGGTCGAGGTGTATCGAGGAGGCGAAGTCTACGGACAGGACTACGCGCGCGGAATTCCCACCGGCCCCATGCGCGTTTTGAGAAAGAACGACGAAAAACGGAACGGAACGCAAGTCACCTTCCTCGCGGACCATACCGTCTTCGAGGATGTCGACTACAACTTTGACACTCTCGCGCTACGCATGCGCGAGCTGGCTTTCTTGAACGCCGGAATCACCATGACGATGGAGGATAAGCGCAGCAAAAAGCCACAGAAGGTCGACTTCCACTACGATGGGGGCATCACCGAGTTCGTCTCCTGGTTGGTCGAGGCGAAGGAACTGATCCACCCCAAGCCGATCTATCTGCGCGAGGAGAAAGATGGCGTCGAATGCGAAGTCGCCATGCAGTACACACACACCTACAACGAACAGATCTATACCTACACGAACAACATTCACACCATCGAGGGCGGCACCCACCTGAGTGGCTTCAAGGCCGCCTTGACCCGCACCATCAACAGCTACGCCACAACCGCGGGCTTTCTGAAGAAGGAAAAAGTGAGCCTCTCGGGAGACGACGTTCGTGAAGGCCTGAATTGCATCATCGCCACGCGGGTGCCCGAGCCTCAATTCGAAGGTCAGACGAAGACGAAACTCGGGAACAGCGAAGTGCGGGGCATCGTAGAGGCCATGGTCAATTCCGCCCTCTCGGAGTTCTTCGAGGAGAACCCGGCGGTGGCGCGCAAGATCTGCGAGAAGGGAATTGGCGCGGCGCGCAGTCGCGAGGCGGCGCGAAGGGCGAGGGAGCTCACGCGCAGAAAGAACGCGCTGGAGTCCTCAAACCTTCCGGGAAAGCTCGCGGACTGCTCCAGCACCGACCCGAGCGAGTGCGAAATCTATCTGGTCGAGGGTGACTCCGCCGGTGGTTCGGCGAAGCAGGGACGGGACCGCACGTTTCAGGCGATTCTTCCTCTGAAGGGAAAGATCCTCAACGTAGAGAAGGCGCGTCTGGACAAGGCGTTGAGCAACGAAGAAGTCAAGACCATCATCACGGCTTTGGGAACGGGCGTCGGCGAGGAGGACTTCGACATCTCGCGCCTTCGCTATCACCGCCTCATCATCATGACCGATGCCGACGTGGACGGAAGCCACATCCGCACGCTCATTCTGACCCTCCTCTATCGCTACATGTCTCCCCTCATCCGCAACGGCCACGTCTACATCGCCGAGCCACCGTTGTATCGGGTGTCCAAGGGCAAGAAGGAGTACTACGCGCACACCGAGGCCGAGCGCGACAAATTCATCGAGCTGCTGGGAGGGAGCAAGGGGGTCTACGTGCAGCGCTACAAGGGCCTGGGTGAGATGAATCCGGAGCAGCTCTGGGAAACCACGATGAATCCCGAAACGAGAACGCTCACGCGCGTGTACCTGGGCGATGACGAATTCCACGAGCAGGAGGCCGATCGGGTCTTCACCATGCTCATGGGAGAACTCGTCGAGCCGCGGCGGAAGTTCATCGAAGATAACGCCTCCTCGGTCGACCTCGAGCAGCTGGATATCTAGCAGGAGCAGAGAATGGCGGAAGAATCGCAAGATCGCATCAAGACGGTAAACATCGAAATCAAAATGAAGTCCGCGTATCTGGACTATTCGATGTCCGTGATCATATCCCGCGCGCTGCCGGACGTTCGCGATGGTCTCAAACCGGTGCATCGCCGGGTCCTCACCGCGATGAACGATCTCAACCTCTCGCCGGGCCGGCCCTATCGCAAGAGCGCGAAGATCACCGGTGACACCACGGGTAACTATCACCCCCACGGTACGGCCGCCGTCTACGACACCCTGGTGCGCATGGCGCAAGACTTTTCCCTGAGATATCCGCTGGTGGATGGCCAGGGCAACTTCGGTTCGGTCGACGGCGACAGCCCCGCCGCCGAACGATACACCGAGGCGCGGCTCGCCCCCTTCGCCATGGAAATCCTGCGCGACCTCGACAAGGAAACCGTCGACTTCGTTCCCAACTACGATGGCTCGCGGGAAATGCCCTCGGTTCTTCCCAGCGCCATTCCCAATCTCCTGGTGAACGGAAGCACCGGGATCGCGGTCGGCATGGCGACCAACTGCCCGCCCCACAACCTGCGGGAGATCATCGACGGTCTCGGGGCTCTGCTCGAGGATCCCGAGCTGGATGACATCGAGCTCTTGGAGTTCGTCAAGGGACCCGATTTTCCCACCGGCGGAATCATCCACGGCCGCCAGGGAATCGTCGATTACATCGCGACCGGCCGCGGGCGCATCGTGATGCGCGCGCGGTGCGAGACCGAGGAACTCAAGAACGGACGCGAAGCCATCATCGTCACCGAGATTCCCTACTTCGTGAACAAGTCGGAGTTGATCCAGAAGATCGCGCAGCACGTGCGCGGCGGGCTCATCGAGGGAATCGCCGATCTGGCCGACGAGAGCGATCGCAAGGGAATGCGTATCGTCATTCAGCTCAAGAAAGATGCGCACCGCGAAGTCGTGCTGAACCAGCTCTTCAAGCACACGAACATGCAGTCCACCTTCGGCGTCAACAACATCGCCCTGGTCGGCACGCAGCCGAGACTTCTGAGCCTCAAAGACATGATGGTGGAGTATCTGAAGTTTCGCGAAGAGGTCGTGGTGCGCCGCACCGAGTTCGAGCTACGGAAAGCGGAGGCGCGCGCGCACATTCTCGAAGGCTATCGGATCGCCCTGGAGAACATCGACGAAGTGGTCGAACTCATCAAGAAGAGCCCGGACCCCTCTACCGCGCGCAACCGTCTCATGGAGCGATTCGAGCTGAGCGAGATCCAAGCCCAGGCCATTCTGGATCTGCGCCTGCAGAGATTGACCGGGCTCGAGCGCGACAAGATCGAGAAGGAGTATTTCGAGCTCATTCAAGAAATCGAACGGCTGCGCAGCATTCTCGCCAGCCGGAGCATGCAGCTCTCGATCATCAAGGACGAGCTCCTGGATCTGCGGGAGAAATTCGGAGACGAGAGGCGCACCGAGATCGTCGACGTCGAGGGAGACCTTTCTCTCGAGGATCTCATTCCGGAGGAAGACATGGTCGTGACGATCAGCCACGGCCAGTACGTCAAGAGGCTTCCGGTGGACACCTATCGGTTGCAGGGTCGCGGCGGCCGCGGCGTGACGGGAGCGACCCTCAAGGACGAGGACTGGGTCGAGCATCTCTTCGTGGCCAACACCCACCAGTACCTTCTCGTGTTCACCAGCAGCGGCCGCTGCCACTGGTTGAAAGTGCACCAGATTCCCCAGGCCGGACGCGCCGCCAAGGGGAAGGCGATCGTCAATCTGCTACTCCTGGAAAAAGACGAGATCGTGCGTGCCATCGTACCGGTGCCGGGTGAATTCGACGAAGACCACTATGTGCTCTTCGTGACCGAGGCGGGTCTGGTGAAACGGACCTCCCTCGATCAGTTCTCCAACATCCGCCGTTCGGGCATCCGCGCCATCGACATCGTCGAGGGGGACCGCCTCATGGATGCGGCCCTCACCGACGGGACGAATCACGTCATTCTGGCCCTCAGGTCGGGGAAGTCGATCCGCTTCGACGAGAACGACGTGCGGCCCATGGGGCGCACGGCTCGCGGCGTGAAGGGCATCGAGCTCTCCTCCGGGGACGATCGCGTGGTGGGAATGATCGTGACCGATCCCGCCGAGGAGGTGAGCGTGCTCTCGGTGACCGAGAACGGTTACGGAAAGAGGACGCCGTTGGACGAGTACCGGCCGCAGGGCCGGGGCGGAAAGGGAATCATCACGATGAACATCACCCGCCGCAACGGTCCTTTGGTCGGCGTGCAGCTCGCGCGGGAGGAAGAGAGTCTCATGGTGATCACCCGCAACGGAATCGTGATCAAGATGGCGATGGACAGCATCTCCAGCATGGGACGCAACACCCAGGGCGTACGCCTCATCAATCTGGACGAAGAGGACGCGGTGGCGACGGTGGCGCCGGTCGCCACGAGTTCGGAGCTGGAGAACGACGAAGACGAGGCCGACGAGAGCTAGACGGCCCTAGCCTTCCGAGCCGCGCGGGCGCGCCACGAAGGCGATCATGGGCTCGTCCGGCCGCTCCAAGGCGCCCGAGCGCTCCAGGAAGGTCCACTCCCTCGCGGGGAACAGGCGCTCCGCCTCCTTCACAGTGAGGTGATACCGGGCCCGCCGGGGCCCCCGGACTCCCTCCTCGAGACGGGGTGCCTGCGCATAGGTATGCACGAGCACCACTCCCCCCGGCCGCAGCCACGCCCGCAGCCCTTCCATCAAAGATTTTTCATGGAATCGGATCATCAGGATCGCCGCGAAGGGCGCCTCGTGGAACTTGGAGTCATGTCCCAACATTTCTTGATGTGTCGTGACGAATTCTTTCAGCCCATGGCGCCGGGCGCGGTCCCGGGCCAGGGCCAGGGTGTCCGGCAGGCGGTCATAGCAGTGGACCCGATAGCCCTGGGAGGCCAGAAAGACCGCATTGCGTCCGTTTCCCGCGCCCCAATCGGCCACCCGGCCCTCGACCGGCTCGGGGAGGAGCGAGAGGTGGTCGGCCAGAAAGGGGTCGGGGCTCCAAAGCGCCCCTGAACTGGGGCCGGGCTGCCAGGGGAGCCCCTCGAGCTCTCCGGCGAACCACCGGGCCCGATAGCCTCGACCCGCCAGGTGCTCGGCCGCCGCGCGCGCCCGCGCCGCCGTCTCGTCCAGGACGATCAGGGAGGAGCCCGCCGGGGCGAGCATGTGGGCCGGCAGAGCGGAGGCGAAATCCTGCCCGGGGCCCAGGGGCAAGGAGGCGCTGCCCGGCAGATGGCAGGAGGCGGCGCGCCCCCCGGAGCGGAGATCCAGGATCTCACATCCCCAGCGCCGATCGGACTCGGTCAGAGCGAGAAGCTCAGAGACTTGGGTGATGCTCACGGAGCCGGAGGGGTTCATGGCGGCTGTACTCTAGCAGAGATCTTCGCATCCACGGTAGCCTCCGCCCACCCCAAGGCGCTAGTCTCCACCCGGCTAAAAGGGGGGGAAGAATGGCCACGACCAAGATCAAGGACCCGGTCGAGGGGCTCATCGACCTGGACCGTCTTCCCGGAGTTCCGGCCGGGGCGGTGCGAGAACTGATCGACAGCCCCGAACTGCAGCGCCTGCGCCAGGTAAAACAACTCGGGTTCACCGAACTGGTCTATCCCGGCGCCACCCATACGCGCTTTGCGCACAGTCTCGGGGCCTTCCAGGGCTGCCAGCGCACGATGCGCCAGTTGCTTGCGGCCGGCGCCGAAATCCCTCCGGAATGGTTCATCGCCACCGCGCTGGCCTGTCTGCTGCACGACCTGGGGCACGGCCCCTTCAGCCACACCTTCGAAGCCGTCGTCCAGCGCAAACACGAAGAATGGACCCGCGAGCTGGTGACCCAGGGGCCCAGCGTGCCCGCGCGGCTCGAGGAGATTCTCCCGGGAACCAAGGACCGCGTGCACCAACTGCTCTGCGGTGCGGTTCAAGAGAGTGGGTTCATCTGGTTGTGCGATCTCGTATCCAGCGCGCTCGACTGTGACCGGATGGATTACCTTCGGCGCGATTCCCTGCACACCGGCACGCACTACGGTTCGATCGACCGCGATTGGTTGATCCGGGCCATGGTGCCCAGCCGCGACCGCAAGGCGGTTTTGGTGGTGGAGCAGGGACGGAGCGCGGTCGAGCAGTATCTCATCGGGCGCTACCACATGTTCCAGAACGTCTATCTGCACAAGACCGGGCGCGGGTTCGAGACCGCGTTCCGCGGGCTGTGTCGGCGCTTGCAACTCCTGGGGCCCGACGCCACGCCCGCCGAGTGCCGGGTGATGCATATCCTGCACGAGAAAACGATTTCGCTTCAGCGCTATCTCACCCTGACCGACGCGCACTTTCTCGTCGACCTGGATGCTCTGGTGAACCACGAGGATGCGACGGTGCGGGCGCTGGCCAGGGCCCTGCGCTTCCGCCGACCGCTGCGCGCCCTCTCCTCCGACCGGGGCAGCGAGGCGCTAAAGGACGAGTTCGAGCGCCAGAAGGAACGCGCGACGACGGACGGCCTGGATCCGAGCTGCGCGGTGTGGGTCGATCGCGCGGCCGACGTTCCCTATCGTCCCTACTCTCCTGAGGAGGGGCGCAAAGGGCTGCGGGTTCAGACCGAATCGGGGCGCCTGGTGGACATCACCGAGCTGAGTCCTACCCTCAGGGTCCTGGCCGAACCGGTGGTCGTGCACCGGCTGTATTGGGTCGAGCCCGAATGAAAACGCCCCCCGCCAGAGCCGGAGGGCGTTCATTCCATCGACGGCGAAACTCTCAGCCGCCTTTGATCCGGTCTGATCTCAGAAGGATTCCTTCACCTCGTTGACGACTTCGGTGAGAACCTTCTTCGCGTCCCCGAACACCATGATCGCGTTGTCGTAGTCGAAAAGCTCGTTGCGGATGCCCGCGAACCCGGGCGACAGCGAACGCTTGATGATGAACACGGTGCGAGCCTCGTAGACGTTGAGGATCGGCATTCCCGCGATGGGGCTGTTGGGATCGTTGATCGCGGCCGGATTCACCACGTCGTTCGCGCCCAAGATGATGGCCACGTCGGTGGTTTTGAACTCGGGGTTGATGTCGTCCATCTCGATGAGTTGCTCGTAGGGCACGTCCGCTTCCGCCAGGAGCACGTTCATGTGTCCGGGCATGCGCCCCGCCACCGGGTGGATGGCATAGGATACCTTGGTGCCGTGTTTCTCCAGGAGCCCCGCGAGTTCCTTGGTGACGTGCTGCGCCTGGGCGACCGCCAGCCCGTAGCCGGGCACGAAGACCACCGATTCGGCATCCTCGAGAATCATCGCCATCTCTTCCGGCGAGGACTGCGTGATGTTCGTGTAGCCCTCGCTGCTGCCAGTCGAGGCGTCGCCCCCGAATCCGCCGACGAGCACGTTGCCGAGGCTGCGGTTCATGGCCTTGCACATGATCTCCGAGAGGATGATCCCCGAGGCGCCGACCAAGGAGCCCGAGACGATGAGCAAGTTGTTCCGGAGCACGAATCCGGTCATGGCCGCCGCGATTCCCGAATAGGAATTGAGCAGCGAGATGACGACCGGCATGTCCGCGCCACCGATGGGAATGACCGCCATGACCCCCAGGATGAGCGAGGCGGCCAACACGGCGAGGCAGAGACCGAGAACGACGAATCCCGAGTAGCTGCCGAAAGCGAGCATGCCCGCGACCGCCAGCGCGAAGGCAAAGAGAACCCCGTTCAGGATGTGCCTGCCAGGCACCATGATGGGATTGCCGGTCATCTTGCCCGCCAGCTTGGCGTAGGCCACCAGACTTCCGGTCAGAGTGACGGCACCGACCAACAAGGAGAGGACGGTGGATACCGCCACGTCCATGCCGCCCAGGATACGATGAACCTCCAGAGTGCCGGTGTGACCGGGCATGGCCATGGTGCTGTGCACCGCGCGCCACACCACGCTCAGTCCGACCAGGGCCGAGGCCATTCCGCCGAAGCCGTTGAACACGGCCACCATCTCGGGCATCTGGGTCATCTGCACTCGGATCGACGCGACGGCCCCCAACAGGCTTCCCAAAATCACGCCCGCGATCATGTAGCGGTAGTCGACGGGTTGGCCGGCCTTCAGGTTGATGTCGAGCACGGTCAGCACGATGGCGAGGAACATTCCGAAGCCGGCGAGCTGATTTCCGTGACGAGCCGTCCGCACTTTCGAAAGGCGCTTGATCCCGAAGATGAAGAACGCGGTGGATAACAGGTATCCCAGAGGAATGAGGTTGCTCAACATCGATTACCCCTTCCTCTTGAACATCTGCAACATGCGGTCGGTGACCATGAAGCCACCCACCACGTTGATCATGGCCACGGTGATGGCCACGAAACCGAGAATGTTGGCCGTGCTCACGCGCCCGGTTTGCGCGCAGTAGAGCGCGCCGACGATCGTGATGCCGGAAATGGCATTCGCACCCGACATGAGCGGAGTGTGTAGGGTCGGCGGCACTTTCGTGATGAGTTCGACGCCCAAGAAAATGGCTAGCACGAAAACCGTGAGCCCCATCATGAATGGTGACATGGCTACTGTTCTCCCTTCCCGCCCATCGCCTCGGCGGTGGCGGAGTGGACGATCTTGCCCTCGTGGATGACGGTGCATCCGCCGACGGCGGCATCCTCGAGATCGACGCGGAAGTTCCCCTCGCGATCCGTCATGTCGGTGATGAGGTTCAGAATGTTCTTGGCGTACATTTCCGAGGAGTTGACCGGGACCAACCCGGGAACGTTCTTCATTCCCACCAGAGTCACGCCGTGCTTTACCACCGTCTCCCCGGGAACGCTCAGTTCGCAGTTTCCGCCGGTCTCGACCGCCAGGTCGACGACGACCGAACCCACGCGCATGTTCTCCACCATCTCGGCCGTGACCAGCTTGGGGGCCGGCTTGCCGGGAATGGCGGCGGTGGTGATGACCACGTCCGCTTGCTCGATTCGCGCCTTCACCAGCTCGCGCTGACGGGCGAGGAATTCGGCGCTCTGCTCTTTCGCGTAGCCGTCCTTGTCCTCGACCGCGTCCGCGTTCTCGTCGGGGGGAACTTCGATGTACTTGCCGCCCAGGCTTTCGACCTGTTCCTTCACCGCCGGCCGCACGTCACTCACCTCGACGATGGCGCCCAGGCGCTTCGCGGTGGCGACCGCCTGCAGGCCCGCCACCCCCGCTCCCAGGATGACCACGTGGGCCGGTTTGATGGTGCCGGCCGGGGTCGTCATCATGGGGAAGATCTTAGGCAGGTGGTTCGCGGCCATGATCACGGCCTTGTAGCCGGAGATGTTGGCCTGCGAGCTGAGCGCGTCCATTTTCTGGGCGCGCGTGATCCGCGGCATGCAGTCCATGGCCAGACAGCTCATCTGCTTGGCCGCGAGCGCGCGCACGAGATCCAGATTGCGGGTGGGATAGAGGAAGGAGATGAGCAGGGTGCCCTGCTTCATCTGCTCCACTTCGGTGGGTTGCGGCGGATGATATTTGAGCACCAAGTCGGCGGCCCCATAGCCCGTGGGCGCGTCGGCCACGACCGTGGCCCCGGCCTTCCGGTAGGCGTCGTCGCTGATATAGGCACCCTCCCCGGCTTGGGCTTGCACCGACACCGCGAATCCGGCCTTGATGAGCCGTGCCACGGTGTCCGGGGTCGCCGCCACCCGGGTCTCGCCAGGGTGTGTTTCCCTGGGAACGAAGGCGGTCAACATGAAGATTCCGTCCCGGTTAAAGGAAAAATAGCAGCAGCGATTTGCGCCCAAGAAGATAGTCGGACCCCTGCGGGGGTCCAAGACAATCCGCAGACCTCGATTCGGATCGAAATAGCGGGGTTTCCCGCAGTGGCTTCCTTGACACTGCCAACGGCCCGCGATTAGCTTAGACCCCCGCGTGCTGGCGTAGCTCAGTTGGTTAGAGCACCAGATTGTGGATCTGGGGGTCGGTGGTTCGAATCCACCCGCCAGTACCATGCCTCCTTCCTCTGCCTCAGAAGGCCCGAGACTCTAGCTCATGGCCAAGCGCATCGAAGCCAAACTCGCCAAGGGGATGCGTGATCTCGTCGGATCACCGATTCGGCGCCGTCAGCGGATGATCGAGACCATTCAGGGTGTTTTCGAACTCTTTGGCTTTCAGCCTCTGGAGACCCCCATCATCGAGACCAGGGAAGTGCTCGTCGGCGCCAAGGCGGGCGAAACCTCCCAGCGCATTTTCAGCTGGAGACACGAAGAGGAAGACGCGGAGCTGGGCCTGCGCTTCGATCTCACCGTTCCTTTGGCGCGTTTCGTGGCCTCGCACCCCGAACTGCGCCGCCCCTTCAAGCGCTATCAGGTGGGTCCCGTGTTCCGCGTGGACAAACCGGGCGCCGGGCGGTTTCGCGAGTTCCTGCAGTTCGACATCGATACGGTGGGAAGTCGCTCCATGCTGGCCGACGCGGAGATTCTGGGCGCGATGAGTCAGGTGCTGCGTGCGCTGGGGGTGCCCGCGCACACGATTCGCTGGAACCACCGCGGCGTGCTCAACGCCGCGCTCAGGCTGGCCGAGGTTCAGCCAAGCCGCGCCGCCAGCGTCATCCGCATCATCGACAAGGAAGATAAGATTGGCGCCGAGGGTGTGCGGGACGAATTGGGGCCGGGCCGGACAGATCCGGAATCGGGCGCGCCCATCCCCGGGCTCGGCCTCCCGGATTCGCAGATCGACGCTCTGAGCAACTTCCTGCAGCTGCAAGATGCGACCGACGACGGTCTGGTGGCCAAGTCGAAGGCCTTTTTGTCCTCGGCGAAGGGCGCCGAGACCGCGCTGCGCGAGATCGACGAATTGCGGGCGCACCTCCAGGTTATGGGGTGCGCGGACCAGGTGCGCTTCTCGCCCAAACTGGCGCGCGGCATGGACTACTACACCGGGCCCATCTTCGAGGCCACGCTCGACGAGCTTCCCGACTACGGCTCGATCATGGGCGGCGGGCGCTACGACGAACTCGTTTCCCGCTTCAGTGGAGAACAGTTGCCCGGCGTGGGGGCCTCGATCGGAATCGACCGGCTGCTGGCCGCGCTCGATCAGCTCGAGAAGAGGAGCCCCGACGGCACCGCGACCGAAGTTCTCGTCACCATCATAGACCGTAAGCTCCTCCTCACCTACCAGGGCCTGGTGCGCGAGCTCCGCGAGGCGGGGTTCAATGCGGAGATCTACCTCAACCCCAAGGCGCGCCTCGGAGACCAGCTCAAGTACGCGTCGTTCTGGCGGATTCCCTACGCCATCATCCTGGGTGAGGATGAGCTGAAGGAAGAAAAGGTAACGATCAAGGATCTCGAGGAAGGCGCGCGCGCGGCGGACTCGATGGATGACCGGACCGAGTGGGTGCAGCAGCGCCCCGGACAGTTCTCCTTGGAGCGCGGCAAGTTGGTGGAGACCCTGAAGAAGCTCCTCGGGCACGGTGGCTGAGTCCGCCGGCGCTCAAGAAAGTAAAGTCGCCGCGCGCCTCTCCCACTCTCGCGTGGCTGGAATGCGCTGTGCTATACTTTTTCCCCTCATGACCACACCGTCCCTATCCCATTTCAAGCGGGTTTTGGCCGGCTTCGGCGCGGTCGTCTTCGTGCTGCTTGCCATGGAGTTCGTTCTGCGCTCATGGATTGCCACCCCTTCGACCACCGAGCCCGATCCGCAGTTCGAGTACTTTCAACGCCCCTATTCGCGCCAGGTCTTCAGCTCCGAGGGCTACAGCAGAGCCCGTATGAATCTGCTACGGCTTCAACGACGCGGATCCTTTGCCCCAAAAGCCGCGGCTGCGGGCCCTGATGGTGGGAGACTCCTTCACCGAGGCGATGCAAGTGTATCCGGACCAGAACTTTGGCAGCATCGCCGAGTCCGAGGTCGACGGGCTGGAAGTGTGCAACGCGGGGCGCTCGGGCTGGGGGCCACCGGATATCGCCGCCTTCGTCAAGCTGCGCGCACCCGAATTCGACCCCGATGTTCTGATCATCCAGCTCAACGACCTCGATCTACAGGAGTTCACGCGCGAATGGGAGATCCATCTCCGCCGGACGGACGACGGATACCAACTCGTCATCCCCAAGAAAGTCGCCACCCGCCGACAGGATTTACCGTTGGGGAGCCGAGGCGAAGCACCTCTCCGCCCTCTTCACCCTCGTCGAGAGGCGGACGGACGTATTGACTCGTCTGGAGCGAGACCGGCTCGCCAAACACTTCTCCCCGCCGCCGGCGCAGGCGGCCGAGAGTTTCGACACGAGCTTTCCGGCCGACGCGGTGGACATGCTGACATACCTGCACCAGCGAATGTCTCGTCTGTATCCCGACATCGTCTATCTCTACATCCCGCGGATCGACTATTCCAAGAACGGGGGTCAGCTCTACACCCCACAGCACCGCGAGGTATACCGCCAGTTCGCCGCAAGCTGCGGGGCCACGCTCATCGATCCCACCGATGCGCTGCTGAAGGAGTACCGCCTGCACGGGCAACCGTGTCACGGATTCCAGAACAGTGAGATGGGAAAGGGCCACATGAACGCACGAGGCCATCGCGTGGTGGGGGAGTTGTTGGCGGCCGAGCTGAGGAAACATCTCCCATGATCTTTTCCTCGATCGAGTTCTTTGTCTTTTTGGCTCTGGTCCTCTTGGGTCTGGGTTTGCTGCGCAGGGAAGAGGGTCGCCGCAACCTTCTCCTGGTGGCGAGCTACGTCTTCTACGGCTGGTGGGATTGGCGCTTCTGCTTCCTCATTCTCGTATCGACCATCATCGACTACGCGGCGGGACGCTTCATGGAGCGCAGCTCGACCCAGGGTGCGCGTAAGCGATGGCTCGTGGTGAGCTTGGTTGCGAACCTCGGCATTCTGAGCGTTTTCAAGTACGCGAACTTTTTCCTGGGAAATTTCAGGCCGCTGTTCGGCGCGGTGGGGGTAACCCTCCCGCACCTCAACATCATCCTGCCGGTGGGGGTTTCGTTCTTCACCTTCCAGACGATGAGCTATTCCATCGACGTGTATCGCAGGAAGCTTCCGGCCACCCACAACTTCCGCGACTTCGCGCTCTTCGTCTCGTTCTTCCCGCAGTTGGTGGCGGGGCCCATCGTTCGGGGCGCTGAGTTCTTGCCGCAGCTCGCGTTTGTGCATCCTCTGCGCAAGTCGAACATCCAGGCCGGCCTGGACATCTTTCTGCGCGGGTTCACCAAGAAGGTGTTATTTGCCGACACCCTCGCCACCTTCGTCGATCCGGTGTTCGCTCACCCCGCAGCCTATTCGTCGGGAACCGCGTGGATGGCCGTCATCGCCTACGCCTTCCAGATCTACTACGACTTCTCGGGCTACAGTGACATGGCCATCGGCGTGGGCCGGATGATGGGCTTCGAGTTGCCGGTGAACTTCCGGCATCCCTATCGCAGCCTGAACGTCACTGAATTCTGGCGGCGCTGGCACATCACCCTCAGCGGATGGTTGCGCGACTATCTGTACATCTCCCTGGGAGGAAACCGGAAGGGTCGCGCGCGCACCTACGTGAACCTCATGCTCACCATGCTTTTGGGTGGTCTGTGGCACGGAGCTTCATGGAATTTCGTGGTGTGGGGCGGCCTGCACGGGGTGGCCCTGGCGGTTCACAAGTTGTACCTGACGCTGCGCGGGGAGAACGCGCCCGCGCCCGGTCTTCCGCGCAAGATTCTCTCGTGGGCCGCGACCTACGTCTTCGTGTTGGTGACCTGGGTGTTCTTCCGCTCCCAGGACTTCACCACTGCGTGGACCTACCTGCAAAAACTCGCTTTCGTGAACTCGCGAGGCATCGAGTGGTACTACGTGCAGGCCATGGTGGTCATCGCGCTCGGGGCGGCCCTGCACTTGGCGGTGGTTCTGCGGGACGACCGCGAACTCATCATCGACTTCAAGCAGCCGCTCATGTGGGGTGTGGTGGTGGGAATGCTCATCGCCATTCTCCTCTACGCCCCCTTTGGCAACAGCCCCTTCATCTACTTCCAGTTCTAGCCCCCCTCGGGGCGCATCCGCTCGCCGGGGCCGTTCCGCGTTGCGGACCCTCAAGTACAAGAGTAACACTACCCGATAACCCTCAAAAAGGACGGTCCCATGCCCGTGAATCCAAACGCTCGTTCGCTCTATCGCCTGCCCTGGAGCACGGCGGACAACTCCATCGCCTGGCTGGAGGTCACTTCCGCCTGCAATCTCTACTGCGAAGGCTGTTATCGAAAAAACGAGAAGAACTCGCACAAGTCCCTCGCCGAGATCTCCCATGAACTCGACGTCTTCGCGCGGCAGAGGAACTTCGACGGAGTCTCCATCGCCGGGGGTGATCCGCTGGTCCATCCCCAGATCGTGGACATCGTGGCCATGGTCAAAGAGCGAGGCTGGAAGCCGGTGGTCAACACCAACGGCCTGGGGCTCAGTGACGAAATGCTCGAAGGACTCGCACGCGCCGGCGTCGCCGGATTCACTTTCCACGTGGACAGCGGACAGAAGCGCCCCGGGTGGATGGGCAAGAATGAACTGGAACTCAACGCTCTGAGGTTGGAACTCGCCGAGAGGACGGCGCGCGCCGGCGACATCTCCGTGGCGTTCAATTCCACCGTGTATGAGGACACGCTGCACTACGCACCCGAGATGGTAAGGTGGGCGCAGCAGCACGCGGACCGGGTGCATGTCATGGTCTTCATCTGCTACCGCCAGGCCGCGTGCGGCCGGCACGACGAGTTCGACTACTACGTGGGCGCCGAGAAGATCGACATGAACGAGTTGATCTACAGCCGCCCCACCGGGGGAAAGCGCCTGGACATTTCTTCGCGCGACGTGGTGGCGGAGATCCGCAAAGGCATGCCGGACTTTGCGCCCAGCGCCTATCTGAACGGCACCCACGATTTCGATTCGCTCAAGTGGCTCCTGACGACCTACGCGGTAAACGGGAGCGAAGTGCTGGGCTACGCGGGGCCGCGCTTTGCCGAGCTCGCCCAGAATCTGCATCACTTTCGCAAGGGCCGTTGGCTCGCCTACGAGCCGCCCTCCAGCCTGGCCAAGGGGCGCTCCATCAGCGCGATTGCCTCCATCTTCGACGCCGGCATGCGAAAGGCGTTCTCGGGGTGGGCGCTACGCCCGTGGCGCTGGAAGAACCGGGTCCGCCTGCAGTCGGTCATGATCATTCAACCCATCGACGTGCTGGATCAGGGGGAAATGAACATGTGTGATTCGTGCCCCGATCTCACCGTGTACGGCGACGAGTTGGTGTGGTCCTGCCGGTTGGAGGAGCTCATGAAGTATGGCGGTTTCGCCCGCGCTGTCGTCAAGCACCCCGCCACGCACACTCGACTCTAGCGCTTGTCCGCCGGGACGTAGTCGCGCACTTTGGGGCCGGTGTAGATCTGACGCGGCCGGCCGATCCGCGCGTGCGGGTTCGCGTGATGCTCGCTCCATTGCGCGAGCCACCCGGGCATCCGGCCGAGGGTGAAGAAGACGGTGAACATGTTCACCGGAATTCCCATCGCCTTGTAGATGATGCCGCTGTAGAAATCGACGTTGGGGTAGAGCTTGCGCTCGATGAAGTAATCGTCCTCCAGAGCGATCCCCTCCAGCTGCATCGCGATGTCCAGGATGTCGCTGCTTCCCCCCACCGCTTTCAACACGTCCTTGTTCATCTGCTTGAGAATCTTGGCGCGCGGATCGTAGTTCTTGTACACCCGGTGCCCAAAGCCCATGAGCCGGATGTTGTTGGAGCTGTCCTTCGCCATTTCGAGATACTTGTGGCCATCCCCGTTGTAGTTGTCGCGGATGTCGTAGAGCATTTCGATCACTGCCTGGTTGGCTCCGCCGTGCAGCGGACCCCAGAGCGCGTTTACCGCGGCGCTCACCGAGGCGTAGATGTTGGCGTCGCTGCTCCCCACCAGGCGCATCGTCGAAGTTGAGCAGTTCTGTTCGTGGTCAGCGTGCAGAATGAGCAGCACGTCGATCGCGCGCTCGAGGATCGGATCGACCTCGTAGGGTTCCGAGGGCGTCGCGAACATCATGTAGAGAATGTTTGCCGCGTAGGACAACCGGTTCTGCGGATAGACGAAGGGATGACCGATACTGTACTTGTACGAATAGGCGGCGATGGTGCACATCTTGGCCAGGATCCGGTGGATGCTCACTCGCACCTGTTCGTCGTCGAAGGGATCGAGGCTGTCGGGATAAAAGGTCGAGAGGGTCCCCATGACCGCCGACATGATCGCCATGGGATGCGCCCGCAACGGAAACGCCCGGAACATCAGCCGGATGTCTTCGTGCAGCAGTGTGTGGTGCGTGATGTTGCTCGTGAAGGCTTCCAGGCGTTGCTTCTTGGGGAGCTCCCCCTTCAGCAGGAGATAGGCGACCTCCAGGAAGGTGCTCTTTTCGGCCAATTGCTCGATGGGATAGCCGCGGTAGCGAAGGATTCCCTCTTCACCATTGATGAAGGTAATCTCGCTCGTGCACGACCCGGTGTTGACGAATCCAGGATCCAGGGTGACGTAGCCGGTATCTTTGCGCAGGGTGGAGATGTCGATGGATTTCTCCCCCTCGCTGCCGGTGAAGATGGGATACTCGTAGGTCTTACCACCAACGGTCAGTTTGGCGACATCGGACATGAAACTGCTCCCTGTTCTGAAGTGGGGCGGTGGACTCGAGAATGGCGCCGCGACGGCTTCAATTCAAACACTCGTTTCGAAGGACCCCGCCAAGGTGAATAGTATGTCTCAGAAGAAGAGCATCCAAGAAACAGATCTCCGCCACCCCGGTTTGCCGGCCGATTCCGCGGCGGATCGTAGCGAACCCGGCTGGGAGTTTGTCGGCGTGGTTCGCGCCGCGCTCCGGCGTCTTCGATGGGGATTGCGCCTGTTGCTCGTGGGCGGGGCTCTCCTGGTTCTGGCCCAGATCGCCTCGGTCTACCGCATGCTCGCGGACATTCACCCGTGGTTGGGCCTTTTGGGAGCGCTCGTCTTCGCGGGCCTTTTGGGTTGGCTGGTTGTCCGTCCCCTGTGGGGCGTCTTTCGTCTCCCCCGCGTGGTGGCTCCGCCCCGGATGCCCGCGGCGCCCGAGCGCACCGCGGACCACGCGCGCCGCCAGCTCCTCTACCTCGAGCGCTACCTGAAGGCCCAGGAGCAGAACCCGGTGCTGGCTTCGAAGCAGCCGGAGCTGCAAGCCACCCTCGTCGCGGTCGCCGCCTTGCGGCGCGAGGCGCGGCAGCAACAAGACGTCCGCCAGCTTTCCGCGCGCATCACCCGCCTGGAGCGCGACGAGGTGCTGCCCCTGCTCACGCCGCTCGACCGCCGCGCCGAAACCCTCATCCATAGGGAGGCCTTGGCCATCGGATCGATGACCGCCCTCTCACCCAACGGCACGCTCGATGCGTTTCTCGTGCTCTGGCGTCAAGTCAACCTGGTGGCTTCGCTGGCGCGGCTCTACTACGGGCGACCCGGACTCTATGGCACCTGGCTCATTCTGCGCGATGTCTCCTCCGCCATTCTGCTCTCCAGTGTGCTCGAGCAGATCAGCGACATGGGGGGAAGCCTCCTGCGCAAGCTCGGCGAGGGTGGCCGAACCATTCCTCTCTTGGGCGCGCTGGTGGGTCCAGTTCTGGATGGAACCATCAACGGACTCATGACGATGAAGGTGGGTTATCTGGCCCAGGAACGGTGCCGCTCGTTTCGGGCTTGGGATGGACGAACCAAGCGGGGTATCATCCGCCGGACCTTTCATCTGGTCAGCGATTCGGCCGCGCTCTTCATGGAGGAGCTCAACAAGTCGGTGGTGCAGTCCCTCAACCTGGTGAAGTTCACCGCGGAGGCGGGCAAGGGCGCCGCGCAGACCGTGAGCTCGAAGGCACTCGCCCTCTGGAGGAGTCTGCGGCGCGCGGTGGGCCCCCAACCGGCTTGGGATCCAGAACCATGAGCACTTCGAAGCGGCCGCTTGCCGGCGATCTTCCCGACGCCTACCTCCGGTATCTCGCCGAGGTCCCCGACGGCGATATCGTGATGACCCTGGCGGTGGCGTGGACCGAGACCAAGGCTCTTTTGCGCGGTCTCGACGAGGAGCAGGCCCGGCACCGCTACCAGGCGGGAAAATGGAGCATCAAGGAAATCCTGGTGCACCTCATGGACACCGAGAGAATTTTCGTTACGAGGGCCCTGTGCTTTGCCCGCGGCGAGCGCGCCCCTCTGCCCGGCTTCGATCAGGATGCCTACGCGGCGCATAGCCAACCCGAATTGCGCACTCTCGCCGAACTCATCGAGGAATTTCAATGGATGCGAGGGGGCCACCTGCGTTTCTGGCGGGGCCTGCCCGAGGCGGCCTGGCAGCGGCGGGGGGTCGCGAGCGGAGGCGAGTTCGAGGTGGCCGCCATCCCCTGGATCCTCGCCGGGCACGAGTCCCATCACCGCCGCATCATCCGGGAGCGCTATCTGTAGCGGACGCGCGCGTGCACTTGCTCGAAGCCCGGCTGGGCCCTAAGCTGGCGCGGTTCGTGGCTGCCCGTTTTCACCCAAGGAGGCCGTCGAGGTGGGACCTTCCGCTCTGCTCGCTCTGGAGCTGCTGCTCGGAGTCGCGCTCGGCCTTCTGGGAACTCTCGTCTTCGTGCGGCGGCGGTCCTCGCCCCCGCTTCTGACCTTCGCCTTCGTGGTGACGCTGGCGCTGGCGGTGGTGCCCCCGGCGCTCCTGGGCCCGCGCATGTCGGCGCGCCCGCGCCGAATTCGCATCGTGAGCGTTTTCGACCAACCCACCACCCAGGCCTTGACCGAAGCCTTCACCCGGCGCACCGGCATCCTCTGCGACGTGGACCCCTTCGCGGGGGGAACCCAGACCACGGCCGGCCTCATTCTCCAGGGACGGCTCCACCCCGACGTTCTGTTGGGGGGAACGGTGGAAATCCACGAAGAGTTAGCGCAGAAGCAACTCCTGGCCCCGCACCAGATTCGCCCCGATTCCCGGCGCACCACCCTCTACGACGACCCCGAGGGACGCTGGACACCTATGTACCTGGGGCTTTTGGGGCTGGTGTACCGGCCCCTTCCCGAGCTGCAGGCCCACGCGCCGGATTGGCTCACCCTGATCCAGCCGCGCTTCAAGAACCGCGTCTCCATTCCCGCGCCGGATAAATCCGGAGGTGGCCTGGTGTTTCTCGCCACCCAGCTCCAGCGTCAGGACGAGATCGAAAAATCCTGGGAGTATCTGAAGCTGCTCGACGAGAACGAAGTCCATTGGGAGGATCGCTCGAGCGTGCCCATCTCCCGCGTGGCGGCCGGCACCATGGACCTCGGCGTAGCCTGGGCCCACGATGTGCTGCGTCGCATCGAGAGCGAGCGCCTGCCGGTGAAGCTGACGATTCCCCGGGAAACCGGATACGAGGTCGGAGCGGCCAGCATTCTGGCCGGCGCGACCGATCTCGAGGCATGCCAGCGCTTCCTCGATTTTCTCACCGGAAGAGAAGCGGCCAAGATCCAGGTGGAAGTGGGGCACCGCGTGCCCCTGCGCACCGATATCGACCTCCCGGGCTATCTGGACCACTCTCTGCCCGATTTGAAGACCGGCAGCGGGGGCATGCACTATGACCGGGCGTTCGTGGTGAAGAACCGGGATGCCTGGATTCAGCGCTGGAAGGCCATGCGCGACGAGAGCTGAGCGAGGCGAGCCCCCCAGGGGCAGCCCGCAGGGGCTGGGGCGGCCCGAACTTGCATCTGGACGCCCGTCAGCCTACACTTCCAAGCCGGTTTGTGGCCTTTGAGGCCGCCTTCATGCGCAACCGTTTTCCCTCGCGGTTCGCCCGGTTCACAACGAGAAAATCTGAATCCAAGGAATCCCATGGCTACACTCGAACTGACTCGTCCCCTCGTCTTGGCGATCGATCTCGACGAGACCTTCCTTCAAGCCGATGCCGCATCCAAACAAGAACTCCTCGACCTCCTCGATGGCTCGCGCGAGCAACTTCACCTCGTGTACACGAGCCATGACACGGCAGAAGGACTGATCGGTCTGGCCGCCAAGGCCGAGCTACCGGTTCCCGACGTCTTCTTCTCCGACAGCGGAACCACCGCGCTGAAGGGTGACGGAAGCGGCACCATCGATACGCTGCAACGCAACATCATTCAGCTGTGGCCCGGCAAAACGGCAGTGAGTCGGATCGTCGATGCCATCGAAGGCGCCGACCTTCTGGACGACGATTCTCCCTGCCGCCAGGCAGTTCACTACGAGAACGAAGAGGCGCACGAAGCACTGGTGAAGGGAGCGGATTCGATTGGCTGTCACCTGGTGCTGCGGCGGAACAATCGGGTGGACGTCCTGCCCTACGGCGTGGACAAGGGATCCTCGCTGGGTCGTTGGGTCGTGGAAGAAAACCACAACCCGATGAACGTCCTGGCCTATGGCGAGAGCTTGGGAGACGTTTCTCTTTTCGGTCGCGGTTGGCGTGGCGTCTGCTTCCCGCACGGTCCCGAAGAGATGATCAAAGAGGCGACGCGCTTTCACAACGTCTACGTGGCCAAGGCCGACGGCCCCGCCGGAGTTCTCGACGGTCTGCGTCATTTCGGCTGGATTCCCGCGACCGCCGGGGTCTAACCCTGGGGTAAATCCCCCAGTCGCGTTCGAGCTCAAAGAGAAACCGGTCGCCGAATGGGGGCCGGTTTTTTCGTTTCTTGCCGAACCTTCGATCGATGACTCGAGGCAAAAAGCGAGAGAAAACGGGAACTCATTTCCTGTTGAGTTCGTTGAATCCGTGAGCTTGAAATCGAGACGGAAAGGTGGAAACCCCATGTTGAATCTCAGGGAAACGGCTCCCCACAAACTCAGGCTTTTCAGCCTCTTACTCTTCGCAGTCGCAATTCTCAGCGCGGGAGTTTTGATCGGACGGAATCTGCGCCCCGCGGACAATCCCCTGGTCGCCACCGATGCTCACGCGCAAGAAGCGCTGGGTCCGCTGCGCAACACCGCGGATGTGGCGGCACTGGTAACCCCGAGCGTGGTGAACGTCTTCACCACCCGCAGCGTCAATTACAGAGCCCCTTCGAAGACGATCCGTTCTTCCGCCGCTTCTTCGGCGTCCCGGGTAACGGCCAACCACAGCAGCAGGAATCCAAGAGCTTGGGCTCGGGCGTGATCGTGAGTCCCGACGGCTACATTCTCACGAACAACCACGTGGTAGATGGCGCCGACGAAATTCGCGTGCACACGCAAGACGGCGATGATCTCGAAGCGAAAGTCATTGGCACCGACAAGGCCAGTGATCTGGCCCTGTTGAAAGTAGACAAGAAAGGCCTCGCCCCGATTACTCTGGGCGACAGCGAGAAATTGAGAGTGGGAGAGGTCGTGTTGGCGATCGGTGACCCATTTGGCGTGGGTGAGACGGTGACGATGGGAATCGTGAGCGCCAAGAACCGCGGCATCGGCATGGCCGACTACGAAGACTTCATTCAGACCGATGCCGCGATCAATCCCGGCAACTCCGGCGGGGCGTTGGTGAACCTGCGCGGAGAACTGGTGGGAATCAACTCCGCCATCCTCAGCCGCAGCGGAGGCAGCCAGGGCATCGGCTTCGCAATCCCCGTCAACCTCGCGTCGGTCGTGATGGACAATCTGCGCGAGCACGGCAAAGTGGTGCGCGGATACCTGGGAGTTAGCCTGCAGGACGTGAACAAGAATCTGGCCCGCGGACTCGGGCTCGATGAAGGCACCCACGGAGCGGCGGTCACTTCGGTTGTCGCCGGAAGCGCGGCCGCGGACGCGGGGCTCAAGACCGGTGACGTCGTCGTGGCTCTTGACGGCAAGCCGGTGAAGTCCATGGAGAAGTTGCGTACCGAGATCGGGCATACCCCGCCCAAGACCAAGGTGACCCTCACCATCAATCGGGACGGCAAGAACAAGGACATCACGGTGACTCTGGGAACCCGGCCCAGCGACGAGGAGCTAGCCGAGGGAGTGACCTCTCCCGGTCCCGACAACCAAAATTCGATCCTCGACGGACTGCATCTGCACGATGCCACCCCGATGCTTTTGCAGCAACTGAGACTTCCCATGGACACCACCGGCCCGACCGTGGTCGGGGTGGAGCCGCAGGAGTCCGGCCGCGCGCGCGGGGATCCAGCAGGGTGACGTGATCCTCCAGGTCGACCGGCAGCCGGTAAGCAATGTGGACCAGTTGGTGAAAGCCGTCGCCAAGCAGCGCAAGGACGATGCGAAGCGGCCGGTGGTGCTGCTGGTACAGCGCGGCCAACAGACCCTCTACGTCGCTCTCGAACCGCAGGACAAGTGAAAGAGCGGAGGAGTTCGGTTCACCACTGCTGGCAAAATGACGGGAGGGCGGCTTCAGGGCCGCCCTCCTTCGCGTCCCCAGGGTTCGCCTCAGAGTTTTTCGCAGTAAGTGCCGGCCACCATGTCGTGCAGGGCTTGCTTTTTCTCGTTGACCAGCACCAGCAGATAGCCGAACAGAAACCAGCCGGAAACGAAGTCCTTGATGGCAAAGCGAAGGCTGGCGCGGGCAAAACTGCAGCGCTCGCCCTCTGAATCGACCACGCGGATGCCCATGGCGCGCTTTCCCAGCGTCGCCTCCCAGCTCGAAGAGAGAAACAGGGCCTCGTAGAGCCAGGCAATGAAGGTGGTGACCGCGTAGTAGATCCAGGGGAGCGAGGACCAGATTTCGTGAAGGTTCAGGTGCTCGGCCGTGTCGGCCAGCGCCATGTAGTTGTCGAGCAGGCCGAGCGCCAACGCGATGAAGAACCAGATCATCCCCAAGAACCCCATCGCGAAGGCATCGATGATGAAGGCGCCGAAGCGAATCCAGAGTCCCGCGTATTCCACGGGCGCTTCGAACTCCTCGGTCTCCTGGCCCTCCCAGGTTGAGTCGTGTGCGTCCCCATCGTGCACGGATAACCTCGGGCGGTGAGACCTCTGCCCTGTGGGGGTGGGGGGTCCAGGGCTTTCGGGAAATCCATGACGCGCGTCCAAATCTGGTGCTCTTCATTCCATATGTAGTCGGTGGAATGAAGCTGTCCCGATTTGCACGAGCCGCTGGATCTCTTGAAAGGGAACCGGACCGTGCCGCACGCCCTGAATCCCGTACCAATAGCCCTTCTCGCTCACTGTATCCCTCTCCTCGCCTGATCTTTCTCGCGTGGATCCAAAGCTGAGTGTATCCTACTCAGCGGCAATCGACCACCAAGCATGCGGCAAAGCGTGCGGAGAGGCGGGACCCATGAGCGAGAAGAGCACCCGAGAGCTGATCGAGGAGTACTTGGAGGAAGGCCCGTACGCGGTGGTCGGCGCCTCGACCGATCGAAGCAAGTACGGGAACAAAGTGCTGCGCGCGTATCAACAGACGGGACGCGAAGTCTATCCCATCAATCCCAAAGCAGAGGAAGTGGAAGGCCTGAAAGCCTATCCCGATCTCGCGAGCCTTCCCCTGACCCCGCGCGGCATTTCAATCATCACCCCTCCCGCGATCACGGAGAAAATCGTTCTGGAAGCCGCGAAGCTGGGCGTGAGCTACGTATGGATGCAGCCAGGCGCTGAAAGCGAAGAGGCGATCCGTAGCGGCAAGAAAGCGGGCCTGGGAGTCATCGGCGATGGAAGCTGTGCCCTGGTGGTGATGGGGTTTCACGAAGAATAGAGCCGTTGTTTCCTCCCCAAGGAAGCACCCGGCGCCGTCTGGCGAATCGAAGTGAGGAGAGTTCCGATGAGACGCATTCCGTGGATCATGGCCGTCGTGGGTCTGGCATTCGGCCTCGTTTGGGCCCAGCCATCGCACGCGGTGAAACCGCGCTTTGAACGCGAGGGATCGCAGAAGAGCGAAGAGGCCAAGGACAAGGGAGGCATGAGCAAGGATACCTTCAAAGGTCTCTCCTTTCGCGCTCTGGGCCCGGCTCTCACCAGCGGGCGAGTCGGAGACCTGGCCGTCGATCCGAACAATCCCAAGCGCTACTTCGTCGCAGTTTGTTCGGGAAACGTGTGGAAGACCGAGAACGACGGAACGACCTTCGAGCCCGTGTTCGACAAGTATGGCTCGTACAGCATCGGCTGCGTCACCCTCGATCCCAACAATTCCCACGTGGTGTGGGTGGGAACCGGAGAGAACAACTCACAGCGCTCGGTGGCCTACGGGGACGGGGTGTACAAATCGACCGACGGCGGGCAGAACTTCAAGAACATGGGCTTGAAGGAGAGTGAACACATCGGAATGATCGCGGTCGATCCTCGCAACAGCGACGTGGTTCTCGTCGCGGCTCAGGGACCGCTCTGGCGGAGCGGCGGTGAGCGCGGCCTGTACCGCACCGAGGACGGCGGCGAGAGCTGGGAGAAGATTCTGGACATCGACGCAGACACCGGGGTCAACGAAGTTTATCTCGACCCCCGCAACCCGGACGTCATCTACGCGACCACCTATCAGCGGCGCCGGCACGTCTGGGTGCTCCTGGACGGCGGACCGGGAAGCGGCATCTACAAATCCACCGACGGAGGGCAGAATTGGGAGGAGTTGAAGAACGGCATTCCCGAGGTCGACAAGGGCCGGATCGGGCTCGCGATCTCACCGGCCAACCCCGACATCGTCTACGCGATCATCGAGGCGCAGGACGACAAGGGCGGGGTCTTCCGCAGCACCGACGCCGGCGCAACCTGGAAGAAGATGTCGCCGACCATGTCCACCAGTCCCCAGTACTACAACGAGCTGGTGGCTGATCCGAAGGACCCGGATCGCGTCTACAGCATGGACACCTTTCTGAAAGTGAGTGAGGACGGCGGCGCGACTTTCTCCCGCGTGCCGGGCAAGTTCAAGCACGTCGACAATCACGTTTTGTGGATCGATCCCAACGACACCGATCACATGCGCGTGGGATGCGACGGTGGTCTCTACGAGACCTGGGATCGCGCCGACACCTGGATGTTCCGCGCGAATCTTCCCGTCACCCAATTCTACAAGATCGCCCTGGACAACGATTCCCCCTTCTACCACGTGTACGGCGGCACCCAAGACAACAACACCATCGGGGGCCCGACGCGCACCAACAGCGCTAGCGGTATCCACAACTACGATTGGTACATCACGCTGGGCGGCGACGGCTTCGGGCCGGCGGTCGATCCGGAAGATCCCGACATCGTCTACTCCCAGTGGCAGTACGGAAATCTGGCCCGCTACGACCGAAGTAGCGGCGAGGTGCAAGACATCCAACCCCAGCCGGAAAAGGGCGAAGTGCTCAAGTGGAACTGGTCGTCGGCCCTCTTGATCAGTCCCCACGACCCCCATCGTCTGTACTACGGAGCCAACAAGCTCTTCAGAAGCGACGACCGGGGAGACAGCTGGGTGAGAGTGAGCGGAGATCTGACGCGCCAGCTCGACCGGAACACTCTTCCGGTGGTGGGTCGTGTGTGGAGCGTCGACGCGGTTGCCAAGAACAACTCTACTTCGTTCTACGGGACCATCGTCAGTCTGGATGAGTCTCCTCTGCAAGAGGGTTTGCTCTACGTCGGAACCGATGACGGACTGATCCAGGTGAGCGAGGACGGGGGACAGAACTGGAGCCGGCAAGGCAGCTTCTCGGGCGTGCCCGAAATGAGCTACGTCTCGTACATCGTCGCCTCCTCCCACGACGCGAGCACGGTGTACGCTTCCTTCGACAACCATAAGCGCGGCGACTTCAAACCTTATGTTCTCAGGAGCACGAATCGGGGGAAGGGCTGGAAGAGCATCTCCGGCGATCTCCCCGCGCGCGGCAGCGTGTACGCCATCGCCGAAGACCAGGTCGACCCCAATCTGCTCTTCGTCGGCACCGAGTTCGGCGTCTTCTTCACGGTGGACGGGGGTGAGCATTGGGTACAACTCGAGGGAGGAATCCCCACCATCGCGTGCCGCGATCTCAAGATCCAACGCCGCGAGAACGACCTGGTGGTGGGAACGATGGGCCGTGGATTCTACGTGCTCGACGACTACAGTCCGCTGCGCACGGTGAGCAAGGAAGCCCTGGACCATGAGGCGGTGCTCTTTTCAGTGAAGAAGGCGGAACTCTATCACCCCGCAACTCCTCTGGGGGGAGGTGACAAGGCGAGCTTGGGCGATGCGTTTTTCGTGGCGAAGAATCCTCCCTTTGGCGCCGTGTTTACCTATTACTTGAAGGACGGTTTCAAGAGCCTCCGCGACGAGCGCCGGGAGAAGGAAAAGAAGATCGAGAAGGAAGGGGGAGACAACCCCTACCCGTCGTGGGACGAGCTACGCAAGGAAGACGAGGAGCTCTCTCCGCAAGTCGTCTTGGTGGTGCGGGATGGCGACGGAAGCATCGTGCGCCGCGTTCCAGGCGAGATCGAGAAGGGCATCCACCGCACCGCCTGGGATCTGCGGCTGCCTGCTCCGGATCCTTCCAGCACCAAAGATTGGGAAGCCCCCGATCCCTGGACCCCTCAGCCGTCGGGGCCGCCGGTACTGCCCGGTTCGTACACCGTTCAACTCATGGCGCGCGTGCGCGGTGAAACGACGAGCTTGAGCGAAGAAATGCCGTTTCAGGTCGAGCCCTTGAACCTGGCGAAGCTCCCCGCGAAGGATCGAGCGCAATCTCTGCAGTTTCGCAAGCAAACGGCGGAACTGCGGCGCGCGGTTCTGGGAGCGCGACGCTCGCTGAAGGAGGCGCAGGATCGTATCGATCATCTGCGGGTCGCTCTCCACGATACTCCCTCCGCCGGCAGCGGGCTCGTCGACGAGCTCGACGGCATAGAATCCCGCGTGCGGCGCCTTGGCACCGTCATGAACGGGGACCACACGATTTCCTCGCGCAGCGAGGCCACCACCCCGGGCTTGGTGGAGAGAATGGATCGCGCTACCTGGGGGTGGAACAACTCCTCCGCTCCCACACAGAACCAGCGGCAGAGCTTTGCCATTGCGCGCGATCAATTCAAGGGCGAGGTGCTTCCCGAGCTCAAGGAGCTCTTGAATTCGGCCTTGCCCGCGTTCGAGGCCAAACTCGAGGCTCTGGGCGCGCCGTGGACTCCGGGGAGAGTGCCCGACTATCAGGGCTGAGCAACTCCGCGCCGGCCTGGCGCGAGAGGCAAGGGGCGCGCCGTGCCGCCGCGCGGCGCGCCATCCCGCGCTGGATCTCGGAGCCAAAATGAGGTTTCATAGACCTCCCGGTCTTTTCCCCGCGTCTTCCCTCCCACCGCACCGTGGAGGACCCTATGATCTGCAACGCCAAAGTGCTTCGGCGCTTCTTGCCGTCAATGCTGTTCCTGCTCGCCGTGCTTACCGCCGGCGCGAGCCAAGCGAAACTCGATCCCGGTCTCTTGGCGGGCATGAAGGCCCGCTCCATCGGACCGGCCGGAATGTCGGGTCGAATCGTGGCCATCGCGGGTGTGCCCGGGGACGAGAACATCATCTACCTGGGAACCGCGACCGGAGGGCTGTGGAAGTCCGTCAATGGGGGGCTGAATTTCGAGCCGCTCTTCGACGAGCAGGCAGTCGCCTCCATCGGCGCAATCGCGCTCGAGCCGGGCAATCCCGATGTGGTGTGGGTCGGCACCGGCGAATCCAACCCGCGTAATAGCGCTTCGGGCGGAAATGGAATCTACAAGAGCCTCGATGGAGGACGCACCTGGCACCATCTGGGATTGGACAAGAGCGAACACATCCGTCGCATCGTCATCGATCCGCGTGATCCCGACCGTGTGTACGTGGCGTGCCTGGGTCCAGCCTGGAGCGATGGCGGCGACCGCGGCCTCTACCGCACGCTAGATGGCGGGAAGAGTTGGAAGAAGATCCTCAGCGCCAACGATCGCACCGGCTGCACCGAGCTGGTGATGGATCCTTCCAACCCCAACAAACTCTTCGCCGCGTTGTGGGAATACCGCCGCTGGCCCTGGTTCTTCCAGAGCGGCGGAAGCGGCTCCGGTCTTTTCGTGAGCTACGATGCGGGCGACAGCTGGGAGCAGCTGAGTTCCGAGGACGGGCTTCCCGAGGGTGAACTGGGTCGCATCGCCATGGCATTTTCGCCCAGCGATCCACAGATCCTCTACGCACTCATCGAAGCCAAGGAGAACGTGCTACTGCGCAGCCAGGACTCAGGACATTCCTTCAAGACGGTGGGGAAGGACGAAAATATCGGCAACCGTCCGTTCTATTTCAGCGAAATCCACGTCGATCCCGCCTGGCCCAATCGGGTGTACAGTCTCTGGTCGCAGGTGAGCGTGAGCATGGATTCGGGCAAGAGCTTCAAGATTCTCGTGAGCTGGGGCAAGGCCCATCCCGACCACCATGCCATGTGGATCGACCCCATCGATCCGCGCCGGTTGATTCTCGGTAACGACGGCGGCGTGTACCTCAGCCAAGACCGGGGGAAGAGCTGGCGCTTCGTGAGCAACCTCCCCCTGGCTCAGTACTATCACATCGCGGTCGACGACGATCAGCCCTACCACGTTTACGGCGGCATGCAAGACAACGGCTCATGGCGCGGACCCGCGACGGTGTGGGAGAACGGAGGCATTCGGAACTACCACTGGGAGGAAGTCGGTTACGGAGACGGCTTCGACACGCGGCCGTATCCACTTGACTCGATGATCGGTTATGCGATGAGCCAAGAGGGCTATCTCATTCGCTGGAATCTCCACACCGGAGAGCGCAAGAGCATCCGTCCCGCCCCGCCTTCTGGCGAAAAGCTGCGGTTCAACTGGAATGCGGGCTTCGCCCTCGATCCCTTCCAAGACGACACGATTTACCTGGGAAGCCAGTATCTGCACCAGAGCACCGACCGCGGTGACCACTGGACGGTCATCTCCCCCGACCTCACGACCAACAACCCGCAGTGGCAGGATCAGAACCAGAGCGGAGGCCTGACCCCGGATGTGACCGGAGCGGAGAACTTCACCACGATCGTGGCCATCGCCCCTAGCCCGCTGAAGCAGGGCGTCATCTGGGTCGGAACCGACGACGGCCGGCTTCAACTCACCCGCGACGGCGGAGGCCACTGGGAGAGCCTGGAGAGCCACGCGAAAGGAGTCCCCGACAATACCTGGATTCCCTCGATCTTCGCTTCCCCGCACGATCCCTCTACCTGCTTCGTGGTGTTCGAGGATCACCGGCGGGGCAACTGGACTCCCTACGTGTTCAGAGTGGAGGACTACGGCAAGCACTGGAGGAACTTGGCCACCGACGAGGTCTGGGGATATTGCCTGAGCATCGTGCAGGATCCGGTCGATCCCGACCTTCTGTTTCTGGGCACCGAGTTCGGCCTCTACTTCAGTGTGAACGGCGGCGGACACTGGATGAAGTGGACGCACGGCGTCCCCACCGTTTCGGTCATGGGCCTGGCGATCCAGGCACGCGCGGGCGATCTGGTAGTGGGAACCCACGGCCGTTCGGCCTATGTGATCGACGACATTCGTCCGCTGCGCACGCTGAACGAATCGATCCTGCAGGAACCCCTCCACCTCTTTCCGATCCCCGACGCGATCGAGTACCAGGTCAAGCAGGCCGGTGCATCGCGTTTTCCAGGCGACGGAGAATTCCGAGGCAAGTCTCGTCCCCGCGGAGCCCTGATGACGGTGGCGGTGAACGACGACGAGCTGCCTTACCCGGATGAGAAGATTGAGAAAGAGCGCCAGATGGAAAAGCGGGCCAACCGCTCTTATGAAGAAGAGGACCCGGGAGATTCCACTGGATCCGAGAAGGCAAAGCCGGAAAAACTAAAAGTGACCGTACGCGACGAACAGGGGGCCAAAGTCCGCGAGTTCGAACGCGAACTGAAGCAAGGGGTCAACCGGGTGGTCTGGGGCCTGGACAGCGACGCTTTCCAGAAGATTCCCGGTAAGAGCGACGAGGAAGAGGAGGAGTCCGGATACGGCGGTGGTCCGCAGGTGATTCCCGGTACCTACCAGATCACGGTGCACTACAAGAAAGCCGAGGCCACGCAGACGGTGAGAGTCCTGCCGGACCCGCGGATCACCATCAGCCAGGAAGATCGCCAGGAGGCGTGGTCGACTCAACAGCGCCTGGGCCTTCTGCAGGAAACCATCGCCAAGGCGATCAAGCGCATTCTGGCCGCCGACAAGGACTGCGAGTTCGTGCTGGCCAAGATCAAGGCCGCCAAGGCGGAGGCGAAAGAGAAGGCCGAGGAGATGGGTGACGCGAATGTCGATTCCACCGGCTGGGACGCCCTGAAGAAAGAAACCGAGACTCTGCAGAAGGGCCTCAAAGATCTGGACGAGCGCTTGCGCGGGCCACGGAATCCCAAGGGGTACGTGGGCGGAGAATGGCCTTCCCGCCGCATGGACCGCGCGCGCTGGCTGTTGGGGCCGACCTGGCAGAAGCCGACCCAGGCCGCGCTTCAGTACCTGAACTTGGCTGAGGAGGACACGCGTCCGGTCCTGGAAGATTTCAACCAGTTCTTTCAGAAGGACGTGGCGCAGTTCAAATCGGACGTGGAGGCCTCGGGCCTGACCCTCTTCCCTCAACAAGCACCGCTCTCGCTCAAGCCCCCAACAGGTGGAGCAAAGGAGTGAGGGTCAGAGGACTCCCCAGCATGGTGCAGAACACCACAGTGGCCACGAAGGACGGTTCGACGTCGTATTCGGTGGCGAGAATCGTGTTCAAGACCGCCGATGGCATCGCCATTTCCAGGACGCCGGCCTGGTAGTTGGCGCCCTGCAGGTGGAAGAGCTGGGCCATCACCAACCCGACCGCGGCGCCGCCCACCAGGCGGAACACCACCGCGGTACACAGCGCGTAGGGATGGTGACGTGGACTGGCGCGTCGCAGCTGCATGCCCAGGATCACCAGGAACACCGGGATGGTGGCCTGGGCCAGAAGATCCACCGTTCGCTGCAGCGCAGCCGGCAGGTCGACTCCCATGCCGCGCACCAGAAAGGCCAGGGGCACCGCCCAGACCGCGGGCACGCTCGTGAGCTTGCGCACCGCGGTGCCGACGGTTGCCTTCCCCATCGACGCGACCACCACGCCCAATGAGTAGCCCAGGATGGACATGGTCACGAAGATCAACCCGGCGCGCGCCTCGGCTTCCCGGCCGAAGGAAAAGAGGCTAGCCGCCATTCCGAAGCTGCCGGAATTGGGCAACAGAACGCACAGGAAGATGGCCGCCTTGAGCGAGCGGGAGAGCCGGAGCCTTTGGGCGACCAGAAGTGCGAGGCTGGCAGTCACGCCGTAGGTCAGAAGCGCAAAGCCGCTTAGGCGCAGAAAGTCGTGGGGAGAGATCGCGCTTTCGGTGATGAGGGTGAAGATGAGGCAGGGCGAGAAGACGTGGAATCCCACCTGGCTCAAGGGCTTGGCAGAGACCCCCTTCTTTGTCGCGAGGATCCAACCGATCCCCGCGATGAGAAAAATAGGAAGAAGGTTCTTGCCGAAGAGATTCAGGAAGGTCGTCTGGATCACCCTTTCTGGATCTCGTGCCAGGCGGCCAGCACCTTCTCTTCCTTCTCCGCGGCAAGCCCGGCGCGCATCTTCTCGCGCCGATCCTCCGGCAGGGCCTTCCACCAGTCGAGCGTGGTCCGGACCGTTTCGGAGATGGGACGGAAGGCCAGGCCGTGGGCAACCGCACGGTCGACGCTCACTTTGCCGAAACCGGAGTACTCCCCTTCGGGGGGCATCCAGCAGGTCATCTCCGCCCAACCCTGCACTTCGTGTTCGTCCAGAAACTTGCTCGAGACCCAGGTGAACGACGCGTCGCTTCCCGACACACGCTTGCAGGTGTCCAAAAGACCACCGATGTCGAGCCAGCCCGCGGGCGAGACCGCGTTGTACACGCCGACGACCTTGTTCTCGAGGCAGTAGACGATCCACTCGCCCAGATCGTTCACGTCCATGATTTGGATGCCGTCCTTGGGCGAGTTTGGCGCCAAGACTTCACCGCCCTTGCCCACGCGCACCGGCCAGTAAGTGAAGCGGTCGCTGCGGTCGCGGGGCCCCACGATGAGGCCGGGACGGATGTTCGTCACGCGCCCGGGCAGCGCCTTCTCGGCTTCCTGTTCGCACAGAGCCTTGAGTGGGCCGTAGCTCCCTTCGGTGATCTTCTCGATGGTGGGATCGTCAACGGTGCCCACGGGGAAGTCCTCGTCGATGCCGGGTTCGTCGAAGCGCGAGTACACCGAAATCGAAGAGATGAACGCGTACTGTTGCACGTGATCAGCCAGCAGTCGCGCGGAGTCCTTCACCAGCCGGGGAAAGTAGCCCGAGGTGTCCACCACCGCGTCCCAGTCCCTCCCCTTCAGGGGGTCGAGCTTACCGTCGCGATCACCGATGAGAGTCTCGAGATCGGGAAAGAGATTGGCGTTGGTCTTGCCGCGGTTGAAGAGCGTGATTTCGTGGCCACGCCGCCGGGCCGCGTACACTACCGCGGGACCCAAAAACGCGGTGCCTCCCAGGATGAGAATCCTCAGCTTTTTGTCGGCCGGTGTGTAGTGGGCTCGCGCCGCGGTGGGCCGAAGACACGCAAGCCCCATGGAAGCGCCCGCGGCGAGCACGCCGCCGGTGAGAGCGCCTTTGAGAAAATCGCGACGATCGAGACTCATGCCAGCTCCTTTTGTTTGAGACCCAGATAGCGCCCCACAATCCCCCAGAACAAGGTCAGGGGAACCGCCGCGAACGCGAGGGCAGAGAGACTCATGCCCAACCCACTCAGGACGCCGAATAGCGCGGAGGCCGTGGCGTCACCTCCGCGGTAGACGAAAGTATCGAGGAAACTCTTGGCTTTGTATTTCTCGGCCAACCCCAGGATGGTGAAGAGAGTTTCTCGGGCCGGACGCATGATCGCGTAGTTTCCCGCGCGGCGAGAGACCTGAAAGACCACGAGCACGGTCAAGACCGGACGCAACCCGAGCACAAAGAATCCCACCGCGGAAAGTAGCGGCACGAGAATCAGTGCCCAACCGACGCCCAGCCGGCTCATGATCTGGCCGGTGACAAAAATCTGCAAGACAACAGTGATGAGATTCACCCAGAAGTCGATGCGCGCGAAGAGGGCGGCGCGCGCGGCACGATCGGCGACGGCGTGCGCCACGATATTCGCCTGCTCGAAGTAGAGAATGGTGGAGGCGAAGCTGTAACAGAAAAGAAAGATCGCGATGGCGAGAAGGTAGCGTGAATGCAAAACCAAAAGAAGTCCTTCCCAGAGGGAAGGACGCGGCGCGATCGTCGCGGCTCGCGGGGTCCTTGAGGTAGATGCGGGCGCTTGGGAAAGCTCGACGCTCTCTTCTCTTTGCTTCAGATCGAGACGCCGGCGCAGGATTCCCACGATTCGCACTGCCACTTCCAGAAGTGCCACCGACAAGAGGATGAGATTCACTCTTCCCACGTATTCGACCAAGAACGCGGTCAGTCCCGCCCCGATGGTTGCGCCCAGGCTCCCTCCCACCGCGATCACCCCGAAAACTCGCTTGCTTTGGTCCAATCCAAAGCCCTCGGCCATGAAGGCCCAAAACAACGAAACCAGAAACATGTTGAAGACACTGATCCACACGTAGAAGACGCGGCCGAGAACGATGTTCGCGCTCGAAGGAAGCGCCTTGAGAAGGACGAGGAAGAGAAGCAGGTTCGCGCCGAAGAAGCGGTAGCTGTAGACCAGGAAAGTGCGGCTCTTGAAGCGACGCGTCATCCAGCCGAAGAGAGGCGTGGCCAAGAGGGTTGCCACGAGAGTGATCTGGAACAACCAGGGAAGATTACGCGTGCCCCCGGCGATGCCCATCTCTTCACGCAGGGGACGCAGGATGTAGTAGCTGCACAAGAGGAAGAAGAAGAGCGCTGCCGCGAGCAGGACGTTGCCCAGCTCCTTCCTTTCGACGCGGGTGAGCTTCGCGAGTAGATCCAAAGAGACTGGGCGGTCGCCGCCCGCGGCGAAGGGAAATAAGACAGGTGGTCAAGCTCTCCCTACGGGGGAGAGATCCAAAAAGATACTACCCATTCTCATGCGTCAGTTCCACACTCCCGGGCCGAAAGAATGGCCTTGACCGAAGGCCGTCGGCGACCATGATCACGGCATGTTTGCCTTTGCCGTACTCGCATTCAGCTCGCTTTTTGCGGTCATCGACCCCCCTGGCTGCATTCCTTTCTTCAGCGGGCTCACCGCGCGCATGGACGAACGGGCGCGGAAGCACGTGTTACGCAAGGCCCTCCTCACCGCTTTCTTGGTTCTTCTCGTCTTCATTTTGATCGGTCAAAGCCTGCTGGCGGTGTTCGGGATCACCCTCGGCGCGTTTCGTATCGCGGGAGGGGTGATCTTCTTCGGCATCGGGCTGGACATGTTGCAGTCACGAGAGCGGCGCTGGCGCACCGGCATCGGCGCGGCCGCGAGTCGCGATCACATCGAAGGCGGCCTGCACGAGGAAGACGATCCTTCGATCACTCCCCTTGCCGTCCCTCTGATCGCCGGCCCCGGATCGATCACCACCGTCATGGTGCTCTGTGCCGAGGGCGGCCACAGTCTCCTAAGCAAGGGAGTGGTCGCAGCCGCCACCGTGTTGATTCTCCTGCTTACGGGGGGAATTCTCATCGGGGCCGATCTGGTGCTGCGCCGCGTGGGGCACACGGGCATCAAAATCGTCGAAAAGCTCATGGGACTCCTGCTGACCGTTATTGCGGTACAGTTCATTCTCAACGGTTTGCGGCCCTACATCGAGGGTTTCATCAAGTAGGGGACCGGTCTCACCTTCTTCCTCCGTATCGCATTTTCCTCAAGCGCAGTAAATTATGAAGAGGTCTCTCGTTCCAGGACACGCCCATGTCCGAAGTGCCCGAAATCCTCGGCCGCCATCGTGAGCGCGCCAGCTTGGAATCCGCCGCCGCCGATGCGCTGTCCGGCGGCGGAGGCGTCGTTTTGCTCTGCGGCGAGGCGGGAATGGGCGCCACCCTTCTCGCAGAGCAGTTCCTGGGACACGGCGATCTCGCTCCCCTGATCGCGCGCGCGAGGGAAGACTGCGCCCCCTCTTACGGACTCTTCCGGACTCTCTTGCGGCAGGCGCTCTCCCGTCTGAGCGATCCGGAAATCAGCCAGCTTCCCGCGGCCCGCTATCTCAACGTGCTGCTGCCCGAGCGGGGACCAGCCCCCGAGGAATTCGAATTCGCGCATCTCGTCGAAGCGGTCTCGGAGGTTCTGCGACTCCTCTCGCACAAGTACCCCATGTGCGTTTTTCTCGACGACCTACACTGGGCCGATCACGCGAGCGTGGAGATGTTGCGGGCCGTGACCCCCATTCTGCGCGGCGAATCGATTCTCTTTTTGGCCACCTACCGCGAGCAGGAGGTTCGCGGCGAACACCCGCTACGGGGTCTGAGAGATGAATTGCGCGGAACGGACCAGCTGCAGGAGATCACCTTGAAACCACTGGGCGCGAAGGATGCGTCGGAAATCGTTCGCAGGAAACTCGGGGCTCCTCCCTCTTCCGAACTTTTGAACTTGCTCCTGCAGAGCAGTCATGGAATCCCTCTTCATCTGGAGGAGATCTCTCACGCTCTGCACCAGAGCGGCCGACTTCGTGAAGAGAGGGACGAACTCGTTCTGGTTTCCGAACCGTCCTCGTTTCGTCTGGGGAATCTGCAAGACGCCATTCTCAGCGGGCTCGATCGACTTTCCGTCGCGGCACGCGAACTCCTCGAGGCCGCCGCGGTGGTGGGCGAGAACCGCGAGCTCGAACTCGTGTTTGCGGTAGCGGGAAGTTCCGAGGGGAGCGGCGAGCTCTTCGAGGCGGGGCTTTTGCTCGAAACGGCACCGGGGATCGTCACTCTCCGCCATTCCCTCACCCGCGAGGCGATCTTCAGCCAGATCTCCTGGTCGCGAGCGCGCTTGCTTCACAAGCGTTACGCGGAAGTTTTGCAGTCGCGCCAGGCGGAACCGGAATTTTTGGCCATTCATCTCTTGGCCTCGGGGCAAACCGCCCAGGCCCGGCGCACCTTCATCGAGGCGGCGCAGGCCGCATGTAACCTGCGTGCCTACCACGATGCCATGGATTGGGGTAACCAGGCGCTCGAGCTGTGGCCGGAGGAGGTGGAAGAGGAGCATCGCCTGGACGTTCTCCAGCAGCTCAGTCACTGCGCCCGCGAGAGCGGACACCTCAAAGACGCGGCACGGGCGCTGCGCGAGGTGGCGAACGCGCGCCGTCTCCACCGCCAACCGGAACGACGCGCGCGCGTGTTGCGCACACTCTCGGAAATCGAATACGAACAGGGATTGCACGAACGCGCGCTCTCGACGCGGGAGAGCGCGGCCGAGTCCTTCCTCGCGGCGGGCGAAGAGCTCGAGGCGGCCGAGGAATTCCTTTCCATGGCGACCTATCTCATCGCGTGCCTGCGGCAAAAGGAAGCGGAATCGGCCGCGTCGCGCGCGCTTGCCTGCGCCTCCTCCCCCGCCGCGTGGCTCCAGAAGATACGGGCCGAGCTTCTGCGGGGACAGGTGCTCGCGATGCAGGGCGATTGGAAGCGAGGACAGTCCAAACTCGAAGCCGCGCTTGCCGCGGCCCGGGAGCGCGAAAGCGATCAGGCCATTTGCGAGGCAAGTCACCGGCTGGCGACCGTGGCGGAGTATGCTTCGGAGTACTCCCGGGCCAAGTCTCTCTACCGCGTGGCGATGGAAGAATGCGAACGGCGTCAGATGCCGGGCACGGCGCAATTGTGCTCGGGTCGCCTCTCCTGGGTTCTCTTCCGGCTGGGCGAATGGGAGGAAGCCTCAGACCTCGATCGCGCCGCCCTGCGCGATCCCCTCCACGCCGAACGCTTTCGCGGCATCTTCGAGGGGGTTCTGGGCTTGGTCGCGGCGCACCGCGGAAGCGTCGCCGCGCGGGCCCATCTGAAAGAGAGTTTGCGTTACGCTCGCCGTCACCACGCGGTGCTGGTGGAGCTACTCGACTTTTGGGGATTGGCGGTGCACTTCGAGCACGAGGGCAGCTTGCCCGACACGGCGGAAAATTACCGGCGCATGCTGGGCCTGTGGCAGAAATCCGAGGACCGGCACGATCTGGTGCCGGGGATCTGTGCCGCGGCCAGGTTCTTCGCCGCGCAAGGCGACCTTCTGCAACTCGCACGCTGCGTGGACGCGGTCTCGACGATGTATCGGGCGGGCGAGAACGCGGAGTGCGGCGCGACCCTGGCCTACGTCCTGGCGGAACAGTCGTTCCACGCCGGACGCGCAGCGGAGGCGTCCCAGCATTTTCGAAAAGCGGTACGGGGATTTAGCGAGTTGAAGCTGCCGCTGGAGGAAGCGCGAGGTCTCTTGGGACTGGCTCGGGCCCTGGCTCAAGGTGAGCGACCCAAAGAGGCGCTGGCCGGGCTCGAACGAGCGCGAACGATCTCAATGCAACTTCACGCGCATCCTCTACGCGAGGAAATTGAAGCGGAGATTTTCCTCCGGGAAGCGAACAAGCAGGACGAAGGGGCTGCCGGCGCCTGATCAGGCCCGAAGGGAAGCGATCGCCTCGCCCTGTTGCACGTCCCACAGCCCCACCCGCAAAATCTCGTGGGGAGGAAGCTGAAGCGAATCGTCCTGAAGAAGCGCACGCAGAACTTCCACCGGCTTGACCGAATAGGAAAGATCGATCCGTAGCCGCAAGAAGAGGCACAACGCGGGCAGGTCCTCGACGAGCACGGCGGGGAGCCGCTCTCTGTCGGTGGCGGTGGCGATTCGCAGATCCTCGACCGCCGCGCGGGCATCGACCACGCGCTCCTTGCGCTTGCGCGTGATGATGATCTCGCGCGAGCGCAGAGCGAGAAACTTCTCGATGAGCCCATCCCAGTGCCGCTTGGTGCGTGGCGAGAGGCCGTCGAAGAGACTCTCGAGTTTCACGAGGTAGTCGGCTCGGGCCAGGCACTTGCTCAAACCCATCTCTCCTTCGTCCAAGATGCGGCAACCGGTGAAGGCGAGTCCTTTCTCGCTGACTTCGTTGAGACGTCGCAAGATCTCCTGCGGGGGGATGCGCTCCGTGAGCTTCACCTCGGCCAGTTCACCGACGCTCTGGATTCCGAGCGAGAGTGCTGGTCCAAAGGATACCGCGGGCTTGGGATGAAAGCCCTGCGTGTAGTACACCGGCAAGTGCGCCCTGCGGAGCGTGCGGGGAAACTTGCGCACCAGATCGAGGTGGCCGGTGAGGGCGTCGGCGCCGGTCTTCTGGAACTGGAGCCGTACCCGCACCGGTGTCCCCTGCTGAAAATCGTGGGGAGCGCCTCCGCGGTTTCGCGGGGAATCCGTGGTGCTTTCCTCGAGCTTTGACATTTGGGCTCGGCTCGGCTCGAGGGCGCCGAGAGAACGCAAGAATTCACCGCGTTCCTCGCGCATCGCGCTCATGTCGCACGCCACGCCGCAGTTGTAACAGACGAGTTTGCGCTGATCGGCTTCGTGCTCGGCCAGGTTCGTATGGTGAACCTGGGCTCCAACCGGTTTACCACACGGTGGGGCCAGGCGGCCTTTCATCGAGATGCGATAGTCACGCAGAAGGAACTTGGTCTCCAATGCCATGTCGAGATGATCCCACGGCAGTCTCACGTCGGTGGGAATGGTCCCGAGATACAGAGCGGGGTCGATTTCACTTTCCTCGATGGCCTCGCTCCATGCCTCCCAATGCAGGAGTTCGTTCCACCCGTCGAATCGCGCGCCCTTTCTCCACGCCGATTCGATGACGGCTGCCACCCGGCGGTCACCGCGGCCAATGAGCCCCTCGAGTAAAGAAGTCCGCGGATCGTGCCGGCGGAATTCGAGCCGATAGCGGCGCGCGAGCTGAAGCAGGATATCCTGCTTGCGTTGGATTTCGCCGAGGGAGTCCATCGCGGCCCACTGGAACGGGGTATGAGGTTTGGGCACATGGCTGCTCACCGCGACGGTCACCCCCGCCTTGCCTCGGTGATACTCCCGGCCGATCTCCTTCATGCGGTGACCCAACTCCATGATCCCGGCGACGTCTTCGTCTTCCTCGCTCGGCAGTCCGATCATGAAGTACAGCTTCATGCGGCTCCAGCCGCGCGAGAACACGCGGTGCGCGGTGCGGGTGATGTCTTCTTCGCGGATGTTCTTGTTGATGACGTCGCGCATGCGTTGGGTGCCCGCTTCCGGCGCGAAGGTGAGCCCGGTGGCGCGAACGCTGGAGATCTCGTCGAGCAGCTCTTCGTCGAGTCCGTACGCCCGCAGCGAGGCAATGGAAAGGGAAACCTTCTCCGGGCGTAGCTTCTCCATGACGCGCTTGATCAGGGGCGAGATGCAGGAGTAATCGGCGGTGCTGAGAGTGGTGAGCCCGGCTTCGTCGTAGCCGCCTTTCTCCAGAGCGGACACCAGGGTGGCGACGATCTGCTCCGGATCGCGCTCTCGCACTGGACGGTAGATCATTCCGGCCTGGCAGAAGCGGCAGCCCTCGGTGCATCCGCGCGCGATCTCCACGCTCATGCGGTCGAAGATGGCTTCCGCCGCCGCGACCGGCGAATCGTCGGGAAATGGATAGCGGTCGAGGTTCTCCACGATGCAGCGTCGTGGATGCGCGGGCACCTCGGGATGACGCGGTGCGGTCACCACCAGAAAGCCACCGCGGTCGACGACGGCGGTTTCGTAGAGAGCGGGACAGTACAGGCCGTCCAGTTTCGCCAACTCGATCAGAGTCTCCTGACGCGAGAGTCCCTCCTTTTTGCAATCGGCCAGTCTCGTGAGCAATTGCGGGAGCTTCTCTTCCGCGTCGCCAATGAGGAAGACGTCGATGAAGGGCGCGAGGGACTCAGGTTGGGTGGCTACCGGACCGCCGGCCAGAATGAGGGGATGGCTCTCGTCGCGATCCCCGCTGCGCACGGGAATGCGGCAGAGATCGAGAATGTTCAACAGGTTGGTGAAGGTGAGCTCGTACTGGAGCGAGAATCCGAGGGCGTCGAATTCGGCCAGATCGCGATGAGTTTCCAGCGAGAGGATGGGAAGCCCCCGCTTGCGCAACTGGGCCTCCATGTCGGGCCACGGCGCGAAGGCCCGTTCACAGAGCATGTCCTTCTGTTTGTTGACCAGCGAGTAGAGAATCTTGGTACCCAGGTGGCTCATCCCGATGTCGTAGAGATCGGGAAAGGCCAGGGCCAGCTGCACCCGCACCGATCGTGGATCTTTCACGATCTGATTGTATTCCCCTCCGATGTAGCGAGCCGGCTTCTCGACTTGGTGGAGAAAGGAAGCGTAAGGATGCGCCTTCAGACTGGTCATGGGCTCGCGATTCGATCTGGGGAACCGAGGGAAGCTAACAGCCGCCGGGGAACTCAGCGCATGGAGGAAACGACGGTCTCCGCCGGCCGGGAATTGACGTTTCGGCGGGCTACCTCGCGTCTCGTCAGGTCTTTGAAGAGTTGGTAGCGCCGCAAAACCTGCCGGACGTACGCCACGGTCTCGCTGCCACGGACATACCCGTAGCGCACCTGGCGATGATACTCGGGCTTGCGTAGCAGCAGCAAGCTCTCTTCGACCGACCCCTCCCATTGGTTGGGATCCTTCTCTCGCATGACCGAGAGGATGCGGGCGTCGTCCACGTGTCCCATTCCGGCGTTGTAGGCAGCAAGGGTGAACTTCAGCCGCTGGCGTTCAGGCAGGTAGCTGTACAGGTCGTAGAGTTTACGCAGAAATGCTGCGCCGATGTCGAGGTTCACCTCGGGAATCTTCAGACTGTCGGCGGAAACACCGTGAGCGGCCGGCATGACTTGCATGAGGCCGACCGCGCCCGCCCACGAAGTGCGGTTCGGATCGAAATGACTCTCTTGAAAACACACGCTGGCCAGAAGTCGCCAGTCGAGCTCGTGTTCATCCGCCGCCGTCTGGAGAAGGTCGTCGTAAGGAGAAATTCTGCCGGTGCGTGCCACGTGAAACGGATTCTCGGCGCGACGCAAAATCTGTCGCTCGTCCTTGAAGTATTTGTCGACGAGAATGTTGTACAACTTCGAACCAGCGACCTCACCGCTCTCCTTGATGGAATAGTTGCGCGAGAGGAACCGGTTGACAGCCGCGAGAAGTTGGGGACTGTTCGAACGCGTGGCCCAACTCACGCTCTGCATCTCGCCCAGCGCAAACGCGATCGAGAGTTCGGGACGCACGGTCATGGCGGCACGGGCCACCCGGCTGCTCGCGATGGCGGCGCCGTAGGTTCCGTCGGCCACCATGTCCAGGATGTCCTCGGTCGAGACATCGGGCGGGAGATAGACGATTCCCACGTCGATTCCGCGCACGCGGAGCTGGGTCAGAAGCTCCTGCTCGTTGGAATAGCGCTGGACGGCGACCACGCGGCCCTGGAGGTCCTTCTCACTGCGGTAGAAGTGAAGGTAGTCGTGGGGGACCACCAGAACCGGCTGGATCTCGTTGTAGGGGCGGCTGAACGAGGCGGCCTTGCGCAGCGACTCGGTGGGCACGATGGGAGCGGCGACGAGATCGCCCAGGCCTCGGTTGAGCATACTGAGCATGCTGCTCTGGCTGTCGGCCACGACGACCTCGAGCTTCACGTCCAGCTCCTTGGCCAGATCGCTGGCCAATTCGTATTCGAAGCCCAGCTCCTCACCGCGCAGAATGAGATACGAGCTGCTGTTGTTGCGGGTGAGAATGCGCAGTACCCCCGACGCGCGAATGGCGTCGAGGTCTCGATCGACCATCGGCTCGCTCACCGCGATACTGGGATCGGGTTCGTCATGACCCGGCTGGGCGGCCTGCGTTCCACACGAAGACAACAGCCCGAGCATCGCCACGGAAAAGAGAACGCCTCCGCCCATGATGCGTAGCATCCATTGAGCGAGCAAATGGTCCTGCCGTTGGCGTGGAGTCATACAACCGTGACTTGGAAAGAGGAACAGGGGGGCTTCGCGAAGAAACGAATTTAGGTGAGAGGGGACTTCCCCTCTTGAAAAGCTTGAACCATTCAGGGGGCGCAAGTCAAGGGAGCGTCCACAATCCATGCACGAAGTTTCGCCTCCGCCAGAAAATTCTTGGGGAAAGAAGGAAAGCACGAGAAATCGTGGGGCGGAATCGCCCCGTTTCCCCCGCGATAGTAGCGGATTTGCCGCCGATTCGAGGCAATGAGAGCGGCGGCGAAACCAGGCGCCGGATCGAGCGATTCCACCCGGTGTAATATAAGGACGGTGCTCTCTCTTGTCGCCCAGACCCGGGGGATCTAAGCTCTGCACATGGACTCCAGACCACCGCGCGAAAGCGCCTCTTTGTCACGCACTCCCATCCTTCTCGTGGCGTTTGCTCTGTTGTTGGTGTCGGCGCTGCACTACGGAACTCCGCGGGCGCACTCCTATCACGCACTGCACGATGTCTGGCGACGTCTCTACTACGTTCCCATCGTGCTGGGCGCGTTTCATTACGGATTGAAGGGAGGAGTGTTGACCGCGCTCGCGGCGACGCTTCTCTACCTTCCCCACGTGCTCTTCCAGTGGGGTGGCATGGCCGGCGGGAATCAATACCTGGAAATCATCATGTTCAACGTGATCGGTTTGGTGACGGGAAGTCTGGCCGGTGAACTGCGCCGCAAGCGAGAGGAGTCGAGGATCGCCTACGAACGATTGGCGGCCAGCTTCGAGCGGACGAAGGAGGCGGAGCGATTGGCCGCGATGGGCCAGCTCTCCGCGTCTCTGGCCCACGAGATCAGAAACCCCCTGGCGAGCCTCAAGGGGAGCTTGCCCATCCTGACCAGGGACATAGATGAGGGCGATCCGAGGCAGGAATTCGTGGAAATCGTCCACAAGGAGCTTCAGCGCCTGGAGGAGCTCACGGGGCAATTCTTGAACTACGCCAAACCCCCCAGCCCCTCCTGGGCCCAGGACGACCTGAACGCGGTGGTCAAGGGGGTGGTGCAACTCGTGGAGCGGCAGGCGCAGCGGCACGGGGTGAGGATCGAAACCGGTTTGGCCGATCAGCTGCCGTTCACTCGCATGGACTCCTCGCGCATGCGTCAGGTGGTTCTCAATCTGGCCCTCAACTCCATCGAGGCCATGCCGGAGGGTGGCATACTGCGCTTTACGACCCGACCCGAAGCGCCGCCGCAAAGCTCGACTCTGGGGCGCGCCGGGGATTCGCCGGTGGAGACTGCCGCCGGCGCGGTGGTGCTGGTGGTCGAGGACGCCGGTCCGGGCATCGCGCCCGAGCTGCGCGCGCATCTCTTCGAGCCCTTCGTGAGCACGAAGGAGAAGGGCACCGGCCTGGGATTGGCCGTGGTGTATCAGGCGATAGAGCTTCACAAGGGGAGCATCGAAGTGGACGACGCACCTGAGGGCGGCGCACGCTTCATCTTGAAACTTCCACTACTTTCCAAGGAAGAACCGGCCGGATTCTAGCCCTCATTCCAAATTCCTGGAATCCGCTCCCCCCGTTTTCTATCGTTGCTGAGAGATTCCTCATAACCCCGGGAGAGCACGATGGCATCCGACAGCACCGAGAGCACGCATTCCAACGATCAACCTGGCCCGCGCTTCGCGCCCGCGACTCTCTGCGTCCAGGCCGGCACGCAAGACGATCCGCACACCGGCGCTGTCGGTACGCCGATCTATCAGACTTCCACTTTCCATTTCACGGCCGAAACCTACGAAGCCATGCGCATTGGCCAGCAGCGTGATCACCTCCTCTATACACGTTACGGCAATCCCAGCCAGTGGTCGGTGCAGCAAAAGATTGCCGCGCTGGAGGGCGCAGAGAGTGGTCTCCTCTTTTCTTCGGGCATGGCGGCCATCTCTACCACGCTACTGAGTCTGATGAAGTCGGGCGACCACATGGTGACCACGCACGACATCTACGGCGGTACCTCGGGCCTGCTCATCAATCATTTTCCCAAGTGGGGTCTCGAGGCGAGCTACGTGAATCTCGAAGACCTTGGGGCCGTTGAAGCCGCCATCACGCCCAAGACCAAGGTGCTCTATTTCGAGGCCCTGACGAATCCACTTCTCAAGTATGCGGACGTCAAGGGGCTGGCGGCCATCGCCAAGCGGCACGGCTTGAAGCTCGTGATCGACGCGACTTTCCTCACCCCCATCGGCATCCGGCCTCTGTCCTTGGGCGCCGATCTGGTGATTCACTCGGCCACCAAGTACCTCAATGGGCACAGCGACCTCTGTGCCGGCGTGGTCGCGGGAAGCAAGCAGCTCGTGGATGAAGTCTGGGGCCGCATGATCTATCTGGGGGGCTCCCTCGATCCGCACGCCGCATTCTTGCTCGAGCGAGGGCTGAAGACGCTTCATCTGCGCATGCGAGCGCACCACGAGAACGCGTTAAAGATCGCGCGTTTCCTCGAAGGACATCCGCACGTGAGCAATGTCATCCATCCACTCCTGCAGAGTCATCCCAACTACGAGCGCACCAGTCGCGATCTGGCGAAGATGGCCGGAGGGATGGTCACTTTCTTCGTGGAGGGTGGTGACGAGACCGGACTCGAGGTCTGTCACGAAACGAGGGTGGCAAGAGAGGCGACGAGCCTGGGTGGAGTCGAGACTCTGATCAGCATGCCCTTCAATTCATCGCACATCCAGCTCACCGAAGAAGAGCGCGAGGCGGTGGGGATTCACCCGGGCTGCATACGGCTGTCCGTGGGAGTGGAGGACGCGCAGGACCTCATCGACGATCTCGATCAGGCCCTGATGAAAGCGCATGCGACCGCGGGGGCTCGTTGATCAGGGTTTACGGCCGCTGATCTTCGCGCTCCACACTTTGCCCGCCGCGTGCTTCAGCTGAGAGTCCAGCAGCTCGCGGGGAACTCCGAGCGCCTCCAGGTCATTGCCGACCATGCCGCGCAGCTGCGCTTCGTCGTAGACGTTTCGCTCGCTCACGGTCAGGTCTCGAAGTCCGGCCGCTTCAAGACCAGCGAGGTATTCGGTTTCGGAGATCGCTCCGCCGATACAGGCGGAGTAGGCCGCGGCCTGTGCCAGCAAATCGGCGGGAAGATTTTCCGCTACGATGTCACTCACCGAGAAGCGTCCACCAGGGCGAAGCACGCGGGCGATTTCGCGAAAGACCTTGTTCTTCTCGGGCGAGAGATTGATCACGCAGTTGGAAATGACCCAGTCCACCGAAGCGTCGTCCAGCGGGAGTTCCTCGATCGTACCCTTCCGCAGCTCGACGTTGTTCGCCTTGGCCCGGAGAAGGTTCTCGCGCGCGACTTCGAGCATGGCGTCGGTCATGTCCACCCCGATCACGTGTCCCTTCTCGCCCACTTTCTTGCTGGCGATGAGGAGATCGAAGCCGGCGCCGCTTCCCAGGTCGACCACGGTCTGACCTTCTTTCAGTGCGGCGAACGCGAGGGGATTGCCGCAGCCGAAAGAGGATTGGGACGCGCTCTGAAACTCGGTCATTTCGTCGGGGGTGTAGCCCGCGGTCTGGGAGGCCACGCCCAAGGGAGCGGCGTTGCCACAACAGCTGCCGCCTCCCTGGCGTGAGAGTTCGACGGCACGGGCATAGGCTTCGCTCACCTGGGCGCGGATCTCGACTTCGGTTTCGGGCAGGTAATTCGACGGGCGGGCCGCATCGGGGGACGCTCCCCCACAGCAACCACCTCTTGCGTTCTTGTCGTTCATGGTCTCTCCGCTCCGGGTTCTTCGCGGCGTCTGGGCTGAATCCACATGCTTACAAATTACTCCCATTCCCATGGACCGGCACCGTGAGGGAACCGCGGGGACTTTGGGTTGGGGGACTTGACCATCTCCGCTGGGCGGAGGATTCTACCCCGGTCATGTCTACCGCCCGCATATTCCTGGTCGACGACGACGAGAGTCTGCGTCGGGTGAGTTCGTATCACCTCGGCCAGGCAGGGTTCTCGGTGACCCCTCTTGCTTCGGCCGAGGAAGCCTTTCGGGCCCTGGAGGCGGCGGAGCGTGGACTCCCTTCCTCTTCTTTCCCGCAAGTTCTCATCACGGACGTGCGCATGCCGGGCATGGATGGCCTCAGCCTCTTGCGGCGTCTCAAGGAGCGTTGGCCGCAGCTGGGAGTGATCGTGATCACCGCGCACGGCAGCGTGGAGGACGCCGTCGCGGCCATGCGCGCCGGTGCCCACGACTATCTCCTGAAGCCCTTCGAGCACGAAACGCTGCGACTCTCGGTGGACAAGTCGCTGCGCCTGAGCGAATTGCTAAAGGAGAACCGGCGCCTGCGCGAGCTCGCGGGCGATCGCCTGCGCCTGGAGAACATGGTGGCTTCCAGCCAGGCCATGGACGAGGTCCTGCGTCAGGCGGCACAGGTGGCTCCGCGCACCACCACGCTCCTGCTGTTGGGCGAGAGCGGCACGGGCAAGGAAGTATTGGCGCGGGCCATCCACCACGCCAGCGAGCGTCGGGAGGGTCCCTTCGTGGCGGTGGGCGCCGGCTCTCTGCCCGAAACGCTCATCGACAGCGAGCTCTTTGGGTATCGCAAGGGCGCATTCACCGGGGCGGAGCGCGATCGCAAGGGCAAGTTCGAGTTGGCCGGAGGCGGCACCCTCTTTCTGGACGAGATCGGTGAATTGCGGCCCGAAGTTCAGGTGAAATTGCTGCGGGCGTTGCAGGAGCGGGAAGTCGATCCGCTGGGAGCGGACGCGCCGGTGAAAGTGGATGTGCGGGTGATCGCGGCCACGCATCGCGATCTCGAGGCGATGGTAGCCGACGGCAGTTTCCGCGAGGACCTGTATTACCGGCTCGCGGTGGTCACCTTGACCCTGCCTCCCCTGCGCGCGCGCCGCGACGACATCCTGCCCCTGGCGCGTCACTTCGCGGCGCGGATCGCCGCCGCGAACGACCAGCCCACCCCTTCGGTCAGCTCCGAGGCGGAGCGACTCCTGCAAGCCCACGACTGGCCAGGGAACGTCCGCGAGCTCGAGAACGTGATGGAGAGGGCGCTGGCGCTGCACCCCGAGGGTCCGCTCGGACCCGAAGATCTTCCCTGCCGGTATTCGCACTGGAGAGCCCTCCACGCGTTCGGCCTCTCGCTCCCCGAAGGCGGACTCGATCTCACCGCGGTGGAAAAGGAACTCATCCAACGCGCGCTCAAGAAGTGCCAGGGAAACCGCAGCGCGACCGCGCGCTATTTGGGGATCACCCGCAATACCCTCAACTACCGCCTGGAAAAACACGAGCATCAAGGACTAACTTATTGAATTATATATAGATACAAATCTACTAATCGGTAAATTACCAAGTACGATCCTACCGGATCTTCCCTCAATTTGCCGCTACAAGCTGTCGATGACCGCCTGAAGGCTCGTACGCACCTGCCCCGCCAGCTCCTCCATGCCCTCCCGGTTCACGATCTTGAAGGCCATGACGGGATCGATGGCGGAGACCGTGGTGCCCCCCTCCGCGCGCGCGGCCACGATCACGTTGCAGGGCAAGAGCAAGCCGATTCCCGGCTCTGCCAGCAGGGCCTGGTGGGCGAAGGGAGGGTTGCAGGCGCCGAGGATGAGGTACTGTGGGAAGTCCACGTCGAGCTTCTTCTTGAGGGTGGCCTGCACGTCGATCTCGGTGAGCACGCCGAAGCCCTCCTTCTTGAGGGCGGCGGTGACTCTCTCCACTGCCTGTGCGAAGTCGGTGTCGGGAAGCTCACGGGTGATGCCATAGGAAGGGTTCACGATAGGGTCTCCTGCTGAGGGAAGGTGCGCTGCCGCTCAATCTAAGGCGGCGCCATGGCGCGGCAAGCCGGCTACGTAGTCGCCAGGTTTGCGTGATATCAACCAGTTACGAACTGGCGGTGCTGGATTTGCAACACGTCTCCCTCCTGGAACTCCTTGGAGCCGCAGGGGTTCAACACTTGTTCGCGGTGCGGAACTGGCGCAGTGGCAACGTTTTCCGTCGAGACCGTCTTCGAGGGCGGATCGCAGAGCGAACGGGGCATGGTCCTTCCATGCTCCGCTCTTCGTGCACCGCTCGACGCCGTTGCCCGGGGAGAAAGAGCCATGCTGCAGAGAGTACTCGGCGCTTCCAACTTGCCCAACCTCCACCCCGCAGTCCTGCACTTTCCCATCGTTCTCTTCTGTCTGGCCCTCGCGGCCGAAGTGCTGGCGGTTGCCTGGCGGCGCCGCAGCTGGCTCGATACCGCCGCTGTCACCCTCTACTTCTTCGCAGCGGCCGCGGCCGTGGTCACCTGGTTCAGCGGCAGGAGCGCGGCGAACTCGCTGGGTGTGATGTCGCCGAAAATCCAGGAGGCGATCGCGGCGCACAGCGACATGGCGCTCCGCACCGTCTGGGCCTTCGCGGTGCTTGCCGTGCTACGTGGGTTCTTCGAGCCGCTCCGCGGGAAAATCAGCCCCGTCAGCAGACGTGTCCTGCGCGGATTTCTGCTCGTGATGGCCCTCTTCGGATTTTGGCTCCTGCTGGCGACGGCGGATCGCGGAGGAGGTCTGGTCTACACCTACGGTGTGGCGGTGAAGGCGGTCGCCGCGCCCGCGAACCAGGGCGTGTCGGAGAAAGGTCAGACTCCGAGTGCACCGGAAGCGGCGACAGCCGAGCCCTCCCTCCAGCCCAATGCGGAAGGCGTGGTGGTGTGGAAGCCGACGGAAAGCGACCCGAGCTTGCTACCAGAAGCGCTTCAAATCGTGAAGGCCTCTCCCGATGCTTCGATCCACGCGGAGAGGATCGCCGGCCAAACCGAGGGACTGCAGCTGACCATCTCAGGCCGCGTCTATCTCCTGTTTCCCGAGGAGATGGGAGACGTGGTGGTGAGTCTCGACGTCGACCCTTCGGGGTTCGAAGGAACGCTGGGACTCGTTCATCACTATCGCGCGCCGACTTCCTATGAGTCCGTGACTCTGGCGGAGAGGGGAAGCGCCGTCCTGGAGTCCGTCGCGGACGGTGAGGCCAAAGTCCTGGATCGCAAGCAGGTGAGCTGGCCTCAGGATCGAAGCGAGATCGCCGCATCCGCCGCCGGCAAGCACCTGATGGGATACGTGGACGGCTTGACCATCCTCCACGGTCACAGGTCGGCCACGAATGTCGTAGGCAAGACCGGACTCGTTTGCGAGGGAAAAGGCATCCTCGAGCTCTTCGAGTTGCGCGCGACTCCCGCTTCAGGCGAAGCGGACGACTAGTTTTCGGGGGCAGCGCCCCGTTCGAGAAGATTCCCCAGAGACGGCTACGAAGCCGCAGGAACGATTGGAAGGAGCATTTACCATGAGTATCAAAAGAATCGCACTTCTGGCGATCATGATCATTCTCTTGCCGGTGTTCGCACTGGCTCATGAAGGAGGCGTCTCGACATCGGCGGCAGTGGCTCACTATGCGGCCATGGCAAAAACACTGTCGGAGGATTCCACCGAAGGCATCCAAGAGCATGCGACGGAGATGCTCGAATTCATGGATCAGCATGCCGACATGATGAAGATGATGGATGACGGAAGTATGAAATCCATGCAGGGGAAGATGATGGGTCACGAAGGCGCGGAAGAGGCCCATGGCAAGATGATGGATGCACACCACGAGGCCGAGGGCAAGACGGCCAAGGAAAGCGCGAGCATGATGATGCGGAAAGCGTTGGAGACCCTGAGTTCCAAGGATCTCGATCTCAAGCAGGCCAGAAGCGCCTTCAATGGTCTGAGCGCAGAGTTCGTTCCCTTGGCTCAGATGAATTATGAGAATTCCCCCACGGCCCCCACCTGGGTCGTCATGAACTGTCCGATGGCAAAAGCGGATTGGATTCAGAAGAAGGGCGATACGAAGAACCCGTATTTGGGAACCAAGATGCTGAGTTGCGGCAAGCAGGTGTGTGTGCTGGGATCGAAAGACAAAGGCTCGATGTAGTGAGCCTTCCGCGCCACGGCCGAGAGATGTTCTGCCGCTGACGCAGCCGGTGGAGGGCTCCCAACAATGAGAAGGCCGGCCCCGCTATGGGGCCGGCTTCATGCATTCGCAAGGGAAAGCCCGGGCTCAGCCGCCGCTGCCGCCCATTCCACCGCCGCCCATTCCACCGCCGCTACCACCACCAGAGCCGTCGCCTCCCATACCGCCACCGGAACCATCGCCGTTCATGCCGTCTCCGTGGTGTCCACCGCCCATCACTTCATCTACCGGGCTGCCGCCGCCGTAGTCGTGTCCCATCTGCTCGGGACCCATCCAGCCCTGGCCCTGCATGTACTCCATCATCTGGCCTAACTGCTCGCGTTGGCGGATACGCATCTGCAGCGCATCACACAGCTGTTCGTCGTTCTCGCCGTTCATATGGGCCGCCATGAACATGTGGCCGATCTGCCGCATTTCCTGACCGCGGTAGCCTTGTTGCAGCGCGTCGCCACAGAGACCCAGGGCGCGATCAGAGGACACACCCAGTTCCTTGAGTTCGGTAGCGGTTTCACTGGCAGCCGCCAGGTCGACGAGACTGCAAGAGCCGTCACGCAGACGATCTTTGGCCCGGTCCCGCAGTTGGTCCAGCTCACCCTCTTGCAGACCACGCCACATGTTCAGCGCGACTCCACGCTCCAATTGGCGCTGGATCTGAAAATCACCCGCCCCCTCGAAGCCCTCCTGACGCGCTTGGTTCAAATACTGATGAGCGTGCTTGGTGAAGCCCTCCATGCGGGCAACTGCGCCTTCGAGCGCGGACTCGGGGGCATTCTTCATGGTGCCCTCGGCGATTTTTCCGCAGAGCAGATCGGTCGGCATTCCCTCGCGTGCAAGTGCCAGCACCGCGTTCTGCATCTTCAACTGAGCCTGCGTCGAATAGCGGGCCCGCTGTACGGGAAAGAGAGTGTCGAGCTGATCCTGCGGAAGATCGAGGACCAGGCAGTCCTTCAGGTTCTGGCGCAGGCGATCGCGCTGTTGATCGCTGGTGGAATCATACTCGTTTACCCGATCCATATAGTGGGAGTAGAGCTGATCGCGGGTCTGCAGCGGATCCTGGATCTTGTCCTGGATCTTGTCGCGGGTCTGAAGTTGATCGCCGGGCGACTGCGCCCAGGCTGGGCTGCTCGCGAGCACCAGCAGAGTGAAGAGCGCCAGACTCAGTGTTGCCTGAAGTCGGATTCTCATGACGGAGTTCCTTTCCTGGTACAGGCGAATCCGTGGGCTCCCGGTTCGCCGCGTTCAGACCATGAGACGAGAGTGGGCCGCGCAGGTTACGAGAAAAATGGACGAGTTCCTAGCGGACCTCCAAAAGCCCGTTCCGACCCCCAAAACCATCTTCTACCGTAATCAGGGATTCGGGCGGGGTCAGGGCTTTGCCGTCGACCATGTAGAGATATTGATAGCGCCCCGGTGGAATCCTCAGGGTCACTTGCCACCAGCCGTTGTCCTGCGGCTCAAGCGTCGCCCGGCCGCGTTGCCATCCATTGAAATCACCCATCAGCTCAACGGTCGCCGCGGCCGGGGCGTGAAGACGGAATACGGTTCCCTCGGCCCCCTGCTTCGGCCCCGGAGAGTCTCCAGCACTGAAGTCCAAAGCCATAGGAAGCGCGGGACGCAGACGAGCTCCGAAGATCGAAGGCCCCAGTCTCAACGAGAGCTCGAGGCGGTCGGTATCTTGCTCGTTCCCTTCCGGGTCGGAGTAGGTGCCTTGCGACCAGCGTAGGCGCAGCGAGGCGCCCGGATTCAGTTCGAAGCTCATCCCCACTCCCCACTGTGTATAGAGATCACTGTCGAAAGAGGGGAGGCGGTGATCAAAGTCCCGGCTCTGGCGCCCATAGTGGAGATCGAGAAAGACACGGTGCTGTGGGGTGAAGCGCAGGGCGAGATCGCTGAGGAGCGCGCCCCCGTCGTATTGAGGATCCACGGAATCCGTACGACGTGCCACCAGTGAGGCGCGTAGGAGAAGACGAGCGCTGGGGGCGATCGAAGCGGCCGCTCCCAGGTTCCAGCGGTCCTCGCGGTAGCTCGTGAGCTGACCGGCTTCGTTGAGAGCGTCCGCGCGTGGATACGAGACACCTCGCCCTCCCACGAACCCCTCCAGCCGAAAGCGCCGGGTCCGATAGTCGATGCCGAGCTCTCCCCCGCCCCCCCAACGCCGCAGCGCGCTCTGCTGCGTGTCGTTGAAGTAATCGCCCGAGAGGGAGAACCGCATGCGGGTACGCGTGGACAGCGAGACGAAAAGATCTCCCCAGGCCACGTGGCCGTAGAGGGTGCGATCTTCGTCGTTGAAAAAGCGCTCGGCCGAAATCCGCGTGCCCACCCGTAGCTCGAGTTTCTGCGATAACCGGCGCGCAAGTTCGAAGCCGGGGGAGAACTCGAGAAAGGACCCGCCGGGAACCACCACGGCCGCTCCCGCCGGGTCGAGCAGGAGATTGCTCTCGTGCCCTCCCGAGATCGAAAGGGATGGAGAGAGGATCCAGGGACTCTGCGCCATAGTGGGCGCGGCACCGAAAAGGAGCACGCACGCGGCGAGAAACGAGCCCGCCCTGGCCGCGCGGGAGCCGGCTCCACGATGCCGCGCCCCAGAATTCGGATTCCAAGACAACCGGAACAAACTTCCCTTCACGTCTTCGCTCCCCCAGAATTGAGTTCTTGCTGATCGCAACGGCTCAGGCTCCCAGCTCGAGCACGGCATTGCGATTTCCGAAACCGTCATCCCGGGTGTAAGGAGCCAGCGGATCGGTAACCCAGTGATTTCCATTCTCGATGAACATGTATTCGTAGGCTCCCGGAGGAAGCACCAGCGTCGTCGTCCATACCCCGCCGGTCTTCTTCAGGGGAAGGCTATGCGCATTCCAGCCGTTGAAACTGCCGGCCACGGAGACCGACTCGAGATCCTCGCGTTGTGGGGAGTAGATCAAGCGCACGATGCGAAAGTCGCGCGAAGCCGAAGCGCCCCCCGCGGCGACGAGCGACGCCGTTTCCGTCCGGGGTTGTCCCACGTTTAGGGTGGACCGGAGCTGAGAGAGCTGCGGAGGAGAATTTACGCCGTCGATCTCAAAGTTCGATGACCCCACGGTCATGCGGCCCAGGACGAATGCCACGAGAAGGACCGCGGCCATGGCTAATGCTGGACGCCACGCCCACCCCTTCGCTCGCGGGCGGGCTGCCCGGCCGGGGCTCAAAGATACACTGCGGCGCGGGGGAGCCTCCTCTGCGACGCGCTCCATCACGCTCTGTGTGAAACCGGAAGGTGCGTTCACCTCGCGCAAGAGTTGGGCGCTGGCGAGAATTCTCTCGTAGTCGCGCAACTCCGCCGCGAGATGGGGATCGGTTTCGAGCCGTTGAAGAAAGACGCGGGCCTCTTCATCGTCGAGCTCCCCGTCGAGGTAGCGGGCCAGAAGGGTGTCCATGCTCATTCCTCCTCTTTTCACTTCGGCTCAAGAACTCGAAACCGAGCGGGATCCCGGTTTGGGGTCATCCCGCAGGTATTCCCGCAGAAGTTTGCGCGCTCGGTGGGAACGTACCTTGAGCGAGCCCACGCTGTTGCCGGTCAGGGTGGAAATATCCTCGTAACTCATCTCTTCCATATGCCTCATCACGAAGACCTCTCGATATCCCTCGGGCAGTCGCTTCAGGCCTTCCTGGAGGCGTTGAGAGAGTTCACGTTCTTCGAGCTGTAGCATGGGGTCGAAGGCGCTCCTCGTCTCTCGGATCGCTGCCTCTGGATTGCGCCGTTCCTCCAGCTCGCTCAGGGAGATGACCTTCGAACGGCCCTTGCTCCGTTGGTGATCTCGTGCCGCGTGGATGGCGATCTGTACCAGCCAGGTGCTGAAACGCGAATCGCCTCTGAATCCGCCGAGTGATCGATAGGCCCGCACGAAAGTCTCCTGGGCTAAATCACGCGCGCACTCGGAATCACTGACAAGGCGGAGCAGCATGCCGTAGACGGTGTCCTGATGACGCCCCACCAAAAAGCGAAAGGCCTCGGTGTCTCCACCGCATACGGCATCGACGATTTGTTCGTCGCTCTGCCTCATTACCGCCTCCGCCATGACCACCATGCCGCTTGTCCTGTGAGCCCGGCGAGCGGGCTTTGACAATGAGAAGCCGGTGCGGCCCCAGAGTTACAGATTAATTTCGGCCAGGGCGAAATTCATCCGGGAAAACGATCAGAGGTCCTGACCTCGAAGGCGTAGAGCGTTTGTGATCACAGACACGGAGCTGAAGCTCATGGCGGCGGCCGCGATCATGGGATTGAGAAGCAGCCCGAAAACGGGGTAGAGAACCCCGGCCGCCAAAGGGATGCCCAGAGAGTTGTAGGCGAAGGCAAAGAAGAGATTCTGGCGGATGTTACTCATGGTGAGCTCGCTCAGACGGCGTGCCCGCAGGATGGCGCTCAGATCGCCTTTGACCAGAGTGATGGCGGCGCTCTCCATGGCCACGTCGGTGCCGGTTCCCATGGCGATGCCCACGTCAGCTTGCGCCAGCGCCGGAGCGTCGTTGATTCCGTCTCCGGCCATGGCCACGACCGCCCGCTTCGCCTGGAACTCGCGCACCACTTCGGCTTTACGATCGGGAAGTACCCCCGCCTCGAGATCGGTGATTCCGAGTTTGGAGGCCACGGCGCGTGCGGTCACCGGATTGTCGCCGGTCAGCATGACGATCCGCATCCCGCTTTCCCGCAGCTCCCGAATCGTCTCCGCCGTGCCTTCCTTGATCGGGTCGGCCACGACCAACAGTCCCGCGAACGCCCGATCGATGGCCACGAGCATGACGGTCTGCCCGCGAGCACGCAGCTCGTCGACTCCCACGTCAGCCCGCATGTCACTCGTCCCCAGTTCCTTTAGGAGCCCCTCGTTGCCCAGGACCAGATACATGCCGTCGACCATCGCGCTCACCCCGCGGCCAGTATGGCTCTGAAAGTCCTCGACCGCCGCGAAGGTGAGATGGCGTTCACGCGCGGCATCGAGCACGGCCCGCGCCAGAGGATGTTCGCTGTTTTGCTCTACGCTTGCGGCCAGCCTCAGGAGGTTTTCTTCGGAGATTCGGGGCTGAGGCTGAATCTCCACCAGACGTGGCTTGCCTTCGGTGAGCGTTCCCGTCTTGTCCACCACCAGAGTGTCGACCTTGCGAAGATGTTCGATCGCCTCGGCGTTCTTGAAGAGAACACCCACCGAGGCGCCCTTTCCCGTTGCGACCATGATCGACATGGGAGTGGCCAGTCCCAGCGCGCAGGGGCAGGCGATGATGAGAACTGCCACGGCGTTCACGAGCGCATAGACCATTCTGGGTTCGGGGCCGACCGCGGCCCAAACGGCGAAGGTCACGATCGCGGCCAGGATGACGCTCGGCACGAAATACCTAGCCACTTGGTCAGCGACGCGCTGAATGGGGGCGCGGCTGCGTTGGGCGGCGGCCACCATCTGTACGATCTGGGCAAGGAGGGTTTCGCTGCCCACTTTCTCCGCGCGGATGATCATGGCCCCGGTGGTGTTCAAAGTAGCCCCGATGACGAAATCGTCTGGACCCTTTTCCACCGGCATGGGCTCGCCCGTGACCATGCTCTCGTCCACGGAGCTCTTGCCCTCTTCGACGCTTCCATCGAGTGGAATCTTTTCCCCGGGGTGCACGCGCAGTCGATCTCCCACCTCGATTCGGTCCAGGGGCACCTCCTCTTCATCTCCGCCGGGCAAAATCCGGTGAGCCGTTTTGGGGGCGAGCCCCAAGAGACTGCGAATGGCGGCCCCGGTGTGGCTGCGCGCGCGCAGCTCGAGCATTTGTCCGAGCAAGACCAGAGTGGTGATCACCGCGGCTGCCTCGAAGTACACCGGAACCGTCCCGCCCTCGCTCATGAACGAGGCGGGAAAGCGACCGGGGAGGCTCATGGCCACCACGCTGTAGCTCCAGGAAACGACCACCCCCAACCCGATAAGGGTGAACATGTTCAAAGAGAAATGGACGACCGAGTTCCAGGCGCGCACTAAAAGAGGCCAGCCGCAGTAGAGCACGACCGGAGCGCTCAACCCGAACTCCAGAAAGACGCGCACCCGCTCCGAAAGGAACCCTCCGAACGCGTTGGAAACAAAGCCTCCGGCCATCGCACTCAGAAGGACCGGTAGACTGAGAACCGCCGCTATCCAGAAGCGCCGCCTCATGTCCTCGTATTCCGCGCGGCTGGAATCGTCTTCCTCTTCGCTGACCTCCACCGGCTCCAGCGCCATCCCGCACTTGGGACAGGCCCCCGGCTTGTTGCTCACGACTTCCGGGTGCATGGGACAGGTGTATTTCTTGGCCGAAGAGGGCGGCGCGGCCTTCGACTGCGCCCGGTCCGGTTTCGCCGAGTTGGGCTCTGCCGCCGCGCGCGGTAGCAAGTATTTCTTGGGGTCCTCGTCGAAACGCTTCTTGCAACCGCCGCAACAGAATTCGAAGCGTTGTCCCTCGTACACCGAATGGGGGTTGTCCGGGCTCGGGCTCACCGTCATCCCGCATACGGGATCCTTCATCGTCTCTACGGATGGCTCGCTCATGCCACTTCCTCTGCGCGCGTGAACTTCTGCCCTAACTCGGCTTTCCAGCAATACAACACAGGTACGATGAATTGGGTGATGAGCGCCAAGACCATACCACCGAAGGAGGGAATGGCCATGGGAACCATGATGTCACTTCCCCGGCCGGTAGAGCTCAGAACGGGCAAGAGCGCTAGCACGGTGGTGGCAGTGGTCATGAGGCAGGGACGGATGCGGCGGGTCCCCGCGATCACGGTGGCCTCGCGGATTTCAGCCACCGTCTTTGGGCGGTGCTGGCGGAAGGACTGCTGCAAGTAGACCGCGACCACCACTCCGTTGTCGCTGGCGATGCCGAAGAGCGCGATGAAGCCCACCCAAATGGCCACGCTTAGATTGATGGGATGCACCTGGAAAAGGTCGCGCAGATTGGTTCCGAAGACCGAGAAGTTCAAAAACCAGGACTGTCCATAGAGTCCGATCATGAGGAATCCTCCGGCCCAGGCCACGAAGATTCCCGAGAAGACCATCAGAGTGGTCGAGACCGAGCGGAACTGGAAATAGAGGATGAGGAAGATGAGAAAGAGTGCCAGGGGGAGCACCACTTTCAGGCGCTTCTCGCTACGCACCTGGTTTTCGTAGCTTCCGGCGAAGGAGTAGCTCACTCCCTTGGGAAGCACGAGCTCACCGGAGTCGATCTTCTGTTGGATTGTCTTGCGCGCGTCATCCACCACTTCCACTTCGGCATGGCCCGGCTTCTTGTCGAAGAGCACGTAGCCCACGAGGAAGGTGTCCTCGCTCTTGATTACCTGGGGGCCGCGCACGTAACGGATTTTCGCCAGCTGAATGAGGGGGATCTGCGCTCCCTGGGGTGAGGGAACGAGAATGCCGCCCAGGCTTTCAATGCTGTCGCGCAGCTCGCGCTGGTAGCGCACGCGCACCGGATAGCGTTCGCGCCCTTCCACCGTGGTGGTGATACGTTTCCCCCCGATCGCGACTTCGATCACGTTCTGGACATCTTTGACGTGCAGACCGTAGCGGGCGATGGCGTCGCGGTCGATCTCGATCTCCAAATAGGGTTTGCCCACGATGCGGTCGGCGAACACGGCCGAGGGCTGCACCGAGGGTACCGTCTTGAGGATGCTCTCGAGCTTCAGGCCGAAGTCTTCGATGGTCTGAAGGTCGGGGCCCTTCACCTTGATTCCCATGGGCGCGCGCATGCCGCTCTGGAGCATGACGATGCGCGCCGCGATCGGCTGCAGCTTGGGCGCCGAGGTGGTGCCGGGGATCTGAGCGATCTTGACGATCTCCTTCCAGATGTCATCGGAGGAGTGAATGGTGTCGCGCCACTGGCGGTAGGGACGCCCGTGCGAGTCGGGGATGAGCTCGCCCGCATCGTCGCGCACGAATGCGCCCTTGCGGTACTTGAAGCGCAGGCGATGTCCGTTTGGATCGACGCGATATTCGGGAAGATAGTTCACCACCGCTTCGACCATGGAGATGGGCGCGGGATCGAGTGGAGTATCGGCGCGACCGATCTTGCCCACAACCGACTCCACCTCGGGGATCGAATCAATCGCCATGTCGAGCTTGGCGATGACGTCGAGAGATTCGCCGATCGAGGCGTGCGGCATGGTGGTGGGCATGTAGAGAAAACTGCCTTCATCCAGATCGGGCATGAACTCCTTGCCCAGCCCATGCCACACCTGCCATCCCAGCACCATCAGAACTAAGGGAAGGCTGAGGAAAATCAGTTTGTGCCCAAGACACCAACGCAGGATGCGTCCGTAGGCGCGGATGAAGAACGAAAAGACAAAGAGCAGACCGAGAATGATGGCGAAAAGGAAGATGGCATTGCGCGCGAATCCCTTCGCGGGCCCCAAGGGCAACCAGGTGGATGTCAGAAGAAGTCCGACCAACACGAATACGATCCAGCTCGAAGAAGCCACCAGGCGCTCTCGAAGTCGCGCGGGAAATTTCCAGGGCACGCGCGGTCTCCGGGGGCCGCGGAACTTGACGCGCCAGCCCAGGAGCATGTGGGCGAAGGCCGGCATGAGGGTCAGAGATACAATGAGCGCGGCGATGAGCGCAAAGGTCTTGGTGTAGGCCAGAGGCTTGAAGAGCTTGCCCTCGGCCGCGGTCATGGTGAAGACGGGCAGAAAGCTCACCACGGTGGTGGCGACCGCGGTTACCACCGCTCCTCCCACTTCGCTCGCGGCGCCGAAGATGATTTCCTTTTTGTTTTCGTCGGCGTGTGCTTCGGCCAGATGCCGTAGCATGTTCTCGCTCAGAATCACGCCCATGTCCACCATGGTGCCGATCGCGATCGCGATGCCCGACAGCGCCACCACGTTGGCATCGACGTGGAAGAGCTTCATGGCGATGAAGGCCATGAGCACCGCCACCGGCAAGAGGCCCGAGACCAACAGGCTCGTCCTCAGGTGCCTCACCATGAAGATGATCACCATGATGGTGACGAGGATTTCCAGGATCAGCGCCTCTTCGAGCGTGCCGAGGGTTTCGTGGATAAGCCCGGTGCGGTCGTAGAAGGGAACGATCGTAACCTTCGAGACGGTGCCGTCCGGGAGAGTCTTGGAGGGAAGTCCGGGGGAGATCTCCGCGATCTTCTTCTTGAGGCGATCGATGGTGGCCAGGGGATTTTCGCCGTAGCGGACCACGACCACCCCGCCCACCGCTTCCGCGCCGCCCTTGTCCAGTGCGCCGCGCCGCAACGCCGGCCCCAAACTCACGGTGGCGATGTCCTTGATGGTGACCGGAGTGTTGTTCACTTCGGTGACGACGGATTTCTCGATGTCTCCCAAGTTCTTGATGAAGCCGATTCCGCGGATGACGTACTCCACCTTGTTCACTTCGATGGTGCGCGCCCCCACGTCCACGTTCGACATGCGCACCGACTGAAACACCTGGTCGAGAGTGACTCCGTAGGCGCGCATGGCGTCGGGGTCGACGTCGATCTGGTACTCCTTTACGAAACCGCCTACCGAAGCGACCTCCGAAACTCCGTCCACCCCCTGCAGGGCGTAGCGTACGTACCAATCCTGAATCGAACGCAACTCGTCGAGATTCCAACCGCCGGCCGGGTTCCCCTGCGGGTCACGTCCCTCCAGGGTGTACCAGTAGACCTGTCCCAGAGCCGTCGCGTCCGGTCCCAGGGCGGGCTGCACTCCCTGGGGCAGAGTTCCCGCGGGAAGACTGCTGAGCTTTTCCAGCAGGCGGGAACGCGACCAGTAGAACTCGACGTTTTCCTTGAAGATCACGTAGATGGTCGAAAAGCCAAACATGGAGTAGCTGCGAACCGTCTTCACTCCCGGGATGCCCAGAAGCGAAACGGTGAGGGGATAGCCGATTTGATCCTCGACGTCCTGCGGGCTGCGTCCCGGCCAGGCGGTGAACACGATTTGTTGGTTCTCGCCGATGTCCGGAATGGCGTCGACGGGTACTGGATCGCGGGGCAAGCCGTGTGTGTTCCAGGGGAAGGGAGCTACCATGACCCCCCAGGCGATGACCGCGAGGAGGGCGAGCACGACCACCAGCTTGTTGTCCATGCAAAAACGGATGACGCGATCGGTCAGGTTCACTGGCCACCGTCCTTCGGCATGGGCATGGACATGGGGGCAGCGCCTTCACCGGAAGGCGACATCATCGAGGGTTTGGCCTGAATCTGCATGGCGCTGTCGATCTTGAACGCGCCGTTCACCACGACGAGCTCTCCTTCGCGCAGCCCTTGGTTGACGATATATTGGTCCCCGGCGCGCGGGCCCAGCACCACTTCGCGTCCTTCGAAGCGCGGCTCGTCTCCGGGAATCCGAACGTACACCACCGCGCGCTTGCCGGTGATGAGGGGGGCTGATGCGGGAATGAGGAGAGGGGGTTCCTCGTCTTTGGCTGCCACGGCGTACCCGAGGCTCTTCGCGGTCACCAGAGTCATGCCGCAGATGTCGCAGGTGCCCGGCTTGTCTTTCACCACGTCGGGATGCATGGGGCAGATCCACTTGCCCGCGAGTTGCGCGTCCATCACGCGGCCCTGCGCGGCGATGGTGCTGCGTACGACCGCGTGCACAAAGACGCCCGGCTTGAGCAGCGCATCCTCGTTCTTGACGTTCACCCGCACCTTGGCGGTGCGGGTCTTGGGGTCGAGTACAGGCGCGATGAAGGAAATGCGCCCTTTGAATTTCCTCCCCGGATATGCCTCGGCGGTGAACTCGACGTCTTGACCGTAGCGAATCCACACCAGATCGCTCTCGTAGGCGTCCAGTTTGACCCAGAGTTGGCTGAGATCGGCGATCTCATAAATGATCTGACCGGTCTTCACGTAGTCGCCCTGCATCGCGCTCTTCTTCACCACCACCCCGTCCGAGGGAGCGTAGATAGTCACGTGGTCCTCGGCATGTCCCCTTTGTTCGATTTCCGCGATCTGCTTTTCCGTGAGGCCGTAGAGCCGCAGCTTCTCGCGCGCCGCGCTCACCGTTTCCTTGGCGGTACTCTTCAAGAGTCCGACCGAGCTGCCCTGCAGTTGCGTTCTGTGCGTGAAGGCCTGGATGAGTTCCTCCTGGGTGCTCACCAGCTCGGGGCTGTAGATCGAGACCATGTGATCACCCTTGTGCACGCGGATGCCGGTGTAGTCGACGTAGAGTCGATCAAGGCGGCCGGGCACCCAGGCCGAGATGGTCTTCAACTTGGTCTCGTCGAAGTCGATCTTGCCCACCAGGCGAACGCTTTTTCCCGCATTACCGCGGGCGACAGGGGCGGTTTCGATTTCGGCCAGGGCGACCGCATCCTTGGAGAGAGTCAGAGTCGCAGAGTTCGCTCCCGCATTCGTCTGATGCGACGCACCGGATTCACTTGACTCGGTTTTCAGGGGAATGAGGTCCATCCCGCAAATCGGACACTTGCCTGGATGCGGCAGTTTGATTTGCGGATGCATGGAGCAGGTCCACAAGGTCACTTGAGAGCTAGCCCCTTGGACGGAAGCATCGTCGGCCGAGTTCTCTTGGGCTGCGTGCTCCTGGGCTGCTGACCTATCGCTGGCGCCATGGTCGTTGAAGAGTTGGCCGGTCAGAAAGCCCGCCACCAAAATCGCCAGTCCGAGGACGATCAAGACGTCAGTGCGGCGCGTCATTGGGAATCTCCTCCAGTATCCAGATCACGAGTTCTCTCTCCCTGGTTCCCGCCGTTCGGCTGCGATTCGCTTGCCGTTGCTGGCCCGCTTTCGTCGAGGGAGGTTCCGATGAGCGCGGCGAGCTGAACCACCCGTTCTCCGCGGTCCGCCTCGGCGCGCGCGTGCTCCAGCTCGAACTGCAGCAGAGTTCGTTGGGCGTCGATGTAATCGAGGTAGCTGAGCTTGCCGGTTTGGAATCCGGTGGTGCTGGCCTCCAACGCCTGCTTGGCTTTGGGCACCAGGCTCTTCCCGTAGAGATCGATCTTGCGCTCGGCGTCGTGTAGCTGGAATAGGGTTTCATCGACCTGCGCGAGCAGCGTCAGCTCGCGGTCCTTCCGTTCGTGCTCGGTCTGTCGTTGGCGCGCGCGCTGGGCGTTCACTTCCCCCGAGTATTTCCCGCGCCATAGCGGGAGCTTCACGGCCAGGGTTGCGATCCAGGCGTCTTTCCCCTGTCCGGGAAAGCTGGTCAGCTCGGAAGTGCCGGTCAAAATCGTCTGCACCCCCACCGTGAAGTCGGGGTAGCCGTCGCGCTTGGCGGCCGAAATGCTCTTAGAAATCGCGTCGAGACGATGGTCAATGGCATTCAGCTGAGGACTGTTGGCCAAAAGCTCGCGCCGTAATTCATCGCCCGCGGGAAAAGAGAAAATGGGTTGCTCCAGCGGGACTGGCCAGGGAAGCTGCGCGTCGGCGGCGCGCCCGAGCGTCTGGTTGAGCCGGGACGCAAGCGGTTTGCGGCGATCGTTCAGGGTGAGCAGATGGTCTTCGAGCACTCCGAGTTCCACTTGCGCCTTGATGACGTTCGCATACGAGGCGGAGTCGGTCTGGTAGCGTGAGCGCATCACACTCTCCTGGTAGCGCATGAGTTCCAGGTTCTCCTCGGTGACCGCGGTGGCCGACGCGAGGTAGGCGTACTCGTAGTAGGCCTGGGCGACGCGGGCGAAGAGTTCGAGTTGCGCCGCGCGAAGCATGGCCTGGGCTTCTTTGGCTCTCTGCGCCGCGGCGTCTTTTCGGGCGGAAAGTTTGCCGAACCAGGGAATGGCCTGGGTGAGAGCCAGGCGCTGCTCTTGCGGGCCGACCGCCGTCTCCACCGACTGCAAATAGTAGCCATAGCTGAGGACGGGGTCGGGCCAGCCGCCGGCCTTGGCCACCAGGCTCAGTTGCGCCCTCCAGTTCTCGTAGCGCGCGGCCAGACCGGGATTGTTCAAAGCGGCCAGGTGGAGGAAGTCCTTCAGGTGGGGGTCGGCGGGCAGCTGCGCCGTCGGGGCGGACGCGGCATCAGCTTCCCAGGTCTGGGGGCGTTCCGCCGGTTCGTCCGCTCTCGCGGGCCCAACCCGAAAGACCAGGACCCCCCACGCAAGGGCGAGAAGGGCGGCGCGAAGAGCTCGCGGCGGGCCTGAGCGGCACGGAGGGCGGCTTGGGATCGGGACGGAGTTCATGGAAGCTTCCAGGGTTGGAGGGAATATCGGGTTTGAGGCATTAGAGGCGCCAGTCCGCAAGAAGTACAGAACCTTGTTGTGTGGTAAGGAGTTAGACGTTTTACCGCACCGCGGACCGCGGCTCAATCCGTTGGATATCCAGCAACCATGGCAAAAAGTAGTGGATATCCAGCAAATATGCGTACGAACAAAATTCATCGATTTATTTTGATGTATCGGTCGTATCTCAGGGAATGGGGCCATCCCGACCCGGAGCACGGCGCTCTCCCCTCGCTCGAACTCTATGTCATCGCGACCGGGCTCACCCAACTCTTTGGCCACGAATACAACCTTTCTCTCTCCCACGAGACCGGCTTGGGTTTCAAGTCATTCACCTACTATCCCTCCAGCGGTCTGAATTTTGGGTTGGACCCAGGTGACGTTCGCGTTGGAACCCGAGAGTGCTTCTATGCCGGTGGGGCTGAAGCGGGCCCCACGTACATCTCCGGTGCCACGACTCCGCAATCCACGGAGTGCGTGCCCCTGCCCACCCCTCTTCCCTTGAGTCTGCTCGAAACAGGCTACGGATCGGACCTCACAAACTGCGCGTTTGCCCTCTTCGACTTCACGGGGTACGAGGACTTCACCTTCACCTGCAATGTGATCGGCGTGGCATCCAGGAGCTGGGGCGCGTTGAAGGCGGCCAACCAGAGGCGAGGCACGGAGGGCGAATCCAAATCAGGGTACCCAGGGACACTCGTTCGGAGACAGATTTGTCTGTCCGGGCGGAGAAATCACCGCGGACGATTTTATAGCCGGCTATAAATTTCAAGTCGTTGTCATCGAAGCCGATGAGGCGAGGGCCTCCGTCTACCCGGGCACAAAAGACCATATATGTACTTCCGTACACGGGGGCATACGATCGCGCGCGGATTTGTCTACCCGGCCACATCAGTTTCCCAAAAAACTTTGATGGCCGGGTAGAAACCTGCGCGGACGTACGAACGAGTTGGCGCACGCCGTGGCTCGAGCTAGTACCCGCCGAACCGCGCCTTCAGTTGGCCGAAGCTGGCGGAGCGAGCCGGCAGCGGCTGATCCGCGAAGGGCACGAACTTCACCTCGATGTTGAACTTGGGGTCGTCGTGCACGTCTCGAATCCAGGCGGCGATCTGGGTGGAGTCTGCTGTACCCCACCAGTTGTTGGTCAGGTGGAGGGTGTAGTTGGGGCTGTCGTAGTTGTTGATCCGCACCGTATATCCCCCATTGTTGAGAATATGGTTGTCATGCATTTCTACAGAATTTCCACTTAAGAAGACCGTAGCATCTCCAGCTCCGCGGAAGATGTTTCGGGTTGCAGTCAGTGCGATTCCACTGAATTGGAGATTCACGACTGGACTAGGTCCAATATCATTGCTGATGAGATTGGCACTGGAGTCGAAAACATTAATGTTCCCGGCCTCGAAGGTGTTGCTCTGGATTGTGCCGTCCGTGCCAAACTGAAACTGGAGGTAGCAGGCCATGCTTCAGCCCGGGCTATCGTAGACCTCGCACCGAGTGAAGGTGTGATTCGCACTTGAGCCAATGATGAATCCGTCCTCACAATTGCGTAGAATGCAGTCTGTGGCATCTGCCGCAACCTCGATGGTGACTCCATCCACTACATTTTCCACCGTGAGATTCTCTATCTTCGGACTAGCAGCTTGGAGAGACGTAGCAATCCCGTTCGGTTCCCGCGAGTTGATCTTAGTAAATACCTCGGGCCCTACAATCACCGCATCCCTGTCCGTTCCCCGAAGCGTGAGGTTGGGTGTATCCACCACCACGTAGGTATCCTCGGTGAGCGCCCCGAAGTCGAAGGGCGCATGTTCCGTGTAGCGCCCTGGACCCACGAGCACCGTATCTCCCGATGCACAGCTGTTCAGCGCATCCTGAATGACCGTGAAATCCCCGCTGCCATCCTTCTCGACATGCCAGGTCGTGGCAAAGGCGCGGGGTGTACTGAGGGTGCTGAAGGCGCTCGTGGCGCCGAGAATCAGCGCGGCGAAGGCCATGATCCTGGGAAGCATTCGCCCTCCACGAGCTGCAGAGAGAATCCTGTTCATCAATGCATGCATGCGGGAACGCCTCCAAACCCATCCTAGCACGAAGGGTGCCGAGGTCGATCCCCCATTGGCGCCCTCGCGGCACGGGCTTAGACTACTGCCCAACAAGAACGAAGAGAGAGACCCCGCGGAGAAGACGCTTCCGCAGTCCAAGGAGACCCCATGAACCCTACGATCCCCGCGTCCATACGCAAGCTTGCGAAGACCGAGCTCCACCAACACGTCGACGGTTCGATTCCGGCGGCCGTGACCTGGCGCATCATGAAGCGCTACGGACTCAACCCGGTGGACAGCCTGCGCGAGATGAGAAAGCTTCTGGTCCTGCAGCCCGAGGAAGAGGGCTCGCTGCTGAGCTATCTCGACAAGTTTCACTACCCGATGTGGATCACCCAATTCTACGAGAACATCACCCAGGTCACCGCTACCATCTGCGCCGAGGCGGCCAAGAACGGAGTAAAGACCCTCGAGCTGCGCTACTCGCCGATCATCCACATCTACGGCGGGCTCACGATTCGCCAATCCATCCGCGCGGTGCTCTCGGCCCTGAACCACGCCGAGAAGGACTTTGGAATTCAAACCGGACTCATCGTCATCGCCATGCGCCACCACGGCCCGCACATCGCCAAAATCCTGGCCCGCGGCGCGGCCGGAGACGCCCAGCATCTGCACGATCGCTGCGGCGTGATCGGTTTCGACATCGCCGGTGCGGAAAAAGGCAACGCACCGCACCTTTTCCACAAAGCGTACGAGATCGCCGGACAAGCCGGCCTGGGTCTCACCGCGCACGCCGGCGAGGCGGAAGGCCCGGCCTACATCTGGGAGTCCATCGACACGCTGGGTTGCACCCGCATCGGTCACGGTTGCAGTGCCGTGCAGGACAAAGCGCTGCTGAAGAGAATGGCCAAGGATCAAATTTTGGTCGAGTGCGCCCCCAGCTCGAACTACCAGACCGGCGCGGTCGCGCGCGGGGAGCGGCACCCCATCTTCACTTTTCTCGAGTACGGCATTCCGGTCGCGCTGTGCACCGACAACACCACGGTGAGCGCCACCAGCCAAAACCGTGAGAGTGCGCTCTTTCTCAAGGAGCTGGGCATCGACACGATTCGCGAGATCCACCGCGCCGCAATCGGACACAGCTTCATCGAAAAATCGCGCAGAAAAGCCAAATCATGATGCGCCGACGCGGGCTGATCCTTCTGCTCGCGGGATTCGCGCTCGCTGCCTCCGGCTGCCTGCGTTTCGGTTGGGACCGGCTCTCCACCAAAGTGCCGGCCGCGGTCGTCGCCACCATGCAGCCAGCTGACATCGCAGCCGACTCTCGTGCGCTCGAAGGGGAAGGGCACGCGCCCCGTCCACCCTTCGGCGAGACCGAGCGTCGAACCCTGCGTCATCTCATGCGACGCTTCGCTCAAATCGGGCTGCAACCGGCGGGCGACGAGGGGAAGTATCTGCAGGCGGTTGCGACCGTCGCCACGCGGGTGGGCACGGCAAAACTTCAGGTGGGCTCCACCGAATTAGGTCAGGGGGAGAACCTTCTCCTCTCCGCGCGCGCTGATAGTACCAGCCTTCACATTCCGTCGAGCGCTCTCGTCTTCGTCGGCCGGGGCGTGGTGGCCCCCGAGCGCCGCCGCGACGACTACCAAGGTCTTTCCGTCGTGGGTAAAGTGGTGCTCGTTCTCGCCGATTTCGACCCCCCGCGCCCCGATACCAGTGACTGGTACTCCCACTGGCGCTATCAAGTGGCGGAAGCAAAACGCCGTGGAGCGTTGGGCGTGTTGCTCATGCCCGACTCGACGCGCTCGGCCGCCGAGTGGGCCCGGTGGAAGGAACGCTTCGAAGGCTTTGCGCTTTTCCGCCGCGAGGAGCTGGCGTCGAACTGTCGCTTCCAAGCCTGGATCTCTGAAGAGGCCGGCACACGCATCTTGAAAGAAGCGGGCATCCAGGTGAAGCGCGCACGGTGGGCCGCACACACTCAAGGTTTTCGCGGGCGGGTTCTTTCGCCCAAAGTCGAGGGCGAGGTTACCCTCGAGGTGCGCCAGTCGCGTTCCTTCAACGTGGTGGGGGAGATTCCCGGCCGGTACGCCGAGGAGCAGAGCATCGTATACTGCGCGCCGTGGGATGGCGGAAGCGCCAACGCGCGTGCCACCGCGGGGCTGCTCGCTCTGGCCACCGCGTACTCTGCGCTACCGCAGCGACCGGCGCGTACGGTTGCCTTCGTGGCAAGTACGCTCAGCACACGGGGAAATCTTGGTGCCGAGGAGTTCGCACTCGTCGCACCGTTCGATCTCAGCGGATGCGCGGGGGCGCTGGTGCTGAAGGGAGAAGAGACCACGGCAGCGCCGCACGACACTTTGGTCGTCGAGGGTACGCGCGACAACGAACTGGGAAGGTACTTGGGCGAGGCCGCGCGCTTCGACGAACTGGGAGTGCGAAATCGAGACGACGATACGGATTGGTTCGACTCGGGTGCGCTAGCCTTTGCGAAAAGAGGCGTACCAGCCGCGCTGTTGGGAGTCCGGCCGAGCGAGCTACGCATGGCCCTGCGGGCGGGCTATCGTCTGGCGCAAACGCGGGGCGGACCGCGCTGGAGTCCCCAGAGTTGCTTTCGCTTCTTTCCTCGCGACTAGAGAAGCACCCAAAGAGAAGGCGGCCCAATGGGCCGCCTCCCGAAGTGTCCGATGCTTCACAGACAAGACTCCGAGATTCAGGACCTGGCGCCTGAATCCCAGCAGAGCGATTCGCTCAGCACGGAGTTTCGGCTAACATCCGAGACCGTTGCCGGCCTCACATTGATTATACGGAATCGCGGCGCGTTTGAGCCAGCTCACCCCAAATTTTCGATTTTTAGCGCGAAATCGACCGAATCCGGGCGGAATCCGAACACCTGGCCGTAGAACGAGAGCTCCGCGGCGAAGCTCTTGGCGATATTTTCCTCTCGCCTAAAGCCGTGCCCTTCCCCCTCAAAGGGAAGGTAGGCGAAGGGAAGGTGGGCCTCCCGCAGGGCCTTGGCCATGCCCTCGGCCTGATTGGGGGGGACGACCGGATCCTGCAGACCCTGCATCAAGAAGAGCGGGAACGCGGCCCGCTGCACGAAGTAAAGAGGGGAGCGCTCGCGGTAGACTTCCCGTTCGGCCGGGTAGGGTGCGATGAGAGTGAAGGGGTAGTGCGACTCGAACTTGTGGGTGTCGCGCACCAGAGCTTCGAGGTCGCCGATTCCGTAGAGTGAAGTACCGGCGCTGAAGCAGGAGTCATCCCCCGAGGGAAACACGGCGCAGCACAGCACGACGTACCCGCCGGCGCTGCCCCCGCGCACCGCCATGCGCGCTTCATCGACCAGTCCTTCCTTCGCCAGGTAGCGTGCGGCCGCCTCGCAGTCGCGCGGCTCCACCAGCCCGCTGTTGCCGTTGATCGCCTCGCGATACGCGCGTCCATACCCGGTGCTGCCCCGATAGTTCACGTCCACTACCGCGAAACCACGGCTCGTCCAGAACTGCGCCTTGAGCATGAGCGCGGTATTCGTGGCGCCGGTCGGGCCGCCGTGACACATGACCACCAGGGGAGGTCGCTCTCCTTCGGGCGCCACGTAGTCGTCGTTCTTGGGCGGGTAATAAAAGGCATGGGCCGTATGGGACACGGCGTCGCCATCGCCTCTCGTTTCCACCTCTCCCGGGGTTCTGCCGCTCCAGCGGTTGGAGAAGGGTGCGGCGGGAAAGGAAATCACGCGGGGCTCCGAGAGATAGCGCGGGTCGATCTCTTCTGCGCCGGGCCGGTGGAGTTCGCGTAGGGCGTGGTTGGTCCCCAAGCCCTCACGCGCGGCGTGGTCTTGCAGCGAAAGAGAATAGATTGCGGTCGCGCGCGTGGGAGATCCACCCAGAAAAACGAGACGGTCGGCGCCGTCGCTCACGAGTTCGCCACCCTGTCCGAAGTTGCTCAAAGGCAGCGCAAAGGCTTCGAAACATCCGCGATCGGCATCCACCAAACCCAATCGCTCCTGCCCTTTCTCGATGCAGAGAGAGGCGATGCGTCCACTCTCGAGATGGGTGTGCATCGAAATCCAGAACGCCCAGTAGGGGCTGCCGAACTCCGCTTCCATGGGGCAGAGGTTGCGCGCCACCTGGTCTTCGAGACGATACAAATTCCACCAGCCGCTCTGATCGCTCACAAAATGGAGAACGCCCTCGGCCGACCATGAGGGTTGAAAGACGCTGACCGTCTTCCCGCCCGCGACGCGTCGTGGGTCGCGCACCGTGCCGTCCGCGCCCAAGCTTGCCACCATGAGCTCGCAACCATCCCAGGGCATTTGGGGGTGATTCCACTGCAACCACGCCAGGGCCCTGCCGTCGGGGCGCAGGCGTGCCGGGCCGTAGAAGTCACAGCCGGACGCGATCACTCTCGGCGCATCCGATCCGTCCGCCGGCACGAGCACGAGCTCGTTGAGCACCTCGCCCGCGCGGGTTGACGCCACCGCGGGATGCCGCTCCCGCTGACAGACGATCCAGCGTCCGTCGGGACTGAGCTGCGGATCGCAATAGCGCTGATCTTCGGTCGCTGCAGGGGTGATGGGAACGCAGGCCCCGTCGACACCGATTCGATAGAGTCTCTGGTCCTTTAGGTTGGTGAACCACAGGCCATCGTCGCTCACGCAATAGGCGCCGCTGCCGTATTCGTTGACGCGGTTGCGCGCGCTCATCACAGCGGGAATTTCTTCGCGCACCGGCCCACCCCGCAGCGGGCAGGACACGATGGCCACGCGTCCTTCCTCGGCGGGACGCATCTCGGCCCAATACGCGCGGCCGTTGGCCACGCGCAGTTGCGACAGATTCAGAGAGCCTGCCGCGAGGGAGGAGGGAGTGATGGGGCTCTTCCAGCTGCCGTAGGCTCGAGTTTCTGTCTTCATCGACCTCGGTCCTTGCATTTGCGGACGGAGACGCCCAATGTATCACGCGCGATCGGTGCAACTCTTTCCACCCCTTGCATCGTAGGCGAAAGGGCTGTTTTCGCCAATTGACTTGAATTCCTCCAAGGAGATCGTTCGATGTTCAGCGTCACCGCCATGCGGACTCACCTGCTGCGTCTCGGATTGGGAATCCTTCTGTGCTTCAGCGCGAACGCCGCGCTCGGACAAGGCTCCGCCACTGACTCGAAGGCCGACTCCCTCGCGACCTCAGGCGCGGAATCACAGGCCACGGTCGCTAAGGCGAAGTCCGCGCCGACGGCAAGCATTCGTCTCGACGATGCGATTGCCCCCATCTTCGAGGAAATCCAACTGCGACTGAATCCCGAAGAGACGAGCTATACCGGGGTGGTTTACATTCATCTCAAGCCCAAGGAAACGAGAGATCACTTTCAGCTCCACGCCGAGGACATGGAGTTTCAGAAAGTGGAGTTGGAGGGTCCCACCGGAATGATCCCCGTGACCTTCAAGATGCAAGACGACAAGAGAGTAAACTTCAAGGCGGCGAAAGCTCTCGAGCCCACGGCCGAGTACACGCTCAGCATCGAGTTCTCCCAAGAATTCGATACCACGGCACGCGGTCTCTATCGTCTGGTCACTGACGGCAAGGCCTATCTCTTCACTCAGTTCGAGGCCATCGATGCCCGCCAGGCCTTTCCCTGTTATGACGAACCGCGTTTCAAGATTCCCTGGCAGATGACGATCTCGGTTCCCGAGGGACAGAAAGTCTACTCGAACACGCCCATCGAACAGGAGAGCACGAAGGACGGGTGGCGTGAGGTGGCCTTCAAGGTCACCAAGCCCATGCCTTCCTACCTGCTCGCTCTGGCCGCGGGTCCTTTGGAAACCACGGACATTCCCGGACTGGGAGTACCAGGACGCGTCATCACCGTCGCGGGCAAATCGGATCTGGTAAAGGAGGCGGTGCGCATGGCGCCGCCCCTGCTGAAGGCGCTCGAGGAGTATTTCGGCGAACCCTACCCCTACGCGAAACTCGATCTGGTCGCGGTGCCGGAGTTCTGGGCCGGAGCCATGGAGAACGTGGGCTTCATCACCTTCCGCGAGACGATTCTCCTCATGGATCCCAAGGAAACCACAGTACGGGCAAAGCGAGGCATGGCCTCGACCATGACCCACGAGATGGCGCACATGTGGTTCGGTGACAAGGTGACGATGGATTGGTGGGACGATCTCTGGCTCAACGAGTCGTTCGCCACCTGGCTGGGCAACAAGATCACAGACAGAGTCTTTCCCGAATACAGCATCGCAGTCACGAATGTACTCGGAGTCGAAGGTGCGATGGGAACCGACGCGCAGCAGAACGCCCGCGCGATCCGGCAGCCGGTGACGAATGAAGTCCAACTGTTGCAGGCCGCCGATGGACTCACCTACGAGAAGGGCATGGCGGTGCTGGGGATGTTCGAGAACTGGATGGGGGAAGATCTCTTCCGCAAGACCATCCTGACCTACGTGAAGGAGAACGCCTGGGGGAATGCGGTCGCGGCCGATCTGTGGGCTTCGATGAGCGAGGCCTCCGGGGTGGACATCGGGACCGCGATGTCGACCTTCCTCGATCAACCCGGAGTGCCGCTGTTGAGCGTGAGCGATCTGGGAGATGGAAAGATCTCCCTGCACCAGGAGCGCTTCGCGAACTATGGCGCCAAGAACAAAATGGCGCAGACCTGGCAGCTGCCGGTCGTGCTGCGCTACTCCGACGGGAAGCAGGTGCGCACCGTCCGCACTCTCCTGAGTTCACCCCAAGAGACGCTCGACCTGCCCACCACCGGCAAGTTGGCGTGGATCCATCCCAACGACGACGAGCGGGGCTACTACCACTGGGACGTGGACCCCGCAACCTTGAACCGTCTCTCGAAGGACGCGGTGGACATCATGAACCCGCGCGAGCGCGTGGCCTTCGTGGGTCAGGTTTCCGCTCTTCTGGACGCCGGCCGTATCGATGGGGGCAACTACTTGAAAGTCATTGCCAACCTGGCTGACGATCCGCGGCCCGAAGTGATCGCGGCCATGACGGGAGCGATGGGGAAAGTGCGCATGGCGTTCGTCACCCCGGATCTCGAGAATGCTTTTGCCGTCTACGTATCCAAGATGCTGGGCCCGGCGCGGGAACGGTTCGGGCTGACTCCGCGAAAAGGGGAGAGCGAAGCGGCGGCGCTTTTGCGGCCAAATCTCATCGCGTGGTTGGGCAAGTACGCGCACGACAAGGACGTCATCGCCTACGCCAGATCGACCACCGAAGCCTATCTTGATGGGCAGGGCACGGCCGACCCCTCGGTTCTGGGGCAGTGCATGCAGATCACGGCCCTGGAAGGCGGCGGATGGCGGCTCTACAACAAGTACAAGAAGGGATTCGAAACCTCGAAAATCCCTGCCGACCGGAGTCGCTACCTGGCCGGTTTGGGTTGGTTCACCGACCCGGCCATGATCCAGCACGCTCTCTACTACTGTCTCCACGGAGACCTGCGGCCCCAGGAAGTCTTCACCATCCCCATGGGCATCGGCCAGACCGGCAACGAGGACCACGCGAAGATCTTGTGGGACTGGATGACGAGTAATTACGATCAACTCATGGAGAAGATGCCGCCCATGTTCGCGGTGTACATGCCGTACTTCGCCGCGGGCTGCTCGGCCGACCGGATCGAGGCGGCGCGCGCCTTCTTTGCGCAGGACGGCCCGCATTACAAGGCGGGTCAGGAAAAGGAGCTGGACAAGGTGGCCGAGGGCGTGGGCGATTGCCTCGGCCTGCGCGAGAGGGAAGGGGCCGCGGTGAGGGAGTATCTCGTGCATGTGGCAGGACTCTAGCGCTTCAGACTATTCTTCTTTCACCCCATCAGCCCCAAGAGGGGAGAGCTCGTTCTCACCGGTTCGCCGGGAAAAGGAATTAGGCGCTGAAACCCTGCAGGAATTCAGGATGCGCGAGATCGCTGGGAGCGATCGCGCTGGGCTGCTGCTTGCTGGGCCTGGGACTCTATGCGGTCCCGGCCCGGGCGCAGCTCGATGGCCCGCACATGGAAGTGGCCGGCGGCGTGGGTGGAGGCTTATTCGAGCAATGGCTCGGCATCCAGAACAACCTGCTCGTGGTCGGCCGCGCCGGCTACCATCCCTCGGCCCTGTGGGGTCTGGAGTTCCAGTTGGATTACGTTCCCAGCTCGGACAAAAGCCTCGGGCTGAGTGCGACCAGCCGCTACTACTACCTGGGTCTCGGGGCGAGCTTCTCTCTTCAGCCAATGCAGAAGTTTTCGCCTTATTTGTCAGTTTCGAGCGGTCTAGCTTCGCTCATTCTGGCGCACGAGACGGAGCGTTCTCTCGGTGTAGGACTGGCCATCGGCGGTCTCTATAACCTGAACCAAAACACCGGAGTCTTCGTGGAATTCAAGGACGAATTCGCGCACTTCCGCGGATTTCTCTCCCAGCAGGTTTTCATTTCTACTGGTTTACGCTTTATTTTCGGCTCAACTGAGGACCAAGATGGAGACGGCGTGAGTGATAGTCTGGATGTCTGTCCGGATACTCCGCTGGGCGCCGTGGTCGACGAACACGGCTGCCCCTCCGACCTGGACGGCGACGGGGTCTTCGAGGGCCTCGACGAGTGCCCCGACACCCCGCTGGGAACCCCGGTCGACTCGCACGGTTGTCCCCTCCACTGAACTCCCGCACCGAATGAATCCGCAGGGCTTTTCCCGCCCCGGTCCTGGCCTTTCGGGGGGGCAGATCCGTATCTTTGCCGAGTTGAGACCGGGCGTGCGATGGTGTACCTTTGACCGCCGCTCATAGGATTCAACGCAGGCGCGCCGGGCCGGCGTCGAAAACGGCGCTGACTCAGGTCCAGAGCGTGCGGCATCTCGATGATCTCTCCCATCCGCAATCCCCGCGATGGAGCGCAGCCCTCGATCGCCTCGGAGGCCAGAATGTTCGCGAGTTCTAGTGAAAGGAGAACGGGCCGCTTCCCTCACGCCCTGCTCCTTCTGATCGCCCTCTTTTCCCTTCTCCTTTACGTGCGTCCTCTCCGCGCGGGTGCTCTGTATTCCGGCGCCTTGATCCCGACCGGACTCAACCCCGATGCAATGGCGGTGGGAGATTTCAACGCCGACGGAGTTTCCGATTTTGCGGTCGTGAATTACGCGGAGCACACGGTTTCCATTCTCCTCGCCAACACCGTCGGGGGCGCGGGCGACGGCACCTTCCACGAGGCATCGACCTTCACCGTAGGCGAAGAACCCTGGGACATTGCGACGGGAAACTTCAACGGTGATTCGGCCACCGACCTCGTGGTGACCGAGGCCGCCGCGGGACGGGTCTCCATTTGGTTGGCGGGGACTCCCGGCGGCACTCCCGACGGGACGTTTTTTCCCGGTCCGGCGCCTGGAGTCTGGCAATACCCGGTGGCGGTGCTCTTCGAGGACCTCAATGGCGATGGACACGACGACATTGCAGCTGCCAACTACTGGTCGGACAACGTGAGCGTATTCTACGGCGACGGGGCTGGAGGATTCTTGGGAAACGAGGTTCTCGACGCGGGATCGCGCCCCATCGATCTGGTCACGGGTGATTTCAACAACGACGGCGTGGTGGATCTGGTCACGGCGAACTTCCTCTCCGACAATGCCACTCTCTACCTGGGTCAAAATGGCGGCGGCTTTACGCTGAAGGGCACTCTGAACAGCGGTCCGCGTCCAGTTGCCGCCTCGGCGGGCGCGCTTGTGGATGGAATCGACGATCTGGCCTTTGCGAACTACTACGCCAACAAGATCACCATCCTGGAAACCACGGCCCAGGCCCAGGGCAACGGCAGTCTGTTCGGCTTCACGACCCAGATCGCGGCTGCCGGTTCACCGCGTTCGGTCGCTTTCGCGAATCATGACCCCCGACACTAACCTCGATCTCGTGTACGCCCTCGAGGCGAAGAATCAGGTGGGAGTGAGTGTCGGCAACAGTGTGGGAACCTACGGCAACCAATCGCTCTATTTCGCGGGATTCCGCCCGATGCGGGTTGTTCCCGCTCAGATCGACGGCGACGGGTTCGCCGACATCGCGGTGGCCGCGCACTGGAGTCACGGCATCGTGATTCTCAACGGCTTGGGTACGAGCGGCGCTGCCGCCGGGGGCTTCTCGCCTTTGCGCTTTAGCACGGGCCCGAAACCCATTCGGGCTCTCCTGGCCGATCTCAACGGCGACAGCTACATGGACCTCCTGACCCTGGACGTCAACGCGAGCGCCGTCACCGTACGCAAGGGTCGACCCGGTCCGGTCTGGTTCAACGACACTACGTATTCGGGAAACACCAACGTGGTGCCCGAAGCGATGGCATTGGGTCACTTCACGACGAACCAGCTTCCTTCGGTCGTTGCCGTGAACTCCGCCAGCAATTTCGTGAGCATTTTCGGTCCCGATCCGGCGAATAATTCGCTTCTCGCCATCCCAGTTCGTCTTCAGGTACAAAAGCCTCGTGACGTCGTCGTGGCTGATTTCGATCGCGACGGAGTGGATGACATCATCAGTTTCAGCTCTGATGTCGGACGGCTGGACCTCATCCGCATGATGATGGGCCCGACCGTCACTACCGGAAGCTACAGGAAGGACATTCAGCTCGCGATCGATCAAACAGATGTGAACGGAGACAGCGACGCAGGCTACTCCAACGGAGTCCCTTCGGCCGAAGCTGGACGTTCGGTCGCCATCGGTGATGCGAACAACGACGGCTTCAGCGATGTGCTCGTGGGCTTTCCCGGCGAGAACACGGTGCGCCTCTACTATGGCGCGGCGGTGCTGGATTCGATTGCGGACCTGACCTTCGTCGGTCCTCAGGCCGGCGAGAGGTTTGGAGCCGCGGTTGCCTTTGGAGATATCGATAACGACGGCAACGATGACATTCTCATCGGCGCGCCGGACAACAACAGCGGCGCGCCAAATGGGGGTATGGTCTATCTCTATCGCGGTAACGAGGACGTCACTCCCGATCTCTCCGTCGGTGGCTCACAAGACGGCGAGGCCATGGGATCCAGTCTTGCATCGGGATTGGATTACAACGACGACGGCATCGACGATTGGGTCACCGGTTCTCCGAGTTACGACGGAGTCGGGGCCGACGCGGGACGTTGCTACCTCTTCTACGGGGGCGGCTTCGACGGGTCCGCCGATCTCGTCCTGGATGGTGAGGCGGCCGGAGATCAATTTGGCGCCAGTGTTGGCGCGGCGGGGGACTTCAGTGCGGACGGTATTGAGGACCTGGTCGTCGGGGCTCCGCACCACGGGGAGACCCAGATCCAAGCCGGCAGGGTCTACGTCTTTGCCGGCGGGAGCTCGAGCAACATTCCGTTCCTCGCGGGAGACGGGCCGTCCGCCACCGCGGGGCTGGGGGCATCCGTGGCGGGAATCGGGGACTACAACGGAGACGGCATCGATGACATCGCGGCCGGTGCCCCCCGATACGATTCGCCCGGAGGGCAAAACTTTGGGGCTGTCCTCTTCTACTTCGGTGGGCCTGCGGCGGTTGGCACCGCGAGTATCCAAATCAGCGGCCCCCAGACGAACGCTCTCTTCGGTACGAGCGTGGCCGCAGCTGGACATCCCAAGGAGAGCGACCGCAACGATGTTCTGATCGGGACTCCGGGCTATCAGTTCCAGCTCGTCGGCAGTCCAGAACGCAACGAGTACGGGCGCGTTTATCTGCTCGCTGGCGGATCGACCAACGTCAGCGGCACGGTTACCATCGCCTCGGGGAAGATCCCCGGAGCCAGTTTCGGCGCGGTGATCGCCGGAGGCGGGGATCTCAACCAGGATGGCTATAGCGACTGGGTCGTCGGAGCGCCGGATGATTCCACGCAGGCGGTTGGCGCGGGACGCGCGTTTGCCTACAAAGGCGGCCGAGGCGGTGTTCCCGGCGCCGGAGCGATTGCGGTGGGCGATTTCAATGCTGACGGGGAAGCCGATCTGGTTTCGATCAACAGCGCGACGGGCGACGTGAACATCTTCCTCAACGATCCGAATCACAGTTTCGTTAGTACCGATCGGCCGGTCAGCAACGTGTTCCAGGTCGACGGCCAACCGGTGGCGGTGGCGTGTGGCGACATGAATGAAGACAACTTCGACGATATTGCGATCGTGCGCGCAAGCCAGGAGGACGTGGTCATCTACCTTGGCAACGGAGATGGCACTTTTCAAGAGGGTTCGACCTACGCGGCCGGCCGCCGAGTCACCGGATATCCCTTGCTGCCCAAGAAGGTCTATCTGGCGGATCTCACGAACGACACGCACCTCGATCTGATCACCGTGATCTCGGCGTGGGGCGGGGTATCGGTGCGGGACGGTGTCGGTGATGGCACCTTCGGCGACGCGGCGCTCTATCTGGCGGGAGATCTCGCCACCGACGTCGCCATTGGAGACGTTTCCCGCGACGGGAAGTTGGACCTGGCGATCATCGATCAGACGAATGCACTGGTGAATGTGTTCTTCCTGCGCGACGGGTCGGTTGCGAAGCAGCAGGCGACGGACGCTCCCTCGATCCCTCCCACCGTCGCTCCGCTTCTCGCTCAGAATTATCCCAATCCGTTCAATCCCAAGACGGTGATTCGTTACGATCTTCCAGTGGGCGGGGCCGTTCAGTTGAGCGTCTTCGATGTCCGGGGGCGCAAAGTGGCGTCGTTGGTGAACGAAAAGCTGCCGCCCGGTTCTCAGCGGGCCGTATGGAACGGACGCGATGATGACGGGGGAGTGGTGTCAGCCGGCGTGTACCTCTATCGCCTGGTGGTCAATGGTGAAGTCGCAGGCCAACGCAAGATGGTCCTGGTGAAGTAGTTTCGGTGAAGTAGTGGAACGATCCAAAGTGTCAACGATCGTATTCAGGAGTGGTTCGATGAAGACAGCGGTACAATCATGGGTTTCCATCTTGCTGTTCGCGTTCGTGATGGCGGTTGCTGGCTGCTCATCTCAGGATGGCGGCACGACCGATCCGTTGCCGAACGTGATTCCACAGGGCGACCTCACGGTTTATCCTGACAGCATGGGAACGATGGCTCCTTTGTCCCAGGCAGTAGCGCAGGCGCAAGCCGGTTACATCATCGTTGTTCTCCCGGGCCAATACGACGGAACCCTCGTCATCGACAAACCCCTCCACTTCCTCTCCAGCGCCGGGAAGGAACACACGATCCTCACCAATGGTTCCGACTCGACCTCGGTGGTGGTCCAGGTTTCGGGTAGCTTCAGCGCCTCCGACAGTCTGATCTTCGAGGGCTTCGGCTTCAATGGGGCGCGCGAGGGCATGATCGTCGAAACCTCGGCGGTGCCGCTGGTGATGCGCAAGTGCGATATTATGGACAACGCCAGCTTCGGAGTGCGTGTCGGCGGCGGACCGGCCAAGGTACCCGCCGGTGGCGAGGTTGTGCTGTGGCAGTGCTTCTTCCGGCGCAACGGTCTGAGTCAGGACGGAATGACTCCGGCGGCCATGACGGCGGGTCTTTGGTGCCAGGGGTCGGTGCTGAGCGCGGCTTCGATATTTTTCGAAGACAACCAGGTGGGGCTAGCCCTTACCGATGGCGCGAGCGGGAGCGTGCAACGTACGGGATTCTACACCAATGTCGCGGCGGGCATTTGGCTGGAGTCGGGAAGCAATCTCGCACTTTCTGGAGAAGGTATCACCACGCTCTCCGAAATCAGAGATGGAACCGAGTGGGGGGCGGTGGTCAACGACAGTCGCCTCGAACTCAGAAGCTATCAGGTTCTTCGCAACGGCCTGGGAGGGATCCGAACCATCGGGGGAACCCTTCGCCTGCAAGACGTGACCGTGGGTTCCAACATTCACTATGGAGTTTGGAGCACCGATTCCACGGACTCTCTGGTTTCCAGCCAAATCGTCAGCACGAAACGCAGCACCGAGGACGACACTGACGGGTTCGGGATCTTCGCGGAATCCACCGGCGGGGACCACGTCTTCCGCATGGAATCGTGCGAGGTCTCCTCTTCTTTTAGAAATGGAATCCTCGCGGCGGGTGACGGATTGAACCTCCAGTTGAGTGGAACTCTCGTGACGGAGAATGCGAAGGACTGGGTCAGTCGGGAGTTGGAAAACGATCCCCAAGAGCCCAACGGAGGGGGGTTGAAGGCGTCGATGGGAGCGAGCGTGACGCTCGATTCCGACACCGAGATCAGTAGCAATACCGCGGTCAGCGGGGGTGGGGTGGCCCTGTTCGACGGCGCGAGCTCGCTCAGCGTCGATGGAGCGAGTATCCACGACAACGAAGTGAGTTCGGTGGGGGCGGGATTGCTGCTCGATGGCGCCAGCGCGGTCGCGGTGAATCTTCAGGTCCAGACAAATTTGGCCTTGCTCACCGGCGGAGGAATGGTCATTCGTAACGGCGGCAGCTTCGAAGGAACCAATACCACCATTGCCGGCAACAACGGGCAGAGCGGAGCCGGCGGGTTGTATCTCTATGAAGGACATGCGCGCTTCGCCGATGGATCCGTGTTTAGTGGGAACATCGGGGGATCGGGCATCGTCGGCGATGCCGGGGCCATCTATTGCAACGAGTCGACTCTCGAGCTTCAGGGCGTCGTCTTGCAGGACAATTTCGGAGTCCTCGCCGGCGCGCTCTACATGATCGATTTGGCCGAGGACCTCGTGATTTCCGATTGCTCGTTCCTGCGAAACCAATCCTCCTCGGCCGGAGCTATCTACGCCCGGGACCTGACCAAGAACCTCAGGATCGAGAACTGTGTCATGGCGCACAATAGTCTCAGGTCTCCCACCCAGTTCGCGCCTGCCGCCGTGTACAGCCGACAGGACCTACCCGGCGGATCACTGACGCTCGTGGGATGCACCATTACCAAAAACAGCGGCGGATCGGCCGCGATCGGTCACCGTTCCGGAGTCATGAGTCTGACCGAGAGCGTGGTCGCGTTCAATTCCCCCGCGGGCCTTACCGGCAACGACTTGAACTTCGTCGAGTTGTCCTGCAACGACTTCTGGTCCAACGGGTCGCTCGAATATGGACCCGGCACGGATCCTGGCGCGGGAAGCTTCTCGGAAGATCCGCAATTCTGTGATCCGGACAATGACGTCTACACCGTGAACTCGAGCTCGCCCCTTCTGCCGGGCAACAATAGTTGCGCGGTGCAGATCGGGGCATTGGGGCAGGGTTGCAGTCTAACTCCCTAGATTGAACGAGCGCGGAGCAACGGCTTGGTTCCTTCGCGTTTTCTTGGCGCGCCGATGCGACACCGATTTATCAGCTTTCGCACCCTTCTGGTTGGAGGGGCCCTGGCGTGCCTGCTTCCCTCCGCCGGGTCTTTGAAGGCGGCCGACGACGGCCCCTCGGCTTTGCCGCGACGAGAGGACGTGACCTACCGCATGCCCGGGGTCGACTCTCTGGCGACCCACACTCTTTCCTGGAAAGCACAGCAAGGACCGCTTCCCGCCTATTCCGATTGGTACGATTCGGTGACTCCCTCGGCCTTTTTGGGAGGACCCGTCTACACCGGGCTGACCTGGTTCTGGAGAGAGACCGGACTTCCCGGCGACATTCAATTCGTGGGCTTCGCCGACGCCGCCCGTGACACTGTCATCTACACCACACCGATTCTCTGGTTGCCGCTGGACCCGGTCGGAACCGGAAGCTGGAGCTCCAACGCGACGAACACCGCGGGGGAGGAGTACAGTTTTAACTTCACCTACAGCGGAATCGATACTCTGATCGCGGGGGCGGTGGCCAATCCGGAAACTCTGTGTTGTTGGCGGGTCCTGCTGGAACAGGTTCTCGTGACGCCAAGCTTGCCGATGTCGGAAGGTAAACTGCGCGACGGGATGGGAATCGAAAGAGGGGCACCCAGCTACACCAAAGCGGCGGTGACGGATACTCTATGGTACGAGGCCGATGCGCTTCCGCGCAGGCGTATCGCGTTCCGCACCCAACAGCCGCAAAACGACCTTCTGTACTCGAGTCATACGACGCGTGATACACCGGTGCCCGCAATGCAGGGCGGCTTCGGCCGTCTCAAGACTCGTTGGGGCCATTAGCCTCGAGGGCCTGGTAGATCTTTCCACCCTTTTTCGTGAAGAGCTTGGACATCTCGTCCATGCCGGCCTCGAGCGCCTTCTCTTGCTCGATCCCGTGAGTCTCCGCGTACTCGCGCACGTCCTGCGTGATTTTCATGGAGCAGAACTGGGGGCCGCACATCGAGCAGAAGTGAGCCACCTTGGCCCCCTCCTGAGGCAGAGTTTCGTCGTGGTACTGGACCGCGCGTTCGGGGTCGAGGCTCAAATGGAATTGGTCCTGCCAGCGGAACTCGAAACGCGCTTTGCTCAATGCGTCGTCCCAGGCCCGCGCGCCGGGGTGGCCCTTGGCAACGTCGGCGGCATGGGCCGCGATCTTGTAGGCGATGACCCCGTCGCGGACGTCTTCCTTGTTGGGCAGACCGAGGTGTTCTTTGGGGGTGACGTAGCAGAGCATCGCGGTGCCGAACCAACCGATCATCGCAGCGCCGATGGCGCTCGTGATGTGATCGTAGCCCGGAGCCACGTCGGTCACGAGGGGCCCCAGAGTGTAGAACGGGGCCTCGTGACACAGATCCTGCTGGAGATCCACGTTCTCCTTGATTTTCTGCATGGGAACGTGGCCCGGGCCCTCGATCATGACCTGCACGTCGTGCGCCCAAGCTTTGGTGGTGAGCTCGCCCAGAGTCTCGAGTTCGGCGATCTGAGCCCGATCGTTCGCATCGGCGACCGAACCGGGGCGCAGACCATCGCCCAGCGAGAAGGAAATGTCGTACTGCGCCATGAGCTCGCATATTTCCTCGAAGCGGGTATAGAGGAAGTTTTCCTCGTGGTGCGCCAGACACCACTTGGCCAGAATGCTCCCTCCTCGTGAGACGATTCCCGTCACTCGATTCGCGGTGAGAGGGATATAGTGCAAAAGCACCCCCGCGTGGATCGTGAAGTAGTCGACACCCTGGCGCGCCTGTTCCTCCAGAACCTCCATGAACGACTCGAAACTCAGATCCTCGGGTCGTCCCCCCACCTTTTGCAGAGCTTGATAGATGGGCACGGTGCCGATGGGAACGGGGCTGTTGCGCAGAATCCATTCACGCGTCTCGGTGATGTTCTCCCCGGTCGAGAGATCCATCACCGTATCGGTTCCCCAGCGTAGGGCCCAGCGCAGTTTCTCCACTTCTTCCTCGATGGAAGACGAGGTGGCGGAGTTTCCGATGTTGGCGTTCACCTTCACCAGGAAGTTCTTTCCGATCGCCATCGGCTCGAGCTCGGGATGATTGATGTTTGCGGGAATGATGGCCCGGCCCGAAGCCACTTCGTCGCGGACGAATTCTGGCTTCACATTCTCGCGCAGGGCGATGAACTCCATCTCCCGCGTGATTTCACCCGCGCGAGCGTAGTGGAGCTGGGTTCGGCAGAAAGTTTCGGCGGCGAGCCGGGGCGCGATCCAGGGTTGGCGCAACTTCGGCAAGCCCTTCCGCGGATCCGAGTTGACCGGTCCGGAGCTGTCGTAGAGCCGGAACGGCGGCTCACCCCCATGAAGCGCGACCTCGCGCTGCGGGACTTTCAGTCCGGAGCCTTCCACCATGACCCGGCGCGAACCCGGAAGAGGTGAGTTGAGATCGATTGAGTGTTCGTTGTCGGCGTTCGGTGTGGACACGGCGGTACCCTTTCCCAGCGGATTGAATTGGATGTCTGAAGGAATAAGCTCTCTGAGGCCCCGGGTCAAGGTGCGGGCGTCCGTTCGCTGATGGAAGTCGAAACTCGCTTTCGGGCGGGCCCACCGCGAGAGGCCGGCGGGCTCAGTCTTGCGGCACCAGCGAGACTTGCACGTAGCGCTTCAAATTCAAGTAGCGGATGGCTGCGGACTGGAGGTTCGCGGCAGTCAAGGAGTCGATCAGCTCCTGCGTCTGAAGCTGTTCACGTTGATCGATGCCGTAGCGATCGCGAAACTCGATCCAGTTGAGCCACTTGCGGTTGATTCTGAGCCCCACTTCCAATTCGCGGTTCTGCTGCTCGTGAAGCTTCGCCATTTCATCCGCGCTGGGTCCGTCGGCTTTCAACGCGGCGATGGCGGTGAAGACCTCGTTGGTCAATTCATCCAAACGGGCCGGATCGCAGCCGAACATGATACGGAAAGAATAGGAGGGAACGGGATAGGGGGTGGAGCTGGCGGCGGCGCGTACGTTGTAGGTACCCGAGAGTTCCTCGCGAAGCTGCTCGCGGAGACGGATCTCCAGGAGCTGGGCCAAAGAAGAAAGGGCGTGACGGTTTGCGCGGTTCCACTCGAAGTCCCCGCTGAAGACGAGGGCCACGTCGCTCTTGGGTTCCTGCCCTTTCCGCACGGTACGGGTGACCACTCCTTTGGGAGGACGAATGCCCAGATCCTTCCAACCCTGATGCTCGGGAAGCGAGGGAAGTCCCCCGATCCATTGCCGAATCTCCGGCTCGACCACCTTGGGGTCAAAGTTGCCCACGAAGACGAAAGTGAAGCCGCTGGCGTCGGAGAAGCGCTCGCGATAGAACTCGTAGGCCGGCTCCAGGGCGACCTGCTGCAGGGCCTCCGTCGTCAGGGGCTGTGCCCGCGGGTGGTGCTGGCTGAGAATCAGATTGAGCGTGTCGGAGAACGCCTGCTCGGGACTCGCGGCCCGGTTGGCCAGAGCGGCGGACCAACGTTGCTTGAGCGCGTCGAAGATCTCGGCGTCCTCTCTGGGCTCGGTGAAGTAGAGATACACCGCTTGCAGCATAGGATCGAAATCGCTGGGGCTACACGCGGCCTGCATTCCCTCTTCGAGCCGCGAGATGTAGGGTCGGACCGAGAGTTGCTTCCCCGCCATTCTCTTGGCGAACTGGGTGGGGGTGAACTCACCGAGCCCCAGAGCGGGAATGAAATGGCCGGCGAGATCACACGACCAGTGGTTGCCGGCGGCGCACAGACTGCTGCCTCCGAAGCGGTACGCAGCCATGAAAACTTCGTCATCCTTGAAGGTGGTTGGCTTGAGGTAGACGCGCGCACCGTTGTCCAGAGTCCAGAGATACAGATCCAGATCGGGATCGTAAGATCGCTTTACGATGGTCCCCAAAGCGGGAGGATGTTCCACCAGCGCCGCCTGGTTGAGCTCTTCGTGATAGGGCGCGAGAGATTCCTTCGCCACCGAATCGGAGAGGCTCCGAAGCTCCTGCGGACTCGGTTGCGAGATCTCATTCTTTTCCGGCTGCGCGACTGCGACGACGCGGTTCTTCTCCTGAAAGAAATCCGGCGCGACCGCGTTCACCTCCGAAAGAGTAATGGAGGGAAGGAGAGCCTGGTTGAGAGCATAGAGGTATTCGATTCCGGGTACGGGCGAATCCTCCAAGAAATTCGCGGTGCGCGAAGCCGCGTACACCGCAGAAGCCGTCGTGGAGCGTTCTCGGTACTGACTCTCGAGCGAGCGCAAACGATTGGTCTTTTCGCGCTCCAGTTCGCTCTCCAAGAATCCGTGGCGCTGGGCCCGGGCGCTTTCTTCCAGGACGGACTTCAGTCCCCTCTCCAGAGAGTGATCGTCGACGATCGCAGTGAGGTTGTACTCGTCGACCGGGCGAATACTTCCGCCACGGCCGGCATAGGCCGTGATGAACGGGGGGTCAGGCTTTTGGACGATCTCGCCGAGTCGAGCATTCAACATGCGAAACCAGAGCCCTTCGATTACGGAGTTCCGGTAGTCCTTCACCGTCTCGATGGGTTGCTTCTCGGTCTGGAGGAGAACCTGAATGCGGCTGGTGGTGAGTTCCTTGTCACGCACCAGGGCGAAGCGGGTTGCATCGTGCGACTCCACCCTTCCCGAATCGCGATGCCGCTCGGGCGTGGGGTTGGAGAGATCGGCGAACAAATTCTGGATTCCCTTTTCGATTCTCGCGGAATCGAAATCGCCCACCGCGATGACCGCCATCAGATCGGGCCGGTACCAATCGTGAAAGAAGCGGGTGAGGGCCTCGTGGGGAAAGTTCTCGAGAACCTCCTTCTTGCCGATGGGAAGGCGCTCTGCGTAGCGCGATCCTTCGTAGAGCACGGGGAGCATCTGGTCGCGCACCCTCTGGGAGGCGCCTAGGCCGCGGCGCCACTCCTCGATGACCACTCCGCGTTCCTTGTCGATTTCTTCGGGGCTGAAATTCAGCGAGCCAGCCCAATCGCGCAGAATCTCGAGTCCGGTATCGAGAATCGAATCCGGATCACAGGGAACGGTGAGCATGAACACGGTTCGATCGAAAGAGGTGTGGGCGTTCACGTCGGGTCCAAATTCCATCCCGACGTGTTCCATGTAGTCGATGAGACGATTGTGAGCGAAATGTTTGCTCCCGTTGAACGCCATGTGTTCCACGAAATGCGCCAAACCGAGCTGATCATCGTCTTCCAATATCGAACCGGCATTCACGACCAGTCGTAACTCGGCTCTATCCTTCGGCTCGTGGTTTTCACGAATGTAGTAGCTCAAGCCGTTGGGGAGGGTTCCTCGAATCGTCGCCGGATCAAAGGGGAGCGGAGCGTCGTCATCGGTATCGATCGCCGAGGCCAGAGTATCCGGTGAGCTGATGGACGATGCGTGGCATAACCCCACCACTCCCAGAGTCAAGAGGAGCACGATCGTCAAGAACACGAGATCGCGGCGGCGCATGGTCGGGCCTTTCGTTGAAGATTACAAAGAAGTGTAAGAGGCCGATGGCATGGAGTCGAGCTTCCATCCGGCCGAGGGTCTGGTTTCGGGCAGTCTTGTCGCGTTACGCGAATTTGCTTACTCTCGCAGCGTTCTGTCCGGGAGGCGAACGTGCGGTTGCAGCGGTCTTCAGTTCTTCTGCTTGTCCTGTCGGCTTTGAGCCTTTGTAGAGCTACGAGTGAGGCCCAGCCGGAAGGCGCCGGCCAAGTGCCGCCCTATCATTTGGCCGGGCGTGCAGTACTGAATGCGAGCACATTTCGTGATGGCCCGACGAGCGGGCGAAAGATCCCCTCCCAGAACAAAATCACCACACCCTTTGTCGACAAGCAGCCGGTCCAGGGTTTCTCGGACCTCGAGATCGCTCCCCAAGGCGGATTCTGGGCTCTCAGCGACAACGGCTTTGGAACCCGCGAGAATTCGGTGGATTTCGTCTTGGCGCTCTACCATGTGCGACCGGATTTTGAGAACGGCACGATCTCGGTGGAGGAAGTCATCGAACTGAGCGATCCCCACCGCCGTGCCGGATTCGAGTTGGTTGCCGAGAGAGAGACCTACCCCGGAACGAGCGACCCCGTCGATTCGCGGATCAAAGCTCGACGTTTGCTCACCGGAGCCGACTTCGACCCGGAGGGGCTGGTGGCGGTACCCGACGGTAGCTTCTGGGTCGGCGATGAGTTCGGGCCTTTTCTTTTGCACCTGGATGCTAAGGGCGAGCTCCTCTCGGCTCCGGTCCCGACTCCGGGGGTGACAGCTCCGGAGAACCCATTCTTGAAGGGAGATGCGGCCAACCATCCTTCGAGTGGAGGCTTCGAAGGATTGGGCGGTTCCCCCGATGGCAAGGTGCTCTACGGTCTGCTCGAGAAAACCGCGGCGAATGATCCTCCGGGAACTCTACGACTCTACCGCTTCGATCCTGCCGAGGAGAAGTTCGTGGGGGATCCGCCGTTTGAATACTATCCCCTCCAGTCAGAACACGGCCACTACATCGGAGCGCTGGCAGTGATCGCCCCAAACATCGTGGTGGTTCTCGAGCGGGACAACGAGCAGGGATCGGCCGCGCGGTTCAAGAAGATCTACCTCGTACATCTCGACCAAAAGACGCGTGGCATCCTGCGCAAGAGCGAGCTGGCGGATCTCTTGCGCATTCCCGACCCCATGGAGATCGCGGCCGGGGTCGAGGGGAGTCGGATCGATGGCACTCTCGCCATGCCCTTCATCACGCTCGAAGGAATCGCCAAGATCGATGATCACACTCTGGCCGTGTGCAACGACAACAACTTTCCCCAAAGCGTCGGTCGACACGAACGAGAGGGCATAGCGGACGACAACGAAATCATTCTGTTGGGCTTTGATCGCTCGCTCGCGTCGGATCACTAGTCGCGGCGGTGTGCCAAGAACCAAAGCAGCTCACGGATGACCATGCCGCGGCTGGCCGGTCGTGCGCCACGCGCGATGTTCGCATCGGCGATGGCGAAGGCATCGGCCCACTGACGCGTCAATACCCGCCAGGCTTCCAGCACGGAATACCGGGGATCATAGAAGTGGGTGGCTTCCCCCGTGAGTCCGTTGAGCTCGAGGATCTTGAAATCCCGGCCTTCTCGCAGGGCCTCCTCGCTCTCTGCGCGGAGATCGAAACGCCCGAAGTAGAAGCCCTCGAAGCGCCGTGCGATGAGATCGATACGCTCTTGCAGCTCGCGGCTCAGTAAGTGCCCTCCATCGAGGAAGATCGCGCCCCGGCAGTGCGATCCCAGCTCGACGAGTTGAATCGATTCCCCGGCGGGAATGACCTCGAAGAGCCGGTCGGCGAGACCGGTCATATACGCCCGTGCCATGCACACCGCTCTCTTGTCATCGAGGATGAGTTCCTCGAGCCGGCGCTTGCCGTCCCCGTCCAACCGTGGCATTCGCTTTTCGGTGATCGAGAGGACTTCCCCGTGTTCCTGTCCCGGGAAGCGCCGGTAGAACACCCCGTATTCCGGTCCGGCCACGTACTCCTGGAGCAAGAGATCCTCTCTCTTCGAGGAAGCGCTCGCCTCGGTGAGCCTCTCATCGAGTTCCTCCAAAGACCGCACGATGAACACGTGCCGACCCCGCTGCCCGCGGTCGGGCTTGAGAACGATGGGGAAGTCCAGTGCCTCCTCCGCCATGAACGCGCGTGCCTGCTCCAGCAATTGCTCGCGAGTGAGCGAGTGGAAAAGAGCGCGCGTGGTGGCCACGTACTCGGCGCTTTGGGAGAGCCCACGCAGAATCTTCCCCTTGCTCTCTCCCACCAGACCACCCAGGTGGATGGCCGGATTCACCGCGGTGACGCGCGTGAATCCTCCTCTGTGGACGCTGAGCGCGAGAATCTTGAGCGCGACCGGCGGATAGATGGCCCACGGAGGCCAGAACTCCGATCGAGTAAGACGACGCCAACGTCCCAGCAGAAGTCGCCGGCCGCGGTGGGTGAAGGCTGGAATGACTCCCCGCAGGAACACCATCACGGTCAGCAAGGTCAACACGAGCACCCAGAACGCATTGTGCTCGAATTGAGCCCACAGGGGCGTGGCCCGTTCGCCGATGACCAGGGTGAGTCCCAACAGCAATGGGGTCCACAGAGCCACCGCGACAAAAAAATAGAGAGCGAAGAGCCAGTAGCGCGCGCGCACTGCTCCCGCCAAAAGATAGGTGGGGAGTCTCGTGCCGGGAATGAAGCGGCTCAAAAGGATCACCATCATGCCCCGGCGCTCGAACCAGCTTGCCGCCAGACGTAGATCCTCCTCGTGGACGATCCACTTCCAGGGTGCGCGGTGTACCGCCGAACGCCCGAGTACTCGACCCGCGAGATAGAGAAGCTGATCCCCCAGGTAGATGCCCAGAAAGCAGGCCGAGAACCCGGCCGCCAGCGGCAGTCGTCCGTGAGCGATCAAGAGTCCGGTGGTAATGCAGGTGATGTCTTCGGTGATGAACGTGCCGATCACAATGAGCAAGAGAAGGATGAACAACGACAGCCCCTCTGCCGGCTGCACTTCCACTTTCGAGAAGGGCTCTGCGGCGGCCGCGATTCGCTCGGGAGTGGCGAGCTTGCGGGTGAGGGCCTTGCCGGCTTCGACCTCGTCGAAGAATCGGTCCAGGTCGGAGGCAATGCGTTGACCCGCGCTCCACAGAATGAAGTGATTCCCGGACGGAAAGACGTCGAGTTCGCTCTGCGGTACCAGCCGGTGATGTTCGCGGGCCGCGGCAAAGGGCACCAGCGAATCGTTCCGGGCGTGAATGATGAGAACCGGGGGCTGAAAGCGGCGAAGGATCCCGCGGAACGGACGTTGGTCGGTGTCGAAGAAATTCCTGGCGTAGGCCACGCTCAACACGTTGTCGTCGAACCATCCGAAGTGCGGCGTCAATTCCTCCAGTCCCCAGAGGAACACGAGCTGGATTCCATGGATGATGTGATTGAGCTCGTAGTTTCCCAAGAGCTCGAGTTCTTGGACTCCGATCGATCCCACCATCGAAAGCGAGGCCGCGCGCCGGGGGGCGCGATCGTAGAAATTGAGCGCGACTCCTCCCCCCATGGAGAACGCCACCAGATGGACGCGCTGTATCCCCAGCCCATCGAGCAGCTGAAGGCAATAGTCGGCATCGGCTCGGGTGGAATAGTCGGGAACGTCTCGTTGCGAGCGCCCAAATCCCGGAAAGCTGGGTGCAATCACCCGCCGGTCCCTGGCTAGCAGCTTCTCCAGCTCTTCAAAGTCTCGCAGGCTCCCCGGCGAACCATGAAGGAGGAGAACCGGGATCTTCGATGTGGCCCCATTCTCGGGCGAAAGATCCTTGTACACCAGCCACACTGGGCGATCGGCCCGGCGCGTCGTGTCTCTCACGGCGTGGGCCGAAAATTGCGAGCAGTTGGGTGGAATCGGTAAGCGAGAGTGGGAAAGCCACTGGTAGACATGAGAGGTGAGGAGGAGAAAGAGATAGACCAAAAGAAGCCAGCGCTTTGGATGACCCCGGAGGAAGGACGTCATCCCCGAACCCTCTGCGCGGGCGCGAAGCCTTTCTTCACCGCCAGGTGGAGAGCGTCGGCGAACTCTCGCCGGGTCTGGCGGTGGGCCACGCCTTCACCGAAGACGACGTGGGCGTAGAAGCTGGGCATCCCCAACATTCGGTAGAGATGGTCGGGAAAGGTCATGTCGCCCCACCAGCAAATGGACTGCGAAGCCGGCATCCAGCCCTCGCGGGCTTCGTATCGGATGGCGGCGGCATAGACTGGGTATCCCAGTCGCAGCGGAACGTCGAAGAGTGAGGACTTGAAGTGCATCACGTCCGAGCCATCGCTGCTCGTTCCTTCGGGAAAGAACACGACTCCAACCCCGGAGTGCAGAGCATCCTCGATGAGATCCAGGACCCGGTGGAGGTCTCCCCGATCCTCGCGATCCACGAAAATCGTGCTCAACTGGCGGGCGAGAAAACCAATGCCTGGCCAGTGCGCGACTTCGGCCTTGGATATGAAAAAGGCTTCCAGTTGTGTGGCCAGGAGTACGATGTCCATGTAGCTGAGATGGTTGCTCACCAGAACGAAGGGCGGTTTGGGAGGGGTGCCCTCCCGGCTAATCCGCATGCCGCAGATCACCGCTGTTCCCTTGGCCCAGACTCTGAAAGTGACGACTTTCAGCTTCACGACCGCGCTCTGCCACGCCATCAAGATGAAGCGCAAGGCAAAGAAGACGGCAAAGACGCAAAGAGTCCACGAAGCGAGTCCAACAAAGCGAAGAATCGCGCGCAGATGCTTCATACCCGGGTGTCGAGATCGATTTCAGTGAGTCGCAGCACTCTCACCAGATCCACCTCGGTCAGATCGATCAGGGCCAAAAAATCGATCGTCTTGAATTGCCGGTCCAGGGCGGGCTGGCTGCAGATACGAGCTCCGTACCTCAGATAAGTACGGAAGAGCGGAGGAATCCGCGACTGCTCCCAGCCCTCCGCCGATTCGTTTTCCTCGTGACAGGCAAAGGCGGGATGGGCTTGGGTGCGAATCGCGGGATGCAGATGCCCGTGTTGACGCAGGTATTCGAGCATCCGAGCGCCTTCGGCCGGATCCTGGCTCGTCAGGGAACAGCACCCGAAGAAATAGCGCCGGCGGTTGTGGAGGGCATACGCGGCCAGTCCCTTCCACAAAAGCTGGAGGACTTTGCTCTTGCGATGATCCTTGTGGATGCACGCGCGCCCGGTCTCCACTGCTTGCTCCAGGATGTCCGCCGGCCACGATCGCATGTCGTATTCCTGGGCCGTGTAGAAACCGCGCCCCACGCTCGCCATCTGTGCCACCTGGAGCCGGTAGGTTCCCACGGTCGCCATGGTGTCGAGATCCTCGACAATCATGTGGTGGCAGTGGTCGTCGAAGCGATCCCGGTCGAGCCCGGTGGCGTGACTTTCGTCCAGTCCCTCCCCGAGTTCGAGGTTGAAGACTTCGTAGCGCAACCTCAGAACTCGATCGAGTTCCTCGGCATTCGTCGCGAAACGACAGCGGTAGTGCCCGTCCAACACGCTCCAGGTGGGGAGAAACTCCCGACCCACCGGATAGACCCTGCGCCAGGCGTCACGCTCCTGCTCGGAGGAGAGTGTCGTGTCCTGCCGCGTCTGGCTGGACGGCGGGGAAGGGGGATCGGAATGAGGGGTGCTACTCACGGACGGAATGCCCTGGAGATGAAAGGTTACTCTTGAAAATCCGGCGTCTCGTCTGGGCGCCAGCGCTCGACCCTAACTTTCCACCCTTTCGGCGATCACGTCCAGTCCCCGCTACGCCGAGGCACTGGGCAGCCCGGGTCTTCCCTGGCGCCTCTGGTTGCGAGAGCGATATCCTCGGCCTATCGTGCGAGGAGAGAATCATCCTTTCAGCTTCCGGAGTCGAAGGCATGAAAATCAGCATTCAGTATTGCGTTCAATGAAACTACCTCCCTCATGCCGCCAGTTTGGCGGAGCGCATCCAGAAGAAATTCAAGCTCAAGCCCGAGCTCATCGAGGGGCGCAACGGCATCTTCGACGTGAAGCTCGATGACGAGTTGATCTTCTCCAAGTACGAAGTGGAGAGATTTCCCGAGGGCGACGAAGTGATCGACCTGATCAAAGCGCGGATCCACTGAAACCGCCGCGAGAGTATCACCCTCGCGGATCGACCATTCACGGGCTCGAGGTGTCATCATGAGTGCTGAAGTCGAGATCGCTCGCTACACGGAGGTTCCGCAGGCGGAAATCGCTAAGGGGCTCTTGATCGCCAATGGCATCCCCTGCCGACTGCTCAACGACGACGTCGGCGGCATGTATCCGCAAATGCATCTGGGCGAGGGCATGAGACTCATCGTTCCGGAGCCTTTCGCCGAAGCGGCCCGCCAACTCCTCGCTTCCTACGAGAACGGCGATGAAACTCGCCGGGAGGAAGATCTAAAGAGCTGACCTTTCTTCGAGCTTGCAACTTTCGAGGCGAATGCCGAGCATCTTGACAGCCGGACTGGCGCGTGCGGCCGCTTCGGCTCGCGACTCGTGATTGCCTCTCAAGGACTGTCGACATGAAATTTCCGTTTCACCAAGTGAATGCATTCGCGGATCAGTCGTTCGCGGGAAATCCCGCCGCGGTGGTCATTCTCGACGAGTGGTTGCCCGACAAGGTCCTCCAGGCCATCGCGCGGGAAAAGAACCTCTCGGAGACCGCTTTCGTGGTCCCCCAGGGAAAATCGTGGGGACTGCGGTGGTTCACGCCCTCGGTCGAGATCGATCTGTGTGGTCACGCCACTCTGGCCGCCGCCTTTGCGCTCTTTCTCGACGGTCGCGCCCAGGGACGCGAAGTCGTGTTCAATAGCCCACGCAGCGGCGAGCTGCGCGTCCTTCGCCATGACGGACGCCATTGGCTGGATTTTCCGGCGCGACCGGCCAAGGAAGTTCCGATCGACCCTCGGCTGGTCGAAGCCCTGGGAGTGCGGCCGGAATGGTGCGGAGAAGCGCGCGATCTTCTGGCGGTTCTTCAGAGCGAGGAGGACGTGCGCGCTCTACGCCCCGACATGGAGATGCTGAAGCAGCTCGACGTCATGGGGGTGTGCCCGACCGCTCCAGGCAAGGAAGTCGATTTCGTGTGCCGGTTCTTCGCGCCCAAAGTGGGGGTCCCCGAGGATCCGGTGACCGGTTCTGTTTTTTGCACGCTCCTCCCGTACTGGGGCAAGCGCCTGGGAAAAGACCACCTCACAGCGCGGCAACTCTCTGAACGAGGTGGAGAAGTGGTTGGTGAAATCCACGGCAATCGGGTGCACATCGGCGGCCACGCGGTGGAGACCATCCGAGGAGAATTGATGTTGCCCTCCCTCCCGTGACGGTTCCCGAGCCCATATTCTCCTATCAGTTGGGCCGCAGGTTCTTCGCGCAACTCGCGGACGGGCTGGAGGACTTGGCGCGCGGGGAACTGGAGGAGCTCGGGGCGACGGACATCAAGAATGCCTACCGCGGTATGTATTTCAATGCCGACGAGCGCGCATTGTACGAAGTCAATTACCGGGCGCGCTTCATCACGAGAGTCCTGGCTCCCCTCATTAGCTTCGACTGCCACAGTTCCCGGTATCTGTACAAGACGCTTCGCAAACTGCCATGGGAGCAAGTGCTGGGGCTCAAATCGAGTTTCGCAGTGACCGCGAATCTCAGCCAAAGCCGGATTCGGCACAGCCAGTACGCCTCTCGTGTGGTGAAGGACGCGGTGGTGGACTTCTGGCGGGAGAGAACCGGAAAGCGCCCGAGAGTCGACCCCAAGAACCCGGAGCTCTGGCTCCATCTGCACGTGCATCGTAACCACGCCACCGTGAGCGTGGATTGCTCGGGAGGATCGTTGCACCGCCGGGGATACCGGGCGCGCTCGGTGGAGGCTCCGATGATGGAGACCCTGGCCGCCGCCGTCATCGAGCTGAGCCGGTGGGAAGGAGATCGCTCTCTGGTGGATCTGATGTGCGGCTCGGGGACCCTGCTCTGCGAAGCGCTGATGAAATTCTGCCGGATTCCCGCGGGCCATCTACGGAAGAGATTCGGGTTTCAAAACCTCCCCGACCACGACACCAAGCTCTTCGCGCGCGTGAAAGAGGAAGCCGCCGCCCGGATCCGTGAATTGCCGTATGGAATACTGCTGGGCAACGACGCGTCCGCGGAGAATCTCGAGGTGGCCAAAGAAAACAGCCGCCTCCTTCCTTTCGGGGACAGAATCGAATGGCGGGTGGGAGACTTTCGGGGGTTGTCCGAGCGAGAGGATCAGGTTCTGGTCTGTAATCCCCCCTACGGCCGTCGCCTGAGAGGCGAGGCCGATCACGCGCTTCTGTTGGGCGAGCTAGGCGACTTCTTGAAGCGGAATTGCCGCGGCTCACGTGCCCTCATCTACGTGGGCGAGAAGGAGCTGCTCAAGAGCGTAGGCCTGCATCCCAGCTGGAAACGGGCTCTCAAGAGCGGTCCGCTCGACGGTCGCCTTGCCTGCTACGAGATGTACTGAGGGCGAAAGAGCGCATATGCTGCTACCATGCAGGGGAAATGAATAGAATGGACAATTTGCATAGAGGTACAAAGAAGTGACACAGCCCTCCTCGCCGCCGCCGCCGCGTTCGTCACGGACGTTCCCATCCGTCGCCGAGCGTACCCCCCGAAGTGGAAGTCGAAGAAAAGTCCACTGACCCACAGGAACATTTAGTGGGCGAACTCGTCGAACCGGAAAATGCGATTCCGCCGGTGCAACTGAAGGACCTTCCCAAGGACATGCAAAGAGCGTGTGCGCGAGCTTCGTGGGAGCAGCTCATGCCGGTACAGCAGAAGACGATTCCCTACGTTCTGGCGAATCGCGATCTCATGATCCAGTCTCGTACCGGCAGTGGTAAGACCGGCGCCTTTCTCTTGCCCATCTTCCACAGCATCGACCCCGATCTCGCCCAGTGTCAGGCGATCATTTTGGTACCGACGCGGGAGCTCGCGCAGCAGGTCTACGATCATGCCGAGATTCTGGCCACCCCCGGGGTACGCACCATCGCCGTCTACGGGGGTGTTGGGTACGCGAAGCAAATCGAGGCCTTCAACAAGGGCGCGCACATCGTGGTGGGCACGCCGGGGCGGATTCTCGACCATCTCATGCGGGGGACACTCAAGCTCGATCGCGTCAAAATTCTCGTCTTCGACGAAGCCGACCGCATGTTGTCGATGGGATTCTATCAAGACATGAAGCGAGTACGCAGTTTTCTGGGGAAGAATCCGCGCAACGGCTACATGTTCTCCGCGACCTTTCCCTACCATGTCATGAGACTGGCTGGCGATTTTCTGGATCATCCGGGAATGTTGAGTCTCAGCCGGGATCAAGTCCACGTCACCGAAGTCGACCACGTTCTCTATTCGGTTCCCGACATGAAAAAGGACCGAGTGCTGGTCAAGCTCATCGAACTGGAGAATCCGACCACCGCGATCATCTTCTGTAACACCAAGGTCGAGGTGAACTACGTTTCGCTCATTCTACAGCGTTTCGGCTACGACGCGGACGCGCTCAGCAGCGAGCTACGGCAGCGAGATCGCGAGAAAGTTCTCACCCGGGTTCGCAAGGGCACCCTCCGCTTTCTGGTCGCGACCGACGTGGCCGCGCGTGGAATCGACATTCAGGAGATCAGCCACGTGTTCCAATACGAGGTTCCTGAAGATCCCGAGGTTTACGTGCATCGCGCGGGACGCACCGGACGCGCCGGAGCGGGCGGACGGGCCATCACCCTCGCGTATCGCATGGAGAGGATGCGGGTGAGCCAGATCAAGGATCTCTACTCCATCGATTTCGAAGAAAAAGATGCGCCAAGCGACGAGGACCTGGAAAAGGTCGTGTCAGAGCGCCTCATCGCGCAGCTCGAGTCGAGGCTTCGCGGCTGCAGTAATCTCGAATTGGAGCGCATGCGACGCTTCGTGCCCATGGCCAAGGAATTGGGAGAGAGCAACGGCGGCGCCGCTCTGGTCGCGATGCTCCTCGACGAGAGTTATCGGGCCAACCTGAATGCGCCGGTGGCGAGCGAGGAAGAGGAGAATGGCGGGTAAAAAGGAGGATCCGGCGCGCCACGAATGGCATAGAGAGTGGAACTGAGAGCCTGCGAGCAAAATTCGGTAGCGTGCGTCGGCGTCGAAATCCTTTCGACGCAGGCCGCTGCCTTTTCCCCACACGCCGTCACTCACGTAGAGATAGTGAATGCGAAGGCGTTGCAGCAGACGCACCGTCTCCTGAGGCCAGGGGTCATCCGCTAGACCCTTGCTCAGCTCGTGCAGAGATTTCCCCGAGGGGCTGATGAGGGGCCACGCGCAGGGTTGCAAGAAAGGTCTCTCGCTCACGTGCATGGCCCACACGCTCCCGTCGTCCCACAGGTTGGCCACCATCGCGCCATCGGGCACCAGGGCATGCAGAGCCTGCGCGTGCCGATAGTCATCCACCGTGAAGGGAACGAGCGAACGGCAGGAACGATAGTTCTCTAGGACGCGCGTGAGTCCGGGGACGAGCGCAGCCAGAAGCAGGCCGCCGACCAGACCGCGCAGGAACGAAGTCTTGAAGATGAAGCCGACATTTGCCTTCGCACCCGCGCGAGCGTGGCGCAAGATTTTCGTGAGAGGTAGGGCCAAAAGGGGAGGCAGAAAGTAGAACTGCAGGTAGAGAATGCGAGGGGCCTGGCGGTAGAAAGGAGTCGCCAGCAAACGCGTAAAGGGATCGGCCAGGGTCTGCAGAAGCAAATAGAACGCGCCGAGGATGAGACTGGTGAGCGCGAGGCGGCGAGCCCAAGCGGTCCTGAGCCCCAAGATCCACCCCGCCGGCAAAAGGACTTGGAACACGATACCGTGTCCCCCGGCACGCCACAGACGCGTGAGCGAATCGAGGAACTCCTTGCGCAGCGGGAGCTCGGCCGCGATCGTCCGCGGATAGTCCGCGGCGACGTGCCAAACCTCCGGACCACAGACAACCAGGATCGCTGCCAGCATCACCAGCCCGGCGCGAAGATGCTTGTGGATGCGGCCGTCGAGACAGAGAAGGGCGGCTCCCAGCGCCACCCCCACTTCGCTCGCGTGTACGAAGACCAGACCCCCGAGGAAGATCCCCGCCACCAATCCTGCGGGCACGCTGGGCTTGCGCCAGACAGAGCGCACCGCCAGCGCTCCCACCGGCACCAGAAAGAAGCCGGCGATCTGTCCGAACCCCCCCCAGCCCAGAATGCCGCCCGGCCCCAGTGGATTCGCGACGCAGAGAAGGAGTGCCAGGGAAAGTGCGAGGGGGGGAACTCCCCACCCTCGCCAGAGGAGCGACCAGGCGGCGGGAATCATGGCGCACAGGAGCAGCGTCAGCATCCATACCGAAACGTAGGGGGCGACGCGGCAGAGGCGCGCGATCAGCGCCGCGGATGCGTGGAGCCCCGGCAGATACCCCACTTCCACTCTCCCGGCCAAGTCTCCGTTGATTCTGGCGGCATCCAGACTGGCCGTCTCCACGATCCGCAGCGTGAGCCAGGCGTGATTCGAAGCATCGAGGATGTGGGGTGGCGCAGGCATCTGCGAGAATCCGGCGAGAAGAAGCAGAAAGGAAAGGAGCACGGCGCTCGATGCCGCCACGACCTCCACGCGGCCCAGCGCCCCGAGATTCTCCGACCAGTTCGCGATCGCAAGCCGGTAGGTGGACCAGAGGGAGGAGAGCCCGCCGAGGATCAGGACTACGGGAAGGTAATAGAGCGGCCGGAAGGGAAGCCCGAGGCGTCCCAGGAGGGCGAAATACACGAAAGGTAGGACGAGGCCGACCGAGATCGACACCACGCATCGGCTCAGCGCATCCTGCGCGCGCAGCCACCGTCCCGCCAGAAGATGACCGGGGAGCCAGACGAGCGCGACGGCGCCAAGTGCGAAGCGAATCCACAGCAAGGCGGAGGTCAAGGGGAGGGCGGTGTGCATGAGACAGAGTGTGACATCGAGGTGATTCGGGGTCAATTGGCTACGGGCCGCGCGTGCCGCCCGCTTCAAGGAGCAGTGCGCGGGGTTCACCGAACCTCGCTCCCTTGACCCAGAGCGGTGAATGGCCGATCCTCCTTGGACTGCGAGATCGAGTCAGAATCGATCTCGGTCCGCATTCATTCCTGCCTGGAGTCCATCGAGGTGATCTCAATGAAGAAGTCCACGCTGCGACATGCGTTGCCGCCGTACGGTTTCACATTCGTCTTGCTGCTGAGCGTCGTCGTCGCGTCGTGGTTCGCCAGGCCTTTGGCGGCGCGAGCCGGCGATGCTGCCTACGTTCCCGACCCCAATGCGACCCGCGAGGAGGTGCCGGTGGGCTACAAATGGGATCTCACTCCGCTCTTTCAAGACGAGGCGGCCTGGCAAACGGCAATGGATGGACTAAAGAAGCAGATTCCCAGCCTTACCGCGTTCAAGGGAACTCTGAGCGATCCTCAGCAACTGGAGCCATGCCTGGTTCTCTATTTCGATCTCCACAATCGGATCAACCACTGCACCCTTTACGCGAATCTGCGCTCGAGCGTGGCGCAGGACGACGACCACGCGCAGGCCATGGAGACCCAGGCCCTGGCCCTGATGGACGAGCTCATGCAGAAGTCGGCCTTCATCCGTGGCGAGGTGCTCGCGATCGATGACGCCACCATGCAGAAAGCCTACGAGCAAGAACCCGGCATGGAGACCTTTCGCTCGTATCTCGAGAATCTGCGCCGGCGCCGCTCCCGGGTCCTCAGCCCCGAGTCGGAACACATCCTCGGTCTGATGGGCGACAACCTCTGGGCCGAGATCGATCTCAATGAGATTCCTTCTCCCTTAGAGACCGCGTTCACCTCTCTGCTCACCGACATTTCCTGGCCCATGGTCCACGACGAAGAGGGCAAGGAAGTGCAAATGACGCTCGCGAGCTACGAACGGTTCCGCAGCTCACCCAACCGTGACGTGCGCAAGGAAGCGGTCAGCGCGTTCTTCGGTACGCTCCACCAGTTCCAGCACGCCTTCGCCGCCACTCTATCGGGTCAGGATCAACTCGACGTGGAATACGCCCGCGCGCGGGGATACGACACCGCCCTGCAGGCGTACCTGGACAAGGACGGCCTGACGACGAAGGTGTACGACAACCTCGTCTCGACGGTGAACTCACGTCTCGATCTGCTCCACCGTTACATGGCGCTGCGCAAGAAGGCGATGGGGCTGAGCGATCTGCATCTCTACGACCTGTACCGCCCCATGACTCCAGGAGTGGAAAAGGAAGTCACCTTCGATCAGGCACGCGCAGTCATTTTGAAGGCCCTGAAACCTCTCGGTTCGGATTACCAAAAGATACTGAATGAGGGCACCGACCCGAGCAACGGCTGGATGGACATCTATCCGCAACGATCCAAGCAGAGCGGAGCGTTTTCCTCCAGCGTTTACGGCAATCATCCCTATGTGCTCCTGAACTTCCAGAACCGCCAGGACGACGAGTCTACCCTAGCGCACGAATTTGGCCACGCCATTCACAGCCATCTGGCGATGACGCACCAACCCTATCCCAACTTCCGCTACGTTCCGTTCTTGGCCGAGATCGCGAGTACGTGCAACGAGGCCCTGCTGGGTGACTATCTTCTCTCTCAGGCGAAGGACGATGCCGAACGCGCCTATCTCTTGAGCAATCGTCTCGAGAAGATTCGCACCACGATCTACCGGCAGACTCTCTTCGCCGAATTTGAACGCAGCGTGCACGGCTTTCTGGAGGCAGGAACTCCCGTCACCGCCAGCCTTCTGAACAAGACCTACACCGACCTGATCCACCGCTACTACGGTCCGGCGTACACGGTTGATGAAAACGACGGCATGGAGTGGGCGTACATTCCGCACTTCTACTACAAGTACTACGTGTACACCTATGCCACCGGCCTCTCGAGCGGCATCGCGATCGCGCAGGGCTTGCGGGGGGACCATCCGGAGCAGGCCCAGAAGGGTTTTCTGGACATGTTGAGTGGGGGCTGCAGTGAACCCCCGCTGGCTCTGCTCAAAAAGGCCGGAGTCGATCTGACGAAGCCCGATGCCATCGAGGCCGCGCTCGACAGCTTCTCAGACACTCTCACCGAGATGGAGAAGCTCATCAAGTGAGCACGCATCCGTTCTTGGAGATCTTGAAGGATCGTCCGTTGCTATTCGACGGCGCGATCGGCACCGAACTGTACCGTCGCGGCGTCTATCTGACGAATTCCTTCGAAGAGTTGAATCTGACGCGTCCCGGTCTGGTGCTCAGCGTCCATCGGGATTATCTGGAAGCCGGCGCGGAAGTTCTGACCACCAACAGCTACGGGGCGAACCGCACCCGCCTATCGCACTTCAATCTCGGCGACAAAGTCGAGGCCATCAACAGAGCGGCCGGGGAGTTGGCCCAAGAGGCGGCGGGCCGGCGCGCATGGGTCGCCGGAGCCATCGGCCCCACCGGTCTGGGCACGGCGTGCTTCTTGGGGCCGGCGGCAGAGGAATACCGCGAGGTCTACCGCGAGCAGATGCGCGCCCTGCTCGACGGCGGAGTAGACTTTCTTCTTCTGGAGACCTTCTCGCAGCTCGCAGAAGCGCACCTGGTGATTCGGGTGGCGAAGGACAGCTTTCCCGACACCCCTCTTGTCGCAACTCTCCGCTTCGAGACCGATCAAAAGCTCGGCGACGGGAGCACCCCGGAGGCGGTGGCAGACGCACTGGTCGACTGGGGGGCCGACGCCATCGGCGCCAACTGCGGGGAAGGGCCCCAGCTCGTTTTCGAGGTGAGCCGCCGCATGCTCGGTCACGGCGTCCCCGTCATCTGCCAACCCAATGCGGGATCCCCCAAGAGTCTAGAGGGCCGCACCATCTACGTGGCCAACCCGGAGTTCTTTGGGGTGATGGGGCGGCGCATGTTGAAAGCGGGAATCTCCGCGGTGGGTGGCTGTTGCGGGACCACGCCTGAGCACATCCGGCGGCTGCGAAGCGCGGTGCGCATGATGGGGGGCGCCATCTCGGTGACGCGGAAAGACGAGACCCTCGCGACCACCGTCGAACTCCGGCAGGACAATCCGGTCGGAGTGGAGCGGGTTCCGGTGGAGGAGCGAAGCGTCTTTGCTCGCAAGATGACGGCGGGCAAATTCGTGGTCTCGGTCGAAGTGAATCCGCCCACCTCGCTCGATCCCGGCGAAAGCCTCGACGCGGCGCAAATGCTCACCGAGGCCGGCGTCGACATCATCAACATCGCCGACGGTCCACGCGCCAGCGTGCGCATGAGCAATCTGGCCATGGCTCTCCTGATGCGAGAGAAGACGGATGCGGAGGTGTTGCTCCACGTCTGCTGTCGTGACCGCAACCTCTTGGGTCTGCAGAGCGATCTGATCGGCGCGCACGCTTTGGGCATTCGCAACGTGCTCATCATCACGGGAGATCCTCCGAAGGTGGGTGACTACCCGGACGCGACCGCGGTCTACGACCTCGACAGCATCGGGCTCTTGCATTGGGTGCGCGCGTACAACCATGGACTCGATCCGACCGGGAAGCCTATCGACGAGCCCACGCATTTTTGGGTGGGCACGGGCGCAGAACCCGCCGCCATGGACTATGAACGTGAGATTCGTCGACTGGAAAAGAAAGTCGAAGCCGGCGCCGATTTCGTCATGACCCAGCCTGTCTACGAACCACAACGCGTCGAGCGATTCTTGAACGATGTCGAGCACCTGGGGATTCCTATCCTTTTGGGCCTGCTTCCTCTGGCCAGCTACCGGAACGCGGAATTTTTGCACGCCAACGTGCCGGGGATGGACATTCCAGAGGAGATTCGCCGGCGCATGCAGTCGGTCAAACCGGGTAAGGCGGCGCGGGCGGAAGGCGTGAAGATCGCCCAGGAATCGCTCTTGAACCTGAAGGATCGCGTGCAGGGGGCCTACATCATGCCGCCGCTTGGACACTACGAAATGGCGCCGGCGATCCTGGAAGTGTTGGGGGAAGAATGGAAGAGGTGGGACGAGCCCACGAGCGCTCCGCGAACATGAAGGGGACGTGGCAGTTCGAGGCGGGTCACGAACCGGTCGTCGCGATCGGAACATCACAAGGGGCGCGCTTCGCTCTGGGAGTGAGGCCCCACCTCCTGCGGCTTGAACTCCCAAACGACCATGCCATTCACTTCGACGACGCTGGCCGGGTGATTCTGGTGCAGAAGGACGGCGTCAGCTACCGGCGCACCCTGGACAGTCGAATCCTCGTCTCTAAAGTGGTGAGACAACCGCGCCGCGCGCGGCAGCGACTCGATCCTCCGGCCGACCCCTTGCAGTTCTTGGCGGACCAACACGCCCATGCCCGGGCCGCGCTGCGGCTCCTGGAGGATTCGGACGAGAGGGGGGAGTGTGAGCTCTTGTCGGGCCGACTGGCCCATCCCTCCCGGTGGGCCAAGGAAGCGCTCGCGGCCGCAGCCCGCTTCGATTCCCGCACCTTGCAATACGATCGAGAAGAGACGCATCGCATCTATCTACCCATTCCCATTCTGCCTCCTGATCATTACTCGTCCCTCGTGCTCCAGCTCACCGAGGGTTGCTCCTGGAACCGCTGTGGCTTCTGCAGTTTCTACAAGGACACTCCCTATCGTGAACGGGACTACGATGAATTCATGGCCCATCTCGATGCCGTCCTGAGTTATCTGGGAAAGTCGCTCAGCCGTTACCATCGCGTTTTCTTGGGCCAGGCGAATGCCCTGCTGGTGGACAACCGTAGACTGCTTCCCATGCTGCAGGCGGTCACCGAGCGCATGCCATTGCTCGATCCCTCCATGAGCGCTCGCGCTCGTGAGGAGTTCAAAGCGAAGCACGAAAACTGGTTCGATGGATTCTATTCCTTCGTCGACGGATTCCATCCACCCAAGAGCGGTCGCGAGTTCGCGCAGCTCGCCGAAGCTGGAGTGCGGCGGGTGTATTTGGGCCTCGAGTCGGGTGACGACGAAGTGCTGCGAATCCTGGGCAAGCCTCCGGCCTCGAAGGCGGCCATCGAACTGGTGGGTTGTCTGCATGAGGCGTCGATTCGCGTGGGGGTCATCGTGTTGGTCGGAGCGGGGGGCAAGGTGCACTTCGAACGGCACCTGAGTTCCACGCTTCTGGCGCTGGAGAAAATGGATCTGCGTCGCGGCGACCAGGTCTACCTCTCCAAGCTCGTGATTCACGGGGACGAGCCATACGCGAAGCGCGCGGCGGCGGAGGGCTTTTTGGCCCTCACTGAGTCCGAGCAAGCCCGACAGCTCGAGGCCTTCGGCCAGGGCGCGCGCGCACGGCTCGCAGAACCGGTTCCGATCGCTCCCTACGACATCATGCTCTCGCGCACGCGACTTCCCCTGAGAGGACAGTAGCCCCGCCCTCGGGCTTGTGGCGCCGTCCGGAATCCGGGACAGAGGACGCTTCTGCTTCTTCGAGTCGAGCCCGAGCGGCCTCATTGGCCGTCGTATTCCCCTCGTGAGTGATTGGTACGAGTCCTGCCTTGAATCCAGAGCACGCCTCCCGCGAAGGGAGACAGCTCATGTCACAGGTACGCGGAACTTCAGTCCTTTTCCTCCTGCTCCTGATGACCTCGTGTCTTTCGTTCGGTTGCGCGAAAGAACGCGCGACCGAACCGCAGCCACGGCGGGTCGATGATCTCTTACAGGAAGTATGGTTCCAGAACGCCTTCCGATTTCTCGCGGACATCCAGGAGAAACTGGCCGATCCCGTCCTGCGCACGGAGATTCGTCTTCACTTTCTCGCCGGTGACGACGCATGGGCGTTTCAGCGCCTCGGGTACTCGCGGGAAGACCTGGGAGCGTTCCTGGCGCAGCAGGAGCTGTTGAGCGCGGGGGTAAAGAGCCGCTGGCCCGAGTTGGAGGAGTACGACGCGCCGCCAGAACCGATGGATTCCCGAGCTGAACTCCTTCAAGGCCTGAAGGCTGAAGTGTGGCCAGCTCCCGCCGTCGCATCGAGCAAGGAGTTCTACACCTGCGCGATCGCCGCCTTCTTCGAGGAATTCAATCGCTGCACGCTCCTGCAGGGCGAGATCTACGCCACCATCGGCTGCATCCTCAACGCCTACTGGCGCTTTCTAGACAACATGAGCAGCGGATGCTAGGGCCGTTCGAGGAGGACTCGTCTTGCGGGTCGCTCACTCCCAGCGGGCCTTGAGAGTGCCCCAGCTCGTGAAGCGAGCGGGCACGACCAGATCGAGGGAGAGATCGTCGAAGATCACCGGATCGCTCGAGTGGTAGACACCGAACTGAACGCGGGTGATGCGTTGCCGATCCAGTGGTGGCGCCACGATCAGGGTCTGAGGAACTCCGGTCATGGCTGCGCCCGGGACGCTCCAGGCAATTTCGACGAAACCGTCCGCTCCGTAAGCCTTCAAGTAGGCCGCGGAGTTGGGTCCTTGATTCACGGCCGTGACCGACACCTGGTTCTGAGGCGTGTCGAAATCGACCTCGAACCAGCCGGTTTCATCGTGAACGTCCGGACACTCTCCTTCGGCCCGGTACGAGAGCACGTTGGGAGCCGAGGGCGCCGCGCCTCCACAGGAGTCGGGCACGGTGGTGGCGATGACCGCACTGAGCCCGGTCCCCACGGTCGAGAGATGCACTCCCATGAACGCGTACTGCTCGTTGACCACAGTTCCCGAAGCGAGTTCGTCGAAGTTCAAAACGCGCGCGGAGCTCGTGGGCACTCTGGCCGCGCCGAGCAGTGCCGTGAGGAGCAGGAAGATAGCGATGCAAAACGGAGTTCTCATGTGACCGCGGTTCGCATTGGTGAAACCGGAGACCCTTACCGCGCGTCAACGATTGTACTTCAATTGGCCCCGGGATGGAAGACGCCGCGCAGCAGGCTCTTGAAAACGGAGAGAAAGACGTCCGGGTTGTTCTCGAGACGGCGCATGCTGTACGCGTACCACTGTCTGCCGTAAGGAACGTACAGACGCACGCGGATGCCGCGCGCCACCAGCTCCTTCTGCAAGGGCAGGCTGGGTACGCCCATCAGCATTTGAACCTCGATTTCGGGATCGGGAATCCGAAGGCGCGCCGCGATCTGGAGTGCTTCCCGAATGCACCACTCCTCGTGGGTCGCCAGGGCCACGTGCTGCGAGTTCATCCACATGCCTTCCAGAAGTTCGAGCATGCGTCGTTTCATCTCGGGCTTTTCCTGCAGCGCGATTTCCGGAGGCTCGCGGTAGATGCCGATGCAGAGTCGCACGTTGGGCTTGAGGCTGGCCAGATCCTTGAGATCCTCGGTGGTGCGGAAGAGTCGTGACTGCAGCACGATGCCCACGTTCTTGTGGCCGCGTTCCCTCAGGATCCGGTAGATCCGCAGGGTACTGCTGGTCGTGGTGTGATCCTCCATGTCCAGGCGCACGAGAGTGTCCACCGCGGCCGCGCGCTGCACGATGTCCTCTGTGCGCCGAAGGCAATCTTCCTCGTCCAAAAGCTGCCCGAGCGCGGAGAGCTTGATCGAGACGTTGGCGTAGGGAAGATCGGCGATGCTTTGGATGAGGGTTTGGTATTGCCGGTGATAAACCTCCACGTGGTCGCGAGTGCGAACGTCCTCTCCCAAGATATCCAGAGTGGAATGGATTCCGTGGGTCTCGTAGAGCTCGCGGGCTTTGGTCACCCCCTCCTCGACGCGTTCGCCAGCGATGTAGCGCGAGGCGAAGATCTTCACCACTCGCTTGGGCAGGATGCGCAAGGAACGCGCGAAAAGCCGTTGGAGGCGACGCGAGAGGCTGGGCCGCGACAGGGGGTGGGCGGGGGCCTTCCCCCATTCCCCCGGCGCGGCGCCGTGACCGTGGGGGAGTTCCTCTTGGCCGGGGGCCGGGTGCTCGTTGACTTTTGCCTCATTCCACTCTCTCGACACGGAAGCCTCCGGAGGGCGGGAAGGTCAGAACTCGATCCAGGGATACGCGCAGCCCCCATGATAGTCACTCGACCGGCGTGGCGATAAGAGAAGATAATCGCTGGAATCAAAGGAGTTCCAGCTCTCGATCCAGGCTCGTGGCCACGAGCGGGTAGACGCCGGATTCAAAAATCGGCTAAAATTATTGCAGTTGTCATGAACGATGACGGTGGCTGCGCCCCCGCTCTCTTGTGACGAGTTCCCGTGTGGGTCGCCCCCCCACCTCGTCTGCTGGGACCAGACGGCAGGTCGAGGGGGATTTCGCCTGGACCCAGGGAGCATCGCGCCAGGGAAAGATTCGGGTGTGAGCGCGCCCCGGCTACGAAGGCCCGCCCTGTGGCGGGCCTTCGTCATTTCGCCCCTTTCGCGACACATCCCGCTGGTCATCCCCAACCACGCCCTCTACACTCGAAGGGCCTCGCAGCATCAGAGGTTCAGCTGATGAGTCCCGCCCGCAAGGCCAAAACCGTGAGCGGAACTGACGCTCAGATCTCCGAAGGTCTGCTCAATTTGGGCCTCACGGACTACGAAGTCCGGGTCTATCTGGCCATTCTCCGCCATCCCGGTTCTCGCGTGCCCGAAATCGCCGAGTACAGCCGGGTTCCCCAGCCCAAGGTCTATTCCACCCTCAAGCGCCTCATCCAACGGGGGCTGTGCGAGAGCCAGCTGGGGCCGGTCAACTGCTACGCCGCGATCGCTCCCCACGAGGCTTTCCGCCCGCTGCTCGAGGACATGCGCGCCCGCGAGTCGAGTTCCAAAGAGGCGTTGCAGCGGCTCAAGGAGGAATTCGTCAGCTCCGGCGCCGCGCTCAATCGCCGCGAGGGCAGGGTGAAGATGTTCCAAGGGCGTTACGCCGCGGCTCGCAACTACAAGATTCTCCTGAATGCCGCCACCGAACGGGTGAGTGTGATCGCGCGCTTGCCGCTGGTGGTCAAGGACGACGCCGAGCTGGTTCGCGAACGGGTGGAGGCCGGAGTGCGAGTGGAACAGCTCTACGAATTGCCCAAGGGCCTCGGCGCCGAGCCAAAAGAGATTTTGCGGGGCCATTTGCGCAGCGGAGCCAGCCTGCGTTGGCTGCCGGAAGTGCCCATGCGCATGGTGATCTTCGACGATCGCATCACCGGATTGCCGATGGCCGATCCCCGTCCGGCCGAGGGAGATGGCTTCATCATGGTCGAGATCCGCAACGAGTTGCTCAGTCGCGGGTTCTCTTCCATTTTCGAGATGCTGTGGGAGAAGGCCGCCCCCATTCCGAAGTGAGAGAGTTCCATAGCAGCGATGTCCAAAGACAAGATGAAGATCCTCTTTCTCTGCAGCGGGAATTCCTGTCGCAGTCAGATGGCCGAGGGGTGGGCGCGTACGCTTCGCGGTGAACTCATCGAGGCGCATTCCGCCGGCCTAAAGCCCAAAGGTCTCGACCCCTACGCCGTCAGGGTAATGAAAGAAGCCGGGGTTGACATCTCCAGCCAGCGCAGCAAGAAGCTTTACGAGGTGCTCGATCACGCTTTCGACGTGGTGATCACGGTTTGCGACGACGCCTACGAGAGCTGTCCCGTCTTTCCGCGCCCGGTCCGCGTGGTGCATCGCAACTTCGACGATCCGCCCCGGCTCGCTTCGTCGGCCCGGGAGGAGGAAGAGATCCTGGGCCACTACCGTAGGGTGCGCGACGAGCTGCGGGAATTCGTGGAGACGCTTCCCGATGCGGTGAGCTGAGGGCGGGCCAGAATATTGGAATCGAAAGGAAGAACTCAGTCCGGATCGCGAGAGATCGCGCGCTCCGCCTTTCTCACGAGCTGAACGATGTCGTCTTCCTTCAAGAGGGAAGGAGACTTCTTCGCCTCGGTGAGAACCGCCTGCACCACCTCGTCGGTGCAGGGCAGCCCACGGGTCGTCAGATAGTGGATGACGTTCGAGCTGCCGGACATGTGGCCGACCTCGATCTCCTGGCTGCGCCCGATCCAGCTCGCGGGCACTCCCGAGTAGACGCGATCGGCGAGCCAGGCGTCTCCCTTCGCCTGGGCTTTCACCACCGCGGAGGCGTGGACCCCGGTAGCGGTGCGGAAGGCGTCGCGACCCAGGATGGGCGCACTGGCCGGAATGGGAACGCCCGTCCCCTTGGAGACCAGCTCCGCGTACTCGGGGAGCCGGGAGAGGTCGTCGTCGCGCATCCCCAACAGTTTCAGATTCACCAGCAGCTGTTCGATCGGGGTGTTTCCCACCCGCTCGCCGATTCCCAGAAGGGTGCCGTGCACCCGGCTGGCGCCGGCCTGGATTGCGGCCAGAGTGTTGGGGAGATCGAGACCGCGGTCACGGTGCCCGTGCCAGTCGATGCCAACCTCGGTCCCCGACTCGGCGATGAGGTCGCGGGTCCAGCTGACGAGGTTCTTCACCCCTTCGGGTACTCCGGCGCCCACCGTGTCGCAGAGACAGAGCCGTGAGGCGCCGGCGTCGATCGCGGCGGTGAGAAGCAGCCGCAGATGTTCGGGGGAGGAGCGGATGGTGTCTTCGGTGACGTACATCACCTGAAGCCCCTCGGCCACCGCGAAGCTCACCGCTTCTTTCGTGTGCCGCAGGAGCTGATCCAGCTGCCAGTTCTCGGTGTACTGCCGAATCGGACTGCTTCCGATGAAGACGCAGGCCTCGATTCCGATTCCCACGCGCTGGGAAATTTCCGCCATGGGTTGGATGTCGGCCATTACGGTTCGCCCGGCGCAATTCGGACGGATCGCGAGCCTTTGATCCACGATCTCGCGACAGAGCCTCATGACGGCGTTCCACTGTCGCTCCCCGGCGCCGGGCAGGCCAACGTCCGCCGTCTCGATGCCCAGGCTGTCCATGAGGTGGAGTAATTCCACTTTCAATTCGACTTCGGGATCGATGACCGAGGGGCACTGGAGTCCGTCGCGCAGGGTCTCGTCGTCGATCATCACGTGGCCCGACCCGCTCGAAATGGTTGGGACCGGCTTGTTCCCAATCGAAGATCAACTCGTCGATGGAAGGGCGCGGGGTCTTGGGCTGATCGCTCACGAATTCATTCCACCGAATCGAGGGCCTTGAAACCCGCGGCGCGTTCGAGAAGCTCCCGTGCTTCCTTTTCTTTTCCCTCCGCGCGCCGAATTTGCGCCAGATGATAGAAACTGCTCGCTTCCCCCACTGCTTCGTCGACGCTTTGTTGGAACGCGCGCGCCGCAGAGGCGGTGTCGCTCTTGCGCTCGTGGACGATGCCGATGTGATACAGGGCCATGCGATACTCCGGAGTGAGCGAGGAGGCCATCTCGTAGTGCTCGAGCGCGGCATCGATATCACCCGCGTGGAACAGGGCGATTCCCAGCCGATAGTGCGCCGCGTTGTAGTGAGGATCGATGTTCAGACACTTCTGGAAGGCTCGAATCGCCTCCTTCATGTTCGCGTGATGATACCATGCGACCCCCAGATCGTAGATGCACTGGAGAAATTTGGGGGCTTGCTTGAGGGCGGCACGATAGCACTTGATCGCTTTCTCCAGAGTTCCCTGGTGGAAGTAGAGATTTCCCAGCAGGTGGTTGGCGAGCACGTGGTTGGGATCGTCTTCGATCAGCCGCTCCAGCGCGCGGCGCGCCTCTTTGTCATTGCCCTCGGTCTGCTGCTGGAGGGCGAAGAGCAGTTTCTGATCGATGTATGCGTCGCGCAGGAAAGCTCCACATTCACAGCAATAGTTGTCCTTCTCTCCGCTCACATGTCCGCAACGTGTACAACGCATTTGATTCTCCTCCCCCAGGGGGATTCCGCCCGGTGACTCAACTCCGCACTCGCGAGGGATCCAGTTTCAATTCGAGACACAGTCGACTGGAAAGTCGAAACTCCTCCGCCTGGAAGAATCCCAGAAGCTCGAGATCATCCCATTCTACCTCGGTGCGGACATTCGAAATCTGCAAAGCGCCGAGATTCCGGCGAAGTTGGGCCATGAGCGCGCTGCCGACCCCGATGTTCCTGAAATCCACGTGAACCCCGATGGTGTCGATGGCCGCGGCCGGCTCGAGCTGCCCGAATTCTCCATAATATAGCGATCCAATGACGAAACCGACCACATTGCCGTCGATTTCCCCCACGAGCGAGATCTGCATGGTGGAGCGCTCGAGGGCGCGCGCCATCATGAGCTTGAAATACTCCGGACGAGGCTTCCCCGTTGCCGTGGCGTCGATGTTGACGAGAACCTCGCAATCCTCTTGGCGCATGGCCCGCACGGAGATGCCGCGCTGTTCGAAAATGTCATGGCCGGGGTCTGTGTCCACGACAGTCCTCCTTGGACTCCGAGATTCACTCAGCGTTCCCGCGCGACGGGTGCTAGAGATACTGCCCGCCGTCGACGCGAAGAAGCTGTCCCGTGATGTGCGCGGCCCCCTCGCCGAGGAGAAAGTGAACCGCGCGGGCCACATCCACCGGTTCGGCGAGCTTGCCGAGCAGGATTTCGTCGAGCGCCTCGGCCCGTACGGCTTCGGGCAAATCTTTCGTCATGTCGGTGTTCACCATTCCGGGCTCCACCACGTTCACCAGGATCTTGAAACGCGCGGTCTCCCGCGCAGCGCTCTTGGCCAAACCGAGAAGCCCGGCCTTGCTGGCCGCGTACGCGGTCTGCCCGAACTTGCCCCGAGAACCGTTGATGGAACCGAGGAACACGAAGCGTCCTCCGTCTCCCGCACGCATGGCAGGAACCGCGTGCCGGAGCAGCAAGAACGCACCCTTCAGATTGACGCGCTGCACGGCATCCCAGTCGTCCACCGGGAGTTTCCAGACGACTTTGTCCCGCGCGATCCCCGCGGCGTGAACCACGTAGTCCAGGCGACCGAAATCTTCCATGACGGCGGCCACGACGCTCTGCACGTCTTTGTCCTGCGCCACGTCAGCTTTCACCCAGTCGAGATTGGCGTCGGGAGGAATCGAGAGATCGAGTCCCACCGCGCGCGCGCCGTGGGCAAGAAGCTCGGCCATGATGGCCCGGCCGATGCCACCGGCGGCGCCGCTGACGATCGCGACCCGGCCCTCCATCTCCCGCGAGTAGACCGGGGAGAGCGGCGACTCCCGCGGCTCCTTGGGTGGTGGAAAATTCGAAGACTTGGCTGCGTGCATGCTTCCCCTGTCTTCGCTCGGTGCGCGAGCCGTTGACTTGAGGCTAGGAGGCGCCGTCGTTCGGGTTGTGCCGCTTGGACAAAATATGATGCCGATAGCCGCTCCATAGGGCGGCCCCCAACGCTCCGGCGTGTACCGAGAGTTCGTGGGTGTGAAATTCCATGGGCAAATCGTCTTCGGCGGCTTTCTCTCGCATGGCCTCCACCAGACCCCGATCGGCGGAGAGGCCGCCCGTGATCACGATTTTGCCCTCTCCTCCGATCGCGCGCAAGAGTTTGACGTAGCGGCCGGCCATGGAGAGATGGATGCCCTTTAGAATGTCTTCGGTTCGAATGCCGCTGCTGACCATGTTGATCACGTCCGTCTCGGCCAGCACCGCGCACACACTGCTCACCGGCTCGGGAGTCTCTGCGCGAGTCGACAGTTCGCCGACCTCCTGAAGGGTGACTCCGAGATACCGCGCCACGTTTTCCAGAAACTGTCCCGAACCGGAGGCGCACTGACTCGTCATGCGATTGGCGAGTACGCGGCTCTGGCCATCCACTCTCATCGCGCGCGCGTGGAGCGAGCCGAGGTCGAGGACCGCGCACGCTCCGGGAAATAGGAAAGTGGCACCTCTGGCGTGCGTGGTCATGCCGTAGAAGTGTCCCCGGCGAAACTCCACCAACTCACCCTCGCCGGTGCTGGCCACGTAGGCCACGTCCGAGGGAGCCAGGCCGGCCGCCTCTAACGCCACCGCCCAACTCTGGTCCACCACTTCACGCAGATCCCTGCGGCGGATCCGATCTTGGCGATACGACATGATCTCCACATCGGCCTCACCCACCGAGCGACCGATCGATTCCGGATGCTTGAATGCGAGAATCACCGTCTTCACCGCGCTGGTTCCCACGTCCACCCCGGCGGTGATGAGTGTGTCAGTTGCGACTGAGCTCATGCGGCTGACCTCCTCTCAGGGCGAAGAGCGCCGCGCCCAGGGCGCCGGTGTAGATGGAGTCGGGCGAGATGTTGATGGTACGCGGCCCGTAGTTCTCGTCGATGAGACCCCTGAGAGCGTCCACCGCGGCTGGATTGCGCGCGACGCCACCGGTGAAAGTGAACTCGTCGTCGATCCCACCCGAGCGAGCCAGCAAGGACATCGCGCGCAGAATGATGGCGCGGTGAAGGCCGGCCAGGATGTCTTCCCTTCGCTGTCCCATGGAAAGACGGTCGCGAAGCTCGGCCCCCGCGAACACGGTGCAGGTACTGCTGATCTTCACTTTCTTGCGGGCGCGTTGAGCGAGAGGTCCCAGCTCGTGGAGGCCGAGGTTCATTTCGTCGGCGATATAGCCGAGGTAGCGGCCACAGCCAGCCGCGCAGCGATCGTTCATCTGGAAGCTGGTGACGATGCCATTCTCGTCCACCTGGATCGCCTTGGTGTCCTGTCCTCCGATGTCGAGCACGGTGGCGGTGCCGGGAAACATCCGGTGAGCTCCGAGACCATGACAGAGAATCTCGCTGCGGATCTGTTCGCGGGGGAAGGGCAGGCGTGCGCGACCGTAGCCGGTACCGACGGTGGCGATCTCGTCCAACGGCGCCTGTGAGCCCTCTTGTACACAGGCGCGCAGTTCGGTCTCGATCTGCGGATCCCAGGTGGGGTCCAACGCGAGACGCTGCACCGCCACGGAGAGCGCAGACTGGATGTTCTCGGCGAAGCCGGTGTTCCCCGTCGTGTTTTCGACCGGCAGGATCGCGGTGTCGTAGAGACCACAGAGTTCTTCGAAGCTGAGTCCCTGGGGGGAGCTGTACTCCTCGGCCAGCTTCATGTACTCCGCGCCCGCCAGGTCGCGAAAGAAGTCGCTCTTGCGTTCCTGACCCGGGGCGAAGACCTCTTTCATCTTCTCGGACATCGCGTCGACGATGCGGTCGAGGAGAGGATCGAGATCCTGACGACGTCCTTCGAAGCGAGCGGACTTCGCGGCTCGATGCAATTCGATTTGCAAGCGGCTCAGCTGTTCGAGGTACTGCTGCAGCTTGAAGCCGAGTTCCAGGGCGGGCAAGACCGTCTGATTGACGCGCGCGAGGGTCTCGTGTTGTAGCATGAACGACCCCAAGAGAGTAAAGCGCGCCTGGATGAACGCCTCCGAGCGCGCGATCTCGGCCGCCACGTCGTAGTTGCTACGGCTGTTGGTGATACCCTTTCCGAGCACCTCGCCATCCTCGTCGAGGATGACCGCTTTAGTGGTCGTCGAGCCCAGGTCGATGCCCACGTAGATCTTCCAGTGTTTCATGAGCGTGCCTCCGCGCGCCCCTTCTGCTCGAGCATCTGCAGGTAGCTCTCGATGCGGTTCTTGATGTTGGCGGAGGAGAAGTAGCGCGGATCCACCAGGTCGCTCTCGATGAATCCTCCCGGCACGCCGGTACGCTCCTCGAGCTGACGCAGAATCAGAAGCTGTCCCGCGCTGAACGAATTGCAGCTCTTCACGCTGTTGATCAAGAATCCGTGCGCGTTGTACTCGCGCACGTACGAGGCCAAGAGGTCGATACGGGCGGGAAGGGAGAGGTTGGTGTAGCACCCCATGCAGTACTCGGCCAGGCTCTCCAGCGGTCGCGAGGGGTCGTGGCGGAAACCGCGGTCGTAGAGTCCTCCTACTTTGGTGTAGGAGCTGGCCACCACCACCGCGCCCTCGTCGTAGAACATCTTCCAGAAGGCCCGAAAGCTGGTCCAGTTGGGGGGGCCCTCCACCACGAGACGGAAGCGTTCCTTCTTGGCCTCGCCCTCGGGAGTCACCGGACCCAGCCCCTTGCGCAGGCGCTCTTCGATCTCGCGCCTGAGAGCGGAGTAGTAGTCGACCGCTTCCTGGGTGCCGCGGAAGGCGGTGAACATGGGCCCGATGTAGTAGACGCCCCCGAAATAGGCGTCGATGGGGGAAGGGGTATTCTTGGCGCTCTCCAACACCCACACCAGGTCGTCCTCGGCCTTGGCCGAGAGCGCGAGCATCTCCCTGAGCCGGCCCTCGTCGTACTTCTTTCCGCTGATGCTCTCGAGTTTGGGAATGACCTCGGTCTTGAGCTGATCGACCACGTACTCGATTTGGTGGTCGAGGATCGATCCGTCGGACTGGTAGGGGACGTGGAGCATGCTGGTGGGAGCCCCGTACTCCTCGCGCAACAGCTCAAACCATTTCATGAAGGTGAAGCAGCCGGTATAGGACAGCAGCAAGAGGTCCGGATTGGGCAAACGCGTTCCGGTGGGAGAGATGTTGCCCTTCTTCAGCATTCCTAGATCGCATTTCACGTAAGTGCAGACGTCTTCGGAGTGTCCGGCCTTTTCGGCCTCCGCGATGTACCCGGCCGAGAGACCGCGCATTCCCTGACTGGAGCGCATTGATCTCCGGCAGCACCGGAAGCAGATCGAAGGAGCGAATGAGCTCGGTGAGGTTGCCCGGCACGAAGGTGTACACCGTCTTGTCGCCGCGCTCGGGTGCGTTCTGCAGGGCGAGATAATGATCGGCGATCATCTTCTTCTGCAGATCCATGCTGAGGTCCTTCTGGACCGCAGCGTTCGAATTCTGACGTGGGCTTGCCATGGTCACCCCTCCCGTTCGTTCCAGAGGCGGATGGAGTCGGCGAAAGTGCCGGTTTGTTCGCGGATGACGGCGAACTGACCCATGTCCTCGGAGTACTTGAATTGGGTGTAGGGAATCCCCTCGCGCGCGAGCGCGGCAGCGAGCATGGGTTGATCGAGAAGGGCGGGATCGCAGAAGCTGGGCGCGGCGAGGATCACGCCCTCGGCCGCGTTGTCGTGGACCGAATTCAACAGGGAGCGGCCCTTGTCGCCCTTGGGCTCGTAGCGCGAGGCCGTCGACACGCTGTGGCTCAGATAGGCCTCGACGAGATTCTGCAGCGGATCGCCCTCGAGCGGGACGTCCCCGGTGAGCCAGCGCAATCCCAGGAGCATGTCGTCGTCGACGATGAAGCAGCCGGCGCGCTCGAGGGTCTTGAGAAGGGTGACCGGAGGTTGTTCGCAGAAGGTGCCGACCACGACGACTCGGCTCAGGTCCATTTCGACCCGGCCGCTCTCGTTTCGGGCGAGGGCCAGGTAGTCCCGTACCATCTGGGTGTGCTCGTCGGGAGGCAAGACGTTTCCCGCGCGCACCACCGGGTACATTTCGTAACTGGGATAGATCCACGGTTCTTGGCTGCGCGCCGCGTAAAGTTCGGCGATCGCCCGGCGATTCTCGTTGTAGATCTCGATGCTCGCTCTCAGAGACTCGTCGTCGATCGGACGCCCCCCGAGTTCTTCGAGATCACGCCGCAGCCCTTCGAGTTCATGGCGCCAGAACAGGCCGCCCACCCCCGGGACAAAATTCTGCGGGACGTCGACGTAGCGTACGTAGCTCTTGGGAAAGAGGAGTTTCCACATCCCCGAGAGATTCCGGATGACGTCACAGATGGAGGGAAAGAGCATCCCGTCCAGACAATCGAGCCGCCCGCTCAGAGCGAGTTCGATGGTGGAGCGCGGAATGTGACAGATGTAGCTCTGAAAATACGCGTCCCCGCGAATGATCTCGAGCTCCTCTCCTCCGCCCATGATGCCGACCGGAAGCATGCCGGCTGCGTGGATGAGCTCGCGGGGCACGTAGATCGGCAGATGGCCGATCGCCTTCGCGCCCGGGTGCTTCTCCTTCCATTCTCTGACTGCGGCCAGGGCAAGATCTTCGTGGAGCGTCACCGCCCGGCTCACGAGGCTCTGCAGGGCGGAGTTCACGACGACCGCCCTTCGCCGCCCTGATAGCGCGGCGGGCGTTTCTCCAGGAAGGCCCGGATCCCCTCCTCCGCATCGGGTTGGGCCATCAATTTCTCGAGGTAGAGATGCTCGAGCTCGGGAAGATCCTCGTTTACCGCGACCAGAAGGCTTCGGCGCGAGGCCTTGGCGGCGTAGCGGAGCGCGGCGGCGGAGCGGGAAAGAAAGTCGTTTTCGAGCAGCTCGTCGAGCTTGGCGTCGAGCTCTCCGGCCGGTGCGGCAACGGCCACCAGTCCCGCCGCGAGGGCTTCGCTGCCACTCAGGCTGCAGCCCTGGAGCACGAGCCGGGCGGCGCGGCTCGCGCCGATACGAGGCGGAAGGAGAGCGGCGCCCGCCGGGGGAAAGACGGCGAGTTTGATCTCGGGGAGTCCCAGACTCGCGCTCTCCTCGGCCAGAATCAGGTCGCAGCCCAGCGCAAGCTCCAACCCACCTCCCAGACACTGCCCGCGCACGGCGGCGATGGTGGGAGCGGGGGCTTCCAGCAGCGCGGTCAGGAGCACGCGCAAGCGTGCGAGTGCACCGGCGATTTGCTCCGGCAGATGTTCCTCCACGCTCGCCCCGAAGCTGAAGTGAGGGCCCTCGGGACGGACCACGATGGCGCGGAGTACCTTTCGCTCGTGCAGGGAAACCAGCGCCTTCGTGAGCTGGGTGGTCATGCTTTTGTCGAGCACGTTCGCCTTGGGTGCGGCGAGGATCAGACTCACGACTCGTTCGTCGTGGGAGAATTCGACTCTCACCTTGGTTTCATCCACCGTCATCCCCTCTCGATCCAGGGAGCGACTTCCCGCATCAAGCTCTCGTCCCAACGGGCGCCTTCGGCCAGACGGCGACGCAGGAGGGGAAAGTCGGCTTCACGCTGGCTCTTCGTCCCGTAATGGAAGGCCCGGAAGCCGCAACTTGCTTCGGTCATCATGTTCAGGCTCAGCCATGCGCGATTGCCCTCCTTATTGGAATTCCAGTGTTCCAGTTTGTGCTTGCGGAGGCTCTCGATGGTCTTGGTGAGACAGTCGGGCATGGTATAGAGAAGGTCCGTCGCCAGAGCGTCGGTGGCCGCGTCCAGTTGGCTCAGGTTCACTTCCCCCTTGGCGAGGATCTCTTTGCCCTTCGTGCGTTCCTCCCCCGACTTGAACTCGCCGTGCACGATACGCCCGTACTCGTCCAGGTAGCGATCGGTGACGACCAGCGGATTGGGAACGAACCCCCCGTCCACCAGCAGAGCGGGCACGATGCCGGTGAGACCTCCGAGGCGATAGAAGCGGTGCGCGCTCCAGGGATGGCACAGGGTCCCGCTCATCATCGCGTTCTCGATGCCCACGAAGAGGGGGAGGAAATCGGTGCTCCCTCCGTCGGGGGCGGATCCGTGCTTGGGCCCGGCCTGGCTGAACACGGCGAGATCGCTCGCGATGGTGTAATCGCAGGCCATGCCGATCTCCTGTCCACCACCCACGCGCATGCCGTTCGCCCGGCAGATGACCGGTTTGTCGCAGTGCAGAACGGCGCTCACCATGTCGTTGAACAGCCTCATGTACTGCCGGTATTCCCCGGGCGCATTGGCATAGACTTCGGCGTATTCGCGCGTGTTTCCGCCCGAGCAAAAGGCGCGATCTCCCACCCCGGTGAAGACCACCGCCACCGCCGCGCGGTCGTTGCTCGCGGCCCGGAAGGCGAGAATGATCTCCTTGATGCTGTCGGTGGTATACGAGTTGAGCTCTTGGGGGTTGTTGAGCGAGATCCAGACGTTGTGGAGCCCCTCGACGGCTTCCCCTTCGCGAGAGAGAACCGCCTTGTGCTCGTAGAGGATGTGCCGGGGTCGAAAACTCTCCGTGAGATCGTGGTTCTGCATGGTCTTCCTCGCTTCGATGAGTCAGGGCACCAGAATGGGACGCTTCTGGATGCGATGGTTCGCCACTTCGTTCATGACGGTCGCCGCCTCGTCCAGTGGGAAGGTCTGAACGTAGGAGGCCAGATCGATTTTTCCCGAGAGGATCAGGGCGAGCGCGTCAGGATACCACTGCGGAGGACAGCCCCAATTGCCGCGCGCGGTGGCATCCAGAGCCATGAGATTGCTCAGGCGGAGCGTGACCTTTTGAGGAGTGAAGCCGACTACGGCCAGGTACCCGCCGAAGTCGAGCAGGTTGAATGCAGTCTCCTGACCGGCGGTCGTGCCGCTGGTCTCGAATACTTTCAGGCCGATGCCACCGCGTGCCTCGGCCTTGACGAAGCGCCGGACTTTCTTTTTGAGTTCGCCGGGATCGCTCAACGACGCATCCAGAGTCAGGTTCGCCCCGTGGGCCGAAGCGAGGGCGAGACGATCCTCGTCGACGTCGATCGCCACGACCGCGGCTCCCAGGGCGGCCGCGATCTGCACCCCGAATCCTCCAACCCCTCCCACGCCGACGAAGACGGCGACGTCTTGGGCCGTCAATCCGCTGCGGCGAATCGCCTCGTAGGGGGTGGTGACCGCGTCCGCCACCACCGAAAGGTGGGCGAGTGAGAGTCCCTCGGGCAAGGGCTCGGGGACTTCGCACAGACCGCGCGCGGGCAGGCGGACGTGGGTGGCGAATCCGCCGTGCCCGTCGTTGCCGGGCATGAATTGGTGACGACAGATCGTGGGCCGTCCCGCGCGGCAGGCGGGACACTCCCCGCACGGCACCACCGCCGGCACGAGCACCGCGCGCCCTTCCCATTCCCGCACGTCCGGTGCGGCGCGGACCACGCGCCCGGAGATCTCGTGTCCCAGAATCAGGGGAAGAGGATGGCGGGTGGGCACCTGGCCGGCCCAGAATCCCAGATCCGTGTGGCAGACCCCGCAGCCGGCCACCTCCACCAGTACCTCTTGGGGGCCAGGGGAGAGTTCGGTCAGTTCGAGTCGTTCCAGCGGCTCTCCGGCCGCCTTGAGGCTAAATCCGTATCCAACAGGCGATTGTGACATGATTCCCTCACCCGTCCGAACATTCGTTCGAATATTTTTCCCATTATGGAACGCGGGGAAAGGAGAATCAAGTCCAGTTATTCAGAATTTGGCCGAGACCCTCAGTCCAGCGCCACCCGGAGGCGGGCCGCGACCTCGTCGCGAATGGATTCTCCGCTCTTTCGGGCCTCGCTCAGGGCCGCCTCGGCCCGGCGCCGGGTCTCCCCGGCCCAGGGCTGGTCCTCCTTCAGCCCGGCCAGGTTGATGAGGACGTTGTAGTAGGCCCCTTCGGCGCAGGCGAGACAGCAGAGCGCCGCAACCCCAGCATCGCTGAGACTGTTGGGGTTGCCCCTGTCAGCCGCGTTTGCGGTGAGCTCCAGCACCGCGTGCGTGCGCTCTAGGACAGTCAAAGGCACGAGAGTCGCCTCGCGGTTGGCTTGCAGGATGGCCTCCTCGCGCGCCGTGACCTCGTCCGCGCCGTTTTTGGGCAGACGGCGGGCCGCCAGCACCGCGTTGAAGGCCTCGGTGTCGGCGTCGACCGCATCCATCAGCCAGTCCTTGTGGGCCTGCGCCTGCACCGCCAACTCGTTCATCTCCTCCCAGACTTCTTCCTGGCCCTTCCGGCCCACGGTCAGGTTCGCCACCATGGCGGTTAGGCCGGCTGCGAGACTCCCCACCAGCGCGGCGACGCTTCCGCCGCCCGGGGCCGGAGATTCACTGGAGAGTTCGTCGCAGAACCCAGAGAGAGTCAGGTCGGCCAGGCCGGTCTGCCCCTTCGCGAGGCGGTATTCGATGATCTTCTCCTGGGGATCGAACGGCGCCACGTCGCGCATGCCCATGCTGCGAATGGCGCATTCGACGACTTCGCTCTCGGGAATGCCGGCGCTCTTTCCCTGTTTGCGCAGGTAGTGCCGGCCGGCCATCAGCATCGGCTCCAGCGGCACCAATCCAACCAGCTCGCTCCCGGTCACCCTCAAGCCGCGCTTGACCGCCTCTTCACGGGCGGCATCGAACACATCGTGCAGAGCGCTCACCTTGTAGTTGGTCAGGTTCATGGAAATCTGTGCCTGCTTGTACTCGTCGATGTACCAACCCACCCCCTTGACGTGTTGGAACCGCCCGGGGACTTTCACCGCATTGCCAGATCCGTCACGGACGATCTCGCCCTTTTCGTCTCGCTTGGCTCGGCCCTGTTCGCGCAGATCGAGGGCGATGTCGCTGGCCTTCGATTTGTCCTGGGTGTTGAGGTTGACGTTGTAGGCCAGAAGGAACTCGCGGGCGGAGATCGCGGTGGCGCCGGTATGCGCATTGAAGCTGGCGGGACCGAAGTCGGGCTTCCATTCCGCTTTCTTCAGTTTTTCGGGTAGGGCTTCGTATTCGCCGCTTCGCACGTCGGCCAAGTTCACGCGCTCGGGTCGCGAGGCGGCGTACTCGTAGAGGTAGACGGGAATCTTCAGTTCCTTGCCCACACGTTGGCCGAGACGACGTGCGAGCTCCACGCAGTCGTCCATGCTGAGATCGGAGACCGGCACGAAAGGGCACACGTCGGTGGCCCCCATGCGGGGGTGGGCCCCTCGATGCTTGCTCATGTCGATGAGCTGCGCCGCCTTCGCGATTCCGCGGAACGCGCCTTCCAGCACCGCCTCGGGCTCGCCCACGATGGTCACCACGGTGCGATTGGTCGCCGCGCCCGGATCCACATCCAACACCTGGCAACCATCCGCGCTCTGAATCGCGGCCACGATCGCCTCGAGAACCGCTTGATCGCGGCCTTCACTGAAATTGGGAACGCACTCTACGATGGCCATGCCTGCCCCCCTGAAACTGGGACCTGGAAAAAACTGGGCTCTCAGAATGTGGATCCTGAACATAGAGCGGCGGTGCAGGGGATTCAAGGTGGCTGAGCTCACGGCTTGCCGCCTTGGGTGGTCGCGCGCAGAATGGACCGAAGAGAAGGCGGGCAGAAACGCGGGAAACACCGGGGACCGGGAGCCATCTAAAGCGTGGGTTCGTGTCCGCGGCATCGGCAAGTGAGGTTCCATGGGCGATTTGAAAGGAAAAGTCCTCTTCATCACCGGCGCGAGCCGTGGCATCGGCAAGGCGATCGCCCTCCGCGCGGCTAAAGACGGGGCCGGTGTGGCGCTGGCTGCCAAAACGGTGCGCGAAAACCCCAAGCTCCCGGGCACGATCCACACCGCGGCGGCGGAGGTGGAACAAGCCGGCGGGAAAGCACTCGCCCTGCAATGTGACGTTCGGCACGAGGAGGAAGTCGTGGCCGCGGTAAAGGCAACGGTCGCGCACTTCGGCAAACTCGACATTCTGGTGAACAACGCGGGCGCGCTTTCTCTCACCGGCACCCTCGAAACGAAAGTGCGCACCTTCGACCGGCTCTTCGCGGTGAACACCCGCGCCGCGTTTCTCTGCACGCAAAGCTGTCTTCCCTGGCTCTTAAAAGCGGAGAACCCCCATGTCTTGAACATCTCGCCTCCGTTGAACTGGGATGCGAAGTGGTTCAAGGACCACGCGCCGTACAGCCTGTCCAAGTACGGCATGAGCGTTTGGGTGCTCGGGATGAGCGCGGAATTTAAGGACCGTGGCGTAGCGGTGAACGCTCTGTGGCCCAAGACCGCCATTGCCACCGCGGCGGTACGCAACCTCCTGGGCGGCGAGCCCGTGATTCGCAGGAGCCGCAAACCATCGATCATGGGCGACGCGGCGCACGCCATCTTGACCCGAGAGAGTCGTCATCACAGCGGGCGGTTCTACTTGGACGAGGAAGTATTGCGCGAAGAAGGGGTGCGCGATTTCGAGAACTACGCGATGGAACCCGGAGCCGAGCTCTTTCCCGACTTCTTCGTCGACTGATCGGGTCCCGGTTGCAAGAGGCGGGCGAGGATTTTGCGCAGCTCGCTCAGACCAAAGGGTTTGGGCAGGAATTCCGTCTTGGGATCACGCGCCGGAGTGTGAGCGGCGTCGGTTTGGTTGAATCCGCTGGTCAACAGGACGGGCAGGTCACTCCGGCGTTTGCGAATCTCCTCGAGAACCTTTTCGCCGCCGAGCTGGGGCATGATCATGTCCGCGATCACGAGCTGAAAATCCTGCGGTCTCTCCCCGAACTTTGCCAGTCCCTCCACCCCGTTGTTCGCCATTTCTACTTGGAGGCCCAGGTTTTCCAGCAGGCGTCGCGTGACCACCCGAACCGATTCCTCGTCTTCGATGAGCAGGGCCAGTCCACTGCCCGCCCATTCCCGGTCGGCCTCGATCCGCTTGCGTTGCGCCGCCACGCCCTCGGCGGCGGGAAAGCGAATGCGGAACCGGGTCCCCTTACCCAAGGCGCTCTCGACCTGGATGCTCCCCTTGTGTTCCTTGATGATCCCCAGCGTCGATGCCAGACCGAGACCGCGGCCCGTGAACTTGGTGGAGAAGAAGGGGTCGAAAACCCGCAAGAGAGTGGCCTCGTCCATCCCCCTCCCGTCATCCTCTACCTCTAGGTAGACGTACTCCCCCGCCGGGAGATCCTGATTCAGCCAGGGGGAGGTCAACACCTTTGGCTCGCAGTGTTCCTCTCCCAACCGAATCATGATGCTGCCCATTTTTCCCTCGAAAGCTTCCGAGGCATTGATGACCAGATTGAGGAGGATCTGTCGAATCTGGCTCGGGTCACCGTTGATCGTGGACAGAGACGAGGGTGCTTCCACCTGCAATTCGATGTCGCGGGAAATGGAGATTCGAAACAGTCGGTCCATCTCGCGAATGAGTTCGACGAGATCGATGGCGACCCTCCCGGGCGCGGCCTTACCGGCGTAGGCCAGCATCTGACGGCAGAGTTCGGTTCCGTGCTCGGCCGCGTGGTGGATCTCCTCCATGTGGGCTCTAGCCCTATCGCCTTGGGGAAGTTCGCGTAGGGCCAGTTCGGCGCTGCCCAGAATGCTGCACAACAGATTGTTGAAGTCATGAGCGATGCCGCCGGTAAAGACACCCAGACTCTCCAGTTTCTGGGCCTGGAAAACCTGAGCCTGTAAGCTGGCACGCTCTTCTTCCGCGCGCTTGCGCATGGTGATGTCGGTCATCGTGACGAGATCGGCGGGCCGCCCTTGGAAGATCACGGTCTTCGAGTAGATCTCCGCCCAGCGGACCGAGCCGGAGGAGGTGAGCAAGCGCATGGGATAGTTCGTGACCACGTCTTTGTCGCCACGCATCTTGCGCGTGATCTGCCCGACGACGAATTCTCGATCGTCCGGATGAATGAGCCGGGAAATGCTCTCCAGCGATTTCATTTCACGGATTTCGTCGAGTTGATACTCGACCAGGCGCAGGAAGGTCTCGTTGCAGTACTTGAACGCGCCGTCCTGGATGACGGAGATCGCGATCATGGACTGTTCGGAGATGAGACGGAATTTCTCCTCGCTCTCACGAAGGGCCCGCTCGGTAGCTTCGTGTTTCAGCTTGAATTCTTCCAGTTCGGCGAGCCGTTCCTCGAGACAGCGATATTGCTTCAGGAGTTCGTCATTCTCAGAAGAGGGTGCCACGGCCGACCTGCGAGCGGAGTGATGCGAAGTAGAGCCCAATCAGCGCCAAAAGAGAATACCAGGAATCGAGGGCGGACGCGAGCGGCTTCCGGAAAGGCTGGAGTCGAATCCGGCCAAGATCTAAGCTCAGCCCGGGAGTTTCAAGGCGAGCCCACGCCGAGTTCGAGCCCCGCTGCGAAAAGGCAGCACCGGTGGGGGCACCAGAGGGAAAGCGAGCAAATCATGTCTCCACGAACTCACCACGCGCTGGTCTGCGGAGCCAGCATGGGAATCGGCCGGGCGGCCGCTGTCGCGTTGGCGCGACGAGGACATGCCCTGACGCTTTTGTCACGTCGAGGACCAGTTCTCGAGGAGCTCGCCGGGCAACTGAGGCAGGAGGGCGCGCCGACGGTCGAGGTGTTGGCGGCTGACCTGGACGATCGCCCCAAGCTGGAGGAGAGCGTCCGGAAGCACCTGAGCGAGCACGGTGTGATTCATGTGCTCGTGAATAACACGGGTGGTCCCCCTTTGGGCCCCATTCTGGACGCGGGCGGAGAAGATTTCCTGCGTGCGTTCTCGCGTCACGTTCTCGCCTCACACCTCCTGGTGCAGATCTGCTTGCCGGGGATGCGGGCGGAGGGTTTCGGACGCGTGATCAACGTGGTGTCCACTTCCGTTTACGAACCCATCCCCGGTTTGGGGGTGAGTAACACGACGCGCGCCGCGATGGCCGGATGGGCCAAGTCGGTCTCGCAGGAGCTGCCGCCCGGCGTGACGATCAACAACGTGCTCCCCGGCTTCACCGACACCGAACGGCTGGCCGAGCTCAAGAGCGCTCTGGCGCGCTCGCGGGGAGTCGATCAAGAGCTGATCGAGAGAGAATGGTTGGCTCAGATTCCCGAGGGCCGGTTGGCGCAACCGGGCGAACTGGGCGAACTCATCGCCTACCTCGCCTCGCCCGAGGCGGCCTACCTGCGCGGGCAGAGCATCGCGATCGACGGGGGACGGATGCGCAGCATCTGAGAGTTCACACCAGGATGCGCCGCGGCTTTCCCTGCAGTCCCTCCCGGAGTGCCGCCTCCCAGCGGCCGGCCGCCACGTCGTCCAGGGGTCCGAGATAGGCTCTCCATGTGCGCCGCCAGATCAGGTCGGAGAGAGTGAGCGCGTGTTCGTGGCGAACCGCATGCACGACCTCGGCGATGGTGAACGGGAGATCTTTCTCCAAGGGCTCAGCCCACTCCGGGTGCTCGCGCAGCGATTTCAAAATGGCGGTGTGACGGCCGCCGTAAGTTCCCAGCAGATAGCGCAGAGTCGGCAGAGGCAGATTCGTCTCGCGGACCAGGAGCTTTTCCGCCACGCGGAAGTAATCGTTCATCTCCGGAATGTCGCCGCCGGGTAGTGGGAGTTCCGCGGTTCGACACGCCAGCTTGGACTTCACCCCGATCAGAAGCGAGACCAGATCGACCGTGCGCTCGGCGACCGCGCGGTAAGTGGTGAACTTGCCGCCCAGTACGCACACCAGGCCGGGCGCTTCCTCTCGTACCTGTGCCTCACGGCTCACTTCACCCAGCTTGGAGTCGTCGGGGAGAAGCGTGCGCAGACCCACGAAGGAAGAGAGAACTTTCCACTCACCCGCCTTCCGGCTCGGAAAGTAGCTGTTGATCTCGCGCAGCAGGTACTCGATGTCCTCCCGGGGGACTCTCAGGTCCTCCGGCTCTCCCTGGTGTTCCGCCTCGGTGGTTCCGACCAGACTCTGACCTTTCCAGGGCAGGGCGAACAGCACGCGACGATCCTGGCGGGACTGGAGCAGAACTCCATGTCCCTGGGTGATGGACGGAATGACGATGTGAGTACCGCGGCTCAGCCGAGGCCGTACCCTCTGCGTAAGGCTCTGCATGCCCAAGACGCGCGCGTACCAGGGACCGGCCGCGTTCACCACGATCTTCGCTTGTACCTGGACCCGTTGACCGTCGAGAGTATCGCGGAGATGAACTCCGACGACGTGCCCGTCTCGCACCAGCAGATCTTTGCATTCGACGCGACTCAGCAACAGCGCCCCATGGGCCTGCGCGTCGAGCGCGTTTTCCAGGACCATGCGCGCGTCGTTCATCTGGGCGTCGTGAAAGTGGAAGCCACCGCTCAGCCCCGCCGTATGCAAGCGAGGCTCTTCGGCGGCGATTTCTTCCGCCGAAAGCATTCGGTGCCGGCCCAAGCTCATGCGCGCCGAGAGAAGATCGTAGAGCGCGAGTCCCGCGCGGAGTTTCCAGAGCGGGCGCCCTGTATTGCGATAGACCGGAAGTAGGAACGGAAGGGAACGGACGAGGTGCGGTGCGATGCGCAGCAGGGTCTCGCGCTCGCGAAGGCTCTCGCGAACCAGACCGAAGCGGAAGTACTCCAGGTATCGCAGACCGCCGTGGACCAGTTTGGAGCTGGCGCTACTGGTGGCCGAAGCGAAATCGTCCTTTTCGACGAGCAGAACCGAAAGGCCACGCAGCGCGGCGTCACGGGCGATGCCACAACCCGCGATGCCGCCTCCCACCACGATCAGGTCGAATCGACGCGCGGCGAGCTCGGTGATGTCGCGCGCGTTCACTTCGAGCTCCCCTCGTGGCGTCGCAACGCGACTTTGATTTTGGCGACGTCGTTTCCGCAGATTCCCTTGGCGCCGCGCTTGAGCGCGTGCTCCACCTGGCGCGGATCGTCCACCGTCCAGACCCAGACTCTATGTCCTTCCTCGAGCAATCGCTCAAAGAAGACGGTAGAGATGAGGTCGTAGCGTACGCTCACCGCGTAGAGCGCGCGACGCTGCGCGGGATTCAGCCGCGCCAGAGACGCCGGGTCGGATAGAATCAAGATGGCCCGGCGCTTCGCCTCCAAGGCGCCTCGCACCAGACCGGTGTCGAACGAGGCCAGGGCATGCGGCGAGGAGCGCGGGACCAGCCGGAGGCAGCGCTCGAGCAGGCGCCGATTCGCGGCGCGGCGCCTTCCTTCCCCTTGTGACTTGAGCTCCAGGTAGAGAGGAACCTGGGTGCCGACCCTGGCCAACACCTCTTCGAAGCGGGGTACGCCGGTGGGCGAGAAAGCGGGAAAGCCGCGGGAGACGTCGACGCGGGCCAGTTGCCGGCGCTCAAATCGCGCAGCCGCCGGCGTGAGCGGGCGCGCCGCCAGAGGCTGAAATCGTGACTCACGACCACTTCGTCGTCGCGTGCGAGCGTCAGGTCCATCTCGATCCAGTCGGCGCCCCGGTCCACCGCCTGCTCGAACGCGGGCAGAGTATTTTCCGGTGCGTGGGCGCTGTCGCCTCGGTGGGCTATGAGGAGAGGGGTCATTTCAGCCTCGCAAAGGCAAGCGCCGTGCCGCTTTCCCTACGGCGGCGGGGCTCCGGGTGTGGTACGTTTTGGGACACCTCATCTTCGAAAGGTCGCTCTCCCATGCGCCTGTGCATTCTGGCCGACATCCATGGCAATCTCGCCGCGCTCGAGACGGTGCTTCAAGACGCGGCCGCGCGCGAGGTGGACGGATACGCCTGCCTGGGCGACGTGGTGGGCTACGGTCCTCATCCCGGAGAATGCCTGGAGCTCTTGCGCGCGCTCGACTGCCGCATTCTCCAGGGAAACCACGAGGCGGCACTTCTGAACGAACCCACTGCCGGGAGATTCAACGAATTCGCCCGGCTGGCCATCGAGTACAGTCGCAGCGCGATCGAAGAAGAACAATACGAGTTCCTGAAGACCCTGGAGCCCACCCTGGTGATCGGAGAGGAGATCCAGCTCTCGCACGGTTCTCCCGACGACCGCGACGAGTATCTCATTTTCCTGCCCCAAATCGAGGGGATGCTGGGCCACGCCCGCTATTGGCTCACCTTCTGTGGCCATTCCCATCTGCAGTTCGTGCACGATGGGAGCCGCCTCGCGGCAGGACCGCTGGAGGGGATGGAGCTCGAATACGACCGGCGCTACCTCATCAACCCGGGGAGCGTGGGCCAACCGCGCGATCGCGACAATCGCAGCGCCTACTGCGTGGTCGACACCGCCGCGGCCCGCCTCGACCAGATTCGTCTGGAGTACGACATCGAGAAAACCGTTGCCGCGTACCAGGAAGCGGGACTACCGGAGTACTCCTGGCGGAGGCTGCGGGACGGGCGCTAGCGGAGGCGCCGGCCAGGCTTAGAAAACTCGCGCGGAACGAAGAAGGGGGCCACGAAGGCCCCCTTCTCTCTCGATCACCGTTCGGCTAACCACGTTCACCGTTTTCCGGTAATCCAGTGATCCGGGCGGTAGGCCGCCATCAGCCTCTGCTCTTCGTTCAAGCCACGGGGGTCACCGGCAAAGCCGATATCCTACGGGCAATTGCCCAGAGACCGTGGTGAAGGACAACGCAATCCGGGTGCCCCACGCCCCCCGATCCGCACCGTCCGACCAAACGACGACAGAACGAGAAACTCGTCCATTCTACCGCCCAGGATCATGGCCATGTATACTTTACTGGCAAGTGGTGTGCAAGTATCTTTTCTGGTATTGCACCAAGTAGTAAAGTGCCGCTGGGTGAGAGATCGCCGTCTCGTTGTAGACCGCGCGCCTTGCTTCCCCTTCGCTCGAGCGAGGATCGCCTTCATGCCCGCCAATCCCTTCCGCTTCGGGAGTCCCGTCGACCAGGCGCTCCTCATCGACCGCGAGGCCGAACGGGAGCGGATTCTGACCCTTCTGCTCGAGGCCCGCAATCTGGCCCTGGTGGGTCCGCGGGGCATCGGGAAGAGTAGCCTTTTGGCCGCGGTCGCGAGGGCGGGCGCCAAGGGGAAGATGGACCTGGCCTACGTCGATCTGCTCCCCGCCTTGAACCCGCGTCGCTTCGCCGAGCTCTACGCCTCGGCCCTCACCCTGAGCCCATCGCGCACCATGCAGGACACGCAGGAGGCTCTCCGGCAGTTGATTCCCAATTTCTCGCCCCGGGTCACCCTGAGCGGCGAGGGCCGGCCCGCCCTGCAACTGGATCTGTGGGACCGGGAGCGCGACATTCAGGCCCTGATGGATCGGATTTTCGAGGTTCCGGCCGAAATGCAGAGCCGCAGTGGCCGCCCCCTCACCGTCATCTTCGACGATTTCGAAGACCTCATCGCGGTGGCGCAGCCCGGACTCTTGCGCGAGGTGGCGAATGCGGCGCGCAAGCAGATTCACGTGAGCTACGTCTTCGTCCTGCGCAAGGACACCACCATCGAACGGCTCTTCGAGGAGCCGCACAGCCCATTCTACCGACTGGCCGAATCAATGCGGCTGGAGCCGGTGCCGCGGGGTGCGATGGTCGAAGGGCTCGAACAGTTGTTCGTGGAACGGGGGGTGGGCATCGAGCACGCGCTCCTCCACGAGCTTCTGCGCCTGGCCGATACCATTCCGCACTACGTGCAGATGCTGGCGCACTCCCTCTACGAACAGGCGCAGGAGAAGGGCACCGCCACCAGCGACGACCTCAAGGCCGCGCTCTCACACGTCCTGGAAGGACAGGCGTACGCGTTCAAGTTCCAGTGGGACCAGCTCTCCGCTCACCAGAAGACGCTGGCCCTGGCCATCGCCCAGGGTTTCACCGAGAAGCTGCACTCTCAGAGAATGGTGGTACGTTTGGGATTGGGCTCGCCCAGCACCGTGGCAAAAAACCTGCGGGTGCTGTCCGAGCGGGAAATCCTGAATCGTAACGGCGCCGACATCCGCTTCGTCGATCCTTTCTTCGGACTGTGGTTGCAGCGCCGCATGAGTTGAGAGCCGTGTCCCTCATTACCCTGCAAAATGTCAGTTTCGATTACGGCCGGCAGGTCATCCTCGACGGCGCGAACCTCACTTTGAACGAGGGAGAGCGCTACGGCCTGGTGGGGGTGAACGGAGCGGGCAAGAGCACTCTCATCCGGCTTCTGGCGGGAGAGCTTCGCACCTTGCGTGGCGAAGTCCAACGCGCCTCCAGGGTTTCGGTGGGTTATCTGACCCAGGACACCAGTCTGCAGAGCGAGGAACCTCTGCTCGAGGCGGTGCGGGCCGTTGCCTTCGCCGGCTTGCTCGGGGTTGAGCGCCGCCTGGAAGAACTCTCCCAGCGCATGGGGCAGGGCGAAGACGACGAGGTCCTGCTGGAAGAGTACGGTCGTCTCCACGAACGCTTCGAGACGGCCGACGGCTACACGATGCAGGCGCGTTGCGAGGCGACCCTCATGGGACTCGGCTTCAGCCAGAGCCGTTTCGAGCAGGCAGTGAACACTCTGAGCGGAGGCCAGAAGCGTCGCGCAGCACTCGCGGCTGTCATGCTGGCGCCGCACGACGTGCTCCTTCTCGATGAACCGACGAACCACCTCGATCTGGATGCGCGTGAGTGGTTGGAAGAAGCTCTCAACGCGCGCAAGGGCGCGCTCATCGCGATCTCGCACGACCGGGCGTTTCTCGACAACACCACGAGTTTCACTCTGCACCTCTACAACGGGCGGCTTGATCGCTTCCAGGGTTCCTATACCAAGTTCATGCGGCAATGGAGCGAGCAGAAATCGGAATGGGAAACGCGCTACCGCCGGCAGCGCCAACAGATCGCCAAGACGGAAGCCTTCATTCGCAAGAATATCGCCGGCCAACGCACCAACCAGGCCAAGAGCCGACGCAAACAGCTCGCGCGGTTGCAGCGCGTCGAGGCGCCGCCCAGCGAGGGCCGGCAATACAATTTCGATCTGAACCCCGAGCGCCCGAGCGGACAGGTCGTGTTCGAAGTGGCGAAGCTGAGCCACTGCTTCGCGAAGCTGACTCTGTTCCAGGATCTCGAATTCCAGATTCTGCGCGGCGACAAAGTGGGAATCATCGGTCCCAACGGAACCGGGAAGACGACGCTGCTGCGAATACTCAGTCGCGAGATCGTTCCAAGCCAAGGAAGCATCACGCAGGGTCACAACACCGACCTGGGGTACTACGATCAGAGTCTCTCCCTGGTCAACGACAACAACACCGTGCTCGGCGAGCTACGGGCCCTCGATCCTTTGGCCAGCGACGGAGATCTACGCTCGCTGCTCGCCGCGTTCGGGTTCGGAGAGGACATGATCGATCAACCGGTGCGTTCCCTCAGCGGCGGGGAGCGTGCGCGATTGTCTTTGCTGCATCTGATCTTCGAGAGACACAACACCATCCTTCTGGACGAACCCACCAATCATCTGGATACCGACAGCCGGGAGGCGCTGGAAGAGGCCCTGGTACACTATCCGGGGACGCTCATCTGCGTTTCTCACGATCGCTACTTCCTGAACCGCATCTGTGATCGCATCTTCGCGTTCGAAACAAAGGCGGGCGGGGGACTCGAGGCTACCGCGAGCGCTAGCGGCGTGCGCCTCGTCTTGGGCAACTATGACGAGTACCGGCGCAAGCAGAAGCAGGAGAAGGAAGCAGCAGCGGAGGCTCGCTCCATGACGGTGGATCCCCCGGTGCGTGGTGCCGCGCCGTCGGAGCCCCCGTCGAAAGCGGCCCAAACGGTGGCGGAGGACGCCCCTCTCCGCTTCGACGTCTCGATTTCCAAGCGTCAGCTCTCCAAAAACCAGCTCGGCAAGATCCGGCGGGAGATTCAGGATCTCGAGGAGGAAATCTCCCTGCTGGAAGCGGACCTAGAGGTACTCGGCCAGCGCATGAGTCGGGGCGAGCTCAGCTCGGCCCAACTGGCCACGGCAGCGCAGGACGCGGGTCGGCTCGAGACCACCCTCGCCGCCAAGATGAAGCGCTGGGAGGAACTAAACCGGCTCATGGAGCGGGGTTGACACGCTCGCCCCTCCGACCGGCAGAAGCGACCGCGAGGGCGGGAATACGCTCCGGCGCGGCGCTTCCATCCAAACTGCTGTAAGGCCATCCAATGAAACTCAAGTTCCGGTAAAAAATAGACTTATCTGAGTTTTCCTGCTGCCCGTCGCAGGTGCCTTTCCTATACTGACAGTCGATGGCACTCGGCAACGAACGGCGGAAAGGAAAGATTCATGGTCGTGGAGCGGGAAGCAAGAGTTCTCGCGGTGGTCCTGGCCGGGGGGCGAGGCCAACGCCTGTACCCTCTGACCCTCGAACGGTCCAAACCCGCAGTGCCATTCGGCGGAAAATGGCGGATCATCGACTTCGTCCTGAGCAACCTGGTGAATTCAGGCGTGCAGAGCATCTACGTACTGACGCAGTACAAGGCGCAATCGCTGCTCGAGCATCTCCAGATGGCCTGGGTGCGCGTCTTTAGTCCCACCAGTTTCATCACCGCGGTGCCGGCACAGATGCAAGCCGGGGACGCGTGGTATCGTGGGACCGCCGACGCCATCCGCCAGAACATTCGCCTGTTCGATCGCTCGCGCCCCGATCTGGTCGCGGTATTCGGCGCCGATCACATCTACAAGATGAACGTGCGGCAGATGATCGATTTCCACCGAAAGGCCGGCGCGGTGGCCACCGTGGCCTGTCTGCCGGTGAGGTCCTCCATGGCGAAATCCTTCGGGGTGATCAAAGTGGAAGAGGATGGGCGCATCAGCGGCTTCGAGGAGAAGCCCGAAACGCCCTCGGAGATTCCGGGTCGTCCCGGCTACAGTCTGGTCTCGATGGGCAACTACATCTTCAACACGCACACTCTCGTCGATTACCTCGAGGAAGACGCTGGGGACCCCGAGTCCCTGCACGATTTCGGCAAGTCCATCTTGCCCAAGATGATCCACCTCATGCCGGTCTACGCCTACGATTTCAAGCGCAACCGTATTCCGCTAGAGAGCGTGGAGGAGTCGGCGTATTGGCGCGACATCGGAACTCTCGACGCGTACTTCAAGTCCAATCTCGACCTGAAGAACGTCCAGCCGCGTCTCAACCTGTACAACTGGGATTGGCCCATCCGAACGGTCAGCTACAGCGATCCGCCGGTAAAATTCGTCTTCGATGAGGACGGTCGTAGAGGCGAGGCAGTGCAGTCGACGGTGGCTGGGGGCTGCATTCTCTCCGGCGGATACGTAAAGGACTCCGTTTTGGGGCGCAACGTTCTCGTCGACGAAGGAGCAATGGTCGAAAACTGCATCATCCTGGACAACTGCTGGATCGATCGCGGAGTCAATCTGCGCAACGTCATCGTAGACAAGAACAACCACATCGCACCCCACGAAAAGATCGGTTTCGATTTGGACCGCGACAAGGAGCGCTTCCACGTCTCTCCGGGGGGCGTCATCGCCATTCCGAGGGGAAAGGACTCGCCGGAAAATCGTGCACGAAATCTCTGAGATCAGCACACGGTCCCACCTTGCGTTCGTGTTGCATTTCCACCAGCCGGTGGGAAACTTCGGTGAGGTCTTCGAGAAAGTAACCGATTCGTGTTACGCGCCGCTTCTGGAGCTCCTGTTCGACTATCCCGAGCTCAAACTGCATCTCCACTTCAACGCGATTCTCCTGGAGTGGTTCGACCGGCACCATCCCGAAATCCTGCGCATCCTGGAACGCATGGTGCGACGGGGAAGCGTCGAACTTCTCACCGGCGGTCTCTGCGAACCCATCCTGGGAGTTCTGCCCGAAGAGGACGCGATCGGTCAAGTGCGGGCGCTCAGTCTGGAGCTCGAGCAGCGATTCGGTCAGATTCCGGTAGGGGCGTGGCTCACCGAACGGGTGTGGGAGCCCCGCTTGCCCAACCCGCTCGCGCGCGCCGGAGTCCGTTACGTCATCCTGGACGACACGATCTTCCGTTGGGCCGGAATCGAGCCGAACGAAATGACGGGTCACTATGTCACTGACGACAGCGGGTTGCCTTTGGCGCTCTTCCCGGCCTCGAAAGCGCTGCGCTACACCATTCCCTTCCGGCCGCCGGCAGAATCCCTGAAGCTCGTGCACGAGTTGCCGCGCCTTGGGGCGAATCCCCCGCTCGTGGTTTACGCTGACGACGCGGAAAAATTCGGCGAGTGGCCCGGCACGCACGAATGGGTTTTCACCAAGGGATGGTTGCGGGACTTCTTGGAACGGCTACGCGAGGATTCCTCCATCTCGCTCGTGCATCTGAAGGATCATCTCGAGCGCACGTGCCTTTGGGCCGGGTCTATCCTCCGGCCGCGAGTTATCCGGAACTGACGGTGTGGGCCATGCCCACGAAGGCGCGGTCGAGAATGGAGATCCTTCTCCACCGGCTCGAGAACGACGATCCGGCCGGATTGCTTCCTTTTTTACGCGGAGGCCACTGGCGTGGCTTTCTCGCCAAGTATCCCGAATCGAACCGGCTCCACAAGCGGATGTTGCGGGTGAGCCGAAAGCACCGTGACATAAGAGACAAGGGCACGAGCGATGCACGGCTGGGCGAAGCCCTCCGCGATCTCTACCGGGGTCAGTGCAACGATGCGTACTGGCACGGGGTGTTCGGAGGGCTCTATCTGCCCCATCTCCGCCGCGCGCTCGAGAGCGCGCTCATCCGCGCCGAGCGGACTCTCGACCGATTGGACAAGGGGCATTTCGATTGGACCACGGCCCGCCTTGTCGATTTCGACGCCGACGGAGCCGATGAAGCCGAGCTTGCCAATCCGCACACCCACCTCGTTCTCGACCCGAAGGGCGGCAGGCTCTTGAGCTGGGACCTGTGCGATGCCTGCGAGAACTGGGTCACGGTGATGCAACGGCACGAAGAGCCCTTCCACGAGGCGCTGCGCCAGGGAAACGTCATCTACGTGGACGAAGAGGGAAAAGAACTCGATTCGAAGGAAGCCGAGAGCGAAGTGTCGACCATTCACGGCCAGCTGAGAGTCAAGCCAGGCGTGGACACCAGCGATCTGAGGGTCGACACCCACGGGAGAGTCGCGGCCATCGCCTGGTCGGCTCCCGCCGAAGTGATGATCGAAGATCCCCGCGAGCTGGACGCATGCGCGTCACGACTGGACGCACGCTGGGACATCGTCCGTGTCGATGATAGCGGAATGATCACCATGCACACCGAGCAGCACGGACTGCGCGTTACTCAGACGACACACATTAACGCTCAGGACGCGTCGCTCGAATTCGAGATCGAAGTGGTGGCACTGCAGGGTCCCCGGAGATTCTTGAGCGAATGGAATCTGTTCGTCGGTTGGACCCCTGAAGACCTCGAATACGCGAAGGGCGGAGGAAACGACGAGCTGGACGAGCTGATTGAGGGCGAAGCGGGTCGCGCGTACGAATCCGCCCCTTACGGCGAAGAGGAGAACTGCGAGCACCTGCGGGTGCGCGGTGGAGGAGATCGGAAGCTGGGAGTAAAGCTTAGCCCCCCGGCGCACCTTCGCTGGGCGCCAGTGCACACGGTTTCTTCCTCCGAAGCGGGCCTGGAGAAAATCGGTCAGGGAAGCTGCTTCGTCTTCGACTGGCTCGTCGAAGATCGGCTGCGCCTGAAGCTTCGTCTGATTCCCTCGGCGCCCGCGATGGCCGACGAAACCCTCGACGGCTGAGTCTGAAGAATCCGGAGTGAGTCGATGTCAGAGAGACTCTTCATCTTTCATGGTCATTTCTACCAGCCTCCGCGGGAGAATCCGTGGACCGGCCTGGTCTCGAGGGAGCAAAGCGCCGCGCCCAACCACGACTGGAACCAGCGCGTCGACCAGGAGTGCTATCGCCCCAACGCCTACGGCCGGGTTCTCGACGAGAAGCAGCTCGTGGCGGAGATCGTGAACAACTACCAGTTCATTTCCTTCAACGTCGGCCCGACCCTCGTGCGGTGGTTGAAGAAGCACGATCCGCTCACTCTGGAGCGCATGGTGGCGGCGGATCGAAAGAGCGCGGAGGCGAACGGCGGGCACGGAAACGCGATCGCCCAGGCCTACAACCACATGATTCTGCCCCTGGCGAACCGGAGAGATCGAACGACGCAAATCTCCTGGGGTCTCGCGGCGTTCAAGGACCAGTTCGAGCGCGACGCGGAAGCCTTGTGGCTGCCCGAGACCGCGGCGAATCACGAAGTACTCGATGAACTCATCGAGCAGGGCATGCGATTCGTGATTCTCTCTCCTCGGCAGGCGGCTCGAATTCGCCCCCTCGGAACCAAGAGGTGGAAAGACCTCAGCGGAGCCAAGATCGATTGTTCGCAGCCCTATCTCTATCACCATCGCGATGGTAGTGGTCGCGGCATCACGGTGTTCTTCTACGACGGACCGCTCGCGCACGAAGTCGCTTTCGGCGACGCATTGAACGAAACCAGTCGCTTCACGCAGCATGTTTTCGAAGCGACGCGGAAAACGGACGCCGGCCCACTCGTGCACCTGGCCACGGACGGCGAATCCGCGGGTCATCACCACGCCTGGGGCGATCGTGTGCTCTCGCACGCCCTCACTCGCGTTCTTCCTAAAGAGGGATACCGGGTGACCAACTACGGATACGCGCTCGACGTGTGTCCGCCGAGTTGGGAGGTGGAGCTCGATCTGGGCGGAGAAGGTGAGGGAAGTTCCTGGAGCTGCGAGCACGGCGTGAGCCGTTGGATACGAGATTGTGGGTGCAGCGTTTCCCACAAGCAAGGCTGGAATCAGGGCTGGAGGACGTACTTGAGGCGGGCCGCCGATGTATTGCGCGATGAAGCGCGGCCCTATTTCGAGGCAGAGGCGGGGAAGCTCTTCCACGATCCCTGGTCCGCGCGCGACGATTACATTCGAGTGTTGTTACATCCGAGTCGTGAATACTGTCATGCGCTCTTGAGCGAACATGGACGCGGCGAACTTACTGACGAAGAGCGAGTGCGCGCGCTCTCGCTCCTGGAGATGCAGCATCAGCTCATGCTGCAATACACGAGCTGCGGTTGGTTCTTCGACGACATCGGCGGGCTCGAATCCCGCCAAGTCCTCCGCTATTCCGCCAGAGCGATCGATCTTTGGACCGAACTGGGTGGAGAGCCGCCAGCTAGCGCGTTCCTCGAGGAGTTGACGCAAGCGAAGAGTAACCTCGCCCAGGTGGGAAACGGCACCGAGCTGTTCCGCGGGATCGTCACCTCGGATACGGTCGATCCGCGGCAAATCCTCGTCCACGCTCTTCTGCGCACCGATGAGGGTCAGCGCGTCAGGGGCGGAGCCGGTGAATGGAACTGGGAGGTCTCCACTCGCGAGCGGCAAGAGAGAGAGGGTTGTCTCCTTCACACCGGTCGCGTCGCCGTGCAGTTGTCCCAAACCCAACGTACCTTCTTTGGAGCGGTTGCCGTTCTCGAGAAGGGCGATCTCGATCTTCAGGCTCACGTTGCACTGAACATGAGCGAAGAGGATTTCGGTGCGGCGGGGCGCCGGCTCGGGGGAGCGTTCGCCGAAGCGAGGGAAGCCGCCGTTCTCGAAGACGAATTCAACGATCTCAAGTTCAACTCCGAGAGCCTGTTGCGCGGAGGGGGAAGGGAGTTGCTGGCGCCGCTCATCGAGCGGAGCTACGAGAACTTCCAGCGAAGCTTGTCCCGGCTTCATCACGATCATCAATATCTGCTAGCCGGGGTCGAACGTCTGGGCCTGGACGAAGAGAATCTCTTGAGCGAGTTAGCTCGCATTTCCCTCGACGCCGCCCTTTCGGAATCACTTTGGCGCGTGCTATCCAGTCGCACCGATGGAGCGCTCGAGGAGCTGAAGAAGAGCGCGGAGTTGGCTCGGAGCTGCGGAATGGACATCGACTGGTCAGCTTCCCGTTCGAAAGTGGAAGCGGTCATCGTGAGCTTCTCGATCGCGTGGAGCTGGAGAGAATCGAGAGCATTCTCGGCTGGGTCGACGAGCTGGGAATTCCTCTTCAACTCTATCGCGCACAGGAGCGGTTCTTCGAGTTGGGATCGGCTCTCGCGTCGCACAAGAGCGCGAAGGTGGTGGGACGGCAACTAGGGATCAGCGAAGATCTCGTGCAGTCAATCCTGGAAGGTGTACGATGACCGAAATCACTTCACGCCCCCGCATTCTGTGGGTCAGTCCCGAAGCGGCTCCCTTCGCCTCCACTGGCGGCCTGGCTGAAGTGGTGGGAGCCATGCCCGGACGGTTGTGCGCCGCGGGATGGCAGGTCGAGATCCTGCTTCCCTACTATCGCACGGTCAAGAACGGGCCGAACGAACCGGATTTTTTCGATGCGACGCTTCTGAGCGTCGAACTCGCCGGCCGCGACTACGACACCCAGGTGCTCAGCGCGAGCGGAAGCGACGGTCTGACGCTTCATTTCCTGGCCTGCGACGAACTCTACGACCGCGATGGGATCTACGCCGAGAAAGGTTTCGATTATCCCGACAATCACCTGCGCTTCGCGGTGCTGGCGAAGGCTGCCTGCGAACTCGCCAAGCGATGGAACTTCCAGGTTCTGCATCTCCACGATTGGACCGCGGCGCTCTCCGCCGTCCTTCTGGCTACTCACTACCGCAACGATCCCGCGCTCGCGCAGGTGAGAGTCATCCAGAGCATTCACAATCTGGCGCATCCGGGCTGTTTCAAGAGCTACACGCTCGACGCGCTCGGGCTCTCGCGGGAGTTGGGATTGTGGAATCTACTGGGGCACGAGGACGAAGTCAGCTGGCTCAAGGGAGGTATTCTGCTCGCGGATGCGCTGCACACCGTCAGTCCGCGGTACGCCGAGGAGATCCTCACTCCCGCCGAGGGTCGGGGAATGGACGCTCTCCTGCGGCTGCGTCGCGATCGCTTGCACGGAATCCTCAATGGACTCGACTACGAGGAATGGAATCCCGCGGACGATTCGCTCATCAGCCGCACCTACGATCGCGACCATCTTGAAGGAAAGCGAGTGTGCAAGGACCGGATCAGCAAGGATCTCGGACTCGCCGGAGGTCCTCGCGCTCCGCTGCTCGCGTTCCTGGGCCGCATGGTCCCGCAAAAGGGCCTCGATCTTATCTACGATGCGGCTCCTTCCATTCTCTCCAAGGGCGCTCAACTGGTCATCATGGGGAGCGGAGACGAGGAATTGCAGGAGCGCGGACGCAAGCTCGCGGAGCGCTTTCCGGGACAGATGGTCATCTACGTGGGTTTCGAACGCACTCTCGCGCGTCGCGTTCTCGCCGGCGCGGACATGATCATAATGCCCTCGCGCTTCGAGCCCTGCGGTCTCACCCAGATGCAGGCCATGCGCTACGGCAGCATTCCCGTGGTGCATCGAGTCGGCGGACTGGCGGATACGGTGCGGGGCGCTACCTCAGCCTCTCTATCGGCGGGGCGCGCAACCGGATTCGTCTTCAATACTGAAACCTCCCGGGCGCTCTCGCTATGTCTCAACCGCGCGCTCAAACTCTATGGAAATCACGAGAAGTGGACTCGTCTGATGCGCACCGTCATGGACCAGGATTGGTCCTGGGAGAACGCACTGCCCTCGTATGAGGAACTCTATCGCAAGATCTTCGAACACAAGCCGTGGCGCTTCTCCGTCGAATTGCCGATGGCCGGAAAGACCACATACGCCCCGTCGGCTCCGTTCATTGATTGGGGACCGACTCTTCCCGAGCGCTATCACAAAGACCGGATCCGGCTCATGGTTCAGTCCCCGACCCAACTCTACGTGTACTGGGAAGTCGCACCGGGACGAGCCAGCCTACCCTTGAGTCTGCAGGTCGAACGCGAAGGGGAGAGCTGGACCGAAGGAGGAGAGTACGGCGAAGTCGGAGAGCATTGGATCGGCACCTCCCCCGCTCGCAGCTACCGGGTACGAATCCACGATCAAGAAGGCCGCCTTGTCCTGCAGAGCAATCTGGTAACGACGCCGCGAGACTCGGCTTCACCCAATCACGATGCGCGCTGGATCGAAGCGGAGGAGAGGCGCAGACGCCATCTCGCCGCGAAGCGGCGGCAGGCATTGACTAACGGCGAGGAGATTCCATCCTACGGACTCGAGGAACATTGGGAACCTTCGGGTTCGTCTCGTGTCCGAAGGCTCCGAAAGGGGGTCCCACGATGAATTACCCGGTCGGCTCCATGGCCTTGGTTCTTCACGCGCATCTTCCCTACGTGCGCCATCCAGAGCACGAGGATTTTCTGGAAGAGGACTGGCTTTTCGAGGCCATCACCGAATGTTACGTCCCACTGCTGCGTTCGTTCGACACGCTGGACCTCGAGGGCATCGCCTCTAGGCTTACCATGACGGTCACTCCCTCTCTCGCGTCGATGCTGGCCGATCCCCTGTTGGAAACCCGCTACCGCCGTCACCTGCAAAAATTGCAGGATCTGGCAGCGCGGGAAGTGGCGGGACATCCCGAGTTCAGCCCTCTGGGAAAGACGGCCCGTTTCTACGCGGAGTGGCTCCGTGAGACCAGGCTCTACGTGGAAGACCGCTGGGGTGGAAACCTCAGGGACGCCCTCCGGCACGCGCAAGATACCGGCCGCGTCGAGTTAGTCACCTGCACCGCCACCCACGGTTTGCTTCCCACGATGTCCACCCTGAACGCGAAGCGGGCGCAGGTCAGAGTGGGGGTGGAGAGTTACCGCCGGGCCTTCGGGCGTGATCCGCGCGGAATCTGGTTGGCGGAGTGTGGCTGGCAGGAGGGTCTGGACGAAATTCTCGCCCAGAACGGCATCGAGTACTTCTTCACCGACAGTCATGGCGTGCTCTTCGGTGAGCCGCACCCCGCGCTCGGACTCTACGCACCGGTCTGCACCCCGGCCGGAGTTTATGCCTTCCCTCGCGATCCCGCATCCTCCAAGCAAGTATGGAGCTCGAAAGAGGGGTATCCCGGCGACCAGTGGTACCGCGAGTTCTATCGCGACCTCGGCTACGACTGCAATTATGAATACATCCGGCCGTTTCTCCACGATGATGGAGTACGCCGAGGCGTCGGGCTAAAGTATCATCGCGTCACCGGAGAGGTGCCGTTGCACCAAAAAGCCTACTGGGACGTGGACCAGGCCCGTCAGCGAGCGGAGGACCACGCCGGGAATTTTCTCTTCAATCGGCAAGCGCAGGTGCGTTGGTTAGCTGGGGGTTTGGATCGTCCACCTCTGATCGTGAGTCCGTACGACGCCGAGCTCTTTGGGCATTGGTGGTTCGAGGGGCCGTGGTTCCTGGAGCATTTCTTGAGGAAGGCCGCGACCCAACAGGACGAGCTCGAGCTGATCACCCCTGGTGATTACATCGACCGGGAGCTCGCGGTGCAGGAACAGGTACCGAACATGAGCACCTGGGGTGACGAAGGTTACTTCCGGGTGTGGTTGAACGGCAGCAACGCCTGGTTCTATCGTCATCAACACGAGGCCGAGCTTCGCATGGAGGCTCTCGCCAAGAGCTATCCCGACGCCGGAGGAATTCTCAAGGATGCGCTTGATCAAGCGGCCCGTGAGTTGCTACTCGCACAGAGTTCGGATTGGGCGTTCATCGTGAGCATGGAAACCTCCGTTCCGTACGCGGTACGCAGATTCCGCGAGCACATCACGAATTTTCACGCCATGGCTCAGATGATCGAGGATGGTCGTATCGACATGGATAGAGTCGAGCGACTGCGTTATCTCGATCCGATATTTTCTTGGATCGACTATGGTGTGTTCGTCTGATTCGAATTCCCGCAGTCCAGGAGTACTTTGATGCGGATTCCCACTCTCAACGTAGCAGATATCGAGTTGCCCAAGGAACTCGCCAAGCTCTACGAGCTGTCCTACAACCTGTGGTGGGCGTGGTCTCCGCGGGCGCGTCGATTGTTTAGCGCGGTGGACGGCGTGGCGTGGACTCACTACCGCAATCCGGTCGAGATGCTCATCAACGTGGAGCCAGATCACTGGGAGCGGCTGATCACGAGCGAAACCTTCATGACGACCTTTGCGTCGGTGGTTCGGGAATTCGAAAATTACTTGGAGTCCGAGGATGATTCCTGGTACTCGCGGACCTTCGGCGGGGATACACCGCGCAGTGTGGCCTACTTTTCCATGGAATATGGGGTCCACGAGTGCCTTCCCGGTTATTCCGGCGGGCTCGGAATTCTCAGCGGAGATCATCTCAAGGCGGCGAGCGATCTCGGCATTCCCCTGGTGGCGGTGGGATTGCTCTACCGGCGAGGCTACTTTACGCAGACCATCGACGCGGACGGACTGCAACAACACACCTACCTGCACTACGACTTCACGCGTCTGCCGCTGCGACCGATCGCGGGTCCCACCGGGCGTAGTGTGGTGGTCAGGATTCCCTTCCCCGACCGTGAAATCTCGGCGAAACTCTGGTTGGCGCAGGTCGGGCGCGTGTCTCTGGTACTCCTGGATACCGACATTCCGCAAAATGACCCGTCCGATCGACCCATCGCGAACATCCTCTACGTGCGCGGCCGAGAGATGCGTTTGATCCAGGAGTTGGTTCTGGGGGTTGGTGGGGTCAAGGCCATCGATAGCCTGGGAATCCAACCCGACGTGTGGCACCTTAACGAGGGCCACAGCGTACTCTTGCAGTTGGAGCGAATTCGGATGCTCGCGAAGCGCGAGAAGCTCGATCTGAAGCAAGCGCTCGAGAGAGTCAGGGCCGATACTGTATTCACTACCCACACTCCGGTTCCCGCGGGCAACGAAGTCTTCGATCGCGAATTGGTGAGCCGGTACGTGAAACCATGGGTGGAGGCCCTGGGTACGAGCTACGAGGAGCTCTTGAACCTGGGAAATTCGGATGACTACGCGGGTTCACAACAACCCTTCAACCTGACCGCCTTCGCCATTCGAGCCAGTCGACACGCCAACGGAGTGAGTAAACTGCACGCTGAAGTCAGCAATGGCATGTGGCGGCATCTCTACCCCAACGTGACGGCGGAGGCGAAGCCGATCGGAAGCATCACGAATGGGGTTCACATCTCCACCTGGCTCGGACTGGATCTGCTCGAGCTCTACAATCGTTACTTGGGGATCGGCTGGAAAGAGCGCCGGCTCACGGTGGAGGACTGGAAGGCCATCGATGACATTCCCGACGAAGAGATCTGGATGGCGCATCTCATTCAGAAGCGTCGCATGGCCCGGTTCACCCGCGTATTGTTGCGACAGCAGTTCGCGCGTCACGGGCACAGTCCGGAGGAACTGCGAGAGCTCGACGGCTGGCTCAACGAGGAGATCTTCACCATCGGATTCGCGCGACGTTTCGCCACCTACAAGCGGGCCGACCTCCTCTTCCGCGACATGCATCGTTTGCGAAGCCTGGTTTGCAACTCGGAGCGCCCGGTGCAGATTCTCCTGGCGGGAAAAGCGCATCCGGCCGATCGACCGGGCCAGGAACTCATCCAGCACATCTTTCAGATTTCGCGTACGAGCGACTTAGCCGGGAGGGTCATCTTCCTGGAGAACTACGACATGAGAATCGGGCGCGCTCTGGTCCAAGGGGTCGATCTCTGGCTGAACACACCGATGCGGCCCATGGAGGCGAGCGGCACCAGCGGGCAGAAGGCGGCCATGAACGGGGCGCTCAATTTCAGCGTTCTGGACGGGTGGTGGCCCGAGGCCTACGACGGGGAGAACGGCTGGACCATCGGGCAACCCAAGGACTACGTGGATCGCGAAACCCAGGACCGCGAAGACAGCCTTTCCCTCTACGAAACCCTCGAGAATGAGATCATTCCCCTCTACTACGAGCGGAACGAGGAGGGGATTCCTCTGAAGTGGGTGCGGCGGATGAAGCATTGCATGGCCACCATCACTCCCCAGTTCAGCGCCGAGCGCATGGTGCGCGAATACGCCGAGAATGCTTATTATGTCAAAGAACCATCATCCTGAGTCAGTGTCCGAGGAGCACTCTAGCCCTTGAGTGAGAAAAGGCCGAGATCCAGGTCGACTGATTGTTACTACGAGCCACCGCGCGAGGCTCTCGTGGAGAAAGCCGTGCTCGCGGGAGTGCAGTTCACCATTCCCACCATGGTCTATCACCAAAATCCGACCCAAGTCCGTGCGATCGATTGGATCGATTTAGATGAGTTGGAACGTCTAGCCGATACCGCCGGTGCCAGGGTGGTGGCTAGGATCGAACAGCGGCGGCTGCGTCCCGACGTCAAAAGCCTATTGGGCAAGGGCAAGGCCGACCAGTTGAAAAAGTTGGTCAAGAGCACACACGCCGATCTGGTCATCTTCGACAATGATCTATCGCCCGCGCAGGGACGCAATCTCGAGCGTCTGCTGGGCGTGCGGGTGCTCGATCGAACCGAACTCATTCTGGACATCTTCGCGCGCCATGCTCGCACGCGCCAATCACGGCTTCAGGTGAGTTTGGCCCAGCATCAGTACCTTCTGCCCCGACTCGCGCGCATGTGGAAGCATCTCGAGCGGCAGGCCGGTGGTATCGGCACGCGAGGTCCCGGAGAGACGCAGATCGAGACGGACCGGCGGCTCATTCGACGGCGCATCAGCCAACTCAATCGGGAGTTGAAAGAAATCGATCGCAACGTCCAGACCCAGCATAAGCAACGCGCCAACGAGTATCGAGTCGCGTTGGTGGGCTACACAAACGCCGGCAAGAGCTCGATCATGAACCTCCTGTCCGGAGCCGAGGTTTACGTGAAGGATCAGCTCTTTGCGACCCTGGATGCCACCACCCGGAGAATCGAGCTGGAGGGGGGCCGGCATTTCTTGCTCACCGATACGGTCGGCTTCTTGCGCAAGCTTCCTCACCATCTAGTCGAGTGTTTCCGCGCCACTCTGGGTGAAGTCGACGAGGCGGATCTCCTCTTTCACGTCGTCGACGCCGGCGCATCCGATGTGGATGCGCAGATCGAGGCCGTGGAGGGCGTACTCGAGAGTGTCTGCGGGGAGCAATCGGAACAGGTCATGGTCTTCAACAAGATCGACACCGTCACCGACGAAAGCTGGCTCGAATACGCCCGGCTGCGTTGGCCTCACGCGGTGTTCACCAATGCACTCTTGGGTCTCGGACAGCCGGAGCTGCTCACGGCGGTGGGAAGCAGGCTCGTGGCCAAAGAACGAGACGTGTTGCTCGCCGTCGATCTCGCGCATCCGAGGAGCCTGGCTCTGCTGCACGAATTCGCTGAGGTCCTCACGATCGACTACGAGAAGGATCCGATTGAGGTTCGCCTGCGGATCGACCAGAGGAGCTATGGCCTCATGGCACGACTCCCCGGCGTGCGCATTCTGGAAGTAACGAGACATTGCCGTCCGCGCTACCAGCCGGGAAGCTCGATGGTCAGTTAAAGGCTGGCACGGCCAAGTCGCTGCGGCTAAGCTCGCGCTCGTGAACCCGAATCCTTCAGCAGAACTCTCTGAAGCGCTCCCGCTGCGGCACAACCGCCGCTTCCGGAGCCTTTTCGCCGCCGAGACCGTCAGCGGTTTCGGCGATCGAATTCACATCTTCGCGCTTCTCCTTCTGGTTCATGCCAAGACGGGCCGTACCTTCGATCTCGGTCTCTTAGCCATCGTCCAGGTGTTGCCGGGTACCGTGATGGCCCCCCTGGCCGGATGGGTGATCGACCGGGTCGAACGGCGACGTCTCATGATGGGCCTGGACCTGCTGCAGGCGTTCCTGGTGCTGCTCCTTCCCCTGACGAACTCGCTCGGACAGATCCTATTCATTGCGGCGCTTTTGGCGATCGCGCGGCAGTTCGCCGATCCCGCGCGCATGGCAGTGCTGCCCGAGATCGTGCGAGATGATCAGGTATTGAACGCGAACGGCGCCCTCTCCTCGGTTTTGCATCTCCTTCTCATCGTGGGTCCGGCTGCGGCGGGACTCCTCGCGGGCCGCTTTGGTTTGACTGCGTGCTTTCGGGTGGACGCCGCCACCTATCTCTTGAGCGCGGTGACCCTGATTGGGCTGGGCCGTTGCCCCCGGCCAGCGGCAAAGGAGACCCTTGCAAAAGCAAGCAGAGCCTGGAGGGAATTCTTCGGCGAGATCCGCGAAGGCCTCAGTGTTTTGACCGCGGACACCGCCCTGCGCTTCACCATCGTGTTTTTTGCTCTCGGCACCTTCATCTCCAGCATGCAACAGCCGCTGGTGGTGGTCTTCGTGAAGGACGTTCTGCAGGGAAGCGATCCGCAGCTGGGCACTCTGATCTCCATGATGGGGGTGGGGGGAATCCTGGGTTCGATCATGGCGCCGCTGAGCAAACGGTGGGTTTCCGCCACTCTGATCATGCCGATCGCGACGGTGTTGGACGGCGGGGCGCTGGTGGCCTTCGGTCTCGCCACCCACATCGCCCCGGCCATGGCTCTCTTCGGCGCGTTCGGATTCGTGGCCGGCATGCTCCAGGTTCGTGTCACCAGTCTTTTTCAAGCCCGGGTGCCACAGGAGTACCGCGGTCGAGCATTCTCCTGGCTGGGACCTCTCTTCGGCCCCCTGAGTGTCGCGTCCCTCGCACTGGGAACCTGGATCGCCGATGCGACCAGCGTGGTGAAAGTGATCATCGCGTCGGGAGCCCTGGAGATCGTCAGTAGCGCTCCTGGCCCTGCTTTGGCTGGCGGGTCACCCAGCGCTCGCGGCGGTGAACGAGGATCCAGAATCCCCCGTCGCGTAGGGATTTCTTGGAAATGTCAGCTCCGGTGGGCTAATATTGCCATGTCCTCCATCCCTTCGAGCGCGGTTCGAGTCGGCCCGTTCACTCCCAAGCCCAAGGAAGTGCCATGCGAACTCTCGCGCTTTGCCTGTGCGTTCTCAGCTCTGGTGGGTGTTGTCGGCGGCGCGCACGCAAAGTGGGAAAGAAGCGAAGAGACCATCGCCGGAGTCCCCACCGTCCACAATCCGTCCTCTCCGGCCGCGGGTGAGTTGAGCGTGAGCTTGAAGCCCCTGTTCACTCTGGGCGGGGATAGCACGGATCCGAACCAACTTTTCGGACTGGTGCAGCAGATTCTCGTCGACGGCGAGCACAACACCTACCTGCTCGACCAACAGATCTACGAGATCAAGGTCTTCGATGCGAAGGGTGAATATCTCCGGACCTTGGGTCACAAAGGTGAAGGCCCCGGAGAATTCACCAACCCAAATGCTCTCTTCTTTTTGCCCCAGGGCAGGATCGGCGTCTCGCAAATGATGCCTGGCCGCATTGCGGTGTTGGACAAAGAGGGTCAGGGTCTCGACGACTATCCGATTCCCGGGCAGGGAGGATTCGCCATGGTGGCTCAAGTGGAGTCGGCGAAGGATCGGGTTATCATGCAGGAGACGATGGGATCGTTCAGCGAGGGAAAGGTCAAGAACATCAATCGTCTCCTCGCCCTCGACGCGAAAGGCGAGGAGATTCTGACCTACGGCGAGGAATCCAAAGTGATGGACGTGAGCGGCGGACGGATGCGGATCAGCATGGGAGACGAACGCTTCGCGCGCGAATGGGCGGTGGGACCCGACGGACGGGTCTTCGTGGTGAATGAACCCGCGGGGTACCGGATCGAGGTGTATGGGCTCGACGGAAAGGTAGAGCGCATCATCGAGAGGGACTACGAGCCACTAGCGTTCACCGCGAAGGAAAAAAAGCGGCGCCAGGAGAACTTCGAGAAGACTTCACGGAGTCGGGGAATGGAAATGGAGCCAGATTTTCCCGACTTTAAGCCCGACATCCGGAGTCTCTTCGTCCGGCCCAACGGGGAACTCTGGGTCCGGACCAGTCGCTCGTCCGGGGAGGATGAGGAGGGACTGGGCAGCTTCGACGTCTTCGACACGGAGGGCCATTTTCAGCACGTGGTTCGGCTGCGGCTGGACTATGATGAGCGCGAGGATGGCTTCGTGCTCACAAAGGACCGCTTCTACCGGATCAAGGAGCTCAATGGCGCCCTGAAGTCCTGGGCGGCCGGTTTCGGAGGAGGAATCCGGATCGCGGTCGGGTCCGACGAGGAGGACGAGGACGAGAGATGGGCGAGCCCGAGCCGCTGGAGATCCAGGCCTTCGCGCTTCCCCTGGACCTCTCGCACGCGCAATAGTGAGAAGGAAGTTCATGATCAATTTCGGCCCTTGCGGCGCAACCTCGAGCACCGAAAGGGCGTAGGAGCAGCCATGGGTGTCAGGCCCGGTCGATCCCAGGCTTCGTGATGCAGATGAGTGGCTCGCATCGATTTGCCCCGATTTTTAGGAGAAGATGAATATGCTTGCACTTCGTACGCCTTCGACCTCGCTGAGGAAAGGCCTACTGTTCGTTCTCGTCGGCGCCCTCGTCCTTCTGTGCGCACCCTGGGCTTTTGGGGCACAGTGGCAGGGCACCGAGAGCAAGGACGCCGACGGTGTAGTTCACGTCGTCAGCCCCGCCGATCCCTCTGACGGCAACAAGACGGTCGAACTGAAGGAGCTATGGCGCATCGGCGGAGACACCGACGACGACGATCAGATTTTCGGGCTCATCTCGAAGATCCTCACCGACGACAAGGGAGACCTCTACGCTCTTGATTCCCAACTCTCGGAGATCAAGGTCTTCAGCCCCGAGGGAGAGTACCTGCGCACGATCGGGCGCGAGGGTGAAGGCCCCGGGGAATTCCGCGGTGCTCAGGACATGTTCTTCCTGCCCAGCGGAAACATCGCGGTCCTTCAGGTATTCCCCGGGCGGCTGGTCGTCCTCAAGCCCGATGGAGAACCCGCGGATGATCATTCTCTTCCCAGCGCGGACGAGGGTGGTTTCGTGCTGCTGTATCGCGGTGGTGGCGCGGTGGGTAAGAACCTGGTTCTCTCCATCGGTATCAACCACTTTGCCGAAGGTGTCTTCGATCAGACGCGGGAGGTCGTGGCCATCGACGGCAAGGGTGCGATCCAGCAGACCCTCCATTCGGAGAAGCGCTCACTAACCATGAGCTCGCCGATCTTTACCGAGAGCGAGTGGTCTTCCTTCGATCGAGTTTGGACCGTGGGGGAAGACGGGCTCGCGTACATTCCTACCGAATGGAACAAGTACCAGATCAAGGTCTGTGACGGCAGCGGCGCCGTTCGCTACATCGAACGGGCCTATGAGCCTCGCAAGCGAACCGGCGAGGAGAAAGATCGCTGGCAGAAGATCTACGATGAATTCACCAAGAGACAGGTCCCGAATTCGACCTGGAAGATCGAGGACAACGATCGTGACGTCGGACAGATCTTCCCCCGCGAGGATGGGAGCGTCTGGGTTCTCTCGAGCCGCGGCCAACTGGATGCTCCCGAGGGCACGGTCGGGGTCTTCGACGTATTCGATGCCAAGGGACACTTCCGGCAGCAGGTCACTCTGAAGGGTGACGGCGATCCCATGAAAGACGGCTATTTCATCTCAGGAGATCGCTTCTTCGTGGTCACCGACTTCCTGTCCGCGGCCATGACCGCGAATGGGGGCAGCGCAGACGTTCTCGAAGAAGAGAACCCCGAGCCCATGTCAGTGATCTGCTACAAGCTCGACGGCACACAACTGGGAATGAACTAGGTCCTAGCAGATGGTGCTCGGCGGCAGGAGGAAATGCGGCGGCGTTTTCCTCTTGCCGCCTTTCTCCGCCACCCGGCCATTCGATGAGGAGTTCCGCGAGATGGTTCCACGAAAGTCCACGCAGCGAGGCATTTTCTTCGGCGCCTTCTTGCTCTCGATTCTCCTCGTTCTTCTTACTGTCAACGCGTGTTCGAAGCATCCCGACGAAGCCAAGGATGACAAGGCAACCAGCGACGAGCAGGAGGCCAAGGCCAACTCCGATGAGACCGAGTCGTCCGATGCGTCCGACGAGGACTCGCAGGACGATTCGCAGGACAAAGAGAGAACCGAGAAAGCAGTCAGCGTGAACGTGTGCGATGCGTTTCGAGGGGAACTCGTGGTGCCCGTCGTGGCCGAGGGAACCATCCGCGCGCGCCACACCGCGGAGCTCCGCTTCGAGATTTCGGGCAAGATCAGACGTATTCTGGTCGAAGAAGGCCAGCAGGTACGCAAGGGCCAGCTTCTGGCCGAGTTGGATGGGCGCGAGTACTCGATCCGCATCGAGGAGGCGCACAGCCGCTATCTACAGGCTCTGGGAAAAGTCGCGGTCGAAGAGGACGGCGCCACTCTGCCCAATGATTCCTCGCAAGACGACGAGTTTCACGCCGGTATGAGGAAGCTGGCGGAACTGGAGGCCAAGGGCGAAATCACGCGCGAGGAACGGCTCGATCGCGAAATCCAATTGGGAATGAAAGCGGTCGGCCAGGGCGGTTTCCGACGAGAACTGGTGGAAGCGCGAAGCGGGATGGTTCAGGCGCGGGCCGACGAGGAGCAGGCCCGGCTGAACCTGGAGAAGACGCAAATCCGCGCGCCGTTCTCGGGGGTGCTCACCGGGCTCACTCTCGCCAACGGAGAGTGGGTTAACGCCAACCAAACTTTCACATCGCTGGTGGACAACGTGGACATCGAGGCGGTGGTAGGGGTTCTGGAGAGTGACCTCAAGGATCTAAAGATCGGCCGTCCCGTATTGCTCGCGATGCCGGCCCTGCAAGATACCATCCCGGTGCGGGTCGACGTGATCAGTCCGCGGATCGATTCTGAGAGCCGTACCTGCGAAGTCTTGATGCGCCTGCACAGCGAGGACGGCCGTGTGCGGCCGGGGATGTTCGTCCGCGCCTTCATCGCGGGGGAGATTCTCGAGGATCGTCTCCTCGTACCTCGGGCCGCCATTCTCACCCGCGACGGCCGACCCCTGCTCTTCAAAGTGGTGGATGACCATTCGAAGTGGGTTTACGTGAAGCTGGGCGCGAGCAACGATCTGTTCGTGGAGATCGAGCGGGTGTTGCAGGGTGGTCCTCTCGATCCGGGAACCCCGGTGATCATCTCCAATCATTTGACGCTCGCTCACGACGCAAAGATCAACGTGAAGAAGAGAGTGGCCCCCCCCGACGCCTGGGCATCCTTCGATCGGGTGAAGTAATGCTGAGAGGAGCGATCCAGAGGCCCATTGCGGTCAGCATGCTCTTTCTCGCCCTGGTGCTGTTGGGCGTGATCTCCTACAAGCGTCTCCCGGTGGATCTGCTCCCCTCGATCGTCTACCCGCGTCTGACCGTCATCACCTCCTACACTGACATCCCCGCCGAAGATCTAGAGCGACTGGTCACGCGGCCGCTGGAGGAAGTGATCACCGCCCTGTCGGGGGTGCGGGGAGTGACCTCACGCACCCGCGAGGGAATCTCCGCCATTACGGTCGAATACGAGTGGGGAACGGAGATGGACTTCGCCAATCTCCATCTCAGGGAAGCCGTCGACCGCGTCGCATTCCGTGACGACTTCCCCGAGGACGCCGACCGCCCCTCCATCTTGCGCTGGGATCCGACCGGGCGGCCCATCTCCAATCTGGTCCTGCAGGCGGATGGACGGCGCCTGCAGAACTTGACCGAGTTCGCGGAAGAAGTCGTGAAGCCGGCGCTGGAGCAGGTGAATGGCGTGAGTCAGGCGGAAGTGATCGGGGGGGTCACCCGGGAAATTCGGGTACAGCCCGACCCGAGGAAGCTCGCGGTCTACGGCATCAAGATCGAGGATATTCGCGATGCTCTAGCGCGTTCGAACGTTTCGTTTCCCGGAGGACGCATTCGGCAGGGACCGCTGCAGCTCTCTCTCCGAATCGCGGGCGAGTACGAAAACCTGGATGAAATCGCCGCCACCGACATCGCTCAATCCGGCGGCGCGACCATTCGGATCGGCGATGTAGCGCAAGTGCTCGATGCCACGAAGGAGCCCGAGGGAGCCGCGCTATCGGGGGACGAGCAGGTGGTCGCGCTCCTCATATACAAGGAACCGGCGGCAAACACGATTCAGGTCTCCAAGGAAGTGGATAAGAGCCTCGCGAATCTGCGTGGGGAATATGGGGATTTCAAATCCCAGTTCATCTATCGCGACGCCGACTACGTGAAGGAGAGCTTTCGCGGGCTTCGCAACTCACTTCTGGCCGGGGCCATCCTGGCGTTTCTGGTGCTGTTCTTCTTCCTGCGCGATTTCCGCAGCCCGGTGGTGGTGGGGATCGCGATTCCGGTCTCCATCCTCATCACCTTTGGCCTGCTCTACTTCAGCAAAGTCAACCTGAACCTGATGAGTTTGGGAGGGCTCTCACTCGCGGCCGGAATGCTGGTGGACAACGCCATCGTGGTGCTTGAGAACATCAACCGGCACCTGAAGGAGAGCCGCGGCAAGAGAGCGGACTTTGAAAAGCCGGCGAGTATTCCCGCTGCTCGTTACGGATGGGAGCGGCGTACGGTGGCCGATTGCTCGGCCAGGGGAACCATGGAGATGACGAGGCCGGTGATCGCGAGCACCCTCACCACCATTGCCGTCTTCTTCCCCGTGGTCTACGTACCAGGCATCGCGGGGGCGTTTTTTCGCGATCAGGCTCTAACGGTGACGCTCTCGCTTCTGGTATCGGTGCTGGCGGCGCTGCTCCTCCAACCCGTCTTGGCTTCGAGAGTCCTGAAGATCGGGAGCGAGCCCAAGGGGATGTTCCGTTTGTTCGAGAACGCGTTCAACTCCTTCCACGACCTCTACCACCGCGCGCTCGTGAAGGCGATGGGTCACCGAGGCTGGATGTTGATCGGACTCGCCGTTTTTTTGGCAGGTTCGTTTGTCTACGGAGTGGAACTCAAGCGCACCTTCATGCCACAGCGAAGCAGTGGAGACATGCGCCTCGATCTGGAATTGCCCGCCGGCACTCCTTTGGACGAGACGATGTCGTTCACCGGCGATCTCGCATCGTGGATCGAAGCGGACAAGGTGGTGAAGACCGTCTTCAGCCAGGTCGGGAGCACCGAACACACCCTCAGTTCCCTGCAGGACTACACTGCTCCCAACACTGCGCGCCTGCGCATTTTGCTGAAGCCCTCTCGGGAAGCCTCGCGCGAAGGACAGCGCCTCGAGAGGGAAATCACCGAGCACATGAAGTCCTACGACGGCATCGACTTCGCGTTTCGCGAAGAGGGCATCGGGCTGGAAGAGGTTTTGTCGGCGGGAGGTGGGGGATTCCAGATGGGAGTGGTGTCCGAAGACGCGCAACTGGCGGTGAGAGTCGCGGACGAGCTGGCGAAGCGATTGAAGGCGGTCGAAGGACTCAAGGACGTACAGGTCGATCGTGTCCTGGGCAACCCCAATGTCGTGGTTCGCTTGGACCGGGAAGCAATCCTGCGCAGTGGTCTCGATCCCCAGATGATCGCGACCGAACTGAAGAACCGTATTGCCGGTACCGAAGCCACCACATTCAACGAAGTCGAACAGCGCATCGACATCGCAGTGCGCTTCGATGAGAACACCCGCAAGAACCTCGATCAGGTCATGCACGACGCGATCAAAGTCGCCAATGGCAAGACCGTGGCGCTCTCATCTTTCCTGAGCATAAAGGAAGAGCGCCCGGTTCGTGAGTTGGTGCGCAAGAATCAAAACCGCATGGTCACGGTCAGCGCAGATGTCGAAGGGCGATCGCTGGACAAGGTTTGGGAGGACGCAATGGCGATCGGCCAGGAGTTGGTGGCCGACCAAAACGTGAGCCTCATCCAGAGCGGGGAGCGAAGCGAGCGCAACAAGTCGTTCCGCGATCTGGGCTGGGCCATGCTTTTGGCCGTGGTTCTGGTGTACATGATCCTCGCCGCGCAGTTCGAGAGTTTCCTCGATCCTCTGCTCATCGCAGCCATTTTGCCCATTGGCTTGGCCGGTGCGTTCCTGGCCATTGGAATCTCCGGCAACAGTCTCAACATGCTGTCGATGATCGGGGTGGTCGCGCTGATCGGAATTGCGGTAAACGACGCAATTGTGAAAGTCGATACGATTCAGCGCCTCAGAGAGGATGGGATGGACGGCTACGAGGCGATCATGAGGGCAAGCTCGTTACGCCTGCGCCCGATCATCATGACGAGTGTGACGACGGTGCTGGGCATGCTCCCCATGGCCATAGGACTGGGAAGCGGAGAACAGCTCCAGCGCCCCCTGGCGGTGACAATCATCGGTGGACTTACTCTGACCACCGCTCTCACTCTCTTCTACACTCCGATTCTGTATCAGATGGCCCACCACATCAAAACGGGCAAGAAATGAGAGTCTCGAGAACGAGAGGCTGAGGTGACACGGTTCTTCGTACGCCATCCCGTGACCACCTGGATGCTGTTCACGGCATTCGTGGTGATGGGAATCTACTCGCTTCCCAAGCTGAAAGTGGAAGCGATGCCCGAGGTGGCGCTGCCCAGTCTCACCGTGACCACGAGTTGGAACGGAGCCTCTCCCAAGTCGATCCAGAGAGCGATCACTCTGCCCATCGAGGAGGCGGTACGGAAGGTTAAGGGCGTCGAGAACGTGAAATCCACCTCGAGCATGGGGCAATCTCGGGTGGAGGTGGAATTCTCCCGCGACCGAGAGCTCGACTTTGCCCGCCTGGATTTGAACGAGCAGCTGGGTACGGTGCGGCGCAATTTGCCACTGACGGCCACCCAACCGCAGATCGTCGCGTTCGTCCCCGAGGAAGTGCAGACCAAGGAATTCTTTGTCTTCAGCCTGCAATCGACGCTCAGCGCGAACGAGCTACGCGAACGAGCCGAGACCTGGATTCTCCCCCAGGTTTTGGCCGTCGACGGGGTTGCGGACGCGCAAGTCCGCGGAGGCGCGCGGAAACTTCTCCGTATCACTCTCGACCGGACCAAGCTGAATCTCTACGGAATCACGGCCGAAGAGGTGTTTCGCGTGGTCTCGCAGCTCGACGATCTCTCGGGCGCCGGCACCATCAACCAGTTCGGCCTGGAAAAACTGGTGTCCCTGCGCGACCCGGTGACCATCGCGAACCTGCCGCAGGAATTGGTCGCGCGTCGCGGTGGACGCGAGTACACGCTGGGGATGCTCGGAACGGTGACCCCTTCGTTCGAGGATCCTACCGTTCTGGTGCGTACGAACGGTAAGAACGTGGTCGATGTGATCGTCGAGAAGCGCAGCGGGGCGAACACGGTCACCGTCAGCCGGAATCTGAAGAAGCAGCTTCCCATCATCAAATCGCGGGTCCCCTTCCCGGTCGACTACGAAGTGCAGACCGACCAGGGGAAGGAGCTACGGGACAAGCTCGAGGATCTCGTGGTGCGCAGCATCATCATCCTGGTGGTGCTCTTTCTGCTGTTGGCTCTCAGTCTGAAACAAATTCGGCTCACCGCCATCGTCATCGGCAGCATTCTCTTCTCCATCGTCATCTGTCTGAGCCTTTTCTATTTTTTTCACATCTCGGTGAACTTCATCACGATCAGTGGCCTCACGATCTGCTTCGGACTCCTCTTGGACAATTCCATTCTAGTCTTGGATTCCATTCACCGGCGCCTGGAAAGTCTGGATCGGGCCAACGCGGCGGGTCTGAGTCGCAAAGACAAGCTCGAGATCGCGGCCCGAAACATCGTGGCCGGCACCCAAGAGGTGCTTTTTCCCGTCATGGCGACGACGCTTACCACCATCGTGGCATTCCTCTCGTTCATCTTCCTCTCGGGGCGGCTGGCTCTGTTCTACGTGCCGTTGGCGGTGGCGGTCGCCATGGCCATGGGCGCTTCCCTTTTCGTGGCGTTCGGTTGGATTCCGATGGTGCTCAACCAGGGTTGGGTTCGCTCGGTCGTGCGCAAGTCTCCGGAAGGTGCTAGGGAATGCGTCGACGAGAATGAGCTGGGAAGCTTCGTGGAGGAGATTCCCGACCTCGAGCGCCCGCCCAGCTTCTTCGAGAAGATCATCGAATGGAACCAACGGCTGTGGTGGGTCATCGTCCCACTCTTGGGATTGCTCTTCTTCTACAGCTGGACGACCTACGACAAGAAAGTGGACAAGGCAGGGTTTTTCCATTTCCCCGATCCGCAGCAGATTCTCTTGTTCTTGCGAATGCCGGCGGGCACCAGAATCGAGACGACCTCGGATATTCTACAGAAATTCGAAGACTCTATCATGCCGGTCGCGCCGGGCGTCCACGCGCGTGCCAGGTGCTTCGGAAGCATCGCCCTCATCGAGATCGACTTCGACGACGACGTGGTCAAAACGGAGATCCCTCTGCGCTACCGGGCCGAGCTCGTGGCGGTTGCGGATCAGACCGCGGGGGCAAACGTCTTCATTCGCGGTTTCGCCGATACCCCGTACTTTCGCGGGAATCTCCGCGGAGCTTCGGGCAACAGTCTCATCAAGATCACCGGGTACAACTCCTACAAATTGGACCAAATCGCCGATGATGCGGTCAACGTCGTCCGTCGGCAGCGTCGTGTGCGTAACGCGCGGATCTCGACCTCTTCGCAGTTCCGCGCCACGCCTCCTGAAGAAAGCGTCATCAGTATCGACCGCGAACGTCTGGCCTCGTACCAGATGAGCGTCTCGCAACTGGTCGCCAGTGTGAGGAGACTCATCGGGGTGGACATACCCTGGTCGATGATGTTCGAAGGCAAGCAGGAGCGGGTTCTCCTGAGCTTCGACGACTCCGAAACGATGGACTACGACGCGCTGGCTCAGACTCTCATCCGCACGCCCAGCGGCGAACGAGTGCGCCTGGGTGAACTCGTCACTCTCTCGAAAGAAGACATCCCCGGGGATGTCACCCGCGAAAACCAGCGTTACAGCGTATTTGTGAATTGGGAGTACATCGGAACCGATCGCATGCGGGAGGCCTACATCAAGAACGTCCTCGCGGGTTTGGATCTTCCCTACGGATACGAAGCTGAGGAAAGCGAGCAGACCTTCTTTACCCCGGAGGAGGAAGAAGAACTCACCCTGACCCTCGCTTTGGCTGCGGCGTTCATATTCATGGTGATGGCGGCCCTGTTCGAGAGCGTCTCGCTTCCCCTTCTGGTTGCGTTTTCCATCCCCATGGGTTTGGTGGGGGTGGTGCTGACCTACTGGAAGAGCAACACGCCCTTCGATTCGTCGGCCCGAATCGGCCTGGTCTTGTTGTTCGGAATCGTGGTGAACAACGCCATTCTGCTCGTCAGCCGATTCCGGCACGAGAGCAGTCTCATTCTGAAAGCAAAATTGGGCGGCTCACCCCAGCGCGAGGCATCGCTCTTTCCCGGCATGATCAAGGAACTCGGGGGAAGCGATTTGTGGATGTTGCCCCCGAAGGAGCGCCCCGGGCTCTTGCGCCGCGCGGTGAGCCGGGGGGTGAGCGTTCGGCTCCGTTCGATTCTCCTGACCAGCGGCACCACGGTACTGGGACTCGTCCCGCTTCTCCTCTCGGAGACCAGGATCTTGGGCTGGCTCTCGTTCCTCGGCCCCCAGCACGCCAACTCGGTGGTGAATTGGCTGGTGCATCTCTTCCCGGTGCTCGCGGACAGCGGCGAGGGGCAGGAAATCTGGGAGAATCTGGCGCTCTCCTCGATCGGGGGCCTTCTTTCCTCGACCGTCCTCATCCTCATCGCCATTCCCGCGCTCTACTATCTGGGGGTGCGGCTCTGTTGGATTTGGCGCGCCTTCCTGGCCAGGATCCGAGCCTTCGCTGCCCGGCATCGCGTGCAGGGCGGCGACTCCTCGGCGGTCTCCGGTCTGGACTTGGGCTGAAATCCTCATCAAATCTTCATTCATTGATTCCGGACGGGCGCTATCCTAAAGTCCAGCTGGAACTTAACTCTCTTTCGGAGTCTGCAGAGGATGCTTGAACGAGAGACGACCACGGTTCTGATCGTGGAAGATGAGCCCGATCTGCGCGAGATCCTGCGGTACAACCTCGAGCGTGAGGGATTCAAAGTTCTCGAATCCGAAGACGGAGAGGCCGGGCTCGCGCTCCTTCGGACTCATCTTCCCAACATCGTTCTTTTGGACATCATGCTGCCGGGAATGGACGGCGTCGAGATCTGCCGTTCGATCAAGTACGACCCCCAAACGCGCGCCATTCCGGTGATCATGGTGACCGCCCGCGGCGACGAGAGTGAGATTGTCTTGGGGTTGGGCGTGGGGGCGGACGATTACATCATCAAGCCCTTTAGCCCGCGCGAACTCATCGCGCGGATCAAAGCGGTTCTTCGCCGTGCGAAGATCCGCCACGAGTCCAATGCTGACGAGCGGATCGTGAGGGAGCGGCTCGTCATCGATCCCCCGCGGCACGAGCTTCGAGTCGACGGCAAGAAAGTTGACCTCACCCCCACCGAGTTTCGGCTCGTGAGCGTCCTGGCCTCGAGGCCGGGCAGAGTGTTCACCCGAGATCAGCTCATCTCCCGGGTCCTGGGAGACGAGGTGGTGGTGACGGAAAGAAACGTCGACGTACACATTCGCTCGGTTCGCAAAAAGCTCGGCGCCGCGCGGGAACTCGTCGAAACCATCCGTGGAATCGGCTACCGGTTCCGGGAAGATGCTGCCGAGGAATGACTCCTCAATCCCAGCTGAAGCGTTTTTCCATTGGCTACATTTTGCTCGTGCTCCTGGTGAGTATCACGGTGGGGGCGACGATATCGAGCAACATCCAGCGAGAGTCCCTGGCCCGCACCAAGGACCAATTGCGCGAGGAAGCCGAGATCATCGCGCGGTTAGCGCTCTCCAATTCGGCGCAAGGCTCATCGCTCCGCGCTCTCCAGGGACTCGTGGCCGGGATTGATCCCTCCGGAGACTTGAGAGTCACGGTCCTTGAGGAGGACGGTGAGGTGGCGGCGGATTCGGCGGCCGATCCCGCCCAGATGGAAAACCACCGGCAGCGGGAGGAGATCGTTCAGGCATCCACCGACGGAATCGGTTTCGCAAGCCGCTTCAGCACTACCCAGCAGCAGATGACGATGTACTGCGCCTTGCGCTTGCAATGCGGCGGGGGGCCGTGCGGATTCGTGCGTACCTCCATTCCCACGGCGAGAGTCTCGCGCGAATTTCAGGCCACGCGCAGGATTATCCTGGCGGAGGCTCTCGTCCTGGGCGGGATCAGCCTCCTTCTCGGACTCTACCTGGTGCGCGGCGCGCTTCGCCCTTTCTCGGCTCGCACCAAGGCCGCGGAAGTCGAGGCAGCTGGGAGTCGCGAGCGATTGGCCACGATCCTCTCGAGCATGAGCGACGGCGTGGTCGCGGTCGACGCGCAGCAGCGAGTGGTCCACATGAACGCGGCGGCGGGGACGCTCTTCGAGCTGGATCCCGCGCGGTGCATCGGGGTTCCCGTGTGGAAGGTACTGCGCAATTCCGAGATTCTCGACGCCCTCGATTCGGCTCTGACCGAGGTGACCGAGACGGAGATCACGCTCCGCGACGATGCGAAGTCTGGAACCGGTAAACGGATTCTGGAACTGCGAGCGGCTCCCCTCGAAGAAGCCGAAGGCACGATGGGTGGAGCAGTGCTGGTGTTTCACGACCTGACCCGATTGCGCCATCTCGAGAGTGTGCGGCAGGATTTCGTAGCCAACGTCTCGCACGAAATCAAAACGCCCCTGTCGGCCATCCAGGGCATCGTGGAAACCATGATCGATGATCCCACCATGACGAGTGAAACGCAGGAACACTTCCTTCTGCGGATGTTCGATCAGACGAAACGATTGGGAAACCTGGTGCGCGACTTGATCGCGCTCTCACGTTTCGAGAGCGAGGATCTGCCGTTGGCGAGAGAGGAGCTCGATTTGCGACAGCCCATCCTCGACGCCTTCGAACGATTCTCCTTACCGGTGCAGGAGAAAGAACTGAGTCTCACCACCGAATTACCCGAGGAGCCGGTCTGGGTGGAAGGCGACGGCGAGGCGCTGCGCCAAGTCTTCGACAACCTTCTGAGCAATGCCGTCCGCTACACCCCCGAAGGGGGGCGCATCACGATGCGTCTGCGGGAAGAGCGGGGACTGGGTTGGGCCGAGGTGGAGGACAGCGGCATCGGGATCTCGAACGAACACTTAAGCCGCATCTTCGAGCGCTTCTATCGAGTGGATACCGCGCGCTCGCGCGAACAGGGAGGGACCGGCCTGGGCTTGAGCATCGTCAAGCACATCGCCACTCGTCTGGGCGGAGGAGTCTCCGTTCGCAGCGGCCTCGGAAAGGGCACCACCTTTTGCGTGTATCTGCCGCTCGTCAGTGCTCATCCCGCGTCTTCGCCGGAGGCGTGAGAGACTCGAAGTGCGCGCCCTCGCCGACGATTTCGGCTCTCGGGCGAGGTTCAGTGGCTTTGGGTCTCTTTGCGTATTATATATGCGGTGCTCAAATTCGGTACCAATCCCTTGTCCACGAGGCTCCTCCATGCTGAATGACAAACGCATCCTCGTCACGGGCGGCGCCGGTTTCCTGGGTTATCACCTGGCCCAGGAGCTTCCGGCTTTCGGTGTCGCTCACATGGCATTCAACGACATTGCTCCCTTCTTTGCGGACGAATATCCGCAGGGTTCCACTCTGGTGAACGCCGACGTTCGCGACAAGGAGGCCATGCGCCGACTGATTCGCGACGAGAAGATCAACGTGATCGTTCACACCGCGGCCGCGCTGCCCCTGTGGAAGAAAGAGGAGATCTTCTCCACGAATGTGGGGGGGCTGCGCACCACTCTGGAAGTGGCGGAAGAATGTGGAGTCGAGCGTTTCGTGTTCATTTCCTCCACCGCGGTATATGGGGTGCCCGAAAAGCACCCCCTGGTAGAAAGCGATCCGGTGGAAGGGGTAGGAGCCTACGGAGAGGCGAAGATTCTGGGCGAGCAGATTTGCGAGGAGTTTCGCCAACGGGGAATGAGCATCGCCATCATTCGCCCCAAGACCTTCATTGGAACCGCGCGATTGGGCGTGTTCCAGATCCTGTACGATTGGGTCGATTCGGGCAAGCACATCCCGATCATCGGAAAAGGGTTCAACCGCTACCAACTTCTCGAAGTCACCGATCTCACGGAAGCGATCGCACTCGCCGCCTCCTCACCTCATGAAATCGCAAACGACACCTTCAACGTGGGCGCGAAGCGCTTTCAACAGGTGCGGCAGGATGTGGGAGATCTCTGTGAGTTCGCGGGCAACGGTGCCAAGGTGAAGCCGGTGCCGGCCGCGCTGGTGAAACCGGCACTGGCCTTCTTCGAGTTCATCCACGTCTCTCCGCTCTACAAGTGGGTGTACGGAACCGCCGACAAGGACAGCTACGTGTCCACCGAGAAGATCGAGAAACTCTTGGGTTGGAAGCCCAAGTACTCGAATTCGCAGGCCTTGATCACTTCCCACAAGTGGTATCTCGCCCACAAGGACGAGCTGGCCCATAGCCGTCCCGGGGTCACTCACCGCGTGGGTTGGGACCAGGGCGTGTTGGGCTTCTTCAAACGCTTCATGTGAGACTGGAATCGAAAGCGCCGACCGAGACCTCGCCGTCGCGCGGCGTCTATTCCTCGCCCTGCGGGACCGCTTTCTTCGCCTTCTTGCGTGCGTTCTCGCTCAGGAGGGCCTTGCGCAAACGTAAGTGCTTGGGGGTGACTTCGAGGTATTCGTCGTCGTTGATGTATTCGAGCGCCTCTTCGAGGCTCAGGTTCAGCGCGGGGGCCAGTTTCATCTTTCGATCGGCGGCTGCCGCCCGCAGGTTCGTGAGTTGCTTGGCCTTCTGGGCGTTCACTACCAGGTCGCCTTCCTTGCTGTTCGCTCCGATGACCTGCCCCTGGTAGAGTTCGTCGCCGGGCTGCACGAAAAACCGGCCGCGATCCTGAAGAGCGTCGAGCGCGAAGGCGACGGCGGGTCCCTGCCCCAGACTGATGATGCTGCCGTTCTGCCGCTGAGGGATACTTCCCTTGAAGTACTCGTAGCCGTAGAAGCGATGGTGCATCACGATTTCCCCGCCGGTGGACTGCATCATGCGACTGCGGAAGCCGATCAGGCCGCGGCTCGGAATGTGGAATTCGAGCCGGCTGCGTCCCTCGCTCTGTTCCATCGAGATCATCTCGCCTTTGCGAGTGGCCGCGTACTCGATGACGGTACCGGCGAATTCGGTGGGAACATCCACCGAGAGAATCTCGATGGGTTCCGTCTTGCGGCCGGCGAGTTCTTTATAGATGACGCGCGGCTGGCCCACCATGAACTCGTAACCCTCGCGACGCATCGTTTCCATGAGAATGGAAAGATGCAGGATGCCCCGTCCGTTCACCTCGAAGGCATCTTTCGTGACGGTATCGGTCACCGACAGAGCCACGTCACGTTCGGTCTCACGGTAGAGCCGTTCCCGTAGCTGCCGGCTGTTGACGTACTTCCCGTCCCGGCCGAAGAAGGGGCCGTCGTTGGTCATGAAGCGCATGCGCAGGGTGGGCTCGTCGACCGCGATGAGAGCCAGGGCCTCTGGGTTCTCGAAATCGGCCAGGGTGTCGCCGAGGTCCACTCCTTCCAGACCGACCACCGCGCAGATGTCTCCGCAGCGCACCTCGTCCACCTGCTTGCGGCTCAGGTTGTCGAACACGAAGAGCTGTTTCACCGCGGTTTTCGTGATGCCGCCGTCTCTCTTGAGAAGGACCACGCGTTCGGTGGCGTGGAGACTGCCGCGCACGATGCGTCCGATGCCGATCCTCCCGACGAAATCGCTGTGGTCCATCGCAGCGATCAGCATCTGCAGCGGCCCCTCTTCCACTTTGGGGGCGGGAATCTGGCTCACGATCATGTCGAGTAGGGGCGAGAGGTCCCGGCGCTCGTCCTCCAGCTCCTCGACGGCCCAGCCGTCTCGACCCGCGGCATAAACACCCCGGAAGTCGAGCTGTTCGTCACTGGCGTCGAGCTCGCAGAAGAGCTTGAACACCTCATCGAGCACCTCGTGGGGCCTAGCGTCCGCCCGATCGACTTTGTTGATGACGACCAAAGGCTTGAGGCCCAACTGTAAGGCCTTCTGCAGCACGAAGCGGGTCTGGGGCATGGGCCCTTCGAAGGCATCGACCAAAAGCAGGACACCGTCGGTCATCTTCAAGACGCGCTCGACCTCGCCCCCGAAATCCGCGTGGCCAGGAGTGTCGATGAGATTGATGCGGACGTCGCGGTAGGTGACAGCGAGATTCTTGGCCGTGATTGTGATCCCACGCTCCCGTTCGAGATCGTTCGAATCCATGATCCGCTCGCGCACCTGTTGTCCCTCGCGGAACACGTGGCACTGGCGGAGGATCTGGTCGACCAGGGTGGTCTTTCCGTGGTCGACATGGGCGATGATCGCGACGTTGCGAATCTGCATGAAATGCCCCCGCGGGCGGACGGCTAAAGAAAGAAGGAGAGGCGCCCGCGGCGATGGGCGCCACGGCTACAGCCGAAGGCCATAGTTAAGCCCAAGCGGCCGGTCAGCGCCAGGAGGCTCCCAAATCCACGGCGCCGACCGGCCCAGGCGGCGGG
>CAVXTH010000007.1:0-319249 GCA_963764625.1 Candidatus Krumholzibacteriota bacterium | reverse complement strand
AAAAGGTGGAGAAAGCGCGGACAAGGGGTGGAAACCACACGCGCAATGCACTACCTTGATCGCCTTGCCCCACCCTCGAAAGCTCGAATTCATCCTGTCATCTCCGGAGGACCGCTCCATGGCCAAGGTCATCGCCATCATCTCGCAGAAGGGCGGCGTGGGCAAAACCACCACCGCCGCGAATCTCGCCGCCGCATTCGCTCAGGAAGGCCGGAGCGTCCTACTGGTGGAAGTGGACCCCCAGGGCGGGCTGGCCGAGAGTCTCGCGCTGAAGGCGGCGCAGCCGACGGGGCTGGGCGAGGTCATGCGAGGCTGGTCATCGCTCGAGGAGGCGATACACGAGACCTCGGTCGAGGGATTGCAACTGCTCCCCGCGGGCAAAGTCGATACCGGTCTCGAGGAGAATCTCCAGAAGCTCGCCCGAGAAAATCTCTTCGTCCTGCGCGAACTCACCGATGAGCTGCGCGATCGCTTCGAGATGGTGATCCTGGACAGCCCGGCTACCATGGGCACCCTGAGCCGCGCCTGTTTGGCCGCGGCCGACTCCTATCTGGTGCCGGTGCAGGCGGAGGAACTCAGCTACCGTACTCTCGATCGTGTCCTCGAAGTGACCGAGGAGATCCGCGAGACGGCCAACCCCGACCTCGAGTGTGAGGGTTTCCTTTTAACCATGGTCGATCTGCGTACGCGCGGGAGCCGTAAGGTCGTCAACCAGCTCTACGAGAATCACGGTGACCGCGTGATGGTTTCGATGGTTCCGCGCACCGTCCGCATGCAGGAGATGACGGAGAAGGGCCGACCGCTGGTGATTCACGCGCCGCACACGCGCGGCGCGCTCGCCTACGGAGAGGTGGCTCGGGAGATTCTCTTGCATGGTCCCAGCGATCCAGCTGCCGAGGCCGACGCCCTGGCGGATATCGCCGGAGACGGCCGGTTGCTCGCCTTGACCGCGCCGGGCGGGGCCTGGGCGGATACCCTCGACCGCAACAACCCATGGATGGATGAGGACGATGGTCTGACCGTCAACTGAGAGCCTGCTTGAACAGAGGGTGCACGATGTTCACTTCCCGTCTCGGGTCGATTCTGCGTGCGACCTTCATTCTGGGCTTGGCCGTGCTCCTCACCGCACTCGTGTGCCTGCCGGTCTACCTCCTGATTCTCCTGAAGCTGCTCGTGCCCTCCTGGCGCACCCGTCTCGCGGTAGAGATCACCCAATTCTGCGCCCGATGGGCGGATGGGATGGTCTGGATCCAGAAACATCTCTTGCCCACTCGTTGGGATATCCGAGTCGAGGGCGCGCTGTCGCCTACGACCTCCTGCCTCGTCATTGCCAACCACCAGAGCTGGATCGACGTTCTGGTGCTGCTCGTGGTGATGGCCAGGCGCGTTCCCTTCCCGCGCTTCTTCTTGAAGCACCAGCTTCTGCTCTTGCCGCTCATCGGACCGGTATTCTGGGGATTGGATTACCCCGCGCTGCGCCGTCACAGCCGCGAGTTTCTCGCGCGTCACCCCGAGAGCGCCGGACGGGACCTCGAGACCGTGCGGCGCATGTGCCGGCGCTACCGCGGTCTCCCGGTGTCGATCATCAATTTCGCGGAGGGAACGCGCTTGAGCGCGCGGAAGCATGAGCGGCAGGAGTCTCCCTATCGTTACCTCTTGCGACCACGAGCCGGGGGCGCGTCCTACGCCCTGAGCGCCATGGAGGGTAAGATCACCCGTCTCCTCGACCTGACTATCGCCTATCCTGAGGGAACCCCGAACTTCCTGCGCTACCTCGGCGGCCAAGTGCCCATCATTGCGGTTCGCGCGCGCAGCTTGAAGATTCCCCACGAACTCCTCGAGGGAGACTATCTGAACGACCCCGAGTACCGCGCCCGCTTTCAGGAATACGTGCGCACGCTCTGGGAAGAGAAGGACCGCACTCTAAAGACGCTGCTACGCTGAAGGCGATGCGGCGCGGAGTACGACGCACGGGATTGAGCCTGTCGCCCAATGATCGTCAGCGCCTGCGGCGAACTCAGCCCGCCTGGCTCACGCGCATGCTGCGGCTGCCCAGGACCGCGAAGATGAGCCCGAAGACCGTCAATACCATCACCGGAAGCGCCACGCTGGCCGGGCCCAGACCAAAAGTGATGAGCGCGTGGAAGCCGCGCATGGCCCAGTAGCTGGGAAAGAGTTGCGCCAACAGCCGCGCCCCGTGGGGCATCATTTCCAGTGGCCACCAACAGCCACCCAGAGCCGCGATGATCATGCCGGCAAGCCAGGCTAGACTCTCCGCCTGCTGCGTAGTGCGAAAGAGTCCACTGATGAACAGAGTGAGACAGGCGACCGCGAAGGCGTAGGGCACCATCATGAATACCAGGGTTGCCACGTGCGGCCCCCAACTGAAGTCGATTCCGAAGAGATGGATGGCGCCGATGAATTGCCCCGCCGCCATGAGCACTACCGCCTGCACCAGGCCCACCAGGGTGAGGTGCAACACCTTCCCCGCCAGAATCTCCGAGCGCGAGAACGGCGTCGATGCCAAACGCGCGAGGGTTCCCCCGTACTTCTCCTTGGTCAGGGTCTCGCTGCCGCCGATGAGCACCGTCATTACCACGAACATGGCCAACATTCCCGGGATCGACTGCCCGGCGCCATGAGGTACCGGGCGTCCATGGCCCGCGATCTTGTCGATGACCTTGACCCGGCTGGGTTCGGCCGCCATGGCGAGCAGGCGCCCCTTCTCCACTTCGCTGAGCTGCGACTCGCTCATATTCGTATCGGGAAGATCCTGACTCCAGGCGATCAAATTACCCAAGAAGGCCACCTGGGCGCGATGCAGGTGCACGCTGGCCGCGACATCGAAGTCGACGTTGCTGTTGGCCTCTTTCTCGAAGCTCAGATCGACCTGCTTTGCCGCGAGCACTCTCTCGGTGAAATCCGCGGGAATGCGCAGGACGCGCACGAAGCCGGTGCTGTCGGCCCGTTGCGGGCTGATCGTCTGCAGATCGAAGTTCTGGGCCTGCAGTTGCCGCAAGAACACGGTGGAAAGAAAGCCCTCGTCCTGATTGACCACGTTTAGCGCGATCTCGATCTTCTTGGGGTCATTGCCCGATCCACCCAGAACCGTGCTGAAGAAGAGCATGAAAAGGACCGGCATGCCGAACATGAAGAAGAAGTTCTCGCGCTGCATCAAAAACAGACGCGTGTCGTGCAGGGCCAGGTGCAGGATGCGTCTCATGCGTGCACCTCCCGCAACCGCCGGGTGAGCAGCACCTGCCCCAAGGCAATTCCAATCACGGCGATCCCGATCAAAACGAGCAGGTTGTTCAGAATTGCTGACGTGGTGGCTCCCTCGAAGAGGATCGCCCTGAATCCATCCACGACCCAGTAGTTCACCGTGAAGCGCGCAGCGTGGCGCATCGCCGTCGGCATGGCCTCGATCGGGATGAGGCTTCCGCCCACCGCGCTCATCCCCATGATGATGAGCCACGAAAGGATGCCGGCCTGCTTTTCGGTGGTGCAGACCGCGAAGACCATCGAGAGGAGGCCACAGACCGAGGCGCTGAACGCGATGGTGAGTAGCACCGCGGCCGGAAGGTCCACCGGGGCCTCGATCCAGCGCATGAGAAATCCGATCACCGCCAGCATGGCCGTCACGACCACTCCGATCAGGACGCCGAAGAAGAACTTGGCCGCCACGATGTGCGAGAGAGGCAGAGGCGAGGAGAGCTGACGGCGCAGCATCCCACTCTTGCTCTCCTCGAAGAGGTCTCCGATCGACCGCACCGCGACGAACATCACCGCCATCACCGTCGTCATCACGAGGACGTAGGCGAAGACCGAAAAGCCCGGCGCGTTGTCCGACTTCCCCTTCTTCGAATCGACTTTCACCAGAGGAGGCAGGAGGTAGCGGCTGACTCCGTTGACTTTCTCGGTGATCCTCACCGCAATCGCACCGACCTGAGCCGCGACAGGAAGACGATTCCGGTCGAACATGCTCTGTAACTCACCCAGATCGTCGCCCAACAGGCGGGCTGCGTTGTCCAGATAGGTCGCCAGGACCCCCGCGCCCTCGACCGCGATCTCGGGCGTGATCCCCTCGCTGGGATTGCGCACCACCGTGATGGAGGTCTCACGGCGATTCAGAACGTCGTCAGTGAAGTTCTCGGGAAAGATCAACAGCGCACTGGCCTTGCCCTTCTCCATCATCGCCTCGCCAGTGCCCACCTCGACCGGGGTGGCGTCGATGCGCTTCTTGGCCTCTTCCTGTCCCAGTGCGCCCATGATCAACCCGCTGAGTGCTCCATCAACGTCGCGGTTCTCCACCAAGATGTGCATCACGGGGAACTCCTGATCGTTGCTCCCGTTTCCCATGAGCGAGCCGATGGTGATACTCATGAAGAGGGGAAAGATGAGCATGGCCAGAGTGGAAGCCGGCGAGTGCCAGCGCCTCAGGAAGTCCTTGCGAATGAGCGGCCACATCAGTCGCGCAGCTCCCTTCCGGTGAGCCTCAGGAACAGGTCCTCCAGGTTGGGTTCTTTGATGAGGACGTCATCCAGATGAAGCCCCGCGCCGTAGAGTCCTTCCAGGGCCGGCGCCACCCCGCGGCTCTCGCGCGGGACGAGGAGCATGGCGTGTCCGTCGCCGATCTCCACCGCCTGAAGTCCCTGAAGTCCGGACACGATCTCGCGCAGGCCCGAGGCGCTGAAGTCCCCTTTCACCGTCAGGAGGCTTCCCTCTCCCACCTGGGCCTTGAGCTGCTCCACACTGCCCTCGGCCAGGATCTTCCCCTTATCGATGATCGCGAGCCGGTCGCAGAACGACTCGGCTTCCTCGAGATAGTGCGTGGTGTAGAGGACCGTCTGCCCGCTCTTGGTTATGTTCTCCACGATCTCCAGGATCTTGTGCCGCGCCTGGGGATCGATCCCCACCGTGGGTTCGTCGAGCAGGATGAGCTTGGGCCGATGGATCAGTCCCATGGCCAGATTGAGGCGCCGTTTCATTCCCCCCGAAAAGTTCTTCACCGGCTCCTTGGCCCTCTCTTCCAGACCCACCTGCACCAGCAACTCCTCGACGCGCTGGCGCAGCTCGCTTCCCTTGATCCCGTAGATGCCACCCCAGAAACGCAGGTTCTCCTTTGCCGAGAGCTCGGAGTACACCGCGACTTCCTGGGGCACCACGCCGAGTCGCCGTTTGACCTCGCGCGCGTTCTCCGCGAGGGAGAGCCCTTCGACGCGGATTTCGCCGTCGCTGGGCTGCAGTAGGCCGCAGATCATCGAGATGGTGGTGGTCTTGCCCGCGCCGTTGGGACCGAGGAATCCGAAGATCTCCCCTTCTTTCACCGAAAAGGAAATCCCGTCCACCGCGACCAGATCTCCGAATGTTTTGCGCAGGTTTTCGACTTCGAGAACAATGGACATGAGTCACTCCAGTCAGCGGGCGAATCCCCCACGAGCACGGGGCCGAACTGGCGCCACGATCAAAGAGCATACGGAGAACAAAATCAAGGAGTTGCAGTCGGGATTCGACGTCGTTGCCGACGTATACGGGAACTGGCCACTCTGGTGGCTCCCCTCGCGGCTTTCCATCCTTCGAGCTATGCTATGGCACATCTACTCCCCAAAGGGCAAGGACTCCATGAAGACGGGCATTTTCATTTTGGTCGCGGTACTTCTCGTCGCGGGTGTCTTCAGTTGGAAGATGGTCGCGAAGCTCCAAGGAGGCGTTCAGGTGGCCTATGCCGATCCCGAAGCCAGCGGCGATTCCACCGCTTCCTTCTACGACCTGAAGACGACGACTTTGGAAGGCAAACCGGTCTCTCTCTCCGATTACAAGGGCGAGGTCGCACTGGTGGTCAACGTGGCCAGTAAGTGCGGATTCACTCCCCAATACCAGGATCTGGAGACTCTCTACAAGCAGAAGAAGGACGACGGGTTCGTCATCCTGGGCTTCCCCTCCAACGACTTCTTGCATCAAGAGCCGGGCACCCCGGAGGAAATCCGCGCGTTCTGCACGAACAAGTACCACGTGACCTTCCCTCTCTTCTCTAAGCGCCACGTGAAAGGCAGCGACAAGGACGAGGTCTACTCCTTTCTCACCCGCCGACTCGAAGAGCCGAGCTGGAATTTCACGAAGTACCTCGTGGACAAAGAGGGGCACGTACTCTATCGCTTCGCCCCCAAGACCACGCCTACCGACAAAGAGCTTAACGCGAAGATCGACGAGCTACTGGCGGCCAAGTAAGACGCTGGCGGCGGGCCCCACGGACTCAAGCTCGGCGCGGGGATGAAAAAAGGGGAGTGCACATTGCGTGCACTCCCCACTCTTGCGAGCTGCGTGTGAAGCAGCCTTGCTCTACTTGAGCAGCGTCATCTTCTTCGCTTGAGAGAATCCAGACTCCGTGCTGAGACGGAAGAAGTAGATTCCGCTGGGCGCGTTCCGGCCCGCGTCGTCGCGGCCATCCCACGAATACACCCGGTCATAGCTGCCGGCCTTGAGGGAGCCGCTCAATACGGTTCGGACCATGCGGCCGCGCGTATCGTAGATCTTCAGGCTCACCTGTTCGTTCTTCTCCAGAGTGAACGAGAAGCTCGTGCGCGGGTTGAAGGGATTGGGCACGTTCTCGGCCAGACTCGTTGCGAGCTGGCGCTCGGGAACAGCGGTGACCAAATCCTGGCTGTTCGCCGCGCCGGGAGATCCCAGATCGCCCGAACCGAAGGCGAAGCCGTTGGAATACCAGTGGCTGCCGTCGTTGTTGTCGCCGGTGCCGTCCCACTGCATCGAGGCTCCTGAGGGGTCGGGCCACACGGTGCCGCCGTCCCACAGGACGCTATCGACGATCGCGGAAGTGGTATCGACGAGGTAGATCTCATCGTCGGCATTGCCCAGGGTGATGTCCGTTCCATACTCGTAGAAGACCGACACGCCCTCCCCCGCCATCGCGGTGGCATTGCGCGCCAGTACCTTGTACTCGCCGGGGCTGATCACCAGGGGACCGCCGTTGTTGATCACATGGCTGTCGATGCCGTTGTCGCGGATGGTCCACCCGTTCATGTCCACTGCGCTAGAGCCCGCGTTGTAGACCTCGAACCACTCCCCGTCGCTGTCAGACAACACGAAGGGGTTCTGCATGACCTCGTTGATCTTGATCACCGCGGAAGCGTTGGGATCGACCAGCGTGGTAGTGCTGTTCGCAGCAATCACATTGCTGTTCAAGTCCTCCACGTTGTTCACCCGTACGGTGTAGATGACGGCGCTGCTCGGCGCAGACCCGAGGGTCAGCACCACCTGGCTCGCGTCGCCCTGCACCGCCGCTGTGTTCACGGTGATGGTGTTGGCGGGTGTGGCCTGCTCGAACACCTCGTAGTTGCCGGCGTTGTTGCCGGTGGTGGCGTCGACAGCCTCGGAGAACTGAACCGTGACCTGCGCGGCCCCGGTGAGAGTGGCGCTCACGAGCGTCGGAGGCGTGCCATCGACCCCCGGACCGTGATTGATGATCCTGGACAACTGACCCACGACGATTTCACCGTCACTGCCGAACGTCGCTCCGGCGCCGGCAGCTTCGAGGCTGTCGTTGAGAGCCCAGGTAGTGAGACTGGGATCGGTATCGTCGTCAACGCGGATGACTACCGGACCGCTTCCGTCATTCACCGTGAAGTTGTGGGCCGGGTTGGTGCCGCCGGTGGCGGAGATGGCGGTGATCAGACCGGCGGAGCGAATGAAGGTGCCTTCGTTCGAGGGCGCCGCCGCTGCAGAGGTACTAAGGGTCGCCGGCGTGAGCTCGGGATTGCCGGAGGAAACGAGCGTGCAGTCGAACTCGGTGATCTCGACCGTGGTGCCCGCGTACCATGACACCGTACCGCTCACCTGCACCACGTTACCCGTGTTGTTGAGCAAGCCGGTGCCGGTCGAAAGGAAACTGCCAAAGATGTTGAGCCCACGCCCGGAGCCGTCTTGGATGTAGGCGCTGACGGTGGTCCCGTCCTGCTTGTAGTCGCCCGGGATGTACACCTGTCCCTGTACGGTGACGACCGTGCCGTCGTATCCCGTTGAATCGGCGTGAATAGACGCGATGGGAGTGATGACCCGGTTTTGCACCGTGTAGCTGAAAAACTCCGCCGGGGCCGCAACCGGCCGCGAACCCACCAGGCCATCATTGTCCATGGCGCTGACGTAGTAGTCGACCACCGTGCCCAACGATTGGGACGAGATCGTCGCGGAGTAACTCGGCGGCGTGCCCAGCGTCATGGGCTGCCCCACGAATCCCCCGCCGTTGATCTGCACGTAGAGAGTGGCCGAAGAGATGGTGCCATCGATGTCGGTGATGTCCGCCGTGATCGTGGGAGCGTCCGTGGCTTCCACCACCAAGGGCCGATTGAGAACATTGTTGACCACGGGCGCTTGCAGACTACTCGTCGCGTTCGCAGCGCCGGGGGTTCCCGCGTCACCCGAACCGAAAGTGGGCGTGCTGGGAGCATTCCAGTGGGTGCCGTCGTTGTTGTTGGCCCCCACTTCATCCCACTGCATCGAAGCGCCGGTGGGATCGGGCCATACGGGACCGCCGTCCCAGGCAACCGTATCGACGGGCGCCAAACTCGCGTTGAGAGCCACGAGCTCATCCCCACCGTTTGCCAGGGCCATTCCGCTGTACCCATGCAGCACGGTCACGCCCTGGCCCACCATGGTCAGCGAGTCGACCGCAAGAACTGCATATGCGCCCGCCGCGACGTTGATAGGAGAACCCGTCGGCAGAGTGAAGCTATCGGTATCGAAATCCTTGAAAGTCCAGCCCTGAATGTCGACAGTGCTAGCGCCAGTGTTGTGGATTTCGAACCACTCACCGACCGCGTCGGCGAGGACAGCCGGGTTCTGCATGATTTCGGTGATGACGATGTCTGTATCGGCGGCCTGAACGCCGGGAGCCGTCAAGAGGAAGGCACTCAGCGCGAAGATGCTGAGGAGAATGCCTCCCAGGGGAAGCGTGCGCAAACGCATCGCCGTACCTCCAAGGGTGTAAGTGTCAGGGCATCAAGGGTTGAAGGAGACGATCGCGAGCCCCCCTCTGCCATTTGGGGGGATCATAGCACATTTCGGAATCCGTTTCCCGCCCTTGTCGAAGGGGGCCTCGATCGACCGTTCGCGTCGAGACCTCGGCGCCGAAGCGGGCCGGGGCACGATCACCAGGCCGGGGGCGTTCACTTGGTGAAGGTGCTCTGCCAGTTCTCCACGATCGCGATGTGCGGATTGAGTTCGCCTTCCACTACCAGATCCGTGGTGAGGAAGAGCTTGCCGTCGCGCGTGAGGTCGAAGGAAGCGGGCCAGCCGAAGGGTTGCCGATCGTCGTACTCCGGCCGGCTGAAGAGCTTCCGGGGCCGGCCGAGTTCGAGAGGATCGTAGCTGACGGTGACCGCGTAGATTTCGTTGGCCAAGGCGAAGTAGAGCTCACTTCCGTCACCCTTCCAATGCGGCCAACATCCCCCCTCGATCGAGACCGACCATTTTCGCTCAGCGTCCGGCCAGGTCGTCAGGTACACCTGGTCCTTGCCCGATTCGTCGGAGACGTAGGCGATGTAGTGGGGATCCTGGGGAGCGGGGCGGGCCGCGTACTCGCGCGCGGCGGTCGCCAGGAAGATCTTCGGCTTGGCTCCCTCCTCCAGATCCAACCATGCGATGTCCTGCGACCCGTCGGCGCCTTTGGCGGTGTAGAACAGCCGCTTCCCGTTCTCGGTGAGGATAGGACACGAGGCATAATAGTGCGGGCTCATGTCCCCGGCCGGGATGACGGTTTCCTCCGGCTCGTTTCCTTCCACCGACTTACGGGCAATCCGATAGGAATCCTGCGTGCCGGTCGAGAAGTAGAGCATATGGCCGTCGGGCGAGAAGGAGGGCATGTCGTGCTCGATCTTGGTGAAGGTGGCCCGCGTCATGGCGCCACGCCGATCGTGCAGCCAGAGATCCTCGTTCTGGCCGTTGGCCTGGACCACGGCGAGGGTTCCCTCCTCGTTCAGGGCGCACGTGGACCACAGGTTCATCGGCTTGCCCAGACGGTACTGAATCTTACCTTCGCGATCCACGAGGACCAGCTGGCGCCGAATCTTGCCCGCGCCGCGCACGTAGGCCAGGGTCCCGTCGTCGGAGAGGCTGGGAGACGCCACGTCGCGGAGCACCCAGAAGGGATCTCCCGTCGCGTGGTCCACTCCGGCGTTCACCTGAACGGCCCACATTTCCGTTTCCTTCATCACCAACACGTGACCCGAAGGTGAGTAGCGCGGGGCACCCAGGCTGGCATTGGGAATCTTGAAGATTCGCTGCATCTTCCCGTCGAGATCGACGCTGGCCACGGTATCGGTACCTTCCTGCTCATGCACGACGATGAGAACCAGCTTCCCCCCCAAGATCGCACAGGGTTCGTGGAAGTCGACCGCATTGTTGTCCTTGGCGCTCAGGAAGGTCTTGGGGGATCCCCCGGAAGCCGGCACGGCCTCGAGGTCCTTCTTGCCACGGAACACCACCCGGCCATCCGACAGCCACGCCCCACCGGTGACTTGCGCGAAGGGCACCTCGGCGGTGCAGATCAAGCTCCGCTGGGTGCCGTCCTTGTAGGCCTTCCACAACTCCCGATCGAGGCCGTAGGCCACCCACTTCCCGTCCGGCGACCAGAACGGAGTGGCCGCTCCCTCGCTTCCCGTCACCGCGATCGGATCCCAACTCCCCAAATCGCGCAAGTACAGGGTCTGGCCGTCGACGTAGGCGATGCGGGTACCATCGGGCGAGATGGTCGTTCCGCCGCGCGAATAACGCAGGTCTGCCTGGGCCGGAAGTGGAATGGAGACCCGGCGCACCGGATCCTTCGAAGAAGCACTCTCCCCCTTCAGGCGAGGCACCAGCAGGGCGAGAGCAACGAGCGCACCCAAGGCAAGAGCCCACCCCACCCACTCACGAGGGCGGATGCGAGCTCTTGCGTGCGCCGATTCGCCAGATCCCATCAGTTGATCCGCACTCATGAGCAAGCTGGAACTTACATCTCCGGTGCGCAGCGCGTCGAGCACCACTCGCGCCTCTCCGATGTCCCGCAGACGCCGCTGTGGGTCGCGCTCCAAGCAACGCGCGAGAAGCAGCCGCAGGGCAGGTGGAATGGTCGTAGGTACGTCGTCGAGTTCGATGGGCGCGCGCAGCACTCCCGCCAGGGTATCGCTCACCGTTTCGCCCTCGAAAAGCCGCCGCGCGGTGAGCATCTCGTAGAGCACCACGCCGAACGCCCAGATGTCCGCGCGCCGGTCGACCCGCTTGCCCCGCGCCTGCTCGGGCGACATGTAGGCCGCGGTTCCCAAAATGGTGCCGGCCTGAGTCATCGCGGCGGTGATCGTGGGAGAGCGCGAGGGATCGGAGTCCGGCTCGAGATCTCCGGCCAGCGCCCGCGCCAGACCGAAGTCGAGGATCTTCACTTCGCCGGAGGGCCCCGTGCGAATGTTGGCGGGCTTGAGGTCGCGGTGGACGATTCCCTGCTCGTGCGCCGCTTCCAGTCCCAGTGCCACCTTGCCGGCAATTTCGACGGCATCGTCCACGGCAAAGGGACCGCGGAGCAGACGCGCGGCGAGATCTTCCCCTTCGACGAATTCCATCACCAGGAAGCTGACCTCACCCGAATCCTCGAAGCCGTAGATCGATGCGATGTTGGGATGCTGGAGACTGGCGAGGGTACGGGCCTCGCGTGCGAAGCGGGCCGCGCGTTCCGCATTCTGGGTCAGCTCGGATGGCAAGACCTTGATCGCCACGTCGCGGCGCAGCTTGGTGTCGTGCGCGCGGTAGACCTCGCCCATTCCCCCTTCACCGATTTTTTCCAGGATTTCGTAGTGGGCCAGGTGCTTACCAATCAAGAAAGGTCTCCAGGGTGGAGGGATGGAACGCCTGAAGCTAACAGACGCAGCGAGCTTAACTCAATGGGGAACATTCGGCGCTGCTGGAGGAAATCCGCCTCAACTTGTCCCCTGTCCGGCCTCTAAGCTGACCACGGCATGATTGGCGTGAAGGCTGAGTCGGCCCCCCGCCAGCTCCCACTTGGGCCGCGAGGAGAGCAGCACGTGGCCGGTGAAAGACACCGCGACCGGCGGGGCCTCCTTGGCGGACACCGGGGTCAGGCGGACCCGCAGCTCGATGGCCGCCCCGTACTGGCGTGTGAAGTGGAGCAAGAAGACTCCGGACGTGGGCTCGTGCTCGACGCGAAGCCGTTCCATCGCCAGCCAACCTTCGCGCAGACCCTCCTTGCGCAGGATGATCAGCTTCTGGTACCAACTGAACATCTCTTCGTCGCCGCTCATCGTCTCGTCCCACTGGGCCTTGTGGAAGGTGTCCTCGTCCAGAGGCGGAAGTGCGCCCTGGGGGTCGAGCCCCGCGGTCTCCCGGGCCCGATTGCGTTCGACCCTGTCGCGAACTCTTGGATCCTCATGGTCGCAAAAGAAGGGGAAGGGCGCATCCAGCGCCCACTCCTCCCCCATGAAGAGCAGAGGGAGACCGGGGGAAAGGAGATTCAGCGCCGCCGCCGCTTTCTGGAATGCTGTTGAGGTGAGCTGGTGGACGCGCTTGCCACCGGGGTGGTTTCCCACCCCGTCGTGGTTCTGCAGGGAGCTGACGAAGGAGGCAACGAGCGAGTCTTGGTCCTCGGACACCCCGAGCGGCGGTGGATCCTTCACCCGGACCGCCTCGCGGCCGTCGTAGGCGTACACATACCCGTGGCGCAGTACTTGTGCGAGATCGCCGGCGCCTTCGTAGCGCCGGGTCGTCAGCTGCAGCTCCGGTCGCGCCACCGTGAGAAGGGAGTGCATCAAGTCGTCGCACCAGATGGCATCGCAGCGAGGAGTCCCCTCTTTTGGTTGCAGCAGAGCGGGATCGAAGATGTTGGTTTCGTAGATCAGGTGGATGGGCCAGCGTACGGTGGCGGCATACTCGTCCACCGTCCGCCGCAGCTCTTCGAGAATACCGGGGGAACTCTCGTCGTGCATGTGATGCACCGAGTCCACCCGCAGGCCATCGAGGTGATTCTCGCGCAGCAACTCCAGAGCGTTGTCCAATATGAACGCGCGCACGCTCTCGCATCCCTCGCCGTCGAAATTGAACGCCGCTCCCCACGGGGTCTCGTGCTTCGTCGAAAGGTAGGGTCCGAACTCGCCAAGGATTGCACCCTCTGGACCCACGTGGTTGTAGACCACGTCCAGAATGACGGCCAGCCCGCGTGCGTGACACGCGTCGACGAAGAGTTTCAAATCGTCGGGTTCACCATAGGTATTCCGCACCGCGAAGAGATCGACTCCATCGTAACCCCAGTTCCAGCGACCTGGGGTCTGCACCACCGGCATCAGCTCCACCGCGGTCACGCCCAACTCGACCAACTTGGAGAGTCGCTCGGTGGCCGCGCGCAGGGTTCCCGCTCTGGTGAAGGCCCCGACGTGAAGTTCGTAGAGCAGAAGCCGGTGCTTGGGCACCCCGCGCCATTCCTGGTCGGTCCAGGCGAAAGCATGAGGAGCGATGACCCGCGATGCTCCCTGAACCCCCGCGGGTTGGAAGCGTGAGGCGGGATCGGGAAGCGGCGGCCCACCGTCGAGCACATACCTATATAAGGTGCCGGGTCCGGCCCCTCGTACCACTCCCTCGAAGACGCCGTCCTCCCTGCGCGCGAGTTCATGCTCTTGTGTCCGGACGTTCCCGGCCGGCGCCTCACCGGGCGAACCCGGCGGAGACGATTCCAGGCGCACTGCCACGCGCTCCGCCCGCGGCGCCCATACGCGAAAGCGGGTTCGACGCACACTGAGCGGGGTCGCGCCCAAGCGCTCGACCTCGCGCCGGGTCTCGTCCGGTTCGATCAGCTCGAACCAGCGGCACCCTTCCAAAAGTCCGCTGGTGGCGCTCGCTTGCGCGAGATACAGGCGATTCTCCCACCCCGCCGCGCGGTGGGCGTCGTGCGCGCTCCGAGCGACGGCCGGTGGAGCGTTGGCGACCACCACCGAGCGGTAGCCGGCGGTCAGGGCGGCGAGGTCATTGCCCGAGTCTCCCGCGAATACGATCGACTCCGGAGCAACTCCCGCGGTGCGCACCCACCACGCCAGTGCGCCGGCCTTGGACACGCCGGCGGGAAGAAAGTCGATGAGGCCCTTGCCCGTGAACGGATCGATGCTGGAAATCATGGTGTAGGGTGCGCGCAGGCGATCGAGTTGCGACTGCAGCCGCGCGGCGAGAATCTCCAGCCGATTCGGATCGGCGTAGAAGCTCAGCTTGAAAGGGCCCTGGCTCTCCTCCTCTTGCAGACGCAGTCCTTCCATCGGCGGCAACTGTCGCCCGAGCTCCAAAGGAGGCAGCCCCAGCACAATCTCCTCGAGGTGGGCGCGATAGTGTTCGTCGGGCGCGAAGACCCCGGGCTCGCAGCTTGTGGCGATGGTGGCTCCGACGTCGCAGATCACGAGTTCGGGGAGCGGCAGGTCGAAGGCGGCCATCGCGCGCTGCACCGATTCCAGGTGCCTCCCGGTGACATAGATCAGACGGACGTCGGCCCGGCGGAGCTGCTCGCTCAGGGTGCGCAGATCCGCCCTGTTCTGCGGATTGTCGGCCAGGGGAACGAGGGTGCCATCGAGGTCGGTGGCCAGGGCCTGGCGGGCCGGCTGCGTGCTCCCCTCCTCGGCCATGATCAGCGGTTCACGTTCGCGGCCAGGGGCCGGTACTGCAGAGCGTAGAACATCTCCAGATAGCGGCGCGTCTCCTCGCGCTCCAGATGGGTCACGTATTTCCAGAAGCCGTAGACCCGCGAAAGGGTTAGCAGGCGCCGCGCGTAGTTCTTCCAGGTATAGCGCTCCTCCACCCGGGCCAGAGCCTGGCTGGAGATCTGCTCGTAGTAGTCGGGATTGTCCTTACAGCGCTTGAAGAATTCGGCAATGGCCGCCGAGGCCCGATCTCCGTGGTTGGGATCTATGTGAAAGCCCGACTTCCCGTTCTCGATGATCTCCAGTGGTCCGCCGAATTTCGTGGCAAAGGTAGGAAGTCCGCTGCTCATGGCCTCGATGACCGTGAGTCCGAAGGCCTCGAAGAGAGCCGGCTGTACGAAGGCGCCATGGTGATCGACGATGAAACGGTAGAGCTCGCCGTTGCGCTCGCGGTTCACCTGGGCTCGGAGCCACCGCACTTGACCATGGAGTGAGTACTCTTCCAGCAGCTCGTGCATGCGATTGATCTGCTCGGTCTCGTGCTGGTCGCTCGACTGATTGGGATCGACGTATCCCGCCACGATGAAAAGATTGGCCAGTCCCCGCAGTTCCTCGTCGCGACCGTACCATTCCACCAGACCGGTGATGTTCTTGATGGGATCGAGCCGCGCCATGGTGAAGAGTAGGGGTTTGTCCGGGTCCTCTAGAACGCCCCAGGAATCGGGGTAGTCATTGCCGCCAAAGACCATCTCTTGAAGTTCGGGAAGCAGATGGGTGAGACGCTTCTCGCATTCCTTGGCCGGGAAGTAGATCTCGGGATCGGCGCCGGGGGAGACGATGTTGAATTTTGGGTCGAAGACGTCGATGCCGTGCACCACGCGGTACAGACCCGGCATGGTGAACGAGTTGTACGATTCGTACTGGCCGGCGCTGTTCTGGGTGCCGGCAATTTCCTGGTAAGTACTGGTGATGATGAAATCGGCCGCGTTCATGGCGATGAGATCGGCCGTGAACTGACACGAGAAGTGGAAGCGGGCTTCGTTGTCTTTCCAGTACAGAGCGGAGTAGAGGTACTTCGTCTTCTCCAGCGCGTGCGCGATGTTGCACTGGGTCACTCCCAGATCGCGTGCGAGCATCGAGGCCACCAGGTTGCCGTCGGAGTAGTTGCCAATGATGAGATCGGGCCGGCAATCGAGCTCGCCCAAGACTTCGCGATGAGCGTCACGCGCAAATTGTTCCAGATAGGGCCACACCTCGAAGCGGGAGATCCAGTGGGGAATGATCTCGCTGCTCTCGTTGCGGAAGGGCACGCGCAGAATCCGCACCGAATCGGTCCCCGCTACCGCCTCCAGGCGCTGGTCGCAGGTGGTGCCCTGTGAGTCGGGAATGAGTCGGGTGACGATGAGGATTTGCGGTTCGATGTCCAGTCCCTGCTCGTGCAGGCCGTCGCGCATCTCGCGCTCGAGGGCACGCACCTGGTCGAGAATATAGACTACCTGACCCCCGGTGTCGGGGCGTCCCAGCACGTTTCCCTGGCCGAACCAGCCATGGGGTGAAATGACGCAGACCGAGAAGATCATGGGAACCCGGCTCAGAAACACTTCTAGAGTGTCGGGAGAAGGAGCCTCCAGAATGTCGAGCAAAAGATTCATGGTCTCGATGATGCGCTCGGCGTTGCGGCCCCATCCCGGCTCGAAGCCCAGGGAGCGCAGATCGGTCTCGTGCTCGTCCCAGCTGGAGTCGCTCCCACTCTTTTCCAGAAGATCGATCCCGTCGCGCAGGGCGTCGCGCAGATGACCCACGTTCGTCACTTCTTGGTTGAGCATGAGCTGCTGGCTCTGATAGCTGTGCATGCGCAAAAAGTCGAAGAGCATCTGCTCGCCCTGACCGCCGCCGTTGAAGAGTCCACCCGCCAGTCGGCGGTTCAGAAACTCCACCCCGTGGCCGATCGACTTCGTCTCCTGCATCTTGGGAAATTCCCGCCCGAAGGGCTGCAGATCGACCTCCAGCATCCAGCGGTCGTCGGGGTTCTCCCCCACCAACCTCTCCTTGAACGCAAGGTACTCCGCGGCGGTCGCGGGCTCCGCGTCCATGGTCTCCAGGTGGATGAGGACGTAGCTCCAGCGGGCAATGGAGGGCCGCGCCGCCAGGTAGAGGCTGCTCGCGTCGAGCGCTCCCTCCTGCGTCATCTGCATGGCCTGAATCAGAGGGTTGTAGAACAACCGCGGTTCTTCATTGGCGGTTTCGATCTTGGCAACGAGATCCTGGAGCTGACTGCGCAGAATGAGGTTCTGGTCCTGGCTCTGCAGCTCGTGAAGAATCTGGTGGGCTAAGCGGCGCTCGGAGCGCAGAAACGAGTTGAGCTGCTCGTAGAAGCGAGCGTTTGGCGTCATGACAGGCCCCAGCTTTCGCGAAAACGGCGATAGAAATTCTCATCCTTCAAAGTCGCACCTCTCCGTCCAACCACGGTCCCGGCGAAATCCTGCGCGCGTTGCATGGTGGTATCGAGTTCCCATTCGTTGACCCGTCCCAAGATGAAGACCGAAGCGAAGGCGTCTCCCGCGCCTACGGTGTCGACGACTTCGACCTCCCGCTTCGGTTCGACCTCAGCCAGGCACCCTTCGCGTCCGTAGACGGCGGCGCCCTTCTTCCCTCGCGTCAAACAGACGGTCTTCGGGCCCAGCTCGAGCAAACGTTGGGCGCGCTCTTTGAGCGCACCCTCTTGCGGAATCAACCGCCGCAATTCATCTTCGTTCAACTTTACGATCTCCGTCCGCCTCAGATATTCCTGCACAGTCTCGCGATCCCACCAGGGGTCCCGCAAGTTCACATCGTAGAACGAGGGAATACGGGCGCGTTGCATGATGTTCGTGAAGCTGATCCGGGACTTGGGGCCTCTAAGCGCCAGCGTGCCATGAACGGCCAGGCGGCAGGCGGAGAATTCGAGAGAGAGCGCCTCGGACTCGATGAAATCGTAGGCGCAGTCCGCCACGATTTCATAGCTCGGCTCTCCTTCGTGGAAACTGACCTCGACCTTGCCGGTGGGCCGTTTTGAGTCGATTTGGAGCCCGGCGGTCTCCATTTTCCACTCTTCCATGGCGGCCCCAATCTGCTCACCGAGCGCGTCGTCGCCCACCCGGCTCACGAAAATTGGATAAGCCCCCAGACCTTGCAGGTTCCAGGCCACGTTGAAGGGAGCACCTCCCAGCACGGTGGAGCCGTCGGGAAAGCAATCGAAGAGGACTTCTCCGAATACGAGGATCTGCGGTCTGCTTGGTTTCATCACGCTCATGACGGAACCGGGGAACAGAGTTACGGGGTGTGCGGATCGCGGCATGCCCCGTAGAAATCATAGTGTTCGATCGCCTCGAGAATTCCCGCCGCATAGGATTTTTTGGCGAAGTAGATGCGTTCGCCCTTCATGAGCTCCGAGAGCTCTTCGTCGTGGCGATGACCCACCACCGCGGCCAGCGTATTACCTCGCATCATGTCCTCGTCGGCGCCCGAACCTCCGGCCGCGAGGATGCGTTCGAGAGGAATTCCCCAGTGCTCGGAGAACCAGCGCAGCGCGAAACCCTTGGAGGCGCGCACCGGCATGATGTCGATGTACTGCCCGAACGACACGACCATGTTCACGGTTTGATCGTTCTGCCGCAACATCCGGGTGATTTCTTCCAGAGGAAGGCCCTGATCTGGGTCGTAGTAGTAGCTCAACTTGAAGCGCCCCTGCTCCGCCTTGGGCTGCAACTGGAGGCCGGGAAGATCTTCCAGTACGGTGCGCACTTTGCGCGGCGTCCACAGGTGATCGATGTGGCGGGACCAGGCGGCGTCGGCCGTCATCTCGGGACCGTAGTGGATCTCGGTGCCCACCGAAGTGATGAACACGTCGGGCCGGGGAATCTTGTAGCGGCGCATGATCTTCAGGGCCGATTCCAAACCCCGTCCGGTGGCGATGCCAAAGGTAGCTCGCTGGCGATTGTCGCGCATCACTCTCAGGAACTCGGCCAGGGATTCCGGATCGCCCAGAAGATTTTGGTCCAAGTCGGAAAAGAGGGCCCGGTCGTGGTACAGCATGGGACGGCGTTGCAGCGTAGGCCGGGGGCGAGGTTCCACCCCGGCCAGAACCCGCTTCAGTTCCTTCACGTACGATTCGGCGTGGGCGGCCCACGAGTAGTGCTCCTGCACTCCCTCCAGCCCGCGCCGCGCCATCGCGTCCCACTCCTTGCCGCTCCTGAGCACTTTCCTGAGCACCTTGGCCATGTTCGGGATGTCGAGTGGGTCGATGAGATAGCCGTTTTTGCAGTTGGCAATGATCTCACGCGGTCCCCCGTCCTCCGTGGCCACCAGAGGAATTCCGCTGGCCGCGGCTTCGATGAGGGTGAGCCCGAAGGGTTCGGTGAGCGCGGGGTTGATGAAGACGCCGCGTTGAGCGGCGGCCAAACGATAGAGCGCCGGCACGTCCTCGGTGCGGTGATGCTTGGGGTAGGCGACGCGGCCGTACAGGTCGTTCGCGTCGATGCGCAAGAGAATGTCCAGGAGCACGCGTGCCGATGCGTTCTCCATCTCGTGGATCTCGTCGCGATTGCCCGCCACGATCACCAGATTCGCCAGCTTCTGCAGTTCAGGTGAAGACCCGTAGGCGTCGATGAGGGTGGTGATGTTCTTGCGTTCGTCCGGGCGTGAAAGGGCCAGGATGAAGGGCTTGTCGGGTTCGCGCAAAAACCGCCGCAACTGCTGGCAGAGTGGGGCGTCGAGACTCGCCCCGTTCGGAGGATGGAAGTGCTTCAGGTCGGTGCCCGGTGGAATCACCCGCATCTGCTCGGGCTGGAAGTGATCGTAGAGGCCGTATTGCTTTTCGATTTCGTTCTGGGTGGAGACCACCACCCTCTCGGCCGCGGCCAGAGTGTCTTCTTCGGCCTCGATGCGGCGCGAGATGTGGTAGCGCTTTTCGATCTCATCCTGTTGAAGACCCGAAGCCAACAGGCGCGCCCGCTTCACCCGTCCCAGCGAGTGCCCGGTGTGCACCAGCGGCACCCCGAGCTGGGCCGCGAGACGAATGCCCACGTATCCAGCATCGGCATAATGGCTGTGGATGAGATCGGGGAAGCCGGCTTCATCACGGAAGAAGGTGAGCGCGTTGTCGGCGAAGGCGTCGAGATGGTCCCAAAGCTCTTCCTTGCGGATGTATTCCTCGGGCCCGCAGTCGATGCGAACGATGCTGGCCTTGGGCGAGAGCCTCTCGATGCGCTGGGAATAAATGGAGTCGACCGAGGGATCGAGGACGCGCCGCGTGAAGAGATCGACCCGAGCGATTTCGCGGCGCCGGCCCAGAGCGCGGGCCAACTCGACCACGTAGCGAGTCTGGCCGCCGGTATCGGGATCACGGCCCAGTTCGAGGTCTTTGCCGCGAATGAGGCCGTGGATGCTGAGCATGGCAATTCGGATGCCCTTTTGGCCGGGGCCGTCGTCCTTTTCGCCCATGGCTCCTCATCAACTCCCTCAGAAGCTGAGCACCCGGGACATTTGAACCTGGTCCGACCAAAGTCCCCCGGAATCCATAGGCTACGTGTAAGGGAGCAAACTGACAAGGTGAAGGAACCCGAAGGCCTTCTTTCCGTTTGATTCGATCGAGGGGATGACGCCCGCGGCGTTTTGGAAGAGAATGCCAACCATGAAAGCACCAACTTCAATCACCTGTCTGTTCGTGGATATCGGGGGCGTTCTGCTCACCAATGGGTGGGACCACCATGCTCGCCCAAGAGCGGCCAAGCACTTCGAGCTCGATCCGGATGAAATGGAAGAGCGGCACGGCCATACTTACGACACCCTCGAGATAGGGAAGCTCAGCCTGGACGAGTACTTGGGCCGGGTCGTGTTCTACAAGAGACGGCCGTTCACCCGGGCCCAGTTCCGGCGCTTCATGTTCGCCCAGTCCAAGCCCTACCCGGAGATGCTCGAGCTGGTGGCCCAGATCAAGGCCCAGCAGAATCTGAAGCTGGTCGCCGTGAGCAACGAAGCGCGGGAGGTGAACGCGTATCGAATTCGCAAATTCAGGCTCGACGGGCTGTTCGACGTCTTCATCTCCTCCTGCTTCGTTCACCTCCGCAAGCCGGACCTGGAGATCTATCGCCTCGCGCTGGACATCGCCCAGACCCCCGCCCGGAGGGTGCTGTATCTGGAGAACACCGCGATGTTCGTTCAAGTCGCCAAGAGCTTGGGAATCCGTGGGATCCACCATACGGATTTCGCCTCCACCCGCGCCGTGCTGGCCTCCCACGGCTTACGAGTCTCGTGAGGCGACGATCGATCGACTCGAGGACGGCTGCGCAATGGGTCCCGCGGGTCATGGCGCTGGCGTAGCTCACCGACATTGCTATCCTGTGTATCGCTTACGACAACGCTCGTTACGGTGAATGATGATGAATCCCAACCAGCAACTGCACGATCTGGGGCAGAGCCTGTGGCTCGACAACATCACCCGTGATCTGCTCGACTCTGGCACTCTGAAGCGCTACATCGACGAGTTTTTCGTCACCGGGCTCACCTCGAATCCCACCATCTTCGAACATGCGCTGAAGGGTAGCGCTGCCTACGACGACGCCATTCGCGAAGGAATGAACTCCGGCCGCAGCCGCGAGGATCTCTTCTTCGACCTCGCCATCGACGACCTAACCCGCGCGGCGGATCTATTTCGTCCGGTATACGAACGGACCAAGGGAGTGGACGGCTTCGTCTCGCTCGAAGTCTCACCCCTCTTGGCCCACGACACCGGTGCGACTCTGAAGGCAGCGAAGGATCTCTTCGCCCGCGCGAACCGGCCCAATCTGCACATCAAGATTCCGGGGACGAAAGAAGGACTTCCTGCCATCGAGGAGGCCACCTTTGCCGGGATTCCGGTGAACGTGACCCTGCTCTTTTCCCGCGAGCAGTACCTTGCCGCGGCCGACGCGTGGCTGCGCGGAATCGAGCGGCGCATCGAAGCCGGCCTCGATCCCGACGTGCGGTCGGTGGGTTCGATCTTCGTCAGCCGCTGGGACGTAGCGGTATCTTCGAAAGTCCCGGCGGACCTGAAGAACACCCTGGGCTGCGCCATGGCGGGTCGAGTCTATGCCGCCGTACGCGCCATCCAGGCTTCGCAGCGCTGGCAGCGGGCCCAGAACGAGGGCGCGCGGCCGCAACGAGTGCTTTGGGCCAGCACCGGAACCAAGGACCCCGAGGCTTCGGACACCCTCTACGTGAAAGCGCTCGCCTCCCCATACACCGTCAACACCATACCCGAGAAGACTCTTCTCGCCTTTGCCGATCACGGCGAGGTCGACGCGCCGCTCGCTGTCGACAGCAGTAGCGCAGAGATAGTGATTTCCCGCCACGCCCAAGCCGGCGTGGATGTCGATGCGCTGGCGACGCAGCTCCAAGAGGAGGGTGCGAAGGCCTTCACCAAGTCCTGGAACGACCTGCTTGCCCGCATCGATGAGAAGATCGCCGCAGCAAGTAGGGCCTCATGAATCCAGTCGCGAATCGGCGGAGTCGGACCTGGACGAAATTGGCGGCCCACCATGCCGAGATTGCGCCGCTGCATCTGCGCGAGCTCTTCGAACGCGATCCCGAACGAGGAGAGCGGCTTTCGCTCGAGACAGCGGGGATCTTCCTCGACTACTCGAAGAATCGCGTGACCGGCGAGACGATGTCACTGCTCGTGAAGCTCGCGGTGGATGCAGGCCTGCGTGAGCGCATCGAGGCCATGTTCCGCGGCGACAAGATCAACCTCACGGAGGACCGGGCCGTTCTGCACGTGGCGCTGCGAGCTCCACGGGGCGCCTCCATCGTGGTGGACGGCGAAAACGTGGTGCCCCATGTTCACGAAGTGCTCGACAAGATGACCGGCTTTACAAACCGCGTACGGAGCGGTGAATGGAAAGGACACTCCGGGAAACGCATCAAATCGGTGGTGAACATCGGAATCGGAGGATCGGATCTTGGCCCGGTGATGGCCTACGAGGCGCTCCGCTTCTACGCCGAACGGTCGATGAACTTCCGCTTCGTCTCCAACGTGGATGGCACCGACTTTGCCGAGGCCACCCGGGATCTCGACCCGGCCGAGACCCTCTTCATCATCTCTTCGAAGTCCTTCTCGACGCTCGAGACCATGACGAACGCCCGGACCGCGCGCGATTGGGTGCTCACCGGCCTGGGTGGAGACGAACAAGCGGTGGCCAAGCATTTCGTCGCGGTCTCCACCAACGCGGAAAAGGTCTCCGACTTCGGTATCGACACCGCGAACATGTTCGGGTTCTGGGACTGGGTCGGGGGACGCTACTCGATGGACTCGGCCATCGGACTTTCTACGATGCTGGCCATCGGACCCGAGGCCTTCCGCTCCATGCTCGACGGCTTTCACGAGATGGACGAGCACTTCCGCACCGCGCCGTTCGAGCAGAACCTACCCGTCCTGAAGGCGCTGCTCTCGATCTGGTACAACGACTTCTTCGGCGCGCAGACGGTGGCGGTGCTGCCCTACGAGCAATACCTGAAGCGCTTTCCTGCCTACCTGCAGCAACTCACCATGGAGAGCAACGGCAAGCAGGTCAGGCTCGACGGGGCGCGCGTCGAGGTCGACACCTCGCCCATCTACTGGGGCGAGCCGGGAACGAACGGCCAGCATTCCTTCTACCAGCTGCTCCACCAGGGCACGCGCCTCGTGCCGGCCGACTTCATCGCCTTTGCCCAAAGCCTGAACCCGCTGGGCAACCACCACGACCTTCTCGTCGCCAACGTCTTCGCGCAGGCGGAAGCATTGGCCTTCGGAAAAACCGTTGCCGAAGTGGAGGCCGAGGGCACACCCTCTTGGCTGGCCAAGCACCGCGAGTTCGACGGGAACCGGCCCTCCAACGTCCTCCTGCTCGACCGGCTCACCCCGAAGGCGCTCGGTAAACTCGTGGCGCTCTACGAGCACGATGTGTTCACCCAGGGCACGATCTGGGAAATCGATTCGTTCGACCAATGGGGAGTGGAACTGGGCAAGGTCCTGGCCCAGCGAATCGTTCCGGAGCTCGAAGGTCCCAAGGAGCCCGAGCTCACCCATGACCCCTCCACCAACGCGCTCATCCACCGCTACCGGAGACTGAGGCGGCCGGGCCGTTAGCTGAAGCTCGAGGAGAAACACTATGCAAATCGGGATGATCGGGCTCGGACGCATGGGCTCGAACATGGTACGCCGGCTGATCGGCGCTGGACACGAGTGCGTGGTCTTCGACGTATCGCCAAAAGCCGTCGAATCGCTCGCCAAAGAGAAAGCGGTGGGCTCATCCTCTCTCGCCGATCTGGTGAAGAAGCTCCAGAAGCCCCGTGCGATCTGGATGATGGTGCCGGCGGCGGTGGTCGACGAGACCATCTCCCAACTCGCGCCTCTTCTCACCAAGGGAGACATTCTCATCGACGGCGGAAACTCCTACTACATCGACGACATTCGCCGGGCCAAGGAGCTCGCGCCCAAGGGCATCCACTATGTGGACGTGGGTACGAGTGGTGGAGTGTGGGGATTTGAACGCGGCTACTGCCAGATGATCGGCGGTGAGCCCGAGGTGGTGAGCCACCTCGACCCGATCTTCGCCGCCCTCAGCCCCGACCCCTCTTCGGCACCGCCCACCCCGGGCCGTGAGCCGGGCAAGGGGACGGCCGAACACGGTTACTTGCACTGCGGCTCGGCCGGAGGGGGCCACTTCGTGAAGATGGTTCACAACGGCATCGAATACGGAATCATGGCGGCCTACGCCGAAGGTCTGAACGTCTTGCGGGGCGCTTCCATCGGAAAGCACGCCCAGGACTCCGACGCCGAAACCACTCCCTTGCGCAACCCCGAGCACTATCAGTACGAGTTCGACCTGGCCGAGGTGGCCGAAGTCTGGCGGCGCGGCAGCGTCATCGGCTCGTGGCTCTTGGACCTGACGGCCGGTGCGTTGATCAAAGACCCCAAGCTGGAATCCTTCGCCGGCCGCGTCTCCGATTCCGGAGAGGGCCGCTGGACCATCAAGGCATCCATCGACGAGGGCGTGCCCTCCCCGGTTCTCACCGCCGCTCTTTTGGAACGCTTTTCCTCGCGCGGGAACGCCGACTACGCCAACCGGGTTCTTTCGGCGATGCGGTACGCCTTTGGCGGTCACCTCGAGAAGAAGTCATGAGCAAGACGAAAGCCGACGCCCTAATCTTCTATGGAGCCACCGGAGATCTGGCCTTCAAGAAGGTCTTCCCAGCCCTGCAACAAATGGTCAAGCGGGGCGAACTCGAAGTGCCGATCATCGGGGTGGCCAGGGACAAGTGTGGTCTCGAAGGCCTGAAAGCGCGCGCAAAAGAAAGCGTGGAGAAGCACGGCGGCGGGGCCGATCCCGAGGCTTTCCCGAAGCTCATGAAGCAGCTCCGCTACGTGCATGGCGATTACTCGGACGCGGCGACCTTCGACGCGCTGGGCCAGGCGCTGGCTGACATCAAGCGACCGGTACACTACCTGGCAATTCCTCAGAGCCTGTTCGAGACGGTGGTCACGCACATCGCCGCCCTGGGCCATGGCGCGGGGGCCCGGCTCGTCCTCGAAAAGCCATTCGGAAACGACTTGGCGTCGGCTCAACGGCTGAACGCCATCCTGCTCCGGAATTACGACGAACACGCCATCTTTCGCATCGACCACTACCTCGGGAAGTCGGCGGTTCAGAACCTGGTCTTCTTCCGCTTCGCCAATACCTTTCTCGAACCGATCTGGAATCGCCGCTATGTCGAGAACATTCAGATCACCCTGGCCGAGAGATTCGGCATCTTCGGCCGCGGAGCGTTCTACGAAAAGACGGGAGCGATTCGCGACGTCGTACAGAACCATCTACTGCAAGTGCTGTCGAACGTGGCCATGGAGCCCCCTCCGGACAGCGCAGACTCCGAGACCTTGCGCGACGAGAAGGTGAAGGTACTCAAGGCCATCCCGGCGCTGAAGCCGGGCAGAGTGGTTCGCGGCCAATTCCGTGGCTATCGCGACAAAGCCAATGTCGCCAAGGACTCGCGCATCGAGACCTTCGCCGCGCTGCGGCTCGAAGTGAACTCGTGGCGCTGGCAGGGAGTTCCGTTCTTCATTCGAGCGGGAAAGAAGCTGCCCATGAACCGCACCGAGGTGACGGTCGTCCTTCGGAAACCGCCACCGGTCGTTCGCGGTCTGAAAGCCACGCCAAATCACATTCGCTTCCGCCTGAGCCCGGAATTCACGATCGCTCTCGGAGCCAGCGTGCGCGAGGACAGTGACAAAGTCCAAAGTCACGATCTGGAACTCATCGCGAGTCACGAGCACGATGGCAAGAGAATCAATCCATACGCCGAGCTCCTCGGGGACGCGATGGAAGGTGAGACCTTCAGATTCGCGCGCCAGGATTACGTGGAGGAGGCCTGGCGCATCGTGGATCCCCTGCTGAGACAGGACCTGGCGCTCCATGAGTACGAACCCGGTACCTGGGGACCGCGCGAAGCCGAGGATATCGTGCCCGGCGGCTGGTTCCTGGCGGACGATCCCGAGCAGACGAGTGGCGCGGAGCGAATCATGCCAGCGGAGGATGAATGAGGACGGAAGTCCTGCCAAATGCCGAAGCGGTCGCCCATAGGGCTGCCAACCTCCTGGCCGAATCCGCCCGGACTGCGGTCTCCGCCCGCGGGCGATTCCTCTGCGCCGTCAGCGGCGGACACACTCCCTCGCTGATGCTCCAGGCGCTGGCCAAAGAGAACGTGCCCTGGGAGGCCATTCACCTCTTCCAGGTAGACGAGCGCGTGGCACCAGATGGCGATCCGAACCGGAACCTAACCCAGTTGGAGCACGATCTCCTGCAGTGCGTGCCGCTTCCCCCGGCGAATCTGCATGCCATGCCGGTGGAGCAGGCAGACCTCGATTCCGCGGCGGCAAGCTACGCGCGTGAGCTGGAGATGCTCGTGGGATCGCCCGCGGTGCTCGACCTGATCCACCTCGGCCTCGGAGCGGACGGCCACACCGCTTCCCTTGTCCCCCAAGATCCGGTGCTCGAGATCGCCGACCGCGACGTGGCAACGACCGGCGTCTATGCCGGCTTTCGCCGCATGACGCTCACCTATCCCGCGCTGAATCGAGCGCAGGCGATCCTGTGGGTGGTGACCGGCGCCGAAAAGGCCCAGGTATTGCCGCGGCTCGTGGCCCGCGACCGGTCCATCCCGGCCGGACGCGTGCGCGTCGCCAACTCCGTTCTACTCGCCGACACAGAAGCAGCCTCGAGCCTGGACTCGAATGACTGAGAGAGGAAACCATGGCTTCGACCCCTGATCTCGACCAGTTGTGCGTGAATACGATTCGCACCCTTTCCATCGATGCGGTTCAGCAGGCGAACTCCGGTCACCCCGGCGCGCCCATGGGGCTGGCACCCATGGGCTACGTGCTCTGGAACCGGGTACTGCGCTTCGACCCTGAAGATCCCACCTGGCCCGGCCGCGATCGCTTCGTCCTCAGCAACGGCCACGCCTCCATGCTGTTGTGGTCGTTGCTCCACCTCAGCGGCACCCGTGAGGTCGGCGCGGACGACGAACCGCTGGACGAACTCGCCGTATCGCTCGACGACATCCGGCGCTTTCGGCAATGGGGAAGCAAGGCGACCGGTCATCCCGAGTACCCGCTCACCTCCGGCGTCGAGACGACGACCGGTCCTTTGGGTCAGGGCATCGCGAACAGCGTCGGCATGGCCATCGCGCAGAAGTGGCTCTCGAACCACTATGATCGACCCGGCTTCCCGCTCTTCGACTATTCCGTGTACGCAGTAGCTGGTGATGGCTGTCTCATGGAGGGGATTGGGTCGGAAGCCGCTTCGCTGGCCGGACACCTCGGCCTCGACCAGCTGTGTTGGGTCTACGACAGCAACCACATCAGCATCGATGGCAGCACGGAGATCACCTTCACCGAGGATGTCGCGATGCGCTTCGACGCCTATGGCTGGAGAGTGCTCCGGGTGGAAGACGCCAACGACCTAGAGCGCATCGAAGAGGCATTCCGCGAATTCCAGAAAACCGAAGGCCGTCCCACCCTCATCATTCTCCGCAGCCACATTGGCTATGGATCCCCCCACAAGCAGGACACCGCGGCGGCCCACGGCGCACCCCTGGGAGAGGAAGAGGTCAAGCTCACCAAGCGTGCCTACGGTTGGCCAGAGAACGAGACGTTCCTGGTTCCCGAGGGAGTGGAGCGCCGCTTCGCCGAGGGAATCGGCAAGCGCGGTAGCCGAGCCCACAAGGAGTGGAACGGCCTTTTCGACGCATACCGATCCCGCTTCCCCGAGCTCGCGGCACAGATCGACTTGATGCAACGAGGAGAGCTGCCCTCCGGTTGGGACGAGAACCTGCCGGTCTTCGCCGCCGATACCGACAAGGGAATGGCGGGACGAGAGGCTTCCGGCAAAGTGCTGAACGTGCTCGCCCAGAACATCCCCTGGCTGTTGGGTGGCTCGGCGGATTTGGCCTCGTCCAACAAGGTCGTCCTGACGGGCGAAGAGACGGGCGACTTCCAAGCCGCGACACCGGGCGGCAGAAACCTGCACTTCGGAGTACGTGAACATGCCATGGTAGCCATCGTGAATGGTCTCTCGCTCAGCAAGCTCCGTCCGTTCGGCGCCACCTTCTTCGTGTTCAGCGACTATGCCCGGGGGGCGATCCGCCTCTCGGCCATCATGGAGCTATCGACCCTCTTCGTCTTCACTCACGACGCGATGGGCGACGGCGAAGACGGCCCTACCCACCAGCCGGTGGAGCAGTTGGCCTCACTGCGCGCGATGCCCAATGTAACGGTGTTTCGTCCCGCCGATGCCAACGAGGTAGTCGAAGCCTACCGCTGCGCGATGCAGCTGAAGGAAGGGCCGGTGCTCATGGTCCTCTCCCGCCAGAAGCTCCCGATCGTCGACCGCACCCGTTACGCACCGGCGTCGGGAGTGGCGCGCGGCGCCTACGTGCTCGCCGATGCGCCCGACGGCAAGCCGGAACTCCTTCTCCTCGCGACGGGCAGTGAAGTGATGCTGGCGATCGAAGCCTACGAAACCCTTACGGCCGAAGGTGTCCGCGCGCGGGTGGTCTCGATGCCGTCGTGGGAACTCTTCGAGCGGCAACCCCGTGAGTACCGTGACGCGGTGCTGCCGCCCACTGTCCGGTCCCGGGTCGCGGTGGAGCAGGCCTCACCCTTCGGTTGGGAGCGCTACGTGGGGACAAAGGGGCGGGTGCTGGGCATGAACACCTTCGGAGCGTCCGCCCCGCTGAAGGATCTCAACCACCACTACGGCTTTACGCCGGAGCGCGTGGTCGCTCTGGCGCGGGAAGTTTTGGGGAGAAGCTGAGATTCCTTCAGCCTTCTGCCGATTCCTGCTGCTCCCTCCGGCCCTCCCTGCTACCATTCCCTCCCCCGCTGTGGAGGCCCCCGTGTTCGGACTCGCGTACCTGGGTGAGATCGCCGCACTCGGCACATCCCTGTGTTGGACGACGACGGCCAGCTTCTTCGCCGTGGCTTCGCGGCGGGTGGGTTCGGTCACCGTCAACCGCTCCCGGTTACTGCTCGCGGTGGCGTTCCTCACTCTGACCCACTTGGCTCTGCACGGCAGTCTCATTCCGTTTGCGGCCGAACCCTCGCGCTGGTTCTGGTTGGGAATCTCGGGTGTGATCGGTCTCGTGGTGGGCGACTCGATGCTCTTTCAGGCCTTTGTGTGGGTCGGTCCGCGTCTGGGGATGTTGATGATGAGCCTGGCGCCCATCATCGCCGCGCTGGTGGCGCGCTTCTTTCTGGGCGAGAACCTCCTCCCCCTGCAATGGCTGGCCATCGTGGTCACCCTGTGCGGGGTTGCGCTGGTCATTCTCGATCGCCGCCGGCCCCCGATGCCCGAGCGCGAGGAATCGCATTATGTGAAGGGCATCCTTTTTGGTTTGGGCGCCGCAGCCGGGCAAGCCATCGGGCTCGTGCTGGCCAAGCGCGGGCTGGAGGGCCACTTCGACGCGCTCTCGGGCAACGTCATCCGCATGCTCACCGCCGCGAGCGTGACCTGGATACTGGCGGTGGCAATGCGGCAGGCGGGCGAACCCCTGCGTCGCCTTCGGGCGGACCGCAAAGCCCTTCCCCCATTGTTTCTGGGAGCTCTCACCGGACCCTACATCGGCGTGTGGCTGTCGTTGATCGCGGTGCAGAGGACAGAGGTGGGAATCGCCAGCACTCTGATGGCGCTGCCGCCGGTGTTCCTTCTGCCCATCGGGCGCTTTGTATTCAAGGAATCGATCGGCTACCAGGCCGTCCTCGGCACGATGGTGGCGGTGGCCGGAGTGGCGATGCTCTTCTTGGTCACCTGATCAGCCGCGGCTATTCCCTCGGACCTTGCAACGCGCGCAAGGTAGGCGTCTTGAGCCTGTGAGCTGCTCGGAATGGTGATGGGATAGGGAGCGCCAACGGGCTCGGCCGGCCAAGGCCGCGGCCGGTTTTCATGGCACTCACTTTCCCAATCCCCGAAAATCAGGTATGCTGCCTAGAGTCTGCCATCCCCCAGCAACATTCAATCCATTCAAGGAGGCTTGCCGTGAAGCGCCTATGCGCCCTTTGCACTTCACTCTTCCTGATCGTTGCGCTCACTTCTACTCCTGCCTTCGCCCTCATCGCCATGTACATCGAGGGTCAAGTTCAAGGTCAGATCGGGGGAGATATTACCTCTCCCGGTGAAGAGGGTAATATCGGGGTCACGGAATTCAGCAGCAGCGTCTACATGCCCTACGATCCCGCCAGCGGACAACCAAGTGGTCGGAGACAATATTCTCCCATCATCATCAACAAGTCTTTCGACAGCGCTAGCGTTCGTATGAACCAAGCCTTCTTGACCACCGAACGTCTGAACCTGGTGAGATTGCACTTTTACGAGTCGGGACCACAGGGACAGCTTTTGCGCTACTACACGGTCGAACTTCAAAACGCCACAATCGTCAGTTACGACCAGACTACCGATGATACGACTCCAGTGCAGGAGATCTGGGGCTTCACTTTCCAGAAAATCACGTGGACCGATGAAATCAACAATCAGCAGACCACCGACAATTGGGCCGATGTGGTGGCCGCGGTCCTGCCACCCGGTCCCTCGGAGAATCTCACGCTGCTACCGCCTCTGCCCAATCCGACCGACGCGGCGAGCGTAATCCGCTTCGATCTACCGCTGGACAGTCACGCCACCCTGGACGTCTACGATCTCAGGGGACGTCGCATCGTCCAGCTCTTTGATCGAACGACCGACCACGCCCGTACCGTGGTGCGCTGGGATGGTCGAGACAGCAGCGGTGCGCAAGTCGCCAACGGACTGTACCTGATTCGGCTCCGTTCATCGCAGGGAGAAGTCACCCAGAGGGTGACCTTCATGCGCTGAGAGGCACTGCGCCGCCAAATTTGTCACCTCATGGTTGCGAGATCAGACTGAATTCCCTTCTCTCAAGGGAATTCAGTCTCTTCCCCACGGAATCGAGTGATGATGCGCGCCCTGCGGTTATTGAGCTCCTTGAGTGCGGTCATCCTCCTCGGCGCTTTCGGCGCGTGTAGTCACCAATCGAAGCTCATCGACAAAGTGGAAGCGTTCCGCTCGGCGCGGAATGCCGGCAAGGTCGAAGAAGCCCAGCGCTACCTCACCGACGATCCACGGGTGTGGTTCGACAGCAAGGAGGGTGAGGGGAATCCGATGAAGCTGGGCTTCGGCCCCTACCATCACTGGGACCAGGTCTTCAACTCGCACGGAGAGCACGAACCGTGGCAGGTCGAAGGCAACTCGGTGTGGGCCATCGCGACCGAGATCAACGACTACTATCGCCTTACCGAGCGTCAGGATGCGCCTACCTATCGCATCACTTACTTCTTCGACGACAAGGGACTCATCGAAGGCTACCTGATCTCCGATGCCCATCCAGGGCAGCCCTCCCCTTCCAAACAGAGTCGCGAGGAAGAGTTCGAGAAGTGGGCCGCGGAAACCTATCCGGACGAGTGGCACTATCTGCGGCCAGAGGGTAAGCTCGACCCCAGCGAAGATCGCGCGGAGCGGACGCGCGCCCTGCTGGTGGAGTGGCGCGCCGCGGAGGGGTTGCCTCCACTGCCGGTGGAGCCAAGCCGCGAAGAGCCGGAGTGAGCAAGAGCTGGAGTTTTGGTTGGTTGAAGTCCGATGGCCAGTCGGGTGGCTCATTCGATCTGACATGGATTTCGTCACCATTGGCCTGAGGTAGCGCTGGCTCGGCATCTCGGGCACAATTGGGCTCGTGGTAGGAGACACACTTCTTTTTGGAGCTTTCGTGTGGGTCGGCCATTCTCCGACCTCGGTTGCATGAGGCCGGGATCCCAGTTACGATCGTACGCATTATGGCCCAGGATGACACCTCCCCACACCCGCCGCCCCCAACCGGAAAAGACTCCGGCGAGTTCTTTGCGCAGGTCTATGACGAATTGCGAGCCATTGCGCACGCCCGGATACGTGGTGAACGAAGCGGATACACCCTCCAGTCCACCGAGCTCGTGCACGAGGCCTACCTGCGCCTGCGCCCCGGCGAAGGCAGCGAATGGCAGGGTCGCGGTCAGTTCTTCGTGGCCGCGGCCGAGGCCATGCGGCGCATCCTCATCGAACGCGCGCGGGCGAAGCGTCGCGCAAAACGAGGGGGCGATTTGGAGGGCCGGCCGGCGCGCAGAGTCTCCCTCGATCTCGAGGAAGTCGCCGCGCTCGCCGACGACCAGGATCCGGAGACGGTTTTGGCTCTCGACCGCGCCATCGAGCGCTTGGCTGAGCGGGATGCGCGCGCCGCGCAGGTCGTTCGCCTCCGCTTCTATGGTGGCCTGAGCGTGGACGAGGTGGCAGAGATCCTGGAAGCTTCCGGGCGAACGATCCTCCGTGACTGGGCATTCGCGCGGGCCTGGCTCTACGGTGAACTGTCCAAGGGGTAGTCCGGCCGGGAGCGAAGCGCGGCGAGTTCCGGGTACCCGGCGACATCTTCCACGCTGACGCCGCATCGGACCGCTAGCTGGAGCCTCTCGATGGCGCCGTCGAAGTTGCCGGCCCGTGTGCGCAGCTCGGCCCAAGCCAGATACGCGGCGCCAAGGCGCACGTCGTCGTCAAGCGCGTCATCTTGTTTCATTCGGAACCCGGTCGCAATCATGGACTCGGCCTCTTCGTTTCGGCCCTGGAGTGAACGCAGTCGGGCATGTCCGATCAGACACTCACCGAGGGAGTTTCTCATCCCGGCATTAGTCGAGTCCAACGCGGCCTCAGCGCATGCATATAGACTGTCGGCCTGGACCAGCCAATTCTGTTCACGACAGAAGTTGGCGTAATCCATCCGAAACAGGGTGGGATAAGCAGTCCGATCACCGATGCGAGCGAAAACGTCGAGGGCCTCGCGGAAGAGGGAATCCGCCGGTGCCACCATCCCCGCCGCAGCGTAGCACCGACCGAGGTTTCCCAGCGACTCGGCGGTCCGGAAGTGATCTGGGCCAAAACGGTTTCGATAGACCTCGAGGGCTTCACTCCCACACGCAATGGCGAGGTCATTCCGTCCGGCACATGTGTACAAGATCGATAGGAGGTTTAGCTCGTAGGCAAAACTTTCATTGGGCCTTCCTTTGGCCCTTAGAATTCCGACCGCTTCTTCCTGCACCGGGATCGCATCCTCACAGCTCTGCAGACTCGACAAGGCGTAGCTCAGGCCGCTCAGAGCGTCCGCCAGCCGCTCGTGATCCGGCGCATAGATTCGCCGCGCGATGTCCACGCCGAGCTGGGCATGGCTCAAGGCTTCATCCTTTTTTCCTGCGTTCGCGTACATGACGGCGAGGCGGCTGTGCAGAGACGTTGCCGACGCCGGATCGCCAGCCGCCTCCGAGAATTCCAGCGCTCGCAGGAAGTAGCGTTCAGCATTCTCCGTCTCTAGTCTCAGGTCTGCGATGGTCGCCCGCGTCGAGTACATCTTCTCCAGACGGAACGGATCAGGTGATGGTTGGGACTCGACCGCTTGAAGCGCCAGCGAGATGAGGGAATCCGCCGGCCCAAGAGATCCCTGCAACAAGCACAATTTTCCCTTCCGGTAGAGGCAGGAAGCGAGCAGCTCGGGGTCCCCGACCTTGGAAGCCTTCAGGAGATTCATGACTCGGTCCACCACGGCGGGAATGCTGTCCGTTTGACCAGCCATGCTGAATGCGTTGGCCAGCTTGTCGAGGTAGTGCGCGATTTCCAGATCGTCCCGCGGTTCTATCGTCTCGCTGACCGCGAGCGCAGCCCGCGTAAGACGTAGGCCTTCATCGTAGAGAGTGAGATTTAGATAGGAATCTGCCATCGTACCCAGCAGTCGGGCACGGACATGCGGCTCCTCTTCCAGGCCGAACTCGATGCGGCGCGTACCATCGTCGAGCAGCGTGCGCACCGTAACGCTGTCACTCTTTGAGACTCCGGGACTCGATGCGTGAAACAACTCAACGAGAAAGTCGGATACGCGCTTGGAAGCTTCCGCCTCCCGCCGAGCTGCTAGTTCGGCGCGGCGCGCACGTTCGAATCCGATTCCGGAAGCGATCGCACCGACCAGAATGGCGGTCAGCACGAGAACCGCCGTAGTCACTCCTACGCGGTGGCGCCGAGCATACTTTCTTAGGCGATAGGTGTTGCTGGGCGCCGCAGCCACAACCGGCTCGTTGGCGAGAAGCCGCCGGATGTCGGCGCCCAGTTCCGAAACAGAGGCATACCGCCGGTCCGGCTCCTTTTCCAAAGCACGCTGAGTGATCCACTCCACCTCGCCCTTCAGCTCACGCAAAAGGGTGCGCGTGTCCGTCGAGCGCCGTCCAGCAATCTCGCCGGTCTCCAATCGCGCGGCATGAGCGGCCAGCGGTGGCGGATCTTCTTCACGAATCAAACGAAGAATTTCGGCCCAGGCTGCCTTGCGAAGCAGGGCTTGATCGAAGGGCACCTCTCCTGCGAGCAACTCGTACAGCACCACGCCGAGGGAGTAGATGTCCGAGCGGGTATCCACGGACGCCGTCACCGCGCCGATCTGCTCGGGGCTCATGTAGCCCACTGTCCCCAGGACCAACCCCTCCTGCGTTATGGTCCGCTCGTCGATCTCCAAGACCCCCCTCGCCTTGACAATGCCGAAATCGATGACCTTGGGCGCATACCCTGAGTCTCGCCGGGTAACCAGAATGTTCGACGGCTTGATGTCCCGATGAATGACTCCCTTCTGGTGCGCATGCTGGATCGCATCACATACCTGAAGGAAGAGCTGGAGGCGCTCGCGAAGATCCAACTTCTCTTGATCGCAGAACGACGTGATGGCGACACCGGGTACGTACTCCATTGCGAAGTACGGGCGACCCATCTCCGTCTCGCCGGCCTCGAAGATCTGGGCGATGCCGGGGTGATCCATGAGCGCCAAGGCCTGCCGCTCCGTTTCGAAGCGCGCGATGACTTGCTTCGTATCCATGCCCGGCTTGATCAGCTTGAGTGCGACGCGGCGTCGTATGGGGTGAAGCTGATCCGCGAGGTAGACGACGGCGAATCCGCCTTCGCCCAGCAGTTCGAGGAGTAGGTAGGGTCCCACATTCGAACCGGTTCCGGGGCTATACCGTTCCGCAAGAAAACCGACCGCCGCTTTGCCACTCTCCAGAAGAGCTTCGAGCTCGGCGCGGAGCTCCGGTTCTCCAGCGAGTTCGCGGTCGAGGTGAGAATCACGCTCAGCCTCGGACATCTCCTGGACTTCGTCGAACAGGGCGCGCAGGTGGCGCCAACGCTTGTCGGTCATCTCTGTCCACTCCCGGTGCTTAACGGTTCGGTGGGCAAATGCCGCAAAGCCGGCTTCGTCTCACCCTGCGGTGCGCTTTGGCCCTGGGTCCCATGATACTTCATATCGAACGACATCGTCGATGCCACCGCGAAGCGCGGATTCCGCTCTGGGCCCCTCAGAAACTACCTGCGCCGATTCGGCAGGTCAGGTGACAGCTGATCTCGCCCCGGGTCGTGTCACCTCCCGCCCGGCTTTGGCGCATGAAGGGGTACCCCCCGAAGCGAGACACGATCGCAGTCTGGAGAACATCATGCGAGTCCCCATTGTCCCCGCCGTCCTTTTGGGCCTCCTGCTACTGAGGCCACTCTTTGCCCACGCTGGGCCGGGGGATCTGGCCTCCGCGTTCTCGGGCCTTGGTCCCGACGGGACCTACGGACGCGCGGTTCTGGTTGGTGAAGCAGATTCCGTGTCCGCCCCGACGCGGATCGAGGACGACGGCGTCTCCTATCTGCGCCTCGAGTCCAGAGAAAGCATCTCGATCCGTCGAGTTGTCGTCGTCAGATGACCGATTTAGTCCAGATCCCGATCCGGGGCGACATCCAAGCCGGTGCGAGAACACTACCCAACTTGCTCTGCTCGAGCACCGTCTGCGGAGGCCGTGAAGCAATGAGGGCGGCAGGAACTTTAAAATCAGCTTTCCCCCGCCAACCCCGCAGGCGTATGCTTGCTCTGGGAGTCCAAGTCCCCCACGCCCATTCCCCATCGCAAAATCAGGTGTTTATGCGCGCACGAACAGTGCTTCTGTCCGCTGTCCTTGCAATCCTCCTAAGTTCTCCTCCCACCGACGCCGCGCTCATCTATGACTGGAGCAAGAGCTTTGCCTTGCCCAGTTCCACCCAGGCCAACTCAGTTGCGAAGGATCTGTGGGGAAACATTCTGGTCGCGGGCACCTTCAGCGGAGCGGTAGACTTCGGGGGCGGCCCCATCACCAGCGCCGGTGCCGACGACATCTTTCTGGCCAAGTACGACGCGCAGGGAAACTACCTTTGGAGCCGGTCATTTGGAGGGTTCGGCTACGAGTTCTGTAATTCCGTGGCTGTGGATGGATCGGGCAACATCATCATCGTAGGACAGTTTCGGTATGGCGTTGACTTCGGTGGCGGGATTCTGACAAGCGCCGGCAACGATGATATCTTCGTCGCAAAGTTCGACCCAGACGGTAACCACCAGTGGAGCAAGCGATTCGGCGACAGTAAAAATCAGTATGGCATCGCCGTCGCGGCTGACGACGCGAACAACATCGCCGTCGTTGGCTACTTCAACGGCACCTTGGATTTTGGAGGCAGTCCACTCGTCAGCGGGGCACAGATCAATATCTTCGTCGTCGAATTCGACGCAGACGGAAGCCACCTCTGGAGCCGAAGCGCCGGTGACGACACCTTCCAGCGCTGCAACACTGTGGCGATGGACGCTTCCGGTAACGTCATCATCGCCGGTGAGTTCTCAGGGAGCATGGACCTCGGCGATGGGCTGCTCACCAGCGCCGGCGGCGACGACATCTTTCTGGCCAAGTACGACGACCAGGGCAATCACCTCTGGAGCCGACAGTTCGGCGATGCGGAGTACCAGCGTTGCTATGGAATCGCCGTGGACGGGTCGGAGAACGTTGTCCTGACGGGCTACTTCAACGGCAGTGTCGATTTCGGAGGCGGCACGCTCGTGAGCGTAGATGCGGCCGATGCCTATCTAGCCTCCTTCGACGGCGATGGCAATCATCGTTGGAGTAAGTCATTTTCGGGTGGTAGCGACCAACTCGGCTCGGCAATGACCATTGATTCCTCCGACAACATCACCATCTCGGGCTTCTTCGAGGAAAGTGTCGACTTCGGTGGGGGCCTCCTGACGAGCCCGAGTGCCGAAGAACTCTTCATCGCTTCATTCGACCGCGACGGTATGCATCGCTTCAGCAAGGGCTTTGCAGGACCCAAGTACTCATTGGGCACTTCCATTGCCGCAGCTGATTCCGGAAAGGTCGTCTTTAGCGGAGGGTTCAGTGACAGTGTGGATGTGGGGGGTGGGTCTATAGCAGCCGGACACAGCGATCACGGCTTCGTGGCGGAACTGGACGACGGCGGCAGCCATCAATGGAGTTTTCGAGTGGGCCAGCTGACCGGGTACGGATACTCGGGCACCATGGCGATCGATGGTGCTCACAATCTCGTGATCACTGGGGGGTGTCAACTGAGCGTCGATTTCGGTACGGGCGTACTCCCGGGTGGTCTGGGCTACGATGTCTTCGTCGCCAAGTTCGATGAGAACGGGAACGCGCTGTGGAACCGGCGCTTCGGCGACGGCGGAACCCAGACCGGTCGAGCCGTGGCAGTGGACGGTGTGGGTAATGTGATCCTCTCGGGAAGCTTCCGGAGCAGCGTGGATTTCGGTGGGGGTGAACTCACGAGCCCAGGCGAGAGTATCTATCTGGCGAAGTTTGACGGTGACGGAAATCATCAATGGAGCCGAGGTTTCGGCGATGCGACTTCAAGGATCTTGGCGTTTGTCGCCACAGCCGCGGCAGGAAGAGTCGTCCTCGCGGGTTCCCTGGTGGGGGACGTTGACTTCGGCGGTGGCAACCTATCCGCGACAGATTCGAGCCAAGACATTTTCGTGGCCAGCTTCGATGCCGACGGGAACCATCTTTGGAGCAAACGTTTTGTGGGCATCGGAGAGCAGACGACACATGGAGTTGCCGTCGATCCCCAGGGAAATGTCGTACTCGCTGGTTCACTGTCCGGCAGTATAGATTTTGGCGGAGGCCCGCTGACCAGCGCGGGAGACCAGGATGTGTTCGTCGCGTCCTTCGACGCCAATGGCAACCACCGCTGGAGTCATGAGTACGGGGACAGTGAGCCGCAGCAGGCGGCTTCGGTCGCCACGGATGGAGCGGGAAACGTCATCATCACGGGAACATTCCAAGGCAGCGTAGATTTCGGCGGAGGCCCGCTGAATACCGCGGGTTTCGATGACATCTTTGTGGCATCGTTCGACTCAAATGGGAATCACCGCTGGAGTCGCGGTTTCGGCAGCCACTTCTACGAACACTCACCGGCAATCACCGCGAATGCAGCGGGTACGGTCGTCTTGACTGGCTCGATGAACGGTGCGGTAGACTTCGGCGGGGGTCCGCTGGCGGGCACTGGGAGTGACAGCGTTTTTCTCGCCGCCTTTGACTCCGATGGAATCCACCTCTGGAGCGAACGCTACGAAGGACTCTACGAACAGCTTCCGACTTCAGTGGCGATCGATGGCTCGGATCGAGTCTCTGTGCTGGGACACAATACCGACTCCATAGATTTTGGCGGCGGTCCGCTCGGCGGCAACATCTTCATCGCGCATTTCTCCGATACGCAGGTTCCCGTGCGCTTCGCGAACTTCGAGGCACGTCCACGGCAACGCGTCGTCGAACTTCGCTGGGACGTGTGGAGCAACGACCCGCGAGAAAGATATGTTTTATATCGGCGAGATATGCCTGGAGCACAGGACGTCGCGATTGCGAGCGGGCGCATGCAAGAGTCGTCCGGTATCTACCTCGATGAGGGCGTCGCCATCGGAGGCACCTACGAATACCAACTGGCGGTCCAGACGACCGGCGGGGATGAACAGCGCTCAACTACCGTGACGGTGACGATTCCCCTTCTCCGCACAACGCTGGCGCAGAACTTCCCCAATCCGTTCAACCCAAAGACCAGCATCGAATACACCCTTGGTGAGCAATTGGAGGCGGTGGTTCTGGACATCTACGACACTGCCGGACGGAGGGTCGCTCGGCTGGACCAAGGACCCCGCGAGGCAGGAACCTACCGCGTGGAGTGGGATGGCCGCGATGGACGCGGCAAAGCACTCTCCAGCGGAGTGTACCTTTACCGCCTCGAGGGTGTACGTGGCGTAGGAGCTCGGAAGATGTTGCTGGTGCGGTAACGAATGAAGGCGTCCTTACAGGAGGCATTGTGGTGACAAGACAGATGAGGATCATGTGGCTGGCTGCGTTCGTGCTGGCCCTACTCCTGACGACGGGCATACCGTCACTCTCCTTTGGCCAGTCGGGTAGTGCATTCGATCTGACATGGAGCACGATCGACGGCGGAGGCGTTACCGCGGCGACGGGCGGTCCCTTCTCGCTCGGCGGAACGATCGGCCAGCCCGATGCAGGTGTGCTCGCGGGTGATACGTTCGTCCTGGAGGGAGGATTTTGGTACGGTGGCGGGTCCATGGTCGCCACGGCAGTAAGCGATCTGCCTGGGGGTCCTGGTGGGGCAGTATCCCTCGCGTTTCGCCTCTACCAGGCCACACCCAATCCCTTCAACCCTAGCACGCAGATCGCGTTCGACCTCCCCCATCCCGGCAGGGTCAGTTTGAAGGTCTACAACTTGCGGGGCGAACTCGTGCGCGTTCTCGAAGCGGGTACTTTCCTCGCTGGACATCACCTCAGCCACTGGGACGGCACAGACGGCAATGGTGCGACGGTGGCGAGCGGAACCTACATCGTGGGCATCGACGCAGACGGGCGCCAGGCCACTCAAAAGGCACTGCTCGTCAAGTAACACTAGCGGAAAGACACAATCAGCAATAGGAGTACGTCGTGGATAAGTTCGGCTCGAGAGTTTTCATTCTTCTCATGACGATGACGCTTGTCGTCATCGGCTCCCGCGCGTTCGCGCTGAGTACGGCCTTCACCTACCAGGGACAGCTTCACCAGGACGATGCGCCGGCCGACGGACTTTACGACCTGCGCTTCAGCCTCTTCGATGCGGATGCCGGCGGGACGCAAGTGGGAACGACCCTGTGTGCGGACAACGTGACCGTCGCCGCGGGAGTCTTCACCCAACAGCTAGATTTCGGACAGCAGTTCGCAACGGACCTGGATCTGTACCTGGAAATCGAAGTTCGGCAAGATACGGGACTCAACTGCGGAAATGCGACCGGGTTTACCGTGCTGTCGCCGCGTCAGCAGCTCACGGCGGCACCACTGGCGGACCATGCCAAGTCAGCCTTCGCGCTTGATGCCGCAGATGGATCACCCGCCAACGCCGTATACGTGGATGATGCCGGCAATGTCGGTATCGGTACGACGGCTCCCCAGACCACTCTCCATATCGACGGCGCTGAAGAGGGCATTCGCATCGACGGTCCGTCGGTCGGCATAGACAATCTTGCTTGGATAGGCTTCGACGACGCGACGGGAACCCGAATCGGCTATGTCGGCGATGGAAGCAGCTTCGACAACGGTATCGTGCTTTCCTGCGACGCAGGCGATGTGACTCTGGCTACCCCTGCCGGCCGTGTTCTCAACGCTACCTCTGGCGGCAATGTCGGCATCGGCACGACCGCACCCACCGTTAAGCTCGACGTGCGCGGCGACATCAAGCTCGGTGGTAGCGGCGAATACTATGCGCCAGGCAGCGAGGAGAACGTCCGCATCATTCGCGGTCGATTCAACGGACTCGGCACCATCAGCTCGGGCACAGGGTTCTCGGTCAATCACGTGGGAACGGGGCAATACCGGGTGATCTTTGCGTCCTCGTTCCCCGCGCTGCCGGTCGTCACCGCGACACCGGAGCTCGACGGGGGAACGGACCCACATGTCAATATCTCGTTCACTTCGACGACGCAGGTGTGGTTCACCGTGCGAGAGGGATCGAACTACGTGGACAAACCCATGGATTTCATCGCCATCGGCCTGAGGTAGCGCTGGCTTGGCATCTCGGGCGGGATGATCCGAGGACCCCGTTTCTCTCTGGTATCTGCGATACCAGGGTAAGTCCTTGGCGCGCCCGGAAGCTATACTCTCTCGTTCCGGGGCTCGCAGGGCGGCACCGAGGCCGCCACCGCCACCACTCCAGCAGTCGATGGGGCCACGGCTTCCGGAGTGAGGGCCTTCGCAGTAGCGCAGAAATCCCTAGCCGGTGAATGGACGACCACTCGAGTGCTCTTCCATGAGTTCGAGCCAACCTTTCGAGGACGCACCGTCCGAGATGCATCCCCCCTCATTCCCGAGAACATCCAACAGATCGGATTCCTGTTGGCCGACAAGGAACCAGGGGAGTTCACTCTGGAAATCGACTTCGTGCGGGGCTACTGCAGGCCCACGAGAACGAGGACCATACCGCGCCCGGAGCGCAAGCTCGACATCGCTTTGCCCAGGATCGCGCCATTCGAGCGCTCGTGATCGGTGACTTTCATGGCATGGCCCGGCGTGGCGGAGGTCGTCAACAGATCACCAGGCTCGATCGGGGCCGAACTCGCGTCGCACCAGGTCCAGACGCGGCCTGTCAATGCCACGGGGTGCTTTCCATCGGCGACGCTGCCTTGCTGGCCCATGAGCATTCCCGGTTTGATTCCCCCCGCGCCGCTGACGATGCCAGCCACCGTGTGCTGATAAGGCTCACGACTCTCGATGAGTCTGCCAACGTCGTCTGGGTCGATGCAGACCACCATTCCCGGCTCGACTTCCGTGTCGCCATTGATGTCGAAGCTCTCGGAGAGATCCGACCCATTGTTCACCTCGAAGGTGCCGGCGATGACGCGGCTTCCCCCCGAGGAGTCCTCTCCGAGGATCGTCGCGCTTTCCGTTCCCGAGGAGTCGTAGATCTGGATTCGCCCACCGAGATTGATGTAGTCCCCGCTGACGCGAACACCGCCCTGCCCACTGGACTGGTAGTAGGTCATGGTGCCGCCTGCTCCGGCGCCGGAGCTCTGGATCCTTAGATTTCCCGAGGAATCGAAGCTCTTCCACTCGCTGTTTCCGGCGGTCCACTCGTGCCGCAGCGTGCCGCTCGAGTCGTACATGCGGGTCTGGCTGCCAGAACTATAGGCCTGACCGGTGACGCTGAAGGTTGTGTCCCAGTTGTCGTTTGTCAGGCGAAGCTGCGCACCGCCGCCCACGTTTCCATCGATGAAACCAGTGTCGCCCGCGCCGTTGCCAACTGCGACGCGACCGCCGTAGCTCTGCTCGCCATAGAGCTCGACGGTATTGGTGCCCCCCTGATTGCTGACCGTGACGGAGCCGCCGCCGCCGCGGATTCCACCTCGTATGCTCACGCCGTAGTTGATCGTGTCCGCGTTGCGAACGAACAAGAGCCCGCCCAAGATCCCGTCTCCGCCCAGGATCATGCGCGGCCCAAAGCCTTGGCGTATCCCGAGCCACAACTCATCCGAACGAGTGATGCCGCTGACATCGAGGAGCGTGGTCGGGTTTGCCGTTCCGATTCCCACCAAGCCCAGCTCGTCGATGACCAGACCCGAACTATCGGAGGGGGCTGAAGATGAGTCACCTACCAACAGACGCAGTCCCTGATCGTCGAAGCGGATGTCGCGCCGGTGCGAGTTGGGTGCGGAAGCGATGAATCCCGGTGAACCCTGAGGTGTGGATGCTTCGATCCACTGCCCCGGTGTGACCTCGAAGCGACTCGTGCCCAAGACGTGGAGCTTGGCCGAGGGGTTCACGATCCCGATGCCCACGTTTCCGATCACGTTGGCGGCCAGGTCGTTGCCTAGAAACAGCCAATCGTTGTCGCTGCCACCCGAGGGAGCTGGTTGCCAGTTGCCGTTCCCGTTTTGATCGCAGGTGAGCACGTAGCCCGCCGACGCGCCGCTTTGCATCGCGAATTCCCCCGTGGAGACGATGCCGGCCGTCAGCGTCTGCGGCACATCGAAGTCTGTCAGGGCACGGCTCGCGATGTCGGACACGAGCGCGTAGGGCGTGCCCGAGATGGGCGCATCACTGAGCTGCTCGAATCCAGAACCAGTATCCACCCAGATCCGGAGGAAGGGCTGGCCGTTGAGCGCGAATCCATCGGCGGAAATCGGAGTTTGGCCCAAAGATGGGTCTCCCAATTGCACGCTGAAGATGCCGTTGTCGACGTTGAGCGGCGTCGACGAGGTGGGTTCGTTGCCAGTCGAACTCGTATTGTCGTTCGACCAGAGCGTGGTTCCGGAGGATTCGACGATGGCGAACTTGAAGTTGGCCACGCCACTGAAGGGTTGGCCGTTCGTTTTTAGCTCACCCTGGTAGCTCACCGTCTGGGGCTGGGCGTTCACCGCGGACGCTGCGAACAGGAGGACGGTAGAGAGAGCGATGATGAGCGGGGTATGCCTGGGCATGGCGTGTCCTTTCGAGACGTGCTCGGTGGAGAGACGAGCATGCGTTCGAAAGGGAAACACCCGGCAGCCAGGAAATGGCAAGGTGCCGTCCTGTTTTCTACGGTGGAGTGGATACCGGGAATCAGGGCCGGAGAGTGATCTTTGGGCGCCTATCGCGCGATTCGGCAGTTTGCTAGCGCCTTGGAACGTATGGCGCGCCCGGCAGGATTCGAACATCAGAGCGGCGGTATCACGAGCGATGCTTGACCGCTTCCGTTCAATTTCACTTCAGCAGCACCATTTTCTTCCGCAGGTCGACCCCTCGAGCCGTGAGGCGGTAGAAGTAGACCCCTGACGCTACCGGCCGTTCCGCCGCGTCGTGGCAGTCCCATTCGGCCGTGTGCCGTCCCGCGGGCAGCGTTCCCTGAACGAGGGTCTTCACGAGCCGCCCGGACGCATCGTAGACCACCAGCGAAACCGCCCCCCCATTCACCGGTACGTCGAAGGCGATCTCCGTCCTGGGGTTGAACGGGTTGGGTACGTTGGGATAGAGAGCAAAGCTCCGGGATATACCCCTTCCCTCGACCGCAGTGACGGTTCCCGCCTCGGCGGGATCGCTCTCGTTCCCGTCGTAGTCGAGCGCCGTCACCTTGTAGTAGATGCCGGCCCCGTTGTTATCGGGATCCACCCAGGACGGCGACACCGTTTCCTGCGCGAGCGACGCGGGCGTCGGCACGAAGGTCGGATCGGAGGAGCGATACACGCGGAAGTACTGGAAGTCCGCGTCGGGCGACGGGTCCCACGAGAGCGAATTGCCGCTGCCGGTGTTGTAGGCCACCGCGAAGTTGGTTGGTACGGCGGGCGCGATGTTGTCCACCGAGTGCCCGCTGTCGGGTTCGCTCACATACCAGATCGAAGGCGCCGTGGTATGCGCGGTCACGAGGAACACGGCGTCGTTGATGCCCCACACGCTTGAATCCGCCTCGGTCGTCACTTCCATCTCGTACGCGTCGCTCTGGGTCGCGAACGCGCTTCCGACCAGCACCCACGTGCCGGTCGGGAAGGTGGCGGTGCTCGTCTTCCCGATCCCAGTTCCTTGAACATAAGTACGCCCGCCCACCGTGAATACCTCGGCTCCGGACAGCGGCCACGCCGTCTTGCCATCGGGCGTCAGGAGCTCGCTCGCCGGCTGAACGCTCGCGCTCGCCGCGGCCGCCGCGATCGCGGTGCCGGAGACGCGGCGGTAGAGGTTGTAGCCGGAGATCGGGAACTGCGTCTCGTCGGCGAAATCGTACCCGGAACGTAGCCAGTCGACGTAGACCCTACCCCCCTGGTCGCCGGGCACGTCGGTGACGGACTGGATCGATAGCCCCCTGGTAGCGCCAGTCGATCGACACGTCGGAGACGGAGGGATTGACGCCAGCCATGGCCCAGTAGTGTGTCGTGCGCCACTGCAGGCCCGAGGAAGCCGTTCCAAAGCGCAGCCACGAGTTGTCGGGAGTCGTGTTGGCCCACGAAGCTCCGGCGTCGTTGCTGATCTCCCAGTCGACCTCGGCGTTCTGCGTGGCGGAAACTTGCGCACACACGATGGGGGTGGCGTCCGGGTCGACCGTGAGCGAGCGGGCGGCATTGTGGACCGCGTCGAAATCGTGCTGAGCAATCTGGAGCGTCGTCAATGCATCCTGGGTCCAGTAAGTCGTGACATAGGCGATTTCTCCCGCGACTGCAAACGAATAGGGGTTTCCCAGAGTGGGGCCGCTTGCCAAATCCCACGCGAGGGTCGGGAGGGCAGGGTTGCTCAGGTCGAGGAGCGAAAGGTGGCCGGACTTGCGCATGAGCACATGATCGCCGTACGACGTGACGTTCTGCGGGTAGCCGGACGGCACATAGTAGGTGCCGACGAGGGATGGGCTCGCGGCACTGGTAATATCGACGACTTTCAAGGATCCGGAGGTTCCGCTGGTCGAGGCACAGCCAACGAGGGCCAGGTCCCCCGCCACCGCCACGTCGCCCGCTCGCTCGGGTAGGGTATCGTAGCTACCGACGAGCGCCGGTGCCGTGGGATTCGAGACATCGAGGATCTGGAGCCCTGACGACTCCGCCGCGAGATAGGCGAGATGCCCCTTCACGGCAATGTCGTATCCACCCGTCGTCGGGTCGTAGCTGCCGACCTGGGTTGGGCTCGCCGGGTTGCTGATGTCGACGATCGCGAGCCCGGAAACCCTGTCCGCCACGTACGCGAAGTTGCCCTCGGCCACCACCGCCAGAGGGTCCGAGATTCCGGGACAAGTCCCGAGCAGCTTGGGATTCGTGGGATCCGAGATGTCGATCGTGAGAATGCCCACCTGCCAGACGGCGAGAATCGCCATGTTGCCGGCCAGGTCGACATCAACGCCCTGCTGCGGATACGTCACGTCGTAGTTGCCGACGAGCGAAGGCGCCGCGGGATTGCTGATGTCGAGGATCCAGAGACCGGTGTCGCCGGTCACGAACGCGAGATTGCCCGCCACCTTCATGAAGCCAGTAAACGATGGCAACGCGCCGGATCCAAGTACCTGTGGGGGATTCAGTTCGCTTGCATGGCGAATGATCTGGAGACCGTCGAACTCGTCGGCGACGATCGCACGCGTCCCCGATACGGCGACGCCGTAAGCGACTGCCGGCGTGTCGTAGCTTTCCGACAACGTGGGAGCAGACGGATCCGTGATATCCAGGACCTTCAGCCCCTCGATGTCGCAGGCCAGGAACGCCCGGTCGCCACTCACCGCCACGCCGTTGACGTGCCCAGCCGAGGCGAAGGAACCCACCACCGTCGGGCTCGCCGGATTCGTGATGTCGACGATCGTGAGGTTCGCGTAGTTGGCGATGAAGGCGTAGTCGCCGTCCACCGCGACTTCCATCGCCTGGCCCGGCGTCGTCACGCAGCTCCCGACCAACGTCGGGCTGGCCGGGTTCGCGATGCCGATGATCTGCAAGGTCGACCCGTCGGCGACGAAGGCGTAGTCGCCATCCACCACCACGTCGTAGGCCGTGTACGGGGTATTGTAGCTTCCGACCAGAACGGGACTGGCCGGGTTGGCGACGTTGACGATCTGAAGGCCCGCGGTGTTGACTGCGAGGAAGACGAGATTGCCCTTCACCGCGACTCCAAAGGCACTATTGGCCGTGCCGAAGGTCCCTACGAGCGTCGGGCTGGAGGGATTGGTGACGTCGATGATCCGCAGTCCCTGTCCGGTATCCGCCACGTAGACGAGATTCCCCGCGACCGCGACATCGGCCGCGACGCCCGGGGTATCGTAAGAACCGACCAGCGTCGGGCTGGCGGGATTGGTCATGTCGACGATCGTGAGTCCGGCACCTCCGTCCGCCACGAAAAGAAGGTTCCCGTCCGCGACGACCCTGTACCCGTCGCCCGGGGTGTCGTAGGCGCCGACGAGCGAGGGCGCGAACGGGGCGAGTTTCAGCTCCCCGGTTCCAGTATCCCACCATGCCGTCGTATTGGCGGCATCCTCGTAGGTCGTGGTGTTGAAGGTCTCGCTGTAATGGTTGGTATTCGCAGAAGAAACGCGAGCGGTTACCAGAATGCACAGAAGGGCGACCGCGGACCGCGGGAACGCGAGGTTCATCGTTGCACACTCCCTGAGCAGCGCACAGACACGTCCCCTGAACGGCCGGCTGCGGCCGGACTCCGTCAGGTGTCGTTTGATTCTATCCAATAACCGACAATGCTGTCAAAGAGGTGGGTAACGGCACCGCTTCGTACGCGGCGGCATATCAGGGAGTTCAGGAGTAGATAGTCGGGCTCTTGGCCCATCACAGGGTAAAAGGCGAAGCGTCTGTGGCCTGTAACTCGCTAGAGTTACGTGGCGCGCCCGGCAGGATTCGAACCTGCGACCGCCGGATTAGAAGTCCGATGCTCTATCCAGCTGAGCTACGGGCGCGCCTGAACAAACTGTTGAGGCCCGAAAGGGTACAGCATCGACGGATCAGCAGCCAGCCTGGGATTCGGGGCCTGGACAGAGAAGCGCGGAACTCCCAGGGAAGCCCCGCGCGCATCGAGTTCGAGACGACCGGCCGGCGGCCTAGGGCTGGATGACGATCTCCACGCGACGGTTGTTCGCCCGTCCCTCAGCGGTGGCGTTGTCCGCAATCGGACGTCCTTCGCCGATCCCGGAAGCCAGGACCCGTCCCGAAGGGTAGCCCCTACTCACCATGTAGGTACGTACCGCATCAGCCCGCCGCTGGGCCAACCCGAGGTTGTACTGATCGGAACCCTGCGAGTCCGTGAATCCCTCCACAACAAGGTTGCGCTCTTCCATCGTGGATAGCGCATCGACAACCTGGGACAGCTTCGATTGGGCCATGGGCAGTAGCATCGATTCGCCGGAGCGGAAGAGAACGCCTCCCGAGAGGGTGAGGATCATGCCGCGTTCGTCTTCCCTGACTGCGACGAGCTTGGCGAGCGCAGCCTTGGCATCGGAAGTCCTCTTGTCAGCGGCCACACGGGCGTTCTTTGCGGTGAGGAGCGCGGCCTTCGCGTCAGCTTTTCCCTGTTCTGCAGCCACCAACTTCGAGCGCGTCTTGGCCAGGTCCTCTTTGTTTTCCTGCAGCATATTGCCCTGCATTGCCTGGTAATCCTCGCCCGACTGAGCCGCGGACTCCTTCGCCATGGCGATGGTTGCCTGCGCAGCCGCCATCTCGGCCTTTCGTTGCGCAACATAGGCTAGATCCCGCGTCTGGTACGAATCGGAGTCCTCCTTGAAGGAAGTCTCCGCCTTCTCAAGTGCCACCTGCGCCTTGTGCAATTCCGCCGGCGCCTGTCTTGCCGCGGGTCCTTCGCTGGCCTGCAGGTACGCCTGGCGGGCGTTGACAAGCTCGCTGGGGGCCGTGGTGGCGCATCCGCCCAGGAAGACGGCACACGCGGCGATGATCAATAGTACTGCGTTCTTCATCGGATTCTCCTTCACGCGGGTCATCGGTTTTCCTTCTGGAGATTTCGCACGCGGTCCAGCGCCTCAACGGCCTGCACTTTCTCGGCGTCTTGCTCGGACAGTAGGATCGCCAACTCGGCGTCGGCTTCGGCACGCTGCAAGTAAGAAGCGCCCTCTTCCTTCTTGCCCTTGTCCCAGAGGGTAGTGGCATGGGCCAGCTCCTCTTTTGCCAGCTGCAGATGGAGCGAGGCCTTGGGAATTCCGGTGGCCCCGACCTCCTCGGCGGCGCGGATGGCGGAGGTGGAGGGCGCGGTCTTCAATGGCGGTTGGTTGCCGCCTCCACACCCTGCAGCAACCAAAACCACGACAAGGCTTCCGACTGTCAATAGGCGTCTCATGGATCCCTCCTCGTTTGCGATGTTTCTCTGCACAGTACCGACAAAGCAACTACGGGACCCATGTAGAAGGCCTCGTAAGTCGTTTGAATATGGCATCTGGGAGAACACGACCCCTCGGGCACCCCATCAACACGATGGCTTCCCCACCACTTTGATAGAGGGACGATCGTGTGGTTGTCCGATTGAGGGATCCCGGCGCAGGTCTCCAGGAGAACATGCGCCTAGATGACGAGCAGGAAGATGACGCGCGACGAGACAGTTCGCTTCATTGAGCCGGTGTGTACAGCATGACCCTGTCCCGCCCGGCCTCCTTCGCAGCGTAGAGAGCTACATCCGCCGCCCGCAGCAGGTCCGGGGCAGTGGAAGCGTGCTCGGGGGATCCGGCAATACCGGCTGACAGGGTTATTGTCCCGAGCAGTTTGCCATCGTGCGTTATCTCCAGTTCCTTGACTAACCCACAGATCTGCTCCACCCGCTGCCTGGTATCCTTCAGTGATGAATCCGGCAGAACGAGAGCAAACTCCTCGCCACCGAGGCGGCACGCAATATCGCTCGTGCGCAGGTTCTCGGCCAGCACCTGGGCTAACTCGCGCAATACCATGTCGCCTGCGTCATGACCAAATGTGTCGTTGAATCTCTTGAAGTGATCTACGTCCAGAACCGCGATCGACAGCGGTGAACCACGGCGCTGCGACATACTCAACTCCCGCGACAGACTATCGTCCATGTAGCGCCGATTGAATAGCCCGCTCAGCGGGTCGTGATTCGCCTGATCGCCGAGCTTCTCTCGCAATCGCAAGTTCGACAGAACCAGCTTGATCATTTCGCCCGCGGCGACGGCTGCTTGAAGTTGGCTCAAATTGCTGTCGCCCTTCCACCGAGCCTCGCCGATGAGGCACAGCATCCCCAGTGTGTCGCCCTGCACGGTGAGCGGAATGCACATGTATCCGCTGCTCGGCGGACTCACGAAGTGACGGCAATGCACAGTGGACTTAAGATCAGTCACCTCGTGCGGATGGCCTCTCCGCAACGCCCAGCAATCCTCCAGGGTAAAACTGGACACGTCCTGTCGCTCCGGACCCCAGTACGCGACCGGATCGAGAAGCTGCTCACCGGGCCGCGTGACGGCCAGGTAGCCGCACTGCCCAACGAAAAGGCGACCCACCTCCAGCCCAATCACCCGAAAGGCCTCTTCCTGTGTATTGCAGCACTGCAGCAGCTCATTCATGTCGCGGAGCAGATGCATTTCGTGATCGCGCCGCTGCAGCTCCGTTACCATCGACTGAAGGTCCTTATTGGCCTTCCGGATGCGATCGTCGGCGTCCTTCCGCTCGGTGATATCCCGGATATTGCACTGGATCACTTTCTTGCCGTCGACCTGGTACACATTGCTCACGAACTCCACGTGCTGGTACTCGTGGTCACTCCTTTCCAGAGGCAAGTTGTCGTAGCGGACATACTCCTTGTTTTGCAATAGCCGAAATGCTTCCTGGCTGGCGCAGACGTCCTTGAATGGACCAATCTCCCAGAGAGTCTTGCCCAGCAGCTCGGAGCGGGAGTAGCCGAGCATCGCTTGCAGGTACGGGTTGGCTTCGGTGATCTTGCCGGTTTCCGCATCCAGGATGAGAATGCCGTCCTTGGCAGCCTCGAAGAGGCGCCGGTAGCGAAGCTCGGATATCGCCAGGGCGGTCTCGATCTTGGTGCGCTCCGTCGCATGGCCTCTGGATTCGCTTGCTTTCTCAACGCGGGTTCTCGTCGATAGGCGGCCAGGCTCTTTCGTTTTGTTTGGCGAGGGTGTGTTTCCCAGGGTACTTTTTTCCCGCATTGGCTTCGTCATGACTCTTGCCTCCACGAGTTTAATGACCCAACTACACTCGGCGGCCCTGAACGACACCGTACCTCAGGGCGACAATGGCAAGGGCGAGCAGGTGCGCGGATAATACCATTCACACTGATCGCCCCCCCTCGGCCTACGCCCGGCGCTTGTCGCTCACCAGCAGCACTGCGCCGCCGATCAGCACGACCACGCCGACGACGGCGGGAATAGTAATGTTCTTGTGTTCGGTGGCAGTAACGTGCATATCGCCCATCTCCAGCATGGTGCGGTTTCTGTTGTAGCTGAAGCCCCCGTAGACCAGCGCGAGGATTCCAGCTACCAGAAGCACGATTCCAATTGTTCTCATTTCAAGATACTCCTTTTTTCTCTAAATTGCACGGCGGCCCTGGATGACACGGAGCAGCACCACGACGATGGCGATCACGAGTAGTACGTGTATGAACCCGCCCGCGGTAACGGACGTGATAAGACCGAGAAGCCAAAGGATCAACAAAACGACTGCGAGTGTCCAAAGCATGAGTTTCTCCTTCGAAACTGAGGCTACAGCTCAATCATTCGCGACGATGACCTTCAGCGCTTTCTCCTTGGCGGCGTTTCCGAAGACCTCGTACGCCTTCAGGAACTCGTCGAAGGTGAAGCGATGCGTGATGAGTTGCTGGGGCTGCAACTTCTCTGATTCCACCGTTTTGATCAGCATGGGCGTGGTATTGGTATTGACCAGGCCCGTGGTAAGCGTGATGTTCTGGATCCACAGCTTCTGGATTTGAAGATCCACACTCTTGCCGTGGACACCGACATTGGCGATATGACCGCCCGGCCGAACAATGCTCTGGCAAACGTCGAAGGTCGGTCTGATGCCAACCGCCTCGATCGCCACATCGACCCCGTCCTTGGTGGAGCCGAGAATGACTTCGACGGCATCGCTCTTCGAGCTGTCGATGACTTCGGTTGCGCCGAATTTCTTGGCGAGCTCCAGCCGTGCCGAATCCAGGTCGATCACGATGAGGCGGCTGGGAGAGTAGAATTGGGCGGTCAACAGAGCCGCCATGCCGACCGGTCCCGCTCCCACGATGGCGACAGTGTCACCCGGCTTGACGGAGCCGTAGAGCACACCGATCTCGAACCCGGTCGGAAGAATATCGCTCAGCATGACCAGTGCTTCCTCGTTACCACCAGCCGGGATATGGTAGAGACTGTTGTCCGCATGTGGAATGCGTACGTACTCCGCCTGGGTACCATCGATCAAGTACCCGAGGATCCATCCCCCGTCCTCACAGTGCGAGTACATTTGCTTCTTGCAGTATTCGCATTTGCCGCACGAAGTAATGCACGAGATGAGGACATGGTCTCCTTTCTTGAAGCCTTTGACCGCTTCGCCCACTTTCTCGACCACCCCCACGCCCTCGTGACCCAGGATCCGGCCGGAGGTGACGGCCGGGAGATCACCTTTGAGAATGTGCAGATCCGTGCCGCAGATCGTGGTCTTGAGGATCTTCACGAGCGCATCTGTCGGCTCGGATAGCTCTGGCATGGGCGCCGAATCCCATGATTTCTCGCCCGGTCCCTTGTAGATGATTGCTTTCATCGTCGATGTACTTCCCATCGGTTCACCTTCACCCTTTGCGCCTATTGCCGGTAGGACTTGAGCGCTTCCGGCATCCACGTTTCGAGGTCCTGGACCCGGCGCTCGTCCGTGGGGTGATCGCTCAGAAAGGCCGGGACGCCCGAACCGCCTGAACTGCCCATCAGGCGCCTCCAGAACAGCGGTGCCTCTCGTGGGTCGTATCCGGCTCTGGCCATGATGACCAGGCCCATGTGATCCGCTTCACTCTCCTGCGATCGACTGAACGGGAGCATCACCCCGACTGTCGTTCCTACGCCGAACGCAGTCATCGCTAGTTGCTGCGTCGCCGGGCTCTTCTGCTGCAGCAATTGCTGAAGTCCGGCACCTCCCAGCTGGATCGCGAGCTGATCAGTCATACGCTCAGAGCCATGGCGCGCGATCGCATGCGCGCTCTCGTGCGCGAGTACCGTGGCTAGCCCGGCATCGTCCTTCGTGATCGGCAGGATGCCGCTGTAGACGGCGATCTTTCCTCCCGGCAGACAGAACGCGTTGACCGTCTCCGGTTCGTCGATCAGGCAGAACTCCCACTGAAATCCAGGTTCGGCCGATGCGGTGGCGATGCGCCTGCCGACGCGCAGCACCTGATCGTATTGGGATCCACTCTTGATGAGGCGCGATTCCGATTCCACGTTCTTGTAGGCCTCCGCCCCCAAAGCTTCGGCTTGATCGTCGGAAACCAGATTGAACTGATTACGCCCGGAGATGGGAACCGTCGAACATCCTGACGCCACCAATCCGATCAACATCAATAGCAAACACTCGTGAATGACATGCCGGAAAGTCATCGAGATGTCCCCCCGTCAGGATCCGACGCACGACGCTCAGGCCCGAACGCCGTGGTTGGATTGATCATCCGAGCTTCTGCGCAGCGCACCAGCGTGGGCGGAGAGTAGTGTTTCTTGAGCATTGAACTTCCTCTGGGCGTTGAGACCGATGACTCAAGTAGGCCAGTACCATGCCAGAGGTTAAGTGCTGTATTCATTAGGACTTGCGCGGGATACACCATTGGGCACTCCATCAAAACGAAGCGGTGTCGATCAGTTTGATGGTGAGTGCACGCGGCCGCCCTTGAACGCCACATAGGATGGCGCTCTCTGCGCACCAAACGCCTGGGGAGCCAGGGCGGCAACGAGGAGGAGAGAGGACAGGATCAGACAAAATTTTGGGTTCATACATTGTCTCCTTAGATCGGTTGTTATCAAATGCCCTGTTGGCGATGGATCGTCTCAACTCAATTGAGCGTTCCGTCCAACGCGGCATCCTTAAGCTTGTCATTCGCGAAGATGGCGACCTCGACGCGTCGGTTCTGCTGACGACCGCTGCTCGTTTCATTGGAAGCAACCGGGTTCGACTCGCCGAGTCCGACAGTCGATATCCTCGCGGCCGCGACCCCACGGGTCTTCTGATAGTCGGCGACGGCCTGAGCGCGTCGCTCCGAAAGCGTCTGGTTGTAGGCTTCTGACCCTACGTTGTCGGTATCTCCCTCCACGAGAATGTTCGTGTCGGGATACTTTTTCAGGATCTGAGCCAGCTTGTCGATGTTGCCTTTGGCCACTGAACTCAAGGCCGCGGAGTCGAATTCGAAGAGGATACCCGAATCGAAGGTGATCTTGATGCCCTCACCGACCCGCTCGATCTGTGCACCCTGGATATCCTGCCGCATCTCTGCTGCTTGCTGGTCCATGTGGTGACCGATAAGAGCGCCAGCCGTTCCGCCGACCGCGGCTCCAATAATGGCGCCGAGTGCGGTGTTCCCCGCTTGGTTTCCGATGACAGCGCCGCCGGCTCCGCCGAGCCCTGCTCCAAGCGCACCGCCCTTGACCGCATTGCTCGCACCGCAACCGCTCATCGATCCGATGGAAGAAATGGTCAAGAGCACTGCAAGTGTAATCGTCACGCGCTTATTCATGATGCGCCTCCTTGCGCCGACATCCGCGGGCTTTTCGAGCCGGCGATGGCAGCGCGATGAATGGGATGCAATGGCCGTTCTTGAGCGAGTCGATGCCAAGTACGCATGTACACAATCGCATTGCGTATGCCAGTTCGGATTTCTCTCGTAACTGCTTTGTTGCCATGGGCGTGAGCAATTGGATGGCCACCTCGATGAGAATCCGTTCCATCAGAATGATGAGAGTAGCGATCAGAATTGAGGGCAGCTGAGCTACGGGCGTACCAGGACGTGTCCGTTTCTCCCAACTGCCGACGACACCCGACTGATTCCCATTGCCGGCTCCCGGCTCGCCCGCCCGTTTACCCGGTACGAGAAGTTTCCCACCAGGGTGAGCCTGGGCTCGCAACGACGCCAAACATTCCGTAGCACTCGAAAAAATAGCCGGTGCAGGGAGTAGAACTCTTCCATGCAAGACTTCATCTCGGCGCGAATTTCTTCGGGGCCCAAGTATGGGTGTCGTGTCACGGGGTGATTCAGCGTGTAGCGCTGCCAGTCCTGCGGAAAGTTAGTTGCTACCAAGTTCCCCTCCTGTTCCATCTTCTCCCACAGGCGGGTTCCCGGCAGCGGCGTCAGATACAGCACGTTCAGAAAATCGAGACCATAGTGATGGGCAGTCTCGGCAATGCACTGTCCGATGCCCGGGCGGTCGACATCGAGCCCAATGATGAACGAGCCAGCGACGGTGATATGGTGCCGTTGGATGCGGCGGACCGAGTCTCGGAAGTTCCGGCTCTTCTGCAGGTTGTACTTCTTGTGGATCTCGATGAGACCCTCCGCCGTAGTCGACTCGAATCCGATGAAAACGCCGATGCACCCGGCCCGGCGGGCCAGCGCGAGCAGCTCGTCGTCGTCCGCCATGTTGATCGTAGCTTGGCAGAACCAGCGCTTGCCAAGATCCGCGTCAATCATGGCGCGAAAAAGGTCCTTTGCGCGCTCGATATGATCATGGCGCGTACCGATCAGATTGTCGTCCACGACGAGGACGAACTTCTCCGGGATCGATTTGAACTCCGCGACCACGTCGGCAATCGGTCGACGCCGGTATTTTCGTCCATTGAATGCGCTGACGCTGCAGAAGCTGCAATCGAGTGGGCATCCACGTGTGGTCTGGATCGACCCGAGGTAGTAGCCCTTTGATAGCAGGTCGTGGCGAGCTGCGGGTGAGTTACCCATTGGCTCGAGAGTTCCGCAGTACATCGGCTTCAATTTGCCGGTTGCCGCGTCCTCGAGCACCTCCGCCCACACGCTCTCCGCTTCTCCCGTCACCACGGAGTCCACCCGGTTTAAGACCTCTTCCTGACAAAACGTGGCATGGATCCCACCCATCACCACCGGGATTCCCTTGGCCCGGAAGCTTGCCGCGACGGCATACGCTCGCGGCGCTTGCGACGTGAACGCGGTCAAGCCCACGAGATCTGCGCGAGGTAGTTTGGAGTAGTCCGGCGTTTCGATATTCTCATCGATGATCGTGACGTCCCACTCGCGTGGCGTGAGCCCGGCCAATACCAGCAGACCCAGCGGCTTCCACACCCGGTACTTGTTCCAGCGGCTCCTCTTGTCGTGGAGCTTTACGAGTGAGTTGCGAGGATTGACGAGAAGCAGGCGCAGAGGGCCGTCTTGATCTCTCCTCGCTCGATCGATCATGGTACCCTCATTTTCCGGAGCAACAACACGATCCGTCCTCGATCCCCCAAGGTACCCGGAGGCATGAACACGACATTCCCGCCGCACTCGAGCACCTGTTCGATCACCGCGTCCACTGCGTCGTCGTTGACGTCGCGGACATCGACGTCCTGAGAAATGGCGGGCGGCTGAGTTCCCGTTGCAAGACTTCCTCGAACTCGGAAGTCATCCTCCACCAGCAACGTTCCCTGGACTCCGCCGCCCGCCGCAGCGACCACTGCAACCAGACCCGATGCGACACACCCTTCTCGCGAGCAGTCATCGAGGTCGTGCATCACTCGTTCGCGCATGCCGGAGATGAGCTCTTTAACCACCGGCCAGACAATCTGCCCCAGGTCCCTGGCACGGGTGCCGGTGCGATCCCCGTTCACTCGCCCCACGACTGCAGTCCTGTGGGTCGTGACGGAATCGAAGGCAGACTGAAGATCCTCGTCGCCCACGACGACAAGTCCCAGTCGCTCGCGCGTATGGTAGAAGTCGAAGCACTTGTCGACCGTACGCATGAGTGTGTGTCGCGTATTGTGCCTTTCGATCTTGGATGTGTTGATCGTGGGCTTGACAGGGAAACCCTGATTCTCCACACGGATCAGCGAATCGCGAAACGCCTCGTAGAGAACGGTACTCTTTGCGCTCAGCGACAATACGTAGTAGTGCGTGCTGAATATCATGTAAGGCGGCCTCACCCTCTCGCTGTAGCGTAGGGGAGGTGCTAACGCAGCACCATCAATCGTAGGAATGAAATGGGGACTAGTCCTAAAGATGGGTGAGGCGGACGAAGCGCTTCACTCTGTCTCTTTCCCACGGGCAAAGGCCGCAATCTGCAGGCGGGATCTCAGCGCGAGCTTCTCCAGAATGTTGTGAACGTGGCTCTTCACGGTGTGCGTGGCAATATGAAGTCGCTTGGCGATCTCCTTGTTGCTCATTCCTTCGGAGATGAGATCGACGATTTCCTTCTCGCGCCGGGTCAACTGGATTGCACTCTCGAAATTTGGCTCATTGCTATCGAGAGCCGATTCTACGATCTGCGTGAAGAGGGAGGCCGTCAGCACCGAGGGAAGCATCAAGTCCCCACTGGCCACCGCCCTGATCGAATCGACGAATTCCTGGACGGACGCACTCTTCAGAATGAAACCCGAACCGCCTGCTTTCACGAATTCGACGATGTCGACCTGCTCGGGAAGAATATCCATGGCGATGATGCGCGCCGAGGGAAGTTCCGACTGGAGAACGGCCATCAGCTGAAGGCTATTCGCCTTTTCCAGACCAAGGTCGAGTAAGACGATGTCCGGCGTTCGGCCCGATTCCCTGAGATTTTGAATCGCATCGCCATCCTCCGCCACGGCGACGACCTCGAAATCGCCCTGCTCATCCAGCATCGCGGCGATGCCCTCTCGCAACAGCCGGTTGTCCTCAATGAGCAGAACCTGCGTCTTCGTCATGCGTTCCTTTCTGGGCTTCTCGGAGCCACGAAGGATCTCGGCCCCGCGCCTCCGACCACTTTCACCCATTTCGCAGGGCAACGCACCAATTCTGGAGCACTCGAAGGCATTTTTGGAGCGAAAACCGACCACACTCCTCCGTGATCCGAAAACGCTACTTTCGTGGCTCTCATCTCTGGCTCTGGGCTTTGGTTGCAACGCAATGATATTAATGAACATACGGCGACCCGGCCAGAAGGCTACGGGCGTGATACATGCCTGACGGAGCTGTTCGCTCCCCACCGCCGCGATCTGTATCGGGCGCTTTCGACTGGTTCGCACGGGTAGCATCGACCATTGAGAACTTCGAGGCGTTTTCTCCTGACTGAGGGTATCTTGGAAATGCGTATGTCACGACTTCCCAAGCCAGAGGTGGAACCGCATGGGCGATAAGTCACCAAAATCCAAGGAACGGAATAGGAAGCAGGATGCTGTGCAGAAAAATCAGAAGAAGGCCAAGGCCTTCGCCAAGGCCCACCCAGATCCACCGGAGCCGCTGAAGAAAGAGAAATAGCACAGGCTTTAGGTAGAGTCTCGGTCCTGCCCAATCCTGCTGATCACAGTGCCGGAGATGCGGAGAACGTGGCCCCGACGGGGTCAAATCGTGTATTACCCTTCCCCCCCGATGTCATGACCTGCCTCTACAGTGATCTCCGATGCAAGGTGCCGGTATTGCTTCACTGCTTCCACGAGAGAGGCCGTTGCCGCGCGCAGTACCGTGGTTGAGCCAACGGTCTGTTCATAGCTTCTAGCGGAAAGTCGGACGACTACGGTTGCCTGAATCAAGAGCTTCCTCCCGTCCTCGTAGAAGGCCGCGCAAATCGGCGTGAGCCGAGGATACGAACGAGTTGTTTCCTTGAGAAATTGCGCTTTCAATGGGGCGTCATCGCCCAACGCTTGCTCGAGTTCTTCGAGGCACTCGTTCACTCTCTTGATCCACTGACTGTCGTCCTGCTCGGCGCGCCACGCCTCGAGAAGTTGGTCCAAGCGGTTCAGTACCTTGCGGATGCGGACACTCGCGGTCTCGTCGGTCAATGAGTTGCTCCACTTTGGGCTCGAGGAGGGAGACCCCGCCCCCACACGGAGTCGGTGTCCTGAGCACGACAAAACCCGCCTCCATACGGAAGCGGGCAGGCGATTCCAAGGCGTTTGCCGGTCTCATGAATCCAGAGTCGTTACCTTAACGATTTTGGGCTAAACCGCCAGTATTGAGGCAAATCCGCACCAGCAGGAGCATCACCGGCACCTCGATCAACACGCCCACCACGGTGGCCAATGCCGCGCCCGATGAGAGACCGAAGAGCATGACCGCGGTCGCGATGGCCACTTCGAAGTGATTCGACGCTCCGATGAGGGCCGACGGCGCAGCATCCCGATAACTCAGTTTGAGCCAGCGCGCCGCAGCGTAGGTGATGGTGAAGATCAGCATGGTTTGCACGAAGAGCGGCACCGCGATCCACAGAATCGTGAGAGGGTTGCTCGTGATGACTTCCCCTTTGAACGAAAACAGCAGAACGAGGGTGAGTAAAAGGGCAACGATGGTGATGGGCGTCAAGAGGTGCAGAAAGCGCTGCTGGAACCACTCCTCGCCCTTCGCCCTGACGATCCAACGTCGCGAGAGGTAGCCCATCACAAGTGGTAGCGCGACGTACACCGAGATGGAAAGAAACAGCGCCTGCCAGGGAACTGGCAGTCGTCCCACCCCCAGCAGGAACCCTCCCAACGGTCCGTACAGAACGAGCATGGCGAGCGAGTTGATCGCGACCATCACGAGCGTATGGCCATCGTTGCCGCGCGCAAGATAGCCCCACACCAGCACCATGGCCGTGCAGGGCGCGATTCCCAGCAGGATGCAGCCGGCCAGATAGCTGCGCCACAGCGGCACTGCCAGCATCTTGACGCCGTGGACGAGAACCACGGTGCCGTCCCCGTAGTTCGCTCCAACACCGAGGTTCAGTCCCAAGGGCAATTTCACGGTGTCGATCGCGTCGGGTCCGATGAACTTCAAGAAGACGAACCCCAAGAAGAAACTGCTGAGCGCGATCATGGTGAAGGGCTTGATAGCCCAGTTCACGACGAGGGTCAGCGCCACCGGCTTGACGTTCTGGCCAGCGCGTAGCACTTCGCCGAAATCGATCTTCACCATGATGGGATACATCATGAAGAACAGGCAGGCCGCGATCGGCAGGGAGATCACCGGTGCGCCGCCCACGTTCAGCGTCATTCCATCGAGGGTGTGTGCAAAGCCGGGAGCAAAGCGGCCGAGCAGAATTCCCAGGCCAATGCAAAGCAGTACCCACACCGTCAGGTAGCGCTCGAAGACCCCAAGGCCTTGGGGCTCTTTCGTGATGCAAGCCTCAGTGGTCATCGATCTCCCTTCTTGCCGGGCCCACACTGCAGATCCGTGAGCGGCAGGCACAGCTCTGGATGGCCCTGGCAGCAGTCGTCGCTGAGGAAGCCGAGAAACTCCCGCATCCGATCGGCGCGAAGCGCATAGCGAATGGAGCGCCCCTCGCGCTGGGCTTCGACCAATCCGGCCTGCGAGAGTTCCTTGAGATGGAAAGACAGGGTGGTTGCGGGCACGGAAAGGGCCCCGGCGATCTCACCGGCCGAGACCCCCACCCCGCCCTCGCGGGCCAGAAACCGGAAGACCGCGAGGCGCGTTTCCTGGGCCAGGGCTGAAAGGATCCGGAGGGCAGACTTAGTTTCCATAATTCTGGAATTATAGAATAAGAGGTCCAGGGAGTCAAACACTCGCACTTCGGGCACTTCCGATCGGGTGCCGGGCACGGTCCGCCGATCGATCTCGTACTTGACAAGCGCGGATATTTGGCAATATTACCAAATATCTCAGGAGGTCCTCGATGCCGACCACTCAACTCGCGAAGCGCTACGGCTCCCGCGTACGAATTCTGAAGGCCCTGGCCCACCCCACCCGCCTCTTTCTCGTGGAGGAATTGGCCGCTGGTGAACGCTGCGTCTGCGACCTGACCGAGCGCATTGGCGACGACATTTCGACCGTTTCCAAGCATCTCTCCCTGATGCGCGCCGCCGGGGTGTTGTCGAGCGAGCGCCGTGGTCAGCAAATCTTTTATCGGCTGCGAGTACCCTGCGTGCTCGAGGTCTTCGGCTGCGTCGAAGAGGTGCTCGCCCGCGAGGGAGAGGGAGCGAAGTCGTGCCACGTCGCGAGCTAAAGATTCTGGGTATAGCGCTCACCGTCTTCGCAGTTTTCTATTGGCTTCCGGTCGGCGCGATCCGTTTCGATACTGCGGTTCTCGAAGCCCTGCAACTGGCAAAGTGGTACGCCCGTGAACACGTGATCCTGTGCCTGGTCCCCGCGTTCTTCATCGCCGGTGGGATTGCTGTCTTCCTCAACCAGGCCTCGGTCATGCGCTACCTTGGACCGACGGCCAACCGGGTAATGGCCTACGGCGTGGCTGCGGTCTCCGGTTCGATCCTTGCGGTTTGCTCCTGCACCGTGCTTCCTCTCTTCGCCGGCATTCACAAACGCGGCGCGGGTCTTGGACCAGCCACGGCATTCCTGTACTCGGGTCCCGCGATCAACATACTCGCCATCATTTTGACGGCGCGCGTATTGGGCTGGCAGCTCGGACTGGCGCGGGCCATCGGCGCGGTCCTCTTCAGCGTCGTGGTCGGGGTATCGATGAGCCTGATCTTTCGGGAAGATTCCCAGCACCGCGTCAAGCAAGCGGAGGCCGCGGTCGAGGAGGAGGAGGAGCGCCCCCGTTGGCGAACCTTGCTATGGTTCGTTGCCATGGTCGGTATTCTGGTCTTCGCCAACTGGGGTCGCCCGCAATCGGAGACGGGAACTTGGGCTGCAATCTACGCAAACCGGGGCTGGATCGTGGCCGTATTCGGCGTTGCGCTCGTGCTGGCCCTCTCCCGTGGATTCGCGCGCGACGAACTTCACTCGTGGTTCGGCGAGACGTGGGGCTTTGCGAAACAGATTCTGCCCCTGCTGCTGGTGGGAGTTCTCGTGGCCGGACTGTTGTTGGGCCGGCCCGGGGGTTCAGAAGGGCTCGTTCCCTCGTACTGGGTCGCGCGGTCCGTGGGCGGCGAAGGATTCCTCGCCACGCTCTTCGCCTCGGTCGCCGGGGCCTTCATGTACTTCGCGACGCTGACGGAAATCCCGATTCTCGACGGACTCTTGCGCAGCGGAATGGGCAACGGACCCGCGCTCGCGCTCCTGCTGGCAGGACCTGCCTTGAGTCTCCCCAACATGTTGGTCATTCGCAGCGTGGTGGGAACAAAAAAGACGATCACCTACGTCCTCTTGGTGGTCGTGCTTTCCACCATCGCGGGCTTGGTTTACGGAAACCTGATCATGAACGGAGTTCAGTCATGAAGATTCAGATCCTCGGGACGGGTTGTCCCAAGTGCATCAAGCTCACCGAACACGCCCAGCGTGCGGTGGAAGAGCTCGGCTGCGATTGCCAGATCGAGAAGATCACCAAGATAGATGAGATCCTTTCGTTTGGCATCATGATGACCCCGAGTCTTGTCCTCGATGGTGAAGTCCAGACGGTAGGCAAGGTCTTGTCGGTCGAGAAGATCAAAGAACTTTTGAACGCGAAGGTCTCTTCATGAATCCCCGGCGCGTTGCGCAGATCGTACTGCTCGCGGTAGTGGTCGCAACTCTGGCCGTGGTGTTCTGGCCGAAGCAACCCCATTCCTTAGCCCCATCCACTCAAGCCGGCAACCAGTCGGGAATCTCCTACGCGGCCTACTATTTCCACGGAAACATCCGATGCGAAACCTGCCGTGCGATCGAGGCGCAGGCGAAAGCCGCCATCCGGAGCGGCTTCGACAACGAGCTGTCCTCCGGGACGCTCGACTGGAAGGCCGTGAACATCGACCTCCCCGAGAACGCGCATTTCCGAGAAGAATTCGGCCTCACCCATAGCACCCTGGTGTTGATCCAACGCGATGGAAGCCAGACGAAACGATTCATCGCCTTGGATCGCGTGTGGGAGCTCGTAGAGGATGAGAGTGAGTTCCGCAACTACGTGCAAACCGAGCTCGCCAACTGGATGCGCTCCGAGTCCTGAGCATGGCTGCCATACTCACTGCTCTTTGGCTGGGGATTCTGACCTCGGTTTCCCCGTGCCCGTTGGCCACCAACGTGGCCGCGGTCGGATGGTTGACGGGCGAGGGCGCGAAGCCGATCCGAACTCTCGGTGCCGGAATCTTGTACAGCCTCGGGCGCTCCTTCGCGTATTCCGTGCTCGGGGGCCTGCTCACGTTGAGCCTTCTCTCCGCCGTGAGCACCTCACACTTCTTGCAATACGACCTCAACCGAATTTTGGGGCCGCTCTTGATCGTGACGGGGATGATCCTCCTCGATCTACTCCCCTTTCGGTTGCCGTCGTTCGACTTGGAAGCGCGAGGCCGATGGATCGCGCGGCATGGACGAGGCGGGGGAGCCTTCCTCTTGGGTGCTCTTTTCGCGCTCTCCTTTTGTCCCGTATCCGCGGCGTTGTTTTTCGGCAGTCTTCTTCCTCTGGCAACCTCTACGGCCTCTCCTTGGATTCTTCCCGCAGTTTATGGGGTGGGAACCGCGCTTCCGGTGCTAATCTTCGCCAGCATGCTGGCCTTTGGAGCTGGCTGGCTGAGTCAGGCCTTCCAGAAGGCGGAGGTCTTTGGACGCGCGCTTCGGTACATGACGGGAGTCCTCTTCGTGGGCGCGGGCCTGTACCTTTCATGGGTGTATGTTTTGAGGCCTGGATTCTGAGGCCTGCGTTCTGAGGTATGCGTTCTGACCGGACGAGGTGAATCGTCTCATCCCGATGCGGACGCTTCTCCCCTGAACCACTTCGACGACGCCAAACAGATCCTCACCAGGAGGAGCGTCACCGGCACTTCGATCAGCACATCGAAATGACCTGGCACCAAACTAATATTTGTATAGATTGAGAATGCCTCCCCGAAAACCCAGGATTTCCCGTTCGACCGCGCGCTGCGGAACGTGGGCGTGCGCGCGGCTGACCAGGTGGGATGGGATGGAATCCCGCCGGATCTCGGCGCCAGGAGATAGTGAAGAAAGATGAACAATTCAGTCTCGAAACTCGAAGAAAGAAAGGGGGTGCAACTCCGAACGTCGAGAGACTCGAACCGAGGGGGCCGACTCCGAACGTCGAGACACTTTCGAACCGACACGGACCAACTCCGAACCGGCAACCACTCAGACAGGGTCCGGCCCGACTCCGAACGTCGGAACACTTTGGAACGGGTGCGGACCAACCCCGAACCGGCAACCACTTCGTGCGGCGCGTCCCACGCTGCAATACTCCAGGGAGACTGCCAGAAAGACCTGTCCATTCTGCGTGAGCGTATGGAAAATGGCCGCCATGAACTCTCTCTCAGCTCACGCGCACCGCCTCGAGCTACTCGGCCTTGCCGCGATCCTCCTGATCGCCGGTAGCCTGGGCGCTTGCAGCGAGGAAAAGTCACCGACCGCGCCGGAGGGCCCACCCCGCACCTATCGCATGGGTTTTTCGGGGATTCCTCCGCGCGCAGACTTCGACCTCTTGCTGGCCGCCATCGACCTGTGGTCGCTGCGAGCGGACGCGGCCATCATGAGCTACGAAGTCCCGTGGGACTCGCTTCTGGCCGGTGTGCCCGTCGGGGACCTGGTGCAGAAGCAGCAGGTAGGCCTGGCCGAGTACTACCGGGCGAAGGGTCTGCAAATTTGGGTCTATCTCGATCCCGGCAACGGGCTCAACCGAGCCGGAGAATCGACGGCCCTGGTCAATGCCGGCCGCAGTATCACCGAGCCCGAGATCCAGGCGATGTACCGGCGCTACGCCGCGGTCGTCGACAGCTTGGTGCAGCCCGAACACTTCGGACTCGCGCTCGAGACGAACCTCATTCGGGGCATCGCGCCGGCGAACCTCTATGCTGCCGTCCGGCAGGTCGCCAACGATACCGCGACCGATCTTCGGGCCCGCAACACGTCGGCGAAGCTGAGCGTCAGCGTGCAGGTCGATTACGCCTGGGGCCGGCTGGGAAACTCGACCGGCCTGGGTATCGATCAGGACCTTGTCGACTTCCCTTTCATCGACGAGTTGGGGCTGTCCTCGTACCCGTATCTCGCGGGATTCGACGCCCCCGAGGAGATCCCCGACGACTACTACTCCGGACTCGTCGCCGGACATGACATCCCGGTGGCGGTGACCGAAGGTGGCTGGGCCTCCAACACGCAGGCCGAATGGACTTCGTCGCAAGCGGAACAGCGCCGCTACATCGTGCGCCAGGACCAGTTACTCGACAACGCGGGCGCGATCGGAGTCTTCCAGCTCACCTTCACCGACCTCGACCTGGCGGCGATCACTCCCCCACCCCCGTCCACCTTGAGCTACTTCGCCCACCTCGGCCTGGTCGATATCGACCTCAATCCCAAGCTGGCCCTCGCCGCGTGGGACTCCACCTTCGCGCGGCCTCTCGACTAGCGTGGCCGGGGACGTAGCGTGATGGAATTGAGCGGAGGTGAAACCCAGCAGCACGCTCGCGCGTAGTCTCGGTACCGCCGAATGTCCGCTGGAATCTCACTCAAAACTATCCGAGGTACCCATGAACAAGACTGTCGCATGGAACCGATTGCCATTGTTCCCAGTTTTCCTCTTCTTCGTGCTCGCATCGTGCACCCTCCTCGTCGGCGTCGGCGGCGCGGCGGATCCCTCGCCTGAACCACTGGTCAGCACCGCACCCTCGCAGGAAACTCGTGATGTTCATCTCCACGCGTTGTGGACCGCCGGCCTGGACGACGACCTGATCTTTGGCCGCATCCGCGGTGTCGTCGAACGCAAGGACGGCGACGTTTGCGTTCTCGACGCGCAATTGAACCAGATCCAGGTCTTCTCCCCCGAAGGAGAATGGCAAAAGACCATCGGGCGCGAAGGCGAGGCGCCTGGGGAATTCCGCAATCCCTCGAGCCTCTTTCTGGGGCATGACGGCACTCTGGACGTGATCCAGACGATGCCGCCCAAGATCGCCCTGCTGAAGCCCGACGGGGTTCCGTTGGACGACCACCCGATCCCCGATCCCAGCGAAGGCGTGCCCATGCTCACCGGAGGCTACGACCGCGGGAGCGATCTCGTCCTGGCGGCCTCGGGAATGTTCTTCGCCGACGGAAAAATGGGGACGGTGGCCCAGATCCTCTCGGTCGATGACAAGGGTACCATCCAAACCCGCTACTACGAGGATCGACACCCCGTCGATCTCGCGGCCGAGCAATTCAAGGAGCGGGACATGACCGGAGTCAGCGGAGTCTGGACCGTCACCGCCAAGGGCAACGTCGTGGTGGCAGAAGAGTGGGACGCCTACCGCCTACACGTATACGCGCCGGATGGCTCGCTCCTGCGCATCATCGAGAGGCCGTTCGAGCCCCATGTGCGCACACCAGAGGAACGAAAGTACGCGAGCAAGCGATACTCCATGAACATCAATGGAAAGCAGATGAAGGTCCAGGTGAGCGATACCGATCGCGTAGTCGATGGACTCTATCCGCGGCCCGACGGCGGATTTCAAGTCCTGATTCGCGAGCGTCAGCCGGACGATCCCCCCGAACTCTTCGCCCGACTCGACCAGTTCGACGCGCAGGGCCGATGGGTACAGCAGTGGCGACTGCTCGGCGACGTGGACCTGAATCGAGACCGCATCTTTCCGGGAGCGAGCCACATGTATGTCGCGCACAACATCGGCGATACGGTGGTCAAAGACGAGGACGAGGATGCAGAGGGCGACATGGAACCGCTCCACCTGGTGTGCTACCGGCTCGACTCTTGATCTCTGGCTAGTCGCACTTGTCCATGCCCACCGTCGCGGTCACCCGCGGCTCGTACTTCTTGCCCACCGGCACCCAGTCTCCGGCCTTGTGCTGCATCAACTTCACGCGCCCCTTGGCCGTCCAGGTGGCGTAGCTGTCGTAGTCCCAGTGTAGATACTCGCTGTCACCCGCGCCGAGAGTGGTGATCACGAAGCGGTTCGACAGGCCTCCGAAAAAGTCCGCCACGTGAGAGGGCACATCGGAATCTCCCCCGGAGGGATCCACCGGAACCCAGCCGTAGTTGGGCAGGTAGACCTCCACCCAGCGGTGGAACACGTCGTCACGGCTCGCATCGTCGTTGCGCACGACCACCGAGCCCGCATAGCGCGCGGGCAGGCCCGCCGCATGGCACATCGAGAGCATCACGAAGGTGTACTCCGAGCAGGAGCCCGAACCACGTGCGAGCACCGTGGGGGCGATGTTCCACCCCCCAACCAGTTCGTAGTACATGTGGTCCTGGATGTAGCGATTGATCTTGCGCGCCATCCAGTAGGGATTGGTCTCGCTGCCGACAGCTTCCTTGACCGCCTTCTGGATTACCGGGTCGTCCATGACCAGCTTGCTGCTGTTCTGCGTGTAGGTCTTGCGGATCTTGGCCGGAATCTTCCCGAGTCCACCCACCTTGTCCGGATCGACGTACCAGCGGACCTTGTTGAGGGTCGCATCCACCGTCATCTGGGCCGACACTTCTTGCCCGGCCTCGACGTCCTCATACACGAAGTGCGCGCACTTCTGTCCCCACTTGTCGGTTACGGTGTCCTTGGGCGCGGGATCGAAAGTGGGTTCTGTCGTCAACTTCTGGTTGGGCAGGTCACGCGGCACCGCGATATAGACGTCCAGGCTCTCGACCGTCCCGGGACCGAAGTTGCGCCAGATCTCCTTGTAGGTCAGAAGCTCGTGCTTCGGATCGGAGACGACATAGGGCGATCCGCTCACCGTCTCCAGCTGGTAGAGTTCGCGCGTTTCGTAGTCGACACACCAGAGGTGCTCGCCGTCCCAGGCCAGATCGGCCGGGTAAGGACCGGGTGAGGGGAAGTCGTCGAGAACCACGCCGGTAGCGGAGTCGACCCGGTAGATCTTGTCACTGCGCCGGTCGCTCACCCACAGGTAGTTCCCGTCGAAGGCCAAGCCCAACTCGTCCCCACCAGCTTTCGCGCGAGGGCAGGGAAAGCTCTTGAAGGTGGTTCCGTCGTCGATGTCGAGGCGGGTGATGACGCCGTCGCGTGCATCCACCGTCCACAGCGCCGCACCATCCCAGGTCATTCCCTTGGCGTCGTCCGTATCGAGCGGCAGAGCCCGCTGCGTGATGCCGCTCGCCGGATTCAGCGCGTAAGCTGTCTTATCCAGGGCATCGATCACCCAGAGCTGGGCGCCATCGAAGGCCAGACCCAGAGGCTGGTAGCCCGGAGCATCGAGCGTGGCGAGCACCTCGCCGCTCGAAGGGTCGATCTCCAGGAGCTTGGCCGAATCGAGATCGCCCACCCAGAGATGCTGACCGTCGAATGCGAGCCCGGTTGGGGTCTTCAGCTCCAACGGAAAGTGCTTCAGAACGGTCCCCGGGATTCCCTCGGCGCGAGCATTGCTCGCGCCAGCGCCCACCAGAACGACCGCTACCATGACCGCCAAGACGGTCGCCTGAGCCATCGCCGAAAAGGCCGTCGAAGAAAGACTGGATTCGATGCCTGCGAGAATCTGCGCCTGCCGTCTCATGTTTCCTCCCCATGCATGGGCCCGATCTCATCCGGCCGGCTCAACCCTATTCCCCTTCGACCGGTTCAGGCCCCATGAAATATGTGATCTCTCCCCCCATCCTGAGTTCCGCGAAATCCAGGTAGTGTCGATGGATGGGTTTGCCGTTCACTTCCACTTTCTGCACGTATACATTTTTGGGACTCTGGTCACGGGCTTCGATGTGCAGGGTCTTCCCGTTCTCCAGATGCAACATCGCGCTCTTCACGAGCGGGCTGCCGAGTTCGTAGTTCCTCGACCCCGGGCACACCGGATAGAACCCCAGCGCGCTGAACACATACCAGGCGCTCATCTGTCCCGCATCGTCGTTGCCACACAGACCGTCTACACCCGGGCCGTACATGGTGTCCAGGATCATTCGTACCCGCTTCTGCGTTTTCCAGGGGTGGACGGTCCAGTTGTAGAGATAGGGCACGTGGTGGCTGGGCTCGTTGCCGTGCACGTAGGCGCCGATGATTCCATCGCGCGTGATGTCCTCGGTATGGGCGATCTGCTCGTCAGAGATCTGCATGGTGAAGAGCGAATCGAGATAGGTCTCGAGCTTGTCCGGACCTCCCAGAAGCTCCGCCAGGGCCGGCACGTTCTGCGGCACGTAGAGACTGTAGTTCCAGGCGTTCCCTTCGACGAAGCCCTGGCCGTCGGTTGCCATCGCGTCGAAGGTGGGGCGCCAACTCCCGTCGCGGCGCTTGGGCCGCATGAAGCCCACCTCGGGATCGAAGACGTACCGGAAGCTCTCTCCCCGTTCGTCGTAGCGCCCCACCTCGGCTTCGTCACCCTCGAGTTGCGCCAGCCGCGCGATGCACCAATCGTCGTATGCCAGTTCCAGGGTTATACTCGCGGAGTAGGGCGAGACCTCGTCCGGCACGTAGCCCAACTTCGCGTATTCCCCTTCGCCATCATAGTACGGAACCCGTGACGTTTCCACGCAAGCGTGGAACGCTCGCTCGAGGTCGATATCGCGATTCCCCTTCACGATCGCGTCGGTGATTACCGACACCGCGTGGTAACCGATCATGCACCAGTTCTCGTTGGCATAGTGACTCCACACCGGCAACATCCCGTGTACACTCTGGTCGAAGTGGGCCAGCATGCTCTCGATCATGTGGGTGTTGCGCGCGGTCTGAATGAGATTCAGGAGCGGGTGCAGGGCCCGGTAGGTGTCCCACAGTGAGAAGATCGTGTAGTTCGTGAAGCCGCTAGAGGTGTGCACGTTTTGATCGAGCCCGCGGTAGCGTCCGTCGACGTCCTCGTACACGATGGGACTGAGGAAGCAGTGGTAGAGCGCGGTGTAAAAGGTCTTCTTCTGTTCGTCATTCATCGAACTGACTTCGATCCGGCCCAGCTCGCGGTTCCAGGCCTGACGCGCCTGCTCGCGCGCGTGATCGAAATCCCAGCCGGGCAACTCAGTCGAGAGATTCGCCATCGCGCCCGCGGTGCTCACTCCTGAGAGTGCCACCTTCACCAATAACTGCTCGCCCTTGCGGCCATCGAAATCGAAATGGGCGCGGATCTCCCTTCCCGCCATCTCGGGGAAGTCGTGCTCCTGATCGAACTGACGATAGAAGCCCTTGTAGGGCGTCTCGTCGTAGCGTTTGTAGCCGTAGCTCTTGCAGGGCCGGCTGAACTCCATCGCGAAGTACACGGTGCGCGTGCGCGCCCAACCGGTGGTCTGCCGGTAGCCAGTCACCGTGCTGTCGTTCTCGACCCGAAGGAAGGTCCATACATCTTTGCCCTGGTAGTCGTAGATGTTGGCCATCATGTCCAGAATGAGGTGCAGCTCTCCGCTTTTTCCCAGTGTGTAGCGGTGCATGCCCACCCGCGGGGTCGCGGTGAGCTCGACTTCGATCGAGGAGTCGTCCAACTGCACTTTGTAGTATCCGGGCTGCGCAACCTCGCTGGAGTGATGGAAGCGCGCAGGAATGTTGTGCCCCTCTTGCCAGGCATCGCCCGGTTCCAGCTGGAGCTCGCCCAGGGTTGGCATAAGCGAGACGTCCCCTAGATCGGAATGGCCGGTCCCGCTGAAGTGGGTGTGGCTAAAGCCATAGATGGTCGAGTCGCCGTACTGGTAGCCCGAGCAGTAGCGGTAGACCTCCCGGTTGTAGGTGCCGGAGGCGTCGTACATGGGTGGGCGCTTGGTGTCGGGACTCAGTTGCACCGTCCCGAAGGGAACCGTCGCGCCGGGATAGGTATGTCCCATGTTCTTCGTGCCCACCAGCGGGTTCACGAAGCGCGTGAGAGCCTCGACGGACACGTACGTTGGGTTCCGGTCCTGAGCGAGAGCCGCACCCTCCAATGCAAGCGCGTCGGCGCTTACCAGAATCCACAAGAGCGTGATCAGCACCGCTCTCCACGGCAGCTTCTTCACGCAGAGCCTCCTGCTCACCTTCGGCGCACTGGTCAAATCAGTTCATCGACCTCACTTCTTTGGCCTCACGTTATGGTTCATTCGGAATAGATTTGTGGGGTCGTAGCGCGCTTTGACCTCGGCCAGGCGCGGAGCATTGCTTCCGTAGGCGGCGGCCACCGCGTCGTCCGCGTCGTCGGTCAGGAAGTTGCTGTACGTGCCGCCCGTCGAGTACGGTTCGGCTTCCGCGAACAGCTTTCGCGCCCAGGCCACGCAACGGGCGTCATCCGAGGCCTTCTCCCAGCGGGTGTGGACGTTCATCGAGAAGCGCGCGTCGCGGTGGGGGTAAGCGGTCGCGTCAACTGCAACACGACTCTGTGCTCCACCGAGCTGTGCGATGAAAATCTCCGAAAAATCCGAGGGGAGAGTTCCGAGAGCCCTGGTGAAGACGTCAAGCAAAGCATCGGAGAGACTCGCGAAATTGTGCGACTTCCAGTAGTTGCGGGCGCCGGGGGTGAGCAATGGATCGAAAGCCTGTTGCCAGGCAGCAAAGGGTTGCACACCGAGGTGGCTGCCGACCGGGTTGCCGAACTCCAAGAGTGGCCTGACCTCGCGCTCGGCCGCGGCGGGATCGCCACAGTGGAGCAGCGCGAAGACGACGACCTCTTTGCCATGGGCGTCTTCCGGGAGAAATGGGAGTGGTGGAGCCTTCCGCATGACCACCCAGGTCGTTAGCTCGTCGGAGGCCTTTGCCGCGAAATCACGGTAGAAGCGCAGAGCATCGCCCGCCGCCGACGCCGGATGGACAATGAGTCCCGAGTAGAGTTCGGGTGCAGTGCGATGGGCCTGGTAGGTGAACCGGGTCACGACTCCAAAGTTGCCACCTCCACCGCGGAGAGCCCAGAAGAGATCGGGGTTCTGAGAGGCGGAGGCGGTAACGGTCTTGCCATCGGCAGTCACCACCTCGGCTTCTTTCAGACTGTCGACGGTCATTCCGAACTTGCGGGAAAGCCAACCGAAGCCTCCACCAAGAGTCAGACCCGCGATACCCGTGGTCGAGTTGATCCCGGTAGGCACGACCCAACCCTTCGCCGCAGTCGCCGCATCGAGATCACCGAGCGTCGCGCCAGGTTCGGCCGTGACCACACCGGAATTAGCGTCGAGTGACACCTTACGTAAGGTGGAAAGGTCGATGGTCAGTCCGCCGTCTGCCAGCGAATTGCCGGCAATGTGGTGGCCGCAACCCCGCACCGAGAGAAGGACTTTATGTGCGGCGGCAAAGCGCACCGTTTCGGCGACGTCGGCGCTCGAACGGCAGCGCGCGACGAACGCCGGCCTGCGTTCAACCATTGCGTTCCATATGGCGCAAGCTTCATCGTATTCGGAATCGCCAGGACCGTGAAGGCCACCACCCAGTGCCGAGCGCAGAGCCTCGACCGCATCTTTGCCGACCTCGATCTTGGATTCGTCAAAACCTCGAAACTGAGTCATTGGATCTCCTTCTCCGCTACTATTTGCCTGGAAACTGGTGGGGAATCTCCGGGACATTGTTGTCATGATGCAAGCGTCGGGTCAACCGAGTTCTCTGGCTGGTTTGACTGCAAGAATCCCACCGCCACATCTTCCTCTTGCGGAGATGCGAACGTCCACCGCGTGTACGCAACTGGGCAACCTAGCTCCAGGGGGACACTCCCGGGGAAGCCCCTCCCATCCAACTGAAGGATCAAAAGCCAAGAAAGCGCTTACGAGACCACCACTGCCTTCACCGCATCAGGGTGATCCGGCGGGTCTGCACCGTGCCGGGAATTTGCAGGCGCGCGAAGTAGGTGCCCGACGCCAGTGAGGAGCCGTGGTTATCGCGCCCGGTCCAGCTGACTCGGTGTTCTCCGGGCGCTTCCACTTCGTCCACCAGGGTCGCGACGCGCCGGCCGCGCACGTCGAACACTTCCAGATTCACCCTTCCCGCGCGCGGCAGCCGGTAATCCAAGATCGTTCTCCCGCCGAAGGGATTCGGACTTGGGGGTGCGAACCAGAACTGGGTCGCCGCGACCGGCGTGGCCGCGGTGCCGAGCCGGGCGGTACGTAGGTCGGTCTCGGTGAGAGCGTTGGTGGGAAGCCCGATCCAGGGACTGTATTCGAAGTACGGCGAACGTGAATGGAAACGCATCCGCCAGTGGTATGCGGCCTCCGAAGAGGCGCCGGTAACCCGCTGTTCGAGCGCGACCGCGCTGCCCGCCGGAGTGGGCGCGCCGGTGTCGGCGTACGGACCCGACTGGATCGAACCGTCGAAGGGCACCCCAACCGCCTTCACCTCGTATTCCATCCGAAGTTTCGTTCGTCCCGCCGGGCATCGACCCAACGCTTTCAGGGCCCAGGCGGTCTGTACGTTCGAATTTCCCAACAAATCGATCGGCGCCGAACCGTCGTACTGAGCCTGGCGGGGAATCCTGGGCAGTCCATTCCCTTGGTTGCCGGGATGCAGGAAGATCTGATCGGAGTCCCATAGGGGCACCAGCAAGTCAGCGAATCCGTCTCCGTTCACATCGCCAGCGGTGCTCACGAGTCTACCCATCTGAGCGTTGGCCTGGTTCGATTCGAAGGACCACTCGTCCCCGATCGGAGAAGAGCTCGACGGAGTCCCGAAAAATACGGTCACTTTGCCTTCAAATTGCTGTCCGTTGCTGTAGCCCTGCGAGCCGACAACAATGTCACTATACCCGTCGCCGTTGACATCCCCAGCATAACCAGCAGATATCCCCAAGTTCTCTCCCCCCGTACCCGGCCGCGACCAGGCGGGCGTTGGGTCGATGCCAGACGGTCCACCCAGATGCACCTGTACGATTCCGTCGAGCGAGAAGCCTCCCAATAGGATGTCGGAATATCCGTCGCCATTCAGATCACCCGCCGTGTCAACCGCAACGAGGGCCGCGTTAGCTGCATTCAACCAAATGGACGCTTGGGGATAAACAGATAGTCCGGTGGGGGATCCGTACCACACATAGGCCGCACCCCGCGAGTCACCGACCCCATAGAAAGTCGAGTACTGTCCCACGATCACATCGGAGTATCCGTCGGCGTTCACGTCTCCCGCGCCGGCCACCGTGTTTCCCACGCTCTCCAGCGTAAACGACCAGGAAGGCGAGCTCTCGAGGCCGGTGGCCGATCCACGGAACAGGTAAGCAGTGGTGCTGCCAAACCCATCCGCTCCGATCAGGATGTCTCCGTAGCCATCGCCATCGACGTCACCCGCATCGGACAGGGCGTCACCGAACAAGCTGGTTTGCGCGTCTCCCACCCTCGACCATGAGGAGGTTGTGGAGAGTCCGCTCGGTCCCCCGTCGTACTCGAAAACCTTGCCTTCGTCTCCTTGGCCTGCATTGAAATTGGGATCGCCTACCAGCACGTCGGTGTACCCGTCGCCATTGACGTCTCCTGCAAGCGAGACGGCAGCGCCATAGCTTGAAGTGCCACTCTCCGATTTCGACCACGACGCATTCGTCGACAGGCCGTAAGCGGTCCCCAGGTATGCGCGGGCGCGCCCGTGTCCAGACATGAAGTTGCTGTAGTTGGGCGCACCGACGATGACGTCCGAGTACCCGTCGCCGTTCACGTCACCGGCGGTCGAAGCAGCGTGTCCGTTATCGGTATCGGCGGTTCCGTCCGAGGCGATCCAACCAGGAGCCTCTGAGGGAAGCCGCGCCCCTCCCGTGTAGCGCCATACGGCTCCGTTGCCCGGATAGCTCGGATTTGTAAAGTCGCCAAGGTACTCTCCCACGATGATCTCCGAGTAACCGTCTCCGTCGAGGTCACCCGCGGTGCAAACTGCGGCACCAAAGCCCGAGTCGGTCACTCCGGAAACCCGCACGCACGGGTCCACCGAAGGGCCGCCGGAGCTGCCAAAGTAGACTTCGATACGCCCTTGGTAACCGTTCTGCATCGGAACGCCAACGACGATGTCTGCGAAGCCATCGCCATCGACGTCACCCGCCGTTGCGACGGCAAAACCATATCGCCCCTCGCTCACGACCCCTACCCTCGTCCATACCGGTGATGTCGCAAGGCCCGATGGACCCCCTAGGTACACGTCGGCTTCACCAACCGGTTGAAACGAACCGTCAAGCCGGTTCGGTGCACCCACTATGACATCGGCATAGCCGTCACCGTTGACATCGCCCGCGGTGAAGACCGAATTGCCCAAGCGGGAACCCAGGCCTCCCGTCACGGACCAGTCTTCGGTCGTCGAAATTCCCGTGGGAGAGCCGTAGTATGCGAACACCTTCCCGTTGTCGTTCGCGGGGTTCCCCAGAGCGTCGTATCCCGGCGCACCCACGATGACGTCGTCGTAGCCGTCGCCGTTGACGTCACCTGCGGTCGCCACCGAAGTGCCGAACTGCGCGCTTTCGGTCCAACCGAAGACGACCTGATCGTACGTGCTCGCGAGCCCGCTAGGCGATCCGAAGAAGATGTAAGCTGCTCCTGACTGGTCACCCAGGAGCCCTCCGCCGAGTCCACGTGCTCCGATGATGACATCTGCATACCCGTCGCCGTTGACATCACCGGCAGTACAGACCGAGGTGCCGAAGAGCGCACCGGCCAGGTTGATTTCACCGATCCACGCCGCAGGATTGTTCATCGGGGCCGGCCCGGAGGAGCCGTAATAGAGATAGGCGCGCCCTTCGCCACTTTCCCCATGGGTGTAGCCGAGCGCCCCTACGATGACATCATCGAAGCCGTCCCCGTTGACGTCGCCAGCAGTTGACACCGAGCACCCCAGGTTTCCAAAGGGTACGTCGCCGAACTGACCTCCTCCGACGCCTTCCATTCCATCAGGTCCACCCAGAGCGACCGTGAAAAAGCCCTCGTCGAAGTCGTCGAAGTCGTAATCGGGAGCTCCCATGATGAAATCGGCGTATCCGTCACCGTTGACGTCACCCGCGGTGGAAACCGCTTTTCCGAAATGCGCGTCGACCTGGGGCAGACCCACGTACTGGACTCCATAGTTGGGAAGACAGTCTCCTTGTGCGTTGGCGGGAGTGGTACTAGCGGTGCAGATCAAAAGAAGAACGATCAGAGGAACGAGAGTGGATGAAGATCCAGACATGTGACAATACCCTTCGGGGGAAAGAGACCGTAGATCTGTGGCCGAGCCTGGCAATCGGGTCTTCGCTCCGACTACCGCATCAGGGTGATCCGGCGGGTCTGCCCCGTGCCGGGAATTTGCAGGCGCGCGAAGTAGGTGCCGGACGCCAGTGAGGCGCCGAGTTGTGAACCCACCCCCCCTGTCACGGACCAATTCTCCGTGCCTCCGGTCCCGGTAGGGGAACCGTAGTAGGCGAAAACCTTACCGTTGTCGTTGGCGGGGTTCCCGAGCGCATCGTAGCTTGGCGCTCCCACGATGATGTCGTCATAGTCATAGCCATCGCCATTGACATCGCCGGCGGTCGTGACCGCTTTGCCAAAGTGTGTGTCGTTTTGGGTGGGACCGCGGACGCCAAGGTCGCACTCATGAGAGTACTCCCTTTGGGGGAAGGAAAGGACCAGTGCATTGATGGTACTGGAATTCGACCCACTACTTCCAGCCCCACGTCCCTGAGCGATCAGTTCCTTGACTTCTTTGTTGCTCTCAGGGATATCCTCCTCTCGAGATCGATTCGAGAGTTCCCCATGACCTCCTTCTCTCAATATGCAGAGAATCCGACCCATAAATCGGAAGGGAACTCGACCCCACGATTGCAAGCAACGCGACAGCAGCGACGGCAACTAGAATTCCGCGCTGTCATGAAGGCTTGTTCGCACTCGCATCGCTCGTTACAGAGCGCGCTCGAAGTTTGCGGAGTGCTGGGCGAAGCTAGCTCATTGCCAAGAAGGCAGGGTCACAATGAAGCCGATGACTACACCGCCCCTTGGCCTTTCGCCGCCCCGAGGAAAGTCGCGCTGGACTTGGCTGATGAGTTCTAACCCTTCGGAAACCTGTATGTTGAGCCCGAGACCGACAACTTGGGTTGTCTCGTCGGGCTCACGCCGCTTTCCCAAGGGAAGAAACAAATCGTACTCGACGAGAAGTTCGTACCGCGGAGAGAGCCGTAGATACGCACCGGGATTCACTGCGTAATCGATCAGGTTCCGCCGATTTCGCGTGCATGGCCCAACTTCTTCCCATTGCCAAGACACAGACGGCCCAGTGCGCAGATAGATTCCCCAAGAGCTCATGTCGGGGTCGCGGTCGTAGTTCACTTCGACCGCGGGGGCGAACCTGAGGTCGCCCAGTGCGTCCCCACTGGCGCCGAGGTCGAGCATGAAGTCCAGGTCGAAATGCGTCCGGTCGCCCACCTCCGAAAAAAATCCCAGAGTCAGATTCTTCTCTCCTGCGAAATAGCTTTGTTCGGCGGCGAAGCCCACGCCCCCCCGGAGGGCCACCCGGTCGCTGAGCCCATAGCCCAGCACGAACTCGTTGGAGAGTTCCCGGGAACTCTGGGTCCGCCCCAGCCCGTCGTAGCCCAAGTAGGCCTCGGCATCGCTGAGCCCCAGGCCGAAGGCCTCGGTAGTATCCAGGGCCCAGGCGCTCCCTGGATGGGCGTGCAACGCCAGCGCGACCACACACCCGGCGATCCAGGGCAGCCCTGAGCTACGAAGACAAAGACCACTAACTCGTTTGTATTCAATTGGTTTGCGGTCCAATGGCATGCTCTCGGCCTCTCGCGCCGTAATTGATAATGAAAATCAATTTCATAAATAGCCATCAGGGACCCTCCTGTCAATCGAAACCCGCCCTCAACCGGGTCGGGGCCACTCCCCAACTGGCGGGTATGGTATGGTCGGGGCTTGTGAACTAGTTCCCCCAGCTTAGGAGATAGCATCTATGAACAGCTTGCGATTGACGACACGCCCTCTCTTTCGACTCCTCCCGCTGCTCGCCCTGGCCGCTCTCTTGGGAGCCCAGGGTGCGTTCGCACAGAGTTCGTCCTGTTGCGTCCAGCCGGACGACGGCTCCGGTACGGTCGGCATGGCTCCCCTCTGCACCAGTGGTTATTCCGGAGCCATGCACATCACAAGTGGCTTCAGTGGAAGCGCGACGATCAACATCAGCGGCGCCCTCATCGTCACCAGCTCGACTCCGGAGGGTCCCGGTGGAACCTTGGGGGGAACCGTTTCGACGTTCTCCGGCAATCTCGAAATGACGATGGACGGCACCGGCGACCTCGCCGGCTACCACCGGTTCATCGTTCTCCCGGTGGACGGAACGATGAGCATGGCGCCACGAACTCCTGGTGATGCAGTGCAGGATTTCGATGGCGAGGTGAACAGCCTGGAGGGCCAACTTTTCGGTGACCCGGATTTCTGTACTCTGCATCTCACTGCAGGCGCGGATTTCGGGTTGCCCAGCCCCGGTCACACAACGCTGACCAGGCTGGGTTTGCCTGGAACCGACTTCCAGGTCGACAGCTTCTTTGACATCGAATACCAGATCGATTGGGTCGGCTGTCCGGGGAGCATTCTCGACGGCCAGGGGGGTACGGCTGGCGAGACGCAGAACTTCAAGACCTGCGAGTCACCGGTACCGGCGCCCGCGATGACATGGGGTGCCATGAAGGCGAAGTACGACGACTGAGGTCTCAGGAGCAAATCAGTACGTGAACCCTCAGGCGCATGAATGACTCATCTGAAGGCGTCTGAGGGTCTTCCGGTTCCGCTCTTCGTGTCGCCGTCTGCAGGCAAGCACCACGAAGTGAGAGATGAGAACTTCCCCGCGCATGGCGGTTCTTTTCGAACGATGGTGTTCGTATTGCCAGCCGTTCATTTCACCAGCGCCATCTTTCGGGTAAAACGGTAAGCGGGGGTCGTAAGCACATAGAGATAGACACCGGTGGCGACGAACCGGCCGGCCTCGTCACGACCAGCCCATACGACAGACTTCGATCCCGCGGATTGGGGACCATCAACGAGGGTCCGCACCAATCGCCCGCTCAGGTCGTACACCCTCAATTCCACTTTAGGAGCGTCTTCAGGTAGATCGTAGCGAATCGTCGTGCGGGGGTTGAACGGGTTGGGAGCGTTTTGATGGAGCCGAACTGACTTTGGGAGAGAGGCACTTGGATCTTCGACCGCAGTCACCGTAGCCGGGTAACACAGAACGGGCCCGTGCACCAAAATGTGACTGGACGAGGTGGAAACGCCCACCACCGATGGACCCATATACGAGCGAAGGGAATACGTGGCAGAAGTCGATGGCTCCCCACCCATGCCCAGAAACCAGCAGTGGATCTCGGCGCCCGTCGAGGCAAGGGCCAGCGTGGTCGCCAAGAGCAGCGTTCCCAACACGAGCGTGATCTTCATTGGCTGTGCCTCCCTTGCCCGGTTTGAGCGTCGGACAAGGGTGGAACACACCAGCGAAGGAAAATGGCAACGAAGATCGGCGAGGTGAGATCCCCGGGGGGCTAGTGGCCGACTCGTCGCCGCCAGGACCAAAGCGCCGCGAGCAGGAGCAACAAGCCGATCGCCAGCGTCACCCCGGGGGTTGCGAGCGAAACGGAACGCCGCAACGTGAGTTTCACGGTGCCCGCGCCGTCACCCATCAACACGTAGGGCGCCCAGTAGAACGGCTGACGGAACCTCTCGTCCTGCAGGAACTGTAATTGCGCCTGACGAAGAGCCTCCGCCTTGGTTGAGCCTGTGACGAGCTGTCGGTAGAACGCGCTGATGAACTTGGGGGCACTCGCGTCATCGATGGGCCAGAGGGTTGCGAGAACCGATGGCACGCCAGAGCCGAAAAGAGCCTGGGTGAGCCCGAGGAATCCCACTCCCTCGTCGAAACTGCCTCGGGCCGTCTCGCAGGCCGATAGGGTGACCAGGCTGCACTGAAGCTTCATGCGGTAGATGTCCGCGATCTCGAGTTTCTGAAGACTCTGGCCGTTCGGGCCACCCGTGAAATAGAGACCCGACCTCCAGGGTTGCCGGCGGTCGAAATATCCATGCGCGATGAAGTGCAGCACTTTGCTCGAGCCCACGGGAACCAAGCTCGAGAGCTCACCGTGACTCGCCCTGAGTTCCTTGGAGTTCACCTGCAGGACGGTGGTACGAGCGAAACCCGATCGCAAAACCCGCAGTTCGTCTTCCGCGTGAGGAAGCTTGAGAGACGGATTGGAGCGTGTGCCGCCCGCCTCTGTGGCAGAGCCTGAGCCCGACCAGATCGCAATGTCCCATCGGGGCCTGGCCGCGTGCTCATGCAATTGCGCGCGCCGAAGCTGAGAGAGGACCGCCAGGGAGGGAACTGTCTGAATCGTGGTCTTCTCCAACACGTAGACCTCGTGCGAAGGATTTCCGGCGATCGGAACCCTCAAAGCAGCAAAAGGTACTCGCGTCAGCACCCCGTCGGGAACCACGATCACGGAGTCGTAGCGATCGATGCGTTCGGCGACTGGCCCCAACAGGACGTGTCCGAGATCGCTCAGCAGGAGCTGTACATCCTCGTCTTTTCCCCTCGCTGGTGGGTGTGCCAGTAAGTCTGACAACAGTGCCACCTGCCGCGCGATATCGGTGGTTTGTCCGAGGGTGTATGCATTCACCCCCGACGAGTCGGCGGCGAAAAGCAAGAGAGGGCAGGAATCTCCTGGTTGGCACCCGCGACCGCAGAGATAGTCGAGAATCAGGGTTCCCGGTGCCAGTAGCCTGTCGAGTTGTGACGAATCCACTTCCGCCGGCTGTGTCATCTCGCGATAACGCTGGTCCAGGCGAAAAATGAGCGTGCGCAGACGTTCCTGCCGCGCCTGCGCTTCCGCCAAGGCCAATCGCAACGAATCCCGGGATGCCGCCGAGTTTGGACCCGAACCGAGTTCCTGCTGCAGATGATCGACAGCTACCCGCGCTGCCCGTTCCTGTTCGAGGAGACTGTCGGGTACGTCAGGTTCGATGCTGCGCTGACCACCCTGCACGTATTCGAGCAAACCATGGGCCTGCACCTGTTGCAGCAATTCGAAGGTCTCTCGAGCGACATCTCGGGATTCGCTCTCGCCACTGCCTTTCGCGCTTTCCAGCATCACCTCAAGGGCGCGTCCCGCCGCAATCTGCTGTCCGAGCCGGGTTCCCGCATCCTCCCCCACCCATGAGGTCGAGGCCACTGCCAAGGCGCGACGAGCCTGAGAGCGCGCCGCTTCGATCGCGCCCTGCTCCAAAAGTGCGCGCGCTCGAATGCTGTAAAGCGCTGCTTCGGATCCGCTCGCATTGCCCATGACCAGGGGCTGCGCTCGATCGAGGGTCGCCAGCGCATCGGAACCTCGTTGCAGTCCGATTTCGACTTGCGCCAATTGCAGGAGGTCGTGCACCCGTTCCATCACGATTCCCGCGTCCCTGCGCAGACGGTCGGCTATCAGAAGATGGTCGCGAGCCTCCTTTCCCTTCCCCTGGAACCAGAGACAGGAACCTAACTGAGCGTGCGCCGCGGCAAGCTGACCCGTATCCTGCCGTTTGCGCGCGTCGGCGATTGCCGCGCGCAGAGTGTGTTCACCTTCAGCCCACCGCCCGTTGACGCTGGCGTTCCGCCCCAGATTGATCCGGGCCACGTTGTTGGGGAGTCCCCGCTCTTCGGCCAGTGCCACGCTCTGCTCGTACATCACGCGAGCCTGCGCATCCTGACCCATTCGCTCGCTGGCCAAAGCCATGTTGTTGAGAACGGTCACCTGCGCATGGTAGTTCTTGTGCTCTCTCTGAATGGCAAGCAGCTTCTCGTAGATCTCGAGCGCCCGGTCAGGCCGCCCTCGCTCCATGTGCAGAATTGCGATGTTGTTGAGGGCTGATCGTTCCCGGTACGTATCCTTCTCTTCCGAGGCCAGGGTTCGGGCTCGTTCAAGCGCCTCCATCGAGAGATCGAATCGACCGGAATTCATGTACAGCACGCCCAGGTTGATGCAGGCCTGACCTTCCATCCACTTCCACTTCCTCTGCCGTCCAAATCGTCGAGCTCGCTCCATCAGATTCTCCGCCGTATCCGTCTCACCGATCTGCAGAGCATCCCACCCCATGCTGAGCAAGCTGTAGGAAGTGCCGAGCGTGTCGCCCAACTGGGGAAATTCGACCAGACACAGCCTTCGTAGCTTCAGAGCAGCGTCGTATCGCGTCCAGTTGTTCCAGCGCCCAGGCCTTCCACGCGGCAATGGCGGCGATCTGCCAGCGATCCTCGAGCTTGTGCGCCAGTACCAGTTCCGACTCGTAAGCCGCTAGTGACGGTTCATACCTGCCGAGAGCGGACAGACTCCGCGCGCGCAGGTGCTGAGCCCGCATACTCAGATCCAGGAATCCTTCAGACGCCGCCCCTTTTGCCAGCCTGTCCAGCCGGGCAAGCGCCAGATCATGTTGCCCTTGGTGGAGCTGCAGGGCAGCACGAAGCAGCTCCATCGTGAGCCGAACGTAAGAGTGCGCAAATTTCTCCCCAGGGGGAATCGCGGTAGAGTTACTCAGGAGTATGAGCAAACTGTCCGCACGATCCAGCTGGCGCGCGCTCACGTTGATCGCGGCCAGGTCTAGCCAACGAAAGACCTCGCCGGGAGTGCCCGCGGGAGGAAGAGACAGAAGTGCCAAGGTGTCCAATGCTGCTTGAAACCGGCTCTCCTCCGCGGCCAAGAAACTTTCCGTCACTCGTGCTTGGGTCAGAGTACCGTGCGCGCGCAGCGAGTCACGCAGGCCACGAGCACCGGTGTATCCACCCAGTGAGGCGCGAAGCCGAGCGTATTGGCTCCACAGAGGAGGGAAATCCGGCTGCCCATGGAGAGCGTTTCGCGCCAGCGGAAGGGCTCGTTCGGGTCCCTGCTCCTGTCGAATGGCCTCGACGCGTTCCCAGGCCTGCAGAGGAGTCTCTGCCCGTGAGACGAGAGGAAGCAGGAGGGTCGTCAAACCCACCAGTATGACAGTGAGCCGGGCCAAGGCGTCGCGAGACAGCCTCTTCCTTCCCCAAATGCGGTGATTCGCGCTAAGATTCATGTAAATCGCAGTTTCCCCCCAGCACGCTCTGCAGTCAAATGCGGTGTAGAACTCCTTGCTCTTGCCAAACCCGCAGGGAACGGTGTTCCAATGAGTGAAGCCGCCAGTGATCTCACGCTCGACGAATGGTCGGATGATGAGCTCTTCGCAGTCGTCCGGGAAGAGCGACTTCCGTCAGCGGAGGGCGTCGATCGGGGTCGAGCCCTCGAAGTGCTGTTTGAACGTTACCACACTCGGGTGTACAGCCAGTGCTGTCGGCTCCTGGGAGACGAAGATTTGGCGTATGACCTCACACAGGAAGTCTTCCTCTCCTTCCTGGAGAGGCCTCCCGGCTACGACGCTCGACGGCATTTCTCTTCGTGGCTGTATGTCTTGGTGCGGAATCGTTGCTTCAACCTGCGTCGGCATCAACGCCACGAGGTAGCCACGGAGGAGATGGAGGAGGTCTGGGCCACCGAGTTGATCGACCCTGCCGATCCCGCGCTGGAGGTCGAGCAGGGCGAGATGGCGCGACTTGTCGCTGGGATCTGTAAAGAAGAGCTCTCGCCCCGGGAGCAGGAAGTCGTGCACCTGCGGTATTACTGGGGGCTGCGGGTCAAGGAGATCAATCAAGTCATCGGCCTGACCAACACCTCCGGGGCGCGAACCCATCTGGCCACGGCGCATCGCAAGCTGCGGCAGGCCCTGCGCGCGCAGTTTGGAGAGAAGGCGCTCTTCAACTTCTTGGGAGACGAGTAAGCCATGAACCGAGATTCCGGACACGTTGATCCCGCCCTCTTCTTGGCCTATTGCGAAGGCGAGCTCGATGCGAGCGAGCGTGACGCGCTGGAGACCCACATCGAACATTGCGGCGCCTGCCGCGCGGAGTTGGCGCTGGCGCGAGAGGTGAGCTCGGTGCCCGTGGGTTCCAGCCTAGGGAAGCACTCGAAGGACCTGAGGAGTTCCTTCGCCGTGCGGCTGCGAGATCGTCTGGACACAGAAGCGGAATCGAAGCCGGCGAGTTCCGAGAACATTGTCCCCCTCAAGCCACGACGGTCGTTTTGGCTCGCTGGAGGTCTGCTCGCGGCATCCCTCGCCGTGTTCGCGATCGGAATCTACCAACTGCGAGGGCCCTCTGCCCCAACCGACCTGGGTCATACCGTGCGCGCGGGATCGACGGAAGTTCCCGTGTCCCTAAAGGTGCGGCAGACGGCGCCGGACACATGGGAACTCGACTGCCAGATTGACCCGTCGCTGAAGGAACCCACGGTGGTCATCACCACATCGGGCGGAAAGATTGCTCTCGAGCGTAAGCTCTCCGGGCCACACCTCTCGCTCACGCGCGCCGATTTGGGAGCGCAATCGAGCACTACGGTTCTGTTCGCGCAGATCGTGGCGGTGGATGCCCTGGGCAACCAGGTGAGAAGCAAACCCGAGCGTTTGCCGCTATAGTCTGCATTCTACTTGCGCAGGCGCGCCAGGAAGCCGGGCTCGTTTCCCGCGAGATCGGCCCTGCGCTGCGCGGCCAGAAGTCGTCCGTACACCTCCACGTCGCGAATCATCATGTCGACTCGCTTCTTCACCGCGTCGTTGGAAATCTGACCGTGTGTGAGATCGTTTCGTCCGTGGAACGACACGCCGTAGGGCAGGGTCCAGGCGTAGCACTGCCGGGCAATCGTACGAAGCTGGTCGGTGACGGTGAGCCCCTTCTCGTGTGAGGCCACGACGGTGGCCACGAGTTTACCGCAGAACTCGTGCCAGAAGTGATCGAGGAAGTTCTTGAGCGCGCTGCTCACGCTGCCATGATAGTCCGGAGTGCCGAGCACGAAGACATCGGCCCAATCCACGCGCGCCTGCATTGACTCGTACTCGGGCGCGTCATAGGCGGAATCGGGATTGTAGAGCGCGAGCGGCTCGGCCTTGAGGTCGAGCAGGTCGACTACGCAGCCCTTCTCGCGCAGTTGCTCTGCAACATACGAGAGAACGGTGCGGGTCACGGACCCTTCGTGGAGGCTTCCGGCGACCGCCAAAACGTTCAAAGGCGATTCAGACATGGCGGCAAATTAGCTCAAATCACGTGGATTGTCGAATCCTGATGGGGTGGCCCCACCCTCGTGGGTGGAGCCACCAAGAGCTGCGGCGCAATGCGCCCGCAGCTGTGATCGGGGGGTCTAACGATCCGCGATCGAGACCCTCAACTGACTGGAGAAGGTCTGCCCACTGTTGATCTGGCCTTCGCTCGACGGACTGGGGCCGGACCAGCTGAAATCGCTTCCCAGTTGACCGGTGCCGACACGCTGCAGCGAGTCGCGATTCCCGGTCGAGGAGTCTTCACTCACCCCCACGTCGGTCGAACTCATGCCACTGGCGGGACCGTCGGTCGCGCTGAAGCTCCCTTCGTAGCTCAGGAACTCCACCACCGTCCCCGTGTCGTCCACCAGCGCGATTCCGTCCGGCGATCCGTTCTGCAGGCCGGAGAAGTCGAAGGCCAGCGTGCCGAATCCACTCAGCTGATTGGGAATCACTCCGGAAAGCGAGATGGTGTCGTATGCGGATCCATTCGCGCCGTTGTATCCCACGAGGGCCCAGCCGCTCAAATCGAGTCCTGCGTTGCCCGCGACCTCCACGAACTCGTTGCGATCCGTCTTACGATTGTCGTAGTGGAACTCGTTGATCCAAGCCACCGGGGTAGGAGCCTCCGGTAGAGCGCTCACTTCCGAGCTAAACCCGGACGCATTGCCGACCATGTCCAGCGCCTGCACCACGTAATAATAAGTCGTGCCGTTGCTCACAGAGGTGTCGGTGTAGAGGCTGGAGGAGAGCAGGCTACCGTTGAGGACGGTGTATCCCCCACCGGAGCTGGTCGAGCGCAGCACATTGTAGCCGTTCAGGTCACCCTCGGTATTGTCGGCCCAGTCGAGATCGACCACTCCGTCGCCCGCGGTGGCGACCAACCCCGTCGGCGCGTCAGGGGGCGTCGTATCAGGCGGTGGGCCGCCGAAGCTCTGCCCCGCGTTGACCTGCCCCGGGCTCTCGCCCAAAGGTCCGGTCCAGGTAAACTCGGCCGCGGCGGTTCCACTTCCCGTCCGCTGAAGAGAATCACCCACGGGGGTGCTGGAGCTCTCGCTCACCCCCACGTCGGTCGAACTCATCCCGAGAGCCGGGCCGTCGGTAGCAGTGAAGGTCCCCTCGTAGCTCAAAAACTCCACCACCTGATTGCTCGCATCGACCAGAGCCAGTCCATCGGGTGATCCGTTCTGCATGCCCGTGAACGCGAAGCTCAGAGTGCCGAAGCCCGAAGCCTGATCGGGCAGGGTTCCCGACAGAGCGACGGTTTGGTAGGTGCCGCCGCCATTGCCATTGTAGCCCACCACGGACCAACCCGAGAGACTGGTGCCCGCGGTACCCGCGATCTCCACGAACTCGCCGGTGTCGGTACTCGCGTTGTCATAGTGGAACTCGTTGATCCAGGCGATTCCCCCACCGCTCCCGCCACCTTGAGGCGTTGCGCTCTGGGTGGTGCTGGGCGCGGACTCGTTGCCCGAGAGGTCGACCGCGGTCACCTGATAGTAGTAGGTGGTACCGTTGCTGAGCCCGCTGTCCTGGTAGGTGCTGCTCGACAGAAGCGCGGGGTCGATGCGGCTGAACGGCCCACCCACCCCAGTGGCGCGATACACGTGATACCCGTCGAGGTCACCCTCGGTGTTGTCGGTCCAATCCAGGTCGACGCTGCCGTCGCCCGCGGTCGCGACGAGTCCGGTGGGAGCGGCGGGCGAAGTAACATCGCCTCCGGAGCAGTTGCCCCCGAAAATACATCCGACCCAATCCGGGTGGTCGACGAAGGGATTACGATTCCCTTGGTAGCTGTAGACCACGTCGTTCTTGTGTTCTTCCTTGGCGTCGACCGGATCCTCCTGGTTCCACTCCAGGAGCACCGAGAGCATCCCCATGTAGCCGACACTCTCGTTGCTGCCCGTGTTGGAGGCATCGATCAGCGCCTCGTCATCGGTGAGAATCAGGTCGGGTTCCGGCGCGCCGCTGTTGCCATTGGTGCCACCTTCGTAGCGTACGTCCATGTAGAACAGTGCACGCGCCACATCGCCCCGCCGGTCTTGCCACACTTCCCACGTCCCCTGGGTGTAGGAGCCCGAAGTCCAATTCGAGTTTCCAGGATAGACTCCGCTGCCGCCGCCAACCCCATCGGTCAAGAGAGTGGGTTTCTCGGTGCAACTGGCGTCGCAGAAGCGGTAGGGCTTGTTGCTGCGCGAGCCGTTGTAGCCGCCATCGCACAGGAAAAGATGGTGGCAGTCGGTGTAGGGATAGTTCGTCGAATTGTCGTTGGGAAAGCCGTAGGACTTGGGCCAGGTGTGTTCACGCTGGTAGTAGGTGTTGCCCCCGCCCTGTTTCGGATAGCTCGCATTGCGGTACAGATCGAGGATGTCGTTGGGATTGCTGGGGTCCTCGTCGGCTTGTTCGAGAATGTCCCAGGTATCCGTACTGGTCGAAGTGTAGGCAAACCGCACGTGATCCTTGATGATGTTGTGCAGGGAGTTGCGCAGGGTGGTCGCGTTGGTCAGGTCAACGGTGTCGTAGTATCCGGTCGGCACCGAATTCTGCACACCGGTGTTTCCGAGAGAGTGAGCCGCGGACTGCGGAGTGACGAGATCAGGAGTGTGCTCGTTTCCACAACCAGTCCAGAGAATCAGCGAGGCTATCAATAGACAGCACAAGCCGAAGACGCGGGGAGTTCTCAAGACAACCTCCTCGTATGGCGAGAGTTTTGAGTTTGATTGAAGCCCAGCGTGAAAGAGGCAAAAGCCGGTGGAAGCCGAAGAACTCGGCCGCGGGGCAGGAATACCGATTGGGGGAAGCAACCACCGGTAATCTTTTCGCAGGCTAGCACTCCCAGATCACGAGACAAGGAAAAGTACCGTGAAGAATCAGGGTGGAAAGAATCTGTTCAGTGGCCTTGAGCAAGGAGTGGAAGGAGGACATGCCTTACGATTGAGAAGCGCGAGATGCTTGCCTGGAGCACTCGAAACTGATATAATTCCGCCTCAAGGGTCCCCTCCCCGCCGCGAACAACTCATCATGCAAGGAGGTGTGGACGATGCGTCTGTTCACCGTCCTCGTTTGCGTATTCGTGTTCGCATTACGGGCAGTCACTGCAGCTGCCCTTCCCCGGCAAGCACAAGATACGACCAACACGGCTGCCCTGGCCGCCACCTTCAGCAATCAAGTGTTCACTCTGGCCGAGTACGACTTCGATGATCTACTCGGCGGGCCCGATCCACAGGGATGGACCGGTGCCGACCTGACCGAACAGACCGGGGCATACTTTCACGTCGATAATTTCGCGGGCCTGCCCGCGCCCTATGCTCCCATCGCGGGTTCGAAGTCCCTCTGGTGCGGCGTGGCCTGTGGGACCGGGGTCGGCTGTCTATACGCAACTCCGCCGGGCTACGGGAACAATTGGCTTCAGGACTTTACCTCGAACGCACTGCCGGTGGTAGCGGGAGATGTCTCTTTCTCCTTCGACATCCAGTATGACGTCGAGGAGGACTACGATTTTGTCCGAGTGCAGTACCTCTCGAAGACGGACCGCTGGCGTTCGCTGGCTGATTATACCGGCTCGGGAAGTGCGGCACCTGTGTTTGTGATTCCCGGTGACAGCCTTGCGGGCGCCGTGACCGTACGATTCAGGGTGGAATCGGATGCCACCATTTCCGACGAGGACGGGGAAGATCACAATGGCGCAGCAATCATCGACAACCTGAGTCTCACGGGCGCCGGTCTCGCGGAGTTCCAAGATTTCGAGTCCGAAGCAGTCGGAGATACCGCTACCATCGACGGAGACTGGGGAGCACTGCGCTACCATCCATTTGGCGATTATTCAGGCGTATTCGATGGCGCTAGCGTATTGCAAGAGGATCCCTCGCTCACGAACTCCACGCATTTCCTAGCTTTTTTCAACGGCTCACCGGACGATTACGGCTGCGGTGGACATCCTGAGCAGCTAGCGGTTCCCACCAAGAAGAACGACGCGACCCAAGTGGAGGACTTCTTTCACAACGAAATACGTTCGCCCCTCATCAATCTCGACATGACGTCGGACGGCTCACCGGTCCCGGAGGCGGACACTCTCCTGGTTCAATTCGACGCCTATCAGGACCTGCCTTTTGCAAATGCCGTGTTTTTCAACGTGCGGGCACGCTTCACCGTAGAGGGTACACTCGGTCTGTGGCATGATCCTCACCTTCTATTGTTTGGCAATACCAAGACATGGGTCGCGAACGCGGTCGCATTGCCCATTCCCACCGGTGCTACTCAGGTTCAGGTGGCGCTCGAGGTCATCGATGAATGCCCAGTCTTCTGTCCTCCTTACTCCTCGGGGACATGTCATAGCCACGCTCCTCTATTCGACAACGTGGCGGTAATGGTGAAGAGCGCAGCGATGTTGTCTACCGGTCTCCCCGGAGGAACGATACCGGTGCGTCCAGCTTTGCAGCAGAATGTCCCGAACCCTTTCAATCCAAGTACCACGATCCACTACGACGTCCCGGCCGGCGGATCGACGGTGACGATCAGGATCTACGATCTCTCGGGCAGACTCGTGCGAACGCTTGTCGATCGAGTCAGTCCCGCCGGTCCGGCAACCGTCAACTGGGACGGGAGAGATGCATCCGGGCAACCACAGGCGTCCGGTGTGTATTTTTGCCAGATGGTGGCAGGAACTTTCAAAGAGACCAGAAAGATGGCTCTTCTGAAGTAATAAGCGAGTTCTGCGTTCCGCATCCGCTCTCAGCGGTACTCGCTCCAGGCTTTTGCTGGCAAATCACGCTGCGGGTCGAGGCTCGTGACGGCAGCCACGAACATCACCGCGGCCTGGATGTTGGTGAAGAGAGGAATCTCGTAGTCGACGGCGTGCCGGCGGATGAGATAGTCGTTGTTGAGTTCCTCGGCTTGAAAGCTCTTGGGGACGTTGATCACGAGATCGATCTCTCCCGAGCGAATGGCGTCGACCACGTTGGGCTGACGCTCGTCGAGCGGAGCGTGAAGGAGCCCTGCTTCCACCCCGTAGCCGGCCAGAAACTCATGCGTACCGGGCGTTGCGTACAGCGCAAGTCCCGCCTCGCGCAGTTGGCGCGCGCTCTCGAGAAACGCCACCTTTCCTTCGATCGTGCCCGTCGAGAGCAGGACTCCCTTGCGGGGAATGCGATGGCCGACGGCGAGCATGGCCCGCAAGAACGCGTCCTGGACATCGTGGCCCAGACACGCCACTTCCCCGGTGGACGCCATTTCCACTCCCAGAAGCGGATCGGCCCCCTTGAGGCGCGAGAAACTGAACTGGGGCGCCTTGACTCCGACGTAGTCGAGTTCGAAGGCTGATTTCTCCGGCGCCTCGACTCGATCTTCCAGCATGCACCGCACCGCGTACTCGATGAAATTCTCCCTCAGAACTTTCGAAACGAAGGGAAAGCTCCGCGAGGCCCGCAGGTTGCACTCGATCACCTGAATACGGTTCTCCCGCGCGAGAAACTGGATGTTGAACGGTCCGGTGATGCGTAGAGCGTGGGCAATGCGTCGCGAAACCTGTTTGATACGGCGCACCGTCTCGTGATAGAGGCGTTGCGAGGGAAAGATCAGCGTCGCGTCTCCCGAATGTACGCCCGCGTTCTCCACGTGCTCGCTGATCGCATAGCACACCACCTCCCCGTCTTTGGCCACCGCATCCAACTCGATTTCCTTGGCGTTCAGGATGAACTTCGAGAGGACCACGGGAAACTCGCGGGAGACCTCCGCCGCCGCGCGCAGATAGACTTCGAGCTCCGCGTCGCCGTGGGCCACGCTCATCGCGGCGCCGCTGAGTACGTAGGAAGGCCTTACCAACACCGGATAGCCCGACTCGCGGGCAAACTGCAGGGCTTCTTCGGTCGAACTCGCCTCGCGCCACTGTGGCTGGTCGACTCCGAGTTCGTCCAAGAGTGAGGAAAAGAGCTGACGATTCTCGGCCCGGTCGATATCGGCCGGAGCCGTTCCCAGCACCGGAATGCCCGCTTCGCCCAGCGGAACTGCCAACTTGTTGGGGATCTGTCCCCCCATGCTGAGAACGAGTCCGTGTGGGTCCTCTTTTGCACAGATGTCGAGCACCCGCTCCAAGGACAGCTCCTCGAAGTACAGGCGATCACAGGTGTCATAATCGGTGGACACCGTCTCCGGGTTGCAGTTGATCATCACGGCTCCGTGACCGAGCCGCTTCAGCGCTTGTGCCGCGTTCACGCAGCACCAATCGAACTCGACCGAGGAGCCGATGCGGTAGGCGCCGCCACCCAAGACGAGACAGGGGCGCCCCTTCGTCGGAAGGACGTCGTCTTCGGTGCCGTTGTACGTCAGGTACAGGTAGTTCGTCTGAGCCGGATATTCTGCGGCGAGGGTGTCGATCTGCTTCACCACCGGGTGAATTCCCAGCTCGAGACGACGGCGGCGGACTTCCAAATTGCCGCCGTAGCCGGGACCGAGCGCCTGCTCGCGCCGCAGAATCCGCGCGATCTGGTTGTCGGAGAAGCCCTGCTGCTTGGCCTGCCGCATGAGAGCGGCGGGAAGCCCCTCCAAGGAGAACTCCGCTATCTTGCGGGCCGTCTCGACGATGTCGCGAATCCGCTGCAGGAACCAGGGCGAGATACGCGTGAGCTCGTGGATGCGTTCGAAGTCCATCTCGCGCCGCATCGCCTCGGCGATGGCAAAGACTCGATTTTCGGTTGGGTGCCGCAGTTCCTCCTCGAGATCCTCGAAGGCAAGGGTATTCGTGACTAGACCATGCGCTCCGGTGCCCAGCATCCGGCAGGCCTTCTGCAATGCCTCCTCAAAACTGCGCCCGATGGCCATCACCTCGCCGACACTCTTCATCTCACTGCCGAGTACGTGGGAGACGCGAGGGAACTTCTTGAGATCCCAGCGCGGCATTTTGATGACGAGGTAGTCGAGCGCTGGCTCGAAGCAGCTCGAGGTAACACGGGTGATCGAGTTGGGCACCTCGGTGAGCGACGCGCCCAGCGCGATCTTCGCGGCCACGAATGCAAGAGGGTAACCGGTCGCCTTCGAAGCCAAGGCCGAGCTGCGTGACAGACGTGCGTTGACCTCGATGATGCGGTACTCGTCGCGAGCGGGGTGAAGCGCGAACTGCACGTTGCATTCCCCCACCACTCCCAGGTTCCGAATCAGTTCGATCGAGATGGTGCGCAGCCGGTGATAGTCGTGATCATTGAGAGTCTGCGAAGGTGCAACGACGATGCTTTCGCCGGTGTGGATCCCCAGGGCGTCAACGTTCTCCATGTTGCAGACCGTGATGCAGTTGTCGAAGCGATCGCGCACAACCTCGTATTCGATCTCTTTCCACCCCTCCAGGTACTCCTCCACTAGAAGTTGTGGCGCGCCGTTCAGTGCCTGATGGGCCATCTGCGTCAGCTGCAGCTCGTCACGCGCGATACCCGAGCCCTTCCCTCCCAGAGCAAAGGCGACGCGCACCATCACGGGAAAACCGATCTCACGCGCCACCGCGAGCGCGTCATCCACCTCGGTCACGGCGCGACTGCGTGGCGTGTCGAGCCCGATTTCGCGCAGCATTTCGGCGAACCGCTGTCGATCTTCGGTGACGCGAATCGTCTCGAGCGGGGTGCCGAGAACTTCGACGCCGTGGCGTTCCAGAACCCCTCGGTCCGCCAGCTCGATCCCGCAGTTGAGGGCGGTCTGGCCGCCGAAGGCGAGCAGAATCGCGTCCGGCCGCTCCTTCTCGATGACGCGCTCGACGAAATCGGCGTTCACCGGCAGGAAATAGATTTCGTCCGCGAGGCCCTCCGAGGTCTGAATGGTGGCGATGTTCGGGTTCACCAGGACGGTTTGGATTCCCTCCTCCCGCAGAGCCTTGATCGCCTGGGAGCCGGAGTAGTCGAACTCACCGGCTTCGCCGATTTTCAGCGCGCCACTGCCCAGGATGAGCACCTTGTCTGGCTTGCGGTTCATCCGAGCTCCTGGGCGAAACGGTCGAAGAGAAAGGCGGTGTCGTGCGGTCCCGGGTTCGCCTCGGGGTGAAATTGAACCGCCCAAAACGGCTTCTCCCGGTGCCGGATTCCCTCGTTGCTCCCGTCGTTGGCGTTCACCAGCCATTCTTCCCATTCTGGAGGAAGGCTCTTGGAGTCCACCGCGTAGCCGTGGTTTTGACTCGTGATGTAGCAACGCATGCCCGCCGCTTCCTTAGCCGGCTGGTTGTGCGAGCGATGTCCGAACTTGAGTTTGTAGGTGTCGCATCCGCCGGCGAGAGCGAGCAACTGGTTACCCAGGCACACCCCGAAAATCGGCCGATCCCCAGCCAGCGCACGCCGCAGGTTCTCGATGGTCCTATTCGCCATCTTGGGATCGCCCGGACCGTTGGAGACGAAGATCGCATCGCCATCCTCGGAGTTGAAATCGTGGTCCCACGGCACGCGCAGCACGCTCAGTCCGCGGTCCAATAGGCTGCGTATGATGCTTAGCTTCACCCCGCAGTCGACAAGCAGCACGCGACGGCGCCCGTTCCCGTAGAGTACCGGCTCCTTCACGCTCACCTCGTCCACGAGATTGCACCGGTTGATGTCTTCGAAGGGCGGGTCCTCATCGACCTCGGTCTCTGCTCTCTCACCCTCCACCAAGAGCTTGCCGGCCATGGTTCCCGACGCGCGCAGCCGCCGGGTGAGCGCACGGGTGTCGACTTCCGCCAGACCCATCACGCCCTCCTCACGCAGCCACGTATCGAGGGAGGAAGCGGCGCCCCAGTGGCAGAAGTCGCGGGAGAGTTTGGCCACTACGAAGCCGCTGGCGTGAATCCGATCCGATTCGAAGCCGGGATGAAGAGGATCCTCCGCCGCTCGCGGCGGAACGCCGTAATTGCCGATGAGAGGGTAGGTCGAAACGAGAATCTGCCCGCAGTAGGAAGGATCGGTGAGAGCCTCCGAATACCCAACCATTCCGGTGGTGAACACAACCTCTCCCCGCGCGCGCGTGGGCAGCGCCGAACACGGTTCCGGGGTATTCGCTCCCATCGGCGAGCACGAGCCGGCCCCTGCGCGGAGCGCGGGTCGGTGGTGATTCACTCAATTTCGGGGGTCCTTCCAAGGGGTGCGTGATTCTATCCGTCTGCCTCCTTCAGGTCCAGCGCGAGAAGGATCCGCGAGCTCCGAAGCTACATCGCCATGCCGCGCGCCGGATTCCGGCCCACGAACTCAGAAATTGGTGCCGAATACCAGACTGAATTGCCAGCGGTGGGAGTTGTGCCTCTCTAGTTCGTCAGTTGGCGTGCCCGCCAGTATGGCATCCACCAGGTCCCCCGAATTCACCAAATCGGGAAGCGACGGGTTGAGCTTGTATCCAAGACTCAGTTCGAGCGGCCCGACTGGGGTGATGAGGTCGATTCCCCCACCTGTCGCATAGAAGAAACGCTCCTCGTCGAACTCATCCGCGCCCAGCCTGAACCGCGAATCGCCTGTCCAAACGCGGCCTCCATCGAGAAAGAAATGCGATCCGACTTTTGGTCCGAACGGTGGAAGAGGCATGCGGAGCTCGAGCGAAAAGCTCAATCGTGACAGACCGCCGATCGGCACGTAGCCGTCCGCTGCGAAGCCCAGTGAATCAGCAACTTGAACGACGCGGATGTCGGGAAACTTAGGCCCCAACAGACGATAGCCCCAGCCGCGCACGTCAGTGCTACCGCCGGCTGTGAAGAACGCATCCCTCAGCGCAAGAGCGTTCTCTGTCGCCGTCTCACCTGGTTTCGGAACGCTCTTGCCGTAAGGGTAGAGACGTCCAGCGCTCGCCCTCCCGGAAAGGGTGAACCGCGACCCCAGGGGAAGAAAACCGAAGACAGAGCCGTCACCTCGGATGTAGTTGACGCTGGAGAAACTGGCAGGGGCAGTAAATTGAAAGGACGGCTTGAACAGGATCCCCTTGCGCGGATTGGCAATTTCATCGAGGCTGCCGAGATTCGCCGAGAGCGTGAACAAGCTCGTGTTTACGCTCGCTTCGAATTTCTCCTGCGAATCCAGCACGGCTTGTGACAGATAGGTGAGGAGGTTTATATCACCCACGATCAACTCACCAAGCCGGTATTCGTAAATCTTGCGGTGAGAAATGTGGTAGTCCAGGGACATCGACAACAACCGATGGATGCGGTAGACGAGAGTCGTGTTGGCACCAGCCTCCAGCGAGCGATCGCGGTAGTCTTCGCGGTATTCGATAAATGGACCCAGCAGCGCGCTGAGGCGACGGTTGAAAAGGTAAGGTTGCTGGAGCGTGACCCCTCCCCGGTAGCGTCGGTCCGGAACCTGGTCCGTGGCAAGAACACCAGTCTGCGCCAGGCTGGATATCGTGAGAACGCGCGCGTCGCCGGCGAAATTGCGATGGTTCCACTCCGCAGTCGCCAGAAGTCCTGAATCCGTTCCGTAGCCCAGTTCTCCGGCAATCAGGTGTGGAGGGGTTTCCCAGATCGTCAGCCGCACCGGGATTCCCGCCGGGGAAGCTCCCAAGCTGTCTGCAAGTGCAGGCGACAGGAGTTCTAAGCGCGATGCGCGCACGATTTGAAGTTGTTGGAGATCGCTACGAGCTTCATTCACGATGCGCTGGGAATAGAGGTCTCCCGAGCTGAATGGAAGCTCACGGCGTATGATGTGGTCAGAAACCGAGTGATTGCCTTCGACGAGGATCTCACCGATCCGCTGTCGTCGGCCGATGTCGATGAGGTATCGAACCACCACTGTGAGATGCACGCTGTCCTGGTCTGCACGGCTCGTTACCTCGGCCTGTGCGTATCCGCGGTCGCGCAACCAAGAACGCATTCGGTCCCGCTCCTGAAGCACTGCTCTGGAATCGAAACGCCCGCCGATCAGTGATTGTGCTCGAACTTCGAGCCGTGCCCAGCCCCTACTCAAGTCCGGAGGCACTTGCAGTGTAGTCAACGAGTCCGCGCGATAGATCCCTACATCGCTGATCGTCAAAGGTCTGCCTTCTTTTACGACAATCGTTATGTCCAAGAGCTTGTCGTCGTTCTTGGCTTCCACTTCGTACCGAACTTGGGTGTCGATGAAGCCAGCGGAATGGTAGGCCTCACGAAGACGTACAACGTCTTCTTGCAAGACCCTTGGATCGAACGGATCGGCCGTAGGCGAGGGAATGAGCGGGAGCTTGCCGAGGGCTGAACGAATGTTCCAGGCTGCTCCTCGGTCGTGAGTGCGAAGCAATCTGCGCAATCGCGACTCGGAGAGACTTTGCACGCCTTTGAGCTGGAGCGAGCGAACCACCGTGTCGGCACCGACATGAATCGGGGCTGCCGGAGCGATCGAGGAATCGTTGAGGATGATCAGGAGGATCAGAATTCCCAACCACCGGATACCCACACAGCTTTGGTGCTCTAAATGCTCAGTACTCATGACGAGCCCTCAGCATGGCGCGCAGCAGAGAGGATTCGGCGTGGAGATTCACGAGGAGCCAGCGCTCGAGTTCGTACTCGAGACCTACAGAAGTGGCATAGGGCCGTTGGCCCGTGGTCGCGGACGACTTGCGGTATTGAAGCGGCTGTTCGAAGGTCGCGTAGAGTCTAGGATCCAGGTATCGTCCTGCCACGAGAGTCGCCCCAAGTACGGGATCGTATCGTACTTGCAGTACGTCGAACCCGGTCTTTTCCTGCACTGAGCTCTGCAATCCACCAGTGACCTGTGACAAGCCGAAGTCCGCGGCCAAGTTCATCGCATCGTTTCCACTCTTCTGAGAATTCGTCTGCGATCGAACCGGACTGCGGCCGGTGGTGATGTACGAGAGGATCTCAGATTCCGTCAGGGCCGGTTCAGAAGAGACAATGAGATTCAGATTGTCGGTTCGCCCTTGGATTTCGAATTTCACGACCACTTCGGGTTCACCGGCCCCTCGCGGCGATCGCACGGTGTAAGTCGCCGCCAGATCGATCGTGTGGTCCTCCAATCCCCCGTTGAGCAACACTTCGCCATCGACGATGTCGAAGGTACGACCCCAGTGCTCGATGTAGCCTCTACCGGATGTCGGAACTAGACTACCGTACAGTTCGAGCTCACCGCCTGACGATTTTTGAGCATGAACATCACCCGTGACTTCCATGGCGAGGCGAGGGGAAGCACGCTTACGGAGCCAGTTGTTCCGCTCCAGGGAAACTCGAAGATCCAGTTCGGCCCGGTTGAACGCTTCGCGTACCGCGACTCCAGAATCCCGGACCTGATAATCAAAGTTATCCGCGAGCATGCGTAGGTCGTCGGGAGTGAGCACGATTTCCGATTTGCTCGGTGCCTCATTCAACACATCCGGCGCGAGATAGTAGACACAGTCTTTCAGATTCAAACTGCCATGCAGTACCGGGGCGCGAAGGCTCCCTTCGAATTTCAGCTCTCCCGAGGCGAGCAAACGAAGATCGGGAGTATCTGCAAGAGGAAACTCGTGCACCACGAGACTCAGCCTGGGTTCGATCTCGTCCATCCAGGACAAACGAACATCTCCAGTCAGATTCAACTCGCCACCTTGCGATTTGATGGATGCTTGGCGCAAGACGAAGCGATCCCCGGAAAGCGCCGCGTCCAACTGCAGCCCCGAATAGGAGACGCCTAAAGAAGGCAGTTCGAATTCGCCATCGCGAATCGCTAGCGGACCGTCGCCCTTCAGTCGGCCCATCGAACCCGCCAGTCGTAGCTGCGCATCGAGACGACCACCCACACCACTCAGGATTTGCGCTGGTAGCACAGATGAAAGCGCGTCGAGAGGAAAATTCCGGGCGTCGATGCGTACTGTCACTAAGCTGTCGGCTTGTCCCGACTGCGCGGGGCTCCGCGTCGCCGAAGGGTGAGGCCAGCGGCACGGTGGCGACGACAACGAGCGAATCGCTCTCCGGGGAATGGAATACCGCGCGCAGCTCCGCCGACATGCCATCCCAACTAGCCTGCAAGGCTGTGACTCCTCCCGTGGCGCCCTTGACGATGGAAGCGATCCGCAAAGTACCCGTCGCCTCGGGTTTGGCCGCGGTACCTCTAACTTCGATCGAACCGTCGAGACGTCCATCGAAAGAATTGGTTCCGAGCACATTCGTGATGGAGGCGAGATCGATACCCTGCGCTTCGATTCGGAAATCTTCCTCCCCACGACGGTCGAATGTGCCGTCGATGAAGATCTGCCCCTCCCCGACTTCCAACTGTAGCGATCCAATCTCCAGTCGCTGCGGCATCAAGGTGATTTCAGCTGGGCGGAGCAGGCGTAAGCCAGTGGATGTATTCTGCGTCTGCGCCCGCGTGAGCCAGATTTGCGTGGTGTCGCCGGCTTGCGTGGCGCCTCCCACCAGATCGACGGACTGTCCGGTGTCGAATCGCACGTTGATCTCCGCGCCAAGACTGTCTCCTTGTAAGCTCAGCTCGGATTGCGCCGATTCCAGGTGACGAAAAATCGCCTGTAGCTTTGGACTCATCCGGGTCGCATCGAAAGTTTCGAGCGCCGGTCGAGGATCGCTCACCACCAGTGACGCGTGGAAGTCAGATTCCCTGGACCAAGAGGAATCCGATCGAACCAGTTCTCCAGAGGCGTGGATCGTGCCCACGTTCGAGAGAAGTTCGAGGGAATCCACGACGAGCACGCCGTTCTCCAACCGTGCCGTGGCCTGGAGAGAATCAATCGTGCACGCGCCGATTTTCCCCCGGGCCGCAATTCTCGTTTCGACCCGTGGACTCACTCCTGAGAGATTGGCAAACTCGGCGTCGATGGTGACACTACCGTCTGTCGGAAGTGAGTCCCGAGTGACGTAACTTGCCAAGAAACCGAGAGGCAGAGTCGCGCTGACACTCCCGTGAAGGTTTCCCTTATCAATCCGGGCATTTCCCAGCAGCTCGACGGCCTGTGATTCCAACTCGAGGTGGCTGGCCAACACGAGCTGATCGTCCGCGAGGGTGGCCTTGAGTGTGCCCCCGGAGAGTTCGCGTGTGCCCACTCGTGAAGGTGCGACGCGAACCTCCAGGGTGCCTTGGCGCCTCAGCTCGATCTCGCCGAGGAAACCCCCATTCATCTGGGTCCCTGGAAAGCCGGGAGCCCACGAACTGAGGTCGAGGTCTTTGAACTCACCGTCGGACAGGACGAGCTTGGGCTGAGCATCGAACGGACGCGACGCAGCCTTGAAGCTGAGCTTTCCCGCATCCGAGTTGATGATCGTGGAGAGCTTTAGCTCACCTGAACGCAACTGGATCTCGATCGTGCCCCTGGTTCTCGTCTTTTGAGCAATCGCAGTGCTCCGCAGTTCGATCCTTCCCTCAGCACTGAGACGGCGAAGGAGGTTCGTCTGCACAGACACTAGCGGTGATTGCGATGCCAGATCCTCGAGCTGCCCGCGCGCACTGAGCGTCCCGTCGAGTAGAGTGCTGGGGACGCCGTCGAAGATGGACGCCAGATCGAGATCCTTCAAAGTCAGCTGACTGAGCTTCCATGCTCTCTCGGGCGGTGGGCCAAGCTCGGCTTTCCATTCGATCCGCGAATCACCTTCCTCGAGTGCCCCCACAACCTGCAGTTCTTGCGGTCCGTACCCCCTTCCTCTCAACTGAAGAGTGCCCCGAGGCTGCCAACGCGAGCTCGTGCGTTCTCGGAGAGCCTCGAGACCGGGCAGGAGGAGCGGCTCATCAGTGGTTAGACTCAATTCATAGCTGGGTGCCTCATCCAGGGGCCGTATCCAGCCACTGACGTCGACGTCGGCGCCACCGAGCGCGGTTCTGCCAACCAGTTCGGCCCGTCCTCCCTCGAGTTGCGCCGTGAAGTTCGAGGCCTGCAAATTCGTCGTCCCAACTTCCACTGCTTGCCCACCCCACATGAACTCGCCCGTCCAACTGATCGAGCGTTGGGCCCCGAAGTTCAGCGCTCAGGAGCATCTTTCCGTGCATGCTTGGCATACCCGGCAGCAGTTTCAAATCGGCAAGATCCAGGGAATCCGCATTCACTGCGACCGCCATCTGTTGAATCCCGCCGTCCGTGCCAAAGGCGAGCGAGAGACGTCCCGTCGCCTCGCTCTGCGCGCGCCTTACCCGCAGAGTGTCGACGAGGAGTTTCGTGGGTGAGAGCGAAGCGGACAGCCAAAGATCGACCTGCCCGGAATCCGGCGGAGCGGGGTTATAGCGCAGCGAGAGTTGATCGAGTTCGCAAATCACATAAGGTGCGACCCGCAGATTACTTGCAACGATATTGGCACCTGAGATCGAGGGAGCATGGCTTCCAAAATTGCCGTCGCGCACGGTCAATTGCTCCACGTGCAGAGCGGGACCATGATAGAGATCTCCGCGCAAGACCTCCTTCCAGGAGGTAGGCTTCCCGTCGCCTGTCTTCACTTCAGAGTTCAGGATTTCTCGCGAGACATGCAGTCCTGCAATCTGGAGCGTGCGAAGATCGATATGCCCGCTCAGGAGTGGCCAGAGACGAAGGCCGATCCTGACCGTATCCGCCACCGCAAGCGCCGATCTCTCGCGTGTCAGCCTCAGGTCGAGCAATTCGAGATTCGTGAGTGAACTGCCGTGCAGTTCGCCGACCGTCAATCTCGCTCCGGGTACCGTGGTGACACGCGCGAGCATCCGATTGAGGAGACCGGTTCCGAAGGGCAGGACCCTGGGTACGAGCAATGGGAACAAAACCACGATGACGCCCAGAATGAGCGTCAGGACCAATCCGCGACGGGCGCTGAGCCGCGGGAAGTGCCGGGCATTACGACCCATGGTCTCCACCTGTTCCCGAATCAGGCCTTTGCTTGGGTTTGATCACTCTTGGTAAGGACTTCGCAGTCTTTCCCTCCCCCACGTCGACTTCGGCGGCTGCAGTAAATCAGTTCTCGTCGATCTCGGCTGTCCAGTTGAGGACGACGGTGATGGGTGGCACCTGCCCGCTGTCCGACGCGAGCAGCAGAAAGCTCTGACCGTCCTTCGCCACGCAATAGCGGTTCCGCGTGACGTAGTTTCCCGACACGTTGGCCCGGAAGAGCGCATGCGGGGTCCCGGCGCGAAAGCCCGATGAAGCATCGACGTCCACCGCCATCAATCTGCGGTCTATGCCGAGGAAGTAGAGTTCTTTGCCGTCGCCACGCCATTCGGGCTCGCTCCCTCCATCCAGAGAGATCTGCCACTTCCCCCCTTCCCCGGAAGCGGTCTGCACATAGATCTGCAGCTGATTCCCCACGAGGGCGGTGTACGCGACCCACCGCCCGTCGGGAGAGAATCGGGCTTGTCCCTCGAGATCGCTCGTAGCAATCACCGAATGAGCTCCGGAGTTGCTTGGCAGGGACCAAGACCAGACGTCCCAAGAGGCGTTGGGCATGCGGCGCTGCACGAGGAGCATCTTGCCGTCGCGCGACCAGTCGGTGGGAAACTTGTAGGTGCTGTCTTGCCACACCGGTACGGTTTGACCTGTCCCATCGGCGTTCTTCAAATAGAGGTCCATCTGACCCGACCGATTCGACGCAAAGACGATCTGACTACCGTCTGGAGACCAAATGGGATTCGTGTCCTCGGCAACGTCGTAGGTAAAGCGGGTGCTCACGCCGCGGCTGTTGTCGAGAATCCACAGATCGGGCTTTGCCGCCTGACCATCTGTCCGCTCGATTACGATACGTTGTCCCGACGGATCCACGTCCGGGTTGCCGTAGTACCCCGCGGGACCTGTGGTGCGCAGCTTCTTTCCCGTGCGGTCCACCCAGGTGGAGCGGCGCAGGCCCGTGTCCCCGCTGCGATACACCAGAACGCCGCTGCGCGAGGCCGAGAAACTCGCCAGCCCCGAACTTCCCACGCTGAGCTGCGTGGTGACGGGGAAGGGTTCGCCCTCCAGTTCGAACTTCTTGGTATTCAGTCGCTGCGCGCGAAGTGCTCCGTCTTGAACCCACAACACGTAGCCTGGATCGGAATACCCCATCAGGGACGCAGCGGGCCCGAACAGATGCGTCTCGGTGGAACCCAGTTCCCCGACGAAGAGGCTGTCGGCTCCACTCTGATATTGAGCCTGAAAGAGGTAGTGCTTGCCGTCGGGCAAAAAGTGCGGCCATGCGTGCTCCTGCTGTCCTCTCGCGCGGTCGAGAATCGACGCACCACGGGGAACGCCCCCGGAGGCCGGCACGCTACGAATCGAATCGCCCGCCGCGCCGTCGAAGAGAATCACGCCCTCCTGGCTCCAGCTTCCGTCGGCGCCACGAACTCCATCACACAACACGCGGATGGTGCCGCCCTCGACCCCGACTCGCTTGAGCTGATCCCCCGCAAAGAACGCGAGCTCCTTGGAGTCCGGGGACCAGAATGGCCGCATCGCGTCCTCGGTTCCCGCCAGAGGATGCGCCAGCAGAGCATCGAGTGGCTGCAGCCAGATGCGACTGGTTCCCAACGAATCGGTCGCGTTGAAGGCGACGAATCGTCCGTCGGGCGAGAGTTTGGGCACGTCCGCCGTAACGATTCCCGCAGGGGCGGGGATGCGAAAACGCACGGTCCGCGGTTCCGGCGGAGCCGGCCGCAGAACGTCGTGCACTGCCACCGCGACCAGCGCCAAGTCCAAAGACGGCGGCCGCGATCCAGGCCAGCCGCTCGCGGTTCTTGCGGCGGTGCGTCACCGGTCGGGGCACCCCGGCGGCGGAACCTCCCTCGGCGATCCAGCTGAGTTGCAGGGCGACATCCTGGGCCGTCTGCCAGCGCTGCTCGGGATCTTTCTCCAGACACACCCGCACCACGCGGTCCAGGGCCGGCGGGGCCATCTCCTGTACGTTCGAGATGGGAGTCGGTTGGTCCTTGAGGATCGACGCAATCAACGATGCTTGACTGCCTCCGCTGAACGCCGGGCGGCCGGTGGCCATCTCGTAGAGTACCGCCCCCAAGGCGAAGATGTCGGTCCGAGCGTCCGCGTCCTTCCCTTCCACTTGCTCGGGCGCCATGTACTGGTAGGTACCGAGAATCGTACCTTCCACCGTGAGAGGGTCTCCCGTGTGTCGGGAACTGATGGGAACCGTCAGCGAGGAATCACTGACTTGCGGCTCCACCCCCAGTTTGGCCAGACCGAAATCCAACAGCTTGACGCCTTCCCGGGTGAGCATGATGTTGCCGGGCTTCAGATCGCGGTGCACCACGCCAGCGCGGTGCGCGGCGGAGAGCGCTTGGGCGATCTCGGCGCCCAAGTTGATCACCTGCTCGGGAGGCAACGGACCATCCTTCAAGCGATCGGCGAGACTCTGCCCTTCCAGGTATTCCATCACCAGGTAGTCGAGATCCTCCTGGTGACCCACGTCGTAGAGGGCACAGATGTGCGGATGGGAAAGCGAAGAGATCGCGCGCGCCTCGCGGTCGAGGCGTTCGCGCAAGATCTGGTTGGCCGACAGATGCCCGGGCAGAACCTTGATGGCCACCGTCCGGTCGAGACGGGTGTCGCGGGCGCGGTACACTTCGCCCATTCCCCCCGCTCCCAGCGGCTCGCCGATTTCATAGGGACCCAAACGCAGACCGGGCTGAAGTGGCATCGAGAGTCTCCTTGGGACGAAGCGCGCGGAGAGAGATTCAATGTAAGGGCAGGGGGGCTCCAAGGCCAAGCGGAAGCTTCGTGCCGCCTGAAGCTCAGCGAAGCGCCGCTCCACTCGCATCGAACCAATGAAGCGCATCCACGTCGAGTGCGAGTCGAACGGGAATTTCAGTCGAGACCTCCGACCGCATCGGGACCCGGGCCACCAGCTTGCCCTTCTTCTTCGGAAGCCACTCCGGGCCCTCTCCGCGATCGATGGACTCGGGATCCACGGTGGCAACCTCCGCATCCAAGTGCAGGAGTTGCTCGTGACCTAGAACCTCGATCGTTCTTACCCGAGCTTCTACCTGCGGCCAGTGGGGATGGTCCTCGGGCCAGGCGAAGTTCTCGGGCCGCAGCCCCACGATGCGGGCGTTGGCCGCGAGCGCGCGCTTCGCGCTCTCGGCGGACAAACCCACGGTCTGCGATCCGATCCTCAAGTTCAGCGCTCCCTCCTCGATCTCGAGTTCGGCACGCAGCAGATTCATGGCCGGATTGCCCAGGAACCCGGCCACGAAGAGGTTGGCCGGTCTGTCATAGAGGTTTTGCGGGGAATCGAGCTGTTGCAGTTCTCCGCTGCGCAAGAGGGCCACGCGCTGCCCAATGGTCAGAGCTTCCACCTGGTCGTGCGTCACGTAGAGGGTTGTCGTGCCCAGGCTGCTTTGCAGCTGGGTGATGACGGAGCGGATCTCCACCCGCAGTTTCGCGTCGAGGTTGGAAAGCGGTTCGTCCATGAGGAAGAGCGTGGGATCGCGCACGATCGCCCTCCCCATGGCGACGCGTTGCGCCTGTCCGCCCGACAGCTGGCGGGGCTTGCGCTCGAGCAATTCCTGCAACCCGAGTCCTCGCGCCGTCTCCTCCACCACCGAGACGATCTCGGCCCGTGAGCGACCCATCATCTTCAAGGGAAACTCGAGATTCTCCCGCACCGTCATGTGGGGATAGAGCGCATAATTCTGAAACACCATGGCGATGTTCCGCTCGCGGGGCTCCATCCCCACGACGGACCGGCCGTCGAAAAGAATCTCTCCACTGCTCGGGGTTTCGAGTCCTGCCAGGAGGTTCAATAGAGTGGATTTTCCGCAACCCGAAGGCCCGAGCACGGCCACCAATTCACCCTGGTGGATGTTCAGGTCTAAGCGATCCAGAGCGACGGTCCCGCCGGGATAGACCTTCCTGAGGTTTTCGAGTCGTACTTCAGCCATCACTATCCTTTGATTCCGCTGCTGCTCACGCCGCGCACGAACCAACCCTGAAACGCAATGAACACGAGGAGCACCGGCGCTACCATCATCACTCCAAAGGCGAGAATATCGCCCCACTGCAAAGGAGGTAGAGTTTGAAAGGTCGCGATGGCCAAAGGCAGTGGCCGTGCATGCTCTCCCGTGGTCATCAGGAGCGGCCACAGGTACAGACCCCAGAAGGTGAGAAAACTCACGATGGCCACGCTGGCGAAGGCCGGCTTGGAATTCGGAACCACGATCATCCAGAACGTCCGCAACACGCCGGCCCCATCGACCCTAGCCGCCTGCTCGAGCTCTTTGGGAAGATCCAGAAAGAACGAATAGAACAGATAGATGGAAAGTGGATAAGCCACGAAGGGCAACACCTGGACCGAGTAGGAATCGCGCATTCCCAGGCTCGAGAGTTGATAGAACAGCGGTACCGCGATGGCCTCGAACGGCACCACGAGCAACGCGAGCACCAGGCCCAGGACGATTCGCCGTCCCGGCCATTGCAGGCGTGCCAACGCGTAGCCGGCTAGAGAATTCACCACCAGCCCCAAACCCACGATGAGCCCGTTGATCCAGACCGAGTTCTTCAGGAATTGAAGGAAGGGAACTCGCGCGAAGACGTCGTGATAGTTTTCGAGCGACACCGAGCGGGGAACGAAGGCGCGCCACGAGCCTGCCTCGTGAAGAATCCGCGCATCGGGTTTCAGACTGCCCACCATCATGAAAAGAAGCGGCGCGACCCAGAGCAGCGCTCCCGCCAAAAGGAGCAACCACAGGCCAGTCCTTCGAAGACGTCGGCGCGTGAAAGAGACCGATGCCGGGTGGGTCGCCGCACTCATCTGATCTCACCCTCCTGTCGGAAGACCCGATGCAAGAGCAGCGTGATGCCCAGCACCAACACGAAGAACACCACGGTCATGGCAGCGCCCTGCGCGAGTTGGGCCCGATCGAATGCGCTGCGCACCGCCTCGTAGATGACGGTCGTCGAGGCGTTGCTGGGCCCTCCCTGCGTCATGACCCGAACCTGATCGAAGACGCGAAACGAGAGGATCGAGGTTACGATGACCACGAAAGTCAGAGGGCTGCGCAGCTGCGGCAGCGTTATGTGGAGGAAGCGGCGCCAGGAATTCGCGCCGTCGATCTGGGCCGCGTCGTAGAGCTGCTGTGGAATCGACTGCAATCCGGCCAGAAGAATGACCATCTGAAATCCGGTTCCCTGCCAAATCGAGGTCAGCATGATCGAAGGCAGCGCCAACACGGGGTCATGCAGAAAGTCATGCGGTTGCCAGGCGCCGAAACTGAGGCGGCTGAGAAAGACATTCATCATTCCCTGCGCGCTCGGTGCGAAGATGAGAATCCACACCACCGCGACCAAAGAAAGCGGAAAGACCACCGGCATGAAGAAAAGGGTGCGGAACACGACCATGCCGCGCAGTTTGCGATTCAGGAGTAGCGCGAGCGCGAGCGCAAGCGAGGTCTGAACCGGCACGACGATCAGTGCGAAAACGGTATTGTTGACCAAGGCCCGAAGGAAGGCGGGATCGGAGAAGATGCGCGCATACTGGCGGAGCCCCACGAATTCCAGCGGCAGGGGTGCACCGAGCCTAAGATTGGTCAGCGAGATCGCCACCGCCAGAACAAAGGGAACCGCGACGAAGAGAACCAACCCCACCACGGCTGGCGTCACCATGAGCCAGGCGGCGCGCGCCTGCGCGTCGCCGAACTCGCCGACTCGAGGATTGCTCTTCATCGTCGTTTCCCTTCGTGGGTCGACGCCTTCCTCCGATCGGGATAACCGTGGTTGTCGGCGAGGTCGCGATCGATCAGTTTCGCGGCACGTTGCAATGCTCTTTTTACAGGTCCGCCGGCCCGGATGTCGAGAAAGGCCTTCCGAAAGGCGGAACTGATGATGGGATAGGCGGGCGTGCGCGGACGTGGCACCGCGAAGCCTCCGCTCAGCTGCGCGGCGAATAGATGCAGGGGCCCGCCCTCACGATAGTCGGCGGAGGTGGCAATGGCGCTCTTCGTACCCGGCACCGCGTGATTGGCGTTCGTCATGGCCAGGATCTCCGGAGTGCGCAACAAGAACTCCAGAAACGCTGCAGCCCGTCGAGGATGATTGCAGTTGGTTGTGACGGCCCAACACCAGGAGCCCTGTCCGGTGCGCGAGCCCTTCCCAAAATCGGGTAGTGGCAAGAGGACCAAGTCCTCACAGTCGCCTTTGGGGCAGAAGCTGCTGAATTTCCAGTGTCCGGACCACGACAAGGCCACCCGACCGGAGGAAAACGCCGCATCATCCAGATTGGGATCGACGTAGCCGTGCACGATCCAGTCCTGGATGTGCTGCAGCGCCGCCACGGACGCCGGCCCATCCAGGGTTCCCTCCGCCCTCGGGGTTCCACCCCGCTCGATCAGGTCAGCTCCGGCGGATTGGAGCACCGGGGAAAAGCCGTAGGCAAACCACTCCCCCGTGTTGTTCAGACCGAGATCGAGGACCATTCCGTCCTCGTCCCGCTGTGCGAGGGCGGCCAGGATGCGTTCGAACTCTTCGACACTCCAAGCCTCACTGGCGGAACTCGGCACTCGTGCCCCGATCTCCTCCAGCGCCGACCGGCGGGCGTAGAGGCCCAGTCCTGAATCGAAGGTGCCGATGGCGTACAGGCTGTCGCGGTAGCTCCCCTGCTGCAGCAACGAAGGAAGGAAGTCGTCACGCAGTTGCGGATTCAGCAGACCATCGAGCGCACGGAGCCGTCTCTGCCAGGCATAGTTCGCCACGTAGGGTCCATCGAGCTCGAGTACGGCCGGCAGGTCGCCCGCAACCGCGGATGCCTGCACCTGTCCGTTGTAGGAGCCCTCGGGAAGAAGAGTCAGTTTCGCCTGGAAGTCCTGATGTTCAAAGTTGAAACGTCGCACCTGGGATTGGAGGATCTTTCGCTCGTCCGCGCGACCCGCATGGGCCCAAATGGACAGGACTTCGCGAGAATCTCCGGAATGCGACCTTTGCGTGCAGCCGGTGCTGGCAAGGAGCAAAAAGAGCCCGCTCGCGACTCCGAGGCGGATCGCGAGCGGGCAAGAGAAACGAAAACGATGAACTCGCACCAACTCGACCTCTACTCGTCCACGCTACCGCCTCCGCCGGTATTCATCAGCTCGAAGAGCGTGAGCGCGTCCACGAGATTGCCCCCTGTGGGCTCCGAGCGGGGTGATCGCGTCTCTTGAGCGGGCGCCTGCGGCGCCCACTCTTGGGCGACGATGGACTCACCCCAGGAGATGAGTGTGAGCTGCAGGTCTAGGCTTGCGGAGTAGTCCCTGATGGGAAACTTGGTTGAGCTCTGTGGCGAGAAGCTCCCTCAGCAGGACGTCGACCGGTTCCTTGGAGTGGCCCTTCAGAATCTCGAAGGCTTGCTGCACACCCTCGACTCCATCCGCGAAAGCAAATGGGTCCTCGATGAAGAGTCCTCGGATATCATCGACGTAACCGATGAGAGTTTCCAGGCCGTAGTCCCGCGTCGGGCCTTTCATTTGTAGGGCTTTCTTCAGGGTCTTTTTCCAGTATTTCACGGACAGACCCGTGGTCTGTATCTCCCCGGTCTCCAATTCATAAATGAGTTCTTGCGTCTGGGGATGAAAGCCAAAGTTGTGGTCGGGCGAGTCGGGACCGACCGTGACCTCGACCATGAGCGGGGTTGTCGGGTCGAAAGTTTGGCCTAGCTGGGCGTTGAAGGAATCCGGATAGAGGGTACCGTCGGTATTGATGTAAATCGTGTAGTCGCCCTGGTTCTCCTGGAAGGCGTACGCACCGGTTTCATCGGTCGTCATGGTCTGCACGTTGCCAGTGGCGTCAAGCAGTTCCACGACCACGTTGCTGATACCAGATTCGTCGGAGTCGAGCAGGCCATTCTGGTCGGCGTCCATGAACACGCGGCCGGAGATTTCGTACCCACAGCCGGGCCCTGGAACGACGCCAACCCCAGAGCCACAGCTGGTTCGCACCGCGGAACTCACCTCGCCGAGCGGCACCACACCCGGGTAGGTCACCGAGTAGTGGCAGCCCACCTCATCCCCGCATGAGACGCAGAGTTGCCAGTCAAGACCGTAGATTTCAGTGAGATCGTCTTCGTGGATGCAAACCCCGTCGTCCGGGTAGTAGGAAACTGGATCATCCACGCATCCAGGAATCTCGAGAATGAAGTGGGTAAGGTCGGGTTCCTCGCCGGTGTTGGTCACCGTATAGCTGAAGGTGGTACCGGCTTCGTCCACGGTCCGTCCGTCGAAGCGGACCAGGTAAGCCATTGATTAGGACCTCCCTGACAGTCAGTTCCCGTAACCGAGTGGTTCAAGTCGAGAATCACGTTTTGGGCCGCCGGATCAACTCCAGTTGGATCCTGCCCACTAGAACAAGCGACGAGGGAGAGAACGGCGAAGGTCAAGATCAGGAACGGGATGCGCGCGAGTTTCATGTTGCCCCCCAATTGACCGTAACGAAAGGTGGATCGCCGGGCCGCTGGCCACGGACTGTACCGTGGGAGATCGCCGGTAGGTCTGGAGCTGGCGGGCACGGGCGTGCGCTACTTGCAGTACCGCATTACGGTAGCAGACTCACCATTGCAATTCAATCGTCATCGACTCTGGGCGTGAATTGCGGCCGCGCGAGCCTTCAGACTGTCTGCCTCCGCTTTCTTTCCCAACTTGATCAGGGTCGCGGCATGCTCGTCGAGAACTTCGGTCAGATCGGGGTGGGAGGGGCCCAACGCGGCGGAGAGAATGTCGGTGGCGCGGGTGAACATGCTGTCCGCGCACGCCTGTTTGCCCCGATCGGAGGCCAGAACCGCCAGGTCGCGCAGACTCCAGCCCACGTCGGCATGATCGGCGCCCAGGGCAGAGGTACGGATGGCGAGGGCGCGCTCATAAAGAGACTCGGCAGTCGCGTACTGCCCCTCGTCACGATCCAGGTTGGCCAAGTTGTTGAGGGTTTGGGCTACGTCGGGATGATCGAGACCCAGCACGCGCTCCCTGATATCCAGCGCGCGAGTATAATATTGTCTCGCCAGCTTGTAGTTCTTCTGTTCCGAGTAAACCAGCGCGAGGTTGTTGAAAGCTGCGGCAGTTCGAGGATGATCGGGTCCGAGGATTTTCTCGTAGATCGCGATCGCCCGCAGGTAGAGCGGAACCGCCTCGTCGTAGCGTTCCAGATGGTGGTAAAGCACAGCCAGATTGTTCAGCCCCTTGGCGACGTCCGAGTGATTCTCGCCGTAGGCCTTCTCCCAAATCGCAAGCGCCGACTTGTAGAGCCGTTCCGCTTCGTCGAATTGGCCCCTGTTCCAGTTGAGGATGGCCAGGCTGTTGTCGCTGCTCGCCACCGCAGGGGCATCCTTCCCCAACTCCTTGATCCGAATCTCCCTTGCCCTCTCGTAGAGAGGTTGCGCGGCGTCGTACTCGCCCTGGCGGCGAAGGGCCCCGGCCAGCTCGTTCATGCTGTCCGCCAGTTTGAGCTCGCTCACGTTTCCGCTGCGCTCCATCTTGTTCAGTGCCTGCTCCAGCATCTGCTGCGCTTCGGGATAGCGTCCCTGATCAATGTAGAGGTCGGCCAGGTCCGCCTGGAATCCGGCAACTTTAGGGTCGTCGGGTCCGGTAACCGAGCGCCTCAGGTCCACCGCCTCGCTCAGCTTGGGCTCGGCCTCGTCGTACAGACCCAGGTTCTTGTACACCTTCCCGATGGTGTTCATCAGTCGCGCCCCGGTCTCCGGTTGCCCTTGCAGCTCTTTGGAAACGCGCTCGGAGCCCTGGTCGAGAATCTCACGGGCGGTGATCGTGTTACCACGGGTTTGGTCGGGGTCGGAAACCTCGAAGAGATTGACGAGAAAATCGGTAACCTTGGTCGCGGTTTGAGCCTCCTGACTGGCGGCGTGCTCGGCTCGTACCGCACGGATCATGCCGGTGGTGGTGCCAATGATTCCCAGTAGGACGGCAATTAGAACCAGAGCTCCCGCGACTACGCCGGTACGATGCCGACGGATGAATTTCCTCACCGTGTACACTTTGCTCGGCGGGCGCGCGCTGACCGGCATGTCGTCCAGGTAGCGCACGACATCAATGGAAAAACCTTTGACTGTTTCGTAACGACGCGTGCGGTCTTTCTCGAGCGCGCGCATCGTGATCCAGTCGAGATCACCACGCAGGGTCTTGGCCAGTGCATTCGGTTCGAGTCGGCGTGCTTCGGCGATGACACTCAGAATCTCGGGGTGGGCTTCAAGTTCCTTCGCGCGCACGCTGGGCGGGGGCGGCTCCTCTTCGCGAATGATCCGGAGCATCTCCGTCAGACCGATGTTCTCCCAACGTTCGGCGGGAAACGGCAACTGTCCCACGAGCAGTTCGTAGAGGATGACTCCGAGGGCGTAGACATCCACCCGGATGTCGATTCCCTGCCCCGCCGCATCCGCTTGCTCGGGGCTCATGTACTGCGGAGTTCCAATCAACTGACCGGCAAATGTCGACATGGTGTTGTCGAACACCTTGCTGTCCGTGACCTTGGCTACACCGAAATCGATGATCTTGGGAATCGGGGTGCCGTCGATCTCGGTCACCAGAACGTTCGAAGGCTTCAGATCGCGGTGGATGATGACTTTCTGATGCGCGTGCTGGACGCCTTCACACACACGGACGAAGAGCTCGAGTCGCTGATCGAACCGTGAGCTGCTTGCGATCGCAGTAGTCGATCAGGGGCTCGCCTTCGACGAACTCCATGACGAAGTAGGGACGGCCACCCTCGGTGGTTCCCGCGTCGTGGACACGTGGCGATGGCGGGGTGATCCATGAGCGCCAGAGCCTGACGCTCGGAGTCGAAGCGGGCCACGAACTCCTTCGTGTCCATGCCGCGTTTGACGATCTTCAGGGCGACCTTGCGTTTGAGACGGCTCGACTTGCTCGGCCTCGTACACCTGCCCCATCCCGCCTTCGCCGATCAAGCGAATGAGACGGTAATGTCCGATGCGACGAGGCATCTCGGCGGCAGAGAGTGACTCCTGCTCTTCGAACGGCTCGTCGCCGCCTTGATTGAGATCGAGGGTTTTGTCGTCCATGACCAATGCTTGTCCGGGTGACGAAGGGCGCGCAGCACCCAGGGATGCCCTCCGAACATAGCACAGGGTGTCACTTCCCAGCGCATCGAAACTCACCGGCGCCCTCACGCGTAGAGAGATCGCTCCCTTCCCCTAAAATACCCTTGCCCGGTAGGTTGTCCCATGGAACGCGAGATCAAAACGTTGATCGATGGATACGAAAGACGCATTCGGCGCCTCGAGTGGCTCGCGGTCGTATTTCTCGGCCTTTTGGCGGTGGGAATTGGCGGCGCCCTGTTCAACGGCACCAGCTTGGCGAAGAGTCCGGAGTCCTCTCGAGAGTCGCTACGAGTCCGCGAGCTGGTCGTGGAGGACTCTACGGGCGTCGTGCGCGTGCGGATTTCGGGGGATGTCCCCGACGCTGTCATTCAGGGAAAGCGGGTGCCGCGGGGTGAACACGCGGCCGGCGTGATCCTCTACGATGACTCCGGACAGGAGCGCGGCGGCTACGTCACCTGGTCTCCGTCGGGCAACGTCGGCCTTACACTCGACTCGCGGAAAGGTCAGACCACACTGTTCGTCGCCGACCCCGTCCAGGGATCCGCTCTTTCCCTCTGGCATGGGAAGGACAGCATCGAGCTCCGCTCTGACGCGAGCGGATCGAGGCTCACCGCGGTCAAGGATGGGCAGGTCCTCTACCAAGAGCCGCCGGTCCAGCTGGGCGAGGGTCCTTGCAACGCCTATCGCGAGGCGCTGCAGAAGTACTCGAAAGAGGAAGTCCTGAGGGAATGCCGTAAACGGTTCACGGATGAAGCCTGCCGCAAGTGCCTGGAGGACGATTCCCAGTGAGTTCGGCCTCCAGCTTCATTGCCCTCGTGACGTTTATCCTCCTCACCCACACGACTTTGGCCAGCGCGGCACCAATGCATCCCATACCCTTCCAATGGGAATATGGTCTGATCTTCGTGGACGTTCTGCTGCCGGGACAACCGCCCCGGCTCGCACTTCTCGACACGGGGGCCAACACCTCGGCCATCGATCCCCGCTGCAGCGCTGAAGCTGTCGCGCTGGATAGCTCGGAGGTCGTGGGCACGACCGGCACCGTGACGAGTGAAATCGTACAGGTCGACAGCCTCCGTTTGGGATCGCTGTTGCTACCTCCCCTTCGGGCCACCAGGCGCGCGCTGACGGGCCTCGCACCCGAAGGGCGTTCGCTCGACCTGATCCTGGGATCGGATGCGCTCGCACACTTCGCGCTTACGATCGACTTCGCGACGCACCAGCTGCTCTTCAACCCCTCCGCGACTGAAGACTCGTCGAACGGTATCGCCATGAACCTCGATCAGGGAATTCCGGCCATTGAAGCATCTCTCGGCGGGCTTTCCACCTGGTTGCGCATCGACACCGGGGCCAGTTTGTTTGCGACGCCCGATGTCTACGTGAACATACCCACTGTGGTGTGGGAGGAACTCTGCAAACTCCATCCGGACCTGCATCCCAGCACTCAGTTTCAAGGCGCTGGTGCCGACGGCAAGCCGGTCGAGCTGCCGGTCGCGCGCATCCCCCGAGCCCAGTTCGGGCTCCTCGAATTGGACCACGCCTTCGTCATCGTTCAGCCCGAAATCGGATACTTCGCCAATCCGAAGGCAAGGGGATTCGTGAGCAACAACTTCCTCGAAAAGCTTGGCCGGGTCACCCTGGACTATCCGGCCGGGCGACTCAGGTAGAGGCATGCGGTACGAGAAGAAGCGATTGAGGGACCAGAGAGGCGACCGAGGAGCTGCACCCACGGTGTCTCCGTGGGTGCAGCTTCAATTAGTCGATTCCCTTGTCGCGAATCCAGCGCGCGATGAAGTCCATGGCGTCGTCACAACAGTGCGTGATCGTTCGCTCCCGCAGAGCAAGACGCCTTGGCTGGAGCGTCTGGCGCTGAAGGTCCGCTCGATGATCTCTACGCTCTCGGGTACCTCGCCGTTCCGATCCTTGCCGCCCTAGAGGAGGAGACCCGGATCCGTTGCTTCCAGTACGGTAAGGGTCGAAGTTGCCCACTGCGCGCGCGAACGTCCAGGCCGCTGAATCCGGAGTTTGTGGAAATTCGCCGAGAACGGCGCTGCCTTTCAAGAGGCCGGTCTGCGCCGCGCGAAGAGCCTCTCGATAGTCCTGCCAACCATCTCCGTTCAGCGCGTAGCGTGAGCCGAGCCGGTGGATCTCTTGCAGCGACTGCAATTGCTCCTCGTGCAACCCTTCTTGGAGTCCGGCCTGACGGATCTCGTCTCCAATCTGCTCCAGCAGCGGGACCACCGAACCGGAGACGTCGATAGCGAAACGGACACGGGTGGAACGCGTGGCCGTGAGAGGGACGATGTCGCCCCCTTGGCTGAATCCGATCAGGCCCGCACGCTCCGGATCGACTTTGGGAACCCCCAGCAGTTGCTCGAAGCCAGCGAGAGCATCGTCGGCCAAGAGTTCGAAAGTGGCGGCATGCCAGTCGCCTTGCGAGTTCCCCGAACCACGCTTGTCCGGGTAAAGAACTGCGATCCCTCGCTGCACCAGTGCCTCCACGTAGGCCTGAGTCCAGGGGTTTCTGCGATCGCTACTTCCCGATCCATGCACGATGACGGCACCCGGGAAGGGTCCCTTCCCCGCGGGCAGAAGCAGCGTTGCGACAAGCGTGTCTCCGTGGCTGAGGTAGCTCAACTCGGTCGGTTGGACCGTCATTCCTCCCCCGCCCGCTCGGGAGCACGCGGACAGGGTCAGGAACAAGAGGGCGAAAGAGCTGAAGCGGGAACTTGGGCTGCGCATGGGCAATTCTGGACTCCAATCGGGAAATCGAGGGCAAAGCACTCTCCGCTGAACTGGACGCACCAGGGCCGGCAAAGGTTTATGGGTGCGCCCGCAGGAACTCCTCGAACCGACTGAGGCCAAGCAGCAAGTCCTTGCGGCCAAAGCCGATACGGAAGTTCTTGGGGTAGGCGCCGTAGACGGTGCCGGGAAGGAGCAGGACCCCGCACTCCTCCCGGAGCCGGGCGCAGAAGTCCTCGACCTCCCCCTTGCGAAGGCGCGGAAAGGCGATGGACCCGGCCTTCGGGGGTTGCCAGTCGAAGAGTTCGCAGTGGAGGGAGAAAAATCCATCCAACTCGTGCAAGTTGGCGCGGAGAATCGCGCGGTTCCGCTCGAGGAGTTTTTCTCCGTTTTGCAGGGCGATGGTCGCCAAAAACTCGCTGGGAGCACTGCTGCAAATCGTTGTGTAATCTTTGAAGGCAGCGAGTTCGCGCAGCAGATGCTCGTTTTGGCTTGCAATCCATCCGATTCTCAAACCTGCCAATCCGTACGACTTGCTCACCACTGAAAGCGAGACGGCGCGCTCGTTCAAATCGGCGAAAGCCGGGAGCTGGTCCGCTGCTTCGAATTCGAGGCCACGGTACACTTCGTCGGAGAAGACCAGAAATCCCCGTGACTCCGAGAGCCGAGATAGTTTGAGAAGAAACTCCCGGTCCGGCAAGAATCCGGTCGGATTGTGGGGGAAGTTCACGACCACCAGTGCGGTACGTTCGGTGAGGAGGTCCCCGAGTCGCTGAAGGTCCAACTCCCAACCGCGCTCGGGATCCCCTCGCCATTCGCTGACCTCGGCTCCAATCGCTCGGGCGACCTCGGCCAACGACTGGTAGCACGGTGCCTGCACGATCACATGGTCATCTTTGGTCAAGACGACGTTCATGAAATTGAAGATTGCCTCCTCGGCACCCGCATGGACGAGAATCTGCTCCGCGTCGAGTTCCCGATAGAGGGTAGCAATTTGATCGCGCAGCCCGGGATCTCCTTGCGACGGGGTGTAGCCCAGTCTGAGGGTGAGAAATTTGTTCAGTGCTTCCGGTTCGAGAGCGAGGATCTCCCGGACCGACCAGCTCTCGCAATCACTGCTGCACAACAAGTGCTCCACTTCGAATTCGTGACGAGCGAAGTAGCGCTCCAGACGGTTCCGTTCGATTTGCATGGATCCCCTTTCACCTAGCGGAGGATCGAGTCCTCTCTTCGTTCTCAACCCTTGTTGTGCATCACATACTGGAGTCCACTCCATACCCGAATCGACTCGCCTCCGCGCTCATGGCCCGAACAGATCTGGACTCCCAATTGTCGCGCTCCCTCCTTTTCGCTCTCTCTGTCTCTCCCTTTGATTGTCGCGCGCGTCACCCACCGCAGCGCGAGGAGGCGGGACCTGGAACGTGCTGTGGGAGAACGACGCCTTCACGCCGGGGCATGACGACCGCCACTATACCAATGGTTTTCGGCTGGCGTACATCACGGGCGCGATCGAGCCCCCGGGTGGACCAAGGGACTGTCCGCGCCCTTCTTCCTGGGTGAGGGGAACTGGCGCTCGAGTTTCGCGCTGGGACAGAACCTCTACACGCCAGAGGATATCCTCGAATCCCTTCCCGTTCTTTACGACCGGCCCTATGCGGGGTGGCTCTACGGATCGATCAGCGTATTGACGGACGACTCGAGGGTGTTCGACGCCTTCGAGCTCCGATTGGGAATCGTCGGTCCCCATGCCTACGGCAAAGAAGTGCAGCGATGGATGCACCGCCAATTCCACACTCCTGTGCCCAGAGGCTGGGATACCAACTCGCGGATGAGTTCGCCATCTTGATGCAAAGGGAACGCAGTTGGCGCACCGGGCACTCGGGCTTCGAGTTGCCCCTGGTGGGCAAGGTCGAGATGGATTTGGTGCCCTACGTGGGGGCCACCCTCGGCAACGTACTCGTTCAGGGCGCGGCGGGAACCAAGGTGCGTCTGGGGAACGATCTGGCTTCCTTTTACCCTCCCACCGGCATGCGTCCGAGCCATCCCTTCCCGGCGCTCTCTACTTCCACGCGAAGAATCAAATGGTGCGTCTTTGCGGGAATGGGAGTGAACACGGTGCTGCACGATCTCTTCCTCGACGGCAATACTCTGGTGGACAGTCCAAGCGTGAAGAGGCGCGTTGTGGTCGCGGATCTGCAGACCGGGGCGACCCTGGCCCGCAAGCCGCTGTGCGCCACCTTCACTCTCGTCTGGCGAAGCGAACAGTTCAAAGGACAGAATGGGGCGGACACATTCGGGGCGTTTTCCCTGGGAATGACCTTCTAGAACTCAGAGGCTGAAGCTAGAAGGCCGTCCCGACCCGCACTGTCACATCCCGGCCGGGATTGTCGGCAAACTCCTTGTAGCGACTCAGGAAGTCGCGGTAGCGCTTGTTGGCAGCGTTACGCACGCGCAGGGAGATATCCCACTCTCTTTCCAGGAACACCCGATCCACCTCGGCCGAAAATCCCACCAGCACGTAGCCCGCGGTGGGAATTTCGTCGGCCGCCAAGCAATGCTTCTCTCCCACCGTTTCGAACTCCACCCCCAGCCGGAAGCGCTCGGCCCAGGACAGCTTGCGCCAGGCCGCTTCTGCACCAAACACGCCGCGCACCGGCGGAATCAAGGGCAGGGGATCGCCGCTCACGCTCTCTTCACCACGCACCAAATCGACCCGCCCCGAGAGCCGGAACGGTCCGCCGATCGGGCCCGAGAGTCCCGCCTCCATTCCGCGGAGAATGGCATCGGTTCGTCCGTATTCCCACACGCGCAGGGCGTCGATCATCTGCGAGGTGGGGGACAGTGCCACGTAGTCGTCGATCCGATTGCGGTAGACCGACAGCTCGGCTCGAAGCCCCGGACTCCCGTAGCGAATGCCCGCGTCCAGATCGAACGCGTGCTCGGCCTTCAGATCGGCGCGGCCGCGCAGGTACCGCGCCTCCGCGATCTGCGGTCCGTTCGCGTAGAGTTCGAACAGAGTGGGTGCGCGCCATGCGAGGCCCGCATTCATCGAGAGCGCCAGGTTCTTCATCGGACGGAACACGACTCCGGCATCGCCGGAGAAGGCGGTCCAGTCGCGTTTGTCGTCGGAAGCTGAGGCCAAGATCGGAATTCGCATCGGCCGAGAGCGATCGCAGGTCGGACCGCGCCCCCCCGAGCAAGCTCCACCGTCCCAGGCGTGCCTCCTCGAACACGAACGCGCCCCCCGAGGTTACCCTTGCGTCGGGAACCAGGGGAATGGGTCCCTGGGTGTCGTTCTGCTGCAAGAGCGTACTCACCCCGGCCGTGCCCTTGATCTTCTGGCCGATCCGGTGACGCGCAAACACATCCAATGAGAAGGAATCGAGCACGAGATGAAAGGCCTCCTGCTCTTTCGTCGTACCATTGCCAGGCGAGGGCGATGGGATGGTGGAATCCGCCAGCGCTTCGTCGGAGAGTTCGATGAGCGAGTGTCGTTGCCACTGCGCTTTCGTCTCGAGGTTCCAGGCGTCCCAGCGCCGTTTTCCGTCGAGTTGCACGCGCCAATCCGAACTCTTGCGCTCTGGTCCCCCCTCCTCGACTTCTGTCACACCCGGCGGCGGTCCCCCGGCCTCCAGGAGTTTGAACTCGCCGCCGTAATGGGCGAGCTGCAGGGAGAGTTCCTTGTCCTCTCCGCGAAGTACGGCCGCGGCGTCTCCCGTCACTGCACCAAAACCCGTGTTCTCCAACTCACCGTCCGGCGTGTGAAGCGCTTCGGCGAAGCGGCCGGTACCCGCGACCCTCCAGCCTAGATTTCTCTTTGCGCCTTCCAGGCGCAGCCGCGCGCCACCCTCACGGCTATTGGATGAGAAGTGAACGCCGGCGTTCCCGCGCACGAACGACTCCCCTTCCTCTGAGCGCGGCAGCTGCGGACTGATCGCATTCACGACGCCGCTGATCGCGTCCGATCCGTACAGAACCGCGGCGGGCCCGCGAATTACTTCCACCCGCTCGATCAAGGCTGGATCGACCGACGGTCCATCCTCGTCGCTCCAGGAGTAGTCCTCCACCCGATGGCCATTGGAGAGTACGAGCACCCGTGCCCCACTGAGCCCGCGCACCATGGGCTTTCCGATCTGCGCTCCCGTCGAGACGGTGCGAACCCCGGGCAATGTCTCCAAGGCGTGCGCGAGCGAGATGCTCGTCTCACGGGTCAACGACTGCGCGTCGAGAAACGAAGTGGGCAAGGGGGAATCCAACAGGGGACGCGGCGCGCGCGACGCGGTGACTTCGAAGACCGGCAGGGTGAAGGGGGTCTCGCGCAACTGCAGGTCCAGCCGCTCCTTTCGGGGCACTACCACATCCCGGGTGACCGAGGCGTAGCCCAGCCGGCGCACGATGAGAGTCACCCGGCCTGCGGGGAGGCCGCGGAGCGCAAAGCTTCCATCCCCGGCCGTGATGGCCCGCAGATCGAATCCGCTCGCCAGGATCTCGACCCCGCTGAGCGCGGTACCCGCCAGGTCGGTGACGCGGCCTTCCAGGAGGAAACGGGGGCTCGCGGCCCGGGCCGGGCCGGCTACCGCCAGCACCAGAAGCAGGCTGAAAAGGATGGATTGATCGGTCCGCATGCGATCCAGGGTTCCCCTCGAAGTCGTGAGATCGCAGCACAATAGCACCGTACGGAGCGCCGCGTCGTGGTCCGGGTGAAGATTTATTTGGCTTCCGCCCTTGCCAGAGTCAATCGTCTGACTTAATCACTTGATTAATTCTTCCTATGAAAGGGAAGCCATGAATTCTCCCAAGGATCCCCAACCCAACCCAGCCCAACGCTGGCGCGAGGCGATCCCCCGTGAACTGCAGCCGCCCGAGCCGGACAGCCCGCGCGGACGGATTCTGGCCGCCGCCCGGGAGGCCTTCGCCAAATCGGGGATCGACGCCACGACGACGCGCGCCATCGCCGAACGCGCCTCGGTCAATCTGGCCATGGTCCACTACTACTTCGGGTCGAAGGTGCAACTCTACCGGCGGGTTCTGGCCGGCGAGATGCTGCAGGTCTTCTCGAGCATCGCCGGAGCCCTCACCGACGAGAATGCCGTTCCACTCGATCGTCTCCTCAACTTGGTGCGGCGCATCAACGGCTCCTTTCGGGATGACCCGGTGCGCTTGGCCATCATCCGTCACGAGATGGGGCAAGGGGCTCCTCACGCGCTCGCCGTCGTGAGTGAGCTCGGCAAGACCGGTCCCAAGGGCTTTCGCCAGGTACTCTTCGACGCGATCGCACAAGCGCAAGAACAAGGGCAGATCGCGCCGAGCGAACCGCGTGCCATTGCCAATCTGCTTCTCATGAGCGCCTACGGTCCCCTCTTTCTCGAACCTATCGTGCGCGTGATCTTCGATGCTCCCAAGCTCGATGAAGAGAGTTGGGAACGGATCCTGAACGGCCAGCGCGAGCTGCTCCGGCGCGCCCTTCTCCCTCGTACTTCAAAGGAGTCCGAGTCATGAAGTTTGCCCCGACCTGCCGCCGCCTCGTGACCCCGGGCCTGTTGTTTAGCCTCGGCCTGGGGCTGATCCTGCTGGGCGCCACTAGAGTGTACGCCGAGGAGCCGACATCGACCTTCGACCTCGATCATTGCATCCATACCGCACTGATGAACTCCTCGCGGCTGCAAGCTTCCGGCGAAAGCCAGCGCGCCGCGCTGGCGAGGGCCGAGGAAGCTGGGGCGCGGCGCTGGCCCACTCTTTCGGTGGGCGCCGAAGCCAACTACCAGAGCGAGGTGAATCAGTTCGATCTGCCCGCTCCCATCTCGCGCACCATTCGCTTCGGCGACAACGAGAGCTACGGGCTCATGGCCGATCTCCAGCTTCCGCTCTACACCGGGGGAAGCCTCTCGGCCAGCGAGCGCGCGCAGAGCGCCGCCGCAAAGGCAAGCGGTTTCGATTTCGCGGCCGACAGTCTCCGTGTGATCCAGCAGGTGCGAAGCAGTTTTTACCAGGCGCTCGGAGCACAGGCTGAGGTCGACGCCGCGACCCTGGCGGTGAAGCGGCTGCGCCGTCACCTGGAGGATCTACAACAGCAGGTCAAAGCCGGTGCTGCCTCGACAGAGACCCGACTCCAGGCAGAGTCGCGTCTGAGCGGCGCGGAACTGCGCCTCCTGGGCGCGCAAGAACAGCGCTCGATGCGTCGTCTGCAACTGGGACGCGCACTCGGATTTCCAGATCGCGAAGTGGTACCCCAAGGCCGGCTCGAGAGCAGTCTCCTTTCGGCACAAGAGGAAACCGACAGCCTGGCATCGGTGAGCAAAAGACCCGAGCTGCACGCCTTGAGTTTGCGTCGGCACGCCAATCAAGAGCAGAGCCGTGCCGCGAAGGGGAGTCTACTCCCCTCGCTCAGCGCGAGCGCGCAGTTTCACTACGCGCGACCCGGGGTCCGTGTCATCGACAACGAGTGGATGGACTGGGCCGCGGTGGGACTGCGACTGCAATGGACCCTGTTCGACGCCGGGGGCCGTTCGGCGCGGGTCGAGCAGCACGCGGCGACGGCGCGAGCCCTCGCTCACTCGCACGATGAGCTCGAACGGGAGCTGACCAGCGCCCTGAAAATCTCGCAAGCCCAGGTGAGCGCGCAGCGGGAGCAGATCACCAAAGCTCTGCAACGCGCCGAGCTGGAGCGGCAGCGGCTCGAACTGGTCCAGGGGCGATACCGCCAAGGCATGGGTACCGAAACCGAATTCCTGGATGCCCAGGACGATCTCTCCGACGCGGAGATCGCGGTCGCGGCGCAGAGGTCTCGCTTGCGGCTCGCGGAAGTGAATCTCCTCTATGCGGTGGCCCAATGAACTCCACCTCCAATTCCCGGATTTCACCCCAGGAAGGAACGATGATGATGCAGACTCTCCCCAAGCTCCTCGCTCTCGCGCCACGTCGATCGCTCCGCGCGATGATGACGGCACTCGCCAGTGTGTGCGTCTGCGCCACTCTGGCAGCCTGCGGAAACGGCGGGAAGTTGGCCAATCCCTCCGGCACGCTCGAGGCCACCGAAGTGGATCTGTCTCCCCAGCTCACTGCCAAGGTGCTACAGGTCCGGGCCGACGAGGGTGACACCGTGGCGGCCGGCGATACCCTTCTCGTGCTCGATACCGATCTCTTGCACAAGCGGCGCGCGCAAACTGCTGCGCAACGCGAGGTGCTGGCGGCGCAAACGCGCGAAGTAGAACAGGTCTTGCGCCAAAGCCAGCGTAAGCTGGAACTGGCCATCACTACTCTGAAACGCAGCAATACTTTGCATGAACAGGGGTCTGTCACCCAACAACAGGTGGATGACCTCAATGCGCAACACGATGTCGCGGCGAGTCAGGTCGAGGGCGCGCGGGATCGAGTGGCCCAGTTGAACGCGCAGCGTGAAGAGCTTCAGGCGGCCCTCGCAGTGATCGATCGACAGATCGCCGATGGCATCATCCTCGCTCCCATCGACGGCACCATTCTGTTGCGCGTGGCCGAGCCCGGAGAACTTGGACGAACCGGCGCTCTGGCCCTTAGGATGGCCAACCTGAGTCAACTCGAGTTGCGCGTTTTCCTGGAAGAGCCCGAGCTGGACCGGGTCAAGCTCGGAGAGACCCTGCCCGTCCTGGTGGATGCGCTCGGGCAAAAGGAGTTGCGCGGAACCGTCAGTTGGATCAGCTCTCAGGCCGAGTTCACTCCCAAGAACGCGCAGACCGCCAAAGCACGAGCTCAACTCGTGTATGCCGTGAAACTGACGGTCGAGAATCCCGACGGGCGCTTGCACATCGGAATGCCCGCCGCCGTGCGTCTCGATTCATCCCAAAAGGACTGAGGATTCCCATGCACGCCGCTCAGCTCCCGCACCACGACACCAACCCGGCGATTACCATCGAGGGTCTTCGCAAGAGCTACGGTGAAACGCTCGCGGTCGACGGTCTCACCCTTCGTGTCAACCGTGGAGAAATCGTGGGACTCATCGGACCGGACGGCGCCGGCAAGACCACTTCGATGCGCATCGTCTGCGGTTTGCTTCACCCCGATGAAGGGACCACTCGAGTCTTGAATTTCGACAGTCAGCGCCAGGCTCGCGAACTCAAACACCACCTCGGCTACATGCCGCAGCGCTTCAGTCTGTATCCCGACCTCAGTGTGGCGGAAAACCTGCGCTTCTTCGCCGACATGTTCGGCGTGAAGGGGCAGGCACGGAAGGACCGGGAAGCACGCCTCATGGAGTTCAGCCAATTGGGCGGTTTCCGCTCCCGTCGCGCCGGAAAGCTTTCGGGAGGTATGAAGCAGAAGTTGGCCCTCAGCTGTACCCTCATTCACACGCCTGAGGTTCTGGTACTGGACGAACCCACCACGGGAGTCGACCCGGTCAGCCGCCGCGAATTCTGGCGCATCCTGCGCGAGCTGGCGGGCGAGGGCCTCGCCCTGCTGGTCAGCACGCCCTACATGGACGAAGCCGACCTCTGCGACCGCGTCGTTTTGCTCCACCGCGGTCACGTTCTCGTGCAGGACACTCCGGATCGGATTCCCGAGGCCTTTCCCCGCAAGTTGCTCGAGGTGACGGGCGAAGCTCTGAAGGAAGCGCGGGAAGCTCTTCTGGGATTCGATCATCTCGCCGTGCACCGTTTCGGTGACCGCCTGCACGTGGTCTACGACGAGGCGCGACAGCTGGAAGCCATCCGCGCCCGCGTCGCCGGACTCAAGGTAACGCTCGAACCCGCTCGACCCTCCATCGAGGACGTCTTCGTCGAACTCACGGTTTCGAGGCAGGAGGTGGCAGCATGACCCACGACGAATACGCGGTCTATGCCGACGGACTCACCCGGCGCTTCGGTGACTTCACCGCCGTCGACGGCATTTCCCTGGCGGTCGAGCCCGGTGAGATCTTCGGCTTTCTGGGCGCCAACGGAGCGGGAAAGACCACCGCGATTCGCATGTTCTGTGGACTTCTGGCCCCCAGCGGAGGCGAAGCCTGGGTCGGCGGACTGTCGGTGAACGACCAGGGAGAAAAGATCAAGCGCAAGATCGGCTACATGAGCCAGCGCTTCAGTCTGTACGACGATCTTCGCGTCCACGAAAACCTCGAATTCTACGGCGGTATCTATGGACATGGACCCCACGAGATTGCGTGAGCGAGCCGGTGAACTCGTCGAGCGTTTGGGCCTGAAGAACATGCGGACGCGGATGACCGGGTCTCTCCCCCTGGGTTTCAAACAGCGCCTGGCCCTCGGATGCGCGGTCCTGCACGAGCCGAGCATCGTGTTTCTCGATGAACCCACCGGCGGGGTTGATCCGGTGGCGCGCCGACAGTTCTGGGATCTCATCTACGAGTTGGCCGACGGGGGCACGACGGTCTTCGTCACCACCCACTACATGGATGAAGCCGAATACTGCGGCCGTGTCTCGATCATGGTAAAAGGAAAAATCGAAGCCCTCGACAGCCCACAAAAACTGAAAGAGCGTACCGGCGCCGCGACCATGCAGGATGTCTTTCTGGAGTTGGTTGGATCATGAACCGTGTCTTGGCCATGGCCCGCAAAGAGGTCTATCACATCTTGCGCGACCGGCGCAGCCTCGGGGTCGCCATTCTCATGCCCCTGGCAATGGTGCTCGTCTTCGGTTTCGCCATCGACATGGAGCTCAAACACCTGCCCGTCGCGTTTCTTGATGAGGATCACAGTCCCGCCAGCCGCAAGCTGATTCTGGACATGACTTCCAGCGGGTTCATCGTGGACGTAGCCCGGCTGAACGGACGCGGGGAGATCGAACCGGGCTTTCGTTCCAGCCGCTTCCGCGCGGCCGTGGTCATTCCCCGTCACTTCGCGCGTCGCCTACACGAGGACGCGTCGTCAACGGTGCAGATCCTGATCGACGGCGCGGACGGCACGACGGCCGCGACCGTCGACAATTACCTGAACTCGGTCTTGCAGCGGTTCAACCGGGCTTTGGCCGGGACTAGCCCGGGCGCAGCCGTGGGAGCTTCGGTCGTTCCCGTCGATCCTCGCCTGCGTATCGATTTCAATCCCGAGCTCGTGAGCGCCTACTTCGTGGTGCCGGGACTGGTGGCGGTCATCCTCATGATGATCTGCGCCCTCTTGACCAGCATCGCCCTGGCGCGTGAGAAAGAGACGGGAACCCTCGAGCAGGTGCTGACCACGCCGGTGACACCGCTGCAGGTCATCGTGGGAAAACTGCTGCCCTACGTGGGACTGGGCGCGATCGACGCGGCCCTGGTATTGGGCGTCGGCCGGTTCGTCTTCGGCGTTCCCGATGGAGGGCTCGTGGTGGGTGCTGGCCGCCTACAGTCTCGTCTACATCTTGATCGCGCTCTCCCTCGGACTCCTGATCTCGGCTCTCGCCGGATCGCAGCGAACCGCGATGATGGTCGCGCTCGTCGCAACCTATCTTCCGAGCCTCATCCTCTCGGGCTTCATTTTCGAATTGCGGGGCATGCCGCTGCCCTTGCGTCTGGTGGGCGAGCTCATTCCCGCCACGCACTACATCCGCATCGTGCACGGAATTCTCCTGAAGGGTGAATACTGGTTCGGACGCGACCTGGCGGTGATGCTCGTTCTCTTGCTGGTCTTTCACCGGAGCGGCCACGCGCCGTTTCCGCGCCACCTTGGAGTAATGCAATGCGCGCGCTACGAACCCTGGTGCAGAAAGAGTTTCGGCAGATCTTTCGCGATCCTGCCATGCTGCGAATCATCTTCATCATGCCTCTGATTCAGCTCTTCGTGTTTGCGTATGCCGCGAACACGGACCTGCATAACGTCTCGGTCTCCACTCTCGACCAGGATCAGAGCCGAGAGTCGCGCCGCCTGGTCGATGCCTTCTTCCAGTCGGATGTCTTCGTGCCGGGGCCCAGAGCGCAGGATCCCGTCGAGCTGCGCGAGCTTCTGACGGAGGAGAGCGCCGGGGTGACCTTGTGGATTCCCAAGGGCTTCGCGAAGGATCTCGCAGAAGGCAAAACGCCACAGGTCGCCGTAACGGTCGACGGCCAGAACAGCAGCGTGGCGGGTCGAGCCAGCGGCTATGCGCAAGTCATCGTGATGCGGGAGACCGAGAGAATGCTGCGTGAAAGAGGCTTCTCTTTGGAAGCGGGAACCGGCGCTTCAGCTCGGGTCGAAGGCATCACGCGCTTTTTCTACAACCCTGAACTGGAAAGTCGTTTCTTCATGGTGCCGGGGATCTTGGTCCTGTTGATCACGGTCGTCTCCTCGCTCCTGACCGGAATGGCGGTGGTGCGCGAGAAGGAGATCGGGACGCTCGAGCAATTGCTGGTCAGTCCCCTGCGTCCTTTCGAGCTGGTGGCGGGCAAGACGATTCCCTTCGTGGTGGTGTCATTCTTCGAGTTCTGCTTCGCGGGGACGGTGGCCCTGCTCTGGTTCCACCTGCCTCTGGAGGGATCGATCCCCCTGTTGGGGTTGGCCGCAATGGCCTATCTGCTCGTGACCCTCGGCGTGGGTCTTTTGGCTTCGACCGTTTCGCAAACCCAACAGCAGGCCATGCTCACCGTCTGGTTCTTCCTGGTTTTCGGCATCCTCATGAGCGGCTTCTTCTACCCCGTCGAGAACATGCCACAATGGGCGCAGTGGATCTCGGCCGTCGACCCGGTCCGCTACATCATGAACATCGTGCGCGGGATCTTCCTCAAAGGGGCCGGATTCCTCGATCTGTGGCGAGACCTGGCCGTTCTCACCGGCATGGGTTTGTTTGTCTTTGGCTCGGCGGCTCAGCGCTTCCAAAAGCGGCTGAGCTGAGGCGGCACGAAAACGGAGAGTGCGGTCACGATCGGACCCCCTATCCGTATTAGGGACAGATGCCGGAGAAGCCCGGCGTCATTTCTCTCAGGAGGATGCCGTGAGACAAAGCAGCAAGGCCCTGCCTTCTATCATGATCTTCGTGGTCACCCTCGTTTTGACCGCGTTTTTGGGGAGCGCTTCGACCATGGCGAAAGAACCGCATGACAAGAGGATGAAACATCCAGAGGCGAAAGGAGGACTCCACCGGTTCCTGGAAGCACTACCAGAAGCCGGACGACGCCGAGCTGCGCAAAGAGCTGAAACCGCTTCAGTACCAGGTGACGCAAGAGGCAGCCACCGAGAGACCGTTCCAGAATGAGTTCTGGGACAACCACAAGGCCGGGCTGTACGTGGACGTCGTTTCCGGAGAGCCCCTTTTTACCTCCCTGGACAAGTACGATTCCGGTTGCGGATGGCCCAGCTTCACTCACCCGGTGAATCCGCAGGCCGTCACTGAGGACGTGGACAAGAGTCTGGGGATGTCGCGCGTCGAGGTGCGTTCCAAGGCAGCCGACTCCCACCTGGGACATGTCTTTCCCGATGGTCCGGGGCCCGATGGCCTACGCTACTGCATCAATTCGGCCGCGCTCCGGTTCATTCCGGTGGATCAGCTGGCCAGCGAAGGATATGGAAGCTACCTGGCTCTGTTTCAGTCCGCCGAGGAGAACAAGGACATGACCAAGCCGAAGACCGAGATTGCCACCCTGGCCGGGGGTTGTTTCTGGGGCATGGAAGACATCCTCCGCAAGATCCCGGGCGTCGTGGACACCGTGGTGGGCTACACGGGCGGCACGACCAAGAATCCCACCTACGAGGACGTTCACACCGGCACGACCGGTCACGCGGAATCGGTTCAGATCACTTTCGACCCCTCGAAGATCAGTTTCGAGGAGCTGTTGAGCTACTTCTTCCGCATGCACGATCCCACCACCAAGAATCGCCAGGGGAATGACATCGGCACCCAGTACCGTTCGGCGATCTTCTACCACGGCGAGAAGCAGCGTGAGATCGCGGAGAAGGTGAAGGCCGAAGTCGACGCGTCGGGAAAGTGGAAGCGTCCTCTCACCACCGAGATCGTTCCCGCTTCGGCTTTCTATCGCGCCGAGGAGTACCATCAGGATTATCTGGTGAAGCATCCCGGAGGGTACACCTGCCACTACCTGCGGGACTAAGTGCCTCACCAGCGGAGCGACTGAGTGCGGGTCAGTCCAAAGACATTTTCTTCAGAAGAGCTTCGTACCGAGGGTGCCCCCGCAGCGGATCGAGGCGGGGGTGCACCTTGATCCACACCAGGGTCTGATCGTGCTGCGCGTACGCCTTCTCCAGCCAGTCCAGGGACGTGTCCACTTCGTTCATGCAGGCGTAGATCGACGCGATGCCGTAGGGTGACACATAGCGCGACTTGGCCCTTTCCAAAAGCCGATTCACGATCGCCAGCGCCTCTTCCCTCCGACCCATGCGCGCGTACACATGCGCCAGACCGGAGGAGGGCTCGGGTGGACCTTCGGGCATGAGCGTCTGGGCCTTGCGAAACTCCGCCTCGGCCTCTTCGAGGCGGCCGGCGAGCTCCAGGGCGCGAGCAAGATCGGTGTGGGCAGGGATGAAGGCCTCGTCCAGATCCATCGCCTTGCGATACCACCCCATCGATTCCTCGTAGCGGCGCGCATAGAAATAGGTGTCACCCACCGAGGTGTGCAGAAGGATCGAGAGAGGATCCAATTCGAGTGCCCGCTTGACGCGCGGGATCGCCTCCTCATGCCGGCCCAGGCCGGAGAGGAGATGTCCGTAAAAACGATGTGCGGGCGAGTAGCCGGGATTCTGCTCGATGGCCCGGAGAGATTCCCGCTCGGCCGACTTCCAGTCCCAGTCCCGAAACCGGTGGATGAACGCCAAGGAGGCGTGCAGCTCGGCCAACCCCTCATCGAGAGCTAGACCCTTGTTCACTTCGTCTTTGGCCTTGGGATAGGCCTCATCGGGCGGGAGGGCCTTGATGTTTCCCAGAATGTTGTAGCAGTCAGCCAGACCCCCGTGCGCCAGTGCGTACAGGGGATCGATCGAAAGTGCCTCCTCGAAATAGCGGATCGCAGCGTACATGGCATCGGCCGTCTTCCAGCGCTTCCAGAAGTAGCGGCCCTGCATGTAGGCATCGTGGGCGCGGGGATCGCGCTCTTGACGTTTGGCGATGAGGCTCCTCTCTTCGTGCGTCAGGCGAAAGCGCGGATTCTCGGTGATCTCCGCGCAAATTTCCCCCTCGATCGCGAGTACGTCGGTAAGCGGACGGTCGAAGCGTCCGCCCCAGAGGCGCCTTCCGTCGTTCGCATCCACGAGTTCGGTGCGAATGACCAATTTGTCACGCCGTTTCTGCATCCGGCCGGTGAGCACCGCACGGACCTTCAGCTCTCTCCCCACCGCATCGGGACGGTCGTAGAGTTCGCGACAACGGAAGACCGTGCTCTGAGCCATCACCTTCAGGCGTGGGAGCTACGAGAGGTTGTCGATGAGGGAGTCGCAAATTCCGTCGATGAGATAGTCAGCATCCTCTTCCCCGGCTTCATTGTAGAACGGGAGTACGGCCAGAGAGTCGATGGGGAGCTCTTCCTCGATAGGCTGGCGTTCCGAAGCAGTGGGAGCTCCCGCGGCAAGTCGATCCGCGAACTCGCGGGCCGAGGCCAGACGTCTATCGGGAGACTTTTCCAGCGCTTCCTCGACCAGCCGGGCCAGCCATGCGGGGTGTCCGGTCAACCGCGCAGAATCTTCCTTGAGGATGGCGCTAGTCGTCTCAAAGACGTTGGACCTGAGGAAGGAATGCCTCCCGGTGAGCATCTCGTAGAGCACCAAACCCAGTGCAAAGACATCGCTACGTGCGTCGCCGGATTCGCCGCGGATGCGTTCAGGAGCGAGATAGGCTGGTGTCCCGACGAGCGTACCGTCCGCCGTGACCTGTGCCGGCATCGTGGTCAGCTCGTTCCCGCCCAGCGTCTCGTGCTTGGCCAATCCGAAGTCGAGGATCTTCACTCTTCCCTCGTCCGTCAGCTTCACGTTGGCGGGTTTGAGATCGCGGTGCACGACTCCGTGCGCGTGGGCGACCGCCAATCCCTCGGCGATTTCACGAGCCACCCGCACCGCTTCCTCTGTGGGCAACGGACCCGCTAGCAGGTGCTCCTGGAGATCCTTGCCCTCCACCAATTCCATCACCAGGAACCAGCGGCCTTGGGCCTGAACGAAGGCGAAGAGAGTGGCAATGTTGGGATGATTGAGGCTGGCGAGAGTACGAGCTTCCAGTTTCAGACGGTTCACGAGCTTGGCGTCCGCCGCGAGATCTTCCCGTAGGAGCTTGAGAGCGACCTCGCGACCCAACTGCTGATCCCGCGCCCGGTAGACTTCACCCATTCCCCCGCTGCCGAGGAAGGCGATGATCTCATAGCCATCCAAACTCTTGCCGAGCAATTTGGACTTCCCTTCGTGCCTGGCGTTTGTGAACTCGACACTACTCCAGCAGCTCGCCGCCGCTCCGTCTCCCATTGGGGATTGCGGTCTTCAAATGGCGAATCGACTGGACAGTCAAGCTCCGTCCAGGAGACCCTCGACGGGGACATCGGCAGCCGCTAGCTTGAGACTGTTCTCCCGCGGAGTCCCGCCTCTCCGTCCACCCGCAAATCGAGTAAGGAGCGCACCATGAACCCGCCTCGCGTGTCCGTCCTCCATTTTCCCATTCTAGCGCTCGCCAGTCTGCTCTTTCTGTCGGTTGCAACCGCTCGAGCCCAACCTGAGAGCCAGGCCCTGACCGTCGGTGACGCTCTGCCCTTCATCGAAGTGAGCGAGTGGTTGCAGGGCGCGCCGATTGATAACTGGCAGCCCGACCATCTCTACCTCATCGATCTGTGGGCCACCTGGTGCACTCCCTGTCTGGCCAGCATGCCGCTGCTAGAGAATTTGCAGGAGCGTTTCGCCAAGGATGGCCTGGTCGTGATCGGCATCACCTCCGAAGACAAGTGGGGCAATGATCTCGGCTCGGTGAAGAGGTTTCTCGCGTCCCGACAGGATCGAATCAACTACCGCATGGCCTGGCTTCCTCCCAGTCGTTCCGAAGCGAAGAAGCTGCAGGGGATCTTCGTCCACGAGTGGATGCAGCGTCTGGGTACAATGAGCCTGCCCAGGGCTTTCTTGGTAGATGGAAGCGGCCACTTGTTGTGGGTGGGAAATCCCCATCGCGTCGAATCCAGAGTTCAGGCAGTCCTTGCCGGAGAGTTCGATATGACGCGCGCTCGTCGGGAATTCGAAGAGGCAAGAGCCGCGAAGGTCCTGCGAAAGCGGATTGACGAAGCGATCGCGGCGCAGAGCTGGGAAGACGCCACCAACGCGACGCAAGAACTGCTCTCCCAGTACTCCAGTGTCGCCGACCCCAAACTTCTCACTGGTCTCGCCGTCAAAGTGAGCGAAGCGGAAGGGGATGTCCCCGCTTCCCTTCGCCAGGCGGCGGTACAAGCTGCTGAGCAAGCGGTCCGCGCCACGCGCTTCGAAGCGCCGGGACATCTCGATGGCCTGGCGAGCACTCTGGCGGCCCAGGGTGACTTTGTCGGCGCGGTACTGGCAGAGATGCGCGCCATCCAGATGGCGGAAGGAGACATGAAAGCCGAACAGCACAAGAAGCTGAACGGCTATCTGCAGAAACTGGGGCTGGAGTCCGCGAGCTCGGAGCAAACCGCGCCCTGAATCACCACGGGCCGCAGCGGTACCAGACTGGGCGGGTCGAGCCGGCTAAATTGCTATTTGATACCGTTTTGGGCCGTATCACGGATCGGCCGGCTCGACAGGGACCCTATAATTAGGCTACACTCGCGCAGGAGAAGAGTGAGAACGAATCCTTCCGGCTGCGTCGGTCCTCTACGTTGGACGCGGCCGCCCGTAGTCTCACCGACACTCTTCCCGTGGAGGCACTCTATGCACAACCTTGTTCGCGGAATGGGCTGCGCGCTGCTGGCCCTGCTTCTTGCTTCCTCAGCCCACGCCTTCCCTGTCACCTTCGGCACGTCGTGGGATGGTATCTCCCTTCAGAGCGTACTCGATGCTGAGTACGGTGTTGGCGTCATCGACGCCCAGAACGACTACATCGGCGCAAACTCCGGCGACCCCGACCCCGTGTATTGGGAAGACCTTGGAATCTACGGCATCATCGTTCGCGAGGTCGCGGGCTACAGTCCCCAAAACACCTTCGGCTGGTACAAGGAGACCTTGAGTCAACCCGTCATCGATGGAGTGGACGACGGTGTGATCTTTGATGGCCCGTCGGGGGTCGGAGCGACGGCATCGATCGTATTCCCCTCCGGCGTGACGACGTTTAGCTTCTATCTCAACCCCAATGGTCCGCTGGACTCCATCAACGCACCCGAACCGGAGCTTTTCTTCGTCAATCGCTTCTACAACGACCTCGGCGTGTCCGGGGGCGGCGGAGTGCACGCGCCGACAGATGGCGACGTGCAGTGTCTCGTGTATGACATCACGGATCTCCGTGGCGGCGTTCCCACCTTCGTTCTGGCCTGGGAAGACCTGGACTACAGTGGCGACATCACTTCGAGCTACTGCGACCATTGTACTGACAACGACTACCAGGATTTCGTGGTCGAGATCAGCGCGATGTCTCCAGTGGATGCACAAGCGGTCTCCTTCAGCAAGATCAAGTCGAGTTACGGCAAGTGACTTAGTTGAGCCTGGGAGATACAATGGAAAGCCCCCTCCTTTGGTGGGGGCTTTCTCTTTTCTCAGAAGGGAATCACGGATATGGAGCGAGTCGCATTCCAGGACCTCTACCCGGAGGATGTCCAGCACTGCTACGGCTGCGGTGCCCTGAACGAGCATGGTCACCAGATCAAGAGTTACTGGGATGGCGACGAAACAGTCTGCACCTTCCAGCCCAAGCCCTATCACACCGCCATCGTGGGGTACGTGTACGGCGGGCTCATCGCTTCCCTCATCGACTGCCACGGCACCGGCTCTGCCGCCGCCGCGATGCACCGCCATCGGGGCGGGACGGAGGGCGAGAGGATTCCCCGCTTCGTGACCGCCGCCCTCCACGTGAACTACCTGAAGCCGACGCCCATGGGACCGGAGTTGGTCATTCGCGGCAAGATCAAGGAAATCAAGGGTCGAAAGGTCGTCATCGACGCCGAACTCTCCGCCGAGGGCGTCGTTTGCGCCACGGGAGAAATCGTGTGCGTTGAAATGCCAGAAGGGATGCTAAAGAACTGAGTCGCGAGCCCGCGCTCCCGTTTCGCTCGACCGACCCCGCCAAGGTCCGCCTACGGAAGCGGAGCCTTCACCAGCCGTAGATCATCGATCCACACCTCACCGGGCCCGGTGACCACGAGGTTGAGCTTCACCTGGTCCGGATCCTGACCCTTCTTCAGGAAGAAGGAGGTCTCCTGGGAGCTCCAGTCCTGGCTCCCGGTCAGAGGATCGGTGAGCCCACGGGAGAAGTACTCGCCCTTTCCCGGGAAGTGGCACCACATTTCCAGGTAGGCCTTTCCCTCCAGGTCCTGGGTGCGGATCTTCGCCGAGTAGATGAGCCTAGCGCCCTCCACCTTCAGGTCACCCGTCTCGAAAAGGCTCACCGTGGTCGAATCGGTCGTCGTCAGATGCAGGGAACCGCCCGCATCGCTCGACACCGCCTTGTCGAGCTCGACGCCGGTCTGAGTGATCACCCCATCCATGTCGTCCAGCGCGTAGTGCGCCAACTCCTCGGACGGCTGGGTTCTCTGCGAGCATCCCACCGCCACGAGCAAGATGCTACTGGACAAGACTAGGAGAAATCGAACCGTGCGCACCGACTTGCCCTCCCTGGTCCGAGGAAGTCTCTGGATTCACTCTGGCCCCATGAGCCTCTCTCCACCCTCGCGCGTCTGTCCATGGGAATTTCGCAAATGGCCCGATTCGGCCCGGAATCGGGGGAAATCGCAGGATGGTCCCATCGCACGGGAACTCCACTTCACCTTGACAGGGCCCCCAAAATCACAATTGTTCGACCTGGTTATCGAGCTTTCGTTCGGGAGTTCCCGGGTTCCAGCGGAGTGGCGGCATGGATCGAGGATCAAAGCGAGTGCTCTTCTGGCTGATGCTGGTGGGAGGGCTGTTGGTGACGGGTTCCGTGCGGGCCCAGACCGACAACGAGACCTGCCTGATGTGCCATGACGACCCCGATTTCTCCACGGAACGGCAGGGCACCACCTTCTCGCTCTACGTGAACGCCAAAGCGTTCGCCGCGTCGGTTCACGCTGATCTCTCGTGCACCGACTGTCATGAGGACGCCAGCGAGGACCACCCCGAACGGCTGGCCAAGGTCCGCTGCGGCAACTGCCACGACGACGAGCAGCTCGACTTCGATTCGAGTATCCATGGTCAGGCCCTGAGCGGCGGCCTGCCCTATGCGCCCGACTGCCCCGACTGTCACGGGATTCACGACATTCGTTCCCCCAGAGACCCAAAGTCGAAGGTCTACAAAACCAACATCCCCCTCACATGCGGCCGTTGCCACAAAGAGGGTGCGCCCGTCGCGAGCACCTACAAGATCGGTCAAACCAACATTCTCGAGAACTACAGTCAGAGCATCCACGGTGAAGGGCTGTTCAAAAAGGGGCTCATCGTCACCGCGACCTGCAACGACTGCCACGGTAGCCACCGGATTCTCCCGCATACCGATCCGAACGCGACCATCTCGCCACGCAACATAGCCAAGACCTGTATGAAGTGTCATGCACAGATCGAAAAGGTGCATGCCAAGGTCATTCGGGGTGAGCTCTGGGAACAGAAGCCCGGCGCGATTCCGTCGTGCACGGACTGTCACCGACCGCACCTGACCCGCAAGGAAACCGTTGCGATGACGGTCTCCGATCGGGAGTGCCTACGTTGTCACGCTGACCACACATTGCACTCGGTCTCCGCCAGCGGCGACACGCTCTCGATGTACGTTGATTCCAAGGTGCTGCAGGATTCCGCCCACACCACGATTCCCTGCGTGAAGTGCCATTCTGATATCGATCCGCGCCTGCACCGGCCCTGCGAGCCGTCGGGTAGAGTGGACTGTTCGGCCTGCCACTCGAAGATCTCCGAGGAGTATTTCGAGAGCGGTCACGGCAAGGACTGGGCTTCCGGAGTGAAAGAAGCTCCCTACTGTACCGATTGTCATGGAACCCACAACGCGTATCGCCACAACGACGAACGATCGCTGACTTTCCGCTCGAACGTGCCGGCACTATGCGGCAAGTGTCACACCAAAGGAGGAGCTGCCAATACCGCCGCTGATCTCACGGAAAAATCCGCGTTCAACGACTACTCCAAGAGCGTCCACGGGCGCGCGTTGACGGAAAAGGGCCTTCTTCCCAGCGCCATCTGCATCGATTGCCACGGCAGCCACTTGATTCTCCCCGCCTCGGACAATCGCTCCAAGGTTTATCCGCGAAACCTGCCTGCGACATGCGCAAACTGTCACCGGGGGATCTACAAAGAGTTCATCAAGAGCATTCACTACTCTTCCGACCCCAAAGATGAAAAGAAGGTCCCCACCTGCGCGCGTTGCCACACTTCGCACCGCATCGAATCGACCCAACAGGACGAGTTCATGCGGCAAGTGACCCAGCAGTGCGGCTCGTGTCACGAGGAGCTGGCCAAGACCTATCTGAAGACGATGCACGGAAAGGCCTATCAGTTGGGCTTCTTGAAGTCCGCGAAGTGTTCTGATTGCCATGGCGCGCATCTCATTCTGAGCGTCAACGATCCGGCATCCTCGGTCGCCTTCCGAAACATCGTGACCACCTGCCGGAAGTGTCACGCGGATGCGAATCGGCGGTTCACCGGTTACCTCACCCATGCCACACACCACGATCCGGTGCGGTATCCGGTGTTGTATTACACCTACTGGTCAATGACGCTCCTTCTGGTGGGCGTGTTCTCGTTCTTCGGCATTCACACTTTGATGTGGCTCCCACGCTCGTTCAAGAGCATGCGAGAGCGCAGACGCAAGGCGGTGGAAGAAGGACGTACCCGTCACTACGTACGCCGCTTCACGAAGCCCCAGCAGTATACGCACATCTTCGTCATCATCAGCTTCCTGACCCTCGCGCTCACGGGGATGATGTTGAAGTTCTCGGGCATGCCCTGGGCAGTCAGACTCTCCGCGATGCTCGGTGGAGTGCGTAATGCAGGTCTGATCCACCGCACAGCTGCGGTGATCACCTTCGGATACTTCGCCTTCCACCTTGCCTCCCTCGCGCTCTTCAAGAGAAAGCGCAAGGTCTCGCTCAAGGATCTGATCTTCGGGCCCAACTCGCTCATGTTCAATCGCCGGGACTTCCACGAGTTCATCGCCTCGGTGAAGTGGTTCTGGGGCAAGGGTCCGCGACCGGAGTACGGACGTTGGACCTACTGGGAGAAGTTCGACTATCTGGCGGTGTTCTGGGGAATCGCAGTCATCGGTCTCTCGGGGCTGATGCTTTGGCTACCCGAGCTCTTCACGAAGTTCCTCCCCGGCTGGCTCATCAACGTCGCCACCATCATCCACAGCGACGAGGCGTTGCTCGCGGTTGGTTTCATTTTCACCATCCACTTCTTCAATACTCATCTGAGGCCCGAGGCGTTCCCCATGGATACCGTGATCTTCACTGGCGTCGTGCCCTACGAGGAGTACAAGAAGGATCGTCCTCGTGCGGTGGCGGATTTGAAGGATCTTGGTGGACTGAAGCGCTACGTGGAAACCACCAGCATTTCACGCCGACGTATGCTGGCGGTGAAGATCCTCGGGTTCACCGCGCTCACCCTGGGGACGATCCTCATCGGGCTCATTCTCTACTCGGTGCTCTTCGGATATCGCTGAGGAATGGGGCTCCCCCGGGGGAGCCCCTTCGAATGAGCCTCTCGCCTACTTCAGGAGCACGGCCCTGAGCACTTCTGCCCCATGAGAAGTCTGCAGTCTGACGTAGTACACGCCACTCGCAACCGTACGCCCCGCCTCATCCCTTCCGAACCAACGAATGCTATGCTCACCGGACCCGAGATGCGATAGATCAAAGCTCTTCACCCGATGACCCGCCGTATCATAGATCCTCAGATCTGATTCATGCGCATCGAGACGGAATTTGATTACCGTCTGCGGGTTGAAGGGATTGGGATAGATGCCCAGCAGCTCCGCTTTTCGAGAGCTACTTGGCGTCGAGGTTGCGGTCAACGAAACGAACACGCTCTGCTCGTCGTTGCTCAGACCCACGCTTTGTCCTCCGAGATCGCAACCCCACACCTGCTGAAGGGTGAGCAACCCTCCCCCATTCAAGGACTCGAAGTGCAGATTGACGGCAGCGTCATTCTCGGAGCTTGCAGCGTAGGCCACCTGAATCAGCCCTTCCTGCTCATCATTGACGATCACGAGCCCACTTTGAGAGCTACCGGCCACAAAGTGGATCTTGGTTGGAGCGTAGATCAACTCGGCATCGAAGCCGGCAATTCCTGAGAGATTCAGCGTCGCCCCCTCCGAACTCGGGTTCAATTCGACACTGCTCGCAAGTGTGCTCGACTTTGCCAAGTCCGTTTTGAGCGAACCAACGGCCGTACGGAGTATCAGCACGGCATCGCCGACATCGACCTTTCCGTCATCGTTCATGTCGGCGGCACAGAGTTGCGCTGGAGTGGCCTGGACCAGTCCAATCGCAATCTTCAATGCCAGGATGGCGTCCGCCGAGTCGATGCTGCCGTCGGGATAGACGTCACCCTTCTCACAACCTTCCGTGAGCGTACCTGCTTCGGTACCATGAGAAACGGGAGCTGGTTCAGTCGTAAAAACCTTCGTCTGAGTCAGGTCCAGCGAGGTATAACCTCCGTCCGAGTTGAACTCGAAGACTATCCGCAAGGCATTCACTTTCTCCGGACCCACGTCGAAACCATCGAGACCAGCCATGGAGACGTGAAGTTCCCCATACGGGGCGTGAGTGGCATCGTTGGCAATCTGCCAGTTTGCCGTCTCCTCGGTGGGTTCAACTCTGACGAAGGTAGCGACGATGGGGTTCCACAGCAGAACGAAGTCCAGGCCTCCAATCGAAGACACGACGGGTGCATCTGCATCCGCCAAACGCAGGCTCACCGTGGTCGCGACTTCTTCTCCAAAAGTACCTCCCGCACTATCTGCCGACATGATCAGCTCAGATTGCTGCCCTTCGCGTTCTGGTAGTAGAGATTGCAGCTCTCGTCCACCCCACCGTATTCCACCAAGCCGTAACCTTGCTGTTCACCGTAGAAGATATTTCTAGCCACGAGGATTCTCTTGGTCGGAGCATCGACTCTCACACTCGCGATCCCGACCGAATTCCTGTAGAAGGTGTTCCCCAAGACCTTGCCATCCGCCTCATAGTAGTTGACGCAGGTACCACTCGGCCCGCTGTTTTCGATGAAGGTGCACCCCGTGACACCAAGGTACGCCGCATTCGTTGCCAGCGTACCGTAGATCTCGGTGCCCACGTTCTTTTCGAACAGGCAGTTTTCAAAGGAGAGGCTCCCCCCTTGGATGGAGGTACCTGCTCCTCCTATGTAGGATGTATTCTCGGTGAACTGGGAGTCTCGGATCTGTAAACTCGATCCAGATTGACGTACGTGAACCGCACCTCCTTGATAACCCGCCATATTTTGCTCGAAGGAACAGCCTTCGACCTCGAGGTGCGCGCCTTCGGTGACCGTAATCCCCGAGCCGATGTCATTGTGGTAGCAGTTGAGGAAAGTGAAGCCCTGCACGAGGCTCGTCTGTATGCCCCTAAAGAGAAAGCCACGTCGAACGGTCTCGCCGTCGATGATCGTAACTTCGGGACCCGATGTCGCGACGATCTCCAGACTGTGGGTCACCTGAACCCCTGCTTCCTCCACTCCGGCCTCGCTGTAGGTGCCCGGACCTACTTCGATGCGATCACCCTCGCTGGAGGCCGCAACCGCCTCTTGCAGAGTCGAGTAATCACCCGACCCATCCTTTGCGACTTGGATGGTATCCGCGACTGCGCAACGCGCGGAGCAAGCGAGGAAGAGCACCAGCGATGACAAAAACGCGAGGGTGAAACCAGGAAATACCGATGAATGAGTGCGCTTTATTGATCTGACCACCATTGGAATAAGAGGAAAGCGAGTACAGTTGTGCCAAGCATGCTTGTGCTTGACTCGCTTCGCTCATCGCAACCACGCCAGTGGCGATCCGTTTACTCTGAACCTTCAGTGGAGCGACATCCACTGAGGTGGGAGATGAGAATTAGAGGAGCCTTTCGAAAGTTCTCTCACGGAACCGCCATTCGGTGTATACTCCGTTCGGCCCCGACGCTCGGTCCCAGGCGAGCGCCTATTACTTGTGCGCCTGGCTCCCCTACCGCGCTGTTGGAGTTCCTCATTCCCCCGCAATTCACGAGGTCTCTCTATGAGAACAAGGCTAAGTCATGTCTCTTACCTGTTTTCTCTCATCCTTGCATCCAGTCTGCTTGTCGGAAACGTCACCGCGCGGGCCCAGTGTCCGGAGGATCTTGATGGTGACGGTCACATCTCGGTTGCCTGCGGCGGCGATGACTGCGATGACAACTAACTCCATTATATCCAGGAGCGGTTGAAATTCCTCAGCGACGGAATCGACGAAGACTGCGATGGGTTCGAACTCTGCTACGAAGATCTAGACGCGGATGGCTGGGGCTCTGACTCCAGCACGGTTTTGAGCGCAGACTTTAGCTGCAACGAGTTCGGTACGATCTTCGGTGGGGGTGATTGCGACGACTCTGATTTTACGATCAACCCTGCCGCGCTCGACATCCCTGGCGACGGAATCGACCAGGACTGTGATGGTATGGATGCCGGCGCGGTTGCGGTGCCCCGTAGCAGTTGGGGCATGCTGAAGGGTCAATTCTAGGATCCGAGGAGTCCCCATGGCGAACGACGCGGTCCGCGAACAACTCACCACGATGCTCAAGGCCTCCAACGCCCACCCCATGTTGAAGGAGATCCTCGAGGATTTTCCGCAAGAACACCGCGGAAGCGTACCTGATGGCTTCTCCCATTCCGCATGGCACTTGCTCGAGCATCTACGTCTGGCGCAGGAGGACATCCTGAAGTTCTCGACCGACCCCGAGCACAAATCCCCTCCCTGGCCGGAGGGCTACTGGCCCAAGGATACAGCGCCCAAGAATGAAGCTGCTTGGTCGCAGAGCATCGAGGCCTTCCAAAGGGATTTGGAGAATATGGTGAGTTTGCTCGCGGACCCGTCGAACGATCTCGAGAAGCCCTTCACGCATGGGAGTGGACAGACGCTCCTGCGCGAAGGGATCCTCTTGATCAAACACAACTCGTATCACTTTGGACAGTTGATGATGTTGCGGAGGTATTTCGAGAACAGGTAAAGTCCCCTTTCACATCATGCTCTGGTCACACTCCCCGAAGCTCGGATCCATACCCGCGTGGCTTTGATCTTCGACCGCTCACTTACAAGCAAGTAGCTGTGTCCGGTGAGAAGTCCAAGAAAGAACCAGGCGAGGGAAGCGACTCCGCTCAGGAAGAAGGATCGCCACCAAAGAGTGCGCGATAATGAGCCGCGACCTTGCCAATGGCTTCGACTCGCGCGTCACTGAGCACCAGCGTACCGGTCGCGGGATCGAGGGTGTTTCGGCGCATCTCGTGAAGCAAACGGTCGCGGTAGATGGCCTGCTCGGCGCCTGATAGGCGCCGTGTCCCCAGATCGAGCCCATCTGTTGGCCGCCCAAACTCTGCCAGGCCTGCTGCCCATCGAGGATGTCTGCACGCGTCATGAGCACAACGCCATCCGCCGACACGACCTTTTCCGGAAGCGGCGGAGCTTTGCGATAGACCTCCCGACCGAAGAACCCGAGGATTGTGAACGCAACGACCAGCGTCACTCCCAAACCCCACCAGTATTTCCCATGACCGCACACTGCGAAACCTCCTGTCATTCGCACAGTGCTCGAGGAAAGAGAATGTTGTTCTCGAGATGAATGTGCTCCATGAGTTCCGCTTCGAGCTCATTGAGTCGCAGATAGAGTGCCCGCCAGCTCGTACAGGCCTCTTCTGGAGGCAAGAAATCGTGAGTGAGCTCGCGGGTGCGTTGCAGGTTGACGGCATGCTCGCGATGTTCGCTCTCCATGACCTGAACCGGGCCAGCGGCTTGGTTTCCGCTACCGGCATCGATGAGCGGAAAGAGGATTTGCTCTTCCTTCTGCATGTGATCCAGCATCGCTGCGTGGATCATCCGCAGATGAGTCGTCAGACCGGCGGGACGGCTCTCTTTCTCGGCGTGCCGCCGTTCGACCTTTTCCGCCAAGGCAATGAGTTCGGGAAGCTCGCGCCGTAGAGCCGCGTGGTAACGGTTCACGATGAAATCGGTCAGCTCGTGCAACGGACGGTTCGTCCACTGATCCCCCTCCACCGCAGTGCGCGATTGGCGGCCGATCTCCTCGAGGATCTCGGCCGGGTCGAGGCCGCGCTCGCCGCAGGCTTCCTCCAGGGAACGCTGACCGCCGCAGCAGTAGTCCAGCCCCCGGCTGTGGAAGACCCGCGACGCGGCGGGGTTTTGGATGGCCAGTTGCGCCAGATTCGTGTGGATACTCTCCATGATAATCTCCTCCTTGTGGAAGCGAGATTGCAGCTTCGATGCCAGCCAAAAAACTTCTTTGATGACAAGGACTTAGAAAGTATGTTATGGAAAGAATAACGAACCATCTGTTATGAAAGGAATAACTCGTTGTCAGATCAACAACAGCCAGAGGGCCTGGAGATTTTCCTGGAAATCGCGCGGGACCTGACCGCTTCCCTCGCTGCCGAAGACCGTTATGACCGGCTTCTCACCGCGCTGCGAGGTCTGATCCCCTGCGACGCGGCGTGTCTCCTGCGACTTCAGGGGGAGGAATTGGTCCCCGTCGCGGCCCATGGTCTGACCGACGAAGCGCTGGTCCGGCACTACCCACGCAGCGAACACCCGCGTTTGAACATTATCCTCTCGTCGGAGGGCGCGGTCCGGTTTCCAGTGGATTCGTCTCTTCCCGATCCCTTCGATGGCTACCTCTCTTCCGATCCACGCGCCCTCCACCACATTCACGCCTGCCTGGGCTGCGCGTTGACCGAGGGTGGACAAGTGGTGGGGGCGCTGACCGCGGATGCCCTCTCCCCCACTGCGTTCGATGCACTGGAACCTCAGTGGCTCGAAGCCCTGGCCGCGATCGCCGGTGCTGCGCTGCACACTGCGTCCCTCATCGAATCGATCGAGCGAATGGCGGAACGCAAAGGCGCGGTGGCACGCGAACTTCAGCGCAGCAGCAACACCCTTCAGATTCTGGGGAATAGTCGCTCGATCGAACGGCTTCGCCGCGACATCAGCTTGGTATCGGCAAGCGATTTGTCGGTATTGATCTTAGGGGAGACCGGAGTGGGAAAGGAACTCGTGGCACAGCAAGTTCACGCTGAGTCCACGCGTCGCGAGGAGGCGCTCATTCACGTCAACTGCGCGGCTCTCCCGGAGTCGATCGCAGAGAGCGAACTCTTCGGTCATGTCGCGGGAGCATTCACCGGAGCCACGCGCGACCGCGCCGGCAAGTTCGAAATCGCAGACGGAGCAAGTTTGTTTCTGGACGAGATCGGTGAACTACCCCTCACTCTGCAACCGACACTGCTCCGGGTTCTCCAGCAGGGCGAGATCCAGCGGGTTGGGGACGATCGAACCCACCACGTCGACGTTCGAGTCATCGCCGCGACGAACCGCGATCTCGAGCAGGAGGTCGCCACCGGCCGCTTCCGGGCCGATCTCTACCACCGGCTGGCCGTATATCCGCTGATTGTTCCGCCGCTGCGCGAACGGCGGGAGGATATTCCGCTGCTTGCTGCGCACTTTCTGGACCAAACTCGCCGCAAGCTTGGCCTGGGCCCCGTGCGCCTCTCACCCGAGGCCCGTGAAAGACTCATGACGGCCGATTGGCCGGGCAATGCCCGCGAACTCGAAAACGTGGTGAGCCGTGCGGCGCTGCGCGGCGCCCGCGGTCACACCAGTCGGGAACCTCTCATTCTCGAGAGCCATCATTTCGACGTCCGCAGCGGCGCGGGTGCGCCCACAGAGTCTCGAAACCAACCGGAGACGACCCAAAAGGAAGACGAACGCGGACTGCGCGAGAGAACGCGCGACTATCAACGGCGCGTCATTGAGGCCGCGGTGCAAACGAATGACGGCAACTGGGCGGCGGCAGCCCGTCAGTTGGGAATGCACCGCAGCAATCTCCACCATCTGGCGCGCAAGCTCGGGCTGCGCTAGGAGAGGTCCCGCTCTTCAGGAGAGCAAACACCACATTCCCCGAGCTCAACGCACCAGACTGATCTTAGCCGTCTGGCTTTGATTCGCACTGATCAGCTTCAGCAAATAGACTCCGCTCGGCAGTTCGCTTCGATAGGGCACGAGGTGTTCCCCTTGCGGAAACGGTTGTGACCGCAAGAGCGTGTCCACCAGCCGCCCCCTCTGGTCATAGACCCGCAGACTGACCGGCGCCGCTTCGGGCAAGTAGAAGCGAATCGAGGTGGCCGGGTTGAAGGGGTTGGGACTCACGCGCACCCACAAATCGCGGGGGGGCACGTTCTCGACCCCGGTGGCGGTATTCTGCACCGCGGAAGCCTCGCCTTCGTTCCCCGCGAAATCGACAACGGTCACCAGATAATACGGCTGGGGGCTGCCTGAAACGGAATACGAGTTCGCGCTCGTGGCGCCCAGTAGCATCTCTGACCCGTCGAGGGCTCCGGTCGAGGAACCGTACACCCTGTAGTAGTCGAAATCCGATTCGGCCGCGGGAGTCCAATCGAGCTGCGCCGCGTTCAACACGAGATTGTTGGGCGCGCTCGGTGCCAGGTTGTCCAGCGACCAGCCGGAATCGGGCGCCGCATCGTAGAAAATCGTTGGCGAGGCGGTCGCGGCCCGAACGAAGAACACCGACCAGTGCATTCCCTGGCTGATGGTGGAATCGGCCAGGGTGGGCACGATCATGTTGTACTCGGTTTCACCGTGCGCCGGAACCGCACCCACGTATTCCCAGCCCGCTAGCTTTTTGGCGGAGACCCCAGCGATGGCTCCGAAGGGCAGCGAGTCGATGCGGCGATAGGCCTCATAGCTCAGCACCGGCTGCGTGGCTCCCAGAGCATCCTGGCTCGAGCTCTGAAAGCTCAGACGTACTTGTCCCCCTTGATCGTTGCCGATGTCATCCACTGCCAAGATGATGGGTTCCGGGAACGATGAAGCGAGACTCACAATCGCCCGCAAGATCCAGTCGCCGGTGAGACCCACCGTACTCGACTTCACCCAGCCGATGCTTTGGCCCAGAATGAAATTGACCGCGCTGTCGATGTTGCCGTCATCGTCCCTCGCCACCGATGGCAGACCCGCCGCGAGAAGCTCGACCCCCACCCGGAACGGTCCCGTGAGCTGGAGGCCCTGCGAACCGAGATCGATCTCCTGGAGCGCGACGTCCGAAGCATCGATGAGGTAATCCTGAGCCAAGAGTTCGGTGCCGGGATCATCCGTTTCCGCGGCGTCATCCCATACGTGCAAACGAATCGAGGTGAGTCCTGACGCTCCTCCAAAGAGAAATCGTACCGCTTCGAGATGAACTAGACCAGGCGGAGTGAAACGAACCGCAGCGATCTCGTTGGCCACAAATCCGGCCTGAAAACCCGCGTTCTGACCGGGGATGAAGCTATCGTGTTGCAATACCTGCACTGTCGTCGGCTTATCGCTGCAGCTCACGGAGACGTTGGTCACGTTCGACCCGGAGATGGTTCCCGTCCCCATGCTCACCACACAGTTCTGATTGGCTGGAGCGGAGAGTACGGTCACTTCGTAGCTGCTGCCGTCAGTAAGAGGCGTTGCGAAAGAGAAGGCGCCGTCGCCGCTGATCACCAGGTCGTCTCCCCCATTGTTTTGCAACACTAGAATGCCGTTCAATCCGCTGACCGTACCGCCGACGGTGTAGGATGCGGGTGCGGTTCCAACCACGGCCCGGATGATCCAGTCTCCGGTCAATCCCAAGAGAGACGATTGATACCATCCCAGACCGCTCGCGTTGATGTAGTTCAACGAGGACGTGATCGTTCCGTCGTCATCGCGCGCAATGGAGGGGTACCCGTCCTGCTGAAACTGGATGCCCACCCGAAAAGGCCCCGAGACGTAGATGCTCTCTCCGCTCAAATCGATCTGTTGGAGATCGGTATCCGAGGGGGTGAGGAGATAGTCGTTGCTGTAGAGTTCAACGCCGGAGATTGGTCTCAGGGCCGAATCGTCCCAAATGTGCAGAGTGATCGTCGCTGAACCGCCGGCCCCTCCGAACAGAAAGAGTACCTGCTTGAGCTGGACGGAACCGGGCGGAGTGAAGCGCGACGCGCCGATCTCGCCGGTAACGAAACCACCTTGGAAGCCGACTCCCGCTCCTGCGTAGAAACCATCGTTTTGCAGAGTGGTGTCTGCCGCATTCGCGATGGAAGCAATGATCAGGAACAGAAACAGGAAGAAACAAGTGATAGCGCGGTGCTCATGGCTGGGGACCATTGACTACTCCACCCTCGTATGGGGAATATCGTGGGACAGGGCCCAATCATCATATCCGAGGAGCCGAACTGAGACAATGTCGCCGCGAATTGGTTCTTGGGATCTCCCGGCCATAGTGAGTTTACCCACCTAATCGACGTGTCTCGAGGAGAGGCGGCGAGTTCAAGGGCCTTATAGCTCGAGTTCGAGCTTCGCGTACGCACACGATCAAAATGGTCAATCTGAGGTCCAGTACCCTTCGGTCACAGCTCTCTCAGTGATGCGTACTCAAGACACCGATCCCACCGGCGACTTCCCCCGCGCGAACGCGGCCCTGTCCCGTTTCGCGCTCCTAATAGTTCAGAGGAGATACGTCTATGAAAACGCACAGAAGCACTTTCCTGCTCACGGCTCTCGTCATGGCGATGGCCATGACCGTAACCCTGGGTTCGATCGCCTTTGCCAAGGGCGGTCCACCCGCCGGTACGATCTACGCCCACGACCAGCAGTACAAGACCATCGGGACCCCCACGAATCTTCCCCCGCAGGGGAAATTCGACACCATCTATGTTCTGGGCGGTGACTTGGCCAATGTCGCGGACGCCGCGCCCGGTGACATGGAGTTCAACGGGGGTCGTTGGGAGGTCCGTCCGATCGAGTGGCTATCGATCTCGCCAACCCAGTTCACCAACGCAGAGCAAGTCCAAAACGCTGCCGATGCCGGACAGATCTCCATCGGCGACGTGGTCAAGCGTTTCGAGTGCCCCATGATTCCCAAGCACTGAGGTCACACGGGGCGCGTCGCTCACGCGTATGCTCACGCGAGCGATGCGCCCGGCTTCGATTCGACGAACTCGGAATGGGAAGTTGCCATCCTGCTCAGCAGAATTGTTCAACGAAGTGCCATTTTCGCCGATCGGTCGGCACGAAACAGACCCCAGTGCTTCTCCACCTCGGTCGGGTCCGTACCGCCCTTCCAGTTTTCGTCGAAGGCCTCGAAGGTGAATATGGGCAGTTTCTTCGTCTCGGCCCATCTCCGAGTGGCCTGGTAGAACAGTTTCTGCTCGCTCTCGCCGGTCTGGCCTTTGATCAACGCACCCTGCTCGCCCTCGTCGGAATAGGCGGTAGCCCAACCCGTCTCGCCGAGCACGATCTCCCGCTCGGGATGCATGGCCTGCACCGCCTCCACCTGCTCCTGCAGCCACGAGAGGGCGTCGGGCAAAAGGATTCCGTTCCACAGGGGGTGCGCGTGCAAGGTGATGAAATCGATTTCAGCCGCAACTTTGCGACTCTCCGGCTTGTTCCAGTATTTGAGGTCGTCGGCCACCGTTACCGGTGCCGCAACTCTTGCGCGCACGCGACGCACATACTCGATCAACTCGCTGGCTGGGATCCGATTGTACGACCAAGAGACCTGAGTCTCGTTGCTGACGCAAACCGCGAGAACGATATTGGGGAATGCGTTTGCCAAGCGTACCGCTGCATCGACTTCGCGTCGATTCAGAGCGGTATCCTCGGATGCGATCCACACGCCGAGCATCACTTTCATTTCCAAATCGTCGGCGCGAATCAGCTCGAGCAGGTTCTCGGCAAAGCCGGAAGCTCCATAAGTACGCAGCAGTTTCCAGTGCGGAAGCATCAAGCGCAAGTCTTCGCGGAGTTGAGCCGGGGTGGGAGTAGCGCCCCCCGGGCGCTGACCGTCTCGATAGGGGCTGTAGCAGATTGCGTTTCCGATCCAGGTGCCGTTTTCTTCCAACCGCAGGGGACGCACTGCGAAAATCTCCTCTCCGGGGGAGCGAGACTCAGCGTGAGCTGGGCCCAAAGAGCCCGCGATCCCGGTCACGAAGAGGGCCAAGATCGAGCCCAAGAGCAGGATAGCCACGCCGGAGCGAAGCTGCATGGAACTCAACTCCCCATCGCATCGGCCGCCACCGGCCGCCCTCTACGGCGTTCGAGTTCCTGGCGCACCTCGAGGGCTTTCGCCTCGGAAATCGGGAACTTGGCCACGGCCCAGATCGCCAGGGCTGAGGTGACCATGGGGATCCCCGCGTCGCACAGCCGCAGAAGAATGATGGAATGGTGCGCCTGGTTCCCCCCCAGGTCGACCTCGAAGCCGGTGGCATTGAGCAGATAGCCACCGCCGGCCAGTGCCGCTGCCATTCCCAGTTTCACCATCCACCAGAAGATCGAGCCGAACATTCCCTCACGCCGTTCGTGCGTCGTGAGTTCGTCCGTGTCCACCACGTCGGCGATCATGGATGGAACCAGAGTGAACAGACCGCCCAAGCCGAAAGCCATTAGCGGCGCGGGAAGCACCACCAACAGCGGCACGTTCGGGTTGTAGCAGACCCACTTCAGACCGTAACCGATGATGGAGAGACCGATGGCCAAGAAGAAGGTGTGGCGCTTTCCGATCCTGGTGCCGAGCCAGGTGACGAACGCGACCACGGCGAAGGTGCACACCGCGCCCACGGTGCCGGCCAAGCCGGCGTACTTGGCGCCGGCGGTCTGGTCGCCACCGCACACGTAGTAGATGATCACGTAGTATTGGAACGAGGCGATGAGCATGAAGCCGTTGAACACCAGGAAGGTAGCCATACACAGCTTCAGGAAGGGCCCATTCGACAGCGTGACCTTGAATCCCTTGAAGAACTCTCTGAGGTTGTGCTTGAGAGCCCGCTCCTCGCCTTTCCCGGCTGCCTTGGAGACCTCCATCTCCTCCGCCGCCAAACTCTGCATGCGCTCGCGCAGAAAAATCGCTGGCAGAATACCCAATCCGATGGCCACCACCGCCACGATGATGGCCAGTCCGGCCGCTCCGGAAACCTGATCCGGGAAGAATTTTCCCGAGTTCATGATCCAGAGAAACCAAGGGGAGACCACATAGGCGAGCTGACCGATGAAGTTCTGCGTGCCCATCAGACGAGTTCGCTCGTTGTAGTCGGGCGTGAGCTCATAGCCGAGAGCGACCCAGGGCGTGGCGAAGACCGTGTACCCGCCGTAGAAGAGAATCGATCCCACGAGGAAGAAGATGAAGTAGAAGGCCTGGCTTCGATCGCGGGGGAGCTGCCACAGCAAAGCGAAGATGATCCCGGCCGCGATGGCGCCCCAGAAGATGTAGGGACGCCGGCGCCCCCACCGCGTATGGGTGTTGTCCGAAATGTACCCCATGAGGGGATCGGTGAAGGCGTCGGTCAGCCGGGGCAGAGCCCCCAAGAGACCCACCAGCCCGGGGTTCATCCCGAGTCCCAGGTTCAGGACGATCATCATCCCGCCACTGGCCGCGGCCAGGAGATTATTGACGAAGGCGCCAGCCCCGTAGGCCAGCCGGTGGGGGAAGCGGACTCGATCCTCGGGCGCAGTTCTGGAATGGACGGCAGGATTCATCAGGCCATCTCGTTTGCGGGCTTGCGCTTCCCTGACCTTCCCCAGAGAGCTAGATCTTTGTTCGAACTACGAACAAAGTATCCGCTCGCGACAAGGGGGTCAACAGAATTCTGGCCCACCCTGCCCTATCTTGCGCCCTGCCGTCAATCTAGGACTTGATTCGGTTACCGAACATAGTATAGACTGATCGTACTGGAATCAGCCACGCATGCCGCTGGGCGAGACGGCTCCGATTCCGAGTGCTTTTTCGGTAGCAAGAACTTCAGATCTCAATAACGAGAGGACAATGAGATGACCAATCGAGCTACTGCGATCTTTGCGGCCGCCCTGCTGATCTGCCTGATGCCGGTGATGGCGAGCGCTCAGCTAAGCGGGTACGGCCAGGATTTCGAGACCCTCGGGCAGACGGACACGGGCGCTCTTGGCGCCGATGGCTGGCTGGTCTACGGCAATGTCTTTGCTCCAGACGGCGTCACGTATATCGGCGGCTATGGCGCCTTTCCGGCACCCAACAGCGGTCCCCCCTACGCGTTCTGTACGATCGCGGCCGGGGAGGGCGGCGCGGCCCAGGGAGCCCAACAACTGGTCGTGTTCAGCGACTACAACAATGCCGACGCGCACAACGCGGGAAATATCGTCGAGTCCAATGTCTTTCACGAGCAGACGATCGCTGCGGGTGACGTTGGCGGAAAATGGTTCTTCACCTTCCAGGCCAAACACGGTGACCTGGCGGGAGCCTCGACGGCTCTGGCCTTCATCAAGACCCTGGATCCCGGTAACGGCTATGCGACGACGAATTTCATCACGGTAGACATGACATCCATCCCCGCGACTTGGGGTGATTACGCGCTGTCGATCGATATCGTCCCGAGCCTGGCCGGCCAGATTCTGCAGTTTGGCTTCTCGAATCGGGCCACGAACTTCGAGGCCTCGGGAACCTTCTACGACAACGTGAGCTTCTTCATGGACGGCGCGATTTCGGCGCAGGAATCGAGCTTCGGCAAAGTGAAGGCTCTCTTCCACTAGACGAAGATTCTGGAAAGTTCATTCCAGCGAAGGAGGGGCCCGGAAATCCGGGCCCTTTCTATTTGATGAGGGCCACTCGCTGGGTCTTCACGAAGTCCTGGCCCGACAGCCGCAGGAAGTACACGCCAGAAGCCACCGTCTTGCCATGCTCGTCCTGCCCGTTCCACAGCGCCCAGTGCTGCCCCGCGCTCAGGTAACCGCTGTCGAGGGTCCGCACGTGCCGGCCGCTGAGGTCGTAGACCTCGAGACTCGCGTAGCCGGTCCGGGCCAGGTCGAAGCGGATGGTGGTGGATGGATTGAAGGGATTCGGCACCGCGGGGTAGAGATGGCCGCCCGATACCGAGGGAATTCGCGCCACCCCGCCGTCCTCGACTGCGGTCGGGCCTCCCTCGGGCACGTAGGTGAAATCCTGGAAGATCACTTCTTGGTTCGAGGCCGGCACGCCGTCGATTCTCCACAGATTCAGGTGCATCCGTGGCTGCTCGGGGCGGGGAATGTGCGGACCGGTGTAGGTCCAGGAGTAAATGAGGTTCGCCGGTGATTCGTCGTTCGGACCCCCGCGCCACACTCTGTATTCGACACTGTCCGAAAGCCACCGCATGGCATGGCTGACCACCTCGCCCGGCGCGAAGCTCGCGTCGAAGCGAACCAGATTGCCCGGGTAGTCGAAGGGTTGGGCGACGAACTGGGCGATGTCTGCGCCCGGATTCTGCCAACGGCTGTACTCGACGTCGATCTCGTTGTACGGATTCCACCACAGGTAGGCGTCGTCCCAGCACGGTCCATACTGCCACAGGAAGATGCCGAGAACGGCCTGGGGGTCGATGAGGTCCAGGCGGCCGACCGTCGTCAGAATGTAGTCTCCGTATCCCAGAGCCTGTTCGTTGACGACCTCGGTGCTGTACCACGACCCACTGCGATTCTGCAGGGTGAGATGGAGCTGATTGCTCGAGTCCACCCAGACGCAGTCGGAGGAATCGCAAAACAGATTGGCTCCGGGTCCGTAAAATCCCGGGCCTTTGACGCGCCAGGTGTATCCGCCGAAACTGACCGTTCGTCCCCCCGGGAAATCGTTCCACTGCTGGTCGTCGATGGTTGGAGGAGAGGTGCTGAAAAAGGTGACCTGGTCGTAGTAGACATCGGGAGAAGGATCGCTCGGGCTCTGAAGAACCCCGAGCAGGAGACGCGTGGAGGCGGTTCCGGTTGGAGCAGCGCTACTGGTCAAATCGAAATCGAGATAGGTGTCGGTGGGCGACGAAGCGTCCGCAACGGTGAAGGAGTCGTAGTCGATCAGGGTCCCTCCCGAATCGCGCCACTCGACATTCACCAGGGCCACGCAGCTCCCGATCAAGGGCTTGCTCGAGGGAATCCTGACGTGGCCGGTGATCTCCCACTGCTCACCGGGAACGCAATCCTGAGCCTGCCAGTAGGCCGACACGTCCCAGCCACCGTAGTTCGGGCCAGAGACCCGGGCCGCTTTGGAGCCGTGAGTGGCGAGGTTCGTCGAACCGACCACCCCGAACTGATTCCAGCCCCCGAAAGTCTGCCCTCCCGATCCGGACAACTCGAAACTGGGGTTGGCCAAAATGCACTGCGCACTGGCCGAGACGGGAGCAAGCAGGCCAAAGCAGGCCAGAAACGCCAGAGTGGGAAGCAGGTTCTTGGGATGCATCGTCATCTCCGCTCGTGTGGGCTAAGTTCGTGGTCCGGAATCTTGACCGAGATCTTCTCGATGCGTCCACTGCGCGAAAAGAGCTCCGCGCTCAGCTCGGCCGAGAGCGTATCGCCTTGCGCCAAAGAGGACGTTCCGTTCTCGAAGCATACCTCGATTCGCGTCTTCTCCGCGGTGCGCTGCAGGATCACCGGCACCTGACAAAAGGTGAAGGCCAAACTGTCGGTACACAAGGTGATCGAACGCGCTGTTCCCGAGACGTCGAAATAGTGGAAGACCTTGGGCTGGGCCAGGAACTCCTCACTGCGCAGGAGAAGGGGCCGAACGCGAACGCGCCCGTGTTCGACCCTGATCCCGAGTTCGCCCTGCCGGGTGAGGATTTCCTCCTTCACCTGACCGGTCATGCCCGGCTGCTTCGCGCCTCCCGCCGCCGGGGTGTGCGAGTAGGGATCGGTAGGAAACGCGCCGAATTCGGCTACGGATTTCTCGTATCCGAGCCCGGCACGGACCCTGAAGTACATGGCGGTGAGAGCCTCGCGCACCGCCGGCGGCGCGTCGTCGTCAAAGGCGCGAAAGATCGTCTCCTGCACCGCCAGGAGCAGTTTAGCGATCATGTGCCAGTAGATGCACCCCAGGCCCTCGTAGCCGAACATCACTCCGGAGCGACCGGTGTAGGACTCGTGGTGGAAGACCCCTTCGAAGAGTTCGAGCGTGGCGGGACGGTCCCGCTGCACCGCACCCGCCCATTCCTCTCGCTCCTTCAACTCGTCCAGGGCCACGCTCACATCCAGTGCGTTCTTGAACTCGCCACAGAAGCGAAGCACGCCTTCGGCGTCCTCCCCCAGCACCGAGTGGTCCTTTTGCGCAAGTAGTTCCCTCAAGAGAGGGATCTCCTCCACACTCTCTCTCGGAACCACGTTCTTCGCCATGAAGCCCGGCACTTCCCTCTCGGGGTAGAGAAAAAAGCTGCGCTGGCTTGGCTGGTAGAGGGCGCTGGCGAAGAGCCGCTCCAGGACTTCGAGCGCTTCCTGCGGCCGGAGGAATCCAGAACTCAGGATGGCGACCTGCCCCTCGAGCATGACCGGCAGACGCTTCACTTCGGCGCTGCTCTCATCCGGCGCGAAGTCCAGCAGGTTGTAGGTGTGGAAGAGCCCGTCCTGGCGGCGGTTGGCGCCAATGCCGTGGTCGATGAACTCCAGCGCGGTCGTACAAAGTTCCACGACCCGCCGTACCGCAACCGGAGTCTTGCCCGAGAATCCGTGGGCATACACCCCCTGCCGATAGACCGAGAACGCCTCCCCGAGGGCATCCATCATCCGCTTTCGATCCCGTCCCCCGGGATGTTCGCGTGTGAGCAAATCCCGCTCCTGGCCCAGGATGCTCTCGATCGAGTTCAACCAATCGGCGACTTCCCTCGACACGGGATACTCTTTTGCCGTGCTCGCTTCGAACCGCCCGGTGAGAAAGGCCAGGTAGCGGCGCAGGTGACACAGAGTCACCACGGAGACTCCGCCCCCACCGAGCGCGTTGTTCGCGTCGTTCCACTCGGGTCTCTGGGTGTTCATCCAGATGCCGGCATCGAGGACCAGGTTCGATAGCTTCGAGAGAGCCGGCACCAGCAACTTCTCGAACAGATTCGCGTGGTAGACCGATCCGTCCGAATCGTGAAGGAGCTTTCCGTCGGTACCCGCGCGCTGGACCCTCTCCTCGATGTCGCGCGCGCGCGCATGATCGAAATCGATGGTCGAACGGGGGTTCCTCAGAATCTCCTCGTACGGCTTGATGCGATAGGGAACTTCGGCGTAGCTGAAGATCTCCCGTTCGAGCAGCTCGTGGAGCGCCGCCGGCTCGTGGCGATCCAAAGACTCGAGAAGCTTCAACAGGTAGATGATCTGATGATCGCCCCAGTACCCGATGTTGCTCCACGGGTCATTCGGGACGACGGTCTCCCAGTCCACCCCGTCGCGAGTGATGCGGTACGGGTTGAACCCGTCCACCGTCGAGGCGTTGACGAACTTGGCTACCATGCTGGAAAGGAAGCCGGGAAAGGCGGTGCCGAGAGCTTCCCAGTTCTGGAAGATGTCGCGCCAATTCCCCTCGAAATTCAGCCTCTCCTCGCCTGCCTCGTTTCGGGTGCGGATGGAGAAGCCGTTCCAGGGGCGGCTGGGATCGCCGTGCCGCCGTCCGAAGTAGAGGGGAAGATACTCGTAGCTCAACCGTTGAAGGTCGGGATCTGCCGACCGCTGAGCCGCGGCATGAACCTGGTCCAGCTCGCAGATCTCCGGGAGCCGATCCAACTCGGCCCGCCTTCGCCGAAGTACAGCGGGATCGTGGACGCGGAGGAAATCCCGGAAGTCCGGCATGGGAAGGGTGTAGTTGTACAGGAACACCCCGCCGCGCATGTTGTTGAACAGCACGTTCGTGAAGTGGTGAACCCAGGTCTCTTCCAACTCCGAAAACTGCAACCCATCCGCGCTGGCCACGTTTCGGCGCAAATTCTCTCCCGCCAGCTGGAGCTTCTCCTCGATCAGCCCACTCAGATCGTCTTCCTCGAGCAATCTCTTCCGCAGAGCGGCAATCTGTATCTGATCGCGACCGGTGTCGCCCACGATGTGCCAGCGGGCACTCTCCTTCGGCTGCAATTCCACTGCGCAACTCACCAGGTAGTTGCCGCGAATTCCGTTCGTCACCCTATCTTCGGTCAGTAGTTTTCGCGCGTGAAAGCACTTCACCGCGTCGAGAGAGAGATGGACCTTGAATCTTTCCAGACCACAGCACCACACCGTATTGGCTTTGAGCATCTCGAGCGCCTCCGCCCGATCGGTGATCTGCGCGGTAAGGGAATAGATGCCGAGCCCCGTCTCCGGATCCACTTCGGACTTCTTGTAGGCGTCGACCAGGTTGCTCGACTGCTGGTAGAGCGAGAGAGGCGCTCCATAGGGCAGGATGTTCCTCAGCCCGTCCAGAAGCGTCACCCGCGCCACCAGAGGCGAGCGGTTTTCCAGAGTCGCGCTGCGTACCCAGCCGAATTCGTCACACGCCGACCACCGGTACCGAAACGCGAGAGCGAGCTCGTGGTTGATCTCCTCGAACACCAAGCGGTTCCCGATGGTGTTCTTGTAGAGATTCCACTCGATCCGGGGATTCTCGGCGCCATCTTCGGCGAAGGGATCCCAGCGCACGCACTCGCCGCTCGCCTTTTCCAGCTGGATCGAACTCAGCGGCCCGGTATGGTGGTGCGCATCGTGGAGCTGGTCGACGGTACGGTAGGGAAAGAGACTCCCGTCCGCGTCGACCCGACCGGCCGTGAGACCTCCACCAGAAGTCACGAACATCCACAGATCCGTATCGCTCGGCACGCTCATCAGGAAGGGATCCAGACGATCGTACGCGGAGATCCGGTAGTACTTCTCCCCCTCCAGACAGACGAACTCACCGACGGGAATCCCGGGCAACTCCTCGGTCGATGGAGAGACCGGGTTGAGACTGGACTTGGTCTTCATGTTGTACCGCTCGTCGAGAAAAAGGCTCTACTTCAGCAAGGTCATGCTTCCCGACAGCTGTCCGTGCTGCGTCCTCAGCACGTAGTTGTATCGTCCCGAAGCCACCGCAGCTCCGTTGTCGCTCCTACCGTTCCAGTTCACCGCATGCTCTCCGCTCTCGAGCGCGCCGCGCACCAGCGTGGCCACACGGCGACCCGCCAGATCGAAGACCGCCAAATCAACGCTTTGCGCCTGATTCAGGCTGAATTCGATGCGGGTGCTGGGATTGAAGGGATTCGGGTAGTTTTGCCGCAAGGTGGCATCGACCATGGAACGAGCCGGCGTGCTACCCGTCGCATTATCCGGGTGGAAGGTGATGTTGTCGTAGAAGATCCCCGCACTTTCGTACAGCGTGGCGGTGTTCGAGTAGCCGAACTGCAGCAACTGACCCTCCAGCGACGCATCGATCGAGATGGACAGCGAGTAGTGATTCCAGGTGGTGGGACTCGTCGTCATGTCCACCGTGATGAAGTTGGTCAGGGCGTAGCCGTTGCTGGGATCGAGGGTCTTGATGAAGGCCAAGGCGGTGGAGCTTCCCGTCAGATTGCCGCGCTTCGAATCGAATTCGAAGACCCAGGATTCACCGACGTTCTCGGCACCGACTTTCTCCTCGTGGTAGACGTTGGACTCGATATAGTGGCCGAGTGCGTGATCGGTGTTCTCGTAGTCGCTGAAGACGACGAGCTGCTGCGCTCCCTGCTCTAGACCACCCTCGCCGATGACGATCTGACAGAATGCGGCGCCGGTGTTGGGGGCGGGAAAGGCACCGTAGCCGTACAGGTAGCTGGTACCGTCCGTGTCGAAGACGTTGCCGTAGACGAGCCAGCCGTCGTTGGCCAGAGCGTTCACGTCTGTCTGCACCAGGCCTTCGAAGTCCTGGGTATAGGAAGCCAGGGGTTGTGCCGTGGCCACGAGCGGACAGAAAAGTGCCGCGACCGTCAGGACGGCGATGACCAGATTTCGCATTGTAGTGACCTCTCTTTCGAAGAAACTCTGAGGAAGAGGGGGCTTGACAGCGCCCGTGGTATCATACACTATGTTCGGAGTCCGAACAAAGATTCTTTTTTGAGAATCGGAGCACGCATGGCCAGCTTCGAGTTTCCCAAGGGCTTTCTCTGGGGGGTCGCCACGTCCGCCCAGCAGATCGAGGGTGGGCGAAGCGAAGGCGGGCGAAGCGACTCCATCTGGGACCACTTCGCCGGTCTGGCGGGGAAGATCGAGGACGGCTCCACCCCCGACGTGGCCTGCGATCACTACCACCGCTGGCGCGAGGACCTGGCCCTGATGAAGTGGCTGGGCCTGGACGCCTACCGCTTCTCCATCTCCTGGCCGCGAATTCTGCCGAAGGGATGGGGCGCGCGGAACCGGGCGGGCCTCGACTTCTACGACGCTCTGGTCGACGCCCTGCTCGAGGCCAAGATCCAGCCCTTCCCCACGCTCTACCACTGGGACCTCCCTCAGGTCCTGCAGGAACAGGGCGGATGGGGTGCGCGCGACACGGCGAAAGCTTTCGTGGAGTACGCCGACGCGGTGACGAGGCGGCTGGGAGACCGGGTACAACATTGGGTGACCCACAACGAGCCGTGGTGCATCGCCACGCTCGGTCACGAAGAGGGCCATCACGCCCCGGGCCATGTGGACCCCACCGAGGCCCTACGCGTGGCGCATCACCTGCTGCTCTCCCACGGCTGGGCGACCCGGGCGATTCGCGACGAGACGCCGCGAGCCGAGCTGGGGATCGTGCTGAACCACTGTCCCGCCCACCCCGCCAGCGACGATCCGGGCGATCGCGACGCCGCGCGGTGGTTCGACGGCTTCTTCCACCGTTGGTATCTGGATCCTCTGTTCCGGGGTTCCTATCCCGCCGACGCGGTGACCGATCGGGTTCGCGCGGGCCATCTGAAAGGCCCTGAGCTGCCCTTCGTTCGCGAGGGCGACATGGAGGCCATCTCCGCGCCCCTGGATTTCCTGGGTCTCAACTACTACAGCCGGGTGGTCATGAAGGCGCAAAAGGATGGACGTCCGGTGGCCGTGAAGGTGGCACCCTCGGAGGAACTCACCGACATGGGGTGGGAAGTCTATCCGCGCGGTCTCCACGAGAGTCTGACGCGCGTTTCCCGGGAGTATGGACCACCCAAGATCTACGTCACCGAAAACGGGGCCGCGTACGACTACCCTATCGATCCTCTGGATCGCATCGCCGATGCGAAACGAGTTCATTATTTGCGCGAGCACCTGAAGGCGGCCCATCGCGCCATCGAGGACGGCGTACCCCTGAAGGGGTATTTCGCCTGGTCGCTCCTGGACAATTTCGAATGGGGATTCGGTTACAAGAAGAAGTTCGGCCTCTTCTCAGTCGATTTCACCACGCAGCAACGTCTCCCCAAGGACAGCGCCTACTACTATCGCGAAGCGGTATCGGCCAATACCGTGGTCGAGGTTCCCGCGGCGATCGCCGATGCCTCCACTACCACTCAGAGTGAAGGGGACTCCCGTGTATTCGATTCCAAGTAGCCGACCCAACCAATGCCGCCTGTTCGTCGTGGGCCTTGGCTTTCTCCTGCTTGCGGCGGCGGGCTTGGTGCCGGTCGAAGCACAGGCTGAAACCGCCGGCGCCGCCTTGCCGGAAATCGAGACCGTGAACGACTCGAGCGGCTCCCGGCTTCAAGTGGATGGCCGCGATTTCATGGTCTTCGGCATGAACTGGGGCTACTTGCCCATCGGATACAACTACAGCTACGACTTCTGGAACAAGCCGGATGACTTCATCAAAGCAGTGCTCTTCCGGGAGATGCCACTGTTGTCCACCATGGGCGTGAATACGATTCGCCAGGCTCCCGGCATCCCTCCCCGCTGGATCGAGTACATCTACGAGAACTTTGGAATCTTCACCATCATCAACGACACCATCGGGCGCTACGGGGTGACGATCGACGGTGTGTGGCAGCCATCGACCAATTACAGCGATCCCAAGGTGCGCGCTTACCTGAAGGCCGAAATGGCGAGCGTGGTGGACCGCTACAAGGGAACTCCCGGGGTTCTCATGTGGCTTCTGGGTAACGAGAACAACTACGGACTCTCCTGGTCGTCCTTCGAGATCGAAGCTCTGCCCAAGGGCGAACAGAACGCGGCGCGCGCGCGCTTCCTCTACTCCCTCTTCGGCGAGATCATCGAAGACATCAAGCAGCGTGATCCCAGCCGCCCGGTGGCCATCGCCAACGGAGACGTGCAATACATCGACATCGTCGCCCAAGAGTGCCCGCGGCTCGATATCTTTGGCTCCAACGTCTACCGCGGGGTCTCGGCCCGCGACTTCTTCCAGGTCGTTCACGACAAACTGGGCATCCCGGCTCTCTTCACCGAGTTCGGCTCCGATGCCTTCAATGCCATCACCATGAAAGAGGATCAGGCCGCTCAGGCGTATTACCTGCTCGGCCAGTGGGAGGAGATCTACGAACAGTCGGCCGCCAAGGGACGCGTGGGGAACGCGATCGGTGGCCTGATCTTCCAGTGGAGCGATGGCTGGTGGAAGTTTGGGCAGGACAGCCGCCTCGACATTCACGACACCAACGCCTCGTGGCCGAACGCGGGTTACCCTCTCGATTACCACGAGGGCGACAACAACATGAACGAGGAGTGGTGGGGAATTACCGCCAAGGGCTTTCCCGACCCCAACGGCTATTACGAGGTCTACCCGCGCGCGGCCTACTACGCGCTTCGCGATGCGTTCAAGCTCGATCCCTACGCGGCGGGAACCGATCTTCAGAGCATCCGGGATCACTTCCATGCGATCCAGCCCATGGCCGCGGTGCTGCAGGCGCGCGGGGACGCGGCCAGCTTGAAGAGCGATCTTTCGAGCAAAGTGCGGGTGTCGGGTCTTCGGTTGGAGTGGGAGACCTACAGCACCGGGGGAAAGAACATCTCCACCCCCGACAACGAGTCTCCGCAGGATTCCTATCCGTCGTTCTTGGGCTTCGACCACGGGGAATCGTTCTTCGCGGACATCCAGGCCCAGCCCAACGATGCGGTTCAGGGCCGGCTCTCCGTCAGCGTGCTGGGCAACGTACCCCAGAACCCGATCGACGAGATCTTTTACGAGAATCGCGGCCGTCCCAAGACAGTTCTCGACGAACAGGGCAACCCGGTGGAGATCCAGTCGCTGGAGCGAGTGAAAGTGTATCAGGCTGATCTCTCGTGGGATGACCGTTGGTTCATGCTCGACAGCTTTTATCGCACCGGGCATTTGCACTGGCAATACGAGGGAGACTTCTTCGGCCTCTACCGCGACGCGTTTTACGGTGAGAACCTCGACATCTACAACGGGGAAGCTCCGATCGGGTTCGAAATGGCGGGCAAGAAGTTCTTCAATGGCTTCAAGCTCGCCATGGGTCCCCAGCTGTGGTGGGGAGCCAACCCGGCCATTTTCTTGAAGTACGAACGCTCCGTGGGCGGCATTCAGTGGACGGGGCTCTATCAGGACGACTTCGCCCAGCGTTCGCAGGCCACGAGCTCCATCGCGATTCCGATTCGATCGACGCGCAAGGCCTCGTTGCAGATGCAGACCGGACTCGGACCCTTCGGTTTCGAAGGAGGGTTCCTCTGGTCCGGCGATCCGCGCGTGGGAGAGACTTTCCAGCTGGTGGAAGAAAGTCTGGTGGACGCAGGCGGCCCCATTGCTCCACAGGACGTGCGGCAGGATAAGATCAAGAGCGACGACACTCTCGGCTTCAAGGGCAAGCTGACCTGGGAGCACGGACGCTGGCACTGGTACGGACAGGGTGCGTACATGGGCCTGGTGGCCGAGGCCGGTCCCACGGCCATTCCCACTTTCACCGGCTGGGAGCTGAGGGACAGCGGTTCGGGCAATCAGGTCAATGCTCTCTCAGGCGTTGCGGCCAGCTTCGGCAACTGGCAGATCGGACCCAACTTCCTGTGGCAGAAACCCATCGTGGGTCCGATGCCCAATTCGAGCGACCTGACGGGCACCCCCGGGCATCCTCGCAACGTTCTGGACGATCCGTTCGCGGTGCGCGGCAATCGCGAGACCACCGGCGCCGAGCTCATGATCACCTACGATCCGACTCCCGCCACCTGGATGTGGAGCTGGGACAACGATACGCGCGAGGATGCCGACCTGGCGGCCAGCCTGGGCTTCGTCTTCAAGCGCCACCGCACTACCGCCGATGCGGGTCTCTTCATCTCGGCCGACAACACGATCCTGGCCTTTCCCGGCGCCACTCCGGCGCGCGACTTGTGGGAGCTTCACGGACGCGTGGTCAATCGCCTCAGCCGAAGAGTGCGGATGATCAGCCACCTCTACTACGGAACGGCTGAACCCAATGGAGACAATCCGCGTCTCGTCCACCACTTCGGGATCGACAGCCGCATCGCCTGGCCTTCCCTGGTTTTTTCCAGCTTCATAAAGGTCAACGACTACGGCCCCTACGACTACCACCACGATCACAACCTGACCTATCCCCTGCAATTGATGGCGGATGTCTCGTTCACTCTGGGCACGCCGAAGTGGTTCGACCTGCCGCAGACGCGGATCGGCGTGCGCGGTTTGTATCGCACCCTCGATCGCTATTCGAATCGCTACCAGCCGGTGGGGGTGACGCTGCCCGCGGAGGGAACGCAGTATCCGGAAGGTCTGCCCTCGGGAAGGGAATGGGAGATCAGGACCTATCTGCAATTGGCGATTTAGCTTCCCCCACCGGGGGAAACAACCTCGAGTCGGCCAGGGCGGCCTTCAGGACCAGAGTCGCCGCGCCGATGGCCGTGGAGCGGAAACCGAGTTCGCTGGTGCGGATCTGTGCCGCGGCGACCGAGCTGACGAGCGTGCGCTTCTCGACCGTGTCGCGGAGGGGGCCGATCAGAAGGTCCCCGAGCTGAGCCAAGTCCCCTCCCACGATCACCAGGGAGGGATTCATGAGATTCAACAGACTCGCGACGGCTCGGCCGAGATAGCCAGCCGCTTCCTGCGCCACCTGCAAGGCGAGCGGGTCGCCCGCGAGAGCGGCGTCCTCGATCTCGCGGACACTGTGCTTCCCCTGGGCCAGCGTACTCTGGGGATACTCGCGGCTCAGCTCCTCGGCGCGCGCGACCAGGGCCGGTCCGCCGATCAGAGTGACAAGGCAGCCGCGCAAGCCGCAGATGCAGGGTTTGCCTTGCGGGTCGATGGCGATGTGGCCGATTTCGCCCGCGACGCCGGTCGCGCCCCGATAGATCTCTCCCCCGATGACGTGCCCGGATCCAATTCCGGTGGCGACTTTGATGTAGGCGATGTCGTCGACGCCCCGTCCCACTCCCCACCATTGCTCGGCCAACGCGCCCAGGTTGGCGTCGTTGTCGACCATCAGGGGCACGCCGTAGTGCTTGGCGAGGTCCTCCAGGCCCAGCTGCCCTTCCCAGGCGGGCAGCACTACATTCGAAAGACGGTGGTTTCCGAAGGGGTCGACCGGGCAAGGAACCGCGACCCCGATTCCGACCAGGGGGCGATCGCCTACCGCCGAGGCCGCGAGGCAGGCCTTGCAGAGTTCCGCGATGAGCCGTCGAGTGCCGGGAGGATCGGTGCGCACGGGATGCTCGCGCGATTCCCAGCTCAACACCTTGCCGCGCAGATCGATGAGGGTGACCACGACGTGGGCCGCGCCCATTTCGACGCCCAGGATGACACAAGCATCGTCACAAAATTCCAGCACGATGGGCGGACGGCCGCCGCGAGAGGGGCCTTCGCCGATTTCGGCGATGAGTCCCATGGGAAGGATCTCGTTGACGATCTCCGAGACGGTCGAGCGGGAGAGTTTGGCGTGGCGTGCGATTTCCGCCCGGGAGATGCGCCGCTCCTGCCAGATGAGCCGCAGCACGGCGTCGGCCAAGGGGCGCGGGCCATCGGCATCGACGCGCCGTAACCCCTTGCGATTCAGGTTGTGATTGTGCATCTCGCCAATTCTCTCACGGTTGAGGCTTCGAGGCGAGACGATCTTATTTGTGCCAGTAGAGATTGTCCACCAGCACGAGCTGCGCATCCGATGAGGCGAGAACGAGCTGCCCGATGCGAGCCCAGTCCCAGGAAGCGGGAAGCTGGAAATCGCTCAGCGGAATGTCCAGCGACGACCAGGAGCCCGGAGTGAAGACGGGCGTAGAGCTGGCATCGAAGACCTTTTCCACCGTCTCCACCGAATGGGTGAGTTCGGTGGGGAACGAGACCAGCTTCAGCCGGAAATTCGTGCCGGCCGGTGCGTAGACGTCCACGTGGAGATGGGTCATGGCGCTGGCGTCGATTACCGGGTTCAGGAACTCGATGCCCACCCAGTTCAACGAGGAGTACAGCTTCATGTGGTTGCCGGCCACCGAGTAGTCCTCGATCTGGGTGGTGACCCCTCCCCAATCCGCGCGCCAGGTGTCGACGGGGACGTTCGGATAGACGTCGCTCAGCATCGAGATCACGTCGGCCGCGGGAAGGGTGGGCGACACAGGAGCGACCGCGGGAGGCTCATATCCGGTGAGCGCGACGCTGCCGAGGACCGGTGTGTCCTGGAGCGTGGCGGTGATCGTGGCGCTTCCGGTACCCACGACCCTCACTCTGCCCTGGCTCACCGTGGCCACCGCGGGATCGGACGAGACGAAGTCGAAGTAGTTGGGCGAATGGTCCACCGGGACGAACGCGCCATTCACTTGGAAGATGGTGGAGGTTCCGTCGAGGCTAACCGTCGCGCCCACGAAATACTGGCGACTCACCGAGCGCATGCTGGGGCGGAAGACCGAGATGCCGTCGACCTTGGCGAACTTGATCTCATCGACCCAGATGTCGTAGCCGTCCGGATACTCTTCCTGCAGACCCTCCGCGAAGGTGAAGAGCCCTCGCTCCGCAATGAGCTTGGAGGGCGCGGGAATGGGAACGACGACGTATTGCCAATCGCGGGTCAGAGCGAGCCCCGAACGTCTGGCCTCATACAGCGAAGTGCCGGTGTTGTCGTTCCCGAACCCCACCAGGTCGAGGGAAATGTCCGCGCTTGCCCGTGCGTAGAAAGTCAGAGCGTTGTAATCGGCCAGGTCCCGGCTTGCCGCCGAGGTCAGAACTCCCCCGGAATAGAGACCGAGGGCGGAACCGATCGGTGCGACTGTGATCTTGAGGGAGCGCGCGCCGTCAGGAGCGTAACCGTTGTAGGCGTAGACGGAGTCCACCTGGACCGCGGTATAGTTCGTCTGGAAGAATGCCTGGAAGTAGACGTCAGCGTCGTAGTCATCCCCGAAGACAAGGGGGTCGACGGAGGCCCGCGCCGGCTCGAGACCCATGGGGTCACGTCCACTGCATCCCAGCTGGAAGATCAGCATCGAGAGCGCCATAGAGAGCGAAGAGTCGAGCGACGAGCTGCTTCACGCGAAAGCCTCCAAGAAACTGCGAGGAATGGTTCACACCCCAAGATGAGAGTCCTGGGCAGGAATCAAAATCCACCCTTTGTACGGACACCGATCAAAGTATGGTCTGCAAGCTCGATCCTGTCAAGGCACGGAAGCCGTCGCCACCTGGCCTGCCCTCTGCTAGTCTCTGGCCCGGAATCTCAAGGGATCCGAGGAGGCACGATGCCCAACAGCATTACCCAATTGGCGGCGACCCCCCTCTCGCTCAGCGATCTGCTCCTGAACTTGGGGCTGGGGATCGTCTTGTCGCTGCTCCTCTCCTGGCACTACGTCCGTTTCGGCCGCAGTCTCTCGAATCGAGTAGCCCTGGCCAAGACCTTCCCCTTCATCGTCTTGACCACCATTCTCATCATCAGCGTGGTGAAGTCCTCGCTGGCTCTCTCCCTGGGGCTGGTCGGGGCGCTCTCGATCGTACGCTTCCGTACCCCCATCAAGGAGCCCGAGGAGCTGGCCTATCTCTTTTTGTGCATCGCGGTGGGCCTGTCTTTGGGCGCCGATCAGCGCTACTCCGCCCTGGCGGCGGCCCCAGTGATCCTCATCGTGGGAGCATTGGTCTCCCGCTCGGGAACGCACCGCAAGGACGAGAATCTTTTCCTGAACATCATCGTGCCTTCTGTCGAGGACGGACGCGTGACCTTCGATGCCATTCACTCGATCCTGGCTGAACACTTGAGCTTTGCCGACATGCGGCGGATGGACGTGGCCGATGGCGAGCTGCAGGCGAGTTACTTCGTGCGATGCCGCAGCGACAAGGAGCTCATCGCCGGCATGGACCACCTGCGCAGCGCGTTTCCCGGCGCCCGAGTTACCTTCGTGGAGCAACAGAACTTCCTGGGTGGTTGAGTCGCCATGAAGATCCTCGATTCGGGCGAGCGAAAACGGCGCTGGCCCGGGCGCCTGTCCATTTTCCTCTTCGCCCTCTTCGTCATCGCAGCCGGTTTGGGGCTGTTGCGAATCGATTTCCTACGGCGCGTGAAACACGATCCCAAGGGAATGCTACTGGACATTCCCAAATCGCTGCTCCACGCCAAATTGCACGCGCCACCCCTGGACGAGCTCCATTTCCACATGAAGTTCAAGGACTACGAGAAGATTCTCGCCAAGCGCGAAGAGGCCTTGCGCGTGGGGCTCCTCTTCAGCGACGACAGCGATGAAGTGCCGGCCGAATTGGAGGCCGACGGTCGAACGATTCCGGTGAAGATGCGGCTCAAAGGGGACTGGCCCGACCATTTCCAAACCGACAAATGGTCGTTCCGGGTGAAGACGAAGAAAGGCACGCAATACCACGGAATGCGCCGCTTCTCGGTCCAAGCTCCGTGGGTGCGCCGGTACCTCGGGGAGTGGCTCTTCCTGGCCAGCGTACGCCGGGAGGGCATCCTGGCGCCGCGTTACGATTTCGTCAAACTCGTCTTCAACGGAAAGTCGAAAGGGATCTACGCGGTCGAGGAGCACTTCGCCAAGGAGCTATTGGAGAGCGAGAAACGCGCGGAAGCCCCGATCGCCAAGTTCGACGAGAATCCCCACTGGGAACAGCGCCGCATTTCCCACAACGATTTCCACCTCGGCTGGTTCGACCTGGATCACCTCGACTTTCGCACCGCTCAGGTGAGCTTCTTCTCGCAGAGCAAGCTTCAGGAAAACCCGGTCATGCGCGAACAGATGGAAGCCACGCGACACCTGCTCGAGGGCTTCCAACGAGAAAAACTGAAGCCCTCGCAGGTCTTCGACCTTCAGAGCATGGCGCGCTTTCTGGCCCTCTGCCGGGTGTGGGGCGCCGATCACGCCCTCATCTGGCACAACCTCCGTTTCTATTACAATCCGGTGACGACGCGGCTGGAGCCCATCGCCTTCGACGGGGAGCCCTGGGGTTGGTCGGAGGAAGACAAGATGCGCTCCGATCTCTTCGCCGGGCAGCAATTCTCCATGAGCCGCGGCGGCTGGTACCCGTGGATTCGCGACTTTCTGGCCCAGAAAGAGGCGCTGTCGCTCTACATGAGAGCGCTGTGGGAGTATTCGGATCCCGCGTGGTCGAAGTCGCTGCTCGATGAATACGGAAAGGGCCTGCACGACCGTCTGCTCGCCCTGCACCTCGAATGGCCGCAGTTGCAAAGCCCCGCGCCGGCGCTTCTGGATGGACAGCGCTTCTTCCGGGGCAAGCTGCAAACCCCGGTGGCCCTGGAGGGGAAGTACTCTGCGGACGGAGAGGGCTTGAAGTTGCGGGTGGGCTCGGTCTGCGACGTCCCGCTCGAGCTACTCGCGGTGAGAGTGGGTAACCGAAGCTTCGAGCTTCCTCAACCACTATTCCTCTCCGCCTATGAGAAACTGGAGTCGCGGCAAGAGCACGAGTTTCACGTGCCGCTCTCCCTCCCTGCCCAGGGCGAGCAAGTACGACGCGGTGTTCCAGAGTTTCGCCCTGCCGCAGACCCGGCGTGAGTGCGTTCTCCGTGCGGCCACCGAGTCCTTCGCCCAGCCGGCGGTATTGCCCGCCGCCCCCGCTGACCCCGCGCTCTTCGCAAGCCGCGAGTCCTGGCTTCACTGGGACGCGCGCACCGGGGATCTGAGTGTCATGCCCGGGGAGTGGCATCTCGATCACGACCTGATCCTTCCCGCCGTGACCACCCGATTTTTGCCCGGCGTGACCCTGCGGATGAAAACGGGCGCGGTCATCCTCGCCCGCGCTCCCCTAAACTGCTCGGGTACCAAAGACAAGCCGGTGCGGTTCTTGCCCGAGGGTGAAGATTGGGGTGGTCTGGTCCTCATGGATGTCGATTCATTGAGCCGCTGGGATCACGTGGAGGTTCGCGCGACCAAGGGGGTCGACCGGCCGGGATGGTTCCTCACCGGGGGGGTGACCGCGTACCAGAGTCCGTTGGAGATTCGCGACTGCCGCTTCGAGAACCACCGGGGCGAAGATGCGGTTCATCTGGTGCGGACCCGTTTCTCGATGGAAAACTCCATCATTGGCGACTGCCTCTCCGACGCGCTCGATTGCGATTTCGTGCAGGGCAGCGTCTCGGACTGTTCCTTCCACGATGTCGGGGGAGACGCGCTCGACTTGAGCGGTAGCACCGTGGACATGCGTCGCATTCAGGCCCTGCGCATCAGTGACAAGGCGATTTCGGCCGGCGAGGAATCGAATGTGCGCGTGGCGCAGCTACAAGTGGATGAAACCAGCATCGGAGTGGCCAGCAAGGACCTCTCCACCGTCATTGTTCAAGATGGGGTGATTCGCAACGCGAAGATCGGGCTTGCCGCCTACGTCAAGAAGCCGGTCTATGGCCCGGCCTCGATCGATGCGACTCACATCGAGTTTCCTTCGGTTCAGAGAGTCTCCTTGGTGCAAACCGGCTGCACCGTCACCCTCGATGGTCGCACTCTGCCGACCAGCGACTTCGACGTGAGCAAATTGTACGCCACGGGCGTCTTGGGGAACTGAATGATGATTCCGGTGGAAGACCTGCGCTACGAAGTCAAGCTGGCCGCCCCGGAAGGGTATTTGCCGCGGCTCTTGGCCCAAGTGAGAGTTCATCCCCTCGCGCTACGGAAACTTCACCCCCAGCGATGGGTCAACAACGTCTACCTCGATTCGCGGAACCTCTCGCGGCTCAACCAGAACTACGCCGGCGTCAGCGATCGCAGCAAACTGCGGTACCGATGGTACGGCGAGGCGATGGACGGTGCGGGCGGCCATCTTGAATTCAAACTGAAGCACGGCGCTTTGGGCTGGAAACGATCCTTCCCGGTAACGGAGCGGGTGAACCTCCGATCGATGAGTTGGAGTGCCTTCCTCGATCTGATGATGCGCAGCGTTCCCGAAGACGTCCGATCCGCCTCTCGAACTCTCGACCAGCCCGTGATCATCAATCGTTATCTCCGCAGCTATCTGATTACTGCTAACCGTGCCGTCCGGGTGACCATAGACACGCACCAGAAATACTGGAACCAATGGGCCACCACACGGCCGAATCTCCGGTTCGCCACGCAACCGCCGGGGACTCTCGTGGTGGAGGTAAAAGCTCAGCGCGGCGCGGCAGAGCAAGTGGGCCGGGTGCTCCAGGGGTTGTCGCTCCTGGTTACCAAGAACAGCAAGTACGTCGTGGGCTGTGAGCACCTGGGGAGTCTGGGCTAGGAATTTCCGGAGCCGCACAACAGAGCGACGATCTTCTTCCCTTTGATGGTGGTCTCTGCCACGAGACCACGTCCCTCGAGCATCGACTGCAAGTTCTCGACTGATTGGGGCTTCACCAAGAAGAGATAACGCTCTGCGGGATGAGCCTGTAGGCGCTCGAGCTTGGCCTGCACGGTGGACCAACCCCGCTGCTTCGCTTCGTCCTTGGACCAGGCAGCGTACTCCAGCTCACGCCTATCGTAGAAGGCGAGCCCGTGCACCGAGCGCACCCCATCGATCACCACGATCTCATCGGCGCGCGTCACCGGCAGCTTGCCATGCAGCGCACGCGCGTTGGCCTCGTCCGGCCAGTGGGCGTAGCCCACGCGAAGGGCAAGAAGAACCAGAACCCATACCCCGATCCCCAGACCCCAACCGGAGCGGAGACGCAAAGTGGCCAAGTCTCGCGCCGCACTCTTAAAGGCGAGCTGAAGGGCGCGAGCGGTCGCAAGCGAGATCGGAATGAAGAGAGGCAAGACGTAAAGAGGCAGGCGCGAGCGCGAGAGGGTGAAGACGAGGAGGGGAACAAGAATCAAGAGCACGAGCATGGTCAGAGCGGGCCGACGCCGCCAGGCCTGCCAGAGGTGGGTGAGCTCGGGAGTCTTCTTGCGCATCCGTTGCCACGCCACGATCCAGGTCACCGACCAGGGAAGCGTCCCCAGAGTCAGAATGGGCAGGTAGACTTTGACGGCACCCATCAGGCCCGCGTTGCGATGGTGCTCTCCCGCCAAACGTCCCACGACCTCATCGCCCAGAAAGTACGATGTGATGCCCTTGGTGGTGAGGGCGAGATAGACGAACCACCACAATCCGACCCCCAGGAGCAGCAGAATTCCCAGGCCGTCGAGCAGGGGGGCCCCGCGATCGCGACGTCCGACCGGCAATCGCGTGTAGACGAGCAGCGCCGCCAGAAAGAGCAATCCTGGAGGACCTTTGGTGAAGAACGCCAATCCGAAGGCGAGACCACAGAGCGCAGGCCAGAAGCGCCGGGCGGAAGGACTCGTCGCACTGCGCCCGCGAATGAAAGCGAAGACGGCCAGCGCTTCCCACAGGGTCAGCAGCGTGTCGGTGGTGATGATGTTCGCGGCCACGAAGGGCAGCGCCATGCTCGCGTATACGATGCCCGCCAACCCTCCCACTGAACTTCCGAACAGCGCGACGCCACTCGCCGCCACGAGCAGGATGGTGGCCAGGTAGGACAGGGATTGAAAGAGGCGAGCGGCCCATTCATTCTGCCCGAACAGCGCCATCGAGGCCGCGATCGACCAATAGGTCAGGGGTGGCTTAGAGTAGTGCGGTTGCGCTTCGAGTTGGGGATGCACAAGGTCGCCGCTCACGAGCATCTCGCGCGCGACTTCGCTATAGCGTCCTTCGTCGGGATCACTCAGTCCACGAGTGCCCTGGAATCCGAAGGCCACGACCGAGGCCAACAGGAAAAGCCACAGCCAAGAACGGTTAGGCATCCGCCTGCAGTGCTCTTCTGCGACTGCGCCTCATGAGCACGAGGTTGCGAGTGTACACGATGATGCCGGTGCTCTGCCCGAGAATGAATACGGGATCGCGCCGCCAACACGCATAGGCCAGAAGCAGAATACCGCCGGCGATGCTCAGATACCAGAAGGCGACTGGAATGGTGCTCTCACCTTTACGCTCACTGATGATCCATTGCACCAGGAAACGTCCCATGAACATTCCCTGCGCCACGAGTCCTACTGCAAGCCAGATGCGATCGATCACTGCGAGGGGCCGCCTTCGATTTCAGGACTGAGCGAGAACTCCCGGTCCGCATTGGACCGAGCTGCGTTCATTCGAGCCGCGTTCAGCTCCACGACTTCCGCTTCCCTCACATCGGTTTCCGAGGCATCGACTCTCACCTCTCGGCGCGCATACCACCGCACTCCGAGCGTATCGACCAGGCCACGGAAAAGCCGATTGCCCACGCCGTACTTCGTTTGTCCCCCCGCCCGTGGACGGTGAGCAACCGGAGCCTCACCGATCACACCGCCTGCCGCCCGCACGAAAGTGGGCAGAAATCGGTGCATGCCCTTGAAGTGAGGGAGAGCATCGACGAACTCGCGGCGGAAAACGCGAGTGGAACAGCCGACGTCGGTAATGTGATCACCGGTGACGAGGTTGCGAAATCCGTTGCCGATGCGCGAGGACACGATGCGAATCCAGTTGTCGTGCCGTTGTATCCTCACGCCATTGACCATGTCCAGTTCGTCACGCACCGCGATTTCGAGCAAGCGCGGCAAGTCCTTGGGATCGTTTTGTCCGTCCCCGTCCAAACTGGCGACGAACTCCCCCCGGGCCGCCTTGAAGCCGGCGATCAGAGCCGCGCTCTGTCCCCGCTGCCGCTGGAAGCAGAGCACGCGATGCAATCCGTTTCCGTTCGATTGGACTTCGCGGAGACGGGTGAGGGTGAGGTCGACCGAAGCATCATCCACCCAGATGCACTCCCACCGCAGGCCATTCAGGGCCGCATCGATTTCCTCGGTCAAACGGTGGACGTTCGCTTCCTCGTCGTGTACGGGGATGACCACGGAGAGTTCGAGGGAGGGTGATTGCCGCACGAGAGAGCTTCTTTGTTGTTGAACCGGACCTCTTGAACCACGATAGCGTAGGCTCGACGTGGCCAATGCACAAGTCTCCACTGGCCGTGAAAGGCCGGCTCGGGCCCTTATCCCCTTGACTTGCCGGCAGCTTCCCTCAAACATTCCAAGCAGGATTCCCTGCGATGGGTCCATGCGAGGGGTCAATCCGTGCGCCACGCCATTCCGTCCTTCGACGAGCTGCTCGCCATCTACGAGAGCATGCTCGACGGCATTTGCGTCATCGACGCGAACACGACCATCCTGAACGCGAATCCCACCTTCGCGGATCTGACCGGATATACCCGGGAAGAGCTCATCGGCAAACGTATCAATGAGATCCTCGATCTCGATCCCATCGAGGACCTTCCGCAGTTCATGGACCAGGCCCGAGACCCACGTACAAACTCGCTGGAGCGCGAGGGACATCGCAAGAACGGCACGAACTATCTCGCTGAAATCTACGGAGTGTACTCTTCCTACGACAATCAACCGGTCCTCATCGCGATCGTCCGCGACATCACCGAGCGCAAGGAGCGCGCGAAACAGTATCGGGAATACCGCGAGAGCCTGGCTCTCATCGTCCAGCAATCCCCCATGGCCATCATCACCTGGGACCCGGAGTTCAAGGCGACGCAATGGAATCTCGCGGCGGAGCGAATCTTCGGACACTCGAAAGAGGAGGCGATTGGTCATCATGCGAGGTTCATCGTGCCCGATGATGCACGGGAACACGTAGACAAGATCTGGCAGAATCTCATGAACGCATCTGGGGGGAAGCGAAGCACGAACAAGAACGTGACCAAGAGCGGCAAGACCATTCTCTGCGAGTGGTACAACGCGCCGCTGATCGGAACGGATGGCGAGGTTCTCGGGGTCCTATCCCTCGTGGAGGACGTCACGAAGCTGCGCTCGGTCGAGGAACAGCTGCGACAGTCCCATAAGATGGAGGCCATTGGACGACTGGCCGGCGGCGTGGCTCATGACTTCAACAACATGCTCAACGTCATTCTCGGGTACACGGAGTTGATTCTGACTCGTTCGGGCTTGAACGAGGGCCTCGCGGAAGAGATCCGGGAGATCGACAAGGCCGCCAGACGCTCGGCCGACCTCACTCGTCAGCTCCTGGCATTTTCGCGCAAGCAGATCATCAGTCCCCGCTCGTTGGAATTGAACCCGGCGGTCGAAGGAATGCAAGTGACCCTGGGTCGTCTGATCGGCGAGGACATCGAACTCGTCTTCAAGCCTGGAGCCGATCTGTGGCGAATCAAGATCGATCCTTCCCAGCTCGACCACATTCTCGCCAACCTGGCGGCCAATGCTCGCGATGCGATGCCGAAGGGCGGACGCCTTCAGATCGAGACCAAGAACGTAGTGGTGCCCCCCGAAGAAATCGCCCACGAACCAGATGTCGCCCCCGGAGAATTCGTCCAGCTTGCGGTGAGCGACACCGGACGAGGGATCGACCCCGCGACGCGTGATCACATCTTCGAGCCCTTCTTCACCACAAAGGACGAGGCGACCAGCACTGGGTTGGGTCTGGCGACGGTGCAGAGCGTCGTGGCCCAGTACGGAGGGTTCATCCGGTTCAGCAGCGACGTGGGCAAGGGAACGACCTTCGTTCTGCACTTTCCCAGTTGCAGCGAACGACCCGCTCCGATTAGTGGTGCGCATCTCGTCCACCTCGAGCCGGCCACGGAGAGTGTGCTGCTGGTCGAGGATGACCCCATGGTTCGCGATCTTGTGACCACCGTTCTGAAGGACATTGGTTACACTGTCTTCGTCGCAGATTCGGCAAAAACGGCGCAACAAATCTTCAAAGACCATCGTGATGAGTTCGATCTCTTGATCACCGACGTCGTCATGCCCAACATGAGCGGAAAAGAACTCCAAGACTCGTTGCTGAAAACGAAACCCGATCTCAAGACACTTTTCATGTCAGGATATACAGCAGACACCATCTCGAGGCAGGGCATACTCGATCAGGGCGTGCACTTCATTCCGAAGCCCTTCGGAATCGAAATGCTGGCGCGCAAGGTGCGTGAAGTCCTAGAGGACGACCGAACTTGACCAAGCCCAAACGTTCATCCTCACCAAAACGAGATTCCCGGCGCCAATTCGTACTTCGAGACCGTTACGCCTGCACGGCGCTGATTCTGGTCAGTCTCGCCGCCCGCATTCCCTTTCTGAAGACTTTCGATTTGGTCTCGTATGACGGTACGTACTACATCAACCAGGCCAAGACCCTTCTCTCGGGAAACTCCGCCAGCGCGTTCCCCATTGGCTATCCGGCGTTCATCGCGCTGCTGTTGCCGATCATTCACGACGGGGTTCGCGCGGCGCAGACCGTGTCGCTGCTCGCCGCGCTGGCATCGCTCTGCGTCTTCTATCTGTTGTGCGGTCGATTCGTGCGCCGGGAACTGGCTATGGTTGGCGCTCTGCGTGCTTGGCGCGACAAGCCCATCTTCATCCAGTACTCGCTCATGACCATGTCGGAGTCGTCTCTATCTCTTCTGGGTCCTTCTGGCCCTGCTTCTTTTCACCCGAGAGCATTCCGGGCAGAGCGGGCTGTCTTTGGGAATGGCCGCGATCACCCGGCCCGAAGCCATCGGGATCGTCGCCGTCCTCAGCCTGTTCAAACTGCGCCACCGCGACGAGTACTTCGACTTCTGGGCGGCTTTGCGCTGGTTTACGTGCTGGGCAGCGCGGCGCTCTCGGTTTCGGTTGGACAGGTTGCAGCTGCTTGAGCAAGTCGGGAAACTTCGGCCTGAGTGCCCACCTTGGCAGAAGCGCGAAGCCCTGATCGATTCTTCCACTTCCCAGCTGGCCAAGAAGGTGACTCGAGGAACAGACCCAGATACCAGTGCCGTAGCGGACTACCTGAAGCGACTGCCCCATGAGCTTTTGCTGCTGAATCGACATCTGCTTCCGGTTGCCTTTCTCCTGGCGCTCTTTGGCCTGTGGAAGAGGCGCGGGAATCCTCGCGGCCGCCCTGGTTCCATTTCTGGTCTATCCGGCCTTCACGCCGCGGAGTGAGCCCCGCTTCATTCTTGCCCTATCTTCCGATTCTGATTCTCTATGCCTTGATCGGCAGTGGAGATTTTGGGTGGGAAGCGGAGGCGCTGGATGCTTATCTTTCGCGCCTGCTCGTCGCCGGGGGCGTCGGAGTATGGCTCAACTACCCGCTGCTCGTGACGCCCATCTCGGGCACATTCGCATTTAGCCGAAAGACAGCCCAGATACTGAAATCGAAAATCGCATCCAGCCCGGTGATCTGGTCGCCGATCGTAAGCCTTATTTTGCATTCTACGCCGGTGCGAGGTATGTGGAGATTCCGGTAGCTGCATACGAAGACATCATGGAGTTCCTGGCCCGAGAAACACGCACGCTATCTCATGCTCGACAAACTCACGATCCATGCTTTGCGACCGGCTCTGCGACCGCTGCTGTATGACCGCGCCGCCATCAACGGCGAGCTGCGGTACGCCAGATCTACGTTCGTCCCGAGGTCGCGATTCTCTATTGTACGCCTTTGACGATCGATCCTCTCACCATGGCACGCGTGACCCCCGAGGAGATCAGGAATACATCAGTCCCACCTGGTCTCCCGACGGCAAGTCACTGGCCTATCGAGTCGGCGACCCGGGGAATCAGAGCCGCATCTGCATTCGGTCCGTCGACGGAGGCAGCGAGAGAACTATCCTGACCCAGAAGAAGTTTTTGGATGTCCTTTCCTGGTCACCCGACGGCAAGTCCCTGGCCCTCTCGGTGCTACAGAATGGCAACGTCGATCTCGCCCTCTACGATTTGACGCGCGACAAGCTCACGCCCATCACCTCCGATCCCGCTAACGACATCTCGCCCAGCTGGTCGCCCGACGGCAAGTGGATCGCCTTCTCTTCTCAGCGCAGCGGAAGCTCGGAAATCTGGCTCGAAAATCTCCAAACCCCCGAACTTCGGCAACTCACCCGTGACGGCGGAAATGGCTTTCCTTCGTTCTCTTTCGCGGGAGATCGAATCGCGTGGACGCGTCAGAGCGACGGGATTCACCTACTCGACCTGAAGAGTGGCGAGACGAAGCGCCTGAGCTCGCCGTCTGAGGTCTTCTATCGTCCGGCTTGGAATCGCGACGGTCGCTGCCTCGCGGTCACCGCGGATCGGACTGTTGAACAAAGCTCTCTACCTCGTCGATTCCGAGTCGGGGCGCTCTCTGCTCCTGACGAAATCATACGCTTCCGCCGGTCTGCCCTCCTTCAACCCGTTGAGCGACGAGTTGGCGGCTGTGATCTTCCCCGAGGGAGATTCCGCGATCTGGATTCTCCGCGGGCTGCAGGCTTACCTCGATCGGTTGTACCATCCGATACGGATCGAGACCTTCCAGCGGCCGAACGACGCGCCCTAGCCGGCAGCGACCGCGTGGCGCTTCCCGTCGTGCAACATTGCGCTTGACAAGATTCACCCGAGAGGGCGCTACTACCGCTAACGGCTCCTGGTCTCTGGATGCGCCGCGATCGCCGTGCCGGGTATCGTTGCGTTTCAGGTCTCCGTGAGGTCATCATGCATTCACGCGTTGTGCTCGTACTCTCTTTGATCCTGCTCTTCTGTCTGGTCGCGCAGACTTCCTTCGCGCAACGCAAGGCTACCGTGAAGCGGATCGACAATCTCGAAGATGCATTTCCGATGGAGCCCGGCAAGGTCTCCCTGCCTCCGGTGAGTTGCGTAACAGGAAATGCCAGCGCCGGTTCTTTTTCGATAGAGGGTTGGTTGCTACCTCCCGAGGACTACTACCTCATCTTCGATCCCACGCAGGGTTGCGGGGTGTGCCCCACTGGCTTCCAGGTGACGGAGATCCGTTTTCTGGTGTCTGTCTCGAGCGGAGACAGCTGCGAGTTAGACGTTCAGGCATCCTTCGCCGAAGCCGAGGAGACGACTCCAGGCTGCTATACCGTCACCCAGGAGCACTGCGTGGCCTCCACCTACACTGCGGTCCTTCCCAGCGGGGGAGGCTACACCGTGGGACTGCCACTCGACTGTGTCTGTGCGGACAAGGGCTACCTCTATGCCATTGGAATCCACCTCTCCGACGTTCGCTGTCGGCTTGGTGGGGTTCCCGGGATCGTGACCGATAGCGTGCCCACGGCCTGTACCAGCTGGAACTTCAACGGTGGTCAGGACATCGACCTCGTCACGGACCCAGTCTCCAATTTCCCTGGTAATCTCGTATTTCGAGCCACCGCGGACTGCTGCGAACCCTTCGTGGGCACCGAAGGCAAGAGCTGGGGCATGATCAAGAGCCTGTTCCACGACTAGTCCATTCGGAGCGCCGGGGTTCGAACCGGCGCCCCTCGACCTCCCACTCTGCCTAACTCAGGTCGACTCCGGGTCCCCTCTTGGTGTATGCTCCCCTTGGTTCCGAACATCCTTCATCCCTTGCCGGGGGACACGCCGCGAATCGATCACCGCTGTTGGAAAAAGCCAAGAAAGGTCCCTGAGTGGCTTTGCCCCCCATTTGACACAACGAAAGGAAGTCCTTCCATGAGACCAATGCGAACGATTCTCACATCCTCGATGGTCGCCCTCATTCTGCTTTTCAGCGCCACGATGGTCATGGCACAGATCGTCATCAACGAGATCGACTACGACCAGGCTGGAACGGACGCCTCTGAATTCATCGAATTGAAGAACGTCAGTGGAGCCGCGGTCGATCTCAACGGCTGGGCGGTCGAGCTCGTCAACGGCAGCGGCGGTGGCGCGGTGCAGTATCAGCTCTTCATCCTGCCGGCGATGTCACTCGCAGCCGGGGACTATTTCGTCCTCTGCGGAGACAGCGCCAATACCACCAACTGCGACATGGATGTTACACCGGACACCAATCTCATCCAGAACGGTGCCCCCGACGCGGTGGCACTGTTTGATGCGAATGGTGTTTTGATTGACACGGTGAGCTACGAAGGTGATACCGGTGCCCCGTACACGGAGGGATCGGGAGTCGGCTTGATCGATGACGCCGCCTTCGATTACCTCGGCATCTCGCGCTATCCCGACGGTGTGGATACCGATCAGAACAACGTGGACTTCAGTCCGCGCTGCATCACGCCGGGCGCGGCCAATACTTCGGCGGACACCAACTGCTTGCAGCCGGTGGACGCGAGCTCCGACAGCTGGGGAGCGATGAAGGCTCGTTACTAGTCGAGACGGCTCACACTTGAGGATTCGATTCGGGGCCTCGCGTCTTTGGGCGCGAGGCCATCTTGTGCGCATGAGCCAGTTGATGTGGTAAGTTGGTCGGGGCGCCGAGATTTGAACTCGGGACCCCCTGCTCCCAAAGCAGGTGCGCTACCAGACTGCGCTACGCCCCGACCATTTGAAGCGGGTGCAGAATCTCGTCGTAAAGAGCGTCGCCGTCAAGCCGATCCTCTAGCGCCGCGCTCAGAAGTCTTCGCCAGGTACCCTCGTAGGTACTCGTGCATCGCGGCGGCCGCCTCGGCCCGGTGGCTGATCTTGTTCTTCTCTTCGATCGCCATCTCCGCCAGGGTACGCCCTTCCGCCGGTAGATAGAAGACGGGATCGTAGCCAAAACCGCCTTCACCCCTCATCTCGCTCAGAATCTCCCCTTCGAGTACTCCTTCGACGAGATGCTCGCTCGCCCCGTCCTCGCCACGGGGATCGACCAGGGCCATCGCGGTCTTGAAGCGTGCGCGCCTGGGCGAGGGAATCGAGGCCAGTTCCCGAAGTAACTTCTCGCGGTTGTCGGCGTAGGTGCAGCCCTCGCCCGCGTAGCGGGCAGCGTAGATTCCGGGCGCGCCTTCGAGTGCGTCCACGAACAGGCCCGTGTCGTCGGCCACGCTCATCAGTCCGGTCGCCTGGGCCACCGCCCGCGCCTTCAGCAGCGCGTTCTCCGCCAGGCTCGTGCCCGTCTCCTCGACCTCTTCGAGATCGGGATAGTCGAGCGCGCAACGCAGCCCATCCAGGGGAAGATCGGCAAACAGCCGCCGCATTTCGCTCACCTTGTCGCGATTGCGTGTGGCGAGCACAAGCACGGACCTCTCCGCCATCAGCTCGCCTCCAGGGTCTTGACCGCGATCTCGCACGCCTGGGTCTGGATCTTACCCAGAAGCTGAATGCCGCCGCGGGCCAGATTCAGCATGGCCTGCAATTGCGCGTCATCGAAGGCGGCGTTCTCCCCCTCGGCGGTGCCCTGGATCTCCACAAACTTCCCCTTGCCTGTCATCACCACGTTCATGTCGACTTCGGCCATCGAATCTTCGATGTACTCCAGGTCCAGGACGATTTCATCTTTGACGATCCCCACGCTGACCGCTCCCACGTGATGAGCCATGGGATGCTGTCCCAGCCGCAGCTTGCGCCGCATGCGCTCGAGCGCAATCCAAAGTGCCACGCTCGCTCCGGTGATGCTCGCGGTGCGGGTTCCGCCGTCGGCCTCGATCACGTCGCAGTCCACGGTCAGGGTGAACTCGCCGATGATCCCCATGTCGGTTACCGAACGCAGGCTTCGACCGATGAGGCGCTGAATCTCGCTCGTGCGGCCGCTCACGTGGCCGCGTTCGCGCATGGTGCGTTCGTTGGTGGCACGCGGGAGCATGCCGTATTCGGCCGTCACCCATCCCAGTCCGCTCTCTCTCCTCCAGCGCGGAATCCCCGGGGCGATCGACGCCGCGCACAGCACCTTGGTGTCTCCCATCTCGATGAGCGCGGAGCCCTCGGCGTGGCGCGAATAGTGAGGCGTGATCTTCACCGGGCGTAGCGCGTGGGGCTTGCGGTCCTTGGGTCGACTCATGTGGGATCCTTTCCCGCGGGTTGCTTCTTACCTTTTGTCGGGCTCTTGGGCGAGCGTCGTTTGCCGCTTGCGGTCTGCGGCGGCGCCTCCTGCGAAATGGGAACCAAATCGAGATCCACCACTTCCACCTCGGGCGCGTCGGTGAGGAGAAAGCGCCGGCTGATCTCGGCGAAGCGCTGCGGTAGATCGCTCACCACCAGCTGCACGGTCCCCGGTCCGTCCGAAAGTGCATCGGCTTCGCGAAGATCCTGCTCCACCGCTTCCGCCAATACGAGCGCCGAATCCACCAGGGTGACTCTCTCACCCATCACCTGCGAGATGGCGTGCTTGAGCAACGGATAGTGCGTGCATCCCAAAATGAGGGTGTCGATGCCGGCCCGCCGCAGACCGGCGAGATACCGCTCGGCCACGCTGAGGGCGATGGCATCGTCGGTCCAGCCCTCCTCGGCCAGGGGCACGAAAAGAGGACAGTGCTGGCTCTCCACGCGAATCTGCGGGTTGGCTGCGCGCAGGAGCTCTCCGTAGCGATCGCTGGCAATGGTGGCCGGAGTCCCGATCACGCCGACGTGCCCCTTACTCACCCGCAGGGCCGCTTCGACCCCGGGCTCGACCACGCCCTCCACCGGGACCGAGCATTCCTCGCGCAAGATGTCGATGGCGTAGGAGCTGGCCGTGTTGCAGGCCACCACGAGTCGCTTCACTCCTCGCGACTCGAGATAGCGAGCGGCCTGCAGCGCAAAGCGCCGGATGGTCGCGACACCCTTGGTTCCATACGGCACGCGGGCGGTGTCCCCGAGGTATACGAAACTCTCTTGGGGCAATCGTTCCCGCAGCGCCCGCAAGACGGTGAGACCGCCGACGCCGCTGTCGAATACCCCGATGGGTCTGGAATCCATGGATTTGATCTGCGCGGCTTTTGCCCCGCGCCGGATTGGAGTTCAGAGCCACTCGCGTGGCCGAAATGGTTTCGTGCAGTCGATGTGGCCGGCTAGCGTCTCGACCTCGAGCCCGTTCACCAGAAGCTGCACCGCATCCACTTCGGGAAAGTCGATGGCGATAGTGCGCAGAAGTGCGCCGAGAGTCATGACCTCCATGGCGCTGCCACCGGTGTCGCCGGAAACCAGCGCGCTGTTGAAATCGAGATATAACAGATGGAGGTCATCGTCGTAGAACACGTCGCGCAACGCGGTGCCTTCGGGCCAGGTGCGCACCGCGTTGGCGCTCTTGGGCCCACGGAGAAGCTCGTCTACTACCGCCTCGACTTCTTGGTCACGGTGTAGCGAGGCAGTGATGATGCGGCGTTCGCTCACGAAACCCTGTGCGGTGCGTCCCCCGAAGTAGAGCGTGACGCTGCGCATTCCCTGCTCGTCCAGCGGCTCGGTGACCTCGAACTCATCGGGCGTCCGCTTCTGGTGAAAGAACACTCCCCAGACGAGGAGGCCTCCCCCGAGCACGAGAACCAGCGCGATACTGGCAACCAACCGACGGGAGATCTTCACGGCTGCTCCTCGCGCACCGCTTCCATGCGATCGCGGAATTCCAGAATCGCCTGCGCGAGCGAATGGGCCACGCGATGATGAAAATCCCTCGAAGCCAAGAGCTTCGCTTCCTGGGGATTGGAGAGGAACGCGACTTCCACCAGAATCGCCGGCATGTAGGCTCCGACCAGAACCCGGAATCCGGCCTGTTTCACCCCGCGATTATCCAGCTGGAGATTACTCGAAAGACTGCGCTGAACCTGTTCGGCCAGCGTGGCGCTTTCCTGGATGAACTGGTTCTGCACCAGATCCCAGACGATGAAATCGACATCCTCTGCCACCCCGGTGGTGAAATTCTCTTCCTTTGCCACCGTGGAATCCCACTGGGTCTTGGCCGGAGAGAGGAAGTAGGTCTCCACCCCCTTGGCGTCAGACGCGTACCAGCCGTTGCAGTGGATCGAAAGAAACAGATCGCCGCGTTGCTGATTGGCGAACTCGGTGCGTTCGATGAGTCCCACCGTCGAATCGTCGTCGCGGGTGAGGAAGACTTCGATGCCGTCCTTGCCCTGAAGCTCCCGTTTCAATTCGAGCGCTATGGCCAGGGTGACGTCTTTCTCCAGGAGTCCGCCGATGCCTTTCTTTCCGTCATCCGCTCCGCCGTGACCCGGATCGATGATCACGCGCCGGACGGTGACCTTGCGCCCCACTTCGGTGGAGGGCAAAGTCTGCACGATCTTGGGTCCGCGCGGAACCGGCTCGGGGATGGTGGTGATGGGCTCTTGGAGCACCTTGAGTACGATCTCGCGCCCATCGGCTTGGCTGAACGACTGGTAGCGGCTCACCAACTCGCTGAGGTGCACCGTGACCAGCGCGTAATCGTTGTACTGCCGGGCCTCTACGCTGTCGACGAGTCCCCGCGGTTGGGTGACGGTGAGCGCGCCGGGCGAGATACGGGCTCCGTAGAGTTTGACGACGAGTTGCCGCGGCTGGCTGTCGTCCACCCGAAACGCCAACGCCGTGTTCAGTTTCAACACCAGTTGGGTGGAGAGTTCCCCTTGCTCGAAGCTCAAGCCTTCCACATTGGTGATGCGCACGCCCAGGTTCAAGACGAAATCTTCCGCGTTCCAACGAACCGACTTGTCGCTCAGTTGAGGCAGAATGGCGGTGAGGAACTCCATGGGGATCCACGGCTCGCCCAGGTGGAAAACGACCGGGGTGTGGAGCAGAGTCGTGCTCTTCTCGCTGACCACCGAACGAGCGCCGGCGGTGAAGGTGACGCGGAGATCATCCAGCCGCAGCACGAGCTTGCGGACATCCGTCCGCCAGAAGCGTCCGACCTGCAGGGCGTCGGCCAGATCGCTTCCCGCGATGTACCACTCTTCGCTGGGGGGCGAGAGTTGCTTGAGGGTGACCGTGAGAGAGGGACGACCGTCGCCGGGGTTGATGCGCGCCGAGCGGGCCGCGAACTGCTGCTGGGAGGATCCCTGGGCCGCGACATCGGTACTCGTGAGCGGTAGGAACGCGAGCCCCAAAACCAGAATCAGTCCCACCCACAGTCGGGATTTCAGGACCGGTGAATGTGATCGGCCTCTACCTGCCACTCGCCCTACTCCTGATCGCGGCGGCGCATTCCGCCTCGCATGGCGTTCCGTAACTTGCGCTCGGCGTCCTTGTCTGCCGCGCTGGCGCGCTTGTCGTGCAGTTTCTTTCCCCGCGCGAGCGCGAGCTCGCACTTGGCCTTGCCCTTCTTGAAGTAGAGGCTCACCGCAACCAGGGTGAGCCCTCTCTCGGCGACTTTGCCCTGCAGGCGCCGGATCTCCTTGCGATGCATCAGGAGCTTCCTCGCCCGCAGAGGATCGTGATTCATCCGGCTGGCCTGCTCATAGGGAGAGATGTGCAGATTCTTCAGCCAAAGCTCTGCTCCGCGGATCTCAGCGTAGGCGTCTCCCAAATTGCACTGACCCGCGCGCAGGCTTTTTACCTCCGTGCCCACCAGGACCAGACCGGCTTCGAATCGCTCGAGGAATTCGAAGTTGAAGCGCGCCTTACGGTTGCGAGCAATGAATTTGACATCGCCCTCGACCTTGGTCGAGCGCTTCTTGCCTGCCATCAAGTTCTCTCCCCCGGCGGAGAATCAAGCTAACAGACCGCGCCCCAAGGGGCAACGGCGGGATCGGGGCCTTTCTTGACACCCGCGATTGCCCTGACTATTCTCCGTTCCCCGCCGAGGAGCCCAGCTCCTCGCGCTGTACGGGCGCCCGGATGGCGGAATTGGCAGACGCGCTACGTTCAGGTCGTAGTGGGGGCAACCTCGTGGGAGTTCGAGTCTCCCTCCGGGCACCATCAATGGCATTGAGGCTTTCCACCACAAGAGAATCTCGGGCCGATTCCACTGGACACAGAGAGGCCTCGCCATGAACTCGACGCCCCGGCACTGGATCGACGAAGGCCGCACCCCCCTCCCGGCCGGTCGGGTTCGCCGTTTCCTGGGGAAACCGAGCAGTCAGTGGACCATCCATGACATGGTGCGCGTGGTACAGGACAACGGGGTGCGCACGATCGCACTCATGCACGTCGGCAGCGATGGCTGCCTGAAGACTCTCGACTTCGCACCGCGCAGCCAAGAGCACCTCCGCGAGATCCTGGCTGCCGGCGAGCGCGCCGACGGTTCCTCTCTATTTCCGGATACGGGAATCAAGGCGGATGCCAGTGACATCGTGCTGCGCCCGAGGATCGACAGCGCGTTCTTCGATCCCTTCAGCCCCTACCCCACTCTGGCCTTCGTCTGCCAGCACAGGGGTCGCGATGGAAGTCCTTTGCCGCAGTCTCCCGACACCATCGTGCGGCGCGCGTACGATCGCGTGCGCGAACTGACGGGAGTGGAGCTTCTCGCGCTGGGAGAGGTGGAGTTCTTCCTGGGCAAACGGGCCGAAGAGAGCGACGTTTACGGCACCCACGATCGAGGCTACCACGCCACCGCCCCCTTCGTCTTCGGAGAGCGACTGCGTCGTGAGGCGCTGGCCATTCTCACCGAGATCGGCGTAAGCGTGAAGTACGGCCATAGTGAGGTCGGTTACATCGAGGCGAGTGAAACCGACGGTCACATCTGGGAGCAGCACGAGATCGAACTGGCGCTACGGCCCCTGCCCGATGCCGCCGAGGGGGTCGTGCTCACCCAGTGGGTCCTGCGCCACCTGGCGCACCTCCACGGCATGCCCTGCTCTTTCGATCCCATCCTGCGCGCGGGACACGCCGGTAGCGGGATGCACTTCCACTTCTCCCCCTTCAAGGACAAGAAGCATCTGGGGGGGATGGACGATTCGGGAAATCTCAGCCAGGAAGCGCGCTGGCTCATCGGTGGATTCGTCACCATGGGCGGCGCGCTCATGGCCTTCGGCAACCGCAGCGAGGATTCGTTCCTGCGTCTGAGTCAGGGCAGGGAAGTCCCCTCGTCCATCACCTGGGGGCGCTTCAACCGCCACGCGCTCGTTCGCCTTCCCATTCAGGCCGTGAGCGAGGACGGCAGCGCGGTCACGCCGCCCACCATCGAGTTCCGGTTGGCGGACGGGTCGGTGCAGCCCTACTTGCTGCTCGCCGCCGCGGCGCAGGCCATGATCCACGGGAAGAGCTTGAAGGAACTCGACACGATCCTCACCAGCAGCGCGGCCGCCGACGGAGAAGCTGAGGGCGCTGCGGTTCCCCAGGACTTCGCCCAGGTCGCCGACGCCTTGGAGCGCTTCGCCCCCGCTCTCGAGGAGGGCGAGGTCTTCCCGGTGGGCCTCACCGAATCGATGCTGGCCCAGCTACGCAGGAGCGAGATCTGAGCTCCCCATCTGAACTCGATTCGGCCAACGAAAAGCGCGCCGCCCATTCGAGCGGCGCGCGATACGATTTCGCCTCCGAAGCAGCCCGCGCTACTTCTTCTCGGGTAACTTGGCGACCTCGGCTTCGAGCATCGTGACCAGGTGGTCCATCTGATCGATGACCGCCTGAAAGGTCTCGCGCTGAGTGAGGTCGACCCCCGCCGTCTTCAGCTCGTTCATGGGGTAGTCGCTGCCACCGGCGGAGAGAAGCGCCAAATGACGCTTCACCGCCGCCTTGCTCACCTTCGGGTCCTCGCTGCGAATGTCCTTCAGCAGCTGAGCCGAGGATGCAAAGCAGGTGGCGTACTGGTAGACGTAGTACGGACTGCGGAAGAAGTGCGGGATCCGGGCCCAGGTAGCTCCGTAGAGCTCGTCGATGTCGGTGTCGGATCCGTAGTACTGCCGTAGCAGATCGAGGTACAGCTGGCTCAAGTTGTCGCTGGTAACCGGCTTGCCTTCCTCGATCATTTGATGCGCTTGCAGCTCCCAGTCGGCAAAACAGGTCTGTCGGTAAAAGGTCAGCGCGATCTGATCGATCGCGTGCTGCAGTAGATTGATGCGCTCGTACGGGTCCTTGGTGTGGGCCATCCAGTAGTCGAGCAGCAGGCCCTCGTTGAGAGTCGACGCCACTTCCGCCACGAAGATGGTGTAGTCGCTGTAGACGAAAGGCTGATGTTCGCTCGCCAAGACCGAATGCATGGTATGCCCGAACTCGTGGGCGACGGTGAAGACGTCGCTGAGCCCATCGGTGTAGTTCAGCAGCATGTAGGGATGCACCCCGTACACGCCCGAGCTGTACGCTCCGCTGCGCTTGCCCGCGTTCTCGTACACGTCGATCCAGCGGTTCTCGAAGCCATTCTTCATCGTCTGATAGTAGTCGTCGCCCAGCACTTTCACCGAGGAGAGCACCATCTTCTTGGCTTCTTCATAAGGGTATTTCTTTTCGTTCGGCACGAGCGAGACGTAGCCGTCGTAGATGGCGACTTTGTCCTCGTGGAGCAGCTTGCGGCGCACCGCGTAGTACCTCTGCAGAGGGCCCGCGCCCTTCTTGGCCACATCGATCAGGTTCTCCACCACCGAGGTGGGGATGTTGTTGCCATCCAGAGCCGCGTCCAGGGTCGACTCGTAGCCGCGCGCCTGCGCCAGGCCCCAGTCGCGCTGGCAGAGTGCGCTGTAAATGGCGGTGTAGGTGTTGATGTCCTTGTTGAAGGTCTCCAGGAACGCCCGCCAGATCATCTCGCGGTCCGCGCGCTTCCGCTCGCTCTCCATGCGCGCGTAGTACTGACCGGCGGTGACGCTGAGTGAGTCCCCGTTGCTCAAGACGACGTTGGGCCACTCCACGTCGGCCGTGGTGAGCATGGCGTAGATGTTTGAGGGACTGCTGTTGAACTGCGAGTTGTACGCGAGCAGCGATTCACCCTGCTCGTCGAGTACATGCGCCTGTTGGCGGTAGAGGTCCTCGATCGCGAAGCGGTAGAGGGACAGCGCCTCGCTTCCCCTCCAACCACTTCTCCATCGTCTCATGGGGAATTTTCAGCAATTCGGGATTGAACCACGAGGTGGCTTGCGTCCAGTTGGCGAACAGCGTCTGCGCGCGCTGGCGGTAGCTGTCGATCCCGGTGTCGCGCAGATCCTGGTCGTGCTGCAGGCTGGCGTAGGACCACACCTTGTAGGCGACCTGTCCCATCTGGTCCTGTAGCTGGTAGCACTTGAGCAGAGCATCCGGGCCGTCGGCCAGCGTGCCCTTGAACGCTTTGAAGTCGTTGATCATCCCCTCGAGATCGGAGTAGCCCTTCTCCCAGGCATCGAAGTCTGGATAGATGTCGTTGACTCTCCACTTGTACTGCTCGGGGATCTGGTCGCGTTTGTCGGTGTTGGGGATGGCCCAGGCCATGCCGGCCGCGAGCACGAGCACCAGCAAGAGAACCAGGCTCTGCAAGCTTCTCAGACGGGTCGATTTCTGCATTGCGGTGACTCCTGATGAAACGATCACTCGATCGGAAAGGTGGGGTGCGGCGAACGCACGCCGGAGAACTTTAGGGCAAAAGCGCGGCTCGGCGAAGGGAAAACTGTCGCTCGGGCCGCATCCGTCCGCCCTCGCCTCACTTGTAGGCCACGAGGTAGCCCAGCCAGCTCTCGCAGTTCAGGCCTTCGTCGGAAGGTTCGAAGACTCCCGTCCCGTCGCCTTCGTCATCCATCACTTCGAACCAGGAGTCGATCCTTGCGAATCCCACCTCTTGGAGAATGTCCTTCAGCTCGGACATCGTCCAGTAACGCCACTCGTAGTGGAACGCGTTGCGCAGCTCGCTGCCGTCTTTGAAACGGAAGTGAATGGCGCAGTCCTGCCGGCCGGTGACCGGCGAATATCGGATCTGGTCCCACACGTAGATCGCGTCGCTGCCCTCGATGTAGCGCTCCTCCTCGAGTTCCTCGGTGGATTCCCAACCGCCGTACAAATCGAGAACGAACACGCCCTCCTCGGCCAACGAGTCGAGCACGAACTTGAAGTACTGCAGCATCGCGGGACGGGTGTGAAAAACCTGGTAGGAAAAATTGTGGGCGCAGGTGACGTCCGGTTTCGCAAGACCCGCCTCCCGTACGTCTTTGCAGTGCAACTGCACGCGCTGCGCCGCATCCCCGAGGGGGTCAAGATGCCGCTGCCGTCCCCACTGCAGTGTGTCGCCGTCGAGGTCGAAGCCCTCGGCGGAAAAGTCCTCACCCTGACCCACCCATTGCGCACAGACAGCGGCGGTGCCGCAAAAGTCCTCGCGCAGACGGCGCGGACGGCGGCCGCGGACGCTCTCGTACGCTTTCAGGAGGAAGGCGACGTCCTGCACGGGATCCTGCACCGCCAGTTCGTACAGAACGTGCTTGTCCGCCATCTCCGCCAAACGGGGCCCGCCCTTGGTTCGGTTTGCCTTGCGGCGTCCGCTCTTAGAGCCGCCTTTGCCTTTGGCACGGCCCTTCGACGAGCTCTGGCCTTGGCCCGTTCCGCTGCTTTTCTTCCGCTGTGCTTTCGCTCCTGCCATGGTGCTCTCCCCCTCGATTGGAGGCGGCATCCTAGAACATCACGGGGAAAATGACCAGAGCCTCGTCAGCGGAAAAATCCAAATGGGGAGACAATGGCGGGGAAGTCGCAGGAAACCTGAGTGTGATTGCGGCGCAACTCTTAGAAGTCGGGATGCAGTTGCGGCGAGGTCAGGATGAGGCTGACGCGCAAGATGTCCTTGCTGGCGGCCAGGAGCATGAGACGCGCGTACATCTCTTCCCCCTGGTAGATATGGACTTTCTGCTTGTAGCCAGAGTTGATCTCGGAAATGGACGGATCGCGGTGAAAGATCGGCGACCCGTAGCGCTTGGCCAGCAGCTTGTCCAGGAGATCGAAGAGCTGGATCGCGTGAGTGCTGATGCCTCTCATCTCGTCCCAGCTGATCAGGATGCGGCCGAGCAGTCCCCGCTGGGGCCCCTGTTTGGGAACCGCGAATTCCAGCACGAGATCGCCGTCGCGACCCGCGAGTTTCCCCAGGTAGTGCAGCGTGCCCGACCGCGCTCCGGTGGCCTGCAACTTCTTCCCCGAAGCCACCTGCCGCACGGACGCGGGATCCATCCCAAAGCGAAACCCCATGATCCCATCGGCCCAGGGCCCGACCCAGCCGACCCAAGGGCTCTGCGAGGTGCGAATCTGCTCCGCGCGCGCCGGAGATGCCAGCAGAGCGAGCAGGCAGAAGCCGACGACCACACTCCAGGCACCGATGGCCGGCGTGCGAACTCGTGTGCTACGGTATACGGGCATGATGGCAGTCCTCAAGGCCGCGCAGAATCGGCGGGTGGCATTCTCCGCGCATTCAAAGGTACGGGCGAAACTCCGGTTCGATCAAGCGCGGGGAGAAAGCGAGTCGGATCGACTTGAAGCAGAACCCCTCGGTTTCCCTCTGTTGCAAGTGCTCCCAGCCACTGGCCACCTCCGCCGCGCGCTGTCCCTCCTGTGGCAAGGAGACGGTTCGCGCGGCCTCACGGGAGCTGAGCGCGCGACTCATGCGGGAACTCGGCGAAGAGCTGGGCGAATCCCCCTATCTACGCGGAAGCGGCGGGCTCTCCTATACCCTGCAGGGACACACCTGGGGCTTTCTGGAGGATGCGGATCACCCTTTGGGCCGGGCGATTCTGTGGGCTCTCTTCCGATTCTCGGTGGAAAGCGAACCCTCGGAGCTCCCTTTCCTCTTCCACCACGCGATCTACCGCTGCCTGCGCCCTGAGCATCCCAAGCTCGCGCGGGCAGTTCTCTACCTGCGCAGAAAACTCGCGCACCAATGGGAAGAACTCTGCGCGAGCGAAGAAGCGCGGGTCTTTCGCAGCACTGGGCGCGAATCCGGGCTACGGGAATGGTTCGAGCGCTGGCGTCTCAGCCCTGCGTTTCCAGCCAGGGATTGAGGATCTCGACCAGCTCATCGTGGAGGCGGGTGTTGGAGGCGATGATCTCCCGACAGTCGTCGCTGAGGGGCTTTCCCCGGCCGTCGGTGATGCGTCCTCCCGCTTCCTCGACCAGAATGGCGCCGGCCGCGATGTCGTAGAAGTTGATCGGAGAGCGCTTGCCGGCCAGAAGCAGATCGATCCTCCCCGCCGCCAACCAGGCCAATTCGATCGCGATGCTGCCCAGGCGCCGCGTCTTGAGCGGGTGGCGCAGCATCTGCTGCAGAAGCTCGGGATGCTCCACGAAGACCGAGTAACGACCGAACTGGGTGCTTACGACCGCCTCGGAAAAGCGCTCGCGATCGCTCACCTTCAACGAAAGCTCTTCCCCCTCTTCACCCGCGTCGTCCTTCCGGCTCACGAAGGCCCCTTCCCCCCGCGCGGCGCTGAACATCTCGCGCCGCAGAGGATCGAGCACTCCGCCGGCCTGCAGGACACCCCGGTGGAGGACGGCCACCGAGCTGGAGAACACCGGAATTCCCACCGAATAGTTGAGGGTCCCGTCGATGGGATCGACCTGCCAGGTCCACTCCGCACCCTCCACTCCGCGCTCTCCCGCCTCTTCTCCCACGAATCGGTGCCCGGGGAAGCGGGCCAGGATCGCCTGTGCGATCTTGTCCTCAACCTGACGGTCTACCTCGGTGATGGCCTCCCGACCGTACTTGAAGGTGAGCGGTCCGGTGTGCCCAAATCGACTGACGATGCTCTCGGCGACCTCCCACAGTACATTGGTGATGAAGCGTCGGAGCGAGCGCGGCGAAAGAGCACTATCCATGGAAGCGGTCCTCTCGGGTTACACTTGGGTAAGCGGAATTCGCCGATTCTAGGGGAGTAAAGTGCGGGCGGCAACCTGAGGCGCCCCTCGTGCGTCCAATTATCAGGGTGAGAGAAGCTCGGCAAGAGGGTACAATTCGAAGGCCGGCAGCCACCTCGAGTCTGAGTTCCAGAAAACCACCAAGCGTCAATCATGCCCAATACGACGGCCCAACATCCGCCCTTGGTCTACCTCTTCGTGGGACTTTTGGCCCTCATGGCCGCGGGCTTCTGTGCATTCGACGCTCTGCAACGCAAACCCACCGACGGCGCCGAGTGGAAACTCGGGCAAGACGAAATTCGCATCGTGGGACTCCTACCGGCCGGCCCGGCGCAGCTCGCCACCCGCGATGACCAACTCTTTCCCATTGAAGTGGGAGACGTGATCGAGGGAATCGACCGCAAGCCGATTCTCTCCCCCCGGCAGGCCGCGGTTCTTTTGCGGGATCGTCGCGTGGGCGAAGTGATCCCCTACATGGTGAACCGCGACGGGGACATCTTCGAGGTACAGGTACGTCTGGGAAGCACACGCACCACCGACGTCACGACCTATCTCATCTACTGCGGGCTGGGGCTCGTCTACTTCCTGGTGGGCCTGTTGGTCTTCTGGAAGAACCCGTGGCAGAACCCATCGAGGGTTTTCTTCCTGCTCGGCGTGGTCTTCCTGCTCTACTTCTTCTCCTCGAGCGGTCGCTCGGTGGAATACTACTGGAGTCAGGTGTTTTCGCGGAACATGGCGGCGCTGTCCTCGCTCTTGGTGCCGCCTCTCTTCCTGCATTTCTTCCTCATCTTCCCGCAACATCGTGAAGTGTTGAACCGCCACCGGTGGATGGTGCCACTGATCTACGTGCTTCCCCTGCTCTACTACGGCAGCTTCACCCACAGTCAGTTCTTCGGCTCGCGCCCGGCCCAGATCACCAGCTCGCAGCAGATGATCCTGGGCCTCTACTTCACCATCGGACTCGGGAGTCTCATCACCACGTATCTGCGCAGCACCGACGTCAAGATGAGACAGAAAGTGAAGATCCTCACCCTAGGCACCGTCCTGGGGGTTTTGCCCTACCTGGTCTTCACCATGATCTTCGAAGTCTGGACCGGACGCAGTGACTTCGCGCTCTTTGGCGCAGTCCCCCTGGTGTTGATCCCCGTCTCCTTCGGCTACTCCATCGCACGCTACCGCCTGATGGACGTCGAAGTGATCATCCGGCGTTCGCTGATCTACGCCATCCTCACCGGCCTTTTGGTCGGCGCTTACTTTCTCATCATCATTCTGGTGGGAAACGTCCTGCTCAAGGCCTCCGGTCAGACCAACCAGATCGTGGCGATCATCGCCACCTTGATCGTGGCCGCCGCGTTTGCGCCGGCGCGCGATCGCATCCAGGCATTTCTCGAGCGGCGCTTCTTCCGGGAGAAGCACGACATGCAAGCCGCGCTGCAGGAGTTGGCGCTGGCCGTGCCTCGAACCATCGAGCGCAGCGCGCTGATGGACTTGGTGGAGAACCGTATTACCACGCTCTTTCATCCAGAGATCTTCACGATCCTGCTTGCCGAGAACGAGGCGCTCCAGCTTCCCGATTCGGATGGCGAGAGCGAGCTGAAGGAATTTTCCGGCTATCTGGCCGGACGGCGTTCGGCCTTGATGCTGGATGTGCTCGAGTCCCAACTCATGAGCACGCCATTGCGGCCCGATGACGCTGATGGCGCCACGGCACATCGAGTTTACCTCGAGAACGAGCTTCGCACTCTCACCGAGAGCAGATACGTAGTGGTGGTGCCGGCGTTGGCCGGCGATCGTCTGGTGGCCGCGTTGTGTTTGGGAGAGAAACGCAGCGAAGAGAGTTACGACAGCTCCGAGCTCGAACTCCTGACCATCGTGGCGGGACAAATGGGGGTTCAGCTGGAAAACACGCGTCTCTACGATGAGGCGATTTCTCGACGCCAGCTCGAAGAGGAGTTGGCGCTGGCGCGTTCCATCCAGCAGAGGTTGCTGCCTTCGCGAGTGCCTGCGATCGCCGGCTACGACATCGCGGCCATCAATCTACCTTCGCGCCAAATCAGCGGCGACTACTACGACTTCGTCTCCTTGCTCGACGGGCGCATGAGCCTGGTGATCAGCGACGTCTCGGGGAAAGGAATGGGAGCCTCGCTCCTAGCGAGTAATCTGCAAGCTTCGCTCCGCGCTCTCGCCTCCATGCACAACAGCCCTGCGGCCATTCTGAAGGCGGTCAACACCTCGCTCTTCGAGAGCACCGACAGTGACCGCTTCGCGACACTCTTTTTCGCGGCGCTCGAACCGGACCGGCGGCGTTTGTTGTATTCGAGCGCGGGTCACAACCCTCCGCTGTTGCGACGCACGGACGGCACCTGCGTGTGGTTGGAGGACGGGGCCACTCCGCTGGGAGCCTTCGCCGGCATGGAGTATCCCGAGACCGAGGTCGAGCTGAACACGGGCGATACCCTGGTGCTCTATACCGACGGAGTGACCGAGGCCGAGGACAAGGTGGAGAACCAATTCGGCGAGAACGGTCTGCTGGAGGTGGTCTGCCGGCACCCGGGGAGCGGGGCCCGGACCCTGGCCGAGGAGATCAAGAGCGCGGTTTTCGCCCATATCGGGGGGAAACAGGGGGCTGCCGAGCTGAACGCCGGGGATGACCTGACGGTGGTCGTGCTCCGCGCTACCGCGGAGAGTCCAGAAATGAGCAACCCGCAACCCGGAAAGTCCGTAGAGGACAAGGTTGGGAGGTAGCCTTTGTTTTCACTTTTTATTCTTGCCGGGCGATCCACGGCTGAGGTACGCAACTCATGAATCGTCGCCGACTCGTCTTCCTCCTTCTTTTCCTCGTCGTTCTCTCCGCGGGTGCATGGCTCTATTTGGATGACCGCGCGCCCGCGCGTGACGTCACCACTTCCTCCGACGAGGCTTACAACTGGTACGAAAAGGGAATCGACAGTCGCGAGAAGTTCTTCTTCAAGGAGGCGACCGAGGCGTTCGAAAAGGCGGTGGCAGCGGACAGCACCTTCGCGACCGCGTGGGTGGAGTTGGCCTTGGCGCGCCGCAACATCTCGGACGAGAAGGGCTGCGACGAAGCCATCGAGAAGGCCAATGCGCTGCGCGACCACGTGAGCGAGATGGAGCGGCTCTACATCAGCTACCACTACGCCATCATCACGAAAGACTACGAGAAATCGGATGCCGTCCTGAAGGAGATGGCGAAAAAGTATCCCAATGACATTCGCTCGATTCTCATCCGGGCCCGACGAGCTTGGGCTGCCGCTGATTCCGATGAGGCGATCAAGCTCTACGAAGACGCGCTCAAGATCGATCCCTCGCAGGTGATGTGCCACAACCAGCTCGGATATCTCTACCTCCAGAAGGGCGACTACACTTCCGCGATCGCCAACCTGCGGCGCTACGCCTACTACGCCGAGAACCAGCCCAATCCCCACGACTCACTCGGCGAGGCCTACGAGGCCGCGGGACACTACGACGAAGCCATTGGCGAGTATCTCAAGGCGCTGGAGATTCGACCCTCCTTCTACCACTCCGCCGTACACCTCTCGTCGGCTCTGGCGATCACCGGGCAAATCGAGCGCGCTCGCTACACGCTCGGACAGGCCGAGGCGGCGATGAAGAAGCAGAACATCAACACGCGCTACCTCGACGTGCAGAAGCTGAGGGTGGAGGATCTGGGCTACAACTTCGAGGGCGTCGTTTCCATGGCCGATGAGATCCTGGCCGAGGTCGACCCGAAGAGCCCCAGCTACCTGGGCACCGCGGTGAACGTCAACACTTTCCGTGCGTTCGCTCTGCTGGCGCTCAAGCGGCTCGACGAAGCCGAAGCGACGATGAACACGCTCGAGTCGGCCTGGCGGAGCATGATGGACAGCTCCCCCTCGGACGTGAAAGGCCGTCAGGACGAGGTGGGCCAACTCATCGGAGGACTGCTCGGGGCATCCCTGGATCAGGCGAGAGGGCGCAAATTCGCGGCGGAAGCGGCGGAGTTGGCCGCCAAAATGGATGCCTCGCACCTGCCGCCCCACGAGCTCGCATACTGGCGATACGGACTCGCGCGGGTGTACTACAAGGCGAGCGAGTACGACAAGAGCCTGGCCCAGGTCGCGGCGATCTCGAACGAGATCCCCGACTTCCCCTTCCTGAATCTGATGGGTGCGGAAGCCTCGGACAAGCTCGGCCGCAGCGAGCAGGCCATGGATTATCTCGCGCGCTACATGCAAGTCATGCGGCACGCGGACGACGACCATCCGGGAATGAAGCGCGCCAAGAAACTGTACGCGAAACTGACCGCCGGCTGATCGAAGAGCCCCTGATCAGACCTCGCTGAAGAAGTAGGGCGAGAGAGCCTGAATCCGCTTCTCGTAATTCTCCGGGTCCAGACCCCAAGCGCTGGCGGCGATCGATGAGAGAATCGAGTTGCCGTCTTGGGGCGTGAAGCAGAATCCAACCAGCTCGTGTCCGCCGGAGTTCAGAGCCAGAGTGTCCATGGGGATGACGGTCTGGTTCAGGATGCGCCCGAAGAACCCGTGATCGCGACCGAACGAGAAGATGGAATTGGCGGTGTGCTTGTAGGTGGTCGCCACGCGGTCGTTCGCTTGGATGTGCTGACGAATCCTCTCCAGAGTCGTGGCCCGCTTCAGACGCAGGCTGAAGTGAATGACGTGCATGAACTGCGTGTTCAACTTCATCGCCGAGGAATAGATATTCAGGTCATGGCCCAGGGTTTGAAAGAGATGAAACGCATCGCGGGCGTGATGGGTGCCGAAGCGCTCATCCTTGTGGCGTCCCACCTCGGGCGAGGGAATGAACTTGTCGTCCTGGCTCAGATCGTTCGCGCGCCGGATGCACACGAAACGCCCCTGCTCGAGGTTGTCCGCTCCCTCGTTGAGGGCCAGGACCTGCACCAGAACCGAGAGATTGTGGGTATTGCACGAAACGACCTGGATGAAACGGTCTTCGCCGGGGACGAGCGTACTGTCGTTGATGCCGCGGGCATACATCTTTCCGAAGCCGAATTCGCTGCCCTGCGCGATGAAGAGTTCGGTGTTGCTCGCGTGATCGTTGTAGTACTTCTCCTTCATCTTGTTACCCGCCGGCGTGCAGTCGACGACGACCGAGGCGTCTTCCAGGGCGTCCCGGGTGCGATACTGGGGTTCCAGGCCGATTTCACGGAAGTCTTCGTGGCGATCGGCATCAGCGACCAGGGCCGCACCGCGGCGGATGAGGTCCTTCACTTTGGACCGGTCGGTGAGTAGGGGAGTCCTCTTGTGAAACCGGACTTCGTCGAGTCCGAGTTCCTTCTTGAGCGTGGTGAGGAGACCGATCAGCGGTTCGCCGATGGTACCCGTTCCAACTACCAAGATGTTCTTGATCCGGCCCATAGCGTCCAACCTCTTTGAATGCGCGTAAGAGCGTGGGGATTCTCCACCGTGGAGAAACTCTTCCCGTTGATTCTAACACATGAGGGCTACCGTGTTTTCCCGACTTGAAAAAGCTAGCGCCGGGCCAGCCATGCGTCCAGCTCGCCGGCGAGATCGGCCGGTTCTTGCAACCAACCGACACAATTTCCCTTGTCCGGAATCACTTCAGGGAGCTCCAGGATCGAATCGTAAATCATGCGCCACGGATCGGCGAAAGCCCACAGGGGTCCACCGAGTTGGTCGATACTGCTCAGGCACCAGGCCAGAAGCCACTCCGAGAGCGTACCCAGGGCCCCGGGGAGCGCGACGAAGGCGTCTCCGAGCCGCATCATGTGCGAGATGCGCGCCGGGTAGTCGGGCTCGTCGATGCGCTCGTCGAGCCACCGGTTGGGGCCCCGGTCCTCGAAGATCGCGGTGGTAATGCCCAAAACCCGGCCTCCCGCCTCCTTGGCTCCCTGCGACGCCGCGCCCATGCTGCCGTCGTAACCTCCGCTCACGAGGATGAGCCCTCGCGAGGCCACCACTCTGCCCACCTCCTGGGCCCGCTTCTGGTCCACGCCGCCCTCCGGACAACGCGAGCTGCCGAAGACCACAACTTTGGGTCTCGAATCCATTCGCACGCACTCACTTTCCACCTCGATGGAGGGCATCGAGGCCAGACTGTGTTAGCTTTGCCAGGGATGCTATCTGGTATCGTTCGCAAAAGCACGCCCCAGAACTCGATCAAGAGCTGACGGATAGAGAGATCATGCAGACCAATCCCTTTTCGAGATTCACGCGCAGCTCGTCGTTCCGCTTCGGCCCGGGCGCGTCCATCCCCCCCATGGTTCGACTCCTGTTGGGAGTGAACATCGGCGTCTTCATCCTCCAGAAACTGGCTGGATGGGACCCCATCGCCAACTTCGCGCTCATCCCTGCCGAAATGTGGCCCCTCAAACTCTATACCCTCGTGAGCTACATGTTCCTCCACGGGGGCTTCCTGCACATCGGCTTCAACATGTTCATGTTGTGGATGTTCGGCACCGCGATCGAGTACGCGTGGGGAGGTAAGCTCTTCTTGCGCTATTACTTCGTGTGCGGCATCGGCGGCGGAATCACCCAGGCTCTGGTCGGCCTCGGCTTCGGTGGAGGCTACATCCCCATCATCGGCGCGAGCGCCGCGATCATGGGCCTGCTCCTGGCCTATGGGATGATGTATCCCAACCAGCTCGTCTATCTTTACGGCCTCATCGGCATCCGCATGAAATACCTCGTGGTGGGATTGGTGCTGATCGATCTCGTTGGCGCCCTGGGGCGTGGGGGTACGACCGTGGCTCACTTCGCCCATCTGGGTGGAATGTTGTTCGGCTGGCTGTACCTGAGCTTCGACTCTCAACTGAACGGCGTGGTGCGCCGGATGCGCGCGACCTTCGCGCGCCGAAAGATGGAAGAGAATCGAGAGAACGTCTTTCGACAGAGCGGTCGAACGAGTGGGGACCGGCCGGGTGATGCCAGCGTGGACGAAATCCTCGAGAAGATCTCCGAACATGGAATCGAAAGCTTGACCCCACGGGAACGGGAAATCCTGCGCAATGCAAGCCGCCACTGATCTCCTGCCGAGCGAGATCGAGATGATTCGATCCCGGCGGCGGTCGGTCGAACTTCGCCTGGAGGAAGGGCGCCTTCGAGCTCGCGTCCCCCTCAGAATCTCCCGCAAGGAACTGGACGCGATCCTCCCCGAACTCCGCCAGCGGCTATGGGAAGGCCTGGCACGCAAACGGGTCTTCGACCAGCGGCGACTATCGGAATTGGCCAAGAAACTGGCGCAGTCTCTTCTGCGCGATCTCGAGTTGCCGCCCTTCACTGTCTGCTTCTCGCGCCGGCAGCGTCGTCGTTGGGGTTCGTGCACTCATGACCCGTTGCAACACAGCGGGAGTATCCGCATCAGCGACGCGCTGCGTGGCCACCCGACCTGGGTCGTCGAGCACATCCTCCTCCACGAACTGATTCATTTGAGAGTTCCGGACCACGGCGCACGCTTTGCGGAGTTGATGAGGAGATCCGCCCACTACGAGCGCGCAGAGGGCTATTTGGCGGCGCTCGAGAGTCTGAACGTCTTGGGAGGAGGTCCGTCCGACACGCACGAACTCCTCACCCGGGTCGTAGCAAAGGTCAAGGCTGAGGCCGAGGGAGTCGAGGGTGCACTCCAGGCCACCACGCCCACCACATGGGAGGCACTTCCCCTCTTCGCCTCTCGGCCGTCCGAAGGGACGGCTCCCCGCACTTCTTCGAGCCACTCGCGGCAGGACTAGTGGCCTTTCACGGCTCGGCGTGTCCGCCGGTGACGACGCCGATTGGAGGTTTCACCGTCTTTCGACTGCTCGCTGGAAGTCTGCGCTTCTTGGGAGACTTCGCGCGCACCGTCTCGTGGGGCACGCACCGGTTTCTCCGGTTGCGTCGCCCGGTTGGGTGAATCGTTCGCTCCAGACACCCGGGAAACATTGGCCGAAGAGCTCGACCCGTCGCCGCCCTGAGCCGGACGCTCGTCGCGCTGGGGCTGCTGCTCGTTGCTTCGAGTTTGCTGCTCGTCGCCATGCCGGCTACGGCCCCCGCGACCGCGGCGTGAACGCGAACGCCGCGACGGAGTCTGTGGGGCAGCACTCCCCTGCCTCGAGTTCTCCGGAGTCGCGTTCGAGGACGCCGGCTCCTTCGCTGAACTTTGCTCTTCGTGAGGTCGAGCTTCGGGCGACCGCGGCCGTTCTTCCCGAGGTCGCGTCTCCGCTGTCCTGGGTCGCTCCTCCTGGCGAGGGCTCCGGTTCCGCGAGCGCGAGTCCTGGGAACGACGAGGTCTGTCCTCCAGTTGCGGTTTCGTGGGCGGGCTAGAACTCTCCTTCGAAGGTGATGGACTGGAGTTCGATTTCGCCTCGGTGGAAGCGGTGGTCGAAGCAGCCTCGCCACTCGTCTTCGCCGCGCCCTTACCTCTTCCTCTTCCCCGCCTGCCTCTGCGGCGACGTCGGGTACGATTGTCGGTCTCGCCCTCGTCTCCCGGGGTCCGGGCGCGCGTCTGACCGGCTGCGGGGCGAGAGGTCTGGCTGGATCCGCTGGCTGGTTGCCGTTCCTGGCGTTCGGCTACCTGCGCGCTCGAAGATCCGCGCGGAGGGGCTTCGCGCCGGGGCCGGCCCCTTTCCTCGCTGCTGGGGGTCGAACTCCGCCCCTGGTCCTCGGTGCGCGGTCTCCCCCTTCCCTGCGAGCTCGAACGGGACCGGCGCGAGCGACCGCTCTGCCGGTCTTCATCGTTGCCGCCATCCCGCTGCGGCCCGCGCGTGGAGCTTCCGCCCCGCGATCGAATGGAACGAGAATCCTCGCCCTCCTCGTCCGCGGAATGTTCGCGGTTACCGTTGGTATGGCTCCCGGCCGCAGCGGCGGAGGAGCGCCGGCGCGTGGCCGTGCCCTTCCACACCGCGGTCTCGAGTTGGCTGGTGAGGTCCTTGCGGTTTCGCAGAGAGACGATCTTGAACTCTTCGCGGTGAATGCGCGCGTCATCGAGGATGTCGATCTTCATGTTGAAGCTGCGCGCGATCTTCTCGACCGCGTCGGACCGGTGCGTGAGCAGGTGAATGGCAAGGCTGGGGCTGGCCTGCACCTGGATCGCGCTCTCCTGCGTCACCAGGCCGCACTTGGATAGAAGCCGCTCCACCTTGTTGGCGAGAGTGTCGAGGGAGAGAATGTGTCCGGTGGCCCGGCAGAAGGGGCAATCGTCGCTCAAACGAGCCTGCAGACTCTCTCTCACCCGCTGGCGACTCATTTCCACCAGGCCGAGATCGCTCACATTGAAGGTCTTCGTGCGGGCCCGGTCGCGCTTGAGGTAGGTTCGAAGCTCGTTGAGAACCTTCCGCTTGTTCGCTTCGCTCTCCATGTCGATGAAATCGATAATGATGATCCCACCGATGTCGCGAAGCCGCAATTGCCGGGGAACTTCCCGAGCCGCGATCATGTTCGTCTTGAAGATGGTCTCTTCCTGGTTCCGCTTTCCGGTGAACCGCCCGGTGTTCACGTCGATGGCGACGAGTGCCTCGGTGGGATCGACGACGATATAGCCACCCTTTTTCATCCAGACTTTTCGCTCAAGGCTCTTCTTCAGTTCGCTCTCGATGTCGAACTTGTCGAACAGCGCCATGTCGCCACGATAGAGCTTGATCCGGTCGAGGAGTTGCGGCGCGAAGTTCTTCACGTAACCGGCCAGGCGATTGTAGTCCTGCTCGTTGTCGATGTGGACGGCGTCTACGTCCTCGGTGAGCACGTCTCGAATGAGACCCACGATGAGTCCCACGTCTTCATGAACCACCGCCGGGGCGGTGACTTCGTTCATGCGCTGCTTGATGCCGGTCCAGGCGTCCGCCAGATACTCGACGTCCCTGCGCAACATCTTCTCGTCGATGCCCTCACCCGCGGTGCGGATGATGTAGGCCCCTTCGGTGGGCCGAACGGCCGAGAGCATCTCCTTGAGGCGGCCGCGTTCCTTGCGATCCGCGATCTTCCGGCTCACGCCCACGTGCGAACCCTTGGGCATGAGCACGAGGAAGCGCCCGGGTAGACTGACGTCCGCGGTGAGCCGCGGGCCCTTGGTGCCAATGGGCTCTTTCACCACCTGGACCAGGATTTGGTCGCCCTCGCGGAGCATGCGCTCAATGGGGCGCATTCCCTCGCGGCTGCGACCACGGCGTCGACTGCTACGGTCGTCGTCGTCGTCGTCGGGTTCTTCGTGAACCAGATCGCTGACGTGGAGAAAGCCGGCCTTGTCGAATCCGATATCCACGAACGCGGCCTGCAATCCCGGCCGCACGGCCGTCACTTTGCCCTTGTAGAGATTCCCGACCATCCGGGTTGCGTCAGCGCTTTCACTGAGCAGCTCGACGAGCTCGCGATCTTCCACGATCCCGATGCGGATTTCGTTTGGGGTTGAATTGACTACGATTTCTTTGAGCATGGCTTTATGTACCTATGTATTTCGGTTGATAGCTTGCCGTGAACGCTGCATGGCGACGTCTACAAGTTCCAGGGGGGTCTTCCACGACCCCATGAGATCGCCGCCGCGACTCAGCAAGCACTCGCGAGTAAGAGGGAGCGTGCGAACATCGTCTCGATCGACGCCCAAGAGCGAGGCGACGAACTCACGCGGCCTCGGTCTGGCTCCATCGCTGTCGAGCGCGAGATCGAAGCGGAGATCCGCCGATCCCGTATCGTCGACGTGCAGGACGATGTTCGTAACCTGAGCCTTCAGATCGAGACGGGTGATCCTCTCCCCCTTGACGCGTTCGATTTCCCAGCTCGCTTCGCTGCGGAAGCGCTCGAGTCCCTTGTGCAGGTCGTCGACCCGCTCAGAGGGCACCGTAACCCGGTAGCGCGCACGCTCGACCGGCAGGAAATTCCTACGAGCTCCCGGAGGGAGGTAGCGCGCGGCGCGCGCGAGCAAGCCCTCGGGTAGATGCTCGTTGATCGCGGAAAGTACCCCCGAGGGTTTGCGAGTCAGGCTCAGGTCGACGAATTCGTGTAGACCCGCGACTCCCACCGGGAGCGAGGGGCCGAAGCTGAGTTTCGGCCGGGGAGAAACCACTCCTGCGATGGCCAAGGGCACGCCGCCACGGCGGCAGGCCTCGACCAGGAGATCACTCATCTCCCGATGCGAGAGATGACGCGCCTGATCCCGTTTTTCGAAGATCAACCGTAGCTGATGTTCGTGGGGAACCAGAGCGCTCCAACGACGCCAACGGTCGTCTTTCCGTCCGCTCTTGCCGAGTTCGTCGGCGAGAAGCGAATGACCGTCCTCGTCCAGAGAGGCGGGGATGGGCGAGACCCGTTCCAGCCCCGTGGGCACCATATTGCCGGACGCTTCCGTCTGAGGGAGTGCCTCGGCGGCGGAGGGATCGTCCGAGAGCTCCGGCGCGAAAACGCTCTCGAAACCGGGCGCCCGCATCGCGAGCTCGAACACCGGATCGGCGTCCCCATGGCGCACGCCCGCCGCGTGCAGCGCCTCGATGGTTTCGGCACCCTGCGCCTCTTGCCGGAGGATCCAGGAGAGAAGAGAGAGACCGGCCAAAGAGGGAAAGGTGCTCTTCAACCGAAGCGAACGCGCCCGAGATTCGATCGCTCCGACCCAGCGCGCGAGCTGAGCCGGCGTGGCATCCTCCGCGGATCCCGCCAGGTAGGGAGAGAGTACGAGCTGGATCTGCCGCGCGCCTCGGGGGGCAATGCGGACGAGCTGCTCGAGGAACGCGCCGATCGCGGTGCGGTCCTCGTCCTGTTCGCCCGGCAGTCCCACCGCGAGCTGCAGCTCTAGCTGGCGCGACTCGTGGGCCAAGGCCTCCCGAACCGCCGCCTGGAGCTCCTCGTCACAGCTCAGACCCAGCGAGGCTCGCAGGCGGCTGCTCGCAGCCAGCACATGAAGACGCGTGACTCGCGCCCCCGCGAACCCGTGCTGCGCTTCGGCCAGGGGACGGCGCAAGTGCTCCGGAAGGATCAAACGGGCCTGGACTTGACCCGCCCCCACGTCGGGGCAGGCGAGGCGAGCCGGGTTGGAGCTTCGCGGCGCGGAGAACGTCGGGCCCGAGGCGTCCTGCCCCCTCTTGGGGGGACTCGCCAGCAGGGCCTCAGCCAGGGCTTCGGCGAATCGGGTTGGATCGGAGATGGCCAGGACCTCGTCCGCCCAGGCCGGAAGGAGCGCGGCCAAAGAGCGCGTGGCGGGACCCGCCGCCCACACCCTCGGACCGTTGGAGCGGTCCTTCGCTCTCAGGGGCAGACCGCTCGCTTCCAGGATGCTCAAGAACCCGAACACCTGGGCGGGGTCCTCGAACCAGATCGCGAGGGCGGAAACTGTCGACAGGGGAAGCCAACCGGGCCGGGTGAAGTAGGGAAGCCGATTCTTGTCCAGCTGGGCAGCGCATTCCGGCGCCGGGGCGCATGCGAAGTCCAGCGGAGTACGCAGCTGGTTCTCCAGCGCCTGGCGGAATGGCGCCAGTCCTCGCGGTAGTTGATGGCTCTCTGGCACCGAAGGCCAGAGTAGGGCCAGGCGCTTGGCTGACGCGCCTTCGGGGGCGAACCCTCGAACCTCGAAGGGTCCGATGTAGCGACCGGGGCGCTCTAAACAGGGAAGAATCTCTCTGTCGAGCAGCTCGTGGTACCGGTTCAGCTCAGGCTCGCTCGCCGCCCTCGAGGCCACCTGTGGGTGGTCGTTGCTCACGGACGGGTCCTGGTTTTTGATTTCTCCGGCGGCGGGACCGAGATGGTTCTCAGATCCTCAGGCCGCATTCTGGTGTCGACGGAGTTCGCGGGTTGCGGCGGGCAAACATCGCGTCAACGCTTGGCGTGCCTGAACCGCGATTGCCCGATCTCCTTAAGAGGTCACTGGCGACCCCGTCGATCGGCTATGTCCTTCTTCATTCCCACGCTGGGCCGGGAGCAATGTCTTCCCGGCACTCGTTGCCGGTACTCTGTACCCGGAGCCCTCACGGGGTCAACCTGTCATCTTGGGTAAACCCGTGGACCCAAGATAGGCAGAGGGAGCCCCTGGGACCAGAAGCTCAGAGCGAATCGGGACTCCGGGAGCTCAGTGAACCCTCGAAAACCTCCTTGGAGGCCGATTCGGGGGGGGCGACCGGATATTCGCCCGTGAAACAGGCCCGGCAGAAGCCCTCGGAGCTGCGCACGGCCGACATGAGCCCCGCCGTGCTGAGGTAGGCCAGACTGTCCACCTGCAGGTACTCGGCGATCTCCTCCACGCTGTGCGAGGAGGCGATGAGGTGCTTGGAGACCGGGGTGTCGATCCCGTAGTAGCAAGAATGCGTGATCGGGGGCGAAGAGATGCGCAGATGGACCTCGCGCGCGCCGGCGCCCCGGATCAGGGTGACCAACTTGCGCATCGTCGTCCCGCGCACGATGGAGTCATCGACCACCACCACCCGCTGCCCCTGGAGCACGTGACTCACCGGGTTGTATTTCTTGCGCACCGAAAAGTCGCGCACCTCTTGGCTGGGACGAATGAAGGTCCTTCCCACGTAGTGGTTGCGAATGAGTCCCAGCTCCCAGGGAATTCCCGTGACCTGGCTGTAGCCCAAAGATGCGGTATTGGACGAATCGGGCACGCCGATGACGACGTCCGCCTCGACGGGAGACTCGTGGCCCAGGGCCTCCCCCATGCGGCGGCGCACTTCGTGCACACTACGTCCGTAGATCTGACTGTCCGGCCGCGCGAAGTAGACGTATTCGAAGATGCACATGCTGGGAGGCCGTTCCTCTGCCCAGCGAGTGCTCTTGATGCCGCCCCTCGAGTCGAGTATGACCATTTCGCCCGGCTCGACCTCGCGCGCATACTCGGCCGAGATCATGTCCAGGGCGCAGGTTTCACTCGCCGCGACCCAGGCCCCGTCGAGCCGGCCCAGGCAAAGCGGGCGAAAGCCGCGGGGATCGCGCGCCACGATCACCGATTCCGGGTTGATGATCAGCAGGGAGAAGGCACCCTCCACCCGGCCGAGGGCCTCTCCGCACGCTTCCTCCAGCTGGGCCGCCTTGGAGCGCGCGATGAGATGGAGGATGACCTCGCTGTCGTTGGTGGTGTTGAAGATCGAGCCCTGGTCCTCCATCTCCCGGCGCAAGTTGGCCGCGTTCACCAAGTTGCCGTTGTGCGCGATGGCCAGACTGCCGCGTTTGTAGGTGACGTGAATGGGTTGGGCGTTCATGAGGTTCGAAGAACCCGTCGTCGAGTAGCGCACGTGACCGATGGCCAAGTGTCCCCTCAGACGGGCCACATCCTCGTCGCGTAGGGCCTCGCTCACGTAGCCCATGGCCTTGTGCGAGACGACGACGTGCCCGTCAGCCGCCGCGATGCCGGCCGATTCCTGGCCACGATGCTGCAGGGCGGCCAAGCCGAGCGCACAGAGACGCGGGGCGTCGGGATGCCCCACCACCGCCATTACCCCACATTCTTCGTGCAGACGATCGTCGTCTGGAATCCGATTCAAAGTGACCCCTCCCCGACGGGTGCCACCGGCGCGGCCAGAGCCCAGCGCTCACGATGGGGATGGATGAGAAGCCCGCGGTCGCGTGAGCGGGCGAGAGAGACTTCGAGCGCGAGCTTCAGGGCCTGTGCCTCGTTCTCCGCTGCAAGGGCGAGGGTCCACATCTGGAACGCGAGCACCTGGCCGGCCGGGTGCGGCCAGTGTCCCCGCGGAAGCGGCTGGACCGGTTCCTCGCTATCGAAGGCCAGAAGGCTCACGGAATAGCAATCTCGCTCGGGGGAAAGTGAGAGCCAGGAATCAAGATCGCCCGAAGCTCCGTGCTTGGCCAGCTCGGTGCGATCGGTAGAGAGCATGCGGCCGATCCAGGGAGACGGCCACGACTTCTCCCCTCGCGCCGCCTCGTGCGCGCCCGGCGCGGCGTCGAAGAACGCGTGCTGATGGGTGTTGGGATTGAACCACGAGGGCCGCGCCACGCAGGCCGCCCGCCACGCCTCCTCACCCCCTGGCAAATTCTCCAGGACATAGCCGTCGTCACGGCGGAGCGCCCGCAGGCGCTCACCCAGGCCGAGCGCGTCGCGAAGCGCGGCCGCGGCCGAGACCGCCACCAGATCCACCGCCCTCCGGCTCAGAAGGAAGACCAGAGCCCTCACGACGCGTTCACCCCCTGAAGGCGACGGAACGCCGCGAGGAGCGAGCAACCCGGCCCCTCGGCTTGCAAACGGGTCCGATCACCAGCCGCGGCCCGGCGCCGCGTGCCCCAGGGTCCGGGCAGGTCCTCGGGAAGCTGCCACAGGCGAGCTGCCCTCTCGGGGTGCGGCATGAAGGCCAGGACCTGGCCGTCGAGCCCGGACATTCCCGCCACGTCGTCCGGCGCGCCGTTGGGGTTCTGGGGAAATCCGGCCGGTGCATTGCCCTCGGCGTCGCAGTAGCGCAGTGCGAAGCGGCCCTTCGTCCGCAGCGAATTCCACAACATCTCGTCCTCGGTCACGAATCGTCCTTCGCCGTGGGCGACCACGATGGGAAACGGTTCGCTCAGCTTTTCGGTGAAGAAACATGCGCCCGTCTGCGGCTTCACGAAGACCCAACGCGCGTGGTAGCCCTGCCAGCCCTTCACTCGATTGGGCGCGAGGCAGAGGTCGATCCTCCCCGCCTCTTCCCCGGGCACCAGTCCGGCCTCGACCAGAATCTGCGCTCCGTTGCAGATCCCCAGAATGGGCTTGCCCTTCTCCACCTCCCGCGCGACTTCCTCGAGCAGGGGCGACTTGGCGGCGATGGCGCCGGCGCGAATGCGATCCTGGTAGGAGAAGCCGCCCGGAATGACGAAGCCGGCAAAGCGCGCGAGACGCGGCGCGCTCTCGTTCCAGCGGACGAGAGTCGGCTCCACTCCGGCGCGCGTGAGCTCGCGCAGAGTCTCGGTCTCGCAGTTGAGACCGGGGAACTGCAAAACCCCTATGCGTACGCGGCTCATAGCTCCTCCCGCGCGAGCAATCGCGGCATGGTGGATTCGCGCGCGTGCTTCAGCTCGTCCAGAGAAAGTCGAATGGGTTGCGACAGCCCAGTTAGCTTGAACTCTCGTGCCGCGATCACTTTGCCCAGAAGCGTGCAGGAGATCCCCCGCTCACGGGTGCGCTCTTGTAGATGCGCGGCGTCCGTGGGCTTCAGCTCGACCAGGAAGCCTCCTGCCTCGCCAAACGCCGCCGCCGCTTCCCCCACCGTTTCACGGTCCTTCGTCAGATCCACCTCGAGTCCGCATCGTCCCAGACTCTCGGGACCTAGGGCCATCTCCGCCAGCGCGACCAGAGTTCCCCCCTCGGACACGTCGTGGACCGCCTGCAGCCTTCCCTCGCGAACCAGGTCGACGACGAGCCGCAGCTCGCTTCGCACCCTGGCGAAGTCGAGCGCGGGGAGAGTTCCCACCCACTTCGGATCCACCCACTCCGCGTAGACGCTGCCTCCCATCTCGGAGCGCAGATCGCCGACCCGGTAGATCAGGTTTCCCTCTTCTTTCAGCGAGAGGCTGCGGCAGACACTGCTGTCGGGAATGACGCCCACGCAGCAGATGATGGGAGATGGGTCCACCGCCCGGCCGCTGGCACTCTGGTTGTAGAAACTGACGTTGCCGCTGATCACCGGCAGGGGTTCCTCGGGCGCTTCGAGACGGCCGAGGCCACGGCAGGCATCGCCGATTCCGCGCACGCTCTCCACGAAAGAATGAAACACCTCGGGGATCTCCGGGTTGCCGAAGTTGAGGCAGTCGGTGATCGCGGCCGGAGCCGCTCCCACGCACGCGACGTTACGCGCCGCTTCCACCACCGCGTGCGCGGCGCCCAGGTACGGATCCGTTCGACAATAGCGCGGGTTGCCGTCGACGGTGGCGGCCATTCCGACCGGGCTGCCCTCGATCGGCGCGACCACGCCCGCATCCGCCTCGCCGGGCCGCAGGACGGTGGAGGCTTTCACTTCGCTGTCGAAATGCTGAAAGAGCGCGCGCCGGCTGCACAGAGCCGCTGAAGCGAGAAGTGCGAGGAGATCGGCCCCGATCTTCCGTCCCTCAATCCTCGGCTCCCGTGCGCTCACCTCGCGCGCGGAGGCCCTGGCCTCGCGCTCATAGCGGATGCCGGCGGTGATGGTGGAAATCGGAGCGTCGACCAACACCTCTTTGCCGCGGCGCAGCAGATAGCGCGGCGTCTCGCCCGCGGCGGGTACTTTGATGCGTCCCACGCGCCTTGCCCCGGCGCCCTCGTACATCGAATTGAGCTCATAGGTATCGTTGTAGATCTCGAGAATTCGCTCGGTGAGTCGCGCCGGACACGCGATTCCGAATCGCTCCTGAGTTTCGCTGCAGGCGGCCACCGGATCGGGAAGATCCTCAGGAGAAATACTGGCGCGATCGAGATCGAGTTCGATGCCCATTCCGGCCGCGTCCGCGAGTTCAGAGGAGACGCAAGCAATGCCCCCCGCTCCCAGATCCTTGAAACCGATCTGCGCTCCCTCGCGGTGCACCAGCTCGAGCATGGCCTGATTGGCCAGAACCAGCATCCGCTTCAAGAAAGGATCGGGGACCTGTACGCTGCCCAGGTTCCGCCGAAGCTCTTCTTCGTCGAGATCGGCCGAAGCGAACGACGCGCCGCCCATGCCGCTCCCGTCGGTGGGCTTGCCCACGAGCAGAAAATCGTAGGGTTCCTCGCGGGCGGCCTGCGGGACGCGGCTTCGCGTGATGCGATTCTCTTCTACCAACCCAATCGCCACCACGTTCACCAGGCAGTTGTCGTCGTAACACGCATCGAAGCAGAGATCGCCACCCAGGTTGGGCACGCCCAGCGCGTTGCCGTAGAGCGCGATGCCCTCCACCACTTCGCGCGCGATTTCCAGACACCGTTCGCCGTTCTCACCCGACGGATCCCCGAAGCGCAAAGGATCGAGGGTTGCGATGACATCGGCCCCCATGCAGTAGACGTCACGCACCACGCCACCGATACCGGTGGCCGCACCATCCACCGGCATGATCTGTGAGGGATGATTGTGGCTCTCGTGGGCCACCGCGAGGCCGTAGCGGATTCCGTCGACTTGCGCGAAATGGATGATCCCCGCGTCTTCGGAGGGTCCCAGAATTACATTGGAGGCTTTCGTGGGCAAAAAGCGTTCGAGCACCCCTCTGGAGCTCTTGTAGGAGCAGTGCTCGCTCCACATGGTGTCGAAAAGCGTGAGTTCGGTTTCGGTGGGATCGTGACCGAGCAATTCGGCCACGCGCCGCGCCTCGGTGAGGCTGAGCGCGAGTCCGAGCGCGGACAGGGCCTCTCTGAGTGCAGCGTCGTCCATGGAACTCACTGCGAGGGCCACGTCCTACTCCTGAGCGAGTACGCGTTCGAAGAGACGGTCGACGTGCGCCAAGTGGCGCTGCAAATCGAATACGACATCCAGGGTCTCGGGGTCGAGCAGTCGGAGGACGCGAGGGTCCGCCCGAACGAGGGCCTCGAACTCGCCCTCACCTTCCCACGCCTTCAGCGCGCATTCCTGTACCAGGGTGTAGGCGTCCTCCCGGCTGATCCCCGCGCGCGCGAGCCCAAGAAGAAGCGCGCCGCTGTGGTAAATACCGGGGACTTGTTCCAGGTTCTCGCGCATGCGTTCGGGCAAGACGCGCAGGCCTTCCATGACGTAGCTCATCTTCTTCAGCATGTAGTGCAAAAGAGTGGTCGAATCGGGAAGGATCACGCGCTCGACCGACGAATGCGAGATGTCGCGCTCGTGCCACAGGGCCACGTTTTCCAGCGCGGGCACCAGGTTGCCCCGGACCAACCGCGCCATGCCCACGATTCGTTCGCACAGGATGGGATTCTTCTTGTGGGGCATGGCCGAGGAGCCCTTCTGACCGCTGGTGAAGGGTTCTTCGACTTCGTGGACTTCGGTGCGCTGGAGGTGGCGAATCTCCAGAGCGAACTTCTCCAGCGAAGCGGCCAGGAGCGCCAGGGATGCCATGAATTCGGCGTGACGGTCTCTCTGGACGATCTGGGTGGAGATCGGGGCCACCCCGAGGCCCAGAGCCGCGCAAACCGCCGCTTCCACTTCGGGTCGAATGTGGGCGAAAGTGCCGACCGGCCCGGAGATCTGGCCCACCGCCACCGTCTCGGTGGCCGCGAGCAAACGCCTCCGCGCCCGGCGCAGCTCGTCGACCCACACCAAAAGCTTCAGCCCGAAAGTGGTGGGTTCGGCGTGGATTCCGTGGCTGCGGCCCATCATGACGGTGCGGCGATGCTCCTGGGCGCGCGCAACGAGGATCTCGCGCAGGTGGTCCAGCTCGACCAGCAGCAGCTCGCCGGCTTCCTTGCACTGCACTGCCAGAGATGTGTCGAGGAGGTCGCTGCTGGTCATCCCCAAATGAACGAAGCGCGCGTCGTCTCCGATGTGCTCGGCCAGGTTGGTCAAGAAGGCGATGACGTCGTGGTGGACCGTCTCCTCGATCTCCTGGACGCGCTCCAGCTCGAACTGGGCCCTGGCCGCGATGGTGGCCGCCGCCTCGCGGGGAATGACCCCCAATTCAGCCTGCGCCTCACAGACCGCAACCTCCACCTCGCGCCAGATTTCTAGCCGGCGGCGGTCCGACCAAATGCCGTTCATCTCGGGGGTTTGATAGCGCTCGATCATGACGCGCGGCAGGCTATCACAGGCCGGCCCACGCCGCCAGGGGCGAGCCCCAGAATCTCAGTCGCTGGGCGACGCAGCGGCCGGGGGATTTGAGGAGATGGTGAGCACGGTATCCAGGAACTGGTCTCCGCGCTGCACTTTGAGCGCGAGCTTGGTACCGACCTGCGCCTCGTAGATGAGGCGGGTGAAATCCTGCTTGCGCAGGATGATCTGGCCGTTGATGGCGCGAACGATATCCGCGACCTGAAGTCCCGCTTCGGTCGCGGGAGAGTCTGGATAGACCCGCACCACGTAGATCCCGGTCATGTCGCTGTCGAGCTTGAGCATGTAGCGCAGCCGCTTGTCGAGCACCACGCCGTCGAATCCGATGACGCGGGGTCTGAGACCTCCGTACTGAACGATCTCATTCATCACCCACTTGACGCGCTTGATGGGCATGGCGAATCCGGCGCCGAAATTTCCACCGTCGGAACCGGAAATGATGAAGGTATTGATGCCGATGACCTCTCCGCGCCGGTTGACTAGCGCTCCGCCGCTGTTGCCCTGATTGATCGCGGCATCGGTCTGGATCATGTCGAGGTAGGTCGGACCTTCATCCTGTGTCTGTTTCAGGTCTCGATGCAGCGCGCTGATGACGCCGACGGTCACGGTCAGCGCGGGGTCATCGAGCAGGTAACGGTAGGGAGCACCGATGGCGATGGCCCATTCCCCGGGCACGAGTTCATCGCTGTCGCCGAGGGTTGCGACTGGCATGTCAGGCACCGTCTCGGAAAATCGCAAGAGAGCCACGTCGTAGTGGGTGGATCGGCCCACAAGCTCCGCCTGGTATTGTCTTCCGTCGGACAGGGTGATGAAGATGCGCGAATCCTTCGACTCTCCCAGGACGTGGTTGTTCGTGATGATGTACCCGCGTTTGTCGATGATCACGCCGCTGCCGAGGATTTCGTAGGGCTGCTTCTTGATCGTGGTGCGTCCAAAGCCCTGCGGAAAGAACGACTCCAGAGGGTCGGTCGGGACGCGCACGAATTGATGGTAGATGACGGTGATGCTGACCACGGCCGGACTCGCAATGCGCGTGGCGGTGACGATGGCGTCTTGGCGCTCATCGTCGATCGATCGCTCTGTGAGCTCGGGTTCTTCCACTCGGCTCAGCGTGGTGGGCGCGCTCACTCCCAACTGAGTGGGATTCTCCTGGTTGGTCGAGCTCTCTTTCGTCGCGGGATGCGAGAAGGGTCCCACCCCGTAGATTAGGGCGGCGAGGATCACCACCAGCCCAAGACTGGCGCCCGCCAAACCACCGACGAGATAGGGGAAGATTCGCTTCTGACTCATATCACTCCTGGAACGCGAGCTCGAGCGGCCTTGAAATTCTACGGCCCCCGTTCGGCGCGGGTTCCGTGGATCGATCCGAAGGGCTAATTCTGTCCCTTGCGCCAGCTCTCGGCGAATTCCCGCTGCACCTTCGTGCTCAGAGGATGCGCGGCCAAAGCCCGCAAGAGATCCAAAGGAAGGGTTGCCGCATCGGCGCCCATGCGCGCCGCCTCAGCGACGTGAGTGGCGGTTCGACATCCACCCGCGATGACGCGTGTCTTGAACTGATACTGATCGTAGACGGTGAGAATGTTCCCCACGAGGTTCAGACCATCCTGACCTGCCTCGTCGAGTCGCCCCACCATGGGCGAGATGAAGTGAACGCCGGTCTTCGCGGCGAGCAGGGCTTGGCACAAGCTGAAGCACAGGGTGGCCTCCACCGGGACGCGACGTTCCGCCAGCTCCGCCATCGCCGGCAGAGCAGCTGGGAGACAGGGCACCTTTACCACCAGACGTTCGTGGACGTCGGCGAGAGCCAGGGCCTCCGCCACCATTCCCTCGGCTTCCAGCGAAGTCGTCGAGGCCAGAACCGGACCTTTCACCATCTCACAGAGCTCCTTCAAGCGCAGGTGGGGGTCGCCACCCATGCGCGCCAGGAGCGCCGGATTGGTCGTGACGCCATCCACGACGCGAAAACTCAGCGCTTCGCCGAGCTCGCGCGGATCAGCCGTTTCCAGATAGAGCTGCATGCAAATCCTTCCTTCGCGTCACAACGCTTCTTGGCTATCAGTCCGAGTATTCCACTTCTTCCAGGCACAGCCCGTGCGCGGGAGCAAGGAGTCCAGCTCGCTCGCGCTTGCAAGCATGCAGGATTTGCGGAATCGAGTCCACTGGTCGAAGTCCGCGACCGATCTCCACCAGAGTCCCGACGATCGTGCGCACCATGGAGTGGAGAAAGCGGTCGGCCTCGATGGTAAAGACGATGGATGGTCCCTCGCGATCGAACTGAGCCCTACGCACGTCACAGCACGTTTTCCCTTCCTGCAGGGAAGAGGCCTTGCAAAAGCTCGTGTAATCGTGAGCCCCGAGCAAGTCCTCACAGGCTTTCTTCATCTTGTCGAGGTCGAGCGCGTTGGGGACGAAGTAGTGAGTCCTCCGCAGAAGGGGATCGCGCTCGAGGACCAGGCGGTAGCGGTAGATCCTTCCTTTGGCGCTGTGTCTGGCGTGGAAATCCGGGGCGGCCAGGAGTACGCGCCGTACCGCCATGTCGTCGGGTACCATGCGTGGGAGGGCACGATGGAGACGTTCAAATGCCGAGATATCGGCCAAGCAAAGGCTTGCTACCTGACCTCGGGCGTGAACTCCCGCATCGGTGCGGCCGGCTCCGGGGGGAATCCCCTGCAGGGCAATCAGGTTCTGCAAGCAGCTCATGAGCTCGCCCTGGACCGTCCTCAGTCCGGGTTGAACCTGCCAACCGTGGAATCCGCTTCCATCGTAGGACAGATCCAGCCGCACGACCGCGGCGGATGCGGAAGGATCCTCTGGCGAGAATGGCGTCGAAGGGGATTCCATGCGGAGAGGCTAGCACCGCGCAGATCGCGCTCCAAGCTGGTCTTGCCCTGAGTCCGACCCCCGTCTACTCTCCCGGGGTCGCCTTGCACGGCGTAGCCCCCACGGAGCTTCGGCATGATGTGTCAACGTACACTGTCCGCCCTCTTTCTCTCCCTGCTCCTCTCCCAGCTCCTGGCCTGCGCCCGAACCGACATTCCTGCCTGCACGAAGGACATCCGACGTTGGGAGGACGCCCGGACCATTCCCGGGGATAGCCTCTACGCGTATCTCCACGAGTCTTCCTACCTGGTACGGCGCGAAGCGGCCCTGGCCCTGGGGCGCATCGGCCGGCCCGAAGCGGTGCCCCATCTGGCCGAGGTCCTGCGGGACGACCGTCGTCCCGAGGTGCGCGCCGATGCCGCCTTCGCGCTGGGACTCATTCCCACCTCCGCGTCCGCGGTGGCGCTCCTGGCGGGGGTCGAGAAGGAGCTCTCACTCATGGCCGGTTCGGGTCGACGGGGTTCTCCCGAAGTCCTCGGCGAGGTCCTTTTGGCCCTGGGCCGTGTCGATCAGCCGGGAACCGCGGGCGAGGTGATGCGCGGCCTCTCACATCCCCATCCGCTGGTGCGCGAGCAGGCGCTGGAGAGTCTTGCTCTGCTGGCCGATTCCACCACGGTGGACGAGATCCTGCGCGCGAGTCACGACCCGGTGGAGTCGGTCGTCTGGAGGGCTGCCTACGCTCTGGGCAAATTTCAGGACGAGCGAGCGGTCAAGCGCGAAATCGAGCTTCTCAGTCATTCCAGTGGGCTGGTGCGGGCGTTCGCGGCGCGGGGCTTGGGGGAGATTGGCCCGCCGCTGGCGCTCGTGGGCCAAGACGCTCTCGCGGAGAGGCTGCACGAGAGCGAGTGGACAGTGCGGGTGAACGCGGCCCGCAGTCTGGGCAAACTGGGTGCGCGCTCACAATCCACGGCGCTGTTGAGCGTGCTCGACGACGAGATCTTCCATGCGCGCGCCGCGGCCCTGGAAGCTCTGCAGCAACTGGCTCCGGTGCCGCAGCCCGCGGCAATCGTCGCCGCGTGCCGCGATTCGTGCTCGGTGGTCAGACTCGCGGCCTACGCGGCAGTGGCGGCGAATCTTCAGGAGACGGCGGCACCCACACTCCGCGGAGGACTCGAGGACTCTTCGGGCGTGGTGCGAAGCGAATGCCTCGAGCTCTTGGGCCAACACCCCGATGCCGACGCGTTTCGAACTCTGGCCGCGGCGCTTTCCCAACACCTCGACGAGGAGATTCGATCCCACGCGCTCGAGGGCTTGGCCTCTCTGGGAGGTGAAAAAGCCATCGCGCTTCTTCTGGCCTCGTTGAAGGACCGCGACTGGGTGGTGGCAACCACCGCCGCGACGGATTTGGGTAAGTTGAACGTCAGGAGCGCGATCGATTCTCTTTTGAATTGCTATGAATTCTGGGATCGTCGGGACAACGTGGACGTGTGCGAGGCCACCCTCATGTCTCTGGGTGAGTTGCGAGCAAAACGGGCCAGCGAGGTTCTCAACCACGTCCTAAATGAGAGCAGTGATCGGCGGTTGCGAGTCGCGGCGCGCAATGCCCTGGTGAAAATTCTGCCCGAACGCCAGGCGGCTGGATTGCCGAAGGTAGAGGACATCGAGATGGATGTCCGGCCCATTCGACGCTCTTCGAAGCAGCCTCCCCTGGTGGCCGAGAGCGATGCGCGCGAACTCATCCTCCACACCCAGAGAGGCACGATCGTCATCGATCTCCTCTACGATATCGCCCCGCAGTCCTGCGAGAGTTTTGCCCGGCTCGCCGAGGCGGGATTCTTCAATGGTCTCGATTTCCATCGCGTGGTTCCCAATTTCGTCATCCAAGGCGGTGATCCGCTCGGATCAGGATGGGGAGATGCCGGTTATCTGCTCAGAAGCGAGTGGAGTCCTGCGCGGTACGATCGGGGTACGGTGGGAATCGCCACCAACGGCAAGGACACCGGCAGCTGCCAGCTCTTCATCACGCACTCTCCCGAGCCTCGACTGAACGCACGCTACACGATCATCGGCCGGGTCGCCGAAGGCATGGATGTCGTCGATGCGATTCAGATAGAGGATAGCTTCACGGCCGAGGCGATGTGGACGACACCTCACTGAGCTCCAATCGGGCCTTGGGAAAGCGCGAAGAGATTGCGGCCGAGTAGCGTTGCGGGATCGCCAGCCGGTGTCTCCCGGCCGGGATCAGGGGCCGGCGATACGCCGGGTTGAAGTTCTTGAATTCCCGATAGTCCATTCCGGAATCGCCAAGGACCTCTAGGATCGGCGTCTGTTGTGCGAATGCGACGACCAGAGTGTCGCAGCGAACGACGCGCCATTGCTCTCCCGGAGAATCGAAGTCGTACTCGGTCGGGTGCTCGAAGAAGAGTTTGACCGCCGCGGCCTTGTACCAATAGGCCTCGGTCTCCTTTGGAAGCACGAGTCGATGATAGTCGCTCTGCCCTTGGTTCTTCATCGCCTCGCGCACCCGGTTCTCTCCTGCGTTGTACGCAGCCAGGCTCAACGACCAGGAGCCGAATTCCCTGTGGAGTTCTCTTAGGTAGCGCAAGGCGGCGTCGGTCGCCTCGGCCAGATCCCTCCGCTGATCCATGTTCCGGTTGTGAACGAGTCCAAAGCGGCGACCGGTCGAACCAGTGAACTGCCAATAGCCGACTGCCCCGGCGCGACTGACCGCTCTCGCATCGAGCGAGCTCTCGATGACCGCAATGTACTTGAGGTCGTCGGGCAGTCCCGCCTGGGCGATCCGCGCCTGGATGAGCGGGAACACTTCCCGACTTCGGTGCATCCAATCCACCAACCAGTGTCGATTCACCAGGAGGCGGTAGAACTCGGGCTCGAAACGCTCGCGCGCGCGTGCATCGGCCAGAGAAATCACCTCGCCGCAAAAGCCGATGGAATCGGGTAGCGAATAGTCCTGCAGCGGCCTCAGGCGTGGTGTCGCTTCGACCGACTCGAGACGATCGCGAAGCACCGTTTGCAGCGAATCGAGCTCTCTCATTCGATTCCTCAGATCGCGGTTCTCGGCCTCGATGGCGAGCAGACGATCGCTCCAACGGCTCGATCCGGGAGAATCGAGACGGCTGAGCCGCGGAATCGTCCCCTCCGCGTCCGAGGGGGCGACACGAGGCAGAAACGGGTCGCGAAGCCCGAACAGGAAGAGCAACGCGCCGAGTGCCATGATTCCGATGAGGAATTTGCTTCCGCGATTCAGCATGGAGAAAGTATACCATGGGGAAACTGTGGAATGCGCGAGCGGCACCGCACCGTGCGGCGGTCGCGAGATGGAATTATCCCTTATACGGAATGAATCGCCATCCCCTGAACTTACGCTCTCAATTTTCTTGGAGAAGATCGTCATGAAAAAGTCTCTCCCTCTCATCCTCGTCATCATCGTGGTGCTGGTCGGGTTCTCTTCCTGCTCGACCTACAACTCCATGGTCGGTCTCGAAGAGGGCGTGGAAAGCTCGTGGGCACAGGTCGAGAACGTCTATCAGAGACGAGCCGATCTCATTCCGAATTTGGTGGAGACCGTCAAGGGAGCGGCCAATTTTGAGCAGGAGACACTCACCGCGGTGATCGAGGCCAGGGCGAAGGCCACGCAGATCCAGGCGAGTCTCAGCAGCGACGTGGTGAACGATCCCCAGGCATTCCAGAAGTTTCAAGAAGCTCAGGGTGCATTGAGCGGCGCTCTCTCACGTCTTTTGGTCACGGTCGAGCGCTATCCCGAACTCAAGGCCAACCAGAATTACCTCACCCTGCAGAGTCAACTCGAGGGTACGGAGAATCGCATCGCCGTCGAGCGCAGGCACTACAACGACGCGGCGCGCGTCTTCAACACACGGATTCGGCGTTTTCCCGCCAGCGTCATCGCGGGGATGACTGGATTGACGAAGAAGCAATACTTCCAATCCGAGCCGGGTGCCGAGGAAGCTCCAAAAGTAAAGTTCTGAGATGATTCGCGGCACACTCCAGCGTTCGCTCGCAGCTTCGCCATTTCTTGTCCTGGGGTCGATGATTCTGCTCTTCGCCGCCAAGGTGTGCGCCGACTCATTCGAGATTCCTCCTCCGCCGGCGCACTACGTTTACGACGGAGTCGATTGGCTGAGCCCGACGCAGGAGAGCTCCCTGGCGGACTCGCTGTCGGCCTTCGAACGCAGCACCAGCAATCAGCTGGTGGTGGCGATCTTCCGTTCGCTGCAGGGAGAGGAAATCCAGGACCTCACCCATCGCGTGGCCGAGGCCTGGGGGATGGGGCGCAAGGACCGGGATAATGGAGTGCTCCTTGCCATCTACGCCGAAGATCGCAAGGTTCGCATCGAGGTTGGCTACGGCCTGGAAGGCGTGGTGACGGACGCGACCGCCTTTTCGATCATTCAGAACGAGATTTTGCCCCGTTTTCGCGCAGGCGATCGCGTGGGAGGGATCCGCGCAGGGGTCTCTGCGCTCATGGCAGCGAGCCGGGGCGAGTACGTGGGCTCGGGCCGAAGTCTTGGAGATCGTGGACGAGACAAGGACGGAAAGGGCCTGCCGGTGGGGTGTGGTTCTTTCTCATCCTCTTTCTCGTCAGGATCCTTGGCGGTCGAGGAGGCCGCGGGCGCCGCGGGCTGGGAGGACCGTTCATCTTCTTCGGCGGCGGCGGTCGCGGCGGCGGCTTCGGCGGTGGAGGCTCTCGGGGGTGGCGGGGGATTCATCGGCGGCGGCGGCGGCTTCGGCGGCGGCGGCGCCAGTGGAGGTTGGTAGCAATGCTGGTTTCACGAGGCAAGAATCCCTCTGACTTCTTGCGGCCGGATGAGAAGGCCAGCGTGGTCGAGGCGATCGAGGCGGCCGAGAAGCTCACCAGCGGGGAGATCCGGGTCCACCTGGAAAAAAAGTGCCCGGGTGGTGATCCCTACTACCGAGGTCGGGACGTTTTCGAGGATCTCGGGATGACCGCGACCGCATTGAGGAACGGAGTGCTCATTTATTTGTCAATCGCCGACCGGCGGGTCGCGGTATTGGGGGACCGAGGAATCCACGAGAGAGTCGAAGAGGGTTTCTGGGACTCGATCGTGGAGAATCTCGTCCGACGATTTCGCGAAGGGGACTATACTGGGGCCCTGAGAGAGGCAATTCTACAAATAGGCGACCGCCTCTCCACTCATTTCCCGTATGCTGGTGAAGGGAAGGACATCAACGAACTGCCCAACGAGATCTCTCTGGGGAATGATGCAGAGGACTAGGCATGGCGGCGAATGTACACGAAGAAGCTCCGCACCTCTCGACGATCTTGCTCTTGTGCATCGTCGTCGGCGTGGCGATGCCTCGGACCGCCCTCGCTGATGACGGATGGCCCGAGCATAGCCAGCATCTGTTCGACATCGAACGGTCCCAAAACGCCAACATTGTGCAGTACGACGCGGTCTTGAACGAAGACGGCAGCCTGAAGCAAGAGAACCCCATCATCAGCTATTGGATCCGTAAGGCCGAGGATGGAAGGCGCCAACAACTGAATCTGCTCGAGCGCAAACTGGCCTACGGATTCAAGACGAGGGTCCTGGACGACGGAACCGTACTCATGGACATGGCGGCAAACATCCACCGCATGGTTCGGGTGGAGAGAGTGGCGGACCGCTGGATGGCGATTACCCGGATCGACGGCCATTCCGCCTATATCGCGAGGATCTACGTCTTCCTGGAGGATAGGAAGCCGCTCCCCAAAGTGGAGTACATCGATCTGTACGGCAGCGATATCGCGACCGGAGAGAGGGTCCACGAACGCTACTTCAAGCACTAGCTTCGTCTCTTCAGGAGAGTCCATTCATGTTGAAACGAGATGACCCGGTACTGCTCTTGGGCATGCACCGTTCCGGCACCACTCTGCTCGCGAAGATGCTTGCGGAGCTGGGAATGCACCTGGGTCGCAATCTCGAAATGCACCACGAGTCGGTCTTCATTCTGGATTCGAACGACTGGTTGCTGCAGCGCGCGCACGGAGCGTGGGACAATCCCCTGCCCATCCGTTATCTCCTAGAACGTGAGGACACCCTCCCCCCTCTCGTGCAGGAGTTGACGCGCAGGGTGGAGGGGCTGGCGTTTCTACGCCGCTACGTGGGGCCGGGCCGCCTGCGTGCCTTCCTCTCGAATGAACCGGTGTTGTGGGGCTGGAAAGATCCCCGGACGACTGCCACCTGGCCACTGTGGCTCTCGGTTTTTCCCAGGGCGCGCGCCATCACGGTTCACCGTAACGGAATCGACGTGGCTGCCAGTCTCTGGCGTCGCGCGAGCAAGGAACTCACCCAAGAGGAACGAGCGAAGTACCTGGCCGATCCCCATCTGAATCGCTTCAGCTCTCCGCGTTGTCTCGAGCTGACCCGGGCCTTCGAACTTTGGGAGGACTACCTCGATCTCCATCAATGGAACCGCAAACGATTCCCAATCGAAGAACTCGTGCTCTGCTACGAAGACCTGCTGGAGGATCCAACGAGCGCTCTGCGCGAAGTAGCGGAGTTTCTGGGTCTAACGGCCGACCCCGCGCGCGTGGGCAGGGCGGCCGCGCTGGCCGAGCGCGGTCCTCGCTTCCGTTTTCTCGAAGATCCACTCCTGCGCGAGCTCTACGAGAGCAAGAAGACAAAAGGATGGATGCAACGCCTCGGCTACGGTGACCTGGAGAGTCGCGCCCGCGGCTAGAGTTCCCGGCAATTCAGCTCAAATAGCCCTCGCTGCGGAGATGCTCCAAAATGCGACCTGCCGCTTCGTCGGGTTCGATGGCCGTGGTGTCGATGGCGAGTTCGGCGTCCTGGGGGGTTTGGTAGGGATCGTCGATTCCGGTGAAGCCCTTCACGATTCCGGCGCGAGCCTTCGCGTAGAGACCTTTCGGGTCGCGGCGCTCGCATTCCTGCAGCGGTGTGCTGACGTGCACGAGCACGAATCCGCCGCGGGCCTCCACCTTCTCGCGAACGTCTTTGCGCGCGCGATCGTAGGGAGCGATGGGCGCACAGAGAGCAATTCCTCCGTGGCGCGTGATCTCCGACGCGACATAACCGATGCGAGTGATGTTGAGGTCGCGGTGCTCCTTCGAGAATCCCAATTCCGAGGAGAGGTTCGTGCGCACGACATCGCCGTCCAAGAGCGTGACGTCGCGTCCGGTATCGATCTGGAGGCGGGCCATCAGAGCCTGCGCCAGGGTGGATTTCCCGGAGGCGGAAAGCCCGGTGAAGAAGACGGTGAAGCCCTGCTGCGAGCGCGGCGGGTATGCGCGGCGCAGAATCTTCGCCACTTCGGGAAAGCTGAACCACTCGGGAATCTCCTCGCCCGTGTTCAGCCGTCGTCGCAGTTCCGTCCCCGAGAGCTGGTAGGACTTGGACGCCTCGCTCGCCTGATCTTGCGTGAGGTAGGCGTCCTTCTCGGGATCGTAGACCAGCATCTGCAGAGGAACGACGGTGAGGCCGATCTCATCGGAGTACTTTTCCACCAGGTGCTGTGCGTCGTAGGGGCCGTGGAACGGTTTCCCCTGAGAAGAGAGGCCGGGGCCGGCGTGGTCGCGGCCAATGATGAAGTGCGTGGCGCCGAAGTTCCGCCGGATGAGGGAGTGCCACAGGGCCTCGCGGGGTCCCGCCATGCGCATCGCCAAAGGAAGAAGCGACAGAACGGCGCCGTTGTCGCCATAGCGCGGCAGCAATTCTTCATAACAGCGCACCCGCACCACCGCCGGAACGTCCCCCGGTCGGGTCACACCCACCACGGGATGGAGCAATACTTTCGCGCCCGCCGATTCCGCCGCCAGCTTCGTGATCTCGAAGTGAGCCCGATGCATGGGATTGCGGGTCTGAAAGGCGACGATCTTCTTCCAGCCCTTCTCTTCAAACAGGGCCCGCAGTTGCGCGGGGCTGTGGTGTAGCTGGGGATAGAGATAGCGTCTGGGCATTTGAAGTCCGTGCAACTTCCCGCCCGCCAGATGGGTGGCCTCGCTGGCCAAAAGCCGGGCCACGAAGGGGTGAGCTTCGTCGCAGTGACCTAGGAGTCCCTCGGCCATGTCCTTGGCGTCGAACGGCCACACTTCGCTCAGTTCGAGCACCGCGAGCACGGTCCCTTCGACATCGCGAAGCGCGAGGAATCCGGCGGCCTCCGCCGCGGACGCCGTCTTCTCGTCCAACTCCAGGTTGATCGGCATGGGCCACAACCGCCCATCCTCCAGGCGCATCTCGGAGAGCACCGACTGGGTGTCCTCCCGATCCAGAAATCCAGTCAGAGGGGAGAACGCGCCGTTGAGCAGCAGACCCAGGTCGCACAGCTCGACTTCACTGAGGCGGTGAGACGGCCAGTTACGGCTTCTCGTCAGCCAGGAGGCGGCCTCTTCGGCCGAAAGCAGTAGGGAACCGGCGCGGGGAGAGTCGTTGGAAATCATGCGAAAAACCTGTAGCTGGGGCTCTGGATGCGCCATCTGCGCCGCGTCGGCTTCAATTCAGCCGGCTCACGGAGATCGGCAAAGAGCAACAATAGTAGGCAAAGCCGGCGGGCGGCGAAAGTGCGGAGCAGAGCCGGCCTATTCTGGCGAACGTAGCATCCTGAGCACCTGCCTCCAACTCGGTGACTTTCCGAAGCTCAAAATGGAGAGCCGGAAGAGCTTTCCGGTCACCTTGGCCATCAGCACCACGGTTCCCCCCAAAAGAATCAGACTCAGAATGATTTGCCACAGGGGTGGGTTCCCCAGCGCGATGCGCACGAACATCATGATGGGAGTGAACACCGGGATGAGCGAGAACACGACCGCCAGGCTACCGTTGGGATTCTGCATGACGACCTGCAGCAGGAGCATGGGAATGACCACCAGAATCGTCACCGGCATCTGAAACTGCTGGGCGTCCTGGGTGCTGTTGCAGAGCGCGCCGATCGCCGCGTAGAGGCAGGCGAAGAGCAGATACCCCAGGAGAAAGAATGCGGTGAAGGCGGCCCAGATCGCCGGGGTGAGAAACGAGAAATCGATGCTCGCGGGCAAGGAGAAGAGCCCCTGCCCGATGAGACCGGCCGCCAGGATGCCCCAGATGGCAAACTGCGTGAGGCCAACCAGAGCACTCGCCACGATCTTCCCCGCCATGAGTACGGTGGGAGTGACACTCGCCAGCATCACCTCGACCACGCGGGAGGTCTTGTCCTCGATGACCGAATTCATCGACTGAATACCGTAGGCCAGGATCATCATGTACAGCAGGAACACCAGGACGAAGCCCACCACGAGCCTCACCTCCATCGAACCCTTCTTCCCCCCTTCGCCGCGAGCGATGTCCTCGGCGTGGAGCTTGGCTCCGGCCAGCACCTGGTCGAGCTCTGCCTTTTCCATCCCGTAACCCTTCAGGTGTTGTTGAATGAGAACCCGTCCCAGAGCGGCCTCGACCGGATCGGCCCAGACCACGCCAGAGGGATTCGAGCCGTAGAGGGTGGCACTGCCCTCTTGCAGAAAGTCCGGGGGAATGTACAGGACGCCGTCGTAGCTGCCGTCGCCGACCTGGGGAGCCAGCGTGGACAAGGCAGAGTCGAGCGACCCGCTCTCTCCCCAGAGAACCAGGTGCATCTTCTTCTGGCCACCAGCCTGAGGATCGCCGATTTCGCGCTGCAGGTTCATGAAAAGGCCCTGAGTTCCGCTGTCGTCGATCACCATGATCGTGCGTGTCGATTCCGAAGTGCGCGACGCGAGAAGCGCCGGACCGAGCGAAACGGCCAGAAGTAAGATCGGCCCGAGCAGAGTGGAGATGATGAACGCGCGCGAACGAACCCGGACGAGATATTCACTGATCGTGACGATGCGTAGCTTAGTCATGGCTACCCTCCACTTCCCGGATGAAGATCTCGCTGAGAGGTGGCCGCGTGGCGGCAAAACGGTCGACCCGACCCCTCCTCACCAACTCCACCAGGAGATCTTGGGCCACGAAACCCTCCGCGAGACGCACCGACAATTCGTTTCCGCTGCGCTGCACGGAGTCTACCGGTGGAAGCGCCTCGAGAGCTCGCTCCTCGAATTCCCCGGATACCCGAACGCTGTCCACCGGATAGTTCTCGATGATCTCGTCCAGTCTTCCGTCGAGGACCTTGCGTCCGTTGTTGATGAGGAAGATGTGATCGCAGATCTGCTCTGCCTGTTCCATGACGTGGGTAGAGAAGAGAACGGTTCGACCCGCGGCACGAATCTCTTCGATGATCTCGCGCAGGAGCTTCACGTTGAGCGGGTCGAGTCCACTGAAGGGTTCGTCCAGCACCACCATTTGCGGCTCGGAGATCACGGTGCCGATGAACTGCACTTTCTGCTGCATCCCCTTCGAGAGCTCGTCGGTCTTGGCGTTGGCGCGCTCATCCAATCCGAATCGCTCCAACCAGAGTCGGGCCCGGCGTTTAGCCTGCGCCGCCGGCATCCCCTTCAGACGGGCGAGGTAAATCACATGCTCTTCCACCCGCATGCGCTTGTAGAGACCGCGCTCTTCGGGCAAGTAGCCGATCCGATTGATCGCCTTGCGATCGAGGTGACCCCCGTCGAAGAGGATCTCTCCGGCGTCGGGAAGGTAGATGTTCAGGATCATACGGATGGTCGTGGTCTTGCCCGCGCCATTGGGACCGAGGATGCCGTAAATCGCCCCTTTGGGCACGCTCAAGTCGACTCCGTCCACCGCCAGGATGCGACCGAAGCTTCTTCGAACCCCGCGGAGCTCGAGAATTGGATTCATGCTTACTCCCGCGTCAAGTCTCGGAACCAAATCTCCGTCGAAAAAGCTGGGGAAGGAATCTCAACGGGAACTGATCAGTTCTTTCACGATCCGCGGCACGGCCTCGATCGCTTCGTCGATCTTGGCCGGGTCCTTCCCGCCCGCCTGCGCCAGGTGCGGGCGTCCACCGCCACTCCCGCCGGCGATCTTCGCAACTCGCTTCACCAGATCCCCTGCCTTGAGTCCCAAGGACGAGATGATATCATCGGTGACCACGGCGAGAAATGCCACTTTCCCATCGATTTCCGCCGCGAGCACCGCTGCCCCCCCGTGCAGTTTCTCCCGCAGAGCGTCGCCCATCTGCATGAGGCTCTCGCGGTTCTGGATCTCCACTCTCGACGCAACGAGCTTTACTCCCTCGACCACGACCGCGCGGCTCAGCAACTCCTCCGCCACGTCCTTCGCCTGCGCGCCGTGGGCCACCGCGAGCTCGCTGCGTAAGCTCTTGATCTCCTCCTGAAGCGCTTCAACGCGGCCCAGCACCCCTTCGGGCCGGGTCGAGAGACTCTCTCCCAGACTCCTCACGATTTCACGGTCGCTCTCGAACGCGTGCAATGCCGCCGGTCCCGTAATCGCTTCTATGCGACGTACGCCGGCCGCGACCGCACTTTCCCCGGTGATGCGCATCAAACCAATCTCTCCGGTGTGATCGCAGTGCGTGCCGCCACAGAACTCGATGCTGTAGTCGCCGACCTGGACCACCCGCACCTTGTCGCCATACTTTTCGCCGAACATCGACACCGCGCCCATCCCACGCGCCTCCTCCAGCGGCACATCTACGTGTTTGGTCACGGATCGATCGGCCAGAATCTGCGCGTTTACGTCGTTCTCGAGCGCGTCGAGCGCTTCCTTCCCGAGCGCACCGTCGTGATGGAAGTCGAAGCGCAGCCGTTCGGGCGCTACCAGCGAGCCGGCTTGCGTCGCGTGAGAGCCCAGGCGGTCCCGCAGGGCTCCATGCAAGAGATGGGTAGCGGTATGATTCCGCATGATGGCGCGACGACGCGAGGCGTCGACACTGGCGCTGAATTTCTTACCCGAGGAGACCGCAGTCTCGAACTGACCCGAGCGAAGCTCCACCAGGCACACCGGGCCGGCTTGGGAGGAGCGAGCATCCAGAACTTCGAGCCGCGCCTGGTCGTTCTCCAGGGACCCCCGGTCGCCGATCTGTCCCCCGCTCTCCGCGTAGAAGGGACAGGGATCGACGACGAGCTCCCATTGCTCCCGGTCGACCGCGCGATAACCCAGGATCTCGCACTCGGTCACAAGACTCGTGTAGCCGACGAACCGGGCCGCGGGCCGGTCGACTCCAGGCTCGCCCTGCAGCCAGTTCCAGGCTTCGTTTTGTTTCGCCGCGCTGAAATTGCTGGCCGCCCGGGCGCGGGCGCGCTGCTCGTCCATGGCCGCTTCGAAACCTTCGACGTCGACCTGCATTCCCTTCTCCGAGGCCATCAGCTCGGTGAGGTCGAGGGGAAACCCAAAGGTGTCGTGGAGTTTGAACGCGTCCTCCGCCGAAATGATCGGGCGAGCTTCGGCGCCTTTCTTGCCGGAGCCTTTCTGCTTGCGGCGGGCGAATTCCTTGGTGGCTCGCTCGGACGCCTCGTCGAAAAGCACCAGGCCGCGGTCGAGGGTTTCGTTGAATCGCTCCTCCTCGGTTCGAATCACGCGCAGCACGTGCTCACGCGCGTCGAGTAATTCACGGTAGTGCCCGCCCATCATGTCGATGACCAAATCGGCGACCTGATACAGAAACGGTTCGGTGAAGCCGAGTCGCCGGCCGTGGCGCGCGGCGCGGCGCAAGATACGGCGCAAGACATAGCCGCGACCGTCGTTCCCCGGCCGCCCGCCGTCGGCCACGGTGAAGGTGAGGGCGCGAGCATGATCGGCGATGACCTGCATGCTCACCTTGTCCTCGGGAACCTCGGTGCTCTTGCCACTCTGCCGCGCCACCCATCGAACCAGCGGCTCAAACAGATCGGTGTCGTAGTTGGAGCTGACTTTGGCTTTGAGGGCGGCGAGTCGTTCGAGACCCATTCCCGTATCCACGCTTTGAAGCGGAAGCGGCGAGAGATTGCCTTTGGAATCGCGGTCGTACTGGATAAATACCAGATTCCAGACTTCCAGGTAGCGGTCGCTGTCATTCTCTCCCAGGGGCCGTTCGTCACCGCCCGCGACCTCGCTCCCCTGATCGTAGTGGATCTCGGTGCAAGGACCGCATGGACCGGTGTCGCCCATGCTCCAGAAATTCTCTTCGTCACCCTTGGAGATGTCGCCCAGGCGATAGATGTGCTCCTCGGATACTCCGACTTTGTCTTTCCAGATGCCGTAGCTCTCGGAATCGTCCTTATAGACGCTCACGAGCAGCTTGTCAGGATCGAGGGCCATCGTTTTCGTGAGGAACTCCCACGCCCACTGGATGGCCTCGGCCTTGTAGTAGTCGCCAAACGACCAGTTTCCGAGCATTTCGAAGAAGGTGTGGTGTCGTCCGTCCCTGCCCACAGCTTCGAGATCGTTATGCTTGCCGCTCACCCTCATGCACTTCTGACTGTTGGCGGCGCGGACGTAAGCGCGCTTCTCCGCACCCAGCAGAACCTGTTTGAACTGGTTCATCCCTGCGTTCGTGAACAGAAGCGTGGGATCGTCCTGGGGAATCAAGCTGCTGCTCGGCACGAATGTGTGTCCGCGATCCTGGAAGAAGTCCAGGAAGGACTGGCGTATCTCTTGACTGTTCATGCTCTCCCCAAAGCACACATTCACGATAAAGGTGCGCTCCGTCCACGGCCCGAGGCCTCTATTTCAGCTGCGTCTGCTTCGAAGCGGAATCGGGCCCGTTCGCCTCTACGATTCCGTTCACGCGCCCAACCGCGTACGGCGCGCTCGCGAGCCTGTCGGCAAGCGATCTCACCGAGTCCAAGCTCACCGCGTCGTATTCGGCCGCATGAGCCATGGGAGCTTCGGTCGCAAGACCTATGATTTCGCGCTGAGCCAAGAAGTCTTCGCGTCCGGTGAGCGTTTGCTGCTCGAGATAGAACCGGGTCTTCAATATCGACTTGGCGCTCTCGAGCTTCTGCTCACTCAGAGGCGCTCTTGCCGCCGCTCGCGTCGCGTCTACGATCTTCTGCTGAGTAGATTCCAGATCTTTCGAAGCGCAGGCCGAGTACACGCAAAACAGTCCACCCAGCGCGCCTTCCTGGTCGTGGATGTAGACCAGATGAGATGAGCCGGCTCCACCTAGCGCGCTGCGAATGGGGCTTTCGGACCCGCTCATCCAGGCCGAGAACACACGGAAACTCGAGGCGAGTGAATCTCGCAGACCGGGAGCGGGAAATCCAATCTGCAGCGCGGCGATCGGATCGGCTCGGTGGACCTCTTCGACTGCTCCGGGTTCGATCTGCGGCAAGGGCTCGATGAGCTCGGAGTCGAAGTAAGCGTCCGCACCAGCCGGATAGAGATCGCTGGCGTCGCTCCACTTCCGCATGTAGAGGTCGAGGAATTCTCGCACGTCTTCGGGGTCCAGATCTCCTGAAACCACGATGACCGCGTTCCGCGGATTGCAGGTCTCAGCATACAGATCCTGGAGCCGCGACGGAGTGGCCATGCTCAACGATTTTAGAGTCCCCAAATCCGCAATGCCGTAGCCATTTTCGCCCCACGCCGCGGCGCGCACCAGCTGGCTCGTCGTGTCGAAGAGCCGGTAGCTCTCGCGGTGTAGCTCCCGTCCTTGCGCATTCAAAATCTTGAGGAACCTCTGCCCGTCCAGGGGAGTGTGGGCGACGAGATCGTAGAGAATGTCGAAGGCATAGGGCATGTTCGCCCCTTGAACCGCCATCTTGAATCCGAATGAATCCAGATCGCGCAGTTGCACCACCGAGCTACCGAGACCATCTAGCTCTTGTGCGAGAGAAACCGGGTCACGCGTGATGCTCTCCTCGATCATGAGCTTCTGCAGGACTCCGGTCAGCCCAGCGGTATTGCGCACTTCCGCGACACGCCCTCCCCTGAATCGCAAGCTCACGGAAGTCATCTGCGAATGATGGTTCGCATCCACGACGAGGACGGCGCCATTGTCGAACTGGTAGCGATGAACCCCCTGTTCGCCCGCCGGGTGCGCAAAGACTCGCGCCCAACCTCCCAGTGCGAGGCGGGAGTACCACGACGGAGGCGGAGCCGGTACAACCAGTGCCTGTCCGTGCTCCGCCGCCGCGAGGACGGCCCCACGTAGATGTTCTTGCATGGCCTCGGCATCGAGACGCATATAGAAAGGCCTTGCCCGGCTGGTGGTCTCGTTCAGGAGCTCGACCACACTGGCACGGGGAATCTGGAGCCATCGCGTGATCGCATCCTGGATGCTCTTGGAATCGACCTTGTCCCAATCGTAGGGAGACGACTCGCTGCCTTGCACGCCTTCCCGTGCGGCTTGGAGACGAGCCGCCGAAAGAACGTCCTGTCTGCGTAGCCACCAACGATTCTTCAATCGCATCTGAGCCGCGGCGAGTTCCTCTTTCAAGACTCCAAATCTGTGAATCTGATCCAACTCCACGAAAAGAGTGCGCAGCGCCTGATCGTCCGCTTTGGTCGGCGCCTGCATGACCACTTCGAACAGACCGGAGCCCGAGTTGAACACCACCTGGGACGAACAGTCCTCGATGAGATCCCGCTGCACCTGCAGAGGTAGCTTCAAACGAGACGAGTTTCCGTTCACCAGGATTTCGCTCAAGACCTCAAGGGAGCGAAGGTCTCGACTCGAGGCAACGGAGAGCGGGAACCCGACCATGACCACATTGGGGTCGTAGGAGCCCACCTCCCGCGTGAAGCGCAACGCCGTGGGTGCCGGTTCGTCGAGTCCGTCATGGCGCCGCAATTCTCCCCGGGATACTCCCCCGAAAAGCGCCTTCACGCTCTGAAAGACGCTATCTGCTTCCACGTCGCCCACCACACTCAAAACGGTATTGGCGGGACGGTATTGATCCTCATGGAACGCAAGCAGAGCGTCTCGATCCACGGAGTCCAGAGAGTCCAGGCTCTCGCTCTGTCCCCGCCCCATGGGATTGCGCGAGAAGATCTGCTGAAGCAACGCATCCCGCGCGTGGGCGATGGGATCTTCGAGTTTTTGCTCGATCTCCAGCCGCACCGCCTGTTTCTCGCGTTGCAGCACGTTTGGATCGATGAGCGGTTCCTGGTAGATCTCCGCCGCCAGGCTCAGCGCCGGCTGGAGCTGGGCGGTGGGCACCACCAGGAACGACTCGCTGTGGTCGTAGGTGGTCGCAGCGTTGATCTCGCCACCCATGCTGGCTACCAGAGAATCGAGGTCATTGGGGCCTGGATGGGACTTGGTACCCCGCAGAATCATGTGTTCGAGAAGATGGCTCCATCCAGACTGCGCAGGCGTCTCCTGGAGGTATCCCGACCCCACTCTCGTGACAATCGCCACCAGAGGACTGCCGGGATCCTCTCGCACGGACAGAGTGAGGCCGTTGGGAAGCTCGAACTCGTGAAGGCTGGTGTCGGGTGGGGCCAAAGTCCCGGATGCCTCCGGAGCGTCGGTGCGCAACTCGGCCACCGAACCCTGGGTGCACGCGGTGAAGAGCAGGGCCAAGAGTAGGCTGGGCAAGACATTGCGAATGAAGGCAAGAGAGCGCACGTAGTCCTCCAAAATTCCCGATCTTTTCCGGCGGCAGCTGTGTCCCCCGGAAATCTACCAGCTGGCAGAGTCTTCCAAATCAAAGATCCGTTAGAGGTTAGGAGGGTGAAGGGCAGCCGTCAAGAAGCCCGGCCCCACCCGTATGCGCTTGGCCTCAGGGTTGCACAACACTATCGAGAGCCGAAAAATGCCAGGCAAGCCCGCGGCCGGCCGTCCGCATCGCCGGACACGACGCTTTCCCGTCGGGAGAAACTCTTCTCCATCGCGGGAAAGGACGAGAAAGCATGCGCCACGAATCACGGCGCTTCGCGATACGGCGAAGCGGCGAGCGTGGCAAGGTGCCAAGTGGAGGGATTGCGCGATGCAGCGCAGAATCTTGAGTCAAGGTACGCTCGCATTGATCGCGTGGGCGCTCTTTGCGTACTACTGGTGGCTCGTGAGCCGTCGTCGGCTCAACCCCGCGACCGTGTCCGCGCTGACGATCCTCTTCACCTCCGTGGGTATCGTCTGTCTTCTGACCCTCCTGTGGATTCGGCACAATCAGCAGGTGGCCAAGAACTCCAAGGGACGGCGGAAAGACCGACGCCGCATTCCACTGGATGCGAACCACGACGTGCTGGGCCGCCGGATCGAGGAGCTCGGATCCGAACCGCTGTTCCTGTCCAACTACGTGGAAATTGAGGTCTCCGAGCAGGACCAGGTGAAGCTCTATCACAAGATCGCTCCGCCCTCTGAGGAGGAGCGACCGTGAACCTCCTGCCGATTCTCGAAGCCATTCAGGGTCATTGGATCTACCTGGCGGCCCTCGTCTTCTTCGCCTGGTATCCCATTCTCACGAGTCTCATGTGGGTCTTCACCAGTGCGGTATACTTCATCAGACGCGAGCGAACAATCGACGAGGAGTTCTACAAGCTCGAGTCGTACCCCACCGTCAGCATCCTCGTCCCGGCGTTCAACGAACAGGAACACATCCTCCACAGCGTGGAGGGGATGCTCGCCATCGACTATCCCGATTTCGAGGTGCTCGTCATCGACGATTGCAGCACCGACGAAACGGTAGAGAAGATCATGCCCCTGGTGCGACAGCGCCGCGTGCGTCTGCTGCGCAAGAGGTTCAACGAAGGAAAGGCGATGGCGTTGAACGACGCCGTGCGCATGGCCCGAGGCGAGATTCTCGTGGTCATGGATGCCGACGCCACGCCCGAGCCTCAGCTGCTGCGCGTCATCGTGCCCCATTTTAAATCTCCTCGGGTCGGCGGAGTGACGGGGAATCCGCGGGTGGAGAATCGGGGAACCTTCCTCGCCAAACTCGAGGCAATCGAGTTCACCTCGATCATTTCCCTGCAGCGGCGGGCCCAACGGATCTGGGGCAGGATCTTGACGATGAGTGGCGTGGTGGGGGCGTTTCACCGCGCCGCGATCCTGGATGCCGGACTCTACAGCCCCGACATGGCCACCGAGGACATCGACCTCACCTGGAAATTGCAATTGCACCATTGGGACGTGCGCTACGAACCAAGGGCGATTGTCTGGATGCAGGTACCGCGCAATCTAAAGGGACTCTGGCGCCAGAGAACCCGTTGGGCCCTGGGTCTGGCGCAAGTTCTGCGGCGCCACGGTCGCCAGGTTCTGAAATGGAAACACCGCCGGCTCTGGCCGGTGCTCGCCGAGAGCACCCTCTCGATCACCTGGGCCTACACCTACACCTGGATGGTCGTTCTCTGGACTCTCTCCTACATGGTCGGCTATCCACCGGTGGGAGCCTCTCCGGTACCCAACTGGTGGGGCATGCTCATTGGAACGGTATGCCTCTTGCAACTTCTGACCGGTGTCGTTCTCGATCGCCGCTACGATCCCAAAATCAGCCGGTATTTCGTGGTCGCGGTGCTCTACCCGATCATCTACTGGATGATCCTGGCGGTCGTGACGACCTGGACCACCCCCCGCGCCTTCTTCAGGAGAGGGGGTGCAGGCGGCGTAACGCGGTGGACGCCGGTGAGGGATGTCTAGACTATTGATTCTCTGGCCTCCAAGAGCGGTGTGGTTCGTGCTCTTGGTCGGGCTGCTAGGAGGCACGCTTGCTCCGGGGGGCGTCGCCGGTGCGACGCCAAGTGCGACGCCAGTCGCGGCGCCTCCCGAGCAGGCTCACGCCTCGGCCCTCCAGGCGCTCGCACAAGCTCGCGAGTACTCGGCCTCCGACCAGCACCAAAATGCGATCCGTGCCTACTTGAGGGCTTTCGAACTGGAGTCGTCCTTGGCCTCGTCGTACGGCGACGAGCTGGGACATCAGTACAACTGGAATGACGAACCCCAGAAGGCGATTCCCTGGTTCGAGACGCGTCTTGCGGCCGCGCCGGGAAGCGTCGGCGCGCGGATCGGATATGCCCGGGCGTTGAGCTGGGTGGATCGAAACCAGGAAGCCTGGCAGGAGTACCGGCGCGTGCTCATCGGCCATCCCGAGAACAAAGAGGCGCGCCTGGGAGAGGCGCAGACCCTGAGCTGGATGGGACGCAACCGTCAGGCGGCGCGGCAATACCAGAAGTTCCTCGATGACCATCCCGAGAGCAAGGAGGCCCGCCTGGGATTGGCGCAGAGCTGGGCCTGGGCAGATGAGCTCCAGCTCGCTCTTTCCGCCCTCGATCCCATGCGCGAAGATCCCGATGCCCAGGCGCTGCGCCAGCGCATCCTCGCGGCTCGACACCCCGAACTGGTGGCCCGCAGTCGGTTGATCAAGGACAGCGACGAATTGAAGATCTTGAGCAACGAGCTGAGCTACGAGAATACGACACCTCGTTGGCAGGACCTCCAGCTCGCTCTCCTTCAGGGACGTTTCTGGCAAGAGGGACAACCTGACATCGACGAGCTTGGGTTGAGAGTGGGAGGCGCCATGCGTCCCTCCCCCACCACGCAAGCGCACCTCTACCTCACGCCCATGAGCTTCAGCAGTGACTCGGCCGTGGTGAACGGCCCGCCGGACAAGGTCGACTTCTTCCTCTTGAGCTGGGATGCCTGGTTCACCTGGTGGGCCGATTACCGCTGGCGGCTGGACTTCTCGACCGACCGCAGTTTCATCGATACGCCGCGTGCGCTGAGTGAGGAGATCACGGTGACGAGCTTCGCCGCCAGTGCCGATTGGCATCTGCGTCCCAATCTGATTTGGAGCGCGGTGCTGCGCTACGGCGACTACAGCGACGGCAATGGCCGGAGTTATCTCAGCTCCCATCTGGATTTCAGCTACGGACGAAGCTGGCGACTGACCCTGACCCCTTCGTTGACCACCTTCCGATTCTCCAAGATCAGCGATCGCGGCTACTGGAATCCCAGTGATTTCTTCAACGCGCGAGCGTCGGCGCGTCTGGAGAAGGACTTTGATCCGCGCGTCTCCGCCGCCGTGGAGATAGGCTTGGGTCACGAATGGGCCGATGACGACGACTATGGGGTGTTCAATGGAAGCGCAGAGCTCGCATGGCGCATTTCACAGCGCTGGCGCCTCGAACTGTCCGGCGGAAGCAGCGATAGCAAGCTGTCTTCCTCGGGAGGCTACAATCGGAAGTTCGCCGCGATCGCTCTCCACTACAAGTTCTGAGCTCCCATGAGACGTCTCGTCATCATCGCTCTCGTCCTGTTGACCGTTCCCTCGCTCGTCGTCTGGCGCCAGTACTGCGCGACCTATCACGATGAAGGATCCCGTGCCAACTACCTGGAGATCGAGGAGCCGGGCAAGATTGATCTCGATCCGGCAAAGTTTCGCGCGGGGGGAGTTCCCGTCCTCTGCTACCACTACCTGCGCGGACCGGCGGGGCCGGTCTACCTCTTGCGGGTTCTGGGGGCGGTTCTCTTCAACCTCCCTACTCTCAGGGAGAGAGAATACTGGACCACGCCCGCGCAGCTCTTCGTGAGACACATGGATTGGCTCCTTCAAAATGGCTACACGACCATCGATCTCGATGAACTCGAGGAGATTCTCGCCGGGAAGGAGATCGGGCCGGCGAAGCCCATCGTCATCACCTTCGACGACGGAGATACGAGCATCCTCCGCTATGCCTACCCCTTTCTCGCGCGTCATGGAATGAAGGCGACCATCATGGTGGTCACCTCCAAAGTGGGACAGAGCTGGAAGGACGTGAACACGCTCAGCTGGGCCCAACTTGGCATGCTGGAGAAGAGCGGGGTGTTCAGAGTGGAAAGCCACTCCGACGACATGCATTACAAGGTCAAAGGACATCAAGGCAAGATGCAGCCGGTGTTTCTCCACGAGGTGCCCTACGAGGGTGCTCCCCTCCCACGGGGCGAACTCTTCGTGAGCCTCGATCTGCGCCGCTCCAGCCGGAGCCTGAAGAACCACCTGGGACATGGAGCGCAGTGGTTGGCCTGGCCTTACGGATGGGCCTCCTCGCCTCTGGATTCGCTCGCGGCAAAGGAGGGCTACCACGGCAGCCTGAGCTTGGCGGCGGGCACGAACGAACCGGGCCGTGACAGTACCTGGCATCTTGCCAGAATTACCGTCACGGCCCGTACGACCCTACGGTCGTTTCAACAACTCATGAGAGCCGCTGAGCGCGAAGCACCTTCTATTGCCCAGAGCCCCCGTACTGCGCCTTGATGAGACCCATCGAAGTGCGCGCCGCGGGAACGGTGGTGTCGTGCGAGAATGCGCTGAAGCATTCGCCGCCGTCCTTCTGGCCGTTGTAGTTTTCATCGTCGTAGGCCCAGAACTGCATCTCCGCGCACGCAGCCCAGGTCACGTCGAGCACGAGCGTATCCGAATAATGGTGGCCCTCGGTCGTAGGCGTGCTGACCGCCAGGCTACCGAGAGGGTAGGTGCTGCCAGTGACCGGGTTGCCGTCGATCGTGACCATCGGGGGACACGAAGATGGCAGTGGGTTGATCACCAGAATGATGTTCTCGTAGGTCGTGGGGCTGTTGCTGAAGCCATCGATGACGAGCTGGAAGCTATAGCCCTCGAAAAAGTAGCCTTCTTGGCCATCGGTGCTCGGCGTGAAACCCACGAGGTTCGGCGCCTGATAGATGCTCAGATCGAAGTCCATGGTATTGGAATCGATGAGGCAGTAGCCGCCGCGATCGTAGAGAGGATCGTAGAGAGGATCTCCCGGCCCAACCACATAGTACTCATTGACGTCATAATGGTAGACCGTATCCCCGGTGGGATAGACCGTGAGACAGGGATCGGCGAACGCCGCTGTGCTAAGGGCTGCGAGCGCCAACACCATCAGGGACTTGAAGAGGACGCGATAACGAAGGGACATTCTTGTTCTCCTAGGAGTTGTCGGGCTTTCAGGTTGTGCGAAGCGTACGAGGGAGCCTGACACACAGGGACGCGGTCATTGTATCAGAAACGGAGCTTCAGCGGCAAGGTGCTCATAGGGAAGTCCGGCTCAGAGATCCGGCACTGAACCGGGTTCAGGAAGATGGAGATTCAGATACGAATTCTCTTTTTCGAAATACCCCCGCCAGCCACAGCCGGTGCCAGGTCGTAACTTCATTCAATTCAGGATGAAAGGTGAGCGCGAGGTGGCGCGGGGCGGCGGCGCGCGAACGCACCGCCACCGGTTCCTGGCGGTAGATGGCGATCACCTCGACGTCCTGGCCCACGCGCAGGATCCGGGGGGCCCGAATGAAGATCCCTCTCGCCGGGGGGATGCCCTCGATGCCGACGGTGGTGGTGATCTCGTCTTCGAAGGAGTCGATCTGTCGGCCATACCCATTGCGGCGCACGGTGATGTCCAACAGGCCGAGCGGACTCACGCCACCCGAGTCCTCCAGTTCGCTCGCCATGAGAATCGCGCCCGCGCAAGTGCCCATCACACTGTGTCGCTGAGCGAAAGTGGAAATGGGGCCGAGAAGATGGTTGGAATGGAGAAGCTTGACCAGGGTCGTGCTTTCGCCCCCGGGAATGATCAGTCCGTCGAGACCTTGTAATTCTTCCGGACGCCGCACCGTAATGGCGGACACCTCGAGTTCGTGGAGAACTTCAAGATGAGCCGCGAAATCTCCTTGGAGAGCAAGGACGCCGACTCGCCCGTACTCTTCCACTACCAGCCCCGGCCGGCGAGCAGCTCTTCCTTGGAGAGTTTCTCCACCGACTGGCCTCGCATGGCATCGCCGAGCTCGCGGCTGATTTCCGCCAGCTTCTTCGGATCGTCGAAGAAAGTGACCGCTTCCACCACGGCCTTGGCTCGAGCCGCGGGATCGTCACTCTTGAAGATGCCGCTGCCGACGAAGACCGACTCCGCACCCAGTTGCATCATGAGAGAAGCGTCCGCAGGAGTCGCGATGCCGCCGGCGGCGAAATTAGGAACCGGAAGCTTTCCCTTTTCGCGCACTTCGAGCAGCACGTGGTAAGGCGCTCCTAGGTTCTTCGCCTCCGCCATGAGTTCCTCGTCTCTCAATACCTGGAGTCTCCGGATGCCCGACTGTACGGCGCGCATGTGACGTACTGCCTCGACGATGTCGCCGGTTCCCGCCTCGCCCTTGGTACGCATCATCGCCGCACCCTCTCCGAGGCGGCGCAGAGCCTCACCCAGATTCCGGCAACCGCAAACAAACGGTACGTCGAACGCGAACTTGTCGACATGATGTTCCTCATCGGCCGGCGTCAAGACTTCGCTCTCGTCCACGAAGTCCACTCCGATGGCCTGGAGGATCTGCGCCTCAGCGAAATGGCCGATTCGGCACTTGGCCATCACCGGAATGCTCACTGCGTCCATGATGTCCTGGATCATGCGTGGATTGGACATGCGCGCGACGCCGCCGTCCGCGCGGATGTCCGCGGGAATTCTTTCGAGAGCCATGACCGCACTCGCCCCGGCATCTTCGGCGATTTTGGCTTGCTCGACGTTGGTGACGTCCATGATGACGCCCCCCTTGAGCATCTCGGCCAAGCCGATCTTCAGGCGGAGCCGGTCCTCACCGGTTTGCTTGCTCATTTCGCCAACTCCCGTGGGGGTATCGCAAACTCTCCATGCGATGCGGTGTGATCCGCTGCGCAGCGCGTTCATAGTATAGGAGTGCGCCGGGGGTGAGGCAATTCGAACTCAACCCGCTCCCGAGCCCTCCGCAAGGAGGGAATAGCGCTCAGTAGGCCCTCGCGAAGAGTACCCGTCTGCGGCTGGGTTTTCCGCTGAACACGCAGGCCCCGTCCTCGAGTTGGTCGTCGAGCGGGATGCAGCGGATGGTGGCCTTGGTTTCGCTCTGGATGGCCTCTTCGGTTTCGCCCGTGCCGTCCCAATGAGCGGAGAGGAAACCGCCGAGACCGTTGAGCTTCTCCTTGAACTCGTCCCAACTGTCGACCGTGTGCGTGTTCGCCTCACGGAAGCTGAGTGCCCGCTTATAGAGCTTTTCGTGGATCTCGTCGAGGAGAGCCCGTGATTGCTCCGCCAGAGCGCCCAGAGGCACATCTCGCTTCTCGCCGTCGACGCGGAAGGCCAGCCGTGCGCTCTGGTTCGCCACGTCCTTCGGGCCGATCTCGACCCGGATCGGCACCCCCTTGAGCTCCCACTCGGCGTACTTCCATCCGGGACGCAATTGGTCGCGATCGTCCAGGTATACGCGGACGTTTGCCGCCACCAGGGCCGCTTTCAGTTTTTCCGCTGCCTCGCAGGTCGCGACGCGTTCTTCGTCGGAACGGTAGATCGGCACGATGACCATTTGAATCGGAGCCAGCCGCGGAGGAAGAATGAGACCGTTGTCGTCTCCGTGAGCCATGACCAGGGCGCCGATGAGGCGGGTCGACACTCCCCAGCTCGTCGCCCAGACGAACTCGCGTTCACCTTTGTCGTTGAGGAAGCTGACGTCGAAGGCCTTGGCGAAATTCTGCCCCAGATCGTGGCTGGTACCGGCTTGCAGCGCCTTGCGATCGCCCATGAGCGACTCGATACAATAGGTTCTCACCGCGCCGGCGAACTTCTCCCGCTCGGTTTTCAGACCACAGATGACCGGCACTGCCATGTATTCCTCGGCGAACTGCCGGTAGATCTCCAACATTCGCAGAGTCTCTTCGTGTGCCTCTTCCGCCGTGGCATGGGCAGTGTGTCCCTCCTGCCAAAGAAACTCCGTGGTTCGCAGGAAGAGTCGAGTCCGCATTTCCCAGCGCACCACGTTGGCCCACTGGTTCACCAGCAACGGCAGATCGCGGTAGCTCTGAATCCACTTGCGATAGGTATCCCAAATGATGGTCTCGCTGGTGGGGCGGATTACGTACGGCTCCTCGAGCTTCTTGCCACCGGCGTGGGTGACCACCGCCAGCTCGGGGGAGAAACCCTCCACGTGCTCCGCTTCCTTCTTCATGAAGGACTCGGGAATGAGCAGAGGGAAGTAGGCATTGACGTGACCGGTCTCCTTGAACATACGGTCGAGTTGGCTCTGCATGTTCTCCCACAGCGCGTAGCCATAGGGCTTGATGATCATGCAGCCTTTCACCGGAGCGTAGTCGGCGAGACCCGCCTGGAGTACGGCCTCTTGATACCATCGCGGATAGTCCACGGACTGTTTGGTGAGTTTCTCAGCCATGTCGATGCCTCTCTCGCGTCGCGTACGGGGCGACGATCAACTCTTGGAGGCGGCAGCGTAGCAGAAGCGTGGCCTCGCGGCAATGCGCAGCCACGCGCTCAGAGGAGAGAGGGTCTTACTTCAGCAGAAGTAGCTTCTTCCGCGCCTCGAAATCGGCCGCTTTCATGCGGTAGAAGTAGAGGCCGCTCGCGACCTGTTTACCGCGCTCGTCGGTTCCGTTCCAGCGCACGGAATACCAGCCCGGTCCGCGAGAACTCGCCACCAGCGTCTTCACCACCCGGCCCTTCACGTCCAGGACCACCAGACTCACCGGACCACTGCGGTCGACCTGGTAGCGGATGGTGGTGGTCGGGTTGAAGGGATTGGGATAGTTCTGCGCCAACGCCATCGCAACCGGTGAGCTACTGGCCACCGGGACGGCAGTGGGCGCCAACACCTCGAATCCCTCGCTCAACACCGCGTTCTGCCCATCCGGGTTCTGGAGCACCACGTCGTACAGACCGGGATCCGCGCCGGAGAGATCCAGCTGTGCATCCACCACGTCGAAATCGGTCCAGCGGACCGTCGTCTGGATGTCGGGCGATCCACTCTTGGTGAAGAGCAGAGTGGCGCCGTAGCGCACGTTCTGCTCGCCGAGGATATCCAAGGGGAAACTGCCTGAGGCGTTCGACGCGGCTGACGGGATCGACTCCAGTCAACGAAGGCGCGGGGTTTCCCGCCACGACGGTGGCCACCATGTCGCTTCCGCTGTGGGCAATGGAAGAGACCTCGATGAGGGTGGGATGGCCCGAGTTGTCGAAGGAGGAGGGATTGGATGCCGAGTCGAAGTTGGTCTGCTGCGTGATACCCGGCCAGGTGTCTCCGTTGTCGCCGCGGTTGAAGCCACCCTCCAGATCTTCGTCTCCATCGGACTGTTCCATCGCCACGCCTCGCACCGTGACATTGGAAGCTCCGCCATCGTTGCCCAGGGCGCTGTGGGCCACTTCCTGGTCGACGTGATAGATCGCCAGTCCCGCGCCGTGCAGGTAGATTTCGCTGCCCAGGTCTTGACGATTTTCCACCAGCCACTTCTCGGACTTCGGATTGTCCAGAGCATCATTGGGTTGGTACCAGCCGGCGCGATTCGTCTCGAAATCGGTGAAGTAGCTCTCTCCTCCCCCGCTCAGCTGAATGTCATCCACTACGAAGGGAGCGCAGGCCGTCGTGTAGTTTCCATCTTCGTCGGAATACCCGGTATCGGAGGCGAAGCGGAATTTGATGCGGTAGTCGGCGGCCTCGCTTCCCAGCGCGGGAGTGAGGTTGAAGTTGGCCGTACCGGACCCGACGTTGTCGTAGGCGCCGAGCAGCGTCTCGACCCCATCCTTTTCGAGCACGCAGTAGGTGTAGTCGTAGCCACCCTCGCTGTCTTTGCGGTACTCGAAGCTCAGAGAAACCGGCCCCGTGCCGTCGAAATGAAAATCGTGCGCCACGGTTTCCCGCCACAGATTTCCGTAGCCCCGGCCCGCGACCCAACCCCGGGCGGCGGCATCGGCATTTCCGAGCCCCACCGTCAGGCTCGAGCTCCCGTTCAGAGCACAGTCGCTTCGTACGGTCCAGCGATCCTCGTCGAAGGAGAGTTCATAGGCCACCGGGTCGGTTTCCACCGGCGGAATCAACACGGTCGCTCCTTGCCAGTCCACCTGGATAGGAGTGAGCCAGCCCAGTTCTGCTTTGGACCATGCCGACATGTGCGCGGGAGAATCCGGTTTGTTCCAGTTCCCCGCCGCCATCAGACCCCAGTGACCCAGGCCCTGCGAAGTACCACCGTTGGTGTCGTAGAGATCGGGCAGACCGAAGCCATGACCGAATTCGTGGCAGAAGACGCCGATTTCCACCATCGGCGCGCCGCTGGCGCAGGAGAGCGCGGGTTGAATGGTGTAATCGTCGATGAGGATCACGCCGCCGTTAGCCGCGGCATCATTGGTCTGGTAGGGCATGTTTCCGCTAGCGCTCCAGGCGTGGTACACCCAGCGATGCGACCAGATATTGTCGTTCCCCCCACCGCATTCCGCGCCCTGTTCGGGCTGAACGAAGGCGACGAAATCGACGTAGCCGTCGTCATCGCCGCTGTTGGGAATTCCATCGGGTCCGTCGTTGTCGTAGAGGCCGAAGTCCACGCTGGAATCGTAGGCGTCCAGGCAGGTCTTGATGATCTCTCCGACCTTCGCCTGCGACGGGTCGAGACCGTTGACCCCACCCGCGTAGTAGGTGTCGTCTTGGGGCAGGGCTACCCAGTCGTACACCGTGCCCGTCGCGTGGATGTCGCCGTAGGAGATCTCATCGTAGAATTCCGTGAGATCGTATGCTCCCGGCGAGGGTCCGAAGAGCTCCGCCTGCAGATCAGCCACCGGATACGGCTGCGCCGGAGTGTTGGCGAAGGTAGCGGTGAAGATCGGGATATTGTAGTTGCCGCTCACCGTGTAGGTCGCGGCGGCTTTCATGGAGCCTTCGGCGAGCGCCTTGGATTCTCTCGGCCGAGAGTTCTTTGGTCTTCTTGATCCACGCGTGTTTCATCTGAAATGCCTGCGGATTCCGTGCGATGAGCTGGCGGTAGGCCACCGGCAACTCACCGCCATCCCGCGGGGAGACGATCTGTGCGCGAAGACAATCAGGTGCAGCGAGAAAACACCCAGCGAGGACCAGCGCCATTGGGAGCAGAGGGCGTCGCATGGAACCTCCAGAAACCATATACCACCAAGAGTCGTCCAAATGAGAGCGTTCTGGAAGTATACTGCAGATGACGAGCCAGAAACGCATCTACTTTTTCCGCGCCACCAACACGAGGTTTTCGCTGCTCTGGGAATCATAGGGAGTGCCGAGGAAGTCTCCACTTTCTTCTTCCACTTCGAACCCTCGTTTGCGCAGCATCGTACTCAGTTCTTCACACTCGTAGAGCTGACTCGTCTGCGTCAACTCGGTGATCCGGAAACTTCCGTCGAGAAACATGGAATAGGTTCGGCGCACGAAGACTCTCTCTTCCGGATAGAAGATCTGATCGTCGAGTACCAGTTGGGGACCCTTGCCCGGCACGAAGTCTTCGCAAGTCCACCACTCTTGTCGACCGTCCAGCTCTTCGGCGAAGCCCACCGAGAGTCCCATGTCGAGATGCACGACTCCTCCCTTGCGCAGACTCCGGCCGAGGGCGGAGAGCAGCTGCTCTCCCTCGATCTTGGGGACGGCGCCGAGAGTTCCGAAGGAGAGAAGCGCCAGGTCGAAGCCGCTGCTGGGACCCAGGGAGAACTTTCCCCGTGACCACGCGCGAAGATCCCCCGTGATCGCCTCGAGCGCGAGCGAATGACGACGTGCGAGATCGTTCAGGGAACTCACCGGAGCCGGTCCGAGATCGAACCCAAAGCCTCGGTGTCCGAGCCGCGCGAGGGGAAGAAGTAACCGGCCGTCGCCGCAGCCCAGGTCGAGGATGTCTCGCGCCTCCTTGGATCCCGGGTGAATCGGTAGCTCGGCCACCGTCGCGATGTGTTCGAGCTCTTGCGCGGTGGTTACGGCATCCCGAATCGCGGCGCGGGCGTAGTTTCGCGAGAACTCCGGATCACTCCACGGAGCTTCGGACGGACCACACCAGGGAATCGGACGGTCTTCGCGTTCGCGAAGCGTCTGAAAGGCGAGTTCCAGGGACCGCTCCAACATCTCGCCCTCCCGGCTCAGGGGCTCAAAAACTGGATCTCAAGGAGAGACTATACAGCGTGAGCCGGCTGTCGTCCTCTTCCCGCACGTGGTTGTCCGGTTGATCGCTGACGAAAGCACTGAGGCTGAGGGTCTCCGAAACAGTGAGCGTCGCCATGAGCGTGGTACGGAAGAAGGTGTAGTCCGTGTAGAGCTGAACGGATCCCTCCGGAGCGCCCTCGTAGAACCGGCGCCCGATCTCCTCGCTGAGGGTGAACCAGAGCCGGCCGGTGCCGTAGAGATCGGCCTTCACGATCGCGGAGGGTTGATGGTACTCGTCGTCGGCGTAACGGGGCGACGAATCCCAGGACCAAGTCGGTTCGAGCCCGAGTTCGAGCTGGCCGAAGCGGCGCGAGAGGCACACGCCCACTTGTCCGAGCCAGGTGTCCTTGTAGACCTCACCATCGACGTCGTACAACAGGAGTTCCTGCGCGAGGTCGAGATTCAAACGCCAGACGGAGTCGAGCAGAATGCGAAGCTGGGGCTGGAGCACCAGATCCCAGTAGGGCGAGCGCGCGCTGGGGTCGTGAAAGACACGGCGCTCGAAAGCCGAGAAGAGAGACAGAGAATGGCCTGACCCGAAGATCCACAGCGCGTCCGCGTTGAAAAATCCCCGTTCATAGCCTATCTCGGTGCTGTCGGGAACCGCGCGGGCACCTCCTCCGGCCTCGAAGTCGAGAGTGAGGTCCAGCCCTCGATTCAAACTCATGAGACTGCTGGCGGTCCACCGGTTCTGGTCGTACTCGAAATCGCTGCGCCCATCGTAACGGAGATCCTCGTCTGTCAGCTTGAGTCCGAATTGCAGGGAGTTCGACAGGCGTCGCCGCCATCGTGCGCTGAGCAGTGATCTCAAATTGTCGTGGTTCAGGCTGAAGGACGAGTCGGATCGAAACTGTCTCCCCTCCACCTTTGCTTCCAGATCCCAGCTCGTGGGGCTTTTTTCGGGCCAGTAGCGATACACGCCGTCGAAAGTGGCGCGGTTGAGCGAGGAGCCCAACGAGCCCAAAAGGAGAAGATCGTAGCGATGCGTGCCCTTGGGCCTTTGCAGTCTCAGTTCGCCTTGGGCCCTGAATTCGGTGAAGACGTCAGTGGTGTCCTTCGAGCTACTGCGCAAGACGGCGGTGGGACTGAGTGAATCGAGGAGAATCGAGTCGGTGATCCGGAAGACCTGAGCGAAGCGATCGTAACCCACTTCGACTTCGCTCTGAAGTCTGGGAGTATCGGCGTGAGCAACGGCGGCGACAAGGGTGAGCATTGCCGCCAAAAGAGCAAGAGCAATCAAGCTCAGCGAGTCCCCCCTTCCCACGACGGTCTATCCGGAACTCGACCCGAGCAGTCGCCCCGCTCGGTTGAGAAGATCGAGCCCCACGCGAATCCGGGCCAGCGCGCTCGCGTAGTCCTGCGAATTCGAGGCCTGCATCGCGCGCTCTCGCGACTGCAACGCCTGATTCACCAGATCTTCCGCGGGGCCGGACAGTCCGCCTTCGTTCTCGTCTTTTAGACGTTCCAATCGCGCGTCGAAACGCTGGAGCGCCTGCTGGAAATCGGCCTGGCTCACCGAATCGGCGCTGTCTCCCAGCGCTTCCCGCAGCAGCTTGCGAGCCTGACGGGTGAGTTTCATTGCCTGCTGCAGGCGTTCCGCTGAGGCCGCTTCCCGCGCGCGGCGTTGAATCGTGGTTGCCTGTTCGAGGAGCTGATGAGTCTTGCCACGGCTATCTTCGAGGCGATCCTTGGCTCGCTGGAGCAAGATGTCGGTTCGATCGAGTTCACTCTCCACCCGCGCGACACTCATCTTGTCTCGCGCCGCTTCCACCAGATTCCGTAGCATCGCGTTGGCAGAATCCGCGAGGCGGAGAGCGGCCTGGAAATTTCCGTCCGCATACTGCTGTTCCGCCGTCGCCAATTGTCGGCGAGCCTTGTCGAGTACGGCCAGCACCCGTGGGTCACGGATGCTGTCGCGATTCTCGTCGATTCTCTCCAGAAGAGTGCGGGACCGTTCGAGAAGGCGGCGGGCCTGCTCCTGGTAGGTCACGTCCTTGCGAATTTCACGCTGAATTCTGAGGGCCATGTCTCGCGAGCGACGCGTCAAACCGAGAACACGGAGCTTGCCCACGGCGTCAATCGAGGTCGGGCTGGCATCGAAGAGTTTCTTCGCGAGATCCTGGACCGCCACCGCTTCCTTGAAGAGCTCGTGGAGGCGGGGGTTGTTCGACTCGCGCACGCTCTCCTCAACGTGCTCCAGCACCAAATCCGTCCGCTCCAATTCGGCGCTCAGAAGATCTCTGTCGTCCGCGGCGCGCGCGGGGGCCGTGCCCAGAACGAGGCTCCACAGGGCGATCAAGGCGAGGCCCGCCCAGAGGGGACGAAGGGGGCGAGGCTGTGGGTAGGCACGCATGGCTCTCATGATCGGCGCTCCTGGATTCTCCAGAATGGATCGTTTGCCCCGTTTGCTGCAATGCTCATTCCCACCGGCCCCCCCTGACCCCTTTACCGGCAAGCTGACTCGAACTTCATTGTTTACATGGGGTTGAGCGACCAGCCAAGGCCTCTCTTTCCCCTTCACCCCTCTCGATCCCCCGTCGTGCTTGTACCCTCAGGGACACTCTGTCCCGGCTGGGACGCCAACCGGCTGCAGCCGGCGCCCTAGTCGCCCTCCTCGGGGGTGCCTTCGATCGGCAGTTGCAGGCGCTCCATCCGGCTGTAGAGGGCCCGGCGTGACAGCCCCAGAAGCTCGGCCGCCTTGGTCTTGTTCCCCCCCGCCCGGTTCAGGGCCAGGCGGATGAGTCGCCGCTCATGGTCCTCGATACGAAGGTTGAGCGGTCTTGCGCCCAGCAGCTCCTGGTCGCTCCCACCGAGCCTTTCGGGCAGGAGCACATGCCCCAGCCCGATCGCTTCCCCCTGCGCCAGGATGTGCGCTCGCTCCAGGATGTTCCGCAACTCCCGCACGTTACCCGGCCACGGGTACGCGCGCAGACGGGCGAAGACTTCGGGACTGATCTCGTTCGGATCGCGGCCGAAACCACTCAAAAAGTGTCCCACCAGACCCGGCAGATCCTCGATGCGGTTGCGCAAGGGCGGGACTTCCACTGGAAACACGTTGAAGCGGTAGAAGAGGTCCTCGCGAAATCGGTTATCCGCGATGAGAGACTCGAGGTCCTTGTTGGTGGCGGCGACGATCCGGACGTCCACTTCGATCTCACGGTGAGCGCCCACCGGGAGGAAGCGTTTTTCCTCGAGCGCTCGGAGCAACTTGGCCTGCACCGAAGCATTCGCCTCGGCGATCTCGTCCAGAAAGAGCGTTCCCTTGTCGGCCAGTTCGAAGAGACCGGCCTTGTTTTGATCCGCCCCAGTGAACGCACCTTTCACGTAACCGAAGAGTTCGCTCTCGAGCAGGGTATCCGCGATGGCGGCACAATTGACGGCCAAGAAGGGCCGTTTGGCTCGCTTGCTGTACTGGTGAATCGCCCGGGCCGTCAATTCCTTCCCGGTGCCACTCTCGCCGCGAACGAGAACCGTCGCGTCGGTCGGCGCGACCTTCAGTACGAGTTCGCGTACCCGCGCCATCGCCTCGCTCTCCCCCACCATCTCCTTGCCCTGGTTCTGGCGGTGAACCACACCGCGCAAGCGGGCATTCTCCAGAGAGAGCTCGCGCTCCTGCGCGGCTCGCTGGGCGATGATCGCCACCTCCTCCAGATCGAGCGGTTTGGTGAGGTAGTCGTAGGCTCCCAACTTCATGGCCTCGACCGCGGTACGCACGTCGTCACCGTGACCGGTCATGATGACGAGTCGAGTATTCGGCCAGCGTTCACGCACTTTGGCGAGCAGTTCGACACCGTCGAGGCCGGGCATTCGAAGATCGGAGAACACGACTTCGGCCTCGGACTCCTCCAACTGCGCGATCGCCGCCACGCCATCGCCCGCGGTGCGTACTTCGTGACCCCGCCGGGCGAGGGCTTTCGCCAGGAGCTCCTGCATTTTGGATTCGTCATCCACCACCAGAATCCGGGCCACTCTACTCTCCTCTTTGCGATTTGGATTTCCCCCCGCGCCGCCGGGGCAGGACGACCGTGGCCACCGCACCACCTCCGGGTCTCCCTTCCAATTCGACGCTACCCCCATGATCCTCCACCACGATCCGTTTCACCACACTCAAGCCCAATCCGCTTCCCTTTTCTTTCGTGGTGACGAACGGCTCGAAGACGCGCGTGCTGTCCTCCTGCGCGAGTCCCACCCCGGAGTCGCTGACTTTGACGGTGACGAAATCCGCACTTTCCTCGAGCTCGACCCCGAGAGTCCCCCCTTGGGGCATGGCCTGCAGCGCGTTGAGAAAGAGGTTCAGGAAGACCTGCTGGAGTCTTCTCTTGTCACCTTCGATCATCAGGGCGCGACAGTCGCTCAGGCTATCCATCGCATCGACGCCGATGTCTCGAAAATCCTGCTGCAGTAAGCGGAGCGTGCGTTGAAGGAGATTTGTGAGGTCTAACTCGGCGAAATGAGCGGGCGCTTGACGGGCGAAGTCGAGGTAGCCGGTCAGGATTTCGTTCAGACGGTCGACCTCCTCGGGGATGTAGTCGATCATCTCCGCGTTCACGCCTTGCTCCTGTAGGTCTTCCCTGAGCAACTGAGCCGTGTTCTTGATGATGCCCAGCGGATTGCGAATCTCGTGGGCGATTCCTGCCGCCATTCGTCCCATGGCAGAGAGTGTCTCGTGGCGCAAGAGGAGGTTGCGAGCCCGCGCGAGACGTCGAGCGTAACCCACCCAGAGAATCATCAACAGAGCCACCAGTGCGACGACCGTCCCGCCGATGAGCAGAAGGCTGCGGCGCAGATCGTGAAGAGCATCGAAGTACCCGACGCTGGCGTCCACCCCCACGAAACCGGCCACTTCGTCCAACGCGTCGAAGATTGGTGCGTAACCGGTCATGAAGTAACGATCCCCGAGGGGATGATAGAGCTGCGAATGACTCGCGATTCCCGAGCGGGCTGCCTCGATTTCGGCCGGGTCCAGAGCGAGAAAAGGATTGGTGCTGCCGGGGACGAGACTCTGGCTCACGTCCAATACCACTCTGCCTTCGGGAAGACAGATGAAGATGTTGGCGAGTTCGTTATCCTGGCGAATGCGCCCCAGTGATTTCAAGAGAGGCGTCTGCCAACTCGGGTCCTCGCTTCGCAGGGCCCAGAAGGCCAAGGAGTCGCCCGCGATGGTCGAGGCCACGCCCACCGCCTGATCCTGGAGCTGGTTCCCCAGTGCCTCGCGGAGGTAATCGCCCGCGTGCCGGTCGAACTGCCAGAGGCCCCCACCTACCGCGGCCAGCACGCCGAGGGCCAGGACTGCCACCGCGGCCCACTGCCGCGCCGGCAGGGCCATCGGGCGCCTAAGCGAGGGCTCCGTGTTGCTGCGCGGCATGATAGGAAGATCGCACCAGAGGACCCGATTCGACCCAGGACAGACCGAGGCTCCGGCCGCGCCGGGCGATCTCCTGGAATTCGTCGGGAGGATAGAATCGCTCGACTCGGTGGTGACGCGGACTCGGTTGGAGATACTGGCCCACCGTCAAGATCTCCACTCCCGCTGCGCGGGCGTCGCGCATGAGCTGCTCGATCTCGTCCATGGTCTCCCCCAAACCCACCATGATTCCCGTCTTCACCACCGGTCGTTTCGAATGGCGATCCGCCGTGCGGAGCACTTCGAGCGAACCCGCGTACGAAGAGCGCGGTCGCACTCCGGGATAGAGCCGCTCGACGGTTTCCAGATTGTGCGCGAACACGTCCGGACCGGCGTCGAGCACACGGCCCAGAGCGCCTTCCTTGTTGGCGAAGTCGGGGGTGAGCACCTCTACTCGGAGATCCTCGCTCAGGTCGCGCAGTCTGCGAATGCTCTCGACGAAGACGGAGGCTCCGCCGTCGTCCAGATCGTCGCGATCGACGGAAGTGAGAACCACGTGTCGCAGATCCAGCGAGGCCACTCCCTCGGCGAGGCGGCGCGGTTCATCGAGATCGAGCTCTCCGCTCCATCCATAGCCCACGTTGCAGAAGGTGCAGCGACGCGTGCATCTCTCTCCGAGAATGAGAAAACTCGCGGTACGTTGGCCCCAGCATTCCGCCGTGTTCGGACACTTCGCTTCGCTGCAAATGGTGCGCAGTTGCTTGTCACGGAAGAGTCGCCGCAGCTCGAAATAGTCCTTTCCGGCACGGGGCTTCACTCTGAGCCACTCTGGTTTGCCCAGGCGCGGCTCTCCCATCACGTGCCGGGTACGCTCGCTCTTGGCCACCTCAGAACTCCACCCGCTCGCGGACCGCGTACCCGCGGTCGGAGGACTCGATCCTGGCGGCCGGGATCTCGGCGTCGTGTTCGAACACCAGGATCCAATCTTCGGCCGCGGCGCGGGCCAGAATGTCCTTCTTCTCGCTGAGAGTGAGCAGGGGGTTCAGATCGTAGGCCATGATCCAGGGAATGCGCAGTTGGCTGGCGTAGGGAATGAGATCGCCCGCGAAGAGCACCTGCCCATTTTCGCCGTTCACGACGACGAGTTGCTGTCCGGGGGTGTGGCCGCTCACCGGAATGGTGCGGATTCCGGGCATGATCTCCTGAGCGCCGTCCACCAATTTCAGGCGCCCTTCTTCGGCCAACAAGAGTTCCCAGCGCGGCCGCAGATAGCTCGCGCGATCTCGTTCGGTGGGTTGCTCCGCCCAGCGCAAGTTCGAGTCCTGAAGCCAGTGCATCGCATTGGGAAAAGTGAGCCTGGGCTCGCCCTCTTGGTGCGTGATGGTTCCCCCCGCGTGATCGAAATGCAGGTGGGTGAGAATGACGTCCGTGATCTGCTCGGGCTTCAAACCGTGGCGGGCAAGGTCGTCGACGAGACCTCCGTTCGGTCGCTGCAAACCATAGATGGCCAGGTCCTTTTCGCTCCAGCCATCGCCCATTCCGTTGTCCACCAGGACGATTCTCTCCTTGCTGCGCAAAAGAAGACAATTCAAGGCCAGGATGATGCGGTTCTTTTCGTCCGGCGGATGTTTCTTCTCCCATAGCACGCGCGGGACCACTCCGAACATGGAACCGCCGTCGAGCAGATAGATGCCGTCGCTGAGGACCTCGACTTTCCAGCATTCATTCTGCATGGGAGACGACCCTTCAAGGGATACCCGTACTTTGCGAGCCATCCCACCTTAAACCACAACTTCACGCCGAGCAAGGCAGCGCGGAGGGCTGGAAAATTGGCCGGAGCAAGGACCGGCCACCGGGCGTTCGGCCCCCCAGGCAAAGCTCGACACGCGGTGCCTGCGGCTCTAGCCTGCTCGCATGTTCGATGGACTGCAGCCCCTGCGTCTCGTCCTCTTGCTCCTGGCGGGAGGTGTGGCCGGCTTCATCAACGTGAACGCCGGGGGCGGGTCTTTGATCACGCTTCCCGCTCTCATCTTCCTGGGGCTTCCCACCACCGTCGCAAACGCGACGAATCGAGTGGGGCTGGTGCTCCAAAATTCCGTCTCCTCGGCGACCTTTGCCCGGCGCGGGCGGCTACCCTTGCGCCTGGGGCTCCTCTTGTTGCTTCCCTCGCTGCCGGGGGCCTGGTTGGGAACCCGCATCGCTCTCGATCTGAACGAAGTGTGGTTCCGGCGCATCCTGGCGCTCATCCTCCTTTTGGTTCTCTATCTCATCCTACGCAAGCGGGAGAGCGCGTCTGCCGAGCGCATCGAAGGCCATCCGATTCTCTTGGGCGCGAGCTATTTCTTTCTGGGAATCTACGCCGGAGTCATCCAGGCCGGCGCGGGCTTTCTGATCATCGCGGCCCTGGCGCGCCTGGGAGGACTCGACCTCGTGCGCGCGAACGCGACCAAAGTCTTCACGGTTCTCTTCCTCCAGCTCTTCGCGCTCGCCATCTTCTGGCATGCCGGTCAGGTGCGCTGGCTCCCCGGCCTGGTCCTGGGCGGCGGGACCATGCTCGGGGGCTATCTGGGCACGCACCTCCAGATTGAACGGGGCGAGGTGTGGGTGCGACGGCTCTTGATCGTCTGCGTGATTGCGTTCGCGATCAAGCTCGTGGCCGAGAGCTTCCGCCTGAGCTAAATCCAAGAGAGAACCACACAACTCCGCGCCGATGGAGGGAAGCGTCATTCGCCAGCCTCACCGCAAGCCCCACCCGTTCTGGACTCTCGCGTCACTCTTGGCCTTGTTGCTGACCGGAATCCCGCTCGCCTCCGCGACGGCGACGGTCGCTCCCGTTCCCACAGAGAGAGTCTCCCCTCGGCCAGGGTCCGAAGCGGCCCCGAAGCTCAGCCTCCAGGAACTCCTGGATCGGCATGCCGCCGCCATGGGGTATTCGCGCCAGAGCAGTCCCGCGCGCGCGCTCCACATTCGGGCTCAGGTGACCGGTCTGGGGCTGACCGGGACAGTGGAGAGTTGGAACGAGGCTCCGCTCTACGGGTGGAGCCGCCTCGCGTTGGGTCCCTTGAGTATCGAGAGCGGCTACGACGGCGCTCGCGGATGGATTATGGACCGTAACGGCGTGGTGCGCGGCGCCGAAGGCAGCGAGGAAACGGGAGCGCTCTTGGAGTCGATCGTCAACCTGGGCGCGTACGTCCTCGAGCCTCCCCCCGTTCCCATGCAACTCGCGCTCGAAGCGGCGGACGAAACCGGCCGGCCGCGCCTCTCCCTGAGACTCCTGGGCGCCAAGCCCGAAACCTTGACCCTGGACGCCGTGAGCTACCGGCTCGCCGAATCGAACTGGGACAACGGGCAGATGCAGCTCAAGACGATCTATGAGCACTACCGTGAAGTCGAGGGGATCTGGATTCCCGACCGGATCCGCATGGAGACGGGAAGTCAGATGAGCTTGACCGCGACCCTGCAGCTCGCCGAGTTCGCGCCCCCACGGGGCAAGGAAGCCTATCTATCTCCCGCCAGCCGACGGGACGGCCCCCTCTTCCACGGCGGTAGCGAGAGCGGCCGTTTGGCCATGGTCGGCCCCGGCAGCCACATCCTTCTCCGGGGCACTCTGAACCGCAGCCACGAGGGGCTCTTTCTCCTCGATACCGGCGCGGGAAGCAGCATCCTCGACAGCGGACAACTGAAGGCGCTGGGTCTCTCCTCGCAGGGAGAACTGGAAGCCACCGGCGCGGCCGGCAGTGCTCCCGCCGCTTTGGTGCAGATCGAGAGTCTCGCGCTCGGCCGCATGGAATTCCCCGCCCAGAGTTGGGTGAGTCTCGAGCTTTCCTCCGTCACCTCGCTGCTCACTCAGGACGAGGTGACGGGAGTGCTTGGTTACGACACCCTCAACCAGAGCGTGATCGAAATCGATTACGGCGATCGTTGGGTGCAATTTCATTCGCGCCGCGGGTTTACTCCTCCCCGCGATGCGGAGGAGATCCCGCTTCGCATGGACGCCAACGTCCCCACCGCGCGAGTTTCGATCGAGGGCATCGAAGCCTGGGTGCATCTCGATACGGGAAGCGACAACGAACTCGACCTGAGCGCGCCCTTCGTGCAGGAGCACAAGCTGCTCGCATCGAAAGACCGAGGAGAGCTGTCACCCACGGGCGTGCGCGGAATCGGGGGAAGCAGCCGCGCGATGCGCGGTTTTCTCCGCCGGCTCGAGTTCGGGAGTTTCGTCTTTCACGACCTTCCCGCGAACTTCAGCACCAGCAATGAAGGAGTCATGGGCAGCACCGACGTGGCCGGGGTGTTGGGCGCGGGAATTCTCTCTCGCTTCCATCTCTATCTCGATTATGCATCCTCGAGGCTGTGGATCGAGTCGACCGACGGCGGGCAAATGGGCCCAAATCCAGCCAGAGAGTAGAGACAGCAACCGCGTTCGAGTTCTCGCTTGCGTTCGATCGCAACCCTGAGCTAGTGTGTCTTTGGTTCCGCTTGCGCGGAACTCACATCGACGCCCGGCGGGACAAATGTGGAAGTCTGGTGCAAGACCAGCGCGGCCCCGCCACTGTGACCGGCGACGAAGGATGCATGACGCCACTGGGTGATTCCCGGGAAGGCGCATCGTTCGGCACGAGCCGGAAGCCAGGAGACCGACCCCGGGCGTTCCACCGACTACCTTCGAGGGGGAGGAATGGTGGCGCTCTTGCGTCCGGCTGAGGACGCCGCCCGCATTCGGCGGGCCCGGTTTCTCTCGGCGATTCTCTTCTTGGCAACGGCCCTGATCTTCGGCGCGAGGTCGACGCGTGCGTACGCGGCGGACGACGCGCCGGCCGATGCGCTCGCCGATTCCACCCTCATCCTCACTCCCTTGCGGATGGATGACTCGACCGCGGTCTACCTCGCGCCCACGATGGAAGTGAGTGCACGCAGAAGACGGCGTCAGGAGATCCTGGATCGCGAGGGAGGTTTCGCTTCGGTCATTCAGCGCTCGAGTTGGGCGGGAGGACTGCAAAGCGCGGCCTCGGTGTTAGCGGACGCGGTGGGGGTGACGGTGAAGGAGACGGGGGGGCTCGGATCCTACAGCAGCGCCAGCATCCGTGGCTCCACCGCGGCGCAGGCGCCGATCTTTCTGGACGGCGTTCCCCTCTCCCAGGTCTCCACCGGCAGCGTCAACCTGTCGGACATTCCCCTGCAGTCGCTGGAACGCATCGAAGTGTACCGCGGCGCCGCACCTCTGGTTTTGGGTGGCGCCGGGCTGGGAGGCGCCATCCATCTGGTGAGCGCGCACCGGAAAGAAGCGCCCTGGACGCGCACCACTGCCGGTTCGTACCACACTTTCGAATTTCAAGCCGGATCCTCGCGCGCACAGGGAAAGTGGACGCTCCTGGGTCGTGGGCGGTATCTCAGCAGCAGCGGCGACTTCACTTACGAATTCGACAATCGCACTCCCTACAATCCCCGGGACGATTTCAGGACCGCGCGCCGCAACAACGACCTCAGCGCCGGCGGGGGAATCGTCAGTGCGTTGCGAACGGGGGATCGCTGGAACCTGCAATTCAGTGAATTGCTCGACGGCCGCGAGTACGGACTCCCCGGAAGAGATCTCCAGGCGGCGCACGCGCGCAGCTCGTCGTTCACGCATCATTTCCGCGCCGCGCTCCTCTCTTCGGGCGCGAGGCGGGGAATCCTGAGAAAACTCGAGCTCTACCATCGAATCGATCAACAGGGCTTCGACGACAAAGAGGGGGAGTTGAGTCTGGTCCGCGAGCAGCGGCGAGACCGCACCCAGAGCGTCGGGGTCAACGCTCTGGGCTCGTTCGGCGGACACCGCGGCGACGCCTGGCGCCTGGAAACGCGCTGGGCACAGCTTAGGAGCGAGCGACTGTGGCCGGAAAAAGAGAACGGCGCGCCCCAGACGCGCTTCACGGTGGCGGCCGCGGTGCAACCGGAATTCCGAGCTTTGGCCGAGCGTCTTTCGCTAAGTCCGGGGGCGCGACTCGAGTACCACCACGATCGCTTCCATGGAGTGCCGGTGCTGGGAAACTACGACCTGCCCAACGGCCCCAAAGAAGTCGCCGACACCTGGGCCCACACCTATCAGTTCGACCTTCGATACCTGCTGAGTGAGCGTCTCATTCTCAAGGCGAATGTCGGCGAGTACGAACGAGTCCCCACCTTGATCGAACGCTTCGGCAATCGGGGCAGTGTCATCGGAAATCCCGATCTGGTACCGGAAATCGGTACCAACCGCGACGTGGGATTGGTGTTCACGCAGCGAGGATCGAACCGCCGCCTGATGCTCAGCCTCTTCCACAACGATAGCTCGCAGCTCATCACCTTCGTGCGCAACAGCCAGCGCACCGCCACCGCGCAAAACATCGGCGCGGCAGAGATCAAGGGAGTCGAGGCCGATCTCGACCTCGGCCGCTTCGGACCGCTCGCCCTCGGATTCAATGGCACCTGGCTGCGCACCCGCGATTGCAGTGACAACGCGACCTTTCAGGGGCAGCCCCTCCCCGGCCGACCGGGGTATCAGCTGCGCGCGCGTGCAAATGTGGGGCATGGTATGTGGCGGGTCGGGTACGAGTTCACCGCCATGGGCGACAACACTCTCGACCGGAATGGACGAGAGAAGGTTCCCCAACGAGCGTTGCATGAGGTCTGGATGCGTCTGAACGTCGGAGGGGTGACCCTCGACGCTCGCGTGGAGAACCTGACCGACAACCAGCAGCTCTTCGATCTGTACGGTTGGCCGCTCCCCGGGCGCCGCTTTCTTCTCTCTCTCGGCATCGGAGGGAGCCGTGACCAGATCTGAACTCGGATGGCTCGCCTTCCTCCTCGCTCTGGGGGTGTCGGCGAAAGCCATGGCGCAGGATCTCTTCTGCACCACCACCACCTTCGAATCCACCGGCTCCACCTCGGCCATGCTTCTGGACGCGCCGTGGACCACGACGAATGATCTTTACACCATTCACGGCGACGCCGTGGCGCGCCGCAGCGGAAATACCATCTTCGTGATCAACCGGTATCTGGCCGACAACGTGCTGGTTCTGGATGCCGGTGCTGGCTACGCGGTCATCGATCAGTACTCCACCGGGCTCAATTCGAATCCCTACGATCTGGAAGTGGTGCGACCCGGACGCGCCTACCTCACCCGTTTCGAAGAGACGCAGCTGTGGGTGGTGGAGCCACTGCACGGGACGCTCCTTGCCACGGTCGATCTCTCTTCCTTCGCGGACGCGGACGGAATTCCCGAGATGTCCCAAGTGGCCGCGGTGGGCGATTTCGCCTTTGTGTCGCTGCAACGTCTGGATCGTTTCCAGAGCAGTCTCCCGCCCGCGGGTGGTTCTTGCCTGGTAGTCATCGATACGCGCACCGACGAGGTGGTGGACGCGAATCCCTCCACGGGGGGCATCGATTCCATCCTTCTTCCGGCCGAAAATCCAACCGGCGATCTGTGGTACGAGAGGAAATTGAATCGTCTTCTCGTGGTCGAAAGCGGGGAGTTCCTCGTACAAGACGGCGGGCTCGCGGCGGTGAATCCCTTCACCCGGCAGAGTGAAGGCTTCATCACCACCGAAGCACAACTCGGCGGCGATCTCCAGGCGGCGCGGTTGGCCTCGAGCGCTGTGGGGTGGGCCATCGTGAGCGATGCCTCGTTTCGCACCTTGCTCGTCCGCTTCGACGTGTCCTCCGGCGCTCCCATCGATACGGTTCTCACCTCATCCGGCTTCGACTTGAGTGATCTGGAAATCTCCCAGCAGGGCAGAGTGTACGTCGCGGATCGGAACTCACAGAACCCGGGGATCCGCGTCTACGATGCGAACACCACCGCCCTGGTGGCGGGGCCGATCGGGACGGGTCTGCCCCCCTTCGATCTGGTGTTGCGCGATGGCTCACCGGTGGACCCGGTCACCCGGGCTCCGCCTTCCCGGAGCAAGGCGGTGCTTCGGGCCTGGCCCAACCCCTTCAACCCGCGGGTGAACCTAGAACTCACTGCAGCGAGCGGCCGCCCGGAGATTCTGATCCTGGACGCCAAAGGCCGTCTCGTCACCCGATTGCAACCGTCTCAGAGCGAAGCTGACCGTCTCCTCTACCACTGGGACGGACTCGATGGCGCGGGAGAGGCAGTGGCGAGCGGAGTGTACTGGGCCCGGGTGAAAGGACAGGATGCGTCGGCGCGCAAGCTGATCCTGGTGCGTTGACAAGGCCACAAGACCTGAGGCCCCCTCGCGCGGGCCCGGCTAGAACAGCGCGGAGCTGAAGGCGGACGAGAATTCCCGCGTGAGCGCATGCTCCTTACCCAGGTAGTGGAAAAGAGCAATGCAGGCCTTGCGCGCGCCGTCGTCGTCCAGCTTTCGATCGAAGGTGAGCACCTCGATCCACGCATTCAGCGCGCCGGCGAAGTCTCGTTCGACGAGGGCTTGGTTGCCCTCGAGGTAGCGCCGCACCCATTGCGCCCTGGGCTCGTGTTCCTCCACCGCGGTGAAAGAACTCTCTTTTGTGATTGTGGCCTGACGTGCGAGTCTTCTGAGTGCCTCCACGCGCCCGGCGTGCTTCCCGCTTTGGGGGATCGGCTCCAGGTACGAGAGCGCGGCGGCCGGATCCTCAAAGAGCGAGATCTCGGCCAGACGGTAGCGAGCGCCAAGGTGCTGGGGATCGGCTTGAAGGACGATTTCGAAGTTTTCGCGCGCTCGCTGTCTCTCCCCGGCGGCGAGTATCGCCTCCGCCGCGCGAAAGAGACGGTCCGTTTCGGAGGGGATCTGTTGCTTGAGCCAGGCGCGGACCTGTGCCTCGGGCAATGCTCCCAAGAATTCCGCCACCACCGTGCCGTCGACGAAGAGTTTCACCGCGGGAATGCTCTGGATACCAAAGCGCTGGGCAAGCTCGGGGTGGGCCTGTGTATCGATTTTCACCAGTTTGAAGCGGCCCTGCGCCTCGCCCGCGAGTTTCTGCAGAATGGGGCCCAGAGTGCGGCAGGGTCCACACCATGACGCCCAGAAGTCCACGAGCACCGGTTGCTTCGCGCTCTCTTGCACCACTTCACGTTCAAAATCGCCCTGCAGTTCGAATTCGCTCATTTCCGTCCTCTTGAAATTCTTGGCCGGAGTTCCCGCATGATTCAGCTCAAGAACATCGGCTGGTCTTCCACTCGAAGGGTTCGGGGAAGATAGGTTTGGGCGTCGTAGTAGCTCTCCACGTCCACCCGGCGCGCTCCCGCGTTCACCGCGGCCAGAGGAGTCGCCACGTAGCGCCCCCCCATGAGAGCGGTCATGTTTCCGTGGCGCTCTTTGCGCAGTAGCTCGTAGGCGAGATTCCCGAAGTTCATGGCGACGATGCGATCGAGAGAGTCGGGGCTGCCCGCGCGCATCAGATAGCCCAAACGCTGCGCAAGGGTCTCGCGCCCGGTGCGGTGGCGAATCTGTTCGCTCAACCAGATTCCGACTCCTCCGAGCTTGCGATGGCCGTAGGCGTCGGGTTCGCCGGTTTCGAGCACTTCACCGCCCAGGGGATAGGCGCCCTCGCTGATCACGATGATCGAATAGTGGCTGGGATTGCTGTCCTGATCCTGCTCGGCGAAACGGCATACCTTCTCCACGTCGAAAGGCACTTCACAGATGAGGGTGCGATCCGCTCCGGAGAGGTACCCGATTCGAAGCGCGGTCTGACCCGAGTTGCGGCCGAAGAGCTCGATGACCGCGATCCGCTCGTGGCTGCCCGCGGGAGTGCGGAGTTGCGTGATCATGTCCACGCTCCGCGTCACGGCGGTGGAGAAGCCGATACAGTATTCGGTTCCGCTCACGTCGTTGTCCATGGTCTTGGGGATCCCGACCGTCGGCCAACCCAGGGAATCGAGATGCGCGGCGTAGCTGAGCGTGTCGTCCCCGCCGATGACGATGACGGCATCGATACCGATTCGCTCCAGGGTCTTCAGGACTCGGTCACTCAGGTCCCACTTGCCCGTCGGGCCGGGCTGGTGGGTCGATTTGTCGAAGCTCTTGGGCAGCACCTTTTCGCTCATGGAAGCCGGATTCGTGCGCGAGCTGTGCAGCATCGTTCCTCCGCTGCGATCGATCGTGCGAACGACTTCCGGGCCGAGCTGGATCAGCAAGTCCTTGTCCCGATCCGTATTGTCGGGCTCGAGATCGACCATTCCCTGCCAGCCACGCCGGATCCCGATCAGCTCGACTCCATCGCCGTGGCAGCGCTTCGCGACCGACTTGATGGCCGCATTGAGACCCGGCACGTCACCGCCGCCGGTGAGAATGGCGATCCTCTGGAGCTTTCCCATGAATGTACTTCTCCTGCAGGAGGTGGGGATCTCGGCTTGAAGACAGAGCTACGATAGATAATCCAACCTGGCTTGCAAACCCGCGGGAACTTTGCCGAATTCCTCGCCCAATGGGCTTCTTCTGTGTAAATTGGCAACTCATTCCAGTTCTAGACCGGGAATTGTGGCATTGGTCAACGAGATCGAAATCTTCAGCACCTCCAGCGATCTAAAATCTTTCTGTCAGCGCGCCAGGAAAGAAAAGAGCATCGCGCTGGACACCGAATTCGAGCGGGAGAGGACCTACAAGCCCATTCTCCAGCTAGTGCAGGTCGCCACGCGCCAGGAGGCGGTGCTGATCGACCCCCTCCTCCTGGAGGACTTGACCCCGCTCTGGAAGCTGGTCGCCGACCCCACGATCGAGGTCATCCTCCACGCCGCGAGCCAGGATCTGGAGATCTTCTACGACAAGACCCACACTCTCCCCCACAACCTCTTCGATACCCAGGTCGCCGCGGCTCTGCTCGGGATGGGTGAGCAGCCGGGGTACGCCGACCTGCTCCGGCGCGTGTTGGACGTGGGAGTGAAGAAGCAGGAGCGGGTCACTGACTGGGGCAAGCGTCCCCTCCGCGAGGCTCAGATCCAGTACGCCCTGAACGATGTCGTCTACCTCCACGCGCTGCGTGACGAACTCTCGACTCGATTGCAGAAGATAGGCCGGCTGGGCTGGCTGGCCGAGGAGCTGGCGCACTACGAGGAGATCGGGGAATACGAACTCGATCTTCGCCGGCTCTGGTTGCGAGTCTCCCGTCACCGCTCCCTGGATGGCAGGGGACTCGCGGTGCTTCGGGAACTCGCCGACTGGCGCGAGCGGAGCGCCGCCCATCGCAACGTGCCGAGAAACCGTGTGGTCGCCGACGACGTCTTGATCGACCTCTCGCGCCGTCAACCGAAATTGGTGGAAGACCTGCACCTCCTGCGCCGCCTGCACAGCCGCGAGATCAGCCGCAGCGGGGAGGAAATCATCGAGGCAGTGCGCAAAGGGACTGAAGTGCCGAAGGCGGAGTGGCCCAAGCTGCCCGCGATCCGCGAGGATGATCAAGACATCCAGCTCACGGCTGATCTACTCTCGGTGTTTCTCCGCAAGATCACCCGCAAGGTGAGCATCGCCACGAGCTATGTCGCCACCAAGAAGGACCTGGTGCGATTCATCGAGCGGCTGAGGGGAGATGACGACACGGTGAACGATCTCCCCCTCATGAAGGGTTGGCGGTATGAACTCGCGGGCCGTCATCTCCTTCGCATGCTGGACGGGCAAGTGAGTCTTTCCGTCGAACCCGAGAGTCGGCATGTCAGGGTGGTGGAGAGCCAGCGGAAGGGTTCCTGATCCCACGCGTCTCGGCTTCGACCTTGCCAGCTCCGTCCAAATGGGATGAAATCGTCTTCGGTCGAACCACTCGGCTCTCGAGAAGGAGAGGCTGTCATGCATCGTTCTCGCATCATCGGTGTCGGCTCCTACGCCCCGCCCCGAGTCGTCACCAACGACGAACTCAGCGAAATGATGAACACGAGTGACGAGTGGGTTCGACAGCGCACGGGGATCGAACAGAGATTTTGGGCGGACGCGTCGAGTTCGACTTCCGATCTCGCTTTGGAAGCAGCCAATCGCGCGGTCGAAAGCGCGGGGATCGACAAGTCCACCCTCGAGCTCATCATCCTCGCCACTCTGAGTCCCGATCATAACTTTCCCGGCACCGCCTGCTTCCTGCAGGCCAAGTTGGAGCTTCCGGGAGTAGCAGCCCTGGACATCCGTCAACAGTGCACGGGATTCATCTACGGAATGTCCGTGGCCGACCAGTTCATTCGCTCGGGCATGTACCATCGTGTCCTGGTGGTGGGAGCGGAACTGCATTCCAAGGGTCTGGACAAGACTCCCCGCGGTCGCGACCTGGGCGTGCTCTTCGGTGACGGCGCGGGTGCGGTCGTGATGGAGAGTTGCGAAGTAAAGGACCCCACGAAGGACTCGCACATCCTGAGTTCGCATCTCCACGCCGACGGACGTTATGCGGACATGTTGTGGACCAAGGCGCCGGGAATGGGCAACGGAGCGCAGTGGATCGATGCGGAGACTCTGGAGCGAGGGGAGCATTTCCCCAAGATGGACGGCCGCCGGGTGTACATCAGCGCGGTCAAACTCATGCCTGACTCCATTCGGGAAGCGCTGAAGGCCAATCACTTGACGGCGGACGAGGTCGATCTCTTCCTCTTCCACCAGGCGAATCTTCGGATCAACGAGGCGGTTGCGCAGGCGCTCGATGCGGAGCCGAGGCGCGTGTTCAACACGATTCAGAAGTATGGCAACACCACCGCGGCCACATTGCCCATCGGAATGGACGAGGCGGTAAAAGCCGGCGTGTTGAAGAAGGGCATGCTCGTGGCTTGCTCCGCCTTCGGCAGTGGATTCACTTGGGGTTCCGTCCTCATGCGCTGGTAGCGCGCCCGGGAAACGAAGATGCTGGATGCCTTTCCCCTTCTGACGCTCGCCGTCATCCTGGTGGCGGGTGTGCTCTCCGGGCAGCTGGCCCGGCGCGTGCGGCTGCCCGCCGTGACGGGACAGATCCTCGCCGGCGTGGCGATCGGTCCCAGCGTTCTGGATCTGGCCAGTATCGATGCCATCCACTCGCTTCATCCCATTACCAACTTCGCCCTGGGACTCATCGCCGTCGCGGTGGGAAATCATCTCAACGTCAAGCGCCTGCGCAATGCGCGCCGACGATTGCTCTGGTTGCTGCTCTTCGAGTCGACGCTCACCCCGCTCCTCGTCTTCACTGCCGTCTATTTCGTGGCGGACGTCTCCTGGAGCTTCGCCTTCTTGCTCGCGGCCATGGCCGTCTCCACCGCTCCCGCCACCATCGTCGCCATCGTGAAAGAGGCGCGCGCGCGGGGGGTGTTCGTGAAGACCCTCATGGCGGCGGTAGCCCTCAACAACATCGCGTGCATCGCACTCTTCGAGATGGCCCACACCGCGGCCCACGTGAGCCTGGGCTCCGCCGTGTCGCCGCATCTTCACGAGATTCTGATGGCGCCGCTCCTGGAGCTGGCGTCCAGCGCGGGGCTTGGCTTTGGCATCGGCGCCATTCTGGTTCTGGCCACTCGTAAACTGGTGCGAAGCGATCAACTCGCCACCGCGTCGATGGCGGCCATCCTCCTCACCGCGGGTCTGGCTGATTTCCTGGGTTTCTCATCGCTTCTGGCCTGCCTGTTCTTGGGGATGGCCCTGGCCAACTTCACACCCGACAAGGATGAAATCGGCCACAACGTCTTCGTGAACTTCGAGAGCGCGATCTTCGCCATCTTCTTCACCGTGGCCGGAATGGAGCTCGATTTCGGCTACCTCAGAGCCAGTGCGCTGCTGGTGCTGATCGTGGTGGTGGTACGGATGGCGGGAAAGCTCCTCGCCGGACGCCTGGCCATGCGGCTGGCGGGTGCGCCGAGGAAAGTCCGGTCGAACCTCGGTCTGGCTCTGGTGCCGCAAGCCGGGGTCGCGGTGGGCCTGGTGCTGATCGTGCAGGAAGATCCCAGTTTTCGCGAAATCAGCCAACTCTTCCTCGCGGTCGGTCTCACCTCGGTCACCCTCAACGAAATTGTCGGTCCCATCTTGACCCGGATTGCTCTGATTCGTTCCGGCGAGGTCGGGAAGGATCGCGCACGCCTCATCGACTTCTTGCACGAAGAACACATCGTGGTGAATCTGAGCGCGTCCACCTACGAGGAGGCGATCGACAGTCTCGTCGACCATCTGGCGGCGACCACGCATGTGGGCCTGAATCGAGAACGCTTTCTTGCGAGCGTGCTCGAACGGGAGAAGGAGATCTCGACCTGCGTGGGGCATGGTCTGGCCATTCCCCACGGTGTTCTAGAGGAGGGTCCGGAGATCGTTGGGGTCATGGGGATCAGTCGCGAGGGGCTCGCGTTCTCTGCGCCCGACGGCGAACCGATCCACTGCGTACTCCTCTTGGCCACTCCGCAGAACCGGAGAGAGCGGCATCTGGAAGTGATTGCCGCGATGGCCCGAGCCATCGGCTCCGATCTGAACGTGCAGCGTCAGCTCTACAGAGCGAAGAGCCCAGCCCACGCTTACGAGATTCTGCATGCGGAGGACTCGGAGGATTTCAATTATTTCCTCGAGGAACCTGCCCCGGCCTGAGAGACCTCGTTCACGAACGGAACCGGCAACGCCTGGAGTAAAAGATGCACCGCCTGCGACTGGTCACGATCCTGCTCGTTCTCTGGGCTCTCTTCATCATCTATGGAACGACCATTCCCTTCGACTTTCGCTTCGACGCGGCAACCGCCGCCCAGGGCTGGGCTCACGCTCAGCTGCAGGTTTTCGGCCTTTCGGCGGCGCACCATCTGAGCCGCACCGATCTCTTCAGCAATGTCCTTCTCTTCGTCCCCTTGGGCTTCTTGGCCTTCCTGACCATCCGCGGGCGGCGTCGGACTCCTCTTGCCTCGCTTCTCTACTCCGTGGGGTACGGACTGGCCTTGAGCCTCGGGGTGGAAACGCTTCAGCTCTTCTCACCCCTGCGCACGACCGCGGCGAGCGATGTACTCACCAACACTCTGGGCGCGGGCCTGGGTGCGGTCTCGGGAGGGATTTGGGACGCCTGGGGCAAAAAGTACGCGCTACCGCGGTACGAGAAAGAGGCGGCATTGCATCCCTACCGGCTCCTGGCCGGCGCGCTGGTGCTCGTGTGGATCCTGGCCGGCGCGCTTCCCTTCAACTTCAGCCTCGACGTCGACGATCTCAAGCGAGCGCTCAAAGGGGCGCGATTGATTCCTTTCGGCAGCACCTTCCTCGGGGCGCCAGTGGCTTCTGATCCTCTGGCCTGGTTAGCGGACGTGGCCCGGTTCTCCCTTCTGGGCGGGTTCTTGGCCTGGGCCTGCCGTCGCGAGAGCCACCCGAAGGCGGCCTTGGGACGAGTGCTGGTGGCAGTGTCCGGGGCAACGCTGACCGCGCTCTGCGTCGAGCTCGGTCAATTGGCGGTAGTGGGACGAGGAACCGACCTGACGGTGGTCGTCTTGGCCTTCGCGGGAGCGCTGCTCGGCGCTCTGTGGATGGAGCGCGGGCCCAACGAGAGAAGCGCGGCGGCGGCCGGCCTTTCGGTGTGGCTCTTCGTGGTCCTCATCGAACGGCTCGCTCCCTTCGCGTGGTCTCTCCCCCACGCCGCGCATTGGGAATGGCGCCGCTGGCTTCCCTTTTTCCCCTACTTCGAGCGCCTGGGACTCGGGGCGCTGGCGGACTTCCTGCGCGAGCTTGGCATGGGGGTGCCTTTGGGGCTGTTGAGCTTCGGTCTATGGCCGCGGCGTTCGCCGCGCCGGGTGGGTCTGGAGTTCTTTTTGGTCGGCCTGGTGCTGGAGGCGGCACAACTTTTTTTACCCGCGCGCACCGCGGATCTGACCGATGCCCTCTCCTTGGGCCTTGGCGCCGTCCTCGGGGTGGTTTTGGCGCGTTTCCTGGCGATCCGCGCCGCCGGAGGCTCCGCTTCCCACACCCCCACCCCCTCTGTTAGGATTTAGCGGTCTTACTTTCCTTTGGACCCTGAACCCAATCGAGGAGGATTCCATGAACCAAAGGATCCTGGCCGGCGCTGTGATCTTGGGGGTCATCGCCTTAGTCTTGACTCCGCTCTCGGCGTTCGCGTACGAAACCTACGCCGACACCGGCAGCGGCGGTTGCGTGAACTGCCACCTCAGCTTCCAAAGCCGAGGAGCACTGCACGACCTCCACGTCGGCGGCAGTCAGATGACGAACAATTGTAATCTCTGTCACTATACCGGTTTCGGCAGTCCCCACACGGATGCCAGCGCTGCAGACGCCAACCACGGCTGCAACGGGTGTCACATGGGCGAGGGACTGAGACTGGCCCACGCCACGGACCACGGCATCACGGTCTGCAGCAGCTGCCACTCCGGGGACGGGACGCCTCCGCCGGAGACCACCTTGCCCGCCTACTACTCCCGCACCGATGTGAACCTCACCCAGCCGTGCGCCATCGGCAAGAACAACGGCGGCGAGGATTACAACGGTGATCGCAAGGGGTTGGACAACGACGGCGATGGTTTCTACGACTACAATGACACCGACTGCGCCGGGGTGGAAACGACGCAGCCCTCCTGGGGCGTGATCAAGTCGGGATACGGGAACCCCTGACCCGGCTTCGGATCGATTCCTGGATTGGGTTCATATCGCTTTCGTGGCGGTACGGCGCACGCGGAGTACGCGTCGCAGTGCCGCTTCGAAGGCAGCGCGCAGGTCGTCGAAGAAAGTGTAGAAGACCGGCACCACGAGCAGCGTCAACAGCGTCGCGGTGGTCATCCCCCCGATCAGAGTCAGCGAGAAGCTCGTGTAGGAAATCCCCGACTCCATTCGACCGCTGAGAGCCAACGGAACCATGCCTCCGATGGTGGTGATCGCCGTCATCATGATGGGACGGAATCGGCGGTCCGCTGCCAAGAGGATCGCCTCACGACGCTCGTGTCCCTGAGCGCGGAGACGATTGACGTAGTCGATGAGGACGATTCCGTTGTTCACCACCACTCCGACCAGAAGCACCACCCCCACCGCTCCCAAGAAATCGATGTCCATTCTGGCCAGAAGATGAATCCAGATGACCCCGAGGCTGGCCAAGGGAATGGTGAAAATGATCGAGAGCGGTAGGATGAAGCTCTCGAAGAGCAGACCCATCAGCAGGTAGATGAACACCACCGAGATCATCAGGGCGAAGATGAGTCCCTTCAGGTCTTCGTCGAGTTTCTTCTGCGGAGTCGAATCGGAGAACGAAACCCCTTCTGGCAGGTCCAGATTTTTCATGATCGCGCTCAAGTCCTCGCGCGTCGACTTCGCTTCCCCTTCAACGAGGTCGAGAGTGATGGTACGGGAAATCCGCTTGTCCCGTCGCCAGATCGTGCTTGGACTCTGGAGTTGCTCCACCCTGGTCACGGCCGAGAGGGGTAACCCTCCCCCGTCGTTAGTGGGCACCATGAAACTCTCCAGCGCCTCCAGGTTGTCCCGGTCTTTCTTCTGGTAGCGCACTCGCACCGGAACCTCTCTGCCCTCATCCCGATACTTGGGCAGGCTCTGACCGCGCAGCGCGTATCCCACCATTCCCGCCACCACCGCCGGATTCACTCCGTAGCGCTGAACCCGCTCCCGATCGATGACCAGTCCCAGTTCGTTCGGGGGTTTGTCGTCGGACTTGCGCATGGCCAGAACCCCGGGCACTTGCAGGAAGACCCCCGACAGTTGATCGGATACGTGATCGAGAATGTCGACGCTCTCACCGTTGAGAGTCACTTGAAAGGTGGACTGGCCCTTGGCGTCCTCGACCGGGGAGTCCTCCCCCGAACGAAGCTCCATCCCCGGTCTCTGGGGCAGCAGCTTCATGACGCGCGCCGTCACTTCGTTCGGGGAGAGCTTCGAACTTCGCGGCGTGGTGAACCACCCCTCCAACTCACCCTGCGTCTTGCTATGCCAGAGAAACCATCCCTCGAGCCCCAGCTCGTCTTGGTGATCCTCGATGATCTTCTCGGCAGCAAGGAACCACTGGCCCGTCTCATCCAGCGTGTAGGTATCGGGCATGTCGACATCGATATTGAAGCCGCTGCGCTCGTTGTCCTGAACATCCACGAATCGCAGATGGCGTGCCTTCATGATTCCCACCGTGGCGGCGAAGACCAGCATGAGTGCGAGCACCAGATCCAGACGCATCACCAATGCGCGGGCCAACATCTTATTATAGAAGCGGTTCATGGGTCCGAAGCTGTGTTCGTAGGCACGCAGCAACCAACGGCGCACGATCCCGTCTTTGTTCGTCGCCCCGGAGCTTCTCTTGGGGAGGGTCAGGTACACGCCCAAGGGAATGCAGACCAGGGCCACCAGGAGAGATGCCAGCAGAGCCACGCAAATGGGAATCGCCATCCGCAGAAGGAAGAACTGACCCGGTCCCTGCACGAGCGCGACCGGCAAGAAGACGATCACTGTGGTCAGGGTGGACATGGTGATGGCGATACCGATTTCACCCGCACCCCAGATCGCTGCATCGTGACGAGTGAGCCCCGTCTTGTGCATTCGGTCGATGTTTTCGGCCACCACGACGGAATTGTCCACCAAGTAGGCCCACGCTCACCATCAGGGCGAGCATCGAAATGATGTTGATCGATTGGCCGGCGAAGAACATGACGGTAAGCGCCACGAGGAGACTCAGAGGGATGGCGAGATTCACCACCATCGTCACCCGGAATCTCCGTAAGAAAAAGAAGAGCACGAGCCCCGCGATGAGGCCGCCGATCGCACCGCTTTGCAGCAGTGTCCTGAGGCTCTCCTGAATCACGTCCCCCTGATCGAAGATCTCCAGAAACTCGACGCTCGAAAGACGTGGGTCGGCTTCCAGTTCCTCGTAGACTTTGTCCAGGCGCCGGCAGACCGCGCGGGCGTTCGCCTCGCCTTCCTTGAACACGACCAGCGCGTAGGCAGGGCGGCTCATGGCGCGGACCCGATATTGCTTTTCGGGCTCCTCGTACTTGACGGTGGCGACGTCTTTGAGGCGGATCCCGGGGGCTACGGGACGATTCCTCAATTCATCGATGTTCCGGTAGCGAGCCACTGAGCGAAGCAGGAGTTTCTTACCCCCCTCGTAGACTTTCCCGCTGGCCATGGTGAAGGAGTCGCTGCCCAACTCCTGGGCCATCTGGTAGATGTTGAGGCCGGCCGCTTCGGTGCGATTCCGATCGAGCTCGATGAGAATCTCCTTCTCCTCGAGTCCCTGTACTTCGACCTTGGCCACCCCATCCGTTCTCTCCAGCGGCAGCACGATTTGCTTCTGAATGAGATTGTAGGCATCACTCACGTCGGGATCGACGGCCACTCCCACCACGTAGACGGGAATGCCCGAGGTGTCATGTTTGAAGATGTACACCTTGTCGGCATCGTCGGGAAACGTCCTGCGGGCGCGTTCGACCCGGTCCCTCACCTCGCGATAGGCGAGATCCATGTCGGTGCTCTGCTTGAAGCGCAGAAAGACCCGCGACCGGCCCACCGAGGACGCAGAGGACACACTCTCGAGCCCACGAACCGTTCCCATTTCGTCCTCGAGTGGCTGCGTGACCTTCTCGAGCACCTCGCGCGGCGGTGAATCACGCCACGGCACGAAGACGGTCAGGGATGGATTGGTGAAGCCCTTAGGAATGAGTTCGACGGGAATCCCCAGCGCCGCCACCAGACCCACCACGATCACCGCCGCCAGAAGGACGAGCACCGTGATGGGACGCCGCAGCGAGAAACGCGGCAGGGACGGTTCTTTGTCGCTCGGCCTTGGCGTCATGATTCGCCCCCCGTGCTCTCGGCCGGACCGAGGGCGGGGCTTCCGGTGACGCGTTTGCGAATGCGGGAAACGAGGGAATCGAGCATGAGGTAGAGGCTCGGGATGACGAGCAGCGTGAGTATGGTCGACGAGAGCAGACCGCTGATGACGGACACCGCCATGGGAGTTCGAATTTCCGAGCCGTCACCCAGCCCCACCGCCATCGGCAAGAGTCCGAGAACCGTGGTGGCCGTCGTCATGAGGATGGGACGCAGGCGTACACTGCCCGCCTGGACGATGGCTTCCTTCATCTCCATACCGCGCCGTCGCAGTTGGTTCACGTAGTCCACCAGGACGATGGCGTTGTTCACCACGATTCCGGCCAGCATGATCATCCCCAAGAACACTACCACCGAGAGCGCGAAGCCCAGAAGCTTCAGCACGACCACCGTGCCGAGAAAAGCCAGGGGAATGCTGAACATGACCACGAGCGGATGCAGCAGCGATTCGAACTGGATGGCCATGATCACGTAGACGAGAAAGATCGAGAGACCGAGGGCGAGATAAAGGCTGCCCTTGCTGCGCTCCCATTCTTCGCTCTGTCCGCTGATGTAGAAGCCCATTCCGGCCGGCCAATCGACCTGGCGATGAAGCTCACGCTGGATCGAACCCACCGCCTCGCTCAGGGAGCCTTGGTTCAGATTGGCGCGAACCAAGGCAACCCGGCGCCCGTCGACCCGGCGCACTTCGCTCGGGCCCTCTCCCACTTCCACCTTGGCCACCGATCCCAGAGTGATGGGACGCTCGCCTTCCGGATTGACGACCAGGCCCTCGACGTCATCCACAGTCTCCCGTTCGTTCTCATTGAGGCGCACCAGGATGGGCACGCGACGGTCGAGGAGATTGAATCGGGTGGCCTCGTGTCCCTGCACCTTGTCGCGCACCATCTGCGCCACTTTCATGATGTTCAGTCCGTAGCGCGAGAGACGATCGCGGTCGTAAACGACCTGGATCTCCGGAGCTCCGGTCTGGAGAGTGGCTTCCACGTCGGCCAGCGAACTCATCGATTCCATCACGGTGCGAACGCGCTCGGACATACGCCTCAGCTCGACGAGATCGTCGCCGTAGATTTCGACCTCGATGGGAGTCTTGGAGGAAAAGATGACGGGACGCGTGGTCTGCGAGCTGATGTCGGGCAGATCCGCCAGGCGCGCCCGAAGGCTCCTGATGATCCTCTCCTCCGCCTTTGCGCCGCGCGAACCCTTGGCGAGGAGGATCTTGAACTTTGCGGTATGCTCACCCTCGTCCGAGTCCTCCGACTGGGCGGGGTCGTAGCCGTAGGTCACGATGACCGATTGGATCCCCTTCTTGTGAGCCAGGATGGCCTGCTCTACCGGTTGCAATCGCGCCTGCGTTTCCTTCAGGGGTGTGCCCACCGGAAGCGTGACCTCCACCGTGAACTCACCCTGATGAACTTGGGGAAGCAGTTCGCTGTCGAGAGATCCTCCCACCCAGATTGTGGTTCCCAGCGCCGCGAGGATGAACACGATGGTCACGCCCGGATTCGCCAGAGTCCAACGCAGCGCGCGTGGATAGGCGCGGTGGAGCCAGCCCAGGCTGGCGTTCGTCAGCTTCAGGAAGGGAAGGAGAAGCAGATGGAGCACGCGGGCGCCGAGCGGCCAGAGCAGACGCCGAAAGACACCCACCACCAGCAAGAAGAGGAGGAGAATGAACTTGCCGACGAGCTCCAGAAAGAATCCAACCACTAGACGCAGCAGGAAGTAGAGGCTCGGGAGCACCGTGGCCATCAGGAGGATTCTGGCCCGAATCGACCGGTCCCGGTACGCGCTCTTGAACTTCGCGAAGCCGTGGAATCGGGTCAGATGCAACTCTCGGGTGGAGAGTTCCTCCACTCTCACCCCACCGCGGCTGGCCAGCATGGGAATGAGGTAGAGAGCGACCGCGGCAGAAGCCAAGAGAGAAGCCACCACCGCCAGCCCGAGGTCGCCGAAGGCCTGACCCGCCACCCCTTCCACGAAGACCATGGGAAAAAACACGGCGATGGAGGTGAGAGTGGAAGCCCAGACGGCCGAGCGCACCTCTTGCGTTCCCCGAACCGCGGCGGGAACGAACTCGTCCCCTTCCTGCCGGCAACGATGGATGGACTCCAGAACCACGATGGACGAGTCCACCAACATACCTATCCCCAGGGCAAGACCTCCCAGGGACATGATGTTGAGCGACACCCCGAAGAGGTGCATCGGCGCGAAAGTCACCAAGAGCGAAATCGGGATGCTGACGGCGATGATGGCGGTGCTTCGGAATTCTCGCAGGAAGAGGTAGAGCACGAAGATCGCCAACAGCCCGCCGAGAATCGCGGTACTGCGCAGCTCCTTGATCGAACTCTCGATGAAAACCGAACGATCGGCGACGACCTTGAGCACTGCCCCTTCGTTTTGATAGATCTGCCCCGCCAAACCGCTGGGCGAACCCGATTCGGGATCGGTAGAACCCAAAAGGAATTTCACACTCTTGGCCAGCGCCACGATGTTGGCATCAGCCTCCTTGTAGATTTCGATCTGAACGCTCTCGCTGCCGTCGGTGTGCGTGACGATCTGGCGTTCCTTGTGGGAGAACTCGACCTTGCCCAGATCTTTCACTCGCACGTCACGGCCATCGACGCTGGCCACGATCGTGTCTTCGATTTGACCCAGGTTCTCGTACTCGTTCAGAGTGCGGACGAGGTACTCGGTGCGGCCCTCTTGAATGGTCCCACCCGCGACATTGATGTTCTCCTGCGCCAGACGGTCGATGACTTGCTGAATGGAGATGCCGGTGCGGCGCAGCTGGCCCTCGTCGAGCAGGACGTTGATCTCCTCCTGCAGCCCTCCCTTCACCCGAACCGCCGCGACCCCCTTGATGGGCTCCAACTGGCGCTTGACGTACAGGTCGGCCAGGCGGCGCAACCTGCGCAGACCTTCCTCTCCCTCGAAGCGCTGGCCCTTGCCGGAGAGACTCAGCTCCATCACCGGATCGAGCGAGGGGTCGAAATGGAGAATCAGCGGGCGCTTCGCTTCATCGGGTAGAAACACAAGATCGAGCCGTTCCAAAACCGACTGGGTGGCGTCGTTGATGTCCGTGTCCCAGGAGAACTCGAGCACCACGTCGCTCACTTCCGAGCGGCTCACGCTGCTGATCTTGCGCAATCCTCCGATGACGCCCAGGGCTTCTTCCACCGGACGAGAGATGTCGTTTTCCACTTCCTCCGGGGCAGCGCCAGGATATTCGGTTCTCACCGTGAGAGTCGGGTAGCTCAGCTCGGGCATCAGGGTGAGAGCGAGACGACCGTAGGAAAACCCACCGAACACGACCGCCGCGATGAAGAGCATCAAAACCGCGACCGGTCGGTCGGTTACGAAGGAACGCACTCTCTCAGAATTCACTGCCGCGTGGCCTCCGCGGTGAGAGCATCGAAGTTGACGACTCGCACCGTGGTTCCGTCCTTCAGGGCCGCCTGGCCGGTCACAACGATGGTATCCCCCTCGGCGAAATTCGTGAGCGGCTGCAGGTAGTCCTGTCCGGTGAGGCCGGGGACGACGGGGAGCCTCTCGACCTTCCGGTCGGCCACGAGGCGATAGGCGTAGATCTGATCGTTGTCATACACGAGTGCGCGCTTGGGCAACCTCAAGGCGTCTTGATCCACCGCGGTGATCAACTCGAGGTCGACGAAGAGGCCGGGGCGCAATCCCGGCTGCTTCCCCAACGCCACCGTCACTTTCACCGTACCGCTGCGCGCGTCCACCACCGGTGCGATCCGCGAAACGACACCCTGATAGGCTTGCTCGCGGGCGGCCGGCACATGAACGCGCACGGTTTGGCCAATTGCCAGCTGGGGTAGATCGTTCTCGGGAATGTAGACGCGGGCGACCATCGATTCGAAGTCGATGATTTCGAATAGCGGCTGCCCGACGGTGACGTTGTCCCCGAGACTGACCAGACGCTTGGTGACCGTTCCCTCGATCGGAGCGCGCAGCTCGGTGTAGCTCAACTCTCGCATCGCGTCTTCATGGGCCAGACGGTTCTGCTCGAAAGTGTAGCGCGCGTCCTTGAGGGCTTGCTCGGTGTTTAACCCTTTCTTCTGCAGCTCCTGCTGGCGTGAAAGCTCGTCGCGTGAGTGCTCGAGTTGCGCCTTGGCCTTGTCCACGTTGCTCCGTTGATCCTCGTCCTGAAGGCGTAAGAGCACTTGACCCTTCTTCACGTGATCGCCCTCTTCGGCCAAGAGCTGTCGCACCCGTCGGGCCGCTTCCGACACCACCTCGATGTGGCTCTCGGCTTCGATGTTCGTCGAGGACTTGATCACCGCTTCCATGGGGCCCGTCTGCAGCACAGCGATCTCGACCGGAATGGCCTCGTCTTTCTTCGAGCTCGAGTCGCCTTTCGCGGTCTGGACGGTCGAATCCGCCGAAGCATCGGAAGAGCTCGAGTCGCCGTGATTCTGGGAGCCGTGGTGGCCGCAGGCACTGAACAGAGAGAGACTGACGGACAGGACGAGTGCGGCGAGAGCGCACCGGGCGTTACGCTTGGACACGAAATCCTCCAGTGGGTCCACGCGCCCTCTCGAGCCGGCGCGGAAAAACGATGATCACAGAAGCGGGTACAGGTTACTATGGCAAGACGCACGAATCCAACGAATGGTTGCATCGCGCTCGCTCTGGGAAGGAACTCCATGCACTATACGCCCATCGTCGGCAGTCTGGGCTACATTCTCTCTCCCGATCGCACGAAAACACTTCTGGTCCACCGCTCCTTCCGCCCGGATGACGACCAACTGGGAAAGTACAACGGTGTGGGTGGGAAGATGCTCGCCACCGAAGACGTGGTCAGCTGCATGCGCCGGGAGATTCTGGAGGAAACCGGGCTACGGGTGAAGACCATGCGTCTGCGGGGCACCGTCAACTGGACCGGGTTCGGACCCAAGGGTGAGGATTGGTTAGGCTTCGTCTTTCTCATCGAGGAGTTCGAGGGGAGCCCCTTCCGGGAGAACGCCGAGGGCACCCTGGCTTGGCACGCTCTGGACGAACTCGATCGCCTGCCCATGTGGAAAGGCGATCGCTACTTTTTAGCTCTGGTTTTCGACGACGATCCGCGCTGTTTTCACGGCTACATGCCCTACGAGAACGACGAACCGCTTTCGTGGAGCTTTCAGCGCATCTGAGAGTACGCCTCGGCCAGTTCGCGCTGCTCTAGTGGTCGTGCCGGGACAGGTTGTGATCACAGAGCGCCGGTCCTGGCTTCGCCCCGCTCATCCAGGCGCGCAGGGCTTGGTCGACCCCCCCGCTGAAGCCGGAAACCGCCTCGATCCCGAGGCTCAGAAGATGGCCGTGGGCGTTGCGTCCGAGGCCCCCGGCCAGGACCACGTTTGCTCCCTGTTCGGAGATGAACCCGGCCACCGCCGAACAACTGTGCTCATGCTCGAAGGGATTGGCCACGGTGCGAACGTCGAGGATCTCCTCCCCCTCGATCGTCACGAGCACCCAACTCCGGCAGTGGCCGAAGTGTTGACTGACACTCCCCTTCAATCCGAGCGTGCCGCTACTCGCGATCGCGATCGTCCGTTTTTGCGTTTCCATGCTCTCCTCCTCTTGGCCTCGATTTTTGGCAGCGGCATCCCCGCCCCTGGCGATGCCGGTGTCCGTGGACCGGACACGGCCACGTTTGACGTTCCTCCCGCTCAACCGTTCCCCCTCTCACCACCAGAGCCTTTCTCTCGAGCAGCGCCTTGGCCACCGTTCGCCGGGCCTCGGCAACGATTCGCGCGAAGGTCGCCCGGGAAACCCCCATGCGCCGCGCGGCCTCTTCCTGATAGAGACCCTCTTGATCGGCAAGTCGCAGCGCTTCGAGTCCATCGAGGGTGAGTTCGAGAGTGCTGAGCCCACTCGTGGGTACCCCGCGCGGCTTGAAGACCAAAGTACTCAGACCGCGTGAGATCCGTCGGGGGACTGGTGGGCGGGGCATGGTCTCCTCCGGCTCAAGTAGTTATGAACATATGCTTAAAACCCACCAATGTCAAACGACCAGCGGATCGTGCACCCAAACCGGGACCCCTCGTCTCTTTCGTCGCAGCGACGGGACTTGGAACTGGCGCCTCAGAGCTGCGCCAAGCTCCTCAGCACCTCGCCCAAGAGCCGGTAGAACTTCTGCACCGAGGCGATGCTCACCCGCTCGTCGGGTGAGTGCGCCCCTCGGATCGAGGGACCGAAAGAGACCATGTCGATCCCGGGCAGGTGTTCTCCGATGAGCCCACACTCCAGTCCCGCGTGGATGGCGGTCACATGGGGCTCCTCCCCGAACAGCCGCTGGTAGCTCTCCTTCGCCGCCTTCAGCGCCATCGAATCCAGCTTGGGCTTCCAACCCGGATACCCACCGACCTCTTCCGCTTCTACTTGGGCGAGATGGGCGATCGAGGAGAGTTGTCCGAGCACCATCTTCAGGGCTTCGGCCACCGAGGAGCGCGAGCACGACACGACCTCGACCGCATCGGAGCCGGTCTTGAGCACACCCAAATTAGTCGAGGTCTCGACCAGCCCCTCGATGTCCTGGCTCATCGCCACCACTCCGCTGGGAAGCGCCCGCAGAAACGCGAGGAGACGATCCGTCACGTCCGCGGTGAAAACACCGGCTTTCAGGCGTTGGTCCCCCTCATCGACCGCCTCGAACTGCAGGGTGAAACCGTCATCGAAGCCGCGATATTGCTCGCGCAACTCCTCGGTAGCGGTTTTCACCACGGCCTGAAGCGCATCTTCGCGCACGGGATCGAGAGAGATCAGGGCCTGCGCCTCGCGTGGAATTGCGTTGCGCATCTTGCCCCCCTCCAGCTGAAGCAGCTCGAAGGGCGCTTCGCGGCGCGCCTCGTCCAGTACTCGAACCAGAGCCTGGATCGCATTCATACGGTTGTGGTTGATGTCCAGACCCGAGTGACCGCCCTTGAGTCCGCTGATCCGCAGCGCACGGGCCACGTGACCGTCGGGCACCGATTCCCGAGTGATGGGCATCCGGTATTGCGTATCTTTTCCGCCCGAACATCCCACGAATATGAGGTCATCATCCTCTGAGTCGAGATTCAGCATTGCTTTTCCGCGCAGCATGTCGGTGGAGAGTCCGCGCGCGCCGGTCATGCCCGTCTCTTCGTCGATGGTATAGAGAAGTTCTAGCGGACCGTGCTCCAGCGCAGGGTCGTCCGCCACCGCCATCCCCGCGCACACCCCGATACCGTTGTCCGCGCCGAGGGTGGTGCCGTCGGCCGTGATCCAGTCGTCCTTGCGCAGGAGATGCAATCGGCCCGCAAAGGAATCGTAGGGACTGTCCGAATTGCGTTCGCAGACCATGTCGAGATGCCCCTGGAGGATGACCACGGGGGCCTTCTCCTTCCCCTCTGTAGCGGGCACCTGGACGACCAGGTTGCCGGTCGCATCTTCCAGCAGCGGGAACCCGCGCTCCTTGGCCCAGCTTCTCACGTAATCCTGGGCCTGCTCCTCTTCTCCGGAGGGGCGCCGGATGCTGGTCAAAGCTTCGAAGTGTTTCCAAATGAGAGCGGGTTCCAGTTTCTCGAAGACCGAGACACTCATCACTATCCTCCTGCGCCAAGCTATCTATACGCGCGTTGAGAACGCGTTACCGCGCTCCAAAGTAGGTAGCGGGAGAGCTCGAGAACAGGCGCAAGTTTGGGCCAGAGCAGGCGCTCAACGAGCGTAGAGTTCGCGCATCGCGGGCACGAGATATTCGGTGAACGATTGATCGAAACCGAAGTGGGGGTCGAATCCCCAATCCTGGCGCGCCGCCTCGTCGTTCGTATCCATCGGCCAGGTGTCCACGATGCCCTGCCGTTTCAAGTCGGGCACGAAGGAGATATTCGCGTTGGCGTAGTACTCGCGCACCTTCTGCGCCAGTTCTCCGGCGCTGACCGCGAAGGAGGAGATGTTGTACACCGAATGGCGCAGGCTTTCCCGCGGGGCCTCGGTCAGCGCCAGGATTGCGTCCACCGCGTCGGGCATGGCCATGAAGGGGATGGTGGTATCCTCCCGAACGAAACATGCGTAGGACTCGCCCTTGGCGGCGGCGTGAAGCATCTCGGGCGCGAAGTCGCTGGTTCCTCCGCTGGGCAGGGTGACCGCGGAGATGAGGCCGGGAAAACGGATGCTGCGGAAGTCGACGGTGCGTTGATCCGGCTCTGAGGCAAGCTGGCGGTAGTAGCGCGAGAAGTAACGGCCCAACGCCTCGCAGTAGAGCTTGTTGCATCCGTACATGGTGGTGGGCGCGATCCACTCGTGTTCCTTCACGCGTCCCGCACGTACTTTGGTCTTCAAGTCCGGCAGGCCGTAGACCGCGATCGAACTGGGAAAGAGAAATTTCACCGCTTCCCCACGCCAGCTCGATTGCTCGAGCGCCAGCTGCAGAAGCCCCAGAGTACCCTCGACGTTCACCTGGTGCGCCGTTTCCGGAGTGAATTCTGCTCGGGTGGAAAGCAGGGCGGCCAGATGGTAGATCTCCACCACTTCGTACTGGCTGACGATACGCTCGGTCAGGTGGGTATCGAGAATGCTGCCCACGAACGCGTCATGACAGAAGGTGCGTAGCTCTTCGTCGAGAGGTAGGAGATCGACCGCGAGCACGTCCTTATCCCCCTCACGGGCGATTCTCTCGATGAGACCGTGGCCGATCTCGCCGTTGGCCCCCGTCACCAGAACAACCGGCTTGCGCACCATGATCACTCCCTGATTGAGACTCAGGTGAATATGGCCCGCTTCGACGGAGGAGAAAAGCTCAGAATGCTGCTGGGCGCGGGAGCGCCGCCCCAAGCGGTAGAGATCGCTCGCCAGAACGCGGCTTGGCGCTTCGCAAGCACGAGAGATCACCCTTCGTCAGAGGCAACCAGGCCGCCGTCCACCGGCCGCCGACTCGGAGCACGTGGAGCCGGGAATCGCCGGGGAGAAAGTCCATGACCATCCACTGCGCGGCCCGGCGGAGCCGGTAGAGGCGTCGGCACGAGGGAGCGATGAGTCGCGCCTGTTGTCCGGAATCCCGCCAGGCGATCGCAAGGCGGAGGGGAATCCCCACCGAACGAGGAAGCTCCAGGCTCCGGCTTGAGGTGCCGGTGATGAGACTCCCGGTCGCCACGATTCGCCGCAGGCGTTTTCGATCGGGAGAGCCGGGACTGAGAGAGTCCGAAGCATGGGGGCGCGCCGAGGCGAGCAGAAGGGCCACGAGCGACTCGTAATCGCGCGCGGGCTCGCCAAGCACGCGAAGGGCATCTACCACCCGTGCGACGATGCGCGGCGTGGAGTAGGAGGATCCGGGCCGTCCTCCGGTAGGATTGGCTCGGGAGGCAAGAAGGACTTTCTCCCCCTCGCCCCTCGCACGGCCCGCGCCCGTGCGCCCCCTCTCGTCGGCGACCAGCACGTGCGGAGCGGAAGCGGGCAAATAGAGATGCTGCCCCAGGCGCAATTCGGTATCGAGCCGTCCCGCGGCGGCAACGACGACGGCACCACTGCTTCGGCACAAGAGCTCGGTGCCCCACGCGAGGCCACCCCACCCCATTTCTCGTTCGAGGGGAAGACGACCGTAGCTCAAGTTGACGACGGCCGCTCCGCGGCAGAGCAGTCGGTCCAGAGCCGCGAGCCAGGCGAAGGGTCCCGCGTCAAGACTGAGACTCTCGAAAACACAGCGAGGAAAGTCGTCCGTTTGGAGGGCCTCAAGGAAGCAGGCAAGAACCGCCGTGGGATGACCGCCTCGCAAGCCCTCCCCGTGGAAATCGAAAGAGGGGGCTCCATCGAAGCGCGGGAGCAGAGAACGAAGGAGCGGAGAGCGGAGGTCGGGTGTGCCGATATCCGCGAAGCCGACGATCAACTCCGAGTTCAAAAGACGTGGAGCAAGCGGAACAAGAGCCGGCCTCGCGTTCTTTGGTTCGGGGAGGACTTCCTCGACGCGCTCGACTTGCTTCCAGCCACGAAGTTCCTCGACGAAGCCCGCCGTTTTTGCGGCGTCACATCGGACGTACAAGAGCGGCGCAAGGGCCAGGCTACCCTCTACCGAGGCCGAGGGCAGCGAGGCCTGAATCCTCTCGCTCAAGTCCGTGGAAATACCTGAGCATTCTCGAAGCAACTTCGCGCGGGAAGCGGGCGGCGCCGAAGACCCGGTGCGCCAGTACCCCTGAACCAGCAGCGCCGCTTTCCCCTCGCTCGCGGGCGACGGCATGGCCTCGCTCTAGCCCGGAGGGTAAGGCAAAGCGCCTCCTTCTCCCTGGGCGCCACCGCTCTCGGCCTGCAGGGCGCGGGTCACGGTCTGTCCCTCCGGAAGCAGGAGCTTCGGCGCGCTCTCATCCTTTTTCCAGAGCCACGCGACGATCTCCTCCGACTCGAGGGCGAAGCGGTAATCGTCGGTGCACCCGTCGGCGCCGGTTCGATACTCGTAGGCGTACTGGTTCGAAGGGTCCCGGAAGACCAGGGCCGAATCCCAGTCTCTGCGGATCCCCTGATCGTCCGTGTAGGACTCGCGGGGCCAGATCCGTTCGCCCTGTCCCCTGGTGTCCGGCGAACGGTGTCCAAAGAGGTATTCGGGTGAGAGCTCGACGGGCACCGTCTTGCCTTTTGGCCACAGGATGCAGACGTGATCCTTCAGCTGCTGTGAGCTCAGATCGAGGACCTCGTTCCCGTTCTCGATCTGGTACTGGACATTACGGTGGTCGTTGAGCACCAGGAGGACCACTTTATCCGATTGAAACTTGCCTGTTACCTTCGCACCTGGATCTTGACGGAAACCGAACTGAATGAAGGACATCTTGCCGGTGCGCACCGAAAGACAGGAATTTTCCATGGATCCGGGAAGTGCCGCATTGTCCTTTTCTAGATTGCAGGCCTTGAAGTGGCTCATCGCGCGCCTCCTGAAACGAGGGGTCAAGGGCCGAAGAAACAAAACGCGCCCCACTCACGCTCCAAAGCCCCGTCCGAGCCTGCCAATTCCAACTGAGCGTGTCGGAGTGCTTGAACCGGAGAACGACGAGATTCGAACAGTTCTCGATAGAACAAGGCCATGAGTCTCATGGTCGAGTCGTCCCCCACACTCCATAAAGACGCGATTAGATCCCGACTTCCCCCTGCAAAAACGGAAACGCCCAGAGAGGAGAGATCACCCTGTACTTCGGATGAGCCGAGTCGCGCTGTCTCGCAACCGGCTAGAGTCACCAACGACACCTTGTTTAGAGGCCAAGCGGAGAGCTGCTCTCCATGAACGAGTCCATCCCCATCCTTTCGGGGCGCCAGCAGCAAAAACGGTTCACCAAACGCATCGAGTCCGGCATGCGCCGCGAGATGAAGTATGCCCGCCTCGGGCAACAACGCGGCCACACTGTCGGCGGTGGCGTGTTCGCCCAGGAGCAGCCGGCTACTGGACGCCAACCCCGCCACCAGGCTTGCCTCGGATTCCACGAAAGGAAGCTCCCGCAGGTGCAGTGTCTGCGCGGCCGTACCACCACCGTAGCCTACCGCCAGGACACCCTCTTTCGGGCCGAGCGGTTTTCTTTCCATCAGGGCGCAGCGGATACTTCCGCTCAGTTCACACGAAACGGCGTGGCGCTGGAGGAGGTACTCGCCATCGAGTCGCAGCAACGCGAAGGGTACGCGGCTCAGCGGTTCGTCCGTGACGACGACGACCTGATCGCTGACCGCCAACTCACCGGCGGCCGGGGTCAACAGAAGCGAACCTAGCTTCGCTCCCAAGCTACTGGTGAAGCCTCGCCCGATTTCGGTCCGCCAACGCTGGATGTTCTCTTGAAGCTCGCTCTCCTTTTGCGCGATCTCCTCGAGGCGAATCCCGGTGGAAGTCAGAATCCAGAGATCGATTCCATCCTCATGAACGCGGTATTGGAGTAGCACCTGATCGTCCCGCAAACTGGAGCAAACTTCGGCGGCGCTGCGAAGCTGCGAACCCGAGACCTTCCCGCTGACTCTCTGAAGGAGAGCTCGTGCCCGCGCTCGCTCGTCGACGGCATACGCCGTGGACGGATCGTGCAGGGGCCCGCGCAAGAGCGTAATCGCGTCCTGAAAGACCCTCGAGGCGGGTAAGAGGAACCCGGCCCGGTGCTCCGCATTGTTGATGTGTTCGCTGATCCCCTCCAAACCCCGCAGAGCGGCATCGTAGCTACGCGCGGCTGCCTGGTAGTCTCCCGCCAATTTCTCGCAGCGAGCCTGGAGCGCGTCGACCCTCCAGAGTCCGTACTCGTAGTCGTGGCGCAAGGCGAGCGCACGCGCGGAAGCAAGCGTCTTGGTGGCGGCGAACAGGTCGTTTTCGTCCAGATACTCTTCGGCCCTGGCCAATCGGATGTGGAGCAGCTGCGCGTACTGTTCCTGTCCGCGAGCCGAGCTTTCGGCGCTCTCGTACCACTTCAAGCGCTCCGGGTCATTCGGGGGCAGAGCCTTGCCGAGATCCAGCATGGCCCAGGTGCGCATCGCGAGAATACCTTCTCCATACGAGGGCAGACGCGGCGGGAGATCTTCCGGTCGAGTCCGCGCGAGGATCGCACGCGCGTAGCGCGAGGCCGTTTCATTTTCATTCCGCCGAAGAGCCAGCCCCGCCAGATTCGAAAGCGCCGTGATCTGAGTGTAAGGAGCTCCGTGACGACGGCTCTCTCGATACGCGTTCGTCGTAATCCGCCACGCCTTTTCGAGATCACCGAGATCCTCGTACGCCCTTCCTTCGGCCACTTCCACCTCCGCAACCGAGACGCCCTTCTGTTCCGCGAGCTTCACCAGCATGGGAAGAAGCTCCAGGCGCTGCGCTTGCTTGGCGGTTTCGTCGCATACCATGAAGAGATTGAACGCCGTTTTGGAAAGATATGCGGCGTCAGTGAGTCTCTTGGCCGCCTCGAGCGCGGCTTCGTATTCCTTAACCTGCTCCAGGGGTCGACCGAGCTGCGCCTGGGCGAATCCACGCCCCCAATGCCAGCGTCCCGCCAGATACCATAGTCCCATGGCCTCACACGAATCGGCCCTGCCTTCGGAGAGCTGCACCGCCAGCTCACAGCGCCGTTGCCACACAAGCTCTTTGTCGGCAAAGGTGGCATCGAAGCGATGGAGCGCTCTCACCAGCGAAAGAGCTCTCAACCCCTCGTGCCCATCGAGACCTCGGATGGTCTGCATGCGGGCACGAACTCCCGAGTACGCGCCGGGAAAAGGAGGCTCCACTCTCTTCAAGAGGGAATCGACGGCGGAGAAATCCACGGCGCGCCCACCCCGGCCCAGGGAGAGGCCCTCTTCGATGGGGGCATCCAACGCTTGCTGCAGATAGAGAAGGTAGGGACCGGGCGCCAGACGGGCGGCGGCCGAGAGCTTCGCGCGATCGTTCTCCGCGCGGGCTCGTTCGAAGTGGGGCAACCAACTGTCCATGGTGGAGCCGCAGGCACGCACCATGGCCTCCCACAAACGCTGCGCCGCCCGCGGGGGAAAGTCGGTCTTCGATTCGAGGAGTTCTCGCGCCGCCGAGGGATGACCCATCTCGCACGAGATCCACGCCAGACCGAACGAGGCGGGCAACTCCATGTCCGGGCGTGAGTGCAGGCGTCGAAAGATCGTTTGGGCGCGATCCAGATGTTCCTCTCCGATGAGTGCGTCATCCTCCAGAGGCTCGACGGCCACCTCGGCCGCCGCCTTTAGAAAGTCCAGTTGGGCGCTCTGCTCCGGGGACCACTCAAGGCTTCGCGCGCGCTCCAGAGTCCGCAACGCTCCCAGCGGCCGCTGCAACGAGAGCTGCAAAATCACCGTGTGAGTCCAGTTGGAAAAGCTCTGCGGCTGCGTCGCGGTCCGGGCCGTCAGGGCGTCGAGGATCCCCTCGGATTCCTCCTGACTCCCCGAAGCCCCAGAGGCCTGCGCCAAGGACTCGGGGGGCAGCAGCGGAGTATAGGGCCCGGGAAGATCTGTCTCTTCGGGGTGAGCCGCGCAGGCCAAGAAAAGGACCAAGGCCCCGCAAAGCAGAGCGAGGGAAAGAGGCCTTGGAGACGGCCAGGCGGCTCTCGGGTTGGAATGAATGGCCATGTCCTCATGCGTTGATCGCGGGATCTGGATAAAACCGAAAACTCACTAGGAATTATCCACGTATTCTCGTCTTGAGTGTAGAGGCAATGACCAGGGCCCGTCTTGACGGCCCCTGAGTCTGCCAGCAAACTGGCTTCTTCCGGGAATGAACACAATCGTCTTCTCGTGGGAGCCAGCGTGGACTGCGGCAAGGACACCCCCTTTTCAACTCTGTACGCGCGTTGCGTCGAGTCGAAGGACCAGGGGGCATGGAACGAGCTCATCCGCCGCTTCCATCCGGTGGTACGAAAGGCCGCGCGAGGGACCTTCCACCTTCTCGCGCCCGGCAAGTACACCCTTGAAGACGTCGAGGATGTCGGCCAAGAAAGCTGGGTCAAACTCTTGCGCGACGATCGAAAGCACCTCCGCGAGCACCCGAATCGCAGTGAAGGCGAATTTCACATGTATTTGCGGCAGACCGCCGTAAACACGGTGCGGGACAGACTCAACGCGAAAAGCAGGATCAAGCGTCCCAGAATCGCACAGCTGGATGGAGATAGGCTCGAATTCGTTCTCGCGCAGGTCGAAGACGGCGCGATGACTCCCGACAACTGGACTCACGTACAGCAGATCAAAGAGCAGATCACTCCGATTCTGCGTAAGAACTGGAGTGAACATTCCACGTGTGAACGGGACATCGCCATCTGCAACCTGGCGTTCATGGAACAGCTCTCTGCCGCGCGCATTGCCTCGATCGCCAGCTTCGAATTGAGCCGGGGCGGCGTGGAGAAAGTGATCGAGCGGGGTCGCATGGTCCTCCAAAGGCATTTTGGAGGACCCGGCGCTCGTTCCCGTTCGATCGATGACGGCCACTTTGAGCCCGGGGGTCCCTCCGGCGATGGGTGGCGTGATTCCGAGGAGATCCTCGGGTTCGTGCTGGGAGAGCTGGACGAGACGACGACCGCACGTCGCATGGAGTTGCTGAGCCGCGACGCGAACGCCCGTCGTGCCTTGGCCGAAGTCGTCGCTCTCCTGGATGCCCCCTTGGATCCCAAGCAGTGGGGACACCTCCACGAGGAGGACATCCCGGCGTACTACGCTGCTCTCTTGGCGCGAGCCCAACGGAGAAGCTCCTCGGCAGTCGTCAACTTCCCGCGCTGGCCCCGGCCTCGAACCCTTGAAGTTCTCCTGGCGACCGCGGCGGTCCTGTTCATCGCCGTTTCCCCCCTTCTGCGCTCGAAGCTCCCCGATCCGATTCTCGGCGAGACCACCCAGCCGGTGGCTCCCGAGGAGCTCCATCTTCAGTACCCGAGCGGAGTGGCCGCGCCCCTTCGCCTGGCGCAGGATTTCTCCCGGGAGGCCCCCGGGAATCGCCGCGGCAGCGACGAGTGGCGCCAGCGAGGCGCAGATGCTGGCGGCCGAGGAAACCCTCATCCTGCAACGCAGCCGCGGAGTCGATCCAGTCGGAACGAGCAATGCCCTGGCGCATCTCAAATTGGCGCGAGGGAAACTGGATCTGGCCGAGCAGAACTATCGGGAGTCGCTCCAGCACGATCCCCTCAACGGCGAAGCCCTCATCGGTCTGGCGATCGTGGAGTATCAGCGTTCCTTGAAGGCGCAGAGTGAAGCGGAACGAACTGCTCACCTGCGACGATCCGAAGCGCTGTTGAAGAGAGTGGAAAGCTCCTCGCCACACTATCTCCGTGCGCTCTATGACGAGATCCAAGTGGCGCTCGCCCTGCACGAAGTGGAAACCGCGGAGAGGCTACTGCAGCGCTACGAGCAGCTCGGTCCCGACGATGGCTGGGCGCCGCTCTTGCGTGCCGCCGTCCAGAAGGCCCAGCAGCCCTGAGGACGGGGCCACTCCCGATACCGCTCGCGCTTCCCTGCGACAGCAGACGACCTCACTCAGCGCAGAAGCGCCGCGCGCGAAGTCATCACCTTTCCGGCGGTCAGGAGCCGCAGGTGGTACACCCCGCTCGCAACCGCATTCCCGTGCGCATCGCGGGCATCCCACGGTACCGCGTGAGGCCCGGCTTCCATCTGGGACCAACTCCAGCTGCGCACCAGACGGCCGGCGACGTCGAAGATCTCCAGCTGCACGTCTCCCGAGTGCTCCAGCTCGAAGCGGATCTCGGTACGCGGGTTGAAGGGATTGGGCGCGGCTCCGAGCAAACGGGTCCGCAGGCTCGCCGGCTGCCCCTTCGGAAGGTCTCCTCCGTCCGCCGGAATCTCCAACTTCGTATCACAGTTGGTGGGAAAAGCACCCATGAGACCACAGTCGGCGTTGGCGGCCGGAGATTGCACGCTGAGAGTGTAGTCACCATTGCGTCGATCGCAGAAGATCGGCGCCTCGGAGATGTTCCCGTTGATGCCGGTCACGTCGCCGATTCCGCCGACCCAATACTGCCCCAAACCGTCCCAGGCGTCGTTGCACGACACCTCGATCGATGCGGGCGCCTCGACCGCGGGACCGGTGAGACCGATGAAGAGGTTGCGCTGGATCCAGCCCTGGGCAGAAGAATCGATCGTGACGAGGGGAAGGCGCAGATCGGGCTCGGGCAGATCGCAATAGTAATCGAAGCCAAAGTGGATTGGATTGTCTACGAAAGTGTTGCGATAGAGATGAACCGAGCCGCTGAGAACGATGCTCCTGGTCTGCCGGCAGTAGGGATAGGGGTCCTTGGTCGAGGTCGAATAGTAACGATCGACCCAGTAGTACGGACCACAATCCACGAAGAGGTTTCCCAACATCCAGAGCGGGCCAGCTGGAACGAAGGAAAGCCCAGTTGCAGTGGCGAAAGGTGCTGTCGGTGATGGTCAAGGGACCATTCGAATCGATCGCGAAATCCTGTTCCTCGAATAGGCAATTCAGGATCTCCAGCGAAGAATCCTGGGAACTGATCGCGCTGGGATCATTCGGAAGGACATGAAATTGATTAATTCATGCGGAACGTACAGGAATTCAAACTCACCGTGGAACCATTGACGATCTGGAGCGGAAAACGATCTATCACCAACTCCGGGGTACTCCGAACCGTCGAGAGTACCACCCACGACTCCAGGACCAATGAACTGACAGTCGACGAACGATACTTCGGAGTTGTCCACGATGACGCCGTGCCAGTTGGATGTGAAGATCCGCACAGGAAAAAGAGCGAAGTGAAATCCCCTTACCTCGAGGGCCAGGCTCAGATTCCAGGCAAGCAGCTGGATCAGAGTATTGCCCTGGGATTCGCGCGAGAGAAGAACGATCCCCGGAGGCAGGGTGACCACCCCCGATCGATCGCTCCACCTGCCACCGAGACGGTATCGCCCGGGGCGGCGCTGGCGAGCGCCTCATCGAGCGAAAAGTCTTCGGGACGAGAAGCGTCGCGGCGAAGTTAAGGCGAGGGAACGCAACGATCAGAATGCTCAGGAGAAGGGACAGCCCAATGCAGCGTCGGGGGAACACGGCGCGCCTCCAATCTCGCGAGTGAGAGGAGCCACCGGCAAGCGTACCTCAAAAGGAGCCAAAGGGGCAACCCTGGCGCTAAAACGCCCGCGCCCGCGTTCTACCCGGGTAGACAGCTCGAGAGAATCGTCTTCGCGGCAACCGCGCCGAGCTTCAAAGCAGAAGCGCCATCGGATGGGCTATCGCCTTTCCACCGGTCAGAAGCCGCAGGTGGTACACCCCGCTCGCAACCGCATTCCCGTGCTCATCACGGGCATCCCACGGTACCGCGTGAAGTCCGGCCTCCATCTGGAACCAACTCCAGCTGCGTACCAGGCGTCCCGCCCCGTCGAAAATCTGAAGCCGTACGTCCGCCGCATGCTCGAGCTCGAAGCGGATCTGGGTGCGTGGGTTGAAGGGATTGGGAGCAGTTCCCAGCAACCGAGTGCGAAGGCCCGTCGGCTGTCCCTGTGGGATGTCTCCCCCGCCGGAAGCTCCAGCTTGGTGTCGCAATTGGTCGGAAACGCCCCCATCAGTCCGCAGTCGGCGTTGGCGGAGGATAGGAACCAGTGGCTCGCGAGGAGCAAGAATCCAAGAACGACCAGCTCGACTCATCGCCGGCAAAGCACGACGTGCCTCCCATCGAGAGAGTCAGAGGAGCCTCATGTGGAAGAATACGGCGCACGCGAGCGAAGAGGGAACCCCACTGGCCGTACTTGCATCCGCCAGGCATTTCGGCGCGAAGCTCTCCGCGCAAGAAATGGGGAATTTGCTAGCGCCGCCTGAACCGCGCCTTCAAACCGCCCAGACTCGTCGCCTTCGCAGGGATCGGCAACAACTCCGTCCGAAAGGGAGTGGCGGGGTCTCCTAAAAGGCACCAAGTCAAGTTGTTCCACCGCCAGAGAGTTTCATAGGGCAAGCTGGGGGCATGGTGCTGCAGGACTGAGCGCATGGCATCTCCCACGAGAATTCCGGTACCTGCAGCAACCTGCTGGAGAAACTCCTTGGTGTACTGGGAGAATTCAGTACCGAGCACCAGTTCGGTAAACCCAATTGCCCCAGCACATCCACCGTCCGCAGCGAGAATCAGATGTTCTAAGGCACAATCGTCGAAGAAGGAAGCGGAGTTGTTTGACGCAGAGATGGCGAAGTAAAAGCGCGGTGCGTTTGTCAAAGCATCGATTTGAGTGATGGAGAACGTGCCATTGCCGGCGGGAAGACTGGTGAGACTACCCTCCCCCAAGAAGCACAGAAGACCAAAGGTTCCCGAGTCGAGGGTAGAGAGCGCCGCGGCCGTTGTCAGTGGCTGTGATCCAGGATAATCACTCCAATTTTCGTAGATCCGCGTGATCATGGGTGCAGAGGGATGGGTGGCCAAGGCCATCACGTAGTCCTCCGCATAGGTTGCTCCATCGAGATTGATCGATTCTGTACCGTCCCAATCGCTCGGGAAGAGGACCTCCGCGAGCATCGCAGCCGATGCGAGATGAGGGGCAGGATTCAGGGTGTCATACGAAATAACGCCCTGAACAAAGCGCTCTGCCTGAGCAATGGAGTTGACGGGTGCACGGCCCACGGCGAGTTCTGGACTCAGGTCCACGTCGTCGCCCGGATCATCGTAGGTAGTATATCCTTCGCCGAAAATAGAATCGCCATCAGCGTCCCAATCGCCGTCCAGGCAAGCGAAATAAAGGTCCGTTTCTAAGTCCGTATAACCTCCATAGGGATTGAAGGCGCTCCTCGCAAAGCGCACCGGCATGACACCACTATCGCCGCCCAAGAGAACGTAGCGAAGATGGCCCAGTGCATACTGCTGGATCAGGTAGTTGCGGAGAGTCTCGGCGTCATCGCGTCCAGCGGGCGCGCTAGTCAGGACATCTTCGAGAGTCACCACACAGCTGGGCAAGTCGGCCACGAAAGTGCGGTGATTCGCCAAGACCTCGAATTGGGGCACGAAGGCCGCGGGACAGATGATCAAGTGCTCCGCTTGATCAGGAGAAACCGCGGCGCGGGATGAGCTGGTGAAAACGCAGGGAAGGCAGAGGGTAAGGACCAGCAGTTCGACAAAGCGCCGAATCTGCCGCTGGTGAAACAGGGAATTCATGGGAAACCCCTCAGTGCGAGGATCGAGATATCAATCAGTCAGTGAACAGTGAAGTCCAGACGCGTTGACGATACCCCTTGGCTCGTCGAACCGTCTAGCGACTCGGGTGGAGAGCCATGCGGAGGAAGAAAACGAGGGGGAGGGGCGGCCCCGTAGAGGAGGCTCCCTTTCCTCACGTGGTCCCCCCATCCCCGGGAGCCCAACTCGATCGGCGGGGTGGGACCAGCGCCGAAGGAGCAATGGACTCTCCTACAAAGACGAGAATTCGTCGGATCCTCCCCCTCGAGCGCTGATCTTTCTCATTTCAGCCCGAGCTTTCCTCATGAGGTGGTTCTGCTATGATTCCCTCCGCTCCGCGCTCGGGCCCAGACGGGGTGATTCAGGGCAATCTCGACCTACCCACGCGAGGATTCTGTGATGAAACGCAACTCCAAGAAGCACAGGAACCTAGCCAAGCGCCGTGCCCCGGTCGGTGCCTCGCCCGGAACGATCTTCCCGGACCCCGACGCTGCCGCCAGCGCGGTCCGGCTGGTGGCCTACGACGAGCAGAATCTCATCGAGGAGGACGTGACCGATCTCGCGTCCTTGCGTGGGCGGGTGCACGAGCACGCCGTGACCTGGGTCAACGTGGACGGTCTGGGCGATGAAACGGTGATCCAAAGGGTCGCTGACGCCTTCGACATGCACCTCTTGGCCGTCGAAGACATCGTGCACGTGAATCAACGCCCCAAAGTGGATGACTACGGAGATCACCGGTTGATCGTACTTCGCATGCTACGATCGAACGACTCCCTGGAGACCGAGCAGTTCAGTCTTCTGTTGGGCCCGGGGTTCGTGCTCACATTCCAGGAGCAGAAAGGCGATTGCCTGGAACCGGTCCGCGTGCGCATTAGGGAAGGACGCCAGAGAATCCGCGGCGGCTCATCCAGTTATCTGGCCTATGCCATGTTAGACGCGATCGTGGACGCATACTTTCCCTTGCTCGAGCACTACGGTGATCTGCTCGAAGAACTCGAGGCCGATGTGCTCGAGCACCAGAACCAGGCGACGATCGCGAAACTGCATGAAGTCAAGCGCGATCTGGCCACTCTCAGACGATACATCTGGCCATTACGCGAACTGGTGGGTTCACTGTCCCGCGATGAAAGCGGCCTGATCGATGAATCGACGCAAGTGTATCTCAGGGACTGTTACGATCACGCTCTGCGGCTCATGGACATCGTCGAATCCTATCGCGACGTCAGCTCCGGACTCATGGACCTCTATCTTTCCATCGTGAGCAATCGCATGAACGAGGTCATGAAGGTACTCACCATCATCGCGACCCTGTTCATTCCACTCTCGTTTATCGCCGGTGTCTATGGCATGAACTTCAATACCGAGAAATCACCCTGGAATCTGCCAGAACTCAATTGGTATTTCGGCTACCCGTTCGCGCTCGGTCTGATGATCGCGGTCGCAGTGGTCCTGCTTCTGTATTTCAAGAGGAAGGGCTGGTTGGGTTGAGAGCGTAGCCCACCAACTCGGCGAGCCACGCGTCTCTTAGGGTATCGGTGACGAGCTACTTCAGTTCCGCGTTGGCCACCACGAGGCGTTGAATCTGGTTCGTACCTTCGTAGATCTGGGTGATCTTGGCGTCCCGCATGAACTTCTCCATGGGGTAGTCGCGCATGTAGCCGTAGCCCCCGACGACCTGCACCGCATCGGTGGTCACTTTCATCGCCATGTCGCTGGCAAAGAGCTTGGCCATGGCCGATTCACGCGCGGTGTTCTTCACCCCACGGTCGATCATGCGGGCGGTGGCGTAGACCAGCGCACGCGCCGCCTCGATCTGGGTGGCCATGTCCGCGATCATGAACTGGATTCCCTGGAAGGCGGTGATGGGTTTGCCGAACTGCTCGCGCTCTTTGGCGTAGTGGATGGCCTCGTCCAGGGCGCCCTGGGCGATCCCCACCGCCTGGGCTCCCACCCCGGGGCGGGTATGGTCGAAGGTCTTCATCGCGGTCAGAAAGCCGGCGCCCTTGCGCCCCAGAAGGTTTTCCTTGGGGATTTCGCAGTCCTGGAAGATGAGCTCAGTGGTCTTCGACGCGCGGATTCCCATCTTGTTTTCCTCCTTACCGAAGGAAAAACCAGGCGTTCCCTTTTCGACGATGAAGGCGCTAAGACCGCGGGCTCCGCGCGAGGGATCGGTGCTGGCCAGCACGGTGTAGATCTCGGCGACTTCCCCGTTGGTGATGAACTGCTTGGTCCCGTTGAGCACGTAGCCGGTGTCGGTCTCCTTGGCCGTGGTCTGGATTGCGCCGGCATCGCTTCCTGCCCCGGGCTCGGTGAGGGCGAAAGCCGCGAAACTCTTCCCGCTCGCGATCCGCGACAGATACTTGCGCTTCTGCTCCTCGTTGCCCGAAATGACGATGGGCTGGGCCGCCAACGCATTGGCGGAATAGGTGGTGGCCACCCCGGCGCAGACCCGGCTCAGCTCTTCGGCCACGATGCAGATCTCCATGCATCCCCCGCCGATTCCCTCGTAGGCCTCGGGAATGAACACCCGGAAGAGATCGGCCTGAGCCATGGCCGCCATGGCCTCGGTTGGAAACTCGCTCTTTTCGTCCAACTCGGCCCGCACGGGTAAGACCTTCTCTTTCGCGATCTTACGGGTCAGGTCGCGGATCATCGTTTCGCGTTCGTTGAAATCGTAGTCCATGGCTCACTCTTGGGGGTTGGGGGACTGGAGTCCGTCGCGAGGGGAGCGCTCCTGGATCTCGGTCGTGGGATTCGCCCCACAGTAGGAACTGAGTAGGGGCCGGACAAGAAACCGTCGCGGCCGGCCCGGTGCGACTTCCTGGGTCGAGGTCGGATTTTTTTGGACGGAACCTTTTTCCTCACGCGTCCTAGTGGATAGATGGAACAAAATTCCGAAGTCCAGCTCCTCCAGCAAATCCAGGCTGGAGATGCCGCGGCCCTAGATCGGCTGTGGAGAGAGCACCGGCGCTGGCTCGCGGTGGTTCTTCTGGCGCACATGCCCCGCGAGGGCGAACTCGAAGATTTGTTGCAGGAGGTCGCGTTGAAGGTGGTGGCGGGAATTCAGAGTCTGGAGGATCCGGCGAAGCTGCGGCCGTGGTTACGGCAGGTGGCGCTCAATACTGCCCGTACGGCGGGACGAAAAGCGGGCCTGAGACGCCGGATCCTCAGCCGCCTCGAAACCCATCATCACACCATCGCCGACGACTCCGCCGAGCGCAGCATCGCCGCCCTCGAAGCCGGCCTGGCCGCCCAGAAGGCGCTGGCCGCAGCCCGCGAGCTGCCCACCGAGTACCAAGAGCCCCTGCTCCTACGCGTTCTGGAGGGCATGAGCCAGAGGAAGATCGCCCAGAGCCTGCAGTTGCCCGAGACCACAGTGGAAACCCGCTTGGTCCGGGCGCGCCGCCTTTTGCGGAAGAAGCTGTCCGCCCCCGTTCCCGCCGCCTCGGCCGCGATGGCACGGCAAGGAGAATGAAGATGAGACACGAAGCCACCCTTTTTCATCGCGTACTGAGCGGCTGCGCCGAACCGGCCGCTTGGGACGAACTCGAGGAGAAAGCCCGGCGGGATCCGGAACTCTGGCACCGCCTGGCCCTCTCGCTCAAGGACCAAAACGAGCTGAACCTGGGAGTCGCTAGCACGGTGCTCCCGGTCAATACGATGGAATTGGCCGATCTCCGGGAGACGGCCGCCCACAAACGGCGCTCGGAATCGGCGAGAGTTGCCCGTTTCCGCCTGGGTCCCTGGGTCGGTTGGGCCGCCGCGGCATGCCTGAGCTTGCTCTGGTTGGCCGGAGTCCCCGGCGCTCCTTCGAACCCCACACCGACGGCCAAGGCCGCGACGATGCAGCAAGCCCTCGATCTCTACCGGCAGGCGGGAACCCGCGAGGGCCGTCTGGTGGAGGAACTTCCGCTTTTGGTCGTCGACCGCAAGCCGGCGCCTAAGGGGAAAGGAACCGAAGTCGTCTACCTGCGCCGGATCCTCGAACGGCGGCGGGTCCAGAATCTCTATGAAGCAGCGCCCGACGAATGGGGAAATCCGGTGGCCATTCCGGCCCGGGACGAGCCCCAACGACGCGAAGAACTCTAGAAGCCGGGGATGACCCCCTGCCTGGGAGGAAACCAAGGTGAACGCGAAGAAGGAACGAATCATCCAAATCGTGGTCGCGGTGCTCTTCGTGATGGGCGCTCTGGCCCTGTGGGGTGCGCTGGCGAACGCCGCACCCGCGCAGTCCAAGACCACCACTAAGACCGACACCAGAACCGACACCGAGACCAAGATCAGCGGCAACCGGATCGAGATCGTGAACGACGATGGGTCCCACCACTCCTACGGGGTGAAGGTCGAAAACGGAAAGTACACGATTCTCGAGGACGGCGAACCCCTCTCCGAGGATCGCATTGTGAAGCATGGCAATACCCGGATCGTCCTCGATGACGAAGGCCGAGTGGTCTACCAGTGCATCGTCGACGACGAAGGGAACGTCACCTACTCCTCGAACGTTGCGGGCGACAGACCGCACGCCTTCGCGGTCTCCGGTCTCAAGCGCGGCCTCTACCTAGGTGTCACCATCGGTGAAGTCGACGAGGCGCTAGCGGCCCAGCTCGGTCTGAAGGAAGGTCAGGGGCTCCTGGTGCGTTCGATCATCGAGGACTCCCCGGCGGAGAAGGCGGGACTCAAGTCGTATGACATCATCACCCGCATCGACAACCAGGAAGTCAACGATATCTCCGACCTGCGCAAGAAGCTCAGAGAGATCAAGGAAGGCGATACGATCACCCTGAGCGTTCTGCGCCAGGGCAAGAGCACCACGATCAAGGCCAAGCCGGAGAAGAACGAGGGAAATGGGTTCTTCCCCCTGGACGGCAAGGACTTCAACTTCAACTTCAACAAGAACTTCAACAAGGGCATTCACTACGACTTCGATCCCCCCCCACACACCTTCCGCTTCTACAGCCAGGGAGGTGACGACGGAGACACCAGCGTGGGGATCATCGCTCCGGAATACGAGAAGGCGATGGAGGATTACCAGAAGCAGCTCGAGAACAAGCAGGTGGAGTTGCAAAAAGTGCAGGAGAGGTTGGAGAAGATCGAAGAGAAGCTCCAGAAGCTGCTCGAGGAGAAGAACGCCAATTGAGTGATCCTCGGATTGGCTCTGCGCAGTAGCACGACTCTCACTTGAACCCAAGCCCCACGTCGATCTGGACGTGGGGCTTCTCTCTGTGTCATGGTCTCGGCGGTCATGACTACCGCCTCACCCCCACCCCACTGGTTCTACTGCGACGCGCCCTATTTTGGGGGGGCCGAAACCTACCTCCAATGGCATCTGGAAGCGGCCACGCCCGAGCAACTGGGTCTGATCGCGGTGGCGCGGCCCACTCTTTTGCCCTGGCTCGAGCAACTCGAAGCGCGGGGATTCGCCGTCCGCCGGCTGCACGAAGGGAGCTGGCGCGCGCGGTGGAGAGAACTCTATCGCGAGCTCGTATTCCTGCGCCCGCGACTGGTGCATTTCAACTTTCCCCACCCCTACGACGGCATCTTCGGGTTGGCCCCGGTGGCCGCCAAGTTCGCGAAAGTGGAACGCATCGTCGTTACCGAGCACCTTCCCGGCGTGGGCAAAGTGGGCAAGCGATTCTGGGCCAAACGGATCGGGGTCAAGGCTGTCGACACCTCCATCGCGGTGTGTGAAGCCCACCAACGGATTCTCACCGACACCTTTCACTACTCGCCCGCGAAAGCCGTGACGATTCTCAACGGAGTGCCGGACACCAATCCGGAAGGGACGATCTGGGCCCAAGCGAAGGCGCCGATACCCCATGAGCTGTCGGCGCGCGAGCGGGGCGGCGGCCCGCGGATCGTGCAGCTGGGAGCGCTCGATCCGCGCAAGGGCGGAGACGTGATCATCGACGCCCTGTCGCGTCTGGCGCGCGAAGGCGCCTCGTTTCAGATGTGGTTCGTGGGGGAAGGCCCCGACCGTACACGCTTGGAAGAGCAGATCGACGTCTGCGGGCTACAAGAGCGCGTTCACCTGGCCGGACACCGCGACGACGTGCCGGCGATCCTGCGCGCCTGCGATCTCATGGTGCTGGCCAGCCGAAGGGAGGGAATGCCGCTTTCTCTTCTCGAGGGACTCTGCCAGGGACTTCCGCTTCTGGCCACCGACGTGGACGGGGTCAAAGAGCTCCTGGTCCACGAAGAGAACGGCCTACTGGTCTCACCGGGCGATCCGCGCGGTCTGAGTTTCGCGCTGGGTGAGCTCCTCGGCGATCGCGGAACCCGCATTCGTTTCGGGCGTGAGGGCCGGCGGAGATACTGCGAGCATCACACTCTTTCTTCGATGACTCAGGCGACTCTCGCCGTGCACCGCGGAGAGATGCCATGAGCCGCGTGCGCTTCATCCTGAGCACCGCGGTCCTCCCCTGGCCCGCCAACCAGGGAAGTCGACGGTTCATGCTGGAACTCGCGCGGAGTCTGCGTGCTCTGGGCGAGGTCTGTTGGATCTCCAGGGCCGGACCGGGAAGCAAGGCCGCCTGCCGTCAGCTGGAGAGCGAGGGCTTTCGCGTGCGGCTGGATGAGAGTTGGGCCGATTCGCGCCCGCTGTCCCGCTTGCGGCGGCGGACCTGGTCCGAGCTGCGAGCCTGGCGCGAGCAGGTGCCGAGGATTCAAATCTACGGCTGTACACCGCGCATGCGAGGGATGGTGGCCGAAGAGGCGAAGGCCGATCCAAGCGCCATCGTGGTCGGCCCCTTCTGGTTTCAGGCTCCCGCAGTGGCATTGGGCCCTGAGGGGCGGCGTGTCCTCGTGCTCTCCGATCTGGAGTACCAGCGGGAAGCGGCGCGCTTGGGACGAGATCCCGAGGGACCCCTGCCCCGGACGGCCCGTCGCCTACGCGAGGCGGAAAAGGCGGCACTGCTCATTTGCGACGCACTCCTGTGCCTGACCGAGGACGATCTCCGGCTGGCTTCACATGCCCTGGACACCATGGAATCTACAACCCGCCCTGCTCTGGGGCTCTGGCCCGCGGTGGTGCCGGTCGGTCCCCGACCTCTCGAGCCCCCAGTGCGCGAGCCCGATGCGCCCCAACGCTGGCTCTGCTACGGACACTGGTCGGCCAGTTTCAATCGAGACGGTCTCGAGCGCTTCCTGCAAGAGAGTTGGCCCACGATTTTACGTGGACTCGAACACCCTCCCCAACTTCGTGTCGCCGGCGCCGATCTCGATTCGAAATTGAAGCGCACGATCGAGAAGGTCGGCGCCATCGCGGTGGGGTGGGTGGACGACCTGAAGACCGAGCTGCAGAGCTGTGACGCGGTGGTGGTTCCTCTGGACTACGCGGGAGGCCTACGCTACCGCATGCTGGAGGCCCAGGCCGCCGGGCGTCCGGTGATCTGCACACCGGTAGCCGCCCGAGGGTCGGGAGCCGAGGCGGGGGTTCACTATCTGCAGGCCGAGAATCCCGCGGAGTGGGTGCGCGCCTGGCGCTTCCTTCAAGAGGAAGACCGCGCCACCGAACTCGCCCAAAACGGTTACGAATTCGTGCGTACGCACTACGGTCCTGATTCACGCGGAGAGCGTCTTCTTCGCGTTCTCACCGAGACCCTGGGTGAGACGGTGGTTTCGTCTTCGGGCTAGTGCTTGTCCGCTTTGGCTTTCTCGGCGTCCTGACGCTCGCGCATCATCTTTCGGAAGAGATAGGGCTGCTCGAAATCCAACTTGCCCTGCTTCAGCGCCTCTTGCGCCGCCTTCAAGCACGCGGCCGCTTCCTCGGGAAAGCCGTTATCACCGTAGTGACTCACCGTCTCGTAGGCCAGGCGGGCGCGCAGGATGATCGGTGAGTAGTTCTCTCCGTCCAAAAAAAAGAATCCCAGGGTGCGGCCGTAGGTGTCGGTCTGGTCCGCGCGCAACAGTTGAATGTGCTTGGCCTGGGCGAACAGTTTGGTGGCGAATTCGCGCGCATCTTGTCCGTGAGCTTGGTCCTCGGTGAGAAAGTGTCCTTCGTGCGCGATCTCGGGAGTATCGATTCCGAGCACGCGAACCCGCTCGCGGTCACCTTCGGCCCAATCGATGACCATGGTGTCTCCGTCGCTCACCCGGATCTTGTCCAGAGGTACATCGACCTTCTGCTTGGCGATCCGTTCCTGGTGGCGATCGTTCTTGGCCCCAGAAGCGGTGGCAAAGACGAGCAAGGAGAAGAGGAACGCGAGGGTCAAAACCCGTGGGTGTGAGAAGCGTCGCATCGAGTGCCTCCAGCTGAGGTTGAGAACTCTTTCGCCGCAAGGGTACGCACAATGCTCGTGACGTGCGAGTACTGGTTGGAGGGAATTTGCCTTGCCCGAGTTAAGCCATAGAAATAGCTTCTGGACGAGCCAGATTCCCGAGGAATTGCCTTGACCCCTGACTACCTGGATTGCGTGGAACTCGAGCCCGCGAAGCCGGCCGAGAGTTCGGTCATCTGGCTCCACGGCCTCGGTGCCGATGGCCATGATTTCGAGCCCATCGTCCCCGAGCTGAGACTTCCCTCAAGCCATGGTATCCGCTTCCTCTTCCCCCACGCGCCGAAAATCCCGGTGACCCTCAACCAGGGCATGGTGATGCGCGCCTGGTACGACATCGTGGAACTCGACTTGAAACGTGGACACGACGAAACGGGGATCCGCAGTTCGGCCCGAAGCCTCGAACACCTCATCGCGCGCGAGAACGAACGAGGGGTTCCCTGTGAGCGCATCATCGTGGCCGGTTTCTCCCAGGGCGGAGCAATCTCACTCTTCACCGGCCTGCGCTACCCGAAGAGACTGGCCGGAATCCTCGCTCTCAGCACCTACCTGCTTCTGGAATCGACCCTTCAGGCCGAGCGCAGCGCCGTCAACGCGAAAATCCCGATCTTCCAGGCCCACGGCATCTTCGATCCCATGGTTCCCTTCACCAAGGGACAGGAAGCCCATGCCCGGCTCGAGGAGCTCGGCTACTCGGTGGAGTGGCACGAGTATCCCATGCAGCACCAGGTCGTCGTGCAGGAGATCCAGGCGATCGGCGCGTGGATCCAGCGCACGCTCTACTGAGAACGCCTCTGAAAATACTCACGCGTTTGGCTGACGATGACTCCGCTCAAGAGCAACAACCCGATCAGGTTCGGAAGGGCCATGAGCCCGTTCATGACGTCAGATATGGTCCAGACGAAATCCAGACTCCGAATGGCGCCGAACAAGACGGCGGCGACGAAGAGAATCCGGTAGAGCCGAATCCATCGTTCCCCGATGAGGTACTCGATGCTCTTCTCCCCGTAGTAGCTCCAGCCCAGAATGGTCGAGAACGCGAACATCGAGAGACTGACGGCGACCAGCCATCCGCCCCACTCGCCGGGAAGCCCCCGGCTGAACGCGAGCTGCGTGAGGGGCGCCCCATTCGCGCCGCTCTCCCACGCTCCGGTGGTGAGGATGACGAGCGCAGTGAGAGAGCACACCACGATCGTGTCGATGAAGGTCTGGGTCATCGAGACCATGGCTTGCCGAACCGGTTCCTCGGTTTGCGCCGCCGCGGCAGCGATGGCGGCCGAACCCAGGCCTGACTCGTTGGAGAAGATTCCGCGCGCCACGCCGAAGCGAATCGCCGCCGCTACCGCCGCGCCCGCGAATCCTCCGGTGAGCGCGGTTCCGCTGAAGGCGTCGTGGAAGATGAGAGCCAAGGCATGCGGAATCGCCCCGGCAAAGCGCAGCAGGATCAGGAGGGTCCCCGCCGTATACACCGCGATCATCACCGGCACGAACGCCGAAGTGAATCGGCCGATGCTACGGATTCCCCCCAGGATCACGGCGGCCGCACCTGCGGCCATGACGATTCCCGTGATGAGAACGGAGACTCCAAAGCTCTCGTGCAGAGCTTGCGCCACGGAATTCGACTGCACCATGTTTCCGATGCCGAAGGCCGCCACCGCGGCAAAGACCGCGAAGAGCCACCCCAAGATCTTTCCCAAGGGCTGCGCCCGTACCCCGCGCGAGAGGTAGTACATGGGACCGCCTGCCTGCTCTCCCCGATGGTCGGTGACACGAAACTTCACCGAGAGCAGCGCTTCGGAGTATTTCGTGGCCATCCCCAACAGACCGGTCATCCACATCCAAAAAATCGCGCCGGGACCTCCCAGCGCAATTGCGGTCGCGACTCCCACGATGTTGCCCGTACCAACCGTAGCAGCCAGGGCGGTCATCAGAGCCTGGAAGTGGGAGATGTCACCGGTGGCGCCTTTGTCCTTGCGCACGACGAGGGCGAGGTACAAGGCGCCGTAGAGTTCCCTGAACTGCAAGCCGCGCAAACGCAGGGTCAAATAGAGCCCGGTGAACAGGAGCAGAGGGATGAGCAGCCACGGACCCCAGATGAAATCCGATGCCTGCTTCAAGAAGGCGACGAGCTGCTCCATGCAAACCTCCTCGGCTCAAGAAAGGACCACAACCAGACTTCCTACCACGGCTCGGGCCCCTTGCCTAGTAAACTGTGCGCGTCCTATCATCTGGCCTAAACCCTTGCCGAAAAGCGATTTGGCTTGCGTTCGCCCTCCCACCGCCTTAGATCTTAATGAAAGCCCAGCTTCGCGTGCTTTCAGGTCCTCTCGCATGCCCAGAGGGAGTTCGTATGAAGAAGATCAAACACCTGCTCAAGAATAAAGGCTACGAGATCTATCACATTTCCCCCGGCGCGACGGTCTACGAGGCGATCGAGCTTCTCTCCGAAAAGGGAGTCGGCGCCCTCCTCGTGATGACGGGCGAGAAACTGGTGGGACTACTCTCTGAGCGAGACTATGCGCGTAAGGTCATTCTGCAGGGAAAGTCCTCGCGCGAGTGCAAGGTCGAGGAGATCATGTCGACGAAGGTGTTGTGTGTTCCTCCCGACGCACAGGTGGAAGAAGCGATGGCCCTGATGACCCAACGTCGCATTCGTCATCTCCCGGTGGTGGAGAGCGGCAAGGTGGTCGGAGTCATTTCGATCGGCGACGTGGTGAAGGCCATCATTTCCGAACACGAATTTCACATCGAGCAGCTCGAAAAATACATCATGACCGGCTGAGTGCCCCGGTCGATGCCTGGCGCAAGCCTGGGCCCGCGCTCCGATAATTCTTGGCCTGCCGGTACCGCGATGCTAGCCTCGCACTCATGAGTCGACCGACTTTCGTCAAAACGAGTGTGCTCGCGATCACCTTGTTGATCACCGTACTGTTCTTCGCGATGGTCCGGCCCTTCCTCATTACTTTCCTTTTGGCCGCCATTTTCGCCGGACTCTTCCAACCGCTCTTTCAGCGCCTTGCAAAACTCTTTTCGGGCAAGCGCAGCTTTGCCTCGCTGGCCACGCTCCTCATCGTCCTTCTGATCGTCATCGTTCCGCTTCTTTTCTTGGTGGTGGTCGCGGCGGACCAGGCCATCGAGGTGAGCCGCATGGTGCGACCCTGGGTGGAACAACAGCTCGCCAAGCCCGATCCGATGGCCCGCCTCTACGAGTACTTGCCCATCCTCGACGATCTGGGCCTGGATCGGCGCGAGGTGCTCACCAAAGTGGTGGCGATCGTCCAGAGTACGGGGAGTTTCTTCGTCAGCGGAGTCGCGGGGGTCACCGGACGCACCGCCAATTTCATCTTCCACTTCTTTCTCTTCGGCTACTGCCTGTACTTCCTGCTCAAGGACGGGCAGAGGGCCCTGGACAAGTTCCTCTACTATTTGCCCCTGACCCACGAGGACGAGATGAAGATGATGAGCCGCTTCGTCTCGGTCAGCCGTGCCATGTTAAAGGGTACTCTGGCTATCGGGCTCTTGCAGGGACTCCTCGGCGGACTCGGCTTCTGGGTAGCCGGTCTGCACGGACCGGTCTTCTGGGCTTCCCTCATGGTGGTGCTGTCCATCATTCCCGGGGTTGGCACGGGTCTCATCTGGGTCCCCGCCGTCATCTATCTCGCGGTGGCCGGACATCTCACCACGGCGATCCTGCTCACTCTGTGGTTCCTGGTGATCGTGGGAGCGGTCGACAACTTGCTGCGACCGCTCTTGACCGGCAAGGACACACAGATGCACGAGCTTCTGATTCTCTTCAGCACTCTGGGCGGACTCGGCTTCTTCGGCGTCCCCGGTCTACTCCTGGGGCCCATCCTCGCCGCCGTGTGTCTGACTCTGTGGGAAATCTACGGGCAGGTATTTCGGGCGGATCTCGGAGCTCGGTGATCGAGCCATCGTAACGCCTCGTCCTCTTCCAAAAAGACTCGTACTTCCAGTCCAGTGTTCTTGGCCACCGTCTCCAGGAAGCGCAGTCCGTCTTCGGTGGTCGTCCCCCCGGTCGTCAAAAGTGCGATCCTGATGCCCCGGGGCATGTTCGAGGCGATTTCGTAGAGTTCCGTGATGGAAGGCGGTTGATCCTGGTTGCGCGCATCGACCAGCGCTTTGTTGATGCCCTTCTCGGTGTAGACGGTCTCTACGGCCTTGATCGACGCGCGGATCTGCGGCACGCTCACCTTTCCTGAGGAATCGATGATGATGAGTCCTCTCGCCTCGTCGATTCTGAGGTGCTCGGGCATCTTGGTCTTCACCCCATCCTCTGTTCCGTCGCCTAGGGGCAAGCTTGCGTGATGACCAGTGAGCTCACGGCGGATACGCCGTCCTGACGGACTGCCAGGAAACCGGACCCGGGGGGCACTACTCTCAACAAGGGGTTGTTGCGCCAGGTACAATCTGCGTGGGTCACGGGGCGCGGACCTCCGCAGCTTGAGCCTCTATGGTAGATCCGTCCGGGGAAATCGGCAAAGGCCGCGGGCAGCCGCTTCCCTCCGAGCCCATGAAACCGTCGGGGCCCCCCCGGGGGGGTCCTGGACCCCGGGGGTTGGCAAGGGAAGGCGGAGGGACTACTTATCCAGGGTCTTGAGAACTTCCCGTCCAGGACGGTCAACATCCAGAATCGTGGTGAATACGAGCACACGCGCGCCGAGGAGGTCGCGCACGCGCTGATCCACGGCGTGGGAGCAGTCCTCGCGCTCGTGGGCCTCTGGGTGATGGTGCCTCTGGCCGCAACGCGCGGTGACCCCTGGCGGATCGTGGCAGCTTCGATCTACTGTGCCAGTCTGATCCTTCTGTACTCGGCATCCACGCTCTACCACATCCTTCCCCGATCCAGAGCCAAGAGCGTGCTGCAGGCCCTCGATCACAGCGCGATCTACCTCCTCATTGCCGGCACCTACACACCCTTCACCCTGATCACCCTACGAGGAGGATGGGGTTGGAGTCTCTTCGGAGTCGTGTGGGGACTAGCGGCGGTCGGAGTCGCGCAGGAGATGGTTCTGCGGCGACGCTTCCGCTGGATCTCCCTCGCACTGTATCTGTCGATGGGATGGCTCATCGTCATCGCGGCGCGGCCCCTGGTGACCAGCTTGCCCGCGGCCGGCCTCCTTCTGCTCGGCCTGGGCGGCCTCGCGTATTCCGGCGGAATCTACTTCTATCTCTCGCGGCGCGTCCCCTACCACCATGCCATCTGGCACGGATTCGTGCTCGCCGGCAGTCTGTGCCACTACTTCGCGATCTTGCGCTATGTGGTCGCCTGACGAAGATGCCAATCGGCCTTTCCTTCGCCGGGCTCAATCGGCTAGACTTTCGACCTTGCGGGCTGGAGCTCGAGCCAGCCCGAATGCGACGAGAATCGTGTCGATCTCTCAACCTTCCTTGGAGGTGCCTGCGGAATGGCGAAACGTACGAACTACGGCTCGGAAAAGAGACAGAAGGAGCTGAAGAAGAAAAAGAAGCGGGAGGAAAAACTCGAGCGAAAACGCATGAAGCGCCAGGATGATGAGATGCCTGAGATCTCGAAGGACGACGACGAGGTGGACGAAGAACTAGACGATGGACTGGACGGGGATCTGGACGAAGATCTGGACGAGGACTGAGAAGTGAATCGTGGGCCCACCCGTATCCAGGTGGCCTTCTCTTTGGCGGGGCGGTCGTCTCTGGGCTATAGTGTAGCTGGGATCGACTCCTCAACTCCTACGTAGGATCAACCATCCATGAACCTTAGGGCCCTGAAGATCCAGGCTCCACGGCTGGAGGGTGATCGCCCATCCAGCATCTTAAAACGATACAGCAAGCCGCGAGTCAGCCGCAGCGTGCGACAGATTCTCAATTCGGTGGTGCCCTACCTGGGGTTGTGGGTGGCGCTCTATTTCAGCCTGCGTGTGTCCTATTGGCTCACCCTGGCTCTGGCCGTGGTCGCGGCGGCGTTCATGATGCGAGTCTTTATCATCTTTCACGATTGCGGTCATGGCTCCTTCTTCCGTTCCAAGCGCGCCAACGAGATCGTCGGATTCATCACCGGCGTCTTGACTCTCACTCCACACTATCGATGGTGGTATGAACACGCCCGCCATCACGCGACTTCGGGTGATCTCGACCGACGGGGTATTGGAGACATCTGGACGATGACGGTGGAGGAATACAGAAATGCCTCCAGCTGGAAGCGCTTGAAGTACTGGTGCTATCGGCAACCTATTTTCATGCTCACGGTCGGACCCCTGTTGATGTTCGCCTTGCTGAATCGTTTTCCCGGAAAGAGCTCACGACGCCGGGAAAAACTCAGCGTGCTTTGGTGCAACCTCGCGCTCCTGGGAATCTGGACCACACTCGGGTTCACCATCGGACTCAAGGCCTACCTCCTGATGCAGATCCCGGTGACGGTGATCGGAGGAGCCGCTGGCATCTGGCTCTTCTACGTCCAGCATCAGTACGAGGGAACCTATTGGGCCCGCCGGGTGAATCACGATCCGGCCGAGGCGGCGCTGGTTGGCAGCTCGTTCTATAGGCTGCCACGGATCCTCCAGTGGTTTTCGGGGAACATCGGTTTCCACCATATCCACCACCTCAACTCCCGGATCCCCAACTACTTCCTCGAGCGGTGCCACCGAGAGCTGCCCCCCCTCCCCCAGGTGAAGTGCTTGAGCTTACGAGAGAGTCTACATTCCATGTCGCTTCGACTCTGGGACGAAGATCAGGGCCGGATGGTGGGCTTCCACGAATTGGCTTGAACGAAGGACAGAGGCCACTCGTGCCGGGAAGAAAAGAGCTCACTCGCTGGCGGGGTTCTGGTTTCCTATGTCGATGAGCACTCTCCAGCGTCCGCTGCTGTCTTTCCGCCACACGTTCAAGTACTTCCCCTCACTCGACCGCTCGACCCCGTTCTCTCCCGGGACCTTCACGGTGTAGATCCCCCAGGTGTAGGCCATGTCACCCGAGGCTGCGACCGCGCCGTCCTGCGGTTCCCAACTGAGGGTGTAGCTGCCACTGGACTTGGACATGGATTCGTAGATTCCGTCCCGGCCGTGGATGGGGACTTCACCGGCGGGCAATTGGAGTGCGTCCTCCAGCAGATACTCCTTGAACGCCTCCGCGGCGCCGTGACGCGCGGAGTAGGCGGAAAACTCCCGGTCCGTCTGGAGGAGGAGTTCCCGCTGCTGGCCGATCTCGGGCTGACTGCCGCATCCGCTCATGATGAGAATGATACCCGCGAGTGCGAGTGGAACGCCACGTGGAAGCCCTTTCATGCGGTCCTCTCCTTCGACTCGAGTCCTGAGACAACTTCGGAGACCTGACCTCTTCCCCCAAATGACCTCGTTCCTGCCCCCGAGCCATCCGAAATGACACGAATCAAGTGTCCTCGACGCCTCTCCGGCTGGCAAGATCTCGCTGCCAAACTGACACGAGCGGAGCCATGTCACCTCCCAGAGCCCGATTGCGTTCTTCCCTTTAGTGGAGCCACGCCCAGCGAGAATTCTCCGAGTGGCTGCGGATTCGCGGAGTGGTCCGGGCTCGAAGTTCACGAGAGCCCGGGCCCGTCATCGTGGAGGGACCCGATGCGAGGATTCAGCCGATTCACCCGCGCCGAAAGCCGGGGGTTCTCACTGCTCGTTTCTCTTCTCTGCTTCGTACTCGTAGTCGCAGGAACCGCCCGCGCGGAAGAAGAAGAGGGGGAGCGAGTCGAGAATGTGATGGCCAGGATGCAGGCCCGCAGGATGATGCGCGCGGACCCATCCGGCGAGATTGCCCCCGGAGCCCTGGTGACCGCCTGGAAACAGCTCACGAATCGGACCACCTCGGGTCTATCTTCCGCCAAACGAGACGCCGGCATCTGGGCCTGGGAATGGCTTGGGCCGGGAAACATCGGCGGACGCGTGCGAGCCATCGTCATCCATCCGACCGATCCCAATTTGATGTGGCTGGGAAGCGCGGGGGGAGGCGTATGGCGCAGCACGAACGCTGGCAACAGCTGGGCGCCCGTTAGCGATTTCATCGCTTCGCTGCCGGTAGCATCGCTCGCCATCGATCCCATCAGTCCTCAGATCCTTTATGCCGGGACCGGCGAACTCGTGGGAAGCAATGCGAGCATCCCGGGGGCGGGAATCTTCAAGAGCATCGACGGGGGCCTCAATTGGTTCTGGCTCTCGAGTACGGCGGGGTCAGACTTTCAGTACGTGAGCTGCCTCGAACACCAACGCGCCGCTTCCGGCCGCCTGCTCGCGGGCACGAGAACGGGCCTGTACCGCTCCCAGGACGGCGGCAGCAGCTGGACTCTACTCTTCGCCCCCCCGAACGGCGTTGCGGTTCGTGACGTGAAATACAGCCCAGCGAATTCGAACATCATTGCAGTGGGTACTGAGACCGATATGTATCTCTCCACCAACGGCGGAGCAAACTTCGTGTCCCAGACTACCGGTGCCCCCAACAAGATGCCCCTCAGCCCGGGCAGCTGCGCGATCGCTTTCGCGCCGACGAACACCAACTACATCTACGTCCAGGCCGCCAAGGATGTGCCCATCCTGAACGACATGACCGACTTCATCTACCGCTCGACCGACGGTGGGACCACCTGGACTCCGTGGGTCACGACGAACGCGGATCGCTGGTCGAATGCCCTTTGGGTTTCTCCCACTGATCCGACCCTCATCGTATGGGGTGGTTTCGGCGATCTCTATCGCACCCTGGGCAGTGGCCAAATTTTCAGTCGGATCAGTGATGGCGGCTACTACAACGCAGGTCTATCCGCTCATACTGATCAACATATGATTGTCGCATCGCTGAACTACGACGGCGTCACGAACCGCACGATCTTCGTGGCCAACGATGGAGGCATCCAGAAGGCACCCGATCTCTTCAGTGCCTCGCTCAACTCGGGATGGACGAATCTGGCTCATAACTTGGGGGTCACGCAGTTCTTCGGCGGCGCGGCGGCGGTGGACGGATCGGTGATCCTGGGAGGAACCCAGGACAACGGAAGCGTGGACTATCGGCCCGCGAATGGATCCCAGGGCTGGGTCCAGCGACTGGGCGGCGACGGAGTGTACGCCGCCATTGGATCCTCTCCGAACCCCACCCAATTTTTTCTGGATGAAGCCTGGCTGGGGATCTTCCGCAGCGACAACGGAGGCTCGACCTGGCAGTCGCGCGTGAGCGGGTTGAATGATGCAGGAGACGACTCCAAGTGCAGCTTTTTGGCTCCGATGGTCATCGATCCCAACAACGACGCTACCCTCATGGCCGGAGGCGTCAGCATTTGGCGAACCACGAATGCGGCCAACAGCTGGTACTCCGTCCGCAATCCAATCGGAGGCAGTCCGTTCTGCACCGCAATCGACATCGCACCTTCCAGCTCTTTGGCAATTTGGATCGGCTATGACAACGGCGTGGTTTCACACTCCCTCGACGGTGGGAGCACCTGGACCGATCACGCGCTTCCCACTGGATCGAGACCGGTGACCGACATCGCAATCAACCCTGGGGCCTACAACGAGGTATTCGTGACGGTGGGCGGCTATTCAAATCAGACCGTGCTCTATACCAACACGACGGGCGCCAGTTGGCAGATCCGCAACGGAACCGCTCCCTACGATCTGCCCGCCATTCAGGTGAACACGGTCCGTTACCACCCGGTGCAGTTCGACTGGGTCTACGTGGGGACAGACATGGGGGTCTATGCCTCCGAGGACAAGGGCCTCACTTGGAGTGTCACTCCCGTCCAGTACACGGGAAACGAAGGACCCAACAACGTCGAGGTCGATGAGCTCTTCTGGCAGGGAACGAGCTACCTCATCGCCGCCACTCACGGGCGCGGAATGTATCGTTGCAAGCCGTTGCCGATCGTGTACGTGGACAAGTCCTATGTGGGAGTGGAAGACGGCACCGAATTCCGCCCCTACAACACCGTGTCGGAGGCGGTAGCGGCCTACGGACCCGGAGCACTTCTCTCGATCAAGTCCGCCAGCTTCATCGAATCGCCCCTCACCTTCACCAAGCGGGGTACGGTGCGCGCCACGAATGGCGCGGTCGACATCCACTAGTTCGTTTCTTCCCCTCGGATGCGTCCTGGCCCGTCAGATCCTTGCCGCTATCCCGGCGCGATCCGTTCGGCTATGATCAACTCCATCATGGACCGTGACTTTAGGGTCGTAGGGCGGCCCGAGCGGACACGGCTCGAAGTTGGGAGTGAGCTGAACGCAAGGAACGGCGGAAGGATGGCGGATCAGGGCGAAATCACTCGTCTGCTCCGGCTTGCTCGGGACGGCGACCCAGGCGCCCTGGAGCTGCTCCTGCCTGAGGTCTACGAGGAACTGCGGATCATCGCCCGTCGGCAGCTCTCTCCGAGGGGCGGACGGACTCTCGACACCACTGCCTTGGTGCACGAGGCCTACATCAAGGTTTTCGGTCAGCAAACTCCCTCACTCAATGACCGTGAACACTTCTTCAGCGTGGCATGCCTCGCCATGAGGCAGCTACTCCGCGACCACGCGCGACGTCGGCGGGCGGACAAGCGCGGAGGCGAAGGGAAGTTCATCTCCTTCGATCTAATGCAGTCCGAAGCCGCCACCGTCGAACAGGATGTGGCGGCATTTCTCGATCTGGACGAGGCACTGGATCGCCTCGCCGCCGTCGATCCCCGTCTGGCCGAGGTCGTTGAGTTGCGATACTTCGGCGGCCTCAGCGTGGAAGAAGTGGCCAAGCTGAAGTCCCGGACGCAGCGTACGATCTTGCGTGACTGGCGGAAGGCACGCGCATTCCTGGTAGCGGAGTTGGAGGAGAAGGCCACAGAAACGGATTCCGGCCATGAGTAAGCGCTCCGATCCCGAACTCTGGAAACGGATCACCGCGCTTCTCGATGAATTCCTCGAGCTAGAAGAGACCGAGTGCGAAGCGCGTCTGGCCCAACTCCGCTCGGAAAGTCCCTTCATCGCTGCCGAGGTGGAACGCCTGTTGAGGGCCGACCGCAGCGGCCAAGACCCTTTCGGAAAGCCCCCGGCACAGTGGGCGCACGACTTCATCGAAACCCTGGCTCAGGGAGAAGCTGCGAGCCAGCGTTTCGGACCCTGGAAGGTGCTTCGCACAATAGGCCGGGGAGGAATGGGGGTCGTGTTTCTGGCGGAGAGAGTCGAGGGAGATTTCGAGCAGCGGGTAGCACTGAAGGTTCTTGACCGACCCGATCCAGAGGGCAAGCTGGCTCGACGCTTCGAGCAAGAGCGGCGCATTCTCGCACCCCTCGAGCACCCCAACATCGCGCGCCTGCTCGACGGTGGAACGACCGAAAAGGGCGTTCCGTGGTTCGCAATGGAGTACATCGACGGAGAGTCGATCACTCATTGGTGCGCCAATTTGAAACTCGGGGTGCCCGAGCGAATCGATCTCTTCATCGATGTCTGCCAGGCGGTTGCTCATGCGCATTCCCGCCTGGTGGTGCACCGCGATCTGAAACCATCGAACATCCTCGTATCCACCGCCGGTCAGGTGAAGCTGGTGGATTTCGGTATCGCCAAACTCCTGGCGGAAGAAGCGGAGGCGGTCGACCGGACACAGACGGTGGCACGGCTGTTGACCCCGCGCTACGCCTCACCCGAACAGATCCGTGGCGAACCGGTTACCACTTCGAGCGACGTGTACGCCTTGGGAACGGTTCTCTACGAACTACTCTCTGGTGAGCCACCCTTCGCGGCGATGGCAACGACCGAACGCGAGTGGGAAGACGCGATTCTCTCGGCCGATCTGCCCTCTTTACCCTCCTCTCTTCCCTCAGATCTTGGCACCATCGTAGAAAAGGCCCTGCGCAAAGAGCCCGAGCACAGGTACCGCTCGGCGGAAGCACTGGCGGAGGACCTGCAACGATACCGTCAGATGCTTCCCATCCATGCCCGACCGGCCACCGCTCGCTATAAGACCAATCGTTTCCTTCGCCGCCATCGGACGGGAACCATCAGTGCTGGATTGCTCCTGCTCGCGCTGCTCGGGGGACTCCTGACGACAGTTTGGCAGGCTCGTATCGCCTCACGACAAGCCGCACGAGCCAACCAGGTGAAGGAATTCTTGGTTGAGATTTTCAGTGAATCGAGCCAAGCGGTGGGACTGGGTCAGAAGGTGACCACCGAGGAGGTTCTCGATGCGGGTGCCAAGAAACTCCAGAGCCACCTCCACGACCAACCCCGGTTGCGTTCCGAGCTTCTTTTGCTTTTGGGCGACCTCAACGTGAAGCTGGGACGTTTCGACCTTGCGGAGAGTCTCTTGACCCAGGCGCGGGACGAAAGCGAGCAGGGCTTCGGACCGGAATCGGTCGAAACCGTAAAGGTGCTGACCGAGCTAGGAAGTGCGCTCGAGCAAAGGGGTCTCTACGAGCAAGCGCTGGAGATTCTCAATGAAGCACTGGCGATCCAGGACCGGCATGGACGCGATCACTCGGAAGAAACCAGCACGGTCCTGGGCAATCTCGCGGTAGCCTACTCCGGTCAAGGTGACTTGGAGAAGGCCATAGAACTGCACAAGCGAGTGCTGCAGCTCGATCGCCAGCGGCTGGGTCCGGACGATCCCGAGGTTGCCACTGACCTCAACAATCTCGCCGTGAACTTGGGGAAAACCGACCAGTATGCCGCGGCGGACTCCCTGCACAAGCTCGCCCTGGACATCAGGGTGAAGCGCCTCGGGAATCTCCATCCGGATGTCGCCACCAGCCTGCACAACCGCGCTGCCGTCCTCACCGCCATGGGAAGCGACGCCGAGGCCGAGTCGCTCTATCTCCGCTGCCTCTCGATCCGCCGCGAACTCTACCCCAAGGGCCATCCTGACACGGCGGCCGCCTTGACCAGCCTCGCTCTTCTCTACCGCCAACAAGGAAGGCTAGAAGAGGCGGGAGACTACCTACGACAGGCGGTTGCGATTCATCACGCCGTCAGCGTGAACCCGAGCTATGAATTGGGGCGCACCCTCAACGCCCTGGGGACCCTGGAGTACTCGCTGGGAAACTACGCCGAGGCCGCCGAATGGATGTCGCAAGCGCTCGAAGTATTTCGTGCAACGAGTGGTGCCGAGAACCCCTCCACCCTGACGGTCCTGAATAACGTGGCAGTGCTCCTGGAGCGTGCGGGAAAGCTGAAAGAGGCGCGGGCGCGTTACGAAGAGGTGCTCGAGCTGCGGCGCCGAGTTCTGGGCGAGGACGATCCGAGCCTTGCCTTCAGCTATCGTGGCTTGGGTGCTCTTGCATTGGCGGAAGGCAAAGTGGCAGAGGCCGAGTCTCTCCTGCAGAAGTCGCAGGCCATCTTTCTGGAGCATGCGCCGGAGGAGAAGCTGGCTCTGGCCGAAATCCAGCTCGATCTCGGCCGCTGCGCCCTGCGTCGCGGTGACCTCAACGCGGCTGAGCTCCTACTGCGATCCGCTCTGGAGGGTCTGGAAGCGCGGCTGACTCCCGATCATCCCCTGCTCCGCCAGGCTCACGCCGCAATGCAAACCCTCGACGCACTGCGAGTGAAAAAGGCCTCACTGCAATCCCACTAGCACGAGAACGAGCCCTCTGCCCGTCTCGAGATGGCCCATGGCCTTGCCCAGAATCGCCCCCTGCGCGCGGACGTGATCACTGGCTTTCATAGCATGGCCCGGAGTGTCCGAGGTCGTGAGCAGATCGCCCGGTGCGATGGGACCGTATGTAGCGTCGACCCAGCAGTAAACCCGGCCCGTCAGAGCCACCGGGTGACCCCCGTCGGCAATGCTCCCCTCCTGGGCCATCAGCATGCCCGGTTTCACTCCGCCCGCGCCGCTCACGATACCCGCCACACGATGATCGTAGGAGTGGCGGCTCAGCAGAAGCCGTCCTTCCCGATTGGGATCGATGCACACCGTCATGCCCGGCAGCAACTCCTGATCGGGTGACGAGACATCGAATTGTTCCGAGAGATCCGCGCCGCCAAGGATCTGCAGGACTTTCGTGTGCGTTGTCCCCACATTGTCGACCCAGAATTTCCAATCCGTTCCATCGGTGGCGACGATGTAATTGCCGGTACCCTCGTGTTGGAGCCAGAGAATCTCCCCCGAGCCACTGTTTTGAAAGTGTGCCGTGGCCCAGGTGCTGTTGTTCTCGAAGTAGGCTGCCATCCCCGCGCTCGAGTTTGTGTTGACCGACCGCAGAGCCGCGTTCTCGCGAAACTGACCGGTGCCGGCAAGGTTGAGTCCCCACCGCGTGTACCAGGCCGGCGTGGACCCCTGTACCCGGAATTTCAGCAAGTGATCGCTCTGGCCCACATCGTAGGAGATCTGTCCCGGATAGGTTTGGGCGTCGTCGTTGAAGTTGATCGCCCCAAGATACGAGGGAGTCGTTCCTATGTTCTTCAGCTCGAGGACCGATCCATTCGGGCTGGTACGCGTGGTCAGACGAACCACTCCCTGGTTCGCCATGATGTCCAGGGGCCAAAGAGGGGTGAGGGTGCCAATCCCCACGTGGTTGTTTGCGTCGACGAAAAGACCTCGAGTTTGCATTGCGTACGGAGCTGCCGTCAGTTCCTGGCGAGGACTCAGAGTGGTAAAACCGCCGCTCCCGGCGGGAAACCGTACCGCCACTTCCAGCCATCGGCGGTTGCCGTCGAAACTGTCGACGCCGAAATCCAGGAGCACTTCGAAATTGCCCGCCGTCACCTGGACCGGTGGATTGGAGATTCCATCGTAGTTGACACTCGTCCCAACTCCGTTCCCCGCGGTCTCCGCGTCCCACAGAGTGAAACGCATGTCCGTCGCCCCATCGACTGCTCCCGAATTGAGTTCCAACTGTCCTTGGTAGGTGAACGCGGAAGTCAAGGGCTGCTGGGCGTTGGCTGGCAAGACCAGCACCAAGGGGAGCAGCAACGCTCCGAGACACCGGTTCAGGATTTGAGCGCGCATGGGATCTTTCCTTTCCTTTACGGAGCGCCTAGAACTCAACGGACGAGTGAGAGTTTCTGCCGGGCATGGAACTCACCGGCATCCAGAACGAGGAAATACACGCCGCTGGCGACGGTTCGATCTCGGTCGTCGCGACCGTTCCAGCGAACCGTCTGTTGTCCCGCGGGTCGGAGTTCGTTCAGCAGCACCCTCACACGCTCCCCATGGAGATTGAAGATCCGCAGGTGCACTGTATTTTCGGCTGCCAATTCGAAGGTGACGGTCGTTGCAGGATTGAAGGGATTCGGATGATTGGGATAGAGGCGATCGTGGAAGACCGTGCGGTTTGGTGGCGGATCGGCAACCGCGGTGGCGATCGCCCCTCCACCCCAGAACCCTCCCCGCAACGAATATCCCCTGCTAGACATCTCTCCCGCATCGGGTTGTCCCGCGGTGGCCGAGAGGGCATATCCCCCGCCAACGCTCCGGCCACCTCCTGTGTCGACGGTGAACCAGCTGTGGTCGAAGCCCGGCCCGATCGCGGCACTCAGCAAGGGCGCCAGCGAAAGCAAGAGAACCACAATGGTCCGCGTCGGGCGCGTGGGCCCATCCTCACGACGCACGAGCCCTGAATGGCGAGGCATTCCAGCTCCTTAGGTTGATCGTCCGATGCGCTCGAGGAAGTGGCTCATCGTGCATGGGCGGTCCAAGCCCGGGACTTCCGGGGCCTGGCGACGCTGTATCTGGAGAAACGCAATCCCGAGGTGTCAGATGACAGGCACGGAGGCGCCTGAGTGGGCGAGGGCCGCGGTAGGTGTCCTAACTATCTCAATTCCAATAACTTACATACAGAGCTGGATGCCGGCCCGCCGGGCGCTCATCCCGAGCGGCGCGGGCGAGGCTTCCATTCTAGTCGAAGCTGGCCTTCAGAGACGACCAGCTCGTCGTCGGGGCATCCACCGTGCCCTGGTATTCCACGATGAGCCGTGGAGGCAAGGGGTAGCCCTGGCCTCCGACCGAAATCCAGTCCTCGTAGCCGGCCTCGGAATACACGCCCGCGAGCAGCAATCCCGCCCGAGCCGCCTGGTTGGCAAGAAAGGCCTGGATGGCCGGAGTGACGTCGAACGACAAGTCGCCGTTGGCGGCCGAGGGATACACGATATCCAAGGCCGTCTGGGGATCGAGATCGTCGCGCGGTACCAGCACTTCCGAGCCGGTGGCCAGGTACTGGAATGCCCCGAGATAGGCAAAGCCCTGCGAATCGTCCGAGTAGCCGGTCTTGCGGACCACTAGGGTCGCGCTGTAGATCTGCTCGGTCGGGGGCGCCGTGCTCAAATCGAATTCGAAGCTCGCCGCCCATTCCGCATCGCACCCTGCAGACTCTCCCCCCACCTTCAGATGCAGATCGGCCGTCGCGACACCAGCCCTGAACGCCGTCTCGTGCAGACAACCGGTAACCCCATCTTCGCGCTCGTCGTGTCCGGTGAGCACGGGGTACAGCGTGAGTTCTGCCGACTGGGACACTCCTGCAGTCAAGAGAACCATGAACAAAACGAGGAATTTCACGGGTCTCGTCATTCTCTCCACCTCTCTGATGAGCTCGAAGAAGCTCATCGAGTTGGGACCTAAAGGCGTACTCACCGCTTTCTCATGAGTGATCGGCGCAGTTCACGAACGCGCCGGGTTCCTGACGTTCCATCAAAATCGTCTTGATCTCACCGACCACCTCCTCGAGCTCTCGCACTTTTCCCGTCTCGCGCGCCTCCCTGAAAAAATCGGCCATCTTGAATTCCTCGATGGTCTTGGAGCGTGCAAGTTCTTGCATCGCGGTCTCGACCATCCCCGGATTGATCGATACGACCTCGAAACCGCTCTCCTTGTCGCTCTGCTCCCCTCCGACACAACGGCTGAACATGCTCAGACCCGCCTTGGTGCTGCAGTAGGCGCTGGCATCGAGCATGGGATTTATCGCGGCTCCGGAGGAAATAAAGGCGACTTTCTTCCGGCACGAAAGATGAGAAAAGATCTGAATGAAGCGGGAGGTTAGCGCCATGGGCGCGATGAGACCGATTTGGACGTGGGTTTCGAGCTCGAAAGGCGAACACTCCTCGATCGCTTTCAAGGGCTCGAGCCGGGCTGCGTTGTTGACCAGACAGAGAAACTCGCAGGTACTCTCGTCGATGAGTGTCTCGGCCTTGGTGATGATCTGAGCAGTGGCAGAGGCCTCCGCCAAATCGCATTTCAAGTGTTCATACTTGGGTGATTGCAGGTCGGCGGCGCCGGACCTCGACACTCCCATGACCGTGTGGCCTTCCTCCAGGAGCGATTGTGCCAGGGCCTTCCCGATCCCTCGTGAAGTCCCCGTGATCAGAAAGAAGCCACTTTTCATGGACGCTCCTCCTTGCGAAAGCTCTTCACGACACTCAGCTGATGTTCGTGCAGACGTCCACCCTAGGCCACATCGACCAGCTGATCAGCATCTTCTCATTCTTCAAAAGAGATCGCACTCCCAATCTCTTCCAGTTTCCACCCACAAGTTTCCTTCTTGACCATCATCATGACGAAGAATAGCCTGCCCCTTGGCGGTGACGGGGCAGCTCGTCGTGGCCGATCGTCATGAGTTCTTATCGAATCCTTTCATCCTCTCGTCCTGTCTTTGCTTCCATCCACAGGACTTGCGCGTTGCGAACTCTCGCCGTTGCAATTTCAGGGATCCTCTGCCTGATCGCAGCCCCACTGAAAGCCCAAAACCTCGAAACTCTGGGTAACGCCGGGCAGGTGAAGATCCACGGTACCATCTCGGCCGGACTCGCTTCCTATGGAGTGGACGGAAGGGCGGCAAGCCGAGAACCGAATAGCTGGGTCCTCCGCGGCAACCCAACTCTCCAACTCTACGGAATGACCGTGCCCTTCAGTTTCACGCTCACCGAACAGAGCCGTGACTTTCGGCAGCCGCTCAATCGTTTCGGCGCGAGCCCCTACTATCGCTGGGCCACCTTTCACGTGGGCTACCGCAGCCTCTCCTGGTCACGCTTCACGCTGGCCGGTCACAGCATTCTGGGAGGAGGCGTCGAGCTCTCGCCAGGTCCACTTCAGGTCGGCTTCATTGCCGGGCGTTTGCGCCGCGCCATCGAACCCGATAGCACTGCCGTCACCGGTTTGATTCAGCCGGTCTACAAGCGCAACGGTTACGCACTACGGATCGGGGCAAGTGACGAGAAGCGCAATGCCTCCCTGGTAGTCGTCCACGGCAAGGACGACGCAAGCTCCTTGAACATCACGGCGTCGGGGGCGACGGCATTGCCGGAAGAAAATCTCGCGGTGGGGCTGGTGACAAAGGCGGCTCTCGCACCCCGCTTGACGCTGAGCTTCGAATGGGCCCAGAGCGCATACACCGATAACTCGGAAGGCCCTCTAGAGGGTGACTACCAGGGAGTGTTGCTCAAGGCCTTTGGCTTTCTGATGGACCATCGTCGAACCACACAGGAATCGAATGCAATCGACGGAACCCTGCACTGGAAAGATCAATGGGGCGGGGTGAAACTCCGGTTCGAACGCATCGACCCCAAGTACCGTTCGATGGGGGCCTACTACTTCAACAACGACCTCCAGAAGATCACGATCGAACCGACCGTGATCGCGCTGAAGCGCAAGCTCCGGGGCACCGCGAGTCTCGGCTTCCAGAAGGACAACCTCGGCGACGACAAGACTCTCCAGACCAACCGTGTCATCGGTTCCACTCGGCTCGACTGGACGCCACTGCCGCAGTATACGGCGGGCCTGTCCTATTCGAACTACTCGATCGATCAGAAACCGAGCAAGAGCCAGATCGACAGCACTTCCACCAAGATTGCGCAGGCCACCAACAACATCGGTTTGACGCAGACTCTCTCGTTGGTGCGTGAGCACGCCGCTCACAACCTCTCGCTGGTTTGGTCACTCCAGGACATGCAGGACAAGACCGAGAGTGGCATCGTCGATCAGAGTTACACTTCGTCGCAACTCAACGCCGCCTATGTATTCACCTGGATCCCCTGGAACGTGAGCCTCACCACGGGCTTCAATCGCTCTGTTTTCGACCTTTCCACGAGCAAAACGAAAGTCGCGGGACCGCTGGTGGGAGCGAATGTGGGACTGTTGCGGCATAAGCTCACCTTGGGTGCATCGTTGACGATGAGCACGACTTCCGTCGACGGAATCGATACGAACGACACGAACACGTTTCAGCTCACTGCCTCGCTCAGAGAGGGAAGACGCCAGCAGGTGACGGCACGTTTTTACGTACACGACAACAACGCCAAGTCCGCGGGGGCGACGTCCTATACGGAGACACGAGGGGAGGTTTCGTATGCGGTGTCTTTCTAAAAGCACCGTGGCTGCGATCATCATGGGGGCAATGGCATTGCTGGGAACAGCGCCGGCCTCTGCGCAGTATGATCTTGCCATCACGGCGCAGGTAGCCGGAACGGTCACGAACGACCTCTTCTCCATCGCCGATCACACACGGGTCACGCTGATGGCCACCAACCTCGACGGTTCGGCTCAAAACGTCCTCACCATGCAGCTCCTCGGGGACAACGGGATCGAACTCAGGACACCGCCCGGATTCGACCCGGGTCCACCCTTTCCCATCACCGTCAGTACGACAACGCTTCTCACCGGGGCCGACCTCACGGCGCTCTTCGATCCTGCCAATCTGCTGTTCTCCGGAATGACCCAGGCTCAGTACTACGACAAGGGCCTTCCTCCCGGCACCTACCGCCTGTGCTTCCAGTCGATCTGTCCGGAGTCCATCTGCAGAACCGAGATCGTCCATTCGCCTCCACCCCCGGCGGGTTGCAGCAATGTGTTCGAAATCAAGGCGGCCGAGCCACCCTATCTGCTGAGTCCTCCCTGCGGTGAAACGATCACGCCGCAAGCTCTCCAGGCGGTCACCTTCGCGTGGACTCCGTCCTCGGGAGCGCCTCCGGCCACGACTTCGTACCGGCTCGAAATCGTCGAGATGGTCGATCCCGACATGGCGCCAGAGGAAGCGATGGCGAGCGCGACCACGCCCGAGTTCTTTGACCAGGACATAATCGGTACGTCATTTTTCTACGGGCCCACGCAGTCCCTGTTCGTACCGGGGCGTCACTACGCCTGGCGAGTGACGGCTCAAAACGGCGAACTCAACATTCCCTTCGCCAATGGCGGACACAGTGAGGTGTGCTCGTTTACCTGGGGCGATTCGATCTCCGGGTTCTTGCTTCCGATCACCGTCAAGCCGACTGGAAACCAAAGCGGACCCACGGCCAATACCGAGGTCCCTAAGAATCTGCCCAACGCGCCCTGGAGCGCGATCCATGGAACTCTCGCATACAAATTCAAGGCCTATGACAACACGAGCAGCACGAGCGGCGGATTGGTCTCCGGGGCGAGTTCGGGTGCGGTCGAGAAGCAGTCCTTCAACCCGGACAATACCTACTATGAATCGGGCTTCGTCGACCCCGCGGGTTCAGAGCCTCTGGGTGGGGTGAGGGTCAGCCTCGTGGTGACCTATCGCATTCTGGACGGTCATTTGGGAGCGTATGGATCAAAGGATGAAAGCAACACCGTTCTTTCCAAGAAGCAACTGGTGAAGAAAGGCTACTCCTCCGCGGATTTGAACGATCTATTCCCTGACATCGACAAGGTGATTGCCACTACGATCACGAAGAGCGATGGGAGCTTTTCCTTTAACTTTGAGCAGTCGTTCGACACCGGCGTGTTCGAACAGAACGCGAGCGTGTTCGTTGCGAACAAGTACAATCCCCAAGACGGTATCATGGACGAACTCTCGGCCAAGAAAGTCACGCGTACTCTGCGCTTGATGGTCGACAGTCCGTACTACTGCAGCCCCGACAAAGACATCGTGATCCATCCTTGGGGCAACACTGACCTGGGCAAGATGGTTTCGTGGGTCAAGACCTACCGCTTCCGGCTGACGGTAGTGCCGGACATCTTCAAACAGAATCAGGCCGCCGTAGGGAAGATCCCCGGCGCAAAGGTCATGGTGCTCCGCAAACACCCGCGAAATTCCGAGATTCCCTCCGACGAGGGTGATCCGAGTACGCACCACAAGATCATTCTGCCCGAGGGAACTTTTTACGTGGTCGATCAGACGGTGGCCGATGAGAACGGCGTAGCTCAGTTCACCCGGGTCGTGCGTCCCTGGAACGCCAACGACGTGTACTACTTCTACGCCTCGACTTCGACGACCAAGGGCAACTACACCTACAAACCCGAGCTCGGGTACTACTCCTATCCCGCCGACTTCAATCAGCACCCCATTTTCAACAGCCAACACTCGCTCAAGGATCCCTTCGAAACCAAGACCTTCCTGAGCCCGGCGCATCCACGGATCTTCGGTCGCGTCATGGACAAGTCCAACACCAATACGCCGATTCCTCAGGCGCAACTCGTGCTCCAGAGCAAGTACAAGGAGAACATAACCGACGTTTTCTCTCAGTTCTTCTCCGGAACCAGCACCGAGAAGCAATGGCCCTGGTTGTCGACCAAGAGTGGCTCGCAGGGCTACTTCCACTTCAACGATCTCGACGTGCAAGAAGATGACAGCGGAGCCTTGGTGGGACCGGATCGAACCCTGATGGCCTACAAACAAGGGTATTCCTCGTGGACCAAGCACCTGGGGATTCTGGCCTGGGGACGTCAGGAGGATCTGACCTCCGAAGTGCAGCTCGAACCCGACGGAAAAGTCTTCGGCACCGTTTCGGACCTGGAGACCGGCGCGGGGATTCCGGCTGAGGTGCACTTCGACGCCGGAATCACCACCGCAACGGATTGGTTCCTGGGCGCGCAGATTTTCCACCTGCACGCGCCCTCGGGAAAGAACCAGAAAATGACCGTTACCCCGTACAACAGCGATTACTCTGCCAAGACCTTCACGGTAGATATCGAAAAGTCCGACAAACCGGTGAATCTCGGCAAATTCCAGCTCGTGCGGAGACGTCACCGCGTCCGTATTACCGTATTGCGCGGAATCGATACGAGCTCACTGACCCTCACCATGGTGCCCAGTCTCAAGCCGCTGGCGGGGGCCACCGTGGAGCTCTTGGGTCAGGTCAAGAAGACCGATCCGCGCGGGCTTGCGACCTTCGTATTCGACAACCAGGGTGTCGTTTTCAAGGCCAAGATCACGCCGCCCGAAAACGCCGACTACGTTGCGCGTTACTATAAATTCTTCAACCTGACGAATACCCAAGCCAGCGATTACAGCTGTGTACTCGACCCAGCGGCGCACATTTCGGGGGTAGTCACGGTTGGAGATTCCGTCTCGGTCGACGGAGCGCACGTGTTTGCCGAGGTGGGATCGGGCTCAGACATCATCCCGGTGGAAACCACAACTGCCGATGGGGGTAAGTACACTCTGCACGGAATTCCCATGGACCCTGCGGAAGTGACCATCCATGCCACGCGATCCTCCAATACGGTCACCTATGTCGGCGACTCCAAGACAATCACCGTCCCCACCGATCAGCCGGTGAACTTGAATTTGACGATCTACAACGACATGGACATCACGCAGCTGCTCGGGATTCCGATCGAAATCAACTCACTCACGGAAAAGGGCGACGGAGTGACCATCGACGGCTCCTTCGTGAAGCTACCCGTGAACTCGAGCTTCCAACCCAAGGAGACGAACTTCACGCTTCCTTTCCACGATGTGTCTTTGCAGAAGGGAACCAAGCTCGACGGACAGGGAGTTCCCTACGCCGTCCCGCAGAATCCGCCGGTGGAAACCATGGCGTCCAAGCTCAACTTGCGGCTTTTCGATGCTTTCGATGTCGAGCTTCTCCCCGAGAAACAAGGGGAAATGATCTCGGTCGCGCCTCGCGGTGACGGGGGCGGCGAGATTCGAGGCCGAGTACGCATCGATCCATCGAGTTTTTCGTTCTCGTCCAATAGCATGGCTCCCGGCACGCTCGAACTCGCCCCGATGGACCACCCGAGCGCGACGACGGTGGTCGCGTTTGCTTCGAATCCGGGCCAGATAAACGCAGACTCCTACGCGATCCGTGGAAGCGCGAAGGGTGGCGCCGTGACCTACAAACTCTTCGGTTTTTCCGCTTCCGCCCAGGCAGGCGGCGCCTACGTAAGGAAGGACACGCTCGCGATCGACACCACGCTTCACGCTGAGGTCGGTACGTCGGATCCTCTTTCCCTCGATGTACCAGCCGGGTGGGTACGGGCCCGTCCCGCTGGAGTGCTGCCGATCGACAATCCCGGCGCGGTCTCCCTCAGTCTGGAAAAGTGGAAGGTGACGGCCGCGGGTTGGAAGCTCAATGCCTCCACCAACGGCATCCTTTTCGATACGGCTACCGTCAACACCGGTGTGATCACGGTTCCTGCCAAGAGCCTCCACATCACGCCGACCAATCTGAAAGTCGATCAAGTCGACCTGAAGAACATTTCGCTGGGCGGGGTGGCGCCGCTTCAGGTGCTCACGCAGAACACCGGCTTCGGCTACGACCCCAAGGTGGGAGAAGATCAGAAGGGACATTGGAAGCTCTCGCTCCTGCCGGATGGTGCAACACCGGCGGCTAAGCTCGCCGGACTTCCCGGCATGAAGCAGAACGCAGCCTTCACCCTGAGTTCCATCGATCTGTTGAGTAACGGGGACCAGTTGCTAGGATTTGGCGCCAGCGCTCCCTCGGTGACCTTCTACGACGTCTTCACGCTCGTGCCAGGGAATCTCATCGCCTACGACGATTACTTTCAAATCTCAGGAACGGTCGATCTCGGAGTCCCTCGACTGGCGAAGAGCTACCAGGCGATCCTGACTTTCCACAAGGACGCGGGGAAGATCGCCCTCGACCTCACCCCGATACCCTTCGCTTTCGACGCGCCGGGCAAGGTGAAGTTCATCGCCCATCAAAGCGAAGGCTCCCAGAGCCTCGGCCCCGAGGGGTTCTTGGCCGAGGGAAAGATCCAGTCCAGCGAAGGCGTCGAACTGAAAACGAAGCTGCACCGCACGACCAAGAAGATCTGGATCGAGGTCGATCCGCTCGGACAGACCCTGCCCATCGGGAAGACGAAGACCACGCTCGCCTCGGTCGAAGGTGAAATGCACGTGGCTGACACCTCGAAAGATTGGACCAAGTTTGTCTTTAGCGGGGACATGCAGGGCGCCAAGGGGATGCAGGGCGACACGCGAAAGACCTTCACAGTTCACGGTGACATCACGGCTGACGGCCAGGGTGTCGACGTAAAGAACATCCCCACGCCTTTCGGCGACATCTCCATGACCTACGACTACCCACACGGGCGAATGACAGGTACCCTCGACATCGACACCACTTTCTCGGGGACGCACTTCGTGGGGATCGCAAACATGTGCGTCGATGGGGACGGATGGTATTTCCTCACCGGCGGCGCCGTCACCCTGTCAGGGTTTGGTAACTTGAAAGCGGGAATGCTGATCGGCGACTACGACACCATGCCGCCCGAGGTAGCCAGTACGCTTCTGCAGTTTGCGTACGACAAGCACATTCCCGTGTCGTTTCAGCAAGGCATCTCGGGCTTCTTTTTCACCGGCCGCAAGAACCTGCCCCAGTTCAGCATCCCCGACACCGGCTTCAATCTAGGTGCGGTGTCCGCGCATCTCGGGGGTAAAACTGGATTGGATGCACGCGTCTGGATGAGTTTTGATGGACCAGGAACCGAGCTAGGCATCGGAGCCATGGGCTTCGTACACGCCTACTTCATCCTGTCGAGCATTACTTGCACCAAGATCACCGGGGAAGTTGCGGCGGAGCTAGGAGCGAAAGGCATTCTCAACACTAACGGCCAGTTCGATCTCCAAGGTTGCGCGAGCATCTCCTTGGCAGGAGAGCTCCAGCAGTGCGTACCAACCCCCTCTCTTGATGGAATCTCCTGCGAACTGTGCGCTGGGCTATCCGTGCAGAAGTCACTCAAGATGACCATGTCCATGGGCACGAGCGGTTCCAACGCGTCCTTGGGGATTGGAACCTGCTCGGGCAATGAGGCTGGAATGAGCTCAGGGTGGTAGACATGACGACGATACGAAATACAACCCAACGGAGATGGACCGTCCTAACAGTTGCGACGCTGATCGTCGTCCTCGGCGCAGTGAGTGCGTACGCGCAGAATGACGGAAAGACTCGCCCCCACGCGATGGCCGTTGCATCGCCCGGCGGCATCTGGGTGTTCCTCGGCAGCTCGATCCCCAAGAGCGAACCCTACGTGGTTTCGCGCGAGACTGGCGGCCAGGAAGCGCTGGGACAGAGTTCTGCACCGACTTCACGTGAAGAACTCGCGGGCCGCATCCATCGCTTCACGCCCTACTTCGAGGGGCTGGCCCCTCTCGACGACGCCGGCATCGACCGTCTCTGGGAGTACCTGCAGTCACACGATGACGTCAGCGAGCTCATGGCTCAGAACATTCCACTTTCGCACCTGGCCCTGGGAACGGCGCTGCTCGACACCAGTGCGACTGCCGCGAAGAGTGGCGCGAAGTTCCGTTACCGCGCGCAGCGTGGCAGTACGGGTGAAGAGACGCAGACGGTGAGCTGGCCGGCGAACAGTTCCTTGCCCGCCCCTGAGAGGCTCAAATCTAAGGGTGGAGACTTCGACGGAGCCCGGGTGCATCTGCAGTGGCTCCTCCCAGCGGATGCCGAGCCTGCCGGGCTTCTCATTCGCCGCCGTGACGCGATGAAAGGGGATTTCGCGCCTATTCAGTCGATCACCGGCTTTCGCGCCGCAGGGGATTCGACCTATGCAGTGGCACGTGATGACCAGGTGGTGCCCAACTCCGTCTACGAATACACCGCTTCGTTCGTCGATCACTTCGCGAATCCCGGAGCTCCGAGTGAACCCGTAACCGTATCGACATTCCCCGCGGGAAGCGTACCCATAGTAGCCAAGCTACACGCGCTGGCCGTGGGGGATCTTCACCAGGTGCATTTGGAGTGGAAGCTCTTGGGGGAGTCCTACCTTCGCTCCATCGAAATCGAACGCAGCGACAGCTTCGACGGGCCATTTCAGCGGATCGCCTCTCTGACTCCCGAGACACGAGAATTCGTCGACGTAGTCCCCACGGCCAACGAAAACTCCTACTACCGTATCGTCACTTCGGGAGCAGACGAGACTGCGACAAGCGCGGTCGTGGCGGCGATGGCTACCAAAGGGGAAGTCCCACTCCCTCCCCACCGCGTTCGCGCCGAATCCACCAAAGAGGGTATTCGGGTTTCGTGGCAAGGCGTGGGGCCGCACCTCTTGGGCTATTACGTGTACCGCGCTTCCGCCGGACGAGACTGGCAACAGATTTCCTCGCTGGTTCGGCCCGATTCGGGTCTGGTGAGCTACGCGGACACTTCGCAGACTCTGGATAGCAGAGAAAGTTACAATTATGCGGTCCGGGCCGTGGGCGACGGGTATGCGCTGAGCGAACTCTCCGAGAGCGTGGCAGCGCGACCACCCGCGGACTATTCGCTTTCCACCCCTCTCAACTTGCGAGCAATCGTGGCCGCGGATCGCGTGCAGCTGTTCTGGGACGTGTTCCTGGAACGCGAACCAACTTTGGCGGGGTATGCGGTCTTCCGGCGAGACATGCCCGACGGGGAGTTCGCGATGATCTTCAGCTCCGAGTCGTACGCACCGCAGCAGAACTACGGAACCGATTCCACCGTGACCGCCGGAGCGGCCTATGAGTACACGGTGGTCGCGGTCGACGTCAATGGAGTCAGGAGTGCGCGCAGCGCACCCCTTCTTGTTCACGTACCCGAAACTGTGTCGCTACTCCCCTCTCCTTCCGGAGTCCGTGCCACGGCGACTTCGAAGGGTATCCAGATCTCCTGGGCCCGCATTCTCGACGACCGTGTGGTCGGGTATCGCATCTACCGGCACGCTCCAGGAGGTACCGCCAAACTCATTGCCGAGCCAGGGCGTGACGAGGCGTCCTGGATGGACACCAAGCCGAACGTGGGAACGACCTACGTCTATACGATCTCCGCCGTGGGCAGCGGGGGAAAGGAAGGCAGTCTGAGCGACCCCGTGTCGGCTTATAGGTAGTGCTCTACTGTCCCGATTCGTCAACGGTGGCGATGGGAAATGCTTCAGCGAATCCGTTGACCGCTTTACCGTCCAGATTGTCGGAACGAAAGATCAAACTCTTTCCGTTCTTGAGTTTGAGAGTGATCGTAACCTCGCCATTGTCTTCCACCGACATACCCGAGCGACCCTGAACACGTACCTTCCGCCCCCCGCCAAAGCTCGCGCCCAGATTGGCGATATTTCCCAGTACTCCCCCGCTCCCTCCCATCAGCTGAACCTGTACTGTATGGCCCTTGCTGTCATCATAGGTGCATTCGGTGAGGTCCATGCCCATGGCTTTGTTGGTTTCCACGTCACCGCGGGTGAACTCTCCGATTTTCTCTGGGATGAGAGCGGCGGTCGCATCCAGCATTTGGTGGTCGATCTGATCCAGAGCGATGGCCACGACCTCGCGGGCTTCGGCATAGTTCTCTTTCTCCAAGAGACCGATCGCCTCCTTCAACAGATCGATCGTACTCTCCGCGTAGACTTGGATTGGCATCGCCAGTACGAGTGAGCAGAGGAAACAGAGCGCGATAAATCTTCTCATTAGGGACTCCTCAGGAGAGATTGTACAGAAGGGGGATTCACGATGCGGATCGAATTGTATAC
>CAVXTH010000006.1:0-894047 GCA_963764625.1 Candidatus Krumholzibacteriota bacterium | reverse complement strand
GCCAGCCTCGCCACGATCTACTTCGTGGTGCACAACGCGAACTAGTGATGTGATAAGTTTAAACGGAAGGGATATGGAAACACGACGCCAAGATGAGATCGGGATTCTCACCTGGATGTATCTTGCATGGAGGCGCCACCTCGTCTCGCGCGGCATAGGTGTTTTTGTCTGTGGTGCCGTCCTTGTCGGGCTTTCGTTTTTCCAACGTAATTTTTACGCTTCCGAAGCAAAACTCGTGTACAACCGGCAAAGTAATCTCTCGATTGGCGGACTTGCGCAGGACGACCCAAGTGCAATCGCCCTTCAGCGCCTGGGCCTGGGAGAGGCAGGGCAGGGGGTAATGCTACCCGAAATACTTCGCAGTAGATCTCTGGTTTCGCAAGTCCTTCGAGACACCGTCGTATTTGAAGGCAATCCCGAACCTCTCTTCGAAGTATATCTCGCGAAGAAGAAGGTCAAGGCGCACGATTTTGAGAGGACCGTTGATGGATTCCGCAGAACGTATCTCGACGTGTTTTACGATAACCGCACCAACGTGGTCCGGCTGAGGATATTGGCGCCATCAGCGGCGTTGGCTGCTGAGATTGCCACAAGGATGACAGAGCTTCTCAACCGCCGTCTTGTGAATAATGCGAATGAACATGCAAGCCAACAGCGCACATTCATCCAGGGTCGGCTGAAATCTATAAATGACGAACTACATTCGGTGGAATTGGCACTAAAGAACTTTCGAGAGGAGAACAGAGCGATCCAGTCTTCACCGAGCCTCAGGATGGAAGAATCGCGTCTCATCCGTAAGGTAAAGTTAAATGAGCAAGTATTTACTACTTTGACAGCCCAATACGAGCTGGCACGCATAGAGGCTGTTAAGAACCTACCGGTGATCGATGTTATTGATGCCGCAGTGCCTCCGTATAGGAAAGCCATGCCCCGTCGAAGTTTCAGATTAATCGCGGGCTTTATGATCGCACTGATGGGAATTGGCATTTGGGATGCAGTCCGTTTCCTGCGCTACGCGCAGTTGATCGAAAGCTAGCGATGTTGCTACTTATTACGTGCGGACTTTGGGTTATTTCAATTGCTATTTCCCAACGGGCTGTACACTCCTTGGTTAATCCTATGACGGCATTTACCAGCTCATGGCTGTTGGCGATAGTCGTCTACGAGAGCGGTATTGTAGATCTCTACCCACTCCAGCTCAGAGAAGAACTACTTCTTGGATTGGGAATGGCTTCATTTCTCGCTGGTGCCTGTATCATCAGCTGTGCTAACGGATCGAAACTCATTAGTGTGAAGAGGTGCGTATATCCAAGAAGGACACTACTCGGGATTGCCAGCATAGCATTGTTAGGTTTTGCCTATCTGGTTTACGAGTTTAGTAAGAAAACAACACTACTCGTTTATTTCATTGCACCAGAAGAAGTCGAGCGACTAGGATTTCAGCTTCCAGTCATTGGCTACTTGTCTCTGCTCAATATTGTGGTGCCCGGGTTATTGGTGGTCCAAGGGAGAAGAGTTCAATCGTGGAAGTGGGGCTGGTATACGCTGGCAGCCGTTTCGCTCCTTACGACTCCATTTGCTGGAATCAAGTCGTATTTTATGCAAGCCGTACTTGTTACCATCATGGCGATACTCTACGACTCGGGCAAGGCAGCGGGCAAAATAATATTCAGAAGTGTTCTCGTCACTTTCGTGCTAGGTGCCGGGTTCTTCGTTGCCTACGACGCATACTTCAAAGATGAGTCGCGGGACTATGTTCAGGTCGGAATGGTGAATCTCCCTGAGCTATTTTCGCCCTTGGCTAAGCCACTGGTTTACATTGCAGGACCAATCTCGACATTTGGAATATTCAGTCGCTTCCAGTCTGAGGAGTATTATGGCAAAGCCACCTTGCGAGGTGCAGCAAAGGCAATTTCGCAGTTTGAGCCAACTGTAATGTCTGCGGATAACGCCTTGTTTTATAGTGTTCCCATGGAGTTCAATACGTATAGTTTCTTCAGAGAACCCTATGAAGACGGCAGAGAGGTGGGGCTTATACTTATCCCGTTCTGCTACGGGCTCCTCGTGCAGTGGTTGTTTTTCAGAATGAGAGCTGCTCCAACAGTCCCCATTGTGGGGTTGACCGCCTTTGTCTCGTCAGCAATGATCTTGAGCCCATTTGGAGGCTTTCTTGCCCATCCGAAATCTGCATACTTCTTTGCCGTGCTCCTTGTGTTGCATTTCCTGACGGTTGGAGTCAAATCTGGGGCACGATATCCACTCAGGCGTATTGGTGCACACAGAGGTTGATGGCTACTTCGAGGGAAGTCTAAGTTGCACTCAGAGCGCCAGGGTAACTCAACTGCGTGGCTTGCCAAGTCGTCTTTTCGAGTTTTGCTAGGCACGGCTCTAGTTGCAGTGCTGAGCATATGCAGAGAAATGCTCATTGCGGCCAAGTTTGGAACATCTTCCACAACAGATATCTACGCGCTCACATTCGGATTTGCAAGCGCTTTGGCTATGAGCATCGCGAGCGCTTCTCAACTGATGATTACGCCTCGACTGGCCCAGACTGGCGGCTTCGTTGGGGACACCAATTTAGTGCGACGTACACTATCACTGTGGCGTCCAATTGGTGGTATCGCGATTGTCGCCAGCCTTGGATTGATGGTACTCGCAATGGTGGCGCCTGGTGCGCTCTTTCTCCGCCCGCTATCAGCAGAGGAGCACAAGTTATCAGCAATCCTCCTGGCTACCATGGCGGCTCTGCCTCTGGGTTTTGGATTGGCAATGGTATGGGGAACCATGGTCCGGTACGCTGGGCAACACGGGCGTGTAACGGTGCTTACCGCTCTGAGAAGTCTCGGATCAGTTTTGCTATTGATCCTCGCGGGGCAGACACTTGGAATTGTCTCCGTTTCCATTGGACTGCTATGTGGTCTGATCTGTGAACTTTACTTCCTACTGAAATGGTCCTTGCGAGCACAGAGTGGATCTTATGGCCAGAGTAGCGAATTTCCCCCTGGCGGTGTAGAGACGGCAGGAAATCTTGGAATAGAGTCTTTAGCGGCTCTTGTGGTGCCTCTTCTGCCGACAGTCACTTTCCTAACAGATAAGATTATCGCATCGCAGGGTGCTGTTGGCGAGACAGCCACATTGCAGTTCGCTTACAAACTCCTGGCAATGCCACATTCCCTTTTGGGAATGAGTTTAGTAACCGTGGCATTCATTGAGATAGGAAGGACCTGGAACGAAGATGAAGCAGCCGGAACCCATGATACGGCAGCAAAGAGCATCCTATTATTGCTCGCAACCACGGGGCCTGCCGCGATACTCCTCTGGGGACTCTCAAATCCACTCGTCAGCGCTCTATTTGGATACGGCCGAATGACTTTGCTAGCTGAAGCGCAGATTGCAAATTGCCTGCGCGTATATGCTCTGGGTCTCGTTCCAATGGCTCTTGGAGCGTTGTTCACGCGGATTGCATTTCTCGCAGGAGAGGGCTCACGCAGCGCTTTGTTGGCTATCGGGATGGCCGTAGCTAATCTGGTACTGGATGTAGTTGCATTTCGTAGGTTCGGTTTAGTCGGAATTCCAGCTGTTACGTCACTTGTGGCGTTCTTGTGGATGGGCGGCCTATTGCTGCAGCCAAGCATGCGAGGTATAGGCATAGCTTCGTGTCGATTACTCTGGAAGCGTCTCTTCGTGGTCTGCGGGCTGTATCTCACTGTAGTTGCAGCAGTGTTCCTGAGTTCAATTGTCATGCCTCTGAGTTCGGCAGGCACGACCTTGTCTAGCAGCGTGTTTCGCATCTTAGGTACGTGTCTTGTGGTGTGCGTGCTGGTTCTGATTTTCGTTCTAATATCGCCACAGCTACGGCATGAAATTAGGGAATGGCAGCAAAAGCTGCGGTGATATGTGCCATGGTAAAGCCAAAACACCACGTGGTCTTTCTCACGGAGGGTGATCGACGAGAAGCAAGTGCTAATCATCGTGTGTATCTCCTAGCTGAGGAGCTACGAAAGCAAAAATGGCAAGTAAAGATCATCACGGGCCAAATGCGCTCTATAGGGAAATCACGAGTATGGTGGGTGGGATTGCGGCCCCTTATTGCTGCGTTGAGCGCCACTTCACCGGGTGGAGTATTGGTGGTTCACAGAACAGCACATTTGGGAGTCGCTGTACTCTGTGCCCTTGTAAGGCTAAGACGTGCGCGGGTCATCTTTGATTTTGACGATGCCATTCAACTGTCATGGAAACTTGGGTTTCCACATCCGCTATACTACGCTCTGCCCCTTGTCTTGCGGATTAGCGATGCCGCATGGTGCGGGAGTCACTACTTGGCGGAGTATGCCCGAAAGCACACAAGTGCCCTAATGGTGCCAACGGCAGTTGCTCCGGAGTTTGAGAGAGCAGCGCGAGAATATAGCACACCTCCAACAATTGTCTGGGTGGGAAATGCGCCAGCAAATTTACGTTCACTCCGGATACTGGTTCAACCACTGGAGCGATTGTCGAGGGTCTGTTCATTTCGCATGCAAATTCTGAGCGCGCTTGGCAGCGATGATGTGAGGCTGCTATTTGCATCTCTTGAGAACAGGGTTGAAGTCGATTACGGTTGGAGTAGTTGGCAGGACATCAGAAGGATTGCGGAAGAGGTTGGGCGCTGCGATATCGGTACAATGCCGTTAGAGGATTCACCGTGGAGTCGCGGCAAGTGTTCATTAAAGGCCCTTGAGGCGATGGCCTCTGGGCTTCCTGTGGTAGTGAGTGATGTTGGCGAGAACAGCTTTGTTGTCGGCGATCAGGAGTATGGCCTAGTTGCACGAACGAGTGATGATTGGTACCGAGCACTCAGAGCGCTTGTAACCTTACCGGCACTCAGATTGCACTACGGAAGCCGGGGCAGAAGTCGTGTTGTGGAGAAGTACTCGTGTAGTGCTGTACTGAAGATTATCCTACAGTCGTTGCATAACTAGAGTTGGGACAAATGCCCCAGGAAGATGGCGCGATCGATAATAAGTGCGGTGCTGGTAGTATTGATGGGGGTGGTTGGAGGACTGATGAGGTCACTCGGCTGAGTGTATGCGGCATCACTCACCGTTTGTGCGTTGCTGTGCCTCGAGCCAAGCTTGGAACATCAGTATGCTCCAGATACGTGAGTGCCACCGGCGTTTGCCCGTTTTGTGTTCGTGCCAGTGGTGTCGTATGGGATCTGAATGAAAGAATCCTTCCTCGCGCAATCGCTTTTCATCAAGCAGTTCTTCCGCCCAGTTCAATAGGGGCCCGCGCAGCCAACCTCCTATGGGAACTCCGAAGCCATGTTTCGGTCGACCCATCATCTCGTGGGGTACGTAGCGGTGGAGAACCTGCCGCAAGAGCCACTTGCCTTCGCCATCGCGTACCTTGTACTTCTTGGGTACCCGCCAAGAAAATTCAACGAGACGATGGTCCAGCAAAGGCACTCGTGCCTCCAGACTGACGGCCATGCTTGCCCTATCTACTTTCGTAAGGATGTCGTCTGGCAAGTACACCATGGAGTCAAGATACATCATACGATCCCGCAAATCCGTCAGGGATGGACAACAACTCGCGTCGTTGAAAAGCGTTTTTGGCTCATCACCCCCAATCATAATATTGTCCAGATCGTCCCACCCGGAGATCAGCGTTGAATAGAAGGAGGTGGCGTTATTGCTCCGTAAAAGCCGTGCAAGCTTCGGCAGGCGATCGCCCGCATGTTGAACGCGGTATTGCTTGGGAAGAAGGCCCATGAGATGATCTGCTTGCGGAGAAGCGAGGTCCAGTAAGTTTGCAATTCCTCTTCGAGGTGACACTGGCAGGCGACCTAAGGTGCGCCAGATACTGTGTGCGAGTGCGTACCGATTATAGCCACAGAAAAGTTCATCTCCGCCGTCCCCAGATAGCGCGACGGTCACGTGTTGCCGGGCGAGACGGCTGACGAGATAGGTCGGGATTTGCGATGAGTCCGCAAATGGCTCGTCCCAAAGTCTTGGCATTTGCGGGATAACTGCTATCGCTTCGGCGGGTGTCACGTAGAGTTCCGTGTGTTCGGTTCCCAGGTGGGTGGCGATGGCCTTGGCATACCTTGCTTCGTCGAAGCTGTCATCATGGAAGCCGATACTGAAGGTCTTAACCGGGCTTGTTGAGAGGGATTGCATAATCGCCACGATGGTCGTGGAATCGTAACCACCGGAAAGAAACGCTCCGAGTGCTACATCCGCTTCCATGCGCCGGCCGACCGCGTCTCGAAGCAGAGTATCAAGTTCCTCGATCAACCCTGATGATTCATCTCTTGGATTCGACACTCCCTGAGCCGCGATCTCCTCAAGATCCCAATAACACTGTGCAGGGCTGATCTCATTTCCAGCGGCATGCACGGTGACGTAGTGTGACGGGCGCAGCTTGAAGATCCCACGGTAGATGCTCCAAGGGCTGGGGACATAGTTATGGCGGAGGTAAAGACGCAAGGCATTCCGGTCAATCTCGCCCCTCCATGAGGGATGAGCCCGGAGAGCTTTCAGCTCAGATCCAAACATGAACACACCGCCGACTCGCCCATAGTAAAGCGGCTTCTCGCCCATGCGATCCCGGGCGAGATGGAGTGTCTGATCGTGGCGGTCCCAAAGAGCAAACGCAAACATTCCATTGGCACGTTTGAGGGCACCCTCAATACCCCAGTGACTTAACGCTGCCAGTAGCGATTCAGTGTCGGAGCGACCGTGCCAGTGAAGAGTACCCAACTCTTGTTCCAGGTCATGGCGCAGTTCTAAGTGGTTGTAGATCTCGCCGTTGTAAATGAGAACGAATCTTCCGCACGCGGAGACCATTGGCTGCTGTCCTGCAGCGGATAGTTCGACCACAGCAAGTCGGCGATGCGCCAGTGCGAGACCCGTATTGGCGTCCGCCCAGACGCCAGCATCATCAGGGCCTCGGTGGTGAAGTTGGTCTGCCATTCTCCGAGCGACACCCAAGTCGGGATCGATGTGACCTTGCCAGTATCCTGCGATTCCGCACATGCCTACTGCCGTTCCTTCTTGTCATACAATTCCTGATAAAGAGCCTCGTAGTGGGCAACTGATTTAGGCAGAGAGTAGTTTGCCTCTATGCGAGCACGCGCAGCGCGCCCTAGTGAAATCCGCGTTTGACTTGGCAGGGTAATAAAGCTCTCAATGGCCGATGCCAGCGCATCCAAATTGCATGGAGGGACGGTGAATCCAGTATCTCCAATGATAATGGAGCTGTCCCCCACATCGGTCGCTATGCACGGAACCCCCGTGGCCATTGCCTCTCCAAGCACATTCGGAAACGCCTCGCCCCAGGCACTGCTGAGACACAGCATATCCAGTGCCCTCAGAATATCGGGTATGTCGCGTCGTTCCCCAAGAAGTCGGACGTTCTTTTCTAAATCTGGGGGAATTTCACGAAGTATCATTTCGTTGTTCCAATCGATGTTCTTGCCAATCAGAATTGCGAAGACATTGCTGTGGTTACGAATTACCTGGGTTACTGCTCTCAGAAAATTCGAATGATCCTTCATTGGGTGGAATCGCGCGATATGTCCGACAACAAACGCGTCATCTGGAATACCAAGCTCGCCACGTATGTGCTGTTTCGTATGAAGTGACGGCTTGAACTCGTCCAAGTCAAAACCGTTGGGAACTACACGCGAACAGGCGCTGGCGAAGCCAAAGTCCTCATGCAGCTTCCGTGAGACATAACTGTTATAAATGACAAGATCAGTGCGAGAAGATACGAGGCGATTTCCTCGGATAACCCAACGTGATAATGGCTTCTCGTTTCCGAGTCCGTAGAGTGAATGTCGTATATTCCAGACGAGAGCGCAGTGCCTGGGCACGAAACCCTGTAAGGTGAGCCACGCAGCGAAATTTCCGTGGTACATCCATCCCTGGATCAGGTCGGGGCGCAAATGACTAACATATTTCCGAAGTTGCCAGAGAGCCGGAAGGGCATCCGTTACCCCGCTCAAGCCCAGTGCGCTGACTGTTACACCTAAGTCCTGAATTCGTTGCCCATATGTGCCCAGATCAGTCAGGGATAGTACCGACGTCTCGTGTGTTGCGGCAAGCCCGCCCCGCAGCAAACCAAATAACACGCGTTCAGCCCCGCCGGTTGCGAGGCCAGTTGTCACATGTAAGACTCGAAGGCGTGCCTGGCTCACTCGTGTTCCATCCTGTCGTGCACCGTGGGACAGTTCCAAGACCCCGAAAGTCTGGTCGATTTAGTTCCTCTTCGCGGCGAAGGTACGGGTAATATTACGAGGTAGAGGAAAGGGTGGTCAGGAGGACCTTTTATACGGAGTATGTATCTCACGATAAACCCATGCTGTTGAGGATAACGCGATTGACTTTCTTAACATCATACTTGTTCTGCGCTATTCTTCGGCTCGCGCGCCCCATCTTTTCGGCAGTTTGTGGACTCTCCAAGAGTTTCACCATCGCCTCGGCTAAATCGGTGCTATCTCTTTGACGAACCAGATAACCATTTACGCCATTTTGCGTAGTTTCCCGACAACCGGGTGTATCTGCTGTAATCACAGGCCGGCCCATACTCATAGCTTCCAAGATGGTTCGGGGTGTACCCTCACGGTAATACGAAGGAAGAACGAAGATACGGCAAGAGGCCAGGGCCGGTCGGACGTCTTCCAGTTGACCCAGATACTCAATCGTTCCGTCTCCTATCCATCCTTGAAGTTCAGATTCCGAAATGGCATCGGGGTTCGAATCCAACCAGCCGGCCAGCATAAATCTGGCTTGAGGGTACTGCTCGCGGACCACTTTGGCAGCTTCGGCATATTCCCGAACTCCCTTCTCCACGACCAAGCGCCCTATCAAGAGAAACACGGGATCCTGATTTAGGGGGACAACTGGGTAGAAGTCAATGTTCACGCCAGACCCATTGATCATCACGGTGCCAGTGTGTTTCCCAATGAGGCGGCAACGTCGGAACTCTGCCAGATCGTCGGGGTTCTGAAAGAAAAGGCATTTGCTTCCTCCGCGAGCAAGGCGGTACAATACTCGAACCGCTGCAGAACTAGCTTTACGCTTAAAGCCGGGGCGAGAACTAAAGGCGTAGCCCAATCCCGTGATCATGGAATACAGTTGGGGAAAGCGCAGGAGCTTTGCGGCCAGCGATGCGTATATTACTGCCTTAACCGTATAAGCAAGTACACGGTCTGGGCGCTCTGCGCGAATGAGCCGAAGCAACGCGGCAAAGGTCACCAGATCCATGAGTGGATTCATTCCGGTTCGCGCCATCCGGATCTTGTGGTGCCGTACCCCAAGGAGAGCGAGAGACTCTCGGATTCTGTCCGAAAAGTTTGGTGAGCACGCGACAACTTCATGGCCGCTTTCGACCATGCTTCGCAGCAGGTCTCCCCTAAAAGTGATCAAGGAGCGGTCGTAACTCGCGATGACGAGGACTTTCAAGCTGCGTTCTCCCGAGTCAGGGCTGGTCTCCGTAAGTTCCACTGGATTTCACCAAGAACTCGCGGCGTTCACTTAGAAAGTCTAGTATGCGGAACGCGGCTTTCCGATCTACACCAGGATGCGTCGGCAGATTGACGAGGCCTGAAGCTGCACGTTCTGCGTGCGGGCACGTTCCAGATTCATAGCCAAAGGCTTCTTGAACAACCTCTCCAGGGTGAAGTGGTGCATTGAACCAATCCCCTAGCTCAATCCGACTTCGTCTGGCTTCCTCGAGCAAACGCTCTCGCTGCCGAACCCGAATTGGGACTCGCAACGGAACACTAAATGCCCCTTTCGGTTCCTCCTGCAGGGCAATATCCCACTGCTGGAGTCGCTGACAGTAAAAGTGCGCGATGCGCCGGCGGTGAGCCACCGTCTCGGGTAAGGTCTGTAGGACAGCTCGCAGGCGAGCGGAGCGCCGTGCTCCGTATTTCTTGGCATAGACTGCAGGCCTTTCGGGGGAGGAGAGTTCACATCGGTCTGAACTTCCCTTCACAATTCCCATCCTACCAAGGCGACGATAAACGTTCTGTGCTCCCCAGAAAAGCGAAGGACGAAAAAACTTGGCATGGGCTATCGATGCAAGTGTAAGGAATGTCTCTTCCCTCCAAGTAGGGGAGGAGCACTCCATGTCATGGAATTCACGGAGACCTTCCCATAGCCCAGCGGTATTTATCCTGGCCAAACCCCCTAAACCAGTGGTTATAGGCTTAGACCATTGTAGACTGGCGAATGCGGCATCACCCAGGGTGCCAACCTGCTGCGCAAAGAGGGAAGCGCCTAAAGCATGCGCACAATCTTCGATTAGGAGGATCCCCCGAGCACGGCAGATCTCAGGAAGAGCTCCGAGCTCTCCCGGTACGCCGAAAGTGTGTTGTACTATGACCGCCCGCGTGTGCTCGTTAATCTTCGAGATGGCGGCATCCGGGTCGCCATTGAGCTGCCGTGGATTGATATCATAGAAGACCGGGAGGGCACCGGTGTAGAGCACTGCTGCTGGTACGACAACGCATGTGAAACCGGGAAGCAGGACTTCGTCTCCAGCGCCAATATTCGCGGCGCGAAGAATTCCATAAAAGGCAACTCGACCCTTAAAGAAGGAGAGGGTTCTTTCTGGTTCGCTCCACACGTCTAGCACGGAGGGTGACGCTTGTGATTTGAACTGTGGCGTCAATCGCCCCATTTGACCCGTTCCCGTTCAGCCAATTTCAGAGTTTTCGCTCCAACGTAGATCATCCAAGGCTCAGTACTCTTTGATAGCACGACATTCGCGCCAGCAACGCTCCCTTGTGCAACTGTAACATTGGGGAGAATTGTCACGTTCGTACCAATGAAAGCATCCTTCTGTATTAGAACGCGACCCCTAAGAACGTTTCTTTGTTCAGGTTCGACCATTGGGCCAGAACACCTGGCGCCATCCTTCAAAACCTCCGTAGAGGTGATAATGTTCGAGCCAGTCGCGATGCATGCATAATCTTCAATCTCAAAATCGCCACCACCGGTAATTATGACTCGTGGGGCGATGTGAACGCGTTTTCCAACTTTGCATGTATTCGCCATTAAAGTGACGCCCTTGTCGATATAGGAAAACTCATCCAATTCGACTTCTTTGGGAAATGCAAAGAATACGTTCTGATCTATGAAGACGTTGGATTCCATTCTCTTGAGCACAATCCGGTAATAGAGGGATCGAATGTACATCCCTGCAAAAGTGGGTAATCCAGGAATGGCCGTGACAAACATTCTGACAAGCGTGGAATAGATTGGTATCGGTAGGGCCAGAACGAAACCACAAATTCTCTCAAAGAGAAAGATTGAAGCGACGATTGGTCGCACCTTCAGAGCTCTCGCTACCAGCGCGAACACGCCTGATTCTTTCTTCCCTTCTTTCCTTCTCCCTGCATTGACGAACTCGAAGAATTCGCTCGTGTATGCGATCTTCATACATAGACCCCCATTGCGTGGAATGGTGCATCCAGAACGAGTACGCGGAGATGCAAGAACTTATCACGGCCTTGCTCGCAAGGGAAATAGCCATTACGGAGTGCGAAGGTCTCAGTCGACGATAATCTGCTGGACCGTTGAGGAGATTCTTCAAACTGGAGTTAGTCTGGTTGGGGAAGGACTATCACGAGCGGCGCAGCAAACGGTGAGGTTCTCGAATCGGAGTGAAATTGGGCGGGGCGTAGACATCACCAGGCTACGAGCTCACATCCGGGGGTTGCGTCGATCTACAAACGCAAAAAGGCGGGGGAAGGGCCGAGCTTGAGTTTGCGCTGTAGACGTATCGGGATGGATGGTCCTATCCTATCACCTCCCCAGAAACCCCGTTTGAATCCAAAGGAGCCGGCCCCACAGTGCCCCCCCAAACCACAGGCATCCGCTACCGCGCCTTCCTGATCTGGTCCATCCTGGTGGCCTGTATCTTGACGGCGTACGCTGGCGCCTTCGCCCTCAAACTCGGGCTGCCGCTCTCCAGCTGGTCGCCCTGGTTCATCCGGGGCCTGCCCTGCGTGCTCGCAGTCAAAATCCTCGCGCTGGTCTTCTTCCGGGTCGACCGGGGCATGTGGCGCTACGCCGACGTGGGCGACCTCATCTCGACCGCCCTGGCCATCTTCAGCGCGAACGCCCTGCTCATGGGCCTCACCCTGGCCTTCCAGCTGCCGGCCTTCCTGCTCACCATCCTGGCCATCGACCTCTTGATCTCGCTGCTGATCTTCTCGGCGGCCCGCATGAGCCTGCGGGTCTCCCAGGAACTCCTCCAGGACTCCCGCGCCTCGCGCCGGACCGTGGTCATCGGGGCCGGCGACGCGGGCGAAGCCGCGGTCCGCGCGATCGCCCGCCAGCCCCTGGCCGACCTCCAGCCGGTGGCCTTTGTCGATGATGACCCCATGAAGCAGGGCCTGCACGTCCACGGCGTGCCGGTGGAAGGGACAATCGATGAACTTCCGGCGGTGGTCGAGAGGTTCAAGGCGGACAGCGTTCTGTTGGCCATCTGCCGCGACATCGGCGCGCCGCGCATGCGGGAGATCATGACCCTGGCTCGCTCCACCAAGCTGCCGGTGAAGCGCATCCCGCCCCTGGACGAGCTGCTCAACGGCCGCGCCCGCATCGGAGAGTGGCGCGAGTTCTCCATGGACGATCTCCTGAGCCGCGAGCCCATCCTCACCGACCACGAGAGCGTGGCGGAGCTGCTGAAGAACGAGACGGTGCTGGTCACGGGCGCCGCGGGATCGATCGGCAGCGAGCTGTGCCGGCAGATCCTACAGCAGAGACCGGCCCGCCTGATTCTGCTCGATCAGAACGAGAACGCCCTCTTCGAGATCGAACACGAACTCGCCGCCCGCCATCCGCAGGCGCGCTGCGTGCCCGTACTGGCCTCGGTGCGTGACGAAGCCAAACTCGAGAGCATCTTCGTGCGCTACCGGCCTTCAGTGGTCTTTCATGCCGCCGCCTACAAACACGTGCCGGTGCTCGAGCACTTCCCCGAAGAAGCGGTGCGCAACAATGTAAAGGGTACGCGCAACGTGGCGCGGCTGGCCGATCGATTCCATTGCAAGAACTTCGTCTTCATCTCCACCGACAAAGCGGTGCGACCGACCAGCGTGATGGGAACCACCAAGCGCATCGCCGAGCGCATCGTGGGAGACCTCGATCGAACGAGCGAAACCCGCTTCGCGGTCATTCGCTTCGGGAACGTCCTGGGCAGCAACGGCAGCGTGGTCCAGCTCTTCCGCAAGCAGATCGCCCACGGGGGACCGGTCACCGTCACCCATCCGGAGATTCGCCGTTACTTCATGAGCATCCCCGAGGCAGTGTCGCTGGTGCTCTGCGCCACTGCCATGGACGAAGTGGGAGGGACCTACATTCTGGACATGGGCAAACAGGTGCGCATTCTGGACATGGCGCGTCACTTCATTCGGCTGTGCGGACTGGAGCCCGAGAAGGACATCGAGATCAAGATCGTCGGCTTGCGTCCGGGAGAAAAGCTCTACGAGGAACTCTGGACGCAGCGGGAGAACCCAGTCGCCACCGCACATCCCAGCATTCTCTGCGCACTCCGTGAGGAAAGCTTCGACCCGCAGCTGGAAAACGAGGTGGATCACCTCGTTCTGGCGGCGGAAAAGGGCGAGCGCCGCGAGCTGTTCCATCTGCTTCACTCGCTCGTGCCGGCCTACAGCGGCAATCTTCCCGAGGGCGAGACCGTACCCGAACTCCGCGTGATCCCCGGCACGCGGAAAGACGCGGCCGGAGCCTGATGCTCAAACGGGTAGCTACGATCTCTTTGTTCTCTGCGACCGCCCTCTTGGCGGTGGGATTTCGCTACGTCTTCTACGGCCAGATCTCCTCAGGGACCGCTCAATGGCTCGAGCCCGCCCAACGCCTGCTGCTGCTCCTCGCTCTCTACGCCAACGTCGCCGCCTTCGGGCTGTGGAAGAAGCACGAACCCTGGCCCCTGTATGCCCTCTGTTTCATCTTGGTCCAGACCTTCTTCCTGGGCTGGTTTAGCCATCATTTGGCCCCCGGCCTGAAACCCACCTACACCTTGCAGGCGGTCCTCGCGCTTGCGCTTCCCTGGCTGTTCGTCGAGGCGAAGTTCGGACCGGGCAGGCGGATGCCCCTGGCCTTTCTGGTCGCACTCCTTCCACTCATCAGCGTGCTGGTGGGTTTGATTTTCCAGTTCGGGGGCTTCCACCGCGTTTACACCGGGTATTTCGGCGGAGTTTTCCGTCTCCAGGGAGCAACCAAGGGCGACTACTTCGCGGCTCTGGCCTTCGCGGGAGTCCTGGTAGCCCTCCACGAGTGGGTGCGGACGCGCCGCTGGCCGATGGGGGCCCTGATCTTCCTGAATCTCATCTTTCTGATCTTCAGCGGCGCGCGGATGGGCCTCTTCGCCGCGTTCGTGGCTGCGCTGGTGTATTTCATCCGCTCCCGCGACGCCCGCAATGCCCTGTGGCGCCTGAAGGGCTGGGCGTATGTGGGGGCGATGGCGGTGGGGGTGGCTATGGTGGTCTACGCACCCGTCATGGTCGACCGCATGTACGGAATGGGCGGCGACCAGTTTAACTTCAGCGGTCGCAGGATCATCTGGGCCCGGTACCTCGATCAGTTTCACAAGAGCATCTGGTTCGGGCGGGGTCTGGGCGCGGGACAGGAGGGGGTCTTCGACCCGAACTTCCCTCACAACGAATACCTCCGCTTCGTGGTGGAGGGAGGCGTGGTGGGGGGCCTCATCCTCCTCTTGGCGATCGTCCTGTGGGCCTGGCGCATGCACGGCCGCTTCGCGAGCAACGACCGGCCCTTCCTTCTGGCCTTCATGGTCGGGCTCACCCTGTATGCGCTTACGGACAATCCGCTCAGCGCGACCTATCTCTCGGGTTTCGTGTACCTGGGAATGCTGCGAAACGAGGGGTGGGAGAAGCCAAAGCCACCGCCAGAACTCTAGCCGCGGAAGACCGCCTTCTGCAGGGTCTTGGCGATGATGCCGACGTCGCTTCGCGGTGAGCGATGATTGATGTAGCTGCGGCTGAGCGCGAGTTTCCGTGGCAGGATCTTCTCGCGATAGTAGCGCTCGGGATCGAGCGCCTTCTCCAGAAGCAAACTCTCGTTGCGAAATACGATGCTGGCGGGATCGGTCAGCCCCGGACGCACGCTCAAGACTTCGATCTGCAGCGCGTCGTGCAAGCTCACGAACTTCGGAACTTCCGGACGCGGACCCACCAGACTCATCTCTCCGCGCAGGACGTTGAAGAGCTGGGGAATTTCGTCGAGCTTACAGCGACGGAGTAGGCGTCCCACTTTGGTCACGCGCGGATCGCGGTCTCCGAGAGTGAGAAGATAGAACTCACCCGTGGGGTCGAGACGCATGGTGCGAAATTTCAGAATTTGGAAGAGGTGTCCGTGACGGCCGATGCGTTCTTGGGAAAAGAGCGCCGGTCCCGGAGAAGTAAGCTTCACCGCCAACCCGATGACAAACCACAGCGGAGCCCCCAGCACCAAGCCGAGTGCCGCAGCGGTGATATCGATGAATCGCGGCATTCCCCTCTCCCGGACGCTGGAACTTGCCCAATCGGCATGAGACTAGTCGCCGGGCCGGGGGTGTCAAGCTCGAAAGCTCGTTGCCGGGTTCACTCGTGTTCACTCAATCGACATACAATCAACGACTTGCTTGATGATCCAGTGGAGCTGCTCGATCTTCATGAAGGGGTAGATGGGCAAGGAGATTTCACTCTCGAACAGGGCCTGGGCGTTCGGAAAATCCTTGGGACTCAGCTGGTAGGTGTCGCGGTAGTAGGGCTGTAGATGCAAAGGGATGAAGTGAACGCTGGTGCCGATTCCGCGCCCGGCCAGCTTCGTGATCAACGCGTCCCGCACGGCGCGTCCCCCCTTGACCCGAAGGGGGTAGAGGTGCCAGGCATAGCGGTCGCTGCCGTAGCTTTCCTTGGGGGCGATCAGCCCGTCGACGGCGGAGAAGTTTTCGGAGTACGCGGCGGCGATGGCGGCACGACGGAGCCGGAAACTGTCCACTCGCTTCAATTGACTCAGGCCCAGCGCGGCCATGATGTCACTCATGTTGTACTTGTAGCCCGGCGCCACCACCTCGTAGTACCAACTGTCTGTCTTCCGGTAGCGATCGAAGACGTCGTGGCTGATGCCGTGTAGACGCATGGTGCGCATGCGCGCCGCCAGCTCGGCATTGCGGGTGACGGCCATGCCGCCCTCTCCGGTGCAGAGAGTCTTGGTGGCATAGAAGGAGAAGGAAGTGACATCGCCGTAGCGCCCGATGAGCTTGCCCTTGCGCCGGGTGGGCAGAGCGTGTGCGGCGTCATCCACCAGCCCGAGCCGCTCGGCGCGGCAGAAGTCCTCGAGTTCATCCATCTCCACCGGGATGCCGCCGTAGTGCACTGGCACGATCGCCTTCACGCGCTTGCGCTGGTCCTTGGGTAGCTTCGCGTACGCATTTCGATACGCGGTGGCGCTCACGTGGAATTGATCGGGTTCGTTGTCCACCAGGAGCGGGTCCGCGCCCAGATAGCGCGCCACTTCGGCCGAGGCGGTGAAGGTGAAGCTGGGGGTGAGGACCAGGTCGCCGCGGCCCACTCCCAGTGCCTCCAGGCCGAGATGCAAGCCCGCGGTGCCCGAATTCACCGCGATGCAGTGCAGTTCCTCCCCGGATTCCTCGGCCAGGTACTGGGCGAATTCCGTCTCGAATTGACGGCACTTGGGACCGGTGGTCACCCAGCGCTCGCGCAACACCTCGAGGACTCCGGGGATGTCGCTCTCGTCGATGGAAGGAATGTGAAAGGGAATGGGTTCCATGGAGACTCTTTCCAAGCGAGTGGGATGGAGGGGTTGAGCGAGGCTATCTTCGAACCCGCGCGCGTGTCAACTCGCGCGCTCCCTGGCTCCCCACAGAAAGACCGAGAACAGGACCACTCCGTAGATCGCGTAGGCCAAGGAGGTGACCTGACAGACCTCCACCACCGAACCACCTCGATGGATGACGCGTTCCACCAGTGCGATCTGGAGGCCGAGCGCGCAGAGACTGACCACCAGATGCCGGTCCTGATGGCGAATGGTCTGCAGGAAGTAGGTCGAGGGCACCGAGGCCGAGAAGAAGATCACCCCCGGGAGAATCCAGCGAGCAGCCGGGACTCCCTGCTGGTACGCCGGCAGGGCGGTGGCCACCACCCAGGGAAGCAGAAGCCACCCCAGGACGACGGCGACCGTCGAGATGACCACCACGTAGAGCGTGTGCCGGAGCACGCGCGCGCGCAGCAGGCTCGCTCGCCCGTAGGCCCCGAAGAGCTGGAGCATGCTGGGGTAGGAGGTGACGCCGAGGGCTCCGGGAACCACCATCATGATGGAGAGTCCCACCGCGGCCAGACCGTACTCGCTTCCCACCACCGCCTGCCCGTAGCCGGCCGCGATGAGCGCCTTGTTGATGGTGAACTGGAAGCTGAACACCAACGCCACCGCCAAAAGCGGAAAACCGTCGCGGAAGATCTCGTAGCGATTGCCGGAAAAATCGAGCCGCGGATGCAGGGGCGCCCAGATCACCGCGAGGATGAGGGCGAAGACCTGCATGATGACGAGGCGCACGAATGCGCCGTGCAGCCCGTAGGCCACCACCATCGGCAAAAGGCTCAGGTTGAGCAAGGAGCGGAACAGCAGAACCAGCCCCACCCGGCCAAAGCGCGAGTGCGTTTTGAGCAGGCCGAGGTGGAACTGCAGCCAGAGCTCGAGGATCACCGCCACGATGAACGCGGCGGCCCCGAAGGGGTGCGCGCGGTAGAACACCAACGACACCCCGCCCGCCGTGACCACCCAAGCGCAGCAGAGAAGCGTGAGCAAACCGGCGCAGCGCTGCGCGTAGAGGAGCACTTCGTCGCTTCGGCCTTGACCCATCCGCAAGGGGAGTTGCCGATTCAGCGAGGGATTGACCCCGAAGTGGAAATGCTGGCCGTAGTCGAAGAGCAGAAAGAGCACCAGCCACACGCCGGTCCTCGCCGGTCCCAGAATGCGGAACAGGAGGATCGACTGGGCGAGATTCACGAACAGAGAGCCGTAGAAGGCTGCTCCATACGAAATCGCCGCCGGGAGTCGTGGACGCCGGGTGTCGACTTCAGTGCTCAAGTCTCGAGACTACTCGGGGTAGTACTCGGTACCCAAGTGCGTAATGAGGTCTTCTCCCATCCAGTGACGCAGCGTGTTCTTGAGCTTCGTCTGCTGAATGAAGAGATCATGCTCGGGATACAGGCCCGGGGCAGCCTGGGGGCTCTTGAAGTAGAACGAGAGCCACTCCTGGATCCCGCGTTGGTTGGCGCGTTGGGCCAGATCCATGAAGAGCGCCAGATCCAGCACGATGGGCGCGGCGAGAATGCTATCGCGGCACAGGAAGTCGATCTTGATCTGCATGGGGTAACCCATCCAGCCGAAGATGTCGATGTTGTCCCAGCCTTCTTTGTTGTCTCCACGCGGCGGATAGTAGTTGATCCGCACCTTGTGGTAGAGGTCTTTGTAGAGAGTGGGATATTTCTCGGGCTGCAAGATGGTGTCGAGCACGCTGAGCTTGCTCACTTCCTTGCTCTTGAAACTGCCCGGATCGTCGAGCACCTCGCCATCGCGGTTGCCCAGGATGTTGGTCGAGAACCAGCCGTTCAAACCCAGCATGCGGGCCTTGAAGCCGGGGGCGAGGATCGTCTTCATCAAGGTCTGGCCGGTCTTGAAATCCTTACCGCCGATGGGCACGCGGTTCTCCATGGCCAGCTCCATGATGGCCGGGACGTCCATGGTGAGATTGGGCGCGCCGTTGGCGAAGGGCACCTTCTTTTTCATCGCGGCGTAGCCGTAGATCTGGCTGGGGCTGATGCGCGGATCGTTGTTGCGCAGTCCTTCCTCGAAGGCCTGCACCGTTTGATGGACCTCGCTCGGCTCCTCGTAGACCTCGGTGCTGGCGCACCACACGATGACCAGACGATCGCAGCCGTTTTTCTGCTTGAACTCGTCCATGTCCGCCATGAGCTGCTCCGCCAGATCCATCTTCGTCTTGCCGCTCTTGACGTGAATGCCGTCGAGCTTCTTCACCCAGTTCTTGTCGAAGACCGCGGGCATGGCCACAATCGCGCTCATCTCATCCTTGACCTGCAGCAGATCTTTCTCTTTCAGGACACCGGCCGTGGTCGCGGCTTCGTAGGCGTTCTCGGAGATGGGATCCCATCCGCCGAAGACGAGGTCGTCGAGATGGGCCAGGGGAACGAACTCGCGGATGAGCGGCTGGCGGTCCTCGGTGCGCTTGCCCAGACGAATGTGGCCCATCTGGGTGAGGGATCCGATGGGATCGCAGAGTCCCTTGCGCAGGCTCAGAACCCCCGCGTAGAAAGTGGTCGCCACGGCACCCATGCCGGGGGTCAGGATTCCCAGTTTCCCTTTGGCGGGGGCGATTTCGATGGGCTTGCTCACGGCGCTACCTCCTGGGTGGCTCTAAGGATTCGGCCGAAGGCGCTTGCCTTGGCAGCAGCAGGATAGGCGAGGCCAATATATTATGCTAATGGATAAAAGTTGTAAGTACCATAAGATATACTTATGATCTTGAAGGCGCGCCCCCGTCCGCCGCGTCGAGAGGGGTTTCTCGTGAACAAGTCCGCTTCCACCAAATTGCCCCTGAACCTGCACTTCCAGCACTTGCTGTACTTCCGCGAGGTGCAGCGCCGGGGCGGGATCAGCGATGCAGCTCGGGCCCTGAACGTCAGCCAGCCGGCGCTCTCCCAGGCCTTGAGCGAGATGGAGAAGCGGCTCGGGGTGGCGCTCTTCGAGCGCGAGGGACGCAAGCGCCAGCTCACCGCGGCGGGGGAGGAGTTCCTGCGCTTCGCCCAGGAAGTGCTGGAGCGAGCGGAGGAAGTGGATCGCCGCCTGCAGGACCGCCGCCAGGGGAGAAGCGGAGTGCTGCGGGTGGGGATGATCGACGCCGCGAGTCTCTACGTGCTGCCGGCCGTGGTGCAGAGTTTCCGCGCGCAACGCCCCGAGGTGGACCTGGCCCTGACGGTCGCGCCGAGTCAGCAACTTCTGAGTGCGCTGCGTCACTTCCAGCTCGATCTCGCCTTCGCCATCGGACCCCAGGTCGACCCGGACTTTTCCGCGGTGCGGATAAGGCGCGAACCCCTGCTGATCTACGCGCCGCCGGGAAGCCACGGAAAGGACCTGCGGGCGTGCGAGTGGATTCTCTATCCGCCCAAATCGCGCACGCGAGCCCTCATCGACGCCGCCCTCAGCAAGCGCGGGATCACCCCCAAGATCACGCTCGAGAGCGGCAGCCCCGAAGTGCTGCGGCAGCTGGTGTCGCTGGGTCTGGGGTGGAGCGTGCTTCCCGAGGCGGTGGCCGAGGGCGCGTCGCGCTCGCTGCGACGCGTGTTCAAGACCCCTCTGGCCTACCGCGAGCTACTGGCCTTCCGCCGCAAGAACGCTCCGTTCGACGCCTTGGCCAACGATTTCACCGAAATGGCGCGCGGGGTCTGATTTTTCCTGCCCATCACGCGGTGTCGGGAGTAAAACTCTGCCGATGATTCGCGCTCTGACATCTTCTGGCCTTACGGCGGACGCGCTCCCTCGGCATGCGCTGCTCCTGCTCTTCCTCGTGCTCGCCTTCACGGCCGCACCGGCTCGGGCACAGAGCGACGCGAAGCTCGGCTCCCCGCGGTACTCTCTCGCTCTGAGCGGCGACGAGTTCCTCACTCCCCAAGCCGACCCGCTGGAAGCACCGAATCTGCACGATAGCTGGAGAGCCCAGACCGAAGTTGAGCCCAGGCAATTGGGGCTGGGCCAGCAGCTCATGGTCGCCTCCACCTACCTGGCCCTCTATGGCATCGCCACCCACGTGGGAAGCCGACGGCGTGTCGACAGCAAGTTCAAGATCGTGCGTCTGGAGAAGGCCTATGTTTACGACTTCGTGGGGCACGCCTTCCTGGTGCGCGAGTTGGGCGGGATCGTGGCGGCGACCCAGCGCTTCGCCGGTGTGCAGCCGGGGCGGGCCCGAACCCAGGGAGTGTGGTGGGGGGAGTTCGGCAGCGAAATGTACATGGAGATCTTGAACGGTTGGGTCCACAACGTGCGCTTCGACCCTCTCGATCCGGTGGCGAATTTCACGGGCGCGATGATGGCGACCAAGGGGCGCGATCTGGCGGCTCGACACGAATGGATCGATCGCTTCTCCCTGCAGTTCGGCTACAAGGATTGGGGGCGGGCGTTTCGCCCTTCGGAACAGGACAACGCCACGCTGGCCAGCATCTGGCACGACCACGCCAACGGACGCTTCGGTCTGGGCTACGACATCGGCCCGCACCAGCGTCCCTGGGTGTGTGTCTTTCTCAGCTATGAGATCACGAGTCTGAACATCGAGGAGCTGAAGAACCGCTTCGGGATGGGGATCGAGCTCGAGCCTATCTACTGGCTCGACCCCGTGATCCGCAAACTCCCCTTGGGCCCCGCCTTTTTGAAGGCTCACGACTGGCTCAACCAACGCATTCTTTTCCCCGGGCTCTATATCCAGCTCTTCCACGTGGACGCGCCGGCCTTCAGCAGTCAGCAACCCTTCCAGGAATAGCGAGGGGAACGCTTGCTCGAACGCCTGCGCTCCTCTAGCCTTGGCCCATCATGTTGATTGGGAGCATCGGTTGGCTGTCTCTGGGCAGCATGGCGATCGCGCAGCTCTTGAAGCCCTTCTTAAATGCGAAGGCCGAAGGCGTGCGCGCGGTCGCTCGAGTGCTGGACACCGGGGGCATGCCGAGCAGTCACAGCGCGCTGGTGACGACCCTCACCCTCAGCATCTACTCGGTCGAGGGGGGGGATTCCATCCTCTTCAGCATTTCGCTCATCTTCAGTCTTTATTTCATCTTCGAAGCGACCGGGTTGCGACAGGAAGTGGGCCGCCAGGCCCAGCTCCTCAACGAGATGGTCGACGAGCTCCACGAGACCCACCAGGTCGATCGAACCCGCCTCAAAGAACTAGTCGGCCATAGCTGGCAGGAGGTCTTGGGCGGAATCGCGGTGGGAATCGTGGTCTACTGGCTGGGAAAGGGCTGGATCGGGGTTCATTGAGCGGCTGGAGCGGCTGAATTCAGCTTGGCGGCCCCGCGGCCGGAGGCGCGCTTGGGACTTGACCGCAACGACGGTCGGGGAGATGCTGCGCCCAGGCAAGGTTCCTGCGATTCTGCCCCAGCGCGGTTTCTTGCGCACTCGCCCGTCTCGCGGGAAGACGATGAATCGTCGAGCCCCTGCGAAGACAACTCGAGCATGAACATCGGGCTCACTTGCTCTGTGGCATTTCGCAGAGGAGTTTCCGATGCGTATTCTCTCCGTAGCAAATCAAAAGGGTGGAGTGGGCAAGACGACGATCGCCGTCAATCTCGCCTCGGCGCTCGCCGGTTCCGGTCACACCGTCCTCCTCATCGACAACGATCCTCAAGGTCACGCCACGCTTGCCCTGGGTCTCGAACCCAACCAGTTCGCCCTCAGCACGCGAGACCTCTATTTGCAAGAGGGGCTCAAGGTAGAGGATGCACGGATCACGGTGGGCAACGAGCTCTTCCTGGTTCCGGCCGACATCGACTTGAGCACGGTGGAACAGGATCTCTCGAACGCTCCGCGCAAACTGCGGCGCCTTGTGGGATGTCTGGCCGTCTCGCACATGCCCTACGACTTCGTCATCATCGACAACCCACCGCAGGTCGGGCTCTTGACCTTCAACGCCCTCCTGGCGAGCTCGGAAGTCGTGCTGCCGGTCGATGCGGGGCGTTTCTCGGTGGACGCGGTACAACGCTTCTCCGCCACTCTTCGCGGCCTGCAGGCCGAACGCGGACACGCGCCCCGGCTGCGCATCGTGGCCAGCGCATTCGATCTGCGCACCCGCCACGCTCGACGCATTCTGGAGGATCTGCGCGCGCTGCAGCCGGGATGCCTGGCGCAGACCGTCATCCGTTCCACGGTGAGACTTCGCGAAGCCGCGCAGGCCGGGAGTCCGATCGATCGCTTCGATCGCGGCAGCCGGGCCGCGGCCGATTTCGCCGCCCTCGCCTCCGAACTTCTGTCCAGCGAATGGACGGTCGACGGCCAGGAACTGGTGGAGTGGGAGGAGCTCTTGCACGGTCCTTTTGTCAAGGCCGCCGGCGTGCTCTTTCACGGCTACTTTCCCGCGGCGGAACGGGTGAGCGTCACCGGCGACTTCAACGACTGGTCGGTGGAAGGAATGGAACTCGAGCGGCGAGGGGAGGGGCACTGGGAAGCTCAGCTACCCATTGCTCCCGGTTGCTACGAGTACAAGTTCATCGTGGACGGGGTTTGGACCGCCGACCCTGAGAACCCCGAGCAGGTGCGCAACACCTACGGACAGGTGAATTCGGTTCTGGTGGTGCCTTCGGGAGAGGCTCGATGAACCAGGCGCGCGAGCACGCGGTGGGCGAACGCTGGGAGCGAGTCGCGAGTAGTTTTCTGCGCCCGCATTCGGCGCCCAGTTTTTCCGTGGCGGTCACCGGGCCCGACGACTCCCACCGCGTGCGAAGGATGGTGAGTGAACTGCGGGAGGGTTTGGGGAATTTGGCGGCGAACGATGGCAGGTCCGAGGGTCCGGTCCGGGTGGCCGATTGGGGCGCGGTGGACGAGAGGAGACTCAAGCGACTCCAATCCGAGAGGCTCGACTCTCCAGATCTCTTGCTCTGGTGTCTGGCGAACAAGACGGCGATGAGTTCGCGCTCGTTCTACTTGCTGGGGATCTTTGCCTGGACGCTGTTTCCCAAGAGCATCGGCTGCGTCATGCAGTCGCGGGAAGCCCAGACGCCGCAGTTTCACGCCGGCCTTCACGCCATTCGTTCCGTCTCGGGATTGGAGTGTCCCTTCGAGCTGCATCTGGTGCACGGGGCGCCGGGAGAGACCCCGCGGTGCACCCTGGGCGGGATCGTCCAGGCCGCCCTGGCCAGAGCGGACGCCCATGCCCGAGCCGCGAGGAGCCCGAAGAACCCTCCCTCGGCATGATTCTGACTTGGCCGCCGGGGCCTTCCATGCTACTAAAGAAGGCCATGCGGAAAGAAGAACCATGAATGCGGCGCCATTGGCTCCCTACTTCGCGTTTGTGAGGCGCCACCGCTGGTCCTACCTGGCGGCGCTGCTGGTGTCCATTCTGGGAACTGCCATCTACCTGCTCACCACTCCCACCCTTTACCGCGCGGTGGCACGCACGATCGTTCCCTACCGCGAGGTCGAAGCCGATCTGCGCTTCGGCAACGGCCGGCCTTTCCCGGTGCAGTACGTTTTCGTCGTCAACAATCACCTCGAGGTTTTGCGCAGCGGATCGGTGCACCGAGCCATCGTGCACGCGATCCGCGATCAGGATCCCGAGCTTCTGCAAGAACTACGCGAGCTCGGAGGGAAGAAAAGCGAGGACGAGGACGAGGCTCTGCTCATGGCGCTCGATGACCGGCTCCGCGCGAGCTCGAGAGACAAGACCGGAGTCCTTCGAGTGGAAGCCACCGCGTCCACCGCGGAGGGAGCTGCGCGCTTGGCGAACCTGGCTCTGCGCACCTACGCCACGGTGCAGGACAGCCTCAACCGCAGCGCGACGGTGGAGTGGTTAGGACAACCTGCGCGCGGAAGAGGCGAAGTGGCACAAGATCCTCGACGATCGGAACGAGGAGCTGCAAAATTTCCGCAGCAAGCAACAGGTGATGGACCTGGTGGAGGAAGGGCGCGCGGTGGTGCGCGAGATCATTCGCCTGCGCGCCGAGGCGGCGATGAACGACGCCGAGCTCTCGGGCCAGAAGAGCCGCCTCAGCGAACGGGAGGCACAACTCGCGAAGATCTATTCGCGATTCCAGGCCAGTCTACACAGCGATCCCGCGTCGGTGGCCGACGCCCTGCGCAAGCAACTATCCAGGGACCGGGCCCGCCTGCAGTACCTCTTGGCGGCGGGCGCGGACGAAGACGCCGCGCAGATCCAGAGCTTGCGCAAGCGTATCGATCGCGCGGCTTCGGTGCTGGAGGAAGAGGGTCGAACCCTTCCCAGCGATCCCTCGCTCGAAGGGAATCCAGTCGCCCTGGCGGAGAAACTCCTCGGTGCCATCCACGACTTCGAGCCCGACATCCTGGGCCGCAAGGCGCAAGTGGAGCGCCTCGACGCCGAAGTGGATTCGCTGCAATCGCGCATGGTGGTCATTCCCGCCCTGGCCGCGGCGGAAGCCCGCTACGAGCGCGAGGCCAAGATGGCCAAGGAGACCTACGAGCTGGTACAGCAGCGCATGGTCGAGGCGGAGATGCTCGCGCAAAAGCACGACAGTCGCCTCCAGACCATTCATCCGGCCGAGATTCCCTTGCGCCCCTCGTCTCCCCGCAGGCTCATGGCGATGGCGGGAGCTCTGTTGATCACCATCCTCTTGGGAAGTGGCGCGGGCGCGGTGGTGGAGGGATTCGATCCCACCGTGCGCGACGCCGACGAGGCCGCGTGGCTCACCGGAGTTGCGGTGCTCTCCCGACCTAGCTCCGAAGGCGGAAGCATTCCGCCCGATCTCGCAGCGGTGGCCGCGGCACAGCGACTGCAACAAGGGCTGGGGGCTCTGTGGCTGGTGGGAGTCGATGGCGAAAACGTTCTGGATCTGGGTTCGCGGGTGAAGAGCCCGCCTGGCGCAGCTCCGACCCGATCTGGAGGTCGCGGCCGGGAGTTTCGAGGAGCTGTACTCGACGAAACTCTCGCCACCCGGTCTCGCGCTTCTCGTCGCGCGGACCGGTCGTACGCGACGGGCGAATTTGAAGGACGCGGCGCGCCTCCTGGAGGGCACGGGGCACGCGGCGGGGGGCCTTTTGGTCCGGTGAACGCGATGCCGCGTCGTGGCGCGCTCAGCTCGGCCGAGTGGTTGTTGGCCGCGACCCTCTTTCTCCTCCCTTGGATTGGCGTGGGCCTGGCGCAGCTGCTCGTCGGCCGTTCGCTGGGCACCGGAGCGCAACCGGCGCTCGTGAGCGGGGGGCTGGCTCTGCTTCTCCTGCCGTTTCTGGGCTGGCAGGGAAGGGATGAAGAGGGAGAGCGCTGGCTAGCTCTTCTTCTGTGGATCCTTTTGGGCACCGCGGCGCTGTGGCGCTTGCAGGAGATGGGGCTGCAAGGCGAGCTGCCCTGGCTGAAAGCACTGAAACAATCGGTGCAACTCATCTACTTCTTCGCGCTGGCTCTCCTTCCCACCATGCTCCTGGCGCGTAGCGCGGATCCGCAGCGCACTCTTCTGCGCTGGGAGCGCGCGGCGAGCCTGGGGCTTTTGCTCTCGTCGCTGGTAGGGTTGTATCTCGCGCTGGCGTTTCTGGTGGAGCTGCCGGCCGGGCATCGACTGCTCGCGATTCTCTCCTCCAATTCCGCGATCGCGTCGGGAAGCGACGAACTCTATCTGGGGCACAGCTTCGTGGGCATCCCGCGGGTGCGCTCCGGCGCGGCGGAGCCCCTCTACTTCGGAAGCTATCTACTGTGCGTTCTCCCCTTGACCACCATGGCACTGACGCGTGCGCGGGGATGGTCGAGAGCGTGGCGCGCGCTCGCGCTGCTGTTGGGATTGGTGTGTCTGCTCCTGACCTTCAGCCGCGGAGTGTACCTCGGCTTTCTGCTCTTGCTCTTTCTCACCGGGATGGGCATGGCGCGCGGAATCCTTCCCCGTCCTTCCAAGCGGGTGGGAATTCCGGTGGGCGTCCTCCTGCTTTTGGGTGCGAATGTGCTGAGCACCTTGTTCACCGCCGGCGGCATCACCGAGCTGCCGCGCCTTCTCGTGGCCCGGATGGCCCAGAGCTTCGCCCATCACGATCTCTCGAATCTCACGCGGCTGAGCTCCTGGCAAGCCGCGCTGAGCCTCTTTCTGGCGCACCCGCTGTTCGGGGTGGGTTGGAGTGGATTCGGTTTCTGGTTCTATCGGGTTGCGGCGGACTCGGGAAACGCTGCCGTCTTCGGCTGGCCGGTCACGAATAGCTTTCCCTCTGCGCGTGTTGGCCGAGACCGGAGCGGTGGGGGCCCTTTTGTGGGCCTGGGTGTTGGCGCGGCCTCTGTCGCCGCTTCGGCGCCTGTTTCGGCCCGGTGGCAGGGGGGAGAGCGCCCTCTCGTTCGTGCTGGCCTCTTGCCTCGCGGCCATGCTTTTGCAGATGTTGACCTTTAGCCAGCTGAATCTGCCCCACCTCTGGCTTTTAGGCGGGATGGCGGCCGCGGCGGTGCGCCGGGAAGGCGTGAGCTGAGATGAGGCGAATTCTCATCCCCGCTCTCCAGGTCGGACCCGGCCAGACCGGTGTGGGCGTCTATACCCTCGAAGCTGATTCGCGCTCTGAGCCGCATGACTCTGCGAGGACGAAGAGTTCGTCATCGCGGCGGTTCACCCGCGAGAATTCGACTTTTTGCGGGGGATCGACGGGTTCTCGGTGGAGCCAATTCAGCTCTTGCGCGATGACTCGTGGGGTCGCATGATGGCGACGCACACCACGGTCCCGCGACTGGCGGAACGCCTGGGTGTGGATTTGGTGATGGGAGTGAACTTCATCGCGCCGCTGTGGGGACGCTTCGCCACATCGGTTTTGGTGCACGATCTCACCTTTCACCATTACCCCGCGACGATGCCGCGGATGAAACGCCTCTACTACCAGTTCGTGGTGCGGCGATCCATCCGTAGATCGAAGCTCGTCTTCGTGACGACGAGAACGATGGCGCGCGAACTCGCCGAGTACGAGCCGAGCGCCGTCAGGAAAATCAGGATCGCTCCCGGAGGAGTTCCATCAGCCTACCTGGTTAACGGCGAGGAAGAGGAAGCAGGATGGTCCCGGCGCCAAGGCGTGCCGCGATCGAGTTTTCTCTTCGTCGGCACATTGGAGCCTCGGAAGAATCTGGAGCGCTTGCTCACGGCGCACGCGGCGCTGTGTCGCTTCGATCCCGATTTTCCCGCGCTTCGAGTCGTCGGGGGCCGCGGGTGGGAAGACGCCGGTATTCGGCGGACGATCCTGGCCCACCCGGATCCTTCCCGACTGAAGATTTTGGGGTACTGCCGTCCGTCCGATCTCCTGAAGGAGTACGACCGGGCGCTGGCGCTCCTGTTTCCCTCGCTCTACGAAGGCTTCGGCCTTCCGGCGTTGGAAGCCATGGCCAGGGGGTGCCCCGTGCTGACCTCGAAAGGGATCGCCACTGCCGAAGTGACCGAGGACGCCGCTCTGCTCGTCGATCCGCGGAATAGCGGGGAATTGGAACGGGCTATGCGTCGCCTGGCCGACGATTCGACCCTGCGCGAGCGCCTGGCGGCGGCCGGATCGAATCGGGCCCGCTCGTTTACGTGGGAGCGCGGGGCTGAGAGTAACTCTTAGGGCGCTTCGCGAGCCGGATCTGCTTCCGGTTCGTGGAGACCAGGTAGGCGGTTGATGATCTCGATTCCGCATCTTCTGGCGCTGGTGGCTGCGTGCGCCCTTCTCTCTCATCTCCTGATGCCTCTGGTTCGTCGCCTGGGAATGGCGATGGGACTGGTCGACCATCCCTCCTGGCGCCGCTCGCAGCGAGAGGCGGTGCCCTGTAGCGGAGGGCTGGCGATCTACGCGTCGGTCGTGCTCACTGCCTGGGTTCTGGCATTTTTTGTCGATTTGCCCTTCTCGGCCCATTCCTTCGCCGCATTGGGCCTGGCCGGTCTGGGGACTTTGGTGCTGGGGGTCCTGGACGATCGCTTTGGACTCCACGCCGAGAAGAAGCTCCTGGGCCAGGTCGCGGTCGTGATGCTCCCCATGGCTTCCGGTTTGACCCTGCACCAGATCAGCCTTCCCTTCCTGGGCACGGTCGAGTTGGGTCTGCTCGGCGGACCCTTCACCCTGTTCTGGTACCTGGGGTTCATCAACAGCATGAATCTCATCGATGGGCTGGACGGCCTGGCGAGCGGCATCGGGATCATCGTGCTCGCGGGGATGGGCATGGCGATCTATCCCACCGATCCGGTGGGGCTACTCTTCGTGGGAGCGATGCTGGGCGGCGTCCTGGGATTCTTGCGCTCGAACCTCTCGTACCCGCGTATCTTCCTGGGCGACGCGGGTTCGATGCTTCTGGGCCTGTGGCTGGCCGGACTGGCCATCGGGCTGAGTCAGACGACCCCGAGCCTTCCCCTCATCGCGGTCGTCGCGATGGCGATCCCGATCCTCGACACCGCCACCACCATTTTCCGGCGCCGACGGCGCGGCGTGAGTATCTTCCGCGCTGACGACGAGCACCTGCATCATCGTCTGCTCCGGTTGGGAATGAGTCCCCGGCGCGCCACCAGCGCGCTGTGGTTCGCCTCGCTGGCCTTCGCCGGCTTTGCCGTCTTCATTGGCGGGCAGGCGAACGCCTCCATCTTGGCCCTGGGCGCTTTGGCCGCCATGGCGGTGGAAATCGCGTACACTCTGCCTCGTACCGGTCGACCGACGGCGCGGGAAGCGATCGAATATCTGCTGGGAGCGCGCGAGTACTTCGTGTCGGAGGTCTCACGACGCCAGCTGGCGGAGATCATCGAGATGCCGCGGTACTCGCAGCAGCAGTGGGCTCGTCCGGAAGTTCTGGGCGCCTCCGCCAGCCGGACCTCTCCGTCGCGGGCGGCGGAAGCGCCGACGCAGGAAATGGCCTCCGCCGATCTCATCGCGGCGGAAGCGAAAGAGGGGGGAGCGTCACACGACGATGTCGTTCTGGCCCTTGGAGACGAGAATCACTGAGGAACTGCGCACCGCGCAAGCGCGTGGTCCATTGGTCGAGATTGGCGCCGGCGAGGGAAACTTCAGCGCGCGCATGGACTCCCTCGACCTTCATCCCTTTCTCTTGGATCGCGCCTATCCTCCGCATCCCGCCGGCTACATCGCTCTCGCCGCCGACGCGGCGCGACTTCCCTTTCGCACTCACTCTCTGCAAGCGGTCGTGATGGCGAATCTCCTCCGTCAGCTCGATACGCGAAGCAGCCGGACGAACTGTCGACGAAGTCCACCGCTGTCTGGGCGATGGAGGCCAGGTCTTTGTCCTGGAGGATCATCCCAAGGGGAAGACTCCGGCCGAGAGAAACTACCGGCAGGCGCTGCAGCTCTTGGCGGAGACGCAAACGGATCGGGCCGCGGCCACGGTCTCGCCCGAGGGGGTGCGTTCTCTCTTCAAAAGGCGTTTCGGCATTCCGCAATGGGAGACGATTCTGCAGAATGAGGAAGTGGTCCAGACGCCGCGTGCCCCCATCGCGTGGCTGTTCCGCTCGGGCTACGCTCCCCGTCAGGTGGAAGCGCTGGCGCGCAAAGTGGAAGAAGAGGGAATGAGCTACGGCCGGTACTGGTGTCAGATCTATCGCGCCAGCTCAGAGAGGTGAGAATGAAGCGAGCCGGTCTCCTCGTGGTTCTGGTGTACCTGGCGTTCGCCACGGCACACTTTCTCTCGCCCGCTCCCTCCGCGATCGACCTCGGCCGCTGGCACCTCGTGGTGATCGAAAGCGACGACTGGGGTATGGAGGCCTGGGTTCCCGATCTTCGGGCCGCGCGGGCGATCGCGAACCAGAGCGCCCATCTGAGTCCTTGGCTTCAGCGCTACGCGGAATCCTCTCTGGAGACCGCGGCGGACGTGGAGTCCTTGACCGCGATTCTGCGCGCCCATCGCGACAGCGACGGATTGCCGGCGGTCATTCAAGCCAACCACATCATGGCCGCCATCGATCTAGATTCGTGCGGAACGAATGACTTCCACCTTCAGGGAAGCTCGGTGCTCTTGCGGCAGCCGGGAAGCTGCGGCGCCTATGCGCGACCGGGGCTGAACCAGGCGGTGGACGAGGCGCGCACGCAGGGAGTATGGCGCGCCGAGCTGCACGGACTCACCCACTTCGACCTCGGTGCCTACGAACACGCCGTTGCGCAGGCTTCCAGTTTGAGCGTGCGTGCACGCGCCTTTGGAGTGGTCGCGTTTCCGCATTGGCTGACATTGACCGAGCTCGGCAGCGGCAACGGGGAACAGGCGCGTGCCTTCGCCGATCTGTCGTGTGAGTTATTTCGCCAGCGATTCGGACGCGCGCCCGCGAGCGTGATTGCTCCGGACTATACCTGGGGCGCGCAGGACGAACGGGCGTGGGCGCGACAGGGACTGCAAGTGGTGCAAGCCAAGCGGGAACAGATCGATCCCGGGCTGAACCGGAGTGGGCTGGGGGGCAAGATCGAGCGCCGGGTGATCAAGGTCATCTCTCGTTGGAGAGATCGCTGCGCGAATCGATTCGTGTACCTGGACAGAAACGTGCACCTGGAACCCTACGGCGATCCGGACCCCAAATGTTTCGCGGGCGCCTCGCAGGCGGCGGATCAAGTTGCACGGGCATGGGGACGAGGGGAGCCCGCGATCGTCGAGGCGCACCGGCTTCAGTTCTCGCATCTGAATCCCCTGGTGTCGCGGGCGGGCCGGCTGCAACTAAAACGCCTGCTCACCGAACTTGAATCCACCGGCGAAGTCCGCTATTGTGTGGATGTCGAGGTCGCGCAACTGAGGCGGCGGGGTTGGTCGGTTCTGCAACGGGGACCGTGGACCATCATTCGCAACTACACGGAACGACCGCTCCTTCTCGACATCCCCCTGGCCCGGAGCCAGCCGCTTGCCCCGGGGACCCATCTTTATCTTCGGCGGCTGAGCGAGGGCATTTCCGCGACCCAGAGCTATCGCTAATCGTTGTTTCATAACAGCTTAGCATGGGACACCCTTGACCGCTCCGACGGGCTTGGGGTAGAATCTGACCCACGATCTCGTTGGGCTCGCAACTCGTGAAAAAGACTCAGGCTCCTGTTCGCTTTCCTCTGCGCAGTCGGTCTTCCGGCTTCAGCGCACGTATACCGTGTGCTCTGGGGGAAGATACCGTCCCACGGCAGGGGCGATCGAAGCCGGGTCGTTGGTTCTCTTCTATTTACGCAACTCTTGCCTCTTCGACGGAACCATCCCGCGGAGAGCTGCATTCCAGGAGGAAGAACATGAACCCAGTCCACCGGGTTTCGTTCCGACTTTCCGTTCTGAGCTTTGCTCTCCTCTGTTTCTTTCCCCAGGCGGATGCGTTGGCCGCGCAGATCGAGCTTCCCGTGGGCTTCGACGCCGCGCAGCTGGAGCTCGTCGAGTCTCCCGATGGACTCATCTACTCCCTTCCCGGGATGGAGAACTTGCGCGCCACCGGAGCGCCGGCTCTTCCGTACACGACCTGGAGGGTGTTGCTTCCTCAGGGAAAGACACTGTCTCGAGTCGAACTGGTGAACGCGAAGTGGAAGCGCGTGAGTGGTCCGAGCAACTTGGCGCGCGCGAAGGAACTGGTGAGCGATCAGGGAAACGCAGTCAGCGTGAGCATGGACGGACTGCGCGAGGACTGGAGCGATGGCGGCATCTTCCCCTCCGCTGCGGCGAGGGGACAGGGTTTTTCCGTCATGGAGGGATACCGACTGGGTTCGGTGGACATCTTTCCGATGCGCGTGCTCGGCAATGGAGCGGTGGAGATTCTCCAGAGCGGTGAGCTGAACCTCGAGCTGGCCGATCAGGCGATGGATGATGTCGCAGAGCGTGAAATCGCCTGGCCGGGGGTGGCCGAGCGCGCCGCCGCGCGGGTGAGAGAGCTCGTGGTCAACCCCGGACAGGTTTCGGCGTACGCGCCTCCGGCCGGGATCATGCCCGAGTTGCTCAAATCCTCTTCGACCAAGGCGCCCTCGCCGCTGGCCGAGGACGAAGTCTTCGCGGGTGGACGCGTCGACTACGTGATTGTGACCATTCCCTCCCTGGTGTCCGAGTTCCAGAGACTCGCGGACGACCACATCGCGCACGGTTTGCGCACGAAGGTCGTCACCACCGATTGGATTCTCGCCAACTATCGCCACGGAGTGGATCTGCAGGAGACGATTCGCAACTTCCTGCGCGAAGCCTACGCGAAGTGGGGGCTTCACTACGTGCTCTTGGGCGGGGATGCGGGAATCATCCCGCCGCGGTACGTGCGCAGCACCTTCTATCCGTCCGGGGGGCACACCGACATTCCGGCCGACCTCTACTTCGGCGCTCTGGACGGAAACTGGAACGCGAACGGGAACGGGATCTTCGGAGAGGCCTATCAGTCGTTCCTCGATCCCGGTGACTACCAGGACATGATCGCGGAAGTCGTGGTAGGACGCGCGCCGGTGAACGATCTGCTCGAGACCACCACCTTCGTCGACAAGTGTCTCGAGTACCAGACTCCCACCAGCAATGGCGCGTATCTGGGCAAGGCCCTATTTCTGAGCGAGGTGCTCTTTCCCTCCGATTGGGACGGGATGCAGACCATCAACCTCGACGGCGCGACCTATAGCGAAAACATCATCTTCAACTCGCTCATCACGCCGGGAAACCTCATCGACAGCGACCGTCTCTACGAGAACTACACCGCCTATCCTTACACTTTGCAGGAGACCCAGCAGGCGGCCCTCGACTCCATGACGACCGGTCACTTCGGTCTGGTGAACCACGTTGGTCACGGCTTCTACTACAATATGAGCGTGGGTGACGCGAACATCTTCGCCGGGGACGCGCTGGGTCTTGCCAACGCCCCCAACTACTTCGTGATCAACGCCCTCAACTGTTCATCCGGTGCGTTCGATTTCGACTGCCTCCTCGAGACCTACATCCAGCACTCGGGTGGAGGAAGCGTGGCCAGTTTGGGAGCAAGCCGCGAGGCGTTCCCCTCCACCGCGAACGACTACCAACAGGAATTCTTCCGGCAGATCTTCGTGTTGGGCAACACGCGACTGGGCGACGCCATGAACGCCGCCCGCGACAAATTCACCCCTCCTTCGCTGAATTCGGAGGAATTCAAACGCTGGACACACTTCTGCTACACCCTCCTGGGCGATCCCGCCCTTCGCATGTGGCGGAAACCGCCAGTGACCCCGCTCGTCACCAAACCCAGCTCGGTTCCTCTGGGGACGAGCCAGATCACGGTGGGAGTGAGCGACACGGGGCTTCCGGTGCCGGCAGCCCGGGTCACCCTGCACAAACCGGGAGAGGTCTGGGCGACGGGCCTGACCGACACTCTCACGGGACAGGTCACGATCGATTTCCAGCCGCTGACCCAGGGCACGATCGACGTGGTGGTGGATGGAGCGAGCTTGCAGCCGCAGTTCCAGACCATCACGGTGGCGGGCGCGGCCGCGGCCAACATCGTGGGGTCGCCTTTGAGCATCGACGATGGTGGGGGCGGGAACGGTCTCGCGGACTCGGGTGAAAGCATCGACTGGTACTTCCACTTCGAGAACAACGGCAACGGCAGTTTCGCCGGTGGGGTAGACGCGGTGCTGCGTCCGGTCGACGCCACGGGCGCGACGGTGACCGACTCGACGATCACGGTGGGGGACCTCGCCGGGAGCGCCACCGCCGATCCGAGCGATCCGGTGAGCATCGACCTGAGTCCCTCGATTACGGACGGAACCACCCTCAGCTTCGATCTGGTGAGCACTTCGGGCCCGAACACCTGGACCCAGCGGGTCTATCTAAAGGTGATCGCTCCCGAACCGCAGGTGGTGCGCGTCTTCAGTGACGATTCGGTCACCGGCAACAACGACGGCATCCCCCAGCCGGGGGAAGTGGTCGAGCTTCACGTGGAGATCAAAAACTACGGCGCCGGGGAACTCTCGGGGATCACCGGAGTTCTGTCCAGCAGCTCGCCCAACCTCACCATTTCGCAGGGCAACGATACCTGGCCCGATCTCGGCGTGAAGGTGAGCGCCTACGGAAATACCAATTTCCAGGTCGCCGAGAGCGACACAAGCACAGAAAACCGCATGATCCTGGCCCTCATGGATTCCAAGGGTCACTCCTGGACGCACTCGATTGAATTGCGCGAGCCGGCTCCTCCCACCGGGGTGGTTCCGTTCACGAATCTGGGACCCACCACCATCGCGCTGCACTGGGAACCCTCCACCGCGAACCACTTGATGGGCTACCGAGTGTACCGATCGAATACGCAAGGCGGGCCCTACGCGGAGATCACGCAGGACGTCCTCTTGCGCTCGGGATTCTTCCGGGACGACGATTTGGCCACTCTGACGCGCTACTACTACGAAGTGGCGACCGTCGACTCGTCCGGGGTGGAAGGTCCGCGGACTTCCGAGGTTTCGGCCAGTACGGCTCCCCCGGAAATCGGCAACGCCTATCCGCTGCCCACGAATTCGACAGTAGAGGGCGGACTCGCGGTGGGCGATCTGCGCGCGGACGGAGTTCAGTTCGCGGTACTGGGCGGAAATCTGGTCTATGCCCTCGACGCCCACGCCAACGAACTGTTGGACGGCGACGGCAACGCGCAGACTCTGGGCCCGATCAACAACCTGGGAAGCGACTTCACCTTCGCCGGGATCACCCTGGCCAATCTCGACGGCAATCCCGGCTTGGAAATCCTGGCCGGCGACTGGTTGGGAAAAAACGCCTACGTCCTGGACACCAATGGAAACCCACTGCCCGGTTGGCCCCAGAACACCGGCTCGCAGAACTGGGCTTCGTTCTCGGTGGGCGATCTGGATGGTGATCTGCAGCCGGAGATCGTGACCAACACGGTCGGGGGCAAGACCTACGCGTGGCACGTTGATGGGAGCGAAGTTCTCAATGGAGATTCCAACGCCGGCACCAACGGGGTGTTCGCGGTTCGCACCGGAGAGATCTACAACCGCTCGACCATCAGCCTCTACGACCTGGATCAGGACGGGGGGCGGGAGATGATCTTCGGGACCAACTGGCGCGACGGCACCGACAACATGGTCCACGCGTACAAGTACGATGGGACCGAAGCTCCGGGCTGGCCCAAAAACCTGGGGCCCAACGGCTACAATGCCACCAGCATCACCATCGCCGACCTCGATCGTGACGGCACGGTGGAACTCATCTTCCCGTGCGAGAACGATTCGCTGTACATCTGGGAGCCCGATGGCAGCAACTACATGAACTTCCCGATGCACTTCAGCAGCAACAGCGACGATCTGGACGGCAAGACGCCGTCATTCGCGGTGGGCAACCTCGACGGCGACCCCGAGCTGGAGATGGTGGGAGTGAGCGTTCTCTCGCGCACGAATGTCTCCATCTACGTGTTCGAGCACGACGGCGTGGTGAAGAACGGTTGGCCGCAGAGCATTGCCGCGTTCTCGCGTTCCTCTCCCATCCTGGGAGACATCGACGGAGACGGAGTACCGGACATCATCTTTGCCTCCGGCGGAGAGGACATTCCCGACAATCTGTACGCGTTCAAGGCCGATGGCAGCACCATGGCCGGATTCCCCATCTCGCTGTCGGGGAGTCCCTGGGGTACGCCGTTGCTCACCGACTTCGACGGAGATGGCGACGTCGATCTGTTGCTCGCGGGGTACGACAATCTGCTGCACGCCTGGGATCTACCAGGCGCCTACGATCCGACTCTCTTGCCCTGGCCCACCTTCCAGGGCAACTACAAGCGGACCGGGGTGTACCAGGATCCCACCGCGACCGCAGTGGAGACCCAGGGCAGCACGCCTGCTTCGCGTCTCGTCCTCCGTCAGAACGTACCGAATCCGTTCAACCCCTCCACCGTCATCAACTTCGACGTGCCTTCGGAATTGAACGAGGCGATGGCACGGGTGACGATCTACGACCTCGCCGGCCGAAGGGTTCGCACTTTGTTGGCGCAGCCGCTGCCGGCCGGCCACCACGAGATTCGCTGGAACGGCCGCGACGCGAGCGGAAGAAGCGTGGCCTCCGGAGTCTATTTCACGCGCCTGGAAGTTGGCACGGAGGTTCGCAGTTTGAAAATGACCTTGGCAAAATAGCCAGGTTGGGCGAATTGTGGGGGGATGCAGGGGCCCGTCCCGAGCCTAACGGGATGGGCCTCGCCCACGCGTAAGGTCTGGCATGCGATTCTCGGTCCTTTGCACGCTCATCATCACGGTGCTCGGTGTCTCCTCAGCGGCGGCGCAGGATACCGTGAGTCTGCCACTCACCACCACTCTCTCCGATCTCAGGCGCGCGCCGGGTCCCGACCAAGACGAGTTCTTCCTGACCCAAGCTCCTTGGCCCGGGCGAGCGGATGGGTCCGCGCTTCCCACTCTCAGCTACTGTCTGATGATTCCCGCCACGAGTCGGGTTCAGGCGCTAAGGCTGGAGGGCGGAAAGGAAGTGCTGGCCGCGCGCGCAGCGGACCTGACTCTCCCTCCCAAGCTACCCGCGCGGCAGGCGATTGGGCCCGGGGCCAACGAGCCGGTCGAGTATCTCGGTGACGCATGGCGGCACGGCCGCCATCTGATCTATCTGCGTGTGCACCCGTTGCGGCTTGATCCGCAGAGCGGTGATCTCTACTTGCGCGAAGGGGGGCGCGTCCTTCTCGAGCTGCAGAGGGCCAGCGTTCCCTCAGGCGTGGTACGACGACTCCGGCAAAGCGCGTCCATCGAGGCGCGGGACAAGGCCGCGATCCAATCGAGCATCGCCAATCCCCTCGATCTGGATCGTTTCGATGGGCCCGCCACTGCGGCGGCGGTCACCGCCGCGCTTGCCCCCGAGGGCTCGCTGAAACTCGTCACTCCGAGCTTGTTGACCGGGCCCTATCGCTACCTGGTGATCACCACCGATGCTCTGGCACCGCAATTCTCGCGGCTGGCGGAGCTGCGGGAACGGCAAGGTCTCCCTTCGATCGTGGTGACCGTCGAGGAGATTCTGGCCTCGCAGCGGCAGGGACTCGATTTGGCGGAAACGATTCGATTGTACCTGCAGGATGCGTATGCCAAGTGGGGCGTCGACTACGTCTTGCTCGGAGGAGACACCGAGATCATTCCCACCCGCTTCGTCACTTCGACCTACTACCCACAGGGAGGGCAAACCGAGATTCCGGCCGACCTCTACTACGCGGGTCTCGACGGAAACTGGAACGCGGACGGGGACGCTACTTTTGGCGAGCCCTTCGTCAACGGAGTGGATCCAGGAGACTACTGTGACTTCGTGCCCGAGATCGCCATCGGACGGGCGCCGGTGAACACGGTGGAAGAGGCCACTGTCTTCGTGGACAAAGTCCTGGCGTACGAGAGCGGGGCAGGAGGGGACCGCTTCGCGCGGGCTCTCTTCGGCAGCGAGGTGCTCTTTCCCCAGGGGTGGCAACCGGGCGATCCCATCATTCGCGACGGCGCGGTCTTCAGTGAGGGCCTGATCTCCACCATCGAGCTCGCCCAGCCGGGGGCATTCACGATCACCCGCCGCTACCAGAACTACCTGAGCTATCCCGGAGCGGTGGAGGAGACTCGCGCCGCGGTGATCTCCGATATGAACTCCGGGGCCTACGGCCTCTTCCATCACATCGGCCACGGCTTCTACTACAACATGAGTGTCGGCGACGCGAACATTCTTGTGAGTGATGCCGACGCCCTGAGCAATGGCTCCTCCACTTTCGTGCTGGTGGCGCTCAATTGCGACTCGGCCGCCTTCGATTTCAACTGCCTGCTCGAGCGCTTTCTGCGCAATCCCAACGGCGGTTCCGTGGCGTCGATCGGATCCTCGCGGGCCGCGTTCGACAATACCACCAGCGCCTACCAGCAGGCGCTGTACAAAGCGCTGTTCTCGGCCCACCGCCAGCGACTGGGCGACGCGATTCTGGAGAGCCGTCTGGGCTTCGCCGTCGACACCTTCTACAACACGGTCGATCGCTGGACCCAGCTCGTCTACACCCTCTTGGGAGATCCGGCCATGCGCATGTGGACCTCCGCCCCCACGGCGATTCAGGTGAGCGCGCCGAGCACGGTCGAGGTGGGAAGCGGGCCGGTCCAGGTCACGGTGAGCGACACTGAGGGGGCGGGAGTGGATTCGGTCGCGGTGGTGTTGCGAAAGTCGGGCGAGGATCTCGTCGCGGGATGGACCGACGCCTCCGGCCACGTGAGCCTTCCGGTTTCCTTTGGCGAGGCAGGAGCCTGGGAACTCTGGGTGAGCGGGCGCGACGTCATGCCCTTTGGCTCAACGATCCAGGTGGTGCCGAGCCCGCAGACCAGCCTCGCGCTCGCGGGGTACACGCTCGACGACAGCGCGGGAAACGGGAACGGGATTCCCGAGGCCGGCGAGTTGGTGGCGTTCTTGCCGAGTGTGGTCAATGGAGGGCAGACCGCCTCGGCGGCAGGGACCCTCGCCTTGAGCTCTTCGGATCCGAGGGTGAGCGTGGTGCAGGCCCAGACGAACTTCGCGCCGCTGGCCGCCGGCGCCACCGCCGCGGCGCAGGGAAGCTTCCTGGTCCAGCTGGCCCCGGAGATTTCCGACGCCAGCCGGGTCTCCTTCGCCCTTAGCATCGATGAGAGTGGCGGCGGGCACTGGGATGATTCCCTGAACTTGACCCTTTCGGGTGGACAGCTCGAGATCGTCTCGCTCCAGCTGGACGACTCCGCGGGCAACGGGGATCAAGTCGTGGACGCGGGAGAGACAGTCGGCCTGCAATTCCTCCTGAAGAACTTCGGCACCGCTCGCATCGACTCGGTGAACGGAGTGCTGCGCGCGCTCGATCCCGCCGCGGTGGTAACGGACTCCACCGCGCATTGGGGAGTTCTCGACGGTCCCTTGAGCACCCAGGACAACGCGCAAGACCTCTTCGAAATCACGGAGAGCGAGACCGCGAGCCCCCATCTCTATCGTCTGCTTCTCAGCGACGGCGCGGGCGCGAGTTGGTCCTACGAGTTCGATCTCCGTCGCCCCGCGATGGTGGAAGGACTGGCGCCCGGTCTCGCGCAGGCCGGATCGGTGCTCTTGCGCTGGGACCCTTCCCTCGACGCGGACCTTTTGGGATACCAGGTGGAACGGCGTGAGAAGGGGCAGAGCACTTGGGTCGTGGCCAACGCCGATGTCCTGCTCTCGGGTTCGATCTTCCTCGACGAGAACCTGCCCGATCGCACCACTTTGGAGTACCGGGTGAGGGCCATCGACCGCGCCGGACTGGCTGGTCCTCCCTCGACCGTGGTCGAGGCGGTGACCCCGCCTCCGGAAGTGAGCTGCTTTCCCCTGCCCATGGACCAGGAGACCAGCGGTGCTCTCGCGGTGGGAGACGTGGACGGCGATGGGGTGCTCGAGATGGCGGTGGGCTCGGGCTTCATCTACCTGATCGACGGTCTGTGCCGGGAGAAGGTGGACGGAGACGACAACGCGCAGACCTTCGGACCTCTTTCCGGAGTGGGCGGAGGATATCAACCCTCGGGAATGTCCCTGGGAAACCTGGATCAGAGCGGGCAAGACCGGCAGATCGTCGGTGCCAACTGGACCACCCACGAACTCTACGTGTACGAGGCCGACGGTCAGCTCGTGAGCGGCTGGCCCAAGACCCTCGCCGCGTCCACCTGGACCACTCCGGTTCTGGGCGATTTGGACATGGACGGAAACCTGGAGATCGTCACCAACGACATTACTGGATACACGCACGCGTTCCACCTGGATGGAAGCGAGGTCGCCGACGGCGACTCGAATCCCGCGACGATCGGGCCCATCGCGCCGCGGCGAAGCGGCGAGAGCTATGGTCGCACCACGCCGGCCCTTTACGACGTCGACGGCGACGGGAAACCCGAGATCCTCTTTGGTTCCAATTTCCTGAACGGAGCGCCCGAGTTCTTTTACGCACTGAAAGGTGACGGTAGCGGGAACGCGACGGGCTGGCCCAAGAACCTGGGACCGGGAGCGTCGTTCCTCGCCAGTTGCGCAGTGGGCGATCTCGACGGGGACGGGAAGATGGAGATCGTGGCTCCCTGCGAGAACGACAGCCTGTACGTGTGGGAAAGCGACGGGAGCCGCTTCGGGAACTTCCCGATGTATCTGCACGGGCGGTCCGTCGAGTTCGACTCCCAGGCTCCCTCGCCGGCACTGGCCGACTTCGGCGGCGACGGCCAGCTCGAGATCGTCGCGGTTTCGATCGAGTCGCGCGCGGAGGCGCGGGTGCACATCTTCGATCACCAGGGAAATGAAATGCCGGGCTGGCCCCAAGTGGTGCCCGGACTGTCCGAAGGTAGCCCGGTGGTGGCCGACCTGGACGGAGACGGAGGGCTCGACATCGTGTTTGGCATCGGGGGAGGGTTGGACAATCTCCCCAGCCTTCTCTACGTGTTTCACGCCGACGGAACGGTGTTCGACGGCTTCCCGATTCCCCTGGACGGATTCATTCGAGCCACCCCGACCCTGTGCGATTTCAACGGAGACGGAAAGGCGAACATCGTGCTCGCCTCGTGGGATCGACTCATCCACGTGTGGGACATGGGGGGGACCTTCGATCCGAATCTCGCGCCCTGGCCCACCTTCCACCAGAACGCCCGACGGGACGGAGTCTACTTGCAGCAGCCGAGCTTCGCGCGCGCCGAAGGTGGGGCAAGTGCGAACGGCCCCGCCGTGCCACGACTGGATCCCAACGTTCCCAACCCCTTCAACCCTTCCACCCTCGTTGCCTTCGCACTGCCCACGGGCGATGCGCGCGCGTGCGGGCTGACCATCTTCGACCTGGCGGGAAGAAAAGTCCGCCTCTTGCTGCGGCAGCGCCTCGCGCCCGGGCAACACGAGTTTCGCTGGGACGGTCGCGACGACTCCGGCAGAGCAGTTTCTTCTGGAGTATATTTCGCTCGTCTGGAGGTCGAGGGATTCTCGATCCAGAGTCGCAAGATGGTCCTCTTGCGCTGAGAGCACGCGAACTCGAGGAGATCCTTCCGTGGATTTGAATCGATTGACGGAAAAGTCGAAAGAGGCACTGGCGCAGGCGCAGGGCCGTGCCGTCAAGCGCGGGAACCAGAGCGTGGACGTGCAACACCTTCTGAGCGCCCTGCTGCACCAGGAAGAGGGCCTTTTGCCGCGGCTGCTCAGGCGCATGGACATTCCGATGGCGGTGCTCGAAGACTCCCTGCAAAAGGAGCTGGACTCCTTGCCCAAGGTCTCCGGACCGGGAAGCAGCGGGGAGGTCTTCGCGGCGCCGCGGCTGCAGCAGGTGCTGGACGACGCGGCCGAGGAGGCCAAGCGGCTGGGAGACGACTTCAGCTCGGTGGAGCATCTCCTGTTGGCCATGATCGAGCTGGGGAACGACCATCCGGTCGGCCGGCTCTTGAAGCAGGCCGGAGTCACCCGCGAGCGTCTGCTCAGCGCCCTGCAACAGGTGCGCGGCGGGCAGCGCGTGAGCAGTCAGAACCCCGAGGAGACCTACGAGGTTCTCGATCGCTACGGAACCGATCTGGTGGCGTTGGCTCGGTCGGGCAAGATGGATCCGGTGATCGGACGCGACGCCGAGATTCGCAGAGTCGTCAGGGTCCTCTCACGCAAGACCAAGAATAACCCGGTTCTCATCGGAGAGCCGGGAGTGGGAAAGACGGCGATCGTCGAGGGTCTCGCCCAGCGCATCGTGCGCGGTGATCTACCCGCGTGGCTGAAGAACTGCACCATCTTCTCTTTGGACATGGGTTCGCTTCTGGCCGGCGCCAAGTACCGCGGTGAATTCGAGGAGAGGTTGAAGGCGGTCTTGAACGAGATCAAACGCAGCGAGGGCCGCATCCTGCTCTTCATCGACGAATTGCACACCATCGTCGGCGCCGGACAGACCGAAGGCAGCACCGATGCGGGAAATCTGCTGAAGCCAATGCTGGCCCGCGGAGAGCTGCATTGCATCGGCGCCACCACCCTGGACGAGTACCGCAAGCACATCGAGAAGGACGCCGCGTTGGAACGCCGCTTCCAGCCCATCGTGGTGGACGCGCCGAGCGTGGAAGACACCATCTCGATTCTGCGCGGTCTCAAGGAACGCTACGAGGTGCACCATGGAGTGCGCATTCAGGACAATGCCCTGGTGGCCGCGGCCACTCTTTCCAATCGCTACATCAGCGATCGCTTCCTTCCCGACAAGGCCATCGATCTGGTCGACGAGGCGTGCGCCATGATTCGCACCGAGATCGACTCGATGCCCCAGGAACTAGATGAGGTCTCCCGGCGCATCATGCAGCTCGAAATCGAGGAAGCGGCTCTGAAGAAAGAGGAGGATGAACCCAGCCGCAGGCGTTTGAAGGACCTCCGCCAGGAACTGGCAACTCTGCGCGAGCGGGGGGACCAGATGCGGACCCAGTGGGAGAACGAGAAGGAAGCCATCGAGAAAGTGCGGAGCTTGCGCGAGGCAATCGAGCTGGCGCGGCGACAGGTGAGCGATGCGGAGCGCAGCTACGACCTGGAGAAGGCGGCCACCCTCAAACACGGCCAGATCCCGCAACTGCAGGCGCAGCTCGAAGAGGCACAGCACGCTCTGGAGGATCGCCAGGAAGGAGACGCGCTTCTGCGCGAAGAGGTCACCGAAGAGGAGATCGCGGAGATCGTGGCCCGTTGGACCGGGATTCCCGTCACGCGTCTCATGGAAGGGGAGAGGGAGAAGTTGCTGCGCCTGGACGAGATTCTACACCAAAGGGTTATCGGCCAGGACGAGGCGGTACAGAAGGTGGCCGACGCGGTGCTCCGCGCTCGCAGCGGCATCAAGGACCCCAGGCGCCCCATCGGGAGCTTCATCTTCTTGGGACCCACCGGGGTGGGGAAAACGGAGTTGGCCAAGACCCTGGCGGGGGCCCTCTTCGACAGCCGGGACAATCTGGTGCGCATCGACATGTCCGAATACATGGAAAAGCACGCGGTCGCGCGCCTCATCGGCGCCCCCCCGGGCTATGTCGGCTACGAAGAGGGCGGACAGCTGACCGAAGCGGTGCGCCGCAAGCCCTATACCGTCGTTCTCTTCGACGAGATCGAGAAAGCCCATGCGGACGTGTTTCACGTGTTGCTGCAGATCCTGGACGACGGACGTCTCACCGACAGCAAGGGCCGCACGGTGGACTTCAAGAACACCGTGATCATCATGACCTCGAACCTGGGCAGCCAAGAGCTACTCGGCGGGGTCGACAGTGATGGTGAGATCACGATGTCGGCGAAGGAAGTGGTCTTGGGTCAACTGCGCGCGCACTTCCGCCCCGAATTTCTCAATCGTGTCGACGAGATCATTCTCTTCAAACCTCTCCACCGTGACGAGATCGAGCAGATCGTGGGCCTTTTGATCGAGGACCTCAAGAAGCGCCTGGCCGAACGGAATATCACGATGGAGCTGACGCCCGAAGCCCTGAAACTGATCGGAAGCGAGGGTTTCGATTCCGTGTACGGTGCGCGCCCACTCAAGCGCTATCTCCAGCGAGAGTTGGAGACGCGGCTGAGCCGAGAGCTGATCGCCGGAACCATCACCGACGGTGAGCGCGTGCTGGTGGATGTGAAGAACGGTCAGCTCGAGCTCAGCTCCTCGCCGGCCTGAGTCTTCGACCCTTGCCATGGCTTCTGCTTGGCGCTAGAGTGCCTCGGAGGGCATGCGCCCTCGTTTGAGTTGGACCTCCCCTGAGATTCGTGATGGAGAAGAACCCAGTGCTCCGTCTCTCGCAGATCCGCCGCTACACCGGCCTGGCCCTCGTGCTGGCCGGATTGGCGATGGTGGGCCTGGTGGGAACCCCCTTCGTTCTTCAGTATCACCACCATTCCGACGTACACGAGAACCAGAGTTGCGCCATCTGCGTCATGGCCTTCGCGCACGTCACTCCTCCCTCGGCGCCTCAGGCGCTGGACCCGCCGCCGATCACCATCACTCTGGTGACCACCGCGGTGGCGATTCCCGCTTCCACTTTCGACGTGCGCACTCCGAGTGTGCGCGGGCCTCCACGAGTCTGAACCAAGCGCGACTTTTTCGACGCTCGTTTCCGACTCTTTTAGGAGGTTTATTGCGCATGAGACGCTTCATACGCGTTTGCACGTGTGTCTGTATCGTACTCTCCGTGGCCTTGTCGCCGTTGTGCGCATCGGCCCAGGCGACAAGCTCGATCTTTTCCAATCTCTCGAATCCCTCGATCGGGATGAACGCGCTGTTCTCGGGTCAGATCGCGCCCGACATCGACGCGCCCTACAACATCCAGTTCGACTCGGCCGAGATCAGCGCGATCTCGGTGGTCGATCCCTACTGGACTTTCTGGTCCAACATCAGCTTCACGCCCGAGGGGGTGGATCCAGAAGAAATCGTGGCCAGGACCGATCGGATCCCCGGCATCGAGCTGAGGGTGGGCAAGCTGAGGGGAGACTTCGGTAAGCACGGGCTTCTTCACACCCATGCCTTCCCGTTCATTCAGGCCCCGGTGATCATGGGCAACACCATCGGCGAGGAGGGCTTCAAGGACTCGGGTCTGGAGGCCTCGTGGCTCACTCCCCTGCCGTGGTACTCCGAGCTCACCGCGGGCATCTTCAAGGCGATGGATGTCACCGAGGAGAATCCGCTCGACTTCGGCTCGACGCGCCACGGGAACATCCCCTACCTCGCACATTTCAAAAACCAGTTCGATCTCGATGAATCGACCACGCTCGAACTCGGGCAGTCGTTTCTGCAGGGGCGGGGAGCGGACGGTCACCGGCACGCGGTGTTCGGCGCGGATTTGACGGTTCGCAACGTTCCGTTGCGCCGCTCGAACAGCCGCGGCTGGATCCTGCAAGGGGAGTACATCCAGAAGGGTGCCTTCGCGGGCGGGGATTACTTCAAGGAGCAGCGAGGCTGGTACGCATCGCTGAAGTACCGCTTGTCACAACGATGGTGGGTGGGAGTCCGCGGCGAGCGATCCCGCGATTGCTTCACCGACGTCCTGGCCGATCCCAGTGGCGATCCGATTGCCGGGAAGGTGAGCCGCGCCTCGGCGAACATCGCCTGGGGTCCGTCGGAGTTCTCCTTCGTGCGTCTGGAGTACAGCGTCACCCAGGGCGACGACGGCAGTGGCTTCAAACCAACTGACCACCGGCTCATGGTGCAAATGAGCACGACCATCGGCTACCACCCAGCTCATGCCTACTAGAGAGATGGGCGCAATGAGAGCTACGGGCCTGAACGACAACCCACTCTGGAGGAACTCATGAAATCGCTGTTTCGAACCCTGACCCTACTGAGCCTGAGCCTGCTCGTGGTCCAGCCAGCGCGGGCCGAACACAAGCTCAAAGTGGCTACCTCCCTGACCGACCTCGCGTCGGTCGCCCGTTTCGTGGGCGGCGAGCACGTGGAGGCCAAGAGTCTGTGCAAGGGCTACCAGGATCCCCACTACGTCCCGGCCAAGCCGAGCCTGATGAAGGCCATCCAGCACGCCGACGTGTACGTGTCGACCGGACTGGAGCTGGACATCGGCTGGCTGCCGCTCGTCTTGCCGGGGAGCCGCAACCCCAAGATCCAGCCGGGCCAAGAGGGCTTCGTGGACGCTTCGGAAGGCGTTCCCGTGCTGGAAAAACCCACCGGCACCGTGAGCCGCGGCGAGGGAGACGTGCATCCACTGGGGAATCCCCACTACTACGCCGATCCAAAAAATCTGGAGATCGTCGCCGACCATTTGGCAGAGGTGTTCTCGCGCCTCGATCCCGCCAACGCGGACGACTACGCCGCCAACGCCAAGGCCTTCAAGGAGAGAATGGAGGCCTCGCTGGCGAAGTGGGAGAAGGAGATGGAACCCTATAAGGGCGCCGAGGTCGTGACCTACCACAAGAACTTCATCTACTTTGCCACGCGCTTCGGTCTGAAGATCTTCGAAAACGTCGAACCCAAGCCGGGCATTCCACCTTCACCTCATCACGTGGCCGATCTGACCAAGGCGATGAGGGCCGAGGGGGTCAAGCTGGTGCTCTATCAGCCCTACTACAACGCCGACGCGTGCAACGAGGTCGCGAAGCGGGCCGGTGGCACTGCTCTTGAGATCGCCACCGAAGCCGGCGGTCTTCCTGACACCGACGACGTCTTCTCCAAATTCGATGTACTCGTCTCCTCGATCGCCACGGCTCTGTCCGAGAAGTGAGGTAGTTGGCCAATGGAATTTCTGCACGTCATGGCGCTGCCGATGTTGGCATGCCTGCTTCTGGTCTTGATTCATCCCTCCCTGGGCCAGCACGTGCTGGCTCGGGGAGTGATCTTCGTCGATCTCGCTCTGGCGCAGATCGCGGCCCTGGGAGGAAGCGTCGCCTTCCTCCTGGGCGCCGACCCGCACGATCCGAGCATGTACTTTTGGTCGTTCGGCTTCACCCTTTGCGGGGCGGCGTTGTTCAGTTTTCTCTGGGACCGCAATCACTCGGTGCTGCAGGAGGCGTTCATCGGAATCTCCTTCGCTCTGGCCACTGCGGCCAATCTGGTGCTCCTGTCGAACGCGCCCCACGGAGCCGAGCACGTGCGCGGCGCTCTCAGTGGCGAGGCACTGGGCTGGGTCACCTGGAAAGACATCCTGATCATGGCGGTGCTCTACTCCATCGTGGGCGCATTCCTGTACCTGAGTCGCCGCCAACTCATGGCGTGCTCTCAGGATCACAAGAAAGCGCGACAGATGGGACTTTCGGTGAAGAAGTGGGACTTCCTGTTCTACGCTTCGTTCGGACTGGTGGTCACCAGCTCGGTGAAAGTCTCCGGTGTGCTGGCCGTGTTTTCGTATCTGATCGTGCCCCTGGTCTGTTCCACCCTTCTCGGAAAGAGGGGAGCGGCGCGGCTGTACTGGGCCTGGGCCCTCGCGTTCGTGGTCTCGATTCTGGGATCGCTTCTGTCCTACCAAAAGGACTGGCCGATGGGAGCCACCATCGTATGCCTGTTCGGTTTGACGGTGGCCGTCATCTCCCTCTTTGTACGCATGAAGAATGTCGACGAGGAGCGCAATGGGGACCGTCTCGCGGGGGACGAATTCCAGAACGGGGAAAAAAGCGCGGCTTCGTGAGACGGTGGGGAGCCTCGCGATTTGGGGAAGGGATGGACGATGACGCCATGCACGCGTTACATTCGCCGTGGTGTCCGCCCGAATGGACCCACCGCTTGAAGCTCCAGCGTTCGAGGCCCGCGATGTCGTGGAATCGGAATCTCAGCCTTCTGCTCACCGGATTGCTCCTTTTGCTGCCGGCGTGTCAGAGTGAATCGCACAAGGCTTCAACGCCGGCGATCCCGGCCGAACCGGTGTACGGTGGAAGCTTGCGCGTCGCCGCGGGTTCCGAACCGGACGTGCTCAACAGTCTCATCACCACCAGTGGCTACAGCAGCCGCATTCTCGCCCTGGTGAACGACGGGCTGGTGAGCATGAACGAACGGTTGGAGTGGGAACCCGATCTGGCTCAGTCGTGGACCTGGTCCCAGGACGGGCTCACGCTGACCTTCCACTTGCGCAAGGGGGTCCAATGGAGTGATGGCGAGGATTTCAGCGCCTACGACGTGCAGCGCAGCTACGAGTTGTACGTCGATCCTCGGATCTCCTCTTCGCGCCGGAGCAATTTCAACGACATCGAGTCCTTCACCGCGCTGGACAGTCAGACGGTGGAGGTGCGCTTCACCCACCGCAACCGCGACCAGCTCTTCAACGCGAATCTGAGTTTGTTTCCGGCTCACGTCGTCGACCGTCTCGATCCTAACCAGGTGCAGAGCTGGCCGATCAATCGCCATCCGATCGGCCTGGGCCCCTACCAACTGAAGAGTTGGGAGGCGGGCACGCGCATCGTGCTCGAGCGCAATCCTCACTACTTCGGTCCCAAGCCCTATCTCGACGAGATCATCTTCGAGTTCACGCCCGAACAGGCCGTAAGGCTCCTGCGCCTGGAAGCCGGCGAAGTGGACATGGTGGAAAACATCGCGCCCAAGGACGAAGGACGGCTGAGGAAGAGCACCCCCTGGATCAAGATCTACCCCATCTCGGGCCGGATGTTCGGCTATCTGAATTATAACGTGCGGCGGCCGTTCTTAAGCGACGCCAGGGTTCGACGCGCCATTTCGCACGGGATCGATCGCAGGGCCTTCACCGAGAACCTGATGTTCGGGCGAGCCCAACCGGCCGCCTCCATCATCGTTCCCGCCCTGGCCTGGGCGCACGACGCCAATCTGGCGCCCGACGCGTACGACCCCGCGCTCTCGGCTCGCCTGCTTCAGGAGGCGGGATTTGCCGACACCGACGGCGACGGAGTGGTGGAGAAGGACGGCAAGCCCTTCCAAATCGAGATTACGACGAGGACGGGGGACCCGGTGCGCGAGAACGGAGCCCTCATCCTGCAGGAGAATCTGTCGCGGATTGGGATCCGGGTGAAACTCCGCCTGATGGAGTATTCGGCTGCGCTGTCCGAAGTACGCGCCGGGCGCTACGACGTGTACTACGGCCATTTCGGAAGCCGCATGTCCGTGGACCCCACGATGCTGGTCTGCACCGGGGGGGCGGTCAACTACGGCGGCTATTCCAACCCCGAAATGGACGAGCTGGTGGAGCAGGGACTGGCGGAGATGGACACTGACGCGGCGCGGGTCATCTGGTACCGCTTCCAGGAGCTCTGCGCCAAGGAGCAACCCTGGACCATGCTCTACTACTACGACGCCTTGGTGGGCATCCAGACCGCGTTCCAAGACTGCACGCCCAACAACCTCTCACCCTTCTACGGGATCGAGAAGTGGTGGCTGGCCCCTTCTCTGCTACACGGGCGGCGTTGACACCCTGGCTGGGGCATTCCTAAGTTGTTGATCACGGAGATTCCGCGTCTTTCCACTCCTGTTCGAGGTGCACCGGGGCGATGCGACACAATGGGGTTCTGAGCCTGACTCTGGGCCTTTCAGCCGCGCTGCTCCTCTTTGCGTGCTCCAACTCGTCTTCTCCCACCGATCCCGGCGCGAACCAGGCGTACCATTTCGACCCGGTGCCCGGTGCGGTCAGTATCGACGCCCTCGATACCTTCAAAGTCAAGATCACGCGCAAGGACGGCACTCCCGCCTTGGGTGTCTTCTATCTCGACGAGGACTCCGTGGCCACCGGTAGCTCGTTCGCCTGGCGTGCGGACCGCATCGGCCAAGTCGAGATCAAGGTCGTTCTGCCGCCGGTGGATGCTCCCATCGTGGCGCGCTGGATGCTGACGGTGAGCGACGCGAACACCAGTCCCCCGGCTCCGGTTGCTCTCATGCAAGCCAGCCGGGGCGCGCTGCCCGGGAGTATCGCGACGAGTTGGGTGAGGCCGGGGACCGGAACCGAGCTCATCCACCATTACCGCCTCTTTTATTCGACCGCACCCATCACCGAGGACAATCTGGAGGGATTGGATTTCGCGAGCGTTGCCCAGGATTCCACCATCATCGTGCAGAGTCACCTCCTGACGGATTTGATCGAGAAGACCCAGTACTACATGAGAGTTCAGGTGGTCGACATCCTGGGACGTAGATCGACGCTCAGCCGCGAGAGCACGAGCCTGAGCACCGGGCATTACAAGGTGGAAGGACGCGTGACGCGACTCAAAGACGGGGGAGGAGTCGAGGGCTTTCCCGAAGTACTGGCTCAGGTGGGCCAGTATCAGGCACTCAGCGGAAGCGACGGGAGGTACGTGATCGGCGACATCCCCGATCTGTCCCGTCACCGACTGACGCTGAAGCCCACCCGACCTCTGGAGGCCTACTCGTACTACTGGGTGGTCAGTGACTCGCTCGAGCTCCAAGATCAGGAGTTCGATGCGCTTCTCTTCAAGCCCCTGCCCCAGGTCTTCATCACCAGTCCCAGGGACACTTTCATCAACAGTCTCGATTTTCTCTACATCATGGCGTCCAAAGTGAAGGACGGCGCGAGCCCACCGATTTTGCGGCGATGGGAGAGCTACCCCATCCCGGTGCGCGTCGACGCCGATTCGGCCTCCACCATCGCGGGACAGAGCGTGACCACCGCCATGCAGACCGCGATCCAGACCTGGAACGACGAGGCCGGCGAGGAACTTCTGACTACCGGTGGTGGGCAAGCCGGAGTACGGGGCGGATTTCAATGTTTACGTGAGTGGGCAGTCAGGAGGGGGGATACTCGGCGAGGTGAGGATGGTGGATCCCCCTGACAAGTACTGCCTCTTCCAGTGCATCCCCCAACTGGTCGTGGTCAAGGTCTACGAACAGGAGACCGCGGGACTCCTGGATCGCATCCTGGTGCACGAGCTGGGTCACGTGTTGTGGATGACGCATTCGCCCAACAGCGATCACGTGATGTCGGCCGGGGTGAACTCGACCTCCCCGCTCATTCCCTATCCCGAAGAGGTTCGCATGGCGCGCCTCATCGCGCACATTCCCAACGGCACCGATTTGCGGTGGTACCAGTTTTCCACCCAACCCTGAGCCGAAACGAAGCAATGCGAGTTCAGGGAGTGTCGGCGAGTTGCAGCGGCTTTCCGTCGAAATTGCCGGGAAGGGGAACCCCCAAATAGCGTAGAACCGTCGGCCCGATGTCCTGGATCGAGCGCGCCTTGTCGGGAAGTTTGCGGCTGCAGAAGAAAATGCCGGCGGTGATGCGGGGATCGAAGCTGCAGTGATCTCCGCTCCAGTTGTCCATGTTGTTCTCGATCACGTCGGGCGGCAAGCCGCCGAGTGCGGTTTGCCAGGACACCCGGTAGTTCTCATTGAAACACACCAGAAGATCGGGCGCCTCTAGAAAACGCGGCCCGTGAAACACCGAATCGCGACGCACCACGTCGAGCACCACCGGAGTGTCGGGAAAGCGCGGATCCCTCAACTGCTTCAGCCCGTCGATGATTCCCTGCCGGACCTGATCGTACTCGCTCGCGCTCACCGAACCTTGGGGTTCCCGCAGCTGGAGATTGACGTAGATGCTGCCGAGCCCGATGGAATAGGCCTTCGTCTTCGGCCAGTCCACGTTCTTGAAGAAGCTGCCTTCGGGATCGAAGAGATCGTCCAGCTTCTTGTGTTCATCTGGCGTGTTGGGGTTCCCCTTGAGAGTCATGAAACCATTCTTTGCCAACCAGGTGTTCAAGTTCACCCCATAGCGGAAGGAATGGAAACCGTGGTCGCTGACCACCATGAGGATGGTGTTGCCATCGAGGTAACGATCCATGACCTCGCCCACGATCGCATCCATCTTCTGGTAGATCGCGAGGATCTGTCCGCCGTAGAGCTTGGCCAACACGGGATCGTAGTTGGGGTGCCCGGGGTCGATGAAGCGGTACATCATGTGCTGCATGCGATCGGTTGAGAGAAAGACGCCGACGAAGAGGTCCCAGTCTTTCTTGGCGAGCTCTCCCATGACCACGCGCTTGCGATTCTCGAGGGTGAAATCCAGATCTTCCAGGAAAGTGGGAATGTCGATGACATCGTCCCGGAGCGGATTCGTGGCGATCGACCAGCCGACCGTTTCCCTCGGTCCGTATTCGTGGGCCAGCTCGCAGGCCCAATCGCGCGGGTCCGAGATGTTGACGGTGGGCGGCAGGTGACAGGGGAGGAAATTGAGCGGCTCTTGGTAAAGCCTCAAGTCCGGCTCGAGTTCGAGCAACTTGAAGCGCGTGCTCGCCATCATCTTCAGAAGCGGATTGGCCTGGAAGCTGAGCGTTACGAAGTCGCTCCATTCTCCGACGTGAAGCTGAATCTTCTGCCCGCCGACTTCTAATTTCACCGCCCCGTCATCCTCCCGAGTGAGTTCCATGGGAACACTGGCGTCCCCTTGGCTGGGAACCAGGGTCGGACCGAGGATCGCGGCGCTCGCGTGGTTGTCGTTCCAGTGGACGGTGGTGAGAACGCCTCCGGTCTCGGTGGCTTTGGTCTGAAAGGTCTTGGTGGAATAGAGACCGAAGAGGCCCCAGGTGGCGCGCGCGTCGGGCGTCCCCAAGCCGGTGGTCAGATGGACTCCGTCCACTTGCTTGGCGGGGAAGGTCATGGGAATGTCGATCAGTTTGCACCGCAGGCCACTGGCCGCGGCGTACTCCCAAAACGGCGTTCCGGTGCGTCGATTTTCCGGACGCGGCAGTTCATAGGGCAACCAGCGGAAGAAAGCCAGATAACCCACGCCCCACGCGGGGAGAGCGAGAAGTACCGCGACGATCAGGGCCAACTTCGGGGAGGCCCGGAAGAGACGGAGGACTCCGAATACGAAGAAGAGCGCGATGATTCCCGCCGCCGCGGTCAAAAGGCCGCGTCGGCTCTTGGAGGGCATCAAGGGCTCGGTGGTGCGTTTCGCCAGCGCGATGTCCGGGGTGTAAGTGAAGGGTACGCGGTAGAGGAAGTCGAAGATGCCGTGATAGCCCGGATTCTGCCCGGTCACGAAGGTGGCCCAGCTCACCGGAGATTGCGCCGGATAGGTGGTCTTCAGGTCGGAGAAAGTTCCCTCTTGCGAGAGCCTCAAGAGATGGGGGAGGTCGTTCTCCTGAAAGTACTGGCGGCACCGGTCCGGATCGACTCCGTCGAAGCCCAGAACGATGATCCTCGGGTGCGTGGAATCCTGCGCTCTCACCGCGTGCGCGCGTGCGCAGAGAAGCAGAGCGAACAAGCCGAAGAGCAGGGGAAGGGTCGACAAGCTACGGGACAACCGAGATCCATTCATCGCGCTTCCTCTTGAGACGAAGATTGTTGGCACCGGGGCGCAGCAGTAGGAATCATCGAGCCCGGCTCATGGTCTTATAATCCGATTCGATCCGCTGTACGTCTTCTTTGCAGCCCAGGAACAAGGGGACTCGCTGGTGCAAGCTCTCCGGCTGAATCCGCAGAATGGGAGCCTCGCCATTGCTCGCGTAACCCCCGGCCTGCTCGACCACGAAGGCCAGAGGATTCGCCTCGTACATGAGGCGGAGCTTCGGGCGAGGACTCTCGCCGTCCGGGCCGCTCAGGGCCGGGTAGAGAAAGACCCCTCCGCGCAGAAGATTGCGGTGGAAATCCGAGACTAGACTGCCGATGTAGCGCGCGGTGAGCGGGGGCCGCTCCGCGCTCCCTGTCTTGTATCGATTCACGATCTGCGCAACCGTGGGATCCCAGCGTTCGGCGTGACCTTCGTTCGTGCTGTAGACCGTGGCCCGCGCGGGCGTGGTGATGTTCTCGTGGGAGAGAAGGAACTCGCCCACCGTCGGATCGAGGGTGAAGCCGTGCACCCCGTGCCCCGCCGAGTACACGAACATGGTGCTGCTGCCGTAGATCACGTAGCCCGCGGCATACTGTTTGTATCCGGGCTGGAGCAGATCCTCCGACTGCACCGGACCCTTCGGACTCACGCGCCGCAAAACCGAGAAGATCGTGCCGATCGAGACGTTCACGTCGATGTTGCTCGAACCATCGAGGGGATCGAAGAGCAGGACGTAGTCGCCGGTCAGATTGTCGTTCTCCACCGGGATGGGGTCCTCTTTCTCCTCGCTGGCCATGAGGCAGACGCGCCCGCCGCGGCCGACGATGCGCGCCATGACTTCGTGCGCGTAGAGATCCAGTTTCTGGACGCTCTCTCCCTGGATGTTTCGCTTTCCGGTAGCGCCTAGGATGTCGACCAGACCCGCTCGGTTGACGTGATGAGCGATGATCTTCGAAGCGAAGGCGATGTCGCGCAGAAGGCCCGAGAATTCTCCGCGAGCGTGGGGGTGTTGGGACTGCACATCTTGGATGTGCCGTTCGATGGTGATGATGTTGGAATCGGGCACTCTACTACCTTGGCGCAAAGGGTCGTTCGTCGAGAGGAAGCTCGAGGGCTCTCGACTCGAAGCTCTCTAGAATAGCAAAGAGTGCCTCGATTGTCGCTCACCGCGAGATTCCCTTCCGCGTCCGCTGAAACCGGCTCGCCGGCTGCGTTCATCGCCAGCGGGTCGGGCTGTAGCGCAGGTCGAGGGTGGACTCGCCGGCCGGTACGGAGAAGAGGCGCCAGTCCTGCCCTCCGTGCTGCGCGCTCTTGCTCTGGGTCTTGGACCACGAGCTCGTCCAGTCGCTCAGGCTCCGTCCTCGCCAACGCAGCGGCACCGCGACCGCGGCGGTGAAATTCTGCGAGGGAACGCTGACTCTCAGGTGAAGAGTGCGCGGCGCTTGCCAGGTGGGAGCGAGATGGACCCCCATGCGAAGGGCCCGCCACTCTTCCAGTCGATCGGCGGTGGGCGGTGGCGAGAAGGGCGAGTCCCCTACGTGCGGAATCGGCAGGGGGAAGATGTCGGGGGCCAGTAGCGCGTGGACGATGGCCGCACGCCACTGCGCGCGGCGAATCTCCGAGAGGGAGGAGTCGCGCGCGAGCGCCTGCAAGAGGCACGGTAGACACAGGGCCTCGCTGATCCACCCCCCTTTTCCCCGACTCGTCCACCAGATCGAGGACATTCCGAATGGACTGCCCACCGACCGCAGGCCGTAGCTCGCGGGGCGGAATCCCAGTTGAGTGAAGCGAAGGGGAGCCGGCGGCAGCGAGCCCGGGAGGGCTCCTTCGCTCGATTCCGCGGTGTTCCAGTTGGAGGAATTCGGTGCGCCGGTGTGCCAGCTGAGCGCCTGGGGCCAGGGCAGCTCCTCGCGTTCACGAGTGAACACGGCCCTGAGACCGGCCGCCGTGGCCCAGGGTTCTGGCGGAGTGTCCAGGAACGCGATGCCGCCCCGTTTCACGTACTCGTTGACTCTTTCAATCGTCAGGGTATCCAGTTCGCTCAGGGCGGCGTGGGTGAAGACGACGAGGAGGCGATTGGAGAGGGAGTCGTGTTTCACCGAGGCGGCGAAGCGCGCGGATCCCCAGAGGTCGCAGCCTCCGAATGTGGACTCGAGGGTTTCCGCCCAGACCCGGTCGTTTTTCGCTTCCTCGTTTCCGCTCTTTTGCGCGTGGATCAGCAGGATCGGATGGCCGGTCTCGCGCTTGGGGAGGGAGGGAGAGCCTCCAGGCGAGCAGCCGAAAGTGCCGCCGAACGGCAGGATGGCAAGGAGCGCCAAGAAGAGGGGTACGGTGCGTCGCATCTTGAATCAACAATTCCGGTTCGAGTGCTGCAAGATATCGCAACTTGGCACGAATGACGAGAGGGATCCTTGTGCGACCGCGCGCGTCGCGGCTAGGATTTTGTCCATGAACACGACCCGATCCCTTCTCGTTTCGGTTCTTTTGCTACTGGGCGTCTCCCTCTGCCTGGGTGCGTGTGGACACAAGGCCGAGCAAACCCCGCCCGCCCGGCCCCAAGAACTCCACTGGCCGGCGGTCGAACGGAGCCGATTCCTATCTGGTCCGCGTGTGGTCAGGCTACCGGCTCCTGTTTCAGCAGAGCAGCTCGGACACCCTGCTCGCTCTCAATGAGAACATGATGCGGGTGCTCGTCGATTGTGACTCGCTGAGCTTGGAGGTAAAGGCCTTCGACGCGAGCGAGACGCCGCTGGCCGGCGGTCATCGACGCTACGTGCTGGGCGAATTTCCGAAGGAACCCTGAGCCGGGGAAGCAAGGGCGGTGGCGTGACCCGTGCCGCGAAAGGGCAAAAGCCTGGCTCTAGGAGCGTTGGTGCCGGAGGTGGGACTCGAACCCACACGAACAGTGTCCACGGCATTTTGAGTGCCGCGCGTCTACCAGTTCCGCCACTCCGGCACGAAGCATGGCGCCGGCAGCGTAGGAAGGGGAGGCCCTCGTGTCAACTACGCGGCGATTCGAGCCTGAACTCTTGACAGAAATCCCCTACACTCTAGATTCACGGCTCAGGTTTTGCGGGGCCATAGCTCAGCTGGGAGAGCGCATGACTGGCAGTCATGAGGTCAGGGGTTCGATCCCCCTTGGCTCCACCACTTCGACGGACTGAATGGGGAGAGGGCGGTCTCTAGCGAGGTCGCCCTTCTCTCGTCTCTCTGCCTCGCCGCAGGAGGACCGCATGGCCAAGGATCCGATCATTCTCCTGGTGGAAGACGGCGCACAGGATCAGCTGTGGCCGGTGTCCTCCACCCGGCCGATGTTCGAGCTCCGCAGCGGCGCGTTGAACCTGCGCGAGCGGGCGGAGATGGTGGCTACGGGACGTGTGCGCGCCTACGTGCGCCATGAGCTGCGGGCCCTTCTCTCGCTCAGCCTTCCCGAGCTGCTCCAGCCGATCGACGAAGATGCGCGGGTCCTGGTGTTGAACGCGCGGCTCAGGATTTCGGTGGAAGAGCTGCGCGCGCTCTACGAAGACGTCGCTTCGCGCGACCAGCTTTTCCTGGCGAGCTTGGAAGCGAAGCCCCGGTGGGGTGCGGCCTGGCTCTCCGCCGCCGCGGCGCGGAAATGCGCGCAGGGGGACATGGGCTCACTGGTAGCCCTGCAGTCGAACCCCTCGTCCCTCGTGCTTTTTTCTCACCCGTGGGACCTGATCGCGGCCAACGAGGAGGACCTGCGGCGTGACTTCGCCAGCATTGCCCGCCAGGGTGCGGTTCCACGCCGGATCTTTGGGGTGGTGTTCGAAGACGGCGCACCGGCGATCGAACTCTTGGGTCAGCGCGGCTTCGGGGACTCCAGCACCGCCATCCTCTATCCGGGGGTGCACATCCTGGCAGAGAGTGAGGTGCTCTTTGGACCGGGGGCGAAGGTCAAACCGGGCGTGGTGCTCGACGCCGAGTCGGGGCCCATCCTCATTGGCGCCGGTGCGGTGATCGAGGCGAACGTGACGGTGCAGGGTCCGGCCTATCTCGGACCCGGATCTCATCTGCATCCCATGACGCGACTGCGGGAGGGATCCTCCGTGGGGGCTCTCTGTAAGCTCGGGGGCGAGCTCGAGGAAGCGGTCATTTTGGATCTCAGCAACAAGCAGCACGATGGCTTTCTGGGCCACGCGTACCTCGGAAGCTGGGTGAATCTGGGCGCCGACACCAACGCCAGCGACCTGAAGAATAACTACGGCTCGGTGCGGGTCGATCTCGGCTCGGGGGAGATCGACACGCAGCAGCGATTTCTGGGGCCGATTCTGGGCGACCACGTCCGCTGTGGCATCAACACCATGTTCAACACGGGCACGGTGGTGGGCGTCTGCGTGAACCTCTTTGGGGCCGACTTTCCCCCGCGCCACGTCGAGAGCTTTCGTTGGGGAGGAAGCGCGGGCCTCGTCGACTACGAGCTGGAAAAGGCGCTGGCGACCCTGCGCACCGTTCTCTCTCGGCGCAGGGTCGAGTGGAAGCCCGCGTACGAGGAACTGATGCGCACGCTGCACGCGGCCCGTCGCCCCGTGCGCGGAATGCGCGAGAGCTGAGAGGGCCCGCGGCAGGGCCATAAGCCTAAGTGACTGAAATTAATTGCGCTATATCGATTTTGCCCCGGGAAAGCTTGGCGGCACGCGTCTTGATGCATCAGAAGGACGCGCCGCCTGCCACGCACGGGATTGTCGGGCTGCTCATACCCTTCGCTGGTTTGTTTTGGTCAGTGCCGGCACGCGGCTGATGTGGGTGGCGCATAAACTTCCTCCGTTGATTGAGGATGAGAACGCTCCTGCGGGCCCGCAGGAGCGTTCTCTTGCGACTCTCCCCTCCATTGACACCAACTGAGCCCCCTGCTAGGTTTCGCCCTCGGGCTGCGCCCGCCACTGGTGCCGCAACCCCTTGAGTTCTCTAGAGCAAGGAGCACGAGCTGCCATGAAGGAAGCGCTGGGGATGATCGAAACCCGTGGCTTCGCAGCCATGGTGGAGGCAGCGGACGCCATGGTGAAGGCTGCCAACGTCAGCTTGGTGGGATACGAGAAAATCGGGGGTGCCTATTGCACCGCCATCGTGCGCGGAGATGTGGCAGCGGTGAAAGCGGCCACCGATGCGGGGGGAGCTGCTGCTTCCAAGATCGGCGAGCTCATCTGCGTCCATGTCATCCCGAGGCCCCACATGAATGTGCAAGACACCTTGCCCATCGGTGGCGTGGCCGACGGCAAGTAACCCATGCAACTCGCCGAGGTCATCGGCACCGTGGTGGCCACCCGTAAGGAGCAGAGCTTACGGGGGGTGAAACTGCTCGTCCTCAAGACCGTCGACGTGAATCGCGAGCCGGTGGGCAGTTACGTGGTGGCGGTCGACGCGGTGGGAGCGGGTGTGGGAGAAGTGGTGATCTACGCCTCCGGCTCGTCCTCGAGAATGACGGAGCTCACGAAGGAACGCCCCGTGGATGCGATCGTGATGGGAATCGTCGATTCGCTCGAGATCGCCGGGAAACTCGTCTACCAGAAATAGATCGTCTCGGAGACAGAATGTCGCTCAACGACAATCGCTTGGCCGAGCTGGTGCGCGCGGCGCAACGCCGCGCCGCCGCGATGCAGAGCGAACGCGCTGCGAGCGCCGCCGTGGGTTCGTCAGCGCCAGGTCCCTCGCACGCCACGACGCGCCCCCCGCGACCGGCGAGTCTGGGGCAGGGAATACCCGGCGGGGGAGCGTCCCCCCAAGCCGCCATGCACGGGGTCTTCCCCACCTTGGACGAAGCGGTGCGCGCGGCCCGGGCCGCCTTCGAGCAATACCAGGAGTTTCCCCTGCAGCGGCGCGAGGAGATGATCCGGGTCATCCGGCAGCGTCTTCAGGAGCGTGTCCCTCTTCTTTCCGAGCTGGCGGTCTCCGAGACCGGACTGGGCCGGGCCGAGGACAAACAGATCAAGAACCGACTCGTCATCCGCAAGACTCCCGGTCCAGAGATTCTTTGTCCGGAGAGCATGAGCGGGGACGACGGTCTCATGCTCTGCGAGTGGGCTCCCTACGGCGTGATCGGTTCGATCACTCCGGTGACGAATCCGAGCGAGACCATCATCAACAACGGCATCGCCATGCTCGCGGCGGGGAATACGGTGGTCTTCAATCCCCATCCCGCGGCCAAAAACGTCAGCCGGCTCGCGATGTCCATCATGAACGAAGCCGCGCTGGAAGTCGGAGCGCCCCGCAATCTACTCTGCTGCGTAAAGGATCCCACGCTGGAGACCGCGCAAGCCCTCATGCAGCACAAGACGGTGCGTCTCCTCGTGGTCACCGGGGGACCGGGAGTGGTGCGGGCGGCGCTCGATTCGGGGAAGAAGTGCATTACCGGCGGCCCAGGAAACCCACCGGCGGTGGTGGACGAAACCGCGGACCTCGCGAAAGCGGCGCGCGACATCACGCTGGGGGGCGGATTGGACAACGGGATCATCTGCACCTGTGAGAAGGAAATCATCGTGGTGGAGTCGGTGTGTGGTCAGCTCTTGAAAGAGCTCGAGCGCTGCGGGAATCGCATCCTCTCGGCCGATGAAATCACGCGCTTGGAAAAAGTGATCTTCCAGGAGATGCGGGGCCCGAGGAAGAAGGCCGTCATCAACCGTGAGTGGGTGGGAAAGACGGCGCGGACGATCCTGGCCAAGATCGGCGTCGAAGTTCCACAGAGCTGTCGCCTGGCCATCTGGCCGGTCTCCTGCGACCATCCCCTGCTGTGGACCGAACAGCTCATGCCCATGATGCCCTTGTGCGCGGTGGCCGACGCGGAAGAGGCCATGCGCCTGGCGGTGGAGATGGAGGCAGGGAACGGTCACACCTTCGTCATGCACAGCAAACGCGTGGATCGTCTCGGGAAGATGGCCCGCATGTGCAACGCGTCGATCTTCGTGAAGAACGGTCCCAATTTCGCCGGACTCGGTGAGGGGGGAGAGGGATACACCTCTTTCACCATCGCCACTCCCACTGGCGAGGGACTCACCGATCCCCGCTCCTTCTCGCGGCGCCGGCGCTGCACTCTCGTGGGCGAATTCCGCATCGTCTAGGGGGACCGCGTTGGACACCACCTCTCTAGGGCTCATCGAATGCAGCAGTCTTGCTCGCGGCTCGCTCGTGTGCGATGCGATGCTCAAGACGGCCTCCGTCCATCTTCTGATGGCGACGCCAGTCTCCCCCGGAAAGTTGTTAGTGGCGATTGAAGGCGCGATCGCCGAGGTCGAGGCCGCGATGGAAAAGGGCCTCCAGGTTTGCGACGAACAACTCGTGGACGCTCTCTTTCTGCCGCGGGTTCATTCCGAGCTGGCGCGCGCGCTGCAGAGTTCTCTTCCCGCTGCCGGAGTCGCCGCGATGGGAGTCGTGGAAACCGCGACGGTGTCTGCCGCTCTGCGGGCGGCGGATGCCTCCCTGAAGGCCGCCGCGGTTCGCTTGCTTTCCATCCGGCTGGGCGCGGGCATCGGCGGCAAGGCGGTGTACCACCTGGCGGGAGAGGTGGCGGACGTCGAGGCAGCGGTGCAGGCCGGCGTCGGCGCGCTGCGCATCCCCAGCATGCTGGTGCAGACCGCGATCCTTCCCCGTCCCCATCCCGACTACGCCGCCTATCTGGACGGCGGAGCGGGCCAAGAATCTCCGCTGAGGGGCGTCATCTCCCCCGACGGGGAGGCCTGAGATGCAGCTGGCGCGCGTCATCGGAACCTGCGTCGCCACCCGCAAGACGGAGGGCCTCGCGGGAGAGAGGCTCCTCTTGATCCAACCGCTCGATTTCTCCCTGCAGGACAAGGGGAGGATCGCGGTGGCGGCGGATACGGTCTCGGCCAATCGGGACGAGATCGTGTGGTTCGTGCGCAGCCGCGAGGCGGCCAATAGTCTCGCCGATCCCTTCAACCCGGTCGACTGCGCGATCGTGGGGATTCTGGACGAGCTCCAGATGCTGAGCGGGGGGCAGTTGCGCAGGGTCTTCCCCCGGGGCGAGTCATGAGGATCGCGCGCGTGGTGGGCACGGTGGTGGGCAGCGTGAAGCACGCACAGATGGAAGGCCGCAGCCTCCTGGTTCTGCAGCCGCTTCCTCTGGCTGGGCTGTCGGGGGGCGATCCCCTCATTGCGGTCGACGTGACCGGGGTCGGGGTGGGGGAAGAGGTCCTGTTCGTGGATGACGGCGCGGCGGCGCGGACGATTCTGGGGAGCGCCGGGCCGGTGCGCACCGTGATCGTGGGGGTGGTGGACGAGGTCCAGGTGGAGGCGCCTCGAGCGGTCTGAGCGGGCCAAGTTCAATTTTGTCATTGACTTGGCTCGGAGCGACTGCTATCACTTCTCATGGTTGGATGAATTTGCAACAGAGCAGAGAACCTCTCTCCACCATCGCTCGCCAGTAGCTTGAGGCGCCGCCGGGAACCCATTGCAGGGAGTGGGAGTCGATGACCAAAGCCGAGCTCGTCGAGATGATCGCGCAGGGGACGGGTCTTTCGAAGAAAGATACGGGCGTGGTCGTGGATCTCATTCTGGAGAACGTCTCCCGGGCGCTGTGCGAGGGAGACAAAGTGGAGCTGCGCGGATTCGGCAGTTTCAAGGTGAAGGAGAGGCGTTCTCGCAAAGCGCGGAATCCCCGGACCGGCGACGCGGTGGAAGTTCCGTCGAAACTTGTGCCCTACTTCAAGGCCTCCAACGAGCTCAAGGCGCTCGTCGACGGCTCTAGCGAAGGCCAAGCCGGCTTCGGCGCGGGCTCGCTCTAGCTCCTCCGGAGTTGCCGCGAAAGGCCCGGCCAGGTCGTTCTAGCCGGACTCAGGCGAGTTCCTCTCTCGGGGTTCAGCTCTCAGGCGGCCACCTGCCTTGCGGTGGGTGGTGTTTTATCGTTACCTGCGACTTCTTTTGGCAAGTCGTGAATCGGAGGTCAGGGTCAGATGCCCAGCGGGAAGAAGCGGAAGCGCAAGAAGATCGCCACCCACAAACGCAAGAAGCGTCTGCGGAAGAATCGGCACAAGAAGAAGAACAAGTAGCGCCGTCCGCCGGAGAGTACGCGTCGTGGACTGGCAACTCGAGATCCTGCGCTTTCTCGAGCGGAATCCGCATCGAAGCTTCAAGCTCAAGGCGATGGCGCGCGCGCTCGGTGTCGCGCGCCACCACTATGGCGCCTTCCGCCGTCAGGCGCTCCAACTCGCCAGAGACGGCCGGATCGCCCGCCTGCCGCGCCGGAGAATGCAAGCACTCTCCGGCGCCGTCGTCCTCAAAGCCACCGTCCTCTCCACCTTCGAGCAGCCAGTTCGCGTCGAATTGGCAGAAGGAGGATCTCTGCCTCTGCGCGAAGAGGACGTCGCCTCCGTGGTGGAGGGCGACCGGGTGGAGATCGCCCGCCGCAAAATCGAGGGCGTGGAGACCGCGATTCTGCGGAGAATCCTGCGGGCCGAACGACGGCGGATTCTGGGTAAGCTGCTGCCGGTGGGAAAGCGCTGGGTGCTTCTGCCGGAGCTGAGAATCCCCGGGCTCTCCGGAGGGTTCTTCGTGGAGGAAGGGGTCGAGCTTCCGCGCGATGCCGCCGACCAGCTGGCCACCGCGGAAGTGGACGCCTTCGAGCCCACCACCGAGCAGCCGGTAGCGCGTGGGCTTTTGGTCTTGGGACCGGCCGATCGACCCCTGCCGGCCATGGAGCGACGCCTCGCCACCGAGGGCTGGCCGCGCCACTTCAGCGAGCGGGCGCTCGCGCTCGCTACGAGCGACCCGGTGCCGGTGGACACCCGGGTGGATCTCTCCGAACTCTTCGTGCTCAGTATCGATCCCCAAGACGCCAAGGACCATGACGACGCGGTTTCCCTCGAGGCTCTGCCAGGTGGCGGCGTTCTCCTCGGGGTGCACATCGCGGACGTGGCGTCGAGGGTCACCCCCCACACCGCGCTGGACAGGGAGGCGCGCGCACGCGCCACGAGCGTGTATCCGCCGGGGCAAGTGGTGCCCATGCTGCCGGAGTTCCTCTCGTCGAATGCGTGCAGCCTTCACCACGGCGTGAAGCGCGACGCGTTCACCGTGTTCCTTCAGTACGACGCGCAAGGGCAACGAAAGGGGATTCGTCTGGGTCCCTCGGTCATTCGCAGTCGCGCCTCGCTTTCCTATCGTCAGGCGCAAGCGCTACTGGACGGAAGCGACGCGCTCATTTCACCCGAACGAGTGGTTCCCGAATTGGAAGTGGAGACTCTGCGGGAAAGCCTGCGCTCCATGCTGCAGCTCGCGGAGAAGTTGCGCGCGCGAAGGCGTGAGAATGGTTCGCTCTTCGTGGAGCGTCCGGAATTCGAAGTGGAGTTCGGCGAAGACGGACGCGTGAGCGGTGTGCGCGAGAAAGCCTTGCTCACCACGCACTGGATCATCGAAGAATTCATGCTCGAGGCGAACCGCGCGGTGGCGGAGACCTTACACGCGGCGAGCTTGCCTCTGTTGTGGCGGGTGCACGAAGACCCGGACGAACTGAAAGTCTCCGCCCTGATCGAGACTCTCAAAGAGCTGGGAGTGGATTGGTTTCCGGATGAGCCGGTGGGGGGAAAGGATTACCAGGAGCTCTTTCGCCGGGTGAAAGGAAGTCGCCTGGAATCGCTCGTGTCCCTCCTGGCCCTGAGGTCTCTCATGCGCGCTTCGTATCGCCGGGGACGCGGCAAGCATTTCGGTCTGGCCTTCGATTTCTACACCCATTTCACTTCGCCCATCCGTCGCTATCCAGATTTGCAAAATCAACGCTGGCTCCACGTTCTCGTGCGCCGCAACGGCGGCTGGCTGAACGATGCCCTGAAGGAAGCGCGCCACCTCGCCACGGAGAACCTGGCGGAGGCAGCGGACTGGGAGGAGACTCTCAGGCTCGCCGATCATTGCAGCCTCCAGGAACGCCGGGCCACCGTGCTCGAACGGGACTGCCGGGACATCTGCGCCGCCGATTGGCTGGCGGACAGAGTGGGAGAGGAATGGTCCGGGACCATCGTCGGGGTGGTGCGCAGCGGGCTCTTCGTGGAACTGAGGGGCTGCGGGATGGACGGATTCGTGGGGCTTGATGAGCTCAGCGGGGATTGGTATCTGTACGACGAAAAGCGCAATTGCCTGCTGGGCGAACGCACCGGGAAGCGCTATGGTCTCGGTCAGCCGGTGCAGGTCTTGCTAAGCCACGTCGATGTGCCCACGGGCCGGGTTTGGTTGCGCGACCTGCGAAACACCCCGGCAGCGTGAAGAGCCCAGGGAAAAGAGGTATCGCATGAACGAGCGCTCGGGAGTGGAACGCCGCAAGTCGGAACGCTACGACGCGCACTTGAATCTGAAGGTCCACATCGGAACCGAAGACCTGGTGGAGCAGATCGATGGCATCGACACCATCAACGTCTCCGCCTCGGGGCTCTACTTCGAGAGCAAGAAGTGGATCGAGCCCATGACCAAGCTCGCCCTGAGCTTCGACGTCCCGGTTGATGCCGAGGACCGGAGCAAGCTCGAAGAGGTCGCGTGCGAGGGTATCGTGGTGCGCGTGGTGCCGGAGGAGGAAGACCCGGCGGCCCCGAGCTACGAAATCGCGGTGTTTTTCACCACGATCGACGCCGAGAGCCTCCATCACCTCGAATCCTACCTCAGCGTCCGCCTGAGCGCCTGAATCGCGGCAGGCCCTCCGTAGGGTGGCCGGGGAAATCCCTAGACCGCCTTCCGTCCCCATGGTAAAAAACAGGCCAGGATCGATCCCGGGCCCAGCTACGGGCGGCCACGGGGAGGAGTACTGTCGAAGTGACCACCGAGTCTTCCAAGCAGCCCCCTGCCGCGCTGGCCGCCGAGCTTGAGGACGCCCGCGCCGAATTGGCGGCGGCGCACCGAGAGCTGCAGGGAAGAGTTGCGCAACTGGTGATGCTCTATCGCATCGGCCGCGATCTCTCCAACTACAGCAACTGGGACGAGGCGCTCGGCCGCCTCTTGGGTTCGCTCAAGAATTTCCTCAGAGCCCGGGGCACCGGGCTCCTGCTGTGCAGCGGCGCCGGGAGCCAGGTCCAGGCGCGGCGGGTGGATGGACTGAGTCCGGCTCTCGTCGAAAGGGCGTGCCGAGAACTCTCGAACTCCCAGCCGCAGCCTGACGAAGAGCCCTACCTCTTGGCCCTTCAGGACATGGTGGCCCGTCGTCCCGTCCCCTGCGTCGACCGCAAGACGCCGTGGAGCGAGACGGTGGTCCCCCTGCGCCATCGCGATCGCGACCTGGGGTATCTCCTGTTGGAAAAGCACTACGAGAACGGCGAGGCTATCGCGCGGGACATCTATTTCCTCATCACCATTCAGACCATCCTCACTGAAGAAGTGGCGGGGGCGCAGGCGGTGAGCGAGCTGCGCAAGCTGCAGCGGTTCCAGGAGCGAACGCTGGATGAAGTGGCCAGTGGCATCGTCACTTTCGACGAGAGCGGTCGTCGTCTCTACGCGAATCGCAAGGGAAGAGAACTGTTGGGAGACGAGGACGGCTCGGCTTCGTCTCTACGTATGGGGGGACAGACGGTGGAGATCTCCGGATGGGCCTGTCAGGCCCAGGCCGGCGTGCAACTGGTGGGAGAGGGATGGCTTGGTCAACCCCAAGGGGAGTCGATTCCCGTCTCCCTGCGCGCCACCAGGATAGCGGCCGAGATGCCGGGCGAGCAGCACCTGGTGGTGATCCTCGAGGACCAACGGGCCACGCGGGCCCTGGAAATCGAACGGCGGCGGGCGGCGCGTCAGCATGCGGATCTCATCATGGCCGCGGAATGGGCGCACGACGTGCGCACTCCTCTCACCGGTATTCTGCATAGCGCGGAGCTGTTGTGCGATGCCTTGCCGGAGGACTCTCCCAAGCGACGCCATTTCGAGGTGGTGCGCACCGAGGTCGGGCGCATCAACGGCCTGGTCTTGAACTTCCTGGATTTCGCGCGACCGGTGGTACTCAAACGCAGCGTCATCGACCTGAGCACTTTCTGTCACGAGCTCGTCGAATTCATGCAGGGCAACGCGAATGGGCGGGGAATGAGGCTGCGACTGTTGGAAGTGATGGCGGGACTCCAGCTCAGCGCCGACCCCGCGCAGCTCAAGCAGGTTCTTCTGAATCTCATCGAGAATGCGCTCGATGCCTCCCCCGCCGGCGGAGAGGTTGTCCTTCGGGTGGACGAGGAGATTCCCCCGGCGGAGATTCTGGCCCAGCACCCGACCTCCAAGGTGATCGTCCTCGAGGTCGAGGACTCGGGCCAGGGCGTTCCCCCCGAAGAGATCGAGCGACTCTTCGTGCCCTTCTACACCACCAAACCACTGGGCACTGGTTTGGGGTTGGCGATATCCGAGAAGGTGATTCGTGCGCACCACGGACATCTTCGCTACCTGAGGCGCGCGGGACGAACCGTTTTGCGCGCGGTCATACCCCAGAGCTCCGTCGGCACCGTGAAGAGAAGCGGTGTCTCCCGGCTCGAAGCGAGAGGCTGATGGCATGTCTCCAAAGAACCTGATTCTGATCTGCGACGACCAGGCGACGATTCGCACTTCGTTGATGGAGGCGCTCAGCGAAGCTGGCCACGAGATCATCGAAGCCTCCGATGGAGCGAGCGCACTGAAGATCCTGGGCGACAAGAAGCCCAGCCTGGTCTTGCTCGACTTGAAGCTTCCCGACATGAGCGGAGTGGAAGTGTTGCGCAAAGTTCGCGATATGGGCAACGACGTGCCGGTCATTCTCATGACGGCCTACGGAGACCTTCCCACCGCGGTCGAGGCGATGAAGCTGGGGGCCTACGATTTCGTGCAGAAGCCGTATCGACTTTCGGACATGCGCGCGAAGGTGAGTGGGGCGCTGAAAGTCCAGAGGCGCTCGCGCGAGCGCGGCGTCAACGCTTCGGGCGAGATGCTGGGAGGCCGTTATCTCGCCATGCTTCGCTCGACTCCCTGCATGGAGGCGATCGTGGAGAAAATCGAGAAAGTGGGAAAGAGCCGCGCGGGGAACGAGATCTCGGTCCTCATCCAGGCCGAGAGTGGCTGCGGAAAGGAGCTGGTGGCGCGCGCCATCCACGAGGTGAGTCATCCCGGCGCGCCGTTCATGGAAATCAACTGTGCCGCGGTTCCCGAAACCCTTCTGGAGAGCGAGCTCTTCGGGCACGAGAAAGGGGCCTTCACCGACGCGCGGAGCGCCAAGGAAGGACTCTTCGAATTAGCGGGGCAGGGCACGATCTTCCTGGACGAAATCGGCGAGATGGGAGTGACGCTGCAGAGCCGCCTGCTTAGGGTGATCGAGTACGGACGCTTTCGGCGAGTGGGGGGGAAGAGCGACAAGGAAGTCAAGGCACGCATCGTGGCCGCGACGAATCGTCAGCTCGACAAGGCGATCGAGAACGGCCTGTTCCGCAACGATCTCTACTATCGTCTCCAGGTGATCGAGGTAGGGATTCCGCCGCTGCGGGAACGTCCCGGAGATATACGGCATCTCGTGAACGTCTTCATCGAAACTTTCAACGAAGAGTTGGGGCTCTCGTGCAAACCGGCTTCGGACGGGCTCCTGGAGCTACTGCAATCCTATCCCTGGCCGGGCAACGTGCGTGAGCTGCGAAACATGATTCGCCGGCTCATGATCCTGGAGGAACCAGAGGAGATCACCTTGGAGATTTTGCCGGAGCACGTGCGGGAGGGAGTGAATCCGCGCAATGCCCTGGCCAACGACGTAAACCGGATCGGGCGAGAGATTCTCCCGTTGGCAGCGGTGGAGAGAATCCAGCTTTTATATACTCTGGGACAGGTGGGACAGAACAAGAGCAAGGCGGCGCGCATTTTGGGAATCTCCCGGCAGACCCTGCGCGAGAAGTTGAAGTCCTATCAGGCTCAGGAGCGCGAGGAAGCGAAGTCGGGGGAAGCGCAGGCCTGATTCGAACCCAACGGATTGGGACGCGACTGCGTGCGCAGTCCACATTCCCGCGACGGAGACGACGTGGCGCAAGCACTGGCAATCGTTCTCAGCGATGATCCGCAGTTGAGAACTTGGGCGCTGGAATGGAATCTCCGGGGTCTCACGCTGCGGTTCTACGAGGACGCGTCGGCCGCTCTCGCGGCGGCGCGCGAGGGCGAGGTTTGGCTCTTCGTCTGGGACGCGCGTAGCTCCACCCATTCCCTTGAGGCGATTCTGCGGCGCATCCGCGGCCTGCCCTCGACCCCCGAATGCCTTCTCGTTTCGACTCGTGAGCTTCAGGGCGTTGTCCTGCCGCGCGAAAACGTGATCCACGGCGAGCTGAGACAAGGCGCGCTGGCCGAGCACGTGGATCGGCTCATCCTGTTGCAGGAGATCCGGCACACTTCGGGCATCGCGGGACAGAGTGCTTCGATCCAGGCCCTCATCTCGACTATCGCGCAGCTCGCGCCCCTGGAGGTTCCCGTGCTCATCCGCGGAGAGAGCGGCACGGGCAAGGAACTGGTCGCGCGGGCCCTGCACACCAATTCCAAGCGCGCGTCGTCCCCCTTCGTTTCGGTGAACGTGGGAGCAATGAGCGAGTCACTCCTGGAGAGTGAGCTCTTCGGTCACGAAAAAGGAGCGTTCACCGGCGCCAGCGAACGCCACCCCGGCGTCTTCGAACGGGCCGACCACGGGACTCTCTTCCTCGACGAAGTGGGGGAGATGTCCTTGGCGATGCAGGTGAAACTTCTGCGCGTGTTGGAGACGCAGGAATTCATGCGGGTGGGTGGCAGGGAGACGGTTCGCAGCGATATCCGTCTCATCACCGCCACTCATCGCAGTCTGGAGGAGGGAATCGAGCGCGGAAGCTTCCGCGGCGATCTCTACTATCGCCTGAAGGTGGTAAAGATCGATTTGGTTCCGCTCCGCGAACGCAGCGAGGACATTCTTCTGCTCGCGCGGCATTTTCTCAAACTCGCCAACGAGACCCACGGTCTCTCTCGCAAGGGCTTCACGCGGGAAGCAGCCGAGCGTCTGATCCACTACGCGTGGCCGGGCAACGTGCGCGAACTCCGCAACGTGGTGCAGTCGACCGCGGTGCTGGGAAAGAACAGCTATCTCACGGTGGAGGATCTGCCCTCCGAGCTCCGCGAGCCCGGGCACGAAGGTCGCCCTCTGCCCATGGCCTACGGCGATCAGGGACAGTATCCGGGTGGCGGCTCCGATCCGCTGCTCGCCCACACGCTCTTCGCGCTGGCATCCGATCTCAAGGAGGTTCTGCGCCGCCTCGAGCTGCTCGAAGCACGCCTGGAGGGGGTGGCCCCGGGGTCACCGGAATCGACCCAATGGGGAAAGGACGCCTCGGTGGCCGAGGTGACTCCGATCAAGGTCGACGTCAGTGGCGACCTCGAGTCGGCGGAAAAGACGGTAATTCAGGCCAGTCTGGGGCAGAACGGAGGCAACCGGCGGCTGACGGCCGAACAGCTCGGAATCAGCGAGCGCACGCTCTACCGCAAGCTGCGTCGCTACGGTTTGGGCTGAACCGCGGCGTCCTCGATCCGGGCTGGCGTGGGGAGGGTCACAACCGGTATAATCTTGTTATCTGCCAACTCTCGTGCTGGAATTCGACCCCTGTAGAACTTGACGTCCCTTCTGGGGAGGAACTGTGCGTAAACTCGCCTTCTTGCGTTCACTTTCGTTCGCGCTCCCGCTGCTGGCAGTCGTGGTCGGCCCGAACGTGGCGCTCGCAACCAAGTACGCCGGGGCATTCATGGCCGACGGAGGTGGCGCGCGAGCCCTGGGAATGGGAAGCGCGTTCGTGGCGGTGGCCGACGACCCCAGCGCCACCTTCTTCAACCCGGCCGGACTGGCCGGGCAGGAGAAGCGCAGCCTGCTCATCATGCACAGCGAGCGCTTCGGCAAACTCATCAACCGCGACTTCGCCTCGTACGTACATCCCCTTGGAGGGGACGCGGAACAGACGCTCGGGCTCACCGTGATTCGTCTCGGACTGGATAACATTCCTTTCACCGATAAGCTGGTCAGCGTGCTGGACGATCCGAGCAACGGGGGCAATGGAGACGGCATTCTCGACGACGACGAGGCGACGCGTATCTTCCAGTTCCGCGACCAGATCCAGTACAAGAGCGACACCGAGTGGGCTTTCATGGGTTCGTACGCCCGCCGGGCCGGCGCGTGGCGAGTGGGCGGCAACATCAAGATCATTCGCCAAACCGTGGCCGATTACAGTTCCTTCGGTTTGGGAATCGACCTCGGAATGTTGCGCCGCGATTGGTGGAAGAACCTCGACGTGGGGGTGAAGCTCCAGGACGCGACCTCGACCTATCTTTCCTGGAGCACCGGTACGAACGAGACCATCGCTCCCGTCCTCGTACCGGGCGTGGCTTACGACTGGAACGTCCCTTCGTGGAATCTGCGAATCCTGGCCAGTGGCGCCCTCGAGACCCACTTCGACAATCGTAACGGCGCCCTCCCCGAGGGCGTCGACGCCAACGGAGTAAACGGAGCCGATCAGTTTTCCTGGAGCGGTCTGGGAATGTCGAGCGTCAGCTCGAACCTCTACCTGGGCCTGGAAGTCAGTCTCAGCCAACGCGTCGACTTGAGGGTCGGAAGCCACGGGGGCTTCGGCAGTGAAGACTGGACCTTCGGGGCCGGTCTCGATCTGCGGCCTCTGCGCGTCGACTACGCGTTCGCGGGCGACGTCCTGCAACTGGACTCGTCCTCCGGTTTCACCCATCGCGTGAGTTTGGGCGTCAATTTCTGAAGGGGCGACGGTGAGCATCGCGACCCCACAAATTCTCGCGATCACGCCGGCTGAACTCGATCCCCTGCGCTTGCGGGAGCTGCTCCCCGCGCTGTACGGGCTGGTGGACGCCATCCATTTGCGCTGGCCCGGGCAAAGCGCGCGCGAAATCTTCGAGCGCGCCCGCACCCTCGCCCGAAGCTCCCCGCGCCCCCTTCTTCTCGTGAATGAACGAGCCGATCTGGCGCTGGCGAGCGGAGTCGAGGGAGTGCACCTGCGCGACGACGGAATCCCGCCCGAGGCGCTACCGGCCGCCCTGCGCCCGCGGCTCTTGGGAGTGAGCCGCCACGACGAAGAGGGGATGAGTTCGCTGGTTGGAGCAGACTACGTGGTGGTCTCACCGGTCGCGGCCACCCCGAGCAAACCGATGGTGACCCCTCTGGGGAAAGAGAACTTCGCGCGTCTGGTGGAGAGGACCACGTGTCCGGTGCTCGCCCTGGGAGGGATGCGGCCGCGCGACCTCGGCTGGGTGTTGGATGCGGCGCGCATGGGGTCGCGGTGCTGGGAGGAATTCTGGGCGCGGCCGATCCGGTGGAGCGCGCGCGCGCGTACAGGGCCGCGCTCACGGCAGCGCAACAATCTCTCGACCCTCGTAAGTGAAGCGCGCGCGCTTCAGTTGGAGATGATTTCCTGAAGCTTCAGATGGTCGCCCGGGAAGATCTGAGACTTGCTGTTCAGGTTGTTCCAGCGCAGCAGATCCGCGAGCTGGATGCGGAAGCGGCGGCTGATTGCGCTCAGGGTGTCTCCCTTGCGCACCGTGTAGCTCTTGGCGCCGGAGTTCGCGCTGGCCATCAGCTTCGCGCCTTCCACTCTTCTTCCCGCCGGAACGTGAAGCACCAGCTCTTGCCCCGGATAGATGCGGTCGTGGCGGATCGAATTGATGCGGCGAATCGAGCTGACGGTGCAGCCGCTGTTGCGCGCGATCTGAACCAACGTATCCCCCTTGCGGACCTTGTACGACCAGGCTGCGTGATTGGGGGGAGGAGGAGCGAGAACGGCTTGCGAAGAGCGGTGACCTTCCGTCTCCGCGATCTGCACTCCGCGCGGATAGGGAATGGTCAAGACTCGTCCCGCGCGAATCCGGCGCGCGTTGCTGATGCCGTTGATCTGCATGATCGACGAAACCGAAGTGTGGTATTCGCGCGCTAGCCGACCGAGAGTTTCTCCCGATCCGAGTTTGTGCTTACGCCAGGTGATGCGCTGGTTCTGAGGAATCTTGGCCAGAGCTTCCGTGGCACCATCGGCCTCGCCCTCGGGTACGCGCAGGCCGTAGTCCTTCCGTCCCGGAGGCGTGACGCCGGCCAGGAGCTGTGGATTCAGCGCGCGGAGAGTCGACCTCGAGATCCCTGTCGCCTTGGAGACCTGGTCGAGGCTGTAGGCATCGTCGAGCGAGAGCCTTTCGAAGGCGAGAGCTTCGCCCTCGATGCCTTCGAAGCCGTATTTCTTGGGGTCGTGCACGATGCGCGCGGCCGCGATGAACTTGGGCACGTACTCACGCGTCTCGCGCGGCAAACGCATGGTCCAGTAGTCGGCCTCTCCCGAGAGGCCGATCGCGCGCTGGATGCGGTACTCGCCCGAGTTGTACGCCGCCAATGCGAGAGCCCAGTCCTGGAACATCCGGTGCAAGAGGGCGAAGTGCTTCGCGGCGGCCCGGGTGGACATCTCGATGTCCCGGCGTTCGTCGATCCACTCATCGACTTGCAGTCCGCGGTGACGCGCGGTGCTGCGCATGAACTGCCACCAGCCTACGGCGCCGGCGCGACTGCGAATCGCGGGCTGTAGTCCGGATTCGATCATCGCCGCGCACACCAGCTGCTCCGGCAGATCCTCATCGTGCAGAATGCTGGCCATGGTGGGGCCGTAGCGCTCATAGCGCGCCAGCCAGCGGCTGAATTGTGGGCGTCCCCGCCCCTGGTAGTAGTTCATCCACTTCTCGACCGCCGAGTTGTCGATCGCCAGCAGCGCGTCCAGAGAGCCCCCTCCTGGCGTATTCAGCTGCGGGAGGAGGAACTCGGGCAGGCCGTAGCGGGTCTGGAGGCTGTCATAGGCGTCCTGCAGGCTCTGATCGATGGGGGCGTAGCTGTCCTTGAAGAAGCGCTCCTCGGCCAGGATCTCGGTGAAGTAGTCCAATTTGCGGCTCAGGGAGGAGAGATAGAGAACCGCGAGGCTGTCCTCATCGGAGGCTTCGACCCCGTCCAGCCCCTGTTTGAGCAGAAGGAAGTGTTCCTCCGCCAGATCGAGTTGATCGCCGGTGTACGCCTCGCTGCCGTGGCGGTAGAGCTCTTCGAGACGCGCGAACTCGGGATGAGAGCGCAGAATCTTGGCCTGCAGGCTCTCGTCGTCCACCAACGGAGGCTGAGAGACCTCCAGCGAGTCCAACATGACCAGGGTCGAGTCCTCCTCCAGAGGGGCGGACAGGACCTCCGCGCTCAGCGGAGGGGCCGCGGCGGGAGGAGACGTTGCGCAACCGGTGGTCGAAAGCGCAAGAATGAGAGCCAGTCCCCAGAAGGAGAGACCACCGCGAGTGGAGCCGTGTTGTAGCGCAAAATTTCCCATCGTGCCCTGTAAGGTCGAAGAAGAGTTTGAAAAGGTGACTTCGCGACACCCTACGGTTTCATACGCCATCAGGGCAAGGAAGCTTTGTGCCGAAGCGGCCATCCAGACTGTGGTAGAATCACGGAGGTGGGGAGGGACGCCTCGAAGCGCGCCGGATCGACATCATGAGGGCTCAGCTGCAACGCGTTGACTTAAAGCGATTTCTCGAATCTGAGGTGCCCCTGGAGTGCCTTGGGACCGGTCTGCGTACGCAGGTCGAGCAAGCTCTCGCGCAGGGAGGCGAACTCTTCTCGCTCGCCATGCGCGTAGTGAGCGAATTGCGTGCCCTGGGAGTCCTGCGCCCGGTGGGCCGGCTGCGTGAGGGAACGCGGAACGTGGTGCTCTACGCGGTCGAGGGGTCCGGGCGCGCCTATGACCTGCGGCCGCTTCTGCGAGCGGAAGAGGCCGTGGCCGGTCAGCCATCCGCCACGCCATCGGAACAGCCGCCCCCAAAGGGGACCGCCCGAGAGGAGACGCCGGCGGTTCCCGCTCCGCGACCCCCAGAGTCTTCAGTGGGCGCGGTCACCCTGGCCGCCATCCGCGGCACCTACCAGCGCGACTGGATCAGCTTCGGACTCGACGCGAGTCTGGAAAATCTCCTCCACGCTCTGCGCACCTCGCTCCACGATCCCGGCTTGCGGCTCTTGCTCTGGGCGGAACGCCTGCCCCGGCAACTCGGTCAGGGACGAGGCTGGCAGCTCGCGTCGCGCGAGGACAGCTTGAGTCTGACGCTGGAAAGGGCGCAAGCGGGAGCGCAGGCGAGCGGTGGGATCGTGGCGCAGGGCTCGCGCTGGTATCCCATGTGGTTGGAGGACCAGCTGGTGGGCGCTTTGGGGGCCGACCTGAGAGTGGAACCCGGTCTGGTCGAAGAGGCGGCCGGCGCAGTGCGCGACTTGATCGCGGCGGTGGGTCGCAGCCAACGGCGCGTGTTCAACGATCCTCTCACCGGAGTCCACAACCGCGGCTATTTCGATCGTCAGTTCTCGGTGGAAATGGAGCGCAGCCGTCGTTCGGGAGTGCCCCTGGCCTTGCTCTTCGCTGACCTCGACCACTTCAAGGCGATCAACGACGAATTTGGCCACGAGATTGGAGACATGGTGCTGCGCAGCGTCGCGTCCCTGCTCGTGGCGCAATTGCGCCGTATCGACTACGTGTTTCGCTATGGGGGAGAGGAGTTCACGATTTTGCTCCCGGGAACCGACCTGGACGAGGCGGGACGCACCGCCAAGCGACTGTGCCACGCGGTCCAGGCGAACGAACTCGGTCTCGAGGGTGGCGTCAAGCTACGGGTCAGTCTGAGCATCGGCGTCGCGCTCTTCCCCGAACACGCCGAGGACGAACGGGTTCTTCTGCGCCGCGCAGACCTCGCGATGTACCAGGCGAAGCAAGATGGCCGGAATTGTGTGCGCACGTGGGGGAGTAAGCTCCCCTGAGTTCCTGAACACATACCGACCGTTTGCCGCGCGCGGCTCGATTTGATTCTCCCCGCACTCCCTTCGCCTCTTTCGCCGTCTTCCCCTCTCCCGGGTCTCGCCTCTTCGGGCCGGCCGCGCCGGTGTTGGTGCGTGCATCCTCTGTGGTGCCTTCTCCTTTCGATCCTCTTCGGGCAGGCGCTCGCCGGTCCGCAGGTCGATCTCTGCGCGCGCGGACTGGCGGCGGCCGCGTGGTGCGGGCTGGGGCTGCGCGAGAGATCCCGGCGCGCGCTTCTCCTGTGGGGAATCCTGCTCGGAGTGGGAGGAGGGCTGCGCTTGCGGCTCGAGTTGGCGCGCCTGCGCGCGTGGGACCCATGGGAAGGCATCGCCCGGGTTCAGGTCGAAGAGAACGAAACGGGGCGCGGGGTCGTGTGGCTGCGCGCCGCTGGACGACCCGCGGTGCGGGCGGTGGCGAGTTCGCTCGGTGCGGCTCGGGTGGGCGCGCAGACCTGCGTGCGGCTGCGGAGCTGGATTCCCCCGGGCCGCAGGAATCCCGACGACTCCGATCGCCTGCGCGCCGGGCTCTCCCGCCCGCCGATCCTGCGGGTGAAATTCCTTTTGCCCCCTTCGTGGCACGCGCCCCCGCACGCGCCACGCCCCGGTCCGCGCCGCTGGTTGCGGAGTCGATTGCGCGCGCTTCTGCAGGAGCGGATGGGTGCGGGAAGCGCGCTCTGGTGCGCACTGCTCCTGGGCGATCGTTCCGGCCTGAGTCAAGCGGCGCGCGAGCGTTTCGCGAAACTGGGACTGGCGCACATGCTGGCCCTGAGTGGTCTGCACGTGGGCTTGGTGGCATTCCTTCTTCTGCGGATGAGTGGAAGGAGTCGGCAGGACGCGCGCGCCTGGATTCTTCTGCCTCTCGTTGCGTGGGCACTCGCGGCCGGACTGTCACCTTCTCTCGTGCGGGCGGTGGCGATTCTGGCCTGGTTGATGGGAGGGCGGAGGGTAGGTCGCCCGCGTCGGCCGGTCGACGCACTCGCGGCGGCCGGCGTTCTGGAGCTCGTGGCGCGTCCGGTTAGCGTCACCTCCCTGGGGTGGTGGCTGAGCTACGCCGCGACCCTCGCGCTCCTGAGGGTGGCGTCACGACTGCCGCGCCACCTTGTCCTGGCCGCGGTGGTGGCGGTGACGGTGGCGCCGCTGGGAACCCTGCCCTGGACCCTGGGTGTGTTCGGCCGCCTGCCCTGGGCGGCTCCGCTGTGGAACCTCGCGGTGGGGCCCCTCTTCGCCGCTCTCATGACGGCGGGACTGCTCTTGGTGACCAGCGCCGTCCTGTTGCCAGCGCTAGCCCCTCTAACACTTTCAGTGTTAGCGCTTTTGAGCCATGTCTTCGGGTATGTTCTGAGAAGCTTGGAAGGCCTCGATCCGGGGGCGCTGGGCCACCCCGGTCTGCACGGCTGGGCCTGGGCGGCAGCGCTGGGGGCATTGGGGCTGGCGCTCCTTCCCGATCTGGGTGTCTCGGCTCGGCGGCGGCTCGGGCTTGTCCTGGGTCTGCTGGTGCTTGTGCACGCCCGGGTGCTGGTCTGTCCGGGCGAGCGATGGTGGAGTCTGGACGTGGGGCAGGGAGACGGGGGTGTGCTACGCGTCGGACGGGGGAGCTGTCTCGTCATCGACTGCGGCAACGGCCCCTTCCACGGCGGACCGGAACGGGTCATCCTGCCCTATCTGGCGCGCCGCAATCTCCGGGGGGTGGCGCTGCTCGTGACCCACGGCCATCGCGATCACTACGGAGGCGCGGTTTTTCTCCTGCGGTCTCATCGGGTGAGCGATCTCTATCTTGGCCTCGTCGAACGGGAACGCTCCTGGACCCGGCCCCTGCTGGAGGCGGCGCGCGCAGCGGAAGTGCGCACGCACTGGATCGCCCGCGGTGACACCCTGAGGGTGGGCGGATGGAAGCTCGCGTGTCTGTGGCCGGTGCCGTCGGCCCAAACGCTCGCCTTCAACGACCGCAGTGTGGTCCTGCGAGGCGGTCCCTCTACCGCGCCGATGCTGTGGACCGGGGATCTCGAGTTGGAGGCGGAACGAAAGCTTCTGGCCTTTGGAGACTCGCTGCGCTGCGGAGTGTTGAAGGTGGCCCATCACGGATCGAAGACCGGCACCTCCGCGCATCTCTTGCGGCGCCTGGGCCGTGGCGTGGCGCTGATCTCCTGTGGCGTGCAAAACCGCTACCACCATCCTCATGCCGCCACCCTGGAGGTCCTGCGCGCGCAGGGCTGGACGGTGTTGCGCACCGACCGCGACGGCGCGGTGGGTGTGGCCTGGAGCGCGGCGGGGGTGCGACTTCTGCGAGTTCGCGCGGCGCCTTGACGCTGCCGGAGCACGGCCTTATGCTGCCGCCGCGCGCGAAATTCCCCGGCCCAATGGGAAGAGCAAATTCGATGAAAAGTCCGTTTCCGACCCTGGTCCGTTGCGACGAGCTCGGACTTTCGCCGGATACTCGTGGAAAGGTTCGCGAGATCTTCGAGCTCGGTGAGAACCTTCTTCTGGTCGCCACCGACCGGATCAGCGCCTTCGACGTCATCATGAACGAACCGGTGCCCGGACGCGGCGTCATCCTCACCCAGATGACCCTCGCCTGGTACGAGTACTTCGGGAACTCTCTGCATCACCATCTAATCCACGCGAATGCTGAGGATCTACCCGAACCCTTCCGGCGCCACGCCGATCGCCTGCACGGCCGGGTGATGCTGGTCAAGCGGGCCGAGCAGCCCGAGCTGGAGGCGGTGGTGCGCGGCTATCTGGCCGGCAGCGGCCTGCGCGACTACCAGGCGACGGGGGCGGTGTGCGGCCATCGACTTCCCTCTGGCATGGTGAACGGGCAGAAGTTCGCGACGCCCCTGTTCACCCCGGCCACCAAGGCCAAGAGCGGGCACGACGAGAACATCGACGAGAAGCGCGCCCGCGAAATCCTGGGCGATCGCGCCTACGAGGAAATTCGGCGCGAGAGTCTGGCGATCTACGAGAAGGCCAGCCGCATGGCGGCCGAGCGGGGAATCCTCATCGCCGACACCAAGTTCGAATTCGGATTCGTCAACGGGGACTTGATCCTGGTCGACGAACTCTTGACTCCCGATTCCTCGCGCTACTGGGATGCGCAGAAGTACGAGCCCGGGCGCGAACAGGACAGCATGGACAAACAAGTGCTCCGCAATCATCTGGCGACCCTGGATTGGGACAAGACCCCACCGGCTCCTGAGCTCACTCCTTCGATTCTGGAGCACACCTACGACGCCTACCTCGAGATCTTCACCCGTCTCTTCCCTGAGCGTGCCCGGGAGTGTGTAGCTTGAAGCACAGAGCGAGAGCGCTCTTGAGCGTGACCGACAAGAGCGGACTCAAGCCCTTGGGAAAAGCCCTGGTCGAAAACGGCTACGAGTTGCTGGCCAGTGGGGGCACCGCGCGGTGTTTGCGCGAGGCGGGGCTTAGCGTCACCGAGGTCGCCGACTACACCGGTCAACCCGAGATCCTGCAGGGGAGAGTCAAGACCCTCCACCCCGCGATCGCGGCCGGAATCTTGGCCAAAGAAGAAGCCGATCTGCAGAACACGGGTTTCGCCGCCATCGACGTGGTGGTGGTGAACCTCTACGACTTCCAGGGTGCGACGAATCGGGACGCGAGTGAAGAGGAGTTAGTGGAGGCGATCGACATCGGGGGGCCTACGCTTCTTCGCGCCGCGGCGAAGAACTTCCAGCGGGTGACGGTTCTGTGCGACCCCGCGTCCTACCCCAAGTTCGTGCAGGAGATGGAGCGGCACGAAGGGAGCAGTTGTCTCAAGTTTCGCCGCCGCATGGCGGAGCGCGTGTTTCGCCTCACCTCACGCTACGACGAGATGATCGCGCGCGAGTTCTTCGCCGAGGAAAAGCTAAAGGAGAACGAGCGGGCTCTGCGCTATGGAGAGAATCCGCACCAGCGCGCCTGGTGGAGTATTGACGGCGGGGGTGATCTTCACGAGCTGGGTCTCACGCTGCACGGAGGCAAGGAACTCAGCTACAACAATCTCGTCGATCTGGTGGCGGCATTGAAGCTCGCCGCCGATCTGCCGGACCATGCCTGCGCGATTCTCAAACACACCAACCCCTGTGGAGTGGGACTGGGGGACTCGCCACGTACCGCCTTCGAACGCGCCCTCGCCACCGATCCGGTTTCTGCGTTCGGAGGAATCGTGGTGTTCCGCCGCGCGGTCGATGCTGAGGCGGCGGCGCGCTTGAAGGAGATGTTCCTGGAAGTGGTGGCCGCGCCGTCCTTTGACGAAGAGGCGAGAGAGCTTCTGGCCAAGAAGAAGAATCTGCGCGTTCTGAGCGTCGATTATCAGCGCTTTGGTGTGAGCAGTCAGGGCGCGACGCGTCGATGGGGGCGGCTGGTGCTTCGCCAGGAGGAGGACGAGGGCTTTCCGGAATTGCAGCGCTGGCAGCACGTGGCCGGACCCTTGCCCGATGACGAAATGATCGCCGCAGCGCGGCTGGCCTGGATCGTGGCCAAGCACGTCAAGAGCAACGCAATCGTGCTCGCGAACTCGTCGGGAACCTTGGGCGTCGGAGCGGGGCAGATGAGCCGCGTCGATTCATGTCACTTGGCCATTCGCAAGGCCAAGGACGCTCAGCTCACCCTCGCCGGGTGCGCCGCGGCCAGCGACGCCTTCTTTCCCTTCCCCGACGGACTGACCGTCTTGGCGCAAGCGGGAGTGGCGACCATCGTGCAGCCGGGTGGGTCCATTCGCGACACCGAAGTGGTGGAGGTGGCGCAGGATTTGGGCGTGAGCCTCTTTCACACCGCAGTAAGGCACTTTCGTCACTGAGAAAGGAAGAGGAATGAGCCACCGGCCCACCATAGTGGTCGTGGACTTCGGTTCCCAATACAGCCAGTTGATCACGCGGCGCTTGCGCGAGCTGGGTGCGTTCAGCGAACTCATCACCCCCAGCATGAGCCGACAACTGCAGGACCGGGGGGATCTGGCCGGAATCATCCTCTCCGGTGGTCCCTCGAGCGTGAACGAAGCGGAGGCGCCAGGAATCGGCAAGGAGCTTCTGCATTTGGGGAAGCCGGTCCTGGGCATCTGTTACGGTATGCAACTCATGGCCCTGGAACTTCGAGGAACGGTCGAGGAAGCAAGGGGCCGCGAGTACGGAGACGCTCGCCTGGTGATCGAAGTCCAAAGCCGGCTCTTCCACTCCACCCCCGCGCTCCAGAACGTATGGATGAGCCACGGCGATCAAGTGACGCGCGTACCCGAAGGCTTCAAGATCACGGCACGCACCGAGGACGGAGTGATCGCGGCCATGGCGGACGAGCTGCGCGGACTCTACGGTCTGCAGTTCCATCCCGAAGTGAGTCACACCCAGTACGGAATGCACATCCTGGAGAACTTCGTCCGCACGATCTGCAGAGTCGAGGAAGGATGGGACCGGGGTTCGTTCATCGAGGAGGAGATCGCCTCGATCCGCGCAAGGGTGGGGGAGGACCGCATTCTCTGCGCGGTGAGCGGGGGCGTCGATTCCACGGTGATGGCCGTCCTCGTCGAGCGCGCGGTGGGCGCTCAGCTGACTCCGGTCTTCGTGGACAACGGACTTCTCAGGCAGGGCGAGGCCGCGAGAGTCGTCGAACGTCTGGGCGCCCTCTTGCACCACCGGCTCGAAGTGATCGACGCGCGCGTCCCCTTCCTTCAGAAGCTGAAAGGGCGTCTGCGATCCGGAGGAAAAACGGACCATCATCGGGCACACCTTCATCGAGGTCTTCGAGGAAGCGGCGAAACGTCTGGGGCCGTTCAAGTTTCTCGCGCAGGGTACGCTCTATCCCGATCGCATCGAGAGCCTCTCGGTGCGGGGACCGAGCCACGTGATCAAGACCCATCACAACGTGGGAGGACTTCCTGAGCGCCTGGGATTCAAACTCATCGAACCTCTGGCCGAACTCTTCAAGGACGAAGTGCGGGCCATCGGCGCCCAACTGAACATCAGCTCCGAACTTCTCACCCGTCATCCCTTTCCCGGCCCCGGACTCGCGGTGCGCTGCCTGGGGGAGGTGAACGAAGAGCGCCTCGTTCTGTTGCGTCAGGCCGACGCGATCTTCATCGAGGAGTTGCGCCGGAGCGGTCTCTACGATCGCATCTGGCAGGCGGGAGCAGTCCTTCTGCCGCTCAAGAGCGTGGGTGTCATGGGCGACGCACGAAGCTACGAGAGCGTGGTGGCGCTGCGAGCCGTGACCAGCGTGGATGCCATGACCGCCGACTGGGCGCGGATTCCCGACGAGGTTTTGGCGCGCGTGAGCAGCCGGATCGTGCGTGAGGTGCGCGGCATCAATCGCGTGGTCTACGACATTTCCTCCAAGCCCCCCTCGACGATCGAATGGGAGTGAGTTTGATCCCGGCGGAACCCCTTCGTTATATTTACCGAAGGACGTCTTGCCCGGCCGAGGATTCATGAGATCTCGCCTCCGTGATTGGCTACTCATCGCTGTCTGGTTCTTGCTCGCGCTTCCAGCCCAAGCCAGCGTGTTCGGTCCCGGCCATGCGGTCTGGAAGGACGCGAGGATTCAGCGAGACGAATTCGCGCGCGCTCTGCTGGAGCTGCGCGACCGGCAGTTGAAGGAGCCCTCGCATCTGCGTCTGGAATCGCCCGGAACGAACGCGGGCAAGGCGTCCGCCCATCCCGAGCGGAATTTTCTCGTGATTCCGGTACTCTACGCGGACGGTCCGCAGCAGGGACCGGTCTCGCAGCAAGAACTCACGGCGCGCTTCTTCGATTCCCAGCGCGAATCCTCCTTCACCCGGTACTGGCAGGAAGTGAGCGGCGGGCGGCTGATTCCGCGCGGTCGCGTCCTGCCTTGGATCCGCCTGCCGCAGTCTCGGTCCTTCTACCAGAACGTCTTTCAAGGGCGGCCACGACTCGTGGGGAGCCGTCGCCTGGCTGAGGACGCGGTGTGCGCGGCGGCGCCGCTCTTGGGACCCTGGTGGGATTTCGACGACGATGGCCCCGACGGGATTCCCGGCAGCGGGGATGACGACGGTCTCATCGACTACCTCATCGTGTTGCATCCCGACCGGGGAATCGAAATCCAGGTGGAGGAGAACGGCATGATGGCGCTGCAGGATCGCATGGACCAAAGCGTCGTCCTGCAGGAGTGTGGAGTCGGCGCGGATCCCTTCGCGCTCGCGTCCGCGCTGGACCCCCTGGGAATTCTGGTGCACGAGGCGGGTCATCTCCTGGGCCTGGTCGACCTCTACGATCTGAACCTTCCCGCCGACCAGACGGGGGACGGGTACGCCAGCGGCGGCTTGGGCCTCTGGTCGCTCATGGCAACCGGAACCTGGGGCGGTGCGGGATATGACCCGACCGGACTCGATGCCTACTCGCGCTCCCTCCTGGGTTGGGGGGAGGAGTTGCCAGTGGACTCGACCCGCGAGGTGCAGCTCGATGCAGTGGCCGCTCCGTCGCGTTATGTGGCCTTGGCACCCGGAGCGGAGTGGGGGCGGGAGCGGTTTCTGGTGGAAGCCCGCGCGGCGCAGCTCACGCCCCGCGATGGGGCGCTCCCCGGAGAGGGCGTCTTGATCTATCGAGTCGACGAGGATGGGCGAAGCTGCGCCGGGGCGGAGTTCCCCGTGGTGCAGCTGCTCCAGGCGGACGGCCGTCAAGACCTCGAGAATCACGTGAATCAAGGAGATGCAACCGACGTCTACGGTGAGAGTTCTGGCAATTTCGAATTGGGTCCGAATACGCTTCCCTCGAGCGAGTCGCAGGCCCCCTCGCCTCTGAAGGCGCCCCCGCGCATCCGCGTCTCTGCTGCGAGTCTGCACCGCTTCACCCTCCAGCTGGAGAAGAGCGCGCGCGCCGGACTGGAACTCGTCGACGCTCGCTTCGAGGACGGACGCGTCGGTCTGGCCCCGGGAAGCAGTCGAGTCTGGCAACTGCGGTTCCTGCCGACGAGCCTGGCCATGATCTCTTCGGCCCGGGTTCGGATCCTCTCGCTTGGCGAGGGGCTGAGCGCTTCCACTCTGGACTGGGTCGCGCTTGACCCGGGGGCAAAGGGCTACGTCTTGCGGCAAACCATCGTGCTGGACGCCCCGATGCAGACCTCCGCGCTGGACGCCTCGTTTCGCCTCGAGCTGGAGGTGAACGCAGAGAGCCAAACCATCGAAGGGGGGATTCCTCTGCTGGCCGGGGGCGGTCTGGCCGCGTCCTCGTTCGTGCGCTGGCAGGCCGAGGTCCTCGCGCCGGGGCTCCCCGCGACGGAGTTCACTCCCCTGAGCCCCAGCCAAACTCCCGAGCTCGGGCTCAGCGGCTGGAGCGTGAACACCACGCAAGACTATGCCTACGGCGACTGCTGCGAGCTGCAGCTGGTTTCGCCCTGGATCGCGGTGCAGTCGCCCGCGGATTCCATCCTGCGCTTCTGGTCGCGGGTGCACAGCGAGGCCTCCCTTCCAGGAGAGGCCTGGGATGGGGGCGTGGTCGAGGTCCAGAGCCCCGGCGACCGGTGGCGCGTGCTCACGCCCCTAGGGCCCGACGCCACCGTGATCGTGCCTCTGAGCCGGGCCGCCACCAGCGGTCTCGTGGGCTTCGGCGGCACCAGCAGCGCCTGGAGGGCCCAGGAGGCCCTCCTTCCCCCGAGTCCCTTGCCCCTGCGCCTGCGCTTCCGCTTCGCCAGCGACGCCGACGGGGTCATCCGGGACACGGCGGGAGGGTGGAGCCTGGCCGGCGCTAGGGTGGGAGAGACGCCCGCCGAGGCGCTCCTTTCGCTTCCCTCGGCCAACGAGGCCCTGCTGCGCGTGACGCCGGCACCCGACAGTCTCAGCGCGTCTCTCTGGGCCAGGATGCCGCCGGACGTGGACTGGCAGCTCTTGTGCGCGGCGCAACGACTGGATGCGAGCGGGGAGACGCGGTTCCTTTTCACGCGACCTTCGTGGCCGGTGCTGGAAGTGGGGGCGTTCGTGGGAAGTAGCACGCAGATCCTGCTGGCAACGGCGGGCAGTCGTGGCACCGGGCAGGAGTTTCGCGCGCAGCCGAATCCGGCTTCGGACTGGGTGAACTTCGTCGCCGATGCGGCTGGCTCGGACCGTTGGCTGGAGATCTACGATCGACGGGGACGCAAACTGCGCCGACTGCTCTTTCCCGCCGGTCTGGGCTTGGTGAGCTGGGATGGCACCGACGATGCAAACAGGCGCCTGGCGTCAGGGATGTACTCGGCGCGTCTTTCCCCCTCGCGTTACAAAGCGATTTCGGTGACTCTGATCCACTGAAACCTCAACCCCAGTCGAGGAAGACCCCGTGCGGCTCCGCTCTCCTCTCTTCGTTTTCGCCCTCGCCGCTGCCACTCTATACGCGCCTAGCTCCGCCCGCACGGAACCCAATTCGGATGCGGCCCCCAGCAGAGCACTGGTCTTGCACGATCTGTCGCTGGCCCACTCCGCGCGCGAACGCCTGTTGCTCGCGCTCTCGTTCTCGCAGCGAGACGAACTGGGCAAGATCTTGGCGGCAGAGGAAATTCCCGCGACCATCGCCGACTGGCATCGCGTCCGCATCGCCCTGCAACAGGGAGAGCCCGCGAACGCGAAGCGCGCGCTCGAGAAGCTGGTGAAGAAGCACCGGACTCTGCCCGCTTCGCTCGCGCCAATGGCGGACGATCTCGATCGCTTCTGTCTGGAAGCGGCGCTAGATCTGAAGCAAACCAAACTCGCCGAATTCGTCTGGCGCCATCCACGGGCCGCGCACGAAGAGGATGCGGTGTGGAAGGCCTTGGGCGCCCGTCTCGAACTGGCGCGCGGCGAGATCTCCAACTCGATTCTGCGCTATGAATCCGCGTGGGACCGGGCCTCCTCTCTGCAGCGACGGGAAAGAGTGTTCGCCTTCCGCGCCCTCACTCTCTTGCGCGCGGGTGATCCCTGCAGCGCGATCGAGAGCTGGCTCGCCTACGTGAAAGGACTGCGCAGTGGGGCGGAGAAGCTGTGGTCCCTAGCGTTTTGGGACGCGCATCCGGGGCTTCTGCAAGCCGCGGCCCGTGGTGACGCGCGCCATGAAGTCGCGCGTTGGTTGGCGTCAAACGCACGGAGGGAGAGCGCCCTGCAGCTCGCGTTGGCCGCCTGGAAGGACGGCACGGGTCTCGAGGCACGCGAGAGTTATCTCATCGCGGTCGAACAACTCTATCGCCTTCGCCGGCACGAGGAACTCGCGCAGCTCCTGGAGGAACCTCACCCGCGGGGACTCGACGAGAACGACGAGGCTGCCCTGGCGGCCTACCCCTTTGGGGTGCGGCGGCGAGGCGGCGCCAGCGTCGAGATTGCGGCCGGCTTCGATTCGGTGGCGAGCGCGTACGCGGGGACGCCCCGGGCCGTCGAGGCTCTATGGGAAGCGGCCTGGATGTGGGAGCTGTCTGGAGAAGAGGGGCGAGCGGAGGACAACTTCTTGCGCTACGCGAAGAAGCACAAGAATGCACCCTTCGCCCACGCGGCGGCGCTGCGCGCGATCTACCTCCCCTTCAAGGAGGGGGACTACGCCCGGGCGGAAGAGCGAGCGCGCGAGCTGAAGGGAAGCCTGGGGGGGGCGGAGGAAGCGGCGGCGGGTCTGTGGCTGGCCCAGCGCAGCGCGCGGCAACTGGGGGAGCAGAAGCGGGCCCGAGCTTGGGCCGAGGAACTCGAGGCGAAGTTCCCCGACAGCCCTTTCCTCGGCCTGCCCGCTTCGAGCGATACCCTTCGAGCAGACTCTCAAATTGGCGACCTGGACCGCCTGTATCAAAAGCAGTTGGATGCCTTTCAAATCCTGGCGCAGCGCCTCGAGGTCCCCGACCTCTTCGCGCCGCGTGCGCCGCGGTGGATTCGGGTGGCGCTCCTGTTTCACTGGGGGTTCTTCGAGCGGGGTGAGCGGGCTCTTCAGGAGACGGTGCTCCCTTCGCGACGCAATCCCGAAGTTCAGCTGCGCGCGTGCGCGATCGCCTGGGCCAGTGGCCGGGCCGAGCAGCAGGCGCGGAGCGCGTGGTGGCTGCAGGTGGCGCTGAAGGGGAGGGACGAGGAGCTGGACACGGCGCTGGAGCAGGTGACCTTTCCCACCCCCTTCGCGGCGGTGGTGAGGCAGGAGGCGCACGCGCGCGGGCTGGCGCCGGCGGCGCTGTGGGCGATCATGCGGCGCGAGAGTTTCTACGAGCCGGAAGTGGTGTCGCGCGCGGGGGCGTACGGGCTGCTCCAGCTCCTTCCGGACACCGCCCAGCGCATGGCCGACAAGCTCGCCGATCCGCCGCTGCTGGATCCCCTGCGGCTATTGGATCCGCGGGCCAACCTCCGCTACGGGAGCGCCTACTTCGCCCAACTCCTGGAAGAAGCGAACGGAGATCCCCTGCAGGCGCTCGCAGCCTACAACGCGGGAGAGGGCAACGGGAGACGCTGGAAGGCTCGAGTGGGCGAGGGCGCGCCCGCCGCCGAGATGCTCATCACCATCTCCTACTCGGAGACTCGCGACTACGTCTATAACGTGCTCCGCTTCTGGAAAGTTTACGAAAGAATCTTCCCTTCCGTGGCATTCTAGGGAACCACGCACCCTCCTTTCGCCCCCGACTCTACCGCGAAGGAAACAGCGCCTTGGCAGGAGCCTTGCAAGCTTCATGGGATCGTATGGGAATTCGGCGAAGTCGCCGGCAAAGGAATGCTGCTCGGAAAAACGAGGGGGCAGGATGTTTCTGAAGAAACTCTTCAAAGTAATGCCCCAGGAACCCCTCACGCACGGGCTAGACCTGTTCAACGACGGGTGTTTCGGTGAGGCCCTGGAACTGTTCGAATCCCTCCTGGAGGACGGCGATCCGGCCGTACGAGGGAAAGCACGACTCTATGCCTGCGAGGCGCATCTGCAATTAGGAGATGCCGCCTCGTCTCGCGATCTGCAAGGGGCGGTCTACCACTACCACATGGCTTGCAAGTACGAGCCCCGCTTCGCGGACATTCACAACAAAGTCGGAGATATGGCGCGCCACCTCGGCAAACTGGATGAGGCGGCCGAGGCGTTTCGACGCGCCCTGGCGATCAATGAGCGCTATTTCCTGGCGCGCGTCAATCTGGTGCAGACTCTCCTCGAACTCGGCCAGAGCACCCAGTGCGGAGCCGAGATCCGGGTTCTGTGGGCCACCTGCCCGGCGCTGTTCCGGGATCTCTGCGAGTCGCTGCTGGAGTCCAGTGAGACGGGCGATCGGCAGCGGATGATTGAAATTCTGGCGGAAATCCGCCACCTCGACCTGGATACGGTCAGCCTCGGGCGCGAGAGGGCTCTGGGTCTGTTGCGCAAGGGAGAACCGGAAGGGGCGGCGGAAATCCTGGAGGAACTGGTGGCCAAGCACGCCCGATTCCCCGATCTGCGCCACATCCTGGGGCTCGCCTACGGCGACATGGGACTCATCGAAGAATCCAAGGCGAGCTTTCGTCAGGCTCTCGAACTGAACCCGCATTACCTGAAAGCGCGCATCAACCTGGGCTTCACCTTGATGGAAGAGGGGCACTACGAGGAGGCCGAACGCGAACTGAAGACCGCGCTGGAGACCGACCCCGACCATCCCCTGATCAAGACTGCCTTGGTGGAGATCGCGGAGCTGAGATCTCATGCCTGAGATGGTCGACGCCAAGAAGGATCTGTATCAGATCCTGGAAATGAAGTACGACGCGAAGCCGGAAGAGATTCGCCGCGCGTACTTTCGGCTGGCCAAGCTCTATCATCCCGATCTGAGTCCCGACGGAGATACCGAAGCAAACACCGAGCGCTTCCTGGAGATTCAGAAGGCCTACGAGATTCTCTCCAACGCCAAGAAGCGATTGGAATACGACGAATCCTGCCGGAGTGGAATGAAGGGTGAGGAAGCGGTAAGTCAGGCGGAGCGGGGACCAGCTTCTGGTCCTCGCCCCGCATGGCTACGGCGGCCCTCCCTGGATGAAGTCCGCGACGCGCGTAAGGCCTTCTCACGGGTGAGACCTCTGCTCGACCAGGAGGACTACGAACGCGCGGCCGATGTCTTGCGCGTGATCGTGAAGACGGTTCCCAACGAGCCCGAATACCAGTCGACCTACGGCTACGTCCTGGCTCTCAGTGGAGAGAATCTGCACAAGGCGCGGGATCTGTGCCGACGCGCGGTGGAGGCCGAGCCCTACAACGCGGACTTCCACGCGCATCTGGGCTTCGTCTACCTTCAGGCCGGACTCGCGAAGACGGCGGAAGAGTGTTTCGCCACCGCACTGGCGTACGACCAGCAACAGGAACTCGCGCTCGCCAATTATGAGCCGGAAAAGAGCGGAGATGGCCTCCTGGGCAAGATCTCGCGCTTCTTCGGGCATTGATCGACCCCTCGCTTGACACTTCCGCGAGAGTGGAGCTAGTTTACTAGTAGCCATTCTGGTCTCCCTGTCCATTTCAAGTGGAGGTGTCGATGGCAATCGGTGTCGTGCGCTGGTTTTACGAGGGCCGCGGATACGGCTTCATCGAAGCAGCTGACACTAAGAATTCCCTCTATTTCAGACACGTGGATGTCGTGGGCAGAGGGTATCGTACTCTGCGAGAAGGTCAGAAAGTACGCTATTTGGTCCGCGAAAAAAGCCGTGTGAGTCAGGCCATCGAGGTCGAGGCGCTGTAGAGCCTCGGTTGGTCTTCGATCCCCGTCGGTCCCATCCCGCAATGGGAATGGGACCGCTTTTTGTCCCCCAAAGAATCATGGCCCTAACATCATGTCCTTGACGCAGTTTCTGGAGAGCCTCTTCGGCAGCAAGTCGCAACGCGACTACAAGAAGTACGCGCCTTTGGTCGAAGAGGTCAAAGAGATGCGCGCACCGATGAAAGAGTGGGATGACGAGAAGTTGAAGTCGATGACTCCCGCGTTTCGCCAGCGCCTGGCCGAAGGGGAGACCGTCGACGAGCTGATGATCGAGGCCTTCGCGGTGGTGTGGGAGACCTGCCGGCGTCTCGCTGAAAGAGGAGAGCTCTGGGAGGTGCACGGACGCGAGACCGCCTGGGACATGATCCCCTACGACGTCCAGATTCTGGGTGGCATGGTGCTGCACCGGGGCATCATCGCCGAGATGGCGACCGGAGAGGGAAAGACCCTGGTCGCGGTGTTTCCTCTCTACCTCAACGCGCTGGCGGGGAAGGGTGCCCATCTGGTCACCGTGAACGACTACCTGGCCCAGCGCGACGCGGAGTGGATGGGAGGCATCTACCGCTTCTTGGGTCTCACGGTGGGCTTCATTCGCAACGAGATGAGCCCCGTCCAACGACGGGCGGCCTACAACTGTGACATCACCTACGGAACCAACAACGAATTCGGCTTCGATTACCTCAGGGACAACATGGCGGTGCGGCGCGAAGATCTCGTCCAGCGAGACTTCCATTACGTCATCGTGGATGAGGTCGACTCGTGTTTGATCGACGAGGCGCGCACCCCGCTCATCATCAGCGGTCCGGTGGGAGAGAGCACGCACCGCTTTGGCGAGCTCAAGCCCATGGTCGAGAACCTGGTGCACAAGCAGACCCGCTTGCTCAACACCTATCTGGCCGAGGCGGAGAAGGTCATTCGCAGCGGGGAGGAGGTCGATCGCGAGACCGGGCTGAAACTACTCCGTGTGAGCCGTGGGGGCGCGAAGTTGCCGCGCTTCATGAAGCTGCGCAAGGAAGCCGGAATCCAGGACATCATCCGCCGGGTGGAATCCGATTATCTGCGCGACAAGAACATGTGGGAGGCCGACGAGGAGCTCTTCTACGTGATCCAGGAAAAGGAGAACACCGTCGACCTCACCGAGAAGGGCCGCCGCGAGTTCGGCATGAGAGACCCCGAGTTCTTCATCCTGCCCGACCTCTCGGTGGAGCTGGGCGAGATTGAGAAGGACCCGACTCTGGGCGACAAGGAGAAGGCGCAGAAGATTGAGGCGGTTCACCTCGTCTACGGAGAACGCAACGAGGGAATTCACAACGTCCAGCAACTCCTGAAGGCGTATGCGCTCTTCAGCAAGGACGACGAGTACGTCATTCAAGACGGCAAGATCATGATCGTGGATGAGTTTACCGGTCGCATCATGCCCGGGCGCCGCTTCAGCGAGGGACTCCATTCCGCCCTGGAAGCCAAAGAGGGCGTGAAGATCGAAGCCGAGACGCAGACCTACGCGACGATCACCTTGCAAAATTTCTTCCGCATGTACGACAAGTTGGCCGGGATGACGGGAACCGCAGAAACCGAGGCGGCGGAGTTCCACGAGATCTACGAACTCGACGTGGTGGTCATTCCCACCAACAAGCCCATTGCCCGCGATGACTACAACGACCAGATCTATCGCACCAAGCGCGAGAAGTACAACGCGATCGTGGAGGAAGTGGCGACTCTCAACGAGATGGGTTTGCCGGTGCTGGTGGGAACGACCACGGTGGAAGTGAGCGAGACCCTGTCGCGACTCTTCAAGCGAAAGGGGATCCGGCACAACGTGCTCAACGCAAAGCACCACAAGCGCGAAGCCGAGATCGTGGAGGAGGCCGGGCAATGGGGTTCGGTGACCATTGCCACGAACATGGCCGGGCGCGGAACCGACATCAAGCTGGGCGAAGGTGTGAAGAGCGAGAGCGGCGAACGCAACGGCCGCCCGGCGGGACTGTGGATCATCGGAAGCGAGCGCCACGAGAGCCGGCGGATCGATCGTCAGCTTCGCGGTCGGGCCGGGCGTCAGGGCGATCCGGGAGCGAGCCTGTTCTATCTCTCGCTCGAGGACGATCTGATGCGTCTTTTCGCGTCCGATCGAGTCTCGAAAGTCATGGATCGCATGGGCCTGCAGGAAGGGGAGGTCATCACGCACGGGCTGGTGACCAAGGCCATCGAGAAGGCGCAGATCCGGGTCGAGCAACAGAACTTCAGTATTCGCAAGCGCCTTTTGGACTACGACGACGTGATGAACAAACAGCGCGAGGTCATCTACGATTGGCGGCGGAGCCTCCTGGTGACCGAGGAAGGGCGCGAGTCGACGCTCGATCTCATCGAGGACACCATCGATCAGATGCTGGACGCGCGCACTTCGCCCAAGGATCCCCCTGAGTACTGGGATTGGGCTGGGCTCGGCCTAGACATGAGCACCACCTTCCTGGTTCCTCTTCCGGTACCCGAGGAGGCGCGCGAGTCGATCGGGCAGGAGAGCCTGCGTGAGAGCCTCCTCGACGCGGCGACCCGCGCCTACCGGGCGAAAGTGGAGCGTCTGAGCCCGCCCATCGCCAAGCAGCTCGAACAGCACGTAACGCTGCGAACCATCGACGAGATGTGGAAGGACCACCTGCACGAGCTGGACACCCTGCGCAGCGGCATCGGGCTGAGAGCCTACGGTCAAAAGGACCCTCTGTTGGAATACAAGGGGGAGAGTTTCGAGCTCTTCCAGCTCATGATGGAGCGAATCCGCAGCGAGGCGGTCACGCGCTTCTTCCGCTTCGAACTGGTCCAGACTCCGCCCGAAGCGACGGCGGCGCTGTCGGGGGGTACGGCCCAGAAGGCGCAGGCCAGCGCCTACGGCTCGGCCGAGGCCCGAGGAGGGCAGACGGCGAGCGCGATCGGCACCCTCAATCCCGAGGGGGGGCCGCCGAGAGCACCGGCGCCGGTGGTGCGAGACCAGCCCAAAGTGGGACGGAACGACCCCTGTCCCTGCGGAAGCGGCAAGAAGTTCAAGAAATGCCACGGACGAAAAACCTGACGCCATGCTGAAACGAGAGCCCGTGACGCTGGTCGGGGGTGGCCTGGCCGGATCCGAGGCCGCGTTCCAGCTCGCGGAGAGAGGCCATCCGGTTCGGCTCATCGAAATGAGGCCGACCCGCTCCACCGAGGCGCACAAGAGCGCGGATCTCGCCGAGATCGTGTGCTCGAATTCCTTCAAGAGCGAACGAAGCGATACCGCGGCCGGAGTCCTGAAGCTCGAGTTGGACGCTCTGGGATGCCGTCTGTTGGGCTTCGCGCGGCAGGCGCGCGTGCCGGCCGGGGCCGCTTTGGCCCTGGATCGCGAACGCTTCTCTGCCGCAGTGACCGGCGCCCTCCTCAGGAACCCCCTCGTCGAAGTGATCCGGGAAGAGGCGAGCCGCGTGCCTCGCGAGCGACCGTGCATCCTCGCTACCGGTCCTTTGACTTCGAAAGCCCTACAGACGGACCTGCAGGAGCTGGTGGGTGAGGAGTCGCTCTACTTCTACGATGCCATCGCCCCTTCGTTGCTGTTGGAGTCGGTCGATCAGAACATCGTGTTCAAAGCGGCGCGCTACGAGAAGGGGGACGCGGACTATCTGAACTGCCCGCTCGACAAGGAGCAGTACGAGCGCTTCGTGGATGAGCTTCTGCGCGGCGAACGCGTGCAGCCGAAGGATTTCGAGAAGGCGGCCTACTTCGCCGGGTGCATGCCGATCGAGGCGATCGCCGATGGCGGGCGTGAGAGTCTGCGCTTCGGACCCATGCGACCGGTGGGCCTCCTGGACCCGCGCACCGGCCGGCGTCCCTGGGCCGTGGTTCAGTTGCGACAGGAGACTCTCGACGGGACGCTCTTCGGATTGGTGGGCTTCCAGACCCAACTCAAGTATCCCGAGCAGCGTCGCATCTTCTCCATGATTCCAGGACTCGAGCACGCCGAGTTCGCGCGGCTGGGAAGCCTCCACCGCAACACCTTCCTGAACAGTCCCAAGCATCTCGACGCGACGCTGCAGCTCAAAGGGCACGAGGGATTGCACCTGGCCGGGCAGATGACCGGCTGCGAGGGATACGTGGAGAGCGTCGCGACGGGGTTGATTGCAGCGCTCGCGGTCCACGCCGCGGAGTTGGGGCTGTCCTTTTCGCCGCCGCCGCGCGAGACGATGCTGGGCGGCCTGCTGGCCTATCTGCGCCACGACGCGGGTCGCCGCCTGAGTCCCATGAATGTGAACTTCGGACTCCTGCCCCCCCTGGACGCTCCGCCGCAGGGCAAGCAGGAGCGCAAACAGGCTTTGGGAGAGCGAGCGCTTCGCTCCATGCGGAAATGGCGCGAGGAATTCTCGCCGCTCTTTGGCTGAGAGGAGAGCGCAGTCGCGCAAGGGCTGCTACACTGCTGGCGTCATGACCCCGTTGGACGAACACGAGCAGGCCTGGATCGACCACCTTCGGGCGATCCGCGGGCTCTCTCCGCGGACCCTGGAGGCCTACGCGCGCGATCTGGAGTCCGTCCGACGAGCTCTCCGGGAGCGAAGCTCGCAAGAGACGAACTGGCTGGAGATTTCCACCGATCAGCTCAGAACTTGGTTGAGCTATGAGCGGGACCGCGGCGTCAGCTCGCGCAGCCTCGCCCGCCGGCTCTCCGCCCTGCGCGGGTTCTTCGCTTTCCTCGAGGGCCGGGGCTTGCGGGCGGATCGGCCCAGCCGGAGGCTGGGGTCGCCGCGTCTCAGCCGGCGTTTGCCCCGAGTTCCTTCGCAAGAGCTCGTGAGTCTGTTGCTGGAGGGCCCGGACTCGAGTACGGAACGCGGGCGCCGCGACCGCGCCATCCTGGAAGTGCTCTACGGCTGTGGTCTGCGCCTGAGCGAATTGGTCGCGCTTTCTCTCGCGCAGATCGATCTGCCGGCCGAGTCGATGCGGGTCACCGGAAAGGGGGCCAAGGAGCGCATCGTTCCCCTGGTCGGTGAGGCGAAGTACCGGCTTCAGGACTATCTTTCCCGCCGCTTGCCGAGCGAGGTCTTTCATGCTTTAGAGCAGGGATCGTTGGGTAGGGAAGATCGCGTCGTGCCTGTTTTCTTGGGACGGGCAGGGCATCGCATCGCGCGGCGCACGGTGCAGGCGATGCTGGCGCGCACGATGCGCGCGGCAGCTTTGGGAACGGGACTTTCGCCGCACGATCTTCGGCACGCGTTCGCGACTCACCTTTTGGACCGGGGCGCGGAGTTGCGCGGAGTGCAGGAGCTGCTGGGTCATGCGAGCCTTTCCACCACACAGATCTATACGCATGTTTCTTCGGCGCGACTGAAGGAAGTCTATCAACAGGCGCACCCGCGCGCGGGAGAGGAGAAGGAAGAGAAGTGAATCCACAGGAGATTCATGGGACCACCATACTGGGAGTTCGTCGTGGCCATGACGTATGCATCGGCGGCGACGGTCAAGTCACTTTCGGCGAAGTCACCATGAAGTGGGGCGCGAGCAAGGTGCGCACCCTGCAGGACGGAAAGATTCTCTCGGGCTTCGCCGGAAGTACCGCGGACGCCTTCACCCTCTTCGAAAAATTCGAGGGGCATCTCGACGTCAAGGGGGGCAATCTGCCCCGGGCGGCGGTGGCGCTGGCCAAGGAGTGGCGGAGTGACCGCGTGCTCCGGCGGCTCGAGGCGCTCCTGGCGGTGATGGACCTCGAGCACTCCTTCATCATCTCGGGCAGCGGCGACGTGATCGAACCGGACGACGATCTCATCGCCATTGGAAGCGGAGGGTCGTACGCCCTGGCCGCCGCGCGAGCCTTGCGTTTGCACACCGAATTGAGCGCGGAGGAAATTTGCCGTGAGTCCCTGCAGATTGCGGCGGGAATCTGTATCTATACGAACGACAAGATCACGACTCTACAGTTGAAGGACTCCAGGGAATGAGTGAGAAGATCATCGCAATCGACAAGATGGGCATGGCTCATCTGGGGGGCGATAAGTTGACCCCGCGTCAGATCGTGTCCGAACTCGATCGCTACGTGGTGGGCCAGGACGACGCGAAACGCGCGGTCGCCATCGCTCTGCGCAACCGGTGGCGCCGTATGCGAGTGCCACAGCCGATGCGCGAGGAGATCATCCCCAACAACATTTTGATGATCGGCCCCACCGGAGTGGGAAAGACGGAAATCGCCCGGCGCCTGGCCCGGGTGGCCGGGGCGCCGTTCGTGAAAGTGGAAGCGACGAAATTCACCGAGCGCGGGTACGTGGGGCGCGACGTCGAGAGCATGGTACGCGACCTGGTGGAGGTCGCGGTCGGGATCGTGCGTCAGGAGATGACCGAGGAAGTGGAAGAGACTACCTCGGCCTCGGTCGAGGAGCGTCTCCTCGACCTCTTGCTTCCTTCGCTCAGGGAGACCAGCCCCGAGACCGAGGAGCGGTGGAAGAGGAGCCGCGAGAAGCTGCGCGCGCAGCTCCGCGCGAAAGAACTGGAAGAGCGCGAAGTCACGGTCGAGATCACCACCCGTCCGGGGGCTCAGTTCGGTATTCTCTCGACCGGCGGGGACGAACTTCTCGAGTCGGGGCTGGGCGATGCCCTCAAGAGTCTCTTTCCCAAGCAACGCAAGTCGCGCCAGGTCCCCCTGTCCGAGGCGCGGCGGCTCTTGCGCGAAGAGGAGCTCGATCGCCGTATCGACATGGAGAAGGTGACGACGGAGGCTCTCCAGCGCACGGAGAGTTCGGGGATCATCTTCCTGGACGAGATCGACAAGATCGCGAGCCGCAGGGAGTCCACCGGAATTGACGTGAGCCGCGAGGGCGTGCAGCGCGACCTCTTGCCGGTGGTGGAAGGAGCGACGGTGCAGACGAAGTACGGCGCGGTCTCCACCGACCACGTTCTCTTCATCGCGGCCGGGGCCTTCCACATGAGCAAGCCGAGCGATCTGATCCCGGAGCTGCAGGGGCGGTTTCCCATCCGCGTGGAACTGAAGAGTCTCTCCCAGGAAGACTTCGTGCGGATCCTGCGCGAACCAGAGAATTCGCTGCCCCGACAATATCAGGCGCTGCTGCACACCGAGGGATGCGAGCTCGTGTTCCAGATCGAGGCCTACGAGGAAATCGGACGGATCGCCTGGGAAGTGAATCGGAGTCAGGAGAACATCGGAGCCAGACGCCTTCACACCATCATGACTTCGCTTTTGGACGAAATGCTCTTCGAGTTGCCGCCCACCAGCGGGGAGACTCCGCCACCGACCCGCATCGTGATCGACAAGAAATTCGTCGACGAAAAACTCATGCGGATCGTCAAGGACGAGGACTTGAGTCGCTTCATTCTCTAGGGTAGACGGCCGCCAAGTGGAAGGAATCGGCATGAAGAAACTGTCCAACAAGGACCTGGTGACCATTCTCGATCTCAGCCGCGAAGATCTGAAGACCCTGTTTCAGACCACGCGCGAGCAGAAGCCGAAAGCCCGCGCACACACGCTGGCGGCGAGCCACCCCAATCGTACTCTGGCCTGCATTTTCCACAAGCCGAGCCTTCGCACCCGAATCTCCTTCGAGGTGGCGATTCGTCAGCTGGGCGGCGATTCGCTCTACATCACGGAAAAGGAAATCGGTCTGGGCAGCCGGGAAACGGTGGAGGACGTGGCTAAAGTCCTCAGCCGCCTCGTGGACGGAATCATGATCCGGACCTTCGAGCACGCAATGGTGGAGCGATTGGCGGCCGCGGCGAGCATTCCGGTGGTGAACGGCCTCACCGATCTCGCGCATCCCTGTCAGATCCTGGCCGATGTCTTCACCATCGTTGAGGAACTGGGCGGCATCGACGGGAAGAAAGTGGTGTACGTGGGGGACGGGAACAACATCGCGCACTCCTGGATCAACGCGGCGGCCTTGCTCGACTTCGCCTTGGTGATCTGCACCCCCAACGACTATGAGCCGGATCCCGCCGTGGTCGAGCGGGCCAAGACGCGAGGCTCGCTCGATCTACAGATCACGAGCGATCCCCGCCAGGCGGTTCGCGACGCGGACGTGGTCTACACCGACGTCTGGGCCAGCATGGGACAGGAGGCCGAGGCGGAGGCGCGCGCCAAAGTCTTTGCCGACTACCAGGTGAACGAAGAACTCTTGTCGGGGGCGAAGAAGGAGGCCATTGTCTTGCACTGTCTCCCAGCCCACCGCGGCATGGAGATCACCGACGGAGTGATGGATGGCCCGGCGAGTCGAGTCTACGACGAAGCGGAGAACCGGCTGCATGTACAGAGAGCGCTACTCTACCACCTCATGGGGTGAGCTGTGGGCTCAATGCGTGTGCGCGCTCGTGGCGCTGGCGGTGTCGGCTTGCGCGCAGACGGGTCCGCCGCCCGGAGGTCCGGTGGATGAGATCCCGCCGCGTTTCCTCTCCGCCGAGCCGGGCAGTCTCGCCCTGAGAGTCGACCCTCTGGCTCCGCTCGTGCTCGAATTCAGCGAAAAAGTGGATCGACGAGGCTTTCGCAGCGGGCTTCACTTTGCGCCCGAAATTCGCTTGCGAGACATTGGTTTCGACGCGACCCGGGTGACGGTGCATCCGGAATCCGGCTGGCCCAGGGACACACTGGTCGTGTGGACTCTGCTTCCGACTCTCACCGACCGGCACAACGTGAAGCTGGGCGCGCCGGTGAGCGGCGCCTTCACCACCGGAGATACCATTCCCTCCGGTCTCATCAAAGGACAGGTGCAGGGGGAGGAGTCTCAAACTCGAGCAGGTCGTGGCGCAACTGAGCATCCTGGGCTCTGAGGACGCCAAGAAACCAACCCTGTGGCGGATGGTGGCCCCGAACGAACTGGGGTTCTTCCGGCTCGGTCTGCTCGCGTCGCCCTCCGGTCCCTACGCGCTACAGGTCTTCGAGGACAAGAATCAGAACGGCAAGCGGGATACCCGCGAGCCCACCGCCGAGAGAGATTCGGTGTACCTGCGCGCGGGGGAGACGGTCCTGGATCTGGGTCCGCTCACCCTAATCGACCTGGAGGCTCCGGTGGGTCTCTTGATCTGCGTGGAGAAGGACGAGACGGACACTCTCTTGTTTCGCGCCGCCATAAGACCCATCGGAGTGGAGGAGGCGAAAGTGCAAACCGTCACCATGGACACCCTGGGGTGCAACCAGTCCAAGCTCACGCCCGGAGAGTACCGGGTCTCGGTTTGGCTGGACCTCGACGGGGACAGTCACTTCGGTCCCGACGAGAAGGGGCTGAGCGAACCCTTCAGCGCTGAGACGACAGTAAAGCTGCAACCGGCCACACCCGACACGCTCGCCTTGCCGCGACCCACCGAGAGACTCGAGTGGACGGTGCTGGACAGCATGCGCACCCCTCCCTTGCCCCGTTCGGTCTTTCTGGAGGCCGCGCCCTGAGAGGAGTTTCCATGGAACTTCGTTTCGCGAAGATGCACGGCGCCGCCAACGACTTCGTCATTCTGGAGGAAGCGCCTCCGAAACCGCCGCGCGATGCCGCCCTGGTGCGAGCCCTCTGTCATCGCCGAAAGGGGATCGGAGGCGACGGGGCTCTGTTCATGGAACGCCTGAAGGAAAAGGGTGTCGGCTCCCCGGTGTTCCGCATGTACTTCTACAACCTGGACGGAAGCTACTGCGAGATGTGCTTCAATGGCGCGCGCTGCTGCGCTCTCAGGGCGTGGCGTCTGGGTTGGTGCGGCGAGCGTTTTTCTTTCCTCAGCGAGTACGGATCCATCGAGGCGCAGATTCTTCAGGAGGGCGCGCGCGTACGCCTGTGGTTCGCGGCTCCGAAGTGTTCGAGTGAGCGTCTGGAACTCCCCCAAGGTTCGGTGGCGCGCAACGGCCACGAGGTGAATACGGGAGACCCTCACCTGGTGGTCGAGGTGGAGAATGGAGTGCTCGATTCGAATGAGTTCGAGGCGCTCGCGCGCCCCTTGCGCTGGTGGACTTCCCGCTTTGCCGAGGGCACGAACGTCCACTTCGTCCACCGCGGGCCCCACAGCTGGCGCATCCGCTCCTTCGAGCGCGGGGTCGAAGGGGAAACCTGGGCCTGTGGCAGCGGCTGTATCGCCAGCGTGGCCGCACTCCACGGGCTCGCGCCCAAAGGAGAGCCGGTGCGGCTTCACACCCGCGGCGGCGACGAGATCCAGGTGCAACCCCAAGAGGAAGCTTGGATGCTGGAGGGTCCGGTGGTCGAGGTCTTCAGCTCCCGCTTCGTGTGGGACGAGAGCGTCGATCCCGGCTGAGGCGGAGCCTGAACCGCAAGCCAGGGGTAGAAGGAGCGGGGATATGGAAAACGCCAGCTCGAGGCTGGCGTGTCCAAGAAACCGAAATCAAAACGGGGAGCGGAGTCAGGATTCGGCGCGGGGCACGAGGCGGCTCTTGAGCCGGGCGGCCTTGTTCTTGTGAATGAATCCCTTGTTCGCCATCTTGTCCAAGAGCCCACTGACTTTCCGGAACTCGAGCATCAGCTCTTCCTTGGCCGCGCCCTCTGTCGTGGAATGCTGGCGGAGATCGCGAATCGCGTGACGCAGACGGCTTCCGCGCGCAACGTTGCGCTGACGCCTCAGTTCATTGGTCTTCACACGCTTCTTCGCCGACTTGTTGTGAGGCACCGCGGACCATCCTTGACTTTGAAGTCGCACTGAGCGACGGATTCGAGCTATGTATAAGAGAACTCTCCCGAGGGAGAGCGGGCAAAACGATAGCCCAAGGGCCCCTGCCTGTCAAGCCGGGGCGCCTGGGTTGGCAAGATGCGGACTCTCGGCGGCCTGCAATGAATCCTGAGCACCCTCTCTTTTCGAAACTCGAGGGACTCTCCGAGTCGCCCGGCGTGTACCTCATGAAGGACGAGCACGGCCGGGTGATCTACGTGGGGAAGGCGGCGCGCTTGGCGGTTCGCGTCCGTTCCTACTTCGCGCCAGAGAGCACGCTCGACACCAAGACGGCCTCCCTGGCCCGCCGGATCGCCGATTTTGACTACGTGGTCACCACCAACGAGCGCGAGGCCTTGCTTCTCGAGGACCAGCTGATCAAGGAATTCAAGCCGCGGTACAACATCAGGCTCAAGGATGACAAGCGCTATCCCTGGCTGAAGCTGAGCGTGAAGGAACCCTTTCCCCGCCTCAGCGTGGTGCGCAGGCCCAAGGACGACGGGGAGGAATACTACGGGCCCTATACCAATGCGAAGGCCATGCGGCAGACTCTCAAGACCATCGGTCAGGTGTTTCGCATCCGCACCTGCGCGCTGCGCTTGCCCGAGGAGATCGTTCCGCGGCCGTGCCTGGACTACCACATCAAACGTTGCGATGCCCCCTGCGTGAACTATATCGACCGCGAATCCTACGCGGCCCTGGTGGAGCAAGTGCGGCTCTTTCTCTCCGGCCAAAGCCGCGGCCTGCTCGACACGCTTGCTCAGCGGATGAACGCGGCCAGCGAGGCGCTCCGATTCGAAGAAGCGGCGCGACTACGGGACCAGATCGAGGCGGTGCGGCGACTCGACTCCCGGCAGGAGGTAGTTTGGGACGAAGGGCGCGAGGTCGACGCTTTTGGGCTCGATCGCGAAGGAAGGCAGGCGTGCGGGGTGGTGCTGCGAGTGCGCGACGGGAAGCTCCTCCACTCCGAGGCTTACTTCTTCTCGTCCTCGCGGGAGAGCGAGCTCGAGGAGTTCTTTCAGCGCTTCACCTCTTCGGTCTTCAGCAGCCAGCGCCACGGGGGGCGAGAGGTGATGCTGCTGCAGGAGATCCCACAGATGGAGCACTGGGAGGAGGTCCTGGGGGAACGTCTGGGGCGGCGGGTGCATCTGCGCGTGGCGCAGCGCGGCAAGGCGAAACGCCTGGTCGAAATGGCCTGCTCCAACGCGCGCTGGAAGCTGCGCGAGCGATTGGGCCGCACCACTCCCCAGCGCAAGGAGGTGCCCTCGGTCCTGGATCTCAAGCAGCGTCTCAACCTGCCGGTGGCGCCGTGGAGCATCGAGTGTTTCGACATGAGTCACATTCAGGGGAGCAAGCGCGTCGGTTCACTGGTCTACTTTCAGGCGGGTGAGCCGCTCAAGAGCCGCTACCGCCGTTTTCGGATCCAACAGGCCGAAGGCATCGACGACTTCGCGATGATGCAGGAGGTCCTGGAGCGCTATTACAGCCGTCTGCGCGACGAGGACAAACTCCCGGCCGACCTGGTGGTGGTGGACGGCGGAGCGGGGCAGCTTTCGGTTGCGGTCTCCACCCTGAGCCGCTACGGATTCGTCGAAACCGCGGTAGTGGGATTGGCCAAGAAACACGAGGAAATCTACCTGCCGAAGCAGCGAGATCCGGTGCGTCTGCCCAGGAGTTCCACTGGCTTGAAGCTGCTGCAACGAGCGCGCGACGAGGCCCATCGTTTCGCCGTGAGCTACCACCGCAATCTGCGTGGCAAGGAAATGAAGAAGAGCCTGCTCGACGAGATTCCCGGGATCGGAGCCAAGAAGAAACGAGCACTCCTGCTGCGTTTCGGATCGGTGGATGAAGTCGCCAAGGCCAAGGCGCGGGATCTGACCGCGGTCGAGGGGATCGGAAACGGCGACGCCGAACGCATCCTCGCGTTCTTCAACCGGAGGAACAGCTGAGCATGGTGCGTTTGCCGGCTACAAAAGGAGATCGACCTTCGCCCTTTCTCTTGGCGGGCGACGCGTTTCTTCTGGCGCTGGACGTGGAGCAGGGAGCTTCACCCAACACCCTCGAGAGCTACTCGCGCGATCTCAGGGACTACCTGGATTATCTTGAAGGCGAGGGAGTGCGCGAACCCAGCGAAGTGGGAAGCGAGCTGGTGCTGTCCTTTTTGAGCCACCGGGAAGCGAACGGTCTGGGCGCGCGGAGCCGGTCCCGGCTTCTCTCCACGCTGAAGGGCTACCACCGCTACCTCAGCGAGGCCGGACTCGCCTTACGGGATCCCACCGAGAATCTGAGCGGTCCGAAGCTTCCGCGTAAACTTCCCCACACCCTCCGGGTGGAGGAGGTCCTGCGACTGCTCGAGGTCCCGGTCGCTTCGACTCCTCTGGGAGTTCGTGACCGGGCGATTCTGGAGCTCCTCTACGCCTGCGGTTTGCGCGCCAGCGAGCTGTGCGGGCTCCCCCGGCGGGGCGTCGACCTCCAGCAGGCCCTGGTGAGGGTTCGGGGCAAGGGGAACAAGGAACGACAGATCCCCCTGGGAGGGCCGGCGCGGGCGGCGCTCATCGAGTACTTGCGCGAGGCCCGCCCTCTTCTGGTCAAGGCGGCGGCGAAGGAGAGAGTGTTCGTGAACGCGCGCGGAGGCGGATTGAGCCGCGTGGGGTTGTGGAAGATTTTACGCAAGCACGCGCGGGCCGCGGGGCTGGCGGATCGAGTCACGCCCCACGTACTCCGTCACTCCTTCGCCACCCATCTCCTTTTGGGCGGGGCGGACCTGAGAGTGGTCCAGGAACTCCTGGGGCATAGCAGTGTCGCGACTACCCAGATCTACACCCACCTCGACCGCGATTACGTGCGCGAGCAGCACCTCTTGCACCATCCCCGGGCCCGAAGGCACAAGAGGGAGGAGGGTTGACGTGCGTGCGCGCCCTCTGCTAGCTTGCGCAAGCCCCACCAACCAGAGCCCAGCGGAGCTTCGGCCGGCGATTCCCGGACCAAAGCGCAGGGGCTCACCGCAGTCTTGGAGCCGCCGATGATCCTCCCTCGCGCAGGCGAGAACGCTGCTGCCGTCAAGAGTGATTCCGCCGTATCCGGATGGGAGGCGAGTCAGGCTCCCGGAGGCAGCCGGAACGGGGGCTACACCATCCAGCTCGACCGCTTCGAGGGTCCCCTCGATCTCCTGCTGTACCTCATCCAGCGCGACGAGATCGACATCTACGACATTCCCATCGCCCACATCACCGAACAGTACCTGGTGTTCATCGAGGACCTTCATACTCTCGATCTGGAAAACGCCGGGGAATTTCTGGTGATGGCGGCGACCCTCATGCGGATCAAGGCCCGCCTCCTGTTGCCGGTCCAGAGACCGGATGAGGAGGATGACGGTGCGGATCCCCGGGACGAACTGGTGCGTCGTCTCCTGGAGTACAAGAAATACAAGGAAGCAGCCCACTCCCTCGCCGAGGCGGAAGAACAGCGGCGCCAGTATTTCCTGAGGCCCCTCGAATATCCCTTCCGCGATCAGATTCCCCAGGAGCCGGCCGAGTTCAGTTTGTCCTTGTTCGATCTGTTGGGCTCGGTGAAAGAGATCCTCGATTCCCTCAAAGGCGATCAGCTGCACCACGTCTACAACATGGTGTACACGGTCGAGGAACAGGCGGAGAAACTGCAGGGTTTGCTCGCCGAGACCAAGGGAGTTCGCTTCGACGAGATCTTCACCTCGGCCTCGTGCAAGATGGAAGTCGTGGTGACCTTCGTGGCCATGCTCGAACTCATCCGCCAAGGACTTCTGTGGGCGCGCCAGATCGACCCCTATGGAGAGATCTGGCTCTATCCTGCCGAAGTCGCCAAGTCCTCGGACCCCCGTGGCAATGGAGCCAAGCGCAAGAGGGCGAAGCAACCAACTGAAACCGTCGAGCAGAAGGCAAGCCATGCGACGTGAGCTCGAAGCTCTTCTCTTTGCGACCGATCAACCGCTCAGCCTCGCGCGACTCTCGGGCTTCTTTCCCCAGGTGGAACGAAGCGCTCTCAAGAGTGCCTTGGACGAATTGCGGGCCGAATACGACCGCGACGAACACGCATTCACCATCGTGGAATTCGGCGGGGGGTACAGCATTGCCACCCGTCCGGAATACGCCCCCACGGTCAAGAGACTCTACAAGGGTCGCCGAAAGCTGCGGCTCTCGAAGCCGGCGTTGGAAGTGCTCTCGATTATCGCCTACAAGCAGCCGGTGACGCGGCTGGAGATCGAGGAGATCCGCGGCATCCAGGCCCAGGGCGTGCTCGGAACCCTCATGGAGCGCGAGCTGGTGGAAATCGTGGGGAGGGCGGAGGGTCTGGGGAGCCCGCTCCTCTACGGCACCACCTCCATTTTCCTGGAGTACCTGGGGCTGCGCAGCCTGAAAGAGCTGCCGCGCTTGAGCGAGCTCGAGGACCTTCTCGCGGAGAAAGAGGAGATCAAGCAGCTCGCGGTCATCCTGGGCGAAGAGATCACCGACGAAGAATTCGAAGCGGTCGTGAATCCGCCTCAGCCACTGGAAGACGTGGCGCCCGAAGCCGCCGATTCCGAAGCGAGCTTGAGCCGCAGTGAAGGCGCTGCGGATTAACCGCTTTCTCTCCCAGGCGGGTTTGGGCTCGCGCCGTCGGGTGGAAGACCTGATCCGCGAGGGTAGGATTCGTCTGAACGGCGAAGTCGTGCACGAACTCGCGACTCGAGTCGATCCCAGGCACGACAGGGTGGAACTGGACGGGAAGGCGGTCGAGGCCGCCACCAGTGGCCGGGTCTTCGCCTTCCACAAGCCTCTGGGCGTCATCTCTTCTCTTGCGCGTCAGGGGCAGGCACCCTGCCTGCTGGATGTGTTGCCGCCCGAACTTCTGGACGGACGTTTCTTCCATCTGGGTCGGCTCGACCGGGATTCCTCCGGACTCCTTCTTTTGAGCGACGATGGGGAACTCGCGAATTCCCTCATGCATCCCTCGCATCCGGTATGGAAACGCTATCGCATTCGTCTGGATCGAGAGCTCTCCGCGTCGGCGCAGCGCGCGTTCGCCGAGAGTGGCCTCAGCCTCGACGGACGTCCCACCGCGCCGGCCAAGATCGGCCCGGCCGAAGGAAGCGCTTGCTATAGGGTGGAGTTGCGAGAGGGGCGCACGCGGCAGATTCGCCGGATGTGCGCGGCCCTTGGCCGCGAGGTCCTGGAACTGCAGCGTGAAGCCATCGGCCCGGTGGAGCTGGGAGAGCTTGCGCCCGGAGCGGCGCGGGAAGTGCTCGGAACCGAGCTCGAGAAGCTCGAGAACGCCGCGAGAATTCCGCCGCATTGACCCACGGGAGGGCGCCGTCTAGTTTAGCGGAGGCGTCATTCCCCGAGGTGCGAACCATGAGTGCAATCTCCGAGCGAGTGCGTGTGGCGGTCAAGAACCTCACGCCGTATCAACCCGGAAAACCCATTGAGACGGTGCGACGCGAACTGGGCATTCCCAGAATCGTGAAACTGGCCAGTAACGAATACCCGGACGGTCCTTTTCCCGAAGTGATCGAGGCCCTGCAGCGTGAAGTGGGGAATCTGAATCGCTATCCAGACCCTGGTTGCTTCGAGGTGGGACAAGCGGTGGCGCAGTTCTACGGACTGTCCCAGAGCGAGGTGTTCTTCGGCAACGGGAATAACGAGATCTTGGAGCTTCTGATTCATCTGTTGGTCGAGCCGGGACATGAAGTCCTCTACGCGAAACCCAGCTTTCCCATCTACGGTCTCATCGCGCAGACTCATTTCGAGGTGGGTCGCGCCGTTCCTCTCGACGCGCAATGGGTCCACGATCTGAACGCCATGGCGGAAGCGATCACTGAGAAGACCCGGCTCATCTTCATCTGCAATCCCAACAATCCCACCGCAAGCTACGTGACCCACGATCAGCTGGCGGCCTTCTTGAAGCGCGTGCCGAGCGAGGTCGTGGTGGCCCTGGACGAACCGTACCTGGAGTTCGTGACGGCGGAGGACTTTCCCGACTGGTCGAAGTTGCGCGAGGAACATCCCAACCTGGTTGCGCTGCGCTCGTTCTCCAAGGGCTACTCACTGGCCGGGCTTCGCATCGGCTATCTCCTGGGAAGCGAGGAGATCGTCGCTCTTCTGCACCGCGTGCGCCAGCCCTTCAACGTGAATCGTCTCGCGCAGGCCGCCGCCGCCAAGGCGATCACCTGCCGGGAGCGGGTCGCCGAGAGGCGGGCGCAGAATCAACGCCGGATGCGCCGTCTGCGTGAAGGGATGGAGGAACTCGGGGTGGCGGTGCTGCCCTCCCAGACCAACTTCTACCTGGCCACCGTGCCCCAGCTCGTCCCCAATCTCTTCGAGAGGCTTCTGCGTGAGGGAGTCATCGTGCGGCCGATGCAGCCCTTCGGCATGCCGGAGAGATCCTTCCGCGTGAACACCGGGACCGAAGACGAGAACGAGTTCTATCTGGTCGCCTTGGGCCGCGTCCTACGCGGGGAGGACCAATCCTGAACTCTCAGGTGGTGCAAAAGCCCGTGGGCCCCTTGCGCGGAAGCGTCGTGCTTCCGGGCGACAAATCCATCAGCCACCGCGCGTTCCTGCTCAACGCCCTGGGGGAGGGCACGGCCCTCGTGAGTTCCTCCAATCGTGGCCTCGATCTCGGCTCGACCCGCGAGGTGTTGCGCAAGCTGGGCGTGGTCATCAAAGAGAGCGGCGAACACTTCACCATCGAAGGGCGCGCGGGACGCTTTCGTCCCGCGACCGACGCGCTCAACTGCGGGAATTCGGGCACCACCATGAGACTCGTGGCCGGCCTGCTCGCCGCCCAACCCTTCACCAGCACGCTGATTGGAGATGAGAGTCTGAGCAAGAGACCGATGGCTCGGATCGCGCGGCCGCTCACCGAGATGGGCGCCAGGGTCGAAGGCCCCAGCGGCGCGCGTACGCCTCCTCTGATCATCAGTGGATCTAAACTGCAGCCGGTGCGCTTCACCCTCGAGCTCGCGTCGGCCCAGGTGAAGAGCTGCCTGCTTCTGGCCGCGGCCGCGAGCCGGGTGGAGGTGGAGATCGAGGAACCGTGGCCCACGCGAGACCACACCGAGCGGATGCTGGCGGCCATGGGCGCGCGGATCGAGACCCGGGGAACCAGGATTCATCTGCGCGCGGTGGAGGGTCTGCGCTGCGTAGATGTGCCGGTGCCGGGCGATCCCTCGGCCGCGGCCCTGATTCTGGCCACGGCGATGCCAGTGCCCGGAAGTAGGATTCAACTGGGGAAGATGTTGTGCAATCCGCGCCGGACGGCTTTCCTCGCCCTGTACGAGAAGATGGGGATCACGGTCGAGGCGGGGGCGAGAGAGCCGAGCGCCGGCGAGGAACGAGGTGACTTCGTGGCGACGGCTCCTTCCAGTTTGCGGCCCATCCACCTGAAGGCCGAGGAAGTGCCGGCTCTCATCGATGAGATTCCCGCTCTGGCCGTGTTGTGCGCGTTTGCCCCGGGCAAGAGCCGCCTGGAGGGTCTGGGCGAACTGAGAGTGAAGGAGTCGAATCGCCTGGAGGCTATGGCCAAGCTCTTGCGCGATTTCGGTGTCGACGCCACGGTCGAGGGCGACGCGCTGGAGATCGCGGGGGGAGAGGTGGTCGCGCCTGGCCGCTACCAGCCCGCGAAAGATCATCGTATGGTGATGGCGGCGGCGGCCCTGGCCACGGGCGCACTGGCGCGACGCGATCAGGGACAGTGCGAGTTGATGGAAAGCGAGGAAGTCGGTGTGAGCGATCCCCAGTTCTTTCAGACCCTGAGCGCGCTGAGCTCTTCCCGCTGATGGATCCGGCCCAAGATCCCCTGCAGATCGCTATCGACGGCCCGGCCGGCTCGGGAAAGAGCACGGTGGCGGCCGCGGTGGCGCGTCGCCTCGGCCTGGTTCACGTCGACACCGGGGCGATGTATCGCGCCCTCACTCTCTTGAGTCTGAGGGAGAACATCGCGCCCGGTGACGAAGACGCGTTGAGCGCTCGACTGGCCTCGATGGAGATCGATTTCGGCGGCGAGACCCTAGTAGTGGACGGAGAGGACCGGACCCAGGCGATTCGCTCGCTCGAAGTCACCGAGAGGGTATCGCAGGTTTCCGCGCACCTAAAAGTTCGCCGGGTCATGGTGGCGCGCCAGAGGGCCTTGTGCCGGCAGTCATCGAGCGGTTCGGTTCTCGAAGGGCGCGACATCGGTTCAGTGGTGCTTCCTCTGTCGCGCTGCAAGGTGTACCTCGACGCGGCGCTCGAGGTACGGGCGCGGCGCCGCCTCCTCCAGGCAAAAGAGGAGTTGAGCGACGCGCGCCTGGCCGAGCTGATGGAGGAGATTCAGCGGAGGGATCAGCTCGACAGCGAACGCGAGCACAGCCCTCTTCTCATCTCTCCCGACGCGCACGTGCTCGACACCAGCGCGATGAGCCTCGAGCAGGTGGTGGAGAGAGTGGCGCAGCTCGCGGCCGCGAGTCGGCCCGACCCCCCGAGCTGGGTCGAGCTGCAGCCCTTCCACTTCCGCAAGAAGAGCTATCTGTGGGCGGTGAAGATCCTTCGCTTTGTCTTCTTTCGTCCCTGCGGGATGCGCGTCTTCGGCCGCGAAAACGCGGACCTGGCGGAGTCGGTGCTCTTTGCCAGCAATCACATTTCCCATTTCGACCCGCCGGTGGCCGGCTCTGCCCTGGACCGCGAGCTCCACTTCTTGGCCAAGCGCGAGCTCTTCGTCGGGCTCTTCGGCCGCATCATCCGTCACTTCGATTCCATTCCGATCCGGCGTGGCCGCTGGGACGAAGCCGCCTTCGAGACAGCGATCGCGGCGCTGAAGGGCGGAGGGTCCCTGATGTTCTTTCCCGAGGGCACGCGGAAACCACGCGGTCATCCGGCTCCGGGCAAGCGTGGACTGGGGATCCTCCTGGAACGCAGCGGGGTGGCCATGCTACCCGTCTTCGTGCGGGGGACCGACCGGCTGTGGAGTTGCCTGCTGCGCCGAGACCGGCTGGAAGTCTGGATCGGACCCCCGTTGCGGCTCCACGCCCTCAAAGTACTGAACGAGACGATGTCGCACGCGGCGGTGCAGCAGCGGATCGGGCGCCTCTGGCTCTCCTGCATCGAGGAACTGGCGCAGCGGAGTAGGGAGCGGGCGGCCCGAGCTCGTTGAATCAGCGGAAGCGGCGCTTGCAGAGCCCCTTTAAGTGGACTATTCTATGCGTCTGCCCGCCGCTGCGGGCAAATCCATGTCCAGGAGGAACCAAAGTCAGATGAGTGAGTTTTCACCCCAACCGGGCGAACCGGAAGCTTTTGTCTCTGGCGCCCGCCCCGCACCGGGCCGCGCCGGGGGGCATCCAGCCGCAACCGTCACCACAGAATTCGATCCCAAGGATATCGTGAATCCCGAGCTCCTCGAGGAGGACGTCTATTCTCCCGAGCAGATGCTCGAGATGATCCAACAATATGAAGGAACCCTCAGCGAAATTCGCGAGGGAACCATCGTGCACGGAACCGTCGTCGAAGTGCTCGAGAACGAAGTCCTGGTCGACGTGGGCTTCAAGAGCGAGGGCGCCATTCCCATCACCGAATTCCGCGGCCAGGGGCGGATCAAGGTGGGCGACTTTTTGGACGTCTACCTGGAGAAGATCGAGAACCAAGATGGACTGATTTCCCTGTCCAAAGAGAAGGCCGACTTCTTGATGGTCTGGGACGACATCAAGACGGCGTACGACACGCACCGCGTGGTCCACGGCGTCGTCGATCGGCGCATCAAAGGTGGGCTGGTTATCAAACTGATGGGCGTGGACGCGTTCTTGCCCGGCTCCCAGGTCGCGCTTCGTCAGGTCCCCGATCTCGACGCGCTGCTGCGGGAGACCCTCGAGTTTCGGATCATCAAGATCAACAAGCGCCGCCGCAACATCGTGGTGAGCCGCAGGGTCGTGCTCGAAGAGGAGCGGGAGCGCAAGAAGAGAAAGCTCATCGCCGAGCTGGAAAAGGGACAGATTCGCAAGGGCGTGGTCAAGAACATCACCGACTTCGGTGCCTTCGTCGATCTCGGCGGCATCGACGGGCTCTTGCACATTACCGATCTGAGTTGGGGCCGCGTCAATCACCCCAACGAAATGGTGAACATCGGCGACGAAATCGAAGTGAAGGTGTTGGAGTTCGACCGCGACCGCGAACGAATCTCACTGGGTCTCAAACAGCTCCAGGAGTATCCCTGGGAGGACGTCGAGGCCAAGTACACCGAGGGTAAGCTCGTCACCGGCAAGGTGGTCAGTATCACCAACTACGGGGCATTCGTGGAGTTGGAGAAGGGGATCGAAGGTCTCATCCACATCAGCGAAATGTCTTGGACCCGCAACGTTCGTCACCCTTCGAAGATCGTCACCCTGGGGGAAGATGTCGAGGTCATGGTCCTCAAGGTCGACAAGGAGAGCGAGAAGATCTCCTTGGGACTCAAACAGGCCGAACCCGATCCGTGGGAGACTCTCGAGGCGCGTTTCCCGGTGGGAACCAAGCTCACGGGCAAAGTGCGCAACCTCACCGATTTCGGCGCCTTCGTCGAGGTCGAGGAGGGCATCGACGGTCTGGTGCACATCTCCGACATGAGCTGGACCAAGCGAATTCGCCACCCCAAGGAAATCGTCAAGAAGGGCGACACCGTCGATGTCGTCATTCTGGACATCAACCAGGAGCGCCGTCGCATCAGCCTGGGCATCAAGCAGATGCAGGAGAATCCCTGGGAAGAGTTGGGGGAGAAGTACGGCGCGGGAACCGAATGCAATGGCAAGATCATGCGTCTCTTGGACCACGGAGCCATCATCGAGGTGGAGGATCAGGTCGAGGGATTCGTGCCGGCGCAGCAACTCGCGATCCCCGAGATGTCCTCAGCCCAGGAGCACTTCCGGGTCGACGAGGAAATTCCCCTCACCGTCATCAAGATGGACGTGGAGAATCGCAAGATCGTGCTCTCCGCCCAGGAGTATTTCGCGAAGCACGAAGGCGAACTCGAAGCCTACATCGAAGCTCATCCCAAGCGCGAACTCACCGAGGAAGAACTCGCGGCGGGCGAGGCTTACAAAGGTGATGAACTCGACCAGGAGCTGGCGGCGGAGAACGCACGGGAGTCTTAAGCCCCGCGCCTCGCGATTCGTGAGCGAGACGTGTGCAGCGAGGCCCCGCCCGGGATCACCGGACGGGGCCTCTCTCGATGTGTGGCCTGATGCTCGATCGACCCCGGATCGCGCGCCTCGAACCAGCCAGAAGGGAGAAGTCATGCGGGTCGCATTCACAACGCTCGGCTGCAGACTGAACCTCTTCGAAACCGAGGCCATGCGCCATCGTCTGGGCAAGAAGACCGGGGCTGGAGTGGTGGAATGGGACGAGGAGGCCGAGATCTACGTGATCAATTCTTGCACCGTCACGACGCGCGCCGAGAAGAAGTGCCGGCAGTTGGCGCGGGCGGTGAAGCGCCGTCGGCCCGATTCGAAAGTCGTCGTGGTGGGATGCTACGTTCAGGTGAACGGCGAGCCGCTCATGAAGCTCCCCGAGATCGACGCCGCCCTCGGGAACGAGGAAAAGAAGCACCTCGAGGACTATCTCGACGAGGTCGCGGCTGGCAGCCGAATTCTTCGCGCGGCCGACTACCCGCGACGCATGAGCGCGCGCAAGGGCGAGTGGATCGAGGACTTCGCGGGAAGGAGTCGCGCCACCATCAAGGTGCAGGAAGGCTGCAACATGCGCTGCACCTTCTGCGCGATCTGGAGCGCGCGGGGCCCCAGCCGGTCGCGCGAGCCCCGGGAGATCGTGCAGCAAGCGCAGCGGCTCGCGGCCAACGGCTACGAGGAGATCGTGCTGGGCGGAGTTCACCTCGGCCACTATGGAAGAGATTTGCAGCCGAGAACACGACTCCACGAGCTGCTGACCATGCTGCTCGATGCCGTCGATCCAAGAGTGCGCTTTCGTCTTTCGAGCATCGATCCCTCGGAGGTCGATGCCCGCCTGGTGCGACTCCTGGTCGAAGAGCGCAGACTCTGCCGGTACCTGCACCTGTCTCTGCAGTCCGGCAGCGACGCGGTGCTGCGGCAGATGCGGCGCGCCTACAGCACGACCTATTTCCGGCGGCTGGTGGCTGGGATCGCGCAGCTCGATCCGGATTTCGGCCTGGGAGCCGATCTCATCGTCGGATTTCCCAACGAAGATGAGGCCGCCTTCGCGGAAACCGCGGCCCTGCTTGAGTCGACTCCGATCAGCTTTTATCATGTGTTTCCCTATTCCGATCGACCGGGAACCGTGGCGTCAGGTCTGCCCAAGCAGGCGGAAAGTGGTGTCGTCGCCGAGCGCGCCAAGATCCTGCGCGAGGCGGGGAAGAGAAAGCGGACCGCCTTCTTGCGCAAGCACCTTCATGGAGTGTACGAGGGTGTGGTCGAGGGTCTGGATCCCCAAGGAGCGAGGGGATGTCGCGAGATCATGCTGGAGGACTACGCCACGGTGTGGGCCCAGGCGGATCCGGGCCTCGAGCGAAAGCGCGTCGAGTTGCGAGTGGAGTCGATGGACGAGAAGGGCCGGCTGCGCGGGGTTCTTACCGGCGCCGCCGGCACGGCTTCACGCGGGATCCTCAGGGCTGCGGACGGGGGGAGATGAGATGAAGAACCGCCTCTATATCGAAACCTACGGCTGTCAGATGAACGTCTACGACAGCCGGGTCATCCTGGACAATCTCAAGCGCGCCGGCTTCACCGAGGTGGACACCCCCGATCAGGCGGACGTGATGCTCCTGAACACCTGTGCGGTACGGGACAACGCGGAGCAGCGGGTGATCGGACGCATCGGCGAGCTGATGCGCTACAAGAAGGAACGCCAAGAGGTCCTCATGGGCGTAGTGGGGTGCATGGCGCAGCGCCTCGGCGAGCAGCTGCACGCGAGAAGAAAAGCGGTCGATCTGGTGGTGGGGACCGATCAGTACGGACGGATCGCGGAAATGATCGAGTCGGTGCGGCGCAGCGGAAGGCCGCAGTTCGATACCACGCCCAGCGACATCGCCACCTACCAGGCCTCACCGGAGCACGATCCGGAGAACAACACGCATTTCATTTCGATCACGCGCGGCTGCGATTACCGCTGCACCTTCTGCGTGGTGCCGAACACCCGTGGTCCCCTGCGCCCCAAAGATCCTGCCGCCGTGGTGCGAGAAGTCGAGGCGGTGGTGCAGGAGCGTGGTGGGGTGGAGGTGACTCTCTTGGGTCAGAACGTGACGGCCTACCGGCACGAGGACGCGAGCTTCGCCGAGCTTCTGCGCCGAGTGAACGAGGTGGAAGGGCTGCGGCGCATCCGGTTTCTGACCAACCATCCCACCGACTTCACCGAGGACACCCTTGCCGCCATCGCCGGGTGCGAAAAGGTCTCTCCTTGGCTCCACATGCCTATCCAGAGCGGAAGCGATCGTATTCTACGACGCATGAAGCGAGGCTACCGGCGCGGGGAGTACCTCGAGCTGGTGGCTCGCTGCCGCGAGGCCCTTCCCGATGTCAGCTTTTCGACGGATATCATCGTTGGCTTTCCCGGCGAGACGGAGCATGATTTCGAACAGACTCTCTCGGTCATGCGGGAGATGCGCTACGATTCGGCCTTCATGTTCAAGTATTCGGCTCGGCCCGACACGCCGGCGGCGAAACTGGCGGACGATGTTCCCGACGAGGTGAAGAGCGATAGGATTCATCGCGTCAATGCCCTGCAGGCGGAGCTGTGGGAGAGAGAGGCAGCCTCGTTCGTGGGGAGCCGATGGGAGGTCGCGATCGAAGGACCTGATCGCAAGGGACGCGGCTACTTGAGAGCTCGCACCCTGAACAACCGGAAAGTCCTGGTGCCGGCGCGTGACGATCTGGGGCGAGGAGACGAGATCCTCGTACTAGTAACCGGCAGCCAGGCTACAACCTTTTTTGCCGAAACTCTCGGCGTAGTCTGGAAGTACGATCGTGTGGCTGCTTAAAACCATTTTCTTCGTCATTCTCCTGGTCTTCTTCGTCGTGGTCGCGGTACAGAACAACGAGTCGCCCGGGGTCACGGTGAAACTCTTCGCCTGGACCCAACACATGGTGCCGCTGTGGATCATCATCTTCGGTTCAGCTCTCTTCGGCTTCGTGGTGGGTATGCTCGTATCCGTGGTCCGCGAAATTCGCCTTCGACTCGACGCGGCCAAACTCCGCCGTGAGCGGGACGAATTCCAGCGCGAGATCGCCCGGCTTCGCGCGGCCCCACTGGATGATTTCTCCAGCTCGGTGGCTCCGAGCTCGGGCGGTGATTCTCTGCTGTGAGCGACCCAATGGCAACCGCGCTCGTCGTGGCCTCCACTCTGATCGTAGCCATACTTCTGTGGATGCTTTTCACCAAGAGCGAGGAATCGCGCCCCACTCCCAAGGGGGCGGCGGACGCGTTCGAACTCCTCTTGGAAGGGCGCAAGGACGAGGCGCAAGTCTTGATGGCCGAGCTCATCCGGGCCGGCAGCGCACCCTCTTCGGTCTATCTGCAACTGGGAAACCTCTTGCGCGAAGGAGGTGATCCGGCGCGTGCCCTATCTTTGCACCAGGGGCTGCTCGCGCGCGCCTCTCTGCCACCGGACTTGCGACGTCTGCTCGAGCTGGCCATCGCGGACGACCTTCTGGCGCAAGATCGATTCGCCGAGGCTGAACGACGGCTCGAGGAGTTGGACCGACGCATACTCGATCCCGATCTTCTCGAGCGCCATGCGAGAGCGTTGCATCGACTGGGACGCACCGAGTACGCCGCCCAGCGACTCGAACAACGGGCCAAGATCGCGGGTGGCGACACGCGTCGGGAAGCGGCAGCCTACCTGGCGGAAATGGCGCGCGAGGCTCTGCGCGCGGGCAAGCCCCAGAACGCGGGCGACCTGCTGCGCCGGGCCTTCAAGCTGGATGACACTCTGGGCGCGGCCTATGAAGTCGACGGAGACCGCTATATGGCGTTGGAACGGCCGGACCGCGCGGTGCACACCTGGGAAGAGGGCCTGCGCCACAGTCGTACCGGCGCGCGCACCTTCTTGGCGCGCCTGGCTGACGCCGCGCTGCGCGCGGGCAAGATGGAAACCCTCCTCGCCGATCTCGAGCGCGAACGCGCGGGCCGGCCGCAGGATGCGGCGCTGTGGCGCGCGGTGGCCGATCTGCGGCTTCGCCGGGGCGACCTGGAGAGCTTCTTCGCGCTGGTGGAGGATCCGCCCACCCCTGGCGCCGCCGACCTGCCGGCCTGGGCGGGCTGGATTCGCTTCTTGAGTCAGCTGGACGATCCCGCTGCGCTTTTGCGCCTGCTCGGTTCCATGCCGGACTCCTTCGGACCCCGACAGTACTCCTGTTCATTCTGCGGCTATCTCGACGAAGAGGCCCGTCAGGCCTGCCCCCGCTGCGGACGGCTCGTGCCCCTGCGATCCCGCGAGAACGAGGCGAGAGTGCACCGCGTGTTGGCGAGGCACACCCAGTGAAGCGAGCGCGCGTCGTCACCCTCGTGGCCGCGGCCCTCGCCCTGATGGGCGTGCTGGGCCATGCCCTGGGAGAGGATCTGCTCGATCGGGTTCGCCGGCTAAAGGACCAGACCCACTACGATTTGGCGAGTCAGCTGCTCGAGGACCACGTGAAGCACGGTGCGCCGCTCTCACGTGATCTGAGGTGGATTCAAGCCCAGCTGGTGACCGATCCCGAGAGTTTCGATCGCATGGCGGCGGCCCTGACCAGCGGCGGATCCGCCGCCGACAGTCTCAATCAGGTGATCGCCCTGGCGCGTGCGCGCGAATATTTCGCTCGGGGACGGTACCTCTCGGCCGCGGAGTTCCTGGAGGGTCTTCCTCTACAGGCCTCGCGACGGCTACCAGAGATCGCGCTGTTCTTGGGGATGGCCGAGGCGGCGGCCGGCAACGCGCGCAAGGCCAGAGAACAACTGCTGTTGGTGGAAGCGCGCAGCCCAAGCTATTCGATGGCCCAAGTGCTTCTGGCCGATCTCAGTCTGCGTAGCGGCGACGTCCAGGGGGGCCTGCGGTACGCGGAGGCGGCTCTGGCCACCAGGGATCCCGACGTCGCTCCCCAGGCTCTTTACACCAGATCTGCCGCTCTCGCTCAGAGTGGGGACGGTGAACGCGCGGCGGAGACGAGAAGAGAAATCCTGCGCCGCTATCCGCGGAGCGCCGAGGCGAGATGGGTACGAGAAGAGGGACTGAAGGCGGCGCGCGATTCGACCGTCACGCCGGAAACGAACGTGGCCGAAATCGAAGCCCCTGCCCGCCGTTCTTCTTTCGCCCTTCAAGTGGGAGCTTTCCACGACCGCAGTCTCGCCCTGAGACTCGCGCTCACCCTCTCGAGCCACGTGGACGAGCTGCGCATCGAGCGCAGCGTCCAGAGTTCTCCACCCTGGTATCGCGTGGTAGTGGGACACTACGCCACGCGCGGCGCGGCCGAGAGTGCGCAAGCAACCCTCGGCCAGAGCGGCTGGCAGGCCGTCATTCTCACTCCAGGACAAAGCTGATGGGCACGCGACGCAAGTCCGCCAAACACACGCCCATGATGGAACAGTACCTGGGACTCAAGGCCGAGCATCCCGACGCGATCCTCCTGTTTCGCATGGGCGATTTCTACGAGACGTTTTTCGAGGATGCCCAACACTGCTCGAAAATCTTGGGCATTACCCTCACCGCGCGCGAGAAGAAGGGGGGGAAGCCGATCCCTCTGGCGGGGATTCCCTTCCACGCTCTCGACCAGTATCTGGTGAAGCTCCTGGACACCGGAGCCACCGTCGCCATCTGCGAGCAGACGGAGGATCCCGCGCTGGCAAAGGGACTGGTGCGCCGCGAGGTGGTGGAGATCCTCTCGCCCGGGACGGTCACCAACCCTGCGTTGCTCAAGAGCGATGAGGGGGTGTACCTCCTTGCCCTGCTTCCCGGCGATGGGGAGTGGGGCTACGCGCTTCTGGACGGAAGCACCGGGGAGTTCCTCTGCGGCCAGGCGTCGCAGGAGGAGGTGCTGGGACTGGTGCGGCGCTATCCGGTGGCCGAGATCGTCCTGCCGCAAGAGCAGGTGGAGGACGGCCGGGCCCTCTGTGGCGGCGGCGCCTTGCTGGGGATCAGCTCCACCGGGGTCTCTCCGTTGCTCTTCGAAATCCGTTACGCTACAAGCACTTTGGAAGATCACTTCAAGTTGAGTGGAATTACGGGTCTGGGCCTGGACGGAAGCGAGCTGGCCGCCCGCGCGGCGGGCTGCGCCCTGCGATACCTGGCGGACCGGCAGCGCAGCCGCCCGCAGCAGGTCGCGGAACTCCTGGTGCAGCGAAGTGGAGACCGCCTCTATCTCGATCGGGAGACGGTGGCGCACCTCGAGCTCTTCCAGAGTCTGCAAGCCGGGGCGCGCGACGGAACCCTGTTCGCGCAGATGGACGCCACCAGGACCCCGATGGGCCGCCGCTGTCTCGCGGGATGGATGCGCGCGCCGCTGCGAAGCAAGGCCGGGATCGAACGCCGGCTCGACGCGGTACAGGCGCTGCGCACCGAGTCCGCGGTTCTCCGGTCGGTGCGCGACGCCCTCAAAGGCATGGGGGACGTCGAACGCATTCTGGGACGCATCGCCACGCGCCGCGCCATGCCCAAGGAGCTGGCGAATCTTCGCGCGGCACTCACGCGCGTCGCGCTCATCACCGAGCTCGAATTTCCGCCCTCGGATCCCCTTCTCTCCGCGATCGCGGAGCAGCTCTCTGGCGTCGCGGACTTGAATACGCCCCTGCTGAGAGAACTGGTGGAGGAACCCCCGGCCCACCTGCGCAAAGGGGGGATTCTGCGCGCGGGAGTTCATCGCGAGTTCGACGAGCTCAACGACTTGGCGCGCGGGGGGAAGCAGTGGCTGGCGGCCTACCAGGAGAAGGAGCGAACGCGCACCGGCATCTCCACGCTCAAGGTCGCGTTCAACCGGGTCTTCGGATACTACATCGAAGTCACCAGATCGCATCTGCAGAAGGTGCCGCCGGACTATCAGGAAAAGCAGACCCTGGCGGCGGCGAAACGCTACGTGACCGATGAATTGAAGGAGAGAGAGCGGCAGATCCTGAACGCCGAGGACAGGCGAATCGAACTCGAAAAGAAACTCTACCTCGAGCTACTCGATTCGGTGGCCGATTCTCTGAAAGCTCTGCGTGCTCTGGCCCAGGCGTTGGGCAGGCTGGACACTCTCGGCAGCTTGGCCGCGTTGAGCATCGCGCGCGACTACGTGCGCCCGAGTATCGACGAGAGCGGCGTGCTGCAGATCGAGGACGGTCGCCATCCGGTGGTGGAGCAACTGGTTGCGGAACCCTTCGTGCCCAATGATCTCCACCTCGACTCCAAGGAGCGTCAGATCCTCCTGCTCACCGGACCCAACATGGGGGGCAAGTCGACCTACTTGCGGCAGGCCGCCCTGCTGGTGGTCATGGCGCAGATGGGTTCCTTCGTGCCGGCCCGGCGCGCGAGAATTGGCCTGGTCGATCGTCTCTTCACTCGCGTGGGGGCCAGTGACAACCTGGCGCGCGGGCAGAGCACCTTCCTGGTCGAGATGGCCGAGTGCGCCAAGATCCTACGGGGGTCCACCGATCAGAGTCTGGTGATCCTGGACGAGGTCGGTCGTGGGACCTCCACCGACGACGGACTCGCGCTGGCATGGGCTATCACCGAGTATCTTCACGACGGACCGGTGCGCCCCAAGTCTCTCTTCGCCACGCACTTCCATGAATTGACCGAGCTCTCTGGACGCTTGCCGCGCCTGGCCAACATCCAGATGGAGGTTCGCGACTGGCAGGGGAAGATCCTCTTTCTGCACAAGGTGATTGCTGGGGCCGGTGATCGCAGTTACGGAATCCACGTGGCCGAGTTGGCCGGGGTTCCCCCCACGGTCCTGCGGCGCGCGCGAGCCCTGCTCGAAGAACGGCGACGCGACGCGTCGGCGCGAGCGGAGACTCCCCCCACCACCTCATCGCCGGGACTCCAACTGCCGCTCTTCGATTCCTCCGAAACAGAAGTGCTCGAGCGTCTGCGCAAGGTGCAACCGGAGACCCTACGCCCGGTCGATGCCCTTCTCCTCCTGGCCCAGCTCAAGGAACGGCTCGAGGGCTTTCAGGCCGACGCCTCCGAAGACGCCTAAGCTCTTTGTTTCTTGAACTTTAGTCCGTGCTGGCATCCTCCTTGCTGCGCCAATCATGGTTCACTGTGCCTCAAGGTGGAGGAACGCGGCCCAGATTGCCATGCGAAATTCAGCTAATACGTTGACACTGTTGGGGATGGTTGGAGTCCGGGAAGCCGAGATTCCCGTTCTCGCCGAATTGCATCGTGCGGTCGCGGTGCAGATCATGGGGGTCTATGATCCGGACCCCGAGGCACTGGGGCACGAGATCGCCGAAATCCTGGGCCTGCGCCACGGTCATACTCTCGAATTTCTGGAGGATTTGGCCAAGACGGGGCAGGTCGTCCTGAGCCAGGAGCGGGAGCGGATCCAGGACGCAATCGTCTACCTGCGCTCCCAGAAGGTTCATCTCATTGGGCTTCACGAGGCCCTCGAACTGTACGGCGAACCGGGGTGGCCGCCGCGGCGAGGCGTGCGGGAGGCCCGGGCGGAGAGCGCCCGCTGGCGCGACTTCGACGACGCCATTCGCTGGTTGGATCGCGCCCTGGACCGTGAAGAAGTTCTTCGCGGGCTCTTGGCCCTGGTCATTCAGGCGGTCGACGCCGACAGCGGAAGCATCCAGCTGCTCAATCACGCCACCAAGGAACTCTACATCGCCTACGCCGAGGGCTTGAGCGACCACACCATCCGCACCAGCCGGCGCCGTCTGGGCGAAGGAATCAGTGGGCGCGTCGCCATCAGCGGAGAGGGCGAGCTCATCGAAGGGCAACCAACCGCGCCGACAGATCGGGACCGCAGTGATATCAAGAGCGCGATCTGCGTTCCGCTTCTCGACGCCGACTTGACCCTCGGCGTCACCAGCGTTTCACGCGATCACGGTTCCACTTCTTTCTCGCCAACCGATCTCGCTACGGTACAGCGCATGGCCGCGCGCATCACCCCGGTTCTCTCGCATCTCTTGGAGATCCAGTCCTATCACGAACGCGCCCTTGTGAACGATCTCGAAAAGGGACTCGACCGGCTGCTGCAAATGGAGATTCCCACCAGCCAGGCCTTTGGCCTGATCCGCAGTCTCCTGCACGACCTCTCGGGGGCGGAGAGTTGCCAGCTCATCATCCTGGGAGGGGGAGGTCCGGCCCTTCGGGTCCTGGCCGGAGGGGAAGATGGAGGGGAACCGCGTCTGGTGCGCGACGTCGACCCCGGGAGTGGAATCCTGGCCCAGGTGCTGTTGACTTCGGAGGTCGTGATTCTGGAGGAAAGGATCCGGCCGGCGGGGCGTACGCGGGCTCGGCGCTACTCGACGCTCTACGTACCGCTGGGAAGCCCCGAATGTTTCGCGGTTCTCATTACGGATTTCGAGGGACTCTCCGCGCTGAGTCACTTCCAGCGCAACCTGAGTCAAGTGCAGGCGGTCGTGACTTCACGCCTTGGAACTCTCCTCGCGCGCGAGGAAGGGCGCGTGCGCATGGAGCATCTGCAAGGTCTGGCCCGGGATTTGAGTCGCATCGGTTCGTTGCCCTTCGCCGAGCGTCCTCCGCGCGTGGCAACTGCGTTCATGGAACTCAGCGGCGCCAGCGCGGTGGCGGTCTGGAATGGACGGGGTAAGACCCCCAGCACCTTCCAGGGGATCGAAGCACTGCCGGGAGCCAACCCCGAGCAACTATGGGAAGAGTACGCGAGCCGACTGCAAGCCCAATCGTCCCACCGAGACCGCGGTCTGGAAGCGCCCGGTAAGGTGGTGAAGAATTGGATGGCGATCGCGGACGAAGATCAGCGCGCGTTGATCGCGTTCAATCGCAATCCAGCGGGGCCCCTGGAAGCGCGGGGGTTCAGCGAGGAAGACCAGAACATGGCGGCCCTGTTGTTGGGGACTCTTCCCTCTAAGGAAGCCCAGGAGCAGGACCAGCTGGTGGGCGCGGCCAGTGAGCTCACCCAGATCCAGACGACTGTGGCAGGACGCGACATCACGGCGAACCGACTCGTTCTACGCGAAGCGCTCGAACGAGAGCTCCAGCGGGCGCAGCGCTACCACGTGGGATTCTCCCTGACCTGCTTTCAGGTAGATGTTCCCGAAGACAAGGCGGGCTTCCACGAAAAGCTCGTGAGCGTCGTCTTGGCTGCGGCTCGATCGACCGACTGCGTGCTCTTCATCGCCACGAACCGCTTCGCGGTCTTGGCTCCCGAGGAAGCGCGTGGACAACGCCGCCTGTCCCGCCGCTACCGCTATCTCCTGGAGAAGCTGATGGGTGAGATCGGCGGCGCGGGCTGTGAACTGCGCATCGACCACGCGCGTTACCCTCACGATGCCGAAACCCCCGACGAGATTCTGCTCGAAGCCCAAAAGGGCCTGGGTCCCGCGCCAGATTGACAGCTCCCTTCGGCCAGGGTAGTGTGAGCACCGCCGACGCCGCGAATTCCTCGCCTGCGTCGACAGAATCTAACTCACACCATCACAATGGTTTGAGGGATTGTCTTCATGAATGCTCCCAACACCCAGCGTCGCCCGATCCGCCTTCTGGATCCCTCCTGCGTCGACCGGATCGCGGCGGGTGAGGTGGTGGAGCGTCCGGCCTCGGCGGTGAAGGAAATGGTGGAGAACGCGCTGGACGCCGGCGCCCGCCACATCGTGGTGCGTTTGCGCCGCGGGGGGCTGGAGGAAATCAGCGTCGAGGATGACGGCAGTGGAATCCCGACCCGGGAAGTGCCCTTGGCGGTCGAGGCCCACGCCACTTCCAAGATCGCGGGCAGTGGAGACCTGCTCGCGATTCACTCCTTCGGATTTCGGGGCGAAGCGCTCGCCTCCATCGCATCGGTCAGTCGTTTCTCGCTGCGTTCGCGCGCCAAGGAGGAAGAGCTGGGATGTCGACTCGATCTCGTCGGGGGTCGCATCGAACGCAAGGAAGCTCTGGCCCGGCATCCCGGGACCACCGTCACCGCGGCTGATCTCTTCTTCAATCTGCCGGCGCGGAGACAGTTCCTCAAGAGTGAGGCCAGCGAGGCCAGGGCGGTCACCCAGGCCCTCAGCTCCTTGGCCCTGGCGCATCCCGAAGTCGGGTTCCGCCTGGAGTCCTCCGGCAAAGTCAGCATGGATCTTCCGCCGGCGCTCGATCTGGAGACGAGGGTACACGGGGTTTTCGGTTCAACGGTCGCCGAACACCTGCGGCGCTTCGAAGCTCAAGTGCAGGGCGTGCGCGTGGAAGGACTGTGCAGTCTTCCCACCTACACTCGGGGAAATCGTAGCGGTCAGTTCGTCTACGTAAACCGGCGCGGCGTGGTCGACAGCGGATTGAGCCACGCCATCCAGCACGCGTACCGTGAAGTCATTCCCGCAGGGCGCTTTCCTCTCGTGCTCCTCTTCGTGGAAGTTCCACCCTCGCGGGTGGACGTCAACATTCATCCCACCAAGGCCGAGATTCGTCTGCGCGATGCCGGTACTGCCCACGAACTCGTGCGCCATTCCATCCAGGACGCGCTCGCGTTGCGGGGCGAGGGCGGAGCGCGAGCGCACGGTGTAGCCCACTCGCCTTTGGAGTCGGTGGCCATGGAACGGCTGCGTCAGACAGCGGAAGAGGTTTTTCGCCACGGGCCGACCGAAGGGCACTCGACCAGCTACGGTCCGGCGTGGAGTCGCAGCAAGCTGGCGCCCACGCTCTTCGAAACGGGCGACCCCGGCGAAGAGGGGGGCGGCTTCGTCCCGCAGGGAGCTCCGGTCGATCCGGGGCTCGGCCAGAGTCTCGAGTCCGCGTCCGATCTGTTTTGGCAGCTGCACTCCACCTTCATTCTGACCCAGATTCGCGGGGCCCTGGTGATCGTCGATCAACACAACAGCCACGAACGCATTCTGTACAACGAAGGAAAGAAGGCGGTGGAAGGGCGGGGCGTCGCGGTGCAGCAGTTGCTCTTTCCCTGCACGCTGGAACTCACCCCCACCGAGCTCTCGGCCTACGAAGTCCACCGTGGTGACATGGAGCGGATGGGTTTTTTGACCGAGGCCTTCGGCGGGTCCACCATTCTGGTGCGCGGTATCCCCAACGAGCTGCACAACTGGAACGATGGTGCCCTCCTGCGCGACATCCTGGTCGATCTCTCCGAGAGTGGGAGGGGAGGCAGTGATCCCAAGGAAGCGATTCTGGCATCCTATGCCTGCCACGGCGCGATTCGTGCCGGAGAGAAACTGACGCTGCCGGAAATGCAGGCGCTCATGGATCGTCTCTTCGCGACCGAGCTGCCCTACTCGTGCCCTCACGGACGACCGACTCTCATCCGCATCGGTCTTCCCGAACTGGAACGCCGCTTCGGAAGACGTTGAGCGGTGGCAGGCGAGATCTCGAGCCTGGTGGTTCTCGTTGGAGCCACCGCCACCGGGAAGACGAGCTTGGCTCTTCGGCTCGCGCACGCGTTCGGTTCCTCCCTCGAACTCATCTCTCTCGACTCACGGCAAATCTACAGACGGCTCGATCTGGGGACCGGGAAACCCAGTCCCGCAGAACGCGAGGCGCTTCCCCATCACCTCGTCGATCTGATCGAACCTGACGAACGGTTCGACGCGGGACGGTACCGTCGCCAGGTAGAGGAGGTTCTGCCCCGCCTTCTGCAACGCGAAGTGACTCCCATCGTGGTGGGAGGGGCCGGCTTCTACTTGCGCGCATTGCAAGAGGGCTTCTTTACGATCCCCGAGAATCCGGAGCTTCTATCGAGTTTGCGCGAGGAATGGGCCACCCTCTCCACCGCGGAAGTACGGCAGCGTCTTTTCGGGGTCGATCCCGAGCGCGCCCAGGCCCTGCATCCCAACGACCGCTACCGTATGGAGCGCGCGTTGGAAATTCACGCGCTCTGCGGCACGAGCATGACCCAACTCGCCCAGGACTTTCGACCCCATCCGGTGTTGGGCTTGAAGCTGCGCGTGTTCCACTTGCAACAGCCGCGCTGGAAACTTCACGCCTCCATTGCGCGCCGGGCCGAGGCTTGGCTGCAGACCGGGTGGATCGAGGAGACTCGGGCACTTCTTGACGAAGGGTGGAAGGAAGACGGTCCGGGGCTCTCGATTCTGGGCTATCGCGAAATCGTCTCCTACCTGAAGAACGCGTGCGCGCGTGAGGAACTCCTCGAGCGGATCGTGGTCGCCACCCGACGCTACGCGCGGCAACAGGAGATCTGGTTTCGCAAGCTCGAGGTGGAGGCGCGGGGCACCGCGGAGAACCCCGAATTCGAAAGGCAGCTGCTGGCAGCCCTGCGGGAAGGCGGGTCCTCTTGACACTCCCCACACCCCTTGCTAGCTTGCGACCCTGCCTCTTGTAAGGGCAAGGGACCCGAGCGGGTGTAACTCAGTTGGTAGAGTATCAGCTTCCCAAGCTGAAGGTCGCGGGTTCGAGTCCCGTCGCCCGCTCCAGAACTTCCCCTCGTGCGACGGCACCGTTGCCAGACCGAGAGTTGGGGCCTATCATCAGGGGCCGCACGAGCCTATTGCAGAGGAACTCCCGTGATCGTTCTCGAACGCGCCCCCGCAGATGGAATTTTGCCGGGTTATTGCTGGCGTGAAGGCGACCGCCTGATCCGCATCGGGGAAAGCTCCATCGAGGACATTCTCGATTTCTACTATCTCGGCGAGGAAGCGGCGGAGCTGGAAGTCGCCATCATGGATCGCGACGACCGTTCTCTCGCCTTCCGCTTGAACGCCAGCGATCTCTCGCTCCTGGCGGAGGCGTTTGCGCCCCTTGAATTCAAGACCTGTGCTTGTCGCTGCGTCTTCTGTTTCATCGATCAGAATCCCAAGGGCATGCGCGACCAGATCTACGTCAAGGACGAGGACTACCGGCTCAGCTTCCTCTACGGAAACTACATTACTCTCACCAGCCTGGGACGGCGCGGCCTGCGCCGAGTGCTGGAGCAGAAGCTGAGTCCGCTCTTCGTTTCGGTTCACGCCACCGAACTCGATGCGCGGACCAAGCTCCTGGGCATCAAACGCCGTATCGACGTGCTCGCGATTCTCCGCGAGCTCACCTCCAATGGAATCGAAGTGCACTCTCAAATCGTGTTGTGTCCCGGATGGAACGACGGAAAGATTCTGGACAAGACGGTGGCCGATCTGGGCGCACTCTTTCCCGGGGTCGCCTCTATCGCGGTAGTGCCGGTTGGGTTGAGCGACCATCGCGAGGGTTTGGCCGAGCTCAAGCCGGTGACGAAGGAAGACGCTCGCATGGCGCTGGCGCAACTCCGCGTCTGGCAGGATCGCTTCCTCGCGCGATATGGTCAGCGTTTGGTCTACCTGAGCGACGAATTCTATCTGCGCGCGGAGTTTCCTTTCCCTCCGCTGCGCTTCTACGAAGACATGCCGCAGGAAGACAACGGCATCGGTCAGGCGCGCAGTCTGCTCGAAGAGCTGCGCGAAGCCGCGCCTCGGCTGGCCACCTCGAGCCGCACGCGGCGCACCGTCACGATTCTCACCGGCGCCCTGGGAGCCGCGTTCTTCGAACGAGACCTCAGACCTCTGATAGAGGAAATCGAGTGGCTCGACCTGCGAGTGGTGGGAATCGAAAACCGTCTTTACGGGAAGGGAATCACGGTAGTGGGACTTCTTCCCGGACGGGATTTCGCCGACGCGATCGCTGCCCTTCCCGCCGACTGTGGGGAAGTGCTCTTGCCCGATTCGCCGCTCAACCACGAGGAGATCTTCCTGGACGACATGACCCTGCAGGAGTTGCTGAGCAACGCGACGCATCCGGTGCGCATCGCCCGGGAGGGTCTGGTAGAGGCCCTTCTGGAAATCGCGACGGAAATTCCAAACTCGCAGAGGTCCTGAGATGCCACCCGCCCTGGTTGCCATCGTGGGCCGGCCCAATGTGGGGAAGTCCACTCTCTTCAACCGCATCACGCGTACGCGATCGGCGGTCGTGCACGAGAGTGCGGGCGTGACGCGCGACCGTCACATTCGCCCGGCGGACTGGGCCGGGCACAATTTCACCCTCGCCGACACCGGAGGAATCATCCCCTTCGAAGAGGGAACTCCCTTTGAACACGAAATCTCCGAAGTCGCGCGCGCCACCATGAACATGGCCGACGCGGTCATCTTCGTGGTGGATGTGGGTAGTGGCATCACCGCCTACGATCAAGCTCTCGCATCCGAATTACACCGGCTCGAACAGCCGGTGCATGTGGTCGTGAACAAAGTGGACAAGGAGCTCGACCAGCTCGAAGCGGCTGAGTTCCATCGCCTGGGTTTTCCTTCCCTCTACGGGGTTTCTGCCATTCACGGGAGAGGGGTGGGGGATCTGCTCGACGCGGTGGTGGAGGGACTTCCGCAGGCCCCGGCCCGAACCGAGGAGGCGCTCCATCTCGCGCTCCTGGGCCGGCCCAACGTGGGCAAGAGCAGTCTGCTGAATGCGCTGACTGGCGCGAGCAACAGTTTGGTGAGCGAGGTCCCGGGGACCACGCGTGACGCGGTGGACAGCCGGATTCGCTGGCACGGGAAAGACATGGTCCTGGTGGACACCGCGGGGATCCGCCGCCGCTTCAAACACAATAAAGGTGTCGAGTACTTTTCGGTGCTGCGCTCCATCCAGGCGATCCAGCGCTGCGACGTCGCCGTCCTCATGCTCGATGCCACCGAAGGAGTGGTGGCGCAGGATGCGCGGGTGGCCAGCGAGATTCACGACGCGGGGAAGGGGGTGCTCATCGCGGTGAACAAGTGGGACGCCATCGAGAAGGACACGATGACCTTCAAACACTTCACCGATCGAATCCACGAGGATCTGGCCTTCATTCGTTACGCGCCGGTGGTCTCCATCTCCGCCCTGGTGGGCACTCGTACCGGGCGAATTCTAGAAATGGCCTGGGAGCTCGCGCGCGAACGTGAGAAAACGGTTGAAACAAGCCGTCTAAACAGCATACTGGAGGCGGCGAAGCGCAAGAATCCTCCCCCGATGTACCAGCGGGGCACCGGGAAGATCTACTACGCGACGCAGACGGGAACCGCGCCTCCGGTCTTCACGCTTTTCGTCAACCGGAGCGCCTATTTCCCGAGGAATTACTTGCGTTATCTCAACAACCGCATCCGCGAGGCGGTGGGGTTCACCGGCACCCGTATCCGGATCACCCTCCGCGAAAAGGAGAGAAGCCGAACATGAATCCCTGGCTGGCCGTATTCATCGCCCTCCTCGCCGGATACCTCTGTGGCTCCTTTCCCACCTCCTATCTGCTGGGCCGCCGCAAGGGAGTCGACCTGCGGGTCGAGGGCAGCGGCAATCTGGGCGCGACGAACGCCTTCCGGGTGCTGGGACCGTTTACCGCCAGCATGGTGCTCCTGGTGGATCTCCTCAAGGGAGCGTTTCCGGTCTGGTTGGCGCTGACCCCTCGCCTGGCGGTGATGGGTCCCACCGGGGACGCACTGGCGCTCGCGGCGGCGATGGGCGCGGTTCTCGGTCACGCCTTCAGCCCGTGGGTGGGCTTTCGCGGTGGCAAGGGAGTCGCGACCGCGGCCGGCGCCTTCTTGACTCTGGCCCCTTGGGGCGCGATTCCCGCCTTCGGCATCTGGCTCATTCTGCTTTTGAGCACTCGCATCATGAGCATCGCCAGCATCGCGGCCGCGGCGGCTCTTCCCGTCACCCTCCTGGTGCACACCCTGAGTCATCCCGACTCCCAGCCGCGTTGGGCGACATTGGTGGCGTCGGTGGTGCTGGGAGCGCTCATTCTCTTGCGTCACAGAGAAAACCTGCGCCGTCTGCGCCGAGGGGAGGAGAAACCTCTGTGGTCGTGAGCGAGTCGGTCGCGGTCCTGGGGGCGGGGTCGTGGGGCACGGCCCTGGCGCTGAGCGCACGCCTCACGGGGCACCAGACCAGGCTCTGGGCGCGACGGAACGAGCTGGCGCGGGAAATCAATCAGGGAAAGAATCAGAGGTACTTGCCCGGGGTCGAGCTACCCCGCGGGCTTCGCGCGAGCGATTCGCTGGCTGAGTGCGTGCGCGGCGCAAGCGTGCTGGTTCTGGCCGTGCCCTCGAAGGCCGTAGCGGAACTCTGCGAGCGCCTCGAAGAAGAAGAACTCGCCGAGGAATCACTCATCGTCTGCGTCGCGAAGGGTCTGGAGGAAACGACGGGCCGGCGCATGAGCGAAGTGATGCGGCAGACTCTCGACCTGAGTCCCGCCCGGCAGATGACGCTGCTCGGACCCTCGCACGCCGAGGAGGTGGCGCGTCAGCTCCCCACCGCCGTCGTGTTGTCCGGAGGAGAATCCGCGCATGCGCGACGCGTGCAGGAGGCGCTGTCTACCGCATGGCTCAGGATCTACACCAATGACGATCAAGTGGGCACCGAATACGCTGGCGCGCTGAAGAACATCTTGGCCATCGCCGCCGGCATGTGCGACGGACTGAATCTGGGGGACAACACCAAGGGCGCCCTCTTGACCCGCGGCCTCGCGGAGATCGCGCGCCTGGGAGTGGCATTGGGTGGCCTCGCCGAAACCTTCTATGGTCTCTCCGGGGTGGGCGACGTGATCACGACCTGTCTGAGTCGGCACAGCCGCAATCGAGCTCTGGGGGAGAGGATCGCCCGGGGGGAGAGCCTGGCGTCCGCCATGGCGGCGATCGAACAGACGGTGGAAGGGGTGGCGACGGTGCGCACCGCCGTCGCGTTGGCGGACGAGCACGAGATCAAGATGCCGATCAGTCGTCAAGTTCTCGCCGTGCTCGACGAGGGACGGGATCCCAGCCAAGCCCTCGACGAACTCATGGGACGAGCCCTGCGCTCCGAACGAGAAATCGCATCCGCGAAGAGGAGGTGGCAACAATGAACGCAGAGCTCCCCGAAAAGCTCTACTACAGCATCAGCGAAGTCGCCAAGATGGCGGGGGTGAAGCCCCACGTGCTTCGCTATTGGGAAGCGGAGTTCCCCACTCTGCGGCCCAAGAAGAACCGCGCCGGGAACCGGAGTTACCGCCAGCGTGACATCGACGAACTCAAGGCGATCAAGCGCCTCCTCTACGAGGAAGGCTACAAGATCGACGGGGCCCGTCGCATCTTGGCCGACCGCAAGGCCCGCGAAGAGGCGGTGGGGCCCAAAGTACCGGCGAAGGACCCCCGCGACGCACTGATCGAGGAGCTGCGCGAGGGACTTCGAGACATTCTTCAAGTAATCGACGAACTGAAGTCCTGAGCAGAGCCTTCAGCCGACGAGCTTGCATTCGGCCGGGGCTATGTTATCTTTGCCCTCCCCTGGCGTCTTCTTTACGTCTGGTCGGGGCGTGGCGCAGTCCGGTAGCGCACTTGCATGGGGGGTAAGTGGTCGCTGGTTCAAATCCAGTCGCCCCGACCAAGCTTTCCTCTCGCCGCCGATAGCGTCTCTTGCTCAACTGGCTTCTGTACCTCACCGCGGGATGGTTGAGCGGGCGCCTGCCGCGCTGGCTGGGCCTCAAAATCACCGCCACCGTCGCACTGATCTTTCGCTGGACCCATCCCAAAGTCGTTCGCATCGTGGAGCGAAACCTCGAGGGGATCGAGAAGGCGATGGACCGTCCTTACGACCCGCTCATGGTTCCCGAAGTGTTCCAGGCCTTCGCCCGTTCGGTCTATGAGTTCGTGAGCTTGCCCCATCGCAGCACCACCGAAATTCTCGCGCGCTACAAAGTGGTTCGCGGCGGCGAGTACCTCCACCGGCGTGAAGGGGAGGGGCTCCTCATTCTCTCCGCGCACCTGGCGGGATGGGAGATGGGGGGAGCGTGGCTCGCGCAACACCTCGGGCCCTTCCACACCGTCGCCCACGAGCATCCTTCGGCGCGCGTGACCAGGTACTTCACCGAACGGCGCGCGCAACGGGGTATCATCGTTCATCCCCTGGGGCGATCCTATCGCCCGCTGTTGGAAGCGCTGCAGCGAGGAGAGACGGTGGTCTTGCTGTGCGACCGGCTGTTCAGCTCGAGCGGAAGCGAAGTGGAGTTCTTCGGCCACAAGGCCAAGTTTCCCGACGGATATCTACGGCTGGCGCTGGAAGCACGAGCACGAGTGTTGCCGATCTTCGCGCGCCGCGTGGGAAGCCTGACCGAGTTGAGGGTCGAGAAGCCCCTGAGGGTGGAGGAGGGGAAGGAACGAGAGACTCTGCAGTTTATCGTGTCCCTGCTCGAGAGCCACGTCGCCCGCAACCCCGAACAATGGGCCCGGTTCACGCCCCTCTGGGAGGAGGAGTGCGATGGCTGATTCGGTTCTCGCCATTCTCCCCGCTTACAACGTGGAGCGTCACCTCCCCGAACTCTTGCCCCGACTGCTGAAACTGAGGCCCCAGGTCGAAGTTCTCCTCGTCGACGACGGCTCGGGCGATGACGGGGCGGAGGTGGCGCGTCGCCTAGGAGTGGAGGTCATGCGTCACCCGGTAAACCGCGGGAAGGGGGAGGCGCTCAAGACCGGCTTCGCTCGCGTATTGCAGGAGGGACACCCCGCCTGTCTCACCCTCGACGCGGACGGTCAGCATCTCCCCGAGGAGATTCCCCGATTCCTCGAGGCGTGGAAGACGGGGGCCCGCGTGGTGGTGGGAAATCGCATGGCGGAGAACGAACGGATGCCCTGGCTGCGCAAGCGCACGAACGAGGTGATGTCGCGCATCGTGAGCGGCCTCGCGAACCAGAGAATCGAAGATTCTCAGTGCGGATATCGACTCATCGATAGCCGCGTTCTTGCGGACATCCAGCTGGAATCGAGCCGCTACGATCTGGAATCGGAGATCTTGATCAAGGCAGGGCGCTTGGGCTACCCTGTGGCCTCCGTGGCGATCAGTACGGTGTATCACGACGAGGCGAGTTCCATCCATCCTCTGGTGGACACGGTTCGTTTCATGAGGCTCCTCTGGCGCTCCCGGCAGTGGATCAAGAGGCCCGGGCGACAGCCCGCCGGACCCAGCTAGCGCGAGGATCTTTCATGCACATTCTCCTTACCAACGACGACGGCATCCACGCCGAAGGCCTGCGCCGGTTGGACGTTGGTCTGAGGGAGGCGATGCCGCGGGCGCGCATTTCGGTGTGCGCTCCCGATCGCGAACAGAGCGCGAGCTCGCATGCTCTGACCCTCACCTCGCCCCTGCGCATCACGCGTCACAGTAAAGACAAGTACTCGGTGACCGGAACACCCACCGACTGCGTGCTGCTCGCTCTGCGCGCCCTGTTCGAAGACGAGTTGCCGGACCTCGTGATCTCGGGCATCAACCACGGACCGAACATGGGAGAGGACATTCTCTATAGCGGTACCGTAGCCGCGGCGATGGAAGGGACGATCTGTGGACTGCCGAGCATCGCTCTGTCATTGGGCTCGCGCGGGCTCGACGCAGGAGAGTTCGAAACCGCGGATCACTTCGTGAAGGACACCCTTCCCCAATGGCTCGAGCGCGGGCTCCAGGGACAGATGCTCTTGAACGTGAACGTTCCGGCCAAGCCACTCAGCGCGATCAAGGGCATGCGCGTGTGCAAGCTCGGATCGAGAATCTATCAGGACGTGATCACCCGGAAAGTCGATCCGCGGGGCAAGGAGTACTTCTGGATCGGTGGCAATCCCATTCCGCAGAGTGATGACGAAACGACCGACTTTGGACTATTGAGTTCGGGCTGGATCACAGTGACTCCCCTTCATCTCGACATGACTGATTACAAGGCGATGGTCTATGGAGAAGACCTGGTGGGCGCATGGAAGAAGTGAATTCGTTCGCGCGCGAACGCTTCAGCATGATCGAGCACCAACTGCGCGGACAGGGAATCATCGACGAGAGAGTCCTTCAGGTGATGGGACGAGTTCCTCGCCACCGCTTCTTGCCCCGGCGGCAGTGGGACGAAGCCTACGCACCCCGCGCGATTCCCATCGAGGAAGGACAGACCCTAAGCCAGCCGTTCATCGTGGCGACCATGACGCAGGCGCTCGCGCTGGCCGGGGGGGAGAGAGTCCTGGAGATCGGCACCGGTAGCGGGTATCAAGCCGCGGTGCTGGCCATGCTCGGGGCCCGGGTCTACAGCGTGGAACGCCACGCGAGTCTGGCCCAACGCGCGCGCCAAGTGCTCGACGAACTGGCGATTTCGGGCATCGAGCTGAGTGTGGGGGATGGAAGCACCGGGTGGCCCCAGGAGGCGCCCTTCGACGCCATCCTAGTGACGGCGGCGGCGCCTTCCTTGCCCGAGGAGCTCTTGGCGCAGCTGGCCGATCCCGGCCGCCTGGTCGCGCCGGTGGGGGGGCGGCATCTGCAGACCCTCGTCATCGTGCGGCGCGAGGACGGGGAGGACCACATCGCAGAGGGCTGCGCGTGTCGCTTCGTCCCGCTTCTGGGAGAAGGAGGGTTCGCGGGTGAAGGCTGAGTTCCTCCACTGGGCTTCGCACCTGCCGCAGCCTCTGTCCACCATCGTCATCGCGGCCATGCCCATCCTCGAACTGCGCGGCTCGATCCCCTGGGCGATCGCGATCGGCGGGCTCGCGCCCCTTCCTGCCTTGCTGTGGTCGGTGCTGGGAAACATGATTCCGATCCCCTTCTGGCTGTTCTTCCTGGGTCGGATCGAAAAGACATTGCGGCGCAATCGCTGGTTTGATAAGTTCTTTTGCTGGCTGTTCGCCCGCACCCGACGCAAAGCCGCGGTGGTGGAGCGCTACGGCGCTCTGGGTCTCGTTCTTTTCGTCGCGGTACCGCTTCCGGTGACGGGGGCGTGGACGGGAGCGATCGCGGCCTATCTCTTTGATCTCCCGGCGCGCCGGGCCATCCCCGCCATCTTCGCGGGTGTTTGCTGCGCGGGAATCGTGGTGACATTGGCGGTGCAGGGGATCATCCACATTTGGTAGAAGAGAAGTTTTCAGTCGGGGCGTAGCGCAGCTCGGTTAGCGCGCCTGCTTCGGGAGCAGGAGGTCGGAGGTTCAAATCCTCTCGCCCCGACCACAACTTCCTCTTCGCGCGAGCGCGAGGGCGGGTCGGTGCTCGGTACACCTTGGCGACATTCGGTTTCTTCTCTCGTCTTGTTCGTGCTCCTGACGGCGGGGGCCACCGCGACTCGAGCCGCCAATGAACTTTTCGTCCACGTCCGACGTGGAGATACCCTGTTCGGAATCGCGCGCGCCTTCGGAACCACGGTCTCGAGAATCCGCCAGGCCAACGATCTGCCCGACGACCTCATTCGACCCGGCCAACGCCTCGTGCTGGCGGGAGTGCGGGGCGTGAGCAAGACGGGAGCGCGAGAGTTCATGGGGCAACTTCCCATTCAGGGCATCCGGAAACGCGATATCGTGGCTTCCTTCGGCGAGCGCAAAGACACGCGCCACGAGAGGGTCATGCAGCGCCACACTGGCCTGGACCTGCGCGCCCGCGAGGGCACGCCGATTCTCTCTTGCGACAAGGGAGTGGTTCGCTTCGTGGGCGACTTGAGCGGCTACGGACGCCTGGTGGTGGTGGAGCACGATGGCGGGTGGCGCAGCCTCTATGGTCCCTGCGATCCGCTGCACATCTACGTGGAGGTCAACGAAGCGGTGTACACGGGCCAGGAACTGGCGCGCTTGGGTGAGGGAATCGAGCGCAGCAAGCCGGCTCTCCATTTCGAGATCCGCAGGGGCCAGGACGCGGTCGATCCCGTCAAGCACTTGCGCTGGAACTGAAGCGGAGGCACACGAGCATGGAGCTTCGCGAGTACATCGGAGAGATTCCTGACTTCCCCAAGCCGGGCATTCTCTTCCGTGACATCACGCCCCTTTTGAACGATCCGGCCGCGTTCGGCAAATGTATCGAGCGCCTGTACGCACGCTATCGCTCACGCGGCATCGAAAAGATTCTGGGCGTCGAGAGCCGGGGCTTTCTCTTCGGCGCGCCGCTCGCGCTTCGCCTGGGCGTGGGCTTCGTGCCGGTGCGTAAAGCGGGCAAGCTCCCCGGAGATACTCTGGCGCGCAGTTACGAACTCGAGTACGGGAGCGCTACCCTGGAGATCCACCGCGACGCCCTGAAGGAAGGCGAGCGCGTCATCATCGTGGATGATCTTCTGGCTACCGGTGGGACGGCGCGGGCATGCGCAGAGCTGGTGGAGGAGGCCCGGGCGAAGGTGGAGGAGTTGGCGTTCATCATCGAGTTGGCCGCGCTGAAGGGACGAGACCAGCTCGCGTGGCCGGTTCATTCCCTGCTGGTCTATGACTAGCCGGATTGTGCCTTGGGCCCCAGTAGCTCAGGTGGATAGAGCACAGGTTTCCTAAACCTGGTGTCGGAGGTTCGAGTCCTCTCTGGGGCAGAGGTTTTCGCGGCGGAGGGCCCCCTTGACCGGCCCTCCGCAACCCACTAAGCTTCCGCGGATCCCGTGGAACTGAAGTCATAACCGGCAGATAGGCCGGGGAGGTTGATGTCGTGGCGAAGGGCAAGTTCACGAAGAAGGAACTCCGGCATGATGCGTTTTCAGAAAACGTAGCAAAGGGTTACAGCTATCTGCAGAACAACTTTCTGAGGGTGTTCCTGGGGGTTGTCCTGGTGGCGGCCGGCGTCCTGGGCACGGTCTATTTCCGCCAGACCCAGCTCCACAGCCGCCAGGAGGCGGCGCACCTCATGGCACAGGCCGCGACCCAGTACAGCGCCAGCTCCTACAGCGAGTGCCTGTTGACCCTGGAGGACCTCATCCAGCGCTTCGGGAGCCGCAAGGAGGGCAAGAACGCCCGCTACTATGCCGGCGCCTGCCATCTCGCTCTCGGGGAGAACGATGCGGCGATCCAAAGTTTTCGCGACTATCTCGAAAAGGACGAGAAGGGCTTCTACGCGCTGAGCGCGCAGTCTGGCTTGGGCCTTGCTCTTGAAGGAGCCGGACAGAACCAGGAGGCTCTGGCCCAGTTGAGCGCGCTGGCGCAGAAGTTGAAGCCCGAGGATTACCTCTATGCTGAAACTTGCTTTGCCCAGGCGCGCGTATTGGAAAAGCTGGGGCGGCGCGAGGAGGCGATCGCGGTGCTCTTGCCCTTGTCGCGAAGCAACGACTTCCAGACCAAGCAAGAGGCCAACACCAAGATCGAGGTTCTTCGGGCTCAGATCAGCAGCTCCTAGTAGGCGAGGAAAAGCACGATGACCGATCACGAACCCATCCTTCCGCATTCCATCGGGGAGACCAAACAGCGCTGGCTGGCGGCGATCGCCTACCTGGGTCCGGTTTCTCTCTTCTCCCTGAGCCGCAAGAACAAGAGCGCCTTCCTGACGCAGCACGCCCGCCAGGCCTTCGCGCTCTTCTTGGTCGAAGCAGCCGTGATTTGCTTCCTCCTCATCATCAGCAACACGGTGGGGAGGATTCCCGTCCTGGGCTTCCTGGTGGAGATCCTGCTCGAGCTGGCGGCCTTCGCCGGATTCCTGGTGTTGAGTATCCTGGGTTTCGTGAAGGCCTTGGCCGGAGAATCCTTCCGGATCCCCGTGCTCGAGGACTACGCCGAGAAGATCCCGGTCAGCGACTGAGAACCCTTTCCTGCGGACGAGCTGGCGAGGGAAGGCCCTGCGGAGTCCTTCGGCCTGGGGCCATGGCCTTACCTAAGATTGCGCATAAGATACATTATGTTAACTACTATAGTTTCCACAAAGGGAGAGGAATCCCAATTCCCCTCCCCTGGAACTCATGTATCGACAGGCTGTTCGAACGGGAATTAAGGAAACTACCTTAGGCTCAGGAGCTGTGGCGCTCGATGGTCTGCAGGATCTTGTCCTTGGGCACCGCGCCCACGATCTGCTCGACCACCTTGCCGTCTTTGAAGAACAAAAGTGTCGGGATGCTCATGATGCTGAACTGGCCGGCGAGCTGTTGGTTCTCGTCGACGTTCACCTTGGCCACCTTGACGGTCGCGGCCTGCTCCTTGGCAATCTCCTCGAGGACCGGTCCGATGATGCGGCACGGACCGCACCAGGGAGCCCAGAAATCGACGATGACGAGGCCAGTGGCCTTCTGGACCTCGGCCGGGAAGGTCTGGGTGTCGACCGCGACGGGTGCTGCCATGGAGCTACTCCTATTCCCTGAAAAGTACGCACTAGGACCGACTTCGTCTGAGGGCCCCTGGGATGCGGCCAAGGTACGGCGGAGGGCCCGGATGTCAAGGCCGGCGCGTTGTACGGACGCCCGTGAGGGACTCCACCGCCCAGGCCAGAAGGGCGAGATCATAGGCCAGGGGAGCGCCCAGACTGGAGGATTTGGCACGGCGGTCGGCCTGACGCATGTGGAAGAGGGTTCGCTGCAATTGGTCGAGGGTCGAGCTCTGGGCCAGGGCCGCCAGGCGCCGCGCCTGCCAGGGCGGAAGCGCCAGGCGACGGGCGGCCGATTCGGGGCTCTCTCCCCCCTCCAGGGCGCTGCGAAAGGAGGCGAGTTGGCGCAGACGCCAGCTGAGGATGGCGGCGGTGCCGATGGGGTCGCCCCCTCCCACCCGAACTTTGGTCCAGGCGCGCAGTGCCGGCAGGGGGTCTTCCCCGCTGAGCAGATCCGCCACCGCGAAGGCGTCCAGGTCGCGCGAGCGCGCAACGAGGAGGCGCACCTCTTTCGGTCCGATGGGAGCGTTCCCTTCCCGCAGGAGCGCCAGCTTTTCCAGCTCGGTCTGCAGTTCGCCGAGGTCGTCGCCCACCAGATCGATCAGCTCGTGGATGGCGGACTTTTCGAGGGTGAGCGAGAGGGACTGCGCCTGGCGCGCCACCTGCATGAGGATGGCGGAGCCCTTGAGGTTCTGGAAATCCACCGCGCAGCCGGCGCGCGCGCAGGCGGTGGTGAACTTGAGGCGTTTGTCCAGCTTGGCGCTGGTGAAGACGAGCACTGTGCTGGCGGCAGGACTCCCCAGGTAGCTCAAGAGGCCTTCGATCGCCGACCCGGTGCCGAGTGCCTCGGCATGACGAACCCACACGAAGCGCCGGGTGCCGAACATCGGATAGGCGGAGGCGGCCTCGACGATGGCCTGGGGAACACACTCGTCGGCCTGCAGAACTTGCGCGTTGAATTCGGCCGACTGCGGATCGAGTACTTTCTCCTTCAACCACTGCGCCGTGCGCTCCGCCCTCCAGGTATCCGGTCCCGCGAGCAGATACACTGGCCGTGGGTCCTCCTTGGCCAAGGCACTTCTCAGCTCTTCGGGGGTGAGGATCTTCGGACTCGCCATCACCACTCCTCGATCACCAGGGCCAGAATCGCGCGCACCAGTTCGTCGGCTGCCTGCTGGCGCGCGTTATCCTCTCCCTCGGGGCCCTCGTCGGTGAAGTAATCACCTTTGCCGCGAATGGTCGTGGGCTTGACGATGATATCACCGGTGGCGCGGTCGACCAGGCTCACTTCGCAGGCCACGCGCACTTCGTATTCCTGCGCCTGTCGATTCTCGGCGAAGAATACCTCCTGGATTTTGAAGTAGGTGATCTTCCCCAGAATGAGCGCGTCGGCTTGCTGCTCGTCGGTGAGGCGCAGAGTTCGGTCCGCGACGATGCCTGCGATGATCGCGTCGGTGAGCGAAACCTCGAGCTCGGGTTCGGTGGTCTCGTTTTCGAAGTAGGGAACCGCGACGCTCTGAAGGCCCGGCTTCACGCGGCCTGGAGTCAGACCGTAACCACATCCCTGAAGAGAAGTGAGCACGAGGAGAACAGAGAGCAACCCTCCCCTCCTCCCCACTCGGCAAAAACGCGAGCCGGGGCGACAAGCCGCCTCTCTCTCGCGTTTTGACCCGTGCGCTTCGTGCATCGTCAGAGCAACTCGAAAGTCTTCATCCGGTAGCGGAGCTTGTCCCGGTTGATGTTCAGGTACTTGGCGGTGAGACTCTGGTTGCCCTCCGCCTTGTGAAACGCCTTCTCGATGAGCGCCCTCTCCAGGTCCTCCACCAGGTCCTCGTAGGGAATCCCCGCCTCGGGAATCGCTCCCTTGATGACCTCCTCGATCCGCTCCAGCAGCGAACCCTCGTCCGTTCGCGCCCCGGCGGTGATGGGCACCTGGGAGGCCAGCAGCTCCTCGCCGTCCTCCAGGAGCGCGATACGCTCCATCATGTTCTTCAGTTCCCGGATGTTACCCGGCCAGGCATAGCCCACAAGCACCTTTTTCGCGTCCGGCGAAAGTCGTTGAAACCGCCGGTGGAAGGTCTTGGAATAAGTGTGCAGAAAGTGCTCGGCCAACAGGAGGATGTCCTCACTTCGCTCGCGCAGTGGGGGAATATGGAGCGGGATCACCTTGAGGCGATAGTAGAGATCCTCGCGGAAAGTTCCTGCTTCCACGCATCTTATCAGATCTCGGTTGGTGGCGGACACGATCCGCACGTCCACCTGGATGTCCTTGACGCCCCCGACCCGCCGGAAGCTCATCTTCTCCAGCACGCGCAGGAGCTTCACCTGGATGGTCAGGCTCATCTCCCCGATCTCGTCCAGGAAGAGGGTCCCGCGATGGGCGAGCTCCAAGAGGCCGCGCTTCTGGTTGATCGCATCGGTGAACGCCCCCTTCTCGTGACCGAAGAGTTCGCTCTCGAGGAGCTCCTCGGGCAGTGAGGCGCAATTGATCTCCAGGAAGGCGTGATCTCGTCGGGGCGAGTTCTGGTGAATGAGATTCGCCACCACATCCTTTCCAGTGCCACTCTCCCCTTCGATCAACACGGTCGTGCTCCCTCCCACCGCGATGCGCCGGATGAGATCGTAGACTTCGAGCATGTTCGCGGAGACGCTGGGAACGATCTCACTGCGCGGATCGATGATTTCGCTACGCAAGCGCAGTTGATGCAGCTCGGATTGCAATCTCCCGGACTCGAGTCCCCGCGCGAGAATTAGCAGCAGCTCTTCCAGGTTGATCGGTTTGTTCACGTAGTCGAAGGCGCCCGCCTTCATGGCCGAGACGGCTGTCTCGACCTCGCCGAAGGCCGTCATCATGACCACGCACAGCTCGGAATAGAGCTTCTGGATTCGCGCGAGCACTTCCAGGCCGCTCATATCGGGCAGCTTCAAGTCGAGCAGAACCAGATCGGGGATCGTGTCCTCGATGATTTTGAGTGCTTTGGATCCCGATTCGGCGCTGATGACCTCGAAGCCCTCTTCGGCCAGCGTTCGGCGCAGGAAGAAGAGAATGGATTCCTGGTCATCGACGATGAGAATCTGCGGTTTCATGAGTGGCTCCCGATGGTTGAGGGCGCGAGGGGCAAGAGAACCCGGATACAGGTTCCCTCGCCCGGTCGACTGAACGCCTGGAGCGTTCCGCCGTGACGCTCCACGATGTTGTGTGAGACGAAGAGGCCGAGCCCCGTGCCTTCAGCCTTCTTGGAAAAGAACGGTTCGAAGATGTGCGCCAGATCCTCGTGCTCGATCCCCGGACCGGTATCGATGACTTCGAAGACGATGGCCTCTTCGAGCTCGGGCTTCGGTTGGGATCCGGCTGCCTTCTCCACCTTGAGAACGACAGTGCTACCCTCTTCGCTGGCTTCGATCGCGTTCTTGAGCAGGTTGAAGAGAACCTGGTGGATCTGATCCCGATCGATGTGGTAGCTGGGCAGCGTGTCCGCGCATTCGACGCGAATCTCCACTCTCCGCTCCTCGGCCAAGTCCTTGATGCTGCGGTGAATTCTCAGCGCGGTTTCCAGTGGCGGCGTCTCTTGCTTCTGCAGACGCGCAGGTCGCGCCACCTGGAAGAGATTGCGAATGATGCCGTCCAGGCGCTGGATTTCCTCCTGGATGACGGCGACGCTCTCGGCCTCATCCAGGGAGAACGTGCCCTTGCGGGCGAGATAGTCCATCCCGGCGCTGATACCACCCAGGGGGTTGCGAATCTCGTGCGCCATGCTGCTGGCGAAACGGCCGATGGCGGCGAGGGTGTCGAGATGCCGGATCTCCTCCTGCATCAGGTGCACTGCGCTGAGATCCTCGATCACCGCGATAACGCCAACCAATCCGCCTTCCTCACGGCGGTATTTCGCCAGGGTCAGGAGCACGGGAATGGACTTCTCTTCTTCAAGGCCCATGCGTCCTTCCCAGCGCAGATTCGGCTGTCCTCCCAAGAGCGCGGCCTTGGCGGGAGATTCCGCCGGGAAGCCCCACAGGAGCGAGTCGAGTTTCTTTCCCGCAAGTGTTCGCCCCGAAGTCGAAAGCAGTTCCTGCGCGCGGCGATTGCTAAAGATCACGCGGCCGCGGTCGTCGGTGGTGATGAGGCCGTTGCTCATCCCGTCGAGGATTTGGTCGCGGAAGCTCTCCCCCATTTCGAGTTCGTGGTAGAGACTCGCGTTCTGCAGGACCGCGCTCACCGCGTAGCTCAGCGATTCCAGAGTCAGCTGATCCGCCTTGCGAATTCCCGCCGGACGCGCCCGATCGGTCACCACCATCAAGCCGTACAGTGGATAGTGACGACAGGAGATGCACGGAGTGAGATCGAGCGCTCTCTCAGTGGAGGGAAAGCTCTCACGGATTTGTTCGGAAGGAGCCAGCTCGAACACCGGACAGTCGTCGTGGTAGAGCCATCCGCCCTTGAGGCACTCGTGACGCGGAAGAGGGGTCAGCAGCGGAACCACCAGATGTGCTCCGTGATCCTGAAAGCCGGCCGGGCACTCCCCGTTCACCGTCAACAACGACTCGGCGTGGCTCTCCTCCACCAGGAGGCTGCTGGGATTGCGCATCGCCCGCGCGACGGTACCACCGAGACCGCCGAGGGCCCAGCGCATGGTTTCGACCACCGATCCGTTGGTGCCGGGATGAAGCCACCGGCCCACCAGTTCGCGCGACCGGCGTTCGATGCGCAGGATCATGACCTCTTGAAACCCGCTGGCGCGATGACAGTAGACCAAGGCGCCGTCCACCGTGTGTTCCAGTCGCCCCGGTCGCGCGAGAGCCTGCCACAACTCGCGCACGCTCAAGAGCTGAATGTTGGTGTTCACCAGACGGAGGCGAGCGTCCTCGTAGCCCTGCTTCAGGCGGGAGTAGTCCGTGCCGAGGCCGCGATAGAGATCGAGGAATCCGTGGCCCCGCGTCGCATCGTGGGAGTCCGCCGGCGCCGGGGCGCAGTTCGCGAGCAGATGCCGACGGTGGAAGAAAAAGAGGACCGCGGCCACGCCCCAACAGAGGCCGAGGACGGCAAAGTCCGAGATCTCGCCCGCGCAGAGAGAACGCGACAGCGGGCAAAAGGAAATAGGACAAGATGAACAGGCGGTGGATCATGACGCTCGCAGCACTCCCCCAGGAGTTCACGTCATGGTCCATCAAGGATCGTGCCCAGCTGCGCTAAATTCCCCAGCCGGCCCGCACTGAGCCGTCCAGGACGGTCTGAGGGGGAATGGCGTTCACGGGAAACGAGGAGATGCGGGCCAACCAAAAGGCGCAAAACGCCCTAGAGAGCCCCCCGCCCGGTCAGTACGACCCGAACCGTCGCCACCAGGAGCCGGAGGTCGCGCAGCAGACCGAACTTGGTGATGTACTCCAGGTCGAGGGCCACTTTCCTGTGCACGCTATCGAGCGATTCGTCGTAGCCGCTCTCGACCTGGGCGAGACCGGTGATCCCGGGCTTGAAGCGGAGTCGCTCCAGATAGCCGGGGACCTCGCGGCTGAGGAGCGAGATGAACGGCGGCCGCTCGGGCCGTGGACCCACCACGCTCATCGAACCACGTAGCACGTTGTAGAACTGCGGGAATTCATCCATGCGGGTGAGACGCAAGAGACGTCCGATGCGAGTGATCCGTGGATCGTTCTCGCTCGCCCAGCGCATCCCCTCCGACTCGGAATTGATGTACATCGTACGCAGTTTCCAGATCTGGAAGGGTCGACCTTCCGCAATGACCTTGCGCACTTCTCGACTCTGTTGCCGGCAGCGCCTTTCACCGATTTCCGGTGCCTCGGATTCTTCCCGCCGCCGTTCACGGCCGCGCCGGTTGATACCCACCCGAATCTGTCCGTAGAAAACCGGCCCACGCGATTCGATCTTGATCGCCAGAGCGAGGAAGGGCAAGAGGACGATAAAGAGGGTCAAGCCCACCAAGGAGAAGACGATGTCGAAGCCACGCTTGACGACGCGCTTCCAGCGAGGAACTTGCCCGTAGAGAGGGATGGGGCTCCCGAGATACTTCAGCTGCGGGGCGTCGTAAGCTCGCGATGTACCCACATGCTCGATCATCGAGGGGTGGAGCTGCATTCTGGACCTTTCCACACCGATTCCGGCAAGCGTCTCAACTCGAAACTGAGAGCTGATCTGGACCGTGATCTTCCGGTTGGAGCTCGAAGCTGGGACTTCTGCTGGCATGCCCGGAAGGCCACGAAGTGGAGCGGGCGCCGGTAGGCCTCACCCCATCTTGTCAAGGACGAGATTAGCTCGTTCTTTCCCCTTCGGCCAGGCAAGATCCCGGCCGCTGAAATCAGAAGCGTCGGGCAAGACTCAGACCGGGGGCCTCTCCCACCCACGCGACTCGCAAATCGACTCCTAGCGCCCCGATTCGCCCGTTTTCCAGGGGAACCGGCGCGTCGTCCTCCAGGAAAATCGCATCCGCGACATTCAGAATCCAGAGGGCTCCCATGCCGAAAATCACCGCACGCCTGCGTGATTTCGCGCTCTCGACATCTCCCTGCGCCGTCGCCCAACGGGCCAGAGCCTCGGGGGTGACTCCTCCCTGTCCGGCTTCCAAGGCCACGATCCGCCCGGCGTCCTGCTCGCTCACTGTTCGTTGATCGAGGAAGCGCTGGGTCTCCACCAGGGTCATTCCGGCCACGAAGCCCAGCGAGGACCACAAGAGTCCGCGCGTCTCGTAGCCGAGGCGGGTCTGCCCCAGGCCCGGGTAGAGAAGCGAGAGAAATCCCACGCTTGTTTTCGAGGGCGGTAGGTACCGGGCCGCGACGCTCCGCGTCCCTGAAAGCTCGAAACGGTACGGGCCGCGCCGTACCGCTGCGTGGAGGATGTTGCCCACGTGCGAGTAGAGTGCCAGGTAGGCGTAGTTGTTGCGGGTCTGTTCCTCCAGCCAGACGTTGTCCTGCAAATGGGCCGAGAGCCGTCCGTAGCCCGGGGTTAGTTTGTCCGCGGATGAAGTCTGCGCCACCACCGTATCCAAGACCTGCTGTTGATCGTGCACCTTCGCGGAGTAGCGGAAGGCCTGTCCGATCGCGGTCCCCACTTCGGCCATGGGAACCAAACCCGACCCCCATCGGAAATCGCGCAGTTGACCCAGGCCCGGAACGATCGCGGAAAGCAGAACCCGGCTTCCGCGACGATCCGAAAGCCGCAGTCTGTCCCCCGCATCCATTGTGGTTTTCGCGCAGAGAACTCCCCCGCGATAGAGCCGAACTTCGTAGCGCCCCGTTGCGAGCTCATCGATCGCGAGCGGCGCCATGGAGGACTGCTTGAGACCGCCACCGATCAGGACAATCTCACTCTCCGCCACCTGTGAAGTTATGCGAAAGGCATTGGGTGACTTCTCTTGCCCCCGCGCGCGAATCGGCAGGAGCAAAATGAGAAGCAAGAGCAGGAGTATCTGGCGCATGAGGCCCTTTCGGCTGGTGGACACAGCGGACAGTCTAGAACCGCAACACTATGGAATCAATCGTTTAGGCACGCGCGGCGAGTCATGCTCAGCTGCCACTCTTGGGCGTGAAACCCATCTCCTCGAGCATTTCTCGCGCCCGAAGCGCAGCCCGGCTTCCCGGTACCTGCTCGTCGACCCACTCCAGATAGAGGCGGCACAGCCTGGGGTTCTTCATATCGTCGCGGGCAATCTCCGCCGCCCTCAGCAGCGCCTCACCCCCTCTCTTGTCGCGACCGAGGATGTGATGGATCTGCTCGAGCTGGCGCAGGGCGTCCTCGTATTCGTGCAATCGGAGCAGACAATCCACCGAGTTCTCTCTCGCCTCGAGGCCGACCGCGCCGGCCGAGGCGTGGCCGGAGATCAAGCGCTGATACTGCTCGACGGCGCGATGGAGCTCGTTGCTGGCCGAGCTCCCGCCACCCCGTCGTTCTTGGATATCCACTAGGTGCATCGGCGCTTGCAGGCCCGCGGCCGTGTCGGGATAGCGTTGGATGAGGCGCCGTAGCGTCTTCTGTGCACCGGACCAGTCGGAGCTGTCCAGAAGCACTTCGGACTTGCGCAGGAGCGCGGCCGCGGCGAGACGTCGCTCGTTGGGAAAGTCGCTCACCACGCTGTCGAGTTCGCGCATGGCGGCATCGGGCTGCTTCATCGTCAGGAGAACTTCCGCGCGTCGCAAATGGGCCAGGCCGCGCAGGGTCTCGTTTTCGGACTCCTCAATGACCCTCAAGTAAAGGGAGTCCGCGCGAGCGAGCTTGCCGAGTCCATGGGCCAGGATCTCGGCCCGATCGAAGAGCGCGTTCAAACGGTCCCCGCTGGACAGGTCACGCGCCTCGTAGCGGCTCAGACTCAGCTCGGCCTCCTTCCACTTCTGCGTCGCGATGTCCAACCGGTGGTCCAGAAAGGCAGCCCTGTCCCCGGTGGGCTGGCCCGCCCACTGCTTCTGGATCCAGGCATAGAAGCGATGCCCCTCGAGTCGAGCTTTCTCCACGAGCTCGCTGTCTGCTCGGCCGAAGAGATCCTGCACCAAGACCAGAGGCAGTCTCAGGACTCGGGGGTCGAGGGTCGAGGGCACCGGCGGCTCCTGCATGAGGTCCTGAAACTGTCCATAAAACGTGATCGCCTCCTCCCATCGTTCCTGCGTGCGCGCCGACTCCGCGCGCAGCAGCGCCGCCTGTCGCCGCAGGACCATGGGACCCTCCTCCTGAGCCGCGCGGAGTTGGACTTCGGCCAGATCGAAGCGACCGGCGCGCAGGAAGGCATCCCCCGACTGGATGCGCCCCCAGGCCTGGAGAGAGGAGAGCTCGGCGAGAATCTTCGGATCACTCTTGCCGTGCACCTGGCTGGGATCGGCGCGCTGCGCCACCTCGATGTACGCGAGACCGGTGCGATAATATCCGCTGCGAATCTTGGGATCCGCTTCGAGGGAAAAACTGATCGCCTCGCGCTCGGCCCAATAGCGCGCGCGCTCTGCCAGGTAACGAGCACGCATGTCCTGTCTCCCGCAGCCGCAGAGCACGACCAGGAGCAGAAAGCAGGCATGCCGAACTCTCATAATCCACGGCTCCGGGGTTTGAGGAAGATCCGGATGGCGGCGTCCAGTGCGATGAACCCGAACAAGAGAAAGATCGCGGCTTGCAACGCAACCGCCACCAACACGATTTCCGGCCGAAGTTGCGCAGCCAGGCGTGCCGAACGCTGCAGTGCCAGCGAAAGGGGCACGCTCGCGAGCCAGGGCAAGGCCACGAAGGCCAAAGGCCACGCAGGATCCTTGCGCGCGCGAGAGAAGCTGGAGCCGATCGCGCGGCCCAGCCCCTTCCCCTCACGCAGCAGATGCGGCGGAACGAAGAAGAGAGGGGTCAGGAGCAAGAGCGGAAGAAGACTTCCGAAGATGGTGACCGCGGCATGAGTTCGGTACGCCAAATTGAACCTGGTGTTGAGCAGGTAGACGGGCAGTCCGTAGAACAGAACCCAGACGCCAATCTCCAGACAGGTCAAGAGGAAGAAGGGCGCATAGTAGTGCAAGCTCGAGGAGAACAGAGATTGTCTCTTCGCCCTTTCGTCTCCGGTGACTCGGAGAATCGCCATTCCGCACCAGGCCAACACGAAAGGACTCACGAAGAGATCGATCAAGAGCTTACCCACCGCGCCGGTAGCGGGAAGACCGATGTAGGACTGGGGATAGTGGAGGTAGTACGCGCCGAAGACGCGCTCCAGGAGGGGGATCACCACTCCACTCCAGGCGGGAAAGGTCGGGTCGGCGCAAATGATGAGCACCAGGACTTCCGCCGCAAGTGCGGCAAACAGGATGAGCCGCACGCCGGCCCGTTTCAGATCCAAGAGGGCGAGGACCACCAGGCGAATCAGATCTTCGATGAAGCGCAGGAAATTCACCGGTCTCCCCTCCTCTCGTACCAGCCGATGACCTCGCTGCCGTAGGTGTCCCAGGATTCCGCCAGTCTCCGTTGCGCTACCTTCTCTCCCTCCACGTCCAGAACGGGGGTGCTGAGACGTAGCAGAAGCGCGTCGCGCGGGGCGCCCCGCAGAGCGGAGAACATCTGATCCAGCTTGAGTCCGAGTGCGCTCGTGGCTTGCCCGCGCCGCGTGCGATAGGCATACCAGACGAGACGCTTCTCACCGCGCTTTTCGATCGAGAGCTCGTGCAGCGACTCTTGATTCCTTTGCACCACTCTACTTGCAACGATTCCCCAGCCCGCACCCGGATAACAGTGTTCGGGGGCGTGAACTTGCGCATTGGTTCTCTGCCCCGCGTAGTACCCGGCGTAGATCCACACCGGTGCCCAATCCTCGTTCTCCACCTCCACGAAACGGTAGCGGTCGACGCCAAGCGCCTCCCTTGCCTGCAAGGAGACTGGAAGTTGAGTGACTCCTTCTTCCTGGAGTACACTGGTCGCGAAGTCCTTCGACCACTCCGCCTCAGCGACCGGAGTCTGCAGCCGATGGGAGAGCCCGGCCACGCCGAGAAATCCCAGACCCAGGAGGAGACCGCGAGTCCCTCGCTTCATGCCTTTCTCCCGCGCGGATAGAACGCAGCCAACCCCAAGACGATCACGCCGAGCGCGAAACTCAAGAGTCCGCCGCCGAGATGGAAGATGTTCTCCGCCGTCTTGGGTCCCCCCAACTGGGCCCCGTATCCGGTGAGGACGAGCCGGAACAGATTCGCCCCCAATGCGAGGGGAACGGAAAGCAAGAGCATGAAGATGGTCCGGCGCGAGGACAGGCGCGCGACGGCGGCGAGAAAGGCGGCCAGAGCACTCATGACCAAGAGGCTACGCAACCCGCTGCAGGCCTCCACCACCTCGAGATCGTAGCCGGAAAAGTGGAGCAGATTCCCGTCTCGGGCCAAGGGCACGCCACTCGCATGAAGTAGGAACGCGGCGGCGGCCGAGGACATCCGCTGGAGATGCGCAGTCGCGAGATAGTAGATCACGTAGGGCCAGGGCACCAAGAGCAGCAGGGCCAGAAGGGGGCCTCGCCACGCTCTCACCATCGAAACCGGGGCGAGCGCCTCCACGCAGGCCAGAGCGGCCAGGACCAGGGACCAGCGCATGAGGCTGTCATTGGCGACCAGAAGGCCGCCCACGGCCATTCCCAGCGCGAGAAGGCCCCAGACCCACCAGAAATTGCGCCCACCCGGATGCTGCACCGGATCGCGCTTCAGGCTACGCCACGCTCCCAGGGCAAGCAGAAGGCAACCCAGGACGAGTCCATGGCCATAGTTGGGATCGGAGTACAGGTCCGCGATCCAGCTCTGCAGGATCCGGGCATAGGCCAAGACGAAGGCCAGCGCGGCGAAGACCACGGTGAAGCGGAGCCGCATGGATTTCATCGCGTCCTTGCGGGCACGACGCCCCCCCTGATGGCGCCCCCCGAAGGGGAGCGATCGAAGCCAGATTTCATCGACCCGGCCGCCCTCGAGGCGAACGGTCCGGGTCGAGAGACTACTGCTTCATCCAGCGGAGGGAAAGCAAATGCGCTTGCCCCAGTTCCTTGTGCGGAACGTAGGCATAATCCAGAGCGAGTCCGGAATGGGCGATCGTGAACCCGAACCGCACGGGAGAGAAGCTCTCCTCCTGCGAGGATTGGGTCAGTGCGACATATCCGGCGCGCAGGTTCAAAACGCCGCGCAGGGCCGACCACTGCGCCCCCAGCGCGAGGTCCTGGTCCCCGTAGCGCCAATCGTTGTACTGGGCCACGAATTCGAGCTCATGGAAGCCCGGAGAGACCGCGACCCCTCCCGCGATTCTCCGCGGGGGGTCATAGCTGCTCCCATCGTAATTCAGGTAGCCGAAGAGGTTGGTGCCAGCCAGCCCGAACCGGGCCGGTCCCACGTCGAGCAGCGCTCCGAGATCGAAGGAGAAGCCGGTTCCCTTGGCCACTTCCAGGTTCTCCTGGATGTACCGTGCGCCGGCTCCGAGGGTCACCATGCCGAAGCGCATGGCGTAGGTAGCGCCCAGGCTCAAGTCCTGGGGCTCGAGCGAACCCATGCGATTGCCATTGGCATCGAAGCGAGGGACGGTCGCGTGGCTCACCATTCTCCCGGTGAGGGCCAGCCCCGAGCGACCTTTTTGCAAGGGCATCTGGATCGCCAGCGCGTTGACGCGCTGTTCGGCGAGCCAGAGCTCGTGGGTCAAGGTGGCGGAACTGAAATTCACGGCCGAGCCGGCCGGGTTCGCGAAAGGCGAAATGCCGTGGCTGATTCGTGCAACATCTGCTCCACCCATGCCGGCGCCCACGACGTCGACGGGAATCGTCAGAAACGTTCCACTGGACTCTTGAGCCAAAAGGGGCCTAGGAGCCACGGAAAGGAAGAGGAGGATGCATCCCGCGACGCTGAGAAAGAATTGGACTCGTCTTGATTGACGCTTCATGTGCAAGACTCTACGCTCCCTTTTCGACCGTCCCCAATCCACAGACTGGGCAGGATCCAAGCCAAATTCCCCATGTCCGACGCCAACTCACGCATTCGAATCTTTCTGAGCCGGCATCTCTTCGTCTATTTCGCGGCTCTCGCCCTCCTCGTCGTGCTCCTCGCCTTCTTTCTGGCGAGAAAGCCCCTGCACGAGGCCTGGCAGGTCTTCGATCGATCTCTCATCCTGCCAGTGTTGGCCTTGAGCCTCTTGAATTACGGCTTACGCTTTCTCAAATGGGACTTCCTCTTGAAGGCCCTGAACATCCGGGTGCCCATCGTTTCCAACGCCCGGATCTACTTTTCGTGCCTCACCATGGTCGTGACGCCCGCGCGACTCGGTGAGATCTACAAACTGGTCTTTCTGCGGAGGAATCACGGGTACTCGATTCGAAGCACCACTCCGGTGCTTCTGGTCGACCGGATCACCGACGCATTCGCGCTGACGATTCTGGCCCTGGCCGGGATCGGCCACGGGCAGCGGAATCTGCAACCGCGCATCTTCGCCCTCCTCCTTCTGACCCTCCTGTGCGGGGTCCTGCTAGGTCGTCCACGCGTGCAACAGGTGCTTCTGGATCTGCTGCAGAAACTCCCGTGGACTTCCAATCGGGCCGCCGCACTGAGCGAAAGCTTGCACGACGGCGCTCGCCTTTTTTCCACCGCGAAACTCATCCCCGCACTCCTCATGAGTTTGGGGGCGTGGTTCGCCGAATGCGTGGGGCTCTATCTAATTCTCGTGGGGCTGGGGACGTCCATTCCCCTCATGCAGGCCAGCTGGATCTACGCTGGCAGTACGATCGCAGGAAATCTCACCTTCATGCCGGGCGGCCTGGTGGGGACAGAAGCCGTCTTGTTCGGCGTGCTACGGGAGGCGGGGATTGCTTCATCCTCGGCCACCGCGGCGACCCTGCTGATACGGGGAGCGACTCTCTGGTTCGCGGTTTTGCTCGGTCTTATCGTAACCTTCGCTTCCCGGCGTGACTTGAGGTGGAGAGAGTTGAGAGAAGAGACAGACCACTACTCTTCTTCGCCGTAGTAGCTGTATTCGTAGTAGTAGGGCAAAACGCGCGACGCGTTGTTGAGTACGACCCCGAGTAGGCGCGCATTCGAATCCTCGAGGATCTCTCGCGCCCGTCGAACCACTTCGCGTGGAGTGAGTCCGCCCATGATCACCATCAAGACTCCATCCATCTCTCCCGCCAGGATCGTGGTATCCGCGACGGGTAGTACGGGGGGCGCATCGAAGATGACGATTTCAAATCGTTTGCGCAAGTGCTCGATGGTATCGCTCAGGCGCTGTCTTTCGAAAAGTCCGCCCGGGTGCTCCTCGCGGGAGCCACTGGGAATCACCTGAAGAAACGAATGAGGGGTCGGGCGTAAGGCCTGCTCGATGGTGCACTTCCCCTCCAGGATGTCGCTCAGCCCCGGCTCCCGTGGCATCTCGAAGAGCTTGTGAATGGTGGGCCGCCGCAGGTCGGCGTCGACGAGAACCGTCTTCGTGCGCCGGTGTCGGGCCACCGTCACGGCCAGATTGGCCGAGGTCGTGCTCTTGCCCTCTCCCCGCTCCGCTGAAGTTAACATGAGGACTTGTGCGGAGAGTTCCTTCAGAGGCGGACGCAGCTTGGTGTACAGGCGCCGCATCTCCACCGCCAGGGGGGTTTCGAAGTCCTTGGGGTCAGTCGAAAGCAGCGCCGACTGGGGATGGATCTCGGTCTCTTTCACGGCGAGTCCTCTCGCGCGGGGGCGGCGCTCTCGGTCAAGGGACTGAGCGGCTGGATGCGGTCGTGAATCATGGCCTGCCGATAGTAGAGTACGAAGAGAAGCATCGCGGTCACCAGAGTGACGATGAACGCGGTTCTCCAGACGAACACCGTCCGCTTCCTCTTGAGACTCCACTCATAGGTATCCGCGAAGCGCGGAAGAGTTCCCACCACGCGCAGACCCAGGATGTGTTCGACCTCGTCCACGTCCTTGAAACTGGAATCGACGTATTCGGCCAGGAAGATCGCGCCCATGCCGATGCCGAGCGCCAGGACTACGCCCATGAGGGCGATCTTCTTCTTGTCCGGCTTGAAAGGCGCGATCGCCTTGAACGCCGGCTCCAGCACGCGAACCGAGATCCCGAACCCGCTCTCGTTGGCCGCGAGCCTCAGTTCATTCGAGTTCTCGGCGTCGATCAGGTGGTTGTAGATGGACTCCTCGTTGGAGACCTTTTGTTCGAGACGACGCAGCTCGGCTTCGAGCGCGGGCTTTCCCTTGATGCGCTGCTGGAACCCGTCGTACTCGGTCTGGATCCGGTCGTGGTGCCGCCGCAACACTTCGTCGACGATCGTGAGTTCAGCCTTGCGGGCTAAAATCTCCAGGGCATGCTTGGGTAGCTCCGGATAGCTGTCGCTCATGATCTCCAGCAATCGCGTGTTCAGACGATTCCGCTGCACTCCGATGCGCTGCTGTTCCGGCGTGATCCCCGAAGCCGGGACCGGCGAACTGCCGAGTTGCGCGACGTAGTCCTGTTTCTCTAGAGCCTCGAGGCGGTCCCTTATTCCCTGGACCTGCGGGTCGTCCTTGTAGCGAGGATCGCGAGGAGGCGAAGCGACGAGGGAGTAGAGCTCGTTGTCGATGCGAGTGATCTCGCGCTCGTTCTCGGTGAGATCGAGTTTCACGTCCTGGAGGATCCCCTCGGCCTTGCGACTGTTCTTTTCGGTGACCGGGTTGTTGCTCAGGGTATCCTGGATGACCCGCGTGCGCTTGAACTTCTCGAGTTCGGTTTCGGCGTCCTTGAGAGTCTGCCGGGCGCTCTCCAACTGTTGATCGGTGAAGCTTGTCGTCTCGATCAGACCTTCGACCCGGCGGCGATTCATCTCTTCGACGAAGGCCTCCGTCACCGCTTCGGTAAGCTTGTACGCGGTGTAGGGGTCGTTGTCCTCCATGCTGATCAAGAAGAGATTCCCCTCCTGATTGCTGACGAAGAGCTTGTGGCGCAGGCGATTGACGAGGAGCCTCTCCGCAATCAAGCTCAAGGTCTGGTCGGGAAGTTTGGTCTCCTGAAGAATGCGTGCTTGCTCCTGGATCTCCTTGTCGTTGCGCAGTTGGAGATTCCGAATCACCCGGGTGAGAAGCTGCTGGGACATGAGGGTCTCGCGCACCATCACCAGGTTCTCGAGATCCCGGACACGCCTGGCTTCCCTCGTCATGAGCTTGTCGACGTCGGTGCCGGTGCTCCGGTCTTCCAGGAGGATTCGCACGCTCGACTGGTACAGAGGCGAGATGGTGGTGACGCCCGCCCCCAGGACGCTTCCGATCACCAGGACCGGCAGGATCAGGTAAAAGCGACGACGACGGACGATCTGCCACAGACGATGGGGATCGAAGCCCTCGCTCCCAGCCTTCGGCGAGTTGGATGTCCCCTGCCGATGATGCGATGTCCTGGGGCTAGAACCCATGCTCATGCTCCACGTGCTGGCGAACTCAATGCTTGGAGACGCTGATGAGAAGGGCGACCACGCCGGTAACCGAGGCTATGATCCCGGGAAGCACTCGAAGAACACCACCGGAGAATGGCTTCTTCTCTACGTAAACCGTGTCGCCCGCATACACTAGGGGGTTCCCACTGATCTGCCCGTTCTGCAGAAAAAGGGTGGTATCCACGGCGCGTCCCTCGAGGGAGCCATGACCTGAATCGTGCACCACTCGCACCTGTCTGGGGTCGCCGTCTCCGTTGAAGCCCCCAGCCAGCAGAATTACCGTCAGCACTGGGGTAGGGCCATCGACGCTGTAGAAACCTGCGCTGACCACTTGCCCCAGAACTTGCACCCCCGTCTCACGGTCGGAGGCATTGAGCATCGCGTCGCCGGGCACGATCACCGTGTCTCCCGGTGACAGATCGGGAAGGTCACCCGTGCCCTCGCCTTGGATCACCTCAGCGACGTTGACCAGCGTCGTCACCGTCGATTTCTCGTCGTTGTGGAGCACGCGCACGCGACGCAGGTTCGCCGTAGCCGTCGGCCCCCCCGCGGTGCGAATGGCATCCCACGCGTTGGGAGTTTCCTTGAAGGAATGCACGCCCGGATTGGCGACCGCTCCCATGACGAAGATCTGAAGGCTCTGGTACTTGCTGACCGTGACGGAAACTTCGGTGATGTCGCGATTGAACGAGCGCAGGCGCTTGGTCAGCAGTTCCTCCAACTCTGGAACCGTCTCTCCGGCTGCCTTGACCTCCCCGACCAGGGGTACGACAACCGTACCATCGTCGCGGATGCGAAGTTCCCGATCGAGAGTGGGTTGTTGCCACACCGAGAGCTGGAGTACGTCCCCCACTCCGAGCCGGTAGGGGCGGCCGGCGACCGTGCGGTTAGACTGGGCCCTGGCGCTATGGGCACAGAAGGCCAGGGAAAGAGCGAGCAGGAGAAAGAGGCTCAGGGATCGACAGGACTTGGGCAATCTCATGGTCCAGGGTACCTGCGCTGGATGGAATGACAGAATTGGGCAGCTCAGAAAGAGATACCCACGAATGCGGGATCCTCTCTCGAAGAAGATCCCGCTGCAATCCATATACGCTTATGGAGGCGATGACAATGCCCTAGTGAGGCTCCCCTAGATCTGGACCTCTGCCCCGCGGCGGCGGGCATGAAACATCGCTCCCACGATGACCAGGCCACATGCAAGAAGCATGACGGTGGCCGGCTCGGGAGCAGGGGTTGCCGCGGTCCGGGGCTGGCGCCCATCCATGGGCACCGACACGATGGGATCCCCGCCGCGATTGCGGTCCAGGGCGACCCAACCGGTCGGTTCGCCGAGCTGAAGACCGTCATCTCCGATGCGGGTGACTCCCAGGGTCGTGGTGAAGGGCGTCTCACTGGAGATCACTCCGGAATCGGCATCCGGGTCTTCGCTGGGGAAGACGAGGGGGAGGCGGCGATTGGGTTCGACGAGGTAAAGGTCGGAACTGCTGGTTCCTTCGGGCGTCTGCAGCTTGAGCGTGAGCTCGGGGGTTTCCGCGGGGTCCGCCGTCTCGGGCACGGCGATCCAGATGGTGGACGATCCCAGGGCGGCGGCCGAGGGGTCCACCACGAGGTTGGCCTGCGCGGCAGGTACAACCAGGAGGAGCAGGGCCGCGAGCGCTGCGTAAAGGGAGAATGAGCGCGTCATGATGGGGACCTCGATCGCAGGGCGGGTGAAAACACGAAATCCAAGCGTCGCCACGAGATTCGTGGGCGCCTGATAACTCCCCTATAGTTTAGAAGCACCGGAGGGGGCTTGTCAACTTACTCAGAATCTCCAAGCCCTTGCTAGCGGTCCATTTTCCCCTGCGAGGAACGATACCACTCCACGGTACGCCGTAGCCCCTCGGCGAAGGGGACCTGGGCCCGGTATCCCAGCAGCTTCTCGGCCCGCGAGATATCCGCCTGGCTGTGCCGGACGTCTCCGGCCCGGACCGGGCCGTGAATGGGCTCGATCTCGCTGTCGACCAGCTCGGCCAGGCGCCGGTAGAGCTCGTTGAGGGTGATGCGGTCCCCCAGGGCCACGTTGACCACCGCGCCGGAGAGCTTGGGGGCTTTCAGGGCCAGGAGGTTCGCGTGGACCACGTTCTCGACGTAGGTAAAGTCGCGCGACTGCTCCCCGTCTCCATGAATCGTCGGCGGCTGTCCCTTGAGGAGCGCGTCGAGGAAGAGGGGAATGACGGCGGCGTAGGGGCTGTCGGGATCCTGGCGCGGGCCAAACACGTTGAAGTAGCGAATGGCCAGGGTCTCCATTCCGTAGACACTGGCGAAGACCGAGACGTACTGCTCCCCCGCCAACTTCGCCACCGCGTAGGGTGACTTGGGTCTCTCACGCATCGTCTCCACCTTGGGCAAGACTTCGCTGTCGCCGTAAGCCGAGGAGGACGCGGCGTAGATCACCCGCTTCACTCCGGCGTCCCGGCTGGCGACCAGAACGTTCAGGGTTCCCTCCACGTTGACCGTATTGCTCGCCAGCGGATCTTTCACGCTGCGCGGAACCGAAGCCAGGGCGGCTTCGTGGAAGACGTAGTCGCAGCCCTTGACCGCCTCCCTCACGCGATCGAGATTGACCACGCTGGCCCGGAAGACCCGGACCCCGCCGGCCGCGTCGACATTTCGTTGGAAGCCGGTCGAGAAATCGTCCAAGATTCGCACCTCGTCTCCGGCCGCCACCAGCGCGGCCGCGATGTGCGAACCGATGAAGCCCGCGCCACCTGTAATCAGAACTCTCGCCATGAAATACTCCCGCCGTTCTAGAGTCGATAGAGGTTTTCGAAATTCTCGCCGCGCAGGGCGTTGCGCGTGTCGACCACGCTCTTGCAGTGCCTCACGAAGAGCGTGTGGTCGACCTCGGAGTGCGCGGTGGTGATGACTGCACAATCGAACTCGCTCAGTTGGCGAGGGTCCAACTCATCCAATCGCTTCGCCGCAAGGAGTGACGGCAGTTTTCGAACGTGGGGGTCGTGCCACCAGGTCTCGGCTCCCATGTCGTTGATTTGCTGCAGCACGTCCAGCGCCGGTGATTCCCGCGTGTCCTCGATTCCCGCCTTGTACGCGACCCCGACGACCAGGATCTTGCTGCCGCGAACCGCTCGTCCCGCATCGTTGAGGGCCTTGGCTACCAAGTGCAGGACGAAGGTGGGCATACTCGCATTGATGGCCCCGGCGAGCTCGATGAAACGAGCTTCGAAGCCATGCGCGCGCGCCTTCCAGCTGAGGTAGAAGGGATCGATGGGAATGCAGTGGCCCCCGAGACCGGGCCCGGGATAGAACGGCATGAACCCGAAAGGTTTCGTCGCCGCGGCATCGATTACTTCCCATACGTTGATGTCCATCTTGCCGCACATCTGCGCCATCTCGTTCACCAGACCGATATTCACGCTACGGAAAGTGTTCTCCAGAAGCTTCACCGTCTCCGCCACGCGCGCGCTGGATACCGGCACCACTTCGCTCAGAGCCGCGCGGTACAGAGCCACCGCGGTCTCGGTGCATCGCGGCGTGATTCCACCCACGATCTTCGGGATGTTCTTCGTACTGAACCGCGGATTACCGGGATCGACCCGCTCGGGCGAGAAGGCCAGAAAGAAGTCCTCTCCCACTTTCAACCCCGTGCCCTCCAGACGAGGCAGAATCACTTCCTCGGTGGTGCCCGGGTAGGTGGTGCTCTCCAGGATGATCAGCATTCCCGGATGGAGGTGCGCGACGATCTGGTCCACCGCCGCGTCGATGTAGCTGATGTCGGGATCTCGGGTCTTGGAGAGCGGGGTCGGCACGCAGATGTTGACGCTGTCGCACGACTGCAGAGCGCCAAAATCGGTGGTCGCGGTGAACTGCCCCTTCTCCACCAGCGCCGCGAGAGTCGCCGCGTCGACGTCTCCGACGTAGCTCTCACCACGCGTGAGCTTTTCCACTTTCTCGGGGTCGAGATCGATGCCGGTCACTCTGAACCCGCTGCGCGCGTACTCCACCGCCAGCGGAAGACCCACGTAACCCAGCCCGATGACGGCAAGCCTCGCTGTACCGTCCTTCAGTTTTTCCGATAATGACATGATCAATCCTCGGGCGTGGAAGCGCTGATCGCTGAGGGTGGAAGAGGGTAACCGATGCGGTCGCGACCCTCCGACTTGGCCAGATAGAGCCGGTCATCCGCCCGGCTCAGAAGCTCTCGCGCGTTCTGCCCGTCTTCGGGATACATCGCGACGCCCGCGCTGATCGTCAAGCGGCGCTTGGGATCATCCTGGAAACAGTGCGAAGAAACCCGGCAAAGCATGCGTTCGGTGAACACGATCGATCCCTCCGCATGGGTGTTGGGAAGGATCAAGCTGAACTCGTCGCCGCCATACTTCGCGATGATGTCGATTTCCCGTGCGTCCGTTTTCAAGAGGGATCCCATCTCGCGCAGAGCGGAGCTCCCAGCCAGATGACCGTTGGCATCATTGTATTGCTTGAGGTTGTCGACATCAACCATCACCACGGCGAAGGGCTCCTCGAAGCGACTCGCCCGTTTGACTTCGCGATGCAGGGCATCCATGAAATAGCGGTAGTTGTACAGGCCGGTCAATCCGTCGGTGCTGGCCTCGTTCTGAAGACGCTGATAGAGGCGCGAGAGCTCTAGCACGACGGAGGCCTGGTTGGCCAGAAATCCCAGCAGCTTGGCATCTTCGGGAGAGAACGAAGACTCCTGCGGGAAGACCATGAGGATCCCGCGGGTCTTGCCCCCGGTGAACAGCGGGGACGACATCGGTGGTCCGTTCGCGATGGATTCCTGGACGCTTCCGATCCCCTCGAACAGGAGTTCCGGCGGCTGAAGCAGAGCTTCCGCCTGTTCCTGCTGGATCCACTTGACCAGGTTCGTGCTGCGCGAGAGCAATTGGGCGCTGAGCACCTCTCGCCCCCCCTCGTCGCGGGAGAGGACCAGGCGGCGGATCCGTTCATTTTCCACCAGGAGAAGGTGTACGAAACGGGCATCCAGCAACGACATCGCGCTGCGCAGAATCCTTTCCAGAATCTGCTCTTCCCGGTGGGGCCCGGCACTGATCAAGCCGGAAAGCTCGTATATCGCCTCGAAGAGGCGCTCCCAGCGGGTACTGTCGTAACTCTCCATGGATTTCCCGATTCCCTCTGGGGTAGCTGCCCCCGGGCCATGCAACTAGTGTGCCTCTGCGCCCCAAGTTCTTCCGGATCAAGGTGTTAGCCCTCAGACTTCGTCCTCGGGGGCGATCTCCTGCCGGAGTTTTGCCAGAATTTCCGCCTGCTCGGCTCGGATCTCCCGGATTTCCCGCCAGCCCGCGCGCGCCCGCAGCAGACAGAAGACGAGGGCGAAGACCGAAAGTCCGGGGAGTCCGTAGCGCCACAAGACGGAACGTTCGGAAAGATGGGCGACGGAAACCCGCCACAGCGCGCGGCCGAGCGGGACCATCATGAAGGCGAGCGCGAGCCAGAGCACGAAGGAGGTGAATTCCCGGGCCAGGATCTGTCGATTGCGGCGGAATTTCTGCAGCAGGCGGTTGCCCGAGTTCTTTCCGCCATCGCGGAAATGCGAGCGGTACTTCTCGCGCAGACGCTCGCTACGAGCCCCGCTTCGTCCGGTCTTGAGGAAGCTCCTCATAGTCCGCCTCCTCGATCTTCTGCTCGCTCACGATTTCAGAAGTCGATGCCGGACGCCCCCCCACGGACCCTCTCGGGTGCGAAGAAACGCGCGCCGAGCTTCCCCCGGAGAACCAGCGCAAGACCCGGCGTGCGCCCAGGAAGGCCAGAATCAGGAGGAGAATCCGTGTGAAGAACATACGCGTTCGAGCTGTGGCACGAAAGCCCGCCCCATGCTTGGGTTGGGGTCCGTGGGACTCTCGATGGAATGTGGTGCGCCCGGCAGGATTCGAACCTGTGACCTTCGGTTCCGGAGACCGACGCTCTATCCAACTGAGCTACGGGCGCGGCCATCACGAAATTCGCGCCGGGGTCCCCGACGCGGCGCAGTCCAATATGACAAATTGCCCCCTTGGCTGCAACGATTAGGCCTGGGACGGCGCGTCCCCCCCACGTGCGCGCACTGCCTCGACGTCCTTGTCGCCGCGTCCCGAGAGATTCACGATGACCAGATCGCTCGGGCTCAGCTGGGGCATGAGCCGGTCCAGCCAGGCCAGGGCATGAGAAGATTCCAGGGCCGGCACGATCCCCTCCAGCTCGCTGAGGCGATGAAAGGCGGCCAGGGCCTCGCGGTCGCTGACCTTGGTGTACTTGATTCGGCCCACGCTCTGATAGTAGGCGTGCTCCGGTCCGACGCTGGGATAGTCGAGTCCGGCCGAGACACTGTGCGTCGGCATCACGTTTCCATCCGCATCCTGGAGCAGCAGACTGCGAGTGCCGTGAAGCACGCCCGGTTTACCACTGAAGAATCGAGCCGCGTGCTCCCCCATGCCCTCGCCCCTGCCTCCGGCTTCCACCCCGATCAGCCGCACCTCGCGATCGGCGAGGAAGGCGTGGAACAAACCAATTGCGTTGCTGCCGCCTCCCACGCAGGCCACCAGATGGGTGGGAAGGGAATGCGCGCGCGCGAGAATCTGGCGGCGCGCTTCCTGCCCAATCACACTCTGGAAGTGACGAACCATGAGCGGAAAGGGGTGCGGCCCCAGGACGCTTCCCAGCACGTAGTGGGTGGACTCCACCGAGGCCACCCAATCGCGAATGGCCTCGTTGATCGCGTCCTTGAGGGTGCGAGATCCGCTGTCGACGGCGATCACCTCGGCGCCCAGAAGGCGCATGCGATAGACGTTCAGGGCCTGCCTCTTCATGTCGAGCGTACCCATGTAGACCGCGCAGGAGAGTCCCAGGGCAGCGCACGCGGTCGCGGTGGCAACACCATGCTGCCCCGCCCCGGTTTCGGCGATGATCCGCGTCTTCTTCATGCGCTTGGCAAGAAGCACCTGTCCCAGCGCGTTGTTGATCTTGTGGGCTCCGGTGTGGGCGAGATCCTCCCGCTTCAACCAGATCGGCGCGCTCGCGTAGTGCGCGCTCAGACGACGGGCAAAAGTCAGGGCCGTGGGACGGCCTGCGTAATTCTCCAGCAGATCCTTCAACTCGAGGGCGAAGCTCTCGTCTTTGCGTGCGGCGTGAAACGCGCGCTCCAGCTCTTCGAGAGGACCCATCAGCGTCTCGGGCATGTACTGCCCTCCGAAGGGACCGAAGCGGCCATCCTCTCCCAGGTTTTCGTCGAATACGAATTCGGATTCGCCGGTGCTCATTGCCCTTCCTTCCCCGTGTCGCACGCGCGTACCGCTTGCAAGAACGCCGCGAGCTTGGCTGGGTCCTTGTGGCCGGGTTCACTCTCGACTCCGCTCGACACGTCCACCGCGAAAGGATGAACCTGCGCGATCGCCTTCCCCACGTTCGACGGGGTCAGTCCACCCGCGAGAAACACCCGTCTGCGCTTGGCCAGGGCCACCGCATGGCGCCAGGGAAACACCTGGCCACTCCCCCCTCCCGCACTGGAGATGCTGTCCAGGAGGGTCGCCCAGGCGGTATCCTGCAGTCGCGACGGAGCGACCCGGCTCTCGCTCACTCCCCTCGCTTCGATCAAACGGACCGGAAGTTGCCGCCACGCCTCGCCACTCTCGCTCCCGTGGAGCTGCACCAGATCGAGATCGAGCGCCTCCACGATGCGCGCCACCTCATCTGGCGACTGGTCGCGAAACACGCCCACCAGCTCGGCTTCCTGGCGCAGCTCGTCCACCCAGGGCGCGATGTCCTCGGGATCCACCCGCCGGGGGCTCTCCGCGAAAACGAACCCCAAGTAGCTCGCGCCATGCCGGAGCGCGCAGTGGGCATCCTCCGCTCTCGTCAGTCCACAGATCTTCACCCGAACCTGCTTCATCGGGGACCCTCCCCGAAGAGCTCGGCGAAACGCCGGCCGGGGCTCGCGCCGCGCATGAGTCCCTCCCCGACCAGGGCCGCGTCCACCGGACTGACGCTCGCGAGGCGGGCCTGCTCGGGCTCGAGAATTCCGCTTTCCACCACGCACACCCTCTCGGGGGGAACCTGGGCACAGAGTTCGAGTGCCTTGTGAAGATCAACCTCGAATGTTCTTAAATCACGTGCGTTACACCCTACCAGAGGCAGGTCCAGCTCGAGGATCCGCTCCAGCTCATGGGCCCCGTGCGCCTCCGCGAGGACCTCCATTCCCCACTCCGCCGCTCGGTCCCGGAACGCGAGGAGGAGTTCATCGGGTAGCACCGCGGCCAGGAGCAGGACCGCGTCCGCACCCGACACCCGCGCTTCCAGTAGCTGGTAGGGGTCGACGATGAAGTCCTTGCGCAGCAGCGGAAGATCGACCGCGGAACGGGCCGAGGCCAGACTCTGGAGGCTTCCGCCGAAGTGCTCCTCTTCGGTGAGAACCGAGAGCGCTCTACATCCCGCCGCTTCCAGTTCTCGCGCGAGCTGGGAAGCATCGAGCTCGTCCCGTATGGCCCCGGCCGAAGGGGACTTGCGCTTGAGCTCCCCGATGACCCGCAGCGGCGCGGGGTCGCTTCCCCCCTTGCCGGGGCGGCGCAAGGCCGCCTCTAACGATCGAGTGGGCGCCAGCTCCGCGTAGCGTTGCGCGAGCGCGGCCATCGGCACCTCTTTACGCCGCTGCACCAGACGCGCCGCCACCGACGCGAGAATCTTCTCCAGGTGCTGGCTCACGCGTTGCCCCCGCACTCTTGAGTGAATCGTCGGTACTCGTGGAGCACGCGCAGCGCCTCTTTGCGGTCGAGGCTCTGCTTCGCCCGTTCGATTCCCTCCCTCAAGTTCTCCGCCAGGCCTGCCACGTGAAGCGCCGCCCCCGCATTCAGGACGATCGCGTCGCGCGCCGGACCCTTCTCTCCCCCAAGCACCTCGTTGAGAATGGCGGCGTTCTGGCGCGCGTCGCCCCCAGCAAGCGCCCGGGCGGGATGGGGTCCCAGACCAAACTCGGCCGGATCGACGCGTCCTTCCGTCAACTCACCGTCGACCAAGAGGGTGCGACTGGGAGCGCACACGCTCAGTTCGTCGAGACCGTCTTCGCCGTGCACCAGGAGAGCCCGCCGCGTCCCCAGACCCCGCAGGACCTCGCCCAGCTTCGGCAGCAGCGTACCGTCGTAGACTCCGATGAGTTGGTACGGGGCCGCGGCCGGGTTCACCAGAGGTCCCAGGAGGTTGAAGGCGGTGCGTACGCCGAGCGCCTTCCTGGGCTCGACCGCGTGCTTCAGGGCCGAGTGGTGCCGGGGAGCGAAGAGAAACCCAAACCCGATCTCGTCGATCGCCCGCCGCACCTCCTCCTTGGGCACTTCGAGCGTAGCTCCCAACGCTTCCATCACGTCCGCGCTTCCGCAGCGGCTGCTCACCGAACGGTTGCCGTGCTTGGCGACATGGGCCCCCGCCCCCGCCGCCACCAGTGCCGCGCCGGTAGAGATGTTGAAGGTGTGCGCGCGGTCGCCCCCGGTGCCACAGGTGTCGACCAGGGGCTCCTGGGTACATTGAATGAGATCGGCGTGTGCGCGAAGCGCGAGTACGAAACCGATGATCTCGTCGACGCTCTCGCCCTTTTGTCTGAGAGCGACCAACCAACCGGCAATCCAGGGCGCGGTAGCCCTACCTTCGAGGATGGTCTCCATCACCCCTCGGGCGCTCTGTTGATCGAGGTCTTTGCCTTGCAACGCAAGACGCAATGAGCCGCCCAGATCGACGGAGTGCCTTTCGTCCTGACTCATCGGCACGACTCCAGCCAGTTGCGCAAAATCTGGATGCCATCCTCGGTGAGAATGGACTCGGGGTGGAATTGGACCCCCCAGCTCTCGCTCTGCTTGTGTTTGATCGCCATGATCTCGTCGTCGGCGGTCCACGCCACGACTTCGAAGTCGGACGGGAGTCCCGCTCGCGGAACTTCCAGACTGTGATAGCGGGTGGCGATGAAGGGATTCTTCATCCCGCTGAAAATCCCCTTTGCCCCGTGTATCACCTCCGAGGTCTTCCCGTGGAGAATGTGATTCGCCTGCCCGATCGTCCCCCCGAACGCCTGAGCGAGCGCCTGGTGGCCGAGACACACTCCCAGGATGGGCATCTTTCCCGCCAGCTGGGAGATCGCGTCCAGGCTCACCCCCGCGTCATCCGGAGTCCCCGGTCCCGGAGAGACGAGAAGGCCAGCCGGCTTGAGGCGGCGAATGCCCGCCACGCTGATCTCGTCGTTTCGCCGCACCTCGACCCGCGCGCCGAGCTCACCCAGGTATTGCACCAGGTTGAAGGTGAAACTGTCGTAGTTGTCCAGGACGAGGACGAGAGGATTTTGAGCGCCGGATTTCACTGCAACTCCCCTCTCTCGGCCCACTCGATGGCCTGCCTGAGGGCTCCTGCCTTTTCGTTCGTCTCCTCGAACTCGCGCGCGGGTTGACTATCGAGAACGATTCCCGCTCCGACTCCCAGCCGCGCGATGCCTCCCTCTTTCACCATGGTACGGATCGCGATGCAGGTATCCATGGCTCCCGCGAAAGAAATATACCCGACGGCTCCGGCGTAGGCGCCCCGACGGCAGGTCTCCAACTCGTCGATGAGCTCCATGGCGCGAATCTTGGGCGCACCCGATACGGTTCCTGCGGGAAAGCACGCGGCCAGGGCGTCGAAGCAATCCCGATCCCGCCGTAGCTCTCCGGTGACGTGGCTCACCAGGTGGATGACGTGACTATACTTCTCCACCACCATCAACTCGTCGGTCCGTATACTTCCGAAGCGGCAAACTCGTCCCAAGTCGTTGCGCCCCAAATCGACCAACATCACGTGCTCCGCCCGCTCTTTCTCATCGGCCAGGAGCTCTCGGATGAGCGCTTCATCTTCGGCTGAAGATCGTCCGCGAGTTCTGGTTCCCGCAATCGGTCTCACCTCGGCGCGTCCGTCTTCGACTCGAACCAGGACTTCGGGAGAGGCTCCCACCAGCTGCCGTTCACCGTAGTCGAAATAGAACATGTAGGGGCTGGGATTGATGACCCGGAGCGCGCGATAGACTTCGAGCGCACTGGCGGCGCAGCGGCAACGCAGCTCGCGACTCAGAACGATCTGGAAGCAGTCGCCGGCACGGATGTACTCGGTGGCTCGTTTCACCGCCGCACAAAATGATTGCTTCGTGGTGGAGGAACGAAAGTGGGGACTCCGCGCCGGACGCGGGGGCAGTGGTTGCGGGAGAGGCGCGCGCAGCGCGGTCTCCAAGGCGTCCAGCCGCGCCACCGCCTCGTGATAGGCCGCGCGTGCATCGCTCTTGATCGTTGCGCACGCGACGAGCTTCATGCGCTTGCTGAGATTGTCGAAGACCACCAGATCGGTGACGAGAAAGAAGTCGAGTTCATCGGGATCATCCTGGGTACGGTGACGGTCCGGAATGTTCTCGATCGAACGAATCGCATCGTAGGAGATGCTTCCCACCGCGCCGCCGAAAAAGCGCGGCAGGCCCTCCACCGGTGCGGGGCGAAAGCGCTTCAGCCATCGCGCCAGTGCCTGGAGGGGGTCGGCTGCCCGCAGGACCCGCTCGCGTCCTTTCCACTCGATGGTCACGCGATCCCCGCGCGCGCGAAAGCGGCCGGAGGGCGCCACGCCCAGGATGGAGTAGCGTCCCCAGTTCTCGCCGCCCTCCACGCTCTCCAACAGGAAGCTCCGCTCTCCGGTGGCTCTCAGTTTCAAGAGGGCCGACAGGGGCGTCTCGAGATCCCCCATGAGCTCTCGCACCACGGGAACGAGGTTGTAGCGGCCAGCCAGGGTGGAAAAGCGGCGCGCGCTGGGAGAGTCCGCGCGAACGCTCATGATCCCGCTCTTGCCTGGGTACTGCGCAAGAGCCCGCGCGCCACTTCACGCGCCGCGCGCTTTTCGCCACCGACCATGCGACTCAGCTCGCTGAGACGGTCCTCGGTTTGGACGGCATCGATGCGGGAGAGGGTGCGCTGGCCACTAGCCTCTTTTCGGGCCACCAGGTGGGTGGACGCGGCGGCGGCGACCGCGGGAAGATGGGTGATGACCAGGACCTGCAGGGTATCCGCCATGACCGAGAGTCGCCGCGCGAGAGCGGGACCGAGGTCGGCCCCCACCCCGGCGTCGACTTCGTCGAGAATGAGAAGGGCGGGATGCGTGCCCTGGACGGCGAGAGTCTGCAGCACGAGGCTGATCCGACTCAGCTCTCCCCCGCTGGCGATTTTCTCGATCGGTCCCAGAGTCTCGCCGCGGTTGGTGCGCACTAGCAGCCGGACCGTCCCTGGTCCCTCCGGCGTCGGGGTGACGCGAACTCCAGCCACTTTCAGCGGTCCCTCGGGATCCGGCTTCAGATCGAACTCGAACTTCAGTTCGGCCTCGGTCATTCCCAGCTCCTTTAGCAGCTGCTCGGCGTTGGTGGAAACGCGCCGCGCCACCCGCCGGCGTTCCTTCCACAGCCGAGTTCCAATCTCTTCCAACTCGGCAATGGACGTATTCAACGGTAAGAGAAGGCGCTGCGGCTGCGCTTCTTCCCAATCCTCGGCGTCGAGTTGCGTCGCGAGCTTCTCCAGGAGACGGAGCAACTCGCTCTCGCTCCGCGAGTACTTGCGGCACAGCGATTCGAGTTGAGACAGGCGCGCCTGGTCAGCATCCAGGTCGTCCGGATTGAAATCGGCGGTGTCGAGGAAGCGCTCCAGTTCCCGGGAGGCATCGCTCGCGAGTTCGAGTGCTTGATGCAGCGATTCCTTGGCCTCGAAGACCGAGGCGATGGCGTCTCCCACCCGGTCCAGCGACTGGATCGCGCTCGAAAGCTCCGAGACAGCTCCTCCTTCGTCCGTTTCGAGCCGGGACAACGCGGCCTGCGCGGCCTGGAGAATTTGGGCGCCCTCGGTCAAAAGCGTCACGCGTTCGCGCAATCGCTCCAATTCCCCTTCGCTCAAGTCGGCCTCTTCGAGCTCGCGCCGCTGAAAGAGGAGAATCTCCCGCTGCGCGAGAAACTCTTCGCGTCGTTTCTGCCAGGCCCACAGCTCCTGTTGGCACTTGCGATAGCGGACGTAGGCCTCGTTCCATTCAGCACACAGCTCGACCGATACGCCGCAATCGTCCAACAACTGCCGGTGGCGCGAGGGCTCGAGAATCTGGGTCTGCTGATGCTGGCTGAACAGCTCGAGAAGATGTTCGCAAACCGCCTGCAGGTGATTGGCCGAGGTGAGCCGGCCGTCGAGGAAAGCGCGGGAGCGCCCTTCGCGTCGGAGCTCACGCCGCAGGCAAAGGACGCCATCTTCGGACGGGGTCATCCCCAGTTCGAAGAGTGCGCGTGCGATCTCGGGCCGTTGCTGTAGATCGAAAACCGCCTCGGCGCACGCCCAATCCTCCCCGGCGCGAATCAAACCGGGATCGGTCTTCTCTCCGCGCAACCAGCGGACCGCCTCCACCACCAGAGACTTCCCCGCGCCGGTGCTGCCGCTCAGGGCGTTGAGCCCCGGGCCGAAGACGACGGACACATCCCGCGCGATGGCCAGGTTCTTGAGTCGGAGTTCCCGGAGCACGGCTTCAGTCTCCGTCGCAATCGCCGTCGTCGCGACCTTCGTTGAGAGTTCGAGGCGTCCCCCCCCAACGCAGTTTTTCTCGTATGATCTCGAAGAAATTGCGCCGGGGTAGTCGGATGAGGTAAGCGGGTTCGTGGGCGCGCCGGAAAGAGATGCGATCTCCGGTGACGACGTGTTGCAGCAGTTGTCCGTCGGCCGAGAGGACTCCGTCGGGACAGTCGTGGAGGAGAATCTCCAGGGGATGGTTGTGGTGTAACAGGAGCGGTCGAATGGCCAGACTGTGCGCACAAATCGGCGTGATCAAGAGGGCGTCCATGGACGGGTCGACGATGGGTCCGCCGGCAGAGAGCGAATACGCGGTGCTCCCGGTGGGAGTGGAAACGATGAGCCCATCGGCCAGATAACGTCCGAGGGAGGTGGAGTTCACCTTCACTTCCAGATCGAGCACCCGGGGCGTCGCGCCCATGTTCAGGACCGCGTCGTTCAGGGCCGTGAGTTCGCACACCACTTCCCCGCCGCGGAGGACCGACGCGCTCACTTTCCGCCGCTTCTCGATCCGATAGTTGCCGTCGGCCAGAGTGCTGATCGCGCTGGCGATCTCTTCGTGACGAACTTCGGCCAAGAAGCCCAGACTTCCCAGGTTGATGCCCAGGAGGGGAATCCTGTCCTTGCCCACCAGACGCGCAGCCATGAGAAAGGTCCCATCGCCGCCAAGCGTGATGATCGCGTCGACGAAACGTGGCATCTCCTCCTGCTTCACCACTGGGCCCTTCAGCTCGAGCTGCGCGGCCATGGTCTGACTCATCACGGGCTGAAACCCGTGGGTCATGAGCTCTCTACGGCAAACGTGTACCGCGTCGCGGACGCTGGGTTTTGTGAGATTCGCGATGAGCCCGATTCGTGTGAGCATGTCGCTCCTCTGAGGTTCTCAACCCTCTTGATTCTTCGAGCGGCGGTGGTGACCGAGGTCAATCCAGCGGTCATCGAGCTGCAGACGGTTGCGAATCTCCTGTGCGATCGCAGGAGCACTCAGTCCGCATTGCTCATGGAGCTGCTGGGGGGAGCCGTGGTGCTGGAAGCGATCGGGAAGACCGAAGCGAAACACGCGCGGGGGCTGTTTGAGATTCTCGTGGAGCAGCTCCAGAACCGCGGATCCGAATCCTCCCGCCAGAGTATTCTCTTCGATCGTCACCACTATGCGGTGGTTCGAGGCCTGCTCCAGAAGCAGATCCTGATCGAGAGGTTTCACGAAACGGGCGTTCACCACGGTCGTGCTCAGCTGCGCCTCCTGCAGGAGCTGAGCTGTGTCGAGCGCCAACTGGACTCCGAACCCGATTCCGATCAGCAGCACCTCGTCCCCCTTGCGCAGCACTTCTGCTTTGCCGATCTCGAGCGGCTTGTAGTGCTTCTCCAGGGCCACGCCCGGTCCCGCGCCGCGAGGATAGCGCACCGCGATTGGACCCGCGTCGTAGGCAAGGCCGGTCGCGACCATGCGCTGAAGTTCGTTTTCGTCCTTGGGCGCCATGATCACCAGGTTGGGCACGGCGCGCAGATACGAGAGATCGAAGGCACCGTGATGGGTGGGCCCGTCCGCTCCGACCAGTCCCGCGCGATCCAGCGCGAAGAAGACGTTCAGCTTTTGCAGCGCGACATCGTGAATCAGCTGATCGTAGGCCCGCTGCAAGAAGGTCGAGTAGATGGCACACACCGGTTTCATCTGGCGACAGGCCAGGCCGGCGGCGAAGGTGACCGCGTGCTGCTCGGCGATTCCCACGTCGAAGAAGCGGTCGGGAAACTCGCTGGCGAAGTTCATGAGGCCGGTGCCGTCGGGCATCGCGGCCGTGATGGCCACCACGCGGCGATCCTTGCGCGCCATTTCGACCAGGGTGCGGCCGAAGACGGAGGTATAGCTGGGGGCCCCCTTGGACTTCGGAGAGCTCGCCAGGCCTTCCTTGGGATCGAAGCGCGAGACCCCGTGGTACTTGGTGGCGTCCTCCTCCGCGAAGGAATAGCCCTTCCCCTTTCGCGTGATGACGTGAAGAAGCGTGGGACCCTTCAGCTTCTTCACCTGTTCGAAAGTATTCACCAGGAGATCGATGTCGTAGCCGTCGAGCGGGCCGAAGTAGCGGAAGCCCAGCGATTCGAAGAGTTGTCCCGGAACCATCAGGGTCTTCAGCGCTTCCTTGACCCGTCCCGCCAGATCCTGGGCCTTGGTGCCGGCGGGCAACTTGCCGAGCAGCTTGAAGACTTCGGCCTCCATGGCGGTGTACACGCGGCCAGAGGTGATTTGCGTGAGATAGCGACTCATTGCGCCCACGTTGCGCGAGATCGACATCTCGTTGTCGTTGAGCACGACGATGAGATCGCTGTCGAGCTGGCCGGCGTTGTTCATTCCCTCGTAGGCAATTCCTCCGGTGAGAGCTCCGTCACCGACCACCGCGACCACGTGGTGCCGTTCCCGGCGAAGGTCGCGTGCCTTGCAGTATCCAAGTGCAGCGGAAATGGCGGTCGAGGCGTGCCCGACTCCAAAGGTGTCGTGCTCGCTCTCGCTTCGCTTGGGAAAGCCCGAGATCCCGCCGAATTGGCGGATGCTGCTGAACTGCTCGCGCCGTCCGGTGAGCAACTTGTGGCCATAGGCCTGATGCCCCACGTCCCACACGATCTTGTCGCGAGGGGAATCGAAGGTGTGGTGCAAGGCCACCGTGAGCTCGGCCACGCCCAGGCTGGCGCCGAGGTGGCCCCCGATTCCACTCACGACCCTCAGGATCTCCGCGCGGAGTTCCTCTGCGAGCTGACGGAGCTCTTCGGGGCTCAGCCCGGAGAGTTGGTCCGGTGATTCGATTCCGGGGAGAATGGGAGCCATCGCTTTCTACCTCTCTTCCACGTCTCCGGATCCCGAGTCCGGTGGATTCGGTTCTCGCACTCTATCGCAGGGCTCAGATTCCGCCAAGGGACTAGGTTCAGGGCAGATAGCGGTACCCCAGGCCCAGCAGAACTCCCATGATGATGCCCACCAGCACGTGGGTGGGACGATGGTTGAAGCGGCCGCCGAGCAGCAACTCGCCGAAGGAGAAGCGGCGGGCGAGGCGGTTCTGAAGCCGCTGCGCCACCGCGAAGGCGAGATTTCTCCCCTGCTCGACTCGTCCTTTCACTCTCATGGCGTCGTGAAGAATGATAGCGCCATAGATCAAAACGGCATTGTAGGCCGGATCTTGCCCCCCCCGCACCCTGAAGATCATGGTCGCCAAACAGGCGAACACGACCGCGTGCAGACTGGGGAACCCGTTCGAGGAAACCAGATACCGCAGGTTCCTCTTGCGCCGTACCAGCCAGTAGAGCGCAAACTTGAGAATCTGAACCGCCAGTCCGGCCAACAGAATGTAGGCCCACGGGGGCAGACTCGATCCGAGAATCGTCCCTTCAGCGCCCACGATTCACCAACGATTCACATAGCCAGCCTATTTTCTCCGACCACAGAGAGAGCTCCTTCAGCCGGCCGACACAGCTCGCGAGGCCCTCGCGCGCTAAGATCTTGCTCTGCGTCAGGCCGTGAGCGCGGAGGATGGTCAGCTTCCCTTGCTTTTTATCCTTGCCGGGGCTCTTGCCCAGCTCCTTCGCGGTGGCGGTCTCGTCCAGGATGTCGTCGATGATTTGAAACGCGATTCCGAGCTGGATTCCTGCCTCTTCCACTTGATCCACAACTTTGGTCTGCGCCCCGGAACAAATCGCGCCCAGGGCAAGGCTGGCCCCGATGAGCGCGCCGGTCTTGAGCCGATGAATCGTTTCGACCGGAGGGGCATCGTGATCCTCGCTCGCCATCAGATCCCACTGCTGTCCGCTCGCCATTCCCTGAAGCCCGCTGCTTCGCGCCAGCCGAAACACACAGGCGGAGGCGATCTCCGCGGGCTCGATCTGGGCCAAAATCTCGAAGGCCAGGGTTTGCAACGCATCGCCGGCGAGAATGGCGGTGGCCTCGTCGAAGCTCCTGTGACACGACAACTGACCGCGGCGCAGATCGTCGTCGTCCATCGCGGGAAGATCGTCGTGGATCAGACTGTAGGTGTGGAGCAACTCCAAGGCGGTCGCGGCGTGCCAGATCGCCGGGGAACGGGATCCGCCCGCCGCGTCGTGAATCCACAGTGCGAGAAGCGGGCGCAGCCGCTTTCCCCCACCCATAAGACTGTACTGCATCGCCTCCTTCAGGCGCGGAGCCGCGCCCGAGCGGGCATCGAGAGCCTCGGCGGCCCGGCGCGTCGCTTCGTCCCTATCGCTCTGTAGTTCGGCTTCGAATTCGGCGTGCTTCATTCGCTCAGTGTCCCGGTCTTCCGGCCGTGCGCGAGAACCGTGTTCGCAAGGAGCATGGCGATGGTCATGGGGCCCACTCCCCCGGGGACGGGTGAGATCCACGACGCGAGCTCGGCCACGCCGGGATCGACGTCGCCCACTAAACGCGTTCCCTTGGGCGCGGTAGGATCCTCGATCCGGTGGATCCCGACATCGACGACCACCACCCCCGGTTTCACGTGCTCGGGCTTCAGCAGCATGGGGGTTCCCGCCGCCGCCACTATGATCTCGGCCTCGCTCGCCAGTTCCTTCAAGTCACGGCTCCGTGAATGGTAGATCGTAACGGTGGCATCCACTCCCTTCTGCGAGAGAAGGGTGGCCATGGGACGGCCCACGATGAGAGAGCGCCCGATCACGAGCGCGCGGCGACCCGCCACCTCGATCCCATGCTCCTTAAGGAGCGCAAGACAGCCGGCCGGAGTGCAGGGAACGAATCGCGGGGTGCCGCTGGCCAATAGGCCGACGTTTTCTGGATGCAGACCGTCCACGTCCTTCGTGGGATCGATCCACGAACGCACCGCGGCGGGGTCGATCGCGGCCGGAAGAGGAAGTTGGACGAGGAGACCATCGACGCCCTCGTCTGCATTCACCGCTTCGATCGCGGCGTGAAGCTCCTGCGAACTCGTGTTCTCCGGAAGACGTTTGACTCCTCCCTCGATCCCCGCTTTCGCGGCAGCTTTTTCCTTGTTGCGCACGTAGATCGCGCTCGCGGGATCATCGCCCACCAGGATCACCTGGAGTTTGGGAGCTCTGAGTCCCCGTTGCACTCGTTGCTCGACCTCCGTCGTGAGCCGAGCCCTGACTTTCTGGGCCAGGGCCGTCCCATCCAGGATGCGCGCGCTCATGAATCCTCCACTTCATCCAGGCGTTCGTGAACCCGCTGAACGAATCGGGCCCGGCCGCTCTCCTCGTCCAAATCCACGATGAGTCCGCTCAGGCGCGCGTCTTCGTTGGCCACCTCGAAGCGATGGGGAAGCCCGGTCAAGAACTTCGCCATCACGCTCTCGTGGTCCATTCCGATGATGGAATCGTAGGGTCCAGTCATCCCCAGATCGGAGATGAAGGCGGTGCCCTTGGGAAGAATACATTCGTCCGCGGTTGGGACGTGGGTGTGCGTTCCCACCACCGCCGATACGCGTCCATCGGCGTACACCGCCATGGCTCTCTTCTCGCTGGTGGCCTCTCCGTGGAAATCCAAAAGGAAGATGTCGGCGCGGCTCTTCAACTCGTCCAAAAGGGAATCGAGGGCGTGGAAGGGACAGTCCAGAGGAGGCATGAACACGCGCCCCTGTAGACTGAGGACGGCCACCCGGATTCCAGACACCTCGCAAAGATGGAAACGGCGCCCCGGGGTCCCCTGGGGATAGTTTGCGGGACGCACCAGACATTCTTCGGAATCGATGTAGGCTTCACTGCCTTTGCGATCCCAGAGATGGTTGCCTCCAGTCATAACGTCGACACCGCACTCGAGGATCTCCCTCCCCACTTTCTCGTTCAGGCCGAAGCCGGAGGCGGCGTTCTCGACGTTCGCCACCACGAGCTGGGGAGCGTAGGTGTTCTTGACCCCGGGAAGAAGTTCACGCAGGGCCTTGCGGCCCGGACGTCCCACGATGTCTCCGATGAAAAACACGCGCATGAAGTCACTCTTCCAGGAGGGATGGAGTAGGCCCGCAGGGCCGTGTGCACGAGACCCTTTGAACCATTCGGTTCAAGTGGAGTCCCTGCCGCGACCCTCGGCCTTTCCTTTCGCAAGACTTGGCCTTGGGATCACGAACTGCGGAACTCCGTGGTCAACTTGTTGGCTCAAAAACGTCGGTGCATCACAAACGCGGCAGGGATACTCCACTTCGTCGGGGACAACTTCATCAGGCGCTCGCTTCCAGGCGTTTCAACAGCTTCTGTGCGCGCTTGCGCAATTCCTTGTGGGTGCGACGGCGTCCTTCCTTCTCCTGGAACAACTCGTCGGCAATGTTCAGCGAGGCCAGGATGGCCACTCGCATCGAGGTGATTTGGCTACCCGAGGAGGCGACTTCCCGCATTCGCTCATCAACGAACTTGGCGATGTCGCGGACATAGGCGGCATCCTCTCCCCCGCGGATGCTGTAGTCCTGCCCGAAGATGGTGACCGTCGTCACGCCTGGCTCCATCGCTGCCTCCCACTGTCGAGATTCGAGTTCCGCGCGCCGAGATGCGCAGTCTCGGAGCTCTCGTGCGCGTGAACGTCGTGCCTACGATTCATCCCAGCTTAATCCGGCCACAGGTCACAGGGCAAGTGTCCTCATTCTGCCCTGAGCTTTACGCCCAATTCCTCATCCAATTTCTGAAGAATCTTAGCCACGAGAGAATCGACTCGCTTGTCCTTCAGAGTTCCCTTGAGGCTGCGGAGCACCAATCGGACCCCCAGGGCGCGGGCCGCGGAGCCGATTCCCTTGCCCTCGTAGAGATCGAACACGTCCAGACTCTCCAAAAGCTCGCCCCCCTCGCCTCGCAAGAGCCCGGCGATCTGTCCGTAGCCGACCCCCTTGGGCACCAGGAGGCTCAGGTCCCGCCGCACCGGAGGATAGATCGGCACCGGATTGTATTGCGCGCCCTGAGGAAGCGACTCCTCCAGCCGCCTCAGCGAGAGCGTGGCGTGCAGGATGGGACCCTCCAAGCCGTAGGCCTTGGCCACTCTCGGGTGGATCATCCCGATGTGACCCAGCTCGCGGGTGTCGTCGCGCACTCCCACCGCCGTCCCCTTCTCATCATAGCTCTCCTCCTCGCCCGGGGAGAACCGCGCCTGGATCCCCAGGCTCTCGAGCATCACCTCGATCTCTCCCAATGCATCGAAGGGATCCAGAACTCGTGGCTCTCGCGAGGAGTGCGCGGTTTCCGCCGGACCCGCCCATACCACGACCAGGGCCTCGGGCTCCTCGGGCAGGGTGAGGCCTTCCTTCTTCAGGAAACACCGATCCAGTTGGAACACGCGGATGGGTCCGGTATAGGCACGTCGCCGGTTGCGGTCGACGATGCGCAGCATCTCTGGCAGAGAGGTGGTCTTCAGGAGACCCTCACCGGCCACCAGTGGATTCAAGACCTCCACCGCGCCGCGCCGCGGATCGTCCTGAGCCAGGAGAAAGCGATCGGGATCCTTCGATTCCATGAACGAGGAACCCGTGACCTCGTGAATCCCCGCGGCCGCGAGATGATCGCGAAGCTGACGTCGCAGCGTCTCCCCTGTTTCCCGGCGAGCCGGCAGGAGCATGGGGGCGCGGTCCCGCGCTGGAATCTTATCGTAGCCGTAGAGACGAGCGATCTCCTCGATGGCGTCGACCTCTTCCAGGAGGTCGCGGCGGAAACTGGGTTGTCGCACCCACAGGCCGGTTTCACCCTCGCGCTCCGCCTTCTCCGCCGAAATTCCCAGACGATGAAGGATACGTGTCATCTCCGCCGTCTCCACTCTCACCCCGAGCAGACGCTCCACTTGCGACGAGCGCATGAAGAAGTGGGCGCTGGGCGCCGGCGCCTTCCCGAGAGCCTGAAACGCTTTCGGACTCGCCGTACCGCCGCAGCAACTCGCGAGCAACTCAGCGAGACGACTCTGCACCCAGGGAATGAGCTCTTGATCGCAGCCGCGTTCGAAACGGTAGGAGGCATCGGTGTTCATGCCGAGATCGCGGCGCATGCCACGCACGGTAATCGGATCGAAGTTCGCCACCTCGAGCAGAAGATCCGAGGTGTCGTCGGAGACTTCCGTCCGACTCCCTCCCATCAGACCCGCGAGCGCGGCCGGCCCCTCCCTATCGGCGATCACCAGGTGCTGAGGGCTGAGTTCGCGCACCTGATCATCCAGCGTCACGCACCGTTCGCCCTTCTTGGCGCGCCGCACTACGATCTCGTTTCCCTTGATCTTGTTCAGGTCGAAAGCGTGGTTGGGTTGACCGCACTCGTGCAGGAGGTAGTTGCTGCAGTCGACGACCGCGTTGATCGGCCTCTGGCCGATCGCGAGCAATCTCCTGCGCATCCAGGGTGGCGTTTCTCTCATTTGAATCCCGCGCACGATGCGGCCGGTATAGCGCGGGCACGCTTCCTCGTCTTCACACTTCGCCCGGAAGCCCTCGTCCTCGTCCACCATTTCGACCGTGTGGTTCACCTGGGGCAGGCGCAGCTCCTTGCCGTACTTGGCCGCGAGCTCGCGCGCCACCCCGATGTGGCTCAGCCAATCGGGACGGTTGGGCGTGACCTCGATCTCGACGCAGGTGTCCTTCCAGCCGAAGAGCTCGTCCATTCCCCTGCCGACCTCGTACTGCTCGTCGAGCTCGAGGATTCCGCTCTGACCATCCCCGAGCCCCAGCTCTCTCTCGCTGCAAATCATGCCGAGGGAGACTTCTCCGCGAATCTTGGTCTTCTTGATCGTGGTTCCATCGGGCAGAGTAGAGCCCGGGGTGGCGAAGGCGACGGTCAAGCCCTGACGGACGTTCGGCGCCCCGCACACCACGGGAAACTCGGTTTTCCCGTCGCTGACCACGCAGACGCTCAGCCGATCGGCATTGGGATGCGCAGCGTGCTGCAGCACCCGGCCCACCACGATCCCCGGAAAGCTGAGACCGACCTCTTCCACCTGTTCGACTTCCAGCCCGAGCAGGGTCAGGTCCTGGCAGATCGTTTCGACCTCGGGCGGCAAATCCACGAGTTCGCGCAACCACTCGATGGAGAGCTTCACGATGGACTCCTCGACTCAGGATGGAAACTGGGAGAGAAAACGAAGGTCGTTCTCGTGCAGCAGTCGGATGTCGGGAATTGCGGCGTTCACCATGGCCAAACGGTCGATGCCCATTCCGAAGGCGAAACCCGTGTACTCGTCAGGCCCGTAGCCGCAGTTCTCGAAAACGTGCGGATGAACCATGCCCGCTCCCATGATCTCCAACCACTGTCCTTTCCCCTCGGTCTCCCACCAGAGATCGACTTCCACGCTCGGTTCGGTGAAGGGAAAGAAGTGAGGGCGAAAGCGCAGGCGCGGATTCTCTTCGCCGCGGAAGGCTCTGACGAAGGCGAAAACGGTCGCTTTCAAGTCCGCCATCGATACTGCCTTGTCCACGAAGAGTCCCTCGATTTGATGGAACTCGGCGGCATGGCTTGCGTCGGGCTGCTCCTGTCGATACACGCGGCCCGGCGAGAGAATGGCGATGGGAGGCGTGTGCGCGCGCATGTACCGCACCTGAACCGGCGAGGTCTGGGTTCGCAGCACCACTTCATCGTTCACGTAGAAGGTGTCCTGAAGATCGCGACTCGGGTGGTCATCCGGGAAATTCAGCGCGGTGAAATTCAGGGCATCCAGCTCGACGTCGGGACCATCGGCGCGCGAATATCCCATGCCGTGGAAGATGTCGCAGATTCGTTCGATGGTCTGCTGGATGAGGTGCCGGCTTCCCGCGTGGGGTCTGCGGCCCGGCAAGCTCAGGTCCCAGGCTGCCACCGATTCCGACCGTTGCGACTCGAGCTCCGCACGCCGCTGTGTCAGGGCGCCGGTGAGCTCCTCCTTGGCCGCGTTCATCGTCTGGCCCACTTTGGGCCGCTCCTCGGCCGACAGTTCCTTCAAGCCGCGGAGGAGTGAGGTCAGAGTCCCCTTACGGCCCAGGTAGCGGATCCGGGTGTCCTCCAGACTCGACTCGTCTCGGGCTTCGCGGATCGCCGCGAGAGCCTCGCGCAGAATCTGCTCGATTCTCTCCTGCATTCCATCCTCCCCCACCAAAGACCGCCCCGAAGCCAGCTGGGCCCGGGGCGGCGCGAATCTCTTGCTCTCGATACCGCGACGATCAGAGGTGGGCCTTCGCGAGTTCAGCAATCTTCGCGAAGCTCTGCTCGTCCCGAACCGCGAGGTCGGCGAGAATCTTTCGGTCGATTTCCACCTTGGCCGCCTTCAGTCCGCAGATGAGGCGGCTGTAGTTGAGCCCGTGAATGCGCGCGGCCGCGTTGATTCTAGTGATCCACAGCCGTCGAAAATCCCGCTTCTTGTTGCGCCGGTCGCGGTAGGCGTAGACCAGAGCGCGATCGACGGTCTCCTGCGCACTTCGATTCAGCTTGCTGCGTCCACCGTAGTACCCGCGCGCTCTCTCGAGAACCTTCTTCCGACGCGCGCGGCTTGCGGGGTTGTTCGTTGCTCGTGACATGATCGAACCTTCCTGATGAACTCTGTGCGCCTAACCGCCTGCCAGCATCTTCTTGACCCGGCTCTCATCCACCGAGGCTACAAGGGTCAACCGGCGTAGATTCCGCTTCCTCTTGGTGGTCTTCTTCGTGAATATGTGGCCGTGGAAGGCCTTCTGACGACGGATCTTGCCGCTGCCGGTTCGCCGGAACCGCTTGGCCGCGGCCCGATTACTTTTCATCTTGGGCATCTCGCCCTCCTGCGTCTGGAAGAACGTCGCGCGAAGCCATGACGGCTCGCGTTCCTCGCCATTTCTACTTCTTGCTCGGCGGCATCAACATCAGGCTGAGGGTATTCCCCTCCATCTTGGGAGGATCGACCACGAGGGCTGCTTCGTCCAAGTCTTGAAGCAGACGCGTGATCACCATCATACCTCGCTCCTTGTGCGCCATCTCGCGTCCCCGGTACTGGACGAGGACTTTGACTCGCTCCCCCGCCGCCAGAAATTCCAGGATGTGATTCTTCTTGAATGTGTAATCGTGATCTTCCGTCTTGGGACGGAACTTGATCATCTTCACCTTTTGGTGCTGCTGCTTGGACTTGGCGTGCTTCTGTCGCTTGCTTTCCTCGTACTTGAAACGGCCATAGTCCATGATCCGGCAAACGGGGGGACGCGCGGTCGGGGCAATTTCTACGAGATCCAGGCCTCGATCCATTGCCAGCTCCAGAGCGTCCCTGGTTTCCATGATCCCAAGCTGCTCCCCTTCTTCGTCAATCACCCGGATCTGCGGGATACGGATTTGGTAGTTGACTCGGTTCTGGGGAGTCGGTGGCGAATTGGCGATATCGAGACCTCCTTCGTCTCACTGTGCTCCTCATACAACAAAAGGAGCAAACAACATGGTCTGCTCCCTCCATCAGAGTGCCTCAGGAACCCGGCTAGATGACGGTGGCACGCTTGGCCTCCGCCGGGTGAGAAGCAGACCGCTTCTTCTTGTAAGTTTTCCGCCCTCCACCCCGGCCGCTACCGGGGTCGAGAGTCCGGTGCAATCTAGCGCTTGTCCTCGATTTCGTCAAGGAGACCAGAAATGAAGCTATCCAGGCTCTGGGGACCCAGATCGCCCTTCCCGTGCCGGCGCACCGAGACCCCCTGGGCCTCGTGCTCCCGCTCGCCGATGATGGCCATCCATTCCACCTTCTCCAGCTCGGAGTCGCGGATCTTCCGGCCGATCTTCTCGGCGCGGGCGTCGACCTCGCTGCGGATCCCGGCGGCCTTGAGCTTCGCGTCGACCTCCTTGGCGTAGCCCAGAACCTGATCGTTCACCGGGAGAACCGCGACCTGCACCGGCGCCAGCCACAGGGGGAACTCGCCCGCGAATTGCTCGGTCAGCATTCCGATGAAGCGCTCGAGGGAGCCGAAAATGGCCCGATGAACCATGTAGACGTTTTTGCGCTCGCCGTGGTTGTCGACGTACTCGACCCCGAAGCGCCGCGGCAGATTGAAATCGAACTGGCAGGTCGAGGTCTGCCATTTGCGCCCCAGGGCGTCGACCAGCTTCACGTCGATCTTCGGCCCGTAGAAGACCGCCTCCCCTTCCATGCGGCGATAGCTGAGGCCCTCGGCCTCGATTGCCTTCACGAGGGAGAGTTCTGCTCTCTCCCATTCTTCGTCGCTACCGGCGTACTTCTCCTTGTTGAGAGGATCACGCACGCTCAGTTCGACGTGGAATTCCTCGAAGCCGAAAGTGGTGAGGATGTGCCGGGTGAGACGCAGCACGCCCAGGATTTCGTCTTCGAGTTGTTCCGGAGTGCAGAAGATGTGTGCGTCGTCCTGCGTGAAGCCGCGCACCCGGAGCATACCGTGTAGAGTGCCACTGCGTTCGTAGCGATATACGGTTCCCATTTCGGCGTAGCGCACCGGTAAGTCGCGATAGCTCCAGAGGCGTCGTTTGTAGATGAGTACGTGACCGGGGCAATTCATGGGCTTCACCACGTACTCCTGATCCTCGATTTCGAACAGGTACATGTTCTCGCGGTAAAAATCCATGTGACCGGAGGTGCGCCACAAGTCGGCCCGACTGATGTGGGGCGTGTCGACCATCTGGTACCCGTGCCGCAGGTGCTCGCGCTTCCAGAAGTCGATGAGAATGTGTCGCAGTACCGAACCCTTGGGATGATAGAAGGCCAGGCCACCGCCGGCCTCGTCCTGGATAGAGTAGAGATCCAGCTCTTTCCCCAGCTTCCGGTGGTCGCGCAGCTTGGCTTGCTCGAGCCTTTCGAGGTAGGCGTCCAGGTCCTTCTTGCTGAACCATGAAGTGCCGTAGATGCGCTGCAGTTGTTCCCGGTTCTCATCACCGCGCCAGTATGCGCCGGCCACGCTCAAGAGCTTGAACGCTTTGATGCTCTTGGTGTTCGCAACGTGCGGACCTTCGCAGAGATCGGTGAATTCACCCATGTGATAGGCGAAGATCTCCTGCCCTTTGAGTTCCTCGATCTGCTCCACTTTGAAGGGTTGGTCGCCGAAACGCTTCAGGGCCGCGTCACGATCGATCTTTTCGCGAACGATGGGGAAGCTCTGCTTGGCCAGCTCCTTCATTCTCTGTTCGATCTTTTCGAGGTCCTGTTCGGAAAACGGCCGGTCCACTCTGATGTCGTAATAGAAGCCGTTCTCCACCGGCGGTCCGAACGCGAACTGCACATCGGGGAAGAGTTCCTGAATCGCGTAGGCCATCAGGTGCGCGGTGCTGTGACGAAGCACGTCGAGGGCTTCGTCCATGTTCTTCGTCACCACTTCCAACCGCGCGTCTTCCTGGAGCGTCTCGTCGAGGGGTTGGTAGTGGCCGTCGAGCTTGGCCGCGACCGCGGCCCGGGCGAGCCCTTCGCCGATGGTCGCGATGGCCGACAGGACCGTGCTCCCGCGCGGCACATCGACTGCGCTTCCGTCGGGTAGACTCAGAGTGACGTTCGCTTCGGCCATGACCACTCCTTCAGCAAAATCGGCGAACGAAAAAGGCGAACCCGGAGGTTCACCCTAGAGATCAGCCTCGCGGCCTTCGCGCGCCCCCGCCGAAGGAGCGCATTCCCGGAAAGCAAAATGGTGGGCGATACTGGACTTGAACCAGTGACCTCTTACATGTCAAGCAAGCGCTCTAACCAAGCTGAGCTAATCGCCCCCAGGGACCGAAATTAATATCCGAGGCCCCTTGCGCTGTCAAGTCTGACGGCCTGAGCCGCGGGGCAAGTGCTCCCGCTTGAAGATCGGTACCCGGGCCTTGAGTTCGTCGATGAGCCAGTGACAGATCGCGAATGCCTCCGCACGGTGGACGGTCGCCACCGCGATGAACACGGCGCACTCCCCCACTGCGACGACCCCTCTGCGATGCGCCACCACCGCTTCGAACTGTGGCCATTTCTCGTGAGCCTGGCGCAGAAGCTCATCGAGCTGCTTCTCCGCCATGGCCGCGTAGGCCTCATAGTCGATTCCTCGCAGCTCCATCTTGCCTTCGGTCTCGCGGACCCTGCCCTCGAAGCTAACCACGGCGCCGCGCTGGCCGTTCACCAGGCTGGCTTTGAGACCGTCGACGTCGAGCGTCTCGTCGCTGAGGAAAACGCGATCCATCGGCGCCTCAACCCCCGCTGAAGGGCGGCATCACTCCCACCCGACTTGCCGTGCCCAGCCGAGTTTTGGGGGTGGCGACCTCTTCATCGACCGACCACACGAGATGGCGCTCCATCGGCTTGAGTTGGGGATGGCGGCGAAAGACCTCGTCCTGCAAGTCGGCCAGAGTCGAGTCCCCAGGCAGACAAATCGTCTCCTGACGATTCCCCGTCTTGCGGGCCACGTCCGCGAAGAAGAGCAGCTCCAGAGTGACCTCCGCCACGGCAACCCTCTCTCAAAAAAAAGGCCTGCTGGAAGAACAGGCCTCTCGCACCAGACCTTCTTTTCCGATCAAGTGAGATAGTCCGTCAGGTTCGTTCCGGAGACCGAATGCCGCATCTTCCTCAGCGCGTCGTTGCGAATCTGGCGCACCCGTTCGCGCGAGAGGTTGATGTCCTCGCCGATCGCCTCGAGGGAAGTGCTCTCCTCCCCGCTGAGGCCATAGTAACGCACCACGATGTCGCGTTCCCGCGAGGTGAGATTCTTCATGGCGGACACCAATTGGTCCCGCAGCTCATCCCGGACGAACTCGTCTTCGGGCGTGGGATCGTCGGGATTGGAGAGAATCTCCTGGAGGGGCTGCGACTCTTCGTCGTGAAGGCTCTCGTCGATCGAGAGCAGGGGACGCAACACGGCGTTGATCTCGTTGAGCTTGCTCACCGAAATGTCGAGCTGCTTGGCCAATTCCTCCCGGGGAATCGTGCCGCCCTTTTCCTGTTCCATGCGGTTGTTGATCTTCCGCAAACGCTGCGCCTGTTGCGCGCGGTTGATCGGCAACCGAACCGTGTGAGTCTGTTCGGCCAGAGCCTTTTGAATTGCCTGCCGAATCCACCACACTGCGTACGAGATGAAACGGAAGTTCCGTCGCTCATCGAAACGATGAGCTGCGGTGATGAGCCCCATGTTGCCTTCCGCGATGAGATCGAGGAAGGAGAGCCCGTGGCCCACGTAACGCTTCGCCACACTCACCACGAAACGGAGATTGGAGTAGACCAGCTTCTCCAACGCCGGTTCGTCGCCGCCCCGAATGCGGAAGGCGAGCTCGAACTCCTGCTCCTTGGTGAGCAAGGGGTAGCGGCCAATCACCTTCAGATAATGCTGAAGCGCCTGATCCTGCCGACGATCAGGGCTCCGCTCGACTTCATACATTGTTTCCTCCACCTTGGGACGCCAGCTTTTCCGCGTCTCCCTGCAAACTCGACAGCGACACTCCCATTGCCTCCATCCTAGCCATTCGACACAGGAGCCCCGGGATCCTAAGCGACCCCAGGCGGCCCTTGACCGTGAAGGCTCTCTTCTCCTACGTCATTCCCAGGAAGCAGTTCCCGGCGATGATGCCGTGTACGCCGGGATCGGGTCCGCTCTCAGGCGGAACCTGTTGTGGGAGAACTCGCGGAGAGATTGTGAACCATGTCCCCGGCCCGTGTCAACCGACCGGGTGTCTGGACGAGCGAGCTTGGGTCGGCCCGCTCAGGGTTTCTCCTCGTCGACCACCTCGAAATCGGCGTCGACCGGCTCGGATGAGCCGTTTCCGCTCTCGGCCTGGCCTTCCGTTTGCCCCTGTGCCGATTCACCTTGGGCGGCCGAGGCTTCCTGGTAGGCCTCCGTCCCGGCCTTCTGGAGCGCATCGCTGAGGGCCTTGGTCCGGCTCGAGATGGCGGCCAGGTCCTCCCCGTCCTTCACGGCTTCGAGTTCGGAGATCGCCTTCTCCACCTCTTCCTTCGTGCCACCCTGGATTTTCTCGCCCGTCTCGCTCAGCAGCTTTCGCGCCTGGTAGAGTAGGGAATCCGCCTGGTTCTTGGCGTCCACTTTCTCGCGCCGCTTCTTATCTTCGTCGGCGTGGGACTTGGCGTCCTCGACCATCCTCTCGATTTCCGATTCGTCCAGTCCACTCGACGCCTGAATGACGATGCTCTGCTCCTTGCCGGTGGCTTTGTCCTTCGCATTGACGTTGAGAATGCCGTCCGCGTCGATGTCGAAGCTGACTTCGATCTGCGGAATGCCACGCGGCGCGGGCGGAATGCCCGTGAGTTGGAAGCGACCGATCGATTTGTTGACCGAGGCCATCTCGCGTTCGCCTTGCAGCACGTGGATTTCGACCACGCTCTGATTGTCGTCGGCGGTGGAGAAGGTCTGCGACTTCTTGGTCGGGATCGTGGTATTCCGCTCGATGAGCTTGGTCATGACGCCACCGAGGGTCTCGATTCCCAGACTCAGGGGGGTAACATCCAGCAGCACGACGTCGCTCAGATGAGACTCGCCCGAAAGCACGCCACCTTGAATCGCGGCCCCCATGGCCACGCACTCGTCGGGATTGACCGAGTGATTCGGGTCCCTTCCGAAGAGGCTCTTCACCTTCTCCTGGATCACCGGCATGCGGGTCGAACCCCCGACGAGAATGACCTCGTCGATGTCGGAGGTCGAGAGACCTGCGTCCTTGATCGCTTTCTGGCAGGGGCCCACCGTGCGCGCCACCAGGTCGTCGACTAGTTGCTCGAAGCGTGAACGCGTGAGGGTCTGCACCAGATGCTTGGGGCCGCTCGCGTCGGCGGTGATGAAGGGAAGATTGATTTCGGTCTGACTCGAGCTGGAGAGCTCGCACTTGGCGCGCTCGGCTGCTTCCTTCAAGCGCTGCATCGCCATGCTGTCCAAGGACAGATCGATGCCTTCCGCCGATTTGAATTCCTTGACCAGCCAATTGATGACGGCCTGATCGAAATCATCTCCACCGAGGTGAGTGTCCCCATTGGTCGACTTGACTTCGAAGACCCCTTCCCCGAGATCCAGAATCGAGATGTCGAAAGTTCCACCCCCGAGGTCGAACACCGCCACCGTTTCATTTTTCTTTTTGTCGAGTCCATAGGCCAGCGCGGCGGCGGTGGGCTCGTTGATGATGCGCTTCACCTCGAGTCCAGCGATACGCCCCGCGTCCTTGGTGGCCTGGCGCTGGGAGTCGTTGAAATACGCGGGAACCGTGATCACCGCTTCGGTGACCGGCTCACCCAGATAGCTCTCCGCGGTTTCCTTCATTTTCTGCAGAATCACGGCGGAAATCTCCGGCGGAGTAAATTCTCCCGAGGGGGTTTTCACCACGACCTTGCCGCCAGGGCCCTCGATGAGCTCGTAGGGCACTTCGCTGATTTCGTCCGCGACCTCGTTGAACTGTCGTCCCATGAATCGCTTGATGGAATAGATCGTATGCTCGGGCTGCGTGACCGCCTGGCGCTTGGCGACCACACCGACCAGGCGGTTGCCCTCTTTGTTCCACCCCACGACCGAGGGCGTGGTCTTCTGCCCTTCGGTGTTGGTGATGACTTTGACCTCCGAGCCTTCCACCACAGCTACGCAGCTGTTCGTGGTGCCCAGGTCGATCCCGATGATCTTGCCCATGGTATGGCTTCCTTTCCTCGTGCAAACGGTATGCGTGTGCTTGGAGCCTGAACAATCCCCATGCCAGGCAAGCGAAAGGAGCGTAACTCACTGTAATGGCAATACTTAAAAAATTGAAGGGCGATAGGGTCCTGCCCCTGTGACCGACAGAATGACAGAATACTGCCATTATGGCAGTTTTACTCCTGACAGACCCTGCGCGTAGCAGGCCAGGACGAGGTAGTCGTAGAGGCGCCGCCGGGCGGCGCGGGGCAACGCCCCCCCGAGGAGGCGGAGCGCCGTCTGAGCCAAGCCTGGGCCTCCCCACCGGAAGCTGCGGGCAAGCCCGGTGGCCATGAGAGAGCGCGAGCCGGAGAGCTCCCCCCGAGGCCCCAGGAGGAGGTCGAGCTGCATCTCGCGCATCCGCCCGGGATGAAGACGGGCGATCAGGGGCAACGAGGCGCGTCCGCATTCGCGCTTCTTCTCCAGATATTCGCGGAGGCTGTGGTGGTGGACGTGATGGCCCAGGGCGCCGTCGAGGAAGTGGAAGCCGAGCTTGGCTTGATCTTCCAGCCGAAAGGCCAATTCCATGTCCTCGAATCCGTAAGCCTGGAAGCCTTCGTTGAAACCGTCGCACAGGGCCAGGGCCGCCCGCGGAAGCGAAACATTCTGGGTCAGGAAATAGCGAGCCGGCACCGGACCGCCCGGGGTACACTTCGCGATGCCCTGGCCGTCGAGGTATTCGAACAGGCTGGAATCGACGATCTCCGGGGCCGTGCGCACCTCGCCCAACCACCCCGCGGCACGGCGCTCCTGCGCCGCGGCGTGCGCCGCCAGAGCGTTCCTCTCGAGCAGGATGTCGTCGTCCAGAAAGAGAACCGTCTCTCCCCTGGCCCCACGCCATCCGTGGTTGCGAGCTCGCGACCGCCCCTCGTTTTCCTTCAGCACGATCGCGCGGAGGGGCAGGCGCCGCCCCCACTCGCGGAGCACAACCGGGGTTTCATCCCCGGAGCCGTCGTCCACCACCAGGACCTCCCACTCCCCCGCGTAACTCTGAATCTCCAACGCGGAAAGGGTACGCTGGAGCAGCGCGGGCTTGCGGTGAGTGGGGATGACGACGGTGATCATGCGAGTCCCCTGCTCTTCATCGAGCGTATCTCAGCGGGGATCTCCTTGCCCGTGACGAAATGTTCGTAGAGACGAAGCATCCACTCCATGTTCGTTTCGTGGTCAGCTCGCTGGCGAACCTCGCGCGCGCATACCTCACCGAAGCGACGGCGCACTAAGTCGTCGTCCACCAGAGTCGTGAGCGCGTTCACGAGCGCGTTCTCGTCGCGTGGCGGCACCACGATTCCGTTCTCGCCGTCCCGAACCCACTCGAGCGAAGAGGCCAGCGAGGAGACGACGATCGCCCGTCCGCACGCCATGGCTTCCAGGAGAGAGACCGCGGTTGCGTCCACCGAGGGAACGCTCACGAAGACATCACTGGCGACGAGGTAATCCGCAAAGCGTTCGTGGGGAATTCGCCCGACGAAATGCGTTTGCCGGGTGAGCCCGGCCTTTTCGGCCATCGCGCGGAAGGGGGTCTGATCGCCCTCGTAACCGGCGAAGATGACATGAACCGCGGGACGCTGGGCTTGCAAGCCAGCAACCGCGGCGATGATGACATCGATGTTGTAGTAAGCCTGCGTAAACGAGCGGGGCGAGAAAATGACGGGCGATCCCTCCGGAATGCCCAGCTCCTTCCGGACCTGGCTGGACCGTTCCGGGCTGAACACGGAGAAATCGACCCCCCATTGGATTTCGTAGCAGGACTCGGCTCTGGCGCCCAAATCGACGCATTGCTTGAGGATGTCCACCGAGTCTCCGGTGACCGCGCGCGCGGAGCCAAGAGCCCGGCGCGCCAGCCAACCCTTCAACACGTTCTCGCGGGGTGTGAGATAGACGTCGTCGCCCCAGACGGTGAGGATGTTGGGTTGAAAGCGCGAGAAGTGTCCCCAGTAGCCGTAGCCGGTCAGGAAATGGGTATGGAGGAGATCTGGCCTCAGGTCCTGCAGGATCGCCCGCACCTTCCTCAGACTCAACCAGTAGCGCAGCGGCTTGCCAGGGGCATGGGTGCGAATGTCGTGCACCCGCACCCCTTCGAGCGGACCGGGTTGAACCGTGAGGAGATGGCACTCATGGCCTCTTCTCGCGAAGTATTGGATCCATCGCTGAGTGTGCAGATGCCGGCCGATGCTCAGATATGCGATGCGCACGCGTGCTCTTCACCCCTGAAACCCTGGGCTGTTTTGCTGGCTTCCGAATGCGGAGGTGATCTGCCCGGGGAGGGAATCGAACCCTCACGAAGCCAAGCTTCAGGGGATTTTAAGTCCCCTGCGTCTACCAATTCCGCCACCCGGGCCCCATCGCTACCAAAATCCGCGCCATCGCAGTTTTGGGCAAGCGAAAACGCGGATGACGCTCCGGGCGTCATCCGCGTGTCGAACTCGATTCCGGCGGAGCCCGCTTCCTCGTAGGGCTGCAGGCCGTGCTCGGGTCGACTGGAGGCGGCACCCAGATTCGAACTGGGGAATAACGGTTTTGCAAACCGTCGCCTTGGACCACTTGGCTATGCCGCCCGGAAACGATGGAGCGGGAAACGGGGCTCGAACCCGCGACATCCACCTTGGCAAGGTGGTGCTCTACCAGCTGAGCTATTCCCGCCCCTTGAAAACCAGGGACTCCCACCGCGTGGGACTGATTAGTTTAGACAATGCCCTGCCTGCGTCAAGAGCCGGAATCCTTCGCGCTTTCCATGACGGTCGTCGTGACCACCCAGGCCTCGTCGTAGCCATAGCCCCGGAGCCGATCCCGCAGCTGGAGGGCAAGGGCGCGATCGCTGAAGTCTCCCACGCGCACTTTGTAGTACGGGCTCTCGAAGACCACGTAGACCGTCTCGGGAATCCGGCTGCGCGCTTGCCGTGCGACCTCCTCCGCGTTGCTCTTGTCGCGCGAGGCCGCGATCTGCACCCTGAATCCCAGGCGCGCCGCGGGGCGCTTCCCTTCGATCGGTATCTTCACGCTGGGGTCCACCGGCGCGCTGACGCTGGGGGGAATCTTGTCGCCGCCGCTGTCCGGCGTTGCTGCTCCCTGCACTTTGGGCAGCTGCTCCACTTCGCTCGAGGACACGCGCTCGCTTTCGAGTTTGGTGGCTTCGACTTCCTCCGGGGAGGGAGGAAGTCGGTCTTCCTCGAACTCCACGTCTTTGGTGACCGGGGCTTCGCCTTCACTTTCGACTCGATAGCCCGCGGCGGGCCCGGTGATCTCGCCGGCCGACTTTTCCGTCGCCGCGTTCTCTTGTTGTACCGAACTCTCTGGCGCCGCTTGCGGATCGGACTTCACGCTGGGCGCTGGATGCGACGCGCACGCGCTGAGTCCGAGCACCAAGACGAGCAGTGGAAAATGACCGATGCTTCGCATGGAAACCTCCTCGTCGCCCGAGGGAATCAGGAACCGCCGATGTATCCCAGGGACCTTAGCCTCTGCAGATCCGCTGAGGATCGTTCCGCGTGCGGCGTCCAGGCCGGCCGACTGCCCCACGTCGCCGGTCCTCTCTTGTTCTTTCCCGCCATGTCTCTTGCCGGGGGAAGTCCCAGAATGCTCAACAGGGATGGAGTGAGCTCGAGCACGCTGCCCTCGCCCTTTGCCAGGGTAGCGGGGAATGCCCAGGCCCGCCTCTCTCCCTTCCCCACCCGCGAGAGCACAAGACACAAACGTGCTCTCTCGGGAACTTCCTCTACCACTTTAAGCACCAGTTCATCCAGGAAATTCGTGTAGAGCGCCTCCAGGCGCGTCGCCACCGTCCGCGAGGCTCCGGCGGGTATCCTCTGCGCCGCGCGCTCGACGATGTCCGCTCCCCCCAGATGGCAGATCCAACCGCCTTGCCCCGCCGCGTCCATGCCCTTCAACGCCAGAGAGGCATGGAAGAGGTCGCTGGCAACCGCGTAGTGCCAGGCATCGGCGACCTGCTGCAGATCGTGCAATGGAAGGGTCTCCAGCAGAGAATCGCCGCGAACCAGCGAGGGGTACGAGTCGCGCGTGGCCAGGGCTTCGCGAAGATCGGGCAACAGATCCGGGCGAGGGGGCTGCACCAGCAGAGGATCCTCCGCCGCATCCGTGCCACCCTCCCATAGGCGAAGGAAACACCGGTCGCTCACCACCGTGAGGTCAGCGTGCCGCGCGGCGGGATAGGTGGCCCAGGCGTTCACCACCTGCATCTTCAAACCCATGTGCGCTGCGATCTCCCAGAACTGCGGCCTCAGAAGCTCGCGCTGGTCGTGGGCCCTCTCTTTGGCCAACCCGATGCCGGGCAAGAGTCCCCGCAGCACCAGTTCCAAAAGCGGTTGGCGCCGCGCTCGCCTCAAATCACTCGCCACCCCCTTGGGCCCGGTGGACGAGGCTCGAACGAGGCCGTGGATTTCGGGCGGAAACCCGGTGGCCACGCAGTTCCAAAAACTCTCCGGGTGGAGCGCGAGGCCCGGCGGCCGCAGTTCTTTCAACTCGCCGTGGAGACGATCCCTCAGGCGGGGAAGCTGCGAAGGTTCCGCGCCATCGACCGTGAGCAAGACGAGCGGCTGGTGCGTCTGCACCGGCGGACCGGGATCGATCGCATCCAGGCCGCGCAGCGGCCGCAGCTCCCGGTAGGGTCCCAGGATGAGCAGGCAGGACGTCGCGATGAAGCCGAGCAGAATGACGCGTGGGGTATAGCGAGCGGCGGTCTTGGCGCTGGATACTGCGAGTTGGTCGAGTCTGGCCACGGCCAGAAGGGCGCGTAGCAGGCGGCCCCACGCCACTCCCAGCAGGGCGCAGAGAAGACTCGCCAGCAGCGACAGCAGAAGCCAAGTCGATCCCTGGACCGACACCAAGAGGAAGCGCCCCATGACATCGCTCAGATACAGACCGAAGAGCAAGGAGGAGCCGAGGAACACCACCAGCTCGCCCCGCTGTCCCGCCGAGAATCCATTGCGACGAGCGCTGAGCAAGAGCGGATACGCGAACAGAGTCACCAGCACGCCGCCCAGGACGGCGGCCGCGAGCACGAGATCCAGTCCCAGCCAGAACAAATCGTGGAGGTTGTCCAGAATTTCGGTTTGCGCGACCGCGACCGAGAGGGTGAGCAGGCATCCGGTGAGCGCGCCGCCGCCGGCACCCAACCACAGACCCGCCAAAAGAGCCGCCCGCCAGGGGTTCTTGCCGCGCGAGACTCTCTTCGCCACGAAGCTCTCCACCGGGGAACGCAGATACCCCAGCTCCCGAAGCCGGGCGAGTCCCTCCTGCAGCTTCTCTTCCTCAAAGGGGCTGCGTGGCATCGCCTAGTTCCTGCGCGTCTGCACGAAGGTGCAGAGTTCGAGGAGCAGCGGATCGGCGCCATCGAGGTGATGCAAGCTCTCGCGCGCGGTGTCCAGGAGTTGGTTCATGATCTCCTCGCTGGCTTCCGCGCCCAGGGTGCTGACGAAAGTGGCTTTGCCCCGATCTTTGCGGGCATCCTTTCCCATCTCCTGCGAATGACCGTAGGCATCCAGAAGGTCGTCTTTGATCTGGAACGCGAGGCCCAGGTTGCGCGCGTAGTTGGCCGCGATCAGCTCCAGGCGCTCATCGGCAAGAGCCAGCCGCACCCCGGCCCGCGCGCAGGCGCCGAAGAGTTCTCCCGTCTTGTGGCGGTGGATGTATTCGAGAGTATCGAGGGTCCGCTTTTCCGGCTCGAGATGCAGGTCGACGTGCTGTCCCCCGATCATTCCGCCCACCCCCACCGCCTTGGCGAAGAGAGAAGTGAGTCTGCGTCCTTTGGTCTTGGAATCGACCTCGCCCAGAAGCTCGAAGGCCCGGGCCAGGTTGGCGGTCGCCACCAGGATGGCGGTGTCGAGCCCGTACACCAGATGGCAACACGGAAGTCCGCGTCGCGTGCGCGCGTCGTCCATGCTCGGAAGGTCATCGAGGATGAGAGAAGAACTGTGGATCAATTCGACCGCCGTCGCGGCATCGAGGACGAGACTCGCGTCAGCTCCTGAAGCACAGCGGGACCACAGATCGATCACGGCCGGACGGATTCGTTTGCCCGGCGCCAGGAGAGTGTAACCCAGGGCTTCTTTCAAGCTTGGAGTGTGCGCGTGTTCCCGAGCTTCGACGGCGGCGATGAGCCTGGGTCGGAGGCGGCGCGCAAACTGTTCCAGGTAGTTTGTGAGAGAGGAATCTCCCACTCTCGGTCCTCCTCTGCCGCTTTTACTTCGCCGCGAGCCGGCGAAGCAAGCGTGCCGTAGCCTCTACCATGGTCTTCTGATCGAAGTTCCGCAATACATGGGCCCGTCCCGCCTCTCCCATGTCTTGCGCTTTGTAGTGATCGCGAAGCAGAAGGTCGATCGCGGTGGCGAAGGTGCGCGCGTCGGAGGGCGGGACGAGAAGTCCGGTCTCGCCCTCGACCACCATCTCCTCGATCGAGCCCACTCGGGTGGAAATTACGGGCAGCTGCGCCGCCATTCCCTCCAGGACACAAAGCGGAAAGGTTTCGACGACCGGATGAGACGAGAGAACCAGGAGATCGGCGACGCGGAGAATCGCGGGAACGTCGCCACGCAATCCCAGCCAGTGCACGCGCTCTTGGAGACCAAGCTTCACCGAAAGCTCCCGAATCGCTGCTTCGCGCGGTCCTGTGCCCACGATCGCCAAATGAGGACGAGGCTCGTGACGGGTGCGCTGCACAGCTTCCAGGATCAACTCGTGGTGTTTTTCCGGACGCAGACCGGCCACGATCACCGCGAGCGGGGCCTTGGGCGGCAGCCCGAGCGCGCGCCGGTGTGATTCTCTCTCCTCTCCCCGCAGTGGAGCCGAGAAGCGGGAGGTGTCGATGCCGTTGTGGATGACGACCAGCCGCGTGGGATCGATGCCGATGTCCCGTCTGAGGTACTCGGCCTGGCCCCGGCTGACCGCGATCACCGCGTCCGAGAGCGGCATCAGCAGACGATCCAAGAAGCCGAGGCTGGGACTCGCGTCGGCCCTCCTCGTGCGGTGCACCGCGCACACCTGGCGCCGCACTCCGGCCAGCCGCGCCGCGAGCCGGCCCAAGAACAGCGCGTTGCCGTGATCGAGAACGTAGAGTAGATCGGGAGCTTCTCGGCTCAGATGGCGAATGAGTCGCGGAAGTGCGGTGGGAGACTTGGGATGCGGAAGAAATTCACCCTGAACCGGGATGCCGCCGGCCGCGATCTCCTCCCCAATTTCGCCAAGCCCGCGAAAGGTCGTCAGAGCCGACTCGATGCCGTGCTCCGGGAGATGAAGGCAGAGGGATTGCACGACCCGCTCGGCGCCGCCTACCGGCAGGCGATCCGCGAGAAATCGTACTCTGAGTTTGGCGCTCGGGGACTTCAGCTCGGGCTCCCCACCCCATTCAGCTCGATGGCGGCGCCGCCTTCGGAAATGGAACGACAGGCGGCTTCCAAAACCTCCACCACCTTGAGACCATTGTCCCCATCGCTCAAGGGTTTCTTTCCCTCCCGGATGCATTCCAAAAAGTGCTGGGCTTCGGTCTTGAGCGGTTCCGCCTCGTCGATGCGGGGCAGAACGATGTCTCCATAACGATAGCTCAAATGGAATTCGCCGAAGCTGTCATAGTGCGGCATCTTGGTGACACCTTTGTCGTAGACGCGCAGCTTCTCGAGATTGGAGGTGTCGTCGTACACCAACATCTTCTTGCTACCCACCACCGTAACCCGGCGGATCTTGTTGGGATCGAGCCAGCTCACGTGGAGATGGGCCCGGATGCTTCCCGGGTATTCCAGATCGACGAACGCTACGTCTTCGATTCCAGGCTGCACGAAGGCGTTTCCCGTCGCGTGCACTTTGATCGGGTGCGAATCGAGCAGGTAGTCGAGGATGGAGATGTCGTGCGGGGCAAGGTCCCACACGACGTTCACATCTTCCCGAAACAGCCCGAGATTCACGCGCGTCATGTTGATGTAGAAGATCTCGCCGAGCTCGCCCTCCTCGATCAGTTGGCGAATGCGTCTCACCACCGAGTTGTAGAGAAAGGTGTGGCCGACCATCAGGACTTTCTTGTTCCGCTCCGCCGCCTCGATCATCCGATGACACTCGTTCACGGTGGCCGCCATGGGCTTCTCCACGAAGACGTGCTTTCCGTGTTCGAGCGCGCTGACCGCGATCTCCTCGTGCTTGTCCACCGGCGTAGCCAGCACGATGGCATCCACTTTGGGATCGTCGATCGCGTCGGAGGCCTTGCGGCTCACTTCGAGGGACGGGTACAGACTCTGAACGTGATTCAGTCGCTCTTCGTCCAGGTCGACCGCCCAGACGCACTGGGTATTCGGTAGAGAAGCAAAATTTCGAACCAGGTTTGGGCCCCAGTACCCAACCCCGATCACACCAACGCGAATGGGAGCGCTCATTGGTGGTCCTCGCTTGAAGGTCTGGCCTTTGTCATTAGGAATTAGGGGTCGCTCAGTAGGCCCCATCTCCCTTCAGGAGCACCGGAATCGTCTTGAAGATGATCCGTAGGTCCAGCGCGAGGCTCCAGTGCGTGATGTAGTGCAGATCCAGCATTACCATCTCGTCGAAAGGTACCCGGCTACGGCCACTGACCTGCCAGAGGCCGGTAAGACCCGGCTTGGCCTTCAAGCGATCCTTGTGCCAATCCTGATAGTGATCCAACTCGTAGTGGATGGGCGGGCGCGGCCCAACGAGACTCATCTCTCCCTTGAAAATGTTCCAAAACTGAGGCAGCTCATCGAGGCTGCTCTGTCTGAGAAAAGTGCCGATCCGGGTGACCCGCGGATCGCTGATCATCTTGAAGACCCGCCTTCCTTGGCGACTCTCCATCCTTCCGTTGATGAAGCTCTGGGCGAAGCTGCGATGAAGCGATTCATCGTTATTGTGACGCATCGTCCGGAACTTATAGAAAGTAAACGGGATACCATTCATACCGAGGCGCGTCTGGCGGAAGAACACGGGGCCGCGAGAAGTGCCTTTCACCGCGAGGGCGATCAAGAGAAAGAGCGGGGAACCCACCACCAAGATCGCGGCGGAGATCAAAAGATCCATCGCGCGCTTCACACCCAATTGGAGCTGCGACTGTTCCAGTCTACCGATGCGCAGACTGAATGCCTCGGCCGCTTCCAACTGTTTTTCCAGCGTTGCGAGATTCAAAGCTGTCGCGTCTTTCTTCATCTGAGGAGCCGTCCCTGTGCTGAGCTGCATTACACGGTGATCGATGGCCGACCCTGATCGTACACCCGGCCCCTTCAAACCAGGTGTCAGATTTCACACGCTCCATTCGAATCCCGGGACGGCCCTCCGTCTCAGGACTCGAGCCTCAGCAACACCTCGCTGACGTAGTCTACCGTGTCGTCATCCAGCTCCGCGTACATCGGAAGCGAGACGATTTGACGACAAATCGCTTCGGCGACCGGGAAGTCCCCTTCGCGACCCAAGCCAGAGAAAGCAGGATGCAGATGCACCGCCAGGGGATAATGTACCCCATGGCCGATTCGGTGCTCCCTCAGCACTTCCTTCACTCGGTCCACCTCTGGGTGGTTGACTACGAACAGATGATAGACAGGCTCCGCTCCCTCGGTGGGTTGCGGCATCCGATACCGAGTACCGGCGAGTCGTTCTCGATACCGCTTGGCCACGCGACGGCGCCCATCGTTCCAGTCGTCCAGGTGTGCTAGCTTCACCTCCAGGACCGCCGCCTGCAGAGAGTCGAGTCTGCCGGTGGTTCCTGCGAGGGCATGGATGTTCTTCTCGAACTGACCGTGGTGGCGCAGAGCCGCCACCGTTTCCGCCAGATCGGGATCGTCCGTCACCACGGCGCCACCGTCGCCCATCGCACCCAAGTTCTTGCCAGGGTAGAACGAAAAGGCCGCGGCGGTGCTGCTGCTGCCAATGCGAGAGGATTTCCAACGGGCGCCGTGCGCCTGAGCCGCGTCCTCCAGGAGCAGGATACCGTGCTTCTGTGCGAGCGCCCGTAGCGCGTCGAGATCGCAAGGTATCCCATAGAGGTGAACGGCCAGAATTGCCTTCGTGCGCGGGGTGATCTTCTCTTCCACCGCATGTACGTCCATGAGCCAGGTCGTAGGATCGACATCACTGAGTACGGGGGTTGCCCCCACCGCCAGGATTGCCTCGACCGTAGCCACGAAAGTATTGGGTACGGTGATCACCTCGTCCCCCGCTTTGATCCCCGCCGCCTGCATCATCAGCTGCAAGGCCATGCAGCCCGAGCTGAGTCCCACACAAAGCGCAGCTTCGCAATAGTCCCCGAATGCCGCCTCGAAGGAAAACAGTGAGGGACCCAGAATGAAAGCATTCTGATCGATGACACGAGCCATCGCTGCGTTGATCTCGTCACGAAGGGGGCCGTTTTGGGCCATCAGGTCCAGGAACGGTACCTGTTGGATATCGGTTCGCATGACCCACGCAGTATAGCATAGAAAATTGAAGGATTCCAAGGGGCTCAATGCCGCTCTTTTTTCCATGCAAGTTCCTTTCCAATAAGAAATTACCGCCCCTGCCCGCTGCCCCCTCCCCGAGGCCCCCAGGGCGGGCTTCACGGCGCCGGACCGGCGGCTCAGGCTCCAGCTCTCCCTCGCCAGCTGGCCCGGGCTCTGCTAGCCTTGGCCTCCGGGCGTGAAACCGGGCACTTTCGGGGAGGATTCCATGAGGCTGCTGATCACCGGCGCGCGGGGCATGATGGGAAGAGACTTGCGCACCGCGGCGGAGGCGGCGGGACAGGAAGTCTGGGCCACCGACATCGCCAAGCTGGAGCGGGATCCGGAAAACCGGCTCGACGTCACCCAGTACCAGAATCTGGTCGAGGGAATCCGGCGATTTCAGCCCGACTGGGTTCTCCATCTGGCTGCGTTGACCGATGTGGACGGGTGCGAGCGGAACCCTGCGGACGCGTGGCAGGTAAACGCCATGGGCACCGAGAGCCTGGCGACGCTCTGTCACGAGCGTGGCTGCGGCCTGCTCTACGTCTCCACCGGCAGCGTCTTCCCCGGCGACAAGATCACCCCCTATCACGAATTCGATTCTCCTGCCCCGGTCAGCGTGTATGCCCGCAGCAAGTTTGCCGGTGAGGAGTCGGTGCGGCGGCTGGTCGCCAAGCACTACATCGTCCGGGCCGGATGGATGTTCGGAGGTGGACCCGAGGACAAGAAGTTCGTGGCCAAGATGATCGAACGCGCGCGCACGAGTGAGCTTTTGCTCGCGGTCAATGACAAGACGGGCTCTCCCACCTATACCGCCGATATCGCCGCGCGCTGTCTCGAACTTCTCTCGACTGAGAGATTCGGCACCTATCACGGGGCGAACGAAGGCGCCTGCACGCGCTTCGAAATGGCGGAAGTGATTTTGAAGGCCGCTGGCATCAAGCGTTGCCGGGTCGAGCCCTGTTCCTCGGCTGAGTTTCCTCTGGCCGCGTTTCGACCTTCCTCGGAAGCACTGGAGGGACTGCGCGCGCGGCTCATCGGACTTCCGCCCATGCGGGGTTGGCGCGAAGCCCTGAGCGAGTATGTGGAGACCACGTTTCGTTGAGGCGGGCGCCCCTATCGTTCAGCGGATCAAACTCAACTTCTGCGAACTCTGCTGGGTCCCGGCTTTGAGAACCGCGAAGTAGCTGCCCGAGGCACTCTCGCTTCCGCGATCGTTCATTCCATCCCAGATGACTTGCCCGTCCGAAGGCCAACCGTCACCGGATTTCAGGTGGCGCACCAGACGACCTCGCGCATCGTAGATGGAGAGCTCCGCGCGGTGGATGCCCGGGGGCAGCTCGAAGCGCAGCGTGGTGCGCGGATTGAAGGGGTTGGGCACCGCAGGATTGAGCGCGACGCTGACCGGAATCCGAGTCACGGCCGGACCACTGGTGACGACGTCGCTTCCCGAGCGTGCGATGCGAAACCCGATGTAGCTCTGACTCTCGTTGGCGAGCTCGCCGCTGCGATAGCCGTTGCGGCAGCCCGCCCAGTCGAAGTTGTATCCACCGCCGCGGATCACGCGGTACTGGGTGTATCCGATCGAACCGCTTTCGAGGGGATCGTTCACGCTCCCCGAGAGTTCGCCGGACCAGGTCCAGGGGTCGGCGCACCATTCGAAAGCGTTGCCCGCCATATCTCTCAGTCCGAAGAGGTTGGGTGGAAACGATCCCACCGGCGCCAGGCCTCCCCAGACGTCCGCTCCCCCGGTCCCGTAGTAGTTCGCGTAATCGTGCACGTAATCGGGCGAATCGTCCCCCCACCAGAAGCGAGAGTATCCCGGGGTGGTCGGCGACGATCCGTATCCGCCGCGCATGGCGTACTCGAACTCGGCGTCGGTGGGAAGCCGCCAGCCGTTGCTCCCCCCCACCGGGCTCACGCCGTCGTAGGCCGGATCCTTCCCGTCGAGTTGGCTGCGCCAGTTGCAGTACGCGAGGGCCCCGTACCAGCTCACCTCGACGATGGGCAGCCGTGAATCCACCGAATCCCTGACCGAGTAGACTCCGGCCGAATACTCGATCTGACACTGCGCATCGGTGAGGTCGACGCAGGAGAATCCCTGGTAGAGATTCGAACCCGTATCGTTCAAAAAAGCCAGGTACTGGGCGACGGTAATTTCGGTGACCGACATCACGAAGGGCGAGAGAGTCACGGTATAGCCCGTCGAAGCCTGGTAGGTTTCATAGCGAGGGTCGACATGGTCGCCCATGTCGAAGACTCCCGAAGGGAGATCGCTGACGAAGGGTGGCTGCGGACCCGGCGTGACGGTGGGAACGGGATCTGCGGGAGCGGCGAGCTGCGCCGTCCAGTACGCCAGATTGTAGCTCTGCAGCGGATTGAAGACCGTGCCCCAGGGTGAGTACAGTTCGAGAGAGACATTCCCTCCGCTGGATCGATAGAACACCACCGCATCGTTATTCGCAGCTCCTGCGGCGTGATAGCCGGTCGCGATCAGGGTCACTCCGTCGAGCACGTCGTAGAAGATGCCCGGTACCAGATCGGTGTAGCCGGTATCGCCGCAGTACATCGTCACCGGTTTGACCTGTGCCACCGCCTTGATGTGGGGCCAGAGCTCGTCGAAGAACGCGTTCACGTCGTATCCACGGGTGGAGAACTCGTCGTACCAGGCGTTCCCCATTTCGCGGATCACTTCGTAACGCGGATTCGTCTTCACCCAAGCCAGGTGATGTTGGACGATCAGAAGGTCGCTGACGCTGGGATCGCTGGCGGCCTGCGCCAGTTCGTTCACGATGAAATTGAAGTGCTCTTGGTCGGGGTTTCCGTTGGGAGATTGCGATGACCAGAGGAAGAGGACACGCGTCGAGTCGTAGTCGCTCCGCCAGGTGTCATCTCCCCAGCGCGAATACCACTCCACCATGTTCTCGCTGTCGTGATTCCCCAGGACGGGAACGAAGGGGAAGCTCCACTTGCCCGCGTAGGTGGCTTGCAGGCTATCCCACTCGGCAGCAGCACCGGAGAATGTGCAATCGCCCGCGGCGATGTAGGCGTCGGGACCGTAGTGCGGCAAGCTGTCGACGATGGCCTGAAATCCGGGGCAGGGTTTCTTATCCGGGGTCAGTCCGTACATGTGACCCCCCAGTACCAGAAAGGAATTGCTCCATGCGAGTGCGGGCAGGCATGCAAGCAGTCCGATCTCCAGAAGCAGACCGAGTTTCAGTTTCTGCCTCATGCTAGGTGCTCCCATTGTGCGCCTGCATGCTCGCCGATGCCGGGGCGATTGATCCTCCGCTCGCCTCACGATACAGTTCCTCGTACTCGGCGGCGATGGGTCCCCACGCGTAGTCGCGCATGCAACGTTCGTAGAGTTTCTCACTCCAGCGTTCGAGCTCAGGATCGGCGAGGGCGGCTTCGAGTCGTTCGGCCAACGACCGGTCATCTCCGGTCCGGTACACGTAGGGATAGCCGGGGACGAGAAGCTCCAGGTTCGGTGGGATGTCCGAGCAGAGGACCGGTCGCATGCAGGAGATCGCCTCCAGCAGCATCATCGACATCGCCTCGTATTCCGACGGGAAGACGAAGAGCACGCAATTCCTCACCAGCTCGAGAAGCGCTTCTCTCCCCAGGAGACGGCGGTGGGCGTGAATCGAGGGGTCCGCCTCGATGATGGCGTCGACGCGCGCACTGTACGTCGCGTCGTGGCTGAAGTCGCCCACGACGCAAAGCCGGTGGGTCGTGTCCACCGATCCCCAGGCGGCAAGCAAGTGATGTAGCCCCTTGGTTGAATCGAGCCGACCACAGGCAAAGAGAAGGTAGGCTCGCGGCTCGAGTCCGAAATCCGCCAGGTCGAGACTTTCCGGATGGCTCTCCTGAAAGTAGGGATCGACGCCGTTGGGAATGTAGGTAACGGCCTTCCTAGTCCACAGCCCCCGAACCTGATCTTTGAAGCGGGAAACCGAGCTCACTCTTTGACAGAACTGAACGAAGAAACATTCCGAGAGCCTCAGGTAGAGCTTGGCGAAGCTCCCCCACTTCTCCCGCGAGTAGGGGTCACCATGGAAGGTGCCCAACACGGGAACCCCGAGCTTGAGCCGGAGCAGGGGAACGAAGAGTCCGAAATCCGAATTGTGAACGTGGGCGAGATCGTAGCGGCCCTTGAGCAGGTAGTGCACGCAACAGAGGAAGAAATAGCTGAATGAACCCAGATGCTTTCCGCGCAGAGCCGGAACGTGGATGAAATGCAGGTTGTCGTGACAGCTTACCGAGGAGGAGTCCTTGCGAAGGTAGACCCAATAGTCGTGCTCCGTAGAGAAGTTTTCCAGAAGCTTCTCTACGACGCGGTCCGCACCCGCCACCGCGGGCAGGGTCTTGATCCCCAGGATGGCCACATTCATCCGCGACGCCTCTAGCGATTGAAGAATCCGTTCTTGAACTGGCCGTACTGCCGGCTTTCGTCCGGCTGCATGACCGCTTTCTGACGTTTCCCCAGATAGGTTTCGCGCCGCACGATGTTCTCGTCCTGATGCACGATGGAATAATCGACGTACTTCTCGAAAGGAATACGGATCCCCAGCATGGTCCGCAGCTTGTTCTGGATCACCCAGAGCAGAGGTTTCATCCGCGGGAGCTTGGCGTAGTGCTCGTTCCGCATCGCGGTCTTCGCCGAGGCCACCATCCAGCAATTCTGCGTGCAAGCGCTGACCTTCTTGCGCTGCTCGTCCGCCACCGGCGAGGTCATGATCTCCCGCCAGCTCGCTTCCAAGAGGTTCCCCATTTTGAGATCCGGCCGGACGTTGCAGGCGTAGACGTCACTCCACGGATCAATGAAGCCGAACATGCTGCCGGCGGTACACGGAATGAGGCGATCGTGTCCCAATACTTTGGCGATGAGACCCAGGTTCAGGTAGGCACGGAATAGAGTCTTGGCATCCCAGGCCTTCATCATCTCCGCCACCAGGTCTTCCACCCGGCTCGCGATGGCTCGACGGTCGTAGGGGACGTTGTCGTCCTTGTGGAACTGGAAGCCGTTGTGAAGAGCCGAGGTGGCGAACTCCACTCCCTTGTCACGGCTCATCACGTAGAGGTCGACGATCTCATCCACGTTTTCGTCCTGGAAGGTCGTCGCGAAACCGAGGTCCGTCCCTCCCGCTTCGATCAACGCATCCATGCATTCCATCTTCTTGGAGAAGCCCTCTTTCTCGCCGCGGATGCAGTTGTTCGTCGCTTCGAAGCCCTCCACGCTGATGCGGATCTTGATGCTGGGATGGCGCTTCACGATGGGAACCAGTTTGTCCGGATGAAGGCCGTTGGTGGAAATCTCGATGGTGCACGCCTTGGGAGCGAGGGCATCGACGATTTCGCCTAGATCCTTCCTGAGGGTGGGTTCGCCGCCGGTGAGATTCAGATGATCGAAGCCTCCTGGGAGCTTGGCCAGCGTCTCGAGGGTCACTTCGCTGTTGGTTTTCGTCGGATTCTGCCAGATGTTGCACATCGAGCAGCGCGAGTCACAGCGATAAGTGAGGATCACGGACAGATCCATGGATCACCTCGAAGATTCGAAAGGAACGCTGCGCAACGATCGGAGAGGATGGGAGCTCCGCCAGAAAGTCGAGTATAGCACTCCTGCCCAACCACAATCAATCTATGTCCCCTGAGGGGTCAATGTGAGCCGGTACTTCGCGGGTCCGGGTAGAAGTGGCGTCGGCTCACCTTTCGCCCAAGCCCCGGTTCCCGCGGTGAAAAAGCGGGAAAGGGGGTGGCCACTCTCCCCTCCCGGCATCTCGAAGATTCCCTCCGCTTCGCGTCCAGGCGAGATCACGAACCTCTCGCTGGCGCCTCGGCGAGGGTGCTGCACGCGGGGCATCCAGGAGTCTCCGGGCAAAGGAAGCGGGGGCACTGCCAGCCACCGACTCAACCAGGGAAAGAGCCGGCAGAGGGGGTGTGCGATGTCCACCGTATTGCGGGCGCCCCAGGTATGGTCCTTTAGCTCGGCTCCCTCGGCGGTCGCCGCGGCCACCGTCTCGTCGATTGCCTGAAGCACCAGCGCGTCCCAGTCGGGGTAGCGGGAACTCAGGAGATTTCGCGGTTGCTTGCTCAAGAGTTCCCAGCTCACGGCGTGACGATAGGGCAGCCAGATCGAGCGGAAGCGCGGGTCGGCGCGGCGACAGGGCGCGGTCAGCATCTCGTAGATTCTCTGTACGCAGTTATGGGTCGCCTCACGCACCAGCCGGTACGCCACCGATTCCACGCTGGCGTGGCCCGACCACTCATCGCGCACGATTCGTTGGAATTCCGCGCGAGCCGTGTTCGGCGTTGGTGGTGTGCGCCTCAGGACCGTGAGCAAGAGCGTACGCCACTCCCCCATGAAGAGAGCCCGATCGTCGAGCTGCACCGCCAACATGTCCTTCTCCACCGGGTGGTCCAACGCGCGCAAAGCGTCCCGAATCTGTCGCGCCCTCGCGCCTAGCGCGTAACCCCCGTCTCCGATTCGCCCAAGATCCTCCCCCGCCGTCACGCGATTGTTCGCGCTCCACAGGCGACCCTCTTGGGGATCGACGAGTCTGGGTTGCGAGGAAGCGTCGTAGTACCCGTCCCATCGACGGCTACCATCGGCCCACGAGACCGGAAGCCGTCCGTCGAAGCCGACTCGCCGGGGGATTGCGCCCGCCACTGTCCAGGCGATCCTTCCCGACTGGTCGACGCATACCAAGTTCTGTTCGGGAATCCCCAGGCTGGCCGCCAGGGCGACGACCGCATCTACATCGCCGGTCGACTCGAGTTCGAGCAGATTCAGATTCACCGCGGTGGAATCGTAGGCGGTCCAGCGCAGGGCCAGAGGCTCTCCGTTCGCAGCGTGGCCGTACACCGGACCCCAAATCGTTTCGTCGGCCCAGAGGGTGTCAGGTTTCGCGCCCGCGACTTCGATCGGAAGCGGCGCGTGCGTGAAGTGTTTCCAGCCGACCGGAGTGCGGTAGAGAGTGGAATCGCCCGGTGCGCACTCGAGCCGGACCAGATCACACCAATCGCCTTGGCTGTTGGTGAAACCCCAGGCCACTTGACCGTTGCTCCCCGCGACCAACGCCGGGGCGCCGGGCAGCGTGACTCCCACCATGGAGCGAGTTCCCTCGTCCTCGGGCCAACTCATGCGTGCGCGGTACCAGATGTTGGGCAGGGCGTGACCCAGGTGCATGTCGTTGGCGAGAAGAGCGCCACCATGGCCACTCAGAGCTCCTGCGATGGCCCAGTTGTTCGACCCGGCGGGCTCGCGGCCAGAGCTTTCGGAACCTTTGACTTCGGTGGGGTTAGCATCGGGAATCCAATCCGACGACTCACGCAGGTCGACCTGGGAGGAATCGGGAAGGACAACGCCGCCTACCTCCCCCTCTTGCAGCGGCGCCTCCCAGCGGTTCCCGCGCGGCAAGAGCAGCTCCGCAAGCCCAGGTGGAAGGACGTCGTGCACGCAGGCCCAGCTTGCTTCGGTGGTGGCGGTGGAGAGGTCGAGATCCAGAAACATGGCATAGAGAGTGAGGAAAGTGTCAGCGGGGCGCCAGGGCTGGGGTCTCTGACGCAACACGAAGTATTCGAAGGGGCGAGCGTGTAACGCGGCCAGTCCTTCGTTCACCCCTTCAGTGTAGGCCAAAAGAATTTCTCGGTTGCGCCCGTAAGTAGCCGCGGCTTGCCGCTCTGCCCGTTCTCGGAAGCGGTGGCGCCGCACCTCGCGATCGGTCGCAAAGAGAGCGGGGCCAAAGAGTGCGGCCAACTCCCCGGCGGCTCTGCGACGCAGCAGGTCCATCTGGAAGAAGCGGTCCTGAGCGTGGAGGAATCCGAGGGCACGTGCCGCGTCGAGACGGTCGCGAGCCTTGATCGTGGGCACCCCTAGGGAATCGCGCTCCACCGTGACGGTCTGCTGCAGGCCTTTCACCGGTTCCTCGCCCTGAAGGAGCGGCAGACTGGCGCGCAGGAGAAAGGTCCCGGTGGAGAAAGTCACGATCAGGAGTCCGACCAGAGCCAGTACGATACCCAGAACGCTGCGCCGAAGGCGTCGAGACACCCGAAGATCTCCTCAAGAGGGAAAGCCGTATCGAAGGCGAAAGGGCAACGAGCATAGCATGCAAGCTCCGCATTGCCAGCGTGGATCGGTGGCGTACGGATCTTGCGGTTTCACCCTCTTGCCGAGTTCATCCCTTTCTCATGGTACCCGAGGAGCCCATGCCGCTCCTGAGAAAGGTGAGTTGTCATGCGACACTGGTTGCAACGTGCCGCTTCCCACATTGCGGATTGTGACCGCTACCGGTTGCTGCCGGTCTACTCCGTCTTGCTGGTTTTGATGGTTCGAGTTTTTTGGCTCTTACCGACCACGCCGGACTATGTGTGGTACAAGATCTACCTGGGCTTCTGGGTATGGGAGCTACAAAAGCTGGCACAACACGGCGCGTTGCTCCTGGCCATCTTTCTGGGTCTCGTGGGCCTGTGCCGACGCCCCTTCCTCGCCAAGCTGCTCTCCATTACGAGTCTAATGTTGGCGGTGAACGCGCTGTGGGCGATCAATATAAACTGGCTTCACCCCCTTGCCGTGGCCTGGAGCGGCCTCACCTACTGGAGCTTCGACATGCCCATCGGGTACCTCCAGTCGAAGGCGCGTCCGAACTATATCAATCTGGGTACTGTGTACCTGATCTACGCGGTCATGCTGTGGTTGTTGGCGCGGCCGTTCTACCGGCGCCTGAACACCAAGCTGACCCGCGCCTTCACCGAGACCGCGAGGCGTATGGGTTGGCAGCCGAGCAATCTGCTGTGAGGACAGACAGACTTGAGTTCAGGCGCTCGATGCCGCGGGAGGCTTCTGAAGCACGAAATACAGCTGTGTCGCCTCTGGCTGGATCGTACCCAAACTGAGAACTCGTAGCAGGGAGTTGAGCACGACCATCACCATATCCACTTTCCGGCTTTTCCGACCCATCACGTCCCTCGAGTCCCCATATCCGGCCACGCTTCGATACAGCACGTGGAGACCCTGGCGTGCGGCGAATCTTTCGATGGATTTCGGAGCCATCGAGAGCCTCAAGTAGGTGGGAAAAGGCGGATTGCCCGCCGTTCCCGCCTGCTTCCATCCACGGATCTTGCGGTAAAACCACAGGTGAAACACGTAGGGCGTAAGTTTGGTCACCAGGCCCTTGGTGGAGAGCGGATTTGGAGCGGAGAGGATGATAACACCGCCAGCTCGAATTCCCTCGGAGAATCTCTCCAGCGCTTTTTCCGGTGCCTCGAGGTGCTCGAGAACGTCCCAACAGACAATTCCATCGAAACTCTCGGGCTCGAGCTGATAGGTTTGCACATCCCCCAAGATTCTCTCGTGGAGGCCCTTATTTCTATCCAGTTGACCTTGCGAGATGTCGATCCCAACCAGCTGGGTGTCGGCCGGAAACCGCACGTGGCTCAACGAACCGCAGCCAGCCTCGAGCACCCGTGGCCGTGGCTTTCCAAGCAGTACGGAGTCGACCGTTTCTTGAAGCTTCTGATGTTCCTTTAGCACACTTACGATGCTACCTGAAGCGTGGCTGTGAGGGCAATAGTATTCTCCACCGTGAGGTGTGCCTTCGAGTCTTCCCCGCCGGTTCCGCGAGTTCGGCCGATCGTCAGTCCGCTTCACGCCGCACGCTCCTGTGGAGAGAGAGCAAGAGTTCCTCGAAGCTATCGGTGATCGGCTCCCAGTCGTAGTGCAAGCGCACTCGATTGACAGCTTGTTTTCCCAAATCTTGCAGTCGAGCGTCATCCTCGAGAATATCTTCTAACTTCGCTTGCAGATCACGCGAGTTGCTCGGTTCGAAGGAGATTCCTGCCTCACCGATCGTATTGAGATTTTCGGGAATCCCGTTGACCACTACAGCACGGCCGTAGGCCATCGCACTGAGGAGGACAGGGCTTGTCCCCTCGACCTCGCTCGGCTGTACGTAGACTCGGCAATTGCGCATGAGCTGGTGGAACCCGCTTCCGAAGACATACCCGGTGAAAAGGATGCGTGGGTCCATGGTACTCTTGAGTTCGCAGATGAACTCGGGCTGATAGGGATCGTCACCGACGATCACCAGTTTCCTGGGAGTGTCGATTTTCTCATACGCCTCGATGAGATACTGAACGCCTTTCTCCGGCACGAGCCGTCCCACGAAAAGTACGTACTCACCCGGGACCAGCCCAAATCGTTCGAGAGTCTCCGTGCCCCCAACTGGTTCCACCTGCGCCCCATAGGGGATGCAGTTGGTTTCTATGCCCATTTCCTCCAAATAGAAGCGATGAGCAAGCGGGGTGTCCGTAATGATGGCGTCGCTGTGCGCGACCCCATAGCGCGCAGAGCGCTTCAGATACCATTGTGCAATGCGCCCCCACTTCCCGCGGGTCCACGCCTTCCCATCCACCCACATGACCGTCTTCTTGCCAAACAGATGAAGTATCGGAATCGCAAAGGAGGTTCCTGATCCACTCAGGACCACGACCTCTGACCTTTCCCGCAAGAGGAGGTGTACGAGGGACAGCGCGAGGTGGAACGGTGTATCGAAGTTCTTGGTTCGAATCGAAGGCAGGTAAACCAGGCGGATTCCACCGTACTCTCGAGGTCGAGGTGACGGAGCGTTGTAGTTCCGAGAGTAAACGAGCACTTCGTGGCCGCGCGCTACCAAGCGCCGCCCGATCTCGTCCGCGGCAGTCTCTCGCCCGCCGTACCGAGGCGGAAGCCCTCGCGTGCCGAGAATTGCGATGCGCAAAGGTCCCTCAGTCATGCTGCGCCATCGCTTGCTCGAAGAACTCGACCGCTCTGGGCGCGACGCGCTCGATGTCATGGATCTCGCGCACGTGTTCATACCCGCGCTGGCCAGCTCGGTGCCGCCGACTCGAGTCGTCTAGCCAAATGCGAACGACAGATTCCAGGTCACCCTCTTCCCCTACCAATTCTCCCAGTTCCTTCTGGACGATGACCTGATCCGGATCCACGCTCACCGAAATGACGGGCACTCCATGGGACCAGCTCTGTAGATAGGTGTTCGGGAGCCCCTCCAATCTCGAAGTTCCCACGAGCAAACGCGCGTGACGGTAGATCGTGTCCATTTCCTGTGGTGGTACGAAGCCACGCCATTCGAGGTTGGGGATTTTCTGGGCGATCAGTCTCATCTGCTCGTCGTAGCCCTCATCTTCCCCCGGTCCACCAACCAGGACAAAAGTCTGTTGGGCGAGCGAGCGGGCGAGCTCGAGAAAGATCTCAGGTCGTTTGCGCTTCGCCAGGCTGCCCACCCACAGGACGTAGTCTCTCTCCTCGTCAGGTACCCGGGGCTCCGGGATGGCAAGCACATTGGGTAGAACCTCAGGGTGACAGCGAAAATTCTGCTCCATCAGTGTGCATTGGTTCTTCGTCTGTGCCAACACGAGTTCGGCGTGTTCCACGCCCCAACGATACATGTGCTGTATGATCTTCGGCGCGCGGCCTTGGAGATCGGGCCAGCAGTTGTAGTCGATTCCCAAGGAGAAGGTGAATGCGGCATCGCACTGGTGGCTGAACCAACAGCACTGGCCCGTGTAGAACGAGGTTGAACGTTGATTTACGAGCTGGGGGCGACTTTGTCGAATCGCGTCTCTCAACTTGAGCATATCGGGGATGAATCGCAACTTGCGGTTCCCCACCCCAATCTCAAATGCACGGTAGAAATGAAAGCCCTCCACCGTCTCGACTTCATTCTGCCCAAAGTCTCCAACCACGAAGGACACCTCATGCCCATTGTCGCGCATCCAACGTGCAAGCGAGAGTTGCTGGAATTCCGCTCCACCCGCAAAATGCAGGTCGGGGCGGGTGTGCATAGCGTACAGAGGAGGGGAAACGAAAGTAACGCGCACGTTGCAACCTCAGCCGTGGTTCCGCTGAACCAAAACTGAGCGATAGAGCTCAGTCAGCGTTTCGATGTGTTGTCCCTTGTCATAACTGCGATCTGCAACTGCTCTCGCTCTCTGTCCCATGGCCCGCCATTCCTCCGGCCGTTCCACCAGATCCTTCAGACCGCGGGCGATTGCCTCGGCGCTGCCCGGTTCGACGAGACGACCGGTCACTCCCTCTTCCACCAGCTCGGGGATTCCCCCGCATCGGCTTGCAAGTACCGGCCGGCCGGCCGCGAAGGATTCGAGCACCGACAGAGGGCAATTCTCATCGCATATGCTAGGGAGGACGAGACATTTGGCCCCGTACAGCAACTCGCGGACAGCGGGGCCGTCGAGGTGTCCCTCGAACCGCAGGTGGTCCAGGCCGAGCGCTTCGCACTGGCCCCTGAGATACGGTTCCATCTCCCCCGTGCCCACGATTCGCAGGGGAACCCGCGGTTCGAGGGCCGCGGCCTGCAAGAGCGTTTCCAGACCTTTCTCCGGGGAGAGTCGACCCAGGTAGAGCGCATAGCTGCCGTCGGGGGGTGCCGGATCGAACTTCCCGACCTCGACGAAGTTTGGCAGGACCTCGAAGCGTCGTGGGCGAAGCCCGGTGGCCACCAGGAGATCGCGTAGAAATCGACTGGGAGCCAAGAGGAGGTCTGCCTTCTCGTAGATCTTCCACCAGCGATGGAGGTAGAGCTCGAGAGCGACGATTGCCGACGCCGCCAGACTGCCGCGCTTACAGCGAGTGGTCACCGCGCGATAAAACCGTCCCTGAGCGCAATCGTGACAGATCTTCCCTTTGCGCATGAATCTCGTGGTGGGGCAACACGCCTTTGCATCGTGGAGCGTCCACACCACGGGCAGGTCGCGCTGGCGACACTCCAGGACGATCGAGGCGGTGAGATGATGCATGATCGAGTGGAGATGGACTATGTCCACGCGCCTCTCATCGAGAAGCCTCTGGAGATTGCGCCTCGCCTGACGATTGTAGATCGAGTTGCTGACAACTTTCCACGAATTCGCGAGTCCCCCCTCCTCTTGCAAGGCGGGATAGTCCAGCTCGGGTGCGAAGTAACTCGCGGCGTCGGAGGAAAGATTGGCATCCCCTTGCATCGCGAAGGGTATCACCTCATGCCCCGCCTCCTCCAATGCGGAGGAAATTCCCAACGCGTACGCGCTATCTCCACCTCGGAGATAGTGGTAGGTGTTCGCCATCAAGATTCGCATGCCACCTCGGGCTTTGCGTGGCCCACTCGTCGCATCCAGGGCTGGCGCGGTAAGCCGAGAGTGTGGAGCACCAGCGGGGCTATGTCATGCACGGCGGGTGTCTCTTCGATATCCCCTTCAGCAGCGTGAGGATCGAGGCTCGTGTACAGCACGCCTCGCAGTTTGTGGCCCCCGGAGATCTTTCGGTGCGTCGGGTTCGTCGACACGATGTCCCCAAAGAGATCCCATCCCGTGCCGTATTCCATTTTCAGCAGAAAGACCAGATCGGGGAACTTGGAGATGGCCTGGCCGTTGCCCACGTACTCTTCCCGCGTCAAGACCCACTGGAAAAGGCTCTCCCCCGTCCCCTCGTCGCGCATGGCCAAGAGGTCGCGTTTCAGCTCGGCGCGCAGCTCCTCGTAATCGATCGCTCGCGCCGCGCACACCGCGCGGTTAATGGACACCCCGCCACAGGGATTGGTTCCGGCGAAGCGCGGAGTGAAGACGAGGTTGCTCTCCTCGTCCACCAGAAACGAGGTCTTCTTCAGTTCACGCACCTTCGGCACCGTCTTCACGATGCGATGTGCCACGTCGGCCATATCAAGGCGATCGAGCATGTTCAAGGTCGAGGTCTTCAGCTTTTGCACCAGGCGCCGCGGGTTCAGCGGATTCTTGCTGCCGCCGCGCGCCTCGAGCCAGCCTTTACGTCGCAGATATTCGTTGACGTTCGCCACTTTCGTGCAGCGGCGACCGTGTCCGTGATCGCTCACCACCATGATCTCGTACTCGTCTCCCGCGGCCTCCATGTACTCCCCCACCAAACGATCGAAGAGCCGATAGAATTCCAGAACTACACCCTCGTGCTCGGTAGGTCCAGGGTAGGTGGGATCCTCTTGGTCGTGGTAGCGCCAGTAGAAATGCTGGACTCGATCGAGCGTGAGATAGGTGGAGAAGAACAGATCGAAAGGACCCTTCTTGCGCAACAGCTTCAAGGAGAAACGATGCTGCGTTTCGGTGTACTCGATGCTTTCCCGACGAAACTGATGGAGGGTTTCCTTGGAGGGAAAGTCGACGATTCCTCCCATGGAGGGAATCGGGAACTCCGCTCCGAGATCCTTAGGCCACGCGGCCTCCTTACCATCAGTCACGAAGACCGGCCCGCTCACCATGCAGCCGTTCACGCGCCAGGGAGGATACGCCATGAAGGGATTGATGATGCACACGCTCTTGCCGGCATCGGAAGCGACGTCCCAAAAAGTGCGTCCCTTGAACACCGAAGTATCGACCGAAAAATCGGTGCAGTTCTTCTTGAAGTAGTCGATGGCATCCAGAATGCCGTGATCCACCGGTGGGATCCCGGTGAAGATGGTGATCCAGGAGGGAATCGAATCCGAGGGAAACACCGTGTAGAGCCCACCCCCATATCCCCTCTCGCCAAGGCGATGGAAGTTGGGCATGTCCTCGGGGTGGGCGGCGACGAAGTCCGCGTCCATCCCGTCGATTCCGATGATGATGAGGCGTTTCATGTACGACCTGAAGTGGGGTTTCGGGGAGCCTAGGCGTCGTATGAGTTTAGCACATTGCCATCGACTCAGCCGGGCCTGTGTTCCATCGCTTCTCTGAGGCCTTTTGCTACCTCTTCCACACTTCCATTCGCGTTCACGCGCTGAAAGGGCAAGACGGTCTCGAGTGCCAGGTACAGTGGCCTACGCTCCTCCAGGTAGGCAAGCGGAGTTCCATCATTCTTGCGCTCGAAGCCGATTCGTGGATCGACATCCAGAAAGATCATTCTGTCGATCCTGGGAAAGAGCCGACAGAGGGGATGGTGCGCCAGCGCCTCGATCCCTGCCGGTCCGCTGGCGAAGTTCACCGCCAGATCGACCCAGAGATCCGGGAGGTAGCGGTCGCAGAGAATCCGCTCCCCGCTAAGGCGGCTTCCCCCCAGTCTCCACCATGCCTGCGGGAGGTATTCCAACAGAACCACCGTCGTCCACACCTTTCGCCTCCAAGCGCTGCGGAAAACACGCTGCTTTCCCTGGGTGAAATCCTCGTATCCCGCATCGTCTCGCGGCCGACTGGATCCGCGTTTGGCCCCACGTCCGAGGATCCAGCGGGCCAGACGCATCAAGGGAGAGGTGATGAAAGGCTCCCAGCGAGCCCAGCGATAATCCCAGACTTCCCCCCGTTTCCGCGCCTGGGATGCGTAGAGCTGCGCCTGCGTGCTCTTTCCCGAGCCGTCAAGACCGGCAAGATACACCAGCGTAGAACTCACGAGTTCATCGCCTCACGCAATGCGGACATCAGCGTCTCCATACCAGCCTCCCAGCTGAAGCCCTCCACCTTCGCCCGAGTGTCGGTTCGCGCCGACAGCACCGCGTCCATTGCGGCCGGGATTTTTTCCGGCGTCTGAAAATACTGCAGCCCGTCGCCAGCGAGGAAGTTCTCCGCCAACGCGCCGAACGGAGTGGTCACTACCGGAAGATTGCAGGCCATCGCTTCCAGCACCGACAGGGGGAACTCGATGCTCCCGCTCCCTTCCCTCACTGGAAACAGATAGAGGTCGGCGGCCCGATACAAATCCTCGATGCGGGGAAGGTATTCATGGTGAACCTCGACGCCCGCCTGCTCCAACTCTCTCTTCAGAGATTCGTTGGCCGGATTCGCCGTGCTCGCCGCCAGGACGAGGTGAAGCCCTTGCTGTCCAGCCAAACTTTTCAGCGCCCGCAGACCGCGGCCGGAACACAGATGACCCACGTGCAGGATCACTCTCTTCTCCTGTGGCCAACCAAACTTCTGACGGAGCCGAACTCGCTCGTCGTCTGGTGTCGGCCGAAAGCGGTCGAGGTCGACTCCCGCGCGCATCGCGAGCGTTGGAAACCCATGATCCCGGGCAGCGAGTTCCTGCGCTCGCGAAAGCACCACCAGTCGCCACGGCCGCACGTAACGCAGAAGAGGCCGCTGCCACCAAGTGTACTCCCGGCTCTGGAGACTCAAGAGCGCACAGGGAACTCCCCGGTACGCCCGACTGAGTCGGGAATGCCTCACCAGCGCATTGAAAGTCGCGCAGGCCGTGGGACAGTAGAGGACCAACTCGGGGCGGAAGCTCTCAAGGCATTCCTGGAGCGCGGGGGTAACGAGTGCCTTCCCCAAACGCAAACGGCGCAGAGGCAGATCGTCGGCCCCACTTCCCCTCTCGTGGACGATCAGGAGAGGAAATCTGGTCTTGAGGAATCGGGCGAATCGATCGAGGAAGACTAGCATGCCTTCGTCAATTACGCTCTCCCAGCGCTCGGAAATCAGCAGGACTCTCATCCCCGGCTCTCGTCCTTTCTCGCCAGCGGACTCGCACGGCCCCCGAAACGGGCTGGAGACTAGCACACCCGCTCGGCCCGGAGGTAGGCGGATTCGCTTCGGGAGAAGGCCCCTCGAGGAAGCACAAGAAAGTATGAGGCCCCCCTCGACCCGCCCGCCGCAAGTCCGTGAAAGGCGCGTCCTTGGACGATGCGTTCGTGCCCCGAATCGCTGGTTCCAGGCCGCCGCTTGCTTCGCCTCCACAGCCCGTCTACAATCGATGCATGAGGACCATTGCGGTGATCCCCGCCTTCAATGAAGAATCTACTCTCCCGGAAGTCCTGGAACGCGTCACGCCCATGGTCGACGAGGTCGTGGTCGTCGACGACGGCTCCAAGGATGGGACCAGTCAGGTCGCGCTCGCGGGACACGCGATTCTCGTTCGGCACGTCATCAATCGAGGACTCGGAGCCACGCTGGGCACGGGCTTCGCCGCGGCCCTGGCTCGCGGAGGCGAAGCGATCATCTGTCTCGATGCCGACGGACAGCACGATCCAGAAGACATCCCCCGTTTCGTGGCGGCTATCCGCGAAGGAGCGGATGTCGTCATCGGCTCCAGACTGCTCGATCCACGCGGGATGCCCAAGAAGCGACAGATCGCGAACTGGGTGGGAAACCTGGTCACCCTTGTTCTCTTCGGTGCCTGGGTAACGGACTCACAATCGGGGTACCGCGGGTTTCGCCGTGAAGCCCTACAGAAGATCGAGATCAGAACTAATCGAATGGAGGTTTCTTCGGAGATCATTGCAGAATCGCGCCGGCACAAGCTGAAGCTGGTCGAGATTCCGATCAAGGCCATTTACACTGAGTATTCCCTCTCCAAGGGACAGAGTTTTGCTGTGGGCTTGAAAACTCTCGCCAAGCTCGTGCTGCGTCGCCTCATGCCGAAGGCCTGAGTCGTTCCTTGTGCGAATCGCCCCACGAAACTCGTACTTCTGCTCGCTAGCGAATGTGCAGGAGCTTTGTGATGCCATGGTAGGCTCGTCTCAAGATCATTCCGCGGCGGGCGGCATCTCTCTTTTTGCGTAGCTGCCTACGGTAGTCCGCTATGGCCTGAACTCTGTCCCGCGGTATCGTTCCCTCCTCCCATTGTCGCAGCGCGTTCATGTATGTTTTCTCGTACTTCGCGGCACCCACTTCTACATCCAGCCGTTTCGCGGCGTAATCACGTCCAAAGGCTACCAGTTCTTCTGACAGCTGCTTTCTGGAAAGTAGCTCTTCAAATGCGTCTGTAAGGGCCTGTACCGTAGATGGACTGGTGGCATTTCGTCCTGAGAAGTTGAAATAGGAGATTTGTTCGATCCACTCCGGTGAAACGACGCCGGCGAAACCGTTCGCACCCACGATTACGCACGGCCGACCGATCGCCATTGCCTCGAAAATACTCCTTCCCACGCCGGCGCAGACGTCGGCATGCGGGATCAGACGGTAGGCATCGTAGACTCTTCCATACTCCACGAATCCGCCGCTTTCCGCGCTGAGACCGAGTTCCGCCGCGCGAGCCCTCACGGAACGGCTGCCGGGTCCTACTCCCACAAGGAGCAGCTGCACATTGGCCACCTTCTCTCGCAGTCGCGAGATCGCCTCTACGACGTGTAACGTCCCGCTCATCTTCGCCTCTTCAAGACGGCCGATCATGAGAATCCTTCGGCTATTCGGTAGCATTCGTTCCTCGAGATCTGGTTCGAGGTTCCAGGGTCCCCTCGTCAATTCGGCAATCGGAAGGCGATTTTCCACTACATGAATTCTGTCCTCGGCAACGATGCCGGCTTGCACATAGGCATCACGCAACTCCTCGCTGAACACGATCGTCTCACTCTGGCCTTCAGGAAGGGAGAACTGCGGTCTGCCCCCACAGATGGTAAGAAAGGAAGGAATGTCCGCGGCAAGCGCAGCCCTCCGTGCCGCGGGCAAGTTATAAGGATGGAACGCATGGACGACGTTGGCCTTCCAGCTGACTGCCAACTCCGACAATCCTGAAGCAATGCTCTCCCCATTTGGCGGGTCGAACACCGGCATCGAAGGGATGGGATCCAGCCCGAGTGGGAGGCGCACGAAACGGAGATGTGAGTCTTCGAGTTTCTGGCGCAGGGGTCCGAGCTCTCCTGCCACGAGCACTTCATGCCCTCGCCGCTGGAGTGCACTGGCGAGACTGATGGTGGAAAGCATGTGTCCGCCAAGTCCCAGGAAATCCAAATGGATGAGGATCCTAAGCGACCCGCTCACGTCAAGGCCCTCCCACCAGAAGGACGGTACCGCAATCTACACCGCTCCACAGATCGTGATCACTCAAGTAATCACCGGGGTGGTAGCTCTGCATGAACTGGAAAGGACGGATTCGCAGTTCGACGCGATAGATTCCTCTGTGAACGTCATGTGGAACGGTTACCTCGAGCTCATCTCTGTACCCTTGGCTTGGCACCCAGGAAAAGACGGAGGGTCGGTCATTGCAAGGCCTCCCCTCGACACGAAAGCGATATCGACCTCCACTCAAGTTCTCCTGCAACTTGCGATACGGCTTGCTCCAACTCTTCCAATACAGCAACCCGTGCGGATAGTCCTGATCGAACCTGAGCACCCATATCTTGCGATCGGGAATGGGTGCCTCTGCTTTCCATATGAGGGGAAGCGTCGTGGTCGAACCTTGGGTGACTCTCACGGTGTCCGGCCAGTCAATGAGAGCATCTATCTCATCTCCGACCGACAGGATCCGCCCATGCGATGGGTTCGAGGGAAACTCGACGCTGCAGTCATCCTCCGGGCTCTCAAGGTTCTCCCGCTTGGGGGGAACATCGAGCAGCTTCCAGCCGTTCTCTTCATGCAGTACTCTCGCGCTACCCCAGTCCTCTGCCGTTCCCTTCTCCTCCTTGAAGCAAACCCACTGTGCCTGATATTTCTCGAGTATTCTTCGCCGCTCCTGCAGGGAAGTACACTGGCTGAGCGTCCGATCTGCGTCCCGTTCTCGCTGACGCGCATCAATCACCCACGGTGAAGCATGGCTGGGCGGCGCGGCTACGATCGACAGATCCGTCAAACCGGCGATTGCATAGCCCACGCTTGGGTGGGCCAGGACAATCACTCCAGAATTTCCATGCGCTCGCAGCCACTCGAGAATCCCAGGTTCAACTCCGTAACTATGGTCTGCTTTCCGATCGTGAAACGAAGCGCTCCAATTCCTCAGGCTACTGTTGCTGGCGAGCAGAACCAGGATCAGAGTTAGGAAGCCCATCAGAACGCCGCCGTGGGTTCTCTCCCCTCCCACCGTTCTTCGAGTGAGGCCGAGTACCATTCCCGTGACGAGGAGGTAGATCGGAAACAGCTTCACGAGCCGCATTATATACGGGGCACTCACGAGTGGTTCGAGTACGCGGCAGAACAGCGGATTGAATGCCTGAACGGCTCCCAGGCAGAGGACGCTGAGCAGAAGCCACGTTTTTTGGTCCAGGGCTGCCCGCTCCTTGGCCAGCCAGATGATGCCCAAGAGCCACAAAACGCCGACGAGAGGACCAACCTGGAAGACATCGGTCATCCACCATTTGCCCCCGAGGAGCAATGCTCCCGCAAGATGCCGTGACATGTAGCCAGGAGGTGTAGGAAGGGACAGCCAGTACTTGTAGATCAGAAAGGGAAGCCCACTCAGAACCCAGATGCCAAGTCTCCTGCTCCAGAGCCACCGAATCTCTCCCCCCAGTCCGCACGCGCCCACACAGGCGAGAATCCCGATCACGCCGCCCACCATCATGTAGTAGTCCAAACGGAACAGTGAAAGACCCGCAGCGAGTACAACGAGACCCCAATTCCACTGGAACGACTTGCTTTCGTCGAGGCCGCGCCAGAGCCAAAGCACGATGAAACCGACAACGCTCCGTGCCACTACTGATGGTAGCGCGGCGATTGAGAATAGGTCCGCTTCCACTCTTGGCATCAGCAGGAGATACACAAACAAGCAGACGGCGCCGGCAGCGGCGCTTCGAAAGATGGCCCGCGCGACTCTCTCCATCGCGATTAGAATCGGCCCAATCATCCAAATTCCCACCCATGCCCATGTGCTCCAGAGTGGTCCCCCGGCTAGCTTCCAGATGCCGGCGAGCATCCCGTGCCACGTTCCAAACCGAGGGTCGGGTCTGAGTCCCGCCATTCCATCGATTCTCGGCATGTGTGGGAAGACCTCTCCCGTCGCAACCACTTGCCGCACGCCGTCGAGGTGCGCCAGCACGTCGGTACCACCTGGATTCGCACGGGAAAGAAGAACGGCACGCACCGTGCCGAGCGCAATCAGCGACACCACGAGCACGTATTCCCAACCGATCCGCGAAGGGACCAGAGTTCCAAACGTTCCTTTGGTCAGCCAGAGGGCCACGCCCAATCCACCAAATACGGTCACGGCATAGACCAAGGGAATGCTCGCCATGTCGGCAAGGCTGAGCCAAAGCGACAGACACATGACCCCCACGACGGTCGATTCGAACCACGCATCGAGCAACCCCAGGTTGTCACCATCTCGAAGCAATGTGATGGGGAAAAGGCGGAGGAAGCCATTCCCGGGCAGTACTACCAGAAGAAGCCAGCCAGCGGAAACAGACAGAACGCCGACCGTCTGAGGTAGAGCTACTGCCACTGCCAGCGGGGCGAGCAACAGCGCCCGACTGAGGACGTCTTTAGGCGCTCTCATTTTCTGCCTCGCCCAGGAGTTTTGACATGGGCGACCAAACGCCGGAAGGACTCCTGAGCCTCCGTCTTTCGGAGAAACACCATTTCCCCGAAAGTAACACCGTACCTTTTCTTGTACGCGAACAGGACGATGAAGGCCATCAGAGAATAGGAAACCGAGGTCGCGATTCCCGCGCCGAGAATGCCCATGCGCGGAATCATGATCGTATCCAGGCCATAGTTAACGCCAAACGAAACGGCCGAACCGATCGCCCCGATCTTTGGGTATCCATCCGCAGCCAAGGCAACAGCGTAGATCTGAAACAGAGAGAGCATCACCACGCCAGGGAGCAAGCTGTAGAGCGCAGGGACGGAGCCGATGTATTCAGATCCATACAGCCCGGCGATCAAGACATGCGCCACCACACCGAGAACGATCGAGCCGAAAGCGACGACTGCAACGGAATGACGCCCGCTCCTCAGAACAAGCTGACGCTCGCCACTACTCTCGTCCGAGGCGACCCGTTGAAACAGAACCGTGCCCACTGACTGTGGCAAGTAGAGGAGCCGCTCGACCCAGGCGACTACGAGGGTGTAGAGACCGACACTCGAGTTGTCCAAATAGTGCTTCACCAGCAGGACGTCGAAGTTGTGATTGAGATAGTTGGCCAAAAGGATCAGGAACGACGGTAGACCATATCCCAGCCCCCTCACGATGAACTTACGTGAGGGTGAACGGTCCCCCTTCACCGACGACAATCCTGCCGTCAGCCCCCATGCGGCGCCGATGACGCCCGAGGCCGCAAACGCGATGACCGCTCCGGTGACGCCACGCCTCAGTAATCCGACGAGGATGACGACCGCTGCGACGCCACATGCCGCCTGCACCAGTTTGAGCAGGTTCATCTGGCGGATTCGTCCGATGCCGAGAAGGATACGACTCGAAAAATTCAGGACGAAGAGAAACGGCGTCACGAGGACTGCCAGAACAACCTGACTCCTCGGAATATCCTGCCAAATCGAAATCCGCCATGGATGAAGGACCAGAATCGTAGTCACGCTGACCAACGCCAGAGCTACGCCAACTGAATAGAGGGACCCGACCACGCGGCCCCGAGGAATGGTTCCGCGATTCAGGTAATAGGTACCTGCGCTTCCGAACCCCAGATTGCCGAACGTGAAAGCGAGGCTCGGTATCATCATGAGAAGAGCATATCGCCCTCGGCCAGCCGGTCCCAGGACACGCGCTACGATCACTCCACTCACCACACCCAGCGCGAGTACCGCTATTTGGGTACCAAGGGTCTCGAGAATGTGGCGAAGTGCTGAAGGCTGAATTCGCGACACCATTAATCCCTCATGGCATCAGTCACGAAGGATCATCGGATCTTCGCTGGTACTATCCTCTCGGCGGAGTATTCCTCCGAGACCTTGCAGTTTTCCAACGATATACTCGTAGCCACGGTCGATCTGCTGGGCATTCAGTATCCGTGTGACACCTTTGGCGGCCATCCCCGCAGTGAGCAGAGCCGCTCCACACCGCAGATCGAGAGCGCGTACCGTAGCGCCAGTTCGTGCCGCTCCACCTTTGATCGTGAGGAGGTTTCCTTCGACTTTGTACTCTCCACCGAAGCGCTTGAGTTCGGCAACGTATCCGAAGCGATCCGGAAAGCGAAGGTCTGTGATCCGGCTCTCCCCTACGGCGCACGAGCCAAGAACGGCGAAAAGAGGCTGCATGTCGCTATTGATCCCCGGATAGGGGCCGGTACTGATCTCCACCGGCCAGTGCTCACCACCGCTGACGATGAGCGACGCACGACCTTGGTAGAGATGAACCCCGGCGGCACGTGCGAAAATGAGAGGAACTTCCAGGTCACGGGTCGGAAATCCCAGGATTTCGACGTGTCCATCGGTCACCGCTGCCGCTACCAAGAAGGTGAACGCCTCCATGTTGTCGACGATGACGCGATGCCGAGCCCCGTAAAGGCCCTCCACGCCCTCAATCTCGATTCTCTCTTGGCCGTAAACACGAATGTGTGCTCCCATCTTCTCGAGCAGAGAGACGAGATCGAGGACCTCGGGACGTACATGTGGGTTCCAGATCGTCGTCGTGCCCTCTGCGATGGAGCCGGCAAGCAATGCGCTTTCAGTCGCGCCCGTCGAACGTATCGGCAGACGAATCGACTCCCCTTTCAAGCGGCCCTTCGAGGAACCCAAGAGCAGCCCATTCTCCTCCCAGATTCGGGCCCCAAGACTCTCCAGCACCAATTGATGGAGATCGTACTTTCGTTCCCCGATCTGACATCCTCCCGGTACGGGGACCGCGCCCTCTCCGTAGCGGGCAATGAGGGCAGCAAGAAGCAGCAAACTCGTGCGGACAGATCTGGCCTGAGGCTCGATGGAAGTACTCGAGCAGACTCCGTGGATTCCCACTGTCTTCTCGCCTCTCGCCACCTCCTTACCGAGCGTGCCGACCATGTCGAGCATCACATTCACGTCGGTAAGCTTGGACGGGAAACCCTCGAGATGAAGCGCCTCATCGGTAAGGATCGAGGCGGCGACCAATTTCAGCGCGCTGTTCTTGGCACCGCTGAGTTCGACCACGCCTTCCAAGCGCGAGGGCTCGACGACGATTTGGTAGTCTGGCGACGCTTCGCTCATGAGTCTCCTTTGCGATCCTCTGGAAGGTACACGACTTCGCGACGGAGTCTAACGCCGTGTTCCTCCTCCACCGCACGTGATACCTCGGCAATCAACGCCTTGACTTCATCGGCGGTTGCTCCCCCCAAGTTCACGACCCAGTTTGCGTGCTCGGAGGATACCTGGCACCGGCCCATTCGATGCCCCTTGTAACCCGCTTTCTCGATTAAGAGTCCCGCGGGGATGCCATCTTCGGTCTTTCGAAAGACACTTCCACAATTTCTGGGGTTTTTCGGGGCTTTTCTCTTTCGCCGGGCCAGTAGTTCCACTGTCCTCTTCTCGATGCCCTCCGGAGAATCCTCTTTTCCCAACTTCAGCCTGGCCTGTACGACGAAGAGGTCGCTTCGACCAAGTAGCAGCGAATGGCGGTAGCCATATTCGAGATCCTCTTTGGAAAACTCATGTCTGCTTCCAGAGCGATCTAACGCTTCGACACCGATGAGCCAGTCGGCCATTTCGCCCCCACTTCCCAATCCTGCGTTGATCCGTACCGCTGCCCCTACGGTGCCGGGAATCGCAGCCATGAATTCCCAACCAGCTCTGCCAAGTCGTTCCGCGAAGCGCGATAGATGGGGAAGAAAGCAACCACACTCGCAGTCAAGAGTATCCTCGGACACCTGGTGAATTGCTTTGAAACGACGGGTCAGGATGGTCAACCCCGGGATACCCTCATCCGCAATCAGAACGTTGCTGCCACCACCCAGCAGAGTGAGAGATATTCCTCGCTCTCTGGACCACGCCAAGGCCTCCGCAAACTGCTCTAGCGTTTCCGGGACTACGAGGCACTCGGCCGGCCCGCCAATGCCAAAGGTGGTATATGGCGCCAACGGCTGACCTTGACGAATCGTCTGACCACCCGGAAGTTCTAGCTCTGACCGCTGCATGCTCTTGTACCTCGATGGATACCAAATTGTAGCATATTCCCTGCGTCCCCCTGGTCAAGGAAATGTGCAGCGTGAATGGAGTTGGCCGGACGTGCGACTACGTCTCTTCCGGGTCAAGTGATTTGAGGAGCCTCGCGGGTATTCCCCCGATGATACTGCCCGGAGGAAAGCTCTCTGTCACGACGGCATTCGCTGCGACAATGGAGCCCTTTCCAATCACGATTGGCCCTACGAGTTTCGCCCCGGGAAATACGGTGACGTCGTCCTCGAGCGTCGGATACCGACTCGAAACGTCCTTGTTTTCGTCCAAGGCGATGCGAGTCCTGGCGCCTAGAGTAACCCCGTTGTAGATCGTTGCGTTGCGACCGACCCTTGCCCCAGAACCGATGACGACGTCATGCGGGTGGTAAATGAGCAGCCCCTCACCAATCGGTACGGGAGTTCTGATCTCCACGCCTGGAACTCTAGAGATTCGCACCAGAATGAGTTGAGAGGCCATCTTTCCCAGGTGGCCCAGCCACCGCAGGCAGAGAAACCATTGAGACAGGCGATAGTAGACCACAACCCGGTAACCCGGCTCGTAGATCAGACGCCGGAGCAATTCCCGGAAGCCATACGATCTGGGTTGCCTCGCCATGAGATCCAACGTGAAACAATCTCTGAATCCCATCATCGTCCTCGCCTGATGACTCTAATTGCTCGATACCGAACGATACCAAAGCTCCAAGACTAGCAGAGTCCATACCACTGGACCCCAAGGGCGGCCTCTCCTCTGCAGGTCGATGATCTTGTCGACGATCCTCTGATTCAACCATCCATCCTCGGCTACGCGGGAAGGCCTCAAGTTGTCCTGTACCAATTCTCTCAATCCAGAGCGCATCCATTCGTCGATGGGGATGGCAAAGCCCACCTTGGGACGCTCCAGATGCCCCGCGGGGAGAAGCGTCTTCCCCAGCTCCCGCAGAATCAGTTTTCCCCGCTGACCATCGTTCTTCAAGCCACTGGACAAGGATAGGCCGAACTCCACGATCCGATGGTCGAGGAAGGGTACTCGCACCTCGAGAGAATTGAGCATGCTCATCTTGTCAACCTTCTCGAGAATGTCACCAGGCAGGTAGAGTTCGAACTCGAGAAGCTGCATCGCTTGCAGACGATCCGCATTCCCTCGACCTTGTTCCTCCAGCCATCGGTCCCTAAACTCTTTGCTACGACCGATTCTCCTCAGGCGATCACCTGCAAGGCGATTCCTCACCCGCCCATCGATGAGCGTCAATCCATCGAGTTGTAATTCTGAAGTGTTGAGACTCGCCCGGTTAAGCCTCTGCGCACCCCGACTCAGGGGATCTACCAGTGCCGCCAACTTCCCTGCGCCCCATTTCAGCAGCGGATTGAAACCGTGTTCCCCTGCCCCCTCTGCGAACACGCTGTGGCGATTGTATCCGGCGAAACACTCATCACCGCCGTCCCCCGAGAGAACGACCGTCGCGTATTTTCGAGCTTCACGGCATACGAGGTACGTTGGCAGGGCAGACGAGTCGGCGAAGGGTTGATCAAACGCGGTCGCGATCATGGGCACCAAGTCTCGCATGTCGTCGGTGCAGACGATTTCCTGATGGTCCGTCCCATACTTGCTCGCGACTCTCCTCGCGGCTTCCCTTTCGTCGAAATCTGCCTCCGCAAAGCCGACGCTGAAGGTTCGCACCGGACGCTCGGAGAGCAAACTCATGACACTGGAGATCAATCCAGAATCTATGCCCCCACTCAGAAACGCTCCAAGCGGAACATCGGAGATCATTCTGAGTCGAACTGAGTCCTTGAGTAGCTCGAATAGGCTCTCCGATGCCTCGGCAAGTGAACGATGGGGTGAACTCTTGGCAGTGACTCTCCAATACCGCTCCATCTTGAAGCTACTTCCGTCGAAGACCAGCCAGTGACCGGGCGGGAGAGTTCGGACGGAACGATAAACCGTTCCGGGGGCAGGAATGTGACCGTAGCTCAGATACTCCCTCAGGGCTTGAGGATCCAGCTCCAGGGAGATTTCTGGACAGAGTCTCAGGGCCTTCACTTCGCTGGAAAAGAAGAGGCCCGCCGGGCCCAGGGAGTAGTACAGAGGCTTGATTCCCAGGCGATCACGAGCCAGGAAGATCTCTCCGGTGCCGCGATCGTGAATTGCGAATGCGAACATCCCGTTGAGCCGGTCCAAGAGTTGTCGACCGTGCTTTGCATAGAGAGCCAGAAGTACTTCGGTGTCGCTGTTCGTCGCAAACCTGAAGCCCATGCCCTCGAGTTCTCGCCTCAGCTGCTCGAAATTGTAGATCTCACCGTTGAATACGATCGCATAGCGGCCATCTGCATACTCCATCGGCTGATGGCCACCACTCAGATCGATGATGGAGAGCCGCGCGAACGCAAGTCCCACTCCCCTGTTCCACGCGACTCCAGAATCGTCCGGTCCACGATGTTTGAGGGCTTGGGACATCTTCTGAAGAAGAGTCTCTTCCGCTCCGGGATCTCGCTCGACAGAGGCTGTCAGATAGCGCCCAGCAATTCCGCACATGGAGTGACGAATCCAAAAGTCAGAGTGAGAGAGACTCGAGCCCGTGCCACGCTTCTGAGCCCAGGAATGTATTACTTTACCACACCGTCAGAGGCCGTACACCCCACATTTCCAGACCCCTAGGACGCTCTGTGTGGTTCCCCGGGAGAAGCGACTGTGTTAGGTTCCTCGCCATCCCCCGTGCCATTGGGCTCAACGGAGTTGGACAGGACCAGAACGAGGAGCGTTCCCGAATTATGTGTGGCATTGCCGGCGTGGTCTATACGGACAGGCGGGAGGTCTCCAGGGATCTAGTTGCTGGCATGATCGACCGAATCAAGCACCGTGGTCCAGATGACGATGGAGTTTGGACCGACGCCGGGGTCGGACTCGGCCATTGTCGCCTCAGCATCATCGATCTCAGCAAGGCCGGGCATCAGCCGATGAACGGTACCGATGAGAGGACTTGGATCACCTACAACGGCGAAGTGTACAACCATGCAGAACTTCGCTCGGTCCTCGAGACTACGGGCAGCCGGTTTCGCTCGAAAACCGATACCGAGGTCCTGCTCCATCTTTGGGAATCGCACGGCCCCGCGATGCTCGAGCGGCTGAACGGGATGTTTGCCTTCGGCATCTGGGACCATTCGCGCCAAGAGCTCTTCCTCGCTCGTGACCGGGTAGGCATCAAGCCCTTGTACTATGCGGTCCTTCCAGGAGGACTGGCTTTTGCCAGTGAGATCAAAGCGCTCCTCTGTGTTCCCTCAATCGGTGGTCAGATCGATCTCGAGAGTCTGGGCTACTACTTTTGCATGGGCTACACGCCGCGCGACTACACGCCGTTTACCGGCATTCGGCGACTCCTTCCAGGCCATTTCCTCCGATTCAGACTGGCCGAGAAGCATCCAACCCCTGAGATTCAGCGCTACTGGACTCTGAATGATTACAGCTCGGAGGGCAGCACGCACACTTTCGCAGACAGCGTCGATCTCATCCGCGATCGCATTCACACCTCCGTTCGATATCGAAAGATGAGCGACGCCCCCCTTGGGGCCTTCCTCAGCGGCGGACTCGATTCGAGCCTCGTCGTGGGAGCTCTCTCCGAGTGCATCGAGACGGCTCTCGACACCTTTACGATCGGTTTCCAGGAGCATGGAAGCGACGAGCGGGCGTATGCCAGGGCTGTCGCCGATCACGTTCACACAAGGCATCATGAGCAGGTGGTTGAACTCTCCGCGATCTCCTCCGTCGATCAGATATGCCCGAATCTGGATGATTTCCTGGCAGACAATTCCATCATTCCAACTTACTACGTGAGCAAGATGGCGCGCAGCGCCGTGAAAGTCACTTTGAGTGGAGACGGTGGAGATGAGGGATTCGGTGGATACACCCGTTACACTCGCATGGAGCGCTCGCGTATCTTCGACCGGATTCCCACGCTTCTTAGAAGACCCGCGTTCGGATATCTCGCGAGATCCTGGCCCTCCAATCGGCTCGGCAAGGGAATGCTCCAAAGAGCAGCTCTGTCCTTCATCGACCGCTACCTCGACATGGTCTCCGTATTCCCTTCTGACGAATGGCGTGGCATCCTGCGCCCGGAGATTCAGCACGCTCTCGAGGACTTCAGGCCTTACGATCTATACCGAAAGATCTACCAAGAAGCACCGGGCGATCCGGTCGAGAGACTTCTCCGGCTCGACGTCGAGACCTACCTGCCAGATGATATTCTTCAGAAAGTAGATCGGGCCAGCATGCAGGTGTCCCTAGAAACCAGGGTACCGCTACTGGACCATGAACTCCTCGAGGCCGCCTTTCGTGTTCCTCTGGAGCAACGGATGATGGGTGGGCGTCGAAAGGAACTGCTGCGTGCCGCGGCTCGAAAGTGGCTGCCCGAATCCGTCTTGACCGAACGCAAACAGGGATTCGTGATGCCGATCGGCCTCTGGTTCAGAAAGGAACTTGGTGATCGCTTCGAGATTGAGGTCCGCTCGACGGGCTGGCAGGCCCGGGAGTTCGTCGATCCGGCCCGAGTCCTGGACATCCTGCATGCCCATCGCACGGGATCCCGTGATTTCGGCAGGCGCCTATGGGCGATTCTCATGTTTAGCGAATGGTGCAAGTACTATGCGACCGGTCATGATCGCTGAGTGAGCAGTCCTTGATACAGTCTTTCGTGCTTCTCACATTCCACTTCCAGCGAGAAGTTCTCCTGGACAAACCGTGGCGCCCACTCGAGAACGTGCTCCCGCAAACTGGGGTCCATGAGAACTCCCAACATACATTCGGCACCGGATTCGAAGTCCCCTATGGGGAACTCTCCGATCGTGTTCCGAAATTCTCCGAGGTCTGCGAGGTAGGGAAGCCGTGAACTCACGACGGGCGTTCCCACTACGAGAGCTTCGAGTGCCACGTTGGGGAATCCCTCCGTCTTGCTGGAGAGCAGGAGCAAGTCGATCGACGCCATGATTTCCGATACGTCCGTGCGTCGTCCGAGCCAGTGAAGTCTCTCGGAAATCCCCAGCGTGATCGCGAGCTTTTGCAGGTTCTCGCGCTCTGGACCATCACCCGCAAGAACGACCTGCAGATCAGGAATGCGTCTTTGCAAGAGGGCGCAGGCGCGCAGGCCCGTTACGTGGTCCTTCAGGGAAGAGAGGGATGCCACCATTCCACAAAGAGGTACAGACGCAGAGGGCAAGTCCAGTTCTGAGCACAAAGCCACGCGACAGCGCGACCGCCATGACCGCAAATCCGCCATCGAACTTGGCAAGCCATCCCTGCTCACCCCGTTGTGAATCGTGTGTATGAGGCCTTCAGGCAAGTCTTCTCGAAGCGCCAACTCGTTCCCTATTTCCCTGCTATTCACGATAATCGCGTCCACCAGATGCCGATTCACCCAGCGCGCCAGGACTTTCGACGGCCAGCCCAATTTCCAGTCGAACCGGTTTCTCTCGCTGGTGACTATGGAGCGAACCCCTGCAAATCGTCCGGTTATGGGACCGATGAGCAGCGTATGGGCGATCAGACTGTGCAATACATCGAGATGAAGCGCCCGAAGAAGCCGCCAAAGTCTGAGCGGAAAGAGAAGAGACGAGTATCGATTTGTTCCACGAAGAGTGTGAATCGGCCATCCGGTTGCCGCGAATGCTTCCGCAAGTTGTCCCTGGGCCTTGAAGCAGATTATTTCCACCTCGAAGCGCGTTCGATCGATTCTCTCGAGGAGCCGCAAGGCGTGTCGCTCAGTCCCGCCGATCTCGAACCACCACAGAAAGAGTCCAATCCGAGCTCTTTCTTCCTGAGCAGCTTTCATGGTCCCCGCCGGCGATTCGATTCGCTTGTGAAGAACGACTGGCCATATCCAAAACGCCGCCAGCACTCACTCCGGTGAGTCGTCTGCTGACGCGTCGTTTGTCGCGTTCAGATATTATGCCGGTTCTGTGGTCGGGTAGCTACCAGAAATGAAGCTTCCGGTTCCTCTGAGGATCGACTCTTCTCGCATCTGCAGGTGGGCCGACACGGCGGGAATATGAATAACGGGATGTCCAATCAATCGGCTACACGTTTCGGATCCCTGGCAAGTGGCACGCTCTCGATTGGCTGGACCAATGCGTGTTTGTACCTTGGATCGTCTTTGCCGTCGAAGAGCCATTTCTCCACTTGAAGTGAATTCGTGGTTCCCCAGTAGCAGTGCCTCAGGTCCACGCGCCCGCTGCTGTCTAGGAGATCGCGGGCCATGACGGAGACACCTCCCCCGTTCAAAATATCGGAATCATGCAGAATCAGGGAGGCGCCAGTCGCAACGTAAACCGTGAAGTACGATCCGCCAGCCAATCGGAGATGCGATGCGTCAAGAATGGTCTCCGCATCAACCATCTTGAGTGCCAGCGAGGACGCGGCAACATCTACCCGGCTCATCGTTACCCGGCAGCCACCGCTGAGTACGATCCGGCCCACAGGTAGTGGACTCTTCCCAATATCACACTCCGAAACGTCTCCCGTGGAGCCGTATTGAATGCCGATCGCCGTTCCCACATCGCTGAAGTTCAACCGGGAGAGTTCGAAACCCTCTGAACCTCTCAAGACAATGGCGTTAGCCAGATTCTCAAAGGTACAATTCGCCACTCTCAGTCGCGGGTTCTCACCGCCCGTGAAACTCACGATTCCATCCGTCGACCCACTCCCCTCAAACACGCAATTCTGTAGCAATACATCTCGAGCCGTATCCAGGGCAATCTCAGCCTGACGAGCTGTCCCAAATCTGCAGTCCAGAAAAGTGAAGGGCGATCGCAGCGTAGCGAGCCATTCTCCGTTTGCCATCGTCACGCCGGAAACGCTGATCCGACCACTCTTCACGCCGTCTGCTGTCATGATTGCCGTTTGTTGTCCATGGTAGCTGGCCGACATCACTTCAGGGCCGATGAAGACACTATCCCTTCCGGCGCCTTGGATGGTGAGAGGTGCAACTTTCGGAATCATGACGACGGCCGCGCTTCCACCCAGCCCGAAGGCGTGAACCTGGAATTCGTCGTATCGCCCAGGCCTAATCTGGATGGTATCTCCAGCTGCGCATACATCCAGGGCGTTCTGGATTCTGGAGTAGTCTCCACTCCCGTTCCTTGCCACAACCCAAGTTGCAGAACGGCTCTCTCCCAGACTCAGCAGAGCCAGGGAGAGAATTAGGAGGATTACTGCGGCGAATTTCTTCATGCCACGTGAATCATCTCACGAGAGTTACCTTCTGCCGGAATTCTTGACCAGCGGCTTTGAATTTCACGAAATACACTCCGCTGGCAACCTTCGCCCCTCTGTCGTCGATTCCCAGCCAAATCACTACGTGCCGCCCCCGTACTTGCGGCCCCTTCTCCAGCGTGTTCATGAGACGCCCCCGAACGTTGTAGATTCTGAGACTCACCTCAGCCGGCGCTGCCAGGTCATACTGAATCAAAGTCCGTGGATTGAAGGGATTTGGTGCAGCGGGATACAGCATCGTTCGTGTAATCACGGAACTGGTCGATTCCGCTTTCTGCATGCCATGATTCTTCACCAAGGAGGAAAGTGCCACCGTCCCCAGTTTGCTACTTTCCGGTACCTGCAGAATCGGCTCGATTGCCAGTGTGATTCCTTTCTTGCACCGGAACCACTTTGCGCCGTCCGGACTCAGATAGGACTCTGCTCTCGAAGCATGCTCGTAGTATCCCATTCCGGGTCCGCCTCCAATCCCCCGATCCGTCGTGGGAATACCGGAAGGGAAGAAGAAAACAGCGCAGATCCTACCGGTAGAGGAGACTACTGGAAACTCCAGGTCCAAATGATCCCACGAAAGGGAAGAACCGGGAATCTGTCTCAGTACCAATGCGCTGTTCTGCAAATCGGGAAGCTTGCCCTTTGTGGCCTCCATCAGCACGACGTGATCGAAAGGTGCCATCTGGTCGTTGTTGAACCAACGTAGACCAGAGAGCGCCTGGCCCTCCGGACAATCGAAAGTGAACGCGACACAGCTATCAACTCCAGGAGGATCAATGCTCAGAATTCCGCTCGGAGAGTTCTCGGCCATGGCGATGCTACACAGTAAGAGAAGAAGAAAGCTCAACCCTAGAACGCGAGTGATTTTCATAGTCATTCCTCCTAGTGGACCTGACCGCAGGATTGGAGATCGAAGGTCTTGACACCTGAGTAACTGATTCGATCGCCACTGTGGCTACGAATTTGGTAGCTGTACTCACAGTTCTTCTTGCAGGAGACGCTATGCCAGATGAACGTCTGACGGTAATGACCGACGCCGGTTCCCCCTGTCAGAAGCACGCTGGTGAAATCCACATCGGAGCGGCTCGAATCGAGTACCGTGCGGTACTCTCCTAGATGTTCAGGTTCAGGATCCGGCTCCTCTGTCACTCTACAGGGCGGGGGCGAATTGGCTCCGTCCCAGATGATGACTTCGTGCCGGCTGGAAGAGAGCTCGGTCTCCCAGGTGAACTCCCAATCATCAGAACTCGGGCCGAGGTACCGGGTATAAGTCACGGTGCTGTCAATGACGGTGGGGTAATGATCGTCGACAAAGGCGACCACCGAGGTTCCTGCTGATACGCTCTGGTTTTGAACGTACCCGTCAGGCCAGGTGACGGTTACAGTGGCCGTTCCATCGTCGCCTTTCGCGAAGATCGGACTGAAGTTGCTTTGTGATCCGCGACCCGAGCTTCCACCCACGGCGCGGCTTTGGCTAAGGCTCGTACCATTTGCGACCACCGTGGTCTGCACAACTGCATCCCGGCCATTCGCCGGGTTGCCGCTCGAAGAATCTGACAGTACGACCTGGAATGTCCCCTGCCCGGAAGGACTGGTGCACCGGTTCATGTATACCAGGCCCGAGTCGCTCTGCGCGGAGGTAGTCTGCCCTACGAAGAGGTCCTCCATCCCGTCTCCCGAGCTAGACGGATTGAACTCGGCTATCGCCGCCGTCTTGGCATCAAGGGCCGGAATACCAGTCGATGGCCCCAGATTTGCGTAGAACTGGCCAATCGCCGAGGAAGATGGGTAACCCATGTAGATGTCGAGATCCGGGTTGCCGCTCGCGCTGGTTGGAATCACCACGAAGTCGGTGAGGTGATTTCCGTCAAGATCTCCGATTGCCACGGTCTCGGAGGGATTCAATCCCTCGATACCAGCACTGTAGCGGTACGCGAACTCACCACCACCATTGTTCAGGATCAGAAGTGCGTTCCACTCTTGCCCAGCCGTTTGGTCGTGTTCGCGAGTAACCAACAGGTCGGGTCCGTATTGATTGTCGATATCCACCCAGTGGATGCCCGAAACGGTCGCAATTTGTGGGATTTCCGGCGTGCTCCCACTTCCATCCGGCTGTCCCGAGAATTGCGTATCTGCGGGGTCGAGCATTTCCCTGGTGCTGGCGGTTGCAGCATCTACGAACGTGCTATCCGCTTGTTGGATAAACAGAGGCGACCAACCGAGTGCAGAGCTAGCGTTGTAGTTTCCGAAATACGCGACGTAGAGATCTTGGAGTCGGTCGCCATTGACATCTTTCCACGCTACTGCAATCGTCGGAGTTGCAGTCGTCGCGATGGTTGCTCCGAGAGCAGTCGCCGTGATGTCCTCAAATTGTGAAGACTTTTTGTTCCAACGAAGCAGAACGTCGGGCACCCCGAGGTTGTCGAAGGCAGCGGGGGTGATCGTATCTGTGGCCCCCGCTCGTGCAAGATAGAGACCGGAAGCTTCCGTACCCGCGCCAACGTTGCCGAAGTCCCCTGCCCAGACGTTCTGGGTGACTCCAGAGGGAAAGAGACCCGACATTTCGGCAAAGATCGGTGAGCTTCCCGTATACTCCAGCATCTGGGCCGTGGTACCGGGAATCCCTACGAATAAGTTTGCCACTCCGTCTGCATCGAAATCATGAAACGACATCCCGCGAGCATTACTGGGTGCAGACCCGGCCGCAAACGGGGACGATACTCTCTGGAATGTGGCCCAGTTGGAGCCCGGTAGAGTTACGTTCTCGTAAACCAGTACCTCCTCATCGGTACCCACGATGCTGACGATGAGATCGTCCTTATCGTCGTCATTGTAGTCCGCGGTGATTGTCGAGTAGACGTCTTTTGCTACCAGATCATCCAGGCTGTAGGAGCCCGTGCCACCTCCCACCGCTCTCGTCTCGAAGCTGGGTGGAGCGGACAACACGACGAACTCCGGTGAATACTCGGCGTGAGTACTGCCGTTGTGATCCGTATAGACTGCCTTCAGTCGCATCGCGCCATCTTCTGTAAGATCACCAGGCTTCGGAGGGTTTACCACCGGTTGCCAGATGTTGCGGCCTGCCCGCAGGCTGGCACCGTCGGCGTAGCCCGGTATGTGGTAGATCGTGATCTCGGCGCTGTCGGTGGGTGTCACCCACCAGAAGCTGAGGGTGAGCGAGCCGGGGCTCGCGGTTTGAGGGTGGAGCTGATCCACGATACCTTCGACACGGGCGTCCGGATACCAAGCGAACGGAATGTCATCATCCCGCTGGAAGACCTGGCCCTGAGTAGGCTCGTAAACGGATGAATAGCCAACACTCGCGCCTCTGGCTACCTGAACGTCGTCGATCCACGCCTCGCGTGTTGCGCCCCCGGCGTCTGCGTCGAGCGTTGCTTGGAGACGTAGCAGAGTCACCCTTGATCCGCCCACGTCGGGTACGGGGCCACGGCACTCGAAGTAAGTCCAATCATCGACGACCCCAGGTTCCTGGGAGATGTAATTTCCGCTGCCCAGTACTGGGTAGCTGTTGACAAAATCCGAGCCAGCTACAGAAGAGCCGTTCTCTGGGCAGTTATTCTGCGTCCCCTGGACGGTTCCCGCTTGGAAGCAGTGGTTGTCGCCACGAACAGATATCCCGTACCTCAACGTGGTGTTGTCAGTGGGAACGCGATAACGGAAACTCAGCTTCACCATCACATCAGTGGAATCACTTGGCTCATAAGTGAGCGCATAGCTCTGTTTTCCCGACTCGCTCTTCATGAAGAGGCCGCGATTCGACGAATCCAGCGGATCGGCTCGCACCGAGACGTGATCACCCGTCCACCCTTTCTCGATGTTGCTTCGTCCGCCACCCATGTTCTCGAAGTTTTCGGTGCATAGCACTCCCGGTTCTCCCGGAGAGCTGATCAAAGCGGACGAGAGGGAGCCGCCTACCGTGGGAAGATCGATGACGTTCGTCCCTGGAGTGCAGGTAACGGGCAATACGTTCCAGCGATTCTGTACGCCCAGACCATCGAGAGAGCTCACGTACACCGTTCCCGAAGCACTGGTTGGAGCGACATTCACTGTCAACTGGTGAAGCTGCTCATCGTAGCTGAATCCCGTGATGTTCATTCCCGTCCAGCCCCCGACGAAGACGGGAGAGGCAAAACTCTCGAGAATACCCGCGTAGACTGGAGATGGCTCGGGAGCTTGTCCAAACCAACCCAAGGTGTCCGATTCAGTCGTGCTGAAGACGCTGTTGTCCCATCCGTACCACGTTCCTCCCTCGGGTTTCCAGGAGCGATAAATGGGTTTTACGTTCAACAGCACGTCCGTCGCCTCTCCATCCAAGGGGCGAGTCACGGCATCGATGAGATCGAGTGCGCTTTGCCGATCCCTGCCTGACCCGACTCCGAAATCTCCATTTTTCAGAGCTGCCCACACCTTTGCTTCGGGAAATCCCGCTCTCGGAGCGCCCTTTGCTCCGTAGGTCAAGGGTGTACCCACTTGGAGAGATACGAAGCTGGAGTAATTTCCGGGAAGATTCGGTTCGAGGAGGTCTTGATAGACATCTTCTCCCAGCAGGTGGAGTCGTTCTCCCGATATCGTCCAATCTGCCCAGTCTTCTTGCGTAAAGACGGTTGTTGGCCCCAACGGTCCGGACGGTTCATCCTCTCCGAAACCGGACAGAACCGCGGTTCCATAACTCGACGGTAGGAACTTGTAGTAGTCCAATAGATATGAATCTTTCATGACCCATCGCATCATGAAAGGAATTTGGGCTTTGGCCTGGAGATACCGAGCACGATTCGCCTCCTCGGTATACCCAAGGTCATCGGCGATCTCCGCGAACGAATGATAGGCTGCGTATTCGGCGGCGAACATGTCCATGATCCCACCAGTTCCTCCCCAGAGGTCATGGCTGGCGGACATGTAGCTCCAGTCCTGAAAGATCTCTAGAGAACGATAGAGACCATAGATCGTATTGGAGTAATCACCGTTTCCGCCGAAGTGGTTTGCGATGAAAGTATGAGCACGATCAGAATCCCAGAGTAGGTACTCGTAGAGGAACTCCAGTGCAGTGCCAGCGCTGGCATCGAGGTCGTAGGGATATTCTCCGTTTCCAGACGCAGTGCCCCTCCAGACCAAATTCGTGAACTCCAGGGTTTCAGCAGGCTCATCCACTGTGAACGGTTTCATCCCTCCTAAATTGGAACACAATCCCGAGGCGGGCACAAGATTGGGATCGAACATGTCCTCCACGATGTCATTGACGCGATCCCGATAGCGCCTCTGTGTTTCCGGCGTTGCAAGCATGAGCGCCGCCTGCGCGCCGCGATTGTTCATCTGACTGAAGAAGTCATCTCTGGTTCTCCGCGATCCATCGATCCAAGTGTTAATCATCCGATCCGCCATGTCCTGATCGATGGTTCTTCCCAGCCGATCATTGGGCACGAAGTGGATGTCGTGGGGTGGCGCGGAAGCGATCGAGTACGAGACCTGATCCGTCCCATCCAGAAACTTTAGAGTGCCGTACTTCGTCCGAGCGAATCCCTGCAAGCCGGCTGGTACAGTCGCCAGATTGGCGGACCGGCTGGCCGCATAGGTGACGAGTGGAGGCAGTGGAACATACCTGAATTGAGACGGGGTTGCCGGATCGAGTTTCTCGCGACTCGTCACCGTATTGGTGATCGTAACAGTCGTACCATCATCCACGTAGTCCTCCGTCAGCACTCTCGGTGGACTGCACGCGAGCTGATGTGCCTGCGTACATGCCGAAGGTAACGAAGAGCCATCACCAAATATGGTTTCCGCAATCAAGGGGTACGAAAAGGCATAGAGTCCGAATGGAAAGCTAAGAGCTACCCGATTCACGGAACCGCCTTGATTCCCATCGAACTGAAATTCGATGAATCTCTCGTTGGCTCTTGAGTAGTATGCAGTGAACGCAATCGAATCACACCCGGCAGAGAAGCTGACCATCAACGGGATGATTGGTCCCTGTCCATCGTTATGATTTCCCCAAAAGAGAATCCAATTCTTGTCACTGCCGACCTGGGGTGTGATGGGAATTCTCGTTCCAGAGGCTGGAATGGGATGTGCGCCGATCGTTCCCGTGCTGTCAAAGGCAGCATACTGCGTAAAGCGAGTCATCGATAGAGGAGTCGGAGCGGCGGCGGCGTAGTCTAGATAGAAGCGGTTCAAGTCACTGGATATCCAAGTCCCGAGAGTCGCTGACGTTACTCGGACGGTGTCGACGTAGGATTCGCCGCTGAAATCTCTGGTTACCGTGAACCGCTTGTGGATCCACGAGGCTTCCGTGGTCTCGACCGACATATTCGGTGCACGATGCCCATCTCCTGTAGTTTTCGGAAACGCTTCCGGTGTAACGCTATCGCTGGTCCAGCCGAAGTACACCCTCCAGGGCACGCCGTGCACGTCCTTTCCGTCGCGCTCGATGTAATCGAGTCCAATACGCTTTGTCAGATCCCCTTCGTAGAAGAGCGTGTCTCTCTCGCAATTGACCTTCTGCAACGGCCAACCTGCGAACCGTCCATAGCTGATGCTCGAAATACCCGGATTGGCCGCGGCGACTTTCGGTCCTCCGAGGCTGGTAACTATGACTAGACCGATGAAGACCAGGAACCTGAATATCCTCGACATTGAGATGCCTCCTCCAAGACTGAATATGACCTTCACACCACTTCTTTCTTGTCCTGTTCAACCTCATCTATGGCACCACGTGCTGATGGAACCATACATACCTTGGCGCAGTACCAAGTCCAGATTTGGAGCTTGATACCGTGCCCGGTATTGGCTTGGAACGCGTTGAAACTCTACTAGAGGAAACGACTCTCGAGTGCGGCTGCGGGAAAGAGCAGGCGTAATATTGCACCTTGGGAGCGACCATAGCACACTTCCAACGCTGACGCGTCAACAGGCGGATCGAACTGTCGATACGTTGTGCTGGGAGCACTTCCAAGAACCGGTGTGTCGCCAATCCCTGGTACGTTGGCTAGACTAGTGATCACTCTGGACTCGTGTCAAGTGCTTACTCTTGGTTATCGAAAGGACGTAACCAGCTCAGACCACGGTTTACTCGCCTTCGTCATGCACCCGTACTTTCCCCGCCAACCCGAGCGCGCAGCCGCTCTTGATGAACGATGGTGGTAACTCAGAAATCGCGCCAAGCACGGTCCCAACGCCCCAGGTCCTTCGCGTCTTCACTCCGCTGGTACCCGGCATCTCGAGGCAGACGCCTCGAACTTCCAGGCTCTGCCCGCTGGCCCCGAAGGGCGTGTCGGCAGCGAGCTTGCCTGACTCCTAACTACTTGAAACAACGCGTCTTTACTGCTATTCTAAAGATTCTATCCTAGACGCCACGGACAGTCGAAAAGACGGCCGGCGAGCGTGTTTCCAGCGTGACGGGACGACACGACAGAAAGAGCCTCTCGCCATGAATCTGGCAACAATTCGGCGGACCTTGAATCGTCATCGACACATGCAAGACGGCATCGCGTATCGCGTGCTCTTGGAACATGCAACATCGCATGGGGATGTCTGGCTCGTCCCGCAAGGAGAAATCGCCGCTTGGTGGACCGCTCGCAATGCCAAGACTCTGCAGTTCAACTCGGATGGAAACTCATCGCTCTCCATCTCTTGTTCTCTCTCAGACAGTGTACTCGAACTCGATCGTGGAACCCTTCGTGTCCTTCCGACCTCCATCTCGTGCCCTTCTGACTTCCGCCTCGATTTCAGCTTCCCTTTCCCTTCGGCGCACCGACTCGGCTCTTTCGTTCGTGAGCTACTTGCGCATCTGGGAACATCCCATTTGCGACTCGCGGACACCGCCTCCCCTCCGCCAGATCTCGTCCGCTGTGTCGAGTCACTCCATGTGCACGCGCTCCAGCACCAGCGCTACGAGCCAGATCTGTTGAGAACGTTCCGTGAGTTCGTCACACAGGCGCACCACGACCAGGGCCTTCCAGAGCTCAGACTGTGGCACTGGCCGGCGCGTGGGGATCGTCCCTATCGCATGGCACTGTCCGTTCGGTACGACGTTGACAAAGCGATCGTCAATCTCCCGGCCATTCGCGCTCTGGAGGAGAATTTTTCGCTTCGTAGTACCTGGTACCTAAGGCCGCTCGGAATGTTCTATGGCAAATCCGAAATCAAGCAGCTCAGGGCGCTCAACACTGGACATGAACTAGCCCTGCATGGTGAATTCGTATCGACCAGTGAACGGCTGGGATGCGACGAGCTGGAGGCAGCAAAGCACGAAAAGAACTGTCTCGAGCAACTGATTGGACAAGAAGTCCTAGGCGTTTGCATGCACGGAGGCGAGCTGAGAAGTAACACCACGAGTGAAACGCGCCATATCGTCGAATCGGCCGGGTTCCGATATGATACCCTCTTCAGGAATCGCTACTACTTGCCCTTGTACATCCCCCTCGACGAACGGACTCGCGGCACTCTGAGTATCGGGCAGCATTTCGCGGACATTTCCGTGCCCCAAGAGGGTAACTTCACCGACCATCTGAGCACAGAATACATCGCCCACTTCGATGCGGCGAGTCGAGTTGGTGGGGTATTCGTGCCCGTCATGCATCCTCTCTACTTCGGCGTGTGGAATTACCTGAAACATCCCGTGAATTCGATGCGAATTCTCGCTTTTGTTCCTCAATACTTCCTCACGGCCGCACGGATGAAAAAGGGGCAAGACTATGCCAACCGGTAGTCCGGGACCGCACTTTGACGATCATGACTCGAGCAAGCCCTTGGGACTGGCGACGGACTTCATGCGCGCGGCGCAACGCTATGCGAAATCTCCAGCTCTCGTGGTGAGTGGGCTGACTCTGACCTATGAGGAACTGCTCGAGAGTTCTTTGGCGTTAGCGGGCACAATTCAGGCTGTGTCTGAGACGAGCGCCACGACCGTGGTCGGAATCCTCGGCTATCGAGAACTTGGCGCCTATCAAGGCATTCTCGGGACGCTCCTCGCGGGAAAGTGCTACCTGCCCCTCAATCCCCATTTCCCTTCGGGCCGCAACCGGGCTCTGCTCGAACGCGCGAAGGCCAGGATCCTCATCGTGGACGTTCGAGCACTGAATGCCCTTCCCGACCTCTTGGCGGAGATGAGCGAACCGCCGTACATCATCGTCGCAGGTTTCGAATCAGAAACTGCTCAACTCTCTTCCAAGCTCGATCCTCGCTATCCGGCAACCAGCCGGCTGGCTTCTCCCGAGTCATGGAAAGACCCTCACCCACGTTCCGAAGACTATGCCTATCTGCTGTTCACTTCAGGCAGCACTGGAAGCCCCAAAGGAGTGGCAATCAAACATCGTAACGCTCACTCGCTCCTCAGTTGTCTGGAGACGATCTATCCTCTGAACGACCGTGATCGTTGCTCGCAGTGTTATGAACTTACTTTCGACGGATCCGTGATCGACCTGTTTCTTCCGTGGGCTCGTGGTGCGAGCGTCATCGTTCCGACCAAGAAGATGCTGATGCAGCCAAGCCGTTTCATCCGCGAACATGAGCTCAGTTTCTGGTTTTCGGTTCCTTCGATCGCCTCCTTCATGAAGCGCTTCGGAGTCCTGAAACCTGGGGTCTTTCCATCCTTGCGCTGGAGCTTGTTCGGAGGGGAGGCTCTCCACGGCGAGCTAGCGGCCGCGTGGACGTACGCAGCGCCGAATTCGAGTGTCGACAATCTCTACGGCCCAACCGAAGCCACCGTCGAGTGCTTCCATTACCGCTGGGACCAAAATCGATCTCCCAGTGAATGCGAACAGGGTATCACTCCGCTGGGCTTCATCAATCCGGGAATGGAATATGCAGTTCTCGATTCCTCCATGGAGGAAGTGTCCCCTGGCTCGCTCGGGGATTTGTACATCGCGGGTGATCAGCTGGCGGGTGGATACTGGCAGGACCCGGAAAGGACTCGAGCGTCTTTCTTCACACCACCCGGAAAAGATAGGATACACTTTCGAACCGGAGACAGGGTCCGCAGACCGCTAGACCCCACCACCCCCATGACTTACTTTGGCCGCGTCGACTATCAAGTTCAAATCCGCGGGCATCGAGTCGAATTGGGAGAGGTGGAAGCGGCGGCTCGTGAGATCTGTGGCACCGATGCCATCGTGGCCCTCGCTTGGCCGCAGAGGGACGACGGCACAGCGGACGGAATCGAGTTGTTTATCGAGGGTACGACCCTCGATTCCCGCGACGTTCTTTCTGGTATTGCTCGACGTCTTCCGGAGTATATGATTCCCCGCAACGTGCATTTCATCCCACGCTTGCCCAGAAGCACACACGGGAAGCTCGATCGATCCGCGATCCTAAACCTCTTGGAGAAGCCCCAATGACTACGATCGATCCCCGCGAGGTCAAGATCTTCCTCATGGAACTCTACTCCGATTCCTTCGAAGCGATCGGTATGACCGAGGAGCAGGTTCCCGATTCCTTCGACCTCATGCTTGAAGGAATCATCGACTCTCTCGGAGTTCTGGAATTGGTTACCGCGGTGGAAGAGAAGTTCCAGATCAACCTCGACCTGGATTCGATCGATCCGGAGGACCTCACGCGGATAGGACCCTTCGCCGATTTTGTCGCCAAGCACGGTGACAGGTCGGAATGATTCGACACACCTAGGAGAAGAAGATGGCAGGGATCTTCGGAAGGCGGGGCCTTCTTTGGGGCATCCACAACCACCTCATGCAAATTTTCCTGCAAGTGGCTCCCGGCGCCGAGACTATCCGCGTCTGGATCCATCGGAGCCGTGGTGTGAGAATCGGCAGCAACTGTTTCATCAGCTCGGGAGCTTTGATAGAGACCTCGCGTCCGTATCTCGTTTCGATCGGCAATGGCGTCGACATTGGAGTTCGATCGACAATCCTGGCGCACTATAGAGGGCAAATCAAAGCGGACCGCAAGGAATATCGGCCCACCGACTTCTCCGTTCGTATCGAAGATGATGTCGTCATCGGAGCCGGGGCGCTGATCCTACCAAACGTCAGGATCGGAAGAGGAGCAGTGATTACCGCTGGCAGCGTGGTCTCTCGATCCATTCCACCCATGACGATGGCCTCGGGCAACCCCGCTCACCCGGTTGCCAAGTGCGGAGTGGTCCTGGGGCGAAGCACCCCTGTCTTCGAATTCTTCAAGAACTTGCGGCCAATTCGAGAGAAATCCAAGCACTAGTAAACTCGGTTGGAACTCGGTAGATCGCTGTAGCGGCTGCGCTGAATGATCTGGTTCAGACTCATGATGAAGGCGAAGTATAGGAATACTACGTGAGAGCTCTGTGCCGAACGCAAGAACTCGATCTTTACCTCATCCAACAGAAACATCACGAGTATGACGTGAAGAACGAACATGAATTCTCTCAACTCTCTTGGCACCGTTCGGTCTTGACTACGCTTCCAGCTAGTCCGCACGAGAATTGATGCTAGCCACAGAAACGCCAGCAGGTTCGGAATGCCCATCTTGTAGGCCAGAGATACGTAGAGAGAGTGGATGTTCTGGCTCGCTCCCCCTCGAAAAGTGCCTTCCGGTGTGTAGATACCATGCCCAATGAGCGGACTGCCCGGTATGGCCTCCAGGGCCTGTTTCATAACGATTTCGCGGCTGTGAACGCTACTGTCGTTCGTGCCAAGTGTAGACAGCCGTGAGAACATCATGCTGGTGTAGCTGCCCACGAAGGGAAGAATGAGATAAAACACCACCATTCCGAAGAACACGACTCTCAGTAAGTCTTTCCGAGGCAGAGCCAAGCCTGAAGTGATGATGGCATACATGACCCCAAAACCCAGGACGATGATACCAGCTCGCGTTCCAGTTCCGAATAGCGCGAAGAGCATGATTGCGATGCCGGTGAGCCAGAAAAGTTTACTGTTGATGCTTCGCGTCCGCCGAAAAAGAAAGTACTGAAGGAAAATCGAAATCACACAAAACTCTGCGAAAATCTCGAAACCGCTGAACGTCGCAGAGGCTCTCACTTCTCCCATACGGATTTCTTCAGCCGTGGCAATTTCTTTGGAGAATGCGAAGAACTGGGGGAGAAAGTGCTTTTGCGGAAAGAGATACTGGAGGATCGCGAGGAGGCCCATGATGATTGCCATGGTCTGAAACAATGAAACGATCCTGAAGAACTTCTCCTTCGTGACAACCAGTTGAATCACTATGTAATACAGGATGATTGCCGAAACGAAACCGGTCAGTGGCCTTGCAACCGCTTTCGGATCTGAGAAATTCTGAGCGTACAGACTGAGCAGCATCGTGACGAGAAAGGCCACGATGGCCATGTCTGCATTCTTGTTCACGAATGGAGTGGGAATGTGCAATAGGCGTGACTTCATCATCACCAAGCCACCCACTGCAAATATGAGAAGGGTACTCGTCGTACCTACCGTGGTCGAAGCCGGAAAGAACAAAACAACTACTGTGAAAAGCAGAGCCTTATAAGGGTGCGCCACCAAGACGAAGCCCAAGAAGATGAGGCCGGCCAAGATTTCGACATTCCGCTTGGAAGTATCGATCACTACGCTGGTGACCAAGTATGCCCCAATCACTCCCAAGACGAGTGTGACTAGTATTTGCCAGGAACGGTCCATGTCCAAACCCAACTTGGATGCCGCATGGCGAATCTCGGGTAGCCTCATCTCGCCGTCCTGCCTTTGGGGTCAATCTTGAGCGTATCCATTGCAACTCCGGTCCAGCGACTGCGATCGTCAAGGTAATCAGCGACGCTCCGGACTGGCCTCCACACATCGTTCTCCAGCTTTGCGGACACACGGTAGTTCCCGGCTTGAAGCCAGCCGGGAACGGCCACTCTTGTCTGCTCTACCCACACTGCCTCAAATCGAGGGTACCCATCGTTGGGAACGAGGGAAACCGTAAACCGAGCCTTTGAATTGAGTGATTTCTCTTGGATGAGCTTTCGATACACTTTACTCACGCCGCGAAGAGGCTCTGGCACAGGTTCATGGGGACCAAGGAATCTTACTGTCAGTTTCTTCCACTGCCGGGTTTGCGTCGAGTCAAGTATCTCGCGATAGCGGGCTCGTAGCGTCACACTGTCTCCTGGACTCGTCCGGCTCTCCAAGACATCAAAGTTCAAAAGCTCCAACTTTCCAGTTTCGACCAGGCTCAGGGCGTTCGCGTGACTATCAGGAGACGGATGGGTCCTTTGTGCAACCGGCTTCAATTTCTCCGCATCGTAGAGTGCCCACCCATGATCTTCCGCCAGCGGTAGGGTACCCGACCTCTCGAGCCTCTTCCGCAGCGCTGCCTGTCTCGAATCCGATGCAACGAAGCCGTACACCTTCGAGTCGTCGTACTCTTCCTCCACCTGGTTCCTCAGAACGAGAAGCGAAGGGCTCAGGGCTCGGAGAGCTTGCTGAAACTCCGAAGGCGGCGCATCCTCCGCCAACATCGTCCGGTACCAGACCATCCTTGTTTCAATGTTTCCATCCAACGGGCTCGCATGCGATACCGGCAAGAGCGCGAAAGTCCCCCCCATCGTACCCCTGAGCGCGTAGGAGGTCAGTGGGTCGGCCACAACGACGCCCCCCATCTGACTGAGTGTCGCGCTGAGTTTGGCAAGCGTCGACTCACCCGAGTCGGATTGCCTGTACGGCGAACTCTTGAGATGGATCCAGCCCCCCACTCCCAATCCCAGGAGCACCAGCCCGAACACGCCTCGGCGGACGGGTCCCCATGCCGAGCTCCCCAGCGGCTGAAGAGCGAGCAGCACGATGGCTGGGCCTCCTGCAAGGAGCCCAAGCCGTTCGGAAAGGTACCCGCAGTGTTTGAATACGAAGGGTTGCAAGAAGGGATCAAACGTGATCGTCCAAATCGGAAGGGCGCTGGCAATCATGAAGAGTCCGGGCAATGAGTTCTTCCAGCGGCGCCACCGCCACACCACGAGTACGATCGCCAGGGGTGCGAGAACGCCGCTCCATCGCAACACAAGGAGCGGATCCATGGTGAAGCCGATGTCTCCGAATCGAAGAATCCCCGCAAGCTCCCATTGACCGGATTGCTTTGGTTCGTGCAGCATTAGCGGAAGCACGAGGACGATTCCCAGCGCCCCACTCAAGACGAGAAAACGCAGGACCGCCAGGCTCTCCTCTCTGGGTCGCCGCATGATCCACGACAGGATCACGAGGTGGCCCAGCACGATGCACATCCCCCACCAGGCGAATGGATGAATCAACACGGAGAGCCCCAGCCCCGCGGCTCCTATCCACCACTGACCTGCTCCACCGTGGTCACGTCGTCCACGCAGCAACCAGGCTCCCGAAGCAGCGGCAAGTGCCAATGCGAATTGCGCCGGATACACGGCCCCCCACACTCCCAGGGGTGAACCTCCCCCGGCTCCAAGTGCCAGAAAGAGGGAAGCGAGGATCGCCACCCCATTCGTGAGCCCCCACTCGGTGAAGAGCCAGGTGAAGCACACCAAGAACATGAGGCTCAGAATCCCCCCACTCAGTCCCCATACGCGTGCTGGATCGGCGGTCAGAACTTCCGCCAGGGCGGCGTGCACCCCGTGGAGGATGCCCATGCGTGGGTCGCGCGCCGTCGGTGCCCCCGGAAAGGATCCGTCGAGCGGGAGGAGGCGATTCTGCGTCAAGGCATCGTGAATCGCACCCAAATGAGCTGGAACATCACTATCTATACGAAGTTGCGGCGTTTGCCTACCAAGATGGATGAAAAGTACGATCGCGCCCACGCCGAGCAGGATGAGCACTCGTTTTGCGGCAGCGGGCGATGACACCCGCCTTGGCCAGGGACTCAGGGTGAGCAGAGGAAACGTGAGGCTGAGGAGTACGAGTCCCGTGCGCAACCCGCCTCCAGCCAGATGAATCAAGAAGAGACACGAGAGATCCCAGGCGCTGGAGACCAGCACCAGCGACCCGAGTCGCGCTGGAAGATCACCCGCTTTCCACCACGTGTCAGCTCGCGCGGTCACTCCCGGTGCGAACAACAGAATGAGCCATACCCCCCAGACACGGAGTGCCAGGGAAAGAAAGCTGGCACCTACGAGACCCCGGAACAGCAGAGTACATGCGGCTCCGAAGAGAAGGCGCCGGGTTCGGCCCGCGTTCATGAGAGCTTCCAGACTCACCTCAAGGACTACTCCGCGCGACGAGAGCGATGCCCACCATGATGACGACGATTCCCACCAGCCGTAGCGGCTGAGGATGCTCGCCGAGAAACATCCAGCCGGCAAAGAACGCGATGACGTAACTCAGACTCATGAAGGGATACAGGAGTGAGAGTTCCATGCGGCTGAGCAGATCGAACCACAAGAGGGTCGCCAGGCCGAACATGACCAAACCCACCACGATCCGCCACGACTTTGCCAACAACAACACCCTTCCGGGAAGGCTGCTGGACATGACGTCCACCACTCCCACTCTTCCCAGTGCGGTCTTCCAGAAGACCTGGGCGGTCACCATGAGCCCTAAGCACGCTAGCAGGACCACGACATTCCTCATGGAATCAACCTCCTAGGCCGCGGCCGGCGGCTCTACCGCTTCGGCCGGAGCTCCGAGTAAACGCAACAGAACGTCACGCAGCGGCAGTTGGGTGCCACGAATGAGAGCAGCCTCTGCATTCCCAATGACCCCCACCAGCCTGAATGAGAGAACCAACAGGAGAAACGATCCCACCAAGCCGAGTAGGACCGGAAGCACCGCATGCTGCGAGGACGGCACCAGCCACCACAGAAAGACGGGAGCACTGGCCACCAGTGCTTTGATGAGAAAGGTCCAGGGAATCTGAAGTCGAGGACTCTCCTGCCAGGCGATCCGCGACATCAAAAGGACCGAGAGAATCTTCGCGAGTCCCAATCCCAGAATGGCGCCCCACAGACCGAGAGCGGGAATCAAGGCCAGGTCGAGCCCGACGTTTGCCACCGCGAAGACGGTGTATGCTTTCAAAGCCGAAGCGGTGCGATCGCGGGCGTACACGACCATTCCGATGGGAGCTCCCATCGCGGCGACACTCGCGATGGCGAAGTAGCCCTGGCTCACCACGGCCGAGCGCACCATCGCCTCTCCGTAGAACACGCGAATCAGCGCGGGAGAGAACGCCACTCCCACACAGGCCAGAGGAAGAAGGACGATATAGAGCAGCTTTACGTAGCTCAGAAGGGCGGCGGGGAGACGCTCCGCGTCGCGCACCGCGACTTCAGCGAAGCCCGCCATGGAAACCTCCCAGAGCGCCAGAGGCAGGAAGTCGATGAGCCTTTGGGCGAAACTGAAACCCAAGACATAGAAACCAGCGAGCGCGGGACCGTGGAAATGACCCAGGAAAAAGACCTCGGTCGCCGAATGGACTACGTAGTTCAAGACCGCGATCCCCGCGAAAGGGAAGGCATAGGACATGAACTTCCGGTCGCGCAACGAGAAACCGCTCGATCCCGTCGACCCTGCTTTGCGGCTTGCCCCCGGGCCGAGCGCGGCCGGCAACTGCACGGCAGTTGCGATTGCGATGCCGATCGCCGCGGCAATGAGTACGCCGGCCACTCCCTTGCCGCTCCACAGTGCCCAGACGGTGGCCCCCAGCGTGGCTAAACTCCCCACCGCGGTTCCCACCGCCACGCTACGGGTTTGAAAGCGCGCGGAAGCTCCGGCACGAACGTGATTGGAGACGGAGAACACCAAGGAACTGGCGACGCCGATCAGCACCAGCTCGTAGACCGGAATGTGGAAGAAATGGTCGAGCTGCCCCCCGAAGAGAAGCGCCAGAGCAAACAGGGGAAGCCAGAGCAAGGTCCGCACCGCCATGGTCTTCCAGAACAGAGACCGCGCGCCGCTCTCGTTCTTCTCGCTGATCAGTTGGGGGAGAAAGCGCAGGATGCTGCGCTCGAGCGCCATACCGCCCAGGATGGTGCAAAGCTGAACCAGCTGCCGAATCTCGCTCAGTACGCCCCACTGCGTCTCCCCCAACGCGCGCACCACCACGATGCTCACCGCCAGGGCCCCCACCACCTGAATCGCATAGGCCAGGGTGGACCAGGCCCCGGAGCGGGCATAGCGCGCGAGATCCCGGCTCATTCTTTCGAGTCCTTCACGCTGACCGCGATGGAATCCATGAGCCGGTAAAGATCGCGGATGTGACTCACGCCGAGATCCGGCGCGTAAGAGCCCAGGAGGCAAGCGTCGGCATGCTGTGCGTCCGGATGGTAGCCGTGCATGCCCGCCAGCATTTGCTTTCCCATGTAGCTGGGCAAAATCAAAAGGCCCTCTTGCACCACGAAGAGAAGGTCGCCCTGGCTTCGGTCGGAGAATCGTACTCCGAGTTCGGCGCGTTCGTCTTCTGGGATCAGGCGTCCGCCTTCTACTTGCGAGAGCAGCGAGACCAACTCGCTGCCCACTCGTTCGTCCTCGTACCAGAAGCGCGCCATGGTCGAGTCGTAGAAGGCCAGATAGCGCTTGCCGTTGCGTCCCATCGAGGGCTCGATCTTGGAGATGAGATCGATGCCTCCGTGAACGGGACTCATCCCATGGTCACTGAACAGGAAGAACTCGCAGTGATCGGCGTATTCGTCGGCCAGATGCAGAAGCCGTCGGAGCCGCGACTCGTACCAGGAGAGATGCTTCAGGACTTCGGAGCCGCCGGGGCCGTGGGCGTGAAGGAGTCCATCGAGACCGGGAAGATAGAGGAAGATGTAATCGACCCGCTGGCTACGGATATCCCGTTCGCAGGCCTGTAGATTCTCCAGTTCCGGCGTACTCCAATCGTAGCTGCGAAACTCCAATCCCAATTCGACGAGCCGGTCGAAGATGCTCATCGCGCGATTGAGTCCACCCGGCCAAAAAATCCGCCGTTGCTCGGAGAGATCGAAATGCGGGAGCAGGCGCGTGGGAACGTCGTAGAGACTGAAGTAGCCGTTGATGCGCGAGGCCACTCGCCCGTAGATCTTCGCCCGCACCCGGTGATTTTCCGCCAGGAAGGTAGGAAGCCTGTCGAAGGGCCGGGCCGCGTCGAGAACCGACTCCTCAGCCCGTCTGATGTACATGGCGCCGTGCCCGTTTTCCGCCGGCAGCTTGCCGCTGAGAAGAGTGGGTTGACAGGCGCAGGAAAAGCCCAGGACGGTTCGCAACGAGGCGCGGTATTGCATCTCGGGCAGAAAATTGTGTCCCCGTAGGAAGCGTCCCCCCAGCGCGTCGACCATGACCATGAGTGCGATCTTACGGCGTTTCACGTGCGACTCCCTCCCATCACCCACTCGGACCACAGCTCACCGAGCCACACTCCACAGTCGGTACTCCGGCTTCTGCGTGTCAGTTCGTCCTCCTTCACCAGATTGCGCAACGCCTCCACCCAATCGGAAAGGCCCGCGAAGAAGAGCGAGCACGCGAGTTGAACTCTGTCCCTTCCTGCTCCTCCCCGGGCGTGAGACATCCACGAGCTTCCGCCCGACGGCCTCTCGTGCGACCATCGTCTCGCTTCACGCAAACGGGAGAGAACCGGGCGTCGCTTCAGCCACCGGATCCCGAGCTCCAGGTCTTCCTCGCGCGGCGCCCCCAGAGCCACTGCCTCGCGCAAGAACTCCTCTCCCCTGCTTGGGTCTTCTTTGGCCGCGACTCTCAGCCCGGCTCGAAAGAAGGGCCAGGACCACGCGAGTTCACTGCCCTGAAATTCTAGGAACGCCGCCTCTGGAATGGGCCCTCCTTCGATCGCCCTCTGAATCTGCTCCAGGCGTGCCATGCCGGCTCCCAGCCACTCCTCGAACTCCGCTTCACCCCGGCCCGCCAGCTCACCCAGAAGGTCTCGCTGCCGTTCGCGCTTCGGATGGTACCGGCCCTGCATGGCCAGCCATGCCAAGGGCGCGTCCAGCAGGAGCTTCCAACGGTGGTACCGCGCGAAGTCTGACTCGGGATCCCTCGCGTCCAGGAGAATCTGCTCCGCGTAGCGGTTCATCAAGAGGCGAAGTGCATCGTCTCGATCGATGCAAGGGAAGCCCGCGCTCTGGGTGGCGGGAATCTTCACTTCGAACCCGCGAGATTGCGCGTAGATCACCCGGTTTGCGTGGGCCAGTTGATGCGCGGGAATGGTGGATCGCAGGCTAACGAACCAGGATTCGTCCACGAGCCCCAGGTCTAACGGCGCCGCGAAGAACGAGTCGCTCATCTGCGCTCGAAGTGCGCCCTTTAGGGCCTGGCACTCTTCCGTCCCCGGATCGTTCACCACCAAATAGAGATCGATGTCGGAGAGCAATCTGCCCTCGCCGCCGCGGGAAAGGACCACTCCCTCTCCCCGTGCCAGACTTCCCCCCAACACCACGGCCCGCAGTCGTGTACCTAGCGCCTTGTGGGCTTGCTCGACCAGGCGCTCGAGGAATTCTCTGACGCGATGCTCTTGGGCGTGACAACCGGATGGCAGCAGTGGGGCGTCGAGGGCGAGGGACATCGCTTCTTTCGCCGGCCTAGAGTCGCTTGTAGATCGAATCGGGTATGGGATACTGACGACGGTTCAGGACCGAGCCGATCACCCGGCCACCGCTGAAGCGAATGAGTTTTTCCGCCTTGAGGAGAACCTCGCGTTTCGTTTTGCCCGAGCGGACGATCAACACCACTCCGTCGACGCTGGAGGAGAGCATGGAGGTCTCGGCGTGGTTCAGCACGGCGCCGGTGTCGAACAGCACGTAGTCGAAGCGTTGCGTGAGCTCTGAAGCGAGGCTGCGAGCACGATCGGAACTGAGAATGAGGGAAGGGTTATAGAGCTCGGTTCCCACTCCCATGAGGAAGAGTTGATCGCAATCGGTCTTGGCGAGGACCTCCGCCAACTCGGCTGAACCGCTGCAGTAGTCGGAGAGGCCCGGACGACCGAGAAGGCCGAAGATGCGCGAGAATCGCGGTGACTTGAAACTGGCGTCGATGATTACCGTCTTCTTGCCGTCGCGCACCGCGAGACTCGTCCCCAGGAAGGTGGTCAGCGTGGTGACTCCTTCGCCGGCGGTGGCGCCGCTGAGGATAAACGAACGCCTGGGCTTGGGGACCGCCGCTTCCACTCCCTGACGGAACAGCGCCAATTCTTCCGTGAAACCCATCGGCACTTCGACCGTGAAGATCCGCTGACTGTCGACCACCTTGAGCTCGCGGCGCGGGTCGGTAGCGCTGCGCTGGCCATCCGCCTCGGTGGACAAGGCCCCGGACTCCTCCTGCGAGGTACGCGCTTCACTCAATGTTTTCGCCTCTTCCTGCCGCCGCAGTCGTTCCCGCTCGGCACGCTTGAGGGCATCACGAATGCTGCTCATCCGTCCACTCCATTCAGGGACACGCGCGAATCCGGTTCGGTCGGCACGAGCACCTCGACATCACGGCTCAGCTGCTGGAGATTGGCGTAGACCACTCTTCGTTCAACTTTGAGTTGTTCGATCCAGGCCAGGGCATCGCGGCTCCGCCCGAACTCTCCGGCGAACACCCGGTACCAGACCGGATTACGCCCGCTCCGCTCCATGAATACCGGCTGCTCCCAGTTTTGTTCCCTCGCGATATCACTAGCGAATTCCTGCGCGCGCGCCACCTCTTTGAACGAATTCAAATGCACCGTATAGACGGGTTTCCCGGCCGCGCGCAAACTGCGAACGTTCTCCAGGTGGGCCTTCATGCGCTCCATTCTCTCCGGAGAGATTTCGTCGCCGGGACTCGTGGCCGGAGTCTCCTTGCCCGACTCCTTCGGAACCCGCATCTCCTCCTTCTGGACCGCGGGGAGATTCTGCGCCGCGGCGGTGGAATCGGTCGCGGGTGAAGCGGCCACCGCGTCCACGATGCCGCTCCCGGTAGCCATGCGGTCGCCCCGGAGCGCGAGCCGCAAATTTCCCCCGAAGAATATCCAAATCGCTCCCAGAACGACGAGCAAGATGACCGCGGCGAAGCTGAGTCGAGCCCACACCGGACTCTTCTTGAGTTCCTCAGTGGGACGTTCCTTCGCTAGCTGCGTCTCGCGAGGCTTGGGCTCTTCCTCCACCAGGTGTAACTCGTGGGCCGCCTCCACCACATCCTCCACCTCGACTTGCGGCGATTCCTTGCCGTAAGCGATCATCAGCGCTGTATCGCATACCTGGTTGATGACTCTGGGGACGCCTCCGGTCAACTCATGAACGCGCTCGCACACTCTCACCGAGAAGATTTCCTTGGGGCGGCGCGCACCGGCCCGCTGCAGGCGATGCAAGATATAGTCCGTGGTTTCCTCGCGATTGAGGGACTCGATTTCGTGCCACACGCCCACCCGCTGCCGCAGCTGCAATAACCGGGGATCGGAGAGCTTGTCGTACAGCTCGGGTTGACCCACCAGAACGATTTGCAGGAGCGAGGCGCTCTCGGTTTGCAGATTGCTGAGCGTCCGAAGCTTCTCCAGGATCTCGAGGCTGAGATTCTGCGCCTCGTCGACGATGAGCACGCATTTCTCACTCTCGGACAGCCTCTGGATGAAAAACTCGTTCAGATCCCAGATGAGATTCACCTCATCCCGGTTCTCGCTGCCCAGACCGAACTCATGAGCAGTCATGCGCAGCAGATCGTGAAAGCTGGAAATGGGCTGATAGAGAAGTGCAGTTCGGGTCTTGGCGTCGAGTTCCTCGAGCACCGAGAGCAACACCGTGGTCTTTCCCAGGCCGACCCTGCCGTAGACCACGACGAACCCGCGGTTGTCCTCGATCCCATAGAGAATGCGCGCGCGACTTTCGTCGTGCGTCTCGGAGGGAAAAAGGAACCTCGGACTGGGAGCGATCTGAAAGGGCTTCTCCCGCAGGCCGAAATGGTGCCGATACATCGTCTACCGTTCCCGGGCCGGTACTTCCCCGGCCAAATCGCGTGCTCGGTTCAGCGGCCGCCCCGGCGGCCTTTCCAGAAGGGGGTTCGCCTCGTCCGGGGCTCGAGATCCGATTCCCCCTCGTCCACGTCGGGGAAACTGGCCAGGACGGGAATCTCGAGATGATGCTCCACGTCCTCGCGCGTCTTCATCGAGTGATCCAGATTTTCCAGATAGAAGGCCAGACCGATGCCGGCCAACAGACTCAGGAGGGGCGCCAGGGCCATGCGGACCAGATCGCCGCGGGTGTTCTTGTAGGCGGACACCGCCGGAGAGAGCAGCGAAACGCCGTAGTCCTGGTAGCTCACCTGGCTCAGCTGGGTGTCCACGTACTTCGAGTTCAGCTTGGCGTACTGCTTCTCGGCGCTGTCGATTTGGGTATCGAGGAAGCTCACCTTGCGATTAAAATCGGGCATCCTGGCCAGCTGCGCGTCGATCTTCTGAATCTGGTGCATAATTCCATCGCGCTTGGCCTCCGCGATCTTGAGTTCCTCAGTCTTGAGCGAAACTAATTGCTGGATAGAACTCTCCAGAGCCTTGCGACGCTCTTGGAGTTCGAGTTCCGCGGATTTGACCTTGGGATGCTCTTCCGTATACTGAGATTTCAGTTCCTCAAGATCATGTTGACTCCTACGGTATCTTTCTACCGCATTCATCATGAGTTCCTGCTGCGCGTATCCTCTCGGTATATTGAAAGGAAGATCGCTGCCAATTCCATTAACATCCTTTGGTATGGCCGCTACCTGTTCACGAAGAGTACTTATCTCCAGTTCCGCCTGACTGAGGTTGCTGCGCTGTTCGCGCCGCAACGAGTGGAGATTCGTCTCTTCGGCTTTGAGATCGGTGAACCCCGCCTCATTCAAGATTCGCTGCCGCTCATTCTGCAAGTCCGATAGAGCCTTGAGAGTCGAATCCGTCTGCGCCTTGACTGCGCTTGCCGCATCGGGAAGCGCGAACATCTTCTTATGGTATTCGACATAGGCTTCAGCAACCTTGTTGGCTATGCGGATGGCTCTCTTGGGCTGATCGCCGATGCTTGTGATGTACACCACGTTTGACTCTCCGACGCCTCCCGATTTGATTTGTGCGCCCAGAGCGCCCATGCTCAGATCGATACCCTCGGGAAAGTCCTTCGTGGGTTCCTTGAGTTTGGCGCGCGCCAATTGCAGCACCGGGACACTGCGGGCGATTTCGACCTCCGACTCCATCACCTCCACCCAAGGCAAGGCCCTGGAACTGTTCTCCATCACACTAGTTCGTCCCTGCCGCTGTAACATGAGGGTGGCGTCGGCCGACCAGGTCTCCGGAGTGGTGACCACCTTCAGGGCCACCAGGACCGAGGTTCCCAGGAAAAAGATGATGATGAGCCACTTGCGCTTGAACACGACCGACAGAAGGTCGCGCATCGTGGTATCGCGCTCCCCCTGTACCGGTCCTTGGCTGTAGAGTCCTGACATGGCTTCCTTCTCCCAATCGGCGTTGCGATCTCAAGGAGCGTAATATCTGCCCGGGTAGACCTCGTCGAATTTGACTATCTGCAGCCCCTTGTAGACCATATCCTCTGCGTGCACGACGGTGCCAAACAACTTTCGGGCTGCATTGTCCCAGCGGCTGATGTTGTCCTTGGGCACCCAGACGATGTCATCCGGCTGGATGTAGATGTCCCCTCGTTTTTTTCGTTGGCTCATGTACTCGCGCATGTTGAAGACAGCAGCGAAACGTCCGCCTTTCCCGTCGACCCGAATCAGAACGAAATTGGAGAGCCGTGCGTCGTTACTGTACCCACCAGCACCGGCAATAGCCTGTAGAAGAGTGAGAGGCCGCTCGTAACTGAACTCGTTCGCGTTCTTCACTTCCCCCAGCACGTAGTACTTCCCGCCGATCTTGTTCACCAGGATATCGACTTTGGGATCGACCAGCACTCTCGAGTAGTCGTTCTGGATCTCGCTCGCAAGCTTCGTGGGCTCCTTCCCCCGCGCCATCAAATCGCCCACGTAGGGCAGCGTGATCCGCCCGTCCGGCCGTACCGTCACGAAGCGGTTCTGGTCCGGATGGGTGAAGAAGACCACTTCGAGCACATCGCCGCTGCCGATGCGGTAGACCGGCGGCACTTGCATGGTATCCGGCGCGGCCGCGAAGGTCTGAGCCTCCGGACTCAGATGACTCGCACTGGGAACGTCGAGATCCTTCTGGAGATCGACGTCGGTGTAGGCACTCGAACCGCAGGCGCCCAAACCGAATAGCAAGAGTACCGGCCAGAGCCTGAGAAGCGAGCGTTTCGCGGAGTAAACCTCGAGGGACATGACACTACACTCCTCCCCCGCCCCAACCATGGCACGAGGGTTCGCCTTGAAGAGGCAAAAGTTCAGCGAGATGACAGCGGGTTTACGATCGTTGAGACCGTGCACCTGGAGCTCTCACCAAGGGTTCTACCAGACCGCGCAGATTCTCCTCACGGATTCCTGCCTTCGGTAGCTAGCTACGTCCCCCCCGGATGTCAACGTTCCCCACGACGAGGGAACCGCGTTAACCAAGCTCTACGGGCACTCCTTTGGTGCGGAAGCAAAGTTGCGTTCCTATGTGAGAGATCGGAAGTCGACGCGGGTCTGGCGTAGGACCGGCCGCGGATCCCTCTTTGATCGAAGTTCAAGTCTAGCATTCCCTTGGGGAAAACTCAAGCAAACCGCCGGCCGGGATGCCTCAATACAGCATCTGGAGCGCGGTCCAGGCCAGAATGGCGCCAAACACCGTGTTCAGAAAGTTCAGCAGCTCGTTGTCCAGTCCCGCGCGCAGCCTCGCTGAACTCCCCAGGAGGCTCTCCAGGGCGCTTCCGAGAACCCCGGCCAGGGCGGGAATCCAGCACAGCGAAAGTGGATAGAATCGCAGAAAGGAGCCCAGCAGCGCCAGAATCACGGCCCCCAGCGCCCCCGCGAGGGTTCCCTCCAGCGAGACTCCGCCCTCGCTGCCGCGCGGGACTGGGCGGAAGCGCAAGAGGTCGAAGGTCCGCCGGCCCCACAACTGACCGACCTCGCTGCCCAGGGTGTCCGCGGTCGCGGTGGCGAAGGAGGCAACATACGCCGCGCCGAGGGCGAACGAGAAATGACGGGGATAGAGCGTGACCAGAAGCAACCCGACGCCGCAATTCGCGAGCACGTGACGGGCCCCCCGGCGTCCCTGCTCCTCCTGGGCCAGTCCTCGCTCCGCCTTCCGCCGATAGCCCAGCCGAGTCGCGGAGGTCCCCAGGACAAAGAATGCGCACAGGAGCAGGTAGGCTCCCCCGCCGCCCAGGATCAGGATCCAGCTTCCCAACAGCGCTCCGCCCCAAAAGCCACTGCGGCTGACCAGCGATCGGCGCCAGGCCACGACCGCCAGCAGCAGGTTCCCCAGCAGAGGGAGAGCGAGCGCGTGCCAATCGAAGCCATAGCTGAAGGCGGGGAGGGCATTCACTGGAATTCCCACCGTTCGCGAAACGGAGAGACTCCGCCCGCGCGCAACCATCCGATGGTCTCACTGAGACCATCGTGGAGGTCTCTACCCTCGTAGCCCAGCTCGCGGCGCGCCTTCGCGTCATTGAACGCCCAATCGTACTGATAACTTCGCACCATGCCACTGGTGAGTTCGGGAGCCTTGCCGGTGAGACGAGCTCTCAACATCTGCAGACGCGCCACCGCCATCAGAACCCTGAAGGGGACCTTTCTCTTGGGGGCAGAGACTTCACCGATCTCGGCTGCGAGGTCCAGAAACTCCAGCATGCTCGCGTTCTCTCCTCCCAGAAGATAGTCGCCGCAGGCTTCCCCCTTCTCCAGAGCCAGCCGATGTCCGCGCGCGGCGTCGCGCACGAAGACGTAGTTCCAGACCTGCGCACCACTTCCGATCACGCCCGGGAGCTTTCCCGCAAGCAGATCTTCCAGAATCTCCGCCACGTGGTTCCCCTGGGTTCTCGCACCGGGACCGTAGATCACGGTGGGCAGCACACTGATGACGTCGAGTCCTTGGCGTCGGTGCGCGCCCACGCATTTTTCCGCCAGAATCTTGGTTCGGTCGTAATCGTTGAAGCCAGCGACCGGCATGCGCTGCGTCTCGTCGCGCGGCGCGGCGTCCTCTCCCGGACCCAGCACGAAGAACGAAGAGGTGTACACCACGCGCGCCACCTGGGCCTGGGTACAGGCGCGTAGCAATCCGTCGAGGCCTTCGACATTCACCCGATCGAAACGGTCTTTGTCCTTCTCCCAGCGGCTGACCAGGCCGGCCGAATGCACCACCGCTCCCACTTCGCCCAGCACGTGCGCGTAGCTAGCAGGATCGAGCAAGTCACCTTCCACGTAGCGGACACCCTTTAGCGGCAGGCCGCTGCGATCGGAATTCTCGCGCGTGAGTAACAGCAGTTCGTAGCCGGCTTCGAGAAACTCGCGCACCAAGTGCTTGCCCAAATAGCCCGTGCCCCCGGTGAGAAACACCCGGTCCACCGGAGCGAAATTCGAGGTCTCCATCACACCCACAGCCTCCCGTGCATGAGGGCCAGCATGGCGGAGGTGGACAGGGGCACCAGAAGATTGTCCGCGCCGAACAACGAGATTCCTTCGAGCACGGTGGCCACCAGGGCCGCGAGCAGGCCCGCCTCGGCCCAACCGGGATCGACTCCCCTCCCCAAGAGAGCGCCCGCCACGAGCACAGCCAGCCAACTGATCACGAGCATGGTCAGAGAACCCTCCACGCTCCTTTGGTGACCGGCGACATGGTAGAGACGACGACCCCAACGGCGGCCCACGAACGAGGCCGAAGCGTCTCCCCACCCCATGCTCAACACTCCGGCCGCGGCCACTGGCCGCCAGGGATCGTGCCAGCCCAAGATGGTCAGGATGCCCACGCTGAGGGGAAAGAATACCGTCCCCAGGCTCCGCTCGCGGATTTCCACGCTCTTGATGAGATCGAAGCGGAGACTCAGGGCGTTGACGATCACGAAGGCGAAGGCCGGCGCAGCGGCCCACGGCCAGCTCTCGTAGAGCAAGAAGGTGGGAACGATCCAGCTCGCGATGGCCACGTGAACCAGGCGCCGCGTGTCCACCCGCGCCATGCCTCTCCGCCGCGCGAGCTCGGCGATGACCAGGACCACCAGCAGCCAGGCCCCCGAGACCAGGAGAGCCAGAGAGTCTCGATTCATGAGCTCTCTCCTTCGAGAATCACGACTGCGGCCGCGTTGCCTCCGTCGTGCGTGATCGAAACCTGCACCCGCTTCCCCCCCAGACGCTCGAAGATCTCGCGGGCCCGCCGATGAAAGAGGATGGTGGGAGCTTGGTATTCCCCCCGCGTCAACTCGACGTCACGCCAGGCGATGCCCTGCGAGAGTCCGGTGCCCAGGGCCTTCAGCGCCGCTTCTTTGGCCGCGAACCGTCCGGCGAGGCATTCGTGGTGGCGCCGTCCCGCGCAGCGGTCCCGCTCTTTGTCCGTGAAGATGCGGCGCAGGAATCGCTCGCCATAGCGTTCTTCCAGATCGCGCAGGCGTCTCACTTCGCAGAGGTCGATTCCCAGGCCGACGATCACGACTCTCCCCTCGTTCAGAACAGGTACGAGATGGCGAAGCCCACCTGCAGCGCCATCATCATGAGGTACATGTGGGTCCAGGAAGGATGATTCTCGGTGGTCGCGAGCTCATCGGGACGCCGTACTAGAAGATACACCGTATAACAGCCCCAGGCCGCCAGACCCAGTCCCAACAGATTCAGCAGAAGGGGATTGCCGGTAAGAATTCCAAGCTCGGTGCCCAGCGGGAGCATGATGAACGGAAGCACGAAGGAAGGTGCGATCATCCAGGCCGCGCGATGAACTCCGTAGCGAAGAGGAAGCGTTTCGCACCCGCCCAGGCGATCTCCTTCCATATCCGCGAAATCCTTTGTACTGGAGGCTCCCAGCAGAAAGAGAAAGAAGATAGACCCTATGTACCACGGTTCGAAGGCCATGAAGGTTTTCACCGAGGCCCAACCGCACACCTTGAGCAAGAGCCCACGGGGAACCGCGATGGTCAGGTTGGCCCACCAGCCGTGTCGCTTGCTGCGCAAGGGAGGCGCGGAATACACCCAGGTCAACACCGCCGCGACCGCGGCCAAGAGCAAGCACTCGATGTTGATCAGCGCCGCCAGGATCATTGCCACGAGGTACAGAACGGCCGAGAGGATCTTGGCCTCCCCTACGCTCATCGCTCCGGTCACCAGCGCTCTCTCCGGCTTGTTCACCCGGTCGACTTTGAGGTCGTAGATCTGATTGATCCCGTTGCTGGCCGCGTTGAGGACCGCGGCCATCACGGCGCCCAGGACGAGCTTGACCAGAATGTCCCCGCTGAAGCTCTCGCGCGGATAGGCGCCCATGGCGGTCAATCCACCGCTGATCATTCCCAGGCCCGGGGGCCAAAGGGTGAAGGGCCGCGTGAAGCGCAGCCAGGTCGAGAGACGTCCGGAAGCGAAAGTGGCATCGCTCATGAGGGAGACGGCCTTGGTGGTGAGTTCAGAACTTGCCCTCGAACCATCTCAATACGCGCCCTTGCGCGCGATCACGGCGGGAAGGGTGTGCAGGAGGATCCACAGATCCAGTTTCAGTCCCCGCCTCCGCACGTATTCGCGGTCCATGCGCATCCACTCCTCAAAATCGAGATCGTTGCGTCCGCTGACCTGCCAGAGACAGGTGAGGCCCGGTTTTACTTCCAGACGCGCTCGATGCTCCGGGCGGTACTGGGCCACTTCCTCGGGAACCTGAGGGCGCGGGCCCACGATGGACATCTCCCCGCGCAGGACATTGAGAAGCTGGGGGAATTCGTCGAGCGACGAACGCCGTACGAACTGTCCCACGCGAGTGATGCGCGGATCTTGACGGATCTTGAATGCGGCCCCGTCGGCCTCGTTGAGATGCGACAAACTCTGCTTGAGCGCCTCGGCGTTGACCACCATCGAACGGATCTTGAAGCAGAAGAAATGCCGGCCGCCCTTGCCCACCCGCTCCTGCCGGAACAGAAAGGGACCCGGTGATTCCAGTTTCACCAGTAGAGCGAGGAAAGGAACTTGGGGCAGGAAAAAGATCAGGCCCAGGGTGGCGGCAACGAGGTCGAAGAGCCGTTTGACCGGTTCATAGAACCAGTGCGTCTTGGCCAACTCGGCGCCGAGAGCGCGGGCCACCATCAGTGCGCTCCTCTGCGCTCGAAGAGATAGACCTCGACCCCGGGCAATTGAAACAGGGCGCGGTAGCGCCAGTTTTCCTCGAACGCCCCGAGCAGCCAACCGTTGGGGTCATCGTGCCAGGGGCGGCAGCGAACGTACCAGGCGAACTTGCGTCCGGGATCCAGGAGATCCAGGCGGCGCGTAACATCGGCGAGAGAGGTATCCACTTTGGACCACCAGTAGGATTCGACTGGATTCCTCCCTCGATAATACCACTGAAACACCCCGAAAACAGTCGGGGCGATGATGAAGTCGTCGGGCCCTTCACGTTCTTCCACCAATCGCACGGCTCCCCGTACGTCTTCCCGCTGGTATTCGGGCATGAAGTGGTAGCGGTAGTCTGCCACCCCGCAGAATGCGAGCCACGCAATGAGCACCATGAGGGCGGTCTTTCTCGGCAGGGCATCCAGACCCGCCGCGAACAGCAGCATGAGGGCCGGCAGCGCAGCGATGCAGTAGCGAGGGTTCAGAGGCTTCACGTTTCTCGCCGCCAGCCAAATTGCGATTGTGACCGGCACGATCACCCACAACAGAAGAAGGCCGGCGCGCGAACGCAGAGCGAGAATCCCGCTGAGACCGAGCACGAGAACGAGTCCGGCCACACCCGCCACCGCGGGCCAATGCCTCCGCGCGAGACCGAGCTTTCCTTCGATCGTGCTCTCGCTCTCGGCGTGAAGCTCGAGCGGTGTCGGGCCCAAGGTATTTCCCATCGCGAGTACGAAGCCGGTGTAGGGAATCGCCCATTTCCCCAGAGTGGTGCTCCCGCGCATGGGAACTCCCGTCTGTTCCCCCGGCAGAAGTCTCTCCTCGTGATGCGTGTGCAGGGTTCCGGTCCACCACGGTGCAGTGACCAAGACGATGAGTCCGAAGGCCACCCCCCAGGTCTTCAGATCGCGGCGTTTCACCAGGCCGGCGGCAAGACAGGCCAACGCCAGACTGCCCATCCAGAACAGACCCTCGAGATTGCACAGAGTGGTGGCGATGCCCAGGAGCGCGAGAAGAAGCGCGCGCGGCCAGCTCAAACGCCTCCGAACGTTCACCGCAACCAGGGTGGTGGCCAGTCCGAAGAAGATCATCCACGCATACCCGCGAAGCTCCTGCGAGTGGAAGAGATGGAACGGACTCACCGCCAAGAGGAGTGCGGCGAAGAGCCCGGTTCGCGCGCCCGCGAGACGCCGTCCGAGCAAGAAGATCAGCGGCACGCTCAAGGCTCCCAATACCGCGCCGGGAAAACGCAGCACCGTTTCCGAGTGGCTCAGGTGGGCGAGCTGGGTGATGACCAGCATGGGAAGGGGATTGTGATAGTCATCCAGGAACTGTTCCCAGAGTCCGTGCCCCGGAATCAGGCCCTGGCGCAGCGTGATCATCTCGTCGATCCAGAGGCTTTGATGCGAGAGTCCAAAGAGCCTCAGCAGCAGGCCCAACAGAAAGATGAGGAAGAGGGCCATGGCAAGGCGCTCCTCGCTCAGGCTCGGGCGAGCTGGGGCATTGGGAAAGAGGTTCATCTCGTGGTTCATCTCACCGACCGGAATCGTCGAGAGCGCGGGCCAGCGTCACCGCCTGCGCCAGGTGATCACTCTTGATTGTACCGAGGATCAGCACATCGAGAAAGCTCCGCGAAAAGACGTGTCGCAGAGCTTCTTCCGCCAAATCCGCACTCTCGACGGCGAGATGACCGCTCTGCAGTCCCTTGATCGAAAGAACGCCCACGCCCTGGGCATGGACTTCTTCCAGCGGCTCGGCCAAGTGCGGCCTTGCGAGACTATAGGGCGCCATGACTACATCTAGAGAACCCGCGGCTCCGCGAATCCCCTCGGGAGTCTTCGCCGAGATCCCGATGGCGCGGGTCTTCCCCTCTCGTTTCAACTGCGACAGCGTCTCGACTGCGTCCGTTTCGTTCAGGATGTGCCGATCATCCCCGTTGGAGTGAATGAGGAGAATATCGAGATACTCGGTGCCCAGCCGGCGAAGACTCGCTTCCACCGAAGCGCGCAAGAAATGACCTGAGTAGTCGTAGCGCGAGCCGCCTGCCCCGAACTCCTCTCCGCACTTCGTGCAGAGAATCATCTCCTTCCGGTGTCGCGCCACGAAGGGCGCCAGGCGCTCTTCGCTGCTTCCGTAGGCGGGGGCGGTGTCGTAGAGACGGACCCCCAGCCCCCACGATGTCTCGAGGAATTCTCGCACCTCAGTCTCGCTCGGAAGCTCGAAGGCCTCGGGGTACTTCACCCCGGAGTTGCGACCGAGTTTGACCGTGCCCAGGCCCACTCTGCCGACACTCATTCCGGTGCTTCCTAGAGCACGGGGCGCCACGTCAGCTCTCCCTCTTCCCAGGGATACTTGGCCAGTTCGGGTCGAGGCCACGGGACCTCCGGGCCCCGCTGCGGCGCTGCGTGTTCTTCCCGCGCCGGCGGGCCGAGGTCCCGGTTCACTTCAGCGGTGACTTCGCGCGCGAGGACCGGAGCCAGAGCCATCTTGGTAGGCCAGGTCACCAGCGCGCGCGGCCCCAGCCTCTTCACCTGAACCCCGCTGGGTCGCCGCAAATCGCGGGACCTCGATTCCGCTCGGACTGCGGAATAGCTCGCCATGGACACCCGCGAGAAGTCCAACCCTGGCAAGAACCGGGACAGGTGACGCCGGAACTCGACCCTCAGCTCCTCGCTCTCGCCCCGCTCGGCGAACCGCTCCGCCAGTTCCCCCCCCACCTGCCAGACCTGCTCTGCGCTCTCACCTGGCCGGTCCACCTTCGCCAGTGGATGGGTGGTCACGGTCATCGCCGTCTTGCCCCCTGAAATCATGTGTCCGTACAGCGTGGGAAGCGGCCCGCGCAGCATCATCATACGCAGCGGGCGTCTCTGCATGGGTACGTCCCCCGCCGCCGATCGTCTCACGAGGGCCTCATTGCCAGCACCCGCCGCGTAGACGACGGCGCGCGTCCGCAGCCGCAGGGGTTCCTCTATCTCTGGATCTTCAATTGTGATAATGTGTTGGCAATTTGCCTTCAGATCAATTCTCAAGTGTCTGAGCTCCGCCCCCGGCGCATAGCGGAGCAATCGCTGGGGATGGCGGGCCGCCAGGGCGGCCAGGAGCGAACCGGTGGCAAGCACCGGTTCCGCCATCGAATAGACCACCCGAGCCGACCCGCGGAGTGCCTGTGGCCATTCTTTACTCTCCAGCTTCATGGGGCCGGCATGGAGAAGGCCCGCCTTCTTGACCACCGGGAGGAACGCGTAGGCGCTCAAACGCGACCACCAGCCGGCCCTGGGGACCCAGAGGAGACAGGATTCGGAGAGAACGCGGGCGGCCGAGAGATCGGGTTCTTCCTCGCCGCGCAAATGACGTCGCCAGCATTCCGGCATCTCGCGGATCGCCTTGACCGCTTCGAAGTCATGCACCCCGCGTAGGGCGTACTTGCCCCCGCCGTGAATGATGCCCTGCGCCTGGATACTCTGCCCCGCGCCCAGAGCGGTTGACTCGAGCAAAAGGGCATCGTACCCCGCTTGCACGAGCCTCTCCAGAATCCAGAGGCCCGCGCACCCACCACCGAAAATGAGGACCTCACAGGATCGCTCGCGCACGTTAGTTCCCACTCGACGGCGGGGCGTCCGGAGGCGTGTACCGAATCAGGTCCGCTTCGATCGCTCCCACCGGAACGTTGGCCCGCATCTTCACTGGAATGTGCCTCTCATCATCGCTCATCCACAACAAGAGATCACCCTCGTGTTTGAAGAGGCCGTCGTCATCCAGGAACGGTTGCACCACGATGCAATCCACAGCCCCCAGAGCTTCGTTCTCCACTGATTCGCGGCGAAGCACTTTCACTTTCAGCGGATACATCTCCTTGTCGCCGTGAGTGGGCACGTCGAACTCCATTCCAACTTCGAGCTTCATCGCGCGCACTTTGAAGAAGGCCGAGAGAACGTCCTGGGTATTCGGGCGGATCTCGTCGACCGTTCCGTCCGGGAAATACGCCTTCCTCGCCTTCTGATCGAAATGAATCTCCACGTCGCGCCGAAAACTGCCCTCGCGTAGATGCTTGTTGAAGTAGCGCGTGACGAGAGAGTCGGCATCCATGAACGAGTCGGCCTGGTCCCGGACGCGAAAGATGGCGCTGAAGAAGCGATTGCTGCGGGCGCGCGACCGAAAGTGATAACAGTGCGATCCGTCGTAGTCCAGAAACGGCAGGACGGAGAGAGTCCCCTCTCCCGCGCTGATGACTCCGTAACTGATCTTGAACTCAGCTTCCTCTCCCGCTCCGAAACCGGGCGAGGCGTACGATCTTCCGGGGGCACCGAAGCTCAGTGCCACAAGGAGAAGGGGAGCCACCACGAAGGTGCGTCGTGCCATGAACCTGAGCCTCACTCGTTCTCCTTCTCGCTCTCTCGCGGGGCGGGACCTTGCACGATTTCCACTTCTCCCGCGCCATTGTCCTCGGCGGTCATGGGAAGCTCGCCCAAACGCATCTTGGCCAGCTTCAAGAAAAGCTGAGAGGCGCCAAGCCCGCAGAGAACCAGACCGTGCACTCCGTCCCGAAAGCCTCCCTGCAGGAGATACTGCCTCCAGAACCGCACACTGGGCGCGAGAGATCAGGCGCCAGATCGTGGCGCGCTGTCCCGCCGCCAGTGCGTCCGCCGCTCCGCGGCTACTGTAGGCCGACATCCGGGCGAAAGTGGAAGACCAGTCCTCATAGGAGAAATGATCCAGCCGGTGTTCGAGTTCCCCCGCACGCCGCCCCGGGTGCAGCCGGATTTCCTCGTGCACCCGTCGTTCGTCGTAGCGCCCCGCCTGCAAGCGCATGAGCCGCAGTACTCTATCCCGATTCCAGCCCGCTCCGCGGATGCAACGGCCGAAGAAGTAATTCTTCCGCCTTATCCAATATGCATCCTTCGCGCCGGAAGTTACGGCCCCCTGGATCTCCCGGGACAGCGCTTCTCCCACGCGCTCGTCAGCGTCGACGATGAGCGCCCACTCGGTGTCGAGTTGCTCGAGCGCCCAGTTCTTCTGCTCTCCCCAGCTGGTGAATGTGCGTCGATAAATCTTGTCAGCGAGGGGGCGGGCGAGCTCCACCGTTTCGTCATCACTGAACGAATCCACGATCACCCGTTGCGCACAAAAGGCAAGCCCTTGCATGCACGCCTCGATATTGCGTGCCTCGTTTCGCGTGATCACGATCGCCCCGATCGAGCTCATCCCCGAACCTCCGCCCGTTCCGCCAGGAGTTTGAGTGCCGCCGTGCACACTTGCGCCGGCGGCAGAGAATCGAGGCAGGGATGTCCCTGCACCGGGCAGGTCGTCAGATCGCACGGCCGGCATTCCACCTCGTGCACGAGCGCACGATGGATGGATGAGGAATGGTGCCATCCTCGTTCGTCGGTGCTGCCGAAGAGGGTCAGAGTTGGAGTTCCTTCCGCTACCGCCAGGTGAACCGGACCGCTATCGATCGAGACGAGTAGATCGCATCGCGAGAGCCGGCGCGCGAGTTCCAGCAGAGTAGTGGGTGGCATGGCCTGAACCAACCCTTCGGTTTCCCGCATGATCTCATCGCGCCACTTTTCTTCCCCCGGGCCCCACGACAGCTCCATGCGCTCGATCCCGGCGGCGGAGAGCCCTCGCACCAGCTCGACCCAATGCCGCGTAGGCCAGGCCTTCGCCTCCCAGTTCGCGGGGGCGTGCAACACCACCCAAGGGCCCTTTCCGACCGGGAGAGCTCCCGACGGCCCGGCATCGTCCGGGGGCAGGACCGCGGCCGGTTCCCAGTCCTTCACCCGAGCCCCCAGAGCCCGCGCGAAATCCAGGACCTCGTCACCCGCGAAGCGGACCCCGCTGTGGCATGGCTCGAGCAGGTAGTTGTAGGCCCAACTCCTCCACCGTCTTCTTCGTCCCACCCGCACGCGGGAGGCAATGAGCCGCGTCCACTGAGCCGTCTGCGGGGTTCCCAGAAGATCGAGCGTGACATCGTAGTCCTGGGCCCGGAGTTTGGCGATCCACTTCAGGTCGTGCGCGAGACGCGCGGCTGTTCCCAAGGGCGGTGCATAGACGAGGACTTCGTCCACGGCGCCGGAATGCTCGATCAACTCGGACGCGATGCGGTCCACCACCATAGAGAGGCGCGCCTGAGGCCAAAGGCGGCGAAGAGCGCGCACCAGGGAAAGTGAGACGATGATATCCCCCACGGCCCGCCGGCGCAGAATCAGTACGTGACGCGGATCAGCCATGGGCCACCAGTCCTCCCCGCCTGAAGGACGGTCCTTCGACTTCTTGCAGAAGCTCGCGCAGACTCTCCACCACGCGAAACACCGGAAGCGCGCGCAGGCACGAAAGATGATCGCATTCATGCCGATGACAGGGCCGGCAGGGGACTTCCTCCTGGATCAGACGACAACCACCGAAGCGCTCGTGGGGGAACCAGATCTCGCGCTCGGTGGGGCCGAAGAGACCGACGGTGGGCGTGGAGAGCCCCACCGCGCAGTGCAACACGCCACCATCGTTTCCCACGTACGCTCGTGCCCTCGCGATGAGCGCCATAAGCGGTCTCAGACTCAGCGGTGCGAGGACGCGGCACTGCGCATTCGCGCGCGCCGCGATGGCGTGGCTGAGTTCCTCCTCCCCACTCGCGCACAGGATCCAAACCGGCCCCAGGTGGGCACGTTCCAGCGCTTCGACGAGAGCCGACCATTTGGCCGCGGGCCAGGCCTTGCTGGGCCAGGTAGCTCCCGGATGCAGCAGAATGGGCGACTTCTCGCCCAGCGCCGGAAACCTGGTTTGAATCGCGTCGAGTTCTTCGGGGCTCAGTTCCAAGCGCACGCGGCGCCCTTCCACGTGGCCGAGCAAGGGCTCTGCCTTGTCGAGGTGATGGTCGATGGCGGAGACCGGATGTTCCGGCCCACCGCGACGGTGCTGGAAAACCCGCGAGCGAATCCCTCGGGCTGGTCCCACGGAATGCCGAGGTCGCGCCAGGGCACACAGCAGAGCGCTTCGCGGATTTCCGAAGAGATCGAACCACCAATCGACGCGCGGCCACGCGAGCGTCGCCGCCATCTTGAGGCTCGCGAGCGGACCGGCTTTGTTGGGTAAGGCGTGGATTCGATCCACGCAGGGGTGGTGCAAGAGAACCTCGGCGTAGTTCGCCAAAGTCAGATATTCGATCGTGGCCTCGGGATGGGCTTCGCGTAACGCTGCGAGAAGAGGAGTGCTCAACACGACATCGCCCAAGTAACGCAGCCGTGTCACCACGATCCTCCGCACCGGTTTCGTCTGTTCCGAACTCATCGAGCCCGCCCCAGGGTGCTCACGATCCACTCGGCCGCCCCTGCGAGGTCATCGCTCACGTGGTCCGCGGTGACGGAAGAGCGCTCGAGAGAACCCTCGGTGCTTCGGCCCTCGCCCGTCCGCACGAGTACGCTGCGACTGCCAATCCGTCGCGCCAGTTCGAGATCGCTCGCCTTGTCTCCCACCACGACCGAGGGAAGGCCTCCAAGACCGAGCTCCTGCGTGGCACGAACCACCAGACCCTTTTTTGGCTTGCGGCACGCGCAGGGCTCTTCCCCCCGCTTCGTCTCCTCGGCCGGAAGGTGCGGGCAGAAATAGATGCCGTCCAGATGGGCCGATTCGCGTGCCAAGATCTCGCGGAGCGCGGCGTGAATGCCCTCGACCGTCTCGCGACTCATCAAACCACGCGCAATGCCGCTCTGATTGGTGATGAGCACCACGCAAAACCCGGCCGCGTTGAGTCGCGCCACCGCGCGCGCCGTGTTCGGAAGGAGACGAAGCTGCACCGGGTCGTCGAGATAGCCCGGGTCGTCGACGAGCGTTCCGTCCCGGTCGAGCCAGACCACGGCGCGCCATTTCCTTTGCTGGTTCTCAGACATCGCTTGCACTCTCTCCGCGCACGAGTTCGAGAACTTCCTGAAACACCTGCTCCACCCCCAACTCCTCGAGGCAGGGCAGACCGATGGGGCAGCTCTTCAAGTAACACGGGCTGCACGGCACCGGATGGGGACCCACGATTCTCACCCGTTCTCCCCGCGGCGCGGTCCAGATCGGGTTCGTCGAACCAAAAATCGTCACCGTGGGCGTCCCCAGCGCGGCCGCCAGGTGCGCCGGACCACTGTCGTTCCCCACGAAGAGCGCGGCCTCATGGAGCAATCCACTCAGGGCCAACAAATCGGTCTGTCCGGCCAGATTCACCACCGCGGCCGCGTGCTCCACCGCCTCCGCCACCCCCGCTTCCTCGCTTCCGGCCCCGGCGACCACCACCACCTGCAGATTCATCTCTTCAACTAGCTTCTGAGATAATACAGCGAAGTTATTGGCTGGCCATTGCTTAGCTGGCCCATAGCGGACCGCGGGCGCAAGCACCGCGTAGCGCCCGGGTGCGGCCAGCCGCTTCATCCGCGCGCGCAGGGCGCCAAGAGCTCTTCGCGAGCCCTTTCCTGGAACGAGGGGCGCTGCTTGCGGAGGCGTCTCGTCCAGCTCCACCCCCTTCGCCATGGCCCACCAGACTTCGGCTTGATGCCGGCTGCGCGGCGGGCTCGGCTGCGGATAGGGATCGCTCAACAGGAACCGCCGTCCGTCGACCGGATGACCGCGTCGATGAGGGCACGAGCTGAGAAAGGCCAACAGAGCCGCGCGAAAGGAGGGCGGAAAGATCAAGGCCCTGCGCGGATGGAAGCGCGCGCACCGCCGCGCGGTGCGCCACAGACCCCGCGGGCCCCGGTCGGCGCCGCGGCGCTCGTAACGCACGCTCGCATCGACCGCGCCGAGATCCTCGAGTAGCTCCAGCAGGGCCGGCGCGCCCACGCCCACTACCGGTCCCTCCTCCTGGAGACACCGTAGAGCCGGCAAGGCCATCACCAAATCACCCAGCCAGTTCGGGAGAAGGGCCAGGCTTGGTCGGTCGCCCGCTGTCCTGGAGCTCATACAACCTCCGGTAGACGCCCTGATGCTCGAGCAGACTCTCGTGCACACCCTCCTCCACGATGCGGCCGTCCTCCAGCACCACGATACTGTCGGCGCGCACCAGGGTCGAAAGACGGTGCGCGATCACGATCGTGGTGCGTCCCTCCACCAACCTCTCGATCGCTTCCTGCACCAGCTTTTCGCTCTCGGTGTCCAGGGAACTGGTTGCTTCGTCGAAGATGAGAATTGGTGGGTCGCGGAGGATCGCCCGCGCGATCGCGATCCGCTGCCTCTGGCCTCCGGAGAGCTGCGTTCCTCTCTCCCCCACGGTCGTCTCGTAGCCCTCGGGAAACTCGCTGATGAAATCATGCGCGTTCGCGGCCTTCGCGGCCGCGATGATGGCCTCGCGGGTGGCATTCGAGGAACCGTAGGAGATGTTCGAAGAGATGGTATCGTTGAAGAGGATGACCTCTTGCGTCACCACCCCCACCAGCGACCGCAGCGTGGGAAGGTAGATGTCTTCCAGATTAACGCCGTCAAGAGTGATCCGGCCCGCGCTGGGATGGTAGAAGCGTGGGATGAGATCGACCAGGGTCGACTTGCCCGCTCCTGAGGGTCCCACGATTCCCAGCGTGCTCCCCGCGGGAATCGTAAGCGAAATGTCGCGTAACACCGCCACGTCGTTGCGATAGTCGAACGAGACCTGGTCGAACACGATCGCCTGGCGGGGGCCGTCGAACTCTCGAAGTCCGTTCTCGTTGAGCTCTTCTTTCTCCGAGTCGAGAATGAGAAACACCCGTCGGGCCGCAGCCAGGCTCTGCTGCAGGGTGCTGTTCACCTTGATGAGGTTCTTGATGGGACCGATGACCCAGAGCATGACGCCGAGAAACGCCACCAAAAGATCGGGGCGCAGCCTTCCGGCGAGAACGAGGTGACCGCCGAAAGCGAGGATCACGACCGCGGTGGCGATTCCCAACACCTCGCTCACTGGCGAGGAGAGGGCCTCGAGCACTTTCATCTTGGTGTAGGCCTTGTAGTAGCGCTGATTCTCCTTTCCGTAGCGCAACTTCTCCGCCGCTTCCATGGTGAATGCTTTCACGATGCGAATTCCCGCGATGGTTTCCTGCAAGACCGTGGCGAGCGCTCCCATCGATTCCTGCGTCCGATGGCTTCCCTTGCGCATCTTCTTGCTGAGATAGCCCATGAGCAGGATGTTGGGCGGAACAATGATCAAAGTGGCCAAGGAGAGTTGCCAGCTCCACCACAGCACCAGCACCAGGGCGAAAGTGACCATGATCGTGTTGGACAGGATCTGCGAGGCGCAGCCCACAAGCCCTCCGCGCATCATATCGACGTCGATGATCACCCGACTCATCAGATAGCCGGTTCTCTCCTGGGAGAAGTATCGCAACGGCATGCTCTGGATGGCCTGGAACAGGTTCTGCCGAATGTCGTAGATGACTTTCTGCTCGAGGATGGCGGTAAGACCTCCCTGGGCGAAGGCGAAGAGATTCTTGGCCAGGTAGAGCAAGAAGAGCAACACCGAGACGCGCAAGAGCATCGCGCCCCGATCGCCTTTGTACAGATGACTCTCGACCCAGGTCTGGATTCCGTGCCGCGCACGCGAGAGTTTCTCGGGAACCGGAATCGCGTTCGACGGGTTCGGCTTGGCCGTCTCCTCCCGCACCGCCGCACCGTTGGGGTTTGCCTCTTGACCGGCGCTGTGGACCATCTCCACCGCAGGCGTTGCCGGTTGGTCGAGGAAGAGGATTCGCAAGAGCGGTGAGATGAAGGTGATCCCGACGGTGGAAAGCACCGAGGCCAAGAAAATGCTTACGACCAGCATGGCGCTCTGGCGTCGATAGGAACGCAACATTCCCAGCAGTCGGAGCCAGTCACGCATACTCGCGGCGATTCTTTCGTTGAGAGTCGGGCGGAAGGATTTCGACTCGGTCGATCATCCGATAAGACGATCGAAGCAAGTCGACACGGTGGAGAGTTCGAGATTTCCGCCATCTTCGAGTTCGAGAATCTCCACGCGCTCTCCCTCGTCGGGACGCCAACGCTTTCCATCGCGCGAGGTGAAGAGGCCAAGCGCGGGCACTCCCAGGGCGACGGCAAAATGGAATAGATCGGTGTTTCCGGCCACCAGGACCTCGCACTGGCTCAAGAGGAGTACTGTTTCCAGCAGCGTGGGACGGGGCAGCTCCAGTTTCTCCAGAGTGAGGAGTGCGCTGAATTCGGCCACTCTTTCGGTGTTCTCGTCCGCCGAGAGCACCAATGTCTTGGAGCGAATTCGCTTCCCCAAATGGTTGGCCAAAAAGGCCAGGTTCTCCGCCCCCAACAGAGTGCCTACCTTGCCCTGCCCCGGATCGACTCCGATGAGGAGCTCGTCCTTGCGCGGTTTGTTGAAGTGCACCAGTTGAGCGACCTGGCGTACCTTGGAATCCGGCAACGGCCAGTGCAGGGGCGCGTGGTCGAGGGGAAGGCCGAAGAGCTTGCCCCAGGTCGCGGTGCGCCGATACGGGTAGTGGGCCTCGCGAGTGGCGCGCACCGCGCAGTTGATCCGCGGGTAGCTCTTCGCGTGCGCCGCCCCTACCCGGAGCTGGGCCCCGCTGGCCAGAGCCAACTCCTCCCGCGCCTGATCGGGTCCCCGGCCCAGGAGGATCGCCACGTCCCAGGGCTCGGCATGCACCGCCTCGGCCAGGTTTTCGAAGCCCTTCGAGTTCAAGTTCAACTGTTCGGGGGAATACACAACCAATTCGTGAAATGCACCGCTCGAAAGGGCGAGATAATGGGCCCGGTCGTCGCTGACGAGCCCCACCTTCGAATTGGGAAAGCGGTCGTGGATCTCCTCGATCAGAGGCATGGCGAAGAGCAGATCGGTGTAATCGCCCGAGTCGATGAGGAGCACACGTACGCCGTCGAACAGAGCGCCCGGCAGACGGAAGGCGTCTTTGCTAGCGACCGCCCCGTTGGTGGGGCGCCCCAGAACCCGCGAAAGAAACGAAGGCGGCACGTCTACTCCTGAAAGTCTCGGGTGAGGGCAACTTTCCAAGCCTCTTCCACCCAGGAGACCGGGTGGAAATCGATCGCCCCGGTCACCTCCTCAGGGAGGTCCTCGAGGTCCTTCTCGTTCGCGGCCGGGATGATGACCTCCCGCATGCCCACTCGATGGGCGGCGAGGATCTTGGCGCTGAGACCACCGATAGGCATCACCTCCCCCGTCAGTGAGATTTCGCCCGTCATGGCAACCCGGTGGTGAACCGGGATCTTGCGGAAGAGGCTCATCAGCGAGGTCGCGATTGCCACCCCCGCGCTGGGTCCGTCCTTGGGAACGGCCCCGGCAGGAAGATGGATGTGGATGTCATGAGTGCTGAACCACTTCGCTTGCTCTTCGGTCTTCGAGTAGCGCGAGCGGATGTAGCTCAATGCGGCCTGCGCCGATTCCTGCATCACGCTTCCCAGTTGTCCGGTCAGCCGCAGATTTCCATTACCCGGCATCTCCACCGCCTCGACGAAAAGAATCCGCCCTCCCACCGAGGTCCAGGCGAGGCCAGCCGTGACTCCGATCATCGGATGGCTCTTTCTCTCGTCCTCGGCGAAGTGGGCAACTCCGAGATAGGTTTCGAGGTTCTTCACCGAGATGTTCACCGGCTTGCGTTTGCCCGTCGCGAAACCGCGTGCGGCTTTGCGGCAAATGCTCCCGATCGTCCTCTCCAAGTTTCGAACTCCCGCCTCGGCCGTGTACTCGGTGATCATGTGGGTGATCGACGCGTCGGTGAAGCGAATCTTGCCCCGCGTGAGACCGTTCTCGGTCACCTGGCGCGGCACTAAGTAACGCTTGGCGATCTCCAACTTTTCGAGGCGCGTGTATCCCGCGATGTGAATGATCTCCATACGGTCGAGAAGCGGCCTGGGGATGGTGTCCAACATGTTCGCGGTGCAAATGAAAAGCACGTCAGAGAGATCGAAGGGCATATTGAGGTAGTGATCGGTGAAGGTGTTGTTCTGGGCTGGATCCAGCACTTCGAGAAGCGCGCTGGCCGGATCGCCCCGAAAATCACTGCCCAGCTTGTCGATCTCGTCGAGCATGATGAGAGGATTCCTCGATCCTGCGGTCTTGATGCCGTGCAGAATTCGACCGGGCATTGCGCCCACGTACGTGCGCCGGTGGCCGCGGATCTCGGCTTCGTCTCGCATTCCTCCCAGGCTCAGGCGATAGAAATTCCTCCCGATCGCCTCGCCGATCGACTTGCCCAGACTCGTCTTGCCAACGCCCGGAGGGCCGACGAGACAGAGGATGGGTCCGCGCATGTCGCTCTTGAGCTTCTTGACCGCGAGGAACTCCAGGATGCGTTCCTTCACGTCGTGGAGCCCGTAGTGATCGCGTTCGAGAATGTTCTCCGCCCGCTTGAGATTCAGGTTGTCCTCGGTGGACTTCAGCCACGGCAGATCGAGGATCCAATCGATGTAGGTCATCGAGACTGTGTATTCGCTCGCACCTGGACTCATGCGCGCGAGCCGTCCGAATTCCTTGACCGTGACCTCCCGCACGGAGTCGGGCAGCGCGGCCTCCTCGATCGCCTCTCTCAACTCGTCCAGTTCGACCGTACTCTGATCGACGTCACCCAGCTCACGTTGGATCGCCTTGAGCTGCTGCCTCAGGTAGTACTCCCGTTGGTCCTTGTCCATCGCCTTGCGCACGCGGCTCTGGATGCGTTCCCCGAGCTCCACCACCTCCAACTCGCGCAGCACGACCTTGCTCAGCATCTCCAGCCGCTTCCGCGGATGAAGAATCTCCAGCGCCTCCTGCTTCTCTTCGACGGAAATCTCCAGGTTCGTCGCAACCATGTCCGCGAGACGTCCCGGATCGTCGATGTTCATCGCGACCACTCTCAGCTCATCGCTCAGCGCTTCGCTCGATTCGACGATCTTGATGAAGTTGTTCGCAACCCCCCGCATCAGGGCGATGGTTCGCGTATCGGTGGCGGGAAGCTCCTCGAGCACCTCGACATCGGCGACCAGATACGGCTCGGTCGATTTGTAGCGTTTGCGGCGGATTCTCGCGACGCCCTGCCCCAAGAGACGCATGCTCCCGTCGGGAAAGCGCAGCATCTTCTGGATCGCCACCGCGGTGCCGACCTCGTAGATGTCCTCGCCGAACGGCGGTTCCTCCTCTTCTTCGTTCCTGGCCGGAAGCTGCGCGAAGGTGCCCAGGACTTTCGCGTCGGCAAGCGCGTCGTCGGCGAGACGAATGAGATTGGGATCGGACAGAACCAAGGGCACCATCATGTACGGAAACACCACGGCCTCACTGATGGGCAGTATGGCCATGCTCGTCGGAATTCGACCGAGCTCCATGGACATCTCCGGTTGGTGCTGCTGCTTCTCTGTGGACACCATGTCTCCTTGGCCGGGGCGGTCGTCAGTCTTTCTGCTCGATGGGAATGCTACGCGGTGGCGAGGGCGTCAGATTTCCTCGCCGCAGGCGAATGAACAGAAACCCGGAGCGGTACGATGCGCTCGCGCTTGAAAGGTCCACGGTGTCGGGGACTTGGATGTGTCGCTCGAAGGGTCCGATCTGAATTTCCATTTTGTGGAAGTGCTTCTTCCCCGCGGGAGCAATGTTGGTTCTCTCTCCACGCACTCGCACGAAATCGTCCTCGATGAGGACCTCGATTTCGTCGCGCTTCATGCCCGCCAGGTCCATCTGAATGATGAATTCATCTTTCGTTTCATAGACGTCGGCGGCCGGATGCCAGCCCAGGTCGGACTGCATCCCGAAGGGGTGCGATCGTCCCCGGCTGGCGCCGAAAAAGAACTCGAAGGCGTCGTCCATTCGACCGCCGCCTCGGCAAGAGAGCGTGTCCGTCAGGCGCATGATTCCTCCGGAATGCGTTGTTCCTCGCTGGGCGCCAAAAGCACCGGAAACTCGGATTCGACCCTTTCGTCGGATGGTAGGAGCGGCTCCACCGATCGTCAACGCCACAGGCGGCCCTCGGACCGGCTCTGCGCTACACTGAGAGCATGAAAGACGCTTCCCCACCCGCTTTGAAGGCCCCATTTCGGCCCCGAATCGGCCCCGCCGGCTGGAGCTACCCCGATTGGGAGGGCCGTGTCTATCCACCCAAGCCCCCGAAGCGCTTCGACCCCCTGCAGTGGATCGCGCGCTTCTTCTCCACACTAGAGGTCAATTCGAGCTTCTACCGCATCCCGGGCCCAAGGACTTCCCAGTCCTGGGTCCATCGCGTGCGGGAACGAGAGGACTTCAGGTTCTGCGTGAAACTCCATCGCTCGTTCACCCACGATGACCCCCGGATTTCGCCGCGAGCGCTGCGGGAGTTCGAGGACTTTCTGAAGCCTCTGGAGGAGAGCGGGCGGCTCGGGCCGATCCTCGCCCAGTTCCCCTGGTCCTTCCGGCGGACCGAGGAGCACTTCGAGTACCTTCTCAAGCTCGCCGATCGCCTCGCATCGCGGCCGGTGGTCTTCGAGCTACGCCACGGAAGCTGGGGAGATGAGGAGGGACGGGTTCACCGGGGCGACTCCAGGCTCGCGGTCGTGAGCGTCGATCAGCCGGTGATCGGCAACAGTCTGCCTCCGGTGCTCCAGTCTAGCCAGGAGATTCTCTATCTTCGCTTGCACGGCCGGAATCGCGAGAGCTGGTTCCGGTCCGGCGCCGGGCGGGACCAGCGCTACGACTACCGCTACCGCCTCGAAGAGCTGAAGCCGTGGATCGAAGCGCTCGAGTCGCCGTCAGCACGAACGCGCGAAAGCTACATCATCACCAACAATCACTTCCAGGGACAGGCGGTGGTGAACGCCCTGCAGATCCGAGCGCTGCTCGGTGAAGACGTGCCGGAATTTCCCTCGTGGCTCGAGGAGGAATTCCCCGAGATCAAGAAGGACCTCCAGCGCGCGGGAGCAACCGACCCTCGCCCCGTTTCCTTCGAAGATAAAGAGACGAACAACGCGGCGGAGTCGTCCGGCTCCTCCTCGCTGCAACGCGAGCTCTTCCGTGAGGGCAATTCCTAAGAAGGGTCCGCGGACAAGGCGGGTTGAGTGCGTCAGCCGGCCGGACTGTGACTCTTCTTGCCGTTGGACGCCGCCAGGACCTCCTTCAAGGTCGCCGCGAGACAATGCCCCACCACCGCGTGACCTCGGCGGTTAAGGTGCCCTTCCCCGAGCACTGAGTTCTGGAAGCCGTTCCCCGGAATGTCGGTGTGGTAGAAATCCTCGCGCAGAGCCGCCGACGGATCGACGAGGGGAATCCCACGCGAGCGCGCATAGCGATCCCAGAACTCCACCCGGTCCGGCCGCACGAGCGGAAGACCCGGCGTCTCGTAGTCGAGGGTGGGCACCACCAGAAGGATCACTCGAGGACTCAGTTTACGTAGCTCGGCGACCAGAAAGTCCATCGCTGAAGCGGCTTTCAGCAGAACCTCGTCGTCCTCCGCGAGCGGTGGAGTGGATGCCGGCGCCTCCTGGGCCCACTTCCGAGCCAGCCTCTGTCGCTCCTGCACTTGAAGCAATTCCATGCGCCGCACCACGAGGTTTGCCAAGGAAGAGTGCGAGATCAGCCATAACTTCAGTCGACCCAAGGGCGTGTGTCGTGTCAGTCCTGGTGGGATGACTTCTTCCCAGTGTCCGTCTTCGTCACGCTGGAGGAAGAGGCGGTCAGGACGAAACATCTCCTCCGGATCACCTTCGGAAACCTGCAAGACGATGGCATCGAGCGAAGCGTGCTTGGCGTATTCGCGTGCCGCGGCCACCGACTGCACCGGCGAGCGCCCCGATACGCCGCCGTTGATCACTTCCGCCCCGGGCAAAAGGAACTCGGCAACCGAGGTGAGATTTTCCTGAAGTGGAACGTTCAGAGCTTCGGTGTAGGAATCACCGACCACGAGGATCCGCTCGGACGCGTTCGGATCGGGCTCGTGGTCCGCCATTCCCTCGTGGTTCAACCGATTTCTGGAATAGCCTTCTCGACTCTGGATGACGATCGCGTCAGGGCGTCCCCGCAAACCGAGGTGGTCGTCGCGTACCATGTGGAATGGGCTCGCCAGAAAAAGCCGCAGCACGAGCTCCAGGAGCATCACCATCGCGATCACGCTGGCTCCTCCAAGAGCGAAAGCACGAACGATGCGGCGCCGGGTTGCCATGTAGAAGTGTCTCCTGTGCGAATCCGCTTTGAGGATACCACACTCCTCTCACGACGAGCTTGGGACTTCGATCCCGCAGCTCAGGAACTAATCCATCCAGAGCTCGGGTGACCACTGAATCGCCGTCGACCCGAAGCGTTGCCGGATCGAGTTGATGGCCGGGGCCAGGTCCTCGCGTGCTCTCGCGAAATCGAAGCAAAGGCTCTCGGCCGGGCGCTTGCGAAGCAACTCGGCGCGAAGCTCGCAACCGGTGACGGCGGTCCGCCGCTGCGCTCCCTCTTTCCACAGCGTCCAGCCCGCAGCTCGGATGTCGTGGAGACGGTCAGAGGCCGAAGACAGCGTCATGCTGCGCTGCATCCGTCCCCCTCCGTGAAAACCGATCCGTAACTGGAGCCGGCCTGCGACCAGTTGGTGCGATTGGAGCTCGACCGCTAGACGATCTGCTAAAACCCCCAGAGCCGAAGCGACCAGGCCCGGTTCGCTCTCAGGAAGCACGAAGCGGTGCCGCGCGCGGAGCAGCGGTGGTTCGAGCCGGCGATGCACCGTGTGCGATCCTTCGCCCCTGGCGTCCTCCCAAATGGCCCGCGCGCCCACGCCCAGCGCCCGCTGGAGCAAGTCCGTGGGGATCGCGGCCAGATCGCCCAGAGTGCACAGACCCAGATCGCTCAGAGCCTCGACCCAGCGCGGGTATTCGTCCCTCAGACACTGCAGGGGGAAGGGCGCGAGGAAGCTCGCGCTCGCCGCCGGCTCCACGCTCCACCAACTTCCTGGCGGCGCCACCGCAGCGGCCAGACGCGCGACCACTCGCGTCGCTCCTTCTCCCGCTGCCATGCCGAGTGAGCCGTTCCGCGGCAGCTGCTGGTTGATCTCCGTCAGCAGGGTTCCCCGATTGGGATGAAGCCGTTCGCAACCACTGAGATCCAGCAGCACTCCCCAACGCCCGATGGGCTCCACCTTGGGCGCTGTGTCCTCGAGGAATTTCAAGAAGGATCCTGGCAGACCCGGCTCGGTGGCAAAGGCACCGAGCGAAGCAACCGCCGCGCTTCCATCGATTCGGGGCGAAGGCGACCAGGGCCGCAGACGGCGCAGGGAAAACTCGTCTGTCGAAGCGGGACGGGGCGCGGCCGGGTTCGGCTTTCGGGGATGTGTCGAGGCGACGGAGCGCGGTTCGAACCGCAGATGAAGAAGGCGTGGACGAACCATGGCCTAGAAAAAGCGGCGCAGAATACCCACCACGATTCCCTGGATTTGCATTCGATCCGCCGGGACCGAGATCACATCGTGGGTACTGCTCGCTGGTTCGAGCCGCACCATGTTTCCCTCGCGATAGAAGCGCTTGAGCGTGACGTTTTCACCCTCGAGGAGCGCGATGACGATGTCGCCGTTGTCCGGATGCTCCCGTTGCTCCACCACCACGTAATCGCCGTCCCGAATGGAATCGCCGAGCATCGAATCGCCTTTGACCCGCAGCACGTAGGCGGGTCCCCGGCCGATCATGTCTTCGGGAACCGCGATGCTCTCCGACTCCGGAACCGCTTCGATGGGTCGGCCCGCGGCCACCGTTCCCAACAACGGCAGGCGGCGCGCCTTGCCGTCCATGAGACCCACGACCTCGATCGCCCGGCTGCGATTCCACTGCCGTTGGATGACGCCCTTGTCCTCGAGCGCCTTGAGGTGCTTGTGAACCGTACCTACCGAGGAGAGTTCGAAGTGAGCCGCGATTTCCTCGAGGCTGGGCGCATAGCCGTTACTCGCGATGCTCGAGCGCAGATAGTCCAGGAGCTGAGACTGCCGTTTGGTGAGATACACGTCGCTCCTCCTTCCTGCGCACTAGGATAGGCGAAGAAAACAGGAAAGGCAACCGCCTCCACGAACCCTACGGCAGGGGTCCCCGGGCTCTGGTTTGGAGGCCGCGGCGCTCCATCACGAGAGCAAGGGTGCGGCGGGCGCTGCGCGGACGATGGAGGGTCCCCGTGGGTACGAGGAAGGCGTCACCCTGGCGCAGGATCTGGGCTCCCCCGGCGACTTCGATCGTGAGCTCGCCCTCCAGGATGAGGATGAACTCGTCGGCCGGATGGCTGTGTTCCACGTACGAGCCCGAGTAGGCCACCACGAAGACGTGGTAGTCCGAATCGACGGAGCAGAGGTCGTGCGGGCGGAAGGCCTGTTCTAGACTCCGTGCAACGCGTAGGGCAGGTATTTTCGGCATGGTCCTCTCAGGGTTTGGTGGCGACCCCAGCATCGGTGAGTTTGTGTTGGGCGATGAACGCTTCATCGCTGTTGGGATACTCCCGAACCAGCCGCCGATAGCCCTCGAGCGCGCGATCCTTTTCGCCGAGCTCGAGGTGGCAATTCGACGACTTGAGTAGAGCGCCAGGAATTATATCACCCTCAGGGTAAGTCCGCAAAACCGCATCGAAGTGACGCACCGCCTCCTGGTAGTTCCCCTGGGCGTACCAGGTCTCTCCGATCCAGTAGCTCGCGTTGTCCGAGAGATCCGAGTCGGGGTAGCGCGCCAGGAACTCCTTGAAGCCTTCGCGCGCCAGGCTGTACGAACCCTTCGTGAAGTCACGAAAGGCTGCGTCATACACCTCGACCCCGGGCGAGCCCGAGGAGACCCCCTGGGTGGAAGACATCGAATCCACCGCGCTCTCGCCCGCCCCCGCGTCGCTCGCGGGAGGCGGGGCAGCGCGATCGGCCGGCGGCGGCGTGCCTCCGCCGGTCGTCGCGCTCGAATCGGGCTCCGTGCCGTAGCTCTCGTCTTGCGCCGCTCTTGTTCGAGGATTCGGATTCTCGCCCGCGACCAACAAGTCGAGACTCGCCTGGATGTGGGTGAGCAGGTTTCCCTGGTCCTCTACGCGTGCTTCGAGTTGCTGCACGGAACGCTCCATGTCCTTGAACCGCGAGAGCAGATCGGCGCGTTTCTCGTCGCTGGTGATTCCCTCCGACTCGAGCGACTTCTTGATCCCGTCCACCTGCTCGGCGGTCGCGCTCTGCTGGCGCTCCAGGCCGTGGCTCGTCGCGGAGACGTCGTCGACTTTGTCTTCGATCCGCGTGAGCTGCGCGCATCCCGGCAGAAACAAGAGGGCAAGCGCCACTGCAAACATCGATCTCTCGCGTCTCATGATCGGCTCCTCTCTAGCGAACCAACAGGTGGGCTCGTCGATTCTGCATCCAGGCCGCCTCGTCGTGACCCAACGCGAACGGTTTCTCCTTGCCGTAGCTCACGACGTCGATTCTGGTGGACGCAATGCCGAGATCCACCAGGTAGGCCTTGGCTTCCTTGGCTCGTTTCTCGCCCAGGGCAAGGTTGTACTGAACGGTGCCCCTCTCATCGCAATGACCTTCGATGAGGATGCGAACGTCCTTCTGATCGCGAAGCAAGCGCCCGTCCTGGTTGAGAGTGGTGCGCGCTTCGTCCGAGAGATCGGACTTGTCATAGTCGAAGAACACATCCTGCAGCACGACTGCCGGCGTGGGCTCTTCGGTGGGGGTCTGGAGATCGGAGCTCTCCACTCCCTCGTTCCCCATGTCCTTCCCCTCGAACGAGCCCTCCTTGAGATCGACGTTGTCGACCCCCTTGTCACCACTCATCCCGCTGTCTTCGGGATTGGTCTGTACTTCTTCGTTCTTCTTCCCACATCCGTTCAGGGTGAAGCCCAGGATCAGTAGGGCGATGAGAGCTACGGTGTAGCTGAGACTGCGCGCGGCATGAAAGGTTTGACGGTTCATACGCGTTTCCTCCTCACGAATCGGAATTGCCCGAGGGCACGGCCGGATTGTCCGTTCCGCTCCAATCGGGACAGGTGTCGTCCTCTGCTCCACTGGTCAGTCGGCGAGCAGTCCCGCCTTCGACGTCCAAGACCCAGAGACTCGTTTGTCCTGAGCGATCGCTGCTCACCACCAGGTGGCGTCCATCGGGAGCCCACGAGGGGTCTTCGTTGTTTCCATCTTGGCTGAAGGTGATCTGTTGCAGATTGCTTCCGTCGGGTTCGATGGTAAAAACCTGAAAGCGTCCGGCGATCCGGCAGACATAGGCAATGCGGTCTCCACGAGGCGACCAATCCGCGCTGTCGTTGTAATCACCTTCATAACTCAAGCGACGGCGGTTCGCGCCCTCGCGATCCATGACATAAATCTGCGGCCTTCCGGTGCGATCGCTGGTAAAGACCACTTGCTGCCCGGTGGGATCGAAATCCGGGGAGCATTCAATCGAGGGACCGTGCGTCAGACGCTGCACGATGCCCCCCTTCCCGTCAATCCTATAGATCTCAGCGTTTCCGTCGCGGCTGAGGGTGACCACGAGTCCACCCGAACGCGGATCCCAGCTCGCCCCCACGTTCAGGCCGGGGAAGTCGCTCACGCGCTCGCTTCGCCCGGTCTTCCCGTCCAGAATCAGCAGTCGTTGGCGTCCTTGGTAGTACGAGGTATAGCAGGCCCGGTTGCTGTCCGGGGACCAGCAGGGAGCCAGGTTGATGCTTCCGTTGCGCGTGACCTGTTTCAGGTTCTCACCGTCGTAGTCGACCAGAAAGATCTCACGCTTCTCTCGGTTCCCTCGACTGAAGAGAATCCGGGTGCGCGCGATTCCGGCTTCGCCGGTCAGTCGGTTCACCACCACGTCGCAGAAGTGATGCACCGCGGGACCGGGATCTTTGAGATCGACGACGTATCGCTTCCCCACGATGAGAGTCTGCGCGCCCGGAGCCAGCAATCGCGCGGTCAGAACCATTCCGGTCGGATCCTCACCGCTCAGGCTGAGCCCAACGACGGCGTCGGGTTTGGGCTCTTCTTCCGTGGAAGCTGCCGGAGTCGTCGGCGGCAATGTCACTCCCTCAGGAAGAGATCCCACCACTTCCAGGACGCCGCTGTAGGCGAAGTCGCGCACCAGACGACACGCCAACGCTGCCCCCTGACTTGCCACCGTGGCTTCCCCGCTCTCGATTTCCAGTGAGAGCAGGGTGAGGCGTACGCGGCGCGACCCCTGACGATGCAAGTCGATGAGAACACCTTGGTCCTTCTGCGCGAAGCTCTCCCCTGTGAGCAGGAAGAGGCAAACGCAGAAGAAGAGGATTTTGACGGTCGGACCGCGCACGGTTGCTCCTATGGCTCCAGGTGAAATCGAACGCTGATGGGAAGCTCCGAGGCGCGCGAACCCGCGGGCGGCGGCGGCAAGGGAGAAGCGGAGATGACGGCACGCAGGGCCTCCCGGTCGAACACGGAAAAGCCGCTGCTCTCGACGATTCTGGGATCTTCGATGATTCCCGCCGGCGACACGCGAAAGCGGATGAGACAGGCGACCGCCGGGCCCCCTCGGGTCGTGGCGGCAGAAGGCTCCCAGCGACGGTCGATCTTGCGCTGCAGCAGGGCGAGATAGTAGTCGGGAACTCCCTCGTGCTTCTCGACCTGCACCGCCGGGCCGGAGTTCGACTGGGTCGAGGCCGTTTCCTGAGGCGGCGCTTCCTTGGCCTCCACTTTCGGCTCTTGCTTGGCGGTGGTGGGCGGCGCGGGTTCTGGAAGCTTCTCTTTTGGCAGCTCCTTGGGTTTTTCCTTCTTGCTGGCCGGAGGCAGATCGGGGCGAGGAGGCACGAGCTGCTCGGTGGGCTCCTCGGGTTTCGGCTGGCTCAGGTCCATCTCGGGTTCGGGCGCGGTGCTCTTCACTTCCTGGGGCGCCAAGGGTACCGGTTTCTCCCTCACCACTTCGGCGGGCTTTGCTTTGGGCTCGACCAGAGGGAGCGAAGCCAAGTTCACGCTGATGTACTCCGCGGGTTGGAGAGGTCGGCGCAAGGCTACGCTCACCGCTCCGAAGAGCAGTGTCGCGACGATGTGCGCGAAGAACGATGCCAAGAGGGTGTTTCGCATGAGGCCTTGCGCTTCAGCTCTCGGTCTCGGGCTCGACCACCAGGCTGAGGGTTTCGACTCCCGCCGCCTTGATCTCTCCCATGACGCGAATCACGAAGCCATATGGCACCGCTTGGTCGCTGCGGAGATACACCGGACGGGAATCACCCTGAGGATGACTGGCGCGAAGGATTTCCGCCAACTGGCTCATGGGAACCGGGTCATCATCCACGTACACGCGCCGGGATTTGTCCAACGAGATGACGATGCCCTCCTGCGCTACTTCCTGTACGGAATGGGTGGAAGGCAAATCGACTTCAACCCCACCCTGAATGAAGGGCGCGGTGAGCATGAAGACGATGAGCAGAACCAGGGTGACGTCGACCAGAGAGGTCACGTTGATTTCCGCGAGTTGCGAATAGTGTGCTCGTCCCCGGAGCGAGCCGCTGGTACGCATCAGTGGAATCCCCCCGCGTTGACACGCACCTCCTCCTCACCCACCGAGAGGGTCTCTGTCGCCACGTGATCTTCCAAAATGCTGATCAGCCGCAGCATCTCGCTCTCCTGCCCGCGAATGCGACGCAAGAGCCAGTTGTAGCCGATGACCGCGGGAATGGCGACGAAGAGTCCGCAGACCGTCGTCACCAGGGCTTCGGCGATGCCGGGACCCACCGCGTCGAGGGTCGCGGTCCCCTGGCGGCCGATTTGGAGGAACGAGCCCATGATGCCCCAGACCGTACCCAACAACCCCAGAAACGGGGCGATCGAACTGAGGGTGGCCAACCAGGTGACGCCCCTCTCCAGTTCTTCGATCCGTTTGGTGGCAACACGATCGGCCCCGCGTCGCAGCAAACCCCTGAGGGTGTCCTCACTGCCTTGCGTTCGATGGGAGAGATAGCGGGGCCAGAATTCGCGGTGGAAGAAGCGAAAAATCGTCCCCAGGCTCGAATCCTGGTTCTTCTCGCACCACTGGGTGAGACCTTCCATCTCCTCGTAGCTCTCCATTTGATCGAATCGTTCCCAGAATTGGGCATCTTCGGCATCCGCGCGACGCAATCGCCGATAGCGGTCCGCGATCACGGCCCAGGACACGATCGAGAGCACGAAAAGAACGAGAATGATGAACTTCGCGAAGAGGGATGAAGTCGCGATGATGTCGCCGAAATCGCCGAAAATGGTCGCGAGTGCCAGACTATGAAGCATCGTCGCTCCTACGGGCTCTTCGCGTTGGCTGAGCCCGATTGCTTTGTGCTTGAAGGAGGGTCCGCGTTGCCTGCCCGCAACGAGGTCGGTTGGCGGGACTACCGACCCCCACCGTGTACGTTTCCCGAACGAATTGGGTTCCCAGGGGTGTTCTGGTTGTATAGATGCAGTCCAGGGCAGCGGTCAAGGAGAATCAGCTCAGAGGAGGATCGTCGAAGCGGCAGAGCCCGCTGCGGCCGCCCTCTTTCCGCGAGAGCCAAATGGGCCCCACGACCATCCCCCGATCCACCGCTTTGAGCATGTCGTACACCGTCAAAAGCGCGGCACTGACCGCCGCCAGCGCTTCCATCTCCACGCCAGTCGGTCCGATCGTGCGCACGCGCACGCTCACCTCGAGGATGCGTCGCTGGCTCCTTTTCTTCCAGCTGACCTCCACCCCACACAAGGGCAAGGGGTGCGCGAGCGGAATAAACTCCCCGGTTCGCTTGGCCGCCTGGATCGCCGCCACCTGCGCCACGCTGAGCGTCTCCCCTTTCCCGGTGCCCTCTGGGGTGAGAAGCGCCTTCCAGGCCGCCGCCGAGAGTCGAATGCGCCCTCTCGCGATCGCGCGGCGATCGCTCGGAGGTTTGTCGCCAACGTCGACCATCCGCGGCCGACCGCTGGAATCCAGGTGAGACAGTGTCTTGCCTTTGGACGTCTTTTCCATCGGGTGTGCACCTCCTCTTGGGCCGAAACCCGCGCTGCGATCAGTCACGGTCCGGTGGACGATTCCAGTTCGTCAGACTCGGCTCTCCTACGGCGTCGACGATGCGCAGTTCATGACGATCCCCGCTCTGCAAACTCGCCAGGAGTGATGCCTCGCCCGAGCGAACCGACTCGGTCAGCGCCGTCAAACAACGAGTCCGATATACGGCGCAGAGCGGTTGCCAGAACTCACCGTCGCTGGGAATCACCGCCTCGGCCTCGGGATGCGCATTGGCGTCGTCGACCAGCCTCAGCAAGAACTCCCCCCGCAAGCGGGGAAGATCCGCGCCCACCACCACAAGATCCGTTCGCACTACGCTCCACGCGTCCACTAGCGCGGTCAAAGGCCCCTGGTAAGGATGCAGATCCCACAACACCGCGACCCCTTCGAGCTCGGGGCGGGCGCCATCCTGCGCCGGCCCTGCAAACCAGATCGGCAGCTCCAGGGTGTGAAGCGTGGCCACGATCGCGGCAAGTAGGTGATGGTTCTGCTGGAGGGAAATGAGCCGTTTGTCGCGGCCCATGCGGCGTGACCGACCGCCCCCGAGGATGAGAGCGGAAAGCAGGTGCTCGACCATCAAGCGCTCGGGATCTTGTGGTCTTTGTAGTAGTCCCGTTCGAAAACCACGTCGAAATCGAAGCGATCGGCAAAATCCTCGGGACGGTCTTCCTCCGTCTTGCGCAGAATGCCCTGATCGACGAGTTCGAACACGATTTCACCAAAATCCTCGGTGCGCGTGATCTCCCAGGAATTGAGCACGTGCTTGGCCATGGGACCAAATTGTTCCTTGGCGAATGCCTGCAACCCCTCCATGAGCTCCTGGCCGTTGACGTGACGAACCTCTGGTAGAGCACGAATCGTCTGGTCCAGTCCGCGCAACACGAAATCGTAAGCGGCAAGACAGTACTTTCCAGACTCGGCGTGCTTCTCTAGGCGGGAGATCACATCCCGGTTGCTCGTTGATTTCTCGCTCACCTCTACCATCCTCGAAAATTCCCGTGGGCTTCAAGAGAGTCTAGAGCAGCGGCGCGTTCTGTCAACCCACGGAGGATGACCCATCTCTAATCTCATGATACATATCGAGATACGAGTCCAGAATACAATCGGTGCAAAAGCGTTCCTTGGCCACCTCTCGCGCCCGCTCTCCCATTTTCTTGGCCAGGGCCTCATCGCGGAGCAGCCGGAGGACCGAGGCGCTCTGCCCTTCGATGTCCTCGGGTTCGTGGAGAAAGCCGGTTTCCCCATCTTCGATGAGTTCGGGCAGACCGCCGCGCTTGGAGGCCACCACCGGCGTCTGCGCACTCATCGCCTCGAGCGCGACGAGCCCGAACGACTCGTGCTCGCTCGGCAACAGCAGCACGTCGGCCATGGCCATGAGCTCCTCCATCGATTCCCGCGCGCCCAAGAAGGTAACCCTGTCGCAAACTCCCATCTTCTCCGCGAGTCGCTCCGCCGGTCCCCTTTCCGGCCCGTCTCCCACGATGACCAGGCGACACTTGACTTCGGCCACCACGCGGGCGAACACCCTCACAACCGTCTCGACGTTCTTCACCGGCCGGAGATTACTCGCGTGGAGCAACACTTTCTCCCCGGCGGGGGCCAGCGGGTTGTTTCGCTTCAGGTCGGGACGGGGCCGAAAATGTCCCGGGTCGACGAAATTGTAGATGACCCGAATCTCGCGGTCGGTGCGAAAGATCTGCCGAGTTTGCTGCGCCAGGTCGTGGCTCACCGCGGTGACCACGTCGCTCTGCTCGATCAAGAACTGAGTCAGCGGCCAGAAGCTCGGCTCTTGACCTACCAGAGTAATGTCGGTGCCGTGAAGCGTCGTGACCACTTTGATTCCGCTAGGAGCCAACATCTTCTGGGCGAGGTAAGCGCTCGCCGCGTGGGGAATCGCGTAGTGTACGTGCAGAATCTCGAGATCGTGGTAGCGCGCGACCTCCGTCATCTTGGTGGCCAGCGCCAGGGTATACGGCGCGTGGGGAAAGGCCGGGTATTGAACCGTCTGCACCTCGTGAAAGAACACCTTGGGCTCGAACTCGCGCAGGCGTACCGGCAGAGCATTGGCAATGAAGTGAACTTCGTGACCACGGGAGGCCAGAGCCAATCCCAATTCGCTGGCCACCACTCCACTTCCGCCCTGCGCGGCGAAGGAAGTCATCCCGATGCGATATTTCGTCGCGTTCATTGCCCTCTCCCGCGGCCGAGAATTGCCAGGGGATCGGCGAGAAGAAGCGGTTCTTCCAGAACGAATCCCTCGGCGAACTCGACTCCGCAAGCGAATCCCCACTCACGCAGGCGCGCCTCACGCGCGGCGAGAAAGCCCGGGTGATTGATGAGAGTCGCTTTGGACTTCGGACCGGCCTGGAACTGACTCTCGTAACAGGCGATGGCCTGCCGTCGTTTCTCGATCACACCGCTCACGTCCACCGTGAACGAAACCCGGGTCGGAGTATGACACGGGTAGGCGACCACGAGCTCGGGGCGGTAGGGTTCGCCCTCAGCTTCGAAACGGTGGACTCCCGCAAAGAAGCTCGCACGCCGGGCCAGGAGACCGGCCGCCACGTGGTCTGGGTGTCGATCGACGCGATGGGGTAGAAAGAGCACGCGCGGACGGAGTTCGCGCAGCAGCTCGACCATAACCTCGAGCTGGTGGGGATCGCCCGGGCTTACCCCCCCGTCGGGAAAGTCGAGCACGCGGCGCTCGCCCGCCACTCCGAGGGCTCTCGCGGCGCGAAGACTCGCTTCTCGTCGCTCCTCTGCCGTGCCATTGCTCGCCATCTCTCCGCGCGTCAGGTCGGTGAGAGCGACCTCGTGCCCCAGCTCCACCAGCCTGGCCACGGTGCCGCCGCAAAACAACTCGACGTCGTCCGGGTGCGGAGACAGGAAGAGAGCGTCGACGCGAGCTTCGCGGGGTCTGCGGTTCATGTCTTCTCCCTGGGCATGCGCGCCCGGTAGATTGGTGCCCGGCCTTCTTTCAGGTCGAGTGCGTAGCGGCCTGCCAGCTCTTTTAGGTGGTCCACGAAGGAGCTGCCGAACCACTCCCACGCCACCACCGCCGAGTAGGTCCTCTCCTGGGGGGCTCCGCGAAGGCCGAGGAGATCGGGCACGAGCAAAAGGGAGCGATCTTTCTCGCTCCTGGTCTTCAACGACTGCGCGGCGAGCGTCTCCTCGATTCTCTCCCCGGCCTCCCGCAGCTTCTGCAGGGTGCGGGAGATCTTCGACTGTTCCGCCACCTCTCCGAGAGTCGCTTCGAACTCCCGTAGCGCCGCCTCGATCGAGTCGCTCAGCTTGTGCCTCGCCTCTTCCCAGTCGTGGGGAATCGACAGGACGCCCAGGACCTGTCGCGCGGTGTCTCCGCCCTGCAGGAGCGCTCTCTGACGGGCCATAGAAGCGGGCCAGGCAAGGTCCGGTGGCAGGAAAGTCAACTGCGGCCGCAGCGCCGGCGACGCCGCTTCTACCGCCAGAATCTCGTAGACCGGCGCGAGCTGCGCGTGATAGTGCAGCTCGGAGGGACCAAGGACGGCGGCGATGGGAGCCAACAACGCGTCCTGGAGCACCGGACGCAATAGAACGGCCGGACTGAGGTCGTCGTTGGCCTCGCACGCGGGCAGGATCTCCTGTGGTTCAAGTTTTTCTCTGCGTCCCTCGCGCACTCGAAAGAGTCCACTGTGGATGGCGGCCGGATGGAGTGCCACCGACAGACCCGCGCGCCGCAACGCTTCTCCTCGCTTCTCCACCGCCGAAGCCACTTCGGCGCGTACCTGCGCGTAGCGGGTCATGAGCTCGCGTCCCAGCTCGCGCAAGCGCCCCGAACGCGCGTCGACCACCACCAAACCGGCTTGCGCGAAGAGCTTCAGATAGAGCGCCTGACTGCGCTCGCCCAGATCCCAAGACGGTTCCATCGTCTCGAACCACTTCACGAGTTCGCCGTGGGAATTCGCGCCCATCGCTCGGAGTGCGTTGCGCTCCACCGTTTCGATTTCGGCTCCCGAAATAGAACCCACCATCTCCCCGGGGCGCGCCAGCGCCTTGGCGAGTTCCGCCCGCACCGCTCCGGACTCGGAATTCCAGAGCCAGGCCCGGCGAGCCTCCTCGAAATCCGAGTCATCCGCGCCGCACCAATACACGGGGACGACTTCGCGGCCGAGCTCGCGCGAGAGCGAAGCCGCCAGCCCGACCGCTCCCGCGAGTTTCCACGCACAGTACAGCGGTCCGCCCAGCAAGCTGGGCTGCTGCCCGGTGATGACGCAGGGAGCCCCCTTCGCCAGCGCCCCCACGTTCGCCAGCGAGGCCTCGCTGGCCTTCAGAGCGTGATGACGGTTGCGCAGCTCGGCCGAGAACGCGGCGTCCTGGAAGGCGGAGCCCGATCGAGATCGTGGAGCCTCCGCGTAGAGACGCAGACTGGCCGGCGCGGGCAGCGACTCGTCTGCCTCCAGCCAACGCTTCGCGTACTCGGACATTCCAGGCGAAGCCTCGAACGCAACCAGGGGGTTGGAATCGGTGAATAGTCCCCCGCTCATACGCGGCTCCCTACCCGTTCGAAGCGTCCCAGTTGCCGAGGGCTTTCCTCCTCGCGAAACGGAGAACCTTCATAGTCGCCGTACATTCCCGTCACCGACAGACCGGCTGCCTCGAACAACTCCACGAAAGTCGCCTGCGAGAAGAGCATGACGCGCTCCTCGTATTCTTGGACGAGTACGCCTTTGAGGTCATGAATCCGCACTCGCTTCACTACGCGACGCGGATCATTCAGAAGACGACGCCGCTCCTCGATGCGGTGATTCGCCACCACCCGTGAACTCTCCGGCGCCAGCGCACTTTCGAGAAAGCGTGGATTGGGAATATCCACGATCACTCCTCTCTTGACCACGCGAGTGAGTTCGGCCGCCAGCTCTCGATGCTCCTCCACGCTCTCGAAGTAGCCGAAAGAAGTAAACAGAGACAGCGCCCAGTCCATTGCGTGATCAAGAAGGGGAAGGACCCGCATGTCGGCACGCGCCAGGCGCAGGCGAGAGTCGTGTTCCTTGGCCGCGCGCAGCAAGGTAGATGAGAGATCCACTCCCATCGCCCACGCCCCTCGCTTCTGCAGTTCTTCGAGGTAGCGGCCGGCTCCGCATGCGACGTCGATCACCGTTTTGTCTCGCAGCTCATCGTGCGCGAACGCCAGGCCGAGGACCTTTTCGGCCTCCGCTAGATCTCGGTGGGAGTAGAGTTCGAGGTAGAAGTCGCCAAACGCCGTTTCGTACCATGGCTTCATCCGGTCTCCCCGGGAAGTAGGGCCAAAGCGGAAATATATCCGACGACCTGGCTCTCGTCACCGCTCGCCTGGCTGCTGTCGCACTGGTGAATTGCCTCGAAACGGCCCCCCAGCGCCTCGGTGAGATTCATGAGGGTGAGAACTGGTCCCGCGCCACAGGCCTCCGTCTCTCCCCTTCTCAGAGCCTCCCCCAGGCGAACGCTGTCTTCGTGGAGCAGCAGTTCGCGGAATCGCTGGTCCAGAACCTTCGCCCGATGGTGATCGTAATAGTGCGAGAGATCGCTGCTGGCCACGACCAAGATCTCGTGTCTTCGCTGCAGCGCCAGAAGGGCTTTCGCCACGCGCTGGATATCTCGTTCCTCCCAGGGGCCGAAGACGATTTCGATCACCGGGACCTGGGGCAATGCGCGGGCAAGAAAGGGAAGCTGCACCTCGACCGAGTGCTCACAAAACGCGGGACCTTCCGCGCCGGGCCCCAACAGGATGAGCAGTTCGGCCCTGAGTTCTGCATCGACGGGGAGCGTGCCCAGGGGGCTTTCGAAACCGTCTGCATGAAGCACCCGAATCCCCCGCAGGCGGACGCGATGACTGGGGCCCAGAAGGATCACTGCTTCGGGCTTTAGCCCGCGGAAGGCGCCGAAGGCCATTCCCGCGGTCATTCCCGAATAGATGTAGCCCGCGTGCGGGACGACCGCTCCCAGGATCTTTCCCTCGGGAGCTGCCGGAGCGCGGTCGAGGAAATGATCGACCACCTCCGCCAGAGCGTCAGGCTCGGCGGGATAGAAGGTGCCGTCAAACGCGGTCGCGAGTCGCATTGGCTTTCTCCGCCTTCAAGGGTCGAAGGTGGGCTTCTTCGTTCAGGCGAATGCAGGTGTCGCCCAAGAATTCTTCATCGTTCACGTCCGGATACTGCGCCAGAGCGTGGAGCCCACGGCTCTCCTTGCGAAAGGTGGCGCAGCGCACCACGAGGCTTCCTAGAAGCGTGACGTTTCTCAGTTCCAACAGGTCGACGCTCGGCCGTTGCGTCCCGTACGAGCGCTCCGCCTCGGCCGCCATGTCGTCCATGCGCCGCTGCGCCACCCCGAGCCGATCCAGATCGCGCTGGATTCCCACGTAGTTCCACATCGTCTTACGAGCGGTCTCCCAGTCGTGTCGCAAGGGCGTGGGCTCCTGCGCCTCACTGCCCAAATCGGGAATGATGGCCGACTTGATGGGACGAGATTCGTTCGCCAGTCGCAGGGTAATCTCCTCCGCCGCCTTCTCGCCGTAGTAGAGAGCCTCGAGCAGACTGTTGGAAGCCAGGCGGTTGGCTCCATGGATGCCGGTGAGGGCTGACTCCCCCACCACGAAGAGACCCTCGAGGTCACTTGCGCCGCGTTGGTCCGTCACCACTCCTCCGCAGGCGTAGTGCGCCGCTGGCACCACCGGAATCATGTCGCGCGTGAGATCGATTCCGAACTCCAGGCACCGGGCGCGAATGTTGGGGAACCGCCGAGAGGCCAATTCGGCGGGGATGACCGTGGCATCGAGCAAGACGTGTTTGTCGCCGCGCGCTTTCATCTCGGTATCGATTGCACGAGCCACAATGTCCCGCGGCGCCAGATCCGCAAGTTCATGATAGCGAGGCATGAAGGCCTCGCCATCGAGGGTGCGCAGGACCGCCCCCTCTCCCCGTACCGCTTCGCTGATGAGGAAACTCTTGGCCGATGGGTGGTAGAGACAAGTAGGATGAAACTGTTCGAATTCGAGATTCCCCACCGTGGCACCCGCCCGCCAGGCCATGGCCACGCCGTCCCCGGTCGCGATGTCGGGATTGGTGGTGTAGCGGTAGACCTTTCCCGACCCGCCGGTGGCCAGGACGGTGTACTGCGCGAGATTGGCCAGGGCCTCGCCGCCGCGTTCATCCCAGACCAACGCGCCCACCACGCGGCCCTTCTCATCTTTGAGAAGATCGATCGCGAAATGATCTTCCAGCACCTGGACTGAAGGATGGGCGCGCACTGCGGCCAGCATGGACTGCTCCACCGCCCGGCCGGTGAAGTCCCCGGAGTGGACCACGCGCCGGCGGCTGTGCCCCCCCTCGCGACCCATCTCGTAGCTTCCATCCGCCTTGCGATCGAAGTCCATTCCGACCGCGAGTAAGCCATCGATGAGACGGGGAGCGTTCTCGACCATCGCCCGGACCCGATCTTCGTGGCAGAGGCCAGCACCGGCCGTGAGCGTATCTGCGACATGGAGGGCGAAATCGTCATCGGAGCCCAACACCGCCGCGATGCCGCCCTGGGCCCGATTGGTGTTGCTGTGGTGGTCGCGTGCCTTAGTCACCAGGCGCACTTTGGCGGTCTTGGCCAGGCTCAGGGCCGCCCGCAGGCCAGCCAGTCCGCTTCCGATGACCAGGACATCCACCGAGGAGCTGAGCGATCGCATCGGGATCCTTTCGCTATTAGCGCCCATAGAGTAGGCCAAAGGGCGCTCGATGGCGAAAGGGGAAGCATCGAGGACCCCGAGTCCCGAATTGCAGCTTGCAGCCCCTTGGAGGCGAGATCTGCGCAAGCTGCCGCAGTGGCGCCGCGCCGCGAGCTCGTACAGCGCTGTATCCCCTTGGAATCAATCCGATTAGATCCCCAGTTCCGGTGGCATACGCCTTGCTGCCCAGGAGACGTGACCCGGGACGGCGCTTTTGGGTCTCGATTGGCTTTTTCCAACTTCACGGCCACAGGTGCCGTGCAGGGGAGGACTTCCGTGCGTACCAAAGTTCATCTACTTCTAGTCGTGGGCCTGAGTCTGTTTCTTTTCGCGGGCTGTTCCGATAACGGCATCGGCCGCAGCGTGATGGAGGTCGTCTCCGTCAACGACGGCGCTCCCGTGGTGGATGCGCAGCTCGATCCGGGCAGCGACGAGACCGTCGGCACCGCCGACGACTTCATTCCCGAGGGAAGCGTGAAGGTCATCGTTCGCAACCGGGCCTACAACGAATTCACCACCGCGACCGAAACGGATCCCTTCGGCGCCTTCGTCATCGATCGCGTGACGGTCCAGTGGCAACCGCTGGTCCTGGGAACGGCCGCGGACCAACTGCCGGCCTACGATCGTGCCTTCGATTTCAGCCAGCTCGTGAAGCGCGGCACCGATGCCGAATTCGCCATCCCTCTGGTGACCTTTGACATGAAATTGCAGCCCTTCCTGCAAGGACTGGCCACTGGCGATCCGCCCTTCTTTGCGCAGGCGAAGGTGACCTTTACCGGACACGAGTCGGGTTCGACCTCGACCATCTACTCCTTCGGCGCGTCCATTCCGGTGCAATTCATCGGCGTCGTCATCAATTGACATAAGCGCACATTCGGAAGCCCCTCGCGCGGCGGGTCCTCTGGGACTCGCCGCGCTTTTATTTGGCGCCCGCGGCCTGCAGAACCCACGGCAGGGGATCCTCCCCTTCCCATTCGATCTGAGAACGAAGCGCCCACAACGGCAGGGAGAGCCCAAGTGCCGCGAGCCGGGTGAGGTTCTTCTCGGGGCAGAGGAGCGCGCGCGCCTCTCGCTCGTGAGCGATCCCCTCGATCTCCCGCGCCCGTTTCGGGTCGAACGATGCATGGTCGGAGTAGCGTAGACTTGCTACCACCTGCGCTCCCGTCTCGCGCGCATCCGCTTCAAAGGATTCCGGTCGCGCCAGGCCACTCACCAGGAGGCAAGTTCCCAGCCTTGTCAGTTCGGCAAGTTCCGCCGTTTCCCCCTTTGCCCGCACGAGCTGCCGTGGCACAAGACGAAAGAAATACACCTGCTCACAGTATGCTTGCGCTACTTCGGCCAGCCGCTCCTTCAAAGGGTCGCCCGTTTCAAGGCGCACCAAAAGAAGCTGGCAACGCGAGAGGGCATTCATCGATTCCCGGGCGGGACCCGCGGGAAGTACGCGCGGTGGGCTCATCAGGTCCCGGGCCAGTAGAACGCCGATCTGTAGCGACGCCCGGTCGCGGGCCTGGAGGGAATCATCGAGAATCACGATTTGCGCTCCTTCACGGAGCGCGCGCCCGAAGGCCCGGCGACGATTCGAATCGAGGATGACAGCGGCCCCGGTCCGCTGCTTCAGCCACTCCGGCTCGTCGCCCCCCCCGTGCGCGCGATATCCCCGGCTGACGATCGCGCAGCGAAATCCTCTCTGGCTGAGCTCACCACCCAACCAGCCGACCAGTGGGGTCTTTCCGGTTCCTCCCACCCGCAGGTTGCCTATGCCGACACTGAAAACATGCTCGGGGAGGCTTCGGCGCGGCCGCAGCCTGCGCTCGCACGAGGCGGCACAACGGTATGCCCACGAAGGCGGCTCGAAAAAAAGCGACCAGGGATTGTCGCTCTCGTCCAGGGCGCTGAGCAAGCGCTCCGGCCAGCTTCTACGATCCAGAATGTCCATAGGAGGAACGCGCCGGGGGTGGTGGGTTCAGCGCGACCGTCTCCTTCCAGTTCCCCTCGAGACGTGCCGCCAAGTTGCGGCCGGCCACGTTCAGACCCTCGGCTCCCCATTCCCACCAGGACCGGACTCTTGACCTCGACCTTCACGCTGGTGGCGGGCAGGGGAAGTTCGAAGTGATCCCAGCTCCGCCGCAGCACGATTCTGGCGCTTCCTTTGGCCACCAGGGGCACGATGGGAACCTCCGCGCGCCGGGCCAGACGGAGGATCCCCTCCTGAACCATACCGCGAGGTCCGTGAGGTCCATCCACCGCGATTCCCAAACTGGCGCCGCCCGCCAGCACGCGCATGGCCTGCAGGGCGGCCACTCGGCCCCCGAGGGAGCTGCTTCCCCGCACGAATCCGAAACCATAGGGGCCAAGCAGTGCGGCCAGAAGCTCTCCATCGCGGCTCTTGCTGATCACGATGCTGAGACCGTAGGGCTCGACCGCGAAGAGTAACGGCAAGAGCTGACCGTGCCGGCAGGCAAAGATCCGCGGTGATCCCTGGCGTGCTGCTTCCAAGGCCTCGAGACGGCCTTCCAAACGGATCCGGACGCTCCTGCGAAGCAGAGCGTAGGCGGCGCGCAGCGGAGGGACGCGTAGATCGGCTCGTGGGTGTAAGAAGGCATTCAAAGCAGGAGTTAATATACGGTTCACGAGTGCGTCTCGTCGAGGATCTCCAGGGCCATCCGCGCCACATTCATGGCCGCGCCTTCACCCTTGCCCAGGCATTGGATGAGCTCGCTGAATGCGCTTTCCTGCCGCGCTCGTGCCGGCGAATTCGCATCGAGGAGCTCACGCATGGTCTCGGCCAAGATCCGAGGACGCAGCTCGGACTGGACGAATTCGGGAAACGCGGTGCGGCCCAGGACGATGTTCGACATTCCGATGGCCTGAACCGTGGCCAGCTGCCGCGCCACCGCATAGGTGAGACGCGAGGTGCGATAGACGATGGCGTGCGGGGTCCGCGAGAGCGCCGTCTCCACGCTCGCGGTGCCGCTGCACACGATCGCCGCCGCCGCGGATTTGAGATGATCCATCAGGGGCCCTTCCACGATCTCCATGTGAGGGCAGATCTCGAGCATCCCGCCAAAAAGCTCGCGATCCAGAGCGGATGCCCGGCTGACGCGCACCGATCCCACCAATCCCTCATCTTGGAGCTGCCGCGCGACCTGCGCCAGGCTGGGCCCGATCCGGCGGATCTCCTGCGGCCGACTGCCCGGGATCAAGAGCAGACCCTCTCGGGCCGAAGACTCGGCGGCCAAGGCGGCGGCGTGTTGGTCGAGCAGAGGGTGACCGACGAAAGTCGCGTCGATACCCCGCTGGCGGTAGTACTTCTCCTCGAAGGGGAAGATGACGGCACAGCGATGGACGCTCGCGCGGAGCGCGCGATTCCGCCAGGCGCCCCACGACCAGGTCTTGGGGGGAATGTAGTGCAGCGTCTTGATGCCGCGCTTCTTCATCGCGCCGGCCAGACTCAGATGAAATCCGGGGTAATCGACGGCGACCAACAGATCGACCTTCTCGCGCGCCGCGCGCTCGGCGATGCGTTCCCTGAGCCGCCGCAGGCGAGGGAGATGCCGCAGGACTTCCGCGAAACCCATGACGGAGAGTTCCTCGAGCCCCGCCCAGATTTCCTCGATTTCGTGGGCGAGACGCGGACCGCCAATTCCGACGAGGCGAAGATTGGGGCGCTCCGCCTCGAGTTGGCGCGAGAGTTCGACGGCGTAGTTTTCACCGCTGGGTTCGCCGCACGAAATGAGTAAGGTGCCTACGCCTGCGCGCATGGTGGGATCACTCAGCGGCAGATACCGCGGTGACTGCGGGAGAAGAAATCTTCGAATGCCTGGGCGACGAACTCGTCTCCGCACTCTCGAATTCTCTTCTTCGCTTCTTCGATCGGAAGACCACGACGGTACAGGGTACGGTAGAGTTCCTTGATCACGGCAATACGCTCTTCACTGAAGTCGCGCCGGCGAAGACCCATCGAGTTGATTCCGCCGGCCCTAACGGGGCTCCCGGCCGCCCGAACGAAAGGCGGGACGTCCACCACCAGGCGACTCGCCCCCCCCACGAAGGCATGGGCTCCCACGACCGAGAACTGATGCACCCCGACGACTCCCCCCACGATGGCCCAGTCGGCGATGTGCACGTGGCCCCCGAGCTGTGTCGCGTTGGCAATGATGACGTGGTTTCCAATGGTGCAATTGTGCGCGATGTGGGCGTAGGTCATGAGGAGGCAGTGGTCACCGACCCTGGTCATTCCGTCGGGGGTCGTGGCCACGTTCAAACTGACGTATTCGCGAATGGTCGTGTCGTTACCGATGATCGCGGAACAGACCTCGCCGCGGTATTTCAGATCTTGGGGAGGTGTCCCGAGTACGGCCCCGGTGAAGATTCGATTGCGCTTCCCGACGTGGAGGTTGCCCTCGAGAACGACGTGTCCCTTGATTTCTGTGCCTTCGTCGATCCGAACATGGGGGCCGATGATCGTGTACGGCCCGACCCGTACGTCGGATGCGAGTTCCGCTCTGCGATCGATGATCGCCGTGGGATGGAGAAGGGCTCCGGATTCGCTCATCTTGTCGGTGCGCATGACTGATCCTCTAGCGGTTCACGATCGCCGCCAACATCTCCGCCTCAGCCACCCGTTCGCCATCCACGGTAGCAAATGCCTCCATCTTACAGGTATTGCGTCGGAAGCGAACGAGCTTGAGATCGATGACCAGCTGATCGCCGGGCAAGACTGGCTTGCGGAATCGAGCTTTGTCGATCGAGGAGAAATACACGAGTTTGGTCTCTGGCTGCTCGATCATGCTGAGCAGCAGGACACCTCCCAACTGCGCCATCGACTCCACGATCAACACGCCGGGCATGATGGGGTGTCCGGGAAAATGACCGCGGAAGAACGGCTCGTTGATGGTAACGTTCTTCAGGCCCCTGGCGCGTTTGCCCGGCTCCACTTCCAGCACGCGATCGATGAGCAAGAATGGATAGCGATGGGGCAAGAACTCCATGAGGGCACTGATGTCCCAGTAGGTCGGCTTCTTGGCCGGATAGATGCCCATCCGGCGCTTTTCCATCGCCGCCAGACGCCTTACGAATCTGACATTCGTCTCGTGGCCGCTCTTGAGGCTGATCACGTGACCCTTGATGGGCATCCCCAAAAGAGCCAGGTCTCCCAGCAGATCCAGGATCTTGTGCCGGACGAATTCGTCGGGAAATCGGAGGCCTTCCTCGTTCAGCACCCGGTCTTCGTCGACCACCAGGGCGTTCCGGTAGGTGCCCCCCTTGATGAGTCCCATGGCCTGCAGGTGGTCGATCTCCCGCTTGAGCGCAAAGGTGCGACTGGGCGCGATCTCCTTGGCGAAGGAGTCGGGAGTGATGGCATAGCTCCCGTACTGGGTACCGATGACCTGATTGTCGTACTGAATGGTGAAACTGAGACGGAAGCCATCGTAGGGAATGGCGGTGATTCCGATCTGACCCTGACTCCATTGCACCGGGCGCTTGACTTCGTAATAGACCACTGGCACGCCCTGATCCACGATGCCGGCGGCGAGAAGCTTGTCCACGAACGCGCGGCAGGATCCCTCCTCGGGTTCGGGCGGCTCGGTGGCGTCCAGTTCGATCCACGCGTTATCGATGCGAAGGCCGTAGAGCGAGGCCAGAACGTGTTCGACGGTGTGGATCTCCACTCCCCCACTGCGGAGGGTGGTGTTGCGCTGGAAAGGCTGATCGTCGGGAATGGAATCGACGCTGGCGGGGATCACCACCCACTCCTCGCCCCTCCGCACTTTGAATTGCAGGCCTTGGTTGGGCTCGGCGGGAAGGAATCGGACGCTGGCTCGCTCTCCGGTATGGAGCCCGATTCCCTTGAATTCTACGGGAGCTTTAAGAGTTCGTTGTTGACGCAGCACTCTTAGACTTCTCCAGCTCTTGGATACGCCGCCTCAAATCGCTGATCTCTTCCGCGTAACGCTCCAGGCGATTGTAGTGAACCAGGAGTCTTCGGGCTTCGCGGGAATTGCGCGCGGGATAGCCAAACCACTGCTCTCCCGCGGGGATGTCCTTGGAGATCCCGCTCTGGGCTCCGATCCTCGCGTCGTTCCCGATGCTGATATGCCCCACCACTCCCACCTGTCCCGCCATCATGACGTCGTCGCCGACGTTCGTGGATCCCGAGATTCCCGTCTGGGCGGAGATCACGGTGTGCTGGCCGATCGTCACGTTGTGCGCGATCTGCACCAGATTGTCGATCTTGGTGCCGGTGCCGATGACGGTGCGTCCCACGGTCGCGCGATCGACGCAGCTATTGGCTCCGATCTCGACGTCGTCTTCGATGATGACGCGGCCGATTTGGGGAACCTTGTGATAGGCGCCGGCCTGCTTGGCAAAGCCGAAGCCGTCGCTTCCGATGATCGCGCCCGCGTGAAGAATGACCCGGTCTCCGATTTGACACTCTTCGCGGACTACCACGTTAGGGTAGAGGAGGCAACGCTCGCCGATCTTCACTTTGGGCATCACGACTGCGCCGGGGCCGACGATGGAGTGCTCGCCGATCTCGCAATTCTCTCCGATGATCGCACCGGGGCCGACCCGCACCCCCTCGCCCAAACGCGCGCTCGGATGCACCTGTGCGCTGGGATCGACACCCTCGGCGAAGTAGTCCTGTTTGGGCTCGCAGAACAACTCGATCGCTCTCAGAAAGCCCAGGTGAGGATCGTCCATGCGGATGGTCGGCAGCGTACTCTTGAGGTCGGGTTTGCAAATCAGGGCCGAAGCTCGCGTGTCTTCCAGATAGTTGAGATAGCGAGCGTGCGCGAGAAAGGTGATTTCCCCCGCCTGCGCCTCGCGGATTCCGGCAACCCCCCGGATGAGCGGGTTACCGCCGCCTTCCAGACGTCCGCCGATGCGCTCCGCCAACTCTCGTAGCCCGATCGAATCCAACTCTACGGCCTCCTCACGGGGATGGGCGTCTCCCTACCATACGTCGAAGGGGCCGCGGCGGCCCCTTTTCGCGTATGACGCCGATTCATGCTGGCAGCTCGCCTCCACATTGTCAAATCCCAATGCCCGGGGGCTACTTTCCCGACTGTTCCAGTTCCTGTAATACCTTGTCCGTTAGATCCAAGTCCTTGTTTTGATAGACGATATTGACGGTCGACGTATCCAGAATGAGATCGTAGCCGCCCTCGGCGCCCAGGCGCTCCACCACCGTGGTGATCTGGTCGTTGATGGGCTGGCTGAGCTCCTGGTTTCGCTTCACCGCCAGACCGTTGGTGGGATCGAGAATCTCGCTCCGCTTCTGATCATAGGCCTGGCTCTTCTGCTCCAGCTGGCTCTGAAGCTCATCCAGTTTGTCCTGGGACAGGAGCAACTGCTGCGAGCGGATCTTCTCGCGGAGAGAGAGGATCTCGCGTTCCATGCCCTCGAGGTCGGACTGCCACTGTTTCATTTCGTCCTGAAACACCGCCTCCGCGTCCTTGGCCTCTTGGTATTCCCTGAAGATTCGCTGACTGTCGATGGTGCCGATCTTCAGGTTCTTCTCAGCGGCTCGAGCGGGACCCGAGAACGCGAGAACCGAAAGGGCCGTGAGCAGCAAGAAAGTGCTGATTCGATACGTGAGTCTCATGCCTCGACTCTCCTCGTCTGCAGAAGCTAAAAGAAAGCTCCGAAGTTGAAGTGCGTTTCCCACGATGGATTCGCCTTGTTGAAGCCGTAACCGTAATCAAGACCGACCCTCCCCACCAGCGGAACCTCCAGGCGCACTCCGAATCCGGCGCCTTTGCGCAAATTGGTGAGATCGGCCTCCGAGAAGGAATTCCAGGTGTCCCCCTGATCTACGAAGCCCACCAGCTGGACCGCCTTCGTGACCGGGTAGAGCACCTCGGTGGTGAGAGTGGTGAAGAATTCCCCACCGACGAAACTGAGATTGCCGCGCGGCACGACCTCCAGATCCCGGTATCCACGGAGCGCGTAGAGGCGGTTGCCTCCCAGTCGAAACTTCTCGTAGTCGGGAACCTGGGAGGTTTTCCCGAACGCCCTCAGCCATCCGGCGACGTTACCCACGTGGAACACGAATTTCCAGGGCAGCGCCTGGTAGAAGTCGTAATTGGCCTCGATACGGTGGAAATCCAGATCGCCCCCCAGAGGACCGCCGTTCAGCTCGTAACGGAAGACCGCGCTGCTCCCGTTGGTGGGAAAGAACGGGCTGTCGGTGCTGTTCCGCGAGAGCGAGAGGGTCACCGTGCTCCGCCTCTCGGGCCAATCGGTCTTGTCCAGGCGCTGGAGGTCCGTCTGCCCCTGCTGCCTCTCCAGTTGATCCAGGGTCCTCACGTAGGCGGGATCGAAGTTGCTCAGAGTGGTCCAGGAATAGCTGTAGCGAAGGCTGGCTCGGCTGAAGCGCGTGCCGGGAATCGGCCTACCCAGGCGGATGGCGCCGCCTTTCACCCGGGTATCGTAGTAGTCGTTCACCTGGTTGCTGAAGCGATTGTAGGCATCGATCCCCAGGAGAGTCGGAGTGCCCCGGAACCAGGGCATGGTATAGCTCAGATTGAGATAGCTTGCCCGCGATCCGAACTGCCAGGAGAACTGCAGGGCGTTCCCACGCCCCATCAGGTTGGTTTCCCCGACCTGCAGGAAGCCGGTGGCGCGGCTCTGCTGCGAGAAGCCCATGCCCATGCTGAACTGTCCGGTCTGCTTTTCCTTCACGTTGAGGATGAGATCGATGTCCCCCTCGGGAGTCGCCGGCTTGAAATCGACCTGCACGTCCTCGAAGAAGCCCAACTGAAACACGCGCCGCTGGCTGTCCTGGAGCCGACTGCTCACGAAGAGATCGCCGGGGCGAATCCTCAGTTCGCGGCGGACCACCATCTCGTGCGTCTTGGTATTTCCCGTGATGATGATGTCGTGAACGCTCGCTGGCCGGCCCTCGCGGAATTTGAGGTGTACGTTGACCGTGTGACCCTCGATATCGCGTGTCGGCTCCACCGTGATGTAGATGTACCCGGCTTCCCAGTAGAGACTGTTGAGATCCTGCACCGTTTCTTGAAATACGGACTCACTGAAGACGGCGCCCTTGTGTAGCTTCAACTCCTGGGCGATGCGGTCGTCGGGAAAGACGGTGTTCCCCTCCCAGGTGAGATTCCCCACATCGTAACGGGGGCCCTCGCTCACATTGATGTAGATGTCGAGTTTCTTTCCGTCCTCGAGGAATTCTTTGCGCTCATTCAGGACCTGGGCGTCGAGGAAGCCCTTGTCGCGGTAGTTGTCTACCAGCTTCTGTAGATCTTCCTCGTACTCGGGACGCTTGAAGGTCCCGCCACGAATCCAGTTGTCCGTTTTCGTCTTCCAACCCTTGCGCAAGTCATCGGAGTTGACCTGGAGGTTGCCCTCGATGTTGATCGAGTGGACCTTCACCTTCTGGCCCTCGATGATCTTGAACACGAGGGTCTGGCGACCTCCGGCGGAGTAGGCCGTCGAATCGGTGTTGACGGTGGCGCTGTAATAGCCTTCGGACTGATACTTCTCTTTGATCTTCAGTTTCGCGCGAGTCACCGCCCCGGGGGTGAGGAAGTCTCCCACCCGCAGCTCGACCTCCTCCTTGAGGTCCTTGGGCTTGAGCTCCTTGGCTCCCGCAAATTCGATTCCGGCCAGGCGGGGGTACTCGGACAGATTCAGGATGAGTTCCATCCCGGTCTTGACGTCCGTCTTGTAGGCGAAGACCTCGCTGAACTTCCCCAGCGCCGCCAGCTTCCTCACCGCGGCGGAGACACCCTCCTTGGAGATATCCTTGCCCACCTCGAGTCCGCTCCAGGCGATGACCTGATCCGCGGTGACGGTGGAAATTCCCACCACTCGGACGCGCACGAGCTTGGTCGCCACGGCCGGAGAGGCCGACAACGCCATGATTGCCGCAACTGCCAAGGGAAGGACCCAGGCCCGAGCACGCAAAACCGGGGTTTCGATCATACGCTTCTTGGAGAAGTAGGGTTCAAGACTAAACGCGCGGTTCGCCTAGAATGGTGTACGTCAGGCGGAAGGAAGGGTTCCCACCTCGGCCGCCCTCAAACGAGAGGGGAAGGTAAACGCAGGGCTCTCCGCGGTCAACCTACGGGAACCCAAAGGGGCGGATCCTCTGGAACCCGCCCCTTCTCTCGCCCCGGCTCAGGAGGCATTGCCGGCTGGCTCTGCCTCCGAGGGTTTCCCTTTCGGGTCGTCCGTCACGACTTCGAAGCGCAGATTTCCATCGACCACTCGGACGTCGACCTTGTTGCCGCTGCGAATGTTGCCGCGTAAAAGTTGCTCGCTCAGGGGATCCTCGACGTACCTCTGCAGTGCGCGCCGCAGAGGCCGAGCGCCGAGTTCGGGGTCGAATCCGATGGAGACCAAGAACTCCTTGGCCTCCTGGGAGTAGTTCAGGCTGATGTCCAGGCTCTCCATCCGGGTCTCCATCTCGCGCAGCAGGATTTCCAGGATGCTGGTCATGTGAGTGCGGTCCAGCGGGTGGAAGATGATGGCCTCGTCGATGCGATTCAGGAATTCGGGGCTGAAGGTCTTCCTCAGATCCTCGGTGACGTTGGCCCGCATGGCCTTCTCGTCTCCGCCCTTGCCCGGAGCTCCGAAACCCACGCTCTTGCGCAGAGCCTCTCGCCGACTTCCCACGTTGCTCGTCATGATGAGAACCGTGTTCTTAAAGTCGACGTTGCGGCCGAAGGAATCGGTGAGGATACCGTCCTCGAGCACTTGCAAGAGCAAGTTGAATACGTCGGGGTGAGCTTTCTCGATCTCGTCCAGAAGGACGACGGAGTAGGGCTGCCGCCGCACCTTCTCGGTGAGGATTCCCCCCTCGTCATATCCCACGTAGCCCGGAGGGGCACCCACGAGTCGGGAGATCGAGAACCGTTCCATGTACTCCGACATGTCGATCCGGATCATGTTCTTCAAATCGTCGAAGAGGAACTTGGTGAGCTGGCGGGCCACTTCCGTCTTTCCCACCCCGGTGGGTCCCAAGAAGACGAAGGAACCGATCGGCCGTCGCGGATCGCGCAGACCGGCGCGGTTGCGGCGGATCGCCTTGCTGACTGCCGAGATCGCTTCCTCCTGGCCGATGATCGTCTCCCTGAGGCTGTCTTCCATGCGGAGCAGCTTCTCGGTCTCCTCCTCCTCGACCTCGGTCACCGGAATGCCCGTCATGTCGGCGATGACCCGGCTGATGTCTTTCGCGCTCACCTCGGTCCTGACCTCGTTGCGCTGCTCCGACCAGGTCTTTCTCTGCTTGCCGAGCTGGATCCTGAGCTCCTTCTCCTCGTCGCGGAAGCCGGCGGCCTTTTCGAACTCCTGCCCCAGAATGGCGGCTTCCTTCTTTTCCGAGAGCTCCTCGATGCGCTTCTCCAGCTCGCGCAGATCACCCGGCACGGCGGAGGCGGCCAGTCGGGCGCGGCTGCCGGCCTCGTCGATCACGTCGATGGCCTTATCGGGCAGACTCCGATTCGCGATGTAGCGCACACTCAGGTACACCGCGGTGCGGATCGCCTCGTCGGTGAAGTGGACCTGATGGTGCTGCTCGTACTTGTCCCGTAATCCGAAAATGATCGCGACGGTCTCATCCTCGCTGGGAGGATTCACCATGATCGACTGGAATCGCCGCTCCAGAGCGCCGTCCTTCTCGATGAACTTTCGGTATTCGTCCAGAGTGGTGGCGCCGATGCACTGGATCTCACCGCGAGCCAAGGATGGCTTGAACATGTTCGAAGCGTCGATGGCGCCCTCCGCCCCACCGGCACCGACGATGGTGTGCAGCTCGTCGATGAAGAGAATGACGTGGTCGCTCTCGTGAATCTCGTTCATGATCGCCTTGAGCCGTTCTTCGAATTGCCCGCGATACTTGGTGCCGGCAACCACGCTGGCCAGATCCAGCGTGATGATCTCCTTGTCTTTCAGGAGCTCGGGGGCTCGTCCATCGACGATGGTCTGGGCCAGCCCTTCGGCGATCGCCGTCTTGCCCACTCCGGGTTCGCCGATCAGAACCGGGTTGTTCTTCTTCCGGCGCGAGAGAATCTGAATGACGCGCTCGATCTCCTTGTCCCTGCCAATGGTGGGATCGAGCTTCCCCTCGCGGGCGTGCTGGCTCAGGTTGCGGCCGAATTGATCCAGGACCGGCGTTTCCTTTTTCTGCGTACCCGCAGCGGCCGTCCCGCCCTTTGCCGTTCCACCCAGAAGCTTCATCACTTCCTTCTTGACCTTGTCGTGGTCAGCTCCGAGTTCGTTCAACACGCGCGCCGCCACGCCTTCGCCTTCCCGGATGAGAGCCAACAGCAAGTGCTCGGTGCCCACGTAGTTGTGATTGTGCATGCGCGCTTCGTCGATGGAGAGTTCGAGAACCCGCTTGGCTCGCGGGGTGAAGGGGATCTCGCCGATCGTGAGCGTACCACTCTGCGCCGTCACGATGTCCTCGACTGCCTGTTGGATCTGATCGAAGCCGATGTTGAGCCGTTGGAGAGCCTGGGCCGCGATACCCTCCCCTTCTCGGATGATTCCCAAGAGGAGGTGCTCGGTGCCGATGTAGTCGTGCTGCATCCGTCCGGCCTCGTCTCTGGCGAGAAAGAGGACTTTGCGGACTCTCTCGGTGAAGCGGTCGTTCATTCTGAGTCTCTCCTAGCCTTTGCCAGCGTGCGCCGAACGTATTTCGCTCGCCGCTCATCGCGCTGGGGAGCCTTCAAGTTACGCTGCGCCATGATCTCCTGGTGCGCCCCCTGAATAGTCACAAGAAGACACCGTAGGGTCGTTTCGTCCACCCCGGGGAGCAAACGGAAGTTCATCCCCAACCGTACATCACCAAGCAAATCGAAGGCCTCGCGCGTGCTGAGGAGCCGTGCGTGGTTGAGAATTCCCCAGGCGCGCCAGACCCGGTCCTCGATCCGCTTCCCCTCGCGCCGCAGAAGCACGGCTCGTGCCTCCCGCTCCACGGAGATCACCTTGCGGAGGTGGTGGAGCAGATCGTCCACGATCTGAGCCCCTGAGAGCCCCAGAGTGGCCGAATTGGACACCTGGAAGAGCGCTCCCAGAGCCCCGCTTCCCTCGCCGTAGAATCCCCGTACGGTATAGTTCAGCACCTTCAGGCTATGCAACACCTTCTCCAGGTCCTGCGTGAGGGAGAGCCCGGGCAGGTGCAGCAGGACCGACGCGCGCAGCCCGGTGCCCAAATTCGTGGGGCAGGCACTCAAGTAGCCCAAGCGCGGGCTGTGGGCAAAGGTCAAGTGTTCCTCGAGCTCAGACGCGAAACGTACTGCAATATCATAGGTTTCCTTTGGATTCAGTCCGGGGCCGAAGGCCTGGATCCGCAGATGGTCCTCCTCGTTCACCATGAGGCCCCGCGACTCGTCCCCGCTCACCACCACCGCCCGCCCCAGTGGCGTGGCCACCAGCTCCTGGGAGACGAGGTGCCGTTCGAGGAGGAAACGCCGCTCGAGTTCCTCGAGTTCCTCCATGGCCCAGGACGCCGGCTCCTGCGCGCAGGGACAGTTCGAGGCCGCCTCGAGGATGCGGGTCCTCAGACTGCGTAGCGCGTCTTCCCCCAACAGATGGGGGAAAAACTCCCCCTCCAGGTTGCGCGCCAGGCGTATGCGGCAGCTCAACACGATGTCTCGCTCGGGAGCGTCCTGTACCTGCCAGGGAGCCGGGGCGTGGGCCATCTCTTCAAATCTCATTCGTCCCCTCCTCCCTCCTCTTCCTCCCGGGAACTCGCGAGTTCCGCCTTCTCCTTCTCATAGCGGCGGATTTCGTCGCGGATGGAGGCGGCCCGTTCAAATTCCTCGCGGCGCACCGACTCGCTGAGCTCGCGCCGCAGAGACTCCAGCACTCGCTCCAGCCGGCTGAGCGAATCGTCGCCGCCGTCGCTCGGATGATGGTCGGTTGCGTGGTGAACACTTCGCAGGAGGGGTTCGAGCTGCGTGCGGAAAACCTCGTAGCAGTGAGGACATCCCAGCAGTCCGCTGCGCCGCAGGCTCTCGGCGTCGGTTCCGCATTCGGGACAGCGGAGCGTGGCCGGTGCGCCCTGCCCGCCCGAGAAGAGCTTCGCGGTGGAACCGTGAGTCAAGGAAGAGAGATTGAGGGTAACCAGCAGACCGGCCTCGCGCGCGCATTGAGAGCACAGCCACTGCATCGTCTTGTGGCCACCGATCATCTCGGTGTATTGGACTTCCGCGGGCCTCTTTCCGCATCGCTGGCAAATCATCGGAACACCTTAGCTCCCCCGCGACGACCGCTCCTCGAGCCGGCCGTCGTGAAGGGTGTACCACCGGTCCGCGCGAGAAGCCGCCGTTTCATCGTGCGTGACCACGACCACCGCCAGATCCTCTTCATCCCGCGCTTGGAGCAATAGCTGGGTGAGTTCTGCTGCGCGACCTGAATCCAAATTACCGGCTGGTTCGTCGGCCAGCAACAGGCGCGGATGGTTCATCAGCGCCCGCGCCACCGCCACTCTCTGCTGCTCACCTCCGGAGAGTTCTCCCGGTCGGTGCTCCGCCCAGTCCAGCAGACCCACTCGCTCCAGCAGATCGCGAGCTCGCATCTCAGCCTTGGCCGGCGACGCGCCCGCGATGCGGGATGGCATCATGATGTTCTCCAAAGCGGTGAAATCGGGCAGAAGGTGATGAAACTGAAATACGAAGCCCACGGCCTGATTCCTCAGCCGACTGAGATCCTTCGAATTCAGGCGCAAAATCTCCTCGCCTCCCCAACGGATCGAACCCTGGCCGGGGCGATCCAGGGAGCCCAGCAGATTCAGCAGGGTGGTCTTTCCCGATCCGCTTCCCCCGGTCACCGCCACCACTTCGCGGGGAGCGACGGCCAGATCGATGCCGCGCAACACGGTCACGTCCCGCCGGCCGGTGTGGTAGGACATGTGCAGCTCGGTCGCCTCCAACCATGGCTCACTCATAGCGAAGGACCTCCACCGGAGTAAACCGCGTCGCGAACCACGAGGGAAGCAGAGTGGCGAGCAGACACATCAAAAGAGTCACGCCCCCCACCAGCACGAAGTCTCCCATCTGCATGTGGACCGGGAGCTTGTCCACGAAGTACACGTCCGCCGGAGAGGGAAGACCCAGGCGTTCCACCAGGGCCCACAGTCCCTGGCTGTCGAGGAAACGGCAAAGGAGATATCCCAGGAGCGTTCCCAGAAAAACCCCTCCACCCCCGATGATCATTCCAAGCTGAACGAAGACGCCCACGAGCTGATCCTTGCGCACTCCCAGCGAGAGAAAGACGCCGATGTCGTGCTGCCGGTCCCTCACCATCATGAGCAGGATCGCCACCACCATGAAGCTCGCGACCAGAGTGATCATAGAGAGCAGCACGAACATCAGGACCTTCTCGATCCGGATCCAGCGGAAAAGAGCACGGTTGAGCGAGATCCAGTCGTTCGTGAAGTAGGGCAGTCCGAGGCGGTGGGCAAGCGAATCGGCGTAGGCGGGAGCGCGCATCATCTTGTCCACCTTGATGCCCACGCCATCGGCGCCTCCGATGACCACGAAGATGCGGCGAACATCCTCGATGTTCATGTAGGCGAACACATCGTCGAACTGGTACATCCCGCTGGTGAAGATCCCCACCACCGCGACCGCGATCGAGTGGCCCTCGTACTGTCGGGACCCACCCGTCTTGCGCACCGTGGTGAGCGTGAGCACGTCGCCGACGCCGACCCGCATACTCTTGGCCAGCATGTCTCCGAGCACGATTCCCGGCGTGCCCGGATCGACGCCCACGAATCCTTCAGTGGAAAAATCGGTGAAGGCCGGCGTCACCGAATCGAGAGTCTTCGTCACGCTCTTCTGCCGGCTGGGATCGATGCCCCAGATCACGCAGGGTCTATCCTTGGTCCGTCCCCCGAATCTCTCGAAGGTGAGGAGAGCTTCCTTGCGGATGTAAGGCGCGGCTCCCACCACGGGAGGAAATTGTTTCACTTCGTCCACGATCTTCTCGACCTCGCCGAAGCCCGAAGGGGCCTGGGTCATCACCGTAACCATGGGCATGTTTTCCACGAAAGTGAAGCGGATCTGGTCCTGAAAGCCATTCATGACGGCCAGTGTGGTGTCGAGGACCATGACACCCAGAGTGATCCCCACGATGGCGATGATCGTGATGACGCTCACGAACCGAGATCGCTGGGTCCGAAGATAGCGTTGGGCGATGAAGCCCGCGAAACCCATCTGCACCCCTTCGCATCTAGACTCGTGACCGGTCTAGCTCGACTCGGCCTCGGATCTCATCTGCGGAAAGAACAGCACGTCGCGGATGCTGTGGCTGTCGGTGAAGAGCATGACGATGCGGTCGATTCCCAGGCCAAGCCCGCCGGTGGGCGGCATGCCGTACTCGAGCGCGCGCAGGAAATCCTGGTCGAGTTGCTGCGCCTCTTCGTCTCCCTCTTCGCGGAGTCGAAGCTGATCTTCGAACCGGGCCCGTTGATCCTGAGGATCGTTCAGCTCGCTGAACGCGTTTCCCACTTCGAAACCAGCTACGAAGGGCTCGAACCGTTCCACCAGCTCGGAATCGCTACGATGGGCTTTGGCCAGGGGACTCAGCTCTTTCGGATGATCGCAGACGAAAGTCGGCTGCACGAGATCGGGTTCCACCTTCGCGCTGAACACCTCATCGAGCAGCTTTCCCTTCCCCATGCTCTCGTCGACCTCTACCCCCAGAGTCTTCGCCTGGACGCGAATCTCCTCCGGGCTCAAGGAGGCGAAATCGATACCGGTCTTCTCGTGCAGGAGCTCGAGGAAACGCGCCCGGCGGAAACCGTGGCTGAAGTCGATCTCGTGTTCTCCGTAGCGCAGGATTCCGCCTTCCGTGAAGCGTTCGACCAGGCGCGCGAAGATCCGCTCCACCAGATTCATGACGTCCACGTAGTCCCAGTACGCCGCGTAGCATTCCATCATGGTGAATTCGGGGTTATGCGTGCGATCCATCCCCTCGTTTCGGAAATCCTTCGCGAATTCGAAAACACGATCGAAGCCGCCGACGATCAGCCGCTTCAGATACAGCTCGTTGGCGATCCGAAGGTAGACTTTCATGTCCGAAAGCGAGTGGTAGTTCGTGGTGAAGGGGCGCGCCGTCGCTCCACCGTAGAGCGGCTGAAGAATTGGCGTTTCGACTTCGAGGAAGTTCTCCTCCAGCAGCACCTCGCGAATGGTGGCAATCACTTCAGATCGACGCCGGAAGGTGGCCCTGACCTCTTGGTTCATGATGAGATCGAGGTATCGCTGCCGGTACCGAATCTCCTTGTCGGTCAAGCCGTGCCACTTTTCGGGCAGAGGACGAAGTGCTTTGGTGAGGGGCACGATCTTCTGGACGTGGACCGTCAGCTCTCCGGTCTTGGTTCGCATGAGCGACCCCTCCACCCCAACGAAATCGCCGACCTCCAGGAGCTTGAACAGTTCGTAGTTTTCCTCGCCCACCTCGTCCTTGCGGAGGTAGATCTGCAACCGGGCCAGCTCGTCCTCGATGTGAGCGAAGCCCGCCTTCCCGTGCCGGCGCTTGGACATCATCCGTCCCGCCAGAGAGACCGGGACCGACGAGGCGAGGAGTTCCTCGCCCGAGTCGATGATCTCCGCGAGGTGATGCGTGCGGACAAAGCCGTAGGGATAGGGCTCAGCGCCGGTGTCCTTCAGACCCTGCAGTCTCTCTAGGCGCATCTGTACGAGCCGGTGTTGGTCTTCCATCGTCTTCCTAAGGTCGTAGCCGCAAGTGCCTAAATTCCAAGGGAATCCACCGGGGTCGGAAGTATCGTCGGGCCGGCTGTGGCTGTCAAGCCGCCTGCCCGGCCCAGCGCAGATAAGAATCGATGAAGGCTTTGAGGTCGCCGTCCAGGACGCTTCTGGCGTCGCCGACCTCGACCTCGGTGCGGTGGTCCTTCACTTTGGTGTAGGGCTGCAGGACGTAGGAGCGAATCTGACTCCCGAAGTCGATCTTCATCTTGGTATCCTCGAGTTCTTGCTGCTTCGCCTTCTCCTGCTCCATTCGCAAGTGATAGAGACGCGTCCTCAGCATCTGCATCGCGGACTCTCGATTTCGGTGCTGGCTGCGTTCGTTCTGGCATTGCACGACGATGCCCGTCGGAAGGTGGGTCATACGTATCGCGCTGTCCGTCTTGTTCACGTGCTGTCCACCCGCGCCGCTAGCGCGGTAGGTGTCCACTCGCAGGTCTTTGTCTTCGATTTCGATGTCGACGTCCTGGTCCTCCACGAGCGGATAGACGAAAACCGACGCAAACGAAGTGTGACGCCGGCTCTGCGCGTCGAAAGGCGAGATTCGCACCAGACGATGAACGCCGCTCTCTCCCTTCAGATAGCCGTAGGCAAAGGACTCGGTGACTTCCATCGTCGCGGTCTTGATCCCCGCCTCGTCGCCGGGCGCGACCTCCATGAGCTTGAAATTCCATCCTTCGGCTTCGCAAAAACGGCTGTACATGCGCAGGAGCATCTCCGCCCAATCCTGGCTCTCGGTGCCCCCCGCCCCGGGGTGGATTTCGATCATGGCCCCCTTGGGATCGTCGGGGCCACCCAACATGTACTGGCCCTCCAATTGATCGATCTTCTTGGCGGCCCTCGAGAGCGCCGACCTGGCTTCACCCGCCGCCTCGGGGTCGTCCTCCCCCATCTCCAGATACAACTCGGCCTCTTCGAGCGTCTTCTCGAGCTCGGCCAGGGGTTCGGTCCAACGCTTGATCCGGTTGGACTCCTCGATCACTTCACGGGCTTGTTCTTGATCCGACCAGAAGTCATTGGCCGCCATGGCCTTTTCCAGCTCGGACAGGCGGGTTTGAAGCTGCGGAAGGTCAAAGACCCTCCTTGAGTCTGAAGGTTCTGTCGCGGATCTCGTCCAGGGAGGGTGTGCTTGGTTCGTTCATCAGCTCTGAACCTCCGGCTGCCAGTAGCGGGCCAACGGGTCGCTCAGTACCAGGGAGGTTCCCAGGAGAGCGTCCATGTTAAGTAGCAGTTCTCGTCGAACTTGGCTAGGCGCGGCCGAGGTGTCCAGGACATAGTCCGCCTCGGCCTCGTGCTCCAGGATCTCCCGCTGCCGCTCCAGGCGCTCGCGAGCGCTTTCTTCGGAGAGCCCGTCCCGCTCCGTGATGCGCTGCAGCTGGATTCGCGGCGAGGTCCTGGTCAACACGACGGCGTCGCACTCGAGACGGTCGGGAAAGAGAAAGTACAGCGCTGCGTCCACCACGATCAACTCGGCGGCCCGGGTGCGCCGCAGGGTTGCGATGCGGGCGCGAAGCTCCTCCACCAGCGGGGGATGCACCAGGGCATTGAGAGCGCGCAGGGATTCCGGATCGGCGAACACGAGCCCTCCCAGGCGGGCGCGATCGATCTGACCATCGTCGCGCAGCACCGCGGTCGAAAAGGTCTCGCTCAGCCGGAGAATGATCTCCTCGCGCCGCAGCACTTCGTGCCCGATGCGGTCGGCATCGAGCACGAAGGCCCCACGTTGCGCCAACCACGAACAGACCGTGCTCTTTCCGGTGCCGGTTTGGCCGGTGACCACCACCACTCTCACCGCGTTTCCTTCCGCCCGGGTCATGGCTTCGCCTCCGCCCAATTCGCACCGAATGAAATGTCGACCAGCAAGGGGACGCTCAATGCGAAAACTCCTTCCATCTCCTCGCGCACCACGTCCGCCACTTCCTCTTTCCGTTTCTCCTGCACCTCGAGCACCAATTCGTCGTGGACTTGCAGAAGAAGTCGTGCGGGTAAGCTCATCGCGGAGAATCCGCTCGTCGAGCCGAATCATCGCCACCTTGATGAGATCGGCAGCCGAGCCCTGGATGGGGGTATTGACCGCAACTCGTTCGCCGAACGAGCGCTGACGGGGATGACTCGAGCTCAGCTCGGGAAGACGGCGACGGCGGCCCAGGATGGTGCGCACTTCGCCCTCTTGCCTGGCCTTAGCGATCGTCTCGTCGATGAACGAACGCACCCGGGGAAAGCGCGCGAAGTAGTCCTCGATGAATTGCTTCGCCTCCTGATTGCTGACCGAAATTTGCTGGGCGAGTGCTCGCGAACCCATCCCATAGAGGATCCCGAAGTTGATCGCCTTGGCGCGCGCGCGCATCGAGGGCTCGACCTCTTCCAGCCCCACACCGGCTACCTCGGCCGCGGTGCGTGCGTGGATGTCCTCCCCGCGGGCGAAGGCCGCGATCATCGCCTCGTCGTGGGCAAAGTGCGCCATCAGACGCAACTCGATCTGCGAGTAGTCCGAGGCGAGAAGACACCAGCCCTTCTCCCGAGGGATAAAGGCCTCGCGGATCCTCTTCCCCAGCGTGCTGCGCACCGGAATGTTCTGCAGATTGGGATCGGTGCTGCTCAGACGCCCCGTGGCCGCGACGGCTTGATTGAACGAGGTGTGCACGCAGCCGGTATCGGGATTGACCAGACGGGGCAGAGACTCGGCGTAGGTGGAGAGCAACTTGGATACGTGACGGTACTCCAGGAGCGCCTTGGGCAGGGGATGCTCCTCCGCGAGCCTGGTGAGCACTTCCACGTCGGTGGAATACCCGGTCGCCGTTTTCCTGCCCGACTTCAAGCCGAGCTTACCGAAGAGGATGGTCTGGAGCTGTTTCGGGCTGTTGAGATTGAAGGGTTCACCGGCCAGCTCATGACACCGCAGCTCCAGTTCGATCATGGAGGTTTTCAGTTCCTTGGCCAGCGTAGACAGCTGCTGAACGTCCAGACGAATGCCCCGTCGCTCCATCCGCAACAGGACCTGAGACAGTGGCAACTCGACTTCGCTCATGAGGTGATCGAGACTCTCCGCCACCAGTCGCGGCCGGAATACCTCGCTCAGGCGCAAAGTGACATCCGCGTCCTCCGCCGCGTACTCGCACACTCTCTCCAGAGGAAGTTGCCGAATGTCCTTCGTACCCGCTCCCTTGAACAGACTCACCGTAGGTGATGGTGGTGAGTCCCAACTCGTCTTCGGCCAGGACATCGAGGTTGTGTCGCCGCCGCTCGGGGGCCAGAAGGTAACTGGCGATCATAGTATCGAAGTCCACCCGGGCGACCGGGGCCTGGTGGTGATCGAGCACGAGCTGATCGTACTTCAGGTTCTGCCCCACGAAATCCCTCTTGGGATCGGCCAGCCTGGGGGCCAGACGCTCGCGTACTTCGGGCCAGGGCAGACGGGCTGCCTCGACGGGCTCGTCGAAGAGAGTCCGGTCGCCGCTCTTCTCGGCGCCGGCATCGACGGGAATGTAGTAGGCGTAACCCTCACGCTTGCTCAGTGAGATGCCCACCAGTTCGGCCCGTAGCGGATCCAGGGAAGTGGTTTCGGTGTCGAGCGCAACCGGGCCCCGGTGGGAATCGAACTCTCGCAGCACCTCGTCGAGACGTTCGAGCGAAGCTACGAGCTCGTAGTGACGAGGGGATTCCCCCCCACCGCTTCCTCGGGCTCCTCCGCCTTTTGCGCGTCGACCTCACCTTCGTTGAGCACGGGTCTGGCCCTCGTCCGCCGCGGCTCGGGTCAGCCGTTGCAAAAGGCGCGTGAACTCGAGCTCACGGCAGATCTCATAGAATTCTTCCGGATACTCGCCGAGTTCCGCGTCCTTCCAGCGCAAACTCAACGGAACGTCTTGATCGATGGTCACCAATCGCAGACTGAGTTCGATCAACTCGCGGTTTTCCGCCAGGGTCTCGCGCAGCTTGGGGCGAATCCGGGAGTCCTCCAGATGGGCAAATACCCCTTCGATGCTCTTGAAATCCGCGATGAGTTGATGCGCGGTCTTCGCACCCACGCCCGGCGCTCCCGGCACGTTGTCCGCCTTGTCCCCCATCAGGGCCAGGACGTCTCGAAAGCGTTCCGGGGGAAACCCGAGCTCGCTTTCCATGGCGGCTTTGTCGAGGTAGAGGTCCTTGCCTCCCTTGCTCGCCGGCTTGAGGATTCCCACTCCGGGGCGAATTAGCGGAATGAAGTCCTTGTCGCCCGAGTAGATCCAGGCTTCATCCCCCCTCTCGGCCGCCTCTTTGGCCAGGGTCGCCAGGACATCGTCCGCTTCGTAGCCCTCGATGGAGAGAAGAGGAAGACCCAGCGCGCGGACCAGCTCATGCACGCGCGGCACTTGCTCGCGCAACTCGTCCGGCATGGGCGGCCGATTGGCTTTGTACTTCGGATACAACTCGTGGCGAAAGGTCTTACCCTTGGCGTCGAACGCCACCACCATCGATTGGGCGCTCTCGTCCTCCCGCAGGTGAACCAGAGCCATGGCCACGCCATAGGCGGCCGAAGTCAATTCACCGTGGCTCGTAGTCAGAGGCCTTCCGCGAAACGCAAAGTGACTGCGGTACAGGAGAGCTGACCCATCCACCAGAAGAAGTTTCACGGGAGGATGTGCTCGCGGTAGAGACCGTGTTCTCCGATGTAGTCGATGACCTCGGAATTCATCCCCGCGGGTCGTTCCCCTCGGGCCAAACTCGCCCGAAGATCGGTGGACGAAAGATTCAGCGGCGGGCCCGTAAGCCAGATGATCGAGGATCCCATGACCGCGGTCATGTGCCGTCCCCCCTCACCGAACGCTCCGCTCCGCCTCAGATCGACCGAGCGCGGCATGACCACCGGCGGCGCCATCTGCAGCAGACGCCGGGGCTCCCTCCAGCGCGGGAGTTCACGCAAACTGTCCTCGCCCAAGAGGAGATAGAACCGCGTCCCCGGATGAGTATGGGAGAGCGCGTCGACGGTCTGCACGGAATACACCACTTCCTGCTGGTCGATCTCGATGGTGCAGATGGCCAGCCCGCGATGCCCGCGTATCGCCAACTCGAGCATCGCGAGTCGATCCGCGGCCGGGCTCAGAGGATAGTTGGATTTGTGGGGAGGTTGCCAGGCGGGAACGAACCAAACCTCGCGCAGCGAGAGCTGGCTCTTCGCCCGACGCGCCAACTCCAAGTGGGCGTCGTGGACCGGATCGAAACTCCCTCCGAAGAGGCCGATTCCCTGCCTGCTCATGAGGCATCTCCCTTCGCCGCCTTCTCCACCTTCTTCAGGAGCTTCTCCGCCCTCCCCTTGTCCTGGTGATCGGGCCAGCGATCGATGAGTTCGCGAAGCGCGACGGCGGCCTTATCGAATTTCTTCAACTCGAAGTCCGTCTCGCCTTTCATCATCAAGATCTTCGGACGCAGACGGGAGTTCGGGCTTTCGTTGAGAATGTTCTCCAGCACTTGATCCGCCGCGGCAAGCCGGCCACGGCGCTTGTAGAACGCCGCCGAATCGAAGTGCTTCCGATCGAGATTGGCCTGCAGTTGCCCCAGTTCGTCGCGCGCCTCCGACAGGTGCTTTCCGGACTTGTAGGTCTTGAGGTAGTGCTCGAGTTTGTCCATCGCCTTCTTGGTGATCGTCTGATCGAGGCGGTAGTCGGGGACCTGTTTCACGTACGCCAGCGCTTCCAGGTAGGCTGCGTCGTCAGCGAGCTCACTGCTCGGATAGTCGACTTGCATGATCTCGAACTCGACCGCCGCCACCGGATAGTCCTCGGTTTCCATGTAGGATTGCCCCACGAGGAACTGCGCGTCGTCGGCGAGTGGATCCTGTGGATTTCTCCGTATGAAAAGCTTCAGGTCGTCGATGGCGGCGAGCGGCGATCCCCCCTCCGCCTCGGACTTGCCGCGCTCGTAGCTGCCTTCGGGAAATGAGTTCCATGGGTGGCTGCAGCCGAGACCGCTCACGAGCAGCAGTCCCACCATGAAAAGGAGAAGGCGAGTTGGCCAACTAGTGAACACCGGAAGTCCTGAGTGCAGCCACTCTTTTCCTCGCTTCATCTCTGCCATTCCCACCCGCGTTTTGAGGAAGATCCATACAGCTTCGATAACTCTTCAATGCCTCCTGCGGTTGCCCGAGTGCTTCGTAGCACTGGCCCTCTTCGTAGTATGCCTCCGCCTGTTGATCGACCTCGCAGTGCATCGAGCGGAGCTCCTCCAGCAACTTGAGAGCCGCGCTCGGCAATCCGCGCTCCCTCTGATCCTTGGCCTGGGCGAGCAGAATCACCCCGCAGCGATAGCGCACGCGGTCACGCCAAACACTTTCGGGTTCGTCCCCCCAGTCGGCCCAGTACTTCCGATATTCCGCGAGACCGGCCTCGGTGAGTCCGCATTCTTCATAGCTGCGGCCGAGCAGATATCTCCAACGCTGCTTCGAGATTACGCTTTCCCCCCGCCGGTCCAGAAGATCCTGCAGCACCGGTATCGCTTCTTTGAATTTCTTTCCGTCGAAGAGAAGCTTGGCCACGTCGACTTCGAGCTTCCCCATCTCGGGCTTGTGGTCCAAGAGATAGGCCCGCATGAGCCGATGCCCTCCTCGACCGTTCCACTCGTTATTCACGTCCCTCTCGGCGGCGACGCGATACTGATCGGCCACCTTGAAGGCCAGGCTCGAATCAGCCGCGACGGCCTGATCCAGCCATCGCTGCGCGGGAACGTCCTCGTCTTGTTGGAGGCAAGCCACTCCCCTCCAGTAGTCCAGGATCGCGCCGTGCTCGCCGTTCTTCTGGTACATCTCGACTCTCGCCTGGATCTCCTTCCAATTCTGCTTCTCCGCGAGAGCGTGCAATTCCCCATCGCGGTCCTGGGTAGGGCTTTTCCCGCACGCGAAGACGGTGAAGACGAGAAGCGCGAGGAGAGGCACTTTGGCGATTCGCATTCGAAAAGACTGCATGGTCATTGAGCTCCAGAGATGTAGAGGGCGACCACGGCTCCCACCAGACCGGCGATGGTCAGTTTCTCGAGGAAGCCGGCGTGGGTGGCGGTCTGGGTATCTGTCTTGGGAGTTTTCAGCCAAGTGGGCTGTCCCGTCTGAGCCGATTGCATGTCGCTGAGGGCGATCCGGTCGGAGAAGTGGCTCGAGGGCTGACCTTGCCAGAACAATCGTCCATCCTCGGGGGACTCGAGCCGGCCTTCGATTCCCAGATCGACGACCCTCTTTACGGTGGGCGTCCCCAGGCCGAGGAAGCCGTGGTCCTGCGAGGGGTAGCTCAGCGAAGCCTGAAGGAGTTTGTATTCCAGCAGCAGGGTGCCGGCCTGTGGCTCTTGATTTTGCTTGAGAATCCACACGTCCCATCCTCGATCCAAAAGAGCCGGCGCCAGCGCGTCTTGGAAGGACTGATTGAAGTCGGAGTCCACGGTAGCGCGGAGTGCGATCTTCAGCGAGTCGTTCGCCTGTGCCGTCAGGATCTTCTGAATCTGCTGGCTCAAATCCGCGGTCGCCTTGGCCAGGATCTCTTGGTTGGAGAGAGGCGGGGAAGCCTGACTCTCACTCGCCCACAAGCAGAGCGCGAGCGCCAGGGACAGAATAATCCGATTTGCCGTCCTCATGCCAATCCCCCGGGGTTCGGTTCCGCTCGTGCCCACAGATCGAAAGGACCACACGACTCGGGAACGACTTCGACCATCTGCCCGGCCGAGATTCCATCACCTGCGAGCCAGATTCCTCCATCGATCCCTTCGCAGAATCCCTCGCTCCGCGCGAATGCCACCGGCTGATCGGGCCGAAACTCTGCGCCGACTTCCAGCGGAAGCGCGCTCAATTCAGCTTCGGCTGAGTTCTTGAAGACCTCGTCCACCACGACCGTCAGTCTTCTACCCAAGAGCCTTCTCTTGCGTTCCAAAGCCAGGTCCCAACCCAAATCCTCCACCCGCGCCCGGCGATCCTCCTTTTCCGCGGGATCGACTTCATCCACCAGCGCGAAAGCGGGCGTCTGTTCCTCGTGACTGTAGGCAAAGCTAACCAGGTGATCGAAGCTCAGCTCGGCCAGAAAATCAAGCAACTCGACCACGTCTTCCTCTTCCTCCCCGGGAAACCCGAGCAGCGCCGTCGTCCGGAGCATGATCTCAGGGCGCAGGCTCCGAAGGGTCTCGATCTGCCGGCGCAGGCGCGATGGATCGTAGCCTCGGCCCATGGCCTTCAGGATACGCGGGCTCGCGTGCTGAATGGGAATGTCGAGATAGGATACGACTTTCTCGACTTCGTACACTTCGTGCATGAGCTGATCGGTGAACATCGCGGGAAACGCGTACATGATGCGAATCCAGCGCACTTCGTCGAGCTCGGCCAGCGCCCGGCACAATTCGCCCAAACGCGGCTTGTGCGGCAAATCCACTCCGTAGGCCGAAGTGTTCTGCGCGATCAGGATGAGTTCCCGGACTCCGTCCCTCACCAGCGCTCGTGCTTCCTCCACGATATCTTCCACGGGGCGGCTGCGCTGCCGTCCCCTGAGAAAGGGAATCTTGCAAAAGGAACACGACTGATTGCAGCCCTCGGCGATCTTGATGTGCGCGACGTGTCGAAGCTTGCCCAGACTCCTCACCCCGTAGCCGGCGTAGGGTGCCTCTTCGGGCAGAGCCAGAACGGAGTCTCTTGCGCTCGCGTGAAGGAGCCCCGCGAGCTTCTCGTACTGCCCGACTCCCAGGACGTGATCGACTTGGGGCACGAGCGATTGGATGGGATGAGTCTGCCCTTGAACGAAGCACCCCATGACCACGAATTTTGCCTCTCCCTTGAGCTCGGCGAGCTCGCGGATGCGGTCCATCGATTCGTCACGGGCCGCCGCGAGAAATCCGCAGGTGTTGAGTACCACCAACTCGGCCTCTTCCGGGCGCTCCACCGCGCGGAATCCCTGCTGCAGCAAGAGGCCCATCGCGGCCTGCGAATCGACGAGATTCTTTTCGCAACCCAGGGTTTCGAGATAGACGCGCGGATTCGAGATCATCCCTCCGCCTCGAATTCCTCAGGAGTCACGAGAACTTCACGGGCCTTCGAACCCTCGAACGGCCCAACCACTCCCAACTCCTCGAGCATGTCCATGAGCCTCGCGGCGCGCGTGTACCCCACCCGTAGTTTTCTCTGCAACATGCTGGTCGAGCCGCTCTGCGCGATGACCACGATGCGTCGGGCGTCCTCGAGAAGGTCGTCCTCGCCCAGGTCGAGGGCGCTCCTGACCGAGTCGGCATCCATGAGGTCGAGCTTGGCCACTTCTTCGGTCAGGGGGATCCAGTGCTCGGTGATTCGTTCGCACTCCTCGGTGCTCAGAAACGCCCCATGCACGCGCCTGGGCTGCGACATCCCGCCCATGATGAAAAGACTGTCGCCCTTTCCGAGCAGAGCCTCCGCACCCATCACATCGAGAATGGTCCGGCTGTCCACTTTGGAGATGACCCTGAATCCGATGCGCGAGGGAAAGTTGGCCTTGATCACCCCGGTGATCACGTTCACCGACGGACGCTGTGTGGCCAGAACCAGATGAATCCCCACCGCACGCGCCATCTGGGCCAGGCGCGCGACGGGAGTCTCGAGTTCCGAACCCAGCAGCATCATGAGGTCGGCAAGTTCGTCGACGATGATCACGATGTAGTTCATCGCTTCTTCGACGCGTTGGCCCTGCGCATCCTTGACCTTCCCCGCCTTCACTTTCGTGTTGTACTCGAGGATGTTCCGCACGCCATGCTTGGCCAAATTGTTGTACCGCACCGTCATCTCGACCACCATGAGCTTCAGCGCCTTCAGCGCTTCCTTGGAATCGGTGATGACTGGGTGCAGGAGGTGCGGAATTCCGTTGTAGGTGGAGAGCTCCAGCATCTTCGGATCGATCAGCAATAGCCGAACCTGGTCGGGACCGTTGCGTAACAAGAGGCTGCAGATCAGCGAATTGAGACAGACGCTCTTCCCGCTTCCAGTCGCACCCGCAACCAGTAGGTGCGGCATCTCGGCCAGGTTCGCGCTGACCGGATTTCCCTCGGTATCCTTTCCCAACCCGACAGTCAACGCCGGCAGGCTCTCGTCGCCTTCGAGACTGCCCAGCACTTCCTTGAGCGTCACCGTCTGCGGGAAGGGATTGGGAACTTCGATACCCACCGCCGCCTTGCCCGGGATCGGGGCTTCGATTCGAATGCGAACGGCGCGCATCGCCAGCGCAATGTCGTCGGCGCGGCTGGTGATCTGGCTCACCCTGACGCCCCGATCGGGCTCGAACTCGAAGGTGGTCACGACCGGACCGGGGCGGATCTCGTTGATGCGGCCCTCGATCCCGAAACTGGCTAGAGTATCCATGAGCAGCTGCGCGTTCATCTGCAGAGCTTCACGCGAGAATCCGCGGCTCTCCTTGGGTACATCGTCCAGCGTTTCCAGGGGAGGCAGAGGATAAGCGCCGCGGCGGAGGCGACGCCGTCGGGCCCGTTGCTCCTCTTGCGTCAATTCACTGGGATCTCGACTCAGCGAGAAGTCGAGGTTCTCCTCCTCCTCCGCAAAGTCGTCCACGGCGTTGGCCGCGCGCGCCATGTTCGCCACCGCTTCCTCGAGCTCACGTTCCGCCGCAGCACTCTCCTCTACGCGTGAGGCGGAATGCTCGCCTTCCTCCTCCATTCCAGAACGGGCGTTGGGCGCGGCCGAGGCCTCGTGGGCACTCGGATGGAAAGAGACGATGTGGGGCTTGCCGTGGCGGGTTTCCGAGCTTCGCCGGGCCCGCGCCTCTTGCCTGCGTTGCCGCCAGCGTTCGACCATGTCCGACACGGCGATCCAAGGCAGCCGCGCGAGCTCTCCGATGGCTCTCCAGGCGGCCACGAGCAAGGCACCCGTCGCGTCCAGTGCCCCCTGAATTCGGTCCAGGAAAGGGAGTTCCACCCGCAGAGGGGGCAGAATCCGAATCAAGAGGAAGGCGAGAAGGCCGGCCGGGACGAGAAACGCTCCCAGAGATCCCAGCACGGAATCGACGAGGTGATGCAGCCAGCTGCCGATGATGCCCCCGGCGCGGGCCGGCACCCCGGCACGCCCGAGGACGGGATGCCCCAGGAGCATCAGAGCCAGTCCCACGACCAAGGCGACGAGGGCCGCACGACCCCGCGCCAGCCGCCGGTCCTTGACCTTGCCTCGTTGAAACGGGACCCACACCCAGGGCAGCAGGACCAGTAACCAGCGGAACCAGGGTCCCAGGGACCAGGCGGCCACCCCCGCTAGGATCTCGCCGACCGGTCCCACCACGCTCGCCTGCGGACTCGTCGCGACCCGGAGCGCGGCGCCAAAGCTGGCGGGCACACCGGGACGAGCCACGAAGCAGGACACCGCGAGAAAGAGACTCAACAGGCCCGAAAGCAGGACCTTGGCCAGCGTTAGATTGCTCTTCTTCACAGATGCCGCCGGGGAGAAGGTCAGCCAAGGGTTTGAAGGGCCCGCCGCAGGCGTTCGACCGCCTCACGGCGCGAGGGGCCCCGCAGAAGAGCCGAGGCAACGGCGATTCCCGTCATCCCACAGCCCTTCAATTGTCCGAGGTTCTCCACCTCGATCCCTCCGATCGCGAACACCGGCAGTGTAGTGGCCGCCACTGCCTCGGTCAACGCTTGCGGACCGCGGATCCGGCTGTCTGGGCGCGTATTCGTGGGAAATAGGGCTCCGAAGCCCAGATAATCCGCCACCGCCTCGGCCTCCCGGATCTCGGCCAGATCGTGGGTGGAACCGCCGAGGATGAGCTCGGATCCCATCAGTTCTCGCGCAGCGGCGAGCGGAAGGTCCGCCTGCCCCAGATGCACCCCATCGGCCCCCGCGGCGAGCGCCACGTCGAGCCGATCATTCACGAGGAAGGGAACTTGGGCCTCGCGGCAACGCGGCAGGAGTTGGCGCGACACTTCGAGGAGCTCACGCGCGGAGAGTTCCTTGCCGCGCAGCTGCAGCAGGTCGACCCCCGCCTCGAGCAGCGCTGTGCCGGTTTCCACTAGCGCTGTCGCCTCGCACAGGCCCGCGTCCAGGATGGCATAGAGGAGAACCTGCGGCCCCAAGAGCCGTGGCAGGAAGGGATGCCCCACGAATCACGCCTCGCTGAGTTCCAGGGACTCCTTCAGGCTCTGCATGCGGTCCTCGAGGTAAGCCGTTGTAGCTTCGCCCCTCTGGAAGATGGGGTCGGCGAGAACCTGCAGATGGAAGGGAATGGTGGTCGCAGTGCCCTCGATCACCATCTCGCTCAGAGCGCGATGCATGCGCGCGATCGCCTCCTTGCGGTCCTGGCCGTGGCAGATGAGCTTGGCCAGGAGCGAGTCGTAGTGCGGGCTGACCACGAAGTCGGCGTAGATGTGGGTATCCAGACGGACGCCGGGCCCTCCCGGAGGATGGAAAGTCATGATCTTTCCCGGCGCGGGCGCGAAATTCCGCGACGGATCCTCGGCGTTGATGCGACATTCGATGGCGTGACCGCGGATGACGATGTCCTCTTGCTTGTGGCGCAGTTCCTCACCCGCCGCAATGCGAATCTGCTCCTTCACGATGTCCAGGCCCGTGACCATCTCCGTCACCGGGTGCTCGACCTGGATCCGGGTGTTCATTTCCATGAAGTAAAATTTGCCCGAGGCGTCGAGAAGGAACTCGATGGTTCCCGCCGAAACGTAGTCTACCTGTCGCGAGAGTCGCAGTGCCGCTTCGCCCATGCGGGCCCGCAGCGCATCGTCGACCGCGGGAGAGGGAGCTTCCTCCATGAGCTTCTGGTGGCGGCGCTGAATGGAACAGTCGCGTTCTCCCAGATGCAGGAGATTGCCCTGGTTGTCCCCCAGAATTTGGATCTCGATGTGCCGGGGTCTCAGGACCAGTTTTTCCAAATAGAGGTCGCCGTTCTTGAACGCGGTGGCCGCTTCGGTGGCGGCGGTCACGAACGCCTTGCGCAGTTGATCTTCGTCCATGGCAGGGCGCATCCCCTTGCCACCGCCGCCGGCCACCGCCTTGAGCATGACGGGATAGCCGATACTCTCGGCCACTCTCGCCGCTTCGTCGGCATCGGCAACGAGTCCCTTGGAACCGGGCACAACCGAAACCCCGGCCAACCGTGCCGCCTCGCGCGCTGCGTTTTTGTCGCCCATGCGCGCGATGACCTCGGGGGAGGGTCCGATCCACACCAGCTCACAGGAACGAACGATCTCGGCGAACTCCGCGTTCTCGGCCAAGAATCCGTACCCGGGATGTACCGCGTCTGCACCCGTGATCTCGGCCGCGGCCATGATTCTGGGAATGTTGAGGTAGCTCTCGGAAGCGAGGTGCCCTCCGATGCATACCGATTCGTCGGCGAACTTCACGTGGAGTGAATCCGCATCGACGCTCGAATGGACCGCAACGCATTTGATTCCCAGCTCGCGGCAGGCACGCATCACGCGCAGGGCGATCTCCCCCCGATTCGCCACGAGAACCTTTTCGATCATTAAGCACTCCCCGGCTGCTCGACACGGCCCACGCAGGGTCACCTCAGGCTGAGAACATGCTCCTGAGAATGGACGAACTTCTGGAATACGGCAAGTCCCGGAGGCATCCGCCACCGGGACCGGCCCCAAGTGTGGTTTTCGACACGGGTCTAGAGCTTCACGAAGTCCTCGGTGGAACCGGTGACGTTGGGACTTTCACTCTCGTTGCCGGCCTGCTCGAAGCGATCCCACTTGGCGTCACTGCCACTGTGGATCCCCTTGACGCGAAGACTGAACTCGTGCGGGTTGCTGGACGCCCTCATGGCCTCGTCGAGAGTGATGAGACCCCTCTTGAACAGTGCCATCAGCGATTGATCGAAGGTCTGCATCTGGTAGGCCACGTAGCCTTCGGAAATCGCGTCGGAGATCATGTGGGTCTTTTCCGGATCGCTGATGTACTCGGCGATCGTGGTCGTGTTCACCATGACCTCGACCGCGGGAACCCGGCCATTGTTGTCGGCCCGGCGGATCAGCCGCTGACTGATGATCCCGCGCAAGGTGTTCGCCAAGAGTAAACGGATCTCCTGATGCTGATGCGGCGGGAAGAAGGAGATGATCCTCTGGATGGTCTGAGGCGCGTCGATGGTGTGAAGCGTAGAGAAGACCATGTGTCCGGTATCCGCTGCGGTCAATGCTGTTTTCATGGTCTCGGCGTCGCGAATCTCGCCGATGAGAATCACGTTCGGATCCTGACGCAGTACGTGCCGTAGCGCTTCCATGAAAGTGGAGGTATCGGTACCCACCTCGCGCTGGTTCACGATACTCAGCTTGTCTTTGTGGAGAAACTCGATGGGGTCTTCGATCGTGATGATGTTGTCGTTGAGCGAGTCGTTGATCACGTCGATCATGCCCGCCAGGGTGGTGGACTTTCCTGATCCCACGGTCCCGGTCACCAGCACCAGTCCACGCGGGAGAAGGGCCATCTCTCTCACCACCGGTGGCAAGCCGAGTTCATCAAGAGGTTGGATTTCCACCGGTACGTGGCGAAACACCATCGCTGTGCTTCCCCTCTGGACATAGAAGTTGGCGCGGAACCGGGCCAGCCCCGGAACGCCGAAGGCGAAGTCGACCTCTCGAGTGGCCTCGAAGACCTCGCGCTGCATAGGGGTCAAAATGCTCTCGGCCACTTGCTGCATGTCTTTGGGGGTCGGTGGTTCGAATTCGGCCAAAGGTTCGAGTTTGCCGTCGACGCGAACGTTCGGGCAAACACCGACCTTCAAGTGCAGGTCGCTCGCCCTCAATTCGATCATACGTTGCAGAATGGCTTTGATGTTCAAGGCCATGATCTCAGCTCCACTCCAGGAGAGGTTTCATGCTTCCCGTCCGTCCCTCGGGATTCCTCAGGGCGGAGGGTGCGGGGGGGCCGCTCGGTCCCGTTCCCCGGAGCAGCAAAGGGCGGTCCAAATGACCGCCCCTTTGTGGCCTGAATTCGCAACTTGGGAGCTCAGCTAGAGGGTGGGTTCCAGGAGGAAGAGAGGCTGGCCGAATTCGACGGGCTGGGCGTTCTCCACCAGGACCTCGCGAACGATCCCCGAGAACTCCACCTCGATCTCGTTCATCAGCTTCATCGCCTCGACGATGCACAGGATATCGTCCTTCTCGACCCGCTCTCCCACCCTCACGTAGGGGTCGCTGTCGGGACTGGGAGACCGATAGAAGGTTCCCACCATGGGGCTGGCGACCTCTCTGAGACCTTCGCGCCGGCTCTCCGTGGCCTCCGGCGGGAGGGATGACGCGGGAAAAGTGACAGACGGGGAGTTGGTTGGGGCCGCAACCTGCGGGTGCGCGGCGATCACCTTGGCTTGGGCTATGCCACCCCCCTTGCAGATGCGAATCGTCTCCCCGCGGTTGGAAAGCTCGAGTTCGTCGATCCCGCTCTCCTCCACGAGCTCGACCAGCGCCTTGATTCTTTCCAGATCCATTGAGTCTCCTTCGGGCTCTCTCCGCTCAGACTCGGGAGAGGTATTTTCCAGTCCTGGTGTCGATGCGAATGGTCTCTCCCTCGTCGACGAACAGGGGAACCGAAACGACCAGGCCCGTCTCGAGCGTAGCAGGTTTGCTGCCTCCCTGGGCCGTATCACCGCGAACTCCGGGATCGGTCTGGGTGATCTTCAGCTCGACGAAATTTGCGACCTCGATGGTCACCGCGACGCTACCCCGCATGAGGAGCTTCACGGTGTCGTTCTCCTTCAGGTACTGTAGCGCGTCGCTCAGCACCTCTTGGGGAAGCTGAATCTGCTCGTAGGTCGCGGTATTCATAAAATGATGGTGGACGCCATCATGATAGAGATACTGGAATTCCTGAGCCTCCAGCCGAACCTCGGTCACTTTTTCCCCGGAGCGAAAGGTCTTGTCCACTACCTTTCCGTTCTCGACGTTCTTCAACTTCGTGCGAACGAAAGCCGGGCCCTTGCCCGGTTTAACGTGTTGGAACTCCACGATCGCCCACATGCCCGTGTCCAACTCGAGCACGAAGCCGTTTCTGAAATCGCTGGTATCCGCCATTGATCGATGATCCTACTCGGTATCGGGTTAGTCTGAATTCAGATGCGCCACCAAAGCTCTCAGTCCGAGCGTGTAGCTGTCGGGCCCGAAGCCCATCACCACACCCAGCGCCACGTCGCAGAGAAGCGTGGACTGGCGAAAGCTCTCCCGGGCCAGAATGTTACTACAATGAACCTCCACAAAGGGCAAGTTCACGGCGAGCAGCGCGTCCCGCAGGGCCACGCTCGTGTGACCCAAACCGGCGGGATTGATGAGGAATCCCGCGGACTGCGTGCTGCGCTGGATGCAGTCGATGAGCTCACCCTCGTGATTGCTCTGCAAAATGTCCAGATCGACCGAGAGTTCCTCCGCGAGCTCGTGAAGAGCCCGGTCGATTTCAGCCAGGCCCACCCGTCCATAGATAGAAGGTTCACGGCTTCCCAACAGATTGAGGTTGGGCCCGTGCAAAACCTGGATGTGCATGGAGCCCTCCAGCGACGCTCCGCTCATGGCTCACGTTTCTCGTGCTTTTGGATCCACGATTGGAAGGCGCCCATGTCGGGATCGAGCTCCTTTTGGGGCGGTTGGCTCTCCCTCTCCAGATTGGCCAGCTCTTCGGTAGTTGGCTCGTTCCCTGTATCCTCGAAACGCCGCGCCAGGCTCGACAGCTCCTCTTCGATGGTCTGGGCCTTCTCCAGGACCCCGGGGGCCTTGGGATGGCGGGTGAGAACCGCGCGATACATTTCCAGCGCCTTCGCCTTGAACCCTTGCTGGTAGTAGACGTCGGCCAGGGTCACGGTGGCGATGGTCTCGCCGGTGAAGATTCCCTCGGGATCGAAATCACCACTGGAATTCTGAAACTCGTCGTCCTTGCTCACGGCGGTCAGGACGATCGGCTCGGTGGGCTCGTCTTGATCCAGCTTCAGGTCGTGGAGTCGCGTCACCACGAGGGTAGCCTCCTCCTCGACCTCTTTTTGCCCCTGAGCCTGTGGAGCCTCGGGGCGCTCCTCCGTCTCCACGATGAGTTCATCGGCGGCCGGATCCACCGCGGAAAGCTGCTCCCGCAGGGCTTTCTCCCGCTTGCGATCCCCTCGCCGGCGCGCATCCTCGGCGAGTTCACGCAGCGCGATCAAATTTTCCGGATCGATGGAAAGAACGGTTTCGAAGGCGGTCCGCGCCTCCTCGAGCTCATGGCGATCGAGATGGATCTTCCCCAGGACGACGAAGCCGGTACTGTAGCGAGGGTGACGCATGAGCCCGTCGACAGACACCTTGTACGCCTCGTCCAATCGGTTCAATTTGCGATAGCAATCGGCAAGGGGCGCAAAGATGCGGCCGTTCGGTTGTTCCTCGAAGCGTTCCAAGAGGCGATGCAAATCGTCCTCACGGGAAGGGCTGGGCAAGACCGCGACTCCCTTTCGACACCAGGTGTCGGATGCTGGTACAGCCTGGCTTCAAACCCGAAGGCTCTGCAAGGCCTGGCTCAATTCTGACCACTCGACCTCGTGGCCGACGGTAGCCGAGCCGATGCCCTCCGTCAAGACCATCCTGACGCGACGTTCCCAGACTTTCTTGTCGTAACCTACTGCTACCAGAGCAGTTTCGATGTCCACTCCCGGGACGGCTCGCGGCAGGCCGAGCCGGCCCAAGACTTCGGTGACCCGCGAGGTCGTGCCCGAGGGAGCCAGTCCGCGCGTCTGGGAAATCCTGAGTGCGCCAATCATCCCCAACGCGACCGCCTCCCCGTGGTGCAACCGCGGGCGGGCGGTGGCTTCGATGGCATGCCCGAGGGTGTGCCCGAAATTGAGAATCTCCCGAATGCCCGCTTCTCGGGGATCCTGCGCCACCACCTCGGCCTTCACTCGCACAGAGCGCTCGAGAATGGCCCCCCACAATTCCAGGTTTTCGATCCGGAGATCTTCCGCCCTGGATTCCAACAACTCGAAGAGCCCTGCATCGGCGATCACCCCGCACTTGAGAACCTCGGCCAGCCCACCCACTCGATGGCGTTGGGGAAGGCTCTCCAGCGACTCCAACGCGCCGTAGACTCCGCGCGGCTGGTGGAAGGCCCCGATGAGATTCTTCAACCCGTACCCGTTGACGCCCGTCTTTCCCCCCACCGCGGAATCCGCGAGCGAAATCACGGTGGTGGCGATGGGACACCAGTCGAGGCCCCGCATGTAGCTGGCGGCGAAGAACCCCACCAGATCACCCACCGTCCCGCCGCCGATCGCCACGACGAGGGTTCGCCGATCCACGCGCGCGTCGAGTGCGTGCGACACCAGGGCGTCAAGATGCCGCAGGTTCTTGATCCTTTCCCCCGCCGCGATCTCCACCACCCTCTCGCGTTCCGAGGGGCTCAAACCCGCGAGAGCTCCCGCGTGATTCCTCAGGACTTTACGATCGGCCACCACGAAGAGACGGCGATCGGGGTGATCCTCGCGCAGCGCCTCCCAGGTCGCTCTGAAAGTCGGCCTCAGACGCACCGGATACGGGGGTATGAGCTTGACTTCGAAGTCGTTCACGTTCAGGGGACCAGGGTTTCCGCCACGCAGGTGGCTTCACGGATGTAGGGACGCTTTTGCATGCCGGGGGCATAGGTCAAGACGGTCACGGCGTATAGGCGCCGCTTCTCGGCCTCATAGAGAAAGTAGGTTCGGAACGGTCCGCCGTAGTCTCCGGTCTTCGCCTGCCAGAAGCCGGAGAGCACCGGGGTCATTTTCCCGGCAAAAATCTCTTCGCTCCACTCGAATCCGGCGGTATCTTGCAGATCCTCCTCCAAGAAGCGCGCGCCGAAGGACCGCCGAAGCTCCAGCAAGACGTCGTGGTCGTCGAGCATCGTGCTGTCGGCATCGTCGAGATAGTAGATACTCGCCGTCCGCGTGGGCCTGACCGCGGCGACCTCGACCAAACCGTCCTTCTTACCCTTCTCGAATCTGGTCTCCCTATAGGAAGCGGGAACCTGCAGGGAGAAACCCATCTCCGACCTGATCTTGTTCTCGAGCTCGAGCTCGTGTCCGTTAGTGAAGAGGAAATGGCGCAGCCGGATGCGGTTCTCATTTTCGATCCGATGGATGAGGACGTCGATGCTCTTGGCCAACCCGCTCTGCATGAGGGTGCGGTCGTTGCCCGCGACGAAGAACACGAGCTGGTTGCGGCTGTAGACGTCCGACTTCACTGCCACGTAGAAGTTGCGATGTCCCATATCGCTCATGGTCTCTCCGCCCAGCCGGCTGCGCAATTCGTGGCTCGCGGGATCCTTCCCTTTCAGGAGGCCCACCACGATGACGTTCTTGTAGACCTCGGCATTGCGCCGATCGTTCCAGTCGAAGACGTCCACGTTGAAGAGGGGCTCGGGCCGGATGGAGTACTCGACGTCTTTGGAGAGCTCTCGATCGAGTTGATTCGCCACCGGACCCAGAGTGGCGATGTCGGTCAGAACGGCGATATCCGAGTAGGAACCCACCGCAGCGCTCATGGGCTGTCCGTTTTCACAACCCGGAGCGAAGGCCAAGAAGCCCAATCCGAGGATCACCAAGTGGGTGCTTTGGATTCTGGCCATGAGATCATTCTCCAGTGCGCGGTCGAAAACTCCCTGGAGAATATATGAGCCCGAGCGCTCGATCGCGTCAATGAGGACTTGGAGATCCACCCTGGCGCAAGCTATCGACGGGTACGGCGCCCTGTCCCGGCAAGCGGACATAGCGCGATCCGAAGCGCAGTTGGGCACCGATATCTTCCGAGGAGCCCATGAGAAGAGCATTCACCGTGTTCACGTGACCGAGGAGAGAAGGAGGAGTCCGCCAATCCGGTCGCGCGCCCAGCCGCCAGGCCGGAACCTCGGCTACCGTCTTCTTCTGAAGTTGAGTGAACTCTTCGGCGGCGGAGAAACCGAGGGCCGGAGTCTTCGTGTTTGCTGGCTTCATCTCCGCGAAGAGACCGTTCGTGTCGGACTCGGTCTGAGTGCCAGGAGAAGGAAGGAGCCAGAGACCCAGACCCATCACCACCACCAAGACCGTAAACGCGCTGACGCTGGCGGGAAGCCAGAATCTTCCCCCTGCGGTATCCCGTTCGGAAGCGCGGGCGCGCAGAGCCTTCCGAATGCCGAGCTGCACCATCCACTCGAATTGAGCCGAGGGCGCGCTCTCCGTCTCCTGGAGAAGCCGGTGGCAGGTCTCGAGATCACTCTGGTAGGACACACACTCACCACAGTCCTCCAGGTGATGCGCCAGAGCCACGCGATCCTGATCGTTGAGTTCACCGTCCATTGCGGTGGAAATGAATACTCGGGACTTGGAGCAACGCATGATGCCAAAATCCTCAGCGGGATGGGGTGGAGGGTTGGTCGGGAGGAATCAGGGATTCATCCCGCAGCATGGGCTCGATGATGCGACGGAAGTGGCTGCGCGCCCGATTGATTCGACTGCGAACCGTGCCCAGCTTGAGACCGGTCACGGCAGCGATCTCTTCGTAGGAAAGTTGGTTCACTTCCCGCAGCAGAAAAGGCTCGCGATAATTCGCGGGAATCTGGGCGCTGGCTTCCGCAATGATCCGTTCGAGCTCGGCGCCGGCCGTCGCTTCTTCCGGATTCGGAGCTTTGTCGGGAATCTCGAAGGCTCGTTCTTCGTCGTCGCCGTCGCCTTTGTAGAAGAGCGAGAGAATCTGGGGCAACCGCTTCTTCTTCCGGAAGCGATTTCGAACCAGATTGGTCGCGATCGTGTAGAGCCAGGTAGAGAAGCGGGCAATCGTGCGGTACTTGTCGGCGTGGATGTAAGCTCGCACGAACGCGTCCTGCGCAATTTCCTCGGCGACGTCGGGGCGGCCCACCATTCGCAAAATGTAGTTGTAGAGACGCAGCTTGTAGCGCCCCACCAAGACGTCGTAGCAGGACTTGTCACCCTCCTGCACGCGGAGCATGAGCTCTTCATCGCTCAACTCACCACGCGAGGCGGGCTTCTGCCTGGGGTCCAGTTGTCTCACCATCCTCTGTGTCGCCATGAGAGCCGCCGTTTCACCTGGTGCCTGAACGCCACAACCAGTCCGGCCGCCTCTTCGCGAATTCCACTCGCCGGGGCGAGGTCTCGTCTTCGGGGCCGGATTCTGGAGCTTTATACCCCCCCGGCCTACTCGGGTTCCCGCCTCTAAGGAAGCATGAGAGGGTCCAGGAGGCTATCGGCGAAGACCGGGATCTCCTCGACTCTCCATCGAAGCTGGGCCGGGGCGTCCAGGAAACTCCCCTGGAACTCCGTTTCGCGGGGAATCATGCCCCAGGAGGTCTTCGTCCAGCTCTTGGGGAGCGCGAGCAGCCGCTCTCCCCGCCACACCAGTTCCAGCTCCTTGGCCCGGTCCTTTCCCAGGAGGGCCCTGATTCCCATGGCTCCATCCCGGGCCTGCCACCTCTCCCCCTCCACCCGTCCGGCGCCCAACTCCGGTCCCACCCAATGGGCCAGAGCCAACCAGAGAGCGTGCCGGACGTAGAAGACGCCTCCGTGAATCTCCACCTCGCCCGCGTGATCGCCCAGCTCGGTGAAGCGGCCCTTCCTGCGATCGAAGAGGACCGCGCTCTGCGGTCCCCAGATGAGGACCTCGTGCCCGGGCTCTCCATCCTCGTCCTCGTAGCGTAGATCCGCCCGCAGCCAGAGATCCGACCGAAGCCAGGCCTCGATCTTCACGCTCGGTCCGAAGCCCAGCGCGCCACCATCTAGTTCGCCGGCGAAGTGCAAGGAGCGGGTCGACGCAGTGGCCGCCAGTTGCAGGGCGGTGGGTGCGTCGGGAGAGTCGCGAAGCGGAATTGTCTTGGCGCCGCAGCCACCGAGGAGGAACACGCAGGCCACGACCAGGCACACTCGCTCAGTGAGCATCGCTTCCTCCGGACTTCGCGCGTTCGATGAGCGGAGCCAGGACGACCTTGTCCCCCCCAAGGCCAGAGCGCGCTCGAGAACTCCCCGAGCTTCGTCATAGCGCTGCAGCGACAAGAGCACCTGTCCCATGTGGAGCAGAACCGTCAAGTCGTCTCCGATCAGATTGGCCGAATCGATGAGCTTCGCCAACGCCTCTTCGTAGTGACCCTGTCGATAGAGCACCCATCCCAGGCTGTCGAGATAGTAGGGATTCTTCGGCTCGGCCTGCACTGCTTCCTCGATCATGGACTGAGCTCGCTCTAGCTCCCAACCTTGGTCCGCCAAAAGGTATCCGTAAAAGTTCAGCACGTTCGCTTCGTGCGGGCGCAGCTTGAGCAGTTCGTCGAGAGTCTTGCAGGCCTCGTGGTAGAGACCCGCGCTCTCCTGTGCCCAGGCGAGCTCGTTGAGGGCCTGCACGTTGTCCTCTTGCAGAGCCGCCGCACGGCCCAAGGGGATCACCGCTTCGCTCGATCGATCCGCGCGCCGTAGCAAGGAACCCAGGATGAGATTCTGCCGGAAACTCTTCGCTTGCACATTCCCCTGCGCCGCAACCAGAAGGCGGTTGAAACGCTCCTGGATCTGGGTGTCGGAGGCGAGTTGGTGCTTTTTCGCGTCGGGATGTCCACCGCTCAAGTCGGGGTAGTGCCGGCTCATGGCCAGAAGGAGACTTACCAAAATCCCGGGATCGTCCGGGCGCACCTGGAGCGCGCGGCGCAGCGTGTCTTCCGCGGTGCTCAGTTCACCTCTCTCCAGCGCGATCTCCCCCACCATCTGCAGGACCAGCCCATCCTGCTCGTTCTCGGTCAGGAGTCCCTGGGCCAACTCCCACGCGTCATCGTAGCGTTCCTGCCGGATCAAGAGATCGGTGAGAAGAATCTGCCCGTGCCGATCGAGTGAACCGTCCCGCGCCAGGGGCATCAACATGTCACACGCATCTCCGTTGCGACCTTGGCCGAGGTAGAGATCCGCGAGCAGTCGCCGATAGGTCTCGCCATCGGGATTCTGGTCCAGGAGTTTCTCCAAAAGGGCGATCGCCTGGTCGGCTTGACCGTCGGTTCGGTATTGATTCACCAGAATCTGCGCCGACGCCTCGTCTTGAGGATCCTTGGCCAGCAGCTCCTTCAGGATGGTCTCGCCTTCTTCCTTTGAGCCAGCGCGGAGGAGCAGTGCCGCCCGCGACCGCAAGAGTTGGGGATCGTCCGGGTTCTCCTCCAGGCGCTTGGACTGCAGCGCCACCGCATCCTTGAGACGTCCGAGACGTTGCAGGACTTCCACCCGCAGAGAAAGGATCTCTGGGTCGTCGGGAAACTCGCGCCCCAGCTCCTCGCTGAGCGGAAATGCTTGGTCGGTGAGCCCGCCCAGAAGCAACAATCTCGTCTTTTGCACGCGCAGATCTCGATCGCCTTTTGAAACGTAGAGGCCCATGTTCACCGCGGCGAGCGCGTCTTTGAGCCGTCCCATGCGCAGGGCGAGAGCGACGGTGCGGTCGAGGATCTCCTGGTTCTTGGGATCTTGTCTCAGGGCGAATCCGTATTGTTCGAGCGCGCCCTCGAAATCTCCTCCCTCGATCATGGCGCCCGCGATGAACAGCGCGGTCGGAACCGACTCCGGCAACAGAGGAACCATGCTTGTATCCGCTGCAGCGGAACCATTGTCCGTGGCGCATGCGACGGGAACTAACCAGCCGCATTCGAGAGACAGCACGAGCCCGATGGAGAGTCCCAGGACGCGCCTCACGGAAGGTGTGAGGGACCAAGTTCGTTTCATACCGCTTCTCCACTTCCTCCGCGACCCGTCCGTGGACAATCGCTCGAGCTTGCCATGACCTTCAACGCGTGAGGCAGGAGCTCGTGGATGGCTTCCAGAGTCTCCAATGCCGCTTTGGGATGTCCGGGAAGATTCACGATCAACGACGCGTCTGCGATGACCGCCACTCCTCGACTCAAGGCGGCCAGGGGGGTGATCTCGGCGCATACGCGACGCGCGTGTTCCATGAGACCGGGGACGACTCGCTGCGCGAGCCGCAGAGTCGCCTCGGGAGTCTGGTCCCGAGAAGCGAGTCCGCTGCCTCCCGTGGTGAGTATGAGCTGCGCGTCCTCGCGCGTGCAGATTTCTCGGAGCTTGGCCGCGACCTCATTCTCCCCGTCGCACACGAGCTCCAAGCCGAGCACCTGGTAGCCCAGTTCGCCCAACCGCCGCACGAGAGCGGGACCGCTCTCATCGACTTTCTCGCCCTTCGCGCAGCGATCGCTCACGGTCAGCACGCGGGCGGTGAGGACTTGAGGCGTTGAATTCAAAATAGAGGCTCTCGGGTTCCTACGGCTTCCGTTTGGCGCCGCTCATCAGCTGCTCATAGGCAGCGTCAAGATGGCCCAGGTCTTCTTCGCTCGCGCTCCCCCCGCTCTGAAGAGCCAGGTCGTACTGCTCTTCGAGATAGCGACAGAGATACACGTTCTTAAGCTCGATTTGTTCCTCAAGATAGCGAATCGACTGTTCCTTGGCCTTCCGGAATCCCTCGTCCTCTTCCTGCCCCTTGAGGTTGTGTACGTAATCGCGAATCAGGCCGAGCCAGTAGGTTTCGGTCTTGGCGCCGTTATCGAACGCACAGCCATCGATGTCCACCAGGAAGCAGTAGCCGCGGAAGAAGTAGGAGCACTGGAGAGCCCCGATCAGAAAGTGGCGCCGGTGGCAGGTCTCTCCGCAGGCGTCGAATCCACAGGGCAAAGAGCACACGTCGCACAGCGCGTCGTAGGGCGCGCCATGCGTAAACTGTGTGTTTACAGGTGGTTTTGTCGGTTTATGCATCTGAACTCTTTCCGGGACTTCTCCGTCTTGGGACGCAGCACGGGCCGTGCCAGCGCCTAGTTCTCCTCGTTCCGGAGAGGAGAGTCCAAAACTCCCTGAAGTTCGTCCAGGCGGGTCAGGGCGATCTCGGCCGCACGCTGCTCGGCCTGTTTCTTGGAATTACCCGAACCCACGCCGAGCACTGCTCCCTTCAGACTCACCTTGACCGTGAAGCGACGCGCGTGGTCCGGACCGCTCGTGGTAGAGATCCGGTAGCGGGGCGCCATCTTGTACTGCGCCTGCAGGGTCTCCTGGAGCAGACTCTTGTAGTTTCGCCCGGTACGCTCATGGATGGTGTCGTTCACGTTTACCAGGACCTGGTCGTGCACCACTCGGGCCGCGGGAGCAAGACCTCCATCGAGGTAGATCGATCCCAGCACCGCCTCCATCGCATCTGCCAGGATGGAATCGCGGTGCCGTCCGCCGGTGCTCTCCTCACTTCGAGAGAGAAGAAGATGCTCCCCCAACCCGAGACGCTCGGCGATCTTGGTGAGGGTAGGCCCACAGACCAGGAGAGACTTGATCTTGGTGAGATCGCCCTCCTCCTTCATGAGGAAACGGCGACAGAGATACTCGTTGACCACCAATCCCAGGACCGCGTCCCCAAGGAATTCGAAGCGTTCATTGCTTTCGATCCGGGTCTGGCCCATCACGTGAACGTAACTGCGGTGGGTCAGAGCCTTGGAGAGCAGACTGGGATCGCGGAAGTGATAGCCGATCTTCCGCTCGAGCAGCGCCTGTCCGGGAGCGAGTTGGTCGCTCGACCCCGACCGGAAGAGAGGGATGCCCAGACGAGACCAGAGGCCGCGAAACCACGAGGCCGCTCTGCTCCCCATCGCACTCCTTCCTTTCGACTAGTTCTGAAAGCGGCTCAGGATCAGGGCGACATTGTGCCCACCAAAACCGAAACTGTTGCTCAGCACGTGCCGCACGTCCATTTCCACCGGGCCATCGCTGACGTGATCGAGATCGCAATCCGGATCTGGTTCTTTCAGATTGATCGTGGGCGGGATTCGTCCGTTCTGAATGGCCAACGCGGAGATGACCGCCTCGAGGCCGCCCGCCGCACCCAGTAAGTGACCGGTCATCGATTTCGTCGAACCCATTTTCAATTTGTAGGCGTGGTCCTTGAAGACTTCTTTCACGGCATGGACCTCGATCCGGTCGTTCAGTGGCGTCGAAGTGCCGTGAGCATTGATGTAGTCGATCGCAGTGGGATCGAGTTCCGCGCTCTGCAGGGCCTGCCGCATCGCGCTCGCAGCCCCGCTGCCGTCCGGAGCGGGCGCTGTCATGTGGTAAGCGTCGGCGCTCAGCCCCCATCCCACCACTTCGGCAATGATCTCAGCGCCCCTTGCCTTGGCTCTTTCGGCTTCTTCCAGCACGACGATTCCCGCACCTTCACCGATGACGAATCCATCGCGAGTTCTATCGAAGGGGCGAGAAGCGCTGCCCGGAGTGTCGTTACGGCTGGAAAGCGCCTTCATGTTGGAAAAGCCCGCGACTGCCATGCTGGTGATGGTCGCTTCACTACCGCCGCAGACCATCGCGTCCGCAGTGCCGGTCCCAATCAGCATGGCCGCATCCACGATGGCGTTCGCACCTGAGGCACAGGCGGATACCGTGCAGTAATTCGGTCCCTTGAGTCCGTGACGAATGGAGACGAGGCCCGCCACCATGTCACCGATCATCATGGGAATGAAGAAGGGAGAGACCCGGCGAGGTCCACCTCTGAGCAGCGCCTCGTGCTGCTTCTCGTAGATGATCATCCCGCCGATACCGCTGCCGATGATGGCGCCCACGCGCGAGGGATCGTCGACGATCAGTCCGCTGTTTTCGATCGCTTCGGCGGCTGCCGCCACCCCGAACTGGGTGAATCGGTCCATCTTTCGGGCGTCTTTGGGCTCGAAGTACAGACTGGGATCCCAGTTCTTGACCTCTGCCGCCAGGCGCACGCTCTGGTCGCTGGCGTCGAAGATCGTGATCGGGCCTCCCCCTGGCACACCGTCCAGGAGCTTTTCCCAGGTTTCACTCACACCGATGCCCACCGGCGAGATGGCCCCGCAACCAGTGATGACGACACGTCGTCCCTTCACTGCGGTATCCTTCCTCGATACAGGACCGGGGTTTTCCCTCAGGACCCGATTCGCTCCGTTAGATAGGAGACCGCCTCTCCGACCGTCCGCATCTTCTCCGCGTCCTCGTCGGGGATGTCGATCTCGAACTTGTCCTCGAAATCCATGACCAATTCGACCTGGTCGAGTGAATCGGCCCCGAGATCATCGATGAAGGAGGCCTCGTCCGTGATTTGCTCCGCGTTCACGCCGAGTTTCTCCTCGATGATCTTTTTGACTTCGGCTTCGATGTTTTCAACAGCCACGCTTATCTACCTCCGAATGGCCGCCGTTTGGGGCGGATCCTGTGATACATCCAGCGCGCTGACGGCGCGCTCCGGGGAAACGTTCACCCCATCACCATCCCACCATCGCAGTTGAGGACCTGTCCGGTGATGTAGGACGCATCCTCTGACAGCAGGAACGAAACGAGCGCCGCCACGTCTTCGGGTCGCCCGAGCCGGCGCAGTGGGATCTTCGCTTGAAGATCTTTCACCGCGCTCTCGGGAAGCTCCTGAGTCATGGCGGTCTCGATGAAACCGGGAGCGACCGCGTTGACGGTGATTCCCCGTCCCGCGAGTTCCCGGGCGGTCGCCAGTGTCAGCCCGATGATCCCTGCTTTGCTGGCGGCATAGTTGACCTGACCGGCGTTTCCCATCTGGCCGATCACCGAACTGATGTTCACGATTCGGCCTTTGCGGGCCTTCAACATGACCGGCGCCACATGGCGCACGAAATGATAACACCCATCCAAGTTGGTCCGCATGACCTCTGACCACTGCTCGGCCTTCATCCTGACCAGGAGCGCATCTCGGGCGATCCCCGCGTTGTTCACCGCGGCATCGATCGTCCCCATGCGCTCGAGAATCGCCTGCACGGTCTCGGCGACCGCTGTCTCATCCGTGACGTCGCATGCGAAGGCTTCGGCCGAAGCCCCTTCGCCGCGCAGGGAGTCCGCGAACTCCGACAAAACCTCGGCTCGGCGCGCGACCAGGGCGAGATTGAATCCATCGCGTGCGAGACGGCTCGCGATCGCCCGTCCGATTCCTTGGCTAGCTCCCGTGACGAGAGCGACTCCCAGAGCCCGGTCCACAGACACCTGAAATCCTCTAAGCTGTTGACCTGATATAGGCTATCCCTCCCCCAAGCGGGGGAGGGAGCGTGGCCATCGTTACATGCTCCCTTGAAGAGTGGCAAGCATTTTTTCCACTCCCTCTCGGCTCGAACTCGGCACGAATTCCGCGTCCTTGAAATCCCGTCCCCCCAAATTCGTGAGGACGTTTCCCGGTCCGAGCTCCAAAAAAGTCGACACTCCACTCTTGATCATGCGCGCCACTGATTCGTGCCAGCGCACGGGCGACACGAGTTGCTCCACCAATCCACGAGCGAGATCCGCGCCGCTGAGCTGTGGCTCTGCGCTCACGTTGGACACGATCCCGTAGGCGGGATCGGCCACCTCCGCCGTTTCCAGGACTTTGGCGAACTCCGACTGTACGCATTCCATGAGGGGAGAATGGAACGCGCCACTCACTTTCAGCGGCAAGACCCGGCGCGCGCCCGCCTCTTTCAGCGGATACGCCACGGAGCGAACGGCCTCGAGATCTCCCGATATGACGAGCTGGCCTGGACTATTGAGGTTGGCGACGACGACGACCCCGTGTCCTTTCTGGCTGTGCTCGTGGCAGACCGCATCCACCGCGTCGCGCTCGAGCCCAACCACCGCCGCCATGGTACCTGCTTGCCGTTGGCCCGCTTCCCACATCAACTCTCCGCGGGCGCGGACGACGCGCACCGCGTTCTCCAGGGAGAACGATCCGGCCGCCGCGGCCGCGCTGATCTCACCCAGCGAATGCCCCGCGGCCAGTAGTGGTTGGAAATCGGCTCTCGACTGAAGCACCGCGTGGATCGCCAGACTGTGGGTGAGAATCGCGGGCTGGGCGTTCCGTGTTTGTGTCAGCTCCTCCATGGGTCCTTCGAAACACAAAGTGCTCAAGGAAAATCCCAGAGCCTCGTCCGCGCGCTCGAAAACTCCACGCGCCTCCGGGTAGGCGTCGACCAGGTCCTTCCCCATGCCGACGGATTGACTGGCTTGCCCTGGAAACAGAGAACCGAAAGCGCGACTCATCCCGGACTTTCCTCCCGGCTTTCTCTGTCCCTCTCCCCGCTTTCTCCGTTCGGGCCCTCGTCGAATCCCTCACCCTCCACCTCGGCGCGGATGAGTTCGTCCAAATTCTCCCGAACCGCCCGGCTCGCAAAGACGACCGCGTTGGCGATTGCCTCTTCGTTGCTCTTCCCGTGGCAGATGATGCTGATTCCCTTGCAGCCCAAAAGGGGCGCACCGCCGTACTGCACGTAGTCGAATCCTTCGAAGATGCTTCGAAGGCGACGCTTCAGCATCCATCCTCCCACTCGGGCGCGGATGCTCTGCATGATTTCGTGCTTGATGGTGCCCATGAGAAAGCCGGCGAATCCCTCGACCGACTTCAGAAGGATGTTTCCCACGAAACCGTCGGTCACGATGACGTCGGCTTTGCCGGCAAACACTGCCGAACTTTCCACGTTGCCGATAAAGTTCGATTCGTGCTGCACCAGGAGCTTGTGCGCGGCCTGGCAGAGCTCATTGCCCTTGGAGTCCTCCTCACCAATGTTCAAAAGGCCGACGCGAGGGCTTGCTACTCCTAAGACTTTTTCCGAGTAGATGCGGCCCATGGCCGCAAACTGGACCAGATGCTGGGGTTTGCAATCGGCATTCGCGCCCACGTCGATGAACAGCGCGGTGCCCTTCCGGGTGGGACAATAGGTAGCGATACCGGGCCTGAGGACGCCGGGCAACCGGCCCACGTAGAGAAGGTTTGCCGCCACGACCGCGCCGGTGCTGCCCGCCGACACGAAGGCGTCGGCTCGCCCTTCGCTCATTGCCTTCGCAGCGCTGACGATGGAGGAGTCTCGCTTCTTCCGAACCGCCGCGGCCGGTGATTCGTGCATCTCGATCGACTCGGGGGCGTGGACGACGCGTACCGAGCTCGGGCGCGCGCCCGTCTTGCGGATTTCGCGCATCACCGAGTCGTGGTCCCCGAAAAAAACGAGACGCGCTCCGTCCCCGAGACGGGGAAGAGCGCGTAACGCCCCTTGGACCACCACTTCGGGACCGAAGTCCCCCCCCATGGCGTCCACTGCAATTTGTTGTTCGGGATAGGAGTCCACCGGAATCCTGGACGTCACTCGCTGCTCTGCATGACCTGCTCCGTACCGTAGTGACCGCATTCCTTACACACCCGATGACTCATCCGGGCGGCTCCACAATGCGGGCAACGGTCCAGATTGGCCGCGACCACGAGGTAATGGGTCCGGCGCTTGCGCTTGCGCGCTTTCGAAGTTCTCCTCTTGGGTACCGCCATGATTCCTCCCTCGAAAAGGGACCCTAGCTCGGGTCCTTTTCTCTCAGCTTCTCGAGGGCGGCCCAGCGGGAATCGAATTCATCCTGGGTGCACTCGCAGCTTTTCTCGTTCCAATCCGCGCCGCAGTTGGGACACAGTCCCTTGCAGTCGTCGCGACACAAAAACTTCTGTGGCTCCGCCAGGCTCACCGCCTCGAGCAAAGCCCTGTCCAAGGAGACGATTCCCCCTTGCTGGTGAATCACCCACGCGTCCCGCGCATCCTCCACTTCGTCTCCGCGTGAAGGGTTCCTCAGGATCATCACCTCGAGTTCGGCCTGCGTCACAAGCTCGAACTCGCGATTGCAACGGTCGCATTGCGCGCCTTGGCGCACCGCGAACGTGCCATGCACCAGAATTCTCTGGTCCATGTCGTCTACCGGGAGCTCTCCCCCCACCAACACGCTGGACGCCGCTTCCTCGTCATCGAGGGGCTCGCGCACGAGCTCGGTGTCGAAGGAGAGAGCGGAGCGGCCCCGCTCCAGACGGTCCAGATTCAGCTCTACCGCGCTCAAACCAGGGCTCCTAGAGTAATCGTTCCCGTCCCATTGTCAAAGAGATCCGCCGAAGATGAGCCCCAGCTCCAGCTGGGCGTTCTCAGGCGAATCGGAGGCGTGGACCGCATTGTGGGACAGATCTGTGCCGAAAAGAAAGCGAATGGTGCCGCATTTCGCCTCCGCGGGGTCGGTCGCACCCACCAATTCCCGCATGCGAGAGACCGCGTCCTCGCGCCGGCAGTGGACTCCCACCACCGGGCCGGAGCAGATATACTGCACCAGATCGGCGAAGAACGGCCGCTCGCGATGCACTGCGTAGAACTCCTGGGCCAGGGCGCGATCCATGGTGAAGCTCTTGATTGCCAAGAGTGTGAAGCCATTGGTCTCGGCCAGGGCCAGAATGCGCCCCACCTGTCCGGCCGCGACCGCCTCGGGCTTGATCATCATGTAGGTGTTCTGCACTGCCTCTCCCTTTTCTGCGACAGGGGCTCCCGCGCGCGGGAGCCCCCAGAATCAGCGAAAATGCTCGTAACCGCCAGTGGTCTACCGGGCCGAGAGCGCGGCCTTGGCCGGCGGATAACTCTCCGCCAGAAGGGGCACCAGATCGCTGGGCTTGTCCGCGACTCTCACCCCCGCCGCCTCGAAGGCAGCCACCTTGCTTTCCGCGGTGCCCTTGCCCCCGCTCACAATGGCGCCGGCGTGGCCCATGCGCTTGCCCGGTGGCGCGGTACGCCCGGCGATGAAGGCGACCACCGGCTTGCTCATGTGCTTCTGGATGTACTCGGCCGCCTTCTCCTCGTCGTCGCCACCGATCTCGCCGATGAGCACCACTGCCTCGGTATCGGAGTCCTTCTCGAAGGCCTTCAGGCAATCCAGAAAGTCGGTCCCGACGATGGGATCGCCGCCGATCCCGATACAGGTGCTCTGGCCCAGCCCGTTGCGCGTGAGCTGATCCACGACCTCGTAGGTCAGGGTGCCACTGCGGCTCACCACCCCCACCTTTCCCTCGGCCGTGATCTGGGCCGGTAGGATTCCGACCTTGGCCTGCCCCGGGCTCAAAAGGCCGGGGCAATTGGGTCCGATCAGACGCGCGCCCTCTTCCTTCACGTAGGCGTAGATGACCGCCATGTCGTTGACGGGCACGCCCTCGGAAATGCACACCACCGTCGCGCAGCCGGCGTCCACCGCCTCCATGATGGCGTCGGTGGCGAAGGCCGCCGGGACGTAGATGACGCTGGTGTTGGCCTTGGTCTTGGCCACCGCCTCGCGAACCGTGTTGAAGATGGGAACCTTGTCCTCGAAGAGCTGGCCGCCCTTGCCCGGCGTGACGCCGGCCACGACCGCGGTGCCATACTCCATCATCTGCTTGGTGTGAAACGAGCCGTCGCGTCCGGTGATGCCCTGAACCACGAGCCTGGTGTCCTTGTTGACGAAGATGCTCATTGCTACTTTCCCTCCCCTGCCAATTGAAGCGCCAATTGCACTGCTTCATCCATCGTCGTGGCGGAATGCAGCTTGCTGTCCTTCAGCATCTCCCTCGCCTTGTCTTCGTTGGTTCCGGTGAGCCTCACCACGATGGGAACCGGAACGTCGAGAATTTCGACCGCCTTCAAGAGCCCAGCCGCCACGTCATCGCAGCGCGTGATCCCTCCGAAGATGTTGAAGAGAATCGCCTTCACGTTCTCGTCGCGAAGAATGATTTTCATCGCGGTGACGACTTTCTCCGGATTCGAGGACCCGCCGATGTCGAGGAAGTTGGCCGGCTGCCCTCCGAAGTACTTCACCAGATCCATCGTCGCCATCGCCAGGCCGGCTCCGTTGACCAGGCAACCCACGTTGCCCTCGAGCTTCACGAAACTCAGTCCCGCTTCCTTTGCCTCGACTTCGCTGCGATCTTCTTCGGTGAGATCGCGCATGGCCGCGATGCGTTTCTGACGGTAGAGAGCACTGTCGTCGATGTTGAGCTTGGCATCCACCGCCCAGACAGCTCCGTCCTTGCTCTTCACGAAGGGGTTGATCTCCACCAGCGAGGCATCGCTGTCCTTGTAGACCTGGTACAGGGTGAGGAGGGCCTTGGTCATGCCCTTCACCACGGTGGGGTCGGTGGTCACACCGTAGGCCAGGTCCCGAACCTGGTAGGGCTGCGCTCCGTAGCGAGGGTCGACGACCAGGGTGTGGATCTTCTCCGGAGCGCTCACCGCCACTTCCTCGATGTCCACGCCGCCGGCGGCGGACACGATGAACATGGGACGCTTGCTCGCACGATCCATTAGAAGCCCCACGTAGTATTCTTCGTCGATGTCCACCGCTTCGGTGATGAGAACCTTCTCCACTTTCAGACCCTTGATGTCCATCCCGAGGATGGCGGCCGCGTACTCCTTGGCCTTCGCCGCGTTTTCCGCGTACTTCACCCCCCCCGCCTTACCTCTGCCACCCACGTGGACTTGTGCCTTCACCATGACCGCCCCACCGATTTCCTTTGCAATGGACTCGGCCTGTTCAACGGTAGTGGCCACTTTGCCTTTGGGAACCGGAAGTCCGTGTTCGACGAAGATGTCCTTCGCCTGATACTCGTGAACCTTCAAAGTTCTTCCTTTCCGCGAGAAGTCTTCCCGCGCATGCGAGCCAGAATCTGCGTGGTCGAGAGACCCGAAACCATGGAGAGTCGGACGACCTGTCCACCCCAGCTCTTCACCTGGCTACCGCCCACGATTTCCTCTTGCTCATACTCGCCGCCCTTGGCGAGAACGTCCGGCCGCACCGTGAGAATGGTGGGGAGCGAAGTTGTGGCCGCGAAAATAGTTACCGCGGAAACCGCGCGCAAGGCGCGCAGCAAGAGGGCCCGCGCCTCCTGCTCGTAGAATGGCCTCCCCTCGCCCTTGAGCGCGCGTACGCTCGCATCGTCGTTGAGCCCCACCAGAAGCACGTCTCCCAGACCGCGCGCCTCGCTGAGAGAATGGATGTGGCCCGGGTGCAGAAGATCGAAACAACCGTTCGTGAAGACGATCCGATGACCCCGCCGGCGCTGGCTCTCCGCCCAGTCCGGCAGCTCCTGCGGCGACAGCAGAGGCGCAAGATCGGTGGGCTGCGAGTTTTCCTCGCCGCTCATTCTTCCTCTCCCGCGATGCGATTCCAGGCTTTCTTCAAGCTCGCGAGATCCACCACCGTGGTGCCCAAGGAGGCGACGGCCACCCCGGCCGCCGCGTTTGCCATGCGGGTGGCCAGTTCGGAACTCGCTTTTGCCGCCAGAATCGCGGTGAACACGGCAATGACCGTGTCCCCCGCTCCCGTGACGTCGTAGACCTCTCTGGCCTCGGTGGGAAAGTGATGGACCCGGTCGTCCGACTGGAGAAGACAGATGCCGTTCTCTCCGCGGGTGAGTAAAATCAGATCGGCCTTCAACCTCTCCCGCAGGATCGCGCCGACGCGTGCCGCATCGGCCTCGCCTTCGATCCGCTCGTGGCACGCAGCCGCCGCTTCTTTCTCGTTGGGGGTAATCGCGGTGACGCCACGATAGAGTTCGAAGTTCCCCTGCTTGGGGTCGACGACCACGAGGCTGCCCCTGTCTCGCCACTGACGCATGAGCGTCATGAGCTCCTCGCTCACCACTCCCTTGCCGTAGTCGGAGATCACTACCGCGTCGAAGGGACCCTGCTCTTGCAATCGAGACAGCAGCGGATCGCGATCGACTTCATCCAGCGGTCCGGGAGTCTCGCGGTCGATGCGGACGACCTGCTGGTTTCCCGCCATGATGCGTGTCTTGAGAGTGGTGCAGCGCGTATCGCTTCGCACCACGCCCCCGCTCTTGATTCCTCTTCTCTCCAAGAGGCCGCTCAGACGATCCGCGGCGGGATCTTTCCCGCACAAAGAGTACATATGGGTGTCGACGCCGAGAGCGGCCAGATTGGCGGCCACGTTCGCCGCCCCTCCCAACCTCTCCTCCTCGTGACTCACGTGCACTACTGGGACCGGAGCTTCGGGAGAAATACGGTCGACCCGGCCGCGCACGAAACGGTCGAGCATGCAGTCTCCCACCACCGCGAGACGGAGAGAGTTCAGACGTCCGAGTACGGAAAGCCCTTCCTCATGAGTCGATGGGTCGAGCATTGCGAAAATCCAGGGGAAACAAGAGGAGAGCGTCGGATACCCACGCCCGAGATCCAGGTGGACGGGCGCGACCCCGAGGCAGAATATGCGTCCCTCAGGGGCCTGTCAATGCGACCCGGAGCATCGCTTGACCTTTCCCCTTTTCGGACAGTAGCTTTCCGCGACCCCGGAGCCAGGAAGAATTGCCATGAACAAACCGACCTCACAGATCAAAGTCGACATCGATCCCCAAGTGGTCGAGGGAACCTATTCCAATCTCGCGTTCTGCCATCTGAGTCCCAGCGAGTTCATTCTGGACTTCGCGCGGCTCATGCCCGGCCCGCCTCAGGCCAAGGTTCATTCGCGCATCATTCTCACCCCGCAGGCCGCGAAGGCGGTGTCTCGGTTGCTCCAGGACAACGTGAAGCGATTCGAGGAACAGAACGGGGAGATCAAGATGGCCGGAAACGATCACGCCGCGCCCATCGGCTTCTCGGCGGCGGACGTTCCACCGCGGAGTAATCCCGCCTCCTGAGAGAGACCTCGCGTTTCTAGCGGGAATCCTCGGCGCCATGAGAGTTCGAGGCGTCGCCTGGCTCGGGTTGGGTTTTCCAGCGACGGTGCACCCAATAATAGTTTTCCGGATACGCTCGCACCCAGCGTTCCAGATCGCTGGTGTAGAGCTGGGTGAGACGTCTCACTTCTTCCTCTTCGTCAGCCTGGGGATCGGGATAGATCGGGGGTTCCAGCTTCCCGCGGTGGGTTCCGTCGGGCATGCGCCGCACGTAACCCTGCACGATGGGCACGTTGGCTTTCCACGCGAAGAAGGCCGGGCCCTTGAAGGTCGAGGCGGGCCGGCCAAGGAAGTCGACGAAGACCCCGTGCCGGCCGGCATCCTGATCGGGCAGGATTCCCACCAGATGTCCCCGGCGCAGCGCGCGGAGCACTCCGCGAGCCACGAGGGGACCCTGCTTCACGATCTCGATGCCCCCGTCGGCGCGGAGTCGGTTCTGCATCTTCGAAGCCAGAGGATTGGATTGTTCCTTCACCAGGAAGGTGGTCGGGTAGCCACGCGCCACGAACGCCGCACCGAAGAGTTCCCAATTTCCGTAGTGCCCGGTAACGAGAATGGCCCCTCTTTTTGGCGTGCTCAGCGCGGCCTCGAGGTTTTCCAGGCCCTCGAAACTGACGATCTCGCGTAGCTCCTCCTTCTTGGTCCGCGACAACGAAGCGAATTCCAGCAGCGTGCCCACGAGCTGGGCGTACGACCGTCGCGCGAGATCGACGAGCTCTTGTTCGCTCTTCTCCCCTTGGAACACGAAACGCAAGTTGCTCAAAGCGACGCCGCGGCGAATACGCAAGACGTCGAAGACGAAGCGCCCCAACCACTCGCCGACCCGAATGAAGAGACGCCGCGGCAGCGTGCGGCCCAGAATGTACGCCACGTAGAGACCCAGGTATTCGAGTCGATGCTTGAGAGTCGGTCTTTTTGTGGCCATGGATCTCCCGTTCCCCGCGCGTTGAGCGCACTCTAGGCAGGTCCTCCGCCTTTCGGCAAGGGTTTAGGGGCGGCCGGTGGTGACGTAGCGTCCACCCCCAACGCGCTCGATCCGACCGTCGAGCTCGAGCTGGGCCAACTCGGCCAACACCCGCCCGAGCTCCATTCCCTGCATCCGCGCGATCTCGGCCGGACTCAGGGGCCGCTGCAGACCCAGCGGGATCTCCAGTTGCGCGGCCGCGGGATCGCAGCCCAGCTCCTGCAGGACATCGGCCGCACCGCGCGCCAGCCCGGCCCCGTCCTTCAACAGGGCGAGGCATCCTACGTACGCGGGATCCTCCGCCGCGCCGGGAAACGCCATCACCACCTTTCCCAGCTCGTTGGCGAACTCCGCCGTGAGGAGGGCGCCACTCTTCTTCCCCGCCTGCACGACGACCACCAAAGCGGAGAGCGCCGCGATGAGGCGGTTGCGGGCCACGAAGTGCCACCGGCGCGCTTGGGTCCCTGGCGGGTATTCGCTGACCAGACACCCTCGACGCGCCACCTCCTCCTGCAGCCGCGCGTGGGAAGGAGGGTACGCCTCGTCCAAGCCGGTTCCCAAGACGGCCACCGGCCGACCTTCCTGAGCCAGACAACCCTCGTGCGCGAAACGATCCACCCCTCGCGCGAGTCCACTCACCACCGGAAGCGCGGCGGAAGCCAGGGCCCGCCCCAGCCGGTTCGCCGCGACTCTCGCGGACGGCGTGGCCCGGCGCGCGCCCACCACCGCCACCGCCTGGAGCCCGTGGAGGCAAGAGGGATCGCCGCGGACGAAGAGAGCCGGGGGCGGCTGGGGCAGATGGAGGAGCCCCGGGGGATACTCGCTCTGCGCTGGCACGAGGACCCTTCCCCCCGAGCGTTCCGTCCGGGCCAGCGCCGTCGCGGCCCAAGCGAGCCGATCGACACTCCCGGCGCGCTCGCGGAGCAAGCGCGCGAGAGAGGGCGGCAGCTCGTTCTCTCGCAGCATGGTCTGAATGAAGGTCCGGTACTGGCTCACAGGCAGAAGCAGGCCCTGGATCCAGGCGATCGGCGGCGGCATCTCCGCACTCCTGACCGGGAGGCTCGCGTGACTCGTCGGAGACGCTGGCTTAGGAGGCCGGCGCGGAAGGTGGCCCCAGCCCCTTCTTGATGAGAGACTTTAACTCGTTTATTCCTAAATGAGTTACAGATGATATTTCAAGTATTTTCTCATTGGTGATGTGCGGCCGCTCTCCCCCCTCTTCCGCCAGGTCCATCTTGCTGAGGCACACGATGCGGGGCAACTCCAGCAGCGCTTCGTCGTGGCGCCGCAACTCCTCCAGCAGACTCGAGAAACGCTCGGCCGGTTCCTCCCCCTGGTCGAGGAGGAAGACGAGAAGGCGCGTGCGCTCGATGTGACGCAGAAAGGCATGGCCGAGCCCCTTCCCCTCACTCGCCCCCTCGATGAGTCCGGGAATATCGGCCAGGGTGCACGAGCGGTAGTCTCCGAGGTCCACGATCCCCAGGTTGGGAACCAGGGTGGTGAAGGGGTAATCCGCGATCTTGGGCCGGGCGCTCGACAGCACCGACAACAGGGTACTCTTGCCGGCGTTGGGGAAGCCCACGAGCCCCACGTCGGCCAAAAGTTTCAATTCCAGACGCAGGCGCCGCTCTTCCCCGGGAAGGCCGGGATCGGCCCGCCGGGGAGCCTGGTTGGTGGAGGTGGCGAAGCGGGTGTTTCCCCGGCCTCCCTTTCCCCCTGCCGCCACGAGGAGTTCCTGGCCGGGCTCCACGAGATCGCCGATGAGCTCGCCCGTTTCGTCGTCGTAGACCAAGGTGCCACAGGGCACCTTGATGGCCTCGTCCCGACCGGAGGCTCCGCTGCGGTTGTTGCCCCCTCCGGCGTTGCCGCTCGGACCGCGGTAGCGACGCCGGTAGCGGAAGTCCAGAAGGGTGGCCACGTTGGGATCGGCTCGCAGAATCACGGAACCGCCGCGCCCTCCGTCGCCTCCGTTGGGACCTCCGCGCGGCACGTAGGGTTCGCGCCGGAACGAGACGCAGCCCGGACCTCCGCTGCCGGCCGCGACCTCGATTTTGACTTGATCGACGAAATGCATACTGACTCGGTGGAGACGAAGACTCTCGGGTAGGCTGATTGAAGATACGATCGACTCTCAGAGCTGCGCCAGCGCGAATTGAAGCCTCTCGAAGGACTGCCGCAACACATCTTCGCGAGCCGCGAAACTCAAACGCAGATAACCGGGCGCGCCGAAGGCATCTCCGGGCACCAGCACCAGGTTATGTTCTTCCAGAAGCCAACGGGACAATTCCAGCGTATCGCTCACCCGCCCGTCCCGCTCGAGATAGCCGGTGCAATCCAGAAAGAGGTAGAACGCTCCCTCCGGCTCGTGGGCTCGCAAGCCGGGCAGCTTCGCCAAGAGTTCGAGCACGAGAGAACGACGCTGGGCGAAAGTTTCGAGCAGGGGCGCGATCAGATCACGCCTCTGAAGGGCGGTGATCGCGGCCTGCTGACAGATCGCCGCGATGTGGCTCGTGGTGTGACCCTGCAGGCGCGTCATCGCGGCCGTCCACCAGGAGGGCGCGATGGAGAACCCGATTCTCCACCCGGTCATCGCGAAGCCCTTCGAGAGACCGGTGACCACGCAACTGCGATCGAAGAGCTCCGGAGCGACGTGAAGGGGACTCAGGTGACCCCTGTCCCCGTAGACGATGTCTTCGTAGATCTCATCGCTCAACAGCAGAGCCCGACTCTTCAGCACGAGTTCGGTGATGGAGCGCATGGTCGACTCGTCGAACGCGGCTCCGGTCGGGTTGCAGGGAGAGTTGATCAGCAGCACTTTGGCGCCCTCGGCAAGTACCCGCGCCAAAATGGTCAGGTCGGGTCGGAAGCCATTGTCGGCGGGACAGGGCACCAGTGCCACACGGAGTCCCAGCGCGTGCGCCTGCTCGACATAGGAAACCCAGTAGGGCTGAAGAACCGCGATCGTATCGCCGGGATCGGTCGCAGTGGCCAAGGCGTTGAACAGCGCCTGCTTGGCTCCCTGCGTAGCCATCGTCATCGAAGGCTCGATCGCCAGTCCGAGCCGCTGGGAATACACCGCGGCGATTGCCTTCAAGAGAGCCGGCACCCCGGCGGTCGGCGTGTAGTGGAAGTGTCCTTCCTCGAGCGCGTGCCGTGCCGCCTCCACCACGGGCGTGGGGGTATTCATGTCGGGTTCACCCAGACTCAGATCCAGAATGGGTTTGCCCTCCCCCTTCAGTTTCTTCGCGAGGGTACTAAGCGTAAAGGTGACGCTGGGCTGGACCGCGAGGGCGCGCCGACTGAGAAGCTCATTCATGGTTCAACTGGGCTCCCCACAGAGAATGGCGAGACAGGCCGTGTTCACGATATCCGAGGCGCTTGCCCCCCGGCTGAGATCAAAGATGGGACGTGCTAGGCCCTGAACCAAAGGTCCAATTGCTTCGAATCCACCCAGGCGCTGGGTCAGCTTGTACGCGATATTCCCCGCGTTCAGATCGGGGAAGAGCAGAATGTCGGCTCTTCCGGCGACCGGGCTGTCCGGACATTTCTTGTGCGCGATGTCCGGCACGAGGGCGGCGTCGAGTTGGAGTTCCCCATCCGCCAAGACCCCTCGCTCTTTGAGCGCCGCCGCCACCCGGGCCATCCTGGCGGCGCTGGGATGCTCTGCCGAGCCGTGGGTAGAAAACGAGAGGCAGGCGATACGAGGAGCCCGGGAGAGAAGGCGCTCGTAGGTCCGCGCGGAGGAGAGTCCGATCGACACCAACTGCTCCTCGCTCGGCTGCGGAACCACTGCGCAGTCCGCGAAGAGCAGAGGACGATCCACCGCGTGGGACCGGGGCGGGACCATGAGGAACGAACCACTGACCACCTCGATCCCCTCGAGCAATCCCGCGTGATAGAGGCCGGCACGGATGACCTCGGCGGTGGGACTCACCGCACCGGCCACCATGGCCTCCGCCTGTCCCATCGCGGTCATGCCGGCTCCCAGATGCAGGGGGTCGTGGGCGAGTACCACCGACTCGCCCTGGCTGAGCCCGCGCGCGCGTCGGCGCTCGAAGAGACGATCCGCCACCACCGCGGTGAAAGAATTCTCCTTGGGATCGAGGATCTCGTAATTCGCGGGATCGGCGTTCTGCTCGGCAAGTAGAGTTCGGACTCTCCCCACGGCGCCCACGAGCACGGGGCGGGCGAGATGCATCTCCCGCAGGACACACGCGGCCGCGACGGTGCGAGGGTCCTCGCCTTCGGGCAGCACCACTTTGGCGTCGCGTTTCGCCGCCCGGCGGCGCAGTTCTGACAGCAGGTGGGTCTCCCGGTTGAAACGACTGATGATTTCGGCCGCGTGCTCGCTCATGCCTTCCTTCTCGTTTCAGGAACTCTGTTCCCGCTTGGCATCCATGCGGCTCGCGACGTTGGGTGGAACCAGTTTGGAGATGTCTCCGCCGTGGGCGTGAATCTCGCGGACCAGGGTGCTGCTCACGCTCAAGAACTCCGCGCTCGGCATCAAGAAGAGAACGTCGAAGCGTGGACACAGGCGGCGGTTCATGAGAGCCATCATGTATTCGTATTCGAAATCCTGGAACAAACGCACACCCCGCACCACCACATCGACTCTCTGGCGCTCGAATTCGTGCGCGAGCAGACCCTCGAACGGGACCACCGAGACTCCCTTGCGGTCCTTGGTCAACTCGGTCACGATCTCCACCCGTTCCTCGAGCGAGAACATCGGTTCCTTCTCGGTGGAAAGCGCGATCGCCACGATGACCCTGTCGAAGAGCCGCTGGGCGCGCTCCAGGAGGTCCATGTGACCATAGGTGAGGGGATCGAAAGTCCCGGGGTACAGTGCGGTCTTCATGACTCAATCCCCTCCAGGATGCTGAACGCGGAGGTTCCGTGGCGCCGTGTCCGGCGTGTGACTTGGGTCAGGAGGGCGAGACTTTCTTCCTCGGCCACCGGATGTTCGATCACGCAGATCTCGATTGCGCCCGATACTAGCAGTCCTGTGGTGAGAGGCAACAGGCGCGCGAGGGTTCCCTTTCGGTAGGGCGGATCCAGGAAGAGGACCTCGATGGGCTCCTCGAGCCCAAGCGCGCCCGAGGAGTAGCGCTCCAGCCAGTGCCACACGTCCATCCGGCGTACGACGGCCTCGGGCGGATGCAGGCCCAGACTCTCCAGATTCGCACGAATCGCCTTGACCGCCCGTGGATCCAGCTCGACGAACAGGGTCGAGGCCGCCCCCCGGCTGAGCGCTTCGATGCCGAGAGATCCCGATCCGGCGAAGAGATCCGCGACCCGCTTTCCCAGCAGCCTCTCCCCCAGCGAGGAGAACATCGCCTCCTTCAACTTTGCGCTGGTGGGACGGGTTCCCACTTCGCTGGCCAATTGAAGTCCGCGCCCGCCAAAGCGTCCTGCGCACACGCGTATCATGGCGACCGGAGCGGTTCGGGCGCACGCACCTGGTTCAGGAGCGCCCCCAGGGCGCGCGCGAGACTGAGGGGAGATCTCTGGCCCACGTTCACCCGCAGGTGAGCCGCCGCCGCATAGCAGGATCTGCGTTCGGTGTACAGCCGCGCGAGACCGGCAGGACCGAGTTGATCGACCAGGGGACGGAAGGGGCTGTCCGGGCGCAAGAGTCTCGTCCTCAAGAGGGCGAATTCGGGATCCAGCCAGATCACGAACGAGCTGCTGCGCAGGAAGGAGCGGTTCGAGGGATCGACCACGGTTCCTCCCCCCACCGCGAGGACGCTGGGCGCAACGGAAAGGGCCTGCCGGAGGGCTTCGCGCTCGTAGCGCCGGAATTGCCCCTCACCCTCGCGGGCAAAGATCTGCGGAATCGTCTGGCCGGCCATGGATTCGATCACCGCATCCAGATCCACCAGCGGGCGCTCGAGCAAGGGGGCCAAGCGCTGCGCGATGCTCGTCTTCCCCGCTCCCATGAAGCCGATCAGAGCCAGGATGGGCTTCACGAGCGCTCCTTCGACTCCGCCGTTCTCATGCGGGTGTCGAGCTCCTCCCGGTACGCCGCCAGCGAGGTCTTCAGTCGATGCAGAGTGTCGGACGCGAACGACTCGAGATAAGCCTGCGCGAGCACGAACATCACCACCGCCTCTCCCACCACTCCCGCCGCGGGAACCGCGCAGACGTCACTCCGCTCGAACGCGGCCTTCTGTTCCACGTTGTGCTCCATGTCGACCGACCGCAGCGCCTTCTTCAGGGTGGAGATCGGCTTCATGGCTCCGCGTAAGACGAGCGGCTCTCCGGTCGTCATCCCTCCTTCCAGGCCTCCCGCGCGGTTACTCGCGCGGCGCGGAGGGTGGCCTGGCACGGGAACGATCTCGTCGTGGACCACCGAACCGGGCAACGCGCTGTTGGCGAATGCCGGTCCGATCTCCATGCCCTTCACCGCCGGAATGGAGAGCATCGCGGCGGCCAGGCGTGCATCGAGCTTGCGGTCCGGGGCCATCGACGAGCCCAGACCCGGGGGCAAGCCCTCGACCACCACCTCGAAGATGCCCCCCAGAGTGTCTCCCTGGGCCGACGCCTTTTCGACGGCCTTCCGCATCGCCTCGTATCCTTCGGCGCAGCGCAGGTCGTTGCTCTCGGCGCGCTGCGGGATGGACGCGTCCTTGATTTCATCGACCTTGGCCCGTACCTCGCCGATTCGAATGACGTGGGAGTACACGCGCACTCCGAGCTCGGCCAAGAACTGTCGCAGGACCTCGCCGGCCGCGACGCGCGCCGCGGTCTCTCGCGCGCTAGCTCTCTCGAGAACGTCGCGCGCGTCGGCATGATCGTACTTGAGCATGCCCACCAGGTCGGCGTGACCCGGCCTGGGTCGCGTGACGCGCCTCTCCGTGACATCTTTCGGCGTTTCGAATGGGGACAGCACCTGGGCCCAGTTCTCATGGTCGCGGTTCTCGATCAAGAGCGCGATGGGAGCTCCGGTCGTCTTCCCGAAGCGAATTCCCGAGACGCAATCGGCGCGATCCCTCTCGATGCGTTGGCGGTTTCCCCTCCCGAACCCCACTTGACGGCGCGCCATGCCGCGGCGCAGCAACTCTTCATCCACCGGAATCCCGGAGGGAAGGCCGTCCAAAATGACGGTGAGGCGAGGGCCGTGGCTCTCGCCGGCAGTGAGCAAACGCAGCACGGGCTCTCCTTCGGGCAGAGTGGAAACGGGCAGGTGGAGGGTAGGCCAGAAACGCTCTTGGGGGCAAGGATTCCAGAAAAAGGGCGCCGGACCAAAGGTCCGGCGCCCGCATTCTCCGGCTCGACTCTGATCTTACATGCCGACGCCCTGCATCTGCTTCTCGGCCTTCCGATCCTGCAGACCGTTGAAGATGTTCTTCTGACGTTCGTCCATCATGGGTACATCCTCGTCGACGATGGTCGGCGTAATGAAGATGACCAGCTCACGCTTCGACTTCGCGGTCGAGGTGCTCTTGAAGAGAGATCCCAGCAAGGGAATGTCCTTCAGCACGGGAACTCCCGAAGTCAGCTTGCTCTCCACGTCGCGGATGAGGCCTGCGATGACCGCAGTCTCCTTGTTGTTCACGAGTACGCGCGTGTTGGCTTGGCTTGTGTTGATGATGACTCCGCCCTGCACCGTGGCCTCGCTCGACAGATCCGAGACCTCGGGGCGCACGTCGAGCGTGATCTGATGGTCACTGTTGATGTGCGGCGTCACGACGAGCCGAATACCAATGGTGGTCAACTGCGTCACCGCGTTGCCCGCCTCGTCGGCGACGATCAACGGGATCTTCTGGCCCACCAGGATCTCGGCTTCGCGGTTGTCGGTCGTGGTGATTGCGGGGTTCGAGATGATCTGCGCCTTGTTGTCCTTCTCCAACGCCTGCAGCGTCACCTGCAACGAGGCCCAGTCCTTGATCGCGCCCACCCGGAACTGTCCGATGGGACTGTCGATCCCGGCGTCCACCGTGGCATCACCGCTGAGATTCACGCCATCAGCCTTGAAGTCGTTCACGCCCCACTTGATTCCCAGGTCCTGGCTGACTCGAGTATCGAGGTCCAGGAGCATGGCGTCGATATGCACCTGTGGAGTACGGCTGTCGAGTGAATGCGCCAGCTGTTCGACGAGGGCGACGACCGAGGGAATGTCGTTGACGATGAGACTGTTCGTGCGCGGCTCCACCTCGATCGATCCACGAGGACTCACCATGTTCTTCATGGCGCTACGCACTTCTTCGGCGTTCGCGAAATCGATGTCGATCACTTTCGTAGTCAGCTTCTCGATCTGATCGATCCGCTGCGAGGCCGTCTTCTGCGCGATCTCTTCCTCGCGCAGCTTCTTCAGAGTGTCGACACGGATCACGCCATGGTCTTCCACATAGCCGAATCCATTCGCATTCAGAATGACATCGAGCGCCTCGCGCCATGGAACATCGGTCAAGGCGGCCGTCACGGGGCCGACGACCTCCGGGGAGGCAATGATGTTCTCCCCGCTGAAAACCGCGATGCTGCGCAGAATGGTCTGGATGTCCGCGCCCTGCACGTTGATGCTGAATGTGCGGGCATAATTTGCGTTAGTCTCTCGACGGACCGGCTGTGCGACCTTGGGCTGGTCCTCGGCCGATTGCCAGTGGTCCACCGGGAGACTGTTCGCCTGTTCGCTCAAGTACCCGGGAGTGGATTCGTCGATTGCACTCGAACTCGCGGCAGAGGGCGTAAGCTCGATGACGAATCCATTCTCCGTCTGCTCGACCCGGCTCTGGGTCGGTCGCTTGAGATCGACCACCAGACGGGTGACGGGAACGGGGCTGAGCGAGAACTGCGAGATTCTCACGCTCTTCACCAGATCTCCATCGCCGAGGATGGGAGTTGAATCCGCCCGGAGAATTCCCCCGGTGAAATCAACCACGAAACGATCCGGATCGGCCAACTGCATGGCCCGGGTTTCGACTTGACCGCGAGTGTCGATTTGATCGAGGTAGCGTCGCTATTCTCGACAAGATTTACGCTCACGATGTCAGCAGTCTTAGCGGAGAGCTGACCGTCATCACTCGCGGACGCCACGCCCGAAAGAACAGCCAGTCCCAAGACCATGAGCAGGGCGCCGACCATCCCTGTTTTGCCGTTGAGGATCGTGATCATCGGTTTTCCTTCTTCTGCTCGAGCCGGAGAACGACTCTCGAGGTGATTCCGTAAAGCGAGATGGTAGCCACCACGCTGTCGTCTTGTACTGCGACGATCCGTCCATTACGGACCTTATCGCCGACCCGGAGAATGAACCCGTTGCCGTGTCCGTCCTCCAAGAGTGCATACTTCTGGTTCGCGCCCCACATGATCCCGACCAGAGTCGCGGAGTTGATGTCCGCCAGGTCGGCTCTGGGCGCCGCTTCGAATTTTCCCGTAACCAAGGCACGGAAGGGATCGACACGCCCGTAGGACTGATAGAAGTATTCGTTGTTCCGGATCGACTTGATCCGGGACTGCGCCTCGTCCGAAGGCGTTGCCGCCTTGGCCTCGGTCTGGGCCGCCGCATCGACGGCCAAACTCAGGGCGAGCAACGTGGCGCCAAGAATCGCGGTGAGAAGCTTCTTACTCATTCTCTGCAGCTCCTTCAGCTATTTGCTCTCGGCCTTGGCCGCACTGGCCTTGGCGCCTGCCCGTCCCAGCCGTTGCTGGGCGCTAGTGAGATTCTGCTTCGGCGCGTCCGGATTCGCCGGTGCGTTGGGCACCGTGTAGGCAACGATCTGCATCTTGCCGGACAGGCTGTTGATGGTGCCCTCTTTGCCCTGGTCCTCGGGACGCACACCGGTGAGCTTGATGTTGCGCACATTCACGATTCGATTGAGGTTAGCGACCTGGCCCAGGAAAGTCCCGACCTGATGGAAGTTGCCCTCGACCTCGATCGATATGGGATTCTCGGCGTAGAACTCACGCTGGATGGGCGCCTCCGGTCGATACTCCACCCAGGACAGGCCGGACTGTTGGGCCGCGGCAGACACCTTTCGCAGTAATGGCTCCATGTCGTTCTCTTCGGGAAGAAGATTGCGAGCGATGAGCCACTGCTCGTGAAGGTACTGATACTCCTGTTCCAGTTTGGGCAAGTTGCGTGCAGTGACGCGGGCGCGCTCCAGATCGCGGGAAAGCCCGTCGTATTCCGTCTGCAAAGTCTCGATTTGAGCCTTCTTGGCTCGATACGAGAACCCAAGCATGGAGCTTCCAAAGAAGAGGTACAGAATCATCACGCTCACCAGAGATGAGATGAGGATCCGTTGCACCTTGGGACTCTGTAGATCCATTTCGTGATCCCTCCCGTGGCTACATTCCTGTGGCCACGTCGGTGGTGGGCTGACCCACCTGCGCCGTCAGGCCGAACTTGAGAACGTCGATGTCGCCGATCGTACCCCGCGAGATGAAATCGAGGTCCACGCCCAGGTAACTGCTGCTCACAACCTGGTTACGCATGAAGTCGGCAATGACAAAGTTGCTGAAAGTGATCCCCTCGAGACGAATCGTGGTGGGATTCACTTCCTGATAGAGAGTCAGCCAGGTGTTGGCCGGCATGCGACGACTGAGCTCGCTCATGAGCCGGACTCGGACGTAGCGGTCCTTGTCCAGCATGGTGATGGCGTCGAGTCGACGGTCGACCTGGTCACGTTCCTGGGTCAGTTGCTTGATCCGCGCGATCTGAGGAGCGAGTTTCTGGCTTTCCTCCCTCGCGGTCTGGATGTCGCTCTGCAGCTTCACTACCCTGCCGTGCTGGATGAACGCCGTCGCGACACATAATCCCAAGAGCGCAACCGCGACAAAGACAGGGATGAAGCTTGCCACCGGGGGAAGCTTGATCTGTACGTGTCGAGGAACATCTTCCTTGGGAAGCAGGTTGATGCGAATCATTGCTTGTCCCCCTGACTGCGAAGGCCAAGCCCGACACTCACGGTGAGTAAGGGGGCGAGTTCGTCCACGTTTTCATCACCAAAAACATCGGCGATCGTACCCCACGCACTGAAGGGGGTTTCCGATTTCGATTTCGTAGTTGTCGTGCTCGGAGAGCAGCTGTCGCAATCCCGGGAAGCGCGCTCCGCCTCCGCTGAGAACGATGCGATCGATCGATTCGGCATCGCCTGAAGTACGGAGGTAGGAGATGCTGCGGTCGATTCCCATCGAAAGGTCCTGGGCCACGCCGCGCACGATCTCCACTAGCCGGTCCGCCTCCGATTCCTCCACCTTCTCGGGGTGGGCCACGAAATCGCGGGCTTCGTCGAAGCTGACTCCGAATTCCTTCTGGAACTCTTCCACGAGACGATTGGTCCCGACGTTGAGATCGCGCGTGAAGTAGGGCGTGCCACTCTGTACGACGCAGAGACTGGTGACATCGGCGCCCACGTTCATCAAGCCGACGACCTCGTCCGACGGTCCGCCATTGTTCATTTCCCAAGCGTTTTGCACCGCGAAGGCATCGACGTCGATGAGCACCGGACGCATGTCCGCCTCACGCACTAACTCGGCGTGAGCTTGAATCGTCTCTTTTTTGGCCGCGACCAGGAGGATCTCCATCTGGTTGGCGCCCACGTCTTCCTTGACGATCTGAAAATCCAGGCAGATGTCGTCGATGTCGAAGGGAACGTGCTGCTCGGCTTCCCAGAAGATGGCCTCCTCGGCATCCGCGGCAGCCATCTTGTCCATGATGATCTTCTTGACGATGACTGAGCGACCCCCGATGGAGGTCGACACGTCCGCAGCGGAGACATTGGCTTGGTTCAGGCACTCGCGAATGGCTTCGACAACCATTTCACGGTCCATGATCTCCCCTTCGACGATGGCGTCGGGCATGAGCTCGACCATCGCGAAGTTGGTGATAAGAGGCTGTTCACCGGAGTGATCAAGTCGCAGACACTTGACGACGTTGGACCCGATATCCAGGGCCACCGTCGCTTTGCTGCGCTTTCGAAGGAGCGAGATCATCGAAGCTTGCGACCTCCAGCTAGCTGGCGCGCTTTCCGCCCCCCCAAGGGTGCGTTGACGCAACTCAGTCCATGTTCAAAGGGCCCGCGAAGACTACTCCCACGGGGGATCCTCAAGATTGCAGGCAGGTCAAAGGCAAGGGTCATGCCAAGCCGCCGGACGGGAGGTCCTCGCAAGTTATTGCCTCTGAATACATTGGGGCTTAGGGCCCTGGGAATGGGCGCGTGAGGGGCTCCTCAAATGACCGTCCTGCACGCTCTCGTGCATCCTGCACGCCGCTTCAAGGAGAATTGAGCGCTTCGAGGAAACAAGAGATCGCAGGGGGAAAGGAGCGCCAGAGGCTGGGTCAAGTTCCCAGCCGGGTTGCGCTCAGATACCAGCCGATGAGCTCATGACCGAAGAAGATGACGACCGCGGCCGCCAAGGACAGGAAAGTTCCGAAAGCGACCTTGGCCTGTCCCCCCTTCCGCAGGACGACCAGTCCGTAGATCGACCCAAGAAGCGCGCCGAGGAAGATGACGAGCAGACCGGGTACGAGGCCCAGATACGCCCCCACTGCCGCCATGAGCTTCACGTCTCCTCCACCCATTCCCGCCACGCCTTTGGTCTTCTGCCAGAGGACGCCCATCAACAGGAGGAGTCCGCCCGCCCCCACCGCGCCCAGCAGCGCGGGGAGCAATCCGGGGCCGGTGAACGGTGACAGAACCAGGCCCAGCAGCAGAAAACTCAGGCTGATGCCATCGGGGATGATCATGTACTCCCAGTCGATCAGAGCCACCGCCACCAGCGCGGACAAGAGAGCGAAGAGACTGAGAGCCAGAGGGGTGAGCCCGAAGCGCCACAGACACAGAACCGCGAGAGCACCCGTGAGCAACTCCACCCAGACGTAGCGGGGCGAGATCCGTTCGTGGCAGTAGTGACACTTGCCCCGCAGAAAAAGCCACGAGAGGATCGGGATGTTCCACCAGGCGGGGATGGTCCGATGGCACGATTGGCAGGACGAGGGGGGTTTCACGATCGAGCGCCCGTGGGGCACACGGCAGATCACCACGTTGAGAAAACTGCCGACGCACGCACCCAGAAGGAAGACGATCGAGACCGGGACGATGCGGCTCAATGAAGAGAGCTCAAGCACCCGACTTCCCCTCGTCTACTTTCCCCTCGATGACCCGCTTGCGCCGCGCCCACTCGGGAACCGGTGCCTCACCGCGGATGGCGGCCTCGAGCTGCTCGACCTTCTCGAGGGCGTCCTTCCGTTGGTACTTGTCCGTCGTGGTACGGGCAATGGTCTTGTAGAGCACGACACTTATCTGTAGCTCGCCCGCACGGGTACCGACGAACGCGGCAAAGCGGCGCGGAAACTCCGGAGCTCCCGGAACTTCGGCTGCGCGCTTGAACCAGCGGAAGGCCTCTTCATCGTCCATGACCGTCACGTACTCGATGAATCCCGCTTCGAAAGGAAGCCACCAATCGTCCGGCTCAGCCCCCATCCCTTTGCGGAGCATCCGGATTCCCGCCTCGGGCGCTCCCATGTCCTGCGAAAGCACCAGGGCGGTGAAGCGGTATCCTTCGGTGAAGCGGGGGTCGAGGTAGACGACGGTATTCGCCAGCTGCTCGAAGAACGCGAGCCCGTGCTGGCCCTTCCGGCTCTCCCCGTAGTACAAAATGAGTTTGAGCCAGAGAAAATCAGAAACGAGATCGTCGAATCCGAAGGAAGCGATCTTCACCGCCTCAGGATTCGGCAGATATTGGATGGTGGATTCGACTGAACGGTCGCGGACCGCATCCGCGCGTCGGGCGGTCCAGGAGGACAGCAGCAAGAGCAAGAGCCCCAAGGCGAAGATCCCGACTCGACGCCGGTTCATTTGAAGTCCCTCCGGCCGAAGAGCCAGGACCCGAGCGAGAGGCAGAGCGTGGAATACAAGAGCGCGTAGATCCCGGCCCACATCAGATGGGCGGAGTGGATTGGAAGCCCGTGGACCGCGGCATTCCGTACGTTGAAGAGTTCGAGATTGGGCAGGATCATCCGCACCGCTTTCATGGCCCAGATGGTCCCCTGTGAGCCAGACATGCGGGCGAAAGTCTCGAGATCACCGAGAGTGTGTCCGGCGAGGAAGATGCCCAGAGTGAAGAGGCTCGTGAGAGTGGCCGTCGTGAAGGAACTGAACAGCATGGCGACCGCGGTGACCACGGTCATCTCACAGACCGCCATGTAGAGCGCCTTCACCAGCGCGAAATCGAAGACAGATGGTGTGAGCCACACCGAGAGGAAGAAGAGCAGACTCATGCTGGCCATGATCGCGAGCAGAGTAAGCATGAGGCCGAGGTACTTGCCCAGCATGTAATCGGTGCGCGTGATCGGCTTGGACAGGATGGTGAAGATCGTGCGCTTGTCGAGTTCCTTGTGCACCATGCCACTGCCAACCAACAGCACGATCAAGAGGGCGAAGATCGTGATCGACGAGAGTCCCACGTCGGCCACCATTTTCGTCTGCGCTCCAATCGTCAACGGACTCAAGACGATGGAGGAGACCACGAGCACGAGCCCGAACGCGCCCACCAAACCAAAGATCTTGTCCCGAACCGCCTCACGAAAGGTATTGCGCGCCACTGCGAGCATCCGTGTCATCGCCGCACCTCCTGGACGTCCCGCACCGCTTGCACGACCCTCTGAGCTTCGTGAGTCGCTCCGGTCTTGCTTGGCTTTCTGCGAATGGGCATGACGCCTCGCGAGACTTCACGCAGGAAGAGATCTTCCAGAGACGACCGTAGCGGCTCGACGCGAAGCAGGCTGGCTCCGCTCGACTCGAGCATGGTAAGAACTCTCGGTAGATCCGAATCGCGAGTCACCTCGATTCGAGTGACGTCATTGTTCACGTGGGTCACGAAACCCTGTTGGTTGAATCTCTCGACCGCGTCCTGTGGGAGCTGACGGCAGTGGACCATCTTCGAGGCGTTGTCGGCGACGAGGTCGGCCATGCACACGATGCGCATGAGCTGCCCTTCGCTGAGGATCGCGGCGCGATCAGCGAGACTCTCCACGTCGCTGAGGATGTGCGAGCTCATGAAGATCGTGGTACCGCGGGCTTTCAGTTCCGAGAGAATGCTTCGCACCTGGTGACGACCCACTGGATCCAGACCCCCCATCGGTTCATCCAGGATGAGAAGCTCGGGATCGTTGATGAGGGCTTGAGCGAGACCCAGGCGCTGGAGCATTCCCTTCGAGTACGAGCGCATCTGGCGGTCCGCCCTGTCCTCCATGTTCACCAGCTCGAGAACCTCTTCGATGCGCTTCTGCAACTGGCCCTTGCCCAGTCCGTGCAAGTGGCCGGCGAGCGCCAGGAACTCGCGTCCTGAGAGGTGGTCGTAGAAGTAGGGGTTCTCCGGGAGGTACCCGAGACGGGCCAGCCCTCTGGTGTCTCCCGCGGGACGGCCGAAGATCTTCAGCTCCCCTCCATTCAAACCGATCAGACCGAGCATGGCCTTGATGGTGGTGGTTTTCCCGGCGCCGTTGTGGCCGAGATAGGCGAAGGTCTCGCCAGCTTCGATCGTGAAGCTGATCCCCCGCAGGACTTCATGGCGCTTGCGCAGGAAATCAGAGCGATAGCTCTTCTGGACATCCTTGAGGCTGCAGATCGATCTGCGCTCCTCACGAGGGGTTGGTTCGGTCCTCACGCTCGTGCCCTTTCTTCGGTGTCTTTGGGGTGCAGCGGCTCAGAATCTGCCGTTTTCGAAGTGAAAACACCCCATGGGGGGCGTTTTGCACGAACGATGCCAGACTCGAGTCTGGGGAGAGGGTACGGTGAGGCCCGCAGGTGGCTACTGACCGTTCGTCAGCCTGATAATCGTGTTGAGTCCCGGGCCGCGTCCCACCCCATCGATGACGTAGCCGACGTTCACGCCGCCCTGATTCAGCGGTGAGTAGCCGGTCTGACCTTGCGTGGCCGCCGCCCCGTTCACGGGTTCCGTGAGAGCCCGCGTAAAGGGGTTCTGAAGCAGCTGACCCCGAGGCAGGAGTTGGAGAATCGTCACGCCCGGCGAATTGTCGGCAAGGTTCGCGGCGTAGATTCCATCGTAGCGCACGGAAAAGTCCTCCGCTGCCAGTTGCACCGTATGGCAGTTGCTCCTCACCGCTGCCTCCTTGGCACTGGCCTGCATGGAGAGCCAGTTGGAAGTTGCCATGGCAGCGAGGATTCCGATGATGACCACCACGATCATCAACTCGATGAGGGTAAATCCTGCGTTTCGCTTCAACATGACGTTCTCGCTGTGCGGTAGGTAGTGGAAGGGCCGCATGGATTCACTCCCACACGGCCCTTCAAACCAGGTCAGTCTCTAAACTGGAAGGAGTCTTCCTACTGACCGCTTGACAGAGTGATAACCAGAGCCGTCTTGCCAAAACCCGTGATGGTATATCCTACGGGACCCTGACCCTGGTCGATCGCCACGTAGCCGGTCTCGCCGGGGTTAGCGGCAGCGCAGCCCACGGGCTCAGTCGCGAGCCTTGGTGAAGGGGTTGGTCAGATTGGCCTGTCCAGGCAGCAAATCGATGATGGTCTGTGCGGGAACGGTGGTTCCACCGTCAGCCAAGTTGGCGGCATAGACACCATCGTTGCGCACGCCGAAGTCCTCGGCGGCGAGCTGCACGGTATGGCAATTGGATTTCGTGGACGCCTCTTTGGCGCGATCCTGCATCGAGATGAAGTTCGGGATGGCAATCGCGGCAAGGATACCGATGATGACCACAACGATCATGAGCTCGATCAGGGTAAAACCGGAGTTGTTCTTCACTTTCATGGCCTCCTCAAGAGTTTCCCATCCCCGTGCGAGAATCGCCGGGGGTCTCGGGTGAGTTACGGCTGTTGGCGTTCAAAGCAGACGCCGTGCCAACCGTCCACTTCCGGAGGACTCTTCTAAGTCCTTGCTTCATCGCACGATAGAGCCCGAGATTTTCCGACCCCGGGCTCCGTTGCCACCGGGCAATGGAGGGCTTTGCAGCCTGCAAGTGGCGGAATGCCAGTCCTAGACACCGAGGGTTTCCTCTTCTTCCTCGTCCTGTCCCTCCGTGGATTCCATCCCCATACCCCCCGGCGGAATCAGGCCGTAAGTCTTGATCTTGCGGTAGAGAGTCGAAGGGTTGATCCCCAGGATTTCCGCTGCTTTCTTCTTGTGCCATCCGGTCTCCGTCAGAACTTTGATCATATATTTCTTTTCCAGCTCTTCGAGCGTGATGCCCGACTCGCGCAGGTTGATCGTGCTCTCCCCCTGCGTTCCTTCGTAGAGCTTCTCGGGCAGATCGACCGGCGTCATGAGATCCTCCTCCTCCTGCAGAATCACGGCGCGCTCGATGACGTTCTCCAGCTCGCGCACGTTTCCGGGCCAGGCGTGGTTCTGGAGAATCTCCAGGGTTTCCTGACTCATCGCGCCCCTTGACGTTTCCCTCGTAATTGAGCTTGTACTGCTTGAGAAAGTGATCGATGAGAAGAGGGATGTCGTCCGCGCGATCGCGCAGCGGCGGCAGTGTCACCTGGATCACGTTGAGACGATAGTAGAGATCGGCGCGAAAGTTTCCCAACCGCACCTCTCGCTCCAGATCGCGATTGGTGGCCGCGATGATGCGGGTGTCGACCTTGATCGGCTTGGTTCCGCCTACCGGAATGATCTCTCGCTCCTGGATAGCGCGCAGTAGTTTCACCTGAATCGCGGGGCTTGTCTCCCCGATCTCATCCAGGAAGAAAGTCCCGCCGCAAGCCACCTTGAACATGCCCTCCTTGTCGCGGATCGCGTTCGTGAAAGAGCCCTTGACGTGACCGAACAGCTCGCTCTCGAGAAGGCTCTCGGGAAGGGCCCCGCAGTTGATGGTGATGAAGGGGCCGTTGGCGCGGTGACTCTTTTCGTGGATCGAACGGGCTATGAGTTCCTTGCCCGTACCACTTTCCCCGTAGATCAGGACGTTGCTCTCGGCGATGGCAATCTTGTCCACCAAGCGGAGTACCTTTTGGAGTTCGTCGCTCTTTCCGATCAGACGGGTCGACTTTGCGCGCATTCGTGCTGAGCGCCCGTTTGAGCTGCACATTCTCGCTCTTGACCTTTTTCACCTCGAGAGCGTTGCGAACCACCATTTTGATTTCGTCGTTCTTGGCGTGCTTGTTCAGATAGTGGAACGCGCCCTTGTTTACCGCTTCGATCGCGGTCTTTTGGCTCGCGTACGCCGTCATGATGATGACCGGCACCGAGGGATCGATGGCCTTGACTCCGCTGAGAACCTGGATGCCGTCCATGCGAGGCATCTGGATATCCGTCATGACGATGTCATAGGGGTTCTTCTTCATCTCGCGCAACGCCTCCACCCCGCTGGTGACCGCGTGCACCGTAAAACCCTCCTTGCGCAGCATGATCGCCAGGAATTGGCACATACTCTCCTCGTCATCCACGATCAGAATTCTTCCGTCACTCATCACGTCGGTCCTTTCCTGTCCTCACATGCTTTCGGCGAATACGTAATTTGTCGCGACGAGATCTCCGTCGCGCCATACCCCAATCAGAGGAAGATGAACCGCAAACTCGGCTCCTCCCTCGGCGAGATTGGAAAACTCGATTCGCCCTTCGTGGTTGTGCACGATTCGATTCGCCATCGACAGTCCGAGTCCAGTTCCCTCACTCTTAGTGGTGAAGAACGGGTCGAAGACGTGAGCCAGCGATTCCTCGTCGATGCCTTCGCCCTGATCCATGAAGCGGATCGCCACTTCCGGCGGTTGTTCCTTGGGCCGCAGCTCAGTGGCGATTCTCAACTTCCCGCCATTGCTCATGGCCTGAAAGGCGTTGAGCGCCAGGTTCAGAAACACCTGAGACATCTGCTCTTCGTCGACATCCACCACGTAGTCGGCGTCGGACGGGTCCAACTCGACCGACGCGTTCGATCCCAAATCGTCCCGTCGTCGCAGCATCGTGCAGAGGTCGTCGAGCAAGACCCCCAAATGAACCTTGCGCGGAGCCTGGGGGCGAAGTCGGGCGTACTCGAGGAAGTCCTCGATGATCCGATTGAGACGCTCACTTTCCTTGAGCACGAGGCTCATCAGACGCAGGTTTTCTCCTTCGACCGCCAACTCGCTAGAGAGCATCTCAACGCAGCCTCGAATGCTCGCCAGGGGGTTCCGGATCTCGTGGGCAATGCCGGCCGAGAGCTCGCCAATGGCGGCGAGCCGATCGTTCGCGCGCATTCTCGCCCGCATCCTGAGCACCTCCGTCAAATCCTGGAACACGGCGATGATGCCGGTCCGCTGCCCCTCTTGGTCGTATTGCTGGCTGATGCTCACCCCGATGGGAACGATCGTCGTATCCCGCCGCATGATATTGAGCTCGACCCGTTGAGCGGCCTTCCCGTCTCGCAACGCTTCACGCAGATGAGAGACGAAGGTCGGCATGATCGGCCCGAGGGTGCTCTCGATGGACAGGCCGCGGAGCTTGTCCACGTTGACGCCGAGGATCTCGCCGGCCGCCGGATTCAGGCGTTGGACGAGACCCTTTTCGTCGATGGTCACGACACCGCTGCTCATGTTGTCCAGAATTCCCTGAATCTCGAGGCGATGCCGGGCCAGTTCATCCCGCTTGGCGGCGAGTTGCTGTGCCTTCGCATCGACCCGTTGCGCAAGTTCCCCCGCGAGATAACCGATGATCAAGAACAGGCCGACCGCGAATTGGACTTGAAGCAGCTCCCGCCGGTGCAGGGGCGCCGCGTTGAAGAAGAGAACCGGAGGCGCAAGTACCCTCGTGGCCACCAGTACTTCGTAGCCCAGAATGGTGAGGGAGCAGACGATTGCGGTGGTGAGGGCCCCGCGCCGTCTCTGGGTCGAGGAAGCCAGGAGAATCGGGAAGAAGTAGAGGAGAGTGAAAACGCTCCCCACTCCGCCCGTGAGATGCATCAAGACGGTGATGAGAGTGACGTCGAGGATCAAGCCCGAGGTCTGGACCCAGAGCCGCGGGACCCCGGAACGCCAGGCCACGTAGCCAGCTCCGATGCCGAGATACTGGGCGGCGAGGCAGACGAAAAGCGCGGTACGGGCTACGTGTTCGGCGCCCAAGGAGAGCAGGATGATTCCCGCGGAGACGACGAGCGTCGCCACCGTCAGCCGCAAAAAGAACCACTGCTGGAAGGACGAATCCCTCTTCTCACTCACGTCCGATTCCCCCCATAGGATCGCCGCGCAAAAAACTCGCGGAAGTCGACTCTTAGCCTCCGCTGATGACACTCGCCATCTTGAACATCGGCAGATACATGGCGATGAGCATTCCACCCACCATCACACCCATGACCACGATCATGATCGGCTCAATGGCAGCCGTGAGCTGCTCCACCGCGGAATCCACTTCGTCGTCGTAGAAATCCGCGATCTTGCCCAGCATTTCGTCGAGGGCGCCGGTCTGCTCGCCCACCGCGATCATCTGCACAACCATGGGCGGAAACACGTCACACCGCTTCAGCGGCTCGGAGATGGTCTCACCCTGGCTGATGCTCTCGCGGGTGCCCTGGATCGCTTCAGTGATCACCAGATTTCCCGCCGTACGGGCTGTGATCTCCAGACCCTGCAGAATCGGTACACCCGAGCTCACGAGAGTTCCCAGAGTACGCGTGAAGCGAGCCACGGAGCCCTTGCGCAGGACATTGCCCACGATGGGGATCTTGAGCAGGAATGCATCGATGGCGCGGCTGGCCTTGTAGTTCTTGCGGGCCATCTTGTAGGCGGCCACGGCTCCGACACCCATCCCGGCGAGCAGCCACCACCAGGAACGCAAGAAAGTCGACAGACCCATCACCACGCGGGTCGGAGTGGGCAATTGACCGCCGAAATCGGAGAACATCTTGGCGAATACCGGGATGACGAATATCAGCATGAAGACGGTGGCGCCGCCCGCCACCACCATGACGATGGTCGGATAGGTCATGGCGCTCTTGATCTTGCGCTGCAGAGCGTCGGCCTTTTCCAGATAGACCGCGAGACGCGAGAGAATCACGTCCAAGATACCGCCCTGCTCCCCGGCATCGACCATGTTCACGTAGAGGTCGCTCCAGATGCCCTTATGCTTTCCCAGGCCCTCGGCCAGCGTGGTACCACCTTCAACGTCGCTCATCACCGTCTGGATGGCTTGCTTGAAAAAGACGTGCTGAGTTTGTTTGCCGAGAATGTCGAGACACTGCACCAGGGGCAAACCGGCGTTGACCATGGTGGAGAACTGCCGGGTGAAGATGGAGAGATCCTTGACACTAACGCCCTTCTTGAATCCAGGGAATTTCAAGTCCTTCGATTTCGCGCGGATCGACTTGATGACAATCCGCTTCCGGCGCAGATTCGCGACCGCTTCCTGCTTGGTGGTGGCTACCATCTCGCCACTGAGAGCTTCACCCTGCGGGTTCACTCCCTTCCACTGAAACGTAATTGTGGCCACGTTCGTTCCTCCTAGCTTGGCTTAGACCTTTACGGTCTCACCAATCATCTTGAGCAGCTCTTCGGGGTCCGCCGAGCGATTCAGCGCATCGTCATAACTGATCATTCGATTCGTGTAGCTCTGGTAGAGAGACTGGTTCATCGTCTGCATGCCATACTTCTGTCCCGCCTGCATGATTCCGTAGATCTGGTGGATCTTGGAATCGCGGATGAGCGCTTTGATGGCCGGGGTACACATCATCACTTCCGAACAGAGAGCGCGTCCGCGCGCCCGGTGCCGGGGGATCAACTGTTGCGTGATGACCCCCTCGAGCACAAATGCCAGCTGCGCGCGAATCTGGTTCTGCTGGTTCTCCGGGAAAACGTCCACGATACGGTTGATCGATTCGTAGGTCGAATTCGTGTGGAGGGTCGCGAGAGCCAGGTGCCCGGTCTCGGCGATCGTCAGGGCCGCCGCAATCGTCTCTCGGTCGCGCATCTCGCCGATCAGAATCACGTCCGGGTCCTGGCGAAGTACGTATTTCAAAGCGTTGGGAAAGGAGTCGGTATCGGTATGAAGCTCGCGCTGGTTCACCATGCTCTTTTTGTGAGCGTGAACGTACTCGATGGGATCCTCGATCGTGAGGATGTGACACGCGCGGTGTTGATTGATCCAATCGATCATGCTGGCGAGGGTGGTCGACTTACCCGATCCGGTCGGGCCTGTCACCAGGACCAGTCCACGGGGCAGCTCGGCGAAACGCTTGACCGCCTTGGGCAAACCCAACTTGTCGAAGCCGAGAATATCGTAGGGAATCTGACGAATCGCCGTGGTGGTCACTCCGCGCTGCAAGAACACGTTTGCGCGAAACCGGCTCAGGCCCTGAACTCCGAAGCTCAGATCGAGCTCTTTCTCGTTCTCGAAGATCTTCTTCTGTTCGTCGTTCAGAACCGAATACGCCAGAGCGCGCGTATCGTCTGCCGTCAGCACGTCGAATCTCGAGCTGACGATTTCGCCGTCCACCCGAAATTGGGGTGGAAGACCCGCCGTCAGGTGCAAGTCGCTGGCGTCCTTGGACACCATCTCTTCGAGAAGTTCACGCAGGCTGATCATCGCGCCCTCCGTTAAAGTTCCGCGGTTTCACGGAGGACCTCTTCGATGGTGGTCACTCCCTTTTCAACCTGTCGCAGACCATCGCGGCGGAGGGTGAGCATACCCTCCTCGATGGCTGCCTGACGAATTTCGGCGGTCCCCCCGCGGTCGAGAACGATATCTCGGATTCGCGAGGTGATGGGCATGACCTCGTAGAGTCCCTGACGACCCCGATAGCCGGTGTCGTTGCACTCCTGGCAACCGGCGCCCACCCAGATTTCGGCTGCGGGGTCGATCCCCAGCTCCTCCCGCACTTCGCGGCTGATGTCCGCCCGCTGCTTGCAATGCTTGCAGATCCGTCGCACGAGACGCTGGGCCATGATGAGATTCGTCGACGACGCCACCAGGAACGGCTCGATGCCCATGTCGATCATACGGTTGATGGTGGCGGGAGCGTCGTTCGTGTGGAGCGTGCTCAACACCAGGTGCCCGGTGAGGGCCGCCTTTACCGCGATGGACCCGGTCTCCAGGTCGCGAATTTCCCCCACCATTACGATGTTGGGGTCTTGCCGGAGAAACGCCTTGAGTGCGGCCGCGAAGGTGAGGCCCACCTCGTCACGCACCGCGACCTGGTTGATTCCTTCCAGGTTGTACTCGACCGGATCCTCCGCCGTCATGATGTTCACTTCGCTGGTATTGAGGCGGCTCAGACAGGAGTATAGGGTCGTGGTCTTTCCGGATCCAGTCGGTCCGGTGACCAGGACCATGCCGTAGGGTGACGATACGGCCTTGAGTACGTGCGTGATGGCTTTCGCCTCCATCCCGAAGCCCTCGAGATCGAATTGGAGATTCGATTTGTCGAGAATACGGAGAACGATCTTCTCTCCGTAGATGCAGGGCAGGCAAGAGACGCGAAGGTCGACTTTCTTCTCGCCGATCTTCAGCTTGATGCGTCCGTCCTGGGGAACGCGACGCTCAGCGATGTCCAGCTCGGCCATGATCTTCAAACGTGAAATGATCGCGGCGCGCATCTTGGCCGGGGGATTCATCATCTCCTGCAACACACCGTCGACGCGATAACGTACGCGCATTTGACGTTCGTAACATTCGACGTGGATATCACTCGCGCCGCGCTTGACGGCATCCGAGAGAACCGAGTTCACCAGCTTGACGACCGGGGCATTTTCCGACGCCGAGGAGAGAGCACCGAGGTCATCTTCTTCGTCATCTTCTACGACCTCGATGTCTTCCTCGAGTCCCTCGAGCACCTCTTTGAGACTGTCGGCCGAATCATAGAAGCGATCGATGGCTCCCCGAATGTCACTCTCGGTGCAGACGACCGGCTGCACTTCGAGTCCGGTGATGAATTTGATGTCGTCGATCGCAAATACGTTCGACGGATTCGACATCGCAACCTTGAGTATGCGGCCTTGCCGCGACAAGGGAATGACCTGAAAACGGGTGACCACGTCGGCGGGAATGAGTGCCGTGACTTCCGCCTCGATCTCCTGACCCGCGAGGCTGACGATGGGGAGGTCGTACATCTTGCCGAGAAAGTCGGCGTAGGCAACTTCCGAGAGCGCACCGGTACGTACGAGATTGACGCCCAGGGATCCCCCGTTTTTCTCCTGCTCCTGGATGGCCTTCTGAAGGTCACTCTGGCTGACCAAGTCGGCTTCTAGCAGTTTCCCGGCGATTTTGTCCTTCAACGCGCTGACCTCGAAGAGCTAAGGACTTGCAGAATGCGGCCGCCGACCTGCAGCGCCGCGATTCGAAGCATTGCAACCAGCAATGCCCGTGCCCCGATTCGGATTCCAGCTGAGGCCGGCAAAGCGGCTCAGCCCCGTGTTTTCCGGCGGTTGCGCACCCAACGCCATACGGCGCGAAACGCCGCGCCGGCCGCGACCGGGGCAGATTGCAAGGCTTGCGCCCAATGCGGGCGTTGGGCAACCACGGGACCTCAGCGGAAACGAAGGAGAGGTCGTAGGCGGGCCAGAGTCCGCTCCCCCACTCCCTTTACCGCCAGGAGATCTTCCGGATCGTCGAAGCGGCCGAGAGAATCTCGCAGAGCCAAAATCCGACCGGCGAGGACCGGTCCCACCCGAGGCAGGGCCAAGAGCTCGATTTTGGATGCCCGATTAATGTCCAGGGGCGCACTCGGGGTGATCAGGGGCGGACCAGAGTCATTCGCGGCCTTAAAGACAGCTTCTTCCGACTCGCGCTCTTCATCCAGCCCAAAAGGATGAACGATGGGATCCTCACGAATCCACGAAGGCGGACGTCGAGAGAGGATCTCTCCTCCCCAACCGATCAAGAAGATAAGGATCAGAATCGCGGCCTGTCGCCACACCAGAAACGTTCCTCAACGGGAGGCAGTGAAACCCGCGCGAGAAATCAGTTCCAAAACGGCCAGGCCAAACCCCAAAGGAGGTCGCGGCCTCGACGTCGCGTGCCGGAAACTTCGGAGAGTGCGGCGTCCATCAGGTTGTGAACTTCGAGATAAACCTCCGCATCGCGGAGTTTGATCGCCACCCGCAGATCCTGCCGGGTGGAGGGAAGAACAAACTCGTCCACGTTGCTGAAAGGCGCCAGCATATCGTCGTAATGAGATCCAGCATAGGCGACGCGGTAGAGTACGCGAACTTGATCGTAAGAACTGAGCAAGTCGTGCCACCACCTCAGAGTGAGATAGCCACTCTTCTTGGGCCACCCGGCCCCACGACTTTCCACTCTCGGCAAATCTCTTGGAATCAACTGACCGTTCACTTCGAGAGAGAGGCCGTGATGTGTCGAACCCAAAGTGGTCGAAGCCGCCAGAGTGAACTGATCGACAGAGTACGCCAGCCCTCCGACGGTATAGGCCTTTCCATCCACCGCCGCGTTCTGCTCCGGAACCCACCCGATGCCATCACGGAGCCACCAACGATCGACCCCCAGCTCGACATTTCCGCGACCGAGTTTTCTTCCCAATGCGGTTCGCACCCGGTCGTGGATCTCGAAGGGAAGTGGCCCAGCGCCGATGCGCTGCAAGACGAAATCGCCGGGCATGTCTTGGGTGGAAAGCCCTGCCGTCTCGAAAAGAGTCGGGGTGCGCAACTCACGTCCGGTGCTGGCCGTGACCCACCATGTCGAACTCAGACGGAGACGCGCGCGCGCCAACCCACCGAGTCCCCATGGCGTATCCGCCTGCTCCGCATAGGCGAGCTCGGTCGAAACCTCTCCGGACAGACGCGCGCTTTCGTCGAAGCGCCAGCCGGCGCGAACTCGTCCCACGAGAGGTGGAGCCGGATTCGAAACGCCGAGAGTGTGGCGGAAGGTGGCCGTCCAACGCTCCAGGTTCACCTCCAGGAGCATCCCTTCGCCGCGTGGGGTCCAGAGACCGCGCAGTCCGAGACGCGAGGCGTCTCGCTCCTCGCCGTGAAGAGCATCGTGATCGTGCCAGTCCAGGTGGTACATGCGAAGCCGGAGCTTGTGATGCTCGTCCTGACGATCCAAGCCGGTCCAGACCTGCCCCGTCCATCTCTCGACGCTCCCCGCCCGCAGCACACTCCCGTCGTGGTAGCGGCGTCCGCGTCCGAAGCCGACGCTCCACTGCCCCAGACCGGTGTCGATGCGAGTTTCCAGTACGAAGCGTCGCATCTTCGCGCGTCCGAACCCGGTGCCGGGAGTGAAACTTGGATCGAGGCTGGACTGGTAGCCCTCCTCGGTCTTCCACTCTTCATAGTCAAAGCGCAGGGTCTTGGGGGCACGCGGAGTGGTGAAGGATAGTCCCCTCAGATAGCTCTCGTGTTTCCCCTTATAAAAATGAGTACGGGCGAGAGTCTGTCCCCACACTGCCGGATCGCGCTCGAGGAGCATGGCGCTTCCGCCCATCGCGCCCGAGCCCGCGAGCAGGCGCCGGTCGGCGAAGCCCACGCCGGTGGCGGAGAGGTCCCACAATCCGGAGTCGAGGTCCCCCGGGCTCCGGGAGGGAATGCCATCCTCCAGTATCTCCACGCTCCCCCCGTCCAGAGGGGAGAGATCGAGATAGCTAGGGAACCCGCGGTCCCCCGCCACGCGAAGTGAAGCCGAGGGAAGTGCCTCGAATAAATCGTCCACTCCGGTCGGACGCAGTGACTCCATGTTGCTCTCGCCCAAGGCCGCGCGTTCCGCCCACGAAGGGAGAAGCGGTCCGGGATCGGGCGCTTGCTTCGCGCGCGTCGAATCGACCGGCGCGGTCGTTCCCTGAGGAGACGACTGAGCGCGCGCCGAGGTCGCGGCCAACCAGAATAGGAGAAAGAAAGAGAGCCGAATCACGGCGGTCGTCCGGGAAGCGGGTCAGGTGGGGACGAAGAAGGCGGTCATTCTTGCGAGGCCCCATGAAAGCACGCCTCGCTACAGGGAGCAACCCCGAAGCAACGCAGTGAGTTCCGAAATTCTGGGGGAAACGGCCGAAGATGGTGGCCGGCGCTGCGCGGGGAACCGCTGAGAGCGGTCTCAGAGCCGGGTGCGGAGCGCGTCGAGACGCTCTTGCGCGTCGAGGAAGCTCTCATCCAGGCTGAGCACGCGCTCGAAACCTTCCGCGCTCTCTTCCAAACGGTTCATGAATTCCAGGCATGCGGCATACTCGTAGAGGATCCCGAGAGAGTTTCTGGGTTCCGCGCCGCCGAGACTGATGCCCCGCTCATACACCGCGAGCGCCTCTTCGGGGCGACCCAACTTGCGCAGACAGTTTCCCTGCATCTCGAGCGCCTTGTGCCGCGTCTTCTCTCCCTCGGCGGCTTGCTGGAAAGAGGGCAATGCCTGTTCAAACATTCCCATGTCCATGTAGACGAGCCCCAGCTCGTAGTGTCCTTGATGGTCGTGCGGTTTCACGTCGTTGCCGATCTGGCCCACCAGATCCTGACGGATGCTGTCCATCTGATTCTGTTCCGCCGCGGCCATGTCCATGTCCCCATCCGCGAGAATCTCCTCGAGCAGATTCACGCCCTCCATGGCCAGGGTCTCTTCCTGGCTCTGCCCCGTGCCGTGGTCGTCCTTTGCCCCGGGGGGATCGATCTTCGCCGTCTCTCCCGGCCGGTCGAAATCGAGCTCGAAGCTGAATTCGCCGGAATTGCCCGTCTTGAGATCATCGACCTCATCGTCGATCTCAATTTCCTGACCGGAATCGACGTCCGTGTCTTTTTCGTCACTGGCGCTCGCGAAGAACTCTTCGTATTCGGGAATACTGTTCAGATCACCGGTCATCGAGCGGGCGCGTTCCAGGTACCGCGCAACGATGTCGCTTTCGCCGGATTCCTGGGCGAGCCGCGCCTTGCACACGAAGACCCGCGCGCGCTCCACCGGTCGATTCCAATTCTCGTAGAGCTGGTCGAGCTTGCCCAAGATGTCGAGGTCGCTCGAGGCCACGTCGAGCAGCATCGCGCACCGATCGAGGAATCGTTCGCGCGAGCGATCGCTCACTTCCGCGTGGCAGTCCAAGAACTGGATGTAGTAGGTACCGGCCTCCGCCCCCAAGCCCTGCTTGCGGCGCGTCTCCCCCAGCATCCAGTAGCTGTCCATGTGCTGGGGATCGTAACGGAGGATCTTCTTGAGGACCGCGACCGCGTTGTTGCTCAGGCCCACCGCGTTGTAGAGCTCGACGGCCTTGTTGTAGTAGAGGATCGCCTGGGGAACGTCTCCCATCTTGGCAAAGACGTCCCCGAGCTCGTTCCGGTAGCCCGGATTCGTGCCTTCGAGATCGCAAATGCGTTCGTAGAGCTTCACCGCGCTGTCCCAGTTGCGGGTGCGGCTCGCTTCGGTGGCCTTGCGCCTGAGATCAGTGATCTTGCTCACACACCCTCCCGACAGTCGAGGACCCGGTTCCGGACGGAATGACGATAGGGGAAGAGCCGAGGAATCGTCGATCTCCTCCCGCGTTCTTGCTTTCTGCGCGAATCTCCCCCGATTCCACAGGCTCCCTGCAAGGCGGAAGCCAGCGTGCGCCGGGGAAAACAGCACTTTGACCGGGAGTCCAGGCTGCCCCGGATCCCGAAACCGGTATCCCTGGGAGCCCTTAGCAAGTCCTTGACCATGTAGCGGAAGTACGGGCGCCTACGCGCCTCGGGGAACTGAACGGCCATTCAAAACCACCCGGTCGACGACCATCCCCCCCATGTGCTGGACCATCTCGTCCAGCGAATCGGCTTCCAGCACCACCAGATCACAACGCTTGGAGACGTCCAGACTCCCCACTTGCGCCGCTCGCCCCAAACTCCAGGCCGCGTTGAGGGTGGCCATGACCAGCGCCTCATGAGGGTGCAAGCGCATGCGGGTGCAGGCGATACTGAGGGTGAGCGGGATGGAGGAGCAGTAGTTCGAGCCCGGATTGAAGTCACTCGCCACGGCCAGCGCCACCCCTGCCTCGATCATCGCGCGGGCTGGTGCAAACTCATCCAGTCCCAGGCTGAAAATCGTGCCCGGCAAGAGAACTCCTACCGTGGAGCTCCCCGCGAGCGCCCGAATGCCAGCCTCTGAGATCGCGCCGAGGTGATCCGCACTCGCGGCCCCGAGTTCTACCGCCAGTGCGCTTCCCCCTCCCCCTTCGAGCTCGTCGGCATGGATGCAGGCGCTTAGGCCCAGGGCCTGCCCGCTCGTCAGAACGCGACGCGCCTGGTCCTGGCTAAAGACGCCCGGCTCACAGAAGACGTCCACTCTCTCGGCGAGCTTCTGACTCGCCACTTCCGGAAGGATGCTTTCGCACACCAGATCGACGTACTCCTCGCGCCGCTCGCGGTACTCGTCGGGAAACTCGTGGGCCGCCAGGCAGGTGGCCACCAGGCGCGGAAGAAACGGCTCGGACTGCAGCGCGCGAATGACTCTCAGCGCCTTCAACTCGGATTCGAGATTCAGTCCGTACCCGCTCTTGACTTCGACCGTGGTGCTGCCGCTCTTGAGGCACTCCTTCAGTCGCGATCGGGTCAGTCCCAGCAGTTCTTTCTCGCTGCGCTGTCGGAAGTCGCGCACGCTGGCCCGGATTCCACCACCGCTCTCCGCGATGGACTGGTAACTCTCTCCTACCAGACGCCGGCCAAACTCGTCCGGTCTCGCCTTGCCGAATACGGCGTGGGTATGCGCGTCGACGAAGCCAGGGACGACCGCTCGTCCCTCGGCGTCGATGGACTCCGCGCCGGGCAACACCCGGATCGCCTCGACGCACCGCATCCGAGCTTCCTACCGCGATGATCTCTCCCTGATAGGCCGCGACCGCGCCGTTTTCGACCAATCCTACCTCGCGCAGACCTTCCCCACGGCGGGGACCTTCGTCATCACCCGGCTGGCGGCAGGTGTACAGACGTCCGATGCCGTCCACGAGAAAATCGGCGAGGAGTTTCTTGCTCATCGCGTCAACCGCCTTTGGGCGCCGCCATGGGGAACTTGATCCCGGCTTTCTTCGCGAACGCGGCTGCCGATTCGTAGCCGGCGTCGTAATGACGCGCCACGCCCGTGAGGGGATCGCTGTTCAGTACCCGCTCGAGGCGGACCGCCGCGGCATCGGTTCCGTCCGCCACGATCACCTGACCAGCGTGGATCGCGAGTCCCATACCCACTCCCCCTCCCTGATGGATGCTGACCCACGAGGCCCCATTTACCGCGTTGATGAGAGCGTTGAGGAGCGGCCAATCCGCCACCGCGTCGCTTCCGTCCTTCATTCCCTCGGTCTCCCGGTACGGAGAGGCCACGCTGCCGCTGTCCAGATGGTCGCGACCGATGACGATCGGCGCCTTCACCTTGCCCTCGCGGACCAACTGGTTGAACGCCAGCCCCGCCCGCGCTCTCTGGCCGTAGCCCAGCCAACAAATGCGCGAGGGAAGACCCTGGAACGCGACCTGTTCGGAGGCGAGCTCGATCCACCGTTTGAGATGGGGCTCCTCGTCTCCGAAGAGATCCACGATGACGCGATCGGTCTGGTGAATGTCACTTGCCTCCCCCGAGAGCGCTACCCAGCGAAACGGGCCCTTTCCTTCGCAGAAGAGAGGTCGAATGTACGCGGGCACGAATCCCGGGTACGAGAAGGCCTCGTCGAAGCCGGCGTCCTTCGCCATGCCCCGCAGATTGTTTCCGTAATCGAAGACGATGCTCCCCGCCCTCTGCAGACCCACCATGGCCTCGCAGTGCTCCCGCATGGCACGCATGGCTTCTTGCCGATACGCCACCACGTCTCTCTTCCGCAGCTTCAGAGCCTCGGCGAGAGTCATCCGGTTGGGGATGTATCCGGCGGAGGGATCGTGGGCAGAGGTCTGATCGGTGACGATGTCGATGGCTTCGCCGCGGCGCAGAATTTCGGGCACGACGTCGGCGCAGTTGCCCAGAAGACCCACCGAATAGGGACGACCCTCGGCGGCGGCCACGCGGCACCGTTGAAGTGCGACCTCGAGTTGCGTGGTGGAATCCATGAGGTAGCGCGTCTCGAGCCGGCGCGAGATGCGTTGGGGATCGACTTCCACGCACAGCGTGACGCCGTTGTTCATGGTCACGGCCAGAGGCTGAGCTCCCCCCATGCCCCCGAGTCCGCCGCTAAGAACGATCTTTCCCCTGAGATCCTTCCAGCCCTGCGCCCGGGCGAGGGAGGCGAGCGTTTCGTAGGTGCCCTGGAGAATGCCCTGGGTGCCGATGTAGATCCAGGAACCGGCGGTCATCTGGCCGTACATCATGAGGCCCTTCTGGTCGAGCTCGTCGAAATGCTCCCAGGTCGCCCAGCGCGGCACCAAATTGGAATTCGCGATGAGGACTCGCGGAGCGTCGGGATGACTCGGTACCACTGCGACGGGCTTTCCGCTCTGCACCAGAAGGGTTTGATCGTTCTCGAGCCGTTCCAGCTCGCGAAGGATGGCGTCGAAGGCCTGCCAGTTTCGCGCCGCCTTTCCACGTCCTCCGTAGACGACAAGCTCTTCGGGGATCTCGGCGACTTCAGGATCGAGATTGTGTTGGATCATGCGCCACGCCGCTTCTTGCACCCAACCCTTGCAGTGCAATTTCGTCCCGCGGGGGGCATGGACCTGTGGTCTTGAAGCCATGGATCCTCACTTTCTCTGAACTGGCCGATTCAAGATAGAGCGCGATGAGAGACTGGGCCAAAGGAGAACATAACGGTTCGAGCTAGGCTTTCGAGAGAAAATCAACGACGCGCTGTGCCATTTCCTCGCGGGTGGGAACCCACTCGCAGGAACGGGGCATCGATTGAAGGAAAGTGACTCCGTAGCTTCGTTCTTGAAGCCGCTTGTCCAACAGAAGCACCACTCCGCGATCCTCGCGCGTGCGAAGGAGCCGTCCCACTCCCTGTTTGAGACGGAGGACGGCATCGGTCAACGACACGTCGAGAAAGGGATCACGGCCCAGGCGCTTCGCGCGGTCGTAGCGTCCCTGGGTCAGCGGTTCGGTAGGCACGGCGAACGGAAGACGGGGCACCACCAGCACCTCGAGTTGGCGACCCGGGAAATCGACCCCTTCCCAGAACGATCCGGTGGCAAGCAAAATGGCGGCGCCCTCGTCCTTGAACGCGGCCACGAGTCGCTCGCGACTCCCTCCCGGAGTCTGTCGCAGGAGCCGCGTGCCCGGCCGGCCGCTCTCTTCGGTGAAAAGCCCATCCCTCTCCCCCGAAAAAATGGGGCGAAGAATTTCGTAGACCTCATCGATGAGCTGGTAGCTGGTCGAGAGCATGAGAATTTTCGTGGCGACCCGCGTCCCGATCCGCTCCAGCAACTCAGCTACCAGTTCCGGAAATCCCTCCTCCTTGGGATCCACGAGCTCTGGAGTGGTTAGAACGAGTGCTTGCTCCTCGAAGTGGAAAGGCGAGGGGATCAAGAGACTCTCCGTATAACGCGACACTTTCGAGAACCCCACACTCTCCGCGAACGGAGCGAAGTCATTCCCAATCGCGAGCGTGGCGCTGGTCATGATCACCGAGCGATAGTGGGTATCCCACAGCTGAGCCAGGGGTTCCTCGACCGTCAACGGAGCGGCCACCATGGCCGAGAGTCCTTTCGTCCCTCCCCATTCGAACCAGTACACCCAGTCCTCGCTACTGGCCTGCAGACAAAACTCGATGCCCTCGCAGAGATCCGAATGAAACGCCAGCAGGGAAACCAGCGCCTCCCGATCGTCCTGCATCTCCGGTAACAACTCGGCCAGATCCCCACTCGCGTCCAGAACTCTGGCTAGGTCGCGATGGAGAGACTCGGCGCATTCGAGCAGCACCGTCGTCTCCTCACGAACCGCGCCGAAGGCCTCGTCTCCGTCGTGGTAGCGATGCCGGCCCACCCGCGCGCTCCCCTCACCCAAACGGAGGCGGCAACTTTCCTCGATCGCGTCGAACCAGTGATGATAGGCGTCCGACCACGAATCCAGCGAACGGTCCAGCGCGCTCGTGCACTCCCGCAATCGATCGCCGCCCGGTTTGTCTCCCACGATTCTCAGGATCTCTTCGAGCACTTCCCGCAGTCCGCCCTGTGTTTTCTCTCCCCCGAGGTTTCGATACACCTCCAGCCGATCGCGCCTGATCCAATGACTCAGCGCGTTCGTCGCCACGGGGGGAAGTTCGTGAGCCTCATCCACCACCAGGAGTCTCGACGGCCCCAGGAGGCCCTGGGCGCTGCGCAAGTCCATCATGAGCAGCGAGTGGTTCACCACCACCACCGGGGCTTCCCGGGCGCTCCGGCGCGCGGCGACCACGAAACACAGCGGATCTCGATGGCAGATGTGAGGGGAACACGGCTCCACCGAATCGAAGAGCGCCAGCCAGTGCGCTCCGAAGAAGGGATGGTCGCTCAGTTCCTCGCGTCTTCCGTCGCGGCTCTGATGCCGCCAACAAAAGATGGCGAGCTGCGCGAGAGCTTCCGCACGATTCTGGGGGCGGTGGGCCATCGCGCGGCGGAACTGGCGCGCGCAGAGATAGTTGTTGCGCCCCAACAGGAGCCGGGCTTTCGCCGGGTAGCCGAAATGCTCCAGGACGGGAAGGTCCCCGTCGATGAGTTGGTGCTGAAGAGCCTTGGTGTAGGTGGAAATGACGACGCGCTCTTCCTCGCGCGCGCCGTGCAGGAGAGCCGGAACCAGATAGGCGAGGGACTTTCCGATCCCGGTGCCCGCCTCGATCATGAGGTGTTCGTCGCGGGCTAGCACTTCCGCCGTCTTGAGCGCCATGTCGAGTTGCCCGGCGCGCGCTTCGTAGCTCTCCCCGAGAATTCGGGATAGACCACCGTTCTCGCCCAGGATCTCCTCCACCTCCCGTTCCTTCCAGCTGCGCCAGGCCTCCTCGTCAGCCCGAGGGAGATCGGGCTCTGGCGCGAGAAAGAACTCCGGAAAGCACTCGTGCACGCTCCTTCCGGTATGGAAACCGCGGGTCGAGGATCCTTCCGGAGCCTCGCCCTGGAGAAACTCCGCGAACAGCGGAGCGAGCCCGCGCAGGGCTTCTTCCAACCGGAGTCGCCGCCGCGGGTCGAGCGTGGTCCACCAGCTGATGAGAGCGAGCAACAGATCGGCCCATCCGCACAGGTTCTGCTCCAAATCGACGCGGTTGTCGATCGCGCGGGTCTTCTTCAGCTCGGATTCGACAGTGGAAAGAGCAGAGGGCCAGAGCACGAGCAAGAGTTCCTGGAGGGAGAGGATTTCGTCCGATTCCGGCGTCTCCCCCACTGCGAGCAACTTCAGGTCTTTGGGAGGGCGGTCGGAGTCCCCCTGCAGAAACAGAGTTTCGGCCTGGGTAGAAAGAGGTCGAATCACGCGAACTTCGTGGTGACGATGCACGCGGCATGAGAGCGCGAGAGTGAGCTGCTTCATGCCTCCGCCTCCGCAAGGAGACGCAGGAACTCACTCTCGTCGATGATTCTGACCTGAAGCTCCTCCGCGCGCGCGCGCTTGGATCCGGCGCGATCTCCCGCCACGACCCAATCGGTCTTCTTGCTCACGCTGGAACTGACCCGGCCCCCCAGGGCCTCGATCCTGGCCTTCGCCTCCCTTCGCTCCATCGAGGTCAAGGATCCCGTCAACACGACCGAACGCCCGGCGAAGGGAGAGTCCTGGGGAATCTCGGTCGCCCCGGACTCCTCCGTCGCGAATAGACCGCGCGCCCGCAGAGCTTCGATGAGCTTCGCGTTGGCCTTTAGTTCGGCCACCACGCTCTTGGCCATGATGGGACCGAAATCCTCGACCGCCTCGAGCTGCTGCTCGGTGGCACTTCGAATCTTCTCGAACGTCCCCACGCGCCGCGCGAGCTGACGCGCGGCGCCGATGCCCACATGCCGAATTCCCAGGGCATAGAGTTGATGGGCCAGTGGACGCTCCTTGGAGGCCGCGATCGATTCGACCAGCTTGGTGGCGCTTTTCTCGGCGAAGCCGGGGAGAGCGGCGAGAGCTTCCTCCGTCAGATCGTAGAGGTCGGCGATGGACTCGATCAGACCGTGTTCGAAGAGGAGTTCCACCCCGCTGCCGCCAAGTCCCTCGATGTCCATGCCGTCGCGGCTGGCCCAGTGCATCAGGGCTCGACGCCTTTGCGCGGGACAGTTCCGGTTCGTGCAGCGCACCGCCACTTCACCTTCGAACCGCAGGAGCTTCTCCCCGCACGAGGGGCACTTGCTGGGCAGGCGATAGGGACGGCTGCCCCGCGGCCTCTTGCTCAGCACCACCTCGACCACCTTGGGGATGATATCCCCTCCCTTTTCGATCCGGACCGTGTCACCCACCCGAATGTCCTTGCGATCGATTTCATCCTGATTATGAAGTGTCGCCCGCGATACCAAGCTGCCAGATAAGTTGACTGGTGTCAGATTCGCGACCGGTGTCACCACCCCGGTGCGCCCCAGCGAGGCCTCGATGCTCTCGACCAGAGTCTCCGCCTGCTCCGCGGCGAATTTGTACGCGAGAGCATAGCGGGGGCTCTTCGCGGTACTCCCCAGCTCGTCCCAGAGGCGCGTGTCATCGACTTTGAGCACCGCCCCGTCAATTTGGAAATCGAGCGAATGCCGCACCTGATCCAGTTCGTCCAGCGCGACATAGATCTTGTCCAGGCCGCTTACCCGCACCGCGTGGGGCGCAACTCTGAACCCGAGGGTGCGCAGGGCCTCCAGTTCCGCGAAGTGTGACCCCAGCACCCGGGGATGAGGGACCGCAATGCTGTAGGCCCAGAAGTGAAGGGGCCGCCGGGCAACCTCCTTGACGTCGAGCGTCTTCAAACTACCCGCGGTCGCGTTTCGTGGATTGGCGAAGGCGGCGAGCCCGGCCTCTTCGCGTTGCCGGTTGAAGAGCTGGAAGTCAGCGAGGGGCATGTAGACCTCACCCCTCACCTCGAGTTCAGCGGCGTCCTTCAAAGCGCGCGGGACGCCGGTGAGCTTCAAGTTGCGGGGAATGTCATCGAGGGTCTCGAGATTGTCCGTGACCACATCTCCGGTTCTTCCGTCCCCTCGCGTCAAGCCCACCGAGAGCTTTCCCTCTGCGTAACGCAACGCCGCCGCGACGCCGTCGATCTTCGGCTCCACCGTGTAGGCTCCCGGATCCTGACCCAGGATCTTGACGATGCGTTCGTGGAAGGCCTGGACCTCGGCCCGTTCGTAGGAGTTGGCCAGCGATATCATTGGAACGGAGTGCCCGAGCGAAGGGAAGCTCTCGTTCCGATCACTTCCCACTCTCTCGGTGGGTGAGTCCTCCGATCGCAGTTCCGGGTGCTCTCGCTCGAGCGCCTGGAGCTTCTCGACCATCGCGTCGTACTCGCGATCGCTGATCTCGGTCTTGCTCTCTTGGTAGTAGAGTCGGTTGTGGTGAGCGATGGCCGCGCGGAGAGACTCGACCTCTCGACGAATCGTCTTCATGTCCCTCGAAGATCGGCTCACGGTTTCACCCAGAGGAGGAGGCGCGGTTGAAGCTCGCGCAGAACAGAATGCCACAAGCTTCGAGGCGGCGCCATCTTGGAAGCGGAGCGCTCATCAGAACTGGTTGATGAGGGCGAGGTGAATCAGACCGTTGTCGAAGCTCAGTCTCTGGGCGAATCCCAGGCTGAGATCCAAGCGGCCGAAGGGAGCGGGCGTGCGCAGACCCAGCCCGAAGCCGTTGATCCAGGTCTTCTTCAAGCCCAATCTCCCCGCCGTCTGCACCGTCTCGCGGGCAAAGCCCACATCGTAGAACAGGTAGGCCTGTCCGCCCCGGGCTGGGCCCAAGACGAACTCGGACGAGGCGTGCGAAACGATCTCGCCGTGCACCTCGCCTTCCCGGTGGCCGCGGACGGTTCGTGCCCCTCCGATGAAGAACTGCTCGGACTGCGGCAAAGGATAGTGGTTTGACGAAACCGAGGCCCAACGGCCGCGCGCCAGGATCGCCAAACGCGAGCCCAGGGCCCAACCCAGGTGCAGGTCGAGATCGACCGTCGTCTGTTCTTCGGCGCTCACCGCAGGCTGACCCGCGCCCGGGTTTCCAACCGTCTGCGCGACACGCCCATACTCTAAACGGCTGTCGACGCTCCCGAAGATTCCGCTGTCGTTTTCCGGGCGCAGATTGCCCATGGCGAGGCGCGCCAGAGCTCGCCGGCGTACGCGGAGGATTCCCTCGTCCCCCACGAAGGTGGTCCGGTCGATGCCGCCTCCGACTTCGATCGCTGACGCTCCGCGCCAAGGCAGTCGCAGCGAGAGTTCACCGAGAATCATGTCATACAAAGCGTCCTCGTGGCGCTGCCCGAGCGTTGCGGAGACGTCCAGCGGAGAGGAGAAGGCCAGCGGTTCGAGGTAAGCGACGTCCAGAGTGCGTCGGGATTTTCCGTCATCGCGGAACGAGAGTCGCAGTTGCCGCGCCGTTCCCAGAAGATCGAGAAGACTCAGGTCCAGCGTGCCGTACACGCGCGTTCCCTTGCCCGCCTCTCCCTGGGTGACCCCCAGGGCCGCAGCCAGTTGACCGATGGAGGTGGGTTGCTCCACTTTCAACAGAACGTCCACCGTGTCGAGCTGCGCACCGCGTAGCATGGGCTGCGCGTTCACGACTCTGGTCACGACATCTCTTGCCTCGAGGCGTTCCCGAGCCCGCCGCAGTCTCTCCTCGCTCCACTGTTGACCCGAGCGGAGACCAGAGAGTTTAGCGAGCACCGCAGGACGCGTGTGTCGCGCACCCAGCACCACGACCGAACCCACACTCGCGACGCTGCCGGGCAAGAGAAGGAGATCCAGTTTCACTCCTTCCGCCTTCCGGTCGACTTCGGTGTGGCGAACCGTCAGGCTCGCGAAGGGAAAGCCCATGTCGCCCAATTCCTCGAGGCCATGCTCGCTCTGCATGACCCAGCTCCCCGGCCGGTAAAACGTGCCCACGCTGATTCCCGAGGCCCGTTCGAACGCGTTCCACTGCAGACTGTCGGCACCGCTGTGCGAGATGGCCAGGATGCGGGCGCGGGGACCCGCGTCGACGAACAGAGTGTCTCGATGAGCACTGAGGGCGACTCTCCCCCAGAGCCAACCTTCTCCTCCGCAGAGCGTCCCATGCGTCCTTTTCCCATCGATGTGCGGGACGAAGGGCGGGCGGCCGTCGGAAGACGCGCGCCACCACGTCGGAGACGCTCGGGGAGGCCTGCAACTTGGGAGCGAGCATCTCTTCCACCGCGTCCGCGGGAGCGGACGGCATGAGTCCTACTGCAACGAACAGGATGAGCAGAACCGAACTGCGGCCAAAGAGACGCATCAGAATCTCGCCCTCGTTTCGACGCTCAGGTCCTGGAGGATCTTCCGCTGCGGTTCGTCGCGCAGCTGGTAACGAACGGTGAGGGAAAGTGACTTTCCCAACATCCACTGGGCGACGGTGGAGAAACGCTGGTTGCTGCCGGGTCTCTCGAAGAAGAACGGACGCAGGAGCGGGTCGCCTCCCGATTCCCTCACGTCGGCCCAGCGATAGTCCACCGTCCACCGGGCCCTGAGAAAATTGGTCGTGATGCTGGGAACGAACTCGAGAACGGTCTGCGAGATTCCGCTGAACCCGTCGTTTCTTCGTGTGCCCCTCCCTTCCAGGCTGGTCCTCGTTCGCGCCGTAGCGCGGTAACCCAAAAGAAGACCGGCGTAGAGATCATCCACCTGATAGGAGTTCAGGAAGCTGGAGGCGGTTGGATCGGCCACCTTCTCACGTTGACGGTTTCCGCCATCGGCTCGCAGGCTCCATCCGCGGGTGAGATCGCGATCGACGCGGAAACTGCGTTCGCGTCGCACGCTGCTCTCGGGAGTGGCGGAGAAGCGGCGATCGAGCTGGGTGGTCTGATCGAAGGTCAGACGCAGATCCGTGCTCCGGACGTGGCGCAGCAGAACGAAGTCGCCCCGAACATGCTCCTCCCCGAAGATCGTGGTGTCCGGCTGACGCAACAGGGAGCGTTCGAGGAGAAGAACTCCGCCCACGTCGTCGCTCTGCGACCGTTCGCTCACCTTGTATAGCCCGTTGAACGAGATGCCCCCTACCAGGGGTGCGGCTCGCCACTCCGCATCTACTTTCGCCGAGAGCTCCACGTCGGTGGCGGCGATCAGGCTGTCGCTGGGACTGAAGACCACGTTGTAGTCACCCAGATTCCGACCGATGCGGTTGCCCTCCTGATCGTAGTCCCCTTGACCCTCCCCCACGAAGATCGTCGTCCGCTCGATCACGCGGGAGCGATCGTTCCCGGCCCGGTAATCCAGATCCGCTCCGTAGAGTTTGCCCGCGGGCCGATAGCCGAGGCCGATTCGTCCCAGTCGCGTGCTCTCCTTCTGCCCTCCGTCCAGATCGCTCTCGCGCCAGGTCCCGTCCAGATTCCAGCGGAAGGCGCCCTGGAGTCCTTCGGCCGCGGCCCTCCACTCCCGCAAATCCTGTTGGAATTTCCAGCGAGTTCCTTCAACGGCAAGGCTGTCCGCGAGCAGTCGTCGATACTCGAGCCGTCCTGTCGCGAATCGCTGATGACTCAGGACTCCCGTTCCCCATTCCTGGCTCTGGTAACCACGCTTCTGGTCGCTGGGACCATCGTCGAAGCGCTCATCGTTCCAACGAACGAAGGGTTCGAATCGCCCCAGATTCACTCCCAGTCGCGCCGACCGGTTCCGGCGGTGCCCCGTCGCACCGGTCTCTCCCACGTGGGACATGAAAGCAAGGTCGTGCCGCCAGTTGAACGGACCGAAGAGCGTACCGTCCGCCGACCAGCGAGCCCTGGTGCCATGGAAGCTGCCGTGTCGATGGAGTCGCTCCAGACTCGCCTCGCTCTGCCGCTCGGCGCCGCGCGCGTTCAACGCGAAGAGCTCACGGCCCTCGTGCTGCATACGCGGTGTGTCCTGAAGGTTCCACGCATCGTAGAAGAAAGGAGTACGTATCCTTCCGAACTGGTAGAACTCCGGCGCGATTCCCTCCGCCATTCCACGGACTCGGACTCCGGAGTTTTCGCCGCTTCCCAGAAACCAGGGGCTCACCCCTTCGAATCTCCAGGCCAGACCGTCGTTATTCTCGTCGTCACGGAAGCTGAGGACGTTTTCATCCCTTCGGGTGAAATCCGCCTCGGCCGAAAGGAAACCGTTCTCGCTCCCGCGCTGTCCCAGAGACGTGCCGATGACCAGGGCTTCGCTGCGGTTCGGAAGCGAGAGACGCCGTCCGAGCACGTAATCACCCTTGCCCGGGCCTCGATATTCGTAGACTCGTTTCCCCTGGTTGGTGATCTCACTCTGGGCATAGTCGCCCTGGTTCTCCGGAACGCGTTCGAAGCTCAGGAAGTAGTTGGCGGTCGAGTCCCCTGGAGCGTAGACGTAGTACTCCACTCCGTTCTCATCCTTCTTCACGTAGTCCCCGGTTCCCTCTTCGCCCGGCGGAACTGGCGTCACTCCGCTTCCCAGAGCCTTGGACGGGTCGTCCCCCGCCTCGCGGAGCACTTTTTCGTCCTCCTGGCTCAGGGGACCACCGATGGGCCGGTCGGGATCGTCGGACTCTCGAATCCACGAGGCATGAAACGAAGCCGGACCCAAGCGCGTGCTATCCGCCGCCGCGCCGAGAACGGTACGGCTGTACCCGGTGGCCGAGACCTCGAAGTCGGCCGCGATGCGGTTTTCCGGACCGATGGGTCGCAGTTCGGTGAAGGTGATGGTTCCCCGTATGTAGTCGATCGTGTAGTCGCGGTTTTCTCCGCGCGTCTGGGGCTCACCATCCACCCAGACCCTCTCCGAACCCGCGATGATGTAACTCTCGCTGTCCCGCAAACCGTTCAGGAGTTCGTAGGGTCCCTGCACCCCCTCCTCTCCGCGGATCTCCAGTTCGATGCGGCGGCCTCGGGGCGACCCTCCCAGGAGAGTCGCGCTGCCGGCCGAATTGCGGCCGTGTAGCCAGAGCCCTTGCAGTTTGCGCTGATACGGAACGTAGATCCCCAGTGGCTGGTCGATCTGAAAATCTCCAAGCAGCGCTCGACCGCCGTTGCCGAAGATCTCGATGCGCACCTGATCGATGTCCTTGAGCTCCTCGGTGTTGCCTTCGGGCGTGATCGGAAGATTCTCGTCAGAGATCTGGGCGCGCACGAAGGTGTTCTCGGTGAGCTTCCCCGTCACCGCCAGGTGGAGTCCCTGATCGACGGTGGCATCGCGGTTGGTGCCGCCTTGCACCGAAACGGTCTTCGAACCGCTGACCGAGAGTCCCGCGCTCGAGGCGGCGCCCAACTCCTCGGTCTGCTCGATCGAGTTCCCGCCCGCGCTCGGCTGAGTTCCTTCTTTGGCCAGTTCCTGGAGCTCGGCCTGGCGCTTCATGGGGTGGAGCTGCACGCGCGGCGGAGCGGCGACGGGATCGAAGTGGTACTCCACGATCAGAGTCCCCTCGCCTTCTCGGGGGCGGAGCAACACCACCGTGCCGCGGGCCCGATCGAGCTCATAGTCCAGCCACTGTTGCAAGGGTTGCCCGTTCCACTTCGCCTGGACGGGATCGAGCACCTGGCTCATCGAGAGGGAAAACCGAACCTGACCCGGCTTGACCGCGAAACTGTCGCGACTGGTCGCGAGTTCATCGGAACCCAGCCAATGGAGGGCCGTCGAATCGCTCTTTGCCGCGACCCAGAACGAATGAAACGAAGGGATGAAATTGCCCTGCGCGAAGCAGGGCTCGGCCAGGCCGACGCAAAACAAGAGGAGTAGGAGAAATCGTCTGGGCACTGGCCCACCCCCGCTCAGGGGAAGACGATTCGATAGACGAGCAGGACGTTGCGACCCGCATCTATCACGTAGAGACGATCGTCCTGCCCCACCACGCAATCGACGGGAGATCTCATGTGATCGGGGGCGAACTCATCACCTCCCACCGCGGCCAGATAATGGAGATCGGGAGCCAGGACATGCACCACTCCCATCCCCGCGTCCGTGACATACACGTTTCCGAAGCGGTCAGTGTCGATCCCGGCCGGCGCCACCATCATGGGCTTGATCGCCTCCAAACCCGGCGTCGCGCCGAGCACTTGGCCGGTTTCGTCGAAGACCTCCACCCTCGAATTTCCCCGGTCGGAGACGTACAGGAGACCACCGGGAGAAAAGCACACCCCGTCCGGCCGGTTGAGCTGTCCCAAGAACTGCCCGTATTCACCGACGGAATAATCGAACTTGAGAAAGGGACTGGTAACGACCACGCGGTGCCCCGCTTCATCCGCCAGAGCCAGGCGGCCGTCTTCGTCGAAATCGATCGCCCCCACCCGCACCGGACGGGCGGGATCGACCGCCCTCAGGTCGAGCACCAGATCGCGCAATGCCCCGTCTTCGTTGAAGCGGTAGAGCTTCTGTTCACTGCGATCGAGGGCATAGAGATGAAAGTTGAGACTTGCCAGATCCAGAGGCGCGAAACCAATGGAGGGACGGTCCGTCGCCCCGATGTACTCGCCCTTCGCGTCGAAGCCGTGAATGCGTCCGCTTCCGACGTCGGCGAAGAACAGGCGGCCGTCGGGCAATACGGCCACCGACGACAGTTGCATCAGGGGGGCATAGGGCTCCGACTTCCGATTTTCGAAGGAGCCCTCAAATTCAAAGCTGCGGGGAGCCGGAGCGTCCACTTTGTCCAGGCCGTAGAGCCGGGGCGAAGGCGCCTGTCCGCACGCGCTTAGAAACGAAACGGCGAGGGGAACGCAGATGGCGAAGCGCCAGCTCATGCCTTCTAGAAGCTCCGGCTGAGAGTGAGCGAGGAGGCCACGCCTCCACTCCAATCGGGGCCGACGCCGAGGTCCATTCCGAAGCCGCCCGCCTGAAGAAGATGGTCCTGGGTACCGTCGGACTCGGAGCTCGGGGGGCCGCTACGCATGGCGTCGATGAACGAGACGAGACGGTTGACCAGCGCCAGAACCACCACCAGATCCGCATGATCGTAGGCACTGTTGGCGTCTCTTCGCAGCGCATTGTAGTCCTCGAAGCGTGCTTCGCTCTGCCACTGCCAGGCATCTCCTCCGGCGTACTCCGGCCCGGATGGGTCGAGGCCGATACGCAGGTCGCGGCGACGGTCCTCGTTGTAGGCGTCACTGTCGCGGTAACTCCCCAGCGAGCGCCAGTAGTTGTCGTCGCGACTACCGGCATCGATGCCAGCGAAATTCACCGCGTACTCCTGATAGCTGTTCTCGCGGCTGTGTCCTTGCGCTTTGAACACCGCGAACGAGGTCCAGATCGCGGCCTCCGTCGTCAGAAAGAACGCGGCCCGGTAAGCGTGATGCGAACGAAGCTGAGCCCAGCCGGGAAGTAAAAGAGAATGGGAGGCATGCTTCAGACGGGACCCGATCTCCCCTCCGAACACCGGGGCGGTCACCTGACCCTCGGTGGTCTGCTGCGCCACCGCGATTTGCGAACTCTCGCGCATGAGAGAACTCAAGCGCCCACCGTCGTCCGCGCGCGCCGCACCGAGCGCGGCGAACAGGATCGCGGTCATCAAGGCAATCGTCGACTTTGCGCGCATGATCAATACCTCACCTGTAGGCCCAAGCGGGTGTTGTCGATGTTCTGCGCATCGACAAACCAATTCACTTGCGCGCCGTGACTCTTCTGAAGATGGGCCAGGGAGCCGCCGACCCCTGGTCCCTGGTAATCGCTGTTGTAGTGGCCGCCGATGAAGCCCTCGAGATAGGCGACCTGCAGGACGCTGAACAGTCGCAAAAGCAGACTCGCGGTGAGAAACTTGTCTCGATTGCCGTAGGCGTCGTTGCTCGCCGTTCTCATGTCGAGGTACTGGTTGCGCAGCGGGGTGATGAAGTCCGGGGGAGGATTCGTCCAGTCCCATGTGATGTCCGTATCACCGATGCTGCGCGGTTTGGAGTCCTCCCAGCCGTACCAGAAGATGTCCCACTTTCCCAGATTCTCGTAGTACTCGCGCGCATCCTGTTCCTTGGATACCCAGAGGGGCACGTCTTCCTTGCTCTTGCCGCGGTAGTCCGTGCCGAACCAAGGTGAGGTGTCCACGGTTCGCAACGCCTCCTCCCATTGGTCTTGAAACCAGTGCGCGTCGGCGAAAGCGATGTACTCCGCCTCCTTGTCGTCCCCCTTCTTGTTGTAATGCACAGCGCCATAAATGGAAGCCGCATCAGCGGCCATGAACAGATAACCGCGTCTGTGCCCGGTCACCGCTTCGCCAAGCCCGGGAACCGCGGCGGAGAGGGCCAGGGGCCACCAGCGCTTGGGAGCGCCATTGGATTGATTTTCCTCCCAGTTGGGAACCGGCTCTTCCCCCTGCGCCAGAACCTCATCCGCTTGCTCCGCGCTGAACCGGTAGCTGGGCGGTACCGTTTCCTTTTTGCCCTGGAGAATTTGAGTGGAAGAGACCCGGGAGACCAGATGGGGCGAAGCGACACTCTCGCGGGGTGGCGTCGAGGTTTCGGCTGCCAGCGCGGGCAAAGTGTAAAGAACGAGGAACAGAAGAGCTGAAGTGAAGATGCGCATGCTTTCTCCTCCCGTCAGTGCTCGATGTAGAAGGGGATGACTTCGACCCGCCGACCGGCAGGAGCCAGGTACTCGATGCGGCACAGGTAGGGACCGGAAGCCAGGGTCTCGATGGGCAGATCGATCTCGTTGGTCCCCGCCGTCGTGATCTCTTTCGTGGCGGTGTAGCGCTCCTGACCTTCCACGTTCATGAGGGTCGCCGACGCGGTCTGCACCCCACCGCTTTCGAAACGCACCCGCGCGTACAACTGCGCGCCGGCGGGATTGGGATAGACGAAAGCCCCACGGTCCTCGTTCGCAACCGCCACGGAACTCTGGGGCCCCTGCCCCACCACACCTCTTCCCTGGCGCAATACGCTTCCCGAAAGACCCCGCCATTCCGCCAGACGCTGATCGGCGCGCGGCTGCGGGGGAGGCGGAAGTTCGATCTTCTGCAGACGCGGGCTGCGGAGGGCGCCTCCCTGGGCCACCGTATCTCCTGCGGCCTCGAAGAGCAGGATCGCCCGGCGGGGCTGAGCCCCGTCGAGATAGTCGTAGAGCTGAGGGGAAACCACGCCCCCACCGCTCACTTTCCGCGGGTAGCCGGCGCTGTCCTTTCCGTCCTTTTCCATGGCGTAGAGCAGCCCCAGAGCACTCTCGAACACCAGCTCGTTCTGACCGTCGCCATCCACGTCCGCGATGATGGCACTGCCCTTGGGTTCGTCCACGAGCCGCTCACCCGAGCTGACGAGATGCTGATCGCGCAGGGGCACCGGGAAGCCCACCAGAGAGGCACCGCTCGGGCCCCCGTAGGCCCAAATCCTCTCACGATCCATGACCACCACATCGCGGTGGCCATCGCCATCCAGGTCGCCCAGCGCCGCGGGGCCGGTGAGCGGAAGCGGCATCCCCTCTCCGAAAAATTCGGAGTCCCAGCCACCGCTCCTGAAGAACACCCGCAACAGAATGGCGTCGGGCGCGCCGCTCCGCGCTTCGCTGTATTCCACCAGGATCCGATCGGGGGCGAGACCCTCCTCGGAGGGCCACGCGGTGAGCGCGAAGCTCGACTGGGCACCGATCTCTCCCAGCTTCCCCAAAATGGGAAGATCGAGGACTCGAGTCGGAGATTGTCCCGTGAGGTCGTACCCCACGATGCGAGCCCCCGCCACGAAAACCATCGATTCCACCTGACCGTTCCCGTCCAGATCCGCGGCGACGGGCACGCTTCTGAGCGTTTCGCTCGGGTTCAGTCCAAGTCCGCCCTGGGATTCCCAGTTGGTCCAATCGTCGCGGATGGTTCCGTTCTCCTGGACGAGGTGCAATCGACTCGCGGGCAAATTTGCCCCCAGCAGAAGTGACTCGGATCCTCGCCGCACCACGATCGGTCCGGCCGTGATCGAATCACCGAGTGCGAGCGGAAATCCCGAGAGCGAGCCGCCGCCGTTTCGAAGATCGGCGTCCCTCACGTCCACGCTTCCGTCGACCGTCATCAACGCGTAGGCGGCGGCGCCGCGGAAGGAGGGCAGAGAGGCGATGGGGCCGGCGGTGGGCCCGCTGAGAGAGGCCGCGATTCCACTGGCGATCGGATCGCCCTGTGGAGTGAAGGCGAACACGGTCGCGCCCGGGCTACCGTCGGAGGGCGTCGCGCTCACCAGGATCGCCGGTTCGGGAGTGCTGGTGGCGTCGAGTCCTCCCACATGCGCCACGCTCCTCGCGTCTCCCCGAAGAGGAACCGGTCCCTCTGCGCCATCCACCGGAGGCAACACCACGGGAAAATGAGAGTTGTCGCTCACTTGCGAGGCGAACAGAGCGGTCTTCATCGTCATGACGGTGTCGCTGCGGGAGATGTCCCAGATCGCGGCCCCGGTTGGAACGCGCAGCGCACTCTCGCTGCTGGGAGTTGTGGTGGGACCGAAGGCGGTCTGTGTGGAATCGAAGCCCACGCTGTAGAGGGGTTGTTGGGGCGGATTCGCATAGACTCCCGGGGCACGAAAAGCATCGTTTCCGCTCCCCACGAATCCGAAAGTGCGAAAGTCGAACACCCCGATGTCCTGAATCCCGTCGGCCTCCACGATTTCCAGGCCGGAGTCTCCCGGCAGTCGCTGGACTTCGTTCGTACCGATGCGCTGGTCGATCAGACCTTGACGCACCCGCCACACCATCGCTCCTCCCTCCCAGGGCATGAAGAAGTCGTAGAGGTTGGTGTTCTTGGGACGAACCACGTTGGTGTTCTCGCCCAAATAGAGCACGACCCCCGAGCTCTGGTCGCGAATCAACGCCCACTCGGGGTTGCCGCCGGCGTCGAGGGGAACGAAGGGGGGAATCCAGCGATTCTCCACCAGGAAGAACTCGTCGTTTCCGGTATCCAGAAGGAGCCCTTTGTCGTCGCGATCCTGCAGATAGGAAGCCGGCAGATCGATCGTCTTCGGTTGCGCGCCCGCGCGAATGGGGTCGATCCAACCCAAAAACCACTTCGACCACAGCCCGATGCTCGGCGGAAGCAGACCGGTGACCTGCACCGGATCCGCTCCGGCCTCGAGTTGCACGTTGGCCGCCAGGTTCGTTCCGCTGCCCATGAGATCCCACCACCCTACGGCCGGTTGTCCGGTGTAGGTGCTGTAGAGATCGGGCAGACCCAGAGAGTGACCGAATTCGTGGTAGAGGGCCGCCGCGATGCTCCCCAGCAATCCGTCCTGCGTCGTGCTCTCCGGGATGATGCTGCACTCGCTCATCAGTCCCTGGGTGTGGGTGAGGTCGTCCACCGACTGCAATTGCACCGTGTCGGAGTCGCCCAGCAGAACGAAGAAAGTGGGGATGTCGTTGGGCGAATACCCCTCCACGCCCGGATCCCACACCAGGTTGCTCTGCAGGTCCCCCCCGGCGTGCGCGAAGATCACGTAGGTGTTGGGATTGTCGAAGTCGAAGTCGGCCAGATTGAGGCTTGGATCATCCAGAGACGCTTCATCGGTGGCCTTGATCATGTCCTGCACGAGCCTCACCAGACCGTCGATGTCCCAGAACCCTCCCGAGCCCGGACCGTAATCGGCAATGTCACTCAGACTGATCCCGTTGCACGGGTAACGGTTCGAAGTGGGATCGACGGGCGGATACACCCGCGCGTCCACCACGAGTCGACCGTTGCTCATCGACGACCAGAATCGTCCCAGGCCTTCGATGTGGGCCCCGAAGAAATTCCGATCGTGAGGAGGAGGATCGAAGATGATGGAAGTATCGGGATCGCAAGCGAACCCGCCGTCCTCGGTGACACTGGTCAACGAACCGGAACGGTCGGTATCGAAGTCGATGAGGACGACCAGGACGTGCAGCGTGTCGACGCCCGCTGCGGCGAGACCCTTCGTGGAAACGAGCTCCCGGCGAGCGCGGGCCCGTGCCAGGCCCTTTCGCGAGACCCCGTGGGGCCCAAGATGACGCAGAATCAGTTGTTCGGACTCCCCCAGTTTCTCCAGCGATTGCAGCTGATCCAAAGGAAGCTGGCTGGGGGGAAGCGAGCGGCGAACCGTGAGCGAAGGAAACGAACGCACGTGCACCTCGTCGGACTGTCTCGGCTGGGCCGCATCGGCACATTTCGGGAGCGCCAACCCCCACAGGAGCAGACAAGACAATCCGATCGCACGCAGAGCCGCCGTCCGTGACGCACTGGACGAAGTTCCTAGGCCCTGACTTGCTCGGCGCGACATTCGCTGACCTCCGGCTCTGAACTCCAGGGACCGGCCTTGCGAGACCCGCCCCAGAAGCCTGCCCTAAAACAGGAAGCTGAGAGAAATCCGGGAGACGCGGTCCAAACCGGTGGCCTGGGGCACGCTGGCGTAATTGACGGAGATCGACTGGCCCGTCCAACGCGTCAGATCGACTCCCATCCCCCACGTGTAGTCCTTGATCTCCCCCTCCTGGTCGTGCTTGTAGCCCACACGAATGTAGAGGCTCTGCACGTAATTCCATTCGACGCCGCCACCAAAGATCTGGGTGTCATCCTGACTCACCAGACTCTTGAGGTAGTCGCCGACGACTAGGAATCCCATGTATTCGGACTGGTAGGCCACCATCGAGGCTCCCAGCCGCAGACTGAGGGGCATGGGGTCGGACTGATCGGCATCGATGAAGGTGATGTCCGGCCCGAGGTTCGTGAGCGCCGCGCCGAAGTTCAGCGCGTCACTGACGCGATAGTGCAAACCGGTGTCGATAGCCCAGGTCGAACCCGTGCCCGAGCCTCGGTCTTGGGTCGCGCTGTCGGGCGCCAGTTCGTTGCGGAAGTACTTGACGCCGACTCCAATTCCCAGGCGGGGAGTTATCTTGACCCCGTAGGCGAAGCCGATCGAGAACTCGTAGGACTTGAATGTGCCCAGGTTCTGTCCGCCTTCATCGGTTTTCTGCTGGACCCCGTTGTTGAGGTAGGTGAGATACGCTCCCATCATCCCCCAACCTTCCACGTACTGACCGTAGCTGAAGTAGTCCAGCCGAACATCGTCGGCCAAATCGGGCACGAGCTTGGTGTCCATGAATTCGAATCCGCGGCGTTTTCCGCCATCCGCAGCGAAGGCGAATCCTCCCACGTTCCACCACATGGCAGCGAGGTCCGTGCTCAGCGCAGTTCCTGACTCTCCCAGCGCGTTGTACCGCGCGCCGATGGGAAAGGTCAGGGAGATCGCGCCTGCTTGGCTCACCGCCAGGGCGTTCCCTGAGAATGCGGTCACGATGATGAGTGCGGCCAAGATGGCCATAAGGGAGCGGTTCACTGATTCGTCCTCCTGTGTCGGATTGGGTTGGCGCTCCAAGCGATGAAGTCCACCACTCTCCCTTCACGGCCGTTCATCTAGTGCATCCTCACGACTCGACCGGTCTTGGTCAAAGTGAGTAGCGAGGCCTGAAGAAAGGTGGCGCGCACGGTATACAGGTACGCGCCGTTTGCAATTTCGTCCCCCCGAAAGTCCAGCCCATCCCAGTCGATCACGAGCACGCCTCGCTGATCCTGAACCTCGTTGAGCCGACGGATGAGCCGTCCGTCGAGCGAGTAGATACGGATCTCGACGCGAGCCGCGTCACTCAAATCGACCACGAATCTCGTGGAGGAAGAGAAGGGATTGGGCACGACGATCGCGTCGGTGATTTCCAGCGCGCCCTCCTGGCGCAGAGTGAAGTTGATCGACGCGGTCGAAAGATTTCCCCGTGTATCACTGGCGCTCACCTCCATGGTGTGCGCCCCGGGTTCCAGATCGGAGGGCAGTGCGTAATCCAACCCCCCACTGTCAAAGCGTCCTTCGTCGAGGCGAAAGAGCCTCGTGATGTCCAGCGGGAATCCACGGGAATCGAAATCGACGCTGATGCGGCTCGCCGGGGAGGTGCCGAGCACGTTGATTCCGCTGGGATCGGAGAGCCGCACGCGGAGCGTGTCTCCCGCAACGACGACGACGGAGGCGGTGGAAAAACTGAGTTGGATCGAGGGGCCCTCGGTATCGTTGCTGGAGCTCGAGCGAAACACCACCGGAACCGGATCGGAGATTCCGACCAATTCGCGGCTTCCTGACCCGTCCTCTTCGTAGAGCATGCGAAGGCGTCCGTCGTTGCCTCCCCGCAGAGTGACGGGAACCGGAACCTGCACCAGCAGACTCTCGCCCGAGGCGATGCCCTGGCCCTGGAAGAAGGCTGCGCCATCGAGCACGTAGGGGATGTGGAAGATGGTGGTATCGTTGTCGACGCGCGTGTAGCCCGAGGAATCGCGAGCTTCCCGGGCAAGAAGCTCGTAGTGGCCGGAAAGAAGTTGCCCGTCGCTGGCGCGACCCACGACTCCCGCGACGCTGCCGGTGGCGATGGTGTCCGCGAGCGCGCCGGAAAGGTCCAGACCCTTCTGCACCGTGGCGAGACGCAGCGCTGGGTCGCCGAAGAGCGCATACTTGAGCGAGTTGTGGTCAGTGAACGCGCTGCCTCCCAGCACAACCGTCGCGTCGCGGAGAGTGGCGCCGATGGGCGGCGTGTCCGCGGGATCATCGCTGGGAAAGAGCAGCGGATAGAAGTCTTCCGTCAAATCGTTGTTCGACTGCACGAAACTCACCTGGGTGGCCGCGATGGTCGCGATCGCCCCACCGCCATCGTGAAGCACCATTTGCTCCGCCATGCTCTTTTCCGTGGGGGAATCGAAAATCGAGACGTCGCACGAGAACGCGAGAAAGAGGGGAAGGCGGTTCTCGTTGGTGAGCGCGGATACGTCCTCGATGAGAAAGACCTTCTCGTCGGCCAATTGCCGGGGCGATCCGTGGCCGATGTAGTGCACGATGAGCTTTCCATCGGACCAGGAGCGGCGCATCTCGGCGCGGGCGGCCGGCTTGTTGCGCGGACCCGGCGGATTGGGATACTCGGTGAGGTACAGTTTCGTCACGTCGACGACATCGGGAATCAGGTTCTCGGCCAGGATCTCTCCCTCCTGGATGTGAATCCTTCTCGCTCTGGGTGTTGTAAGCGAGACCCACCTCGTCGTCACAGACCAAAAGGATATCGTTGCGCCAGCTTCCCCGCTCCGGCGCGCTCTCGTAGTCGACGGCACGGCGCGCCAACAAGCGCGTCTCGGATAGATTCGCCACCGGATAGCGGCCCATGGCTAGCTCGGGCAGGTCGTAGGGCGCGTAGTTGGTGTCCGAACTGTCCGGAGCATCGAAGGCCCCCAGCCAGTCGTCGGTGGCGTAGGGCACGTACTGCGCTTGGCCCGGTAGAAATTCACTGCTCCGGGGCCAGTGGGTCTGCACGAAGGTGGGGCAACGGTCGCGTTCCTCTTCCCCCGTGCTGCCGGGCAAGCGGCTGCGGTAGTCGCGACTGGCGTCACCTACCAGGAGAGTGTATTCGGTTTGCCGACCCGCTTCTCCGCGGACCGGATGGAGATACGAGAACTTCAAGAAATTGCGCAGCGCAGCCGGCTCCTTCACGCCGTAGCCGAAATTGTCCCAGATGTCCTGGAGACTCACGCTGTCCACGCGCGGGGAGGCCAGCGGCTGATCGTTCCCATCGCGCAAGTCTTGGCCGTGATAGCTCACGAGATCATCGACCCCACTCAAGAGATTCGCCGGTCCGACGGCGAGAAAATCCCAGCCCCCTTGTGCAAACACCTCACTGCGTAGAAGCCGAGGACGTCCCAACCGCATTCCCACCGCCGTCAGCAAGGCTCCAGTTTCGTACACCGCGAAGTGAGACTCGGACTGGATCGTGGTCTGGAAGCGAAGACCGTGCGTGTCGCCGTCGACCGCCGAGCCGGTGAGAACCACGGGAAGATCGGGGTCGGTGGTGTCGACGACGTAGCTCTCCGCGTTGAAGCCCGCGCCTCCCAGGTCCTCGTCACGCACGTGAAGCTGCGCGCGAAACAGGCGCGATGGCTTCATCAGGAAAGACCATCCATTCGAGTTTGCCCGCCCTCGTGAAGAGCGCGCGGCGATAGCTCAAATCGATGAGATCGAGATCCACTCTCGTGCTGGGCGACCGGTTGAAGATCTGGACCAGATTGCTGCCCTCCTGCGGCGCCGCCACAGCGCCCGCGAAGCGCAAGCCCCCGCCGCTCAGTTGGAGGATGGAAGACCAGGTGTAGTTGCCCAGGTTCGTTCCGTTCAACAGTACCTCGATGCTCGCGATGCTGCTCGCCGGTATCATCACCGGATTCGCGAAGACCCAGGCGGTGCTGTCCGCCAGCACGTGATCGGCGATCCAGGTCTTGGAGTAGCTCTCCCCCACCCGCAGGGGCGAGCTGGTGAGGGTCCAGTTGTCCTTCACGATTCCGTAGCGCATGGCGGCGGAGTCTTCCAGGTGGACGCGTTCGCGATAGTCCTGGAGATCTTGCGAAGGATCCGGATCGGGAGTGGCATCGATCGCGGCCATCCGTAAAGGGCTTGCGGGGAAATCGGAGTCGCTCGATCCGATGGGGTCCCAGCTCAGCCAGAGCGCGAGCCGATCGGCGTATTGGTGTTCCACGTGGGCAAAGGGGTCGCTCACGCTCTGGTGTCGATCCGACCAAGTATCGATTCCGCCGGCGTAGAAGAGGATGTAGTCGCCGGCTCCCAGCCCGGCGGCCGGCGCCATTGCCACGACGTGGATGGCCCGCTCCTTCAGCTCGTAGTCGGACTCCCAGCTCTGTCCCCCCACGTTCGGATCGAGATTCTGCAGGAGGGTCGGCGCGGAGAAGAGACGCAGAGTCGCGGGATCGATGGAGGCCGCCTGATCCTGCAACAGGACCTCCAGATCCTCGTAGCGCAGCCGGTAGAGCCCGGTCTCGGAGATCTCCATGCGAAGCCAATGCGGGCTGCGCGCGAAAGTGTCGTTCTCTCCCGCCGCCTTGGTCTGAACCCCTTGCCTGGCGATCGAAGCCCGGCGGAAGGAGCGTGCCAACGCGGGATTCACGAAGGAATGGGTCGCGAAATGCGAAGCGGTATCGGGCATTCCCAAGGGGGGCGGCGCGGAGAATTCACCGGCCGCGGCGGGGTGATTCACGCTGAACTCGATTTCCTGCAGCCGCCTGCGGCTGCCATCGTCGCCGCGGTAACGCGCCGCGACAGAGAGAACGACGCGCCACACTCCGCGCACCCGGTGCGGCAGCCCGAGCGTTACGAGTTCGCTCGGTCCGGCTGGAGCCTGAGTTGTGTCGGGGTCCAGGTCGTAGGCGTCGCGCCGGTTCAGGACGGTGAGCCGAGGCGGCCGCGCAGAAGGCACGGCGATCACGAACTTCTGGATGTTCGCGAAGTTCTCGCCCTGGCTGGGCCAGACCACACGAAAGGCAGTGCGGTCCGCGCTCTGCTCCAAGAGCTGCACCTCGACCGCGGAGGTGGCGCGGGCCACACACCGCGTCAGGGCCAAGATGAGGAAGGCCCACGTCAGCACTCGAAGAGTCTGGGTCACGGCTCTCATTCTAGTCTGCTTGTTCCGGAGGGCTCGCGCCGGCGAGAGAATCAAGCCGCGAACACCAACCCGCCTCCGAAGGTCGAGATCAAATCTCGTGGGTTTCCTCCAAGACAATGGACTCGCCAATGAGCATGACCGGGATCCCGTCGCGAACTGGGTAGAGTACCGCACCGTCCTCGCGAACCAAAGCCTCTTCGAGAGGCTCCTCTACCCTGCGGCCGTCCCGCGTCTGGATCTCCTTTCGGGCGATCCGATCGTTGACACGTGCCAGGAGCTCGGCATCCGCCACGCGAACCGGTTTGCGCGTCTGCGGACACACCAAGAGCTTCAAGAGTTCGTCTGCGATCAAAATGCTCCTCTTTCGATGGGCCCCCTTGGGGACCACTAGGCGAGACACAGAACAACGCTGACGAAACCTTCGTCGGCGCATGTGGGAGGCGGGAAAAAGAAACCAGGGGTGAGTGGCCTCTCCTTCCCAATCAAAGATGGTTGGCTCGTTCAAGAATACGGGAAAATTACAGCTTCCGTCAAGCTGGCCCTCAGCTTCCCTCCTGCTGCCAAACCCCCATGTTGAGGTACTTTGAGAGCCGATTGTCCAGCAGAGCCTGGACGGAGAGTCTGGAAAGCTCCTGCAGCGACTGGGCCAGAGTCTCGCGGATGGTGGAGGCCATGGCTTCGGGGTCCCGGTGGGCCCCTCCCAGGGGCTCCGCGAGAACGCCGTCAACGACCCCGAGACTGTGGACCTGAGGGGCGGTGATCCGCATGGCTCCCGCGGCCTGGGCCGCCTTCGAGCGATCCTTCCACAGGATGGCGGCGCAGCCCTCGGGACTGATCACCGAGTAAATCGAGTTCTCGAGCATGTAGACTCGATCGCCTACCGCCAGAGCCAGCGCGCCCCCACTGCCACCCTCTCCGGTGATGAACACCACGATGGGCACCGGCAGCCGGGACATCACCTTCAGATTGTGGGCGATGGCCTCCGCCTGTCCCCGTTCCTCGGCCCCCAGACCGGGGAACGCTCCCGGGGTGTCGACGAAAGTCACGATGGGCCGGCGAAATTTGGCCGCGAGTTCCATGAGGCGCATCGCCTTGCGGTAGCCCTCCGGATGAGGCATTCCGAAATTGCGGTAGATGTTGCTCTTGGTGTCGCGTCCCTTCTGATGGCCGATGACCATCAGGGGCTTGTCGTCCAGGTACGCGAATCCCCCGACGATGCTGGCATCGTCACGGTACGCACGATCGCCGTGCAGTTCGTGGAACCCTTCGAAGATGAATTCGAGATAGTCGAGGGTGTAAGGCCGGCGTGGGTGACGCGCGAGTTGGACCCTCTGCCATGGCTCGAGTTTGGAGAAGATCTGTACGCCGAGCTTGTTCACCCGCTGACGCAACTGCTCCACTTCGGAACTCACGTCGAGTTCGGTGCCCCTGGCCGACTCCTGAAGCGCCTGGATGCGTTCCTCGAGTTCGACGATCGGCCGCTCGAACTCGAGGTGGATTCCTGCTTTCTTCGGATCAGCCATCGCGCCCTCCTCGGGACCAGTGGCGCGCGGAATCGCTTCCTGCCCCAATTTCCGAGAGTGAAATCATAGTGAAAAACGTCCGCGAGAGCTTGTCAATGCTTGGACTGGCCGTTCGCGGCCATTCCGCGCCTCCGGTGGCCTCCACCACGAGGAGTCTCCGCGAAACCATGCGCCTTCAGACAAATGGGCTGCACCGCATCCTCGCCCAAAAGATCCACAAGCCCCATCAGCAAGGCCGGGACCGGTTCCACGGAAGCCCGCGTCGCGGTCACTTCTGCCTCGAAGTCCCCCTCACAGATTCGCAGATTCAGAGGCGTTTTCCCGGGATTCGCTTTCACCAGCGCGAGCAGTTCCTCGACCCGAGCTGCTGGGAGATCGGCGGGAACTCTTACCTTCACCGAACGGATCAAGAACCGGCACGCACCGCTGAGACTGTAGGCCTTCTCGAGCACGAGCTTGCTCTCCTCGCCGGAACGTGAACTGCTGCGCCCCGCCACGAAGAGGATTTCCTCTCCGCTCGAGAGCAACACGCGATGCTCCTCGTACACGTCGGGAAAGCAGATCACTTCACAGGGTCCATCAAAATCCTCCAGGGTGAGAAATGCCATGATCCGTCCACTCGAGCGCGTCACGACCGTCTTGAGTCCGTGTACCACGCCGCACAGAGCGAGTGCCCGGTCGTCGCCCCGTTGGCTCAGCTGAAGCGTGCTCTCGGGCTTCAGCCACTGGAGGATTCGGCGATACTGATTCAGAGGATGGCCCGTGAGGTAGAGACCCAGCAGTTCCTTTTCCTTCTCGAGCCGCTTGCCTTCGTCCCATGGTGGAACCTCGGGAAGCGGGCTCTCGGTGGTGCGCTTCTCTTCACTGCTTTCAAAGAGCCCCGCCTGGCCGCGGAGCCGATCGCGCTGACGACGAGCCGCTCTACGCAACGCTTGATCCAGCACCTCCAGCTTCTGCTCGCGACGGCCCGGCAGACTGTCCAGCGCTCCCGCGTAGATGAGACTCTCGATGACGCGCCGATTCACGCGCGAACCGTCGACTCGCTCGCAAAACTCGTAGAAACCGCTGAAGCTTCCGCCCAGTTCTTCCCGCACCTGTACGATAGCCTCGATCGCTCCCCTACCCACGTTCTTCACCGCGCCGAGTCCGAAGCGTATCGTGAGGCCATTGGCCTTGAAATCGGCAGTGCAGGTGTTCACGTCGGGAGGCAAAACGGTGAGCGAGAGATGTCGGGCCTCGTCGATCAGAGCCACCACCCGATCGGTGTTGTTCATTTCGCTGGTCAGCGTGGCCGCGAGGAAGGCGGCGGGATAGTGCCTCTTCAGCCATGCGGTGCGCACCGAGAGTACGGCGTAGCTGGCGCTGTGACTCTTGTTGAAACCATAACCGGCGAAATAGGCCATCAGGTCGAAGATCTTCTGCGCCACCCCCTGTTTCACGCCACGCTCCACCGCGCCGTCCACGAACGCCCTCTCCATTTGCGTCATCACCGTGTGGTTCTTCTTGCCCATCGCCTTCCGTAGGGTGTCCGCTTGCCCCATGCTGAATCCAGCCATGTCTCCCGCGATACGCATGACCTGTTCCTGGTAGAGGATGACCCCGTAAGTCTCCTTCAGAATGGGCTCGAGCAGAGGGTGCGGATACTCGATGCGCTTGCGTCCGTGCTTGCGTTCGATGAAATCCTCCACCATGCCGCTGCCGAGAGGACCGGGCCGGTACAACGCGTTCACGGCGGTGATGTCCTCGAATCCGGTCGGCTTCAACTTGCGCAAGACCTCTCGCATGCCGCTGGATTCCAACTGGAAGACGCCGACGGTCTCTCCGCGTCCGAGCATCTCGTAGACGGCGGGATCCGTGAGCGGAATGGCCGACGCCTCCAGGTCCTTCAGATCGGGGTTCTCATCCCGCACGAAGTCCAGCGCCTTTTCGATGACGGTGAGCGTTCGCAGCCCCAAGAAGTCCATCTTGAGCAGACCCATCGTCTCCACCATCTTCATGTCCCACTGGGTGGTGATTTCGTTCTTGCTCGTCTTGTAGAGGGGGACGTTGTCGGTCAGACTTCCCGGCGCGATCAAGACTCCGGCGGCGTGGATCGAGGTGTGCCGATACAGGCCCTCGAGCGAGAGCGAGGTGTCCAGAAGACGGTCATAGCGGGGATCCTCCTCGCGGACTTCCCTCAATTCTGCGGAATTCTCGAGCGCCTTCTTCAGAGTGATTCCGAGCTGCTCGGGCACCATCTTGGCGATGCGATCGACCTCACCGTAATTCATGCCCATCGCCCGGCCGACGTCGCGCAGGACCCCGCGCGCGAGCATGGCGCCGTAGGTGATGATCTGACAGACGCTCTCCGAACCGTACTTTCGATTGACGAAGTCGATGATTTCCGAGCGCCGCTCGAAGCAGAAATCGATGTCGATGTCGGGCATCGAAACGCGTTCGGGATTCAAGAAGCGTTCGAACAGGAGTCCGTGGGCCAGAGGATCGACGTCGGTGATTCGGATGGAATAGCACACCAAACTGCCGGCCGCGCTTCCCCGGCCGGGCCCCACCGGGATCCCCATCTCGCGCGCCGCTCTGACGAAGTCACTGACGATGAGAAAGTACCCGGCAAATCCAGTAGTGCGGATGACGTCTAATTCGTAATCCAGACGTTTGGCAATCGTCTCGTCGATGGTGCCGAAACGTTCCCGCGCCCCTTCTCGCGCGAGCTCACGCAGGTATTCGTCGGAACTCTCGAATCGTGGCGGCAGGGGAAAGACGGGCAGCAGATGCTCCCCCATCTTCAGTTCGACCTGGCATCGCTGCGCGATCTCCACCGTATTCGCCATCGCGTCGGGAAAATCAGGGAATGCTGCCGCCATCTCCTCGGCCGACTTCAGATAGTGCTCGTTGCCTTCGTAACGCCAACGCGAGGGATCGTCGACGGTCCGCGAGGTTTGGATGGCCATGAGGACATCGTGCGCCGCCGCGTCGCGAGCCTCCAGGTAATGAACGTCGTTCGTGGCGACCATCCTCGCGCCGTTCTCGGCGCAGAACTGCGCGGCCAACTCGCGGTGCCTCGCCTCGGTCTTCAGCCCGTGATTCTGGATCTCCACGAAGAACGAATCCCGGCCGAAGATCTCCTGATACTCCGCGAGCACGCGCTTCGCCTGTTGAAGATTGCCCTGCAGAAGCGCCGCATTGAGCTCACCCTTGAGGCACGAGCCGGTAGCGATGAGGCCCTCGTGGTATTGCGCAAGAAGTTCCTTGTCCAGTCGCGGCTTTTCGTTCAGACCGTCCAGGTATCCGAGCGACGAGAGCTTGATGAGGTTGTGCCAACCCTTCTCGGTTTCGGCCAAGAGAACGAGATGGTGAAGCGGTCCCGAGCGCTCGTGCGAGGTCTCACGTCGGTCGCGCGTGACGTAGGCCTCCATGCCCAGGATGGGCTTGACCTTCTCCTTCTTGCACGCGAGGTAGAAGTCGACGGCGCCGAATAGACTTCCGTGGTCGGTGAGCGCGAGGGCCGGCATGTGCAGAGCAGCCGCGCGGCGGGCGAGCGCCTTCACTTTCACCGCTCCGTCCAGCAAGCTGTAGTCGCTGTGCACGTGAAGATGGACGAAGCCGGTTTCGCCGTTCATGGCCCTCGAGATTGCTTGCGCAGCTATGGTGTTCGGGGGGCTCGCGCCTGGGGCTCACGCGGCCAACCGCCGCCACCCTAGCGAATGCGGTCGATCAGAGCAAGCGGGTCACGCTAATGGGTCTCAGGAGCCGAAATCCAGGCGAATCTCGCGTTGCGAACGGTTCCCCACCCGGTCCTGGGCTCGAACCGTCAGGCGATGGCTTCCCGAACCCGGGTCGAGCCAGAATTCGAACACCACCCGCTCTCCTTCCGGATCCCAGCGTGCAGGCCAGGGCCGTCCGTCGAGTAGGGTGACGGGGCCCTCCTCGCCAAGGCCCGCTCCGGGGTCTTTCAACGAGAGAGCGACGGCCGACCAACGAGGAAGTGTCAGGCCCTGAAGGGGGTGACGCGCGGCGTCGGGGACGGCGGCGAGCATCTGGTGCTCGCGGAGTGGGCGACCGTTCGAGCGGAACTCGCCCAGCTGGGGAGCGGAGCGGTCGCGGCATACCGCCAGGATGCCCGGGCTGCTCGACCGTGCCGTGCAGCGTGCCGGTGGAGTCAAAGGGACCCGCGACGAAGCTCCAGCCGTGCTTCGGCTCGAAAGAAAAGAGCGCACGCCTCGTGGCATCCTTCTCCTTCACAGTGGTGAGCGTGAGCTGCAAGCCCTCGCGAAACACCGCGCCAGCCGACTTCAGCACCCAGGCCGCGCCTTCCAGGCGCATGCCTTCCGGACGCGCGAGCCGGCCCTGAGCTGGCTCGATCCACACCACGCCCCCCGGGTACAGGGCACTGCCGCCGCGATCGAAGAGGAAGAGGGAGTCTCCCGGGCTCAAGGCGCAGCGGAGTGGCCGCGCCGTCGGAACGCCGCCCACGAGGATTTCGCCAGCTCGACCGGGCCCCGCGTCTTCCCTGGAGTACGCCGCCCACCGGCCGGCCTCTTTTGGGCCGAGCGGCGTCGGATTCTCCCCGCGCAGGTGGAATTCCGCGCTTCCCTGGTTCCCCGCCGCGTCGCGAACCCTGAGACGCAGCGTCGCCTGCTCTCGGGGCTTCAGGGCGAAGCTCATTCCCTTCGGTCCGTCCGCGACGCGCCCGGGGAGCTCGTTGCCCGGTCTGCGGTACAGCCGCAGCCAGCTCCGCTTGGGGTTCTTGGGGTCCACGGCGCGTTCGAGGCGCATCTGCCCGGTCTGGGAGAAGGCGAAAGAATCGTTGAGCAGCCGGTAGATCTCGTGCCCGTCGAGCTCGACACTCACTTCCGCCGGACCGAGCCGAAACGGCGCATAGCCGCTGCGGTCGGAGACCTCGACCATAATGCCCAGGCTTCCCGCCACCGCCACCGAAGCGCCGGGAACCAGGACGAGCGCCTCCCTGGCGCCTTCCACCGTGGATGCGGGCGAGAGCGGCACCAGACGGGCCGCCACGACGCGAGGAGCCACGCTGTCCGGGAGCGCAAACCCGTATCGCAGGGGATTGAGGGGTCGCTCGGCCGCGTCCCGCAGCTCCAGGTGGAGATGAGGGGCGCCCACGCCGGTGGAGCCGCTCAGAGCCAGGAGCTCTCCCCGTTTCACCAGGATCGTCCCGGGTGGGAGTCGAAGGTCCTGTTCGTACCGCCCACTCGCCCGCCAGGCCGCAAGCAGCGGAGCCCGCAGGCGATCGGCCAGGGCCGAGAGATGCGCGAATACCAGCTCGCGGCCGTCGGGCAACCGCAGGTAGACCGCGATCCCGTAGCCGTTGGCACTGCTGCGAAGGCGCGCCACCGAAGCGTCTGCGGGGGCCACCACGCGCAGACCCTCGCGTCCTTGGGTGCGCAGATCGACGCCACTGTGATAGCGGCCCTCACGAAACTCCATGAAGGTTCCGGTCATCGCGCGCGGGGCGTCGGGCAGGGGCCAGAGGAATTCCTCGGCGTGGGCTCGCGCCGACAGAGCGGTGAGAACGAGCGCCGCCGCGAGGGCGGCGCCGCGCCATCTCCGAGCGCGGGAGGAGGCGAGCTTGCCACTGCGGGGGGCCAATGATACTCTTTCAGGTCTTGCTTCCCCCGCGCGGCATCGAGAAACTGCGGGGCAACCTCCGAGGCAGCGCGCCACCGCGCGGCCTGAGAACGTAGCGGAATCCTGGGCGGGAGAGTGTTTTCTCATGATGCAAGCGATGCGAGACCGGGTAAAGATAATCTACTTGGTGGTGATCGTCACCTTCTTGGGTCTCACCTTTCTCGTCTGGGGAATTGGACTCGAAGGGGGAAAGAACAAACAGCCGCAACGCCGCACCAGTGCGATCGTCACTGTCAACGGCATCGAAGTCAGCTACGAGGATTTCAACCAGCGGGTCAATGGAATTCTCGAGCAGATGCGCGCGCAACTTCCCGAAGGCGAGAGTCTCAGCGAGAACCAGACCATGCGCGCCCGGGAGCAGGCGTACAACGACATCGTCCTCGAGACCCTCGAACGGCAGCAGGCGGACAAGCTGGGCCTGTCGGTGAGCGATGATGAAATCGTCGACATCCTCTCCAACAATCCTCCCCCATTTCTCTTGTCTCAGTTCACGGACGAAAACGGAAAGGTCGACACCGAGGCCTACGTTCGTGCCTTGAACAACCCGAATTTGCCCTGGGACCAGATCGAGAACTACATCCGCTCCACCGTTCCTCTGCAGAAACTCGAGAATTATATCAGCGGTAAAGCGCTGGTGAGCGAAGCGGAACTGCGCGAGGCGTTCGCCGAGCAGAACACGCACGCGGTCGCCGAATACGTGGGCGCCGAGCTGAGCGCGGTCGACCTGAAGAACGAGGAAGTGACCGACGACGAAGTGAAGGCCTTCTACAACGACTATAAAGACGACTACAGAATGCCCGAGCAGGTCTCGGTGCGGCTCGTCACCCTTTCCAAGGAGCCCAGTGCTCAGGACGAGCAGGAGCTCATCTCGATCCTGGACGAGGTTCGCAAGGACGTCATGAGCGGCAAGACCACCTTCGAAGAAGCCGCCCAGACCTACAGCGAGGATACGAGCAACGCGAGCCAAGGCGGTGAACTGGGTTTCTTTGATCGGAATCGGATGTCGCAGGCCTTCACCGATGCGGCGTTCGCGCTGCCGGTGGGCGAGATCTCCAAGCCGTTGAAGACTCCCTCCGGTTACCAACTCATTCTGGTCGAAGACGAGAAGACCGACGCGAAAGGCAAGCGGACCGAGATCAAGGCACGTCACATCCTCTTGCACCGCGTGGCCAGTCAGGCCACCACCGACGAGTTACGGTTGAAGGCCAACGACCTTCATGACTCCGCGAAGAACGTGGGGCTGGAAAAGGCCGCGGCCGCGGCCGACATGAAGGTCACCACGACCGCGCCGTTTCAGGCCACTCTGAACATTCCCAACCTGGCCAACAGTCTGGCCGGGACGAATTTCGCGTTCGAACACGACACCGGAACCCTCTCCCCCGTGTTCGAGACGCAGGACGCCTTCTACCTCTTCGAGGTCGCGCAGAAGATTGCGGCCGGGTACCGCCCCCAGGAGGATGTGCGTTCCCTCATCGTGAGCCGAATCCAGCGCCAGCGGCGCACGGACCTAGCGGCGGAGAAGATCAAGAACGCCTGGACCGAGATCCAAAACGGCGCGAGCCTCGCCGGCGCGGCCAAAAAACTCGGCCTCGAGCACGCTGTAACCGATACCTTCACTCTGAGGGAGAACATCCCGGGGATCGGTTTCGCCACCTCGTTCGCGAGAGCGGCCCTGGGCCTCAAGGTCGGCGAAATGCTTCCCGAGTTGAGAACCCAGCGGGGCGTGTACGTCGTCAAGCTACTCTACAAGACTCCCTTCGACGAAATGGAGTTCAAGTCGCAGAGAGCGTCGCTGAGCAAGTCCTTGCTCTTCACCCGGCGCCGGGAACTTTTGCTGGCTTGGCAGAACAAGCTACGGAAATCCGCCGTGATCGAGGATCACCGCGCCGACTTTCTCTAGTTGCGTATCGCGCGGGTTTCCTCGGGGCCCCGGACGAGAATCTCCGCCGTCCATTCCGGACGCGTCTGCAGCGGGGCCTCGCGCACTGTACAATTACTGACCGCGCAGATGTGGCAACACACTGGCTTGCACGGATCCAGGTGGACGATGCACTCCCCTCTCCCGTCGTAGGGAGCGAGAAGCACTTCCCTCAGGTGAGCTTGTGTCTCGTGGGCCTGTTCGACGGTCCAGTAACAGGGCAGCGTGAGGTGCAGATCGATGTGCCGGAGATCACCACTGCGCCAAACCCTGAGCTCGTGCATGTCGATCCACTCGGGAAGACGGGTGATCTGAAGTCTCGTCGCGATCTCCTCGAGAAGTTCCTCGTCGGCCTCGTCCATCAGACGTCCGACGGACTGACGCATGAGTTGTAAACCGACCACGAGGATGTGGGCCGCCACCGCAATCGCCGCCACGGGATCCAGCCACTCTCTACCGGTGAACCGCACCAGGATGAGCCCGACGACCACCCCGACGCTGGTGACGGTGTCGGTGATGAGGTGGTAGCCGTCTGCGACCAACGCCTGACTGACATGGCTTCGCCCCTGCCGGATGAGATACATGCCCGCCGCACCGTTGGCGACACTCGTGCCCAGAATGATCAAGAGCCCCAGATCCAGTTGCCCGATCGCGCGCGGATCGAACAGGCGGTGCAGCGCGTGCCACACGATGAGAAGCGCCGCGATGACGATGAGGGTTCCCTCGACCCCAGCCGAAAAGTCCTCGGCCTTGCCGTGTCCGTAGGGATGATCGCGGTCGGGAGGTTTGGCACCCTGGACGATCGAAAAGTAGGCGAGACTGGCGGCGACGACGTTGATCGTCGTCTCGATGGCATCCGAGAGAATCGCGGTGGAGGCAGTGAGACGCCACGCAAAGACCTTGGCCCCCAGCAGCACAACGCTGAGGGCGATGGAAAATGCGGCAGCGCGTTTGCGGGCCGAGACTCGCCGCAGTTGTTCACTCGCATTCACGATAGGGCGACCTTTGACAGACGGCGGCACAGGCGTTGTCGGCGGTATTCTAGCTCATCAGTCCCCGGCGGAAAGACTTCATCTCGTTCCTCCGAGGAGAAACTTCCGAGCAACTTGAGCGCTCTCGTCACGGTGTCCAAAGCCGAAGCCGGATCTCTTCGCTGGTGCTCCTGGATCTTGGCCAGCTCCACGTGGCCCGGAATCCACGAGGGCCAGTCTTTCAGAGCTCTCTCGTAGATTGCCTGGGCCTTCTGCCACTCGCCCACTCTCTTGTGCAGCCGAGCCAGCTCCAAGACTGCGCCCCGAGCCGTCTCCCCCTCTCCCTCCCTCACCGCGCGCTCGAAGCGGTATCGAGCCGCCATGACGCGTTTGCGCGCTAGAAGAGTTCTCCCCAGCCGGTGGTGCGCAGTTGGAGGTAACTCGAGCGGATCCTCGCCATCGGAGTAGATCGAGGCAAGAACGGTCGCCAGCCGCATGAGATTCTCCACGTCCTTCCGATTGTGTTCCAGGACCCTCTCCAGCTCCGGCTGCTGACCCTCGCTCAGCCAAGTGCGATAGACTTCCGGGATTTCGCTTCCCGGCAGGTCGTCCACGCGGGTGAAGCCCAGGAGCGTCTCCTCCAGACTCTTGAGCCGGCAATCGGGCAGCCAGGCGGCGGCGATCCTACGGGCCGGATGCATGAGATCGAGTTGAGGAAGGTCGAAGACCTCGGGGTCGAGCCGGGAGAGAATTCCCCGGGTGCGCAGACGCGGGCAGTCGAACGCGAGTCCGTTGTAGCTGACGATCGCGTCCACCGCCTCGAGCTCGTTCCACAAGTCCTCGAGCATGCCGGTCTCCCCCGCCGGCTCGGGAATGAAGTACTGGACCAGACGCGCTCCCCCGGGCTGCCAGTGCAGCAGCCCCACGAGAAAGACCAAACCACCCGCGCCGGTCTGCAGACCCGTCGTCTCGGTATCCAGCACCACCCAATGGTCTCCCCTCGGCGCGGCCCTGCCGGTGAGCCGGTACCAAGCCTCGGCCGGTACGCACCCGGTGGGGCTTCCCGGACACATTCCCGGATCGACCGGCTCTTCGATGCGGAGGTAGCGCGTGGGTCCGTGGCCCAGGATCCGCCCTCCCAAGCGCGCGAGCGCACGGTCCATGACCCGTGGATCGACGCTGGACGGCTTCGGTGTGAGCTTGGCGTGCTTCTTGTCGAAGAACGCCAGACGGGAACGCAGATCACGTTCCTGCATCGCTCTCAAGCGCTGCTCGCGGCCCGACGCGAGCGCTTCACGCCACCCTCTCGGAGCAGGAAGAGCGCGGAGGTCTTCGCCCGTCCCCCGGTTTCCAGACTCGAACCGACACACGAAGGACAACCGTCGGGACACGGACACTCCTTGAGGCGCGCGAGCGCGGCTTTCAGGAGAAGGTCGTGCAGCGAAAACAGTTTGCGCGCGAAGCCCACCCCTCCGGGGTACACGTCGTAGATGAACAGGGTGGGGCTGGAGGTGAGCGGAGATTTCAGCATGGGCACCGCTCGGACGTCCGCCGGATCGGCCATGATGTACAGAGGCGCCACCTTCCCAAGAAGGTGGGCCAGACCCTTGAGACCCTCCCCCAGGTCGAGTCCATCGTCGCGCATGTGTTCGGCGAGAGTCTCCTCGAGACGCCACCAGTAGCTCGTGGTGTGATGCTCCAACTCGGGCAGCTGAATCTTGCCGGCCCCGACGTTTTCGTGCGTGCCCAGCTTGATTTTCTTGAACATGGTGGCTTTGGTGATCAACCCGATTTCCCCGTGGGCCTTCGTTCCCAGAGCGAGGTCCTCGCTCTCCAGCTGATCCAGGGCGTGAAGCTCGGTCTTGAGCTGCGCGTCGGTGTAGTAGTCGACCTCGACCTGCGTTACGTAGGCCTCTTTGCGCTCCCAATCGAGATGATCGACGTGATGCTGTCTGCCCTCGTGGATGTAGATGGCGTCGTCGTGGAGCAGCAGTTGCGCGCTGAAGAGATCGGTCTCGCCGATCACACGACGAGAGGTGGTGGTGTCCACGATGACCACGTTCTCCACCGCCGCGCTGCGCAGGCTCACATCTTCAGCCGGATAGGTATCGGCAATCCAATGCCACTTGTCGCCGCTGGAATTCAGTACGCCGTTTTCCTGTAGGTACTGCAACATCTCCGAAGTCGCCGAGACCCCTCCGAACCGTTCGTCCCTGGTGAAAGGCAATTCGAACGCGGCGCACTTCAAGTGACTCAGGAGGATCGCGAGGTTGTCGGGGTCCACGATGGCGGTCTCGGGGTTGGACTCCAGAAAGAAATCCGGGTGCGAGATGATGTACTGATCGAGCGGATTACTCGAGGCCACGACGATCGCGACGCTCACTCCTCGTCTGCGTCCCGCCCTTCCGGCCTGCTGCCAGGTTGACGCCACCGTTCCCGCGTAGCCGGCCATGATGCAGACGTCGAGCTGCCCAATGTCGATGCCGAGCTCCAGAGCGTTCGTCGATGCGACGGCCAGTATGTCTCCCTCTCGGAGCCCGTGTTCGATGGCGCGCCGTTCGCTCGGCAGGTAGCCGCCACGGTACCCCCGCGCCAAGGTAGGCGACTTGTGCAGTTTGCTCAGAGTCCTCTTGAGATAGGTGAGCAAGAGTTCCACGCGCAGGCGGCTTCGACCGAAGAGAATGACCTGCACCCCGGTCGACAGAAACGGCTCGGACAGTCTCGCCGCCTCCTTTATGACGCTCCGGCGGATCCCCAGTTCCGCATTGACGACCGCGGGGTTGTAGAAGATCAAGTGTTTCTCGCCGCGCGGCGCGCCATTTTCGTCGACCAGCTCCACCTCTTCGGACAGCAGGTGTCCCGCATGCTCCACCGGGTTCGCCACCGTGGCGCTGGAACACAGAAACACCGGATCGCTGCCATAGAAACGGCAAATGCGGCGCAGTCTTCGAATGACGTTGGCGAGGTGGCTGCCGAAGACTCCACGGTATTGATGGACCTCGTCGATCACGACGTAGCGCAGGTTCTCGAAGAGTTTGATCCAGGCGGTATGATGCGGGAGGATCCCCTGGTGCAGCATGTCGGGATTGGTGACTACGATGTGTCCGCTGCTGCGAATGGTGCGCCGCGCCGAAGCGGGAGTGTCCCCGTCGAAGGTGTAGGTCTTGATGTCCACCCCCATGGCTTCGATCAAGCCATGGAGCCCTTGCATCTGGTCCTGGCTGAGTGCCTTGGTGGGAAAGAGATAGAGAGCTCGCGCCTCCCCATCCTCTAGACAGGCCTGAAGCACGGGCAAATTGTAGCAGAGGGTCTTTCCACTGGCCGTCGGCGTCACCACGACCGTGTGCCGCCCCGCGCGCACCATTTCGTAGGCCTTGGCCTGGTGGGTGTAGAGGGCGCCGATCCCCTTCGCGATCAACGCGTCCTTCAACCGCGGATCGAGATCTTCCGGAAAGGGGACGTACTTCGCTGACTCGGCCGGCAGCGTGTGCCAAAGGGTGACATTACGGTTAAACTCTGCGTCGCTCTGCAAGCGAGCAAGGAGCTGATGCAGATTCAAGGCTGCTCCCTAGGCTCTAGCGAGGTTCTTGGTGACGATGCTCTCTTCTAGTCTTTCTTCTCTCCCTCATCGATGCGGTTGACTTCATCCTTGATCGAGTCCTCCACGTCGCGCGTGGCGTTCTTGAACTTGCGAATGGACTTCCCCATGGCTTCCGCCACCTCGGGGAGTTTCGACGGACCGAAGACCAAGAGGACGACCGCAAGAATGACCAAACCCTCCTGCCAGCCGAAGCTGGGAATGAGAGCAATCGGCAGATTCAGATCGACCATGATCCCTCCTAAACTCCGCTAGCGATACCAGCGAAGAACCTGCGCCACCAGGAAGATTCCGATGACGCTCAGCAGATTCACGTGGATGTGAAATCCCAGTGTCACGTCAAAGATAATGAGATTGAGGGGCGCCGGCCCGAATCCAAACGAAAGATACTGGACGAAGAGCTGGTGGGCGGTCGAGCCCTCGGGAAGGAACAACCCCACCGCTTGGCTGAACACACTCCCCACGAGAATCCCCAAGAAGAAGATCAGGGTTACCGTTCCCAGTCGCCGACGTTCCAGTTTGTCCACCTGCCTTTCTCAATCCGCTCATCGCGCCGCACCATAGCACGAGCCCCGCCAGAGGCAAAGCGGCCCCGTCAGAGACCCGACTTTTGCTTCCACGCCGCGGCGTAGTCCTTCCCCACGATGAAGGTCAAGTCCACCTCCGCGTCCGACCGCCTTTCGAGGACCACCAAAAGACCCCCAAGGCGTGAAGCCAGGCGCCGGGTCAGCCAGGGGCGGCCTTTCCGATCCACCAGGAGGCTGTGATCGTAATCTTTGCGGCCGAGGTCGGCCACCTTGACCACGTCCTGCCCCAGACTCCTGAGCTTCTTCGCCGTCGCCGCCGCGGCTCCTTCCTCTCCACAGCCGTTGAGTACCTCGATGGTGAGCCGCGCCAGGGGTTCTTCGTGGTGGCGGCCGAAGCGCGCGAGGACGGCCGAGACCAGACAGAGCAGCAGCAGCCCGATGAGGATGATCGAGGTGCGGCTCACGATTCCTTCTGTCGAAAGTAGGGCAAAAGTCGAGCGTAGCTCTCGTCCAGGGTCTCGGGCAGCACGCGGGTATCCCCCACCACCGAGATGAAGTTCGAGTCCCCTTCCCAGCGCGGCAGAACATGCCAGTGCAGATGGCCTTTCACGCCAGCGCCCGCGGCGCGACCCAGATTGAGCCCGATGTTCAGACCGTGGGGATGGTAGGCCTCGCGCAAGGCGTGCTCACACTGGGCCAGGAGCTCGGGTTGGCTCTTGCTCTCGCTCTCGCTCAGCTCCTCGAGGCTTCCCAGATGACGTTCGGCCACCAGCATCATGTGTCCGGTCGTGTAAGGATACTTGTTCATTACCACGTACCAGCCGCCCCGGCGCAGGAGAATGCGAGAGCTCTGGTCGTCGCTCTTCGCAACTTCGCACAAGACGCAGGACGAAGGCTTGTTGAGCGAGGTCACGTAGGACCGGCGCCACGGGGTGAAGAGTCTATCCACGGTGAAGTACCTCCCAGTCGCGCTGCGCTCGCGCCAAGTCCTCGATCGTATTCACTCCCTGCACTTCACGTTCGTCTTCGCACACGACGCCTTCCACTCTCTCTCCGCCTCGCACCAGAAGCGCAACGAGATCGGTGAGATAGAATTCGCCCTGCGCGTTGTCCGTATTCAACTGTCGCATGAGCGGCCATAGTAGTGCGTTTTGGAAGCAGTAGGTACCCGTATTGTACTCTCTGATGCTGCGCTGACTCTCGCTGGCGTCCTTCTCTTCCACGATGCCGACGATCTCCTTGGAGTCACCCCGCAGAATGCGCCCGTATCCGCTAGCATCGGCGGTGACCGCGGTAAGAACGCTGGCGGCCGCGTTCCTTTCGCGACGGCTTCCCGGAGCGTGAGCAGAGTCTCGGCCCGCAGCAAAGGCACGTCGCCGCTCAGAATGAGAGTGAGACCCTCGCGTCCTTCCAGAAGTCCCCGGGTCTGCTCCACTGCGTGACCGGTTCCCAACTGCTCGGCCTGGAGTACCGTCTCGACCGCGAAGCCACGGCAGACTTCGGAAACCGCGTCCGCCTGATGTCCGACCACCACCACCGTCTGGTCCGCGCCCAACCGCTGCAGAGTGGACAGCACGTGGCTGAGCATGGGCTTTCCCGCCACCTCGTGCAGGACTTTCGCTTTCTCGCTCTTCATCCGAGTGCCCTTGCCTGCAGCTAAGACCACCACGAAGATCTCGTTCACTTGACTCCACCCCTCGCATCGCCCTGCTTGGCCAGGAGAGCCTCGAGAGTCGCCTCTTCGTCCAGAGAGGCTTCCTCCACCCCGCTCGGAGAGACTCTGAGGCAGAGGTTGTCGATAAGCCGAGCCTTGCCCACTTTCGCCGCCACCGCGAGCAGGAGGTGCCCCTCCGCCTCGCGCACCACGCTCAGATCCTCGACCGCGCGCATCACCGCGTAATCCACTCGAACCCGCTCCTCCTCCATCGAGGTGGACATGGCCGACTCGATCATTCCCGGATTCCGCTCACCATCGCGCAGGAGTTGCTGGCCCAGTCGAAGCGCGCGACTCAACGCGAGGGCTTGGGTTCTCTCTTCGCTGGAGAGATACCGATTCCGTGAACTCAAGGCGAGCCCATCGTCTTCGCGCACCGTCGGCACGAAGAGAAGCCGTAGGGGAAGCCGCAGATCTTCGACCATTCGCTTCACCACCAGGCACTGTTGCGCATCCTTCTGGCCGAAGACCGCGATTTGGGGATTCAGCGACAAGAAGAGCTTGGCCAACACGGTGGTGACGCCGCGGAGATGCCCGGGTCGATACTCACCTTCCAGAATCTCACCCAGTCCCGTCACCTCCACGCAAGTGGAGTCGCCCGGCCGGTAGATCTCCTCCACCGCGGGTGCGTAGACCGCGCTGACTCCACCCACCTCTTGCAGGAGATCCAGATCACGCTGGAGGTCACGCGGATAGCTCTCGAAATCTTCGTGAGGGCCGAATTGGGTGGGGTTCACGAAGATACTCACCACGACCGAGCCCAGTTTCGCGCCCAGGCGCACGAGGGTCAAATGACCCTCGTGCAAATCGCCCATGGTGGGAACGAAGACCAAGGGCGTTGCGTCCTGGCGCGCCAGCGCAAGGATCTCATCGATCTGCGCCTCAGATCGAATGAGCTGCGGGGCCGGCAAGCTCAACGCCTCCTGGCTTTTTTCGCGAGCTCCTGCGCCGAAGCATAGCTCTGCTCGAGAGTGGGAAAGCTTCCATCGCGGACCTCACTCACGAATCGCGCGAGAGCTTGGGGAATCAGCTCTTCCATCTGCGCGTACTGCTTCACGAAACGGGGCACGAAACTCTGGTCGAAGCCCAGCAGGTCGTGAAAGACCAGAACCTGTCCGTCACATTCGGGGCCGGCTCCAATGCCGATAGTGGGAATCTTCAGGGCCCGGGTGATCTCTCCGGCCAGCTCGTAGGGAATGCACTCGAGCACGAGCGCACACGCACCAGCCGATTCCACCCGGCGGGCTTGCTCCAGGATGGACCGCGCCGAGTCGGCTTCCTTTCCCTGCACGCGATGACCGCCGAACTGGTGCACCGATTGAGGGGTCAGCCCCAGATGGGCCCAGACCGGAATGTCCTGGCCCGCCACCGCTTCGATCGAGCTGAGCCTGGCCCCCGCTCCCTCGATCTTCACCGCCTCGGCTCCGGCTTCCTGCATCAAACGGATGGAGGCGTCCAGAGTCACTTGGGGTCCGCGCTGAAAGGTCCCGAAGGGAAGATCGCCCACGATCATGGCGCGCGGACGCGCGCGGCTCACGCAGCTGACGTGATAGATCATGTGCTCCAGGGTCACCGGCAGAGTGCTCTCGTGCCCCTGGATGACGTTCCCCAGACTATCTCCCACCAGGATCACGTCCACCTCGGCCATGTCCACCAACCGCGCGGTGGAATAGTCGTAGGCGGTGACGACTGCGATCTTACGATGGTCTTTCTTGGAACGGAGGAGATCCAGACGCGTGGTCTTGGTCATCATTCCTCTTTCCACGAGGGAACGTAGTATTGCGTTCCGGTGAAGGGTTGGAGAATCCGGTGCAGCAGATCCCCATAGTGGTCGCGGTTCTTCACGAAGTCGAGTTCGTTCGTGTTCACGATGAGCAGGGGCGTCTCATCGTAGTGGAAGAAGAAGTAATTGTAGGCCTCGTTGAGGGTCTGGATGTAGTCGACATCCATGTCTCGCTCGTAACTGCGGCCGCGCCAGCGGATGCGCGTCATGAGGACCTCGGTGCTGGCCTGCAGGTAAACCACCAGGTCGGGTCGCCGGACCCGCTCCTCCAAGATGGACGCCAAACGCTCGTACAGGCGCAGCTCGTCGTCGCTGAGGTTGATGTTAGCAAAGATGCGATCCTTGGCAAAGAGATAGTCCGCGACAAGACTACTCTCGAAGAGGTCCATCTGCACCAGCTTCATCTGTTGCTGGTAGCGGCTGAGCAAAAAGAAGTTCTGGGTGACGAAGGCGTAGGCCGCTCGATCCTGATAGAACTTGGGCAGGAAGGGATTCTCCTCCACCACCTCCAGGGTGAGGCCCGCGCCCAAACTCTCCGAGAGCAGACGGCACAGGCTGGTCTTGCCTGCCCCGATGACTCCTTCGACCACGATGTAGCGCCAAGGAGACTCCTGGATGGTCACTCTTCCTTCACCTCCCACCACCGTCCCCGCGCGGCTTCCTGCAGTCCCTGCCGGCGCACGCTCGGTTCCTCGAGTAGCCGGCGCACGGGCAGCTCGTGCCCGGGGAGGCGGAGGTCCGGGGCCAGATCCGCCAGGGGTTGCAAGACGAAGCGTCGCTCGTGCATGCGTGGATGAGGAAGGGAAAGCCGAGCCCCGTTCAGGCGCAGGTCGTCGACCAGAAGAAGGTCGACGTCCAGCGGGCGCGGCTTCATGTGTCCGTCGAGCTGACGACCAGCCAGGCGCTCCATCTCCTGCCCGGCCTCCAGGAGGCTACCCGGAGAGAGCGAAGTCTCCAAGACGAGACAGGCGTTGAGGTAGGGGCGTTGTTGCCCGGCGCCCTGGTAGCTTGTCTCGTAGAGGCGACTGATGCCGCAAATCCGAGTCCCCGGAAGGCGTCGCAAGCCCTCGATGGCCCGCGCGAGTGCAAGCCGCCGGGATCCCAGGTTGCTCCCCAAGGCCAAGTACGCCAGACTCATCGATCTCTTTCCGGGCCACCCAGCCCCGGTGGGGGTCCAACTCGGCTCATCACGGGCCATACCCTAACAATCAGGCCGCAGTTTTCCAAGTCGCAGCATGCCCCTCCGACTTGCCGCTGGGCCCGGTCGGCGCTATCCTGAGAAAAATTCGAACAATCGTTCGGTTTTGGATTCTGCCGCTCTCCTTAGCCCAAAGGACCCCCGCATGGTTCTCCACGCCCAGACCGTCTCCACCTTCGACGAATGGACCGATCTCTTCCACCAGTGGCGCAAGGACATCGGCTACGACGAGTCCCTCATGAAGCTCCACGAATTCGACTTCTCGGCCAAGTACGGAGATCTGCCCACGACCGAGATCGAGTACGGAGACTTCGCCGGCCGGCCCCGTTGGGAGCGCCTGATCGAGATCCCCGACCAGCGAATTCGCGATGCCCTGCTCACCCTGATCGTCTACCAGGGGGACACCGAGTTCGCTTCGGTCGAACAGCAGAAGAACCTGGTGGACACCGCGCCCAGCGATTACGACCTCTCCAGTCTGGTGCGCATCAACGCTGAGGAGATGCGTCACGGGTGGCAGATGTGCCACGTTCTCGTGAGTCACTTCGGTGAACAGGGAAAGCGGGAAGCGGTCAAGCTGCTCGAACGCAGGGCCTGGAAACGTGAGCGCCTGTTGGGATCCTTCAACGAAGATGTCGACAACTGGCTCGACTTCTTCGTCTACACGAATTTCGTGGACCGGGACGGCAAGTTCCAGCTCAACATGCTCTCGACTTCCTCCTTCTCCCCTCTCGCGCGCAGCATGGGTCCCATGCTGAAGGAAGAGGCGTTCCACTTGGGGACGGGAAATGCCGGCCTGCGCCGCGTGGTTCAGGCAGGCGTCGTGCCCCAGCACATCATTCAGCGCTACCTGAACAAATGGCTTTCGACCGCCTACGATCTCTTCGGAACCGATCACAGTTCGAGCGCGCAGTGGGGCTACGTGTGGGGCATCAAGGGGCGCTACGACGAGCGGAAGACCCGCGAGAAGGAGAACCTCGACAAGGAGAACCTGAACGAAAACGCGCGGTCCAAGTATCTCGCGGAAGTGCGGCAGGTCGTCGACACTCTCAACAAAGTGAAGCCGGCCGAATGGGACGACTTCACCCTTCCCGACCTCAAGTACTGCCGGCGGATCGGAGATCACGGTGGGGAATGCTGGAGCGTGGATGGCGTCCGTTTGGCCGAGAACGAGTACCGGCAGCATCTGCTGGATACTCAACCCCGGCCAGAGGACAAGGCCTTCATGACCGAGCTCATGAAGACGAAAGACTGGATCGCTCCCCCTCCCCAGCAGAGGAATAGCTGAGTCTCAACCGCCCTGCTTCTTCTGCTCCTCCCGGGCCTTCTGGATCGCGATGAGCTGGCGTTGACGATCGACCTGTGCCGCGGCCCGATCACCCCACTGGGGATCATCCAGGATATTGCTGAAACTGCCGATGGCCGAGAGGTAGTCGCCCTTCTTCTCCAGGACCTGTCCCATCAGGTAGTACATCCCCGGTTTCTTGGAGTCGTCCGAAGGCCAGTTGTCGATGGCGTCGCGGGCGATCTTCTCCGCGTCGTCGACTCGCTGGTTTTCGAGGTAGAGAAACCCGAGACTCGCGGCGACGCTGTGGCGTCCCGCCTCGATGGAAAGTGCAGTCTCGTAGGCTTCGATCGCCTTCTTGTTTTGCCCCATCTTGGTGTAGCAATAGCCCAGATTCTGCCAGCCGGATGCATTCTTCGGCTTCCCGGACACGTAATCCTGGAAGGCTTTGGCGGCGGCCTCGAAGCGGCCGGCCTTCATGTGTTCGAGGCCGAGCTCGTAGGCGCCGCGCGTCGCGATGCCCTCGGCGGCGGCCTTCGAATACCATTCCTGGGCTGACGCGTTGTCACCCTTCTTCAGATAGAGATCGCCGATCTTCTTGGTGTACTCGTGCTCTTCCGGATTCATCTCATAGAGCTTCTTCTCGTATTTGATGGCGTCGTCGTAGCGCTTGGTTGCCTCGTAGACGTAGACGATTCGCTTGTAGGGATCTTCGTTTCTCGGGTCCTTCTTGATGTAGGCAAGATAGACTGCCTCGGCGTCCTTGACGTTCTCCGCCTTCAAGAGAGCGAAACCGTAACCGGAGAGCACGCGAGTTTCGGTGCTGTCCACGGAGCCCTTGTACTTTCCCTGAATGAGCGCCTTGTATTCCACCACGGACTTTTCATAGTCCTTGGTGCGCAGATAGGCCTGCGCCAGAAGCTCCTTGCTCTGCCAGTGGTCGGGACACTGCTCTTGCGCTTTCTCGAGGCTCCGGATGGCCGTATTCCACTTCCCCTGCTGCACGAACGCGTACGCGGTATCGTAGGCCTGGCGAGCGGCCGCCATTTCACTCGGTGAGCACTCGGCGAGGACGGCTCCGGCACTGAAGAGCATGAGTACGAAGAGGATGGCGCCGGCCCGGACACTGATTGCGAGAGACTTCACGGTTCACGAACCTCCGAAACGAACGTGGAATGATGACCGAGAATAGCGGTCGATTTCGAGGAGTTGGAATCGCGGCAATCTAAATGGGGAATCGCCCACCTGTCAATCTTCGAGGCCCACGCCGCCAGTCTCTCCCTTATATGTGCGCTCAGCTTGGGCGGTTCCCGCCATTGAGGCCACCCGCGACCGAGCGGCCGATCAAAAAAGGGTGGCCTGGGCCATATGAGCCCGCACGATCCACGCAAGGCGGTAATTCCGATCCGCGCCCCCGTCGAGTCGGCCCATGAGAAAGGTGACCCCCGGGCGCCGCAAATACGCGCGCGGCACGATCTCGCGGGCCTCCTCGCGATGTCCCTCGGGTCGATAGACGATGGTGACCTTGCTCCCGGACATCATGGCGTCGTCGATGGCGCGCAGCCGCGGAGGCAACCAGGCTCGCGTGCGATCGGGCCAGCCGAAGGTCAACGCGCTCCCGGTGTCGTTGAGAAGATCGGCGAGAGTGCTCTGCTGGTGTCGCTCTTCCATCAGTTTCAGAAAGCTCGACTTGAGAGTCTCGGCGTCGGCGAGCGCTCGATGGTAGGTGGTCGGCTCACAGCCCAGGGCGCGCGCGATCGTCGCCAGTTTGTGATTGGGTAGATCTGGACGAAGCCGTCGCGAAATCTCGACGGTATCCAGCACGGGCGGCGTGGGCAAAGTGATCTCACCTCGCGCCGCTTCGTGTACGAGGAAGCCGAGATCGAACTCCGCGTTGTGGGCCAGCAGAACCGCGCCTTCACAGAATTTCAGGAAGCGGGGCAGTACTTCGTCTACAGACGGCTTCCCCTGCACCATGGCGTCGCTGATCCCGTGGATCCGTGCCGCGTCGGGGGGAATGGGCCGCTTCGGATCGATCAGTTCGTCGAAGCTTGTGAGTTGCGTTCCGTCAAATCGAAAGCGCACGGCGGAGAGCTCCACCACGCGCTCCATCGCGGCGGAGAGCCCGGTGGTTTCGGTATCGAACGCGACGAACTCGAGTTCGCGCAGCGGCTCATTGATTCCAATCTGAGGCACGCAGGACTCCTTCTGCACTAAACGGCGAGATTGTGATGACGTGGGGCGAGTTGGTGTGGGAGACGCTCTGCTTCGGGATCGTCTCGACGCGCGTCAGTATAGGGAGCGAGCGAGCACGCGACAACTTCCTACTCGGATGCTTCGTCCAACCGCGAAGGATAGAGAGCGTAGACGCGTTCCCCTGAGAGATGCGGAGCACCTCCCAGCGGAGCCGCTGCCGCCTCTTCCGCCGCGTCGATTCGTTCCTGCCCGATCAGTTCACCCAGCAAAACCGCTTTCACGCGCGTGTCCTCCCACAGTGTCGCCACCAGCTCGAACATCCCGTCCAGGTCACGGAAGCTCCCGAGACCGGCGAGGAAGGGCAAGCAGGGCACTCCCTGCGGGACGAGATCGAGAAGCCCACCGGGGGCGGTGAAGCGGCGCAGTACGTCCTGGGTGCAAACGCGCAGCGGCGGGTCGCCCTCTACGCTCAGCTCGGAGCGAAGCGCACCCTCGGTGCCATGGCTTCGGATTCTTCCCACTGCCTGCAAGCCCGCTACCGCGAAAACCAGATGAACCGGCGCGGGCCACTCCGGCGGCCCGAGCTCTGCCAGCGCGGCGCTGTCCCGCCTGGCCTGGGCTTCCACCAGCACCACCTCGGGGGCGAGGGCGCGGCGAAGCTCCTCCACCCTCAAGGCCGAAAGCCCGCGCGCGTGTCCCTCCGCATCGCGTTCCCCCGCCACGAACAGCGCGGCGTGATGGCGAAACTCCCTCCGCAGTTCGTCCAGCGGAGCCGAGTCGCTCCTGGCCATCAGGCCCTTAGGAGGAGCGTGATCCACCGTCTGCGTCCACAGCACGCTGAACCCCTCGGCGCGATAGTGGCGGTACAGGCGGTCCAGGAGTGCGCTCTTGCCCCCGCTGCCCACCGCGGTGAGAACCCGTCCCCCGCCGGCGGGGAGCAGCAGAGTCCACGGGGTGAGAAACCGAACCTGATCTTGACTATCCATCACGCACCAGCTCCTGGAAGACCCCCGCCATTTCCGCCATTCTCCGCCGCTGATCGAACTGTGCCACCACCCGCTCCCGGGCCGCAGCCCCCATTGCGTGGGCACGTTCCGGGTCGTCCCAGAGTGTCCGGAGCGCGGATGCGAGCGAGGGGGCGTCGCCCGGCGGAACCAAGAGGCCGGTGACGCCCTCTTCCTGGACCGAGACCACCCCACCGGAGGCGCGCGCCGCCACCACCGGTCTTCCGCGGGCCATGGCTTCCAGCTGCACCAGGCCGAAGGTCTCACTCGGCGCCGTACTGGGAAGCACCTGGGCGATGCAGCCGCGGTAGAGGGTATCGAGCCTCTCGGGGGAGACTTCGCCCGCGAAGTGCACCCGGGCGATCATCCCTCGCGCCCGCGCTTGCTCCTCCCAGCGCCTTCGCAGCGGCCCTTCCCCCACTACCACCAGAGGCATCTCTTCCTCCTGAAGGGCGGCGAGCAGGATCTCCAGACCTTTGTAGTACACCATGCGGCCGACGAAGAGAAAGTAGCGAGGGAAGGGAAGGGTCTCCGGGTTCAGCGGCGGACCGGGGGTGATCGCGTTTACGTCGACCCCCAGAGGAATGACGATACAGCGCGCGCGGTGCCCCGTCAGGCTCTGGCTGGAGCTTTTCAGGGCCTCGCTGGTCACCACGATTCTCGCCGCACGTGCCAGAACGCGCTGGCGCAACGGCTCCACGAGCCACTTCCAGCGCCGCTGTCGAATGATGTCGCTGTGGTAGCTGACCACCAAGGGCAAGCGCGGGTCGCCGAAGAGCAGCCAGGCGAGCGCCATCGAGGGGTTGGGCAGGTGCAGATGCACCAGCTGGGGACGAAACCCCCACTGGGCTCGGTGCAGGGCCCTGGCGAGGTGGGGATTCAGGGGAACGCTCAGAAGCTGACCCCAGCGCGCGAGTCGCCAAACCGCCACTCCCCGCACGAGGCGCAGGCTGGGCCGTCTTCCGTCGGCCGAAACCAGGGCCAGAATCCGGTGTCCATGGCCCCTCAAACCCAAGCAGATTTGCTCGAGCGCGCTCTCCATCCCGCCACGCACCGGGGGGTAGAATTTTCCCAACTCGAGGATTCGCATATCCCAAAGCGCGCCCGGCGCCTCCGCGAGAGTCAGGTCTGAGGATGCGCTGGCTCGCTTCGCTTGGCAACGGTTGTTGAAGAGCAGGGCCTTATCAGGCTAGAGTAACGCCGGGAAAAGGAGTATGACGGTGGTCACTGAGCAGACAGGTCGCGCGGACTACGAAAGCCAAGCGCTCAGCCGTGCCGAGTACGTGACGGCGGTCGTACACCTCTATCGAGGAGAGCTGTACCGGGCCAACGCCTGGCGTCTGCGGCTGGACACCACGACGAATTGGGCCATCTTGACGACCGCCGGACTGCTGAGCTATTCCTTCAGCTCCACCGGGCATTCACACTGGAGTCTCTTGGTGGGGTTCCTGCTCGTCAGCGCCCTGCTCGGCTACGAAGCGCGGCGCTTCCGCTTTTTCGACGTGTGGAGGGCCCGGGTGCGCATGATCGAGGAGAATTTCTACGGGCCCATCCTGCGGCGGGATCCGGTCAGCCCGGATGAGGCCTGGGGGCAGCGGGTGGCGGCGGATCTTCTCAATCCCCAGTTCAAGATCACCTTGTTGTCGGCCCTGAGGGCCAGGTTCACTCGCAATTACTGGGTGATCTACGCAGTACTTCTCCTGGCATGGTCGCTGAAAATCGTGTTGAATCCAGTGGAAGCTCATAGCTGGGACGATCTCCGCGAGAATCTGCAGACGGGGCCGATCGCCTGGTGGATTCCCGTCCTTCTTGCTGGTCTGTTGCTGAGTGCCATCTTAGCGCTATTCTTCTTTGCCCCGCGGGCGCCGCGAACCGAGGAAGCCTATTGGGGGCCTGGCGGCGACACCGAGGATCTCTCTCTCCTGGACGTCTAAGAATCGATGAATCCAAATCCACAGACGAGTCGCAAACCCAACACCCAAGAGCGCGAGGATGTCTTCCAGAAGGCAGCCTCTTACACCCGAGCCCGGGAGACTCGCGCCACGGGATTGTATCCCTATTTCATTCCCATCGAGGGCAGCGAAGGAACCGAAGTGACGATCGCCGGCAAGCCGGTGGTCATGCTGGGCTCCAACAACTATCTGGGACTCACCCACGATCCTCGCGTGCTGGAGGCGGGTGAGGCAGCCGCCCGATCCTATGGCGCCGGCTGCACCGGAAGCCGCTTCTTGAACGGCACGCTCGACCTCCACCTGAAGCTCGAAGCCGAGTTGGCGGAGTTCGTGGGCAAGGAAGAGAGCCTCGTCTTCTCCACCGGCTATCAAACCAACTTGGGTTGCATCGCGGCGTTGGTGGGTCGCGACGACACGGCGCTCATCGACAAGCTGGATCACGCCTGTATCGTGGACGGCGCGATGATGGCCGCCGGCCAAGTCGCGCGCTTTAGGCACAACGACATGCGCGACCTGGCCGATCAACTCCAGCGGATTCCCACCAACCGGGGAGTGCTCATCGCAGTCGACGGGGTCTTTTCGATGGACGGGGACTTGACGCCGCTCCCCCAGGTTGTGGAGCTGGCCCATGCCTCTGGCGCGCGCGTCCTCGTCGACGAAGCCCATTCGCTGGGGGTCGTCGGCCCCAAGGGGGCGGGAGTGACCGATCATTTCGGTCTGGCCGCCGAGACCGATCTCATCATGGGGACCTTCTCCAAGTCCTTCGCTTCGATCGGGGGATTCATGGCGGGCGACAGCGCGGTCATCGATTTCCTGCGCCACAACGCTCGCCCCATGATCTTCTCCGCCGCCATCCCCCCCTACGCAGTGGCCACGGTCCTCAAGAGTCTCGAGATCATCCGGACCGAACCCGAACGACGCGTCCGTTTATGGGAAATTCAGAACCTGATGAAGAACGAACTGACGGGAATGGGTTGGGACGTGGGATTGACCGAGACGCCCATCATCCCCATCGTCATCGGTGAGTCGAGAATGGCCTTCCAGTTGTGGAGGACACTTCTGGACGGCGGAGTCTTCACCAACCCCGTGGTTTCCCCCGCGGTCCCCGAAGGCAGAGCCCTGCTACGGACCTCGTACATCGCCACCCACACCGACGATCAACTGCACCGCGCGCTCGAGATCTTCCGCCGGGTCGGCAAGGAACTTGGGCTCATCTGAGCCGTTGCGTGGGGAGCATTCATGAGTCTTACGATCCGTCCGGTACAGGGTCGCGCCGATCTCAAGCGATTCATCGACTTGGCTTGGCAAATCTACCGGGATGATCCGTACTGGGTGCCACCGCTCAAGTCCGACCAGAGCAAGTTGCTCACTCCCGGGCAACACCCCTTCCATGAACACGGCGAGGTTCAGCCATTTCTCGCCTGGCGCGACGGGAAAGTGGTGGGCCGGGTAGTGGCGCAAGTCAACCGGGCCCACAACGAATTCCACGGCGACGAAGTGGGATTCTTCGGGTTTCACGATGCGCTGCGCGAGGATGACGAAGCCTCGGCGGCTCTGTTCGAAGAGGCTTTCTCCTGGTTGAAATCCAGAGGTCGAAGTCATGCGCTCGGTCCGTTCGAGCTCTCCACCAACGAGAGCTGCGGTCTCTTGGTGGGCGGTGAACCGGGTCCCCCCGTGATCATGATGAACTACAATCCTTCCTGGTATCCGGCGCGATACGAAGCGGCGGGTTTGAGCAAAGCGAAGGACCTCTTGGCCTTCAAAGTGCGCCGGAGTCCCGAGCTCGATCGACTGTTGGCGCTGGCGGACAAACTGATCGCACGACACGGGGTGCGTCTGCGTGGCTTGAACATGAAGGACTTCCCCAAGGAAGTTGACCGCATACTCGATCTCTACAACCGCTGCTGGGAGAAGAACTGGGGCTTCGTTCCCATGACCGAGAGCGAAGTCCGTCACTTCGCTTCCGAACTCCGTTACGGCATCGACCCCGATGTCGTCTTCTTCCTGGAGCACGTCGAGAGCGGAGAACCCCTGGGGTTCATCCTGGCTCTGCCCGATCTGAACGTGGCCCTGAAGCAAGCCAACGGTCGCCTCTTCCCCCTGGGGCTCTTGAAGATCTTGTGGCACAAACGCAAGATCGACGGCATTCGGGTCGTCACTCTGGGCATCGTCCCCGAAATGCGAGGCAAGGGACTCGATGGTGTTCTCATCCAGGCGGTGGTGAAGGCAGGCTTGGCCAAGGGTTACGATTGGGCCGAATGCTCCTGGGTGTTGGAAGACAACGTGCCAATGATCGTTCCCCTGCAGAAATTAGCCGGGGAGCCCTACCGCACCTACCGCATCTATCAGAAAGAACTCTGAGGTCCTGTGGTGGCAGTCCTGGTCACCGGCGCCAACGGTTTTGTGGGAAGCCATCTCGTGGACGAACTTCTGCGCCAAGGGCACGAGGTTCGCGCGCTGGTCCGCAAGAGTTCGAAGCTACGGTTCCTGGACACGGATCGAGTGGAAATCCACCACGGAGAGCTTGCCCAAGGGGAAATTCCCGAAGCCGCCCTACACGGGGTCGACCGCGTATTTCACGTCGCGGCGGTGCTTAAGGCAGCGCGCCGAGAGACTTTTCGCCGCGTGAACGTCGACGCCACCCTCACTCTCTATCGCCGTTTCGCCCAGTTCGCCCCCGCGCAGGGACGCTTCATCTTCGTGTCCAGCTTGGCGGCCATGGGAGCTGGCGGGGAGGGACGCGTCTATCGCGAAGAGGATCGGCCTCATCCCCACAGTCTGTACGGCCGCTCCAAACTGGAGGCCGAGGTCGCCCTGCGCGCGCTCTCGGGACCGGCGCTGACCGTGATTCGGCCGCCAGCGGTGTACGGACCGCGCGACGCGGCCACGCTTCCTCTCTTCGCCCTAGCAGCCCGTGGTTTCGCGTTCTGCGTGGGATCGGGCGAACGGCTGCTCTCCCTGATCCACGTGCAGGATCTGGTGACGGGCATGGTGGCCGCCTCGCAGCATGAGGGCGGGATCGGAACCTATTTTCTCAGCGACGGAACGCCGCACAGCTGGACAGAGATCGGAGCCGCTCTCACCGGCGCGGCGGGACGCCGCGTCTTCGTCCTCACCCTCCCCGATTGGTTGGTTCGCACCGCCGGAGCGGTGAACGACGCCGCGCACAGCCTCTTGGGACGTCAGGCCATGTTCGGAAGGGAGAAAGCGCGCGATTTCTGCGCGCGCTCGTACAGCTGCAGCAGTGAGGCAGCAGCCGCGCGTTTCGCCTACCGGCCCCAAGTTGAGCTCGCGGAGGGAATGCGCGCGACGATGGACTGGTACCGGGAGGCAGGGTGGCTATGAACGCGCGCCCCCGCAAAGCGGGTTCGGCCGCGAAGCCAGCGACGACAGGTGCACCCGGCATCCTCGCGGCGGATCAGTTCGGCCGGGGTCTCCGCCCTTCCGAGGGCATCGTGGGGGCGTATCTGTTATTGACGGTGCTCCTGTTGCCGTTCTTTCACGCGGGGGTCGCTCATTGGGTGCGCTTGCTGGCGGGCAATCTCGCGATCGTTCTCTTTCTCCTCGTCCTGCACCGTGCGCCGGCGCGCATCGAGAATCGGTTTGTGGCCTGGGCCCGCAGGATCCTCCCCCTCCTCTTCATCCCTCTGCTCTATGCCGAGGCCCGCGACCTCAACGACATGTTCTTCGCCTCCCGCTATTTCGACGAGACGATCCTGGGACTCGAACGCGCGCTATTTCACGGCCAGGTACTCCCCTTGGTGCTTCACCAAAGGATGCCTTATCTCCTTTTATCCGAATATCTTCACTTTGCTTACCTAAGCTATTACATCATCATCCCGACCCCCCTGGTAGCCTTCGCCCTGGGCGGACGCTGGAGGGAAGTCGAGGAATACCTCAGCGCCCTCCTGCTGGTATTCGTGGCCTGCCAGCTGGTGTTCATCGGGTTTCCCGTGGCGGGACCCTTCCACCACTTCCCCGAACCGGATCCCACGAGCATGGGACGCTTCTTTCCCCCTCTGGTGCACTCCATTCTGCATTCGGGCTCCTCGGTGGGAACGGCCTTCCCCAGTTCGCACTGCGCCGTGGCCGCCATTTGCTGGATCACGGTGCTCAGGGCGCGCAGCCGTGCGGGGTGGTTTCTCGCCGCGCTCGTCCCGGCCCTGACGGTGGGCACGGTCTATGGTGGGTTTCACTATGGAGTCGACGCGATCGCGGGTTGGATCCTGGCGCTCAGTCTCGCCCCCCTGGCGTTTTCCCTTCACGCCCGCTGGCAGGCGCGGCGGAACTGGAACTGAGCTTCGAGCTCCTCTTGGAGAGCAGACCCAAACTGATCACGACCCAGATACAGGCTATCCCGACCAACACCAGTCCCACCGGTTTCGGGTGGCGCAGCATCGCGCCGCCCGCCATCCCTCCCAGAAAAGAGCCCGTGAACTGTGAAGTGTGGAAGATGCCGGCCGCGGTCCCGCGCTGATCGGCAGAGACGAGACTGGTGAGGAGCGCCGGCATGGCCGGCTCGGCGATCGCGATGCCGCCAACCATGCAGGCAATGACCGCCACGGAGTACACCAGACCCCTCGTCGCGAAGAGCAAAAACACCGCGGAGGCCAACAGCAGGATGCCCCCCAGGACGATGGCTTCTCGCAGGCGACCGAAGCGATCCGAGACGAAAACCGAGATGGCCAGGACCACCACCCCGGCCAGGACGATCGGGGCATAGATGCTGCCGTGCTGCTCCACCGGCCGGTACAGAGACAGGTAGGTCGGCCCCACCACGAAAGCTGCGGTCACCAGGAGGTGGAGGACCAGGATACCGGCGTCGAGACGCAGGAGGGTCGGGTGGTGCAAGAGGGTGGTGCTCTGGCCCCTCGTCCATTCCATCTCGTGGTCGTGTTCCCACTCTCGCACCTTGGGGACGCCGACTCCGACGTAGATGACTCCCAGCACCGAGAGGATCGCCGTGAGCCAGAAGATCGCGGGCGCTCCCATGCGCTGATAGACGGCCGGCCCGAACACCATCCCCATGGCGAACGCGATGCCCACCGAAACGCCAACCGCTCCCATGGCCCGAGCGCGGTAGCGCGGGCCGCTGAGGTCGGCCATGAGTGCCACCAAAGCGGACGCGACCGCGCCAGAACCCTGCAGAAAGCGCCCGAGAATGAGGCCGTAGATGGAATGGGTTTGGGCCGCCACCGCGCTCCCGATCGCGAAGAGAAGGAGCCCCATCGCGATGACGCGGCGCCGGCCGTAGCGATCACTCCATATACCGAAGGGGATTTGAAAGAGCGCCTGGGAGAAGCCGTAGATCCCCAGGCTCATCCCGATCAAAAGAGCGGTCTCTCCCCTCAAGTTCGCGGCGTAAAGGCTGAGCACGGGCAAGACCAGGTACATGCCCAGAAGCCGGAGACCGTAAAGTGCGGAAAGCCCCGCTACCGCGGTGACCCGTTGCGAGTTTCCCGTGTCGATCTCCGGCGGTTGGAAGAACTGTGACAAGTCCTACGCTTCCCGCGCCTCGTTGACGGCCTCGATGAGAGCCGGCACGATTTCATGGAGGTCACCCACCAAGCCGTAGCTCGCCTCCTGGAAGATGGCGGCGTTGGGATCCTTGTTGACGGCCACGATACATTGCGAACCGCGCATCCCCACCAGGTGCTGGATGGCTCCGGAAATTCCCAGCGCGATGTAGAGCTTCGGCGCCACGACCTGGCCCGAGGAGCCGATCTGCCGGAAGGACTCGACCCATGCACTGTCGCACGGCGGACGGGATGCGCCCACCGCGGCCCCGAGTGCTTCGGCGAGCTGGAACACCACCTGGAACTTGTCCTTGTCCCCCACCCCACGTCCACCGGAAACGATGATGTCGGCTTCGGAGAGATCGACTTCTCCCGTGCCCCCCGCTTCGATCGAGAGGATTTTGCGGGCCTCGACGCCCGTCAGGTCGACGTCGCGCTTCTCGACACTTCCGCCGCCAGGGGCGTCTCCCGGAGGAAACGCGCCCTGCTGCAGACTCGCAAGCACGATTCCCTCGGACTGGACTCGACAGCGCGCATCGAGTTTTCCATTGAAGACTTTGCGGTTGAAGATCAGTCCATTGTCGTCGCTCTCGATGCCAGTGCAGTCGGGAATGAACGCTGCGTCGAGCGTCGCGGCCAAACGGGGAAAGAAGTCGATGGCCTGGTAGGAGTGTCCGGTGAACAGAAGATCCACCGAGCCGTCTTGCACCACTTGCTTCAGCGCGGAAACGTAGGTCTCGGGAGTGTAGGACTTCAGCCCGGGATTTTCGAGATAGAGCACGCCACCCGGAGCGAACGCGCAGAGTTCCTGCGCCAGCTTGTCGAGTCCCTCGCCCAGCAAGACCGCCTTCACATCTTTAGGATCGGACGCCACCGACAGCGCAGCGGTGAGGGCTTCCTTCGTGATGGGCTTGAGTGCGCCGTCGCGAACCTCAGCGATGACCAAAATCTGCTTCGCCATTCTTCCATCCTCCCTAGAGAACCTTGGCCTCGGTCTTGAGTTTCTTCAAGAGAGTGTGCGCCATGGTCGCCGGGTCACCCTCGATCATCTCGGCCTGACTCGTCTTCTGGGGAAGAGACAGACTCTCGATCTTCACTTTCGAAACCAGTTCCTTTTCCGAAAGTCCCAGATCTTCCACCGAGAGCTTCTTGAGGGGTTTGGAGGCCGCGCCCATGATTCCCTTGAGCGAAGCGTAGCGGACGTCCAGGATACCGCTTTGCACCCCGAGCACCGCCGGCAGACTCAGTTCGGCGGTTTCGATGAGGTTGTTGTCGAGCTCGTGCGTAATTTTCAACGCGCTCTCCCCGGCCGGCTCGAGGCTCAGCACGATCTGAACGTGGCGGGCATTCAGGAATTCCGCGAGAGCCGGCCCCACCGCGTTGTAGCCCAGGTCGTCCGATTGCACTCCGACCAAAACCAGATCGAAGTTCTCATCATTCACCGCGGCCGCGATCACTCTGGCGATGGTGATGGCGTCCGCTCGCGCGAACGCGTCGCTCTGCACGTGGATCGCGCGGTCACAGCCCATCGCAAGCGCCTCCTTGATTCCCTTGGAGACCCGCTCGCCTCCCAGAGAGAGCACCGCAACCTCCCCACCCGCGCTCTCCTTCAGGCGGAGAGCGGCCTCCACGCCGTAGCGATCGCATTCACTGAGGGCGAAAGCGAGCCCGTCCTCGACGATCCAGGCGCCGTCCGAGGAGATCCGCACGCGGGCGTCCTTCTCCGGCACTTGCTTCACGCAACACAGGATTTTCATCCCTCAACTCCTTGAAATTAAACGGGCTACCACGTTGGCCAGCTCGAACTGAACTCGGGAGACGCGGAGTCGGTTCCCGCGAAGCTTCCCATTTTGGGTCAGGGAGTAAGCTAGCACGATCGCTGGCCGTAGGCAGCAGCTTTTGCTAGAAGTAATGCCTACAGCTTGTAAGTCCAAGCGCTCCTTTCACCCCTAGAGGCTGATCGAGTTCCCGCGCGAGAATCGTGAACAGAGGCGCGCGCGCCTGCGTCCGACATGGAAGTGAGAGCCCATGGTCTTTGATCAATTCAAGCAACAGCTCCCCGATCTCGACCCCGAGGAAACTGCCGAGTGGATCGAAGCCCTCGATTCGGTGGCCGAAGTGTCGGGCAAGCTTCGCGCGCAGTTTCTGCTGTACAAGATTCTCAAGCGGGCGCGGCTGCTCCACCTGGGTCTTCCCCAAACGGTGAGCACCCGCTACATCAACAGCATCAGTCCCGAACAGGAGCCTCCCTTCCCCGGGGACGAGGACATGGAGCGCCGGATCCGCCGTCTGATCCGCTGGAACGCGGCGGCCATGGTGACGCACGCGAACCGCGAGTTCCACGGACTCGGCGGACACATCTCGACCTACGCTTCGGCCGCCAGTCTCTACGAGGTCGGATTCAATCACTTTTTCCGCGGCAAGGATGGCGATGAGCTGGGCGACTTCATCTTCTACCAGGGCCACGCCGCTCCTGGGATGTACGCCCGCGCCTTTCTCGAGGGCAGACTCAGCGAGGACATCCTCCATCGTTTTCGCCGCGAGGCTTCGGGTGTGGGGCTGTCGTCGTATCCCCACCCGCGCCTCATGCCGGAATTCTGGGAGTTCCCCACCGTCTCCATGGGACTGGGCCCCTTGAACGCCATCTACCAGGCGCGCTTCCTGAAGTACATGCACCAGCGCGGTATGGCCGACACCTCACGAAGCCGGGTTTGGGCCTTCCTCGGCGACGGTGAGACCGACGAGCCAGAGGCGCTCGGCGCGCTTTCGTTGGCCGCTCGCGAGGGCCTGGACAACCTCATTTTCGTGGTGAACTGCAACCTGCAACGGCTGGACGGTCCGGTGCGCGGGAACGGGAAGATCATCCAGGAGCTGGAGGCCCGTTTTCGCGGTTCCGGATGGAACGTCTTCAAGGTGATCTGGGGCCGGGAATGGGACGAGCTACTGCACAACGACATCGATGGCGTGCTCGTGAACAAGATGATGGAGACCCTCGATGGGGATTGGCAGCGCTACCCCACCATGGACGGGGGAAAGATTCGCGAGGAGTTCTTCGGCAGCGATCCCAGGCTTCTGAAGCTGGTGGAACATCTGAGCGACGAACAGATCCGGCGGCTGCGACGGGGCGGCCACGACTACCGGAAGCTCTACGCGGCCTATAAGGTCGCCACCGAGCAGGCCGGAGTTCCCAGCTGCATTCTGGCCAAGACGGTCAAGGGATGGACCCTGGGGGTGGACTTCGAGTCCCGGAACGTGACGCACCAGATGAAGCAGCTGAACGCGGAGGAGTTGAGGGTCTTTCGCGATCGCCTCGAGCTTCCCATTCCCGACGCTCAGCTCGCCAGCGCGCCGCTGTATCATCCCGGTCCGAAGAGCCCGGAAATCGAGTACATGATGGAGAGACGCAGGAGCTTGGGCGGATGCTTGCCGCTGCGTCGCGTGGTCCCGGTCGAGATCGATCTCCCGAAGGAAGATCTCTACGAGGAATTCAGGCAGGACACGGGAGACAAGGTGGAGGCCTCCACCACCATGGCCTTCGTCCGTCTCCTGCGGAAGCTGATGAAGGACGCGGACTTCGGCAAGAGGATCGTCCCCATCGTTCCCGATGAAGCCCGGACTTTCGGGATGGAGAGCCTCTTCCGCGAATTCAAAATCTACTCGGCGATCGGACAGAACTACACGCCGGTCGACGCGGAGGTGCTCCTCAGCTACAGGGAATCCGAAACGGGCCAGCTGCTCATGGAGGGCATCAACGAAGCGGGCAGCGTGGGCTCGCTGACCGCCGCCGGAACCGCGTACGCCAGCCTGCGACAGCCCATGGTGCCTTTCTACATCTTTTACAGCATGTTCGGATTCCAACGCACCGCCGATTCCATCTGGGCGTTCGCGGACGCGCGCGGAAAGGGCTTTCTCCTGGGAGGCACCGCGGGGCGCACCACGCTCAACGGCGAGGGCCTGCAGCATCAGGATGGACACAGCCATCTGATGGCTTCAGTCGTGCCCTCATGCCGCGCTTACGATCCATGCTGGCACTTCGAAACGGCGACCATAATCGAAGACGGATTGAAACGGATGTACGGCGATGGCGAGGAGATCTTCTACTACATCACGCTGTACAACGAGAACTACCGCATGCCCGCGATGCCTCCCAAGAGCAAGGAGGGCATCGTTCGCGGGGGTTATCTCCTGCGCAAGAGCACGAAGAAGAGCGACCGACGGGTTCGGCTGGCGGGAAGCGGCCCCATCCTGCGCGCCGCCCTGAGCGCGGCGGAGGTCCTGGAGAAGAAGCACTCGGTTGCCGCCGACGTGTACAGCGTGACTTCCTGGACCGAACTGCGGCGCGATGCGCTCCGCTGGGAAGAGGAGGGTTCCCCCGAGGACTCTCTCCCCTGGGTGAAGCAGCTCTTCAAGTCACCGGATAGCCCCATCGTCGCCAGCACCGATTACCTGCGCGCGGTCCCCGAACTAGTCGGTCGCTGGATCGACGCGGATTTCTCGATCCTGGGCACCGATGGCTTTGGGCGCAGCGATACGCGAGAGAATCTGCGCCGGTTCTTCGGGGTGGACGAGCAGGCAATCGTAGAGTCCGCGCTCGCCGCTCTGGAGCGCGTGAAGTCGAAGAACTAATCGGCCTACTGATTCTGATTCGAAGTGGGAAGTGCGTCTAGGAGCTCTTTGTTCGTCGGACACTTCGCCATGAGCTTCAACAGACCATCCATGGCACGGTCGGGAGACATGTCGCTGAGGACTCTCCGCATCTTGCGGATGTGGTCGAGGTACTCGGGAGGATGAAGCTTCTCCTCTTTGCGAGTCCCTGATTTCCCAATGTCGATCGCGGGGAAGATTCTCTTCTCGAAGAGTTGGCGAGACAAGACGATCTCGCTGTTTCCGGTCCCCTTGAACTCCTGGAAGATCACCTCGTCCATCCGCGATCCCGTGTCCACCAAAGCCGTCCCCAAGATGGTCAGGCTGCCGCCGCCCTCCAGATTCCGCGCGGCTCCGAAGAGACGGCGGGGTGTCTGCATGGCGTTGGCGTCGAGCCCGCCAGTCAGAGTGCGGCCGGAGTCACCGCGCGCGGTGTTGTAGGCGCGCGCGAGTCGGGTGATGGAATCGAGCATCAAGACGACGTCTTCCCCGGCAAGGACCGGTTGCAGAACGTGCTGGATGCCCTCCTCCACCACCTTCACGTGCTCCTCGGCGATGCGGTCGCTCGAGGAAGCGATGACCTCGGCGTGCGTGGAGCGCGAGAAGTGGGTGACCTCTTCGGGTCTCTCGTCGACCAGGAGCGCGAAGACCTTCACCGTGGGATAATTCACTTCGAGCGATTTACAGATTTCCATTAGGAGCGTCGTCTTGCCCGCTTTCGGCGGCGCGACGATCAGACAGCGTTGTCCCTTGCCTATCGGCGCGACTAGATCGATTACGCGTGGAGTGAACGCCTCGTCCTCCCGCTCGAGCTCGAAGCGCTCGAACGGATCGATGCTCGTTCCGCGCTGCAACTCGGAGAAAATGCGTCGAAGCTGCTCCTCGCGATTGCGGTTGCGGTCCCGGTTCGAACGAGCGTTGCGTCGACCGTTCCCGTTGTGCCGCCGACGGGAGCCGTCTTTTTCGCCGGGACTCCCGCTGTGTCGTTGGTGGCGCGGCCGGAAGGCACTCATGCTCTTGCGGCGCTGGGAGACGCTCTTGGAGGATCGTTGTTTTCCCCCGCCTGCTTGCTCGTCGGACACGGCCACGTTGCCGTTGGCTTCTTTGCGGGGCGGCCGTTTGCGGCGCCGGCGGGAATTATCGTTCTTCTCGCTACTCATACCGGGCAGACCAATACAGATCTTCTTTCTGGAGGGACCCAGCGCGCTCCACGGCGTCACCATATCCGAAAAGTCGGTGAGCGGGATCTGAACTGCGCGGGGTGGGGCGAGCCGCTGACGGCGGCTTGAATCTCGCCATCTACCTTTAGATTCTTAGTCCAACTGGCTCGTTCTGGCAAATGTTTCGTCGAAATGAGCGGGGAAAAAAGGGGTTTTGACTCTTTCCCCCCGCTGCGGTGGATGCTATTTTCCCCCGGTTCGCGATCCTCCGTGGCGATCCCCCTCCCCGACCGAATGAGCGTGGGCTCTTTCCTGTGACCGATACCAACCCCCCAGCCAAACCCCGTCTGCGCGACTCATTCCGCATTCTCTTCGGTGCGTCCAAGGGATTCTGGCTGGTGAATTCGGTGAATTTCGGCGACGGAATCGCCTACTTCGGCATGTTGGGGCTCATGACCCTCTTCATGCAGCGAAACGTGGGCTTCAACACGACCCACGCGACCATGAGTATCTCGCTCTTCTCGGGGCTGGTGACCCTCACCATGGCTCTGGGAGGGGGCTGGCTCTCCGACCGCCTGGGGGTCCGACGGGCGATGACGGTCTCGATGGTCGTCGTGCTCGTGGGAAGAATCTTGTTGGTCCAAAGCCCGGTCTTCGCCGGAGAATTCATGGTCCACTCCGCCGCGTGGACGGCCCTGATCATCATGGCCATCGGGGAGGGAATTCTCCAGCCGGCGCTCTATTCGGGGGTCAAGGAATACACCGACGCCCGAACCGCCACCCTCGGTTACGCCTTCCTCTATTCGATCATGAATCTGGGGATCGTGGCCGGCGAGATGCTCTCCCCCAAGGTCCGGCAGGTGTGGGCCGCACGGGTCGAGCACGTCGACATCAACGTCGTGCCCACCGCGGGGATCTCGGGTTCGTTCTGGTTCTTCATCGGCATCACCGCGCTCGTCATTCTCATCAACCTTGTCTTCTTCACCAGAAGAGTGGAAGAGCGAGATCGCGTGCGCGTGGTCCAGAGCGAGCCGGATGATCACCTGAGCATGCTGCAGAAGCTGAGGCGTTTGCCGATCCTCGACAAGCGGTTCATGTTCTTCATTTTCGTTCTGCTCCCGGTGAGGACCCTCTTCGCGCACCAGTTTCTCACCATGCCCGACTATGTCACCCGTGCCTTTCCCGCGGAGATCAGCCGCTACTGGGAGTGGGTGTACGCCATCAATCCCACCGTCATCGTGATCGGAGTGCCGCTCATCGCGGCCCTGACGCAAAAGCGCAAAGTCGTCGACATGATGATCGCGGGAACTCTGGTGAGCGCGCTCTCGTGCTTTCTCCTGGTGCCCAGCCCCAGCGTCTTCCTCCTGATCGCCTACATGGTCATCTGGAGTCTGGGCGAGGCCATGTGGTCGTCTCGTTTCCTGGAATATGTCGCGGACATCGCTCCGGGCAATCGGGTGGGCATCTACATGGGCATCGCGGGCATTCCCTGGTTCCTCGCGAAGACGGTGACCGGGCTGTACGCGGGTAGCATGCTGGAACGCTACGTCCCGGTGAATGGGCCCCAGGATCCTGGCGCGCTCTGGTTGATCTACGGGGTGACCGCCCTGATCAGTCCCTTCGCGTTGATCCTGGCCCGGCGTTGGTTACTGGGCGGCGTACGCAACGAGGGCGTCGGCAACGCCTAGCCGGCCGCGCCGAAACGAGCTTTCGACTTCACTCCATCACTAGCGACGGGAGACCATGAACCAGGCGACCCTCCACGACGAAGCAGCCTGGAGACGAGCCCGACGCCACCTCTGCCGGCACGACCCCGTCATGGCCGATGTAGTGCAGAAGATCGGCGCCATTTTTCCGGACCTTCCGCGCCACAGCCGCTTCGAGTCCCTCGCCCACATGATCCTCGGACAGCAGATCTCGATCCAGGCGGCGGCCACGGTTCGACGGCGCCTTCGCACGCGTCTGGGCGGACGGCTCTCCCCTGCGAAGATCCTGCAACTCGATGAGGCTGGTTATCGCGAGTGCGGCGTGAGCCGCCAAAAGCGCGACTATCTGCGGGACCTGGCGCACCGGCAAGCCCAAGGAAGTCTCAAGCTCCGCTCGATCCAGCGTCTGGAGGACGAGAAGGTTATCGAGCACCTCTGTCAGGTCAAGGGGATCGGGCCATGGACGGGCGAGATGTTTCTTCTCTTCGTTTTGGGCCGGCCCGACGTGTTGTCGGTGGGCGACCTGGGACTGAAGAACGCGGTGCGCAATCTCTACGGTCTGAGGGAGCGCCCCAGCCCGAGGCACTTCCTGAAGCTGGCCGAAAGCTGGCGACCTTGGCGCAGCGTGGCGAGCTGGTACCTCTGGTCGAGCCTGGGGGGCCCGATGGTCTGAGGGATCCGCCTCTGGACCCCTCTCTCCTCTCGCGCAGTCCTTCCCACCCACCGGGGGTGGTGGTAGTGTACTGGCTCCCCGCAGATCCTGGAGTTCACCGTGAGTCGGCTTATTCCGCGCACTTTTTGTCTTTCTCTCCTCCTCTCGTTCTGGCTCGCATGGCCCTCGCTCTCTCCTCCCGCTCATGCCAAGGACGAACTCAGCGCGTACCGTGCTCCGGCGCGCCAGATTCTGGGCGAAGCCCTGCTCTGCAGTGAGCCGTATCAGACCCTCTCCGAACTCTGCGACCGCTATGGAAATCGTCTCAGCGGAAGCCAGACTCTCGAGAACGCCATCGATTGGGCCATCGCCAAGATGAAGGCGCAGGGCCTGACCAACGTTCATCGGGAGGAAGTCGAGGTTCCCCACTGGGTGCGGGGCGAGGAGAAAGCCTGGTTGACTACCCCGACCACGCGGCACCGCTTGAACATCCTGGGGCTGGGAATGAGCGTTGGGACCCCACCGGGGGGAACCGACGCGGAGGTCGTGGTCGTCAGCGATTTCGATGAGTTGAACCAACGCGGAGAGAAAGGCAAGCTGAAGGGCAAAATCGTGCTCTATGATGCGCCGTTCGTGAGCTACGGCAAGACAGTGCGCTACCGCATGGACGGTCCGAGCCGCGCCGCAGCCTTCGGAGCGGTCGCGGTTCTCGTCCGTTCGGTGGGTCCGATTTCCTACGACACGCCCCACACGGGCACCCTGCTGTACGACGAAGATCAGCCGAAGATTCCGGCGGCGGCCGTCACCATCGAAGGCGCAACTCTGATGCACCGCTTGCAAGAGCGCGGCGATACGATGAGCTGTCACCTCGAGATGGGAGCCCACATGCTCGAGGACGCCAAGAGCGCGAATGTGGTCGCCGATTATCCGGGGAGCGAAGTACCCGAGGAAGTAGTGGTCTTGGGAGGCCACCTCGATTCCTGGGACGTCGGACAGGGGGCTCAGGATGATGGCGTGGGCAGCATCATCGCCTGGGGAGCGGTGCGCACCCTCCAGCGTCTGGGAATCCATCCGCGACGGACCATCCGCCTGGTGCTCTTCACGAACGAGGAAAACGGAGACCACGGCGGAAAGGACTACGCCCACCGGCATGCGGCGGAGCTTACGAACCACATCGCGGCCATCGAATCCGACTCGGGAAACGGTTTGGCGGACGGCTTTCGCCTGGATCTCCGTGCCCCGGGAAGCACGGGCAAGGAAAAGAAGTCCGAGCTGAGCGACGAGCAAAAATCACAGCTCGAAAGCGAACGCACTTCGGCGATCGACAAACTGCAGCGCTTCGCGCCGCTCTTCGAGCCGCTAGGGAGCGCTCATTTCTTCTCGTCCTACTCCGGAACCGACGTCGGTCCGATGGTCGTCGACGGTGTCGTGGGCTTGGGGCTCGACCACGACACGACAAAGTATTTCGAGATCCATCACACCAACGCGGATACTTTCGACAAGATCATCGAGAAGGACCTGCGAGTGAACGTGGGCAGCATGGCCCTCATGGCCTACATCCTGGCGCAGATGCCGGGGCGTCTCCGCGAGGTTTCCCCCGCCGCCATGGGAACACATTGAATCGATCACCGTTCTGCGTGAAGGGAAAGTGGAGCAAGCATGGATGAGGGAAGACTCGCGGGCAAACGTGCCCTGGTGACTGGCGCCAGTTCCGGTATTGGTCGGGCCACCGCTCTTTGCTTCGCTCGCGAAGGGGCCGTGGTTCTGGCAACCGGCCGTGACCGGGAAGCTCTGGCCGCACTGGCGAACGAGGCGGGCGCCGAGCTACCGCTCGGAACGATTGACGGCGACCTCACGCGTGAGGAATTCCGCGTCCAATTGGTCGAGACTTCGATCGAGGAATTGGGCGGGTTGGACATTCTGGTGAACGCGGCGGGAATCATCGGCAGTGGAGATTGGGAACAAACCGACCTGGCGAGCTACGACCTGATGATGGACATCAACCTCCGATCCATCTTCGCGCTCAGCCGGCACGCGATCCCCCACCTCAAAGCCACCCGCGGCAACATCGTCAATCTGAGCAGCGTCACCGGATCAAGAGCCTTCCCCGGAGTGCTCGCCTACTGTCTGAGCAAGGCCGGGGTGGACCAGCTCACACGTTGTCTCGCGCTCGAACTCGCGAGCAGCGGCGTGCGTGTGAACGCGGTCAACCCGGGCGTGGTGCGAACGAACCTGCACCTCAAGGGCGGAATGGAGCAGGACCGTTACGCCGAGTTTCTCGAGCACAGCAAGTCGACCCATCCCCTGGGAAGAGTCGGCGAAGCCCCAGAGGTCGCGGCCCTCATCGCCTTTTTGGCCAGCGACGAAGCGGGGTGGATCACCGGCGAGACCATCGCCATCGACGGTGGTCGCCGGCAGACCTGCGCCCGTTGACTTCCGATCGCCAGACGAGAGTGGGTGTGGCCTACGGTTTGGCCGCCTATCTGTGGTGGGGCTTCATCGCACTCTATTTCAAGGCGGTGGCCGCGGTCACCCCGCTGGAAGTGCTCTGTCACCGCGTCCTATGGTCCCTGGTGCTACTCCTTTCGCTTCTGGCGCTTCGGGGCCGCCTCAAGAGCGCGTGGCACACGCTCAGGCGCAAGCGAACTTTTCAGCTACTCCTCCTCTCGACCGCCCTCATCGCGATCAACTGGTACACTTTCATCTGGGCCATCGGACACGAGCAGGTGCTCCAGGCCAGCCTGGGCTACTTCATCAATCCCCTGCTGAACGTGCTTCTGGGCGTCGTCTTCCTCCGGGAAAACCTGCGCACGATCCAAAAGATCTGTGTCCTGTTGGCCGCGATTGGGGTGCTGACTCTCACCCTCGGACTGGGAAAGGTTCCCTGGGTGGCCCTCGTCCTTGCCTTGAGCTTCGGGTTTTATGGTCTTGTAAGAAAAAGAGTTAGTGCTGGTCCAGTCGAGGGTCTCTGTCTGGAGACCCTCCTCCTCTCTCCGCTGGCGGCTCTGTGGCTGTTGCACCTGGAAGCTCAGGGCGGCCTGTCCTTCGGGCGGTCGAGCGGGACCATCGATGTCCTGCTGGCAGCCGGCGGGCTCGTCACCGCGCTGCCGCTCATCTGGTTCACCAACGCGGCACGGCGCCTGCCCTACTCCACGGTCGGCGTCTTGCAGTATCTCGCGCCCTCGCTCCAGTTCCTGCTCGCGGTCACAGCCTTCCACGAGCCCTTCGGACACGAAAAACTGCTCGGGTTCGCGTTCATCTGGACCGCACTGGGACTCTTCAGCTACGACCTCTCCCGCGCCTGACGCGCGAGTTGCTGGCGTACGAGGCCTTCGCTTCCACCGGCCAGCACGAGTTCCTGAGCCGTCGAGGAGAGAACCGCGATGGGATACTCCTTCCCCAAGTAGACGACCACCGAGCGAACGAAGTCGATCTCGGCCTCACCCGGGCAGGCGATCGTCTTGCGTTGCGCCCGCATCGCCTCGTTCTCCAGCTCTGCCAGCGCGTCGACGAGCTCGGGGCACTCCACCACCAGAAAGCCGTTGTTGAATGCGTTGCGCTTGTAGGTTTCGCTGAAGGACGCGGCGAGAATGAGTTGGATTCCGCGAAACTTCAGCGCGGTGGCCGCCTGCTCCCGCGAAGAGCCGGAACCGAAGTTCTTCCCCCCTACCAGGATGTCGCCTTCCTCGGCGATCGTCTGAAACTCGGGGTCGTAGTTCAGCATGGCGACCTCGGCCATCTCCGGTGGCGTCATGTCGTCCCTATAGGTCCAGTCCTTTCCGTAGATCCCGTCGGTGTTGAGGTTGTCCTGAGGCAGATAGAGCAGGCGTCCGCGAAGTTTGGGGGGAAAGCCCTCGAGGGTGCTCGACGCGCCCGCCGTTCTGCCCAAAGAAGGGTTCGCCGTGAGCGCGGCCTCCGGGAGCGATTCCCCCGACGCGAAGGGACTCGCGATGAATCCCGCGAGCGCGGACGCGGCGACCACCGCGGGGCTGGCGAGATAGCACTGCGCGCTCCGATCTCCCATGCGTCCCTTGAAGTTTCGATTCGTGGCGCTGATTCCCACCTCGTTCTCTCCGAGGGTGCCTTCTCCCAATCCGATGCACGGTCCACAACCGGAAGGCAGGGGGATGGCCCCCGCGTCCAGGAGCGCCTGCCAGCTCCCGTCGGTGCGGGCCGCCGATTCGATCTCGCTCGATGCGGCAGCCAGATAGAATTGCACCCCCGAAGCGACTTTCTTCCCCCGCACCACTTCGGCGGCCTGATGTAGGTCTTCCAGTCGGCTGTTCACGCAAGAGAGCAAGAAGGCCTTGTCGATTTTGATCTTCCGCTTCGCCATCTCTGCCACCGAGGACGCCACCTTCACCTGATCCGGTCCCGCGACGTAGGGGCTGACCCGGGAGAGATCGAAGTCGATATGCTTGGCGTACCATGCGTCCGGGTCGGGCTCCACGCGCTTCGCGTAGAGCTTGGCGATCGACTCATTGGTCAGACGGGGATGTTCGTCGCCGCGCTCCTGGAAGTGGCGGGCTCGCTCGTTCAACCACTCGAGCAGAACCTCGTCGAAGGGGAACCAGCCCACTAGCGCACCCCACTCGGTGGTCATGTTCGCGATCGTCATGCGTCCATCCATGCTCAGAGTCGTGACGCCAGGACCGTGAAACTCGATCGCGTAGTTGAGTACTTCATCGTGGTTGTAGAGTGCGATGAGGCTGAGAATGACGTCCTTCCCGCTGACTCCCTCGCGCAAGCTACCGTGGAGATTGACGCGCACCGTCTTGGGCACTTGCCACCAGGTGGTTCCCGTGGTCCAGAGGGCGGCGGCATCCGTCCGAACCACCGGCGTTCCCACTGCGCTGAGAGCGCCGTAGAGGTTGGAATGCGAATCGCTTCCCACCACCAAAGCGCCGGGCCGCGCGAATCCTTCCTCGGCCATGATCTGATGTCCGATTCCCCGCCCCGCCGGGTGAAACGCGATTCCCTGTTCGCGTGCGAAGGACTCGATCCGAGCATACTTCGCCAGATTGTCTTCCGAAAAGTTCTGCACGTCGTGATCCAGCGCGAAAACCGGTTGCGTAGAGTCGGCCACTCTTTGGGCTCCGAGTGCATGAAACTTGTTGAGGACCGCCCCGCTGTTGTCATGCGTCATCACGTGGAGGGGACGCACGGTCAGAAACTCTTCCGCCCGCACGAATTGTCCTTCCGCCAGATCGACCGCGTAACGCTGCACGATTTTCTCAATGGCGTTCTGCCGCATTCTCCACTCTCCCGGGGATGGATTTACCGCGGAACCGTCGAGGAGTTTTTCCGCCGAGAGTCCCGAGCTCAAGTCCTAAGGGAAATACCCTAATTGTGGGGAATATATGCGCTTCCGCTCCCCGAGCCAGCGTCGAAATCGGGGGGCCATATTGCCAAGACCTCGCGCTTTGGGATACACTGAGTGGGCTGAAGTGACGGGCCCGACTCCAGGTCTAGCCGGCTCCCTCCCGCCTCGTCGCGCGGGATAGGCTTCCTGTATCCGCTGCCGTACACCCTTGTCGCCGCAGTCGGATCCAGTCTCGCCAGCTCGCCTGCCTGAGAGTGCGCGTTCGATTTGAACGTGAAGGAGGGAGTGGGATTCCGCCTCGCCCTCCCACGATTCCAATGCCGACCTTGTTTGTTCGGAAGGAACATCCATGCACACGACCCGCGTTCTCGCCTGCGGTCTCGCGTTGACACTCTGTACGCTGCCTCTCCCCTCCTTCGCCAATTCGTCCGCGGAACTTCTGGAGCACGGGGTCAAACCCAAGATCGCGGAGTACGGGTCGAACGTCATCATCAACGGTTCCGTGCCCAACCTTGCCGCGGGGACCACCACTTCGCTTTGGAACATTTTCGGCGGAGTCCACCCCGAAGGACTCAACGATCGCCGCCCCGAAGGCCAGTTCAACCTTCCCGACCTGACCCCCACCCTCCAGGGGTGGACGCCGGTGGATCTCACGGAACATGTGCCCCTGTGGCATGTAAGCGAATTCAATGCCTCGAACCTGGACGCGATCGGACAGAACCACGCCATGTTCTCCGGAGTCGATGCAGGAGAGACGGGCTTTGCCACCGCTCCGGGCTATGCCAACGACATGGATGACCAGCTCGATTGGCTAGCTCCCACCAATCCGGTGGTGAGTGTCAACGTCCGCCTCACTTTCGATTACAATCTCGATATCGAGCCGAACAGCGATTTCTTCGTAGTCGAATACGACTCGGCCGGGGTCATGAAGACCTGGGCGACCTTCACCGGTGATACCCGGGACGCCGGCGGCAACTTCGGCACCCCGGCGCTCTTCGACCAGACCATTCACTACACGCCGCTCATGTACTCCAACGCCCAGGTGCACCTTCGACTTCGCGTTCAGACGGACGCTTCCGGGTCTGACGAGGACGGTCTGTATCCCAGCGACGGAGCGGTGCAGGTCGACAACATCCGGGTTTACTTCAACGGGTCGCCGGCGACGTCCAACGGCGACGGCCTCGCCACCTTCGAGGATGCCGGCGGTGGCACCTTCGACACCGACGGTTGGACTGCCTCCCCGTCGCGCTTCGTGGGAAACTTCGGCCGGCTCTGGCCACTGTTCGTGGACATCGATCCCTGCGCGAGCGACAACGCGGCGCAGATCGGGTTCATCGACGACGGAAGACCGCCCCTGAACTCGACGGAAACGACCGGGGGCTCGGTCTCGGGAACCTGGGCGTATGGTACCGACGGGGGGTTCGTGGTCAACTACCAGGGTGGAATCGATCCCAGCGCGGGATCGCTCATGAACGAGTTCTGGTCTCCGGAGATCGCCTGGAACGACTCCAACACGAGCGTTGACGACGCCATTCAGGGCGGGGCGATTCTCCAGTTCTCGGTCTGGCAGCACTTACCGCTGGCGAACGGGATCTTCTGGACCTGGAAAGTTCGCAGCTATCCGGACGGAAACGGGAACTGGTCCCCTTGGCGGGATCGGGGCTTCGTGTATTACGGAAACGATCCGCTCTACGTCACCATCACGAACGACGTGACCGATCTGCTGGTCCAGAACCCACAAAAGGTCCAGATCGCGCTGGGAGTCGAGGACCTGGCCCAGTACTTCAACCTGCCAGGAGGCGACGCCACCCCTTCCCCGCTCTTCGATGACGTCAGCTTCTGGAAGTATGACGCGGCGGGTCCGGCCTTCAGCAGCACCAACCTCGATCTCTTTCAGGACAGTTTTTCCAACACTGGGACGAGTGACTGGCAAGGCGACGCGGCGAACGCCTCGGTGAGGATCGATGCCGCCCGGGACATCAACGCCGATGGCGCGGCCAACGTGGCCGGCGATTCGATGGTCGTGACCATCAAGGCCGCGAACCCGGGGTCCACCATCGTGGGTCCCGGCAGCAACGGTCTCCCGGTGATGCGCTGGGCGCTCGACGCGAACCCTGCCTTCGATGCCGTCAGGGTCCTTCCCCCCGGGGCGGTCATGTCCGGAATCAGTAGCCGGGGGTTCCCGGTCTGGACGGGAACGGTGGAGGGCGACAGCGCTCGAACTGCGTTCGGCAAAGCAGTCGAGGACCAATTCTTCTTTGACGCACCAAATGACGGACCTGCCGCCCAACCCTATCAGGCTGCGGAGGACGCGATGTTCTTCCCCGGCGACATCTTCCGGTGGTTCCTCGAAGCGGAGGACAGCATCGGTGAAACCAGCACCATGCCGCCTGACACCACCGGATTCCTCTCGGGCAGTGGATACGCAAGATCGTCCACCGTCCATGCGCTGCCCACGGTGGTTCCGGATGGACTCGGGGGACTGAGGCAGCCCTCCATTCTGGTCATCAATGACTTCGGCCGTCGTGGAGAGGAATCTCCGATCCTCCACGCACAGGCGAAGCGAGCGATCGCTCAGGACGTCGACGACGAGGCGTCACTCACTGTCAAGGACTTCGGCCCCCGTGGCGGGGAGTCGGAATACCTCTACGCCCTGGCCCAAAACGGTCTGGTCGAAGGAGTGGATTTCGACACCTATACCGTGGTGGGACCCAGCTCCTTGGTGGGCAACGGAATCGGATCCGCGGGAGTTCATGGCGCGACGGGACAACAACTCTCGGGCTATCACACGATTCTCTACCTTGCGGGGAACCTCTCGTCCGGACTGATCAGCGACGGAAGCAACCAGAACGGGAACGACAAGAGCAACGATCTGGCCACCCTGGAGGATTGGCATCATCTCGCCGGTGACCGCTACGTCGCCTATTTCGCCGACAACATCGGCTCCGCGATGGTCAACCAGGGCTCCTCGACGCTGGGCTACCTGCAGAATACCATGGGAGTCGATCTGGTCTCGGCTGACGCGCGTTCGGCATTGAACGGACAGGTGGCCCCCTACGTGCAGCCCAGTGGCACGCCGGCTTCGACCTTCGTCACCGGCGTCGCGGCCAATGGAGGCTGTCCCTCCATCAACAAGTTCGACTACCTCCAGGTGTTCAACGGTTCGGGCGCGGTCGTGTCTCACCAGTTCACCGACGGCGGCGCGGGCGGACCCGTCCTGCCTCCCGCCGCGGGCATCTGGTACGAACGCAACGAATTCGTGGGCCTCGACTCCTACCGGCGCGTGGACCTCACTTTCCCCTTTGGCCTCAACTACGTGGTCGACACGTTTTCGAAGACCTCGACCGGCGTGTCCGACCGTTCGCTTTTCTTGGGCGAGGTGTTGACCGCGTTCGGAGAGAACGTGATGCCCGGAGCTGCGACCCAGGCCGGGGCGCCGGGAATTCGGCATTTGCTGGTGGAGCAGAATCACCCCAATCCGTTCAACCCTTCGACGACGATTCGCTTCACTTCGCCGGCGCGGGGTGAGGTGGGGGTCAAAGTGTACAATCTCAGAGGCCAGCTCGTACGCGCTCTCTTCGATCAAGTGGTGGAGGGAGGCGTGACGACTGCGGTGAGATGGGACGGGAAGAACGATCACGGAGCCAGCGTGTCGAGCGGTGTGTATCTCTACCAGGTCAAGGGACTGGGATTCACCGAGACGAGGAAGATGGCCCTCATCCGCTGATCTTTCACTTGGAATTCGTCCGGGGCTGGAGATTCAGTGCCGGCTGCTGACGGTCCCGCCGAAGAGCCCGGCACTGGAATCCGGGCCGCCCTCGGAGCTAGGGATTTGGCTCGCCGCGCCGGTCTGGCGGATGTCGTAGCCTCCGAGATCGGACAGCTCGCGATGCGAGGGTACGAATTCGCTCCACGCTCCCGCCACCTCCCCATCTTTGATCCACAGGGCCCCCGGGTAGACGTCGATGAGTCGATCGAACGCCTGCTGGGAGATCCGGTGGATTGGATAGGTGGGCTGAAAGGTCTCCTTGAAGCGGAGCACTTCGTTCATGGGACTGAAGGTGACCCCGTGGACTTCGAACCCGACCAGCTTGTCCGCGGTCATCTGCACTCCCCCCGCGAAGGCCCAGCAGTGATCGCAGTTGGCCGAGAAGAGAAAGATCATCCCGTTCTCCGGCAACTTCAACGGAGGGTCCGCTCCCTGAAGAGCCGAGAGCGCGGCGGGATCAAACTCGTACTCCCCCGTCGTGGCCGGCGCGGGACCACCCAAGAGAAAGAGAAACGAGCCGAGGCACAGCATGCCCCAGGCCACGGTGTGACGCAGACCAGCGCTGCCCCACTGGCGGTTCTCTCCGCGCCAGAGCACGACCACCGTGAGTGCCAAGAGCAGGACGTCGATCCAAATCTCCTGCTTGGGAGCCAGGCGTAGGACCTCGCCGAAACACCCGCAATGCTCGAACCCCCTGCGAATCGCCTCGGCCATGAGGCCCACGAAGAGCATCATCAGCATGAGATTCAACCACGCGGCCGCGCGGCGGAACGCGCCGGTGATGAAGAGCACGGCGAGGGAGAGCTCCAGCCCTACCAACCCTGCCCCGACCGGCACGAGGAAGTCCTGCGGCAGGATGCCGAACTGCCCCAGGACGTCCAGGAAGGACTTGGGGGCCGCGATCTTTGCCGTGGCAGAGAGGAGAAGGAGCAGTCCCAAGAACATGGAGGCCCCCTGGGCGAGGGCTCGCGCGCGGTCCGTGCCGCGTGAGGGGTACTCTTCGGGAGCGCTTTGCGCTAAGCTTTTTGCCTGGTTCATGGTTCGAACTAGATTGGTCCAGAAGTTCTCCTTGTCAAGAGCCCGCGCCAAATTGGGCCCATTTCGATCCCTCCGAGGCAGCATCTTCGGACCGAGCCCGAACTGCCTCCATCCTTGGGAAAGGACGACCCGGACATGAGTGAAAGCAAGACGCTCACCATGAGCAGCGAATCCATCATGGAACTCACCGAGCGGGTGGGGGCCCACAACTATCATCCGCTGCCCGTCGTGATCTCGACCGCCCAGGGAGTGTGGGTCGAAGACCCGGAAGGCCGGCGCTACATGGACTTCCTCTCGGCCTATTCAGCCGTGAACCAGGGTCACCGGCACCCACGCATCATGGCGGCCCTCATCGAGCAGGCGGGCCGCTGCACGCTCACCAGCCGTGCCTTTCACAACGACCGCATGGGCGGATTCCTCGAGCGCCTCTGCGCCTACACCGGTTACGGAATGGCCCTTCCCATGAATACGGGCGCCGAGGCAGTGGAGACCGCGCTCAAGACCGCGCGCCGTTGGGGTCACCAGGTGAAGGGAATCGAAGACGGGAAACAAGAGATCATCTGCTGCCGCGAGAATTTCCATGGCCGCACCATCAGCATCATCTCGTTCTCCACCGACCCGATTGCCCGTGAGGGCTTCGGCCCCTTCACTCCGGGCTTTCCCGTGATTCCCTACAACGATCCCAGCGCGCTGGAAGAAGCGATCAACGAGAACACCGCCGCTTTCTTGGTGGAGCCCATTCAGGGTGAGGCTGGCGTCAATCTTCCCGACGACGGATATCTCAGGCAGGTTCGCGAGATCTGCACCCGGCACGGCATCCTCATGATCGCGGACGAAATCCAAACCGGGTTCTGCCGGACGGGCAAGAAATTCGCGTGCGACTACGAGGACGTGCGGCCGGACATGATGTGCTTGGGCAAGGCCCTCGGCGGAGGAGTCCTTCCCGTTTCGGCCGTCGTCGCGGACGAGAGCGTCTTGGGAGTCTTCACTCCCGGATCCCACGGCTCCACTTTCGGAGGCAATCCCCTGGCCGCGGCCGTGGGCGAAGCTGCGATCGAGGTCCTGGAGAGTGAAAACCTGGCCCAACGCTCCAACGAGCTCGGAGAGCACTTGCGCGAGCGCCTGCGCGCCATCGACTGTCCGCGCATTCAACTGGTGCGCGGTAAGGGCCTACTCAACGCCGTGGTTTTCGATGAGGGATTCGAAGCCTGGGACATCTGCGTGGCGCTGAAGGAGAACGGTCTTCTCGCCAAGCAAACCCACGGGAACATCATCCGCTTCGCGCCTCCCCTGATCATCACGGACGAGGAAATGGAGCAAGCCCTTTCGATCATCACCAGAGTCTTCGAGGCTATTTAGGGAGATCATGTTCGCTGCCCACGATGAGCCGAGATCCTGGTCCCAGCGGGCACAGTCTCCCGAAGACGCCCTCGCGGCGCTCATTCTTCTGAGCCGGAGCACCGCTCACGAAGTGAGCAATGCGCTCACCGCGGTACTGGGCTACATAGATCTCGCGGCCGGACAGCTCGGCGAAGAGCACGAGGCTAGGGGCGCGATTGCCAAGGCGGTCGAGGCCGCCCATTCGGCAGCCCGCTCGATCCAGGGGTTTTCGGAGGAAGTCCTGCGCTACGACGAACTCTATCAAACCGTCGGCACATCCTCCCCCAAGACGCAACTCGCGAGGGTGTCGAGTTCCGGGGACGAGAACGGAGATGGGCCGGCGGAAACTCCAGGGGAGTGCGAAGATCTCGCGCCCGGCTCGACCGGCCTGGTGCTATTCGCGGTGGCCGACACCTTCATTCGCTCGATCCTGAGCAGCGGGCTCAAAGCGGCGGGAAACGAGATCATCGTGGCTTCCGGCTTCAAAGAGGTCCTTCGCCTGTGCGACGAATACGCGGCACGTCATCCGGTGCTCGTGGTCGATTCGGCCCTTCGGGGAATGGAGAAGGGCGCGGGCGCGCTGCGCATTCGCGCGAAATACCCCACCCTCCCGGTGATCCTCATGAGCACCGAATCGAAACAACGCGCCGAGGTGGAGGAGGGCCCCTCGCTCGTCGTGCTGCATAAGCCCTTTCCCATCGCACGGCTGCTTGCCGAGATCAACCGATGCCGCTGGGAGAATGGAGATGATTCACGGTGAACGCGAAAGCATCTTCTGCCCGGCTCAAGATCCTGATCGTGGACGATCACACTCTGGTGCGCGAAGCGCTGGCCGCCCAGCTCTCGCGCCAAGAGGGGTTCGAGGTGGTTGACACCCTTCCCGGCGCGGACGACTTGCTCCAGAAAGTCGAGCAGCTGAAGCCCAACATCATCCTCATGGACATCGACATGCCGGGCATGATCTGCTTCGACGCCGCGCACCGCCTCAACGCGCAGGACGAACCCCCCAAGATCATCTTCGTGAGCGCGTTCTTCCACGACCACTACATCGAGCAAGCTCTGAGGGTGAAGGCCCGAGGATACGTGGTGAAATCGGATGAGCCCTCGGTGCTCCTCGAAGCCATTCGAGAAGTCGCCTCGGGGGGGTCGTACTTCTCCGAGCAGGTGCGCGCCCGTCTGTTGGTGGATGACGACCGGGTGGAACTCGCCGGAAAGGGAAAGACCGCGGTCTCGCTCTTGACGCAGCGCGAGATCGAAGTCCTCCGATACATCGCTCAGGGACTGCCCAAGAAAGAAATCGCACGCACCATGCACCTGAGCGTGAAGACGGTGGAGAATCACAGCGCGCGGCTCATGGCCAAGCTCAACATCCACGACCGCGTCGAGCTGGCTCGCTTCGCCATTCGCGAGGGACTGGCAGAAGCCTGAGCCGACGCAGCCGGCGCTTGACCTGAATGCACGGGCCCGCGAGTATGGGCACTCACGGCGCCCCACCCTCGATCACGATGAAGCAAGCACTTCGAATTCTGAAGAAGGAGTCGCGGGAGGCTCTCCGCGACCGCAGCCTCGTGGTGCACCTCTTCCTCATCCCGCTCTTCCTCTACCCCTTTCTCGGCTTCTCGGCCTGGCAGGTCTTCCTGCTCATTCAGGGCGCCACCGAGAGGGCGAGCAGCCTGGTCTATCTCGACCCGTCGCTCCCCACCGAACTCAGCGATTCGCTCAGAACGAGCCAGAACCTCCACTTTGCTCCTCTCCCCGAGGAAGGATGGATTGCCCAGGTGAAGGACCGGGGGCAGGAGTTCCGCCGCCTGCGTGAGGAAAGTCCCAAGGACCCGCCCGAAGCAGTGGTCCTGAACGAGCCGGGGGCGAAGGGAGAGAGATTCCTGGTGCTCTACGATTCCTCGCGCGATCGCTCGGCCAGCGCCAGACGCACATTGGCCGAGGGGATAAGGGACTACGTCCAGCGCAAGCGGGAAGCCCTTGGGCGCTCGGTGGGGATGAGTGCGGGAGACATGGCCCCCCTCTTAATCAACCCCACCGACACCGCCTCCAGGAGCCAGGTGAGCAGCTATGTGCTCTCCCTGCTCGTGCCGGTGCTCCTGGTGATCATGCTCCCCCAGGGAGCCTACTACGCCACCCTCGACACGGTGGTGGGCGAGCGCGAACGCGGTACACTCGAAACCCTGGTGACCTCTCCCCTGACGCGCGGAGAAATTCTCCTGGGTAAATTCCTCTTCGTGACGCTCTCCAGTGTGGTTTCGTTCCTGTTGAATTTCGCGAGCCTCGCCCTCTTCCTCTCGTTCGCGTTGCGGCTCATGGGGCTGCAGAGCGCACTTGGCCTTCAGTTGAGCCCGAGCGAGCTTCTTCTGGTGGTGTGTGTCGCGCTCCTGACGGCTGCGTTTCTCTCGGCGGCCATGATGGTCGCCGCGGTTCCCAGCAAGAACTACCGCGAGGGGCAGAGTGCGCTGATGCCGCTCTATCTACTTCCCGCTCTGGCCGGGCTGGTCATGGCCGCTCAGGGGGACGTGCTGAGTCCGGTCCTCTCCCTGATTCCCATCGTGAACGTGGCAGTGCTGTTGCGAGAGGCGATCCGTGGCCAATTCGAACTCGGACTCGCCCTGCTCAGCATGGCGTCGCTCGCGGTCCTTACCGCCTTGCTCCTGAGCTTCGCGGCACGGATCGGCCAGCGCGAGGAGATCCTGTTCGATTCCAGTCTGAATCTACGCCGGCTCTTGGGGCGACAAAGGAGAGCTCAGTGAGCGAGATTCTGATCGAGGCCCACGACTTGATGAAAATCTATCCCGACCATCGCGGAGGCGAAGGGGTGCGCGCGGTGGACGGAGTTAGCTTCGAATGCCGCGCCGGCGAGATCTTCGGGCTCCTCGGGCTCAATGGCGCGGGTAAGACCACCACTCTGCGAATGCTCTCGACCGCACTCTCACCCACCCGCGGTTCTGCCCGCGTGAACGGCTACGATGTCGGCAGCCAATCACAGGCGGTCCGCCGCTCCATCGGTTTTCTCTCGGGGACCACCGGGCTCTATCACCGCCTGACGGCGCAGGAGATGATCACCCTCTTCGGGGAATTGCACGGCCTGAAAGGAGCAGCACTCGCCTCCCGGGTGGCCGAAGTGCTGCGCACCTTCGGGGTGGATCGTTACGCAGATCAGCGCTGCGAGAAACTCTCCACCGGTATGAAGCAGAAGGTCAACATCGCGCGTACCGTCGTCCACGATCCGCCGGTGCTGATTCTCGATGAACCCACCAGCGGACTCGACGTGTTGGCTGCCTCCACCACTCTCGAGTTCGTGCAAAGGGCGCGCGCCGAAGGGAAGTGCGTTCTCTTTTCGACCCACATCATGAGCGAAGCGGAGCGCCTGTGCGATCGCATCGGAATTCTCCACCAGGGAAGCATCCGGGCCATGGGAACCTTGGAGGAATTGCGTCAGAGTTCAGGCGAACACTATCTCGAGAACATCTTCCGGCAGATCGTTCAAGAGGACGCAGCGTGAACCGAACTTGGCTCGTCTTGGTGCGGAAGGAGTTTCTCGAGCTCCGTGCCGACCGAAGGGCAATGCTCTTCGGCGTCTTCCTGCCGGTATTTCTCTACCCCCTGCTCTTCCTGCTCTCCTCTGGCCTGCAACGGCGGCACGCGGCGAGTGAGGAGCAGATCGTCTCACGCGTGTGTCTCCTGGGCGATTCGCAAGTGCTGCGCGCGGCTCTCGAGGCCGACAGCACCCTTGTGTTGGTGGACCTGCCCGACTCGGCAGAGAGCGCGCTCGCGAACGGAGTCGATCGATCTCATCGTGGACGCGAAGGCGGGGCTCAGTCCGATGGGAGCCGATTCCAGCGCGACGGTAGAGCTGCGCTACCGCAGCACGCGGGAGCGCAGTCGTGGCGCTCTGGATCGGGGCAAAGCAGTCCTGACGGGTCTGCGCGATCGAGAACGGCAACAGCGCTATCTCGCGCGCGGGGGCGAAGGCAGTCTGGATTCTCTGGCCGCCTTCGTGACCCTGGACACCTCGCGAGCCAGCGCGGCCGCGGGGGCAAGAGCGGGACGCCAGATCGTCTACATCCTTCTCATGACTCTCTTCGTGAGCGGCGCGGCGCTGGCCAGCGACCTCGTCGCCGGAGAGAAGGAACGGGGAACCCTGGAGACGCTGTACCTCGCTCCGGTGCCCCGCGAAGAGATCGCTCTCTCCAAAGTGGTGGTCGTGGTCGCGGGAACGAGTCTCTCGGGGATCCTGAGCCTGTTGAGCATCGCGGCCTGCTATTCGGCCGGGCTCATGGACGGCGCGGCTAACAGCGCGCATGCCTCGCTCTCGCTCGGCGCCTTGCTCGCCGCCGCAGCCCTGGTCGTACCTCTGGCCATCCTGTTGGGAGGAATCCTGCTCGGCTTCTCGACCTACGCGCGCAGTCTCAAGGAAGCCCAGCAGCTGGTGCTTCCCACCATGCTGCTGTGCTTCGGCGCAGGTCTTTTGAGCGCGAGCCAGGCTGTCCAACTCGACTTTGCGGTGGCCCTGATACCCGTGGTGAACGTGGCCCTGGCCATGCGCGATCTTCTCGCCGGCCAGATCCACCCCGCGAGCATCGTGGAAGTCAGCCTCGCCAGCTTCTTCTGGAGTTTCCTGGTTCTGCGCTGGGTGGCCGGGCAATTGCGGCGCGAGGAGATGGTGCTGGGTTTCGATCCCGAACCCTTCTTGTCCAGAAGCGCTTCGGGTCGACGGCGAGCCGCGCTTCTGGCCATGTCATTCTCGGTTCTGGTCTACTTCTACCTGGGCAGTCTGCTCCAGTCTCGATTCCAGGTGGCAGGCGTGGTCATGAGTCTCTGGCTACTCTTGCCAATTCTCGGCGCGCTCTCGCTCTGGCTGGGCAGCAACGGAGGTGCGCTCCTCGAGCTGCTCTCGCTGCGCAAGCCTCCTCCCCACATCTTGGTGGCGGCGGTGCTTCTCGCCCTGGGCTTGTTGCTTCCGATCATGGGCGGGTGGATGCCATTGCAAGGACGCTTCCTTCCCACACCGCGCTCGATGGCCCAGGAGCTGCAGAGTGTGTTCTCCGGACTCGCGAGCTGGAAGATCTTCGCGCTGGGCGCCCTCTCTCCCGCCATCTGTGAAGAGTTGCTGTTTCGCGGCGTCTTTCTCGGACTCTTGCGACGCGTGGGCAGCACGCGTTGGGCCGTACTCACGACGGCGGTGTTCTTCGGACTCATCCATCTGAGCATCTTCCGTTTTGTGCCCACCGCCGCTCTGGGTGTCGTGCTCGGTCTGCTCGTCGTCCGCTCAGGCTCGATTCTTCCCGCCATGCTCTTTCACCTCAGCTACAACGGCAGCCTCCTGGTGGGAGGAATCTGGTTCCAAAGCCACGAAGTGCCGTTCGCTCTCGACGGCCCCTTGGCCTGGTTGCTCTCGCTCGTGTTGCTCCTGTGCGGAGCGTGGCTCCTGAAGACTCCACGAAGGAACGAACCATGAGCGGCCGCAGAGAGGAAGCCCGGCGTCTGTGGAACCTGGCGGTTCCGGTCATCGTCACGCAAGTGGCGACAATGATGTTGGGCGTGGTGGACACCCTCATGGTGGGGCATCTCAGCGTGGAGGCTCTGGCCGCAGCGGCCCTGGGGCACCTCTGGACCTTCGGCACCCTCATCTTCGCCATGGGCGCGGTCATCGGGATGGATCCCCTGATCACCCAGGCGGCAGGCGCGCGCGACCGTCAGCTCCTGGGGCTCACCCTGCAACGGGGCGTCCTCCTCGCCCTCCTCATCAGCCTTCCCATCAGCGTGCTGTGGGGCCTCACTGGGCCGGCGCTGGTGCTGCTGGGGCAGGAAAAACAGCTGGCCGCGCAGGCCGCGATCTACACCCGGGTGCAGATTCCGACGGTGGCGTTCTTCCTGGTCTACACTGCCCTGCGTCAGTATCTGCAGGGCCGGGGCATCGTACGGCCTGCTCTTCTAGTCGCTTTGGCAGCAAATATTTTCAATGCTTCCTTCAACTGGATTCTAATCTTCGGACACCTGGGTGTTCCCGCCATGGGGCTGCGCGGTGCCGGTCTGGCCACCGGGCTCTCGCGCGTGCTCATGTGCGGAATGCTGCTGTGGATCATCACCCGGTGGCGCCTGCAACGCGGCGCCTGGGTTCCGCTCAGCCGGCAGTGCCTGGAGCTCGCCGGGCTGCGGCAGCTCCTGGTCCTGGGCGTGCCGGTGGGGATCCAACTCAGCCTGGAAGTGTGGGCGTTTCAGATTTGCACCCTGATGGCGGGCCGGCTGGGGGAAGTGGCGCTGGCCGCGCACACCATCGTCCTGAACCTGGCCTCGCTCACCTTCATGGTGCCCCTGGGCATCGCGCTGGCCGCCGTCACGCGCGTGGGGCAGAGAATCGGCCAGGGAGACTCCCGCGGCGCCCAGCAGAGCGCGTGGTTGGCGGTGGGGATGGGCGCCGGAGTGATGGCGCTCTCGGCGCTGGTCATCGTCGCCACCCGACACCTGCTGCCCCTGCTCTACACCAAGAACGCGGAGGTGGTGGAGCTGGCATCCTCCATCCTCCCCATCGCCGCCGCCTTCCAGCTCTTCGACGGCACCCAGGTCACCGGCGGTGGAGTCCTGCGCGGCATGGGAAGTACCCTGCCGGCCGCGCTCATCAATCTTGCTGGGCTATTACGCCCTCGCCCTACCCCTGGCCTATTGGCTGGGCTTGCACACCGACTGGGGGCTGGCGGGACTCTGGTGGGGTCTCGCTCTCGGACTGGCGGTGGTGGCGATCACTCTGGTGCTTTGGATCCTGCGAGCAGGCCCGGCCCGAGCCCGTTCGATGGTCGGGTCGAGACTGCCCTCGCGTTGAGTCGCGCGCCGTCCTCTTCCCCTGCGCGCGCCTCGCGCCTCAGTGCGGCTCGGTCATGCGGGCCGGATCGAGCAGGACGTTCAGCTCCTTGGCGTCGAGCACTTTCTCCTCCAGCGCCAATTCGCGAATCGTCCTCCCTTCCTTCAGCGCGCGCTTGGCCAGCTTGGAGGCGGCGTCGTAGCCGATGGCCGGAGCCAGGCTCGTCACCACCATCAGCGACTGCTCCAGCAGGCCCTTGATGCGCTTGCGATCGACCTCGAGTCGACGAGCAGCTTCTCCACGAAGGCATCGAGAACGTGGCTCAGGATGCGGATGTTCTCCAGGATCGCATCCGCCATGAGCGGCATCGCCACGTTGAGCTCGAGGATGGAGCCCACCCCGCCGAAGCCGGCGTAGGTGATGACGGCGTCGTTGCCCACCACGCGCGCCGCGACCTGCACCATGCTCTCGCACATCACCGGATTCACCTTGCCCGGCATGATGGAGGAGCCCGGTTGGGTGGCGGGAAGCTGCAGCTCGCCGATGCCACAGCGCGGGCCGCTGCCCAGCCAGCGGATGTCGTTGGCGATCTTGGAGAGGCTCACCGCGATGGTCTTCAGGGCGCCGGAGGCGTCCACGATGGCGTCCTTGGCAGCCTGGGCTTCGCGATGGTTTTCCGCCTCCTTGAACTTCACCTTGGTGCGGCGGCTCAACTCCTTGCAGACTTTGCCCGCGAAACGAGGATGGGTGTTGATCCCGGTGCCCACCGCGGTGCCGCCGATGGCCAGCTCGGAGAGACCCTCCAAGGTGCGATCGATGCGGCGGATGCCGTGCTCGATCTGCGAGGCGTAGCCGGAAAAGACCTGACCCACCCGAATCGGAGTGGCGTCCATGAGATGGGTGCGGCCGATCTTGGTGACGCGATCCCACTTGCGCGCCTTCTTCTTGAGCTCGCGCTGCATCTTCACCATGGCAGGGCGTAACTGCTGTTGCATCTCGATCGCGACCGCCACGTGCAGGGCGGTGGGAAAGGTGTCGTTGGAGCTCTGCCCCATGTTCACGTGATCGTTGGGATGCAGCGGATCCTTCGCCCCCACCGGCTTGCCCTTGAGCTTGGCGGCATGGTTCGCGATGACCTCGTTGGCGTTCATGTTGGTGGAAGTTCCCGAACCGGTCTGGAAGACGTCGACGGGGAAGTGCTCGTCGAGCTCACCCTTGGCCAGTTCGTTGGCCGAACGGATGATGGCTTTCGCCTTGGCCTGGGAGATCTTACCCAGGCTGAGATTCGCCTGCGCGCAGGCCGCCTTCAAGTGACCGAAGGCGTGGATGATTTCGGCCGGTACCGGCCGGCCGGAGATGGGAAAATTCTCGACGGCGCGTTGGGTGCTGGCCCCCCACAACGCCCAGCTGGGGACCTGCATCTCGCCCATCGAATCTCGTTCCTTGCGATAGCTCGCCATGGCCGTCCTTCCCTCAGAAAAGGTGATTGGGATCAACGCGCGGCCAATGTAGGACTTCAAAGGGCGGAGGTCCAATGCGACACGTAGGAACCACTGCATCTAGTGGACGGGGAAGGCTCCCCCTCCCCTCCACTGCCACGAGGAAGAGCCCCGGGACGAGGCCCGGGGCTCCACACGAAGAACTAGTCAGCCGTTGTGGCTCACTTCACGAGCACCATCCTTCGCGTTTGGACGAAGCTGCCGGCCTGCAAGCGATACAGGTAGATCCCGCTCGCGACCGAGCCGCCCTTCCCGTTCCAGATCACGGCGTTGTTTCCCGCCTGACCGTTGGCGTCAATTCGATCCACCACACGCCCGGCGGCGTTGTAGATCGTCAGCTCGTAGGACATGGCCTTCGGCAGGCTGAAGCGGATCGTGGTCTGCGGATTGAAGGGATTGGGACTGTTTTGCTCCAGCTCGTACGTCTGCGCGGAGGGGATGGGCGCGCCCTTGTACGAGATGTTGCTCCACTGATCGCGGATCGCACCGGCCGCCACCGTCTGACCCAGGTTCAGCGCCTCCGCGATGTCCTTGGCCAGCTCGTCGTTGGTCGTGTCACCGTCGTTGATCCTGTCGGCAACGTCCTGCAGGGCCTGGCTCGCGGTGAAGCCATCCTCGGAAACCACGGTCCAGGTCTGCAACTTGCCCGAAGCCACGTTCAAGAGCGCGGCCAGGAACTGTTGCTTGGCGCGATCCAGCAGGGTCCCGCCGTGATTCACGTTCAGGCTCTGATCGATCTGGGCGAGATCGATCGGCACCGAGCTGCCACCCGAGACCATGCAGCTCACGCCCGGAACCTGGATGCTGTTGAGTTCGTTCTCGTAGAAGTGGCTGAAGATGGCGGCCGGGTAGTTGGTCGCCATGTCCTCGTAGCTCTCCTGAGCCGAACCCTTGCCGTAGAGATGGACCCGCGCCTGGTGCTTCCAGTAGCCCATGGAGCGCACCTCGCCCGTGGTCGCCAGACACTCCAGCGAGAACGGCAAGACCACGTCGTCGGTCAGTGAAACCGCGGCCTGTCCGAACTCGGGGGAGAGCGCCACCATGCCCAAAGGCACCACGATGCTGATCTCGGCCGATTCTTCGGTCCAGCGCAGGTGCTCGAAGAGATAGTTGCCATCGGCGTCGGTGCTGCTGGTGAGGAAGGTCGAGCCGTAGGCCAGATCCACCGTCACCAGAGCGGGTCCGTTGCAATCGGAGAGCACGCTGCCCGTGACGTCCACGTAGATGCAGCTCAGCGAGAAATCCACCGTCGCGTCCGCATCCAGCGCAACGCTCGATGAAGAACTCGCAGCTTCGTAGCCACCCGGAATCGCGATCGCCACCGTTCCAGGACCGGAGCCCGCGTCGGCCTCGAAGTTGTAGTTTCCAAAGCTGTCCGTGCTGGTCTGGAGAACTTCCCCGGACGCAAGGGTGAGGCTCACTCCCACCCCAGCGAGCGCCCCGTCGCAGTCCGAGGAAACCGAACCGCTGAGGGCGACGGTCGTGGCCGGCGGGGGTGTTTCACCACAGTTCGGCAATCCGAGGGGGATGGGATCGACAAGGGGGAGGTAATCCACGTTGTGAGCATCTCCGACCGAAAACGGAGTATCGCCGAATCCGTCGCCGTCCGCATCGACACCGCTGTAGAGTGCACCCCAGTAATTGCCTCCGAGCACCGGGTCCGACCAGATGTTGTCAGCCGCGCTGTTGAAGTGTGGGGCATAGGTAAAATGGAAATTGTTGTGGTAGATCGTGTATCCGTCTTCCAGGAAACCACCGATTATTACTCCTCCTCCTGCAATACCTGGTGCCGTGACCTCACACCCGGTAATGAAGGCGGTGTCCGCGGGGGGATCTTGACCAAAACCTCCAGGCGGACATCTACGACCGCATGGGTACCACTTGGGAAGGCTGAATGCTCCCGATCCAATATAACTATTGGCGTCGATCTCGATCCGGGAATCTCGGACGGTGCCCTGAAGGATGTAGACTCCGACGCGCATCGCATGCACCGTGATGTTTTGCACCGTCTGTCCGGACTTCTCCATGGTGATACCGTACATTTCATCCGAGGTCAGACAGAATCCACCGCCGTCGAGGGTAACCCCATCGGTCATGAGCCGAATCGTCTCATCGACGTCCTGAGTGAGCGTCGCCGTGTTCGTCATAGGATCCCAGGTTGCTCCCGGGTAGCTGCCGCCACTTGCGTCTACGAGGCCATTCGCCGTCAACAGCAGTGTCGAATGCCTCGGTTGAAGCCACCGCACGACGGCAGTTTCCACGTCGAGCGGGATGGTGAGGGCACCCTCGGTCGAGGCTTCGACGACCACTGGTTCCACCTCCCCAGTCGTGTAGATCCAATAGGCGTGATTGGGAGTCAGTCCGGAGATTGTCAGAGTGGTGGTGATCACATCCCCCACACCCCAGAGAGTGAACTCCATGAATTCCTCCGGAGTCGAATAGATCAAAGCATCGACCGAATCCGCCGTGTCGAACGAGAAGACCACGCCGGATGCGTCGGTGCTGAACGAGGTTCCCGTACCGGACGCCGTCCAGGGCGCCTCGTCCTGGGCCACGGCCGAACTGGCCATGACGAGCCCGAGAACCAGGAACGTGAGAAGGAAAATGTGAAAGGAAAACTTCAATCTACGCATGGCTTCGTCACCTCGATGACTAGGGGACCACACGAGCACTCCGATCCAGGAGGCTCGCCGGGGGGGAACTTGGTGAGGGAGCCCGGAAATTTGCGCTCGCACGAGAGGTGGGGACCGTGAACCTCGTTTGGCGAGCGAAGAGGATCGCTCGCTTCGAGTGCGAGGGCTTCATCTAGAGAAGCGAGATTGAGCGGACGATTGTGCAGTTTGATTTGAGCCAGCGATGAGCCGCGGCTTCGCGACTGTGCTCCGCGGAGTCAGTTTGCTGAGAGCGAGTCGAGGCAGGCGCAGGGAGAATCTCTGAGGCGCGCTTCGTAGCGCTCGGCGAGATCGCCATCCCCCCAGCTCCGCAGCAACTTCGCCCCGCGCGCGAGTTCGAAACTCAAGTTGAAGCTCAAGTGCTCGACCTCCAGTAACTCAGGAGCCAGTTCTTCGATCGCCTTGCGTGCCCGGGCGGAATCGCCAAGAGCGGCCTCGACACGCGCGAGTCGATGCCGATTGACTCTTCCCCCAGAGCTGTACTCTCCCCCAGGTGTCAATGAACTCCTGGACCGCCTCGAGTTCAGATTTGGCCTTCGTGGGTTCACCCAGTTCGAGGTAGGCCGTACCCAGATTGCTCCGGTTCCACGCCATGGGCGCGATCTTTTCGCCCAAACTTGCTCGCTGGATCTCCAGCGCTCGTTCGAAACTCGCTTCGGCATCCTGAAATCGTCCCAGACCCATGTACGTGAGGCCGCGGTTTGCCAAGACGCTGGTTTCGGCCTCGAATTCGACATCCTGCAGGGAATCACACACCGAACGCGCGAGCATGAGACGATCGAGGGCGCGATCGAACTGGCAGCGGTTTGCGTAGAGGTATCCGAGATTGGCGAGTCCAGTGATGGAATAGGTGTGACTGTAGCCCCATCGTGTGCTCCCAAATTTCGAATGCCTGAAGAGCGTAGGGCTCGGCCTCCTCGAAGCGGCGGGCGTTGAGCAGGGCCGTGGCCAGGTTATTCGCTTGGACTGCCACCTGACTGTGTTTGGGTCCGTAGGTCTCTTCCGCCAGCTCGAGGACATCCCGCCGAATCGCCAGAGCTTCCTCGGGGTTCTCATTCGCCGTTACCACGCCCAGGAGATTCAGGAACTCGATCAACTTGGGAGAGTCGGCTCCAAAGGCATTTTTCGCGGCGGCGGTCGCCTCGCGCAGCACGGGCAATGCCTCCTGCCATCCGGAGGTGAAGCGCAGAGCTTCCCCCAGGTCATAGAGCGCATGGGCATACTCGGGACTTTTCTCTCCGAGATGAACACGCGAATAGTCGACTTCCAGCGTAGCCACACTCTCCGCCTCAGCGAAGCGATTCCCCGAGTCCAGCCCCCCAAACAACTGCGAGAGAAGCTGCGTACGCGTTTTTGGATCCTGGCGCGAAGCCTCGCCGAGGATTTGCAGGCCCTTTTCGCTGTGCTGGACGGCGCTCTGGAAGTGACCACGCTTCTCCTCAAATGCAGCGTAGGCTCGCTCCAGACGCGCGTTCTCCAGGGGATCCGGCGGATCCACCTCGCCGATGGCATCGAAGGCTCCGTCGAAGGTCTCCTGGGCGACATCGTACTGATCCAGCGCGGCCTGCGAGTTCGCCAGGGTTCGCAGGACCGCAGCCCGCAGTAGAGGCTGGTCGGCCAGCTCTCTCTCCGCGCGGCCGGTCGCGCCATCCAGAAGTTCCCCGATCGTCTGGTCTGGCCCTCCTTCCACGGGGTCCGCGGCGGCAAACACGCTCTCCATGTACTGAAGCACGGCGGCCGACTTGTCGGCTTCGCGCGTTTCGTGTCTGCGGGCCACCACCTGCCCCCGGTACAGCACGCTCATCGCGATCGCCGATACCAGCGAAACGATGAGCAAAAGGACCAGCGCCGTCGCGGCCAACGGATGGCGCTCGATCACCTTGCGCAGGTTGTACAGGGTGCTCGGGCCTCCGCGCGAGCACCGGCCGCCGATCCAGATAGCGTTCGATGTCGTCGGCCAGCATGCGCACGCCGCCGTAGCGGCGATCCGGCTCGCTCTCGAGGGCCTTCGCCAGGATGTTCCGCAGATCGGAGGGCAACGTGACGCCCGTGAAAGCTCTCGCGGCTGAGCTTGGGCGGCTCCTGGGCCACCACGCGCAGGACCTCCAGCAAGGAGGTCGTGTCGACCTCGTAGGGCAATGAATCGGTGAGAAGTTGATGGAGGACGACCCCGAGCGAGTAGACATCCGAACGCGTATCGATGCGATCACGCTCACCTCGAGCCTGTTCCGGACTCATGTACTGCGGCGTGCCCAGAACGTGCCCATCGATGGTCGCCAGGGAAGCAAGCGCGCTCTCTTCCTCGATCGCGCGCGCGATGCCGAAGTCGATCACCTTGGCCAGTGGAAGGCCGTCCTGCCGGCTCACGAGCAGATTCGACGGCTTGAGATCGCGGTGGATGATGCCCCTACGGTGAGCGTGATCGACGGCACGACACACTTGCAGGAAGAGAACGAGTCGCTCCCGCAAACTCAGCTCGTGATCGTGACAGTACTCGGTGATCGGTACTCCATCGACGTACTCCAAGACGAAATAAGGCCGGCCATCCTCGGTCTGATTGGCATCGAGCACCTTGGCGATGTTCGGGTGATCCAGCTGTCCCGAGAAGTCGTCGTTCGAGTTCGAAGCGTCGCAGAATCGAAGGCATGATCGCCGCCCCAGTGACGATCTTGAGAGCGACCCTCCGTTCGATCGGTTGCTGCTGGTGCGCCAGATAGACCACCCCCATCCCACCGCGGCCAAGCACACGCTCGAGCCGATAGGTTCCTAGAGTCCGGCCCAGGTCCGCTGTCCGATCCGCGTCATCGAGGGCCTCCTCGAGAACGGACCGCACCGAGCCGTCGATGACCCGATCCGCGCGGTCGGGATCGGAGGCGAGCAAAGACAGCGCGTCGGCCACCAGCTCGTCTTTACCGAGTTCTCGTTTCAGGTAGCAAACCCGATCTCGACTTCGGGGAGCGCCAATGCCGCCAGGACGGCCTTTCGGAGCTGCTCGAATTCCCAGTCGGAGTAGCGCGGCGATTGGTTACTGTCATCGAGCGCGCTCACCGGTCTCCCCTCTCCTCGCTGGAAAGTTCACGAGCCAGCCAACGCCGGGCGAAGCTCCAATCCTCGTCCGCCGTGCGTTTGGAAACACCGAGCGCCTGGGCGATCTCCTTCATGGTCATTCCGCCAAACACGCGCAACTCGACCACCTTCGCCATCCGTGGGTGTCTGGCTCTCGAGTTGCTGGAGGGTATCCTCGAGAACGAGCAGCTCCAGAGCGTCAAAATCGCGCCGGTGGAGATGATCCCCCAGGGTAACGCGCCGCCATTCCCCTCCCCGCTTGGCGCGCGCCTTCGCCCGCGCGTGATCGATGAGGATCCGCCGCATGATGCGAGCTGCGATGCAGAAGAAGTGACTGCGCCCCTCCCAGTCGACGCTTTCGCTGTCGACCAGCCGAAGGTACGCTTCGTTGACGAGAGCCGTGGGTTGCAGAGTGTGATCGCTCCGTTCGGCCACCATCAGCCGCCGTGCCAGTTCGTGCAAGATGAGGGTAGGTGTGCTGTACAGGTTTTCGGCAAGCTCCTCGCAGCGTGCGGGATCATCGCGCATCGCCAGGAGGATGCCCGTGATTCTGTGAGTCGGTAGGGGACGACACTTTTTGGGACCAGATTCCAATGGGGAACTTTTTGGGCGCTCGCCGGAATTCTATCATATCGCGTCGATTTCTGGCCAGAATGGGCGGGACGAGGCAAGGGGCGGGACGCACGTCGTTGGCTCCCAACCCGACGCACGAGCCCGCCCCAATGCCAGAAGACCCTTGATTCTGGGCCGTCTAAGGAGAGAAGCGAGATCTGGGAGCAAAATGTGCAACCCACGCTCGACTCGGGTCAAAAAAAGGGGCCGCACCTCATGGCGCGGCCCCTTTGAATCAACCGAACGAGGCGTGATTCTACATCATCCCGCCCATGCCACCCATTCCGCCCATTCCACCCATGCCGCCTCCGCCGCCTGAAGAAGCTTTCTCGTCTTCAGGCTTGTCGGTGATGAGGCACTCGGTGGTGAGAATCAAGGCGGCAATGCTCGCCGCGTTCTGCAGGGCAGAGCGCGTGACCTTGGTGGGGTCGACGATGCCGTCCTTGATCATGTCGGTGTACTCGCCGGTCGCGGCGTTGTAACCGATGTTGGGCTTCTCGTTCCGAAGCCTCTCCACCACGACACTTCCATCCTTGCCCGCGTTGTTGGCGATGGTCCGCACCGGCTCTTCGAGCGCGCGACGAACGATGGCGGCACCGACCGCTTCCTCGCCCACGAGCTCCAGTTTGTCGATCGCCTTGGCAGCGCGCAGAAGAGTCACTCCTCCGCCGGGAACGATACCCTCGTCCACCGCGGCGCGCGTAGCAGAGAGAGCGTCCTCGACTCGAGCCTTCTTCTCCTTCATCTCGGTCTCGGTCGCAGCGCCCACGCTGATGACGGCCACGCCGCCGGCCAGCTTCGCCAGACGCTCCTGCAGCTTCTCGCGATCGTAGTCGCTGGTGGTGTCCTCGATCTGACGGCGGATCTGGTTCTCGCGACCCTTGATGTCCGCCTTCTTGCCGGCACCCTCGACGATGGTGGTGTTGTCTTTGTCGATGACGATACGGTGCGCCTTACCCAGGTCGGCCAGAGTGGTGTTCTCCAACTTCAGACCCGCATCCTCGCTCATGACCCGGCCGCCGGTGAGGATCGCGATGTCCTGGAGCATGGACTTGCGGCGATCTCCGAAACCGGGAGCCTTGACCGCGGCCACATTGAGCGTGCCGCGCAGCTTGTTCACCACGAGCGTCGCCAGGGCCTCACCCTCGACGTCCTCGGAGAGCAGAACCAGCGGAGAGCCGGACTGCGCGACCTTCTCGAGCACCGGGAGTAGATCCTTCATGTTGCTGATCTTCTTGTCATGGATCAGGATGTAGGCGTCGTCGAGGACGACCTCCATCCGCTCGGTGTCGGTCACGAAGTAGGGCGACAGATAACCGCGGTCGAACTGCATCCCCTCTTTGACCTCGTGGGAGGTCTCCATGGACTTGGCTTCCTCGACGGTGATCACGCCGTCTTTGCCCACGGCCTCCATCGCATCGGCGATGATGTTGCCGATCTCGGGATCGTTGTTGGCGGAGATCGTGGCTACGGCCGCGATCTGCGCCTGATCACGCACGGCCTTCGACTGCTTCTTGACCTCGGCCACGACCGCATCTACGGCCTTCTTGATGCCGAGTTTGACGAACATGGGGTTCGCGCCGGCGGTCACCTGACGCAGACCCTCGTGGATCATCATCTGGGCCAGGATGGTCGCGGTCGTCGTTCCGTCACCGGCGACATCCTGCGTCTTGGAAGCAACTTCCTTCACGAGCTGGGCGCCCATGTTCTGGTAGGGATCGGGCAGGTCGATTTCCTTGGCGATGGTGACACCGTCGTTGGTGATGGTCGGGCTGCCGAATTTTTTGTCGAGGATGACGTTCCGGCCACGGGGACCGAGCGTCACTTTGACTGCGTTGGCAAGAGCGTCGACACCAATCTTGAGCTCCTCACGAGCCTTGGTATCGAAAACAAGCATCTTGGACATGATCGTGGACTCTCCTTGCTAAGAAAACTAAGTACGGGATTCCGGTCACGGCTTAGAGAACCGCGAGGATGTCGGACTCCTTGATGATCAGATATTCCTTGGCGTCGACCGTGATCTCGGTGCCGGCGTACTTTCCGAACAGCACGAGATCGCCCTTCTTCACCTCGGGCTTCACGCGCTCGCCGTTCTCGACGCGGCCGGGACCGACGGCGATGATCTTCCCCTCTTGGGGCTTCTCCTTGGCCGTATCCGGAATGATGATCCCGCCTTTGCTCTTCTCGCTGGACAGAGCCTGGACCAACACGCGGTCTCCAAGCGGTTTGATGCTCATGGATCTCCTCCTGCAGCCGCCCACAGGGGGCGGATCGTTCATGGATCTGGCCTTAAAATGGCCACTAGGGAGCGAAACCGTGGGTTTTCTCCCTGAGAACCGTTTTCAGCAGACGATCATGTCATCTGCTAATCGGCCTCAAGCATAGTCACGCTGCTGGGATTTGGCAAGCGCGGAGGAAGACTGCTAAAAAAGCGCGCGGATGGAGTCGGGCCGGGAGCTCGAGCTAGGATCGCCGCGTCCCGGGCACGCGCAGGAGCGCGGCGGCGCCTTCGAGGGTCAGGTCCGGTGCCAGAAGCGCGTCCGCGGGGAGCTCGGTGGCCACCCTGTGGCACAGCCCCCCACTCATCAGGACGGGAGTCTGGGGGTGCTCGAAGAGAAGGCGCTCGATCACAGCTCGCACCCCCAAGACCCCCTGGTACCAGGCGCCGGCCTCGATCGCCGCCACCGTCGCGCCCCCGAGCAGGTGCGAAGGGCGCGTGAACTCGACCTCGGGCAGAAGAGAACTCTCGCGTGACAGCGCACGAAGAGAGGTGACCAGTCCCGGCGCGATGAGTCCGCCCCGGAAGTGACCTGCGAGCAATAGATCGTAAGTGTTGGCGGTTCCCAGATCGACGACGAGCGCGCTCTCGTATCCGCGCGCCGCCGCCGCGGCCAGATTGCACCAGCGATCCGCTCCTACTCCCGTGGGATCTTCGATGTCCACCGCGAAGGGAAAGGGAGTTTCCGCCGTCACGACTTGCGGCGTGAACGCGCAAGTCGCTTCGCTCTGTTGCCAGAGGGAAAGCCAGCTCACGAGCAGCTCGGGCACCACACTCGCCACCACGATTCCCTCGACCGCACTCTCCCCCACGCGCTCGCCGCACCAACGGTGGAGTGCGCGCAGCGAGTCCTCCGGTGCATCCCGACGGTGCTCCCGGCGCAGGCTTGCCGTCACCCGACCGTTCTCGACCAGCGCCACCGCACCCTTGCTGTTGCCGATGTCCAGGCTCAGAACCCTCATTCCTCGCCTCCGTTTTCCAGATGAACTTCTCCCGCTTCCAGACGCAACACCGAACCGTCCTCGACTCTCGCGCGGAGACGGCCCTCGGAGTCCACTCCTTCCACCCGGCACGTGAAGCGGTGCTGTCCGCTCTGCACCCGAACGTCTTCCCCTCGCAGACGATCGCGCGCGTCCCATTCCTCTTGAAAGGCGGAGAATCCTTTCGCGCGAAACAATTCCCACTTTTGCTCGAGCCGATTCAGCACCTGGGCCCAGAGTCCCCGCTCGGAGGGCATCCGGACCGTCGTTTCGGACAGAGCGATGGCGCGCGCGCGCAGGGTGGGAGGCCATCCCCCCGCTGGAGGCTTCAGGTTGAGTCCCAGGCCGACCACGACCACCGGCTGGCTGCCCCCGCGAGCCTCGAGCAGAATCCCGGCGAGTTTCTTCCCCTGCAGGCAGACGTCGTTGGGCCATTTCAGGGTGCACTCAATCGCCGCAGTCGCGCGCAGCGTTTCCGCCACCGTGAGCGCGGTCACCAGGGAGAATGCGGCGGTACCCACCAGAGTGCTCTCGGGACGAAGGAGCAGAGAAGCGTAGAGTCCGCAGCCCGCTTCGCTTTCCCAGCTACGTCCCTGGCGACCTCTTCCCTCCGTCTGGGCCAGAGCGAGAATGCTCGCTCCGTGCGGCGCACCCTCCGACGCCCATTCCAGCAATCGTTGGTTCGTGGAATCGACCACGGGAAAGAACTTCCCGCTGCGGCCGAAGCGGACGGCGGTGAGACCGGGCAGTTCGAGTGCGGTGTCCACGTCTAACTCAGATCGAGGCCCAGATCCAGGGCGGGCGCCGAGTGGGTCAATGCTCCTACCGAGACCATGTCCGCGCCGGCACGCGCCAGCTCGGCCACCGAATCCAGATGGACCCCGCCGGACACCTCGAAGGGAATCTCGACGGCCAGCTCCTTGCGCAACCGGCATGCCTCGCGTACCCCTGCCGCGTCGAAGTTGTCCAGGAGGACGCGGTCCACGCCCAAAGCCAGCGCCTGAGAAACCGAGGGAAGATCGTCGGCTTCCACGATGATGGGAAGTTCGGGGGTTTGCGACCGTGCCAAGTTCACTACCTCTTGCAGCATACGACCGCCGGCGCGGTGGTTGTCCTTCACCATGACTGCGTCTGAAAGCCCCATACGATGGTTGCTCCCCCCGCCGCAGCGCACTGCGTACTTCTGCAGCACGCGAAGCCCGGGCCAGGTCTTGCGGGTGTCGAGGATACGGCAATGAGGCCCGGCACGTTCCACGTAGGTGTGCGTGAGGGTCGCGATGCCGCTGAGCCCGCACAGGAGGTTGAGGAAGGTGCGCTCCGCCGTGAGCAGAAGGGAGAGCGGACCCTCCAGACTCGCGACCACGTCCCCCCCCTGCAGCCGCTGACCATCTTCACAGTCCTCCACCAGTTCGAAGTCCTGGCTCAGAGCGGACAGGGTGAGTGCGACACAGGGAAGGCCGGCCAGCACCCCGGCCTGACGCGAACGGATCACCGCCTTGGCTCTCGTCCCCTCTCTTACACAGAGCGAAGTCGTGATGTCGTTCCGCGCTCCGTCTTCCATGAGAGCTTGCTCGATGAGGCGGCGCGCACTCGCGAGTTCCAAGGGTCCGAATTCCGCTGGAGTGGCGTTCACTTCGACCTCCTCGAGGAATTGCCTCGGTTCTTGGCACGGCTCGCCCGGCGGCGTTCTTTCTGGACGCTCTTGGGTCCGGCCAACTCCTGCTCCAGGCGGAGTTCGTCGATGCGATCGCGCAAGATTGCCGCGGTTTCGAAATCGAGCTCCTTGGCCGCCTTGTACATCTCGGCCGTGAGTTGCTCGAGCAGTTCGGAGGGACTCAACTCGCCGAGTTGTTCGAGCACGCCGCGTTGACCCCGCGCGTCCTCTTCCTTGGGACCCTCGCGGACGCCGTCGGCCACACTCGTGCTGAGCAGGATGTCCTCCATCGATTTCTGAATGCTCCGCGGGATGATACCATGCTTTTCGTTGTAGGCCCGCTGAATGTCGCGGCGCCGATTGGTCTCTGCGATCGCACGTTGCATGGATCCGGTCATGGAATCCGCGTACAGAATCACGCGGCCATCCACGTTGCGCGCAGCGCGGCCCGCGGTCTGAATGAGGCTTCGCTCGCTGCGAAGGAATCCCTCCTTGTCCGCGTCCAAAACAGCCACCAGGCCAACCTCGGGCAGATCGAGACCTTCGCGGAGCAAATTGATCCCGACCAACACGTCGAACTCTCCCAAGCGGAGTCCACGCAGAATTTCGACTCGATCGAGGGCAGCGATGTCGCTGTGGAGATACTGGACACGGATCCCGTGAGTCGAGAGGTAATCCGTGAGATCTTCCGCCATACGTTTGGTGAGAGTCGTGACCAGAATGCGGTAGGACTGGGCCACCGTTCGCTGAATCTCCTTCATCAGATCATCGACCTGACCGTCCACTGGCCGAAGCGCGACGCTGGGATCCATGAGGCCAGTGGGCCGGATGATCTGCTCCACCACGACACCACCGCAGCGCTTCAACTCGTAGTCCCCGGGAGTCGCGCTGACGTAGATCGTCGCCGGCTTCATCTGGTTGAACTCCTCGAAGGTGAGCGGGCGGTTATCCAATGCGCTCGGCAAGCGAAAACCGTGCTCCACCAGGGTTTCCTTGCGCGACCGGTCCCCGTTGTACATGGCGCCTACTTGACTCACGCTGACATGGCTCTCGTCCATGATCAGAAGCCATTCGTCGGGAAAGTAGTCGAGCAGACAGGCTGGACGCTGGCCGGGGCGTCGACCGTCGAAGTACCGGGAGTAGTTTTCGACTCCCGAACAATAGCCCATCTCCAACAACATCTCCATGTCGTAGCGTGTCCGCGAGGCGAGCCGCTGCGCCTCCAGCACTCGTCCCATGCCGTCGAATTCCGCCAACCGCTCCTCTAACTCCTTGCCGATCCCATCCACGATTCCCTCGAGTTGCTCACGCTCGGTCACGAACAGGCTGGCGGGATAGATGGTGTACGACTTCACGCGGGAACGCACCTCTCCCGTGATGGGATCGACGACCGCAATGCGATCGATTTCGTCGCCGAAGAGCTCGACTCGAACGATCTCCTCTTCGTAAGCCGGTCTGATCTCAACCACGTCTCCGCGAACCCGGAAGGTCCCGCGCGTGAACGCGACGTCGTTGCGCCTGTACTGAATGGAGACGAGGTCGGCCAAGAGCTTTTCGCGATCGAAGTGAGCCCCCACCTCTAGAGCGATGACCTGGCGCCTGAAATTCTCCGGATTGCCCAGTCCGAAAATGCATGAAACGCTGGCCACCACGATGACATCCTTCCGCGCCAGGAGCGAGGATGTCGCCCGCAGGCGAAGCCGGTCGATCTCGTCGTTGATGCTGGCGTCTTTCTCGATGTAGGTGTTGGAGGAAGGAATGAACGCCTCGGGCTGATAGTAGTCGTAATACGAGATGAAGAACTCGACCGCGTTCTCGGGAAAGAATCCGCGCAGCTCTCCGAAGAGCTGCGCCGCGAGTGTCTTGTTGTGACTCAGCACCAGAGTGGGAATCTGGAGTTCCTGAATCACGTTGGCCATGGTGTAGGTCTTGCCGCTGCCCGTCACCCCCAAGAGCACCTGCTCGGTCTGACCGGCGCGATAGGCCTCCACGAGCTCCTTGACCGCACGCGGCTGATCCCCCGTGAGCTGAAACGGCTGATGGAGTTTGAACTCTCGGCCCATGGCGCTCCCGGCTACTGGCTGTCGGCGTGAGGATAGAGCAGCCACTCGCCTCCATCGAGACCCGCGGGCGGAGTCACGACGGTGTCGTTGAGCCGAACCTCCATCGCGGTGGGATCCGCGAAGAAGAGAGAGAAGTGATCGCGCCCGGTGAGGTGCCAGACCTCACCCGCGGCGAGAGTGCGGCGCTGTCGGCTGCCGCCGTCCACCGAAACACGCACCTCGGTCGCTCGCGTGGCCCTCAGGTCCAACGCGAGTTCGCCCGCGACGGGAGGCTTCAAACCGGGACGCACGATGCTCCCCAGTCTCTGCACGCTCTTGGTCTCCTGGGGTGCCGGTCGTTCCTGGGTTGTCTGGATGGGTGCGGGACTCGATTCGGTGGGTTCGGTCTCTTGGAGGTTGTCGTCCGCCGCTTCGCTCTTGGGTGGTTGCTTCGGTGGGGGTTGGGTCTCGGACGAATCGTCCGCCGCTGGCTTGGGCTTGGGCGTATTCACGGCCGGAGAGGGATTCTGGCGGGCCGGTGCGGAACCCGCGTCGCCCCCGGCCAAAATCGCGCGATCCAGATTCACGCTCGGCTTGCCGGGTTCGGGAACCGCGTTGGCCAGCTTGGACTCTCTCGCCGGCACGACCACCGACGCGCGATCCTCCTCGGTCGAGTCCTTCTGCGCGGCGAGAGCATTGGCGGTCGGTTGCGAAGCCTGCGCCGACTGCGTGCCGGCAACGAATCCATCGTCCGAGGCACCGCTTCCGCGCGTGATCATCTCGTCGGCATGTGCACCCGGAGCGTTGCTCGTGCTCAGGGGTTGCGCTTCCGAGCCGCCACGCCGAACGAGCCAGAATACGAGGAGAAGCACCACGATCGCCAGCAGGATCCACCACGCGCGCGAGTTCGGCAGGGTGCCGCGGCCCTCGATCCGTTTCACCGTGGTGTCGTCGACGGTTTCCACTCTCCAGGTGGTTACCTCACGCGGCGGTTTCGGGAGGACGGTCTTGGGAGTGGGGAGCGGAATGTGGGAGTCGCTCTTGGGGAGGCTCACCGGCGCGACCGGGCGGGTGGCCTCTTGATCGAGAGTCTCCAGGCGCGTGAGAAGCCACGCCTCATCTTGATCGTAGAATGCGGCCAGAGTCTTGACGAAGCTACGAACGTAGAGGGGACCAGCCAGCTCTCCCACTCCGTCCGCTTCCAGAGAGCTCAGAACACGGGGGGAGATCTTGGTGGATTCCGAAACGTCCTCCACCGAAAGACCGCGTTGCTCGCGGCAATCGCGGAGGATCTCGCCCAGGCTGCGATACTCCTTCTCTTTCTTCGTGTCCACGATCACTCCAGATCCGCCAGCTGTTGTTCTAGCTTCCGCAGGGTCTCCTCGACCTCGGCGGCCAGCGCGCGCTGTCGCTCGATGACCTCGCCCGGAGCTCTCCGTAAGAAGTTCTCATTCCCCAGCTTGGCTCGCAAGCCTTTCAGTCTGCCCTGCGCTTGTTCCGCTTCCTTTCGCAAACGTGATTCCTCTTTCTTGAGATCGATGAGTCCCTCGATCGGCAGATAGATCTCCACCTCGCCCACCACCGCGGCCACGCTGCGCTCGGGTTTCTCGCCCGGCCCCGCCACTTCCACTTCATCCATTTTTGCCAGAACCGCGATGTGAGAGGCGAGTTCGCCCACCTCGGAAAGCCGCGAACTGGGCACCCTCAAGAGCAGACGGCCCCGTTTGCCCGGCGCGACCTTCAATTCATGGCGCAGATTTCGTGCCGAGCCGACCAGCTCCTTCACGAGTAGGAAGCGTTCGGCTTCCGTCTGGAAAGGCAAAGGGGAGCCGAAGGAGGGGAACGGCGCAATCATGCAGAAGCCGGCGCTGGCGGGGTGGTGCTCCCAAAGCTCCTCGCTGAGGTTGGGGAGGAATGGGTGCAGGATCCGCAGCAGAATCCCGTGTACGGTGAGTGCGACGAGCAGGGCGGTATTGCGGTCCGCCACATCGTCTCCCTGCATGCGGGGCTTGATCACCTCCAGATACCAGTCGCAGAATTCCTTCCAGAACACCTCGTAGACCCCACGCGCGGCATCGTTGAGACGCCGCGACTCGACCGCCGCCTCCACCCTGGCAGCGGCGTCGGAGAGCTCCTGCAGAATCCAGCGATCCTCCAGCTGCAGGGGACCCAAGGCCACCGACGGCAGCGCGCCTCCGAAGACTCTCAAATAGAGCGTCGCGAACAGCGCGTCCGGATCCTCGCGGGGTAAGTCCGCACCCAGATCTTTGGCCATGGCGCTCGGATCGGCGGCCGGGAACGCGAGGCCGGCCGTTTCGAGATTGGAAAACAGTAGCCGCGTCGCGTTCCAGATCTTGTTGCAGAAGTGCTGGCCGGTCTCGACCATTTCCTCGCCGAAGTTGATGTCCTGTCCGGTCGGGGCCAGCATCAAGAGAACGAACCGCAGCGCGTCCGCCCCATATTTCTCGATGATCTCGATCGGATCGGGAGAGTTCCCCAATGACTTCGACATCTTCCGGCCTTTATCGTCGCGAACGATTCCCGTGAACACGACTTCGGAGAAGGGCTTTTCGCCGAGAAACTCGTATGAGGCCATGATCATTCGCGCGACCCAGAAGAAGATAATCTCGTGGCCCGTGACCAGGGTCGAAGTCGGGTGATACTTCTTTAGGTCCTGGGTCTCATCGGGCCAGCCGAGAGGTGAGAAGGTCCACAGCCAGGATGAGAACCAGGTATCCAGCACGTCTTCGTCCTGGCGCAACTCCGTCGCAGCGCAGGTCGAGCACTTCGCGGGCGCTTCACGCGCCACGTTCACGTGTTGATCGGGGCAATACCACACCGGGATGCGATGCCCCCACCAGAGCTGGCGAGAAATACACCAGTCGCGAATCTTCGTCATCCAGTTGTAATAGACGCCCACCCATCGTTCCGGGAACAGGGTGACCTCGCCGGACCTCACCGCTTCGAGCGCGGGTTTCGCCAGACTCTCCATCTTGAGGAACCACTGGGTGGAGACGAAAGGTTCGATGATGGTCCCGGTGCGATCGTGGTATCCCACGTTGTGGACGTGGTCCTGGACTTTCTCCACCAGTCCCAGGTCTTCCAGTTCCCTCACCACGCGTTTGCGCGCCTCGAATCGATCAAGACCGCGGAAGCGCTCGGGAACAGTATCGCTCAGCTTGCCGTCGGGTCGGAGGATGTTGACGAAGGGCAAGTCGTGACGCTTCCCGATTTCGTAGTCATTGGGATCGTGGCTGGGAGTGATCTTCACGCAGCCCGAACCGAACTCCGGGTCGACATAGTCGTCTTCGATGACGGGAATATGGCGCCCCACCAGGGGAAGAACGACGGTCTTTCCCTTCAGGTGCGCCGTCTTGGGATTGTCGGGATGGATTGCCACCGCGCTGTCGCCGAGCATGGTTTCGGGGCGCGTGGTCGCGATGGTGAGAAAGCCGCCATCTTCTAGGGGGTAGCGGAAGTGCCACAGCTTTCCCGCAACCTCCCTGTACTCCACCTCTTCATCGCTCACGGCACTCTGCTGCGCCACCGACCAGTTCACCATGTAGTCGCCACGGTAGATGAGACCCTTTTCATACAGTCTCACGAAGGCTTCCGTCACCGCGCGGTTGCGAGCCTCGTCGAGAGTGAATGCCTCGCGATCCCAATCGAGACTTCCGCCGAAGCGTTTGAGTTGCAGGACGATATGATCGTGATGCCGTCGCGACCAGTCCCAGGCTCGTTCGAGAAACTTCTCCCGGCCGAGTTTTTCGCGCGAGAGTCCTTCCTTGGCAAGCTCCTCCACCACCTTGTTTTCGGTGGCGATGGAAGCGTGATCGGCGCCGGGAATCCAGAGCGCGGGCCTGCCTTTCATGCGGTAGAAACGAATGAGACAGTCCTGGACCGAGTTTCCCAAGCAGTGTCCGATGTGCAGAACCCCGGTCACGTTGGGCGGCGGAAGAGTGATCACGTAGGGTTGGCCACTGCCGTGGCTCTCCGGCTTGAAGAGCCCGGCTGCCTCCCAACGGTCGTACCACTTCTGCTCGAGGCCCCTCGGCTCGAATTGTTTGTCCATCGTCCACCGTCCAGGCCGCGAAGCGACGCTACTGAAGAAACGGGACGCAGCCGCCCCTTCCACCCACCAAAAGGCTCGAGAAACGCAGAAATTAGCACAGGGCACGAAAGGGGGTCAATCGAGGCTGAGAAGACGCGCGAGGTTCGTCGCGGCCTTGGTGCGGCAGGCCCAGAGATCCTCGGGGCGATTTCCGATGAAGATCTTGCCCGTCTTGTATCGCGCCACTCCTCGCCACACAACCTCGCCCTTGACGAGATCGATCATCTCCCCGGAGAGCTGCCCCTCGTACTGCTTGAAACTCACGTTGTTGAGGTCGGCCGCGAAGTCGATCTTGGTGGTGTACTCTCCGGAGACCGTATCCTCGACTCCCGCCTCCTCGTGCTCTTCGACCCAGGGCACGAACAAGAAGCGCTGGAGCACCAGGGGGAAGATCCGCGTGCAATCGCTGGTGGAGAGCGGCAACTTGTTGATGCGCTCGCGCTGGAACTTCCGGAAGAGCGCCAGCGCCTCGTCGCCACCGTGCTTGACGCGTTTGAGTACGACACCGGGTTCGGTGATCTCGACGCCTTCGGTGAACGCCAGCAAGGAGGAGTACAGCCCGTTGGTGAACTCCGCCAGCGACTCCGCTCCCCCATAGATGGGCTCGCTCCGGTCGACCGGGGCCACCGAGAATCCCGTCCGGAGCGCTTCCTCGAAGCCTGGCTCGACGTGAGTGATCTCCACCGGAGGGGGAGGTCCACTCCCGCAGCCGGTCAAAAAGAGAATATACGTAGAACCTATAGCGCAAGTAAGGGTACGCAACATCTCTCCTGGCTCCCGACGCGGGTGGGACTCTTTCAAGGTCCGCGAGAAGGCCTTATAATTCAAGCGCTATCCGTCAATTTCGCCGGTTGGTCGCGAACTCCTCCGTCGATGGTGCCGTTGTGAGGTCTCGGATTCCGTGGGCTGGTTGGCTCATTCTCTCTTTGATCCCCTTCGCCTTCGCCGCCCCGGCGCGAGGCCAATCGACTGCGCCTGGCGACCAGGGCGCGTCCCTCTGGCGCATGGGCTATCGTCTCGTGCCCAGTATCGGCGATTCCCTCCCTCCCCAGCTCTACGCTTCCCGCCAAATTCTGTCGCGACCGGCGCCTCCAGGAAATCCCCGGGCTCACGCGACAGCCTTCCTGCAAGAGCATGCTCTCGCGCTCTTCGGTCGCGAGGTGAGCCTTTACCAACCGGGCCCAGCCGAGCTTCGCGTGAGCCGAGAGCGCCGCAGCGCGAGCGGTCTTCATCTCTGGCGCCGGCAATTCGTGCAGGGCGTTCCCGTGAAGGACGGTTGGGTGTGCGTTCATCTGGACCCCGCCGGGAGAATCATCGCAGTCGATAACCACTATCGCTCTGGTCTGGAGAGTGTGTCGACCGTTCCGACCGTCGCTGGTGAAGACGCCCTGGCGGCAGCCAAGAGCGCGGTGCGCGCGCAGGGAGAACCGCGCGCGCCCGAAAGAGTGGAGCTTCTGCTGGATCCCGTGCGTCGCATTCTCATCTGGAGAGTGACGCAGGCGCTCTGGGCTCCCCTGGGCGACTGGGTCAGCGAGGTGGACGCCGTAAGTGGGCGCGTTCTGAGCACCACCAACGCCATGTCCGAAGGCAAGAAACTCGGTGCGGCTCCGCGCATCCTCGATCCGCCCACTCTTCCTGCCCCCTATCTCGTCACCAACCCGGCCGCGCTGCAGAGCCAAGGCAGTGGAATGGTCCTGGTGGACAATCCCCTCAATGGGCACCCCGAGCGCTACGATTTGCGGGATGGGGATCCGGTCGATGGCTATCGGGAGAACCAGGCCCTGGAGCGTCTGGACGGATCTGGATTGCTTCGCGGAGCTTATGTCGACGCGTGGAATGATTACACGACGCAACCCTCTGAACCGTCATTGGTGTTCGACTACAGCGCCGACTCCACGCTATCGTCGTTTCATGCGGTAAATGCCTACTGGCACATCGATGCCTTCCAGAATTATCTGCAGACCTCGCTCGGAATCCTCGACGCCAACAACCGGCCAACCCGCATTTTCGCGCACGCGCTCGCAGCGGACAACAGCATGTACAGCCCGGTGACCGACGACATCCGCTTCGGAGACGGCGGCGTCGACGACGCTGAGGACGGAGAGATCGTCCTCCACGAATATGGCCATGCCATTCACGAGAACATCGTGCCTGATTTTGCCAATGCGGGAGAGACCGGAGCGATCTCTGAAGCGTTCGGCGACTATGTCGCGGCTACCTTCGGCGCCAATCCCCTGGTGGGCGAGTGGGACGCCACCTCGTACAATCCTGGCCCGCCCCCCTTTCTGCGCCGCACCGACTCCACGAAAGTCTACCCCCAGGACATGGTGGGCGAGATCCACACCGACGGAGAGATCATCTCCGCCGTCTGGTGGCGCCTGTGGAACCAACTGGGTAAGCAGACCACCGACGAGCTCGTCGTGGAATCGCTGTTTCACATCGGAACCACCGCGAAGTTCGTCGACTTCGCCAATGCCATGTTGCAAGTCGACGAGACCCTCTTCTCGGGCCAACACCTCGCGGAAATTCACAGCGCGTATCAAGAGCACGGAATCCAACCCAGTTACGAGCTCGACATCGTCCACACTCCGCTGAGCGCCACCGAAAACATCGATGGCCCCTATCCCGTCGATGCGCAAGTGGGACACGTGAAACCCCTGGCTACGGTAGATCCGGTCCGCCTGTACTGGAGGGCCAGTGCGAGTGACCCCTGGACCATCGTGGTGATGGCGGACCAGGGCCCCGATCAGTGGCACGGCGAGATCCCGGGCCCCGGACACGAGGCAAGAATCGACTACGCGATAAGTGCGAGAGACTCGGTGGGCGTCGAGATCTTCTCGCCCCAAGGGGGCTTGGCGAGCTTTTATTCCTTCGCGGTCGCCAGTGACTCGGTTCCGCCCACCCTCCATCACGATCCGCTGGGCGACACGGCGATCGAACTTTGGCCCCCCACGCTCAACGCCGAGGCCTACGACGCCTCGGGCGTCTCTCAGCGTGAGTGTCCGGTGGTACCGAAATGGCGCCTTCATGCCGAACTTCGATCTCGTCGATCAGGGCAACGACCAGTATGCGGCTCCGTTCCCTTACCCCGCCTTCGCGATGTCGGTGGGCGATTCGATCACCTACATCATTACCGCCAGAGATGCTTCGAGCAACGGCAACACCACCCTCTCGGGGCCCCATTCGTTCTCGGTGATCGCCACCCCGCGCAGAGTGCTCCTCCTGAACGGAGAACAGACTACTTCCTCGGCCGCGCGCAAATTCGATTCGCTTCAGAAGAGTCCCATCCCGGAGAGTCAGGTCAAGGGAGTCAGCGCGTCGCGCCTGACCGCCGACCTCAGCGCGGCCGGATTCCTCGTTACCGAGGAGGACGCGCTGAGCAGCGATCCGCAAACTTGGGAGAACTATGATCTGCTGGTGGCCTCGTTCGGGCAGACGACGGCCCCGGCCGAGAATGCAAACCTGCGGGCGAATCTCGTGGCCTGGGTCGAGAGCGGAGGCAAGCTGCTGATCGAAGGTGGTGAAATCGGGTTCGACGCGGCCTCCAATCCGGGTTACCCGCAGTTCGCCGACGAAGTCCTGCACGTGCTTCGCTGGGAGGGAGACGCGAGCGGAGCTCTGACCGCAACCCCCTTGAACACGCCGTTGCGCACTTTCCCCAATTCTCTTCCCGCCAGTCTCGCGGTGGACACCAGCGGCGGATACGGGGATCAGGATTCCATGGTGCCTGCCACGGATGCGTTTCTCCTCTACGGAAACGAAAGTGAAGCGGCGAACGCGGGGGTTCTCGTCTACGACAACGACACCAGCCCCGCGAGCGCCCAGATCGTGTACTGGGCCTTCGCCTACTCTCAGCTGAGCGACCCGGCCTTGGCCGCGGACCTGGCCGAGAACACGGCCCACTTCCTCACCGCCGACCAACCGGCTCCCAACTGCACGGTGGGCGGTACGGTGAGCTCGAGCGAGAGCGCCGTGGTAGAGGGCCTGCGCGTCTGGGAGGAACCCTCCGGGTTGAGCACCTCCACCGACGCCGACGGCGGCTACTCTCTCGCCCCCTTGTATTCGGGGAACCATGAAATCTGGGTGGAAGGCCCGGCCGGATTCGAAACTGCTTCCAAGTCGCTCACCCTCGGAGACGGAGAGACGATCGGCGGCGTCGATTTCCAACTCCGTCCGATCACCGTCATCAAGAGCTGCAACGACTCGACACGAGTGATTCCCGACGGAGACTCACAGGGAGTGAGCTCGGTCCTCATGAGCACGCAATCCGGCGAGATCAACGCGCTTCGAGTCTGGGTGAACATCGAGCACCCTTGGCGCGGGGACCTGCAGGTCGTTCTGCGCTCGCCTCTGGGCACCGAAGTGGTTCTCCACAACCGCACCGGCAGCGACCTCGACGATCTGCACGTCCTGTATCCCGATTCCACGCGGGTCGACGGGCCGGGAACCCTGGCAGACTTTTCGGGAGAACCGGCGGAAGGAGATTGGTCGTTGGTCGTGAAGGACCTGGCGGCAGGTGATGAAGGACGACTCCTCGACTGGTGCCTGGAATTGACGACCGCGAAGTCCACGGGAGTCCCGGTGCTCATTTCACAACTCTCGGCCAGCCGGGTGAGCACGGGCGTCCTCTTGAATTGGAACGTCCCGCTCGGTGTCGAGGGAAGCTTCCGCGTCGCGCGCTCGGTGAATTCCGCTCCTTTCGAACTCAGAAACGACGAACCCCTCCTGGCACGAGACGGCAGCATCTCCTTCCTGGATGATACACAGGGAATTCAGACCCACGCTTCGTTGCGCTATCGCATTGACTGGCAGGATGGGGGCGGGAACCTCGAACTGGGTGTCTCGGAGCTCTCCCTCTCTCTCGACGCGGCCCCCGCCACGCGCTTCGTCTTGGGCCAGAACTACCCAAACCCCTTCAATCCGCGCACCACGATCGTGTTCTCTCTGGCTCAGCCGGGTCGAGCGAGTCTCAAGATCTATGATCTGTCGGGGCGGGTCGTCGCCACTCTGCGCGACGAGTTGCTATCCGCGGGAGAGCACCGCGTGGTCTGGGATGGAACGGATGCGGCCGGACACTCGGTTTCCGCCGGCACCTATTTCTACTTCTGCGCGGCGAAACCAACCAATCCAGCAAAACCATGGTACTCTTGAAATAGCATTCCGTTCGACGGGAACGCCCTTCCCCGGGGTCCGTCCGTCTTTTGATTCGAGCGAGGGATCTCTGCCATGCACCGACCATCCGCTTCCCGCCTCAGTCGACGCATGCTCCTGGCCCTCGCCCCCCTGCTCCTCGTCCTGGAGCTTCCCGGCTCGATGGAACTGTGGCGCCGGCCCGACAGCGGAATGTCCCTGCGCGGCACCGAGATCGTCTCCGTACGCGCGGACGGGCCTGCCGATGAGGCCGGGGTTCTTCCCAAGGATGTTCTCCTCTCGTTAAACGGGCAGAATACTCCCGGCTACGCCTCCTACCAGGCCGCGTCCTTCGGACTGCACGCCGGTGACGAGGCAGTCCTGGAGGCTACGCCGCCAGTCCAAGGCAGTGAAGCTGAAGCTGAAGATGGGAGAGCGCAGTACCGGGAGGAGATTTCGCGATTACCTCGCCACGTCCATGGGGCTCCTCTTCGTTTTCCTCGGCTTCATCACGTTCTTGCGTCGAGACGATGCTCTGGGAAGGCTCTTCTACGCGATCTGTATTCTCTTCGCGTTCCTCTTGCTCGACCTTCCGACCTTTCCCTGGATCTGGATCATGCGGCTCGAGGAGTTGCTCAGGAACGCATCGGGCCTTCTGCTTCCTGCCGCCTTTTTGCGCTTTTTCCTGATCTTTCCCGAGGGCGCCGGGATCGCGGGACGTTCGCGCCATCGCTGGCTCCTGGCTCCTCCTCTGATTCTCGCGCTCTTCCATCTCTACATCAGTAATTTCTCCCGTTCCTCCGGACAGTCCCATGGTGAACCGGGTCGGACTCGCCACCGCCATTCTTTTCGCGGTGTACATCGTGGCCGCGATCGTCGTCTTCGACCGGAAGATCCGCCGCGAACAGCGTTGGGTTCTCTGGAGCAAACTGCGCTTGACCCTGGTGGGGATGATCCTGGGGATTCTGCCCATCACCCTCGCCACGGTGGCTCAACAACTGTGGCCGGCGAACCCTGCGCCTCTGGAGGAGGCCAGTCTCCTGCTCCTACCCTTCGTTCCCCTCTCCTTCAGCGTAGCCCTGCTGCGCACCGGAACCATCGACATCGCCTATCTGGGGCGTCAGGCGTTGATCGCTTTGACTCTCGCCCTGCCGCTGGCCGCCCTGGGTGCCATTCTCTTCCTGGGACTGGGATCGCGGGTGGAAGGGACCGGGCGGGGAATGATCTACCTGGTGGCGACTATCACCATCTTCGCGCTCAGCATCGCGGCGGTGCCCGCGCGTCGTCCCGTCGCGAGGCTCATCGACCGCATTTTCTATCCCGGTCAGGTCGAGCTGCGCCAGCGCGCCGGGCAGCTCACGGCCGAGCTCACCGGGACGCGCTCTCCCCAGGAGCTGGCGCGCTTCTTGTGCGCGCACGGCGGGGAGCTTCTCCCCTCGCGCTACGTGTGCTTTTACCGAGTCGAGGGCAACCAGCTGAGTCTCGAGGATCACCAGGGTGATCCGCAATACTCGACCCTTCCCCAGACCCTCGACTCCAACTCATCCATTCTCACCGCAACGCTCTCGCGCCGGGAACCGCTCCTGGTCGAACCCGAACTGACCGGTCCTCGACCCTTCCCCCTCGACGGCTCCAGTCAACAGTTCTTGGGCACCACCGATGCGACGGTGCTCGCTCCGTTGTGGGGTCGAGACCAAGCGCTCGCCCTATTCGTGGTGGGGCCCGCCCTCGCCGGCGAAATCTATGGCGAAGTGGCGCTGTACCATTTCCGACTGCTGCTCAATCAGGCTGGAATCAGTTTGGAGAATGCCCTCATGCATCGGGAAGACCTGGCCCGCGAGCGCATCTCTGCGGAGATGGACCTCGCGCGCGAGATCCAGGCACAACTGTTACCTGCGCCGGACCTAGACGGGACCAACTTCTCGCTCAGTGGCCGCATGGTTCCGTGCCGCCAGGTGGGAGGAGACGTCTTCGACTACTTCGAACTTCCCGATCAGCGCATCCTCATTGCGGTCGCCGATGCCTCGGGAAAAGGAGTGCCCGCCAGCTTGTTGATGAGCAGTGTCCGCGCCGCGCTCAGGGAGACGGCGAGGCCCTCCATGAGTAGCTCCGAAATCGCCGACCACCTCAACCAACAGGTGCACGGCATGACGGCGGAGCATCACTTCATCGCCTGTTTCCTGGGCATCTTCGATCCGCAAAGCGGCATGCTCAACTACTGCACCGCGGGAATCGATCCTCCCCTGTGGTGGCGCAGCGCGGAGGGTCGTGTGGAGAGTCTCACTCGCGGCGGTCCGGTCCTCGGTGTTCTTCCCAACTCCCATTATTTCGATGGTTGGATTCGCCTGCATCCGGGCGACGTCGTCGCCGCCTACAGCGATGGAATCGTCGACGAGGAGAATGAGAGCGCGGATTCCTTCGGTCTTCCCCGTTTCGTCCGAGAATTGACGGCTAGGGTCGACCAAGAGGCAAAATCCATCCGAGATGCTGTCTTTCAGGCCGTCTCCGAGTTTTCCGAAGGGGAGGCGACGGACGATAAGACCCTGTTGGTTCTCAAGTTCCACCAGGATGGAGTCCCTGGCACGGTATCTGCTGTTGCTAAAGCATGACAATCCGTCAGTGACTCCGGTGCCGCGTGCGTCTCGTCACATTCGGTCCGGGGTCCCATCGAGGGAGCAATCATGCAACTCGCAACGATCGCAAGCCTCTTCATCTTGGGCGTCGACATCTTCTGGTGGTTACGTAAATGAGATTGGAACGTGACGAAGACCTGAGTGGATGAAACCCCGTCGAGTTATTTCTCGACGGGGTTTTTTTCACTCGGCAACGCCCGGCTCAACGAACCGGTTTCTCCTGCTGCTGATCGGCCTCGTAGATCTTCATCTTCCCGTTGTCATCGTAACCGAGAATCTCCTGGATCCCGTCCCCGTCGATGTCCAGAAGTTCGATTATCGTGCCGAAATCATCGGTGCTCCACTTAGGCTCGAGCCTGGTGCCATCGAGCACCAGACCGGTATTGAGCACGATCTCCAGATTCGCATCACTGTCCACGTTCCCCACCGCGATTTCCGAGGCACTGTAGGTTTGGGTCGAACGGAATTGGCGCGTGAAGTCCTTGCCGTCGATGTAGTCGATGTGTCCGTCCCCGAGAATGACCAACTCGTAGGCCGGATCATCGTCCATGTTGGCGATGGCCATGGCTGAGATTTCCTGGTAGTCCTCGCGCAGATTTTCCCACTTCGGATTGAAAGTGTCGTCGAACACATAGAGGCGCCCCCCTTGCGTCCGGCAGAGAATTTCGACCCTGCCGTCTCCATCGAGATCCTCGACCATCACCTCCCAGACCTCACCGTCTAGGGTTCGGCTCCGCCAGATCTCGACGCTCCCATCCCCGGTCACCTGGTTGGCCCTCAAGTAGCCGTAGCGATCTCCGTACACCATGATCTGACCCGGTTCGTCGGTCGCGGGCATCAAGGCCACGGTCTTCATCCTGAAGGCCACTCGGTCCAACGCGAGAACCTGCCAGTAGTCCAGCTGACTCTGGGCTCTCGCCTTGGCCGGAGCCCAGGTGGCCAGGAACAGGAGCACCGCCAAGACGATCCCAGTGCGGCTAGCTTGCATGTGAAACTCCTCCTCAGCTTGGATTTCCCGGTTCGTCTTCCGGGGCGATCTCCTCGAGTCGAACGCGGCGGCCTTCGAGACTCGAAACGCGCGCGGCTTCCGCCATCCGCAGGGTCTCTCTGCCGTCATGAAAGGTTATGGGCATCGAGCCACCCTGTTTGACCGAATGACAGAATGCGCGCAGCGTCTCCGGCAGGGTAGGCGGATTTCCCAGAGTCTCCATTCTCTCCGAACCATTGCCCAAGTGACGATCGATCCATCCGTGGTGATAGTCCACCACCAGCTGCCCTCGGCTTCCGACGAGCTCCATCACGCACGAGCGGGTGTCGGAGAACTTGCTCACTTCTGTCGCGCACAAAATCGGCTCGAGCTCGTATTCGAAACAGGCATCGAAGAGATTCGAGGTGGGAAACTGGTCGACGGCCAGAACACGCGCGCTCACCGAATCGGGACTCCTTCCCACAAACCATCGAAGGACGTCGAAGAGGTGCACCCCGGTCAGGGTCAGCGAGCCCCCCCCTGAGAGTTGGGGGTCTTTTTGCCAGGCGAGGCTCGTGGGCTGTAGACGTTGTTGGACGCGAATTCGGTGCAGATCGCCCAAGCCGTCCAGGATCTCGCGCGCGCGCAGGAGAGTGGCATTGAAGCGCAGGGTCTGGGCCACCATCAAGGCCCTCCGGGGCAGATCCGGGTGGCTTTTCCAGAGTTCGTCCGCCTCCTTCAGAGTGGCGGTCGCCGGCTTTTCCAAAAGGATCGGTTTGCCCAGGGGAAGTAATTCTTCGATTTCTTGGGCGTGAAGACCGGGGGGAGTGGTCACGAGGTAGGCATCGATTCCCTCCACCGCCAAGAGCTCGGCAAGCGTACCCACGGTCGGCACGCCGTAACTCTCTTCCAGCTGCTTGCGCGCTACGGCGCTTCGCCGCCACAGGCACACCGGCTCGCTGAGCTCCGGCGTGTCGTTGAGCATGTGACGCAGGTAGCGCTCTCCGTGAAGCCCGCAGCCCAGGATGCCGAATCGAATCATGACTCACCGTCGACGAAGCAGAGTGAAGGGGGTTCGCTCGACTCAAGAAAAGCACTAGGCGGAGCCTCCGCGAATCGTTTCATGAAGCTCGAACCAGTTCTTCGAACAATGTCTCGTAGGCGTCGAGAACCAGTTGGAAGGAAAAGTCTCGCTCCAGGCGGCGGCGTGCTTCCAACCCGCGCTCACCCCAGGTTTTCTCCTCCGTCCCCAGACACGCCAGTGCCGCCCGCCAGGCCTCGCGATTCCCGGCTTCCACCCGCCGCCCGGTGCTCTCGTCCACCATCTCCCGAAGTCCTCCCCGGTCGGAGACGAGGGCTCCACGCCCCGCCGCGAAACTTTCCAGGACGGTGAGAGGCGCGTTCTCGGTACAGATCGACGGCACGGCGCAGGCCCAGGCCTTGGCCCGCTCCAAGCGCAGCGCAAGCGGGTCGAGTTTCCCCAGAAACTCGACCCATGGCAGCCCGGCCGCGAGCTCGCGCAGACTCGCGGCGGAGGGGCCATCCCCGGCGATCCTGATCTTCACCCCCGGTGTGTTCCGTGCCGCGTCCACCAGGACCTCGACTCCCTTTTCGGGCGAGAGCCGCCCCGCGTAGAGTACGCTGGGCTGGGGTGAGCGCGCGCTCCAGGCTTCGATCTCACCCCTTTGCTTCGGCGCGTTGGGAATGACGGCGAGTTGCCCCGCGGGAATTCCCCGCTTGCGCATCACCTCCGCCACCGTGTGCGAGGGACAGACGAAACGATTCACTCCCCGTTCATAGACGCGGCGTAAGCGATGCACACTCGACTCGATGCTCAGAACGATGCTCTCGGCCCGGCTCTCCCGCGAGCACGAATGAACCGCACACCAGAAGGGAATCTGCAGCTTCACGCACTTCTGACAGGGCTTCCCGTCGCGAAACAAAGTGTACGAGGGACACGCCAATTTGTAGTCGTGCAAGGTCATGACCACGGGAATGCCGCGCCGCGTCAGGGGTTCGAGAATCGACGGGCTCAACTGATGGTAGATGTTGTGGAGATGCGCGACATCGGGTCGCTGGCGCTCGAGCAATTCTTCCAAGCACCGACTCGCCTGCGGATCGTGGATGGTCAACCAGGCCTGACGAAGCTTGGTGAGAAGGCCGGGCGCGTCGTAGTCGCGAGAAGGTGTGAAATAGCTCGACCACTCGCTGGGCTCGTTACGGGAATCCTGCATGGAAAAAGGGAAGACCTCGTGACCCCGCGCGGTGAGTCCGTCACGGAGGTCGAACATCACCCTTTCAGTGCCTCCTCGCAGGTCGTAGAATTTATTGACGATCAGAATCTTCATTCCGCCGAGCCTTTGTCACGATGACGACCTTCACACCTTCCCCCGACGAACCCGATTCGACCCTCTCCATCGAGGACGGAGAAGAGGTCGAGCTGCGCGTCAAGGGCTCGCGATTTCTCTCGCAGGCCTTCCACGCCGAACGGGAAGAGATCGTACATGAAAGGATCTCGCTCGTTCAGCGCCGTTACCACGACGCGAGCCATCACTGCTGGGCGTCGAGACTGCAATCGGCCGGCTCTTTTCTGGAACGGAGCAACGACGACGGCGAACCCTCCGGCACCGCCGGCACGCCCATCCTGCACACCCTCCAAAGAGCTACGCTAACCGACGCTCTCATCGTGGTCACCCGATACTTCGGGGGAACCAAGCTCGGGCGCGGTGGGCTCGCGCGCACCTACGGAGAGGCAGCGCAGAGCGCGCTTCAAGCGGCACCCCGGCTCGAGGTTTGGCACGACGCCATTTTGCGGGTGGACTGTTCCTTCGATGATCTCGGGGCCGTCGAAGCCAGTCTGGCACGTTTGAGCTCGGTGGTGAAGTCGGTTGAGCGAGACTTCTCGGCCGCGCCCAGTCTCCTGCTTCACATCCGCAGGTCCCACGCGCTGCGTCTGGCCGAGGAGATCCGTGAGGCGACGGGAGCCCGCGCCACGCTCGAGTGGCAAAAGTCGTGAACCCGCCCTCAGTTGGCGAGTGATTCGATCTGCAGACAGGGTTCTCCCTCGTCGTACAGCAGGCGGATCCGCAGGCGATCATGATCGATTTCGACTGCCTCGAGCTGGGACGGCCCCTGGGCGAAGCGTGCCCGCGCGCTGCTTTGCACTCTTTGGTCGCTTTCCCAGCGGGCCAGGTAGGCCAGCATTTCTTGTCGTCCGACCGGCGCCAGGACGCGGGCGCGTGCCATGATCTGCCCGCGCGCTCTCGGCTCGGCATTCCCCGGGCTCGCCATCACCACGAGCGCCAGCATGAGAGCCGCACCCATCCAGCAAAGCCACCGGGGCCGTTTCCGCCCGGTGAGGGCCCCATCGGGCATTTGGGGAGGGATTGAGCACCCTGCACCAAGCCTTGCCAGGATTTCCCCGGATTCCGCGAGGGGGAATCCACTCCCTGATTCGAACATAAGCTATTTCCCCCCAAGTACTTACGCTGAACTACCGGTTCCCGGCACGCGGGCTGCAAAGGCCTCGTCTGCAATGGAATGCGTCCTCGGGTCTAGGCCCGAAGCGATTTCACGGCGGACCCTTTAAGGGTACCACATCGCACGTCTCCTGGGGCAAACCGGTCAGCGCCGGAGGCCGGGGGACTAGATCACGAGTCACTCACTCGAGCGCGAGAGTGTCCGAAGAGGGCATTTTTTTCGCGTTCTTCAAGGAGACCTGAAAGATGAAGAGGATTCTTGCCGCGGCCATCGTAATGGCCCTGATCATGCCCGCCTCGGCGTTCGCCGTTTCGGGCACCATCAACGCCACGGCCAACGTGCTCACCCCGTTGAGCGTCACATCCGGCCTGCGTGATCTCGATTTCGGTGACGTGTTCCCGGGATTGAACAAGTCCATCGCCCTGACCGACGCGACCTCGGGCAAGTGGCGCATCGACGGTGAGGCGTCAAAGGAAGTTCAGATGTCCTTCACGCTTCCCGCCAACCTGAGCTTTGGCGCGAACACCATGCCCATCAACTTCTCCGCCACCGATGCCGGTTGGTTCGCCACGGACGTGGTCGGCAGCGCCGTGCCCTTCGATCCGGCCAGCGGTGACACCGAGGTGCTCAGCATCCTCGGTCAAAGCTTCGTCTGGCTCGGCGGCACGGTGGCCCCGGCGGCAAATCAGGTGGCCGGAGTCTACACGGCCACCGTCAGCCTCGACGTGGTGTACACGGGGAACTAATTCCATGCATCGACGCGCCGTGGCGGGATTCATCCTGTTCCTCGGCGTCCTCTCGTTCTCGGGGGAGGTCGCTCAGGCGGACCTCCCCCCCAATGCACCGGGGGGAAACCGGGGCAACGGTCCGATCCGGATCCGTGATCGGGGAGATCTGCGTTTCGGCACCGTCATTGCCGGAATTCCCAGCACCGTGAGTTGGTCCTCCAATACGGCCGGACGCTGGTTCATCCAGGGAGAGCCGGGAGCAGAGGTCTTTCTCGACTTCACGAATCTTCCCACTTCTCTGCAGAACGGAGGCAATTCGATGCCCATCTCGTTCTCGGGGAACGACGCGGCCTACAACACGAAGAACCAGTCGAGCGGAGCCACGAGCTTCGATCCCAGCGCGGGGATCGCGGTGCGACTGGATCAGAACAGCGGTCATCTGAGTGTCTGGATCGGGGGAACGCTCAATCCACCGCCGAATCAACAGCCAGGAGATTACGTCGCGGACATCGTTCTCGACGTGATCTACACCGGCAACTGACGCATCCCGGGGGGGACGCCATGAACATGAATTCAATTTTGCGGAAGAGCTCGGCAAAACAAATTGCGACGGCAACATCGCCGCTCTTCCCTCCTCTTCGTGTTCTGTCTGATCCTCCTGTGGAGCCTCGTCGCAAGCGATTCGCACGCAGTCCTCGTGGCACCTCACGCGCTGTTCATCGATCACCAGACCCGCTCGACCGTACTCTACGTGTACAACACGGAGGAGGTCCCGGTGGAAGTCACGGTGGAACTCAGTTACGGCTATCCCCGCGGGGACGGGAGTGGCGGAGTCAGGGTCTTTCTCGACGACCATCCCGGGGCCACGGAGCCGTCCTGCGCCTCGTGGGTCAAAGCTCTTCCGAAACGCGTGCTCCTCATCCCGGGACAGAGACAGGCGATCCGCCTGCTGGCGCGTCCCCCCGCGGGACTGGCCGACGGTGAATACTGGAGCCGGGTCATCGTGAATTCGCAGAAAGCGCCGGTCGCGCACAAGCTCGAGCAAAGCGAGGGAGTGCAAGTCGGTCTCGCGCTGGCCACCCGAACCATCATCTCTCTGAACTATCGCAAGGGCAGAGTGAACACCGGTGTCGATTTGCGGCACCTCCGCGCCACGGTCGACAGCGCAGCGGTCAAGCTGGAGTTGGACCTGCATCGCACCGGGAACGCCGCCTGGCTGGGCCAGGTCGACGCGGTGCTGAGCGACGCGGGCGGTCATGAAGTGCAACGCTGGAACCGCGCAGTAGCGGTCTACGAAGACCTGCAGCGCAGCCTGGAGCTGCCACTGCAGGCCCCCCCTCTGCCCGGACGCTATACGATCTCGGTGAGACTGGATACCGACCGGGAAGACCTTCCCCCCGAGGGGATTCTCGCGAGCGTGGCGGTCATGCGCAGCATGGCTCTGATCTACGAAAGACCGATTCCAGCCACCCAACGAGGCGAGTAAAACCGGATACCAGACGAACCGAGCGGTGATGAACGAATCGGCAAGAATGTCAGGGGCGAGAGTGGGAACGCGAGAATCGGGGATTCTTTCCTTCGCACTTTGGCTTGCCTGCTGCTCTCTGCTGGTCGCCGCCCCAAGCCATGCCACGCTTCAACCCGTGAACTCGGCGGCGGCCCCCGACTCGATCGCTTCCCCTGTTTTGCAAGATCCCGCCACCAGCGGCTTCCAGGAGATCATCGTCGAGCTACGGGCGGGGCAGGAAGCACGCGATACTCAGCCGGCCTACCTCGCGGATGGTCGCGTGTGGGTGCCGGCGCTCGTCCTGTGCCGTCTCGTCGAGCTCGATGCTTCGGTCGACAGCACTCTCCAGCTTCGAGGCTTCCTCGAACCGGGGCACCGGCATTTGTCGCTGGATCCGTTCTCGAGAAGAGCGAATCGCGACTCGGCCTGGCGCCAGTTGCGCGCCCACGAACTCTTCGTCTACCAGGGCCAGCTCTATGCCTCCACCGCAGTCATGGCCTGGCTCCTGGATACGCAGGTGTACGAGGATCTCAGCGAGATGACCGTCACCTTCGATCCCGTCGACCGGCTTCCCCTCGGACGGCGCTTGCGCCGCGAACGTCTGCGTCGCCTGGAGGCGGCAAAATCGATCGAGCCGGATCTCGTTCTCGAGCCGAAGGTCGACGCGTGGTCGGGCGCCACCCTCGACTGGGATCTCAGCTCTCCTAGCCTCGACCGCCCCGAGATCAGCTCGTACGCCACGAGCTTCGGGGGCAGTGCTTTGGGAGGCGGTCTCGACCTGCGCTATCGAGGCCGCATGGACGGGCACGGACTGGAGAGGCTGGACGCTCGTTGGCAGGGGGTGTGGCCCCAGCAGAATTGGCTGCGCCAACTCTCTCTGGGCCGCACTCTGAGCGGCGGCCCCCGCCCGCGCGCGATCACCGGGGTCAGCCTGGGGAACTCTCCCTTTCTGCGAAGCAGTGATTTCGGACGAGTCGTGCTCCGCGGTCGCCTCGACCCCGGCTGGGAAGTGGAGATCTACCGCGATGGACGACTTCTGGCCTGGGACCGGGTCGACGATCGCGGTCGTTGGGAATTCGTGGTGCCCCTCGATTACGGTCAGAACCCGGTCGAGATCCGGGCCTATGGACCGCACGGGGAACTGCAGATCACGCGCCGGGCGGTCCGCGTCGACTTCGATCGTCTCCCGGCCCACCATCTCGAGTATGACTTCAGCGCGGGGCGGGTCGAGAACCACGCGAACGAGGACATGCTCGAACTCGATCTCCGCTACGGAGTCAGCGAACGATGGACGGTGCGTGGCGGGTACGAGAGCTATCACAGAAGCGACGCGCCGGACGAGCACCATCCCTATCTGTCTCTCAGCTCTTCTCCGATCAACGCCCTGCACGTTTTCGCCGAGCGCGTCCACGATGCCTGGTGGCGCGGGGTCGCCAGCATCGAACCGAACGGCGATCTGCGCCTATCGGCGGAACACACCCGCTTCGATCGAGTCTCCTTCGACGAGAGCCTCTCGAGCCAGGACTACTTCACTCCCGCCGTCGGAAGCCGGCTGGAAAAACAACGAAGCATCGGTTCATTTTTCTATCGTCCCTTTCACCATCAGCGCAACCTCTTCCTGACCTTCGACGGACAGCGTCATCGCTACGAAGACGATGTGAACCTTCGCGCGAGCTGGGGTGCGACCGTTCTGTCTGGGGGGAATCCGTGGCGGTCTTCAGTGGAACGAGGAATGGGACAAGGGCCCGGTGGATACCCAGCGGGGCAACAGCGTCAGCTTCCAGGCCTCCAAGATCCTCAATACACGCCGCCTGGGCCTCTTGCACGGCCTTCAGCTTCGATTCCAGGGCGAGGTGGACACTGGCGTCGCGAACTCCGATTGGTTCCAAGCGCTGGTGGCGCGGCGGATCGGAAGATCGGCCCGAGTCGAGCTGGGAGGCCTATGGCTCCGCTCGCAGAGGGAGCCGCTTCTAACCATCGGCATCACCGCAACTGGCGGACAAGCATACAGCAGCACTCAGTTCCGGCGTGATCCCGACGGCAACACGAGCGCGGGACTGCATGCCGAGGGTTCGATGATCTACAACCCGGGCAGCAATCGCATTCAGGCCTTTCCCTTCAAGACCATCGGTCAGGGCGGGATCAGTGGGACGGTGTTTCTCGACCGCAACGGAGACGGGATCCTGGACGCGGGTGAGTCCGGAATGCCGGGGGTGCAACTGCTCGTCGGTGACGAGACGGTTACGACCGACGAGTATGGTCGCTATTCGGTGTGGAACCTCGTGCCTTTCGAAGCCGCGAAGATTCAGGTGCAGAAATCCTCCCTGAAGAATCCGCTGCTGATCCCCGTCTTCGAACGCGCGGCGGCGCCGATCTCACCCAATGGATATCGAACGCTGGATCTGCCGCTCGTAATGGGAGTCGAACTGGAGGGTTCCGCTTACACTCGCGATGGAGACGCTCTTCATCCCACCGGTTCGGTGCCGGTGCGGCTGGAGCAGATCGGCGGACACCGGAGTTATGAAGCAAAGAGCTTTCACGACGGTGAGTTCTATTTGATGGGAGTCGCTCCGGGAAAGTATCGCATCGTGGTACACCAGGAATGGCTTCACTCTCGCAAGTTAAGCGTGGCGAAGGAGAGTCCTCGCGAGTTGAGCGTTCCGGCCGGCGCGGAGCTGGTGAAGTTGCAGGTCGAAGTCGAAGCCAGTCCGGCCCTCACCGACTGACCGCCCACCGCGCATCGCACTGGGCCTTCGCGGCTACCCCTCCACCAACAAATTGCTTGGAACCCGCCGATCGCTGCTCGATAATGGCGAGGATTCGTCCAATCCACCCCACTCACGGGCACTCTCACGGGAGAACAGCATGCGGCGGCGGCCTTCCCTCGTACTTTCCACGATCCTCCTTCTTGCTTCCTCTGCTCTTTTTCCTCGCGCCGGGCATGCCGTTCCGCTCAAAGCGGTCCAGCTGCCCAACGGTCTGCAGGTAATTTTCCTTTCGCGTCCGGGCAGCGGATTGATCGCCTCGAACGTCTTCGTGGGAGCGGGCGCCAGCCGGGAGGAAGACCGCTATGCGGGTTCTTCCCATTTTCTCGAGCACCTGCTTTTCAATGGGACGACTCGACGTACCCAGGAGGAGATCTACGCGTTCGCCGATCGCATCGGCGCCTACAACAACGCGACCACGCGCCGAGAGTACACGCACTTCATGATGGTGGCCCCCAAGGAGAAACTCGCAGAAGCGCTCGATCTCCAGTCGGACATGCTTCTGCACTCCATTCTTCCCCCTGCGAAGTTCGAGAAGGAACGCGGCATCGTCATCGAGGAAATCGCGAAGGACATGGACAATCCGGACGATCGGATTTCGACCGCTCTCGATTCACTCTTGCACGAGGGGGACCCTGCGTTCGCGCGAGCGGTCTTGGGCACGCCGGCCACGATCGCCGCCCTGCCGCACGATGTGGTGCTCGAGTACTACAAGCGGCAATACGTGCCGGCGAACATGCGTCTCATCCTGATGGGGGATTTTGACCCGGACGAGGCCCTTGGCCTCGTGAAACAGTTCTTTCAAACTACGACCCCACCCGCCGAGCTACCCATTCCCGCCCCCATCCTGAAACTCGGCAGCGAGAGCGCCTCGACGGTGGCGACGACAGAGGTTCCTGCCCCTTCGGTCAGCGCGAAGGCCTCGGTGGTGGTAGAGGCTCACGACGCGAAGGAACACGCGTGCCTGGCCCTTCTTCAGGAGATTTTGGGCGGAGGCGAACAGCATCGCCTCAGCCGCATGCTCGACCTGAAGCCCGCGGTCGAGGTGCAGAGCAGCAGTGCCAGCCTGCAGTGGATCGGCGGCAAGATGATGCTTCAGATGGAAGCGCGCTTCGCCGAGGGATCCTCGCTGGGCGACGTCTTCCAGCGCATGGCGAGCGCGTGGTCCAGTCTCGGTCACCTCGAAGAAGCCGAAGTGGAAGCCGCGCGGACGCGACTTTTGTCCGCGGAAATATCGCAGCTCGAACAGCTGCACTACTACGCACTCTTCCACGGAGACCGGCTCTGGTCGATGGACGCGGACTTCCTCAATGCGTATCTGGATGCTGTGGAGCAGGTGACACCGGCCGATCTCGTTTCGTACGCTCGGGATCGCCTACTGCCGCTCGGACTCGTGTTCACCGCGGCCGGTCCCGACCTTCCCCACTTCGAGGGGGCGGACGGACTCACTGCCCTTCCGAAGCTCGTGGATTCGTTGAATGCGATGAACGACAAGCTGAAAGGCCCTCCCCCGCGCCATTTGCCGCCTACGCTTCAGGCTGACCAAGCTCCCCGCGTCACCGTCCTTCAGAATGGCATGACTCTGATTCACTCCGCATCGACCGGCACGCGGATGGTTGCTCTGCACCTTCTAGTGAAGAACCGCAGTGGTCGTGAACCCGCGGACCGGCATGGAATCGCCGACGTCCTCCACCGTCTGCTTCCTCCGGGCGGAGCGTCGCCCCTCCAGGACCGGATTGGCGCGGAATTGAAAGTGGCCGACAACCCCTGGATTCCCTTCGACGACTACTACACCACGCCGCTCTATTCCTTCGTGCGCCTGGCGGTGACCGACGAATTCTATCTCGACGCGATCGATCTCATGGCGAAAATGTGTTCCCGTTCGTTCGACGACGAATCGGCGTTGGCGGACGTACGTGCACAGCTTTCGGGAGTCATCGGACGGCGGTCGAAGTCGTCCAGCTCGCTCTCTTCGGCGCGGCTGGCCCAGCTTCTCTACCCGAATCACCCCCTGGCGGACCCGGTCCTGCCCACCATGCAGACGCTGCAGTCGATCACGCTGGAGGAGATCAGCGCCTTCGCGCCGAAGTACCTGGCCCCTGAGCACCTGGTCCTCGCCATCGTGGGGGACGTGCCCTACGAGACCGCACTGGAAAAGATCTGCACCGCCTTCCACACCAAGCCTTCGAACGAGGCTCCACCTGCCGGTTCTTTGGCGCAGCCGCCGCTCACCGCCGACACGAGCCGCGAGGTGATCGAAGTGGGCGGCGCTCAGTCCACCATTCGGATGGGAAGGGTCATCTCAGTGCAACCCGAAGACCGTTGGGCTCTGGAAGTGGCGGTGATGGTGCTGAGCGATCGCATGCAACAGGACCTGCGCGAAACGCGCGGACTCGCCTACAGCTTGGGGATCGGAACCCAGTTCCTGGGAGACGCGCGCCATCATCAGCGCCTCGATGGGGACTCAGCCGAAAAATCTCGATAGAGGCCGAGGCCGCCATGAAAGACTACATGATCGTGAAGTCGCTCCAGGTGAGCCCGGAGGAGATCGAGACCGCGGTGAATTCGCGCCTGGGCCGGCTCCGCATGCGAACCATGACCAGCATGGGCCAGGCTTTCGCGCTCTCGCGCGACGCGTACTTGGAGGGCGGCATCGGCTTCTCCGCCGAGGAAGCGGAGGGACTCCGCGCGGTGAAGCCCGTAGCAGTGGGAAATGCGGCGACGTATTACCTCGAGGTTGGCCCCCTGATCACGGTCATCGCAAAATAGGCGCTCGCGTCGGCTAGTGTCGTTCCGCCAGAGTGACGTTCACTGTAATTCGTTTCGAATCTCTGACGAAGACGAGGGGAATGATATCGCCCGGCGCGTGCTCCTTGAGCACCGCGGCATACTCGGCCAGATTGTTGACCGCCGCCCCATCGACTTCGACCAGGAGATCGCCCTTCCTCAGCCCCACCTTCTCCGCGGGAGACCCGGGGATGACGCCCGCGATCAATACTCCCCCGCCGCTATGATTGAAGTCGGGAATCGTGCCCACGCTCACGCGGCGCCGCGTCGAGGTGTCCACCGGCGTAGGCGCGTGCTCGACGCCAGGAGGCATGAAGCTCAGGCCGTGGGATTCGTCGGCGAGAAAGAGCACCAGCTCGGCGGTGAATGCTCCGAGAGTGGCGATGCCCTGACCGTCGACTTTGTCGAGGGTGTCGCCGATGCGATGGTAGTCGGCATTCGCCCCGGTGAAGAGCTGGATCGCCGGGACTCCCTTGTCCACGAACGAAACCTGGTCGCTTCCTCCGGGATCGTCCTTGGGCAGGGCCGGCTTCAGGTGGAAGCCGTAGTCCACGCCGCCCAGGATCGAGCTCCACTGCTGCGCGGTATTCGTTCCGAAGATGGTCAGTCCACCGCAGCTCAAGCGCCCCACGGTGTCCAGATTCACCATCGCGGTGCACTCGTTCAACGGCGCCGCCGGATGCGCGGCATAATAACGGCTTCCCAACAATCCCTCCTCCTCACCCGAAAAGAAAATCAGCAGGACTTCTCCGCCGGGCGGATCGTCCTTCAGAATGCGGGCCAGTTCGAGAACGGTGCTCACCCCCGAGGCGTTGTCGTCGGCCCCGTGATAGATCTTCCCGTTCTCATCCAGGCCGAGGTGATCGTAATGGGCGCCCACGATGACGTGGTGCGCGTTCTCGGGAGTGCCAATGCGACCCACGAGATTGATGACGGTCTCGGAGGAGGGCGCGGTGAATTCCTGGCGGTACGAGCTACCGAAGGCCGGCTTCACCCCCAGCTCCTTCAGACGACCCTCGAGATACTCGGTCGCCAGTTGCAAGCCCTTGCTTCCCAGACCTCGTCCCGCGAACGAGTCGGAGCAGAGAGTCGACAGATCTTGCGTGATCGCGGAGAGATCTTCCTCCTTCGCGTCCTTGCTGTGTCCCGCGCGCGGCGCGAGAGCAAGGAGGAGCAGCAAAGCCGTCGCCACAGAGACCCTCGATCCTGAAATCGCACGCATTACTCGACCTCCCTTACCAAGCGCAGAGGGGAGGTCTCCACTTTGAAGCTACCCTTCTCCACGTTCTTCTCCCCCTCGAATTCGAGGTAACTGTAGCGACCGTAGTGTGTCAGTTTCGCTCCCACCGCCGTGGTGAAGTCCGGACTCGCGGCGAGGAAGAGTGACCAGGAACGCGCTTCGTTCTTGGGATCTCGCAGAGTCAGGACCAGGCTTCCGACCCTCGCTCTGGGCTTTCTTCCACAGCTTGGAGGGCTGATCACCGTAGGCGTGTGAATCGGCCAGGGTCCGTCGGGCGAGCGGACCGTCACCCAATAGCCAAACGCTGCGCGCGGGATCGTCGTGAAACTCAGTCTCGGCGACCACGAGCATATCCTGATTCTTGGCCCAGTCCTCGGCTACCGCACGCAGGGCGGCCGCCATTGCCTTACTGGTATCACTTCCGATCACCACGACGGTCTTCTCGGCGCCAAGAGTCTGACTCAGCGCCGGTGGAATCTCCGCCCTCTTCAAACGGCGGAAGAGATCGCAATCCGGATCGATCTCGATGATCCGGGCCGAAGCACCGAGTTCCATGGTGGCCTCGGCGCCGTGCAGTGGAACCAGATGCACGCTGGTGCCGGTATCGCTCTCCACCCGCACCGGGACCGTCACCTCGTAGTAGGGCTCGGCCTGCTGCAACACCAGCTGCGGGGAGCCACCCTTTGCGTTCCGCAATGAGGCGGAGAGTTGAAGCGCGCCGGGGCGGCCGATCCACTGCTCGAACCAATCTTTCCACTCCAAATCGCTGCTTGCGGTGAAGCAAGCGATGAGATCGTCCCAGCTCGCTTCCTTGAAGAGGTACTTCTGATAGAAAAGCCGCAAGGCCGCGAAAAAGCCGTCATCCCCGGCTCGAAGCTGCGCCATGTGAAACACCATCATCGTCTTCCCGTACCCGACGGCTTGGGTACTGGCGCTCTCTCGTTCGGTGAACTCGCGCAAGGGAAAATCCCGGGCTCCCGACACCGCGTAGTCGAGATAGCCCTGGAGTTGTGCGCGCCGGTAGTCGACGGCCGCCTGCGGGCTCTCCTTCGTCTTGTAGAGGTGATCCGCCAGGTAAGTGGTCAATCCCTCGCACCAGTTGCCCTGGTCGTAGTCGACGAAGACGCCGTTGCCCCACCAATTGTGCAGAATCTCGTGACCGTAAGAGGTGTGGACGATGAACGGCAAACGGATCACGCGGTCTCCCAGCAGAGTGAACGAGGGCATCCCGAATCCGGTCTGCCACCAGTTCTCGACCAGAGCGAACTTCGCAAAGGGATAGGGGCCGATCATTTGCTCGTAGAGATCGAGATAGCCGCCAGCCGCATCGAGATAGGTCTGACAGAGCATGGAATCGGTATTGGCGTAGGTGAAGGTGTAGAGAGCGACTTTCCCGTGCTCATTTGCGCGGATCTGATAGGGGCCGGCGACGAGATAAGCTTCGGTCATGGGGTGCTCGTCGACCCACTCGGTGTGGATCCTCCCCTGTCCATCGACCTCGCGGTGCGCGCGTCGTCCCTGGCTGATGCTTTCCCAGTCGGCGGGAGTAGTGATGATAAGGTCGTAGGTGAAGGTGTCGTCTGTGCACCACGGCAACCAAAAGGTGGCGCCGGAGAGAAACGCGCCTCGTTGCGTGATGAGCCCGGTGGTGGTTTCGAAGGAGCGTTGGTAGGCGACTTTGGGAGCGTGCAGACTGTCGAACACGGCCCCGGAGTACTCGAGGTCCACGGAAAATTTGGCCGGCCATCCCCCCTCGGGCGCGGTCAGCGTCCATTCCCGTGCGATCTCGTAATCCTCCAGCCGATCGTAGGGCGGCCTCCGCCAGAAATGGCGGGGGTTGAATCCATCCCTCACCCCGCTCTGCAGTTCCTCGGAGTCGAGACGAGCTCGGCTCAGAGTCAACCCTCGGTGCAGAAGAAAGCGCAGAGGAGCTTGCCGGTTGGGTCCGCTTTCCACCGTGATCCGGTCGCTGACCCGCAGTCCGTGATCCCCGATGCTCAATGCGGCCTGTAGATCGTGATGGGCGAATCGAAAATTGCCGGCATGCGCCGGCAAGGCGCTCAGAGAACCGAGCAGGCAGGACAACACGAGGAGAAGACGGAATGGAGAACGCACGGAGAACCTCGGTGGTTGGAGTCTGAGGCCCCAGCCTAGCGAGGTCCTCCCTAGGTGGCAAGAAGACCCTGCGTGAGTCGCAATGGGTGAGGTCACCCCCTAAGCAGGGCTTACGAGTGCGCCGTCCGGGCGCCCGGCGCGGCGGAAAGCACCCGATATAGAATCTTCTCCAGCAGACACCATTTGGTGAAACTGCTCTGGAGGAGATTCACTCCCACGAACGCGGTGAAGAGAAACCAGGCGGGATGCACCCAGTAGCCCAGTGCGAGGCTGACGAGAACGAAACTCCCCGCGAACCGGCGAATCAGGTTTTGAATTCTCATATCGTGATCTTGCACGGCGTTTCCTCCACGAAGCTCAGAAAGAGTAGCGGGCTCTCAGGTAGACGTTGTCGTTGTATTCCTGTGAACCAAAGAGTGTCCAGTCGTTCTTTCCGCCGAACACGTTGGCTCCCAAAGCCAGAGCCAGAGCATCGGTGAATTTCTTGGTCGCATTGAAGCGCAGGTAATAGTCCTCGTCCGTCGGCGACCAGAAGCCGAAGAGGGAAAAGACGAGGGTCTGGTACTGGTACATCTGCGTGATGCGCACGGTGTAGAGCTGACGCAACTCGTCTCGAACCGGCTGACCAGGTGCAAGCTGCTCTATGTACTGCGCGTGATCGACCATGTACTCGTAATAGGCTTGCAGGCCCAGTTGGGTATCGCTGGCGAGTTGACGGTCGTAGCCGCCCATCCAGCGGATCGACGAATTCTCCACCAGCGGATTCGTTCCATCGTGATCGTCCACGCTGTAGAGGTAGCCGCCCTCCAGATTCACGACGCCACCGAAGAGATTGCTCCGGGCGCTCGCTCCGTAGGTGTTAAAGCGCGGATAGAAGAGCGTCACGCTCGCACTATCCATGCCGGCGACTCCCAGCGGTTGACGGAAGCGGCCCCAGTGCCCATAGAGGGCGAGATCCCAGCCGGAGATCGTGCGGTAGGCACGAAGGGCGATCTCCCCGTTGCCCAGATCGTTGGCCGGCATCTCCAAGCTCTGCTGAAGCCCCCCGAAGGGATCATAACCCGAGAGCCGTGGGGAGCTCGGCAGTCGATCGGCTTCGAACTTGGGAATGAGGACCAAATTGAAGTTCACGAACGACGGATAGAAACCCACGCGAAGCGCATCGTGCGGTGCCTTCAAGTACTGATCCTCGCGTCCGATGAAGAAGCTCTCCCAGTCCTTCGCGAACACGTCATTGATGAAGAGAAGGTCTCCCGTCCCCCAGGTCAAGATCTGCCGGCCAATCTTGAAATCGAGGCTTCCCCAACCGGTATACACCATGTAGGCCTCGCGAACTTCGAGATCGGAGTTCTTCTCGCTGAGTTGGTCGAAGCGAAAGTCCATGCGGGCAAAGTACTCCGCATCGTCGCCATAGTCGCTGACTCGCAGCTGGACGCGGGTTTCCTCCGCGGTGTAGTCGCCCGCCTTTGCTCCTCCCCCTTCCGCACTCCGCGCCCCCGTGAGGGCTTCCACGAAGCCGTGGAGTTCCTGGGCGCGCGCTGGCGTGCCGGTGCCGGCCAGGGCGACGATCGCTCCCAAGCTGATCCACAATTTGATCTTGCCGAACATCGTTTCTCTTCCCCTTTGGAGTCCAGACCCGTTCTCAGTCGAGGTATTCGCGCGGAGGGTTCTTCAAGTAACGTTCCTGGAAAATGTCCTGGGGAATACCCAAGTCATACTCGATCTTCATGAACTCCACCGTCGTGTGCTGATTCTTCTTCAGGTTCTTCATGGTGCGCACCGTGACGGTCGGAATGCCCTGGATATCCTCGATCTTGTCGGCGGTGAATTCACGGAAGGCCTCGCCCTTGTCGTCGAAGTATTCTTCCTTGAGCGGCAAGTAGGTCGCTTGATCGATGTACGAGGTCTTCTTCACCCAATCCGACTTGTCCTTGGGAATACTGTCGATCACCCACACCTTGTGCCCATTCAGCTCGTCCTCGCGCACGAAAGTGTGATCGTCGTCGGTCCAGTGGCGTCCCGATACGTCCTCATAGGTGAAATCGCTGCCCACGAAGGAGGAGTTCTTGTCGTTGGCGGAGAGGCGGCGCACCAGGTCGAGCGCGGGAATGTAGATCCATCGGTCGTCATCTCCCGGCACGTGCTTGATGACCATGAAGGTGGTGCGACGCACGTCGGCCGGCTTCGAGAAATAGGTGTAGTAGCGCTGCTCGCCGCCGTCCTTCACGTCGAGTCGCAACATGGTGAATTCGCGAATCCGCTCTTTTCCCTTCTTGTCCACCAGAGTCATCTTGACCAGGCTGCGTCCGTCGTCACCCGCGTAGTAGTACGCGATATGGCTCTTCTCCATGATCTTCGCCGCGTCGACACTCTGCGCTCTCGCGCTCGAGACGCCGATCGAACCCGCGAGGGCCAGGCTGCTCAGGCCCACCGCGAGCATCGCCAGCTTTCCGGAGGGGGCCCCTTGTGTGTTGCGGTAGAAGATCTCGGGACGAAGGGCGGTGATGGCCGGCAAGAGCAGCAAGGTCACCGCGCCGCTGATCGTCATGATGAGGAAGAAGAACAACCCCACCGTGAAGTACGGAGTAAGAGAGGCGAAAAACATGGGTACGAACCCGATGGCAAGCACCAGAACGTTCCGGAAAATTGCCCGTCCGGTCGAATCGAAAGTCATTCTCATCGTCTCCTGGAAATCTTGGGTGGTCTTGTGAAGCTCCCGGCTTCGCTGAATGAAGTGGATTGCGAAGTCGATCGAGAGCCCTAGGGTGAGTGAGGACAGCACCGCCACCGGCATGTCGTAGTACTTCCCGGTGAAACCGAGCATGCCGTAGATGAGCGCGATGGTGCCGGTGAGGGGAAGCATGGAAACGACTCCCCAGAGAAACGAGCGGAAGAGGAAGGTCATCATGAGGAACACCACGACGAACGATCCAAAGAGCGCCTTGGCCATACCGGCCACCATCTTCTCCTGCCACACGATATTCACGTAGGCCAGTCCTCCCCACCCCATTGAAACCCCTTCGGGCAGCGGATGAGCGGCGACGTACTCGTCAGCGAAGTCGACCACCGACGAGACCTCGGAGTTCTCGCCGGCCCGCATCTGAACCCAGATGTTGGCCGCGTTCGCGGTAGGGGTGATGAAGTGGTAGAGATCGTCCGGACTTCCTCCGCTCATCTCGTAGAGGAACAGGGATTGCGCGATGGCGTTTCGATCGTCGGGCAGAACGAGCTTGGAGGAGTCCTCGAAGGCCAGCTCGAAATTCACCTTCTTCACCACGTCCGCCACCGAGGTCGTCGCTCCCACGTTCTCGTGTTGCCCGAGATGCCGCTGGAATCCCTCGATCCACTTCATGACCTTGGGATCCTTCATCCGGCCGTCGTCTTTCGATTGCAATTCCACGTAGCCGAGATAGGTGCCGGCCAGGTGCTTGTTCATAACCCGGTCCGCCACCCGCAGAGGATGTCCCGCCTTGAACCAGCGAACCGGGTTGTCGTTCACCTGGACCTTGGTCAAGCCAAAGATGGACAACGCGAACAGGACCACCGAAGCAATGGTGATGACCCAGCGACCCCTGATGGCCAGAGCCCGAACTTTTTGCAGGTAATGCGCCAGCGCTGAATACTCGGCGTCGTGCTCGTGCAGAGGCTCGGTGCCCCGGTGGGTCTCCAGCATCACCATCGCGGGCAGGAAGGTCATGGAGAGCACCCAGGCTCCCACGATTCCGAAGCCGACGAACGCTCCGAAAACCTGTACCGGAGGAATCGGAGTCATCATGAGACTCACGAAGCCCACCACGGTGGTGATCGTGGTGAACAGAACGGGTTTGAACAGATGCCCCATCGCCGACCGCACGGCATCCCCCACCGTGACGGCGCGGGCCCGGTGATCGATCATCTCGGTGAGAATGTGAATCGAAGGCAAGATGGCGATGGGGATGAGGAAGATTGGGATCATCGAGCTCATGATGTGCACCGTATTTCCGGTGCCGATGAGGGCGCCCATTCCCCAGATCACCGACATCATGGCCAGCGCCATCGCGGTGAGAACCATCCGCAGGTTGCGAAAGAAATACAACATGAGCAGAAAGAGGATGATCATGGCGAGCGGGGCCGACACCGCCATCTGTTTGAACATGGCCGAGCCGAAGGTGTCCTCCGCCATGGGAAGGCCCGCCAGATAGTACTTCTCGTCGCCCTGATGGCGTTTCACGATCTCGGTGATTTCCTGTCCGATCTCGTAGGAGCGAGTTTTGTCCTCGATCGGAATGAACAGCGCGATCGTGGTGCCATCATCGCTCGCGAGTTTTCCTCGCAGGATCGCGCTCGCCTTGATGCGCGAGAGAATGCGTGCGGCGCCGGCTTCATCCTCGGGGGCCTCTTCCATCAACGGGGCCACCCTGAGGATTCCCCCCTCCTCGATCGAGATGTCGTCGACCTCGGTGGGAGCCATCACGTCGTCGGCCACCACTCCATCCAGATCCAGGATTTCCGAGGTGATCGCGGCCACCCTGGCCAGCGGCGCGGGATGGAACATGCCGGCATCGCGCACCATTCCCAGCACCAGGAAATCGTTCAGGTTGAAAGTCTCCTTGAGTTCGTGATGGAAGACGCGCGTCGGCTCGTTCGCGGGCAGCATGTTCTCGGGATCGGTGTCGATCTTGATGCGCGGAAACTGCACCAGGAAGCCCAGAGTGATGAGGATACTGAGCGTGACCACCCACTTGGGATGAGCGATGGCGAATTCGGTCAGGGGATTTTTCACGTCCGGTCCTTTGTGGGAGTTTGCGCTGCCTAGCGCAATGAACGTACCGAACATGGTCCGCGCGAACGGAAAATGCAATCCCCGTTTAATCATTTGGAGTCAATAAACTTAGCAGCTGGAAGAAAAAAAGTACTCAGCTTTAGCGAATAGAAAATGTTGCGTTATGTTGCGCAACATAACCGCAACATTGTTGCGCGCCTGCAACTCTTCGGGATCAGCGGGGCCTGAGGCCGTGCTTCTTCAGGCGGCGCCACAGAGTGGTGCGGTGGATCCCCAGCTTCCGGGCCGCGCGTCCCAGGTTTCCGTCCGCCTCCGCCAGGGCGCGCAGCAGCTCGGCCTGGGAGGCCGAGAGGGCGTTCGGGTCACGGGGGGCGCCTCCCGCCGGCGACGCGCCGGCCGCCTTGAGGATCTCAGGCGGCAGATGCTGGGGGCGAATCACCCGTCCCCTGGACACCACCAGCGCGCGCAGCACCGCGTTCTCAAGCTGCCGTACGTTCCCCTCCCACCGAAAGGCCATGAGAAGCGAAAGCGCCTCGGCATCGAAACTCATCCGGCCCCGGCCCATGGAATCCGCATGGCGCTTCAGTAAGTGCTCGGCCAGAGAGGGAATGTCCTCACGTCGTTCGCGCAAGGCAGGGATGTGCAGGTGCACCACGTTCAATCGATAGTAGAGGTCCTCGCGGAAGCTGCCTTCCACCACCATCGCTTTCAAGTCGGCGTTCGTGGCCGCGATGACGCGCACGTCGACCTCTTGCGTGTTCTCCTCTCCCACCCGTTCGAATTGACGCTCCTGAAGCACGCGCAAGAGCCTCTTTTGCACCTCGAGACTCACCGCGCCGACTTCATCCAGGAAGATGGTCCCCCGATGCGCCACCTCGAAGCGACCCTTGCGGTCCCGGATGGCCCCGGTGAAGGCCCCACGCACGTGCCCGAAGAGTTCACTCTCGAGCAGGGTTTCACTGAGGGCCGCGCAATTCACGCGCACGAAGGGCCGCTCGCGACGATGGCTGCGCGCGTGAATCGCCGAAGCGACGACCTCCTTTCCCGTGCCGCTTTCACCGGTGATGAGAACACTCACGTCATTGTCCGCGAGTTGCTCGATGAGCTGGTAGATCTCCAGCATCCGCACGTTTTTACCCACCAGGCCCTGGGGACCACTTGCCAGACGCAGGTCGTCTTCGAGCGAACGCATGCGGGTCACGTCGTGTAGAACAACCACCGCGCCCCCCACCTTTCCTTCCTCGTCATGGAGGGGCGCTGCCTGCAGAGTCGCCACCAGAGTGCCACCTTTTACCGGCCGGATCTCGACGTCTTCCTGGCGGATTTTCTCTCCTTTGAGGGTTCTCCCGAGGAGTTCTTCGAGCGCGCCACCCTCCACGCGGAAGAGGTCGGCGATGGCACAGGAGGTCTTCAACTCCGACGGGCAGCGCACCATTTCCCGGAACGATTCGTTGGCATTGGTGACGTAGAGGCTGGTGTCGATGGTGAAGATGCCGTCGGCCACGCTGTCGAAGATCGCACGCATGTTGTCACGTTGGGCCATGCAGAGAGCCAACGAGTCGTTTTGCGTCGATTCGGGGGAGACACGCTCAGTCATCGCGGATCGATCCTACTCCAAGAGCGAGGACCTTTGAAGTCGTTCACGGGGAACTCTGAGAAAGCGGCTCGAGCCGATAGGTCATCTGCAGGGTCTTTCCCACCATCTTCTCCCCCCCGCGCATCTCGGGCACCTTCCAACTCACCTTGGTGTTCTCGTAGAGCATGTGCCCGGTCGTGGGATCGATCACCCGGACGGTCGATCCCTCGAGTCCGTACTCGTCGGAGTTGCTCAAGGTGTATCCGGCCGGCCTGAGATCGACCTCCTTCGTGGCATCCTTGCTGGTGAGGTCCTTGCTGCCGGTGGCGAAATCGAGGAAGAGCTTGTAGCCCTGCCGGCCTTCGAAGTCGATCATTCCGCCGAAGCGAATCGTGCCGCGCACTTCCAAGTAACCCATGGCCGAGGGAAAGAAACTCTGGAAATTCCAGATTTCGCCATCCTGCGCTTCCGCCCCGATCAATCCTCCTCGCCGCAGGTTCCAGCGGCGCATTTCGGAGCGTTGGACGCCCTGGAGCGTGACGCTACTCTGATACTTGGCCCACACCTCCGGACTCAACGAGCGCTCGAGCTTCCGCAACAGAAGGCGGAAGCCTCTCACCTCGTGCGCCACGCCATTTTCGTCACAGCTCAACTCGATGTGGGTGCCACGCGAAATCTTCAGGATGGGATTGTCGAAGGGCTGCCCGCTCACCTCCATTCTGGCCGGTCCCATGATGCGGGTGACCCGCCACCCCTCTCCCTGCTTGGCGAAGAGAAGCGTATCCACTTCCGTGGTGTGTTCTGTTTGCAGCGCGGCATCGCCACCGGGGTCCGTGGTCCGGATGTCCACCAGCTTTTCGATCCACACCTCCCCGTCACGGGGGGCAAAGAAAAATCGCGTGCTCGGGGCGTCGGCCTTGGCGGCCACGGATGCCAGAAGGGCGGCGAGGGCGAGCAGAGTGGGGAGACACCGTCGAATGGCCATTGAAGATCCTTTCCAGCCAATGGGTACCCAAAAAACGATGGAAAGGGTCCCCGGGGCGCCTGAAGGATACAGGCGAGACCGATTCTTCGCGAGAAACGAAACGGCCCCCGGGAGGTGAGCGGGGGCCGCTTTCAGTGCATGAAGAATCTGACTCTCACGCCAGCGCAGTGATTCTTCTACGCAATCGGTCCTGGCCGAGTTCCCGAACTCTAGGCGGGAGACTCGACCAGCCCACCCTCGAGGCGGGCGCGAGCGTCGAGGGGTTCCAGGACCCGCCGGAGGGCCGAATCGACCGCCAATCCGAACACCAGATCCATGAGACCGCCCCCGGCCTCCGCGCAGGGGAGATCCACCAGCCGCAGCGGCCCGAATTTGGGCTCCCACGACTTCGCCTCTTCGTCGGAGGGCCATCCCTTGACCTGGCCGAGGGCCACGATCTCCGCGATCGCGTAGGCCTCTTCCACCTCGAGCTCTCCCTGCGGCGGGCGCGGGATGGGCCTGGCCTCCTCCTCGGGGAATTCGTCCAGCGGAGAGTTGGTGCGGCTCAGCCGGCGCGCCGTCTCCACCAGTCGCCCGAAGGCGGCTCGGCCCACGGCCGGAACGCGCAGCTCAGAGGGAAGATTCGGGTTTTCCTTCCCTTCCTTGAGAGGGAGCACCCAGAGAGGAAGCAGGAGAATCGACCCGCGCGCGGGGAGGTCGAGACGGGGACGAAGCAGTCGGCGCGGAGGAATCCACAGGGGCGACGAAGTCCCCTTTCCCTTGGCCCCACCCAGGGGAGTGCAGGTCGTGGCGCACGCCTCGCAGACGTAGATCCGGATCGAAGCGGAACCCGAGAGAGGGGCGCCACAGGTGGGACATGACAGATCGATGAATGGCATGGTCAACCTCGCTTAGCTTTTGAAGTTCTTGATGGCGAACCTCTTTCCCCCAACCTGCCGGCGTAGCCAGGCCGCGAGTTCACCAGGCCGTCCCGAGACTTCATCGTGGGTTAGACGCCAGAGCACCCACCCCATCGTCCCCGCCGTGGCGAGAATCGGATTCACTCCAGCCGTCAGACCAAAAACGCCGCCGGTGCCAATCCACTGGACGAGGCGGTCGTTCTCTTTCTCGGGATAGGTTCCGCGCAGGAGCTCGGGGCGCAGTCCATCCACCACGGCCTCCACCGCATGCCCGCTCGCCCGGTACCGCAAGCGCCACACCGGATAGTAGATGAGGCGCATCCTCGGACGGACGAGAAGGATCCTCTGGACGCAATGGCGCGCGAGTTTGGGCGTCACTCGCGCTGCGTGGTAGAGCCGCGCCCTGCGCTGGATCACCGAACGCGCACGCAGCACCGCACACACGGTTTCATCCGCTTTGACCGATTCCATGTCGAAGGGACGCAGGCTCAATCTCTGGGCTCTCCCCGCAACTCCCAAGAGGCCAAACTCGCGCAGGTCGCACGCTGGCGTGGAGTACACCACGTTGTGGCCGAAGTTCTCCTCCTCGATTTCCTCTTCGATCTCCAGGGGACCGGTGGGTGCGTAGACCCCGGCCGGTTGCGCCTTGCGTCGCCGTCGATATCTCTGCCAGCCCACGAGCTTCGCTTCCAGAAACCAGAAGGGAAGATGGAAGCGGCGCGCCTCCTCGACCGCGTGGCCGCGCACCCCGACTTCGTCCAGTGCATCCCTCAGAACCCGGAGGGCACGCCGTCGACCCAGACGCCCGCAGGGAGCGAAGGAGGCGATGCCCCGGTCGTCCCAATCGAGGAATCGGTGACCACAGTACCCGCAGCGCATGGTCTCGGGATCGCCGTCGAGCATCTCGAGGGCGCCCGCGCAACGCGGACAGGAGAGCCCACGGATTCTGAGCTGTGGAACCTCCTGCTTCACGACCGACGCTCCTTGACCCAGGCCGGAAGGATCGAACGGAAGAGAATCCAGCTCGCACCGGCGCAAGCGAGAAGGACGAGAATCCGAGTTCCCCATTCGCGGCAAAGTGCGCCGAGAACCAAACAGAGTACCAAGAAACCAGTGAGTCCCAGCGCCAGTTCCGGACGAAGCGCTTCGTCACCGGCCGCATCGGGCAGCGAACCGAGTAGCACTCTGTCCGCGCCGTCCAGATAGAAGCCGGTGTGGCTTCCGCTCCGGAAGCGAACGCGCAGCGGAACCAGAGAGAGCCAAATCAGTCGCACGCTCTGCAGAGTCGAATCGGGTTCCTGAAAGCTGGCCAGAGCGGCTGCCTCCGCCTGGTCCTGAGACACCTCGAGCGCCGAGGCCGGCATCTCGAAACCCTGCGCTTTGGGATCATCGCGGGACACCAGATGAAGTGCAGGAGCTTGTAGACCGGTGATCACGGGCTCGTTGCGCAAGGCCGCGGGCAGAAAGAACTCCTCGCCATGCTGCGAGACGAGCTGCCACACCGGCAACGGGACCCTGGCTTCCATCTTCACCGAAAGACAGGACAGCCCAAGCTGATGGAGATGACGGAGCACGGAGTCCTTGATCCGAGCGGAACGGGTGGTCGTGGGACAGACCAGCTCCTCCGACCCCGCGGAGTCCTCGAGCACGTTCCATCCCCGGCAGTAGTCGCACCGGAATCGCTCTCCGGCCGCGACCACGCGGTGTGGAGCGCCGCAGTGGTTACAGCGGACCAGCACCGCCATCGCGTTAGTCCTTCTCCGACGAGCCTTGGCCACCTCTCTCGACCGCCGCACCACAAGAGGGACAGAAGCTCGCTCCCTTGGGGAGCTTCTCCTGGCACTCCGCGCAGACCGAGTCCACCGCTTCCACCGGCTTCAGAGCGTGTCCGCAGGAGGAGCAAAAACGCGAAGGAGCGACACTCGCATGACAGGCGGGACATTGTACCGTTGCTTGCGCGGTGGCGGACTTGAGGCCACCTGCGAGCATTCCGGGAACTAGCATTCCCAGACCCAACCCCATGCCGGCGTCCATCGTCTGTGAACCGCCCTCAGCCTCGCCCGGTCCCTTGCGGATCGCCTTGGCGAGCTGGTACTGCATGTAGCGCGGCATGTCGTCCACCAGCGCCAATCCGCCCTGGGTATCCACCATGCTCGCCACTTCTTCGGGCGGAGTGATCGCGGTGATGAAGAAGTCCACCAACTCGAGCCCGTACTTCGAAAAGTCGCCCTCGAGTTTCTCCTTCAACGCGACTCCGGTCTCATCGTAGAGCGCGGGCAGATCGAACACGCTGTCCAGGTTTTCTCCCAGGTAGTCGTTGAGGCGTGCGATGACGACGTCGCGCAGATAGTCGGTCAAATCGCTCGTGGTGTAGCTTCCCTGCGTGCCCACGAGCTTGTGGATGAAGGGCTCTGGATCCACGATACGAAAGGTCGTCTGTCCGTAAGCACGAAGCCGCACGCTGCCCAGGCGCCGATCGTGGAAGATCACCGGCTCGCGCGTTCCCCATTTCAAATCGGTGAAGGTCTTCTCGTTGAGGAAGTAGACTTCGCAACGGAAGGGACTGGTGAATCCCCAGGGAAGGGCGAGGGCCCGGGTGATCAGGGGAAGGTTCTTCGAGCTCAGCGTGTGTCGACCGGGGCCGAACACGTCGCGGACCTTGCCTCCATTGAAGAAGACGGCCCGTTGACTCTCCCGAACGATGAGCTGAGCGCCGAACTTTATGTCGGCCGAACCCTCCGGCGGGAGGCGATGGGCCATCTCCTCGCCGCTCTCATCGAACCATTCCAATACTTCCAGAAAGATCCCCATGATATCTCCAGACGGCGACCCCCCATCGGACGCGTGCCCTCGGGCACGACGAGGCTGAGGGCGCTCGGGCCCCCGCGGTTCAGAATGCAAGGGGTATGCCCGCCCCGGGCCGGGAGCGGGCCAAGAGGCGTCCGCCTACTGGTTACAGGGGTCGCCGGGGTTGGTGAAGTCGATGGCCGCGGCGCGGAAGCCGCTCAGATCGGTGTCCCGGGCCCAGGTAGCCTGATCCAGCCGCCCTTCGAAGGTGGCATTCCGGATCTCCTCCTCGTCCTGCGGAGAGGAGAGCCCCCAGAAGCAGTCGACCATGGGGAGCACCCCGGCCGGTGCCTTATTATTGGCCTGGAATGTCACGTTTTTGCCGTCTCCACTGGCGGGGATGAGATTGCAGCATCCCATGTCCACCGTGGCGTTTCCGTCCAGGACGAGATTTCCGCCCTCGTTGCTATCCAGCTCGCAGCGGCGAAGAACCGCGCTGGTGGTGACCAGATCCTGATTGCTGGAGAGGAAGACCCCAGCCCCCTTGGAATTCCGTACCGAGACTTCGTCCAGCGTGAGGTCGCCCTGGTTGAGAAAGATCCCCCTGCCGGCGCAATCCCGGATTTCCACTCGTCGCAAGACGCTGGTCGGCGTGCTTCCCGCGTCGATGAGGCCCTGGTAGGCCGCCTGGCAGGAATTGAATCTCCCGTCCTCGATCACGCAAGTGCTCGCGCCTTGCTTCAGCACACCCACCGAAGCCTGAGAAAGCCGAAAGAAGCGCAGCTCCAGCTCGCCACCGGCCTTGAGCTCGATTCCGCTCTGCGTGATGTCGGTGGAGGAGCCGTTCGCGTTGCCGCCGAAGTCCACCGGCGCGGTTCCCGTGCCCACCGCGTGGAGGGCGCCCTGGACACTGATCCCGGAGTTCACCAAGGCTGCACCCGAGAAGTGTTCGCGCAACTGCACTTTGACCCCCGGCTCCACCGTCAGGGTGGCGCCCACCGGCACGGTCACATCCTGGGTGACCACGTAGGGAGAACCGGCGGCGGTCCAGGTGGTGCTGCCGCTGATCGTCGCATCCAGTTCCGTTCCCACTTCGAAGCCGACCGCTCGACTGACGCTGGCCGCCCCGTCGCTCACCGTCACCTTGGCCTGAAAGACCCCGGGGGTCGCGCCCACGGTGAGACCAACGCTTTTGTGGCTCGGATCATCGAAGCTGCCTCCCGGTGCCGTGACCCATTCCCAGGAGTAGCGCAGCGAGTCTCCATCGGCGTCGCTCGCGGCGACGGTCATGCTCAAGAAATCACCCGCGATATACAGCAAGTGGAGATTGCTCCATTGGACCTCGGAGACCTCGGGCGGCCGGTTGAAGATGCCGCCCGGATCGGTGCCTCCATCGCTGCTCCCCTTGCTGCAGGAGAGCAGACCCCAGGCAAGAAAACCGAGGACCAGAACTTGGGAAATGGCTGTGGTGCGGAACTCGGCCGAAATCCAGCGGAGGCGCGGCGAGAACGAACGAGGGGGTCTGCGCATGAAGCTCAACTCCAGAGAGTGAGAAAGAGAGAAATATGCGGGCGTCCTCAAGATCGTGACGACGGCCGGGGACGGTCAAGCCTCAAGCCGAGTGCAGCGGGTCCAGACGGAGAATCTCCACCCGTTCTCCTTCGGCAAAGACCTCCCGCCCATCGTCGAACCAGGCCAGGGCATCCGCCTCGGCCAGACTGCGAAAATCACCCGAGCCGTGGTGCGAAGTGGAGAGCACGAGGGGTAAATCTTCTTTAGAATTTTCTTCAAGTACTACAGGTAAGTAATTTGGACGATTACCCTTACGAATAAATTTAAAGCCCATTTGACCCCAGGCGCGCGGCGGGGTCGCCCGCAGGTATCCCAGTCGCTTGCGCAGGCCGGCGCTGAAGACGGCGCGGAGCCCCACGTAGACCGCCACTGGATTGCCCGGCAGGGCGAAGACCATCCCCCCAGGATGCGTCCCGAAAACCGCGGGGTGACCCGGCTTGAGATGCAGGCTCTGAAAGCGCAGCGTGACCCCCAGCTCCTGCAGCACCGGCTTGACCAGGTCCTTCTCCCCCTTGCTCACTCCCCCGCTGAGAATCAGCAATTCGTACCGCGCGAGCGCCTCGCGCAGACCCTCTCTCAGGCGAGTTCGGTCATCACCGAACGATCCCAGCTCGGTGCACGCGATTCCCCACTCCGCTAACGAAGCGCGCACGCAGGCATTGTTGCTCTCGCGGATCTGTCCCGGACCCGGCAGGGCTTCGATCGGCACCAGCTCGTCCCCGGTGGAGGCCACGCCCGAAAGTGGAGGCCGTACGACCGGAACCACGGCGTGTCCCGCCGAGGCCAGAGTCTGCACGTGACGGCTGGTGAGATGGGTTCCCGCGCGCAGGATGAGCTCTCCGCGGCGCGAGTCTTCGCCCTGCCTCGCGATGTTCGCCGCGGGGAGCGGAGCCCGGTGAATGACGGCGCGCACGTCGTCGAAGCCGGCGGTGTCTTCGACTGGCACCACCGCATTCGCCCCATGAGGTAGGACGGCGCCGGTCATGGCCTTCACCGCCTGTCCCGCGCCGAGGCTTCCCGTAAACGGGCTGCCCGCGAGGGTCGCGCCCGCCACCTCGAGAGTCGTGGGATTCTCCGCCGAAGCGGACTGCAGATCCTCGGCGCGAACCGCGTAGCCATCCATGGTGACACGATCAAAGGGCGGGAAATCCAGGTCGCTGGCGAGATCCTCCGCCAGCACCTTTCCCAGGCACTCCGAGAGCCCGATCCGTTGGGTGGGACCTCTTTGCACCGTATCCCACAGCAGACGACGAGCTTCTTCCACGCGGAGCGAGTTCATGCAGTGATTCCTAAACAAGCACGAGCACGAGCGCAACGCCGAGGCAGAGAGCCCAGAGATAGTAGGCGAAGCGTCCCAGCGACATGTGCTGGACCAGTCGGACCAGCCAACCCAAGCAGAGCAGGCCCACCACGAAGGCCACGATCATGGCGGGAACGAGAGCAGCCCAGGGGCTGTGCTGGCCATGGAAGTGGACGAGTTGGAGAAGGGTGGCTCCCAGGATCGCCGGAACCGAAAGTAGGAAACTGAAGCGAGCGCTCTCCTTGGGCTTCAGTCCCAGAGCGAGCCCGGCCACGATCGTCCAGCCGCTGCGCGAGAACCCCGGCAGAATCGCCACCGCCTGCGCACATCCGACCAGGAACGCGATTCGGGCGGTCAACTCGAAATCGCGGCGCGGGATGCGGTCGCTCAGCTTCAGCAATACACCGGTCAGCGCCAAGGTCGTGAGGACGAAAACCACGTGACCGAACGCGCTCTCCACCCGATCGGCAAAGAGCACTCCGATGACTCCCGCGGGGACGCTGCCGAGCACGAGGAGACCGAGATAGCGGCGCGCTTGCCTCCCTGAGCTACTGCGCGCAATGGACCCGACGAGTAAATCCCTCAGATCGCGCCGATAGAACACCACGATCGCGCCCAGGGTGCCCAGATGCAACATGACGTCTTCGAAAATTCCGCCGGCGTGAATCCAGGGCAGAAGCTGCACGAGGGCGAGATGCCCGCTGCTGCTCACGGGCAAAAATTCCGTGGCTCCCTGAATGAGTGCCAGCAGGAGCAGCGATAGGTGAGCAGGATCAAGCACGAGCCGCCTCCAGCAAAGGACCCAGAAACTCCACACCTCTCTGTCGAACGATCGGTGCCTTCGTCTCGTTCCCGAGGGCGCGCAGAAACGCACTCCCTACCACCACACCATCGGCGAACTGACGCACCCGCGTGACGTCCTCCGCCGAAGAGATTCCGAATCCGACCGCGACTGGCGCCTCGCTCTGGCCCCGCAAGCGGAGGACGGTCTCGCGCGCGCTCTCGTCGAGGCTGGTTCGTGATCCCGTGACTCCCAGTGTGGCCACGCAATACACGAAGCCGGTGCTCGCCTCGGCGGCTCGTCGCAAACGCTCCACTCCGGAGGTCGACGCCACCAGGAAGCACAGCTCGAGCCCTCCCTCTTGCGCGATGTGCCTGAATTCGCTGGCTTCCTCGACCACGAGGTCCGTCACCAAGGCGGCCCCCACTCCGCACGGGGCGAGAGCGGCCGGCAGCTCGCGTAGACCGAAGCTCAGGAGGGGATTGAAATAGCTGAAGAGCACGCGCGGGGTGTGAGAATTCGAGGGATCGAGCCGCTTCAGGATCTTGCGAAGCGTCACGCCCTGGGCGAGGGCCGCCTCGATCGTGCGCTGGATGGTGGGGCCGTCGGCCACCGGATCACTGAAGGGCACTCCCAGCTCGACCACGTCCACTCCCAGCTCCTCGAGCCCGGCGAGCAACTCCAGGCTGGCGTCGAGCGAGGGATAGCCCAGGGTGAGGTAGGGAACGAGGGCACAGTGCCCACGCGCGCGCGCCGCGAGGAGCGCACCCCGCACCGAAGGGGGCGTCTTGGGAGTTCGCGGATTCACCGGGAGTCCTGCCTGGCCAACATTCAACTGTCCGTCTCGTCGAGCATGCGAGCTCGACGAAAGCACCGGAGAGACTCCGATTTCAAGGAGAGTGCGTCGTAGGCGAAACCCAACTCGCGCATGACCTGCGCATCGTCGGGGAGGGCATGCGCCACCTTCTTGAGCTCCCGCACCGCGTCGTGAGGATGACCGAGACGGCGATGAACCTTTCCCAGGTGATAGCGCGCACGCACGAGATCGGCGTTGCACGCCAGCGCGGCTTCGAAGGCGTGCGTGGCTTCCTTAAGCAGCCCGCGACGCGAACGACAGAGCCCCAAGTAGTAGTGGGCCAGAGGATGATCTCCACTCTCGTTCAGAGCGCTCTCGAGGAGTCTCTCCGCTGGAGCCAATTCGCCCTGGCGCAAGCGCACCAGAGCCAGGTTGAACATCGCATCGAAGGCCGGTGCCAGCTCGAGGCAGCGCTCGAGACAGCGGACCGCATCTTCGTGACGTCCGAGCTCGCCGTAGATCGCGCCCAGATTCAGGTACGCCGCGGGTTCGTCGGGAGCCAGCTGGATCGCCCTGCGAAAGGCCCGGATCGCATCCTGGTGACGGCCACGCAGATCGAGAACCACTCCGAGATTCGTATGCGCACGTGCATCCTCGTAGCGCAAGTTCAGGGTTTGGCGGAGCCAGGATTCCGCCTCCTCCAACTTCCCCTGTTGCAGGCAGATGTGCGCCACGCGGTAGCTGGCGTCCGCCGAGGAACGGGGCCCTTCGGGGAGCGCGGCCAGTACTTGCATCGCTTCCTCGAGACGTCCTTCGTTCTCGAGCACACGAGCCCGCGCAACGGGATCATCATTCGTCGATTGCAACCGCAGCGAAGCTTCAGACATCGATCACGACCTGAGATGGGGAACCAGAGGCGGTCTCAGCGCAGGCTAGGACGCACCGGGTTCGCTGTCAATCTCGTCGCGGAAGGGAACGAAACGAGAGCCGGAGGCAATCCGCCTCCGGCTCGATCAGGTGCGCGCTCGCTGGGTTGGTACGCGTCCGCTCAGCGAAGCAGCTTCAGATTCAGAATGATCCGGACCGATTGACCCTCGTCCAACAGATCCGCGTCGAGGGTCACGGGCACTTCGATCGTGCGCGTACCCCCTGAAAGAGGCTTGAATGCACCGGTCTGGAAATCCGCACTGAGCGGCATTCCCGGACCCGAGCCCGAATCGGCCGGTTTCTTACGTGGGTCGGTGATGAGCTCCAGAGATTCCGGCTCCTCTTCCTCTTCGGCCACAACAGCGCTGAAGGCACCGGATTCGAGCAGGTCGGCCGGGAGTTCGAAATCCTCTTCTTCGGGCGCACGCTTCCCCGCCTGGGAGTCCGGTCCCAGATCGACCATGCGGCCAAAGTCGGATTCATAGGCCAGTTCGTCGTTCTCGACGGGCTCTTCGCTTGCACCCTCTTCACTGGGGCTAAAGAGGCTGTCGACGAGATCCGCCACTGCTTCGTCCACGAGAGGAGATTCTTGGGAGTGAGCTCTTGTCGGCGCGGGCTGGATCGGGCGCGTGGGCTGGCTCCTGGACTGATCCGAGCCAATCTGACGCTCTGCCAGCGAATCGCCGGATGGGGTGGGCCTCTGGGACATGTTCTCTGGGCCTTTCGTTTCGAATCCTGATTGTGAACCGACGGGGGACTGTCCCTCGCCAGCCGCAGCCGCCGTCCGCGCCCCCACCGCCACCGTCTCGGCACTCTCCTGAGATTGTTCGCTCTTGTCCTCGTTCAGGACTGGGGAGTTCAAGCTGCCCAGGATCGAGCTCAGCACATCCGTATCCTTCGAGCTCGCGCCGCCGACCGTGGGAGAACCCTGCAGAGTCACGGAGTCCTTGAGGGTCGGGTCCGGGTAGTCCACGTCCCGCAGGCGGGCCTCGATGTCCTCGCCAAAGAGCGAGGAAACGTTCTCGGGATTCTGGTTCGCCGCAGGAACCATTCCCTCTTCGGTGGTGAGATTGCGGTAGATCATGCGGCTGATCTGGTGCAGGGATTCGTACACGCCCTCGCCGGTTAGCGCGCAGGCGGCGAAGGAGGGATGGCCTTCCGGGTTGAGTTGGCGCTCCAGCTGCTCGGTTTCGACCGTTGAGGGTAAATCACGCTTGTTCCACTGCAAGACGATCGGAATGGTGTGAGGATCCAGGCCGATCTCTTCCAGATTGTCCTTGAGGTTTTGCAGACTCTCCAGGTTGTCCTCCATCCGGTCCTCTTCGCTGTCCGCGACGAAGACCACTCCATCGGCTCCCTTGAGCACCATCTTCCGGGTGGCGTTGTAGTAGACCTGCCCGGGTACCGTGTAGAGCATGAAGCGAGTCTTGAAGCCATCGATCAGCCCCAGCTCCAAGGGGAGGAAATCGAAGAAAATCGTGCGGTCAGTTTGGGTTCGCAGCGAGATCATCTTGCCCGAGTACTCCAGAGGGATCTTCGAGTAGATCCACTCCAGATTGGTGGTCTTACCGCTGAGCGCGGGACCGTAATAGACGATCTTCGCGTTGATTTCCTTACCGCTGTAGTTATAGACGACCATGGTGTCTCGCAGGGATCGTGGAATGCGTCTCGCCACATTTGCGGCGAAGAGCGATCGACTTCGCGCACTGAGATCCAAGGCAATCTCCATGCCATCCTGGGCAGGCAGGCTCCGTCTTGGTCCTCCTCCCACCCTTTCGGGGAAGGATGCACCCCTCCCGGGGCCGGCTCTCCCTTGCCCGCCGGGCGCAATCGGCCGATCGGAACCGAGCTTTAGCCAGCCACGGGGTCCCTGAACTTCGGGCACCACCCTTGCATTCCTTCGGGAGACCCCTTCGCCCTCCCTCCCTCACGCGAGAGAGAGCGGCCGTCAATTCCCGACTCGCGAAGCCGCGAGGAGGCTCCCGGTGGAGAAAACGAGTAGCACGGACAAAATTCTGGCCGAAATGTTCAGCCGACTCTTGAACATGAAGGTCTCGCCTTCGGTCGCGCGGAAGCTCAGCTACGTGGTCGACGGAGTCATCCAGAAGGTGCAAGGCAGCATCGACCTCGAGACCAGTCAGGGGCAGAACACCTTCCGCGCCCTCATCTGCTCCATGGTCGTGCACGGGTGGGGCCTGGGGATGCACCCGGATAACAATCCCCCGCAAACGGTCGAGGGCCGCGACGTCGAGGTCCAGGTCTGCAAGGACATCCTCGTCCCCATGAGCTCGCTCCAGTCCCTGCGCTTCGTGAAGAAGGACAAGTACGGTCGCGTGAAGAAAGCTCTTTTCGAGCCGGACCAGAACATGCGGATCCGCGGCCAGATCGACGGGATCCTCCAGGAGATCAGCGACAAGAAGTGGGACAAGAGCGACTGAACTCGCCTCGCTTGGCAGCACGAAAAACCCCGGCGCCTACGGTGCCGGGGTTTTTCAGTTTTCACTTTAAATGAAAGTGTTAAACTATTGTACTTTCAGAAAATCGGCTGACCATCCGCCAGGATGTCATTCAGAGCCTCGCGAAAATGGTTGGTGGAGTTCGCCACCTCGGGGGTCACGCGCTCCTTGTAGACTTCCCAGGACTTCTTGATCTCCGGACCCAGCTCCTGCACCAACTTGCCGGACTGGAGCGCGGCATCGCGCTTGGCGCGGTTGTAGACCAGGATGTCGCTCACCAGGGCCCGGGCGAGACGACGCGACTTGTCGTGCTTGCGTTGCTCCTCGGGGTTGGCCGGAGCCTCATCGCTGGGAGCTGCGTTGAGAGCGGTCTCGTCCAGATCCAGTTCGCGGAACGAGGAGGGAGTGCCATTGGGAGGAGTCTCGAGCGCGACACCCGAGCGACGCGCCGGCTCCATGGGCGCAGCAGCCGGGGAATTCACGCCCGCCACATCACGGTTCCGTGGAGACGCCGCCGGAAAGCCTTCGGACCTCTCGAGCTGGAGATCCATGTCCCGCCCGCCGGAAATCGGAGCGGAGTCGTGGGCCGCGGCCGGAGCCGGAGCAGCTTGGGGGGGCGTGGGATTCGCCGCGCGGGCCGGAGCCTGCGGAGCGGGGGCCAGAGGCGGTACGAACGGTGGAGCGGCACGGGTCTCTTCTCGCGCTGGCGCCGCGCCGAGATCAACATCACCGTAGCGGTTGGACGAAGTCGGTGCCTGCGGTGCGATCGAGGCCGCTGCGTTCGGTCCGCGACTCGCCGTGAAACCTTGGCCGCCTGCTTCTGGTCCAACGATGGCAAAGACGTGTCCACAGCGGTTGCATCGCGTCTGGACCCTTCGCGGGGGAACGAGTTCGGCCTGAAGCCGGTAGGAAGTCTTGCATTCTGCACACTGGACGATCATGGCCTCTCCACGTGTCTAAAGACTCCCCCATTGACGGCCGGCGCGGCCTCTCGGGGGGCTTCTAGTTCCTTGTGGTGGCCTGAAGCAGCAAGGTTCGGACCATCGGGCAGCAATTCAGCCCGTCGCACTCCAGAACGGATTGCGCGAACCCAGGTGATCCAACCAGAGGCTCAGCGAGCGATGGGCGGGAAACCGCAGCTCGGGATCTTCCTGAAGGACCCGTTCGGCCCGGTCTCGCGCGGCTTCCACCAGGACCCCGTCGCTCAGAGGGTTCAGGACACGGAAGGGAGCCAGCCCGTGCTGGCGCAAGCCGAGAAGGTCTCCCATTCCCCGCTCCTTCAGGTCGGCCTCGGCCAACTGGAAGCCGTCGTGACAGCTGGCGAGGAGTTTCAAACGCCGGCTTCCCGCCTCACCGATCTCGCGACTGGCAACCAGCACGCACCAGGATTTCCTGGCCCCTCTTCCCACGCGTCCGCGGAGTTGATGGAGCTGGGCGAGTCCGAATCGTTCGGCGTGGTGGACGACCATGACGGTGGCCTCCGGCACGTCGACTCCAACTTCGACGACCGTAGTGGCCACGAGCACGTCCAAACTTCCTTCGCTGAAGGCCTCACGGATGTGCTCCTTCTCGCGCGCCGACATTCTCCCGTGCAAGAGCCCGAGACGGAGACCGCGCAGCGGTCCCGCGCTCAGCTCCTCGAAGGCCGCGCTCGCGCTGGCCAGGTCATTGCCCTCGGTCTCTTCCACCAGAGGGTATACCAGGTACGCGCGCTCTCCCTTTTCAACGCGCCCTCGCAGGTGTTCGTAGACCTTGGCGAGGGCAGCTTCCCCCACGACCCGAGTGACCACCGGTGTGCGTCCGGGCGGCTTTTCGTCCAGGATCGATAGATCGAGGTCGGCGAAAACGGTCAGCGCCAAGCTCCGTGGGATCGGAGTGGCCGACATCACCAACAAATGCGCTCCTTCTCCCGAGAGCGCCGCGCGCTGGAGAACCCCAAAGCGGTGTTGCTCGTCGACGACGATCAAACCCAGTCGATCGAATTCCACGCTCTCCTGGATGAGCGCGTGCGTACCGAATATGATCTGGAGATTCCCGGACTTTAGCTCCGCGAGGATCTCGCGGCGCTTCGCCGCGGGCGTGCTTCCCGTCAAGATCGCGGCGCGAATCCCAATTCTCTCTAGGAGCGGCACGTTGCGCGCCGCGTGCTGTTGGGCCAGGATCTCGGTCGGCGCCATGAAGGCCGCCTGCGCTCCGCTCTCCGTCATCCAGATCATCGCCAGGAGCGCGACTAGCGTCTTGCCGCTTCCCACGTCGCCCTGCAACAGGCGATGCATCGCGACCTCTCGCATCAAGTCCTGGCGAAGAGTCTTCAGAACGCGCCGTTGGGCGGAGGTGAGAGTGAAACCGAGGTCTTCGAGGTAGCGGCCGGACCGCTCCCCCAATTCTCCCAGTCTCACCGCGGCACTGCGCCGCAACAGTTTTCGGCGGCGCACTCCCACCGAGAGCTGCAAGGCCAGCGCCTCGTCGTACGCCAGACGCTTGCGTCCCCGCGCCGCGGCCTCTGGACCCTCGGGGCGGTGGACCGCCTCCATCGCGTCCTTCAGCCCCAGGAGATCCTCTTCCTCGCGCCAGCTCGCAGGCAGCGGGTCGACCAGCTCCACGCGTAATTCGTCCAGCGCCCGGCGCACGAGCTTGCGCATGATCGTCTGCGAAATTCCGGCAGTGAGCGGATAACACGGCATCAAGCGACCCGAGAGCAGCTCTCCGTCCTGGCTCGCCTCTTCGAACGCGGGATTGACCATCTGGAGCTGCTTGCGGTACGACCCCGCTCTGCCCGAGACCACGAGTTCTTCCCCGATCCGCAGCTGCTTGGCGACCCACGGCGCGTTGAACCAATTCAGATGAAGCTGCATGCCGCTTTCCATGAGCACCACGCTCACCAGCGTCCTTCCACCCCGGATGCGGCGGCTCTGCACGTCGATCACTTGGCCGCAGACCGTCGCGCTTTCCCCATCGCGGAGTGTGCGGAGGGACTTCAGGGAAGACCGTGTTAGATAGTCGTGGGGAAGGTGATAGAGCAGATCCTCGCCCCGCTCGATCCCGAGGCGCTTGAGTATCTGCGATCGTCGAGGGCCCACTCCCTTCAGGTACTGCACGGAGCTGTCCAGACGGAAGCGAGGCGTGGGATTGTCGCTCATGGAATGCTCCGGCGGTTCACTCCACGCGTTGGAACAGATACCAACCGTTGGGACCTTTCACGACTTCGCTGAGATCGCCTACTTTCAGCGCGACAATGGCGCTCCGAAATCCCTGATTGAGCGAAGCGGGATCCACGTAGCCGATGTCGATGCCGGTGATCTTGGCCAGTTTGCTCAGCGACTCGCCCACCGAATAGAAATCCTCACCCTGCTGCACTCGCGCCCGCGCCTTTTCCGCCTGAGCTTTCTCCGGCGTCATGATCTGCAGGAGGTGAACTTCGCCAAGGCTCAACGCCGAGTTCCTCTCCTTGATCTTGGCTTCGAGATCGGCGAGGACGCCATCGATTCGCTTCTTCTCCTTCTCATCGGGAACGACCTTGCGATAGTCCAGATAGTGATTCTTGGCTTCCTCGTAATGAAACCGCGCTCCGGCGATGCGTGCGAGATGCAGGTGCGGTCCCGGCAACTGGGGATTGAGACGGGCGGCCTCGCTCAGGCTCTGCTTCGCTTCGTCCACCTTTTCCCGGGTGAGCAGGAGGACGCCCAGATTCAGCCTCGCCGCGGCGGATGACGGTCCCGGATCGAGCTTGATGACCTTGCGGTAAGCTTCTTCCGCCTCCGCCATCTTCTCCTGCACCACCAGGGCATTCCCCAGATTGAACCACGAGTCGGGATCGTTGGGATCGAGTCGCAGCGACTCGCGGAAGGCCTTCTCCGCCTCGACGGCATCTCCCTGCAGGAAGTGATATCCGGCCAGGCCGGACCATGCCTCGGAGCTGGGCTCGATCGAGAGACTCTCCTCGAGGTCTTTCTTGGCCTCGTCCATGCGCCCGAGCCCCAGACAGACGTGTCCCAAGAGCGCGAGCGCCTCCGAACGGGACGCGCCCAGATTGAGCGCTTTCTTCAGATTGGAATAGGCGTCGTTCATCTCTCCCACTCGATGCTGAATCCGTCCGAGATCCATGTAGTACATGGGATTGGACCCATCGAGCAGAATCAGCTGGCGCAACAACCCCCCGGCCTCGGCCCATTTCTTCATCGCGATCTTTACGGTGACGAGCGCCTCCAGCAGGGGGATGTCATCCTCGTGGGTACTCACTCCGGCCTCGAGGGTCTTGAGCGCGGTCGACGCGTCTCCCGCGGCGAATTGAGCCTGAGCCAACATCAGATAGGGATCGGCGCCCTTGGGGTCGAGCTTGCGCGCTTTCTGGGCCGCGTCCATGCCCCGCCTGGGGTCTCCCAGCGCCGTCTCCACCGCCGCCACGCGCAGCCACAGCTCCACGTCGTCGGAGTGCTTCTTGAGGGCCTCGCGGTAGGCGTCCCGTGCGAGCTCTCCCTTCCCGGCGGCGACGAGACTGTCGCCCCTGGCCAGCCAGGGCCGCGTGGGATCGGGAGCCGGAATGTCCTGGGCAAAGGCATGCCCGCAGGTTCCGCCGGCGAGCAGAACGAGCAGGGCAAGGGTCGAGGCCCATCGCGCGACAAGAATCGAATCCGTCATGGTGATTGATTCACCTCGATGAAGGTCCAGCCGGCAGTGAGTCGAGGAGACTCCGAATTGAGCGCACGCAGCGTCTCGCGTCAAGCGCTGGTACGCGCCAGGATTGCGCGCCCCTCGAGTTCTCTCTGACGCGCCTCCCACGCCCGTTCCCCTAGCTCACCCCCATCGCGAAAACTGCGATGATATTCCTTCAGGAGGTAACGTCGGGTGACCGCCGTCTTCACAAAATCCCAAGGGAAGCCATAGTCATCCGGCTTTTCGGCGAAGAGCAGCCAATCCACGTCCACCCCAGCATCCCGCAGGGCACGATTCCAGGTGGGCGAGGAGCCCTCCGCCCAGCGAATCAGGGCTTCCGACACCCTCCGGTCCCCCAGGGACAGAATGCTCTGCCGATACGTCTCCTTGGATGTTCCCACCGTCACTCTTACACCGGAGACGCGATCGAGTGCCCGCAAGAGGATCTTCGCCCTTCGCGCATGCACGTCCTTGCCGATCATCGCCTTCCACTGGAACGCGGTCCAGGGCTTGGGCACGAGCGGACTGACGCTCAAAGAGAGCCGTGGATGGTGGCCCACTTCGGCGAAGACCCGCTTGAGATCCTTTGCCAGGGAGACGATCCCCTCCATGTCTTCGTCGCTCTCGGTGGGCAGTCCCATCATGAAGTAGAGCTTGAGCTTCTTGACCCCCTTGGCGGCCAGGATGCGGCCGCTCTCCAGGATGTCCTCGTGCGACATGGTCTTGCGGATCACGCTGCGCAGCCGCGAAGTGCCAGCCTCGGGAGCGATCGTGATGGTGCGCATTCCACCCTGTACGATCTTGTCCACGCGCTGCGCATCGAGAAGTTCCAGACGGAGGCTGCTGGTGGTGTAGGAAATTCCCTTCTCGGCCAGTTTCGTGGTGACGCGATCCAGCTCGGGGTGATCCACCAGGCAGGCGCCGACCAGGCCCACCGATCCCCCCTTCAAATCCGTGCGATCGAGCCGCTCGATGAGGGCGTCCGCGTTGGAAAAGCGCACCGGCCGATACCAGTAGCCAGCGAGACAGAATCGGCAGCCCCAGCCACACCCGCGCGTCATCTCCGCCATCATCACGTTAGAGAAGACGCTGCTGGGAGTGATGACTCTTGAATTGATCAGGTCGTCCACCACCTCCGCGGTCTCGGTGCGTTTGACGATCAGCTCCGGATGAGCTTGGTCCTTCACGGAATGCTCGTGGAGGGTGGGGTTGTGCATACGCGCCGGGAGATATACGCCCTGGATCGACGACAGCGCATCAGCGAACTCGTGGCGGGTGATTCGTCCCTCCGCGAATTCCTCGAGCAGCGGCCCGGCCTCGTCCATGAACGGTTCACCGTCACCGATGACGATGGCATCGCAGAGCAGCGCGAGAGTTTCTGGATTCGCGGTGACGGCGGGGCCGCCGGCCAGCACGAAGAGATCGTCCTCTCCGCGAGCATTGGCCCTGAGAGGAACTCCGGCCTCGTGCAACATGCGTGCGAAATGGAAATAATCCTCCTCGAAGGAAATGCTCCACAGGCTCAGCCGATGCTCGGCCAAGGGACGGCGCGTCTCGAAGGACAGGGGCGAGCCCGGAGTTTCGGCTTCGAGAAAGAGACGGTCTACCGGGAGTTTCATGCCATCCAGACATGTACTCCAAATGTACTGGAAGCCCAGATTGGACATGCCGACTTCATAGGTATTGGCGAAACAGACCAGAAGAGACGGGCGGTTGGAACGCGCGCGCGCTGGGGCGGGGACGATCCAGGTCTCCTGCTCCAGTTTCTCGGCGACGAATGCGGGAATGGCCGTCATGGGCTCCCTTGAGCGTAAGGCGGGAAAATCGGCCGCACGGGGATTCAAGATAACGCTAGCGCGCGGTTTCTCCCACCGGCAGGCAGGACGCGCGAACCCCGGCCGCGCGCCACTCGAAAGAGACGCGCGGCCGAACTCAGAAGTAGTAGCGCCCGCCGATCGCCGCGTTGAAGTCGAACTCGCTGTCAGGAGCTAGGTCCAAAACAGGGACCAATTTCAAAAGGAGATCGAAGGGCAAGCGATGCTCGGCCGTCCGGGAAGAGAAAGGAATGAGCACGAGAAAATCTACGCCTCCACGGCCTCGCTGAGAGGTGTGGGTTCCACCGCCGAGAGCGGGCCCAGCCAGCGCTCCCTCTGCTGGCTCCGCACTCGGAGTGAGAGTGGATATAGCTGCGCGAGCCGATTCGCGCTCGTTTCCGCGCGCCCGACTTCGCCGCTTCGTCGCAGAAGTTGCAGATGGCAGATCTCGTCTTCGAGAGAACCCTGCTTCAGGGCGCGCAGTTGCTCCTGCTCCTCGAGAGCCTCGGTCACGCGCCCGCTCTGGGCCAGAATTCGAACGCGCTCCCTCCGCCCAGGAGCGCTCTCGGGCCAGTGCCGCAGGACTTCATCGAGCTTGCGCAGAGCGAGGGACTCCTCCCCCAGCTGAGAGTAAATGCGGGAACGGAGCACTGCCAGCGCCGGCTGGACACCTTCGCTCCGTTGCTGTTCGTCGAGCAACTTCGCAGCGGCTCCGAATTTCCCCTTCGCGAGCTGCACCTCGGCTCGCGCCAGAACCGCGGCCGGCTCGCTCCGATCCTCTCCGAGATGGGCCAGGCAGCTCTCGACCGCCTCGGCCGAACCCGAACGCAGGTGAAACGCCACTGCATCGAGCACCGATTCAGCAGCGGGTTGATTGCCCGTCAGATCTGCGTAAGCCGCTCGCGCCAGTTCTCGCTGATCTTCCAGGGCGCGGGTGCAGGCCAAGAGGGCCAGCACTTCTCCGGGGACCTCACCTTGACTGAGAAGCGGCCGGATGAGCTTGTCGCAACCCTCTTCGTCTCCCTCGAGGTGCAGACACAGGGCCAGGCCGTAATCGGCAAATGGAGAGGGCAGGGCCGCTCCCTCTCGAGCCCTCTCGTAGCGCTTGCGGGCCCGCTCCACCTCGCCTTGATGCAGTAGGACCGCGGCCGATAGGACGAGCGCGTCCGCAAAACCGGAGTGGATGGTGAGGGCTCTCTCGAGGTGAACCAGCGCCTCGGCGAGCTCTCCCTCGCGAAACAGGATCAGCGCCAATTTGAACCGCAAGTCGGGAAAATCGGGATAGGTCCCCAGGAGCTCTTCGATCACGCGCCGGCTCTCCTTTAGATTTCCCGTCAAATAGAGAGACTCGGCCTGATCGATCCGACGCCTGAGACTCTCTTCGTCAAAGAGGTGTTCCCACAGCTCCTCCGCGCTCGGCCGGCGCGACCCCGAGTCGAGAAACCGCGTGAGAGCGGTGGGACGGCGCTTGCCCGCGCTCTTGGCGCGACTCAGCTCCGCGTCCGCTGCCTCGTCCTCTCCCCTTTCGCGCAGGATCACCGAGATCAGGACTCGGGCTTCGGCCAGGTCTCCGTTGATCTTCAGAGCGCACTGCGCCGATTCCTCCGCCGGCTTCATGTCGCCCTGGCGGAAGAGCGCCACCGCCTTGCGGAAGTGAAGGTCGGGATAACCGGGTTGCTCGCTCAGGGCGGCGTCGATGTAGCGCAGAGCGTCACGATCGCGCCCGTCACGCAGCAGGCGAGCCCCGATTTTCGCCTGTGCCTCCGCTCGATAGAAACGAGCCAGGGCCACGTAGGGATGTGAATCGTCGACCAAGCCGCCGAGAGCTTGATCGAAAGCCCTGAGGGAGGCGTCGAACTCGCCCCCGTTGTAGAGCCGCATGCCGTGTTCGTAATGGCGTTGGGGCGTGTCTCCGAATAGCCAACGAAACATCGAAACCCTCCCTTACGAAGGATCCCCGCCGGGGTCACCACTCGAGCTCTCTCCCGGCGGCGATCAGTCCATCGTCTTGCGGATGAAGGTCGGGATGTCCAGGTCCGCGCCACGACCACTACGGGCTGGGCGAGCTTTCAGAGGCAGATCCTCCTCTTGCTCGAGAGGGATCGGCCGCGGCGGCGCACCCTCGGGCTCGAACATCGAACGCCGCGGTGCCTGAGCCGACTCGTTCTCCGGCGGACTCGCAATGTTCTCTTCCAACGACAGCTGTCTGCCTCTTCCAGCCTCCATCGCATGGCTGGAAGGAGCTTGCGCCTGAACCGAGGCGGTGCCGTGGCTGGCGGCCGGAGCCTGGGTGGGAGCGAAGGGCTCCGGCGCCGGGGTCTTCGGGCTCTGACGACTCGCGACCTTCTGCAGGGGAACCGGCTGGGTGAGAGGTCTCACCATGTTCATGTCGATTCCCACGCGCGGAGATTGGCGCGCGGGATCGCCGAACCCGGTGGCGATCACCGTCACCCGCATCTCCTCTCCTGCATTGGGATCGATGACGGCTCCGAAGATGAGATTCGCTTCGCTGCCCACACCGTCCTGGATGATGCTCGTCGCCTCGCTCACCTCGTGGAGAGTCATGTCGCTCGCGCCGGTGATGTTGACCAGCACTCCCTTGGCGCCGCGAATGTCGATCTCGTCGAGAAGTGGGCTCGAGATGGCCGCGGTGGCCGCGTCGGCCGCGCGCGTGTCGCCCTTGGCGACGCCCGCGCCCATGATGGCGTCTCCCATTCCGGTCATGATGCTGCGCACGTCGGCAAAATCGAGATTCACCAGACCGGGCACGGTGATGAGGTCGCTGATACCCTTGGTGGCGTGGTAGAGCACCATGTCCGCCACCCGGAAGGCATCGGTGAGGGGAGTGTTCGCGGGAACGATCTTGAGCAACCGATCGTTCTGGATGGCGATGAGGGTGTCCACTTGCGACTTGAGCGCTTCGAAACCCTCGCAGGCCTGGGTTCTACGGTGACGCCCTTCAAAAGTGAAGGGCATGGTGACGATCCCCACCACGAGCGCCCCCAACTCCCGCGCGATGCGGGCCACGGTGGGCGCCGCTCCCGTCCCGGTTCCTCCACCCATGCCCGCGGTGACGAACACCATGTCGGCGCCGGTCAGCACCTCGGCCACCGTGTTCTCATCTTCCTCGACCGCCTTGCTGCCCACGCGCGGGTCTCCGCCCGAACCCAGTCCGCGGGTGATCTTGGCTCCGATCTGCACCTTGTTGGTGGCCTGGCTCTCCTGCAGAGCTTGCGCATCGGTGTTGATGGCGACGAACTCCACTCCGGGTAAACCGGAGGCCACCATTCCGTTGACGGCGTTCCCGCCCGCTCCACCGACTCCCACGACTCGGATTTGAGCCTGATCCGTGTATTCCTCTTCGAACTCGAACATCATCATTGGAATCCTCCAGCTTAAACCGTGTCATGGGGGACAAACGCTCTCCCTCTCACACGATGCGATCGAGAATGCGTTTGAAATTGCTCCAGAGTCTCCCTCCCCCGGGACTAGCGATGGGGGCTAGAGGAAGGGAGTGTTCGTGTTGTAGAGCTCTCCGGCTCAGTCCGAGCGCCGTCGCCCAGGAATCCGGCTCCTGAGACAGATCGTCACCTGGAGCACGCCTCTGGTCCGCTCTCAGCGCGAAGACCTGCTCGGCGAGCTCCACCGTTCCGGGAATTCTGCTCCCACCACCGGTGAGAATGATCCCCGCCGCCAGGGAGGGTCGCGTCACTCCCCACTGCAGGCCGGAGGCGACATGCTCCAGGATCTCCTGCTGTCGGGGTTCGCAAACTGCCGCTACCCTGGTTTGGATAGCACTCGACGAATCGACGGTAGAGGCGGTGGGGCTGCCTCCGTGGGGTAGGACCTTCGAGCGCAGAGCGCTGGCCGTTGTCCTTTTTAGTACCTCTGCCTCCTTGGGATCAACACCCAAAACGTAGGCGAGGTCTCTCGTGACGTGATTTCCTCCCAAGGGGACAACCCCACTCTGCCGCAATCGGCCCCGGCAGAAGAGCGCGAAATGGGTGAGTTCGCCCCCGATATCGATGAGCAGGCAGCCCTGCTCCCTCTCTTCCTGCGACACAAGATAGGCGGCGGTAGCGCAGGGATTGAAGACGAGCGGATCGGCCTTGTACCCCGCCATCTCGACCACGCGATCGATGGCCTGCACCGCCGCCTGCTCTCCGGTGACCAAATGGGCGTCGAGCTGTAAGCGGGAGCCCATCATGCCGATCGGGTTCTGCAGACCTCCGCGGCCGTCGAGGGTGTACTCCACGGGGAAACAGTGGAGAATCACCCGATCGAAAGGGATTCCCATGGCCTGAACTCGCCGACGAACCCGTTCCAGATGCTCGCCCCGCACGTGCCCTCCGGACTCGTCCAGCGAAATCGATCCGCTGGAGGAGACGCTCCGCAGGTGAGACCCTCCCACCCCGACCGCGATGGACTGCGGGATGACGCCGGCGATTCCGCAGGCGGTATCCAGGAGTCCCCTCAGCGCCAACGCGGCCGCGGGCAGATCCACGAGTTCACTGCGGGTGTAGCCGCGGCTGGGAACGGAGGCGTGACCCAAGATGGCCACCCCTCCATTCCCGTCCGGTTCGGCTACCACGGCACGAAATCGTGTGGACCCCAGGTCCAGACCCGCGAGAACAGGTTCTTGCTCCATTTCATCCTCCCATGTGGCGCGTCGCCTGACCCGCGGAGGTCACGACGACTTGCCTCTCGAAGCGTAGATCCAATCGGTCCCCTGGACCGGGCTGTAGCATGGGCAGCGAAGCGGTCAATACCGTCAAACGCCGGTCCCAGCCTCCAGACCCCAACACAACCTCGACTCCGTCGCCGGTGATGAGTCGAACGCTGCCGTTCTCCCCCACCTCCACCGACGAGAGGCCCGAAGGCCAGGTCCACGGCGTCCGCTTCAAGGACACACAGAGCTTCCGCACAAGCTCACGTGTGGCCTTGCTCAGTACGGTCGTCCCCTCCCGACGTGGGGCCCTCAGTCGGGGTAGACCGGACACATCGATGCTGCGCCGGGGAGGCAGAACTCTCCCGTCGGCGCAGACCGCCCCGCCATCTTCCAGCGAGAAGACGGGGCTCGCTTCCCGCACCGCGACTCGAAGAGTCCCGGTGGGAAGCGGATAGAACTTCACATCTTCGATCCACGGATCCGCGATGAGCTTCTGACGCAGCTCGTCCTTATCCAGGAAGAACAGCCGCTGGCCAAAGCACTCGGAGAGAACGGTGCGAAGGTGCGCTTGGTCGGCGGCGATGTGACCCTGCACCTTGACCGCATGCACGCGCAGAACCAGACTCAGCGCGAGCAGCCCGCCGAGCACCACCGAACTCGCCGCCGCGATCCACTTGAGGCGCGCGCGCGTATTCTTCTTCCGTCGCGTTAGAGAGGAGGGCCGTCGGGTTCGCGCTGGTGCGACGCCACTTTCTCTTCGGGTCGGGCTACCGACGTAGCGGATCTTCGTCATGCCTCTTCCTCGATTCTGTCGGCCAGAGCGTGCAAGAGCAGATCCGCGAGATGCGTGATGTCTCCCGCCCCCTGAGTTAGCCAGAGATCTCCGGAACGAGCCGATTTCTTGGCCCATTCCACTGCCTCATCCAGAGTGCGAAGACGCTTCACCGGCCGTGAATATTCCTTTTCCAAACGAGACGCGATGAGTTCGCTGTCGACTCCCTCGATCGGGTCCTCGCTCGCGGCATAGATGGGGAGAATCCCCACCTCATCGGCCTGAGCGAGCACTTTCGCGAACGCTTCGTGGTGATCGCGGGTGCGCGTATAGCGATGGGGTTGGAAAACGACGACCAGGCGGCGGTGGAAACTCTCGCGAAGCGCTTCGATGGTCACTCCCAGCTCGGTGGGATGGTGCCCGTAGTCGTCCACCACCAGGATGCCGCCTACTTCACCCTTTTGTTCCAGACGGCGGCCCACCCCGCCGAAGCAGACGAGCGCACGCGAAATTTGCTCGAAGTTCAGTCCCAACTCGAGACCGGTGGCCACTGCCGCCGCCGCGTTCATTGCGTTGTGCGCGCCGAAAAGAGGCAACTGACAGGTGCCCAGTTCATTTTCGTGCAGCCAGAACCGCAGCCGCATTCCGGAATCGTCGCCCTTTTCACGGCTCACCCGCAGGTCGCAGTTCTCCGTGCTTCCGTAGGTGAAAGGAGTCCAGCGGATGCGCGGCAAGAGGGCCGCAAGTTCGGGATCGTCACTGCACGCGATGACCTTGCCGTAGAACGGTACACGATCCATGAAGTCGACGAAGGCCTTCCGCACCGCTTCCATGTCTCCGTAGTGGTCCATGTGCTCGTGATCCACGTTGGTGATCACCGCGATCGTGGGATCGAGCCGCAGGAAAGTGCCGTCGCTCTCATCCGCCTCCGCGACCAGGTACTCTCCCCCGCCCAACACTGCGGTCCCGCCGAGCGCCAGGAGCTTTCCTCCCACGATCACCGTGGGCTCTAGGCCGCCCTCGGTGAGGACGGTCGCGATGAGACTGCTGGTCGTCGTCTTCCCGTGCGAACCGGCGACCGCGACACCGTGCTTGAGACGCATCAGTTCTGCCAGCATCTCCGCGCGGCGGATGACGGGAATTCCCTTCCGCCGGGCTTCCACCAGCTCGGGGTTGCTCTGGGGAACCGCCGAGGAAAAGACGACCACGTCCACATCACTCACGTGCTGCGCATCATGGCCCAGCCACACCTGCGCACCCATCTCCTGCAGTCGCTGGGTCTGCGGACCTTCTCGAACGTCACTGCCGCTCACTTCGAATCCCAGGTGGATGAGCACTTCGGCGATGCCGCTCATACCCACGCCTCCGATGGCGACGAAGTGAATCCGCCGGGTGAGACGGAACGCGGCGGTCCGTTCTCCGGGTCGCACGAAAAGTCCTCGGTCGGTCCAACTCATGCGTCCCTCCCTTCCTGCGCGCGAGAGATCAAGGCGGCGGCGAGCTCAGCAGCACCGTTCCTTCCGGCGGCGATCATCGCCGCCGCCTCCCCCATCGTCTCCAGCGCGGCTGGATTCTCTTGGAACTCTTCGAGCAGATTCACGAGCGCCGACGCATCAAAGCGATCGTCGGCGATGAGCCTCGCCGCCTTGGCCTGCTCAAACGCGGCGGCGTTGTGGGTTTGGTGATCGTCCGTGGCATGCGGATAGGGCACGAGGATCGCGGCTTTCCCGATGGCGGAGAGTTCGGCCAGGGTGAGCGCTCCGGCCCGGCACACCACGAGATCCGCGACGCGGTACGCGGCCGCCATATCGTCGATGTAGGCGCAGGCGGTGATCGCGCCGAGGCCTTCCAGCCCAGCGCGCACGTTCGGCAAGTCCTCGCTTCCGGTCTGCACGAGTGCTTGCCAGGAGCTCCGCCCCGCGAGCGATTGCCAGGCGCCCACCACTGCCTGGTTTAGACGGGAGGCTCCCCGGCTGCCTCCGAACACCAGCAGGGTGAGTTTGCTAGAATCTTGCAGTCCGAATGCTTCGTAGTCTTCGGATCGCGGCCGGCTGCCCCGCGCGTTCGTGATCTCCTCCCGCACGGGGTTGGGAAGTACTTCGACCCGCTTGGCGCGCGAAAGGAACTCCGCTCCCTGCGCAAAGGCCACGTACGCGCGCTCGGCAAAGCGCGAGAGGAAGCGGTTGGTCGAGCCGGGCACCGAGTTCTGCTCTTGCAGCCACAGGGGTTTTCCCATGAGCGCCGCCGCGACCGAAGGAGCCGCGCTGGCATAGCCACCGGTCGAGAGAACCGCGGCGGGACGCAGGCGCAGAATTAGGGGCACGGCCAAGAGGAAAGCCAGTCCGAAGCTGAGGGCGAAGCGCACCGCGCCCCAAATTCCCAGCCCGCGAAGTCCGGCCGCCGGAAGTCGCGTGAGCGGGAAGCCCGCCGCGGGAACCAGGCGCGTCTCGATGCCGCGGCGACCTCCCACGAAGTGCACGCGGGCGGAAGGACTCTGCCGCAGCAGCGCGCGAGCCACCGCCAGAGCGGGCTGCACGTGGCCCCCAGTGCCACCGGCCGCGATGAGGAAGCGCGCGCTCATGCCCTGTTCCTCCATCGGTCGTGGGGAGCGCGCCGGCGGCGCAAGTGCCGCGTCACGCTCAGCAACACTCCGACTCCAGCCAGATTGGTGATGAGGGCGCTTCCCCCGTAACTCAGGAAGGGCAGCGGAAGACCGGTAACGGGCATCAAACCCACCACCACGGCCAGATTGATCAAGGCGTAGCAGAGCACCATCGCTCCGACGCTCAGAGTGACCAGATAGGCCAGTCCATCGGGAGCGTTGCGCGCCACTTTCAACGTGCGGGCGAACCAGAAGAAGAGGATCACGATGAGCCCGCCGGCCCCCAAAAAGCCCAGTTCTTCGCCCAGGATGGCGAAGATGAAATCGGTGTGACTCGCGGGCAAGAAGAGGTACTTCATGGTGCTCATGCCCGGCCCCACTCCGTGCCATCCGCCGCTTCCCAGACCCACCAGCGCCTGGTACGACTGATACCCGAAGCGTCCGTCGTGACCACCGCGTAGGAGCAGGTCCATCCAGGCCGCGACACGTTCGTGCACCTTGCCTACATGGGCATAGGCCAACCAGCAGAGGACCGCTCCCGCTAGCACCAGCAAGAAAAGCCAACGTGCTTTCACCCCTCCGAGCCAGAACAGGCTCAGACAGAGCATCGCCAGCGCCATCGCGGAGCCGAAATTAGGTTGGAGGGCCAAGAGGAGTACCGCGATGCCGGGCACGGTCGCCATGCGAAGGAACGCTCTTCCCTCGCGGGTGACTTCGGGTTGACGATCGATCCAGTAGGGCAACCCCAGAGCCAGGCCCAACTTCACGAGTTCGACCGGCTGGACGATGACGCCGAAGATGTGCAGCCAGCGGGTGATTCCATACGAGGCCCGGGTGAAACTCGTTCCCACTACCGTGATCAATAGCATGAGAAGGGCGGCTGGCAACGCGATGAGGGCGAAGCGGCAGGTAACACGGTAGGGAATCCACGCCAAAAGAAACATTACGCCGAGCCCGATGACCGCCCTGAGCGTCTGGCGCGCAGCGAACGAGAATTCGGTCACTCCGGCCAGGCTCGCGCGATAGCTGCTCGAGGCGTAGACCATGATCATGCCCAGTCCGACCAGTAAGAGAGTCAGAAGGACGAGCCGGCGATCGGGAAGCGTGATCGACTCTCTCATGCCCGCCCTCCTTTCTCTTTGACCCACTGGGTGAAGACCTCTCCACGCTCCACGAAAGAGCTGAATTCGTCGTAACTGGTGCAGGCAGGAGAGAGAAGTACGGTGTCCCCCGCGACCGCGATCTCGCTGGCCATCTCGAGGGCCTGCCGCATTCCCTCGGCCCGGAGCAGTTGTACCGTACCCTGAAGCGAGGATGCGATCGCGTCAGCCTCCTCGCCGTAACAGATGGCCGTGCGCACCCGCGTCATGGCCGCGGCGAGAGGCTGGTAGTCCTCCCCCTTGCCCTGACCGCCTAGCAGCATCACGAAGGGTCCGGTCAATCCGTTGAGTGCGGCCAGTGCGGCGTGCACGTTCGTGGCCTTGGAGTCGTTCACGTAGCGAACTTGGGAAATCTCACCCACGAGCTCGACCCGGTGGGGAAGTCCCTTGAAGCCGCGAAGCCCCTCAGCCAGCATTGCCGCGGGCAGATGGTAGGGAAGGAGCGCCGCGAGCGCGGCCAGGGCGTTGAGTAGATTGTGGTGTCCCAAGAGCGGCAGCGCGGAGGCGGGGAGGATGCGCTCCTCCCGCCCCCCGCTGCGTTGAACGAGCCAGTCTTCGGCGAGACCGGTCCCGTCTTCCCCGGTAGTGATCGGCGCGGGCTGGAAACGGAGCTTGCGAGAAGAGCAAACCGCGCTCCACGCTTCGGCCCAAACCTCACCGCGAGGAAATACGAAGGCGTCGTTTTCGTCCATCCGCTGCAGCATCCTGCTCTTGGCCTGCGCGTAGGACTTTAGGTCGGGATAGCGATTGAGATGGTCGGGGGCGAGGTTTAGCAGAACCGCCACCTCGGGATGCAGGCTCTCCACGTGCTCGAGCTGGAAGGAGGAAGCCTCGACGACGGCGAAGACTCCTGGCTTGGCGTCCTCGACCACGCTGCTCAGCGCGGTTCCGATGTTGCCCGCCAGGAGCGAGGACTTACCCGCCGTGATGAGGAGATGGTGGATGAGACTGACGGTGGTGCTCTTGCCGTTCGTCCCCGTCACCACCAGCAGCGGTCCCTCCACGCGCCGAGATGCGAGTTCCAATTCGCTGTACACGGGAATGCCTCGACTCAGGGTTTCCCGTACCACCGGATTGGTGTCGGGTACGCCGGGGCTGACGACGAGCACGTCGAGTTCGTTCAGTCCATCGTGGCCCAGAAGTTCTTCTCCCGACCAGAAGCCCGCGATGCGGCCCTGAAGCGGTGCGAGCTCGCCGGAGAGTTCGCTGCGATTCCGATCGTCGAGGACACTCACCCTGCAGCCTTCGTTCAGAAGGAGCTCGGCGGCGGCGGTTCCGCTTCTGCCCATGCCGAAGACTCCGACGCGAGTGTCACGCCAGGAGCCTTCGCGCGGCAGAAACTCCTTCGCTCGCGTCATCACTCTCATCACCTTAGCTTCAGGGTAGAGACCGAGAGCAGCACCAAAAGAGCTCCCACGATCCAGAAACGGATCACGACTTTCGACTCGCTCCAGCCGAGCTTCTCGAAATGATGGTGAACCGGAGCCATGAGAAAGATGCGTTTGCCGCCCCGCATTCGGTAGCTCATCACCTGCAAGGCGACCGAGAGCGCCTCCGCCACGAACACACCTCCGATGACCACGAGCAGCAGTTCCTGCTTGATGAGCAGGGCCACGCTGGCCAGCGCCCCGCCCAAAGCCATGGAACCGGTATCCCCCATGAAGACTTCCGCCGGATGCGCGTTGTACCAGAGGAACCCGAGCGAAGCGCCGAGCACTGCCATCGCGAAGACCGAGAGTTCACCGGCGTCGCGCAGGAACAGGATGTTCAAGTAGCCGCTGATGACACTGTTGCCGGTGACGTAGGCCAGCACCGCAAACGCGGCGAAGCACAGAGCCACCAGACCCACCGCGAGACCATCGAGCCCATCGGCGAGATTCACCGCGTTGGTGGTCCCGGCGAATACGAGTACGACCAGAGGCACGTACAACCAGCCCCAGTTGAGCATCACGCCCTTGAAGAACGGCAGAGTGCTCTCGGTGGCGATCCCGGCGTACTCGGGGGTGCGCACCATCCAGAGAGCGAGCACCAGACCAAAGATTCCCTGGGCCAGGATTTTCCAGCGGCCGGAGAGTCCGTTCCGCTTCATCAGAACCACTTTCAGATAGTCGTCGATGAAACCGAGAAGACCCATGAACACGGTGCTGAGCAGAGCGACCTTCACCAACTGGTTTCCGAGGTTTCCCCACAAGAGCATGGGAATGATGATGGCGGCCAGAATCAAGAGTCCGCCCATGGTAGGAGTTCCGGCCTTGAGGCGATGTGCTTCCGGCCCCTCCTCTCGTATGGTCTCGCCGATCTGCAGCGACCGGAGCTTGGCGATGGCCCAGCCACCGAACAAGAAGCAGATGAGCAGCGCGGTCACCGTGGCGTACGCGGCCCGGAAGGTGATGTAGCGGAAGACGTTGAATGCGCCCCAGCTACCGCGGAGGACCTCGACCAGTTCATAGAACATCAGCCCTCACCTCCCCGGGTGCTCAACTCATCGAGCAGGGATTCGAGAGCTGCTTCGAGCCCTACGCTTCGGCTGGCCTTGAAGAGGACGGCGTCTCCCTCGCGCAGACCACTGGCCACATCACGGCCCAGTTCGTCCAGGTTCTGATCCGGGGCCTCGTGCCCGGCCATCGCGAAGGACATCTGCCGTCCGACCGGCACGAGTTCGTCGATGCCCAACTCGCGCGCCCGCCCCACAATCTCCCGGTGCAGATTCGTGCTCTCGGGTCCCAGCTCCGCCATGCTGCCCAGGACGGCGATCTTCCTTCCCTTCACGGGAAGTTTGGCGAGACTGGTGAGGGCCGAATCCATACTGGCGGGATTCGCGTTGTAGCAATCGTCGAGAATGACGCATCCCGCTCGCAGCACGAAGCGGCTGCGGTGCGGAGAGACCGTGGCCTGAGCGATGCGAGGCAGAGCCTCTTCCGTTGCCACTCCGTTGACTTTCGCGATGGCACAGGCCGCCGCGGCATTGAGTCCATTGGCTTCCCCGAAGAGAGGCAAGGTCGCCTCGACTCCTTGCACCCTCACGCGCAGACCCATCGACGTTTGCTCGCATTCCTGCAGTCTCACGTCGCACGATTCGCTTCTTCCGAAGGAGATGCTTCGATCGGCGCCGCTCGCGTTCAGCAGGCGCTCGTAGTTCGCGTCGTCACCGGGCAGGACCGCCCAGCCTTTCTTGGGCAAGTGTTGAAGGAGCGACGACTTTTCCTTCAAGACTCCGTCCAGATCGACGAAGTTCTCCAGATGAGCCGCGCCCACGTTGGTGACACATCCGATCCGTGGCTGAACGCATTCGCTCAGAGCGCCGATCTCGCCCGGACGAGATGCGCCCATTTCCAGGACCAAAAGGTCGAGATTGTCGCCCTGCGAAAGCACCGCCAGAGGAAGGCCGATGCGACTGTTGAGGTTCCCCGGACTAATGCCCACCTGACGGTCTCCCAGGGCCGCCTTCGTCATGTCCTTGGTGGTGGTCTTTCCGTTGGTACCGGTGATTCCGATCACCGTCGTGGGATGAGCCTTCAGCCATCCCCGGGTGAGGGCAAAGAGAGCGGTGTGCGCGTCCTCCACCAAAAAGACCGGCTGGTCAAAGCCTTCCGCCTTGGGGATTCTGTTTTCCATCAGAGCGGCGGCCGCGCCCCGCTCGAAGCTCTGGACCAGGAAGTCGGCGCCGTGCTGCCGGTCTCCTTGTAAGGCGACGAACAGGAACGAAGGCTTCGACTGTCTGCTATCGACGACCGCGCCCTGCAGGATACGGGAAGCCAGGCTCCCCTCCGAGGTCCACACCGAACCGTCCGCCTGCAGAAGGCGATGGGCGACGTCCCCATCGTCGAGCCACTCGTGGATGTCGTAGGCGGAAAAACTCATGCTCTTCTCCCCCGGCTCCAGGCAGTCCGCGCCGCGTCCGCGTCGTCCCAGGGGAGCTTCTCCTTGCCGATGATCTGGTAATTCTCGTGGCCCTTTCCCGCCAGAAGCACCAGCTCGCCGGAGTCCGCGGCGTCGATCGCGGCTGCGATCGCCTCGCCCCGGTCCTCGATGGTGCGGGCCCAACCCTCCTCGTACGCGCGTTGCATCCCCGCCTCGACGTCCTGAAAGATCCTCTGGCGATCTTCGGTGCGTGGGTTGTCGAGGGTGAGGTAGATCTCGTCGGCGCCGTCCATGACGGTCGCGGCCATCAGAGGGCGCTTGCCTCGATCGCGATCGCCACCGCATCCGAAGACGACGTGAATGCGGCCAGGACTGATCTGACGGCACGCGGCCAGAGCTTCCCTTAGACCATCGGGAGTGTGCGCATAGTCGACCACGACCAGTGGGCCGCCAGATAGCTCGACTGCTTCCAGACGACCTCGCACCGGCTTCGCCGAGGCCAGGCCCGACTGCAGTTCCTCGGCAGAGAGACCAAGCGCGAATCCGCATCCGAGCGCGACCAGTGCATTGTCCACGTTGAAGCCGCCCAAGAGACGGGATTGGAATTCGATTTCCTCGTGTTCGAACTCGACTCGCAAGGAGCTTCCGTCGCGACGGATCACGGAATCGAGCAACCTCAGATCGCTACCCTCCCGCCGGCCGACGCGCAGGGTCCGATCGGGCCAGGGAGCGGCGGCCAGAATCTCGTCATCGACGAAGACCACGGCCCGGCCGCGCGCTTTCAGCCGCGCGGGACCCTCGAGACGTTCGAGGAGCCGACGTTTTGCGGCCAGGTAACTCTGCAGGTCCGGATGATAGTCGAGGTGTTCGCGACTCAGATTGGTGAAGGCGGCAACGTCGACTTCCGCGGTACCGATTCTCTCCTGGTCCAAGGCATGAGAGCTGGCCTCGAACACGCAGCTGTCGAGCCCGGCCTCGCACATCTCGTCGAGGAGACCATAGAACTCGGTCGCGTCCGGAGTGGTGAGGGAAGCCGACCGCACCTGTCTTCCCGTGTCGTACTCGATGGTTCCCAGAAGACCGCAGGACCTTCCGGACTCGACCAGGATGTCGCGGACGAGATGACTCACGGTGGTCTTGCCATTGGTTCCGGTCACCGCCACCAGCTCGAGTTTCAAATCGGGCTTCCGGTGGGATTCCCGCGAGAGAACTCCCAAGGTCAGACGCGTGTCGTCGGCCGAATAGAAGGCCACCTGGGTGTCGGGGGAGACGAGTGACTCGTGCCCTTCCTGCAAGATGATCGCGCACGCGCCGCGCGCGACCGCGTCCGCCACGTACTCGTGACCATCCACCGCGTACCCCTCGACGGCCACGAAGCAAGAACCCGGCGTCACTCTTCTCGAATCGCTGCAGATCCCTTTCACCGAAACTTCGCTGGGGCCCGCGAGTGAATGCAGGCCGAGCCGTGCGCTGAGAGCGCCCAGGTTGGTCCGTGCGATCATTGTCCGCTCCCTTGGGACCAGGCCACTCGCACCACGCCACCAGGCAGAACCGGCGAACCAGGCTGAGGCATCTGCCCCACCACTCTCGAGTCGGGAGAAGGAGCGTCGTTCAGAAGCCGGCATCCGGCGCGGTCCAGGAATTCCCGGACGCGCTGCTTGGACAGTCCGATGAGCTCAGGCATGGCGGCCGAAGATTCCGGGGCCTGTTCGTCCACGGAGGCGACGACGGAACGGCGGTAGTCCAACAGGCGCGTGGCCGAGAGCACTTTGCTCACCACGCGTGAGAAGCACGCCGCCGCGGTGTCTCCACCCCAGCGCCGTTCCACGCTGGGACGCTGCACCACGATCACCACCAAGAGCTGGGGGGCCTCGGCGGGAACTACTCCGATGAAATCCGCCATGTACGCGTTGGGCTCGTAGCCCCGGCCATCGGAACGAGCGATCTGGGCCGTACCGGTCTTGCCTCCCACGCTCAGACCCGCCACCCTGGCGCCCCGTCCACTCCCATAGTCCATCTCGACCACTTGGCGGCAGAGATCGCGCAGAATCTTGGGGACCTTCGGCGGGACGACGTCCTCACGGACCACCCGCGGGGGAAGCGGATGCTCTCGCCCCTCTTCGTCACGCCAGCTCGCGACGAAGCGCGGGACCCGGAGAGTGCCGTCGGTGAGAAGAGCGCTGTACCCGGCTGCCATCTGAAGCAGAGTGACCGAGATCTCCTGTCCGATGGCCATGGTGGCCTGCGTCCGTCCGGACCAATCCTCGACATCTTTCAGAATGCCGGGGCTCTCCCCGGGCAGTCCGCACCCAGTGGGCATCCCGAGACCGAAACGGCGCAGGTCCGCTTCGAATTCGTCTTGGTGCAGAAGCGATGCGGCCTTTCCAAAGATGATGTTCGAACTGACGACGAACGCTACCCGGAGACTGACGAGTCCGACCGGGTGTACGTCGTGGAAGGTGAAGCCGCCGAGATCGGCGCTACTACGGTATTCCCCCGGATGCCCCTCTCCATCGAACACCTCCGAGGTGTCGCATAGAGCGTGTCGCAAGAGAGACGCGGCCGTGAAGAGTTTGAACGATGACCCCGGTTCGAAGGCATCAAGTACCAGGGGGTCGCGCCATTCGCTGGAGAGATAGGGCTTGTTCTCCCGGCTGACGATACCGGGGGCAGTAGCGGCGGCCAGGACCGACCCGTCGCGCGGGTCCATGACGATTCCCATGACCGAGCTCGCGCCGGCGTCCTGTCGAGTCACTTCGAGCTCTTCCTCCAGAATCATCTGAACCCGATGATCGAGAGTGAGAGTGACGTCGCGACCGGGAAGAGGTTGCACGAGGACTTGGCGCATGATCGGCGCCGTGCCGGCGGCCGCGTCGTAGCGATAGAGGACGCGGCCCGAGCGTCCCGCCAAGATCTCATCGCAGAGTCTCTCGATGCCGGCATCACCACGCCCGGAGCGATTGACGCGACCGAGAAGCCGCGCCGCGACTCCATCCATCGGATAGCTACGCTTTAGCCTTTCATCGACCGAGAGGCCTGGCTGGCAACGCAACTCATCGACCCGCTCGGGCGCGAGCACGACGTTCCGATTCAAATAGGTGTGACCATGACGCCCGCGAAGCTTCTTCTGAATCTCGCGAGCCGACATCCCCAGGAGTTTGGCGAGACGCTCGGAGTTCTCAGGACTGCTCCAGTACTCCGGACGGCTCACGCCTACTTCGTAGCAGGCTTCGGTGACGGCGAGGGGATACCCGAGACGGTCGAGAATGTTGCCTCGTCGCGGAAGCAGTTCCGCGACGTTTTGACTCATCTCGGTGAGTTGGCGGTGGGCCCGGCCGTGATCGATGATTTGCACCCATGCCAGACGCACGAAGATGCACAGGAGAGCCGACGCAATGAAAGCAAGCGAAGGTGAGAAAGCGGGCGCGAGAATAGCGAGGGTTCATTGACCCTCCTTCGCCTGCGCGCTCTCGATCTGACCGTAGCGGTCGAGACTGCGAGCCAGATGATCCAGCAGCGGGTGTGCGGGAGCGCCGTCCTCGCCGGTGGATGGAAGGACCAAAATGGTTCGGTCATCGGAAGAAGGCTCCTGGAGAGTCAGCTCCCGGTTCGCCCGCCCGACGATCCTTTCCCGATCCGTCGCCCGCAACCACGCCGAGAGCAGACGGCGATACTCGTCACCCTGGAACTCGATCTCCCTCTGCAGCGTGGTCCTTTGTCTCTCCAGACACTCGACGCGATTCGCTCCCCAGCAGGCCATGAACAGGGCCGAGAGGAGCGCCACCAGAATGAGAGTGGAACGCAAGGCCACCAACGAACGCTGCCGGCGCGGACGCGTGCGTCGCCGGGCGCCCATCACAGACGCTCCCCTGCGCGCAAGCGCGCAGAACGGGCCCGAGGGTTCCTCTGGACCTCGCTCGCGGTCGGCCGCATGGGCCGAGGTGTAAGCACTCGAAGCCGGGGCGTTTCCTTCTGGACCGAAGGCAGGTGCCGGGAGCCCGCCGTCCCTCTGGATTCCCGGCGCAGCATCGTCTTCACTTGCCGATCTTCGAGGCTGTGGTAGCTCACCACCACAAAGCGACCGCCAGAACGCAAACGCGAGGGAATGTCCTCGAGCGCAGTCTCGAGCTCTGTCAGTTCGTCGTTCACCAGGATGCGGAAGGCCTGAAAGACGCGCGCGAGCTCCCCTTCGGGGTTCTTGCCGCGCGGAAGCACGGTCAGGATCCGCTCTCTGACCCGCGAGGCGGTGAGGGAGCCCTCCTCGCGAGCGAGCTCGAAGAGAACGCGCGCGACGCGACCCGCCACGCGGACTTCGCCGAACTCGCTGAGCCACGATTGGATCTGCGGCATCGACGCACGGCGCAGATGCTCCGCCGCGGAGAGTCCACGCGAAGGATCAAAGCGCAGATCGAAGGACCCCTGGGCCTGATGGCTGAAGCCCCGGCTGGAATCCTCGAGCTGATCGCTGCTGAGTCCCAGATCCATGCAGATGCCGTCCACGTGTGCGAGTCCCAACTCATCCAACACTGCACCGAAATTCGAAAATGCAGTGTGTCGAACGATGAACCGATCGCCGTGGGAGGAGAAGCGCGCCGACGCGCCTGCGATCGCTTTCAAGTCCCGGTCGAGCCCGATCACGCGGGCCCCCGCCTCCAGACACGCAGCGCTGTAACCGCCACCGCCCAGAGTCATATCCACCACCACCTTGCCGGGTGTGGGGAGAAGGAGTTCGAGTGCCTCCGTGAGCATCACCGGCTGATGGTGGGTGTTCATGGAGCTCAGTGCCGCATGATGTCCCACGCCTGGAGTCTCGCGCGCGCCGCCGTGGAAGGCAGATTCGCGACTGAGTCGACCGCGACCAGTGCCGTCTCGAGATCCGAAAGCAGGGAAATGTGATGATCCGATCCTACCAGCACGAGCAAGTTGGCCATGTAGAGCGAGAGACCAAGCCAGAGGGTCACGATCCCTTCGCTCCTCCAGCGATACTCTTCCTGCAGCAACTGCTGGGCGATTTCCGCGGAGAATTGAATCACGTGTGTCGCGTCCAGGAGCACGAAGCTCGTAAGGCTCGCCTCGCGCCGGTACGCGCGCAGGCTCGCCCTCAGCTCCTGGATTCTCTCGGGGCTCAAGAGTCCCGTGAGCCGCACGTGCAACACGCCGTCGGCGCGGGGCAAAATGACGAAGCCACCCCACGAGCCGCGCGTGGGGGCATGCTTCTTGGTTCGGGGCGCTCGTGCCTTGGTTCCGACTGGCTTCATCGCTTCGTTCATCTCCACTAGAAGAGGATGTCTTCCACGTCGCTGAGATCCAGGTGCTGCGCCGCTTCCAGTTCGAAGAAGCGCGCGGGATCCCAGATCTCGATCGCACGGTCCACACCCAGGATCAGACACTCATGCCCTATCCCGACTTCCTCGAGCAGCTGGCGCGGGATCGTGCACCGGCCCTTGTCGTCTAGACTCAACGGCACCACCGAGCCGAAGAGCGCGCGCCTGCGCCAGCGGGCCTCTGCCCCCTTGGCGGTCGACGCGGCATTGAGGCGCTCGATGCGTTCCTCCCACTCCTGCACCGAGAACGCCTGGAGATAGCCCTCGGGCCCCTTGATGAGGATCAGGGTCCCGTTGTCCTCGCTTCCCTCGCGGGGGATGGCCCGGCGGAAGAGCGCCGGCAAGCTGACCCGTCCCTTCTCGTCGATCTTCTGACGGAAGCGGCCGTGGAAGCGGGCACTGGGAACAGCTTGCGGCGTCTGAGGGTCCATATCGGCGTTTACTTATCTCATATTTGCTTTGTTATCTATGGATTAGCGAATTTTTCCCTATCCATCCCTATTTATCCCCCTACCGAGAGCCATATTGAACCCGGCTCGATTCGGTGTCAAACCGAATTCTCTCGCGAAGCAAAAAAGACGGGGAGAAGTTCCGGAGGGGCCCTCAGCCTCGGATGGGAACGAGGCGATAGAGGGTGTAGTAGACGGGGTCCGGACGGGTCAGTCCCAGATTGTAGACTTCCCCGTCGAGGATGGCCTCGAGCCGGCAGTGGCCCAGGACCTCGCCGTCCAGAGACCGGGGGGCATCCCGGCGGTCCACCAGCCACTGCGGAGTCCCGAAACGCAGGAAGAGACCCTGCCGGAGGATGACCTCGTCATCCACCTTGTCCCGCAGCTGGTTGATTCCGGGATGGACCAGGCCACCCAGGTCGAGAACGGTTCGCTGGCTCCGGTAGCCGACGAGCCCAATGTCGTAGATAGCGACCCGATCGCCCTTGGGAGTGTTCTCGCGAAGCCAATCGCCGATTCGCCCCAGCGTGACTTGGGCACTGCTGGAATACGCGCGCATGCTGGGCGCGATCCAGAAAACGCTGAGCCAGAGAGCTGCGACGATTTCGATTCCGGCCAACCCGCGGGCGAGCGTTTGCCAGCGTAGCGGAACCAATCCCTTCAACGAGAGATAGAGCAGAGCCGGCAAGAGGATCTCGAGGTAACGGCTGACCAGAGTGACGTCCTTGATCAGATACGCCGCCGGCAAGAGAAGTAGCCAGAGGAGCAGAACCGGCTCCAGCCAGGTGCGGTTCTCACGGCGCAGGAAGCGCCGGAGAAATACGGGTCCGCCCACCAGCGAGAGAGGCACCGCGACCAGAATCAAACCGAGCAGGGTTCGCAGGTTGTGCAGAAAGCGCTGCGGGCGGAGTCCGATGGGAGTGGACTTGGCCTGCAGGGTGGCGGGAATTACTGCCCCGTAGAAATGGTAGGCGATGCCGCTCCACAGGAGAACGGGCAGAGTCCAGGCGATCACGAAACGGATCCGTCCTCTCCCCCCCGGTTCGAACACGATGCGCGCGCCGAGAAGGGCCCCCAGGAGCAGCAGCTCCGGACGCACCAAGGCCCCCAGGCCCAGCACCAGCCCCAGCCACGCCCGCGGGATTTCGCGGGACGGGCGACCCGCGAGATCGAGCACCGCCGCCAGGACCAGGGCGCCCAGAGAGGTCTCGAGACCCGAGCCCGACCAGCGCACGAACCACGGTTCCACCGCGAAGAGCAGTGAGGCCAGGATCCGCCAGGAGCGTGAGGGCAGCCACCGCCCGGCAGCGCGGGTGAAAAGCAGGACCGCGAGCGCGCCCGCGGTCCACCCCAGGAGTTTGTAGACCATCAAGGGCTCGAGTCCCGCCCAGGCTCCGGCTGCTCCGACAAGGGCCCAGAGCGGAGAGGTCGCCGCGTTGACCCACTCGCCCGGATTGAAGACCAGCTGACCCCGCTGAGCCAGATTGAGCGCCATGCGCGCATAGATGTAGGAATCGTCTGTGAAGTAGCTCCAATAGAGCGGAACCTGCGCCAGGTACACGCCAAGTCCCAGGAGCATCGCCACCCGGTCGACGCGAGCGGTTCCGCTCGCAAGCGCTCGCTTCGCAGACGAGGCCCGGCTCGCCGCCATGTTCATCTAGCCTTGCTCCTCAAGCGTCGCAGCCAACCTGCCTCTTGATGAAGGAGCCAGCGGCGCGAACTCTCGGCGCCCACCAGTTTCTTGAAATCCGACACACCCCGCAGTCCCAAGCTGCTACCCAGGTTCACGCGCTTGCAACCGCGGGCGACCGCGGCCTCCACTCCCGCCTTTACCATCATGGTCGCGGGGAAGACTTCGCGCAGCCGTTCGCTGGTTCCCAACCAGGCGAAGAACTCCGTGCCCAGGACGAAGCAGATGTGCAGCCCCACCACGCGGCCCTCGTACTCGCCGGCGATGAGCAGCGACGATTCCTCCTCTTCCAGCACTTCGGTGAGGAAGTTCAGCGGGTGCGGAGCTCTGCCCCACTCGCGGCACCGCTGCTCGTAGAGCGGATAGAATGCACGCATGACCTCGATGTCACGGGTCTCCCGGATCACGAGCCCTCGTTTGGCGCTGCGATTGCATTCATTGCGCCGATTGTGCGTAAGCGACTTTGACCAGAACCCCTCGGCACCTTCGGACAGGTCGAGGATGGCGGTTTCGATGGGAACGAACTCGTCCTCGGCGCCGAGGGGAGGCGTTTCGAGGCCCCACATCATCTCGCGCAGGATGCAGCGTTTGCCGCCCACGCGCAGATAGTGCCGCAAGATCTGGCGGCCCGCCTCCAGTGCGCCCTCGCGGCAGACGGGGCCCCCGTAGGTGCCGGCCACCCCGCTGGCGATGGCGCGAAGTCCCAGACGCCGCGTGACCACGAACGGGATTCCCGCCAAGAGCTGACCATCCGGCCCCCGCAGCTCGAGCCAGCGCGCTTGTTTGCGCTGATAGTGGCGGGCAAAACGGGTCAGCCAGGCTGGCCGGTGAAAGAGCATCGAGTGGTCATCACTCGCGAGGAGCTCGTCCCACTCCGCCGAGTCCACGCTGTCCCTGCTGCGAATTCTGTATCCGTGCTGGCCCATCTCAACGTCTTCTACTCATGGCCGCTGTCGTGATCGGGGATCCACGATGCCAGGCAGCGGCGAATCCCGTCTCGGTCCCCGGCGACTGCCAGAGAGCGCAGTTCCTCCACCACGGCCTCGGGCTGAAATCCGGGAGGAAGCTCGGGCTGCGCGCTGAGAATCTGGGGATGAGGGCCGGGTTCCGTCGTCTCGGTCGTGGCGAGATAGACTTCTTCGAGTTTCTCGCCCGGGCGAAGACCGGTTTCCACGATTTCGATCCCATCGTCTTCAGTCAGACCGGCCAGAGCGATGACGTTGCGGGCCAGTTCATAAATCTTGATCGCCTCGCCCATGTCCAGGATGAAGATCTCTCCACCCTGTCCCCCCGCCATGGCCTGCACCACCAGCATCGCGGCTTCCCGGATGGTCATGAAATAGCGGCTCGCTCTCTTGTCGGTGACGGTCAACGGCCCGCCCCGCCGGAGCTGCCGTTGGAAGATCGGCACCACGCTCCCCCGGCTGCCCAAGACGTTCCCGAAGCGCACGGCCATGTAGCGGGTGTGGTTTCGCCTGGCGGCGGACTGCACGAGAAACTCGGCGATGCGTTTGGTCGATCCCATCACGCTCCGCGGATGCACCGCCTTGTCGGTGGAGAGCATCACGAATCGAGAGGCCCCGACCAGCTCGCAAAAGCGCAAAAGATTGGCCGTCCCCACCACGTTGACCATCACCGCTTCCTCGGGATAGACCTCCATGAAGGGAACGTGCTTGTGCGCTGCGGCATGGAGGATGACATCGGGTTTCATCTCCCCCGAGAGGAACTTGAGGCGCTCCATGTCGCGGACGTCTGCCAGCACCGCACGGCTGTCCCGATACCCCAAGCCTTCACGCAGTTCTTCCTCGATTTCGAAGAGGCTGTTCTCTCCCCTTCCCAGCAGCCAGATCCGTGCAGGATGAAACGCGACGATCTGGCGGCAGATTTCACTCCCGATGCTGCCCCCCGCGCCGGTGATGAGCACCTCGTGTCCCTCGACCACCTCCCGGATCGGGCCTTTCACGAGAGAAACGGTTTCCCGGCCGAGCAGATCTTCGGGCGCGATCTCGCGCACCTGTTCGAAGCTCACCGTTCCCTCGATGATGTCGCGCACTCCGGGCACGATTCTCACCGGGACTCGAGCTCGTTGAGCCAGGGAAAGCAGCCGACGCACGACCGATCCCAGGCCGGACGGGATGGCGATGACGATTTCGTCGATCGAGAGCTCGCGGACGAAACGCTCGACTTCGTCGCTGGTCCCGACGACTTTCTTGCCTAAAATCGTCTGGCCCAAGAGTGAGGGGTCATCGTCGAGGAATGCGGTAACCTCTCGGTTGTATTCCTCGCCGTTCTCGCTCAGTTCTTCGGCGATCATCCGCCCAGCCGAACCCGCACCGATTACGAGTACTCTTCGCTTCATCGTTCCACCGCGAGCACTTGGGTGGCCGACCCTCCGGCGCGACTCGCGCGCACGATGAACAAGCCACTGGCCGCATTCCTGAATTGCAGATCTTTCACGTCCCAGACCGGACGCGACAGCAGCTCGTCGCTCGTGAAATTGTCCTCGGTGATCAGGGTGCCCTGCAGGTCGAAGACCTGCACCAAGATGGGGCCCGAGCCTTCGAGGCCTCGCAGGTAGATGCCTTCGTCGGCTCCCTCCCGTCCGGGATAGGGATTGGGATAGATGACGAAGGAGAGTTGATCTTCCGGCGGAGCCGCCAGGAGATCGAGCTGAGTGGATACCCGGCTCGCGCCGACCGTGCTCCCGATCATCATCTCGTTCCGCTGGGGATCAAACACGATGTTCTGCAGTTCAGCGCCCGCCATGGGGGAAATCACCTCGCCCCGATATCCCGAGAGCTGGAGCTGGAAGGTCGAAAAAGCGTCGACCGTCGTCCACGCTCCGATCTGAAGTTTGCTTTCGAGGACGGTGAGCCGGTTGAGACCGGCCGCAGTGGTCACCCACAGCCGCCCATTGGGATCGAACACGCAACCAGTGGCGTTGCTGCTGAGCAAGCCGAGCCCGGCCTGCCCCTCGCGGAAGACCCGCGAGATGTGGATTCGATCGGAGGCGTTAGGCAAGAACGGGGTGTAGCTCATTTCCAGCACCCCGAGATCCGCGGCCGCAATGTAGATGAGACCGTTCTGCGCAACGGCAACCTGTCGCGGTTGGCTGAACGCAAAGGCGCTCGAGGCACCCGCATACGGGATGAGATCCCAAGCCTCCGTCGCGTTGAATTGGCTATCCCGCATGACGCCGTCGTTGAGCAGGCCGTCGTAGTCCCAGCGTTGGACCCCCTTGCCGTCGATGCAGATCCAGGCCGTTCCCGGGGGCTGGAAGGTGACGCTCATCACCCAACCATCCATGAGAAGACTGTTCGCGGGAGAGAGCTCTTTCCAGGCGGTGGGATCCTCGGGCCGACTCCGATCGGTGATGATATCGATTCCCAGTCCCGCGTCGGCGGCGTTCCCCTCGCTCAAGAGCCAGATTCTGCCCTGTGGGTCCTCCTCGATCTGACGGATGCGCCTCAGACGAAGCGGGCTGTCCTCCACCGCCAGATTCAGATACGCCGCGCCGGTAGGATCGTCGTTGGCATCTGGCCGCAAGCGGGTGAGACAATCTCTGAAGTTGCTCACCCAGAGATCGTTGCTGGAATCCAGGCATAGGCCGAACTTCGTCTGATCGCCGCACCATCCCAGCCCGGCGACCGATTGCGCGTAGTCGTAGTGAACGAAGCTCCCATCCTTGCGCCAGTGGGTCAGCCCGGTGTACGGCGCCAAACAACTCACCCAAGCGCCGCCCTGACGGTCGGGAACCAGGTTCTGGACGTTGACTCCCAGCAGTCCGTTGACCGAAAAAACGCGTCCTGAGTCGGGTTCGAGCAGAGACGCGATGGGTCCCTGCAGTGTCCGCTGTAAGTCCACCTGATAGCCCCCGTACCAGACGTGCCCGAGACCATCCGGAGAAAGCGATTCCAGAAGACGCAAGTTCACGTCGAGAGCGCGGCTCTGCCACTGAGTGGCCTGCGCGTCCAAGCGCCAGGCCGTCCCCGTGTAACCCAATCCCACCAGGGCATCCCCGTCGAACGTGAGGGCCCGCAAGCTGTCGCTCAGGCCGCTGCCGAACTCCACCCAATTCTCCGTGGAAGCATCGAATTTCTTCACCCCCACCCGATCCGCGGCGAATACTCCCACCGGTCCCGCGATCAGGTCCCTCACCACCTCGAAATCGAGTCCACCATTGAAGGTCTGGAAGATGCCGTTCTTGAGGCGACTCAGACCGCCGCGGGTGGCGAACCAGGCCTCTCCTTTGGAAGCCGCGACGTACAGCACACGATCGTCCGCCAGACCCTGCCCGGCGGAAGTGTACACAGCCTCGGGCACTCCCGAGCTCAGGCGCCCCGCCCCACTCAGACGCGTGCCGTAGTAGACGAAGTTCCCGTCGGCGGCGACGGCCGTGATTTCCAGGGAAGCCAGATCCTGCGCCACCACGCGCGTCCTGAAGCTCGCATCGAGCCGGCAGAGACCGGCGGCGGAGATCCCCTCACCTCCCGTGGCCAGCCAGAGCTCGCCACTTTGGCTCACCGCCATGTCGCTGATCGCGTCGGAGCTGAGACCGTCTCCGCTATTGAAACGCGTGATTCCCCCGCTACTCGGGTCCAGCAGAAGGAGCCCCCCCTGGGGCGTGGACGCGACCACCTTTCCCTGGAACAGCACCATGCGATTGATCTCGCGCACTTGGGAGGTGGTGGTCCACGGCGCGGTATCACTCAGATCGGCCATGGCGAGAGAAGAACCGAGCAACGATGAGAGAGCCAGGAAAGTGTAGAGGACGGAGCTTTTCATGCGATCCACTTTTCAAGAGCTGGAGGAATGATGGCGCCAGGGGTCGCGACGAAACAGGATCCTCGGCAGTGCCGAAAGGAAGAGATCCAAGTCGAGGGTCAGCGACCACTGCTCCAGATAATCGAGATCACTGGAGACGAGAGACTCGAGTGTCCTCTCGCCGCACTCTTGTTGCCAGAGGCCCGCGAGACCGGGCTTGACGGCGAACCGTAGCAAGTGGATTGGGCTGAGCTCCTTTTCCTTCTCTGGAGGAAGTGCGGAGGGTCCCACCAGGCTGATCTGCCCGGTGAGCACCTTGAGAAAGACAGCTGACTGCGCCAGACCCCAGACCGGCCGGCCACTACGTGTACTCACGAGCTCCGACCAGTTGATGATCCGGCGGCGGTAACCAAGTCGTTGCGAGGTCCGTTGTCCGATCAAGCCCAACGGCCGGCCCAGGAGGGAGCATAACACGAAGCCGGGAAGGGACAAAATGCAGAGCAGGGCGCCTCCCAGACGGTCCATGGCCGCCTTACCCCAGGCGCCCCCGGCGAGCATCGGGGGAGGCCGAAGCAACAACCAGGAGTGTCCGTGACGCTCAGTCGTGCCGTCCACCCCCCGCAGCACCTCAGCCCACGGCGGCAGCAGGTAAACCCCCACCCCGGCCGCGGCGGCCTCGCGTAATTTCGCGATCACCAGTTCCCTCTCGTTCGTCGTTTCCACGACCAGGATTTCGCTGAGCCGATGAGTTTCGACGATCTCCTCGAGCCGTTCGACTCCCCCCAGCACGCGTATCGCGTCACCCTTCGCCGGCTCCGCTTCCCCCAGCGTCACGCGTCCCGCCACGATGAGGTCTCCGGTTGCTTCGCGATCGAGTGCGGCTCCAAGCGTCTCCACTTCCCCCACGTCCCCCAACAGAGCGGCCCGGGCGAATCGAACCCCACTCATCCCTCCTGCGAGGAGACGATGCAACGCGACTCGCGAGAGTTGCAGAGCCCCGGTCAGCAGAGGAAAGAGAAGCACGATGACGAGGCGGCTGAAGGTGCGCGTATGCGCCAGCCAGGTCCCGGCCATGACGAGCAGGGTCACGGTGAGGGCGAGGCGTCCGCTATCGATCCAGCGCGATAGAGTGCGGTCGTTCCTGGCCACCACGTACCGGCCCGCCAGCGGCAGCGTGAATGCGGCCACCACGTTCGTGAAACCGAGCAGTGGAAGATACTCGGCGAACGAATACAGAGGGAGAGGAAGCGCCGGTTGGAGAAGCAGGCGCACCAGGTACGATGCCAAGAACGCCAGATTCAGGAACACCAGATCGAGAACGAAAGCGCTGAGCTTTTCCCAGCCGCGTCGCAGCTGCTTCGCGACGTAGATCAGAGCTCCCCACTTGTCGTAATAGCTGGCGAACGAGCGCAAATGGTAGAGCAGAGTTCGATTCAATCCGCCACTGCTCCGTTCGTAGGCGTGAACGAAGCTGGCCTGCGGAAAATAATGAACTTCGAATCCGCTCGCCCACATGCGGTAGCACCAATCGACGTCCTCGAAATACAAGAAGAAGCGCCCATCCATCAGACCCACCACGTCGATGGCCGTGCGGCGCACCAGCATCCACGCGCCCATGACCCAGTCCACGGGCCGGGCGTGATCGAGATCGTCGTCGAGCATGAGATGACGTCTCAGTTCGGGGTGGTCGGGCCTGAGGCGTCCGAGGGGAGTGCGCCGGAGAAGGATGGTCTGGAGAGTGTAGAAGCGCCGCGCACTGTTTTGCAGGGATCCGTCGCGATTGAGAAGCCGGGCGCCGACGATCCCCGCTTCGGGATGTTCGCCGAGGTAGGCCAAGGCTCGGTCCACCCCGCCCTCGGAGAGCTCCACGTCCGGGTTGATGACGAGAATGGCACGTCCGCCAGCTTGCTCGATCCCCGCGTTCACTCCGCGAGCATAGCCCACGTTCTTGGGGCTGGAGATCACCCTCACTTCGGGCATCTCCTTCTCGATCCACGCCGCCACGCCGTCGCCGGGGGCGTTGTCCACCACGAGAATCTCGTGTGTGGCGCGGATGGGGTGCCGGCGATAGCTCTCGAAGAAGGCTCGGAGAGGCAGCTCGCTGTGAAAGCTCACGAGGATGAGCGTGAGCTCGAGGGAAGGCTCCTGCACGCTCGCCGCCTTCATTCGGTGGAGACCGAGAAGAGGCGGAGGCGCCACACGACCCATGCCGCTTCCCAGATGATTCGTCTGGACATCTTGCTCTCTCCGACCACGCGGTCGGTGAACACGATGGGAATCTCGCGGATCTGAAAACCGCGCTTCCAGGCGTGATAGTTCAATTCGATTTGGAATCCGTAGCCGTCGCTGTGTACCTTACTCAGCGGCAGGCCTTGCAGAGTACGCCGGCGAAAGCACTTGAATCCGCCGGTGCAGTCCTTCACCGGCAGACCGGTGACTGCGGACGCGTAGTAGTTGGCGAAGACGGAAAGAAAGAGGCGGGACAGGGGCCAGTTCATGACCGTGATCCCGTTCACGTAGCGGCTGCCCACTACCAGGTCGCAATGCTGAATCATCTCGAGGAAGGTGGGGATCGCCGCGGGATCATGTGAAAAGTCGGCGTCCATTTCGAAAATGTATTCCGCGTCGGTTTCCGACAGGGCCCAGCGGAATCCCGCCAGGTAGGCCGTTCCCAAACCCTGCTTCCCCTCTCTCTCGATGAGATGAATCCGCGGTTCACTCGCCATCATTTGAGAAACGACCGCGCCGGTGCCGTCGGGACTGCTATCGTCGACGACCAGGACGTGAATTCCCGGATCCTGTTTCAGAATTTCGGGAATGATGCGCCCGATGTTGTGCCGTTCGTTGTAGGTGGGGATCACGATCAGGGCTTTCATCCGATTCCTACACTCCTCACGACCCGTAGGACCAGCGTGGTTCGAGGCTACCGGCGACCAGAAACGACTCCACGCGCGTTCTGAGCCTAGTCGGCTCCGAACGAGCTGGCAATCGTCGAAATCTCCGCAGTCTACCTGCCATTATACCCCATTCCTCTACTGGCGAGCCTTCGGGCTTTCCGCCGGACGAGCGGAGGTGCGGGATGGAGAATTCCTGAAACCGCGCACCAGCAGAGCCACCGCCGCGAGCACCAGAATCAGCAAGGCAATGCGATGCAGGAGACGACCCGTGCGCAAAGCCTCGTCGCGGTAGAAGAACTCCACGCGATGGGTTCCCGCCGGGAGCGCCACGGCTCGCAGTGCGTAATCCGCCCGAAGCACGTTCGCCCGCTCGCCATCGATCTTCACCTCCCAATCCGGATAGTAGACGTCGGCGAATACCGCGACGGCAGGAAGATTCGTACTCGTCTGGAAGAGGATTCGTTGGGGATGCTCTTCGATGCACTGCACCTCGCCGCTGGCCCCTGTCTCGGGCGCGGGCTGCGGAACCCTCGCGAGAATGACATCCATGGCCGGATCGAAACTCGCGGACAGCACGCGGTGGAGTACCGTGGTATCGGGCTCGGAATCGCTGGTATCCTGCCCCGGGCGCTCGAGCTGGAATCGACCCACGATCCACGCGCGCGGCCCGGCACTCTCGTTCCGGTACACCACTCCTCCGTCGCCCTCGAACGCCTGCACGAGACGCAGACCCTGCTCCGCCAAAGCGTTCACGGTGGATGCCGGCAAAGCGCTCGGCACGTGGACCCATCCCGCCGCCAGCAGATCGACCAGTTTCAACGACGGCAATCCGCGCCGCGGGTACAGACGCGAGCGGATCTCCTCGTAGCTCGCGAGCTTGGCCGGTTGGTAGCCCGCCAGGCTCACGATGCCCTGTGCGGCGTAGATGTTCTCCATTTGAAACTGACGCAGAGGCCAAACGCGAGGGAAAGGTCCCTGTGCTTTCAGGAAATCGAGGGCCCCATCGCTCTTGACGTAGCTCTCCACGTAGTGGTGATTCTGGATCATCGCGGGGGCGGCGATCACCACGGTGCGTCCCTGCTCGCCGCGACCGGCCTGCTTCAGGAAGTTCTCGGGATGGACGATGGGCCGGGTCACCGCGTAGAGATCCACGAAGACCAAGAGCCCCAGGGCTCCGACCAAGACCCCTCGCGAAATCCGGCCCCGGATGAAGGCGAAAGCCAGGCCCACGGAGAGCAGAAGAATCGCCCCGATTCTCAGGGCATCCGCGCGCGCCAGATCGGCCGCGGCGCCGAGCGCGGCGATGGGAATCTGGGCTCGCAGGGACAGCCAGTGATGAATCGATTGCTCCCGCAGATACCCGGCTCCGACCGTACCCAGGAGCAAGAAAACGAGCCCCAGGATCAGCACCGGAAAGGCGACCGCGCCGCTGAGCCATGTGGGTCGACGCTCGGCCTTCAGGTGCGAAGCGAGTTCGTCGATGCCTGCAGCAGCGAGCAGGATCAGCGCGTACTCCTGCAAGATGAGAATCATGACCGGAACGCGGAACTTGTTGAACCCGGGCAGCACATCGTACAGGAGCCGGTAGAGAAAACCGTGATTCCCCATCGCGACCAGCGTCGAAAAGAACGCGAGCGCTGCGAGCATCCATGCCCATCTGTCGCGCCGGAACGCCACTCCCAGGATCGCCAACACCAAGAGGGGGATTCCCACATAGTTCGGATAGTCGGTGAACGGCATGCCCCCGACGTACGAGAGCTTTCCGTAGCCGACGGCGGTGGGCCACCAGAGCGTGGGAATCCCGCTGGCGCTCAGGCTCCAGCTCGTGGCATACACGAAACTCACGCCTCCACCCGTGCTTGCGGCTCCGCGAATGCTGTGCGCCTGATAGCTGATGACCGGCAAGTAGAGCTCCATCGCCAAGAGAAGGGCGACCAGCGAAGCTCCCAGAATCCAGCTACTGCGAATCATCAGGCGCTTGCGGCCGTGCTCTTCTTTCCAGAGCGGAAGGCCGAACGCGCAGAACCAGAAGAGGCCGGCCATGGCGGTGTAGTAGGTCATCTGCACGTGGGCCCGCAGAAGCAACACCCCCAAGAGGGCCGCGAGCCCCAGAGCCCACTTGGCCTGCCCTCGCTTTAGAACCCCTTCGAGCGTCCACAGAATCCACGGCATCCACGCCACGCTCAGAACCTTCGTACCGTGCCCGTACACGCACCATGCGACCACCTTGGGGAGCGCCATGACCGCCGCCCCGGCCGCCACCGCGGCAGCCCACGACTGTCCTCGCCAACGCAAATAGCCCGTGGTGCCCAGGCCGAGAATGAGGAGGTGCAGAAGGAGCCAGGTCATCGGGGGCAAACCCAGTACTTTCTTGAGTTCGTCGACCGGCCGTTCCAGCGGGTAGACGCCTGGGGTGTAGGCGAGACTCGCGTAGGAGGGCATCCCCAAGAACACGTAGGGATTCCACTGCGGATACTCCCCGTTCTTCAGCATCCGATCCCCCACGATCTTGAAGGCCTGGACCGCGCGGGCATCGCGCTCCTGTAGATCTTTCCCCCGTACTGTTCGGGATGCAGGGCGACACTCGCCGACAGCAACAGCAGGAAGGCCAGAAGCCAGAATCCGATTAGGGCTCCACGTCTGCTCATGTTCATCCCTTCGGCAGGGCTTCTTCCACCCGATAGCTCTGGTGGCCGAAGACTGCGTCGACCCACGCGCACAAGATTGCGAAGGCCGAACGGAAGTGACCTCTTGCGAGCAACCACGCGATCGCGGCGAGATCATGCATCGCGAGTCCGCAGTAGGCGGAGAAGCGTCCTGGTCCCGCACCGTGGCGCGCAAAGAGTCGAAGTGCGGCCCGGCTCTTGTGGTAGCTCTTGAACGCGGAACTCGCTCCCCCCACCGAAGCACTCACTTTGTGCAGAACGAGCGCCCGTGGTTCATAGTGAATTCCCACCCCGGCGTCGGCGGCCCGCAGGCAAAAGTCCACGTCCTCGGCGTAGATGTAGTATTCCTCGTCCAGGCCATTCAGAGAACTCCATACTTTTTCCCGCACCGCGAGCGCGCATCCGCTCACCCAGTCCGTCGTCCCACGAGGATCGGCTCCCTCGTCCACTCCGCGGCGGATGGCACGGTGGGAAATGATGCCAAGAGAGCGTCTGATTCGCCCCCCTCCGTACCAGATTTTCTCGGGACGATCATGGTAGCAGATTCTCGGCCCGACGATTCCGATCGCCGAATCTCTCGCGAAAGCTCTCAACGAGCCAGCTGAGACATTCGGGATCGACCTCCGTATCGTTGTTGAGGATCAGGAGAAGCTCGGCGCCCAGCTCGCGGGCACGAGCCGCTCCCGCGTTGTTTCCCCCGGAAAACCGGCGGTTCTCTCCGAGCGCAAGAACTTCGACAGAGGGAAACTCGCGCCGCGTCCATTCCACGCTGCCGTCTTGGGAGCCGTTGTCGACCACGAGGACGAAGAAGTCGGAGTAGGTGGAGGCGAGCAGCGAAGGGAAAAGTCCGGCCAGATGATCGCGGCCGTTCCAATTCAGGACCACCACTCCGAGCCGAGGTGGATTCGTGCTCACGGCTCAGCCCTCGGAGCGAATCTGATAGCTCTCACTCTCGTCCCGCGAGGAGACCAAAAGCTCCGCCAACAAACCGAGACTGAAAAACTGCATGGAGACCAGGATGAGAGCGATTCCCAAGAGCATGAGAGGGCGGAGATGGAGCCCCGCTCCTCCGAGCCAGGTGATCAGGAAATAGATGCAGATGAGCATCCCACCCGCACCGAAGAGTAATCCGACCCGACCAAAGAAGTGCAGAGGTGAGGTCCGCCGGCGGCTCAGGAAGAGCACTGTGAGCAGATCGAAGACTCCGTTGATGAAGCGCTCACGTCCGAATTTCGTGACCCCGTGCTTGCGCGCGTGGTGTCGCACCGGAATTTCCGCCACCGCGAAGCCCTGGAGATGAGCCATCACCGGAAGATAGCGGTGCAACTCGCCATACACCTTGAGAGCGCGCGTCACCTGGCAGCGGTAGGCTTTGAAACCGCAGTTGAAGTCGTGGAGTTTGAGGCCACTCACCAGGGAGGTGACGAAGTTGAAGACTTTCGAGGTCGAGGTCTTCACGAAAGGGTCTTTGCGGTTCTGCTTCCAGCCGCTGACGAGGTCGAAACCCTCGGCCAGCGCGGCCAAGAGGCGTGGGATCTCACGGGGGTCATCCTGCAAGTCGGCATCCATCGTCACTACCACCGAGCCGCGGGAACGCTTGAACCCCACCGAGAGCGCCGCCGACTTTCCGTAGTTGCGTCGGAAGGAAATGTGATGGAGCTGAGGTGTCTCACCCGCCAGCGTTCGCAAGAGGTCGAGCGTGCCGTCGCTACTCCCGTCGTCCACCACGAGGATTTCCCAGGACGAAGTGATCGGTTCCACGATCGCGGCCACTTGCTCGATGAGATCGGGCAGGCTGGCCACCTCGTCGTAGGCGGGGATGAGCACCGTCAGATCGAGTTCGCCCGTACCGGCCAGCGCCCTGCGCGCCTCCTCCAGAACGAGATCGCTGCCCGCGGCTTGGCACCATGCTCTCACTGTCGCCGCTTTGGTTCATGCTCGCATCCTCTGCGCGTACCAGCTCACCATGCGATCGAGTCCCTCTTCCAGCGGAATCTCGGCCTCAAAACCCAGCCCTTCACGAGCCCGCGAGCCGTCGGAGCCGGTGTGGCGAACATCTCCCTTGACCGTTTCCGCATGCTCGATCTTCACCGTATCCGAAATCCCATGGGCTCGCACTCTCTCCTGTAGAATTTTCAGGACCGAGAGGAGATCCTGGCGCGTGCCCCCTCCGATATTGTAGACCCCATAGGGTGAACTCTCGGCCCCGGCCAGAAGATTGGCTCGCACCACGTCGTCTACGTAGGTGAAATCACGGCTCTGCTTCCCGTCACCGTAGATGACCCACGCTTCCCCACGCTCGCTCGCGCGCAGGAATTTGTGGAAGGCCATGTCAGGTCGCTGCCGGGGACCGTACACCGTAAAGTAGCGGAGAGAGGAACAGGGGAGTCCGTGATTGGTGGCGTAGAGCTCACACAGATGCTCCCCCGCCAGCTTCGTGACTCCGTAGGGACTGAAGGGATGCTTGTCCATGTCCTCGGTGACCGGATAGCGGTCCTGATTCCCGTACACCGAAGAAGACGAGGAATAGACCAGGCGTCTGAAATCTCCACCCTCGCGTGAGACTCGCACCAGGGCCTCGAGCAGAACTTGGGTGGCCCGGACGTTGGCCCGGAGATAGAGATCGAATTCGGTTCCCCACGAGGCGCGCACTCCGGCCTGGGCCGCGAGGTGAAAGACGACTTGCCTGTCGCGCGCGACCTTCGCCAAGTCGAGCTCGTTGAGATCGCCCTCGATCAGTTCGAAATCAGCCGCCTGCTTCGCCCCGTCCAAATTTTCACGCTTGAGAGCCGGGTTGTAGTAATCACTGAAGGAGTCGATTCCCACCACGTGGTGTCCCTGTCGCAGCAAGGAGTCCACCAGACTGCTTCCGAGAAACCCGGCGCAGCCCGTAACCAGTACACGGCGCTTCTCGGTCCAGAAGCCGAGCAGACCGTTCCTCACTCCCCTCCCTCCGGGGTTCCGGCTGCCGAAGAGTCGCCCTCGGCTGGCACCGAAGTAGGTTCGTCGTTCAGGTGGCTTCTTCATCTCCTCGAGGTCGCCCTGTGACTCCGAGTCGCCGGTGCGCTGAATGAAGGATTGAAGCACGTCGATGGCTTGATCCTTCCTTCCCGCTTCCCACAGGACCCGCACCTTCATGCGCACATAGGCTCTCTCGTCGGGATCGTGTTCGAGCAGCGTGTTCGTCCACGCCTCGGCCTTCTCGGGATAACCAAAACTGAGCAGACTCCGTCCCATGTCCACCGCCAGACCCCGGGGATCGCTCAGGTGATCCAAGTAGTAACTGCCGATCTTGAGCGCTTCGTCGACGTGGTGTGACTGTATGAACGCGGTCGGGATCAGATCGACAAGGAAGGGAAAGGTCGGATCGAGTTCGAATGCCAACCTGAGCGCCATGAATTCCCTTCTCTTGCTCTCCTGAGGTGAGTCTCGCGTACGCGACCCGGCAGAGAGCTGCCGGGTAATTTCTCGTCAAGTGAGTCGTATTGAAGTCCTTATAGAAGGAATCGTCCCGCACGAAAGGGAGATCCTCCCCCAGCCTCGGCTTGACCTTCGACTGGGGAGTATACGGCTTCCAGATCCCCGCCATGTCGTAGTTCTCGGTCAGATTCGTCATGATCGCATCCGCGTCGATCTTGGATCTGCCGTCCGGGCTCCGCTTGGGAGTCAGACGATAGACGAGTCCCTTCATGTTGAAGTAGGGGTCGTAGTCGGAGATGTAATCGGGAGGAATGGTGACTGCAAAGTAGATGGGGCGCCGCCACCGATTCTGCTCGATGATGTGCCAGACCGCCATGTCGCGGATCCACAGCACGGTCTTGTCGGGAAGCATCTGAGCTTCGAGTTTGGTCCGCATACCCTTGTGTTCGATCGGTTCCTTGCCTTCGATCTGGGCATCGTTCCAGTTGATGGGGCACTTCGGGGGCACGTCTCTGAGCTGCTTGATGTACCACGGCACGTTGATGAGACTCAGATTCACCACGCGAACATCGGTACGAAACTTCTCCACCCCTTGGAGATACCACAGGGGAAAAGTGTCGTTGTCACCGTTCGTGAACAGGATGCTGTTCGGGGGAAGGCTCACGAGCATGTTCCAACCGTAGTCGCGAGCGATATAGTCGTGGCTCCGATCGTGCTCGTAGTACTTCGGATGGTGCGGAATCAACACCGGAAGGAGAGCGATGGCGATCAAGAGACCGCCGCCCGCCATAACCAGGTGCCGAGTCCTGTCTTTCTCCCGCATTCCCAACCAGATCGAACGCAGAAAGCCCCCGGCGCCAAGGGCCATGAACAGCGCCCAGAACTGGAAGGCGCCGAAATAGAAGTAGTCTCGATCGCGTACTTCGTGGTTGGTGAAGTTCAGAATGATGAGCAAGCCCACGGAATTGATGAGAAACACGGTGAAGAAGCCCCACGCCAGCTTCCGATTTCCCCGGAACTGGTTCAGGATTCCGTAGAGTCCCAGGGAGATGGGAACGAAGCTGTCGAGGAATCCGGGGCGGGGCAAGAAGGTGAACTGTTGGAGGAAGCCCACGACGCGACGGCCGGCAAGACTGGAATCACCACCCCAGACGCTCGTCCCCAGAAAATGTCCGATCTGCCACAGCAGCGGCGCCTCGCGATGCCAGGGCACGCGTGGCGGATACTGCTCGCGACGAATCACCATCATCAGGCGCGCGAAAGTATCTGGCACACTCTGATTGATGAAGGGCGACTGAGTGGTTCGAATGAGCATGAATATGTGAACGGAGAGGCCCAAGAAGAACAGCGCGATTCCGGCCAGCGCGAAGCCCGAACCATTCGGCACGAGCAGACGCCACAACGCCACCCCGATCAGGATCAGGTAGAGCATCGAAAAGAAGATGTTGCTCTTCAGCATGGTGGAGAGAACGAAGACTCCCATGGTGAAGGAGACCAAGAGCAAATCGATGTCGTCGAGCGCTTTGTCCCGGCAGATGAGAGCGACGACGAACAGGCCCGGGTAGACCAGCACCGACCCCAGATGGAATCCCACCGAGAGCCCCATGACGTAGATCACGAGCAGGAAGAAGGTCGACGATGCCAGGACCTTTCTCTGTTCGTACCAGCGGACGATCATGTAGCCGGTGAGGGCGAGCACGAAGGCCGCCAGACTGTAGACCTCCGCCTCGATGGCGTTGTTCCAGAAGGTGGTGCTGAAGGCCAAAAAACAGGCGCCCACCGCCGCGCCCATCCTCACGAGCCAGGCCGGACTAGGGTCCTGGATCTCCTCTTCCCACGCTTTCCTGCAGACGAGCCGCGGTCAGATAAGTGAACACGACGGCCAGCGCCGCGAAGAAGGCGCTCATCAGGTTTACCTTGAGGGCTACGGACAAACCCAGAGGCAGCAGGGAGAAGATGTGCGCCACCAGTACGTAGAGCGGGGTGCCCGGCTGATGGGGAATCCCCAACCCGTAGGCGGTCGCGACGAACTCTCCACAGTCCCAAAAGGAGATGGTTCTCGAAGTCGTGGCGGCGTAGACCCCGAAACTCAGAACGAAGAGAGCGAGCGCCATGAAGGTATTGGGTCTCTTGAGCGCGCGATTCAGCAAGATCTACTTCCTTCGGATGAGACAGCCATCGGCCGACCGGAGCGAAACTCTAGCACAGCTCGCCCCTTCGGCGTAGAGGCCATGCGGCTCGTTGGTACGTCCCGAGCAAACCGGGGTTCCCTGCGGCAAGTTCTCATTCACTCGCTCTTTAGCCGTGCGGAGGCTCCGCCCTCGCCTTCTTGCGACTTCGGCCCCGCGTTCCGCCCGCCTCGGAGCAGGCGGAGGGCGAAAAACAGCCCCCCGACCGCACTCACCGCCACTTGTACGAGATAGGTCGTGATCTGCAGCGCGAAGGCCTCGGGCGCCGCGATTCCGATCCCCGGCAGAAGGCGGGTCGCGATGAGTTCCCGAAGCCCCAGTCCGTTGAACGAGATGGGCAAAACGATGGCGATCCCGAGCACCGGGATGAAAACGTAGAGGCCCAGCACGAGCGGCCAATTCAAGGGAATAGCCAGGGCCTGCGCCACCAGTACGTGGGTGAGCACGCGAAAAAATTGCACCAGGAGGGCGAGCGCGAAGATCTTCAGCAGAAAGACCGGAGAGTGTCTGTAGTGCGCGAATTCGCCGCTGAGGGCCTGAAGCCTCTCGTGGATCCGTCCGAAGCGGATCCTTGCGACAAGACGCGTGACTCTCTCCCCTAAGCGCCTCGATAAGAGCAGTCCACCCATGAGCAGAAGCCCCAACCAGACCCCGAGCAGCAAGAGGACGGGAAGGCCGGGTTGGCAGACGCGGCGCGAGAGAAGTGCGGCGAAGATGCCCAAAGCGGCGAGGGCGCTCAGGCCCAACACTCGATCCAGGATGGTTCCCGCCACCGCCCGGCTCAGCTCCCCGGTGCTGAGGGAAACGTCGGCGACCTTGACGAGATCACCCCCCACATTGCTCGGAAGAAAGTTGTTGAAGAAGAGACCGACCCAGTAGATGCGCGCAAGTCTGCCCAGAGAAAGACCAAGTCCGGCGTGTCGCAACAAGAGACCCCACTGCAGGGCGCCGAGGATCGTGCTCAAAACGAACACCAGCGCGGCGGGAGCGAGAGTGAGCACGCGCACGTCTTCCAGCTTTTTCCACCCTCCCTGAAGGCTGTGCACGAGCCAGACCATGAGAGTGACGCTGACGAGGACTCGCAGGACCAGACTCCACCATCTCGGTCGGCGCGGCGGGCTTGCCATGCTCATCGAGATCTCTCCTGAGCCGCGCGCTCCATCACGGTCAGACTTCGGGCGGCGCAGTCTTCCCAATTGAAACTCCGCGCCCAGCGCAAGGCGTTCTCGCTGTAGCTCCGCCAGAGCGGGTGGTCGGTGAGCAGCTCGAGAGCCTTGGCCGCGAACTCCTCGGGTCGACCGTACTCGGCCAACAGGCCGGTTTCCCCTTCCCGCACCGAGTCGACCAGTCCCGGGCGCCGGCTCGCGATCACGGGAACCCCGCAGGCATTGGCCTCGATGACGGTGAGACCCCAGCCCTCCTTGGGGGAGGGATTCAAGAAGAGATGACTGCGGTAGAGCAGGTTCACGATCTCGGCCCGGGGCAGGTAACCCAGAAAATGGACGGCCTCGGATAGCCCCAATTCGTGCGCGAGCTTGCGCAGCCGGCTCTCGTCCGGACCATCGCCGACGATCTCGAGCACGGTATCCGGGAGCACCCGGCGGATGGCCACCATCGCCCTCAAGACCACGTCCACGCTCTTGTAACGCCTCAATCGTCCCAGATGCACCACCATGGGCACGTGCGAACGCGGCGGAGGATCATCGAGCCGATAGGGACGGTGGTCCATGCCGCATTCCACGATGTCCACCCTCTCGCGGTCGATCCCCCGGCGCACGAGATCATTCGCAGTGCTCTGGCTGATGGCCAGAAAATGCGAATTCCGATAGACCCACGGTATGGGGCGTTCACTCAGATAGACATAGCTCGCAGTCAGGGGATTGGTTTCGCGGAAGACGGTGGCGCCGAAGAGATGAGGGACAATCACGAGCACTGGCAAACGCGTATGCCATGGAGTGAAGAAGGGGATCTTGTTGATGTCCTCCACCACGAGGTCGTATTCGCGCCGCTTCAGCTCGTCCTTCATCAGACCGGGAAGGCTCAGGTTTGCCCATCGCCAGCCGCCCCGACGCCGATGGCGTATGCCGTCCTCATCCAGCTCCTCGGCCTCCGCGCCCGGATAGCTGCAGGCGAGCCACGTCACTTCATGGCCCCGCTTCACCGCGTGGCGCAGGATTTCATGGAGGTGAACTTCAGCCCCACCACCCATGGGATCGCCGCGGTCACGCCAATTCACTGCTAAGATCTTCAGGGGAGCAGCTCCAGTCTAGTGGTGACCCAAAGTGGCCTCGCGCGGTGGATCTTCTCGCCTTCCCACGGGATCTTCAAGCACGCTTCCGCGCCAGACAGCCCACCACGATCGTGGTGTAGAGGGAGATCCGGCTCTTCTTGAACCAGCCCCGAAATCCTTGGGCTAGAGGGGCGAAGGGCCAGATGCCCCGCGGGTACATGGGCAAGCGAAGACCCAGGGTTTTCAGAAGCACTTTGCGGAGGGCTCGGTACCACAGCGCCGGAACCATCCAGTCGCCGTAACTGCGTTCGACAGTGAGTCCGATGGAGCTCAACAAGTCCTCGAGTTCCGCCACCGTGAACTCGGTCTCCCACCCCGCGAACCAGCGATCGAACAACATCAGGGCATGTTTTCCGAGGGTGTAGTAGTGGTAGCGCTGCGGAACGTCGACGAGCAGAACTCCCCCCGGTTTGAGCACTCGTACGTTTTCGCGCAAGAGGGGAATCGGATCGCGGAAGTGCTCCAAAAGGCCCTGATGGAATACGAGATCGAATGTTCCGTCCGCGAAAGGCATCTCGAGCCCGTCGCCCCCCACCACCGCCACTCTGGCTCCAGCGGCGTCGGCGGCCTCGTGGATTAGACGGAGGCTTTCGGGCACGTAATCGAGGGTGACCACCTCAGCTCCGGCCTTCGCCAGGGCCAAGCTGTCGCGACCCGTCCCTGCACCCACTTCGAGCACGCGCGCTCCCTGCGGGTTCATGATCCCGAACACCTCGCGGAGAATCCGGCCATCATTCCCGTAGACTTCGTGCAGACTGAGGCTTCCCGCCTCGACCCAGAAGTTCTGCCAGTGTTCTTTGCGGGATTCACGCATGGGATGAGTATACCGGCGAGGGAAACCGGTCGGCAACGGAGGGCTCAGGCATGCTTCTCTCCGGCCGATTCGTCGACGCTTTCGCCGGCCGGCGTCTCATGCTCCTTCAGGATGTGGTCGAGAACTCCGTTCACGAAACGAGCGGCATCGTCGCTGCTGTAGGTCTTCGCCAAGTCAACTGCTTCTGAAATCGCGACCTTGGCCGGAGTCTCGGGCAGATAGATCATCTCGAGCAGAGCCAGACGGAGAATCGCCCGTTCGACCACGCCTACTCGCTCCGGACTCCAACCCGTCAGCGCCGCGTTGATTTCTCGGTCGAGCTCCGCGCCCACGCGCTGCAGCTCATGGCTCACTTTCATGACGTACTCGATGGTGGAACTGGTCGGGCCGCGCCGCTCGATCTGCTCGCTCACCGCCTCGTCCAGTCCCTTGCCACCCAACGCGCTGGCGTAGAGTGCCTGCACCATGAGTTCGCGAGCCTTACGTTGTCGACCCATCTCAGTCTTTTCCTCGTGGAAGTTGGCGCAGAAGATCCGCCATCTCGAGAGCGGCGAGGGCGGCGTCGTAACCTTTGTTTCCCGCCTTGGTGCCGGAGCGCTCCATCGCCTGCTCCAGGTTTTCCGTGGTCAATACTCCGTTGATCAGCGGCACTCCGGTCTGAAGTCTCACCTGGTCGCATCCCCGGCTCACACTTTGGGCCACGTAGTCGAAGTGGGCGGTCGCACCCCGGATGACCGCGCCCAGCGCGATGAGGGCAACATACTCGCCGCTCTCGGCCATGCGCTGGCAGACCAGAGGAATCTCCGTGGCCCCCGGAACCCAGACCACGTCCACCTCGTCCTCGCTGACTCCATGCCGACGCAAACCATCGAGCGCACCTTCGAGGAGCTGCTTGGAAAACAGCGCATTGAAACGGGCAACGACGATCCCGAGCTTGCCCTTGGTCTTCGCGTAGTGTCCTTCGAAAACGGTGGACATCACGATCCTTTCTCATCGAGCCCGCCCAGAAGGTGGCCCATTTTGTCACGTTTAGTGGTGAGGTAACGACGATTGGAATCGTTGGAACCAACTTCCAACGCAACTCTCTCCACGACCTCCAAACCGTAACCCGAGAGGCCAACGATCTTCTTGGGATTGTTCGTGAGCAGGCGCATCTGGGAGACGCCGAGATCGCAGAGGATTTGCGCGCCGACTCCGTAGTGGCGGAGATCGGGCTGAAATCCCAACTTTAGGTTCGCCTCCACCGTGTCTGCGCCTTCATCTTGCAGTGCATAGGCACGAAGCTTGTTGAGGAGCCCGATGCCACGGCCTTCCTGGCGCATGTAGAGAACGATTCCTCTACCCGCCTCTCCCACCTGACGCATCGCGGCGTCGAGCTGCGCTCCGCAATCGCACCTCATGCTGTGGAATACATCTCCGGTGAGACACTCGCTGTGCACTCGCACCAGAACCGGTTCGTCGTCGTCGACCGTACCCATGACCAGAGCCAAATGATGCTCGGCATCGACCTTGCTGCTGTACGACATCAAACGGAATTCGCCAAAGGGAGTGGGAAGTACCACCTCGGTCTCGCGGCGGACGAGTTTTTCGGTGTGCTGCCGGTACTCGATCAGATCTCGCACCGTAATGAGAGGCAGAGAGTGCTGACGGGCGAATTCCTCCAAGCCCGGCATACGCATCATGCTTCCATCTTCGTCCATGATCTCGCACAGGACCCCGGCGGGAGGAAGTCCTGCCATTTTCGCCAGATCGACCGAGGCCTCGGTGTGGCCGGCGCGAGTGAGTACCCCCCCCGGCTGCGCCTGCAGAGGAAAAATGTGTCCCGGCCGGGCCAAATCATTCGGCTTGGTGTTCGGATCGAGAAATTGTCGAATGGTCTCGGCGCGATCGGCCGCGGAAATGCCGGTACTCGTGTTCTTGACCGCGTCGATCGAGATCGTGAAGTGGGTGCCGAGTCGTGAAGTGTTGCGATGGACCATGGGATGGAGTTCGAGTTCTTCCAGCCTCTCCGGGGTGGCCGCGAGACAGATCAGCCCGCGCGCGTGCGTCGCCATGAAATTGATGTCGGCCGCGGTCGCGCTCTTGGCCGCCACGATGAGATCGCCTTCGTTCTCACGATCGGCGTCATCGACTACGACGACCATCCCCCCACGCCGAATTTGCTCCACCGCCTTTTCGATGGCATCGATGCGGGCTCGATCATCGCTCCCCGGGTCCTTGGTTTGCCGCTTTTGTCCGTCGTCCATCGTCACTTCTCTTTCAGTCGGCCAATCCAGCGCGGCGGATCGCAGCCCAGTCCAAGCGGCTGGAGCGTAGATCGCTCGAGTGCAAGTAACGTTGAAGATACTTGCCGAGAATGTCGGTTTCCAGGTTTACTGCATCGCCCACTCTCTTGGACCCCATGGTGGTTTCGGAAAGCGTGTGGGGAATGAGGAAGACCTCGAAACTATCCTGGCCCAGATCCGGTCCCACGGTCAGGCTGATTCCGTCGAGGGCAACGCTCCCTTTGGGCACCATCTGCTCGACCAGGGCCGCGTCGGCCGAATAGCGCCAGTGCTCCGCTTCACCCATGCGCTTGCGCGACTCCACGCGCGCCAAACCATCTACATGACCCTGTACGAAATGCCCCCCCATCGCTTCTCCGGCCGCCACGGGAAGCTCCAGATTCACCCGCGCACCCGTCTCGAGCGAGCCGAAACTCGTCACCCGGAGCGTCTCCGCCATGGCCTCGACGGTGAACGCTTCCCCGCTGAGTTCGACCACGGTCTGGCAGACGCCATCCAGCGCAATGCTGGCGCCCAGAGCCAGTCGGGGAGCGAGCGCCTCGTTCCTGACCGTCAGGATTCGGTCGCTCGCGCTACGGCGCACCGAGACGACCTCGCCGATCCCCTGGATGATCCCCGTGAACATGAAACTCGCTTCCCTTTGGCCCAAAGGTCGGGGTCGAGGTCCAGGGAAAGGACCGCGACCAGCTAGAATCTTGGCAGGTCATTCCTCCGCAGAATCCACTCGCTGTCCTCCCCGCGCCGGCGAAGAAGATAGCTCTCCCACCTGCTTTCCGCCCCAATCCACTCGTGGGGGCCACCCCCGTCTCCACCGAGGAGAACGGGAGCGAGAAAGAGATGGAGCCGATCGACCAAACCGTTAGCAAGGAAGTGAGTTGCGGTCCTCCAGCCTCCTTCGAGCATCACTTGACCGAGGCCCATGCGGTGCAGGTGCTCGAGAATCTCTCTCCCTTCAAGTTCACCACTGGAGCCAGCATGGCAAGGCGCGAGTTCGTGCCCCAGGGCGCAAAGAGGCTGGCCGCGCTCTTCGACCGCTTCGCGGTTACAGAAAATGAGCCAGGGTCGCCCGGAATTCCTCGATCCGAGTTGGTCGGGGCGCAAGGACAGATGGGGATCGATGACGGCGCGTCGCGGCTGGCGCGGCGCCGAATCGAGCCGGACCTTGAGGAGAGGTTGGTCCCAGAGCACGGTGCGCCGTCCCACCAGGATCACGCTCGCCCTCGCTCGCATCCGGTGCACCGCGCGGTGGGCGGCCACCCCGGTGATGAGTCTTCGGCGCGGATCCTCCTGTGGACCCGAGGACCGGGCCATTCTGCCATCGAGGCTCAGAGCCAGTTTCAGGGTGAGGTGAGCGCGCGCGCCCCCTTCCGTCTCGAAAAAAGGGTGATTCAACTCCCAGGCGCGGTCGGCCAGGGCTCCTTCCACCACCTCGACGCCCTGAGAACGCAACCAGTTTCCGCCTCCCCCTCGCACCCGAGGATTGCGATCGCTGACCGCGTAGACCACGCGCGCCACACCGGCCTCGGCCAGGGCCCGCGAACAGGGTGGCGTGCGTCCGGTATGATGACAGGGTTCGAGGCTCACGTAGAGAGTGCTGCCACGAGACTTCTCTCTGGCTCGTTGCAGAGCCTCGATCTCGGCGTGGAGATGGCCGGCGCCGGCGTGGACCCCTTCAGCCACGAGTTCTCCCTCACGAACGAGCACCGCCCCCACCGTGGGGTTGGGCCACGTATCGCCGGCGTGGCGCGCGGCCAGGCACAGGGCCCGGCGCATCCAGTGCTCATCGGAATGCACGGTCAAAACACTCCCCAGGGAAACGGGGCATCTGAACTAGGCGAGTTCTTCGCCCTGCAGACGGAAGAGACCCGCGGCGAATTCGTCGGCGTCGAAGAGAGCGAAGTCTTCGATGCCTTCGCCTGTTCCCACGTAACGCACGGGAATTTCGAGCGCACGCGCGATCGCGACCACGATTCCCCCCTTGGCCGATCCATCGAGTTTGCTCAGGAAAATCGAATTGATCGGCACCACCGAGGAAAACTCCTTGGCCTGGGAGATGCCATTCTGGCCGGTGTTGGCGTCGATGCAGAGAATGGTCTCGTGCGGCGCACCCTCGACCTGACGTCCGCAGACCCGAGCGATCTTCTCGAGCTCGCGCATCAAGCCTTCCTTGGTGTGCAAGCGCCCGGCCGTATCCACGATGACGACATCGCGACTCTTGGCCTTCGCGGAGGCCAGGGCATCGAAGGCGACCGAGGCGGGATCGGATCCCATGGCCTGCTTGATGATGTCGACGCCCACGCGCTGCGACCAGGCGGCGAGCTGCTCGACCGCGGCCGCCCGGAACGTGTCGGCCGCCGCCAACAGAACGTCCCGCTGACGCTGCTTGTGATAATAGGCCAGCTTCGCGATGGAGGTGGTCTTCCCGACTCCGTTCACGCCCACCATCAGCACCACGTGAGGTGGGCCACCCAATTCCACTTCCCCTCCCTGCGCGCCACCCACCAAGCGGGCGACGTCCTCACGTAGGACGCGCGTGACATCGGAGAGTTGGGCTTTGGCTCCCTCCTCTTTCAAGCGCTTGCGAAGACCCCCGGCCAGTTCGGTGGACGCTTCCACCCCCACGTCGGCCGCGATGAGGATTTCCTCTACCTCCTCCAGAAACTCCTCGGTGAGATAGACTTCGCGGCGCAGGGCCGCGCCAATACGGCTCACCACTTGATCCGAGGTCTTTCCCAGACTTCTCCGCAGATTGCGCAGCGCCCCGAATACCACCGAGCTACCCTTCCTCTTCCATCTGTCCCAGCTTCCGGCTCGGCGAGGAAGTGTCCACCCTGGCCGCCGCCAGCCGCTCACCTGGGGTGGCCTCACGCTCCCGGGTGGCCGCCGCTTCCTCCAGCGCCTGCAGCGGATCCCCGGCGTCCAGTTCCTCGAAGCTCACCGAGACCAGACGGCTCACGCCACTCTCCTCCATGGTGACCCCATAAAGGTGATCGGCCGCTTCCATGGAGAGCTTGTTGTGGGTGATCACGATGAACTGCGTGCGCTCCTGGAAGCGCTCGATCAAGCGCACGAATCGGCTGATGTTCAGATCGTCCAGAGGAGCGTCGACCTCGTCGAGAATGCAGAACGGACTCGGCTTGATGAGGTAGACCGAGAAGAGCAAGGCGATGGCGGTGAGAGCGCGCTCTCCGCCGGACAAGAGGGCGACGGAGTCGATCTTCTTGCCCTTGGGCCGCGCGTGGATCTGGATATCGGCCTCCAGCGGGTCCTCGGCCGTGAGCAACTCGAGATCCGCCTCTCCCCCTTCGAAGAGAGTAGTGAAGATCTCCCGGAAGTTCTTTCGCACTGACTCGAAGGTCTCCCGAAACAGGGTGCGCGCCGTCCGGTTGATCTTGTCGATGGCCTTGAGTAGGTGTTCCTTGCTCGTGAGAAGATCGTCCCGTTGCTTCTCGAGAAACTCGAGCCGCACCTTCTTCTGATCGTATTCCTCCATCGCGGCGAAGTTCACCGGACCCAGCTTGTCGATCTTGGTCCTGCGATCCTCCAGGAGCTCCATGACTTGCTCCATGGGATAGGTATCCTCCTCGAAGACCAGTTCCTTCGGCAACATCCTCGCTGTCGAGCGAAGCGAACCCGGCCTCGATGCTCACACGATACTTCTCCTGGATGCGCTCCTCGAAGTTTTCGATGGTGAGGCGGTCTCGCGTGACGGTGTTTTCCATCTCTCCCAGAGTCTTGGCCTTTTCGCGTTGTTGCTCGGAGATCTCACGCATGTGCTCCTGGGCCTTTTCCATTCCCTCGCGGCGCGTGTCCACCTCCTCGCGCAGCCCGCGCATCTCCTCTTCGCGAAGCCCGCGATCCTTGAAGAGAGACTCGAGCTCCCCCTCGTGTTCGGTGAGCTGGGATCGCCAGGCCTTCGTCTGTTGGTTCAGGATCGTGTCTTCGTCTCGCAGACGGCTCGTGCGTGCATCCAAGTCCTGTTGCATGGCCCGCAACCGATGCAGTCGGCTCTCGAGTTCCCGGGCCTCGCCTTCCTTCTGCGTGAGGACCAGGCGAGCTTGAGCGTGCGCCTCGGCGGCGTTCCCGCGCTCTTCTTCCTGAATGCGCACCCTCTCTCCCAGTTCGCTCACTTTCTCGCGTGAAGCCTCGCGATCCACGTCATGGAGGCCCAAACCAAGCTGCATGGATTCCAGGTGAGCGAAGAGTTCGCCGAGACGGCGGCGCACCTCTTCGTGCTCTGCCGCGAAGCTCTCGCGCGCCTGTTCCTTCTGCTCGAGGGCGGATCGCTTCGACGCCGCTCGCTGGGCCACCTCTTTAGCTTCGTCTTGCCGTGTCCGGAGCTGTTGCAGCGATTCGGCCAGCGCGCGCCGCACCTCGGCGCGGCGCCTTTCCGAATCCTCGAGGGCTTCCACTTTCTCCCTGAGGCGAGACCGCAGGGTCTCGACCTCCTGCGCCAAACCCTCCACCTGCTCCTTACGTCCGAAGAGCGAGAGTTCGCGCTTCTTTCCCGCTCCACCCCGGACGAGTCCGTCGGAGCGAATGAAAAGACCCTCTTTCGCGAGGAAGGAAATGCCCTCGCCGGCATGCGTCAGCGCGGCCTCGACCGCCTCTCGCGCGCGGTCCACGACTCTCACCTGACCCAGCCATGAGCGAAGATGCCGGCTTTCCATCCCGCGGATCCGCACCAGCTCAAGCGCGGGACGTCCCAGGAGGTCCTTCTTCTGCGCGGCGGTAGGGCCTTCGCTCCCCAGATCGACCAGGAACGAACCCTGGCCCAGTTTCTCGCTCGAGAGGCGGGTTGCGAGCTTGTGAGCGTCCTCGAGTCCGTCCACCAAGAGCGCGTCCGCATCCTCGCCGAAGAGCAACTCGAACGCGGTCTCGTACCCCTTCTCCACCGTCAGATTCTCCGCTAGCGCTCCCCGCAGGTTTTTCCGAGAGGCCTCGTCTTTCAGAAGGGCCGCGGCACCACTTCTGTATCCTTCGTATTCCGCCGCGATCCGGGCCGCGATCTCGTGCCGGCTCTCTGCCCGCGCCAGATCGTCCGCCGCCGACGCGCGCTCATCGAGGGCGCGATCCACCAACTTGTCACAGTTCGCTTCGGCATCGCGATGCCGCGTGATCTCGGCTTCGATCTCGGCGCGTTGGGTCTCGAGACCAGCCAGGCTCTGCTCGACTTCCACCAGCTCTTCGCGGAGAGCGTTGCGCTGCTCCTCGCTCTCGCGCAACTTCGACTCGAGCACTTTCTCGCGTTCTCCGAGCGACTGGATCTTCGTCTCCTGGGTCGCCACGTCCTTCTTGCGCTCCGCCTCTTCCTGTAGAAAGCTGAGGCTCAGCTGTTGAGCTTCCGCCAGAGAGTTGCGAGAGTCCTCGTAGAGTTGGGCTGCCGTACGCAGGGCGGCCTCCTTTAGCGCAGCGTCTTCACGCGTGGCTTCGAGCTGCTCCTGCAGATGGAACTGCTCGTTCACCGCCTCTTGAAGCTCGCTCTCGATCTCGCTCGCGCGGCTCTGGGTGCGCTCACGTTCCTCCGCGAGCTCCTCCAAACGACGCCCCCCGCTCTCCAGGCGCTCCTTGAGGACCAACAACTCACCCTCGATCTGCTTCAGTTTCGCTTCGACGCGGGCGAACTCGTGTTCCTTTTCCCGACGGCGGGACTCGAGGGCCTCGATCGCAGGACGCATATCCTCGATGGAGGCGCGGGTCTTCGCCAGCTCGGCGTCCTCACCCGAACCCTCTACCCGGAGCACCTCGATGCGCTCCTGCAATTCGGCGAGCTCCTTCCGGAGGGATATCGTCTCGTGGTGGGCCCGAATGATCTCCAGAGATTTCAGCTCCCCGAAAATGCGCTTGTGCCGCCGGGCCTTTCCCACTTGGCGGGCGAGACTGCGAACCTGGTGTCCGATCTCGTCGATGATGTCTTCCACGCGCAACAAATCGCGTTCGGTGAGGTCGAGCTTGCGCAGGGCTTCCTTGCGCTTTGCCTTGTACCGCACCACGCCTGAACCCTCTTCGAGGATCGAGCGCACTTTGTTCTCGCTGGGATTCAGAACCTGCCCCACCATTTCCTGCTCGATGATCGAGTAGGCGTTGTTTCCCGCGCCGGTATCGTAGAGAAGGTCTTTCAGATCTTTCAGCCGGCACGGTGTCTTGTTGAGGAAATAGTCACTCCCTCCCTCACGGGACACGCGCCGAGTGATCGCCACTTCATCGTATTCGATGTTCAGCTTGCCCGCCGTGTTGTCGAAAACCAGAGTGACTTCGGCGGTGGAAAGCGGTTTGCGCTTGCTGCTTCCCTTGAAAATCACGTCTTCCATCTTCTCGCCGCGAAGTTGCTTGGGACTCTGTTCTCCCAATACCCAGCGAACCGCGTCTACCACGTTGCTCTTTCCACAACCGTTGGGACCCAGAATGGAAGTCACGCCGTCACGGAAATCGAGAACCGTACGATCCATAAAGGACTTGAAGCCCACCATCTCCACCCGTTTCAGTCTCACGCCGTCCTTCTCCTCATGTCGAAGCAATACTCATTCTAGAAAGTCGCCTCAGTGGCCGACTCTCACGATACCGACATAATCCACATCCGGTCTCGTCAACAGAAGGCTTCGCGCCTTCAGAGCCGCCTGACGGGTCGGGTAGTTGCCCACGATCACCCGATACCAGGTTCCCTTCCCCGGGATCTCCGCGGAGACCACCACCGGCTGCATTCCGGCGGCTCGCAGCTTCCGCAGCGAGGGAAGCGTCTGGGTGGAGTCGGGAAAACTCCACGGATGAAGAGCGTAACCATTTTCCGGGCGTAGCCGCAGCGCCACAGCCAGGGAATCCTCTACTGAGCTCCGTCTCCGCGTCCCTGAGCTTGGGCGCGGGCGGGCTGGGCTTTGCGCTGGAGCTGATCTCGTTCGCGCCGATCTTCTCCTCTTCCTTCTCCGGGGTCAAGATAGCGGATTTGAGGCGGTCTGGGGGCACTGAATCCACCATGGCCACCGCCGTTTCCCCGTCCCTGGGTCGCGTTCGAGTCCGTGACCACCGCGGCCGGCGAGTTCGCGGGGCGTGCCTTCGCAGCCGCGAGCGATTCCCTTCGCCCCGAATCGCTCGGTCCCGATTCGACGCGCGGTCGATGTGACCATTGGATCGTGGCCCACACTCCAACGAAGACAACCAGGATCAAACCGATTCCCAGAGCAATGCGGCGAAAGAGTGCGCTGCTCTGGTGCGGATGCGGGTCCCGCGCGTAGGGAGAGGACGAAACGTGGCGCACTTTGGTCTCCAGTGGAAGCTCAGACTCCGCCTCGGGCGTGGCCCCGAGCCCCTCGGAGGCTGCCTCGGGAAAAGCCATGACTCCGAAGATCGCCACGCTCCTCTCCATGAGGGCTTCTGCCAGCGCTTCGAACCGATCCCGGGCTTCCCCTTTGAGGGTGACGCCCATCAAGACTCCGTCTCCGTGCGAGAAGAGCGGGTTGTACTCCCCCTGGGCGTTGCGCGCGGGAGCCGTGATCAAAATGAAGTTCCAGACCGCTTTGAGTTGGCGCAGGGCGCCACGCAGTTCCTCGGGACTCAGCGGCTCACTCTCGCGAGGGCGATAGCTTCCGACTCCCATGAGGTCCACGTTATCCAGACCTACCGACTGCAGAGTCGCACCCGGCGAAGCTCCGTAACGAGCGACGTCCAGCAGCCCTTCACGACCGGTGTCTCCCAACCATTCCCCCAGCCCGTCTTCTTCGAATTCTCCGTCAACGAGAAGAACGCGCCCACCACCCTGGGCCAAGAGGCGAGCGACCTGAAAGGCGAGGTAGGTGCGGGCCCGCGCACTGGACTGGTCGTCACCCACCACGGTGACGAGTCCCTCCTCCGTTCCCGCCTGCGCGCGTAGCCCCTCGGCCACGAGGCGAAACTCCTCGAGGTGCGTGCTGTCGAGCAGCTCTTCGATTTTCTCCCATTTTCCCGGGCGAGCCGAGGAATAGCCGAGATGGTAGAAACCACTCTCGGCTCGAGCGAGCGTATCGCGAATCCAAACGCCCGCCTCTTCGATGCCTTTTCCCTGCGTGGAGTTCAGTGGGTCTTCCCTGTCTTCATTCACGACTGTACTTCCCCCTCCCGGCTCAGATGGATGATGCGGTCGGCGAGGATCGAGAGATCGTTTTCGCGCAGCGTGCGAAGGTCGATCCGAATTACTCCTTGAACGATCGAGGTCAAAACCGCGGGTTGTCCGCGCCGTAGTGAAGCGTGGAGCTGCTCCGCGCTCCTTGCTCTGGGTCCTTCGATCTTGACTTGCACACTCCCCACCGGGTGTTCCGCGAACGATCCCCCGCCGATGGCCGCTTCTCCCTTCGACACTCTGCAGCTCCACCCTTCTGGCAACCCGGCTTTTAGTTCGAGTTCGAGTCTGGCCGCACGCCGGGAGAGCTCGGACTTGCTCAACCTGAGAGCATCCAGGAGCGGAATCTCCGGAGGGCCGCTGCCACGTCCGTACTCCTTGAGAGTGGCTTCTAGCGCCGAGAGAATCAACTTGTCGAGTCTCAGCGCCCTCATCATGGGATGCCTGTTCAGTTTGGTGATCAGCGAGGCCTCGCCGACGATGAGTCCGGCCTGCGGTCCGCCGAGGAGCTTGTCCCCGCTGAAGCTCACGAGTTGGGCTCCGGAACTCAAGGCCTGAGTCACCGTCAACTCTCCTTTCAAGCCGAACTTCGCAAAGTTATAGAGGCAACCACTACCCGCGTCAAAGACCAGTCGTGCGTCTTTTTCCTCCGCCAGAGCACCCAAGTCCTCGAGCGAAGCCTCCTCGGTGAATCCGCTCACCCGGTAATTGCTGGGGTGGACCTTCACGATCAAGTCTCCCTCGCGGAGCACCTTTTGGTAATCGGAGAGATTCGTCTTGTTGGTGGTTCCCACCTCCACGATCTTGGCCCCGGTGGTCCGTAGCAATTCGGGCATGCGAAAGGACCCACCGATCGCGACCTGTTCCCCCCGCGAGATGATCGCTCGTCGCCCGCGCGCGAGGACATGCACGATCAACCAGAGCGCCCCGGCGCCGTTGTTCACCGCGAGACCCGACTGTGCGCCGGTCAAGAGATGGAGCCAACGAGCCACCGCCGCGTTACGACTGCCCCGCTTCCCCGATTCGAGATCGATCTCCAACGCGACCGGGTCTTCCGCCACGCGGGCAAGCTCCGTTCTGGCCGCGATTCCGAGTCGGGCCCGTCCCAGATTGGTGTGGAGCAAAACCCCGCTGGCGTTGATCACGCTGCGCAATTGGGGCCGCATCAAGTTCTCGACCTCCTCGACCAACCTTGCCTCGAGGTATTTCGTGAGCCTGGCCCGGGTCACCGTGTCCGATCCGTATCGACGCGAAAACGACTTACCCCGGGAGAGAAAGGCACGTTCCTCGCTGATGAGATCTCGGGCCAGGCGCGTGAGCAGATCGGCGCGCAGGCGGCGGCGAAGCGCACGTACGGCGCGTCGTTTCAGGAGTTCATGAAGCGGCGGTAATTCCCGCCCGGGATGGCTCATACCGGCGGAGCGATCCTTGATTGGAGAGCGTGGGCGGCGCCACCCTAGCACAGGCGAAAAGGCAGCGTCAAACGAGGCCGCGTTGACACGGTTCTTTCCTGCCGGTAGCTTGAAGCTGAACGCTCAATCCCTTGTCTGGACTCGTTTTATGGAAACAGAACCAGCCTTCCGCCACGGTTCCTACCGCCGGAGAATTCTCCTGGCGTCCGGCGCCGCCCTGGTGGGCATGGTATTGATCGCCATTTTGGGTCCCGACGAGGATCGTCTCCAACAGTTGCTCTTCCACACCGGAGTCGAAGGAGAGCTGCGCGTCCTGCCCAACATCGAGATCATTCAGGACCAGGACCCCAAGAACCAGGATCCCAAACAGATGCGCGCGCGCGCGTCGAAAGGCCTGCAGGTCGAGGTGGTGGACAAGCGCGAGCCCACCCCCACCACCGAGAACGCCATACCGGAGCCCCCGCCGCAGGGAGTTCCCGACTACACGATCGAATCCGACACGAAACCCAAAGAGAGCAACTGGCAGGGCAACGAGGACCGCCAGCAGGTCCGCATGGTTCGACCCTCGCAACGCAGTCTCGATTTCGTGCTCATCAAACTGGTCCGGCCACGCTATCCACGGGGTGTGGTTCTACCCCACCCCGTCACGGTCGACGTCGCGATCTACGTCGAGAGCGATGGAAGAGTTAGCGATGCCTACGTGACGCGTGGGGAAGGCGGCAAGCGATTCGAGGAGGAAGCCCTACGCGCGGTTCGCCAGTGGCAATACCGCTACCTCGGAGAAGAGGGAGCGGCCGAACCATTTTGGGACCAGGTGCGGTGGATCTTCAAACCACCCACCGCTCCACTCCCCACCACGGGGGAAAAACCCTAGCGTCTTCCTTTCGGTGTACCACCTGAGGCGGGAAGCTGCTCGTTGGGCGATGAGGAATCCGGGAGAATCGGCCCGATCGGATCACCGAACACTTCACTGGGGAAGGGAACCGCCTTCCCGTTTTCCAGCATGCGCAGGGATGATTCGTTGGAGAGCAGATTGCGCGAGCGATCGGTGGAGATGAGGTTCTGGATCAGCTCCTCACTCAGGGCGCTGCGCGAGCGCGCGCCCCCCTGGACGGCATTCAGCAGCCGCCGGGTGGCGAAATAGGTCTTGAGGGCGAAGGGATTGACTTCGTCGTCGTTGAAGCGCCTCTTCCACAGCTCCTGGAATCGCTCTCGGTCCCCCGGAGCCATGAGCGCGGTCTCGCCGGGAAAGATGGCTCCCTCCAGGACGTCCCCTGCTCCTTCCGCGAGCCGGGGGCGGTTCCAGGTATTCAGGCCCAGAAGCTGGACCTCGAGCTGATAGAATGTGAGCTGCGGTGCGATGAGGCGCATCTCGCTGGGACCCGCGGGCACGAAGAGCGCCTCCGGTCCCTTCTCGCGAATGCGCTCGATCGGCGCCTTGAAATCGGTGAGCCCACTCTGATACGGCTCGCTCGCCACGATGCGCGCACCGAGACGTTCGGATTCCGCCGAGAAGATGTTGGCCGCGTTCCTTCCCTCGTCGGTATCCGGATACAGAATTGCCAGGCGGCGCCGCAGCAATCGCCGGACTGCGACGCGGGCCAGAACCCGCGTCTCGAATCCACGAGTGAGGTTGGTCTGGAAGATCTCGTCCCCGATGCTGGAGATGTTTTCCTGCGTGGCGGTCGGGGAGACCAGAGGCACGCGACGATCCTGGCAGACGACGGCGGCAGCAATGGTGCTGGACGAAAGCAGCGCGCCCACGATGGCCAGTACCCCCTCGTCATCGATCAGGGAGCGGGCGGACAGAACGGCCTGAACTCCGTCGCCCCTGGTATCGAGCGCGATGAGTTTCATGTCCTCCCCGAATTCGCGATTGTGCTCTTCGAGCGCGAGCAGAGCTCCATTGTACATGGCCTGCCCCAAGGCCGCGTATTCTCCCGTGAGGGGACAGAGAACGCCGATGCGATCGACATAGGCCACGGAGACTCGTCCCGACGGCTGGTAGCTGCCGGCGCTCCGGTATTCCGCGAGCATCTGCGCCACGGCGTCGCGGTGCGAGCTCTGGGGGAAACGAGTCAGAAAGTCCTCCAGGAGGGGGCCTATCTCATTGGGCCGCTCGCCGGCATCGTGCTGCTTTTGCAGGTAGACGTAGGAAACTTCCGCCCCCGAACTCGTGTCGAGGCTTTCCTTTCTGAGACGACCGAGCTCATTCGAACTGAGTCTCTCCTGCAGAATCGTGTGCAGACGATCTTCGGCCCGGTCCCGTGCTGAAAGATCGCCGGCCTGATCGAGGTAGTGCACGTACGCCAGCGCGGCGTCGCGCCACTGTCCTCGCTCGTCATGAATCTGCGCCGTGAGCCACCATGTATCCGCGACATAGGGGGAATTAGGGTGGTGCTGAAGCAGATCGTCGAGCAGAACACGAGCGGTCCGTTCGTCCCCCATCGCCTTCGCCGCTCGCGCTCCCAGCAGCAGCACATGGTCTTCGTGCTCGAATCCCGAATAGTGATCCAGGATGGAATATGCCAGATCGCGAGCTTCAGAATTCTGCCCCGAGGCGCTGGCCGCCAAGAGGCGCTGGTAGTCCTTGGACGCCTCCTGCTGCTCCTCTTGACTCAATCCACTGCTCAAACGTGGAGCCCTGGTCGATGACGCGCAGGCCGGTAGAAGTAGGGAGATCAGAAGCGCGAGCACCCTGATCGAGAAACGGTCCTTGTTCATGATCGCCACCTCGAAACAGGGGCTGTCGGGATAGAGAATCTCAACTCGGGTTCTTCAGATACCAGGCGGCGAGATCGCGGTATTCCTGCGCGTGGGCACGCCGGGCAACCTCGTTCTCCGCCGGCAGTTCTTTCTTGATGCTGGCGGGAACTCCCGCCACCAGATGATTGCTGGGAACTCTCATTTTCTCCGGAACGACCGCGCCCGCCGCCACGATGGCAAACTTCTCGATGTGGGCTCGATCGAGCAACACACTTTTCATGCCGACGAGGCAACCCTCTTCCACCAGGGCGCCGTGAATGACGGCGTGATGGCCCACCGAAACATCGTTTTGAAGAACCGTCGTGCTGTAGTCCGTGGTGGAATGGAGCATGCAGCCATCTTGAATGTTGCTCCCCCTGCCGACTCTGATCAGCCCGCAATCTCCGCGAAGAACGCTCCCCCACCAGATGTTCACATCGTCCTCGATGATCACTTCTCCGATGATCACCACGTCGTCGGAGAGATAAACGTTCCTTCCGATTTGGGGAGTCATTCCTCGGTAGGGTCTGATGATGGCCATTCGCCACCCTCCTCGTCGAAATCGTCTGGGGGTCCAGGATCATCCGGGTCCATCTTGTTCTGCACATCGCGGATGAGGTTTTCCACCACCTGCTGCTTGTCCACGCTCTCCTCGGCTTCCAGCATGTTGTCCGCCTGCCCCTCCGCCACTTTCCGGGACAGAAAGATGGGAGATTCACAACGAAGCGCGAGAGCGATGGAATCGCTGGGGCGGGCATCAATGGCGACGAGCTCGTGACCTCGCGACAGGTAGAGTCGAGCGAAGTAGGTATTCCCCTGAATGTCGGTGACCACCACTCGACTCAGTTTTCCCCCGAGACCATCGACGATTTGCTGCATGAGATCGTGGGTGAGGGGACGTTGGAACCGGCGACCCGCGAGCACCATGGCAATCGCATTGGCTTCGGCGTCACCGATCCAGATGGGCAGATGCCGCTTCGTCCCCAGCACCTGGAGAAGGACCACTGGAGCGTCCGTCTTAGCATCGCGGACCAAGGCGCTCACGCGAACTTCGATGAGTGCGGCTGTAGGATCCACGCTGATCCCTCGGCTATCAATAGATTGTGAACGACACCGAATCGAGCACGATTCCGTCGGGAGTCATGACCTTGACCTCCCAGCCTCCGGTCCACGAAGGGAGGATACGCTTGGTGCTCCAGGTTCTCCAGGAATCACTCCCCACCTCGAGCTCGACGCGGGCGCGTGTCTGTCCTTCGTGGATCCAGGCGTGCACGACCTTCGTTCCCTTGCCATGGACGATCCGGCAGAAGCAGCTCAGGCTGCCCACGTCGGCCGGAAAGCGATCCCCGGGCTCGATGGGCTCGCGCTCTTCCACCCCACGACACACGACCGCGTCCGCGACGTGAGGACCTTGGCGCTCATTCAGACTGTCCGCGGGCGCATCGGAGGATTTCGACTTCAAGCCACTGGCCTCCCTCAGACTGGCGAACGAGCGTCCGGGGAGAGAGAGCGAAAGTGTCAAGAAGATGAGAAGAGCGAGAAAGGGGACGAGCATCGTGGGCCCTGAAACACGGAATCGGCGGTTCATCTCCACTCTCCTTCTACTAGGCCTTCTATAGGCCTCCTATGGGCCTTGCCTGGGTTCGAGGACTAACCGAAAGACCTCAAAGCACACTATAGGCGCTTCCACCGTGAAAGCAACCGCTCACGGCTCCCCGCAACCCCGCGACAAAACCGCGATTTACTTCCCCTGGCGAGAATTGATCTGTTGCTGAATCTCCTCGGCAGAACTGCTCTCGCTGTTCTCCAGGTTGGCTTTCCCCAGGTTCTTGATCATCCACTTGGCATCGTCGGCGTATTCGCTGTTCGGATACTTGCTGAGGAGCTGGTGGAATTCCTCAAACGCGAAATTGACCCGCTTGAGTTGCTCACTGTAGATGAAGCCAGCGGTGAACAGCGCTTTGTCCGCGAGATCGGAGTTGGGATAGTTGTTCGCGATCTGGTTGTAGAAGTCGATCCGTGTCTGTGGATCGTGAACTTCCGCCGCACGGCGATAGAGTTCCTCGGCACTGTTCGCCGCAACCGTCTTGTACTTTCCGAATCGTTCCACCGAGTACTCTTGCTCGAGATCCCGGACCGTCTTCTTGTAATTCTTTCGTAGCACGACGGAACGGAGTTTCTCGATCACGCGCGGTTTTACTTGATCGATGGAGGGAATTTCGCCCTTGACCTTGTTTCCCGCCCGAATGATCTCCCAGCGACGGTTGATCAGCACTGGTTTGGAGAACTTCTGACGCTCCAGCGAGAAAGCAATTTTGTTGAACTCCGGCTGGAGTCCCACTCCCAGGACGAACCCCGTGGGATTGATCCAGCCAATCAAGCCGTGATTCGACAGTGAATTCGGATCCTCGTTGTACTTGGCGGCAACGATGTCCCAGTTGGTCCCGGTGGTCAGTTCCGCGTAGGCCTTGTCGATCTTCTGCTCGTCTTTGCAGCTGATGTGGGAGACCACGACTCGGTCGAGAGTCCTGAACTGCTCCTTGTTCGCATCGTAGTAGGCCTGGATGGTCTCGTCGTCGGGCACGGAATTCGCCGAGATCTGATTCGTGTAGGCCTTGATGAGCACCTGGCGGCGCAGGAGATCCAGCTGCGCCTGGATCTTGGGATCCTGATCGTAGTGCTCGTCGATAGCCTTCTTGTAGAGCACTGTCTCCTCGATGATCTGATCGAGGAAGCGCTTCCGCCAATCATCGCCTTCGAATGCCTTGCGATCACCCTCGCTGAGCTGGCTGTAACGCCGGTCGAAATCGCCTTGGGTGATCTCGGTATCACCGACTTTCGCAATGACCTGCGTGAAATCCTTGCTCGTCGAGATCCCGGGCTTCTCGGCCGAGGCCGAACCCGAGCCCTTTTCTTTCTGACAGGCTGCGAGCGAAATCACGCTCGCAAGAACCAAGAACCAACGGATTCCTCGCGACATTCTGGCTACCTCCGCCTCATACATGAATGCTTACTCTACTGGAGATCCTTGCGGCCCTCTTGCTCGAGGGCTTCCAGGATGAGTCTTACGTCTTGTGATCGCTTGGCATCGCATACCAAGGTGGCGTCCTCCGTCTGCACCACGATGATATCCTTCACGCCCAACAGCGCGGTGAAACGTTCGGGGCCGTAGACTACACAATTCTCGCTTTGCAGCGCGAGCGTCTCGCCTCGACTGCAGTTGCCCTGGGCATCGAGGGACCATAGCTCGCGCATGGACACCCACTGCCCCACGTCATTCCAGGCGAAACTCGCGGGCAAGACCACTACGTTCTCCGCCTTCTCCATCAAAGCGTAATCGATCGAGATCGACGGAGCCGCCTCGTAGGTGGATTTCAACGCCTCGGAAAAGCCGGAGGTTCCCACTGCGCCAGACGCAGCGCATCGTCGCGCTGCCTCGCTCAACGCGGGAAGCTCTCGGTCCAGACCTTCCAGTACCACCGACGGGCGCCAGGCGAAGATCCCCGAATTCCAGAGATGTCGCCCCCCCTCCAGATAGGCCTCGGCGGTGGGCAAATCGGGCTTCTCGGTGAACGCGACGACGCGCAGGGCCGGGGCGGCCGAAGGTAGCGGTTCTCCCTTCTCGATATAGCCGTACCCCGTTTCGGGTCGCGTGGGAGTGACCCCGAAGGTGAGCAACACGTCGTTCTGGGCGGTGATCCTAAAGGCCCGGCTCAAGGCACTCTGAAACTCCGCGACGGGGGTGATGATATGATCGCTCGGCAACACCACGAAGGGCGAATCGCCCGCCCTTTCCCTGACCAGCGCTGCCGCGAGCGCCACCGCGCAGGCGGTGTTGCGACCCACCGGCTCGGCGATGATCTGCTGGGCAGGAATCTTGGGCGCCTGTTCGCTGACCGCATCCGCTAGATCCTCGCTGGTGAGAATCCACTGGCGCTCGGCTGGCACAAGGGGCTCGAGACGATCCAGGGTGAGAGCCAACAGGCTCCCGCTTCCGGTCAGATCGAGAAGCTGCTTCGGTTTGCTTCGCCGCGAGAGCGGCCAGAAGCGGGTGCCACGGCCACCTGCGAGAACGACCGCGTGTCCTTCGAAGGAAGCACTCATTTCTCGCGCACCAGCTCGTCTTGCGCGCGGGCAATCGCGTCTTCGAGACGCTTCAAATACTTCCGCGTGAGCGCCTCATTGCTCGCCTCGGCCCTGAGGACGAGAGCGGGCTGCGTATTGCTGGCGCGGACCAGCCCCCAGCCGTCGGAAAAGGTCACGCGCGCACCGTCGATGTCGTTGACCTCGTAATCGCGGGAGAAATGTTTCTTCACCTTGTCCACCACCGCGAATTTCACTTCGTCCGGACAGTCGACCCGGATTTCGGGGGTAGCGATCAAAGTCGGGACATCGGCCAAGTGGCTGCTCAGCGAAGCCTCACTGCGGCTCACGATCTCGAGCAGTCGAAGAGTCGCGAACAACGCGTCGTCGAATCCGTACCAATTCTCGGCGAAGAATACGTGTCCGCTCATCTCCCCCGCCAACTGCGCCCCGCTCTCCCTCATCTTCTCCTTGATGAGAGAGTGACCCGTCTTCCAGAGGATCGGCTTGCCCCCGCGCGCGGTAATCTCGTCGATGAGCGTCTGGCTGCACTTCACGTCGAAAATGATTCCCGAACCGGGATGACGCTGCAAGAGGTCCCTTCCGTAGAGCATGAGCAGGCGATCGCCCCAGAGCACCTCGCCCTTTTCATCGAGTACCCCGATGCGATCGGCATCGCCGTCGTAGGCGATCCCCAGCTCGAGTCCCTCGGCAAGAATACATTTCCGAAGATCGACCAGGTTCTCCGGCATCGTGGGATCGGGGTGATGGTTGGGAAAGGTGCCGTCCGGCTGGTCGAAAAGACCGATGGGCGAGAGATTCAAACGCTTGAAGAGGGCGGGAGCCACCAGCGAGGCAGCGCCGTTACCGCAGTCGTACGCGAAGCGAATGGGTCGCTCGATCTTCACCCGCGAAACCGCGTCCTGAAGATAGGGCTCGATGATTTCCCGGCTGTCCAAACTCCCCTCGCCGGTTTCGAAATCTTCCTTCTCCATCAGGGCGAGCAGCTGGCGAATCTGTTCGCCATAGAAGCTGCGACCATCAAGCACGATCTTGAAACCGTTGAACTCGGGCGGGTTGTGACTCCCGGTGATGCAAACCCCGGCCTGCTCATCTCCCGTCGCGATGGCATGGTAGAAGACACCGGTGGGAGCGGCGCCGAAGTCGACCGCGTCGCATCCGGCCTCTCGCAGACCCAACGCAAGCCACTCGAAGAGCGACTCTCCGCTGGGACGCACGTCGCGGGCGACACCCACGCGAGTGGCTCCCGCACGCCGAAACGCCGTACCCAACCCACGTCCCAGGCATTGCACGAACTCAGGGGTGAGATCGCGTTCGACCTCCCCCCGAATGTCGTACTCGCGGAAGATGTGCGAAGGCAGGCCCATTGGCATCAAGCTCGCTCGATGGTGAGCTGGACATCGACTTCGATGTCTCGATGCACGCGGACCGGTACGGTGAAGGTACCCAACTTCTTGAGCGGCTCCTCCAGCAGCACTTGCTTGGCCTCGACCTCGTGACCGATTTCGGCCAAAGCCGAGGAGATCATGGAGGCCGTGACGCTGCCGTAAAGGTTCTCCTCGCCCGCAGCGGCCTGGATAGTGATCGCGGCGCCCTTCATCGCTTCCGCGAGGGTCCCGGCTTGCTCACGATGTAGCTCGTCGCGCGATTCGAACGCCTTGAGCTGATTCGCGAGTTCCCTCTCTTTGGCGAGAGAGGCTTGGATGGCCAGACCCCGGGGAAACAGATAGTTTCGCGCATAGCCGCGCGCGACGCCGACTTTGGTGCCCCGGCGCCCGAGCTTTTGCACGTCATGAAGCAGAATGACATCCATGGTGTCCCCCTATCGGTAGTACTCGCGTACGTAAGGAAGGAGCGCCAAATGCCGCGCTCTCTTCACCGCGGTGGCGAGCATGCGCTGGTACTTGGCTTTGGTGCCCGTGTTTCGCCGGGGGGAAATCTTTCCACGTTCGGTAACGAAGCGCTTCAGGAGCTCGATGTCCTTGTAATCGATGCAAGCATATCCATGCTCGGTGAAGTAACACTTCTTCTTCCGCCCGAAGCGATCTCGTTCGCGTCGTTTTACTCGCGGTTTAGCGGCCATCGGACACCCCCTCGTTTCGGCTGCGCTGCTCGGCTCGCTTGGCCAGCGCCACGCGGTTGCGCTCGTCCCACTCCTCGTCGATCACGATGAGATGGCGCAAGACTCTGTCGTCGAGACGATAGTCCCGATCGGCTTCCTTCACGAGGCTGTTGTCGCCAGTGAAGCGATAGAGGTAGTAGTCCCCCATCGTCTGCTTCTCGATCTCGTAGGCCAGCTTCTTGGTGCCCCAGGGATCCTTCAGCGTGATTTCTCCACCATGGTTGTTCACACTCGACTCGAAGCGGTCGAGGATCGCGTTCGCGTCCGTCTCGGGAAGTCCCGATCTGAGAACGACGACGCATTCATACTTCTGCACGAATTTTCTCCCTTCGGTCTCAAGCGGCCCGGCGTAACGACGCCGGACAGGGATGGTGCCGCGAACCAACGAGCTTACGGGGCCGCTCTTCGCGGCGCAAGAGCGGCCCCGTGATCCTTGACTAGCCGATGAACCAGGGCAAGAAGACCAGCGCCACCACGGTCATCAGCTTGATGAGAATGTTCAGCGAGGGACCGGAAGTGTCCTTGAAGGGATCTCCCACCGTGTCCCCCACCACCGCGGCGCGATGCGCCTCGGAACCCTTGCCTCCGTAGGCTCCGCTCTCGATGTATTTCTTCGCGTTGTCCCAGGCGCCTCCGGCATTGGCCATGAAGATGGCCATCATCACGCCGCTGACCAGCGCTCCGGCCAAGAGTCCTCCCAGAGCCTCGATGCTCCAGAAGCCCACCAGCAACGGGGCCGCGATGGCCATGAGGCCGGGCACAACCATCTGTCGCAGCGATCCCGCGGTCGAGATGGCGATGCAGCGCGCGGCATCGGGCTTGCCGGTTCCCTCCATGATCCCGGGAATCTCGCGGAACTGACGGCGGATTTCCTCCACCATCTTGTTCGCGGCCTGTCCCACCGCTCGCATCGTCAATGCGCTGAAAAGGAACGGCAGGAAGCCGCCGATGAGAAGCCCCACGATGACATCGGTGCTGTTGATGTCCAGCACCTGGGCCCTCCCCGCGGGCAAACCCTGGAGTCCGCCCGCGCGGGTGCAGAACGCGTTGAACAGAGCCAGCGCGGTCAGAGCGGCCGAGCCGATCGCGAAGCCCTTTCCGATCGCGGCGGTGGTGTTCCCCACCGCGTCAAGAGCATCGGTTCGCTTGCGAATCTCTTCGGGCAACTCGGCCATCTCGGCCAGTCCGCCCGCATTGTCGGCAACCGGACCGTAGGCATCGATGCCCAGGGAGATTCCCAGGGTCGAGAGCATCCCGACCGCCGCCAGGGCAACTCCGTAGACGCCGGCGAACAGATAGGAGACGTAGATACCCACGCAGATGAATGCCACTGGCAGAGCCACCGACTCCATGCCGACCGCGAGACCGGCGATGATGTTGGTGGCCGCCCCCGTTTGACTCTGCTGGGCGATCTTGCGCGCCGGATTGCTCTCGGTGCTGGTGTAGTATTCGGTGATCTTGCCGATGGCCACGCCCACGACGAGACCGGCCACGATGGCGCCCCAAAGCTTCCATGCCACGATATCCGCCGGAAGAGCCAAGCGCTTGATGACGAACCACTCGGCCACGATGACGATGATCGTCGCGACCACCAATCCACGGAAGAGCGCTCCATGCAGGCCCTTCTCGTCCTTCGTGGAGACGAAGAAAGTGCCCACGATGGAGGCGCCGATTCCCACTGCGGCGGTAATCAAAGGCAAGAGCACCATGGCGGTATTCGCCGAGAACAGGAGTGCACCCAGAGTCATCGCGGCGACGATCGAACCCACGAACGACTCGAAGAGGTCCGCGCCCATTCCGGCGACGTCGCCGACGTTGTCTCCCACATTGTCCGCGATCGTCCCCGGGTTGCGGGGATCGTCCTCGGGAATCCCGGCCTCGATCTTCCCCACCAAATCGGCGCCCACGTCGGCTGCCTTGGTGAAAATCCCTCCACCCACGCGGGCGAAGAGTGCGATGGAGGAAGCGCCGAAGCTGAAGCCCAGGACGTTTTCGAGCACTTTCGAATCGAAGATCCCGTTATGGGAAAACACGAGCGTGAAGATGCTCAGCCCCAGGACGGCCAGGCCGACCACGCTCATCCCCATCACCACTCCCGAAGAGAAACTGATGCCCAGAGCCGAAGTCAGGCTATCGCGCGCGGCCTGCGTGGTGCGGACGGCGGCGCGGGTAGCGGTGTGCATGCCGAAGTACCCGGCCAGGGCCGAAGCGAACGCGCCGGAGAGAAAAGCGATCGCGGTCCTGGGGCCGAGGCCGTTTTCCGAGGACGAGAAGAAGATGGCGCCGAAGACGATCACGACAAAGACCACGAGCCAGCGGTATTCGGCTTTGAGAAACGAAGCCGCCCCCTCTTGGACCTGCCGCGAGATCTCCTGCATCCGTTCGGTACCGGCATCCCGTCGCATGATCGCCCCGTACTTGATGAGGGCGAAGATCAGCGCCGCGACGGCCGCGAGCGCCGCGGCTACGAGCGTCATGTTCATGAACTACTCATCCTCCATCCGTTGAAACAGCTCCCATCGGGAACGGGAACCGCCGTTTTCACCCCACGGTCGACGAACTCAACCGTTGAAGCGACCCATGGTCGACTTGGGACCGTGAAGGACCCAATGCTCGAAGCCATCCGCCGCTCGCTCGAGCAGCGTGTCGACGGCTTCCCACTCCTCTTTCTCGAAATCCTCCAAGACATACTCCGCGAGATCTTCCCCGCTGGGCCCGGGCCCCACGCCCATCCTGAGCCGGGGGAAGTCTTCGCGCCCCAATCTCTCGATCACCGACTTCAATCCGTTGTGTCCTCCCGCAGTCCCCGACGGCCGCATCCTCAGGCGGCCCAAAGGAAGATTTACGTCGTCGACCGCAACCATCAGTTCGAAATCCAGTGGCCTTTCGATGGCCAGATACTGGCGCACCGCCCGGCCGCTGAGATTCATGAAGGTGGTGGGCTTGATGAGACGAATCGGGCAGCCTTCGAGCGGATACTTGGCGTGAAAGTACTCGCCCCTTCCCGCTGAAAACCTAATCCCATGCCGTTGGGCCAAATGGTCCGCCAAGAGCCAGCCGAGATTGTGTCGGGTTCGCTCGTAGCGGCCACCGGGGTTCCCCAAGCCGAAGAACAACCACTCTCCGACTTTCTCCGATTCCGTCACGCTCAATCCTGCGACTTCTTATCATCCTCGGCGGCCTTCGCCTCGCCCTCTTCACCTTCGACGGCGGCTTCGCCTTCGGCGCCTTCTTCGCCCTCTTCACCCGCGACCGTGGCGACCTCCACGCTCATTCTGGTCGCGACGACGTGGCACAAGGCCGTATCGCCTGGCGTCTCGAGCTCGAACTCGCCGCCCACCGCCTCTTGCGCGGTGATCCGTTGTCCGAGCTTTAGAGGAACGACGTCGACCTCGACCGCGGCCGGAATCTTTTCGGGGAGAACACGAAGCAAGACATCCCTGAGCATCCACTCCAGAACGCCGTTCTCGTTCTTCACGCCGTAGGGAATTCCCTCTTTTTGCCGCAGCGGGACCCGCACCACGATCGGCCGGTCCATTTGGACCGCGAGCAGATCGGCATGAAGAAAATTGCGGCTCAGTGGATGCTTCTGGATGTCCTTGACGATCGCGTGCGTGACTTCCTTTTCGCCCTCGAATTTGAGGCGGAGGAGCACCCGGCGACCGTAAGTGGAAGAGATCGCGTGACGGAATTGGGCGGCATCGAGAGTCAGGGAGCGGGATTCCGCTCCCAGGCCGTAGAGCACCGCGGGAATCTGAGCCTGCGCGCGCAGCTTGCGCGCGACACCCTTCCCGGTCTCCCGGCGGGCCTTTACGCTCAGTTCGATGGTCGTGGACATGAATTGAATCCTCCTCAAGGTCGCGTGGGACGCCACCCACGCGGATTCCGCGCTCCTGCGAGCTGGAATCATGGTACCGATCGGAAACCGACGCCCCAGGCGGTGTCGGTGGGTCCCCGGCTCGGGGCGGCCGGGTGTGTCGTCTCGCGGCCCCAGGGGCGGCAAGGCAAAAGAGTATAGTCAGAAGCGGCTGATTTGGGTAGAGGGAAGTGAGACGGGTCCTCGATCCCCGACGGGGCGAATTTGCCCTTTTTATTCGCTAGACGAAGAGGCTCGAGACCGTCTGCTCGAGGTGGATACGCTTGATCGCCTCGGCCAAAAGCGGAGAGATGTCCAGGACCTGCACCTTGGGGCACTCGGACTGACGGTGGAAGGCGATGGTGTTCGTGACCACCACCTCGCGCACTGGCGCATCGTTGAGCCGCTTCAGTGCGGGCCCGGAGAACAGCGCGTGGGTGGCGCAGATGTCGATGCTCATCGCTCCCTGCTTTTGCAACTCCCGGATCGCGTCGCTCATGGTCCCCGCTGTATCGATCATGTCATCGAAGAGCACCACGTTCTTTCCGCGTACGTCGCCGATGAAGTTCATGACTTCGGCTTCGTTCGGACGCGGCCGGCGCTTGTCGATGATGGCCAGAGGGGCGCCGAGCCGCTTGGCGAAGGCGCGCGCCATCTTGATGCTTCCCACGTCCGGCGCCACCACGACGAGGTTTTCCTCTCCCACCCGACTCTGGAAATAGTCCAAGAGAACCGGTGCGGCGTAGAGATGGTCGAGGGGGATGTCGAAGAAGCCCTGAATCTGCGGCGCGTGCAGATCCATGGTGAGGACGCGCTGGGCGCCCGCCTCCGTGATGAGATTCGCCATCAGCTTGGCCGCGATGGGAACGCGGGGTTGGTCCTTGCGGTCCTGTCTCGCGTAGCCGAAGTAGGGAATGACCGCCGTGATTCTCTGGGCCGAGGAGCGGCGCACCGCGTCGAGCAGGAGCAAGAGCTCCACCAGGTTTCCGGCGGGGGGATTGGTGGGTTGGATCAGAAAGACGTCGGTCCCGCGGACGTTCTCCTGGATCTTGACCGAGATCTCGCCGTCGCTGAAGTCGACGATGATGACCTCGGTGAGAGAAACGTCCAGATACTGACAGATCTTTTCCGCGAGGACGACGTCGCCTCGCCCGGAGATCACTCGCAATCTGCGGCCCATGTACCCCGTTACCTCCCAGGAGACCTAGTAGGCGTCTTCGGCGGCGATGCCCTCGCCAGTGCCCAACTGGGAGCTGGGCTCCGCGTGTTCGAGTCTGGCGAGTTCCTCCTGGTAAGCGCCAATGACCATGTTCTCCAACCACTCGCGCGTTTCGCGATTGATCGGGTGAGCGACGTCCTGGTAGGACCCGTCTTTTCGTTGCCGGCTGGGCATGGCCACGAACATACCGTTAGCGCCCTCGATGACTTTGAGACCCCGGATCACGAGGGAATCTTCGAGAGTGATGCTTGCGAAAGCCCTCAGCTTGTCGTCGTCACGCAGCGTGATTCTGATTTCAGTGATCTCCAAAGCCGTACCACCGTCAGCAGGGGTGTCTGGGACAAAACTGAAACGTGGGTGGTCTAGTTCCCATCCTTGATGAGTTCGACTCCAACCGGACTGGACTTTCCAATCCAGTCGAACCCTTCGAGTTCGCCAAGTTCCCGCTTAGCGCTCTCCGCTTCTTCGCGCGTCGAGTAGACCGCGAAGAGACTGGGCCCGCTACCGCTCATCATCGCCAGCTTTGGATCTGTGTCTTGGAGACTCAGATACAAACGATGCAGAGCTGGGTATGCCGGCAGAACCACATCGGCCAGACGGTTGAACCCAGGCCAGGTGCGGTCGGGAAATCGCGACAGCAAGCTCTTATAATTTTGCAGGTTAACTTTGGGCCCATGATGGGTCAACCCCATTCTGAGACCCTCGTAAATGCTCGCGGTGGACAGTTCCAGGGGTGGGGTAATCAAGAAATAGACCCCGTTGCCCGAGGAGTGCAAGGGGGTCAGTTCGTCTCCAATTCCGCGCGCCAATTGGGTCCCCCCGCGCAGGAAGAAGGGGACGTCCGCCCCAATGCGCCGCGCCAACTGCTCCAGTCCTTCCATTCCGACTTCGCGCTCCCACAGGCGCGGCAAGGCCAAGAGGGTCGCGGCCGCGTCCGAGGATCCCCCTCCCAGGCCCCCCGCCACCGGGATTCGCTTTTCGATGCGGATCTCGACGCCCTCCGAGTTCTTCAGGTGGCTTCGAAGGAGCCGGGCCGCGAAGTGACAGAGGTTGCGACGATCCTGCGGAACGGAAGGATGTTCACAGATAACGTGGATGGGACCCTTGGTGCGGCGAAAGTGAAGAGTATCGTGCAGCTCGAGGCTCTGTAGCAGGGTTTCCACTTCGTGGTAGCCATCTTCCCGTTTCGTCAGAACCTCCAGATGCAGATTCACCTTCGCATGGGCCTTGGCCCGAAGATTCATCAGCGGCCTCCGCTCTGCGCGTACTCGTCGAAGAGCTGACCCCAGGGCGTCCGCCGCCAGAGCTTCCGCCAGCGCCTTCCCACCGAGGGATACCACAGAAAATCGCGCACCGCCTTGCGAACGATGCGCCGCGACCCCCGCAGCCGGGTTCCTCCGGTCAAGCGGAAGACTCTCTCCGGCAGTCCCGGGTGCCGGGGGGACTCCACGGTCTGGTCGAGAGCGGGCGAGCTCTCCCCCACGATCTGGATGTCGTTGGCCGCAATCGCACCCAGGTTCTGTCGAGCGCATTCCGCCAGAAAGGGAACCCGAAGTGGATCCAGCCCCAGGATCCGCGCGCCCACCGCATCGGCCGCGACCGGGTCCGAAGAGGCGATGAGGAGGTTTTGCACGCTGGGCCGAAGTCTTCGCGGGCCCGGGCCCAGGCCACAGACGGTGGCATCGATCACGGTGAAGAGACGGGGATGGAGTTCGCGCGCCGTCTGCAGCGAGTCGGCCAGGGTCTCGGCCGCTCGAGGATGCTCGCTGAGTTCGTCCCGATCGAGAAATTCCGAGGCCACCGCCGATACCGCGCTGGACAGCGCTAGCGTCGCGTGCGTCTTCAGACTGCTGAGATAGAGTAGGTTGCGGTCTTTGGTGATGATAGGCGCCGCGATCGTTCCCTCGAGCGGCGATTCGAGCGTCGCACGCCGCTTCGGCGCCTGGTACGGCCAGGTCTCGCCGGGTAGACTCTCCAACCTCAGTTCGTGGCTCTTCAGGATCCGGCTCAGAAGGTATCGATCGGCGGCCCGGCGCGGAGAGACCTCCGGGGTTCGCCGCGCCGCGACGACGAACTCCGAGGGCTCCAAGTGGAGCTTGCGCAGGGCCCGCAGGACTCCCTCCAGTTGCCAGGGGGCGGGGCCGGCCGCGGGCTGGTAGCGATTCCAGACCAGGTCGAGCAGGATGGCCAGGCGTTGCGAAGGGGATGCGAGCTCCGCCAGCCCGGCCAGAGTCAGAACCCGCGAGTAATCCTCCAGGATGGTCTCGGGCGTCGCCGAAACCACCGCCACCTTGCTGCACGCCATGAGCGAGAACTCCTCGGATGTGAGCCGCCGGGTCCGTCAGCGCCGATAGACGATCAAAAGCACCGCCGCGAACCAGAGCGCGACCGTCAAAACGATGGATCTGCGGGACACGAGGGTCTCGGAAGGATCTCCCCCCTCCGCCTCCTCGGTCACCAGATAGAGATAACGGCTCAGGCCGTAGAAGACAAAGGGGATGGTGTAGAGCAGGTGGGTGGTGCCGAAGCGCTCGACCGTGTCCGGCCAGATGGTGTAGAGCCCGTAGCTCAGGAGGGTGGTCGCCGCGGTCATGGTGAGAAGGCGGCTGAGAAATGCCTCGGTGTACCCGTGCAGGGTCGAGCGGTGCCCCCCTCCGGCGACGTGGAGCTCGTGGTAGCGCTTCCCCAAACCCAAGAAGAGGGAGAGCAAGAAGGTGCACATCAAGAGCCAGGGCGAGATCGCCACCGGGTGTCCCGCGTCTCTGAGCAACTCGGCGCCGGCGATCGCCCGCAACACGAAGCCCACCGCAATGGTGATCAGATCCAGAATGACGATGTTTCGAAACGACAGGCCATAGATGAGGTTGAGCAACAGATAGGCCACCGCGACGGAAAAGAACCCGCGGCCGATCCACCACGAGGCCAACAGTCCGACCACCAGAAACACACATAGCGCGATCACGACGGTTTGCGCAGAGATCTCCCCTGAGACGAGGGGTCGCAGTCGTTTCGTGGGGTGCTGGGCGTCGCTCTCCCGGTCCTTGAGGTCGTTGAACAGGTACACGGTGGAGGACAGAAGGCAGAACACCACGAAGCCGGCGGCGGTCTTGAGCAACAGAGGTGTCTCGCCCAAGAGCTGGGCGAAGATGAGCGCGGCGAACAGCACCAGATTCTTGATCCACTGGTGGGGGCGCATACTACGAAGGAGTTTCGCCAGGTCCATCGTCGACTATCCCTTCGGCCTAGTAGGCGTTGTCGCCTTTGATCACGCTCTTCACAGTGCGCAGAAGGACGCGGAGGTCGAAGCCCAGCGACCAATTCTCCACGTAGTGCAAATCGTAGAGCGTCCGGTCCTCGATGGGTGTATTGCCCCTCAAACCGTTCACCTGTGCCCAGCCCGTGAGTCCGCTCCGCACTCGATGCCGTTCGAGATAACGGGGGACCCTCCGATCGAATTCCTCCGCGAAGTGGGTCCTCTCCGGGCGCGGACCCACCATGCTCATGTCTCCCTTGAGAACATTCCACAGCTGCGGCAACTCGTCGAGACTGAATCGCCGCAACACGCTCCCGACCCACGTGCGCCGCGGATCGTTCTCCACCGTCCACACCGGACCCGACTGTGTCTCCGCGTCGCGCCGCATGGTGCGAAACTTGAGCATCGAGAACGGTCGATTTTCGCGGCCCAGCCGCTCCTGCCGATACAACACGGGACCCGGTGAATTCGATTTCACCAGAATCGCGAGCAGGAGCAAGAGCGGAGAGAGCAGCAGCAGAGCCAGCGCCGACGACACGATGTCGAATGTGCGCTTGATGATCCGGTCCATCCCCGACAGCCCGCACCCGCGCAAACTGATGAAGGGAATGCCCGCGATCTCGCTGAGGCGCATGCGGCTCACGCGAAGGCGATCCATGTCCGGAACGAAGAACACGTCGACGTGATGGCCACCCAGACGCTCGGCGATGTCCGCCGCCGTGCGAAGATCCTCGAAGGAGAGCGCCAGCACCACCGTGTCCGCCCCGAGCTCGATCATCTTGGCTTCCACCGCGTCCGGATCGAGCTGGCTGGTCTGGCCCACCACCTTGAAGCCCAGACCGGGAAGGCGCTCGTAGGTTTCCGCGATCCGCTTGGCCATGCTGGTGTTGCCCACCAGAAGCACGCTCAATGCTCCCACGCCCCGGCGGTACAGGCGCCGCAGAATCACGCGAATGAAAAGTCGCTCGAGGATGAGAAAGAAAAGACTCATCCAGAAGAAGAGCCCGAAGAAGGTCCGGGAGTAACTCATCTCGCGCACGAAGAACGCCAGCGCCAGGACCACCAGGCTCCCCACCACGACGCCGCGTCCCAGAGCGGCCAGATCTTCCTCGAACCAGGTTCTCCGCGTGGGATCGTAGAGACCCTCGGAGTAGAAGATTCCCACCCAGATGACCATGAGTACGAGACTGGTCACGAGGTAGGGACCGAGAGCCGGCACCCCCAAAGGAACCGCGAACCATCCGCTTTGAAACCTCAGCGCGTAGCTGCAGAGAAACGCCGCCTCCAAGGCGATGAGATCTCCGAGCAAAAAGAGCGTCGGCCTCAGTAGGTCTCGCCTTCGTCCGATTCGCGTCTTGACCATGACGGCACCTCAGTCCCCTCGCACGGGTCCCTGATGGTATGCGAAGGCTACGCGTTGCTCCAACTCTCGAAGAAAGCTCGTCAGAGAGAAATTCTTGGCGTGCGCCCGCATGGCCTGTGGGTCGTAGTTGCGGTTTTCGGTCTCGAATTCCTCGAGCGCGTTGAGCAAACCCCGAACCCCGGGCTCTTTGTACAGACGTCCCGTCACCCCGTCGACCACGGTATCGAGGGCACCGCCCTCTCCCAGCGCCAGGACGGGAAGACCCGAGGCCGCGGCTTCCAAGGGTGTAATTCCGAAGTCCTCCACCCCGGGGAAGAGAAAGGCCCGGTGGCTCGCCATCAGGGCGGGAAGGTCTTCGTCGTGCACGTACCCCAAGAACTCGATCCGGTCGCCGGCTCCGTGCTGCTTCACCAGGGCCTCGAGCCGAGACAGCTCGGGTCCGGTGCCCGCCACGGTGAGACGACGTCCGCTGCCGGCGCAGGCCTCGACGGCGTCATCGATTTTCTTGTACGGAACCAGAGCCGAGACCACGAGGTAGCGGTCCTCGCGTTTGGACTCTTTGGGTGGAGGTGGAAAGGCGGCGAGATCCACGGGCGGGAAGAGAACCTCGACTCGCTGGGGATCGGCGGCGTAGTAACGCAGGATGCGCTGCCGCACGAAGGTGCTGTCGGCCAGGAAGCGATCCACCCGGGAGGCGGTGCGCCGGTCCCATGCGCGCAGCCTCGCAGACTGCCATTCGATGAGCCGGCGCTTGAGGCCCTTCGTGTGGCCGAAGTAGTCCTCGAAGCGATCCCACACGTAGCGCATTGGGGTGAAGCAGTAACACACATGAACCGCGTCGGGTCCCGCCTTGGCGCCCTTGGCCACGCAGTGGCTGGTGCTCACCACCAGATCGAAACGGCTCAGATCGAGATGATCGACCCAAGTGGGAAACGCGGGCAGTAGGTACCGATACCTGCTCTGAATGCCGGGAAGCCGGTTCATCCAGGAGGTATGAACGGGCCGGTTCTCGATCTCGGGGTGACTCGAGCCTTTGAGGTAGAAGAGCGTGAAGAGTTCGGCCTGAGGAAAGATTCGGCAGAGGGCGTGAAGGACTTTCTCTCCCCCCCGGTAGCCATTGAGCCAATCGTGGACCAAGGCCACCCGCAGATCCTTCGGCAGCGAATCCTCGGCTGTGCTCACGCATCTTCCTCCCGAGCTTCCAAGCGCTCGGAGGCCTCGAAGATCAGCTCACGGGCCAACGAGGCGGAGAATCCACGGCTGGCCAGAAAGCGCATGGCCCGTGCTCTTCCCTTCTCGTCGCTTAGCGAATAGTGGCGCGTCGCGAGGGCGCGTCCGCAGGCCTCCCTCTCGCGGTCGCCCGAAAAGAGCGAGGCCAGAGCGTCCTCGATGGCATCGTCGGCGACCCCCTGACCGCGAAGGCCGCTGCGCAACCAGCGCGGACCCACTGGCCGCCGTAACAGCTGATCGTGACACCACGCCTGCGCGAAGCGCCGGTCATCGAGGAGCCCCTGGCGGGCGAGCTCTCCAAGCACCACGTCCACCGCGTCCGGGGGAAAGTCCCTCTGCACCAGTCGGGTCCGCAGGCGTGAGGAGGAGTAGAAGCGCCGATTCAGCAGCTTCAAGGCCGACTTGGCCACCTGCTTGCGCGTGGCGGCAAAGCCGAGGGCAGCCAGCTGTTGCGCCGAGAGGGGGCTTCCTAGCGCGAGGCCTTTGAGTTCAGGCGCCGACGGGGCCACCTCGAAGATGGCCCCGTCGCTCGTGTGGACTGTGATGCTCCCGGCTCGGGAATCCTCGTCCCAGCCGGTGAGATCGACCGCTTCATCGCTTCGGTTCACGCCGCCGAACTCTTCGCCTTACGGCTCTTGTGTCGGGAAGCATCGGCGGAGGAGGATTTCGGAAGCTCCTGCAACGCCGGCCTCTCGCCTTTGGCTTTGGGCATGGGGATTCCGTAGTGCTCGAATACATCCTTCTGGATCTTCGCGCGCAAGTCAGTGTTTTCCTGGAGGAAGATCCGTACGTTTTCGCGCCCTTGCCCCAGTCGTTCCTCACCGTACGAGAACCATGCGCCGCTTTTCTTGATCAAATTCCCCTCGACTCCCAGGTCGATGAGATCGCCTTCGAAGGAAATGCCTTCGTTGTAGAGAATGTCGAACTCGCACTTCTTGAACGGCGGAGCGACCTTGTTCTTCACTACTTTCACGCGCACGCGATTCCCCGTGACCTTCTCACCTTCGGTGATTCCCCCGATGCGCCGGATGTCCAGGCGCACTGAAGCATAGAACTTGAGCGCATTTCCTCCGGAAGTCGTCTCGGGGTTGCCGAACATCACTCCGATCTTCATACGGATTTGGTTGGTGAAGATCACCATCGTATTGGTCTTCTTGATCGCGCCGGTGAGTTTGCGGAGGGCTTGGCTCATGAGCCTGGCCTGCAAGCCCACATGCTGATCACCCATCTCGCCCTCGATCTCCGCGCGGGGCACCAATGCGGCCACCGAATCGATGACGATGACATCGAGGGCGCCGCTACGGACCAGCATCTCCGTGATCTCCAGGGCCTGCTCGCCGGTATCGGGTTGGCTGACGAGCAGATTGTCGATATCCACCCCCAAGCGGCGTGCGTAGATGGGATCCATCGCGTGCTCGGCGTCGATGAATGCCGCCATCCCTCCCTCGCGTTGCGCATTGGCAATGACGGAAAGACAAAGGGTCGTCTTGCCGCTTCCCTCGGGGCCGTAGACTTCGGACACTCGCCCTCGAGGCAAGCCTCCAATGCCGATGGCGATGTCGAGGGAGACGCTTCCGGTGGAGATGGGAATGACGTCGTCGACGGCGCCTTCATCTCCCAGGCGCATGAGCGCGCCCTTGCCGTATTGTTTTTCGATTTGGGCTCTCGTGAGTTCCAGTGCTTGGAGGCGGTCGTCTCTTAAGTCCTTAGCCATGAATTACCCTTCCTGGTGGAAGCTGGATGTACATCTCTCGGGAGGATTGTCGAAAGAGAGACCGAGCCCGTGGGGTAGCCCGGATCGACGCCGCAAGCGGCACTCTAGCACGCGCTTCCACCTTACGCAAGGCGGCCGGCGGGCGGGATTCAATCCCCTAGGGAATGCTCGGAAAGCGCCGTGTAATGCGCGCCCTGCGGCCTCAAGACGCTCCGCACCAAAACCACCGACGAGAGAGTGCTGCGCCACGAGAGCGGGGTCAGCTCATTCCGCAGCTCCTCCAGGTAGGAATCCGGAGGTGGTTGCTTGAATCGGGCAAGAGTGAGGTGGCCGCGGAAGGGCCGGCCGTCTTGCAGCTCTTTCTTGCCAGGAAGCTCGCGGCGGAGGCTCTCCGTCAGATCGCGTGCCAGCACGAGCAGCTCGTCCCGCTCCGAGCCCACGCTCAGATAGACCACTCGCGCGCGAGAGGGATTGGGAAATACGCCCACTCCCCCCCACTGGAGTTCGAAAGGCGCGCGGTGCAAACAGGCTTCGGTGGCCTCTTGGATGCGGGGGACGAGAGTGTCAGGCGTCTCTCCCAGAAACTTCAGGCTGAGATGGAGATTGTCCTCGATCACGAAGTGGCCCACGCCGCGGCGCGCGAATTCCTCCACCGCGAGTGCCACTTCACGGCGAATCGAGCCGGGTGGAACGACGGCGAGAAAGAGCCTCATCGCGAGAGTGAATCGGCGGACACGCTGACCCCCATGGCGCGGCGCAGAAGGTCGAGGGCGGCAGCGACACTCCACTGTCGGTTCTGCGCGCGGTCGCCGGGAAGGTGAAGCAGAAGGGAATCGGAGTGGGTGGCGCCTTCCAGCGCAATATGGACCGTGCCCACCGGCTTTCCACTCGTGTCGCCCTCGGGGCCGGCGATCCCGGTGATCGCCAGCGCCCAGTCCGAGCCGAGCCGATTGCGGACTCCGCGTGCCATGGCCTGAGCCACTTCGCGGCTCACCGCTCCGTGCTCGGCCAGCAGGGCGGCACTCAGGCCGAGCTGCTCCTCTTTGACCTGATTGGAGTACGCCACGATTCCACCCAGGAAGCTGCGGCTGCTTCCGGGCCACGCACTGAGAGCGGCCCCCAAGAGTCCTCCAGTGCAGGACTCGGCCACGGCCACCGTCTCCTCTCTGGAGGCGAGTGATTCGCTGACCACCTCGTCGAGTCCGCGCTCACCCACGGCGTAGAGACTCTCACCGAGCGCCTCCACCAGCGGGCGCGCGAGTGGCGACAGATCGGTTCTCTCTCTCTTGCTGGTGAGCAACACATCGACTCCGAAGCGAGTCACGCAGAACGAAAGATCGCAGAGCGTGGGGTCGAGATCGATGCTCTTGGCCAGATCGGCCGCGACCGATTCGGAAAGACGTGCGGTGCGTAGTCGCAAGATCTCGGGGGCCGAGTTTTCCACCAGGGGAAACACGATGCTTTCCGCGGTAGCCTCCCACATCGATTTCAATTCGGCCGGGACGCCGGGGAGCAGGATGATGGGAACGCCCTCGCACAGGTGCAAGAGACCAGGGGCGGTGCCGCGCGGGTTGTCGATGGAGCGCCCATGGACCGTCCTCATCGCTTGGCGCAGATTGCTCTGCGGCATGGGACGATTGCGCGCCTGGTATCTCTGCTTCAGGTTCTCGACCAGTGTCTCGTCGAGCACCAGCGGTTCATCCACGAATGCGGCCAACGCTTCGCGCGTGCGGTCATCGGGAGTGGGTCCGAGCCCACCGCTGACCACCACGGCCACGCATTCTCTTTGGGCCTCGCGGAGAGCTTCGACGATTGCCTCGTGCCGATCCGCCACGATTCGGATGGAGGCGACGCTAGCGCGATGTCTCCGAAGCCTCTCGATGAGATACCGGGAGTTGGTCTCGAGAGTCCGCCCATCGAGGATCTCGTCCCCCACCATGACCAGGCCGACGGCCCGAAGGCGATTCAAAGCAGCCACAGGAGCACCGCCATGACGGCTCGTGCATAGACCCCGGCTATGAGATCGTCCGCCATGATTCCCAAACCTCCGTGCAGGCTCTCTGCCCATCGCGCCGGTTGGGGTTTGAGTACGTCGAACACGCGGAAGAGAACGAAAGCCACGAAGACGTTGAGGGGAGTCAGAGGAACCGCGAGCAGAGTGATCGCCATTCCCGCGGCTTCGTCCATCGTCGCCTGCTTGGGGTCCTCTCCGAATTCCTCTTCCAGGAATCCACAGGCGGGAATCCCGGTCACGAGCGCGAAAACGATGAAGAGAATTTGTAGACGAGCGTCCTGCACCGGCACCACGAAAAAAAGGATCGCCACCACCAGGCTGGTCCAGGTGGCAGGCACGACCGGCACGAAGCCGACTCCGAAGAAGGTCCCGAAAATGTGACCAAAACGGCGTTTCATGGAGGCAGGGTAGGTGCGCGCGCGTCCACGGTCAAGATCGCGAAGCTTCTGCTTGCCGCTCTCACCCCTGCTCGGGTAATACTGGCCCAAATTGACCCACGGAAGACCTGCCGCGAGGGCATCGCATGACACTGAAGGGTATGGCCGAGAGAATCTGCGGGGTCGTCGTGCTCCTGCTCGCTCTCTGGACCGTGCTCTGCAACCTCGCCGTTTGGATCGGCCTGTCGCTCGGTCTCTTGATTGCGGCCTATATGGTGTGTCTCACGGTTCTAGGGCTTCTCGCCCTCGCGCGACACCGCAGCGGCAAGTCCTCCCTGGGCTGGTTGGACGAGACCGAATTTCCCGAGACCCTGGTCGAGCCCGCGCCCGAGAGATCTCGACGCTTCTTCCAATCCGACCTGTTTCGCATCGCCTGCGCCGCCCTCGGTGCGTTCGGGGTCGTCGTGCTCTTCGCTCTGCATCAGGATCCCAGCCTCCTGGCGCAGGCCGGAATCGTCCTTCTTCTGGGCGCTCTCATCTCCACCTACCGCCGGCCTCGCCAAGCGACCCAACCGCACCGGGGGGGAGATCCTGCACTTCTGGTTCTCGGAGTGGCTCTTTTGATCCTCACCCTCGCAGCGCACCGCCCCGACGCGGACGATTGCTTCTATATCAACGTGGCAGCCCGAGCGGCAGAGAATCCACACGCGCCTTTCCTCCAGCACGATGGAATCTTCGGGTTCCCCAACCAGCCGGTGATACTACCTGGGTATCGAATTCACTCGTGGGAACCCCTCGCCGCCGCAATCAGCTGCGTCACGGGTATCGCCCCCATCCTGGCCCTGCACTGGATTCTGGCCTGCTTCGCAGCGTTCCTTGCCCCCTTCGCGATCTCCCTTCTTCTGAAGAAACTCCTCCCCCACTATTGGTTGCTCGCGACGGTCCTGGGGCTCGTGGTGCTCGTGTGCATGGGCGACGCGCACGCCTCGTACGGCAACTTCGCCTTCGTTCGTATGCAGCAGGGAAAGAGCGCCCTCGTGACGGTGGCGCTTCCACTCATTGCAGCCTACGCCTTGCGCTACACGAAACAACCGACGAGAGCCAATGCCTTTCTCTTGTTCGCGTCCCAGATCATGGCGGTGGGTATGAACTTCAGCGCCGTCTTCCTGGCCCCGGCGGTGGCCTGGCTCTCGATATTGGGCTCGTGGGATCGTCGCCTCGATCGTCGGGTGATTTTGGGACTTTTTGCCTCGTTCTATCCCTTGCTCATGGTCGCAGTCCTGGCTTCTCCCATGCACGCCATGTCCACGGCCCTCTTGAAGGTGTGCCCTCCCACCAGCGGGGCCGCCGATCATTCTTATGTCCTGGTCGACAGTATCAGGGTGACCCTGGGTCAGGGCCGGATGCGATTACTCGCACTGTTCTTCATGTTCAGCGCATGGAGCATCCCTCGCGATCGGCGCGTCGCGCGCATGATGGTCGTCTTACCGCTCGCTTTCTTCCTCCTGGCTTTCAATCCGATCGCAGTGCGTCTCTTCGCCACGACGCCCCAAAGCCACGATGTTTGGTTCCGTGCCTTCTGGGCCATTCCGCTGCCCCACTTCATCGCAGTCGGACTCTGCGCTCCCCTCGTGATCCTGGAGTCGAGAAAGAGATTCCAATGGGAAGTCACCGCGGTGTTCGCGGCCTGGCTGCTGTCGACGAGTGTGGGGCGTACGACGCTAGCGGCGCAGAACGGGAACGAGTGGCACTGGCCGCCGCGGGTGAAGGCGCCGATGGAAGACTTATGAGGCCGCAAAGTGTCTCGTGAACAGCGTCGATGCGGGCGCACAGGTGATCGCCCCTGAACAAGTCGCGGTCTGGGTACCCACCTTTAGCAAGCCGGTATACCCTCTCTATACTCGCTTGTACTATCAATGCTATTTGGCACTTCGCGTCGACTCGACCGAGTTGGAGTTCCGCCGCGCGCTCATGGGTTCGGTCTCCCAACCGGATAACCGTCTCCACAGCTCAAAGAGCATCTGCGCCCTCGCAGAGCGTAATTCCATCGATGGGTGGTGTGTAGAGAACCTCGACCAGCAAACCAACCACGCCTTTTCGGCCAGCTCGGAGTGTGGATTCCAGGAAGTCGATGCGAAGACTTCGAAGTTTCAAATCTGGACGAGGCACCTTTCCGGTTTACCGACGGCACACGACAATAAAGGCGCCCCTCCACGCAGTCAGCCAAATGGCCTCAGGTAGGGGGGCGCCTCGCCCGGAGCTGGATGGTGTCTTTTCGTTTCCCTAAGGAACGGAAAGCTCAGTTGAGCTTGTGCAACACCATCTTGGAAACTTGTTTCAGAGTCTCGAAGACTCCCTGGCCCTTGACCGCCACCGCTTCGAACGCGGCGTGCTTCTCCGGATTCAACTCTTCCTCCAGATTCGCCACGGGAAGAGCGCTGGGCAGATCGCGTTTGTTCCATTGCAGCACGAAGGGAAGTTCCTCGAGCTTCAAGTTATGTTCCGCCAGGTTCTCGTGGAGGTTGTACAGGCACTCGATGTTGGCGTCGATCCGATTTTCGTCGCTGTCGGCCACGAAGACGATGCCGTCGACGCCTCGCAGAATGAGCTTTCGCGACGCGTTGTAGTACACCTGTCCCGGAACGGTGTAGAGATGAAAGCGAGTCTTGAATCCCTTCACGGTCCCGAGCTCGAGGGGCAGAAAATCGAAGAAGAGGGTTCGATCCATCTCGGTCGCCAGAGTAACGAGCTTGCCCTTGGTATCCGGTGACACCTTGTCGTAGACGTACTGGATGTTCGTGGTCTTCCCGCCCAGACCAGGACCGTAGTAGACGATTTTGCAGTTGATCTCGCGAGAGCTGTAATTGATCAGCGACACGGATTCATCCCCTGGGTGGCTCTAGTCTGCGAAGAGGCTATCGATTTCAGCCTCGACTTCCTTGGTGAACTCTTCATCCATGAGCGGCGTATCGTACTCTTCGTTCCGATACTCGAGTTTCTGGAACAAGCTCTCCACGATGGTAGACAGTTCCCCCACTGCCCGCTTGACCCTCAGGCGCACCAGGCCGAGCGTCGTGCTCTTGTCGAAGAGGACCACGAGAATCACGTCCCGAACGATTTTGCTCAGATACATGCTCTCCTCGGCACCCTGGTGGTAGAGGGTCGAGAAGTCCTTTTCTCCGATGAGCTGGGCCAGTTGATTGTTTGCTTCGAAATCCGCGGCACAGAGACTGGCGAAGGACATCATATCGAAGTCCGGTGGCATCCCCACCTTGCTGATGAGCTGTCCCGTGCGGTCGATGAGAAGCGTCGAACGCGAATTGCTGCTCTTGAGCAAATCGGAGAGGATACTGTTGATGGCCCAGTAGTCCTCTTCGAAGATCGACCAATCGGCCTTGACCATGTTTGCCTCGCTCCACTCTCACTCATACAAGTCCTTCTCATTGAAGGACTTTTGAGACTAGAAAGATCGGACATCGCGGCCCGCATCAGAGGGAGAGCATCGCGGTGACAGGCACCGAAGACCCGCAATCTCCCGGGAACGCCTCTCTGACACGCAAGAAGCATGCACAGAGAACCCCACGCCCCGAGATGAAAGGGCGAGCGCGCGCGGAGGGTCGTGGGAGAATAAAAAGCAAAAGATCTCAGTCGAGGGGACGGCGGCCGGAGAATGCCCGTTCGAGGGTCACCTCGTCCACGTACTCCAGCTGTCCCCCCACCGGGATCCCGGTGGCCAGACGGCTGGTCGCAACGCCACTGTCCGAGAGAAGGCGCGCGACGTAGAGGGAGGTGGCCTCTCCTTCCACGCTGCCCGGCAGGGCCAGAACCACTTCCTTCACACCCTCTTCCTCGACGCGCTTGCGCAGGACCCCCAGACGCAGGTCGGAGGCCTCCACCCCGTCCAGGGGAGAGAGAAGCCCTCCCAAGACGTGGTACCGGCCGCGAAAAACGGCCGCCTTTTCCAGGGAGAAGATATCGGTGGGCTGTTCCACCACGCAGAGCAGGGCAGCCTGCCGCCGGGGATCGCGGCAGAGCTCGCAACTCGCCTCCTCGGAAATGGCTCCGCAGCGCTCGCAGGCGCGGACCCGGCTCACGACCTCCTTCAGGCTGTCGGCCAGTTCCACCGCCTCGTCCTGTGATGCGGCCAAGACGTGCAACGCCATCCGCGTGGCGGATTTCCTGCCAATGCCGGGGAAGCGCGAGAAGAGCTTGACCAGATGCTCGAGGCGGGGAGAGCCGAGGAAATGTCGTTCCATGGGATGATGCCTAGAAGAGGCCGGGGAAGGAGAGACCGCCGGTGACCTTACCCAGGGATTCTTGGCTCATTTGCGCCACCCTCTTCTGACCTTCCTGCACCGCGGCCAGAATCAGGTCCTCGAGCAGATCCACTTCCTCGGCATCCACCGCTTTGGGATCGATGTGAATGGAGACCAGCTCCTGTTTTCCGTTGAGCACCACCTTGACCATTCCCCCACCGCTCTCCGCCTCGACGGTCCGTTCGGCCAGCTCCTCCTGCGCCTTCTGCATCTGCTGCTGCATCTGTTGGGCCTGCTTCATCAAGTGATTCATGTCCATGGTGTGGTGTCCTGGTTGAGGGTCAGTGTTCAGCTCTCGTCGGTGACCCGGCCACCCAGACTCGTGAGCAGATGATTCAATCCGGGGTGTTTTTGACTGAGCTTCTCGATCCTCTGCTTCGCGGTGGGAGCGATCTCTCGTTGCACTCGCGAACGCACGAGGTCCTCCTGGGAATCGGGCGACGACGAGACCGTCACGATCTGCAGTCTCCGCCCAAAGCACTCGGGGGTCAGGGAACTCAGCCAGAGCAGGGTTTTCTTCTCTTTCAGCTGCCCGCGATGGAACTCGTGCTCGGGCGCGAACTTCAGAAGCAAGCGATCACCCTCCACCAGTGGCACCGCATTCAACAGACAGGTGCCCAATCCCATGTTGTCCGAGCAGACGCGACTGGCCAGGCTGGTGAATGCCGCGGTCGTGTCGATCTCGCCGGGCGCTGAAAGTTCCACCTCATCCGCCATGCGAGCCGCTGGCCGTGAGCTGCCCTTCTTGGCGGAATCACCGTCCGGAGTGGACGAAGTCTGACTGGAAGCGCGTTTCGCCCGCGCCTTGCCCTCGCGTGGAGGCGAAGCGCCGACGGAGGGCTTCCCTCCCTCCAGACCGGAACTCGTCCCGCCCTGGCCGTCTCCCTGAAGCTCCTGGAGACGGCCCAAGATCTCGCTGAGGAGAACCTGACTCTCCATCCGCGTGTATTCGACGATCTGGGCCTCGAGCAACCAACGGGGCTGAGGAGCCCTCTCGAGCCGGCTGTAATTCTCCGCCGCGCGCTGGGTGAGATAGAGCAAATCTTGCGGCGAGAACTCCCGGGCTTGCTCGTGCATTCGCTTCTTCACCGCTTCGGGTTTTTCCACCCGGCTCGCGAGTTCCTCATCGAGACAAATGAGCAGGAGGTCGCGGAAATTACCGACCAGTCCGCGCGCGAAATCGACCAGGTCGAATCCCGATTGATTGAGCTCGTCGACCAGGTCGAGGGCGGCGCGGCTGTCGCGAGCGAGGATGGCATCATTGAGCGCGAGGTAAGTATCGGGTCCGGCGAGACCGAAGAGACCCATGACGGCGTCTTTCTCGAGCTTCCCGTCCACCGAGGAAAACGCCTGATCGAGAAGACTCAGGGCATCGCGCATGCTCCCCTCCGCCATGGCGGCGAGAAGTTCCAGAGCATCCTCACTGACCTCACGTTTCTCGTCTTTCACGATGAGTTCGAGCCGCTGGCGAATCTCCTTCAGAGTGAAGAGTCGAAAATCGAAACGCTGACAGCGCGAGAGAATGGTCCGCGGGATTCGCGCCGGTTCTGTGGTGGCGAAAATGAAATGGACGTGTTCGGGCGGCTCTTCGAGCGTCTTCAACAGAGCGTTGAACGCGCCTTTGCTGAGCATGTGCACTTCATCGATGATGAAGATGCGCTTCTTGCCTGCCGAAGGTTGATACTGCGCGTTCTCCCGCAGCTCGCGAATGTTGTCGACCCCGGTATGCGATGCGGCATCGATTTCGAGAACATCCAACATGTTCCCTTCGGCGATTCCTTTGCAGCTGGGACAGACTCCGCACGGCGCCGCGGTGGGACCTTCATCGCAATTGAGCGCTTTCGCGAGAAGCCGCGCCATTGTGGTCTTGCCACAGCCCCGGGGACCGGTGAAGAGATAGGCGTGCGCCACGCGGCCCTTGGCCAGCGCGTTGGCCAGGGTGGCGGTCACATGTTCCTGACCGACGATGTCGCCGAAAGTTTGGGGGCGCCATCTGCGCGCGAGCACCTGATAGGACATGATGACCCAGGGCTATGGGCGCTTTGCCCGTGAGGAGTAGATGGGCCAGGCTGCCTGCGGCACACAACAGGACTCGCACGCGGCTGCTACTTTCCAGTCCTGACCGGATTAGCAAGCTGATGCTGCGCAGGACCTGGCCCAAACTGGCGCGATCCGCCCTCGCAAATCGTTCCCGCTACGGGGGCTGACACGGCGAATTCGGCGCTTGAGCGATCGAGAACTGGTGGAGATGAGCGGGCTCGAACCGCCGACCTCCTCGTTGCGAACGAGGCGCTCTCCCAAACTGAGCTACATCCCCATGCCGCGTATGAAGTAGCATGGGAGCAGCCCCTTGTCAATTTCCTCGCCCCCAAAGTCCCATGGCCAAGCGAAGAAAGCAGAAAAGCTCCGCGCAAGAGATCCGCGAGGAGATACTCCGGCACCTCTCGGAGAATCCCCCTCCGGCCGGAAAATCGCAGCCCAAAGCCCCCACGAAACGCTCCACCCGCTCCAAGCCGCCGCCGGTGGCCAAGCCCTCGCGTCCCCGCCTGATGCTGCGCAAGATGCCCCTCGAACTGGCCCTCGCTCGCCTCGAGAGTTTCCTTCACGCCAAGCGTGCACTGGGGACCGAAGAGTTGATCGTGATCGTGGGGAAAGGTCGGAGTTCACCGGACGGCATCCCCATCCTCGCCCCGGCAGTGCGGCAGTGGCTTGGGGAACATCCGCAGCTGGTCGCCGGATTCGAGGACGCCCCGTCCCACGAGGGTGGGACGGGGGCTCTTCTGGTGCGGCTGCGTCCGCGCGCATGAGTCCAAGGCACGGAAGCCGGGGGTTCTGGCGGAGAGGCAGGGATTCGAACCCTGGGACCCCTTTCGGGATCAACGGTTTTCGAGACCGTCCCGTTCGACCGCTCCGGCACCTCTCCGCAGAGTCTACGAGCCCGCTCATTTGCGGGCTCGGGTCGAAAATGTGGCGGAGAGAGTGGGATTCGAACCCACGGTACCTCTCGGTACACACGATTTCCAGTCGTGCCGATTAAACCGCTCTCGCATCTCTCCTTGAAGCGCCGGGGGGAATGCTCCTTATCCGGCCACAAGATGATAGTGTCTCGCCCTCCATTTTCAAGGGAGCAGGGAACCTCGCCCGCGCAGTTTGCGGTAAAACTCCGTGAGTAACGCCTCGCTCTCCTCCGCCAGGCATCCGTCGCGCAGCTGGAGATCGAGCTTGTAGGGGTTCGCCTGCAGGAGGTCCAGGCAGGAACCGCACGCGCCCGCGCGTGGATCCCTGAGCCCGTAGACCAGTCGTTGGATTCGCGCCAAGAGGAGGCTTCCCGCGCACATGATGCAGGGTTCCATGTTCACGTAGAGGGTCGCGTCGCTCAGGCGCCAATCTCCCAGAGTCGCCGCCGCCGCGCCGATGGCCAGGATCTCCGCGTGCGCAGTGGCATCGCCGAGCGCTTCCACCCGGTTGTGACCGCGTCCGATCACCCGCCCATCGTGCACCACCACCGCGCCCACCGGAGTCTCACCCTCCTCGAGCGCCACCGTGGCTTCGGCCAGAGCCAGACGCATGAAGCGCTCGTCCGCGGGACGAATCGCCATGAACTCAGCTTCTAGCCCGCCATCTTGCAGATTCATTGACGCTGCAATTCGCGGAGGGTGACGTTGCCCGCCGCATCGACGGCGCGGAGCCACACCCGATTCGTGTCCTGATCGTCCAGTGGATTCAGACGCAGCGTAAACGTCTCGTATGGTCCATCGAGAACTTCATCGGAAGGCTCCACCGGAATCCACTCTCTCTTACCACTCTTGATCGAGAGCGAAGTGAGAGGAGAGCTCTGGTCCCTCACCTCACCGGATAGCTCGAGCTTGGACTTGTCCGTCCACTTCAGGTTCTCAAAGACCGGCGGAGTGTTGTCGACGATGATCAGCGCGCTGGTCTGATCGCTGTTCAGCGCGGAATCCGCGTCGTTGTCGAGACGGTCATCGGCGCGCACGCGTACGCGATAGGCTCCGTCCTCGAATGAGCGCGTGTCCCAGGCATACACCGGCGCCATCAGATCCTTGCCCAGGGTATACCAGCTTTTGCTTCCCTGTCGTTTGACCTCGACCGTGAACTCGAGCCGATCGGAATTGGGATCTTCGGCCTTCCAGCGAACACTTCGCAGACCGCGCGACCAGGCGCTCAACTCCGGCGCCGCCGGTTGCTTGCTCTGATAGAGGGAATACTCGACCTCGAGCCCGTCGTCGAACTGCTGACTCACCGGAGCCGGAGGGCTGCTGTTGCCACCTCCCGAGTACAATACAGCTTCGGCCGGTTCCACCCGAACTTCCTGCAAACGCGGTGCGAGGTTTCTCTCGCGCCAGCTCACGCGAGTGGCGCTCACGCGCGCCGGCGAGTCGCCGCCCTGAAGGACGAGGCGATACTGCAGGTACGGCGCCAACGGCGCGTCCACCCTTTCCCCTGCGGGGACCGGAGCACTCCAGTGGCTCCAACTCGCGTCGGGCTCGGCGCGAATGCCGCTGCGAGTTCTCACCTCGACCGACCCGTCTTCGGAGTCCACTTGAACGCGTCCCCAGGCGATGGCGCCCGCGGTGTCGATCACCGGCGAGGTGTACAGTCCTTCGGACGCGGCCGCGGGTTCGAGATGGAACACGCTGCCGGGATTTCCGGTGCCGATGTCGATTCCACCTTTCTCGCCCACCAGAAGCGCCAGAGGATCGCCTCCTTCGAGATCGCCCCAGATGGTTCCGCGCGCTCGCAAGGGTTCGATGTGATGAAGTCGTCCCGTTTCGGATTCACCCGCCAGGAGGGAACCATCGGGCATGCGAGCCAAGCTCAACAGCCGGTGATCCACCGCGTAGACCTGCACCTCACCCCCGTCCGATGGAAGCCAGAGAACTCTGCTTTGCACCTTGGAGCTTTGCCCCTGGATGTCTGCTTGGGTCGGGTCGTCCAGGATCAACAAGAACACGCCCTGCGCTCCATCGCTCACGATGGTCCGAATCTCCGCCTTCGGCGCCTCGTACTTCAGCTGTGGAGGATTCTCCTCCTTGCCTTCCACGCGATAGAGCAGCGCGGGACTGTGCGTACACAGCCAGAAGCCCCCCTCGTCCTTGAGGATCGCCACCAGGTTTGCGGCGGGAAATTCGTGAATCAATTCCCCGCTCGTCTGCTTCGCTTTCAGCCGAAAGAGCTTGGCCTCCGGACCGGTTCCGGCCAGCCAAGCGCCCTCCTTCCATCCCGGGGATAGACACCAGATGCTCTGCAGATTCGATTCGAGGGCGATGCTCGCCGAACCGTCCTCGGCGACCCGATAGACGGTGCCATCGGGGGCGGTGCCCGCCAACACCGCATTCTGAACCGCCAAGATCGACAGGACCTCTAGACCCAGGGGGACCGACCAGGGTTTGAGGGCATCGTCCTCCTCGCGATAGATCACTCCCGAGTTGCCAGTGCCGGCCAAAAGACGGCCCTTGGAATCACGGGCGAGACACCACACATAGTCGGCGTCGGTCTTCCACTCTTTGCTCTGCAGGGGAGCGGGAGAGAGACGCTTCTCGGCATCGAGCCCGAGCCCCTTCATTTCTCCCAGCAGAAAACCGTCCCCTCGATGGACCGCGTTGCGCGTTCCCGCCGCGAACGACAAGCCGGGGTAAGACAGCAAGAGAACCGTCACAATGGAAAAAGCAAACCGCCGCATGAATGACTCCTCGGGTTTTCCTTTCAAGGGCCCTTCGGAGAGACCAGCTCTCCGGCTTGGTGCTTGGGGGAGGCGATGGTGAGTGGCAGCACGACATCACCTGAAAGCACCCACTCGGTGTCCTTCTCCTGGCGCTGGATCACCGCGGCCTTCACACCCTCGCTTCCCTGACTTCCGTGGGAAGCTCGCATCACGCTCTCCACGCTACCCGGCAAGTCCTCCCACTCCCTCCCCTGCACCACCGCGGCCGAAGCGCGACCGTAGAGGACCGCGACGAGTGTTCTCGCTGAGCGCCGGCGCGCGAACGCTTCGCGAATGGGACGCAGCCCCGGATAGCCCCAACGTTCCTCGGCACGGCTCACTTCGGTTGCGAAGGCAGTGGTTCCGTCGCTGAGATGCAACACGTACTTGCCTTCGGGAAGATCGGGCGGCAGCGTGAATTTCAGTTCCACCCATTGCGGCTGCGAGCGGTAGGGCAAGAGCTCGACGCCCACCTCGAGCGAATCAGAGGGCTTCGGGCGGGCGGGGCGAACGCGGACGCGACCCAACTGAGCCGACCGCACTCCACTTTGCAGTTGGAGCGACAGCTTGACCCTTTCCACCCGCACCGAGTGTCCCGGATTGAAGGTGAGCAAACTCAGCGGAAGCATCACTTCCTTCGCCAGCGTCCCGCCGGTCTCCAGTCCGGTGACCGCGGCGGCGCTGCGGAGCGGTTCCTCCCCCTCGATGTCCAGCTCCAGCTTCATCTGCGCCGTCGCGACCGCAGCCAGGTCGGAGAGTGATGAGAGAGAGTTCTGCACGCACCAGTAGACCAGGGGAGGGCCAACCGTGGGATGCCGGGCGACGCGGTAATGAAAGATGCGACTTTCCCCGTCATCCGACTCGACCGTCACTTCCACCGGCAGAGTGTCAGCGCGCACTCCGAGCCTTCCCGCGACCCCTTGGGGTCGATCCAAGAGGAGAGCTCCGATCTCTTGCGTGGGATTGGTGAACTTGAAGGAGATCTGCAGGCTGGGAAGCACGCCAACCACTTCGGCCGCGTACATCGGCAGGCTCACCGGGCCTGCCCCGAGGAAGGGATGACCGAAGGCGAGAATGTCCTCACCGTCGACTTCACTCACGGTTCCGGTAGCCGCCAACTGGGCGTCGCCGCTGACCAGGAGCACTGCGACCGCATCGCCCGCGGATACCCGCGCCGGAGGCAACGCTTCGCTTTGGTCCCGCTCGCTCGAAGGGCTCGCCGGCGCATTGCCGGCGCTCAGAGCTGGAACCAGCGAGACACCCATCCGCCGCTCCAGAGCTTCGCGCACAGCGGGAGACCAACCCGACTCACTCCAGCTGAGTCCACCCACCCTACCCAACGGCCAGAGCTCATCTAGAGGGAGCGGCGTCGCCGTCTCTTGCGGGTCGTTCTCGCTCGAGAGCCCGAGCTCGCGCAGCTCGCGTGCTTGATCGAAAGGCATGGGAGTCGAAACCGCATTGGGCGCCGGAGCGAGCCGATCGCCCGGCGACCAGGTGGGGTGCTTGCCTCCATCGAGATAGTCGCGCAGCGGCCGCATCTCCTGGATGGGACGAATCAATGCGAGAGGTTCTTTGGCGAAGGCCCAGGTGGCCGCCACCGCCCCCACCAATTCGTCATCCACCCAGACCGGACTTCCGCTCATTCCCTGGAGCACGCCCGTTTCCTGAAGAGGCCCACCGGAGAGTCGTGCCAGAATGACGTCGCCAGTGGAACCCGCCCGCTCGAGCACACCGAGAATCTCGACCTCGAAGCGCTGCGGCTCCTTCCCTTCGAACACGGTCATGCCGTAGCCGTGGCTGCCAGTGGCGGGGTAGCCCCAGGCGAGTCCAGGGGCCAAGACCAGAAGCAGGAAAACCGATCTGAGAAGTCCGCGCACGGAGAGTTCCTTTGCCCAGGTTTGGGACCCAAGTGGATTCAAGATAAAGCCCCCGTCCCGGATCGGGAATGCGGGGGCAGGGGTTCAGAAGGCACGAACCAAGTTCCGTTCTCTATTCTTTGCCTGCGGACTTGAGCACCTTCACTCCGGTGATGACGATGTCCTCGACCGGCTTGTCCTTCGGACCGATCTCGACCTTCTCCGCCTTGTCGAGCACGTCCATTCCGTCGATCACTTCCCCGAAGATCGTATGGTGGCCGTTGAGCCAGGTCGTCGGAGCAAAGGTGATGAAGAACTGGCTGCCGTTGGTCTTAGGCCCGGAGTTCGCCATCGCGAGAATGCCGCGCTTGTCGAAGGTGAGGCTATCGGAGATTTCGTCCTCGAACGGCTTATCCCACAGACTCTGCCCCCCATACCCGGTGCCGGTGGGATCGCCTCCCTGCATCATGAATCCGGGAATGACTCGATGGAAGATGACGCCATCGTAGTAGCCCTTCTTCGCGAGCCCGAGAAAGTTCTCGACCGCCTTGGGTGCGAGCGCGTCGTAGAGACGGAAAGTTATGGCTCCGAGAGAGGTCTCGAGCCGAACGTGGGTACCATCTTGAGGCACGGTCATCTCCTCGGCAGCAGTGGAAGTTGAGTCCTGGGCGTAACCGGCAACGGCGAATGCGGCCAGGAAAACACCCGCCGAAAGGACTCGACTCAAGGTGTTCATGCGGATTGTCACGAGGACTACCTTTCGATGAAGTCATAAGGGAGTAGTGGAAGGGCCGGAGTCTTCAGCTTCCGGCCCTTCCTCCTCGATGGTGCGCCCAGGAGGACTCGAACCCCCAACCTTCTGGTCCGTAGCCAAACGCTCTGTCCAGTTGAGCTATGGGCGCAGTCTTTCGGGAAAAGCCCCCGATCTGGCGGAGAGGGAGGGATTCGAACCCTCGGTGCCTTTCGACACATACGCTTAGCAGGCGCACGCCTTCAGCCACTCGGCCACCTCTCCCGTAATCTCCTTCGTTGGCCTCCTTGGCCGAGGCGCGCTCCAGTCGCGCCAGGTCGCCAGATGGCGGAGGGCGGGGGACTCGAACCCCCAAGGGCAAAAGCCCGGCGGTTTTCAAGACCGCTGCCTTACCAGTTAGGTCTAGCCCTCCTCAAACCGAAACGGCGTCTCCGCGCCTTTGGTCTCGGCCCAAAGAGCACCGTAAGCCGTTTGAAATCGCATACTTGCACGGCAACAAAGGGCTGTGTCGGCAGCGGAGGAGTAATCTAGCACCGCCCCCCAGGGGTGTCAAGATAACGGGGGGACCTCACCCTCCACCCTTCTTCTTTCCCAGACCCTTCAGCAGATCCTGCAGCTTGTTGCCCAGGTTCTGATTCACCGCGTCCTTCGCGCGCTTCTCCGCCACCCCCAGTTCGAGAGACACCTGCGGCTTGGAGCCGCTACCGCTCACGTGGATGGGAACGGTGATCCGCCCGTCCGCCTCCCGCAAGAATTCGGTGAGGGGAGTGAGCGAGCCCAGATCCAAACTCTCCCCCGGCGGAAGCTTCAACTCCAACTTGTAGTCGACGGTTCCGTCGAATCCGGCCCATCCGTCGGCCTTCAGTTGCGTGGGCCCCTTGAGAATCGCCTGATCGAAATGGGCCTTGCCCGCTTCGATCCGTATTTGGGCCAAGAACTCTTTGAAGGGAAGGTCACGAAGCTTCTCGGCCGCCTTTCCGGGTAATTTGGCGAGCTCCTCCCCCAAGATGGAACTCGTCAAGAATTCGCCGGCGCCGCCTTTGAGTACGCCGCCGCCACTAAGAGCGGCGAGAATGGCCTTACGGTCGTCGCTCAATGGTCCGCTGAGAGTCATCATGCCGGAAAACGAGCTTTGGAAGGCCTCGGCGAGTTTGGGCGCGAAGGGTGCGAGAAGTGAAGACGCGGTTACCTGCTGCGCCTCGAGGTGGCCTTTCCAGCTCGATGGCTTCTTGTTCCAGTCCACGCTTCCGTCGCCGGTCAGTTGCCCCCCTCCCATGCTTCCCTTCAGCTCGCTCAGTTTCATCAAGCGCGCACGCAGATCGAGTTGGCCGCGCAGATTCTCCACCTCGTAGCCACGGCTGCGAAAGTGGTTCGACGCAAGCTGCATCTGGAGTTCGAGATTTTGCGGCGGCGCGGGAAACTCCTCCTTCTTCTCCTGCGCTCGCGCCGCGCTCACTTTCCACCATCGGCCACTCGCCTGGGCATGATTCTGGTTGCTCTGCTTCACGAGTCGATCGAGATCGACGAGAGCGAGATTTGCGTTTCCCCGAAAGCGGTACCGCTGCGGCCAACCGTCGAGCGTGCCATCGACCGTGCCTTCGAGCCCATCGCTGGACACCGCGATGTGTTTGAGCTCGGCGCTCTGGGTGGTGGCGGAGATCGTACCGCCTCGAAGGATTAAACTGTCCTGCAGGGACTGGGCAGCGATGGCAATGCGTCCTAGCGCGAACTCTCCCTTAACCGCGGTCGCCGGCAGCTTCGGCGGCTGGGGGAGAGGCAGATTCACCTCGAGCGTGCCGGTGAGATTTCCGCGGAGCTGGGGCCACTGGGCGGGCGGCGAAGCGGAGGCCACCAGACTGTCGGGCAATTCGCTCCAGACCGACGTCAAAAGACTCTCCAACTCGCCGAGCTGGGCTCGCTCGATCCTAAGCGTTCCCTTCGCCTGGCCCTTCCCCAGCGCGGGAACCGAGATCCGGCCGCTGAGGGAGGCGCCGGAAAGCTGGATCTTCAGGAGATCGACCGTGATCTGATCGCCGTGCTGCACGAAGTTCATCGCACCGCTTGCGAGGTTCTCCTTGCCCAGAGCGCTGAGCGACACTCCGTCGGCGTGTCCTTCGGTCCGCACCAAGGCGAGCCAGGCGGAGGGTTCGGCGGAAGGAGCCGGTAACTCTCCCTTCGCCTGCAGCGTTCCCGACACGCTCTTCACTTGCAGATCCCACTCGCCGAGCTTCGCCGGTGCGGAGGCTTTCAGGCGCGTCCGTAGCTCGTCGGGGTCGAGCTCCCATTGCAGCTCGGTGTCGACCGAGGGTCTCGACGGACCTTCCCGGTATTCGAACGGACCCTTCACACTCAATCCACTCGCGGAAAGGCGCGCGATCTGCGCGCGCACCAGAAGCGGAGCGCTGGTGCCCGCCACTTCGATCTCAGCCTGAAGCTGCTCGAGACGCTGCGGGCGCGCCCGTCCCCCGCCTTCCAGGAGCAGGGAATCGATCTTCGAATCGAGTCGGCCGGCGAAGTGCCCTGTCGCATCGAGTTGAAAGTGCGCGCTCTGATTCAATCCCTCGACTGTCACCGTCGAAGCGTCGGCCTGATGCAGGATGAGTTTCCCGTCGTCGATGCTGAGCAGACCCAGAGCGAGGGCCGAGACCATTGACTGCGGGGGCGACTTCTTGCCACTCCCCACGGCCGCGCCAGGCGCCGCCGTGGACTCGTGAGCCTGTGGCATCCAAATCTCCAGCCGCGGACGCTCGAGTCGAATCTCCTGTACCTGCGGTTTGCGCCGCAGCAGCGAGAAGAATTCCGCTCGCGCCAGAGCACTTTCCACCTCGCAATTCAGACGGGGGATGCCGCCCTTGGTACCGCCGGGAGCGGTGACTTTGAGCCCCTCCAACCGTAAGCCCACGGGCCAAGGGAATTGAATCGAGGCCTTCTCTGCCTGTGCGTGCAATCCGGTGCGAGATTCCAGCTCGTGGAAAAGAAAGTCCTGGATCTTGTCGGCGGGAAGAAAGAGACGGACCGCAACCACCACCAGAACGAAAACGACCGCGAGTCCGATGAGCACTCGAATCAACTTGCGCATTGCGACTCCTTGATGCGTCCGCCGCCCACGACGACTCCATCACGGTAGAGTACGAGTGACTGCCCGGGTGCCGGAGCCCGGTCGACTTCTTGAAGCTGGACCTCTAGCCGTCCCTGCTCGAACGCGAGACGGCCAACCGGATGACCGCGGTGACGCGAGCGGGTACGCGCAACGAGCCCGGGCGCTCCCCCTGCAGGGTCGCGCAGCCACGCCTGATCGCAGAGCAATGAGTCGCGCAGCAGATCTTCCTCCATCCCCACCACAACCCGGTTCTCCTGCGCGCGCAGTTCCACCACGTAGTGGGTCCCATTGGCGGAAAGCCCCAGTCCGCGTCGTTGTCCCACCGTGTAGTGCGCGAGTCCGCGGTGCTGCCCCAGCACCCTTCCGGCTCGATCGACGATCTCGCCGGAACCCATTCCCCCCGCAACCAGGGCGGAGCGATCTCCTCCGGGAACGAAACAGATCTCCTGGCTCTCCGGAGTTTCGGCCGCGGGCAAGCCGCGCCGCCGCGCTTGCTCCCGCACTTCGCTCTTGTGCAGCCCTCCCAACGGAAAGGCGCAGAACTTCAGGATGGCCGGCGAGAGACCGTGCAGATAGTAGGATTGGTCCTTGGCCTCGTCCGCCGCGCGCGCGACATGACGACCGCTCTCCGGATGCTCGACGAGGCGCGCGTAATGGCCGGTCGCCACCAAGTCGGCTCCCATGGTCCGGGCGAAATCCAACAGGAAGGGATAGCGCACGAAACGATTGCACCGTACGCAGGGATTCGGAGTCTGTCCCGACTGGTATTCCGCGACGAAGTCGTCGATGACATTCTTGGAGAAGGGCTCGGCCAGATCGAGGACGTGGTGGCTCACCCCCAAGTCGGACGCCAGTTCGCGAGCGGCCGCGACGGCTTCCTTTGAGCAGCAGGAGCGTTCCGTGCTGGCAGCTCCGCCCGGGAGATCGTCTTCGCAGAAATTACGGGTGGTAACGCCCAGGACTTCGCAGCCGTGTTCTTGGAGACGCAGCGCCGCTACCGCGCTGTCGACACCGCCGGAAAGTCCCACCACCACGCGGGACCCGGGAGCGGGGAGTTTCACTTCCTTCCACATCGCTCTCCTCGAGGGGCGGTTCTCAGCTTCCCAAGGAAATTACTTGGAGGCTTTGCTCTCCCCTGCCTTGGGAAGATCGGGCGTACCGGACTTCATGAGATCGTCGATGATCTTGATGTTTTCCGCGCTGCGCTTTCCCAGATCGCTCTGGGGATCCAGTGCGACCGCCTTCTCCCACTCCCGCTTGGCCTCACGATAGATCTCCGAGTCCGCGAAGAGAATCGCCAGGTTGTAGCGGGTGAGTTGCGAATCGGGATGACTTTTTAGCGACTTTTTGAAGCACTCGAGAGCCGAGTTGATCTGCCGCTTCTTGAAATACACTCCGCCCAGATTGCACAGAGTTTTTTCGTCGGTGGGATCCAGATTGAGCGCCTTCAAATAGGTTTGCTGGGCCAGATCGAGTTTGTCCAAATCGTCGTAGGCATTGCCTAGGTTGACCCAGGCGCCCAGGAACGAATCGTCCAGGGCCGTGGCCTTCTTGTACTCCTCGATGGCCTCGTCGCTCTTGCTTTCGTCCAGGAGCAGGTTGCCCAGCGAGAAGTGAATTCCCGGATCTTTGGGATGAGCTTGTGCCTGCTCCTTCAAGTAGTCGATGCGCGTGAGATTGTCAGGCAGGCTGTCGACCTTCTTCTGCATCTCCTTGGACAATTCGTGCTCGACACCCTTGGTCGAGGCACTCGCGGGGATGGCTGCAAGCGCCAGGATGAAAAAGCCGTAAAGCAATCGATTCAGCTTCATGATTCGCTCCCTGAATTCACGCGGCAAGAGCCGGCGAGACTTCTGCTCAGTACCACTTCTCTCCCCCGGTGATCGAAACCACCAGACGGAAGAAACTCTCGGACGCCCCATTGCGATCCATCGAACCGATCCGGCCGTATTGCAGCGCCACGTCCGCCCGACTGTAAGGCCCGAGCAAACGGAGGCTGGTTCCCACACTGGTGGCCCACTCGCTCACTCGCTCTCCCATGAGGGAGTAGTTCCAGCTACGGTACCAGTATCCCACGCGCCACGGCGCCTTCCGGCGTCTTCCCAACCCCCGCTCCTCCAGTTCGAGGCCGGTGTGGATCGACCACTCATCCTGCAGTTGCCCATCGTAGATCTGGCGACCCTCGTACTTCGACCAGTACTCCCTACGGTAATCGCCACCCCAACTCAGTCGTCCGGGCAAATCGATGCGCGTTCCCACTCCAATCCGCGCCGGCAGTGTGTCCACTCGGTGGTCCTCGCGGCGTGAGTCCTTGGAGACGCCGCTCACCTGAATGTTCACGTTCGCGCCGTACTGCGGGACGTAGAATCCCGTTACCGTCACTGGTCCTACATCATACAACCCGAGGGCGAATTTGGCTGCTTCTCCCGAGAAAACGTCCTCGCGCACGTCAGCCGGATCGGCTCCCGCCCCGGGCACGACAGCCGAATAGCGCTGCCGGAGAGTCCCTCGCACCAGAAGCAGGCCCACGCCGGCCCGCAGGTTGCGATGGAGCTGGGCGCCCAATTCGAAGGGGAAGTCGAAGAGCGTGCCCTCGCGTTCGAGGGTCTCCTGCGCGGGCGCATTCGGATCTGGGCTGGCGGCCGCGTCGCGCACGATTGTCCACTGCGCGCTGCGCCGGGCGACGAATCCGGTACCGAAGGCCAGGTTCGGCCCCAGCGGCATCCCCACCCGCAGGGTGGGATTGGCGATGTCGAAGCGCTTGACCGAACCGTACTCATCCTTGGAATTAGTGCTGCCCCAGTTCGTGGTCAGCGAAAAGGTCACCCGCCGCAGGTCCAGAAGCTGGGTGGGGATCCCCACGTTGGCGTTGAGAGAGTCCGTGTAGCCGAAGTTGGCCCCTCCCCGTCCTTCTCCACGCGCGTCCGTCATGGAAGAGACCCCACCGAAATACGACTGGTTGAAGATGGAATCGGCGCGCGCGGACTCGGCCCTGAACAGAAGTGCCACCATCAGACAGACCATGATGGTCAGCGCGGTCGCGAACGAGTGCCGTGTCCCGGCCGTCAGGCAGTGAGCGCGTGTGAACATCTTCCCCACCCTCAATTTCCGAAGTCCGCGGGCGGGGTGAAGCGAATCTCGATGCGCGGCCGCAGGGAATCACTCGCGGTGCTGTCGAAGAGAGGAACCTCGAAGTACTGCAACTGTTCACTCGCGAAGGCCAACAAGAGGCCGGGTGGACTGCTCCCGAAGATTCCATTCACCAGACGCTGTGCGTAATCGGCGATGTTGATACGTAGATCTTCGTCGGTGGCTTCGGGTCCCGCTCAGGATCACGTCGGGCCGGAGCGTGGTCAGAGCGCCGAGCACCTGGGGCAGCCCCGCGGTGGTCGAGTCCTCCCTTTGCCGCTGGCTTCGTAGACCAATACGCTCTAGTCGATGGGAGTGAGGGTGCTGTTGTCGAAGGTACGATCACCGGTGGCGCGCGTTGATTGCTCGGCGCTCGGCGAGTCCGGGATCGGGGTGGTTCCTGACCGGGCAGACCGCCGGCGACTACGTGATCCTTGTCGATGTGCAGCACCAACTCCGCGCTGTTGATGGTCGCGGCGCGCGGAATGGTGGAGAGATCGAAGTTGAGCAACACCCGGCGCGTAAGATGGCTGGCGAGCACCAAGGTGCTTACCGGCTGCGAGCGCTCGAATACGGTCAGGTCCCGCTTCGAATTGAAGATGAAGCCATAGTCCTGTCCATCAGTCACACCCGGCGCAGTAGTTGACGGTGAAAATGGGATACACGACGAGGGTCACGTCGATTGGGACGCGCGTCCCAGAGCAGGAATTCGTGGGCCCCTAAATTGAAGTCCCGGCTGGTCATGGCGACGAGCGGCGTGTCGCCGTCCAGATCGACGAAGGCGAAACCGTTGTGCTCCCCAGCAAGCATCCAGCCGACGACTTTCTGTTTCAAAGCCAAAGCGTTGGCCGCGTCTTGACCTTCGAGAAGGTCGATCACCCGAGTGCCTCCACCTCCCAGGACCGTGTACTCGCCCAGTTCATCCCCCAGATGATCGGCGATGGGATTCTTGACCATGGTGGAATCGAGCGGGGCCGAGAGCTCATAGATTCCCACGTGGATCGCCTGGTCCTGATCGTACTTGCCGACGCGGAGGGTGACGGGAATCGAGGTGATGAGATCGGGATCCGCCTGCAACGAGTCGAGAGCGCTCTGTCGGATGTCTGAAAAGTCGTACTGGATGAAAGGCGTGGCCTTCAACCCCGCGTTCGGCCGCGTTCCGAAGTAAAGGAACTCACGCTGGTTGATGGGAGCTCCCTGCGGAGGATCGAGCAAGGGCATGTCGAAGCGCTGCTCCTGCATCGTGCCGTTGATCTGTAGCGGGATGGCCAGGCTGTCCTGACTCACGTCGGCAGGCAGATCCGAGCCGGTGGGACCGAACTCGTTGCTGCTGCACCCGAAGGCTAGCATAGCCACCAGAAAGGAAGCGAGCAGCACGCCCTGTCCGCCGCGGGACCGGCGAAAAATATTCTTCATGGTTTCTCGTCCCGGAAGGTCTTCAGCTGCGTCCCCACGGAGACCCCACCGAAGCCCGCCTCGCGCACCAAGTCCATGAGGTGAATCGCGTCCCCGTAGCGCGCCCCCGCCTCGGCTTCCAGAAGGATCGTGGCGCTGGCGTCTTGCCCCGCCAGCTTCTTGAGCTTCGCGGCCAGCTGGGACAGCTCCACCGACTCGTCGTTCAGAATGACCGTGCCGTCCTCGTGGAGAACGAGCTTGCTCTGATAGCTGTGCGCGCCCTCGGACCGCGGCGATGAGGTCGAGGACTCGGGAAGATCCAATTGCATCTCACCCGCGCGCTTGAAGGTGCCGGTGACCATGAAGAAGATCAAGAGCAGGAAGAGCACGTCGACGAGCGAGGTCACGTTCAGAGTGACATTCGACCGCTTCTTGCGCTCGCGGAAGACCATCTCGCTCAAGCTTCGACCCCCCGATGGAACTCGACCGGCTGCAGCTCGGAGACGCTGGCATCTCCGCGACGCAAGCGGGTGACGAGGCGAGACGCGTACGCTTCGATTTCGGTGATGAGATTCGTGGCGCGGGAAGCCACCAGGTTGTGCGCGATCAGGGTGGGAATCCCGATGGCCAGTCCCACCGCGGTGGTGATCATCGCCTCGCTGATTCCCTCGCTCAGCGCCGAGGGGTCACCCAGACCGGCGATCGAGATTGCAGCGAACACCTTGATCATCCCCAATACGGTCCCCAAAAGACCCAACAGGGGCGCGGCCTGGGCGATGGTCTCCAACCACACCATATTGCGCTCCAGCTGCGGAGTCTCCTGGCGGCCGGTGTCGATGACCGCGTCACGCATCTCCTGCCAGGGTTCGTTGGCCCTTTCCAGGCCTTCGCGCATGATGTGGCTGAACACTCCGGGGTTGCGCCGGCAGATCTCGATGGCGACCGAAAGGTCCTTCCCCGCCTGCACCGACTCGACCGCTTCCACGATTTCCTTGGGCAGGACGCGCGAACGTCGAAGCGCGAATACGCGTTCCACCGCAATCGTTCCCGCGAGCAAACTACAGAGCGCGAGGGGAATCATCACGGGGCCGGCACTGAGAAGGCTATCCAACATCTGTCGCGCTCCAGGCGGTTTTCGAGTCGATTCGGCCCCCACCATAGGGGCAAGGGCAGCCGCTGGCAAGCAGGCGGCCTCTGCTGAGCCGGGGCCTTAAGGCCGGCGCAGCGGAGGATAGATGAGCTTGATTCGCAGCACGAGAGTGGGTTCAGGGAATCCGGGGGGCAGCGGCCGGAATGGGGCGGTCGCTTTGAACGCGGCCACGCTGTTCTGTCCCAGGGATTCGTGTCCTTTCTCATCGAGAACGTCCAGGCGCAACATACGGCCGTCGGGGGCAACCTCGAGTTCCACGACCGTATAGCCGTCGATGAGGCCCAGATAGTACGCGTAGGGCGCCACCCAGTTCCGTACGAAGTCGCGTCGAAAGCGCTGCAGCCAGGGAGCCCAGGGCCATTCGAGCGTGTTGAGGCTGATGTCACCGAAGAGAGCGGTGTCGCCCCCGGGGTTGTGCATCTCCTCCTGAAAGATGTCCTGCATCCCCTTGTCGGGGCGCACCAGCTGAGGAACTGCCCGGCCCTGGTTGCGCAGCAGATCCTGCTTGGGATCGCTCGCGGTCTTTCTGCGCTCGAGCTCGCCCTGGGGATTCCCCTGAAGGAAAGCCTCGCGGTCGTCCTTCCCGTTTTGTTGATCGAGGGAAGCGGGCAACTCCTGCTCTCCGCCGACACTGGGCGTGTGTCGATCTTCGTCGGACTTCGCCTGAGAGTCACCCTTCGGATTGGCCTCTTGCGGGGCCGCGGTGGCGCTACCGATCGGACTGGGGCGCATGGCCACCTGGGGAATCTCGGACTCGCCCGTCATCCGCGGGAGAGCTCCCTTTTCTCCATCGGGCACTTGATCGCGCGCGCGACTGTTTACGTTGCTGAGCAAGTCCGCCTGCTCGGGAGCCTTGTCCTGCCGGTCAGGAGGGAGCTCACTGAAGGTCTTCGGCTTATCCCTCTCGCTCGGCGCAGTCACGGGGGCCGCGTCCTGCCGGAACACCATCCGGATTGGATCCGGTTCCTTGGCCTGCACCGGCTTGGCATCGAAGGGTCTGAGGACCACGACCAGGGAGAGGAAGAGGCCGTGCAGAAAGAGCGTGAGCAGAAAGGCCCACAGCCAGATCTTCGCATCGGTCGATCCTGTGTTCCTCCGCGTGCTCTCATTTGCGGGTCGGATTGACAAGCTCTGGGGTCCTCTCTAAGCTGGCGCCTCGAAGTCTCCATCAGGGTGTAATCTAATGCCCGGTTTCGCCACTTCGGAGTCCATGCGCGCACCTATTCAATACTCCGAACTCGATCTGAGATTCCCGGGACGTCTTCAAATAGACCACCCGATCGCCCCCTATACCACCTTCAAGATCGGCGGAAAGGCGGACCGCTTCGTCGAGGTCGAGGATCGCGTCCTGTTGGCCGAGCTCTTGGGCGCGGCCCGAGAACTCAAGATACCTATTTTTCTCATGGGAGGCGGTAGCAACCTGCTCTTCGACGACGAAGGACTCAGGGCCCTGGTCATCGCCGTCCGCATGATGCACCGGAGCTACGAGGACCGAACGATTCGGGTGGAAGCGGGAGTGGGCTTCCACGAGCTGATCCTCGAAACTGTCGCAAAGGGCCTCTCAGGGCTCGAATTCGCGGCCGGGATTCCCGGGACCGTCGGGGGCGCGCTGTGGGGCAACGCCGGTTGCTATGGCCAGTCGATCGGCGATTTTCTGGTGAGCGCCCGCTGGATCCAGAGCGACGGACGACTGGCCGAGGTTGGACCCGGGGACTTCCATTTCGCCTACCGGGAGAGCGCCCTGAAACGGAACGGAAACGTCCTCGTCGATCTCTCCCTGCATTTGGACGAGGGCAAGCGGGAGCAGAGCCAGGCCACGATCCGAAAGAACGTCGAGCTGCGCGAACGCAAGCATCCCCAAATCGAGCCCTGCGCGGGGAGCTACTTCAAGAATGTCCCTCCTCTCGATCCGAACGAGCGCCGCATTCCCGCGGGAAAGTTGCTGGAGGAAGTCGGAGCGAAAGCACTTCGCGTGGGAGGTGCGGCCGTTTTTCACAAGCACGCCAACATCATCATCAATGCCGGTGGCGCCACCGCGAAAGACGTGCTCACGCTGGCCACGGAGATGAAGCGACGAGTGCGCGAACAATTCGGCATCGAGCTCGAGGAGGAAGTGAGCTACGTCCCTCCGCAGCTCAACGTCCCAACCACACCAACGCACGGCTGAGGTGCCTCCCTTCCACTTCCAGATCGACGTGATAACGTCCTCTGGCCACCGCGCGCCCGTGCGCGTCGAGTCCGTTCCACGAACTCTGATACCAGCCGTCCGGGCTCAGCGCGCTCACGAGGTGAGCGACCACCCGACCCCGCGCGTCGACGAGACGCACGCGCGGTGAAGAACCAGTCGTGGCCCTGAAGCGAAAGCGCACCGTTCCGCTGCCCGGATTGGGCGAAGGCGCGGACAACAGCACCTGCGTCCCCAGGCCGACGGCCGCTTGCACCCGGGTTCGATCCAGCTCGCGGCCTGAAGCATCCAACAGGGAGTACTCTTCTGCATCGCGCGATGCCGAAGAGTCCAGGGCGCGCCAGATGCCCCCGCCCTCCTCGCGCAGAGCGATCGGCAAGCCATCGCGCAGCCGCGTTACCGTAACTCGCTGCAGAGTCTGCGTGCTCAGCTCCACCCCACTCTCGGTTCGAGTGGCCTGCAGACGCGGGGCGGCGTCGACGAGAGGTTGGGGATCGCGCAGGAGCAAATGCATGCTCCCGGAGATTCCATCCAGGAGGATGATGTCGTTCCGCAGGTCGCCATCGACGTCACCGACATCCAGGGAAAGCACCAGAGACGCCGCGGTGAGGGTGATTCCCTCGGCGAAGGTGCCGTCGCCCAAGCCCTCCCGGATGCGAACCCCCTTCACCGCAATGGAAGAAAACACGAGATCGGCGAGCCCGTCCTCCGAGATGTCCGCCAGTCGAACCTGGTTCAGGCCGGTCTTGGTCGTCTCCCCCAAGGACGCCAGTGCATACACTCGCTTCGCGGTGCTGATGTAGGTGGTATAGCTGCTCTGAGAGCCGCCCTTGGCCACGAGAATGTCGGGGTACTCATCGGCGTTCATTCTCTCCACCAGAATCTGGTCGCTTCCGCTTCCGATCAACGGTCGGATGGGAGAGCTGAAGTGTCCGCCGTCGTTATAGAAGATCGAGAGAAAGTTCGTGCCGTCCAGAAGCAGGAGATCGGCGTAACCATCGAGATCGAGATCGCTGAGGATCGCCAGCGTGGGAGGTAATGCGGTCTCCACCGCGGAGGTTTCGGTGAAACCGCCGCTGCCGTCCCCGAGAAAGAAATGAACCAGAGAGGCATCGTGATCCGCCACCATCAGATCGGGGATGCCATCGCCGTCGATGTCTTCGGCATCGAGGCCGGTGAGATCGGCCGCGAGGGGGACGAGCGTGGGCGGACCGAACACGCCGGCACCGTCGGCCAGGCGCACCTCGACTCCCACCCCAGTCCGCAATCCGATCAGATCGGGCTGGCCGTTCCCGTCCAGTTCATCCCAGCGGAGGCGGCTCAATCCTGTGCTGCCGTCGATTTGGGCGACTTGCCGCAACGATTGTTCATAGGGTTCGTAGATGCGCAGGATGGGGTTGGCTTGGTGCAGCACCACGACCCGCGCCGGATGCGAAGGGCTGGGGGCAAGATAGTGCACGCTGCGCGCCTGCGTGCCGACGGCCACCGAGGGATACGCGAGGAGACCTTCGCCGTTCTGCTGGATGATCGCGATCGTCTCTTCGTCCTGCAAGGGCACCAGGACTTCCTTCCGCCCCACTCCATCGGTCTGTGCGCTCAAAACCTGCTCGAAGCCGTGTCCCACGAACCATGACCGGCGCGGAGTGATGCTCACCCCGGGGGTTCCTTCCAGGAGAGTGAGCCGGTCGCGGCTCGCTTCTCCGACGATCAAGCGCCGTAGAGATGCCATGGGCTCGAGCTGCGTCAGGGAAACCGTTCCCGGTTCCAGAGGAGCGCCCTGCGCGAACTGGTACGAGCCATCGGGAAGGGCTCGATAAACCTGCAGCTGCGTCCCGCCCTGCACCACGAGGAAAAGATCATCCAGGGAATCACCGTCCCATGGATCCGATTCGAGCCAGTCGGGTTGCCCGCTGGGAATCTCTTGCGAAAGAGTCGGAGTGAGTCCGTCGTACACCGCGACGTTCTGCGACAAAACCCCCTCTTGCGCCACGATCAGTCGAGGCAAGCCGGTGGAGGGCGCTGTCGTCGTCAGCACCTGGGTCGGGTGGTCGCCCACCGATTGAAATTGGCCCGCGAGCAGCGACCCGGCACCATCGTTTAAGTGGATGGCGAGCTCGTCACCTCCACCCACGCTCACCACGGCATCGAGCCATCCGTCACCGTCGAAATCGGTCAGCGCCAGACCGCTCGCCTCCTCTCCCTCGGGCAAGAAGCTTCCGCCGGAGAAGGAGATGCCAGGCGGGACATTCGCATAGGCCCAGTACAGAGTTCCCGAGTCCTGGTCGATCCAGACCAGGTCGGTCCGCGTGTCCCGATTGAGATCGCCGACCGCGATTCGGTACGGCGTGCCCGCCACGTTGAGGTTCTGGACGAGCTTGTACAGCCCGTTCCCCAGCCCCTCGTGCAGAAGGAGGGTGCCCAGCCGCGGACAGGTGGAGAGGAGGTCCGTGATGCCATCGGAGTTCAGATCCTGGGCGATCATGTAGGCGGGTCCACCAGGAGCACTCAGATAATGCGGCCCCGGAAACGGCCCATCCTGGGCGCGTGCGCTGCCGACGACGCTGCACGTGAGCATAAGGGCGCCAAAGAGCAATTTCACCCTGCGATTCGGCAGTTTGGCGCTGGAAATGGCTCTCTCCTTCGCTATTCTCGCGGGTCACGATTCAATATCACCTCACAACCCAAGCTTGTGCAATGCCTCGCATTGACAATCGTGGGGGCGTTGGGGTACTTATGTAGGCCGCCGGAGGTGGGGTTACGGCTCTTTGGCCTCCGGAACGGCCCTGGCATGCATCCTCATCCCATGCGCCAGATCTGTTCCCGCCGGCATCGAAAACGCCGGCCTTCAATCGATCCTCGAGATCTCACGTTAGACGGGGAGAGACTTGCCGATGCGCCGAACCGCCTTCGCCGAGGGATGTCTCCTGCTGGTATTATTCATGGCTTTGACTGCGGGGATCTGCCGGGCTCAGGACCTCGACAATCTGGATGACCTGGAGAGCCTCGACCAAGATGTCGTGACTGAGAAGCCCTTCGAGGCCGGCATCGACACCGACAAGTGGGAACTGTCCTTCCAGATCGGGTTCATGAATCTGGCCCAAACTCTGTTCCGCGCCGATCAAATCGTGGTGAAGTGGAATTCCAAGGGCAAGATCTTCGGTGACATGGAAGTGAAGGGACAGTCCGCCTTCAGCCCGCAGCTGCGGATCGCTCGCAACTGGGGACACCTGGGTTGGCAACAAACATTCGGCCTGACCCTGACTGACTTCGCGCAGTCGGTGAGCAACTCGAAGGAACGGTCCGTCTCGGGAAACCAGGGAGATGTCGTTCTCCTGGAGACCGACCTCGAGCGTGGTTCGTTGGCCATGTGGTACCACGACACCGCGCTCGTTTACAACGTGCTCACCAAGGGACGCGTTATTCCCTACCTCATGGGAGGAGTGGGCGGACAGTACTGGTACGTCGACAGCTCCTACATCAACGACACGCCCCCCATCTTGGCCTACAATATCGGCGCAGGAATCCGAATCGTGGGTGACGATCTCTTTTCGGTCACTGTCGAGGTGCGCGACTACTTCTCCAAGGTGCAGCATCGAAGCGGCGCCATCTTCCGGCCGGGCGTCGTCGACCCCCAGGATGACACTCGTCAGATCGACATCCCGTTGAGTGTTCTCGACGCGCAAGGACAGGAGCAACCGTTCTCAGGCTTCCAGAAAGAGAGCCTGTCCAGCCTCTGGTACTCCATCGGAGTCGTCGCCACCTTCTGATCGGGTTTTCTCTTTCGCTTCCTCACCAACTCACGCCGGCGGACGAAACGCCAGGGCCACCGCGAGGTCTTCCTGAATGACTCGCGCTCGTTCTTGAAGATCCGCGACGGTGCGCGCCACCCTCATCGTGCCGGCGAGGGCCCGTAGGCTCAGGTTCATGCGATCGGCCCAGCTCTGAAGCCATAGCCGGGAGCTCTCATCGAGCCGGCACGCGTCCTTGAGCTCATCTCCATCCAGTGCCGCGTTGAGCGAACCTCGTGAAAGCGCCCGCTCTCTCGCCGCGCGAATCTGCCGGCGGATTTCTTCTTCGCGCGGATCGTCCGGTTCCTCCCACCAGTGTTCCGCCGGTTCACGATCGAGTACCGTCCAAAGTTCGATCCGGTCCCGCAGGGGACCCGAGAGTCGGCGCAGGTAGCGATCGACCTGTGCGGGTCTGCAGGCGCACTCCTTGACCCGGCTGCCGTACCACCCACAGGGACAGGGATTGGTCGCGGCGATCAATTGAAACGCGGCGGGAAACGAGGTGCTTCGGCCCAGGCGCGCCAAGCGAACCTCTCCGGTGACCAGGGGCTCGCGCAGACGATCGAGGACGCTTCCCTCGAACTCCGCCGCTTCATCGAGGAAGAGCACCCCGCGATGCGCCAGCGTCACCTCTCCCGGGCGCGGCGGACGGCCGCCCCCCGTGAGGCCAGCTCCGGTCACGGTGTGGTGAGGCGCGCGAAAGGGAGGCCGTGAGGCGCGCGCGAGATCGATCGCAAGGCCTGCGCAGGACTCCACGCGCAGACGTTCAGCGCGCTGCTCGCCACTGAGAGAGGGAAGCAGCGAGCAGAGACGATGCGCGAGCATGGTCTTCCCACACCCCGGAGGCCCGATCATGAGCATGTGATGCCCTCCCGCCGCGGCGAGGGTCAGTGCGCGCTTGGCTTCCTCTTGACCCTTCACCAGTGCTAGAGCGAGAGCGTCGCGTTCTCCACTTTCATCGTGGACGGGTATCGAGACGGAACTGGGCTGAAGGCGATCCAAGGCGTCGACGGCCTCGGGCAGTTCCGCCAGGTGACGCAGACCGATCCGGCGCGTGGAGTGCGCCGCGTCGACCTCCGGTACTTGGTCGAAAGGAACGATGAGGCGATCGATCCCCAGACGCTTCGCATCGAGCGCGAGTGCCAAGAGCCCACGAACTGGCCGCAGGGAACCATCCAAGGCGAGTTCCCCCACCAGTAGAGTCTTTCCCAGCAGCGCGGACGAAGTGGTCGAGACCTGCCCCGAGGCGAACAGGATCCCTGCCGCGATGGCAAGGTCCATCCCCGCTCCCTCCTTGGGAAGATCGGCGGGTGCGAGGCTGACCGTGATCCGCCGGTCCGGCCAGCGGAACCCAGCGTGGCGTAGGGCCGCGCCCACCCTTTCTCGGCTTTCACGAATCGCAGTGCCCGGCAAACCCACCAGATGGAATCCGGGAAGGCTCCGCGCCAGATCTACCTCCACCTGCACGCGCAGTCCCGCGAGGCCGTCGAGTGTGCCCGCGACGACGCGGGCGATTTCCGATTGTTGCACCAGGAGTTCTCCCCCGGGAGGCGAAGCATGGTGCGGGGAGGCTCCTTCAATCTAGAGTGGATTCCCCATGATGGCAGCTCGGGGCGTCACCCGGGTTTCAGGACGGACGAATCGAGGTCTCATCGCGAATCAGCGCTTGCCGAAAGGCCCCGCCTGGCGTAACAGAAGATGTTAGAACAAAGGGAGTTCCCCATGAAGATTCACGCCCGAGCTCTCGATCTGCCTCTCCTTCGACCCTTCACGATCGCGCGCGGAAGCAAGCTCATCGCCTCGAACATCCTGGTGGAGATCGAGCACGAGGGAATCACCGGTCGCGGTGAAGGCGCCCCCAATTCCCGTTACGGGCAAAGTCAAGCAAGCGCACTGGCCGCGTTTTCGAGCTTCTCTCCGCCGGCGGAGTTGAGTCCCTTCTACCTCGAGGAAGTGATGGGGCGTTTCGAATCGCATCACCCCAAGGAGACTTCGGCCCATTGCGCACTCGAAGCGGCGCTCTTCGATTGGGTAGGGCAGGCGCGCGGTCTCCCTCTCTGTCGACTCTTGGCCATCGATCCGGGCCAGACTCCGCCCTCCTCCTTCACGATTTCGATCGACGACCCCAGTCTACTCCTGGAACGGGCAAAGGAAGCCGAAGCGTGGCCCATCTTCAAACTCAAGCTGGGCGGGGGCCCGGCAGATGAAGTGGCGGTGGAGAGTCTCCGCAAGTGGAGCGAGCGTCCCTTTCGGGTAGATGTGAACGAAGCCTGGAGCGAGGAAGAGGCCGAGGAGAAGCTGCCCTGGCTGGAAGCGATGGGCTGTGAGCTCGTCGAGCAACCCCTGCCCGCGGGTCAGCTCGAGGCGATCCGACGTTTGCGTGGGGTCACCAAGTTACCCTTGATCGCAGACGAGGACGCAGCGAGCCTGGACGCAATCAGCGAGCTGGTCGGCGTCTACGACGGAATCAACGTGAAGCTCATGAAAGCCGGCGGCCTGCGACGGGCGGTGGCGATGATTCACGCCGCCCGCGGTCTGGGACTCGAGGTCATGCTGGGCTGTTTCGTGGAGAGTTCGCTGGGGATCGCCGCGGCCTCCCACCTGGCCCCACTGGCGCGCTGGGCCGATCTGGATGGCGCGGCCCTCCTGGCGGAAGACCCCTTCGGACCCCGCGTGGTGGAGCAGGGTCGCATCACGATTCCCGGCTCGCCCGGCCTGGGCGTCGGGCCCCAATGAGGACACAACATCGAAGCCTCTGGCCACGCCAGAGGCTTCGGAGCCGGGATCACTTCCGCTCTCCCGGAAAAAGGTCGAAGAATGGCCTAAAGATCGTAGGGGCGAATCGTCTTCCGGCCGTTCTCCGTAGCGCGCTTCTCCGCAGTGGCGATGAGTTGACGCACTTTCGCATCGAGAGCCTCGTAAAAATCGCTGGAAACGTTGCATTCGTTGGCGGCGGCCTTGGTCCGCGCCTTGGAGATGATCATCTCGGCCATAGTGTAAGCCCTCCTGCAAAAGGATCTGGGGAAAGGTAGCTCCAGTGCCGGTATCTTCTGGACCGGCCCCTGAGGTGTCAAACAAAACTTAGGAGAATCCAGCGGATTCTCGGCGGAAATCAGCACATTCTTCGGGAGACTCAGCATGGTCCACCCAGCTCGAACCTCACTTTCCTTTCGCCACAAACCCGCCCTGGTGGGGATGATCCACGTCTTGCCTACTCCGGGCAGCCCCGGCCAGGAGCCGATGGAGCTGTGCCTGGCCCGGGCCAGGGCGGATGCGCAAGCCCTTCTGAAAGCTGGGTTTGACGGACTCCTCCTGGAGAACATGCATGACTTCCCGCCCCTCCGGGAGAGCGAGATGGGGCCGGAGGTTCCAGCCTACATGGCGGTTCTCGCCCACGAAATCCGTCAACTGGCCCCCCCGGAGATCCGGGTGGGCATCCAGGTCCTCTTCGCGGCCCACAAAGTGGCGGTGGCCGTCGCCCACGCGGCCGGACTGGACTTTCTGCGCGCGGAAGCCTGGACCTACGGCCACCTCTCCGACAAGGGCTGGGCGGAGGCCAGCGCGGGCGCCACTCTGCGCTACGCCCGGGCCATTGGCGCCGCCGAGCTGGCGGTGTGGGCCGATGTGAAGAAGAAGCACGCGAGCCACGCGGCCACCGCCGATTTGAGCCTCGAGGACGTCCTGTCCACGCTGGAACTCCATGGGGCTTCCGCGGCCGTCATCACGGGCGCCTCGACCGGCATCGCTCCTGCCCCCGAGGACTTCGAGCGCGCCCGCGCGGCCAGCACCCTGCCTCTGGTGCTCGGGAGCGGTTTGACGGTGCAAAATGCGCCACGATTGGCCCGGCTGGCGGATGCGCTCATCGTGGGCACGAGCCTCAAGCACGACGGTAAGTGGGATAGACCAATAGAGTTAGACCGTGCCAAGCGCCTCGTGGCGGCGATTCGCAGCGCCCCCTGAGCCCCCGAACGCCCTGGCACGTAGGTTGATCACTCGATGTTTCATGATCGGTTCACGCTATTGTCACTTCGAAATCGAGCGCCTTCTCGGTACCGGTGGGATGGGAGAGGTCTACCTCGCGGTAGACATGAACCTCGAACGGCGGGTGGCGCTCAAATTTCTCCCGCGCTCGCTTACCAGCGATCGGGTCGCGCAGGGACGGCTCCTGGACGAGGCGCGGTCGTGCGCACGTCTCCAGCACCCCAACATCGCGGTCATCCATTCCGTCGAGGAGAACGGCGGCGTCTACGCCATCTGCATGGAGTACGTCGAAGGACGCACGCTCCGGGAGATCATGGCGTCCAAGCGTCTGGAGATCCCGCGGATCGTTGAAATCGCGCTGGGCACCGCGCTGGGAATCGCCGCCGCGCACGAACACGGAATCATCCATCGCGACATCAAGCCGGCAAACGTGGCCATCACCAGTCGCGGTGAAGTGAAGGTCATGGACTTCGGCTTAGCCCTCAGGCCGCGCCGCACCGTCGAGACCACCGGGCCCGAGAGCTACGGAACGGTGGCGTACATGTCCCCCGAACAGGCGCGCGGTGACGAACTGACCGCAGCCACCGACATCTTCTCCTTCGGGTCATTGCTCTACCAGATGGTCACCGGCCAGTTGCCCTTCCCGGGGGAAAACGATCTCGCGACCCTGCACGCGATCATCTCTCGTGAGCCGCGTCCGGCGCGCGAACTCCGTCGCGACCTTCCGCCCGGACTCGAGCGGATCATCACGGGCTGTCTGGAGAAAGATCCCAAGAACCGACCGCAGTCGATGGAAGAACTGGTATTGGTGCTGAAGCAACTCGCTGGCTCGACGCGGCGTGGGCCACACGATCTCATCTCCGAACTCACGATGGGTCTGGAAACCGAGTCCCTGCGCCGCCGGCACAGCACGAGCACCCAACCTGCTTCGGGTTCCACTCGTGGCCCAGGCTCGCGAAAGACCCCTCCGCGCGCCACCCACACGCAGTCGCGGTCGGGGCGCAGGTCGTCGAGAATGGATGCGCGAGTGGGAAGCACCGACATTCCCGAATTGAATGCGCGCCCTTCACGCTCTGGCGCGGTGCAAATACCGCGTTCGGGCGCGGTGAATATTCCGCCTTCCCATCCCGTGAATCCGCTGGAAGCAGATCCTTCGACACGCGCGATGCCGCCGGCCAATCCGCGATCCGGTCCGCTCGCGTCCAAACGCGTCGCTTCCCCCGTGGCTCCGAAGTTGAAGAAGTCGAGGATACCCACGCGCCCGGCCCGTCCGCTCTCCCCCTCGAGCGAGCCCCGGGAGCTTCTCGAGGGGCACCCCAAACCGGTCTGGAAGACGCTGGTGGGAGCGTTCGTCGCGCTCCTTCTGGCCGCGGCCGTGGTGTTCGCGATCCAACACTTCGTGGTGAAGCCTTCCGATCTTCCTCTCGGCGCGGCAAACCTGCCCTCGGAAGAAACGCTGCAGTCGTCGATCGTATCGCACCGTACTCCGCCACGAACGGACACGAACCCGCCGTTCGGGCTCGAAGATCCGGTCGAACCTCTGCCCGACATGATCGATCTCCAGTTGCCTCCGCCGAGTACGGACGCCCGGACCTGAAGCGACGGCGTGACAAGCAAGCAAGTTGGCGCGATTCTGTTCTCGTGAGAGAAGCACCGGGATTAGCGGTTCCCGGTCGAACCCTCCCAACGAGATATGATGGATCGGGTGGAAATCCTCGCGTCACGCTTTCGGCGTCTATTCAGCCGTAATCGCTGGAGCGCGCGCATCCTGGGCTATGTCCCCGGTGGTGAGGACCGCCAGGAGGCCGGACTCGTTCTCATGCAGATCGACGGCCTCGGCTACGACGTGGTTCAACGCGCGATGAGGGAAGGGCGCATGCCCTTCCTGAAGCATCTTCTGGACAACGAAGATCAGCAGCTCCATCCCATGTACACCGGTATGCCCTCCTCCACTCCGGGGTTCCAGGCCGAGTTCTTCTACGGAGTCAAAGGCGCCGTTCCCGCGTTCGGTTACTACAACTCCAAACTCGGACGCATCGTGAGCATGAACGATCCGACCGCCGCCTCCGCAGTCGAGGACAAACTCCAGAGCGAAAGCGAAGGGCTCATGCGCGGGGGATCTTCCTGGTCCAACATCTTTCACGGTGACGCCGACGAGCCGCACCTCTGCGCGTCCACCGCCGGCCTGGAGATGATCTGGCAGGCACTGAATCCCCTCCGCATGATCGGCTTGGTTCTGTGGTACGGCTGGAGTCTGGTCCGGATTCTTGCCTACGCCCTGGTCGAGTTGGCCTTGGCCATTTACGACTTCACGCTCGGCACTCTGGCCGGCCACAGCTTTTTCGCCGAACTGCGATTCATTCCCACTCGCGTCATCGTCAGTTCGGTCATGCGCGAGATCGTCACCGCGGGGGCCTCGATCGACTGCGAACGGGGCCTGCCCATCATTCAACTGAATTTCCTGGGATACGATGAGCATGCCCACCGCCGAGGTCCTGACTCGCGCTTCGCGCGCTGGACGCTCAAGGGAATCGACCACTCCTTGCGTCGGGTGTGGCTCGCGGCGCACCGTTCGAAGCACCGCGACTACCAGGTCTGGATCTACTCCGACCACGGCCAGGAGGCGACCATTCCGTATCCCAAGGAGCGCCCAGAAGATCTGAGCCACGCGGTCGAGCGAGTCGTGCAGCGCTTCGAAGTCAATGAAGCGGTCGGCCATCGGGAAAAACCGGAGAGTGGATGGGTCTATCCACCCGAGAAGGGGCGTTCCCAGTGGTTGCGCTCGGAACTGCCGCTGTGGATGCAGGGCCGTCGCGGCACCGAACTCGCATCCCAGATCGAGTTCGCTCCTCGCCTCGAGCCGCCCAAGGTCTTGCGAGTAGCCCACCAGGGTCCCACCGGTTTCGTGTATCCCGCTCACGAGATGACGCACGAGGCGCACCTGCGACTGGCCCGACTCATCGCCAAGGACGCCGCCGTGCCCACCGTGATGGTCGCCGATGGAGACGGAGCCGTCGTCTTCCGCCGCGATGCGCCGACGTGCAGACTCCCCGATGATGCGGCCGAAGTGTTCGGAGAAGACCATCCCTACTTGAAGCACGTCACATCCGATTCACTCAGGCTCCTCCACCATCCCGATGCCGGTCCCATCGCGCTGTTCGGATTCCAACGACGAAACCCGCTCTCTCTGCAGACGGAAAATGGTGCGCACGGTGGACCCGGTCCACGCGAGTGCACCGCCTTCGTTCTCTTGCCCAAGGAGGCCACGCTCGGTCAGCCCATGGAAGGGGTTCTGCGTCCAACCCACTTGCGGGAGATGGCATTGCGCTCGTTGGCGGGAATTATTTTGCCGGACCGGAAGTTGACTCGCCGTCTGGCCCAGGTGCGGCAACTGCAACGCTACGAACGAACGCCGCGTCTCCATTTGCGCGTAGCAAGCTATAACGTGCACGGCTGTCGCGGAATGGACGGAAAGATCTCCCCCCAGAGAATCGCGCGCGTCCTCTCGCGTCTCCAGGCCGACATCATCTGCCTCCAAGAACTCGACGACGAACGCGATCGCTCCGGTGGAATCCGGCAGGTCGAGATCATCTCGAAGAGTCTGCAGACCGATTTCCGCTTTCACGCGGTGAGCCACCTCGTCGACGGGAGATTCGGAAACGCCATCTTGAGCCACTACCCCCTCCGCATGGTGGACCAGGCGGCTCTACCCGGACTCAAGGGCTTCCCGGGTTTGGAGGAACGCGGCATTCTCTGGGTGGAAGCCGACGTGGAGGGATCGAAGATCCAGGTGCTGAACACACATCTCAGTATTCTCGAGCGCGAACGGCGTCTTCAAGTCGAGTTCATCCTGCAGCGGGGCTGGCTGGGCGCGGAGTTGGACCGGGTGCCCCTCATTCTCTGCGGCGATCTCAATGCCGGAATGTCGAGTTGGACCTGCCGCCGGCTCAGCGAGGTCCTCTCGAACGTGGGCAGCGGACCCACGCGCACCGTGGTCTCCCGCACCTGGAGCGGACGCCTTCCCCTACGCCGCATCGATCACGTCTTCACTACCGACTTCATGCGGACCGACCGGGTCATCGTACCCAGAAACCGGTTGACGCGGGTGGCTTCGGATCACCTCCCCCTCGTCGTCGATTTCAGTCTGGTGGCGGAAGAAGCGAAGGAAGACCTTCCGCAGCACGCACAATCGAAATGAGCTCGGCCAAGATCATCGCGGTGGCGCCCCACAGGTAACCCTCGTCGAGACGCCAGGCAGGGACGTGGCGATCGCTGCCGCCGATTCTGCGCCGGAACTTCACCAGCCGCTGAGGACTTTCGAGTTCCTCCAGAGAGCAGACGATGAGCTGTTCCACCTCGCCGGGATCCAGGCGGTAGGCCGGCTCGGACTCGGTCCACGCCACGACCGGCCGCACCTTGAAGTGACTCACGGGAATCCACAGACGACTCAATCTTCCCAGGATTCTCACGCGCTCCGGCTCGATCCCGAGTTCTTCTCGAGCTTCGCGAAGAGCGGTGGCTTCCACTCTCTCGTTGCCCTCTCGGCTGCCGCCGGGCAGGGAGATCTGTCCCCCGTGAGGATCACCGATGACTTCTTTTCTCCGCTGGAGCGGGAAACAGATCCGCCCCTCGCTCTCGTAGAGCAGAATGAGCACCGCGGCGAGACGTGCATCGGCAGGCGGTCGGTTGAAGCGATCGGAGGACAGACCTTGGGGCCACATCAGGCGTTGACCCCGCTCTCCGGGTAGGGTTCCGCGCAGCGAATGCGCGAGGGTTCGAACCCGCTCGGGAGCCTCGAGCTTTCGTCTGGAGTCATCTTGCACTGTTTCATCCGCCGATGGAGGAACCCTGCTCCGCAGCAAGATACTAGAGCCGGCCTGCTTGTCCACCGGGTGCTCATGGACCTTGCGAATCGGGACTTTCTGAAGTCGCCGAGGAGGTTTAGGATATTTTGTGCGCACCCGCGCGCGCTAGAGATTCGAAGTTCCAATCTTTCCATGAGGAGCTACCCATGCGCTGTCACGAAGTCGATTACGAGATCATTGGCGACGATCTACAGATGGTCGAGATCGAGCTCGATCCGGGTGAGACCATCATCGCCGAGGCCGGCGCCATGAACTACATGGAGGAGGGGATCGACTTCCAGGCTCACATGGGTGACGGTTCGCAGGCCGACGAGGGCATCATGGGAAAGCTCTTCAGCGCCGGCAAGCGCGTGATCACCGGTGAGTCCCTCTTCATCACCCATTTCACCAACACAATGGGAAGCGGCAAGAGCCGAGTGTGCTTCGCGGCCCCCTACCCCGGCAAGATCGTCGCGGTCGACATGAGCAAGCTCCGGGGGGAACTCCTGTGTCAGAAGGACGCGTTCCTGTGCGCGGCGTTCGGCACCAAACTAGGCATCGCCCTGAACAAGCGGCTCGGAGCCGGACTCTTCGGGGGCGAGGGGTTCATCCTTGAGCGGCTCGATGGAGACGGCTTGGTGTTTCTGCACGCGGGTGGAACCGTGGTCGAACGCGAAATGCACGGTGACACCCTGCGGGTGGACACCGGCTGTCTCGTCGCCTTCACTCCTGGAATCAAGTACGACATCGCGCGCGCGGGCAATCTCAAGAGCATGGTGTTCGGAGGTGAGGGTCTCTTTCTCGCTACCCTCCACGGCTACGGCAAAGTGTGGCTGCAGAGTCTCCCGTTCTCGCGTCTAGCGAATCGCGTCATCGCGCACGCGCCGCGCGCCGGCGGGAGCAGCAAGGGGGAGGGTTCTATTCTGGGCGGCATCTCGCGGATTTTCGAGGAATAGGGAGCCCGCACCCTCGCGAGTTGGTTCCTGCTGGAAGTGGACTCCAACGCCTTCGCCCTGGGAGCCAGAACGCCGCAAATTCCCCGAAACATTCTGGGTGGAAACGCCGTCTAAGATTTACGGCTCCGTTGGGCCGATTCACTCCCGCCCCTTCCTTGATGAGTTCGACTCCAACCGCACTGGACTCTCCGAGCATGCGCTCTCAATTCCATCGATTCGCAATCTCTTCGCTCGCGATTCTCTGGATCTGCCTGCTCGCCTCGAACGCGTCGGCGCAGTTTTACGCCCAGGTGAAGCCGGAACTCACGGTCCACCGCAGACAGGGAACGATCGTGGTCGATGGCAAACTCGACGACGAGGGGTGGATCCAGGCCGCCAAAGCGTCCAACTGGAGCGAGAATTGGCCGGGAGATCAGGTGAAGCCCCCGGTCGACACCGAGGCCTGGATCACCTACGACGACAAGAATCTCTACCTCGCCTTCCTCATGAAGGACGATCCCAAACTGGTGCGCGCCACTCTCACCGAGCGAGACCGCATTTGGAACGACGATTACGTCGGCATCATCCTGGACACCTACGGGTCGGGCGCCTGGGCCTACGAGCTCTTCGCGAACCCGCTTGGTGTGCAGGGGGATCTGCGTTGGACCCCCAACGGCGAGGATCTCAGTTTCAACATCGTCTTCAAGACCGAGGCGAATCTGCGCAAGGATGGTTGGGCGATGGAGATGGCGGTGCCGTTCAAGAGCCTGCGCTTTCCCAATCGTCCGGTCCAAGAGTGGCGCGCGACTTTCTGGCGAAACCAACCCCGCGCGAGCCGTCGACGCTACGGCTGGTCCGCCGTCGATCGGGATGAACCCGTGCTGGATCTGCCAGTTCGGGACGCTGAAGGGAATCGAGGGCGTGAGCGCGGGAGGGGCGCTGGAGATTCTCCCCTCCCTGGTGGGCTTCGACACCGAGGAGCTGAACGACGATCCCACGAGCCCCGCGCTGAAGAGCGTGGACAGCGGCCTCGAGCTGGGAGTCGGCGCGCGCTACTCCATCTCCTCCAGCCTCGCGGCCGAGGCCAGCTTCAATCCCGATTTTTCCCAGGTCGAATCCGACGCGGCGCAGATCGCCGTCAACACGACCTTTGCCCTGTTCTTTCCCGAACAGCGGCCCTTCTTCCAGGAAGGGAGTGATCTCTACGACACCTGGGTGGATCAGGTGTACACGCGCTCGATCAACGATCCCCAGTGGGCCGGCAAACTCACTGCCCGCACTCCAAACGAGAGTGCCGGCTATCTGATCGCCCAGGACGAAAACACTCCCTACACCCTCCCCTTTCAGGAGAAAAGCGAGTTCGTTCTGGCGGGAAGATCGTGGTCGAATCTCTTCCGGGTGAAGCACAGCTACGGCGACGACAACGCCATCGGAGTGTTGGGCACCGACCGCCGGCAAGTGGGAGGCGGCTCGGGAACGACTTTCGGCATCGATGGGAAGCAGCGCCTACTGCACAACTACAGCTTCGAGTACCAGCTCGTGGCCAGTCACACCGAGGAGCCGGACGATCCCCAACTCACCAAGGATCTCGACGGAGAGACCTTCGACAAAGGAAAGCACACCGCCGCCTTCGACGGAGAGACCTTCAGCGGCTACGCCCACTACCTGAGCCTCGAGCGGAACGCCCGCCACTGGGATTTCGACGCCGATTGGTGGGCCACATCCCCCACCTTTCGTTCGGACAACGGCTTCGTGTTTCGCAACGACCGGCACGAAATGGACTTCTGGACCGGCTACACCATCGACCCCCAGAACAGTCCCATCGTGGAAGAGTGGCGGCCCAATGTGAGCATCGGGAGGGTTTGGAACTGGAGCGGTCTTCGCAAGGACGAGTGGCTGGTCCCCCAAATGAGCGCCAATCTGAAGGGGCAGACCTCGGTCAGCGCGGACTGGCTGTTTTCCAACGAGCGGTTCCACGGCCGCGATTACCGGGGGATTCGCCGCTGGGAGCTCAATGTCGACAGCAAATTCAGCGAGGCCTTGGGCCTGGGGTTCTCATTCTCCTACGGGAGTCGAATCGCCCGCAATCTTCAGACCCCCGTGCTCGGAGATGGATTCGATGCCTCGGCGTGGAGCACTCTGAAACCGACGGAGAGACTGACGCTCGAGACCAACTGGGACTACCAGGAACTGGGTTACCCGGAACACGGCGAGATGATCTTCGCGGGCTACGTGCTGCGCAACAAACTCAATCTGCAATTCAGCCGTGAATGGTTCCTCCGGCTGGTTGCGCAGTACGACAGTTTCAACCGAATTCTCACCCTCGAACCTCTACTCTCCTACCGAATCAACGCCTTCTCCGCCCTCTACTTGGGGAGCAGCCACCGCGCCCAGGACGTGGAGCTCGTGGGCAGCGGTGGCCCGCCGCCCCGGAGCGAATTCCGGGAGGATCACCGTCAGTTCTTCTTCAAGATCCAGTACCTCTTCCGCAGCTGAGAACCGTGGTCCTTTCCCCCTTGCGCCTTCACGCCCAGAGCCGGGAACCGAGCCCGCCGGTCGGCCCGGTCGTGGGGCCGGTGACTTCCTTTAGGCTCGTTCTTGACCTTTGGCCGTCTTTTCTTCAATGTCCACGAAACTCCGCTTAACGATCTCAGCCTTGGAGGCGTTTCGTTCATGCCATTCTTTCAGAAATTCCCGAGCGCCTTCTGGCTTGCGAATACCATGGAAATTTTCGAGCGCATGGCTTGGTACGGCTTCTATGCCGTATCCACGCTGTACCTGACCGGTTCGGTCGAGACCGGCGGGCTCGGACTCACCAGCGAAAAGCGAGGGATCATCCAGGGGATCATCCCCTTCCTGCTCTACCTCTTCCCGGTCGTGACCGGAGCCCTGGCAGACAAGTTCGGGTACAAGCGCACCTTCTTCACCGCCTACGCCATCATGACCCCGGCCTACTATCTGATGGGGCAACCCGACGGATTCTGGGGCTTCTTTTTCACCTTCCTATTGGTCGCGCTCGGCGCCGCCACTTTCAAGCCGGTTGTGGTGGGAACGGTGAGCCACGTCATCGCCGACAAGGACAAGTCACTCGGCTTCGGCATCTTCTACATGATGGTGAACGTCGGCGGCTTCATCGGACCCATCGTGGCGGGAATCGTCCGCAACGATCTGGGATGGCCGTGGGTCTTCCGCATGAGCTCCATCTGGATCGCGTGCAACTTCATCTGGCTCGCGTTCTACAAGGAACCACTGGGACGTAAAGCCGCATTGACCAAAGAGCTCGAGGAAGCCAAGGCGAAACTCGCGAATGTGGTTCACGGTCCCATCAAGAGTGGTCCGCCGCAGATTTTCGCGGGCATCCTGCGCGGCGCTCCGACCTTCATCGCAGCCGGATTTCTGTTGGGCTGGACTCCCACTCTCATCGCCTTGGCCGGACTCGTGGTGTTGAGCCTGGCCATCCGGCTTCTCGTCGCGGTGGTTCCCAACGAAGTCAGGTTGCTTCTGCGCAAGTCGGGCGAGGACGTGGTCGAGGTGCTGGGCAACGGAGCGTTTTTCGTGAGCACGGTTGGCACCATCTTCCTGCTCATGCTCGCCGGTGGAGACTGGATTTCTTGGGAAGACATGGGAATCCTGATCGCGGTACTCATCGTGGGGAATCTCATCGTCGACATGTTCCTGAAGGGTCGCCACGACGCGGAGGGCCTCTGGCAAACCGCCAAGATCGGCGACTGGCGCTTCGCTCTCTACCTGCTGGTGCTGTCCGGCTTCTGGACCGAGTTCAATCAGCTCTTCATCACGCTCCCGGAGTACATTCGTGATTACACGAACACCAACGACATCCTCAACTGGATGCACGGTCTCATAAACACTCTGGGCATGAGCGGCAGCTGGGATGGAATGCTACACAGCCTCACCCGCGCGGAGGGTGTGAACCCTCAGTTCAACATCAACCCCGAGTTCCTCATCAACATCGACGCGGGTGCGATCATTCTCTTTCAAGTGCTCATTTCGGCCTTCTTCGCCAAACGCAAGCCCTTCACCACCATGATCGTCGGCACCATTCTCACCGGGGTGGGGATGGCGATGAACGTCTACGGAGGAATGGGCTGGATCGTGGTGGCAGCCATCTTCGTCTTTGCGATCGGGGAAATGATGGCGAGTCCCAAGAGTCAGGAGTACGTCTCCCTCATCGCGCCCAAGAGCAAGACCGCAATGTACATGGGCTACTACTTCGTGAGCGTGGCGCTCGGTAACCTCTTCGCGGGTATCCTCTCCGGTCAGTTGTATGGCCACTTCGGCCCCGTCGAAAAGGGTGGCATCAACAAGCCGGGGACCATGTGGTTGATCTTCGGTCTCATCGGGATCGCCACCGCGGTGATCCTCTTCCTCTACGACAAGATCGTCATTCGACGTCGGCCGGCCGAGACAGCGGCGGCCTAGCTCCAAGGGCCCGTCGCGCGACGCGTGGCGGGCCCCTTTCGCTTCCTTCCATGCGGGAGAATCAGCCATGCGCGCACAGCAGGACCCAGCCAAAATCTTGGCCACAACAGGACTACTCGACCGTTTTCTAAGATATGTACGGGTCGACACTCAGTCGTCCGAGGAGAGCGAGACCTGCCCTTCCACCGCGAAGCAACTCGATCTGGCCCGGATTCTGGTCGAGGAGCTCACTCAGCTCGGGCTAGAAGCGGTGGAGCTGGACGAGAATGGCTACGTGCTCGCGACCCTTCCCGGCAGTGGAGACACGGTGCTGGGGCTTTGCGCGCACATGGATACCGCGCCTGCTTTCTCGGGGAGCGGGGTCGCGCCGCAATTGCACGAGCACTACACCGGGAACGCCATCGACTTGAAGAACGGAGTGGTGATCGACCCCAAGGAGAACCCGGAGCTCCTGGAATGTCTGGGGGACACGATCATCACCTCCGACGGCACCACCCTTCTGGGCGCCGATGACAAGTCGGGAATCGCGGCGATCATGAGCATGCTGGAGATCCTGCAGAGCGATCCTTCCCTTCCTCATCCCACTCTGAAGATCTGCTTCAATCCCGACGAGGAAATCGGTCGGGGACCGCACCGCTTTCCTCTGGAGCGCTTCGGAGCCAATCTCTGCTTCACGATCGATGGAGGCTTTCCCGGCGAGATGAACCTGGAGACCTTCTCGGCCGACAAAGCCACCGTGACCTTCACCGGAGTCTCGGTGCACCCGGGCACCGCCCGGGGAAAGATGGTCAATGCCCTCACCTGGATGGGTAAGTTCCTCGACCGCCTGCCGATGGCCGAGAGTCCGGAGTGCACCCACGAAAAAGAGGGCTTCTACCATCCCACCGGGGCCAAGGGCGACGCCGCGGTCTGCAGTCTCGATCTCATCCTCCGCGATTTCGAAAGCGAGAAATTGAGAATGAGAGGGCAGCGTCTGCGCGTTATGGCGGAGAGCCTCGTGGCGGAGGAACCGAAGCTTGGAATCGAAGTGGAGATCAGCGAGCAGTACCGCAACATGCACGACGAACTCGCCAGGCATCCAAGAATCGCCGAGACCCTCCGCCTGGCGATCGAAGCCACGGGGCTGACGCCCCGAACGGTGGCGATCCGCGGTGGCACGGACGGTTCCCAGCTCACCGCGATGGGACTGCCGACGCCGAATCTCTTCGCGGGGGGCGTGAACTTCCACGGGCCCAAAGAGTGGGTGAGCGATCGGGCGATGGCCCTGGCCACGGCGACCCTATTGAACCTGGTGCAGATCTACGCCGAAGAGCCCGCGCTCAGCCTCTAGCGCAGCTCAGAGCTTACGTCCGGTCAGGTTCTTCAGGGCCCTTTCGGCGGCCTCTCTCGCCGCATCGATCTCGGCCTCGCCCCCACACATGTAGAGGCGGCCGAAAGCGCCGATGGGATTGGAATCGACCAGTCGCACCGGAGCCGCCTTCTCCGCCTCATTCGCCGCGAGCATGCAGTACGCCGCGGGCTCGGTCTCGAGAATGAGCAGGGACTCTCCGGGCACGATCATGGCGCCGAAGCGAGTGCGGTTGATGAGCTGGGTGTGGTAGGACTCGACCCCGCGAATCACGGTGGAGGAGACGACCCGCGGTTTCGCGCGGTCGCTCTCCGCCTTGCCCAACGCGCGGAGAATCGCGGCCCCCGCCTCGCGAACCTCTCCCTGGTCGAAGTGGTTCAGTTCGCAGAGACCGAAAGCGCGCTCGGTGGCGATGGTGGCCGGGCGAACCGCGGTGCTCTTGAGGGCGGCGTCCAGAACCTCGTGAATCCGGATCGCGGGCGCGATCTCCACCCACAGAGAGGCCACCCCGGGAACGGGCTGGAATCCACGGCAGGTGGTCCCCACCGCGGCGGCGAGTTGGGGCTGTAGTACGTCCAGAAATGCGTAGGTTCTCAGATCGATCATGGGCGGATCCTGCCAGCGCCGTGACGAGCTGTCAACGAAGGAGAACGCCCTGGGAGTCCCTCATTGGGCTTTTCCGGCGATTCGCTCCGTGCTAGCTTCCCCTTATTCCCCCTGATATCACCATCTCATCTCTCTTGGAGGATCGTCCAATGAATCGCGCCGCCCGACTTGCACTGGCATTCGTGCTCCTTACGGGTTTGCTCCTGCCCGGTCTGGCGCAGGCCGAGAGTGCCCGCCCCATCCAGCTCTCGTTGGTTCCCTCGGTGCAGCTCTTCCCCGAGGCCACCGCGATCCACGGGATCCGCCTGGCCATCGCGGGCAGCAATTCCGAAGTCATGGGTCTCGATGTGGGCATCGCGCTGATGACGAAGGGTCCATTCAGCGGACTCTCCCTGGGAATCGCGAACGTGGTGGACGGCGACGTCACCGGCCTCCAATGGAGCGTAGTGAACTACACCCGCGCCGACGTTGAGGGCATGCAGTGGGGCTGGTACAACCGCGCCACGAACATGACGGGTGTCCAGTGGGGAATCGTGAACATCGCCGATACCATGTTCAACGGCTGGCAAGCCGGAGCAGCGAACCTGGTGCAAAAGGGCCACAGCGAGGGATTCCTGCTGGGCCTGATCAACGTCACCGAGGACATGAATGGATTCCAGCTCGGGCTGGTGAACATGACGAATCAGATGCACGGACTACAGATCGGCCTGGTCAACGTCATCAAGAGCAAGGACAACCTGCCGATCCTCCCGATCGTCAACTGGATGTTCTGATCGGGGGAACCAGGGAGATTCGGGGGAATCAGGGAGAGTTGGTAGCCCCAACGGGATTCGAACCCGTGTACCCACCTTGAAAGGGTGGTGTCCTGACCTGACTAGACGATGGGGCCGCCCAAGACGCGGAGGCCCCCTAGGCTAGACAGAAGGCCCAACGAGCGCAAGGATTGCCTGCCCGAGCGGCGCTCAGTAGGTGCGGCGGACGACTCCCATGAGTTTGCCCAGGATGCGCGCGTGACCCATCTCCGGCGTGAGGAGAATGGACGCCATCTGGCCGTTCTCCGGCTTGAGTTCGACGTAACCCTCGCGCCGGAAGAAGCGCTTCAGCGTCACGGAATCTTCGATGAGCACCACGACGATTTCGCCGTTGCGCGCTTCTTGCTGCGGGCGGACGAGGATGAGATCGCCGTCGCAGACGTGCGCCCCGATCATCGATTCACCTCGAACCCGCAAGAAATAGCAGTTGGGGTCGGGTACCATCGAGACGTCGAGCTCGAACTCGCCCTCGATTCTCTCATCGGCCAGGATGGGGCTACCCGCCGCCACCTCCCCAATGATCGGAACTCTCACGTGCCGCGTGTCCCGGATGACCGGAGCGCGACGAGGCTTTCGGGTCCCCTTGGTCATTTTCAGGATCTCGATCGCGCGTGAGTGATCACGGCGACGGCGGATAAACCCCTTCCGTTCCAGCTGGCGAAGGTGGTCGTGCACGCTGCGAGTGCTCAAGAGACCCACCGCCTCCCCCAACTCACGAATACTTGGAGGGTAGCCATGGTCTTTCATCCATTGGCAGAGCGCCTCGAGAACCTCTTCTTGGCGCGACGTCAATTCTCGAGTTGGTGTTCTCACTCGTTTCCCCTCCAGATTGGAATCAACTTCAACCCAAGCGTTCGACTCTCAGGCCGAGTTCGAGTTGTCGCGGCACCGCGAACGCCGATGAGTGCAGCTCATGAACCTGCCCCGATGCACCGGCTTCGTCCGAGGATACCAGACGCGAAGGCATTGCGGCGGACTGTAACTCCAGTTCGAACCATCCCAGCGCGCGGCGATCGGCTTCGAGGAGACGCACGCAGGGAATTCCGTCCCGATCGCGCAGCAGCGGCAGCCGGGCCCAGAGCGCGCGGCCACTGAAGCAAAAGCGCCGTCCGGCCGAGGAGGGAGCCTCCGGGCACGCGGCCAGAAGACCCCCTTCGAGCCATGGGAGGAGCCGGCCCTGTAGCCGGGGCCAGGCCTCTTCGGCCACCCGCGCCGTCAAACGCCGGTCCCAGTCCGCGAGTGCGCGCGCCAGTGCGGTGGCCGTCGCCTCGGGATCGGGAACGCGAGCCTGGCGTACGAGGCGACGGTCGCTCAAGCCAAGCAGCCAGGCGCAGATTCCTCCCACCTGAGGCAGGGGTGCCTCCACCTCCACCCCCGCCACCGGCAAGAGAGTCTGGATCAACGCTCCCGCTCGCCGCAGCAGAGGCCCGAGCATCCACTCGTTGAGCAGCTCGAGCTCGCGGCTGGCCAGCTCCCGCCAATTCGCGGGAAGACTCTCGTAGAGACAGCGCTCGCGCAGAAGACTCCCGCGGCGCAGCAAGTCCCCGAGCGTGGGGACGTAGGTGTCATCGGGCAGCCGATATTCCCGATCGAGTTGAAAGTCCGTGCACAGGATGGGCGCCAAGCCCCGCGGCTCGCGGGCGTGAGAACCCTCTTCTTCGTCCGCTGCCTTAAGGCGCAGAACGGGCAGACCCCATTCGCGAGCCAGTCCCTCCAGGGGATCTCCTTCGCGGCGAATCACGGCCAGTGCCACGCGATCCGCTCCCAAGCGCCCGATCCACTTCTGCGCGCGTCGGCGAATTCCCTCGTCCTCGAAGGATGTGGAAGAGCGCAGCACATCGCCCGGAACTCCGAGTAGCGCCAGCGGCTCTTGCATGCGCGCCACGCCGTCGAGTTCGTCGTCGCAGAGCTTCACCCCGGTGAGAAGACCCTGCAGCGCGGTGTCGGTGCGAGCCAGCCAGAGAATCTTGGACGCATCGCCGAAGCCGCCGTTGGCTTCGGGGCGGGCCGGCATCCAGCGCGCGGGCAGGAGCGGACAGCGAACGCGCGCCGCCAACTCGAGAAGAGAAAAGAGCCCGAGTGGATCCTCGCCCCACTCGAGAAGAATTCCCTGACCATTGGATTCTCGAATCCTGCGCGCGGCTTCTTCCTGTCCGTGGAGTTCGATCCACGCGCGATCGAGCCACAAGAGAGTGGGGAGCGTGGGGCTAGTCTCGATCATTTCGTTCTCCTGTCTCCTCTTGGATCGAAGGGTTCTCGACCGAAGTCTTTTCCCAGGCAACCGCTTCCCAGGAAGCGGAATTGTCGGTGCGACGCAGTAGAGTGCTCGCGCGACCGATGGCCTCTCCCCCGTAGCGGGTGTGGACCCGGTCGAGCGTCTTTTCGAGTTGCGGCTGGATGCGAGCGGCTTCGCTCGTGAAAAGCTCTCCTTGGGATAGTTCCTCCCGAGTGATCTCGTGCATTCCCAAACCGATGAGGCGGACGGGGGTTGCGCCCCAGTTTAGCCGGCGCAGGAGCTTCCCGGCCATCCGGTAGATCTCGTCTTCATGGGCGCTGGGCGCGGGAAGAGTGGCGCGACGGGTGAGAGTGCGAAAGGTGTTGTCGCGGATCTTGAGCTGTACGACCCGGCCCTGAAGGTTTCCTTTGCGCAAGCGGTAGGCGATCTTCTCGCTGAATTTCAACAGCACCGGGAGAAGCTCCGCTTCTCCGTGGAGATCGCGGGCGAAGGTGAGTTCGTGGCTCACGCTCTTGGCCGCGCGTGCGGGATCGATGTGTCCCAGCTCGCGCGCCTGAGCCATCTCGAGAAGACTCGTTCCCATCTTCCCGAACTGGGAGCGCAAGAGAGAGGTCGAACTCGCGGCGAGATCTCCGATGGTGGAGTACCCCTGCTCGTGCAGTCGCGCGCCGAGTTTGGCCCCTACCCCCCAGAGATACTCGACCGGAAGCGGCGCCAGGAATTCTCGTCCGGCGCCGCGGGGAACGACCACCACTCCCCTCGGCTTGCGCAGGGCGCTTCCGATCTTGGAGATGCGGCGCGTCTCGCCGATTCCGATGGAGATCCACAGCCCCGTCTCGCGGTAAACCCGTCGCCGCAGCCGCAGGGAAAATTCGGTCCATGGCGCATGCAAGCGCTCGCAGCCCCTGAGATCGAGGAAGGCCTCGTCGAGCGAGACCATCTCGATGCGGGGGCTGAGCTCGCGTACGATACGAAACACCTCTTCGCTCTTCTCCTGGTAGCGCCCCATGCGGCCCGCGCGCAGCACGAGCTGCGGACAAAGTGAGAGCGCGCGGGCCGTGGGCATCGCGCTGCGCACGCCAAAGCGGCGCGCTTCGTAGGAGGCGGCCGCGATGACTCCACGCCCTCGCGCCGGCCCGCCCACGGCCACCGGAAGCCCCCGCAGATGCGGAAAGTCGAGGACCTCCACCGAAGCGTAGAACGCATCGAGGTCGACATGAGCGAACCAGTGGCCCTGCGCCTGAGAATTCACGAAAACTCCTATTCCACAACGAGTTGCAGCAGCAGTGTTTCCACAAACAGAGTCGCGAGGCATCACAAACTCCTGTTTGTAGACTGTAGCTTAAGAAACAACCGTTTGGATGTCCAGGGGAGAAATGGAGTTTTTTTGGGGAAGGCTTGGACGCGCCTCGGCTTGGTGGCGAAGGACGCGGGGGTGTTGCATCTTATCCCCACTCAGACTGTCCCTTCGGGCCTGTCTCGAGAGGATACACAGCTCTTTCCGCGAAGGCCTCGTAGCCCGGCCCACCCTGGAGAGTGACGATGAAGGATCGCGACCATGAGGACCACCTCGACTTCTACACCGCAACCCACAAGGGCCACCGCAGGCGCCTCTTCAGCTTTTCGGAGCGGGTAGGAATCACGGAATTCTGCAACCCGGACGCGGTCGATGCTCTCGGCGAGGAATTCCGTCGCATCAGCCGCATGCTGCGCATGCACGCCCGCCACGAGAGCGAGTTCATCCACCCTTTCCTGCAGTCCAAATTTCCCGGTGAAGCGGAGTTTCTCGAGGGGGAACACACCGACCTGCGAACGAACCTGGCCGAGCTGGAAGCATTCTACGACGACATCAATTCGAATCCGGGCCGGATTCAGCATTGCCGGGTCTTCGGCCATGAGTTCTACCGCGCCCTGCAGCGATTCATCTCGCGCTATCTCGACCACATGGACGAAGAGGAGCGCACGATGACCAAGCTATGGCAGGCGTGTACCAAAAATGAACTACAGGAAGTGCTTCTGCAGATGCGAGCCAGCATGACCGTGGAGCAGGAGCTCGAGGAACTGCGTGACATCGTCCCCGCGCTCGCTCCGCACGAACGGGTCAACCTCTTCCAGACTCTGAGTCAGGGTCTCAACTCCGAACGCTATACCGACGCGTGGACGTTGGCCGAGGAAGTCCTTCCCCCGCAGGAGTACAACGACCTGCGCGAGAGAATGGAAACCCAAAAGATCTCCCGCGCGAACTGAATTCCCGTTTCAGCCCATGAGCCGCCGCCTTTCCTCGCTCGACGTCTTCCGTGGTGCGACGGTGGCCGCCATGCTCCTGGTGAACAACCCGGGGCGTTGGGGAGAGTCGACGCAGTTCACGCAGCTGCGACACGCGCCGTGGAACGGCCTCACCTTCACCGACCTGATCTTTCCCTTCTTCCTCTTCGCGGTCGGCGTCTCCCTCGTCCTCTCCTTCGACCGGCGCTTGCAAGAAGGCGCGTCAAGGCGCGAACTCCTGCGGCACGTCCTCAGCCGCAGCGCGATCCTCGCTGGCCTCGGCTTGGTGCAGAACCGCTTCGGGGTACTGCTGTCGGGCGGCCTTTTGAGTCCTCACGCGATCCTCGATGCGCGCATTCCCAGCGTGCTCTTCCGCATCGGACTCGTTTTTCTGTTGGCCAGTCTGGTTCATCTCTTCGTCACGCGTCGCCGCACACTGGTCATGCTCTCGCTCGCGGTTCTGGTGGGCTACGGACTTCTTCTCACTCGCGTCGCCATCCCGGGCTTCGGCCCTCCCGATCTCGCCTTGCCGTTGCGCGCGAGCGACGGCAGCTACCACGCAGTCTTCTCCAATCTGTGCGCGTACGTCGACACCAAAGTGTTCGGGATCCACTGCCTGCATCATTTGAGTGACCCCTCGAGTGGAGCTCTGCTCTGGGCCTTCGATCCCGAGGGACTTCTGAGCACCCTGGGCGCTGTGGTCACGACCCTCCTGGGCGTGCTGACCGGCCGCGCTCTACTTTCGTCGCCGCGCGCAATCTGGCGCTGGGTTCTCTTCGCGCTCTTCCTCCTAAGTCTTGGCATCCTCTCCCGGCAACTGGATCGACTGGAACAAGCGGCTGTGGACCCCGAGTTACGTGCTCGTCACCGCCGGTGCGGCGCTCTTGACCTTCACCCTTCTGCGGGCGTGGCTCGATGAACGCCCGCCCTCGAGATTCTCGCGTCCCTTCGCGTGGTACGGCCGCAATGCCATCACCGCGTTCTTCTTCTCCAGCCTCATGGCTACCGCAAGCATCTACCTACCGGTGCCCTTCGGGCCGCACGCCGGACAGCCGCTCAAGCGCTTCCTCTACGATCAGCTCTTTGCGAACTGGGCCGGACCGCTTGTGGGTTCGCTTCTGTACGCGGTTGGCGTGGTCGTCCTGTGGGCGTTGATCTGTGGCGAGCTGCACCGGCGGAGGATGTACTGGAAGATCTAGAATCACGGCAATGACTCTGATACCGTGAGCCCTTGGACGAGACCTAAGGAGACCGGACGTGAACCAACGAATCCCCCTTCCCTGGAGCCGTTCCTGTTATGTCTGCGGCGAGAACAATCCCTCCGGTTTCCGCGCGCGCAGTTTCAAGGTCGGCGAGCGAATCGAATTGCCTTTTGTGGCCGAGGAGAGATTCGCCGGCTGGAATCGGGTCATCCACGGGGGGATCATCGCGACCCTTCTGGATGAAGTGATGACCTGGGCTGCCATTCTGGGCGCGGACAAGCCCTGCTTCGCGGCGGAGTTCACGGTCCGCCTGCTGACTCCCTTGCCCCCCGACACCCACTGCGTTGCGGTGGCTCGAATCGTCAAGGCGAGGCGGCGCGTCTTGGACACCGAATCGTGGGTCGAGGACGAGGCAGGGACGGTGTACGCCCGCGGGAGTGGCCGGTACATGCCGGTGCCCAAGGAGCAGACCAAGCATCTGCGGCAGGATTTCGTCCGGGACGAGCACTGCCTGCAGCTCGACGGGATCTTCGGCTCCTAGACGCAGGGAGTGCTTTTCCTGGGGCCGGCAACTGCTATATTGAGCGCCTGGCCCGCCTCTCGTACCCTCAGGCCCCCCTTGCTCAGGAGTCACCCGTAGTTGGCCGCCGCGCGCGATATCAACCAGCCCAATCTGAAGCCGCCCAGCGACGTCAACCCCCGCGGCGAGGCGGTGCTCGATTTTCCGGATCGCGAGTTCGGGGAACTGAGCGAGGCGGATTACCGGGAACTGGGGTTTCTCTCCGGATTGGAAGTGCACCAGCAGCTGGCCACCGCCAAGAAGCTGTTCTGCCGCTGTCCCTCGGGCGTGTTCGTGGATCACTTCGATGCCGAAGTGCTGCGGCACATGCGGCCCACTCTGAGTGAACTGGGTGAGTACGACGGCTGCGCACTCATGGAGTTCAAGACACACAAGGAAATCGTCTACCAGCTCGAACGCGGAACCGTCTGCACCTACGAGATCGACGACACTCCCCCTTTCGAGATCAATCGCGAGGCGATCGAGATCGCTTTGGAAGTGAGCTGGCTCTTCGATCTGAAGCTCGTGTCCGAACTCCACGTGATGCGTAAGCAGTATCTGGACGGCTCCATCCCCACCGGCTTTCAGCGCACCGCCATGGTGGGCCTGGGCGGAACGATTCCCTTTGTCGAACCCCAGCTCGGTATCGACCGCCCGCTGCGTATTCGCCAGCTCTCGCTCGAAGAGGATTCTTGCCGCGAGATCAGTGACGTCGGGCACCGCATTACCTTCCGCACCGACCGGCTCGGAGTGCCTCTGACCGAAGTGGTGACCGAACCCGAACTGTATTCCCCGCTCGAGCTGCAGGCCGGGGCGCGCCTTTTGGCGCGCACCACGCGCGCCTGCGGAAGGGTCCGCCGCGGAGCGGGCGCGGCACGGCAAGATGTCAACGTCTCCATCGCCGGGGGGCGGCGGGTGGAGATCAAGGGAGTGCATCATCACCGGGGGCTCCCCCAACTCGTGCACGTCGAAGCCTACCGGCAACTCAATCTGCTGCGGATACGCGCGGAGCTTCTGCGCCGTGGCGTAACCCGCGAGATGTTCACGCTGTCCGAGGGCCCCAACGACGTCTACGAATCGCCGAACGTGCTCGAGGCCACCGGAATTCTCTCCTCGAGCGACTTCACGCCGCTGCGAGATTGCCTGGATCGAGGGGAAGAGGCCGTCGCAGTTCGCCTGCACAGTTTCGGCGGATTGCTCGGCCGTCGCACCCAACCCGGACTCACCCTCGCCAACGAATTCGCCGACCGGGTGCGGGTGATCGCCTGCCTGACCTCGCGCCCCTTCCTCATCCACAGCGACATCGAAGGTTACGGTTTCGAGTACGCGCACTGGCGGCAGCTGCGTACTTCGTTACGCACCCAGCCGGGAGACGCGATCCTCGTGCTGTGGGGTAACAGGCGCGATCTGCAGACTGCGGTGCGCGAGGTCTTCCTGCGCGCCGAGGATTGTCTGGTGGGAGTGCCGGCCGAGACGCGCCAGGCGTTCATCGACGGCACCAACGGCTTCGAGCGTATCCTGCCCGGCGCGGACCGCATGTACCCGGACACCGATACCCCGCCGGTGCCTCTGGCCGATGGCTTGATGGAGCGCGTCACCGCCCTGCGCATGGAGAGACCGTGGGAGAAGGAGGCGCGCTTTGTCGCACTGGGACTCTCTCCCGCGCTGAGCCGCCGGTTCACCGCCGCGCCATGGGGCGAGCTCTTCGACGCCCTGAAACCGCCGAAGGGACCGGTCGCCGCGCGGGTGGCGTTCGCCCTCGAGAAGCGACTGCCCCACTTCCGTCGCAGCACCGGGTTGACAGAACTTCCAAGTGTGGAACGGCTTGCCCCGTGGGTGGAAGCACTCGCGACCGGAAGCATGCGCCTGGAAGCGGCCGAGGCCGCGCTCGACCGCTTGCTGCGCGAACCGAAGAAAAAAGCCGAAGACATTCTGGGTGCCTTCGAAGCCGAAAAGAAAGACGCTGACCTGCTCTCCGAACTCGTGCTGCAGATTGAGGCTAAGGCCTCCTCGTTGCGCGAGGACGAACCCGAGGCGCGCCTGCGCTGGGCCATGGGCGAGATCATGCCGCAGTGCTTGGGTAAGCTCGATCCCCAAGACGTGCGCCAACGACTTCGTCCTCTTCTCTCAGGGGAGCTCCCGATGACCGACGATCGATTCAAGGGCTACCGCGACCCCTGCAGGGCGCTCATGGAAAAATTCAAGGTGGGCGTGTGGTGTGAGGTGCGCGCCACCACGAAGACCGGTAGCTTCGAGGGACTGCTTCTCCCCCGCAGCGAGACGGCCGACGCGCAGCACATCGTGCTTGAAGCTCAACACTGGCTACAACATCGGACTGCGGCACGACACGATCGAGAAGCTCGAGCAGATCGGCTACCGCGAGGCGCACTACCAGATTCCCGAGAAGGAATTCCCGGTGAGCGCGAACAAGCCAAGAGTGAAGCTCTTCGGCACCGGAGGCACGATCGCCTCGCGCCTGGATTATCGCACCGGAGCGGTCATCCCGGCATTCTCGCCCGGTGAACTCTACGGATCGGTCCCCGAGTTGGCGGACATCTGCAATTTGGAAACCGAGAAGCTCTTCGGCGTGTTCAGCGAGAACATGGGACCCGAGCAGTATCTGGTGTTGGCGGAGCGTACCGGGGAGGCAATCCGTGATGGCTATGCGGGGGTGGTGATCGGCCACGGTACCGATACCATGCACCATACCGCGGCGGCGCTCTCCTTCATGGTGCAGTCGCCGCCGGTGCCCATCGTGATGGTGGGATCGCAGCGCTCGAGCGACCGGCCCTCCTCGGATGCGGCGCAAAACCTCATCAACGCCACCTGGGCCGCGGCCGAGGGTGACATCGCCGAAGTCATGGTATGCATGTTCGGGCCCACCAGCGATCGCTACAACCTGCTGCACCGCGGCACGCGGGTGCGCAAGATGCACAGCAGCTATCGCAGCACCTTTCGCACCATCGGCGACATTCCTCTGGCCATGGTGGAAGACGGACGCATCACCGCGCTCAAGGACGATTACCAGCGGCGGCGTGACGACAACGAAGTCCAGGTGTACGCCACCTTCCATGAGAAGGTGAGTCTGGTCTATTACTACCCCAACATGCAGCCCGACATCATCGAATCGCTCATCGATTGCGGCTACAAGGGAATCGTGATCGCGGGAACCGGCCTGGGGCATGTCAATCGCAGCGTCTATCCCGCGCTTGCGCAAGGCGCGCGAGGCAGGCGTCTGCGTGTTCATGACCCTGCAGACTCTGTGGGGCTTCGTGCAGATGCACGTGTACGAAACCGGCCGCGAGATCCTGGAACTGGGTGTGGTGCCCCTGGCGAACATGTTGCCCGAAGTGGCCTACATCAAGCTTGGCTGGGCCTTGGGCATGCACCCGGGCGAGCCGGAGAAAGTCAAGGAGCTCATGAAGACCACGATCGCCGGCGAGATGACCGAACGCGAGCCGCACGACGGCTACCTCGTGTTTCAGGGCGGGGTGCCCGAGATCCAGAGCTTCTTGGGGAGGGTGTGGAAGTAGAGTTCTTCGACCGCGCGAAGTCTTCAGCCCCCTCCCCACCTGCGTGTCGCCAACGCTGAACCCACAAAGTAGAGAATAGGATTCCCGGTCGCCGCACTCAGGATGAGGGAAGCCACGTAGGGCAGATCGTCCCGTCGTAGTCTCACGCGTGCGTGCGGGGCCATATCCTGCACCAGCTCGACCGCGTCGCTGGGATCACAGGGTGGCCCCTCCTCCCGCTCGATCTCCAAGAGACAGGCGGATAGCTCAGGGTAGCGCCGCAAGAGAACGGCGCCCTGCCAGCGCAGGGTGTCCATCCGCCCGCTGAGCTCAGCGGGCGACATTCGCACCAGATGCGCAAATCCCGCCGGACCCGCTCGCAACGCTCGCTGCATCTCTTCGCGAGTGGACGCATGCGCGGAGAGGCGCCGCAGCAGAAATTGCGCGCGCCAGAAAAACTCCTCCAGCTGAGGATCGGCGGGGAGCGGCTCTTGAGGATCCACTCCCGTGAGAGAGTCCGCCCCATCCCGCTCACTTCGAGAGGGAGCCGCGGGAAGCTCGTGGGTGGGCGCTCCACTGCAGGCGGCAAGACATCCGAGATAGAGAATGAAGGCAAGGGCGACGGCACGAGCCACCTGCAGCCTCTCCCAGGGAGGCGATCCGTCCTGAAGATGCATGGGGGATGCCGTAGAGCAGGGTACGTGCTCCAGCTTTCAGAGCGTGTCGAAACCCTAGCTCAAGGTGATCGATGGATCCGATCGTCCGTCCTGAGATATCCCCAGCGGTTGACAGTCGCTGTCCGCTGTCCCGAATCCGGGACAGTCCGGAGCACCGAGGGGCGTTCGGAGGCAATCCGTGAATGTCACAGCCAAACTCGATCGATGGGCGCATCCATTTTTATAGCCGGCTATAAATTGTACCCGGGATCGCGTGACCAGCAGAATCGTCTACCCGGGTATACAGGTCAACCTCGGTCCTTTCACCTGCCGTCGCGTGTGCAGGGAGTGGTACACTCGAAACGAGCTGGCTCCCATCGAGAATCCAGCGCTGGAGTTCGTACCATGGTCATTCCCTCCACGCGAGTGCGCCTCGACTTCGTTCTTATCCTCCCCATCGTCCTCGTCCTCTCACTTGCGACTGGGGTCTCCGCCCTAGCACAGCCCGCCTCGGGTGAGATCGGGATTTACCTGAATCCCGAGGGTACGGCGCGCTACATAACGTTCTGCAATCCCGGTGAGGAATGTGGTCAGGAATACTATTGGAGGGATGAGTACGGCCGCGATGGCTTCACGGCCTACGTTGTGGCCAACAATCTCCCCGGAGATGTGGCTGACTACTCCTTGGGCTTGCGTATTCCAGACCATAGTCTCATCACTCCGCACTTTCCCGAGGGAACGAACTACGCGTTTACTCTGAACCGGGATGATCCCTTCGAAGCTGAGCAAATCACCTTCGACGTGACACCGCCGGACTGCATATCCTCTGATGGTTTGATCGTACTCGGCAGCTTCGATGTGGTCGAGGAAGTTGCATTAAGTTTCTTTTTTCTCGTCCGGCTCACGGCTACTGACCCCATATCCGGAGCTCTTGGCTACACTGCATGTTCCGTACATAATTCGGGCTTCCACCAGTAGATGATCGCGGGTGGTGATGATGAGGCGGGGATCATCTACCCCGATCCCGCCCCCACCTGCACCATGGGCACGCTGAAGTCCTGGTACTGATTACGATACGATTCCCGCGCCTGTCGATCGCGAGGAGAGCACAATTGTCGACCGCAGAATTGTCTACCCGGGTATACTTCTACCCGGGTTGAACGCCCCTACAGCCACTCGAACTTGGCGCTGAAGTGGCGCAAGAACGGCGCCTGCTCCACGATGCGCATGCCGCGAATGGAATCGCGCCGCTCGTTAGAGCGCGAGAATGACCTCGATGACGTAGTCGATGTGGCTCTGGGTGTACACCCGCCGCGGAATCGCCAGGCGTACCAGTTCCATCGGGGCGGGTAGCTCCGCGCCGGTCTTCTCGTCCTTCGACGCGAACATCACCGAGCCGATTTCCACCGCGCGGATGCCGCCTTCCAGATACAGCTCGCAGGTCAGGGCCTGACCGGGGTATTGCAGGGGCTCCAGATGCGGGAGCATTCCCTTGGCGTCGATGTAAATCGCGTGCCCGCCCGGCGGCTGCATGATGGGCACGCCCGGCGGCCGAAATACGGTCGCCCAGATAGCGCGTGCTCGCGATGCGGTACTGCAAGTAGTCCTCTTCGAGCACCTCTTGCAGTCCCTGCGCCATCGCCTCCAGATCGCGCCCCGCCAATCCGCCGTAGGTGGGAAAGCCCTCGGTGAGGATCAATAGATCCCGCTCCTGGCGCGCCAGAAGGTCGTCGTTCGTACACAAAAAACCGCCGATGTTCACCAGCGCGTCCTTTTTCGCGCTCATGGTGCAGCCGTCGGCGTAGGAGAACATCTCCTGGGCGATCGCCTTCACCGTCTTGTCGGCATAGCCCTCTTCACGCAGCTTGATGAAGTAGGCGTTCTCGGCGAAGCGGCAGGCGTCGAAGTACAGAGGCAGTCCGAACTCGTCGCAGACTGCGCGCACCGCCTTGATGTTGGCCATGCTCACCGGCTGGCCGCCGCCCGAGTTGTTCGTCACCGTGATCATCACGGCCGGAATGCGATCCTTGCCGTACTTTTCGATGACCCCGCGCAGTTTCTCGAGATCGACGTTCCCTTTGAAGGGATGAACCTCGCTGGGTACGTTCGCCACATCGATGACGACGTCGACCGCCTTGGCCCCGCGAAACTCGATGTTGGCCCGCGTGGTGTCGAAGTGCGTGTTGTTGGGCACCACCGAGTTCTCGTCGCACAAAATGCTGAAGAGAATGCGCTCGGCCGCACGGCCCTGGTGGGTGGGAATGACGTACTTGAAGCCCATGATGTCCTTGACCGCCACTTCGAAACGGTAGAAGGAACGACTGCACGCGTAGGCTTCATCACCCTGCATGATCGCCGCCCACTGCTTCGCACTCATCGCGGAGGTCCCGCTGTCGGTCAAGAGATCGATCAAGACGTCGTCGGCGTGCACCAGAAAGGGATTCCAGCCGGCCTCGGCCAAGATCTTCTCCCTTTCCTCCTTCGTGGTCATCCGGATGGGTTCGACCGACTTGATCTTGAACGGCTCGATGATGGTCTTCACTCGATTCCTCCGGCCCGCTTCGCGGTCTCATTCAGGCAATGCGGCTAATTACTTGCTCAGCTTCAGGATGCTCTCCAGGCCGGCGCGCGCGATGGGATGATAGAGATCCTTGTGCTCATCGAAAATCGACAGCGCGAGATCCTTGGTGTCCGGGTTCTCGTACATGGCCTTGTAGAGCGGCTTGAGGTACTTCATGCGCCCGAAGGTCCCCAAGAAGTCGCGCAATTTCTCGTAGCTGGGCTCGTAGGACGAGCTGGCGGCGATCGCGAGCCACTTGTTCAGGATCTCGGCGTTGCCGCTCTCGTTGAAGGAGAAGGTGCTTTCCAGCCAGTCGCAGTCTTCCTGTGGAGAGCTTGGTCGGGCAGCGCCGCGAACCACACCAGCCACTCGTCGATGCGCCATTTCTTGGCCTTCGCGGGATCGGGCCGCTCGCCCTTGGTGAAGCTTTGCCCAAGCGCTGCAATTCCTCGCGCCGCGGGGAAGAAAACGGCGGCTCGTTGGCGGGAACGTTTGGCTTCGTAGATCCACTTCTTCGCCTCCACCTTTTCCGCCGTTCCGGGAAGTTGCTCGTCTAAGAACGCCAGGAAATCCTCGGTGGTGATGCTGGTGAATTCGAAGCGGTCCATGTACTTGCGCATGAAGGAATCCAACTTCTCCCTTCCCACCGTACGCTCGAGCAACTGCACGAAGAGGCAGCCCTTCTCGTAAGGCACCACGCTGTAGATCTCGTCGGGATCGACACCGGAGAGATCGTTCTTGAGACGCGTGAGCGGCGAGCCCTTGCCGAAGTCCTCGATGGCCTCTTCCAGATCGGCCCGGCCGATCGCGGCCGAGAGCGAAACCGCCTCCTCCCCTTCGAGCGCTTCCAGGATGCGCCGCTCGGCCCACACCGTGAAACCCTCGTTGAGCCAGAAGTCGTTCATTGTGGCGTTAGTGATGAGATTGCCGGTCCAGGAGTGCGCCAGTTCGTGCGCCAGCACGTTCACCAGACTCCGGTCGCCCGCCAGAAGCGAGGGGGTCAAGAAGGTCAGACGCGGATTCTCCATGCCCCCGTAGGGAAAGGCCGGCGGCATCACCAAGAAGTCGTAGCGCTCCCAGCGATAGGGCCCGAACAGCGCCTCCGCCTTCTGCAGCATGGAGTCGACACTCTCAAACTCCCAGGCCGCGGCGTCGAGCATCTCCGGTTCGGTGTAGACGCGCGAGCGGGGACCCAGGTCGCGATTGGCGATGTTTCCCACAGCGAGCGCCAAAAGATAACCGGGAATCGGCTGCGGCATCTCGAAGTGATAGACCTTGCGGCCCTTGTCCCCCTTTGCGCTCTCTCCCGGTGCGGCCGACATGACCGCCACCAGCGCCTCCGGCACCTCGACTTTCGCCTGATAGCTGAAGCGCACGCTGGCGCTGTCCTGCAGGGGCAGCATGCTGCGCGCGTGGTGGGGCTGGCACTGGCTGAAGAGATAGGGATGCACTTTTCCGGCCGTGTTGGCTGGCTCGAGCCACTGCAGGGCGCTGGCCTCTTGGGAGGTCTGGTAGGTGATGGTGACCGATTCACTGCCTTTGGGCAGCTCGATGCGGAGCCGTTGACCCATGAAGGATTCCCGCTCGCCCAGCTCCCAGCCGAGAGCCTCGCCCTTGGGCCCCTTCACGCTCTCGATCTCGAGTTCGCGCGTGTCCAGATCCAGGATTCCGCCCTTGGCCCCTTCCAGTTTAAGCGTGACCTCTCCGCGCAGACGCCGCGTGGCAAAATCGACCATCCAGTCGATCGCGATCGAGTGAACGCGGCCCTGGTCGATGTCAGTGTATGAATGTGGATCCACGCGGGACATTCCTGGCCTCCTGTGGGAAGGGGTAGAGTGGGGAAATCCCGAATTCTCGGGGCAAAATCAACGCTTGATTCGCGCTTTATTAAGGCTTCGCGATCGCCTACTGTCAAGTGATCCCTAGCAATGTGCCGGGAATCCGATCGAGGTTGTGAAGATGACGCGAATGAGAAGACTTGGGGCGTGCTCCCTCTTGGCTCTTTTCCTGTGGCAGTGTCTGCCCATGCCGGCCCTCGCGCGCACGGACGAGCCTCTACCCAACACCCCTGAAGCGCGCGTGAAACGTCTCCAGAAGGTCGCGGCAGCCCATCAGTTGAGCTTCGCCGAAGCGCGCCACGCGGCAGACTCCCAACTGTTGACCGGGGCAATCCTGCTCATCACAAGTATGCTCACCCCGCTCATCGCCGAAGTGCGCGATGAGAATTTCCCCACCCTTGGGTCGGTTCTCTTGGGCTCGATCGGGTTTGCGATCGTGATCGAAGGAACGGTCGACGAGCAAGAGGCCTCGCGGGCGCAACTCAGGGAAATGATCGAAGAAAAGCTGTCCGAAGCGGCACAAGCCGATAGTCTGGCCACGCCCGAGAAGCACTGAATCTGGGACAGCCGAACCCCACCGCAGCAGAAACGAAAAATCGGGGACGCGCGAAGCGCCCCCGATCTTGTTCCATCCGATTGCGCAATAGACTCTAGAACTGCGCCTTCAGCGAACCCCAGGTGCTCGTCGGAGCGGGAACCGCGGTCAGAGTGATATCCGCGTCGCGGCGAGGCAGAAGCTCACCTTCACCGTTGAAGCACTTGGTCGAGCCCTTCACCGTGACGATGTCTCCCAAGTAGGGATCCAAGGTGGTCGCGGTGTCGATCAGCGTCGTGCCATCGATGAAGACGGTCACGGGACCGCTTCCGTCATCGACGGTGTAGGTGCTATTAAAGCCCGTGCTCACCAGCGCCAAGGTGCCAGTGACCTGCAGGAAATCACCCAACAGGTCCGTGCCGGCGGCCAAATCGCCGGTTGCGATTGGAGTCGAGACGATTGCATTGCCGTTGGTCACTACGGTCACCACCGTATTGATGAGCTCGATTTCGGCACCAAAGAACGAGACATCTCCAGTGACGTTGATCTCATCGCCTTCGCTGACGACACCAGCCAGGCTCGAATCGAACAGAGTGCACCCGCCAGCTCCGCCGCCAGCCGCCTGCCAATAGACTGATCCTGCGTTGTAGACTCCGGGCACCACGTACACGATTCCCGTGACGGAGACGGATGTGCCATCCAGGGGTGAGGGCGCGCATCCGTCAGTGCCTACGCCATGGATATCCTGGTAGGACTGGCCAAAGGCCAGGCTCGCCACGGCCAGAAGAGCCACGGCGGTGAAAAGAGAAATCGATAGCATACGCTTCATTGTGTCAGCTCCCATGTTGTCTCTTCGAGAAAAACGAGGGGTTTGCAGGCTGGAGCATCAGTCGAGAGAGCATTCCCGACTTCGCTCGATGAGCCTGTTCTCTGCTCATTACACACCCTCTGGCCGCGAATTTCAAGTGAAGAGGGCGTGAAGACCCGAATCTGTGTGATTCTTGGCCCCTCAATACCTCGATTTCAGCACGCCCCAGCTGGCAGGTGGGGTCGCGACACTCGGGCATGCCGCTTCATCCGCGACACTGACGAAGGTGCCCGTGATCTCCTCGCGAATACAGGTGTCGGGCAACCCACATCCGGCCGTATAACTCGTACTGGTCTCGGTGCTCCCCGAAATCGAGTTACCACTCTTGGTACCAGTCGTCACGGACTGGAAGCTGACCGTGCAACCGGGAAAAACCTCCTCCGACCATGAGCAGGTCACATCGATGGCGGTGTCGGTGATCGTACCCGTACAGACGTCGCCGGTATCTCCGATGCTGTTCCCGGGGCAAATCGTATCGAGTTGTGCATAGCTCCCTAGCACCGTGCCCGTTTCGCAGTCTTTCATCACCACGTTCTCATTCCATATTCCCTGCCAACTCGGCGGGAATTCGACGACCTGCGCCGACGCGGACATACTCCAAAGCGCGATCAGAACAACTAGCGGGGATACAAATCGCAAGGCTCTCATGGGCGCACCTCGTACGGACAGGAGGATGAGTTGTGGGCTCCGGCAGGAGAACTCTGCCGATTCGCCGGAGCCGACCGGAACCAGAACCGGGGCGTCTCCTACTCTCTCAGTGTAGCCCGCCCGGTCGTTCGATTTCCAGGGGATTGTGCCGCGCTTGGTACTTCCCCTACCTCTTGGCCGGGTATACACTGCCCTCCGTGGCGCTGGCTATCCTCGACTGGGAGGCACCCGATGTTCCCCAGAAGGCGCGCGGCGGATTCCCTCCCGCTGCTGGTTGCGACCGTTCTTTTTGTGCTCCTCGAAGCTCTCGGCGGCCCGGACGCAGGAGCCGTGATCTACGCCGACGGTGGCTCGCATCTACTCTCGGGCAGCGAACAGGAGCAGGTATTCGTACAGAGCGGAACCACGCTCGAAATCGGAGCCGGCGCCTCGGTGCAACCGCTGCTCAACGGTACGGCCGTGCTCGGGGCCAGCGGATCGACCATCCTCGTCAGCGGCGGTTTGCTCCAGGGAACCGGCGGGAGCGTGGGAGCCGGCGGCCTGTCCAGCTCATTCTGCCAGGTCGAGGTGCAACCGGGAGCGGAGATCCGCGCCGCCTATTCCACCAGCACCTACACCTCCAGCGCTCTCTATTTCATCGGCGGCGACCCGGCCTACTCCTGCCGCATCTCGGGCGGTCTCATCGCGGGAGGCGGCACGGCCGATCACGGCTGCTTCGGAGTGTTCGTGCGGGGGACCCTGGAGTTGAGCGGGGGCACCATCCAGGGAGGCGACGCGCTCGACGGAAGCGGGGGCATCGCCCTGGAGTACGCCGAAGGCGTCGGGACCATCTCGGGGGGCAGCTTCCAGGGTGGCAGGGGACAGACCACCGGTGGAGACGCGCTTCATCTCAGCGGGGGCTCCCTCACCATTTCCGACGGCGGCTTCGAGGGTGGAGCCTCCACCGGCTCCGCGGCGGGCGGTCGCGCGCTGTGCATCGACGAGCAAGCGCAGGTCTTCATCGAGGGAGGCCACTTCGTCGCGGGCTCGTCGTCCTCCTCTCCCCTCGTGTGCATCGCAGCCTTCAAGCTCTCCCAGATCTCTCTTTCCGGCGGCGATTACATGGGTCAGATCGTACTTCAGGGAAGCTCCCAACTGACGGTGATCGGCCATCAGCTTACGCTGCAGGGAAGCCAGGAGCGCGGAGTCGAAAACCAGCTCACCGGAACCCTCAGTGACGGAACTCCGATCGACCTCATCGTGGTTCTCTACGATGGGGCGCGAGTGATCCTGCAGAATCAGGTCGCCGTAGAACCCACATCAATCGGTCAATTGAAGGCGCGTTTCGGCACTCGCTGATCTCGAGGCGATCTTCACACTGCATTCCATTCCGCTACACACTTCCCTGCTAGCTTACCGGCGTCCGTAACTCGACTTCAGCTCCCGCCTCGCGACCGCGCTCCGCCCAGGCGATGAGGGGTAGGCTACACAGACTGAGCAACGCGAATCCACCCACCAAGGGAACCACGGTGCCATCGAAGCTCTGACCGATCACTGCCCCCAACACGATGGAGACGGTGAGCGACACCGAAGCCACGACGGCAGCTCCCACCCCGGCCACCTCGCCCAGAGTCTCCATCGCCAGAGCGTTCATGTTTCCAAAGAGCACTCCCACGCAGAAGAAGGTCAAGATCATGTAGACCATGAACCAGACCAGACCTGCCTGGTTCGGGAAGAAGTAGCAGAGCGTCGAGATAGATGACTGAAAGGGCCGAGATCGCGCGGAGAGCCCAGGTGGAAAGCCGGATCATTCCCAGACGCATGACCAGGCGTCCGTTGAGCAGCGCCGCCAGGCCGATCGAGGCCGCCAAAATTCCGAAGTACAAGGCGAAGCGCGAACCAACATGGTAAAACGTCCTGGAAGATTTGCTGGGCCGAACTGAGATAGCCGATGAAGGCGCCGGACGAAATCCCCGAAGTCAGAGTGAAGCCGATTGCGGCCTGATTGCGCACCACGCCACTCGCGGTCGAACCGAGCTTCTTCCAGGGCAAAGCGCTTGCGACGTTCACGCGGCAGGGTCTCGGGCTGCCGCAGCGCGAACCACGCCGACACCACGAGCGAGAGGAGGAGGAAGAACCCGAAGATCCCACGCCAATTCAACACCAACAGGATTCCCTGACCCACGGCCGGCGCCATGATGGGCACCAGAATGAACACCGACATGATGAGGGACATGATCTTCGCCATCTCGCGCCCGGAGTGAAGATCACGGATCAGGGCGATGGAGACGCTGCGTGGACCAGCCACTCCCAGACCCTGCAGCAAGCGGCCCGCCAGCATGGTACGAAAGTCCGAGGCCACGATGCAGAGCAGGCAGCCGACGCCAAAAATGACGAGACCCACCTGGACCGGTCCCTTGCGCCCCACACTATCGCTCAAAGGACCGTAGACCAGTTGTCCCGCCGCCAGGCCGATCAGAAGCGCGGTGACCACCCACTGGGTCTGGTTGGCGGAAACCGCACCCAAGTTGGCCCCGATCGCGGCCAGCGCGGGCAACATGCCGTCGATGGAGAGCGCCACCAGCGAGGTCATCAGCGCCATCAAGGCGACAAACTCACCGATACGAAGCTCTCTTAGAGCTCGATTCGAGGGGTCAGACAAGGGGTGACTTACTTACTCAAGATCATCCGCTGGATCTGTGAACCCTCCTGGGTCTGAAGCCGCACCAGGTAACTCCCCGAGGCGACTCCACGCCCTGAGGCATCGGTGCCGTTCCACACCTCGACGAAACTCCCTGCTGTACGAACTTCGTTGACCAAGGTTCTCACCAGGCGGCCGCTCACGCTGTAGATCTTCAGCGAGACCGGTCCGGTCCTGGCCAGATCGAATGCGATCGAGGTGCTCGGATTGAAGGGGTTGGGATAGTTCGGGTGCAGAGCCGTCACGAGTGGCTTGCTGATCTGGGGTGTTTGCTCGTGAGACAGTTCCACCGTCACGTCCACTTTCGCGTTGTTCAGATCGCGTGCCATGACCTCGCCGGTCGCAAACCCTGGCTCGGCCGGTTTGAGCACCTTGAAGCTCGCGTGAGCCAGTGTCCCCTGGCCGCTGATTCCCCGTTCCCGTACCCCCAGGAGCGACAGATCCAGTCTGCCCTCCTCGGGCTGCAAGAGGATGTTCGGACCTTCCTGCTTGGAGAGTAGATCACCGGCGTAGAACCCCTGGAAGGCCAGCACCGACTGATCCCATTGCAGCTGTGCACTGAGACCCAGCACCGTACCGTTGCCGTCCATGACCAGAGGAAGATCGACGGTCTCCCCCACCCCGGGCAGAGTGGTCGGCGCCTGCCACACCAGAGTGTTGCCACCGGCCGTCGTGGGTGGAGTCCAAGTAATGTCCTGCTTGGAGACCACCCCGAAGTTGATCGCGAACAGGATGAGATCCTCGAAGCCCAGATGGCCATCGGTGAGCGGCCGGCCATCGATCGTACTCGTGTTCGTCGGTCCCACGTCGAGGTCCGATTCGTAGAGAGCCTCGCCGCGGTTCGCACCGTAGTGCGCCCCCAGATACGAGATGTCCTCCAGGGCCACGTCGTTGTTTCCGGTCCCCGTGGTCACTCCGTCCGAAACGTCGCCCAGGAAGTAACTCAGGGTTCCGGCCGTCATGTTCGAAACGGCCGAGACATTGTCGCAGGCGTCGGTGACGAAGGCGACGTAGTACCAGAAATCGCGCGCCGGAGGCAGCTCGGTGAACTCGAGGTCGGAGCCTTGGTAGACCGAACTCCAGCCCTCGCTGACCGCCGCGGCCGGATCAGCCGGTGGCGTGGGCGCGACGCCCGGCGTGGGTCCGTCGTCGTAGTCGGGATAGTCGCCGAAGCTCTTGCGGAACACCTCCACCGTCGAACCGGGTTCGCTTCCGCTCCAACTCGCGGTGATCTGGGTGAGCTGACCCGCCGGATTGCCCGTCTTCACCTGCGAGGCCGCCAAGTCGGTCAGGGCATCGGGCGGTGTGTTGTCCAGACATCCGGTGCAGGTGACCGAGTAGTCCTCGAAGACCGGCGTAACCGTACCGTCGAGGCTAAAGAGTTGGACCCGTAGCTGCAGGTACTGCGCATTCAGTGCGAGGTCGGTTCCCGAGGATGCCACCGGCGTGTAGCTGGTCCAGCTCCCGTCGGGAGTGGGCGTATCGCCACCCCGGGCGCTCACCACGAGCGAGGATCCGGCCGGCACGTCCTGTGTCCAACTCAGAGTATGCCAGGTGGAGTTCAACTGGCCGGTATCGTGAATCTCCGATTCCCAGGTGCCTGAGGAGGCGTAGGGAGTCATGCGCAGCCAATCGATCGTGATCAGGTTGCCGTCGTTGTAGTGCACGTCGCTAGCAACCGGTCGCATGTCGGTGGCGATACTCACGTTCTGGGTGTTGACCAGCGCTCCATCGATGGAAAAGAGGACGCTGCTAGCGTTCCATTCGATGCGATAGAGATGCGAACTGCCCACGAACCCGCTCCCCAGATTGATGTCCGCTCCACCGGGGGACGTGCGCGCGTAGAGATCGGTGGTCTGGTTCGAAGTCGAGAACATGGCCCAGCTGTTCACGGTATCAAAGTCGACCGCAAAGCCCACGTGCTGGAAGGCCTCGGGGCCGAAGGTGGCCCTGAACTCCAGGACCCGCCCCGCGGAGTAGACCGCGTCGGTCCCCACCAGAGATCCGTCCACCAAGAGAGCGCCTCCGCTCACCACCCCTCCGCCGCCGGCGACCCAAGGCGTGCTCTGCCATCCCGAAGGCAGAGCCGTACCGGAAAAGTCCGAGCCCTCGGCCGGAGTCAGAATCAGGGCCCCGTCACCGATCTCGGCCACCGTCACCCCCGCGTCCGCAGTTCCCGCCCCGAACTCGCTGCTCGTACTCACCATCGCGCACGAGGGCGCCGGAGTGGTGAAGCTCAGCGGAGGGTTCGCGAGAATCGGTTCGGTGGCGCTGTTGCTCGCGGCGTCGGCCGAGCTCACCCGGAAGTAATAGGTCTGCCCGGGAGTCAGGCCCAAAAGATCGATGGAGTGGTTGAACACCAGCGCTGCATCGCTCTGCTGCTGGGTCAAGGGAGACGAAGCGGTGTCGAAGTCCACCCGTGAATCCGCCGCCTCGAGGGTCGTCCAGGTCACGGTGGCGGCGGTCCCATCGACCGATGGCGTGGCCACCACGTTGAGGATCACCGGGGGATCGACATCCGGTCCCGGCGCGCAGTCGACCGCCACGTCTTCCACCGCGGGGGTGACCAGAGGATCACCGGTAGCCAAATCGATGCGGTACTGGAGGTAGCGGCTGTTGCCCCCCACCAGATCACCCGGATTGGCGATGACACCGAAGGGCGACCAAGTGCCATCCGGAGTCGCGGTGTTGCCGATGCGCACCGCCATGGCAACGCTGGTGTTGGGTGGAGAGTCGGAGTTCCAGTTGATCACGCCCCAGTTGGCCGCCGTCCCCGCGTCGTAGACCCGCGAGGTGAAGCTTCCAGCAGAGACGTACGGTGTCATGCGCATCCAGTCGATCACAAGATCCGGTCCCCCCAGATTGAGGTCGCTGGCCAGAGGACGCATGGAAGTGCTGAGCGCGATGAACTCGGTGTGGACCAGAGCGCCGTCGATGAAGAACCGCACTTCCGAGGCCGCCCATTCGATGCGATAGAGATGGGCGCTCCCCAGAGTGGAGGAACCCAGGTCGAAATCGATGAGGGTGCCGCCGTCTGCCACGCGCGCAAGGAGGGTTCCCCCGTTTAGGCCCGTGCTGAAGATGGCCCAGTTGGTTTCGTTGAGAGTGATCCCGAAACCGCAATGCTGACCCCCGACGTTCTGGAAGGTTCCGACGAACTCCACCGCACGATCTGGACCGTAGACCGCATCGGTCCCGGCATAGGCCGCGTCGAGCGAAAGCAGTCCACCGGCCACCGTCGCGCCGCCGGAGGGATCCCACAGCCCGCTGTTCCAGCCGGTCGGCACGCTGCTTCCGTCGAACTCCGCTACCTCGGTCGGTGCGAGGGTGAGTTCACCGTCGCTCACCTGCGAAATGTGGATCGCCGCATCGGGCGTCCCGGCCGCGAAGTCGGCCACCGTGGCGTCGCTCAGGCACGGGCCCACCGGAGTGAGGAAACTCAGGGGAGAATTGCCTGTGGGGGGCTCGGTGCTGACGAGCGCTCCCGCATCGGCGGAACTCACCCGGTAGTAGTAGGTCGTGGCGGATGCCAGACTGGTCAGAGTAAGACCGTGGCTGCTCACGAGCGCGGGGTCGGACACGCTCAGATTCAGATTTCCCGCATCGGTGCCGTAATTTACCACGGAGGTGGCCGCCTCGTCGGTATCCCAGCTGATCACCGCGGTGCCGTCGATGGCGGGAGCTGCGTTCACATTGCTGATCACCGGCGGCGTCGTGTCCACCTCGTAGGTCGCCACGTAACTGCCGCTCTCGGCGGGAAAGATCGCGTACTGGACACCCTTGATCGTCTCGGTGCGATCCCAGACCGAGCCGAGACCCCCAGTGAGGCTCTGCAGGGTCGCGGCTCCCACCTGGACAGGAAGCATGCCTTCCAGATTCAGGGCCGAGGCCGAGCGCGCGACATCGAAGCTCAGGGTGTTCGAGGACCACACCAGGTTGGAGAACGACGAGCCGTTGCGCGCGTCGAGCCAGGTGAGCATCTGACGTCCGGAGATCACCGGCACGCCGCGCGCCTGGGCGGACGCGACGATGGCCGACGCGGAGGCGTGGGTAACGCTGTCGTTGTGCATGTTGGCGGTGAAAGCCCCGAAATACCCCTCGGGGCCCTGGGCGTGATCAAGGAGCGTGTCGATGGTGTAGGGGAAGCTCTGATCCGACTCGTCCGTCATCTGCGTCACCGCTTGGTAGACGTCGATCATCGTACCGTCAAGATCGGCGAAGCGCATGGGCATCCCCGAACCGGTGAACATGCCGGGCCGATCCTGCAGCCAGCTCCCGGGCCAGTAGTAGTAGTTGGTGTCCAATCGAATTCCGTTCGCAAGTTCGATCTTGGGTTGGGTGGCCCACTCGCTCCAGGCGATGCAGTGCGTCCGCTCCGAATCAGGCGTGGGCATGCTGGGGAACAGAGTGTAGAAGTCGCCGAGCTGCGTGGTGTAATCCGAAGCCAGCGAGGATTCGGTCCAGTCCCCACAGGACGTCGTGACATGCACCCCGATCTCAAATCCCAGAGATTGGTAGTAGACCGCTTGCGCGTCGGTCATTCCTCCCGTCCCGGGATAGAGATAGGTACTCGCGCGCACGCATTCCCAATCGGCCACCGAACAACCCACCGGATCACTCGATTTGTAGATGTCGAAGCGGCCCACCGAGTTGCTGCCCGGGCCGTGGTCGTCACCCGTCATCACCACCACCGCGCGCAAGCCCCGGGGGAAGTACCAGAAACGAGGCAGAGGCTCACGATCGGAATTCATGCTGAGAATGAGATTGGCGAGCAAGCGCTGCTGCTCGTCGGCCTGCGGAATGGCTACCTTGTTCAGGTCGATCCAATCCGGCTGCGGATCGCCGGCGGCATCTCCGAAGAAGAGATCGTCCGAACGGATGGGCGTTGTGCCGTCGCGTTCCTGTCCGGCCCAGGCGGGATTACCCTGCCGAGTGTAGACCACCGAGCGCGCCAGGTCGTAGGTGAAGGCGGCCGCCTGTCCCCCATTACTCCCCACGCTGACCAGGGTGACGGCCGGATGGGTCGTGACCGTCGTCGCGTCGGAATACAGGGTGGCGACGGCGGTGGCCCCCGCGAGATCATAGAGATCGGCGCTGCTGTGGTACTGGATGGTCTCGCCGACGATGCCCGCACCCGGACTCGAGGCGGTGTCCACCAACAGATAGCCTTCGGCCAAAGTGCTGGCCGCATCGCTCAATCCCAGCAGTGAAGCCAGTTGCTTGTCCGGCCGCAGTGCGATCAGATTGCCGCCCGCGGTCACCCAGTCACTGAACATGGTGACCTGACCAGCGGAAAGCGCCATCTCGCCCAGGATCACCACGTCGTAGTTGGTCAAGACGCTCGCGTCGACCAGGCTGATGTCGGTCACCGTGAAGGCGTTGAAGCCCTCCGTGCGGAGAATCTCCGCCGGGTAGCGCGTGAAGGGACTACCGGCCTCGCCGATGACCAGGATCGGCCCGCCCGGACCCTCGTCAGGAGGCGGTGGCGGCACGTCCTCGGTGGTGAACGACCAGCTCACCAGTGCGGTCAGCGAGTTGGCGGCCAGGTCGGTCGCGTCGCTCAGAGTGGCGGTGTACTGGGCGGAATGATCCAGGTCGACCACGGGGTCGAGGATCGCGGTCCGGGACGGACCGTCGTAGCTGAAGTTCGTAGCGACCAGGCTGTTGCCCGCGTCGCGCAACTCGAAAACCACGCTCAACGGATCGACCGATTCGTTGAAGGTCGCGGTGACGTTGCTTTCCACCGCAACTCCCAAGGCGCCGGTGGCGGGGCTGTGAATCGTCACGTAGGGCGCTTGATCGTCGACCGCGCTGGTGTTGAAGCGCACGTCCACCCAGTAGTTGGACGAGTTGAAGGTGTCGGTCGGGAAGGCACTGGTGGCACCGTACTTGTAGACTCCGTTGCTCCCGTCCTCTCCCTCGGCCAGGGCCCGTAGAGGAGGATTGCTCAGACCGGTGCTGGCGAAGTATTCGGTATCGACCGAGTAGTAACCCGTATTCGTGTGGTACGAGACGACGTAGGTGGAGTTGGCGGTGACGGCCACCGGCGGATTGAGGGGCTCCTCCTGCCAGCCGGAGGCGGACTCGGCCGAGAAGGTCGCGCTACCCAGCAAGGTGCCATCGCTGGCCCACAGATTTCCCACGTGAACGCCAGTGTTCGTCGCGGCCTTGTAGAAGCGAATGGCGGTGATGTAGCCATTCTCCTCGGTCTGGAATTTCATCCCCAGTTCGACGGCTGCGGCATCGCCGCTATCGATGGTTCCCGGAATGACGGCGTCACTCCAGAGGGTGCAGGGGCAGACGTGCGGATCGACCGTAAGGCTGATTCCCGCTCCGGGAGTTTCGGTGTTGAAGGCTCCATCCATCGCCCGGCTCATGATGGCGACCGGCCCGGTAACTGGTGGGAGTCCACTGATAGCTCCAGTTCGCAAGCCCCTGGGCCGTCTGCCAGGTCGCTCCCCCGTCGAAGGAGAGCTCGACCAGCGCGACCGCTCCTCCTCCGGTATCCGAAGCGCTTCCCGCGATGGTAGCCGGGGTACCGATTTCCACCGACGAGCCGTCGGCGGGAAATGCGATCACCGAGAGCGGCGCGGTGGAATCCGAAAGAGGAGTTGCCGCCACCAAACCCGTCTGCAGGGTCGCCGGCTGCACACCCATGTCGGCCAGCACATTGACCGTGGCCTGCTGCATCCGCGCATCCTCTGCGCCCCCCGAACGATCGTGATTCGCGTCGAGACCCCATGACCACTGCACGGTGCCGGCCCCGAAGACCAGAGCGCCGCTGCTGTGACGGTACACGGAAAGGTGATGGGTCTCACCATCCTGGTGGGTCTCGGACATACGAATCCGGCCCGCTGGATAGGAGTCCTCGTACTGCTCGAAGTCCCACTCGTAGCCCAGGGTCCCACTGGGAAGCGTAGCGGTCTCCTCGGGCCCCAGGGTGGCGATGGAGGTGTTGCGCCACAGGGGTAGATCCCTGTAGGTGCTGGGTACAGTGATGGAGCCCGTGGTGCCCAGCCAGCTGATCTGTCCCGAGAGGGCGTTCTCCGGCTCGCAGCCGTCGGCCGGCGGCGTGTAGGCGCAACCGGAGCGCCACAATCCCGTCCACACGTCAGCCACCGGATCGCACTTGGCGAAGCACTGGTTCTCGCCGAGGTCGCCTTCCTTGTAGCACACCAGGGTTCGCATCGGCGTACCGTTGCCGTCGATGCTGTCTTCCCAGCGAATCTTCCAGTAGATCTCGTTCCCGCTGAAGAAAGCCAGGTTGACTCCGGCATCCCGCGCGGCCGTGACGTTTTCCCGCGCAGCGCGCGACCAGTATTCGTCGTGGCCAACCGACATGAATACCTGGTGTTCCAGGATTTCGGCTCCACGGCGATCAGTGTCCACGTCGGTGGAGTAGCTCACGTCGAAGCCGTTGCGCTCGAGCCAGCGCACCATCGGGTACTCGGCGTTGAAGAGCCAGTCTTCGGTGGGATAGGCGCGGGTGCCGAAGGGCCGGTTGTAGCTGATCTTGTCGGCCTTGCCGGTGGGACCCTCGTAGATGCTGTAGCCTCCGGTCGTACGCTCTCGCCCCTAACGGTTGTAGGCCTGCCATGTGGTGTCGGAGGTCTGGAAGAGAAGATCGCTGCCGCCGTCGTCGTCGCGCACGATGAAGACGATGTGGCTGGCTCGCCCATCCTCGGGATCGGTAGCGCACCAGTTTTGCCAGGTAAATCCCCGAGGTCGCATCGGTGGGAACGGCCCACGACGCCGAGGTATCCCAGTTTCCGCAGTCGAGACAGCCAGTGGCGGCATCGGAGACACAGGCGGGCTGGCTCTGAGGCAAAGTGGCCGAAGGAAACACCGTCGCGACCTTGCGCGCCCCGTCGCCTCCGTAGTACCCGAGCCGGTAGATGTCGATGCGATAGCTCGTGGCATCGGTTCTGATCTTGAACTCGATGGTCCCGCCCTGGTCGACACTGATGTCGGTGGCGAAGCCCTGAATACTCTGGTCCCCGGCGCCGCTCACGTCCCACTCGCTGGGGGGATTGCCCGGCAGGGCGTTCTCGGTGACGATCGCGTTCTGGGCCCTAGCCGATCCGGCAGAGAAAAAAACCAGAACGAGAAGAGAAAGGATGGTTTGACAGTATCGGGCGCGAGACATGATTTACCTCTTTTGAATCGTCGATCCGCGTGCAAAGAACTCAGTAGGTGGCCTTGAGGGTGCCCCAAGAACGCAGAGCGGTGGGCACTGGACAGCTGTAGCTGATGTCGACGGGCACACAACTCACGGGAATCTCTGCGTTGACGCTGTCCCGAAAGATGCTGTTAGAACACTGGAGGGTGGTCGTCCCGTCCCCGACGCCCTCGAATTGGATGGTCAGAACCGACCCCGGTCCGTCGACAGAACACCCGAGCAGAGCCAGATCGACTTCCAGACTCCCGTCGTTGGTGGCGGGATCGATCCAGTACACGGTATTGCCACACGACGCCGAGGCCACCAGCGGTCCGGCCGTCACGGAGAGAGGGTTGAGTACGGCCGGATCGTAGCTCAGGGTGATCGAGAACCCGCGGAGATCGGCGACCGCGGGGTCAATGGTGAGATCGACGACGATCGGGTTGGGACAGACGAATACTCCTCCCACCGGAGTGGGCACGAAGCTCAGTTCCTGCGCACGCGCCTGGCCGACGATCACAAAGGAAAGGAGCAAAGGGACAAGAGCGAACGATCTCAACGAATGAAGTGGACGAACCATGGGCAAAACGCTCCTTGGCGAGGCGCCTCGGTGCGCCGTAGGCGCTCCGAGAGGACGCGAAGTCTCGCGGGTTGAATGGCGTGATCGATTGAGCTACGGGAGGAGGGCAGGTTCAGGCGAGCATCAGGAATCTCAGCGACAAGATCGCGTAGGGGGAAACCACGTCGGCGCAACACTGGCTGACTCCTCCGAGATGATGCGAACCATTGGATGCACAAGCCGATTTGCGGGAGCCCAAACCGCTGGTCGTGGGTCGTAACTGAGGATGCTAGAGGATGGGGGACCAGGTTGTCAACCGGCGCCGCCACCGCCGCCACCCGCGCCACCACCACCGCCGGACGCGCCTCCCCCCGCTCCGGTCGCGCTCGACATGCTGGAGCTCACGGTCGCCACTGATGCGCTGAAGGCTGCGCCGAAGGACGCGCCGAAGGTTCCACCGTGCCCCCCTTGGACATAGTACCAAGGAACATAACCCTGGTGCTGACCGACAGGGATCGCGTCACCCAGATCAGTCAAGGCCTTCTTGCCCACTCCCAAAGCCACGCCGTAGACGAGATACCGCTCGACGCTGTCGAGGTAGCTCGCATGCTTCGACCCAAGGTCTTTCAGGTAATTCTTCAGGCTCTTCCAACGCGCGGCCTCGATGGCTCCCTGGCGCGTATGATGCACGATGGCAAGCGACAAAACAAAGAGCACCAAGCCCAGAATGCCCGGCACGAGGGCCCACTCGAAAAAGACGAAGCCCAGGGGAATCGCCACGGCAATCAGAAGTCCTCCAACCATCATGCCGATGTTACGACCCGTGTAACTCTCGGCAGCATAGAAGCCGCGCCGCTGGCCTTCCTCCTCCACCGCCTTCTTCCATTTGCCGAAAAACCGGCGGCACTTGGTTCGGTTCTTCCGGAAGAGGTCCATTGGGGCGCGGTCTCCGCTGGCGAGGTCATCGAATACGAAGCTGATCAGCATGGTTTCGAAGGGAAGAAGATCGGAACGATGGCTCTCATAGTGCTTTCTCAGCAGAACCCAGTAGTGCTTGTTCACCGTCCTCGAGATGCCCAAGATGTAGGTTCGAAGCTCGGAATCTTCGTGAAACTCCACAAATCCACGGCTGGCCAGATCCAAAAAGGTGGCCACCAGGCCGTTGGCATTGACCATCCGGTTCGCGACCAGATACTGGGTCAGGGCCGGCGGCAGATCCGACGGGATCTCTCCCGAACGATTGGACCTGGTCGGAGTTTCCGCTCTGCGTCCGTAGCGCAGGAAGACGAGCACCCAGGCAAACACTCCCAGAAGACCCAAGACCGGCGTCACGGCACGACCCAACTTCATTCTCTCAGCGCGCCGCTCCGCTCTTGCCCGGGCCTCGATTCTCCGCTGGTTGGCTGCTTTCGCCAGAACTGCCTCTTCCTCCATGACCCGCTCGACGATCGGTTCTGACGCCGCCGGCGCGTCCGGAAATGCGTCCGGTGGATAGAGGACGCGCAGTTCGAGGAATTGATGGGCCGGGAGGCGGTCACACCAGGCCTTGATCACACCACCGGAGTTGGTCACCGACTCGGCCCACAGGGGACCGTGCAACCACTGATGGACCTGCGCGGAAGCGAGCTCTTGAGGCGGATGCACGCTCAAGCTCACGTTCGAGCTCGCCACTGCGAACCCCGAACCCACAAACTGGTAGTGCAGCACTGCGGCGTCGGGGTGACGGCGGATGAGATTCTCCACCTGGTAGGAAATGGTGAAGGTGCGCGTCTCATTGCTCGCCTTGAAGAACCAGCGCACCTCGATCACGCCACCGTTCTCGCTGATCCTGTAAGTGCCGGGCGCCTGCGAGTCGTTCCGAGCGTAGGGTCTGCCGTTTTCACTGACGACGAACCCTGAATAGTCGACGCCGTCCGATCGAGAGAAGGTGCGGTAGGCGTACTTGTACCGGCCGCGAAAACGAAACGCGCGCTCTTCGACCACCTTCAGGGACCCGTCGGCTTGAGCGCTTGCCTCGATCACCAGGCTGTCGACGCGGTAGGACTTCTCCGCTCGGGCCACATCCGGTTGCACCAGCAGCGACCCGATCAGAAGCACCAGCAGAAAGGAAGGCAGGATGGATCTCATGAGCGTACTCTAGCCCAAGGTGGGGGGCGGAATCAAAACCTTCTTGGGCGCATGCCGTTCGCGGTTCCGGGCGGCGACTACTCGTAACGCAGCGCGTCGATGGGGTTCAGACGAGACGCCTTGATCGCAGGCAGAAGGCCGAAGCCGATCCCCACCGCCGAACAAAATCCAAGCCCGATGAAAGTCCACTGCAGAGGGACGTTGACCTCGAAGGCGGTGAACAGGGTGAACACGTTCCCCAGCCCGAATCCGATCGCGACTCCCACCAGCCCCCCGAGGTTGCACAGGATCACCGCCTCCAGGAGGAACTGTACCAGGATGTTCGAGGGCTTGGCGCCGATCGATTTGCGGATTCCGATCTCCTTGGTGCGTTCGGTCACCGAGACGAGCATGATGTTCATGATCCCGATGCCCGCCACCACCAGGGCGATGATCCCCACCACGAACGCGGCTAGCTTGATCCCTTTGGTCATGTTGTTGAATTGGGTGATCAGGCTCTTGCTGTTGAAGAAATCGAAGTTGTCCTCTTCGTTCGGCTTGACCCCACGCGCATGCCGCAGCACCTGACGTGTTTGCTCGATGGTGTCATCGACGACTTCGGGCGTCTTGGCGCGGATGGTGATGTTCACTGAGCGGTCGAAGCCGTTCGGATCGACCATGCCGTAGGTTTTGAGAAAGCACGTGATGGGAATGAGGACGTAGTTCTCGAAACTCCCGCCCCGGAACGCGGACTTCTTCACGTCAAATACCCCGATCACTTGGTACTTGCGACCGTCGAGCCGGATGATCTTGTCAAGGGGGTCGGTGAAGGGAAAGAGCTTGCCGGCGATGGCCTTCCCGATCACGGCCACATGTCGCGCGCTTCGTACGTCCATCTGGGAGATGTTTCGTCCCAAGCCCACGTAGTGGGTGTTGTTGGCCGAATACTCGGGAGTCCCGCCGCAGATAGTGATGTTCGGGTTCGTCGACTCGCCCTTGTACTCCACGGTATAGCCGAAGGACCACAGCTCGGCTCCGACGATATCGGCAGTGGGAACTCTGTCCCTTATCAACTGCGCGTCTTCGATCGTCAGGGGAGGACGACGCATTGCCTTGCGCCGTTCCTCGGCGCTGTGGAATCCACCAGCCGGCCACTTCTGCACCTGAAAAACCTGCGAGCCCAAGACACTCATCTCCTGCTCCATGGTGGACTGCACTACCGAGATAGCGGTCATCACCGCGATGATCGAGGCCACTCCAGCCACGATGCCCACCAGAGTGAGGATGGAGCGCAGCTTGTTGCTGAAGATGGCGCCCACGGACATGGAAAGAGAATCGAAACCACTCATCTATTCACCTACTCGTAGCGCAGCGCTTCGATGGGGTTGAGCCGGGCGCCGCGCCAGGCCGGAACCAGTCCCGCGAGCAATCCGACGCTCACCGCCACCACCAGGGCGATGAAAAGGATGGGCACGGACAGGTTCGCCGGCATGAGCGAGGCGTTGATGGCCGCGGTCACTCCGGCCGACAGGACGATTCCGATCACACCACCCAAGAGACAGATCACGGCTGCCTCGAAGAGAAATTGGAACATGATGCTGAGCGGCTTGGCTCCGATGGCCTTGCGAATGCCGATCTCGCGCGTGCGCTCGGTAATGGACACGAACATGATGTTCATCACCCCCACCCCACCCACGAAAAGCGAAATGCTCGTGATCAAGAGCCCCACCAAAAGCACCACTCCCATTACGTTGTTGAAGGCGCCCACCAGAGTATCGAGTCGGTTGATGGAGAAATTGTCCTTTTCCGTCGGACGCAGTCCGCGGAGCTTGCGCATCTCTCCGATGATCTTGTACTCGAGGTCGCTCATTGCCGCCTCGCTGGGCGCTTTGATCGCGATGTTGACGTCCTGTCGTCCGTGAAGGCCACCAAAGGCGCCCACGAACGAAGTGATCGGAATGAAAATCTGCCGGTCGAAGTTGGGGCCCCCGAGGAAGCTTCCCCCTTGCTCTTCCATCACGCCGATGACGCGGAATGTGGTACGGCCGATCTTCATCTCCTTATTGAGCGGATCGATGGAACCGAACAAACCTTTGCGTACGTCGCTGCCGATGACGCAGACGTTGCGTTTGTAGGTCACCTCGAAGGGCAACATGAAGCGGCCGAGTTCCGGCTGCGCGTTCGACACCATCAGCTGCTTTTCGGTGGTCCCGATGATGGTGACCCCATCCATTCTCTCCGAGCGGTATTTCGTATCCTGTCGGCCGTTCATGGTCGGATTCACGATCCCCGAGCCACGCAGTCTCTTCTCCAGGTCCCGTGCTTCCTTGAAGTCGATCGGTGGCCGGTTCCGGTACAGAAAGAAGTCGTCTTGGATGACCCACGGCATACGCGAGACGTAGAGTACGTCCGCCCCCACCGAGGAGAAGCTCTCGCGGAAGGTGTTTCGCAGCCCATTCGCCGCGGTCATCGTGGTGATGACGGCCACGATACCGATGATGATCCCCAGGGTGGTCAGCGCTCCGCGAGCCTTGTTGGCACGTAGCGCGCCGAAGGCGATACGGACCGACTCCTGGAGGTCAAGCAGAAGGCGAAGTCCTCTCACGACATGGCTCCTCCGGCCATTGCCTTGCGTCCTATGGCTTCGTCGCTCTCGACGAGACCGTCCCTCAGCCGAATCGACCGCGAGGCGTACTCGGCGATGTAATCTTCGTGGGTCACCACGATGATGGTGTGTCCAGCGCCGTGCAGCTCGTCGAAGATCGCCATAATCTCGTCACCGGTCTTGCTGTCGAGATTTCCTGTGGGTTCGTCCGCGAGAATGATGGACGGATTCAGGACGATGGCGCGTGCGATCGCGACGCGTTGGCGCTGCCCTCCGGAGAGCTCGTTCGGCTTGTGCTTCATACGGTCGCTCAGGCCCACCCTCGCGATAGCCTGCTCAGCCCTCTCGCGGCGTTCCCGGCTTCGCACCCCTCCGTAGATCAGAGGCAACTCGACGTTGTGAAACACGTCGGCCCGCGGAATCAGATTGAAGGTCTGAAACACGAAGCCGATGCGCAGATTGCGAATCTCCGCCAATTCGGACTGGGTCATGTCCGCGACCGTCTGCCCCTCCAGCGTGTAGGTGCCCTTGGTGGGCACGTCGAGGCAGCCGATCACGTTCATCAGATGTCGATTTGCCCGAGCCGGAGGGACCCATGACGGCCACGTACTCGTTCTTGCGCACCTGAAGCGAAACGCCGCGCAGGGCGTGGACTTTCTCGGCCCCCATGATGTAGGTCTTCTCGACCTCGTTCAGTGCGAGAGCGACTCCATTGGATTCTCTTGTCATCACGCTCATTTCTAAGCCCCGTCGCTCGTCTTGGATTCGTTGTCGATTCGAACCAAGTCGCCGTTGGTCAGGTCCTTGGAAATGGCACGGTAACTGCCGGTCACCACTTCATCCCCTTCGTTGAGCCCGTCCAGAATCTCGATGAACTCATCGCTCTGGATTCCGGTCTTGACCTGCTTCGCCAACGCCTTGCCGTCTTCGATGCAAAAGACGATTTCGACGAAGCCGTCCTTATCGGCCTTGTACTTCTTCTCGATCTCGGCTCGGTCCTCGCCCGGTGCGCGCAACTGGTCGACCGTACGCACCGCGACACTCTGGATGGGCACACTGAGCGCGTTGGGATTGGTCTTGGTGAGGATATCGGCGGTGGCCGTCATTCCCGGGCGCAGAGCCATATCGGGATCGATGATGTTGATCTTCACCTCGAATTCGGTCTTCTGCTCGGTAGTACCTGCGCCAGTGGCGTTGGCGCTGCTGGCGATCTCATAGACGATCCCCTTCAGCTTCTGCCCGAGCAGAGCATCGACCTCGATCTCCGCCTCCTGCCCTACTTTGACCGAGACGATGTCGTTCTCGTCCACGTTGACCCGTGCTTCCATCTCGGTGAGATCGGAGACGATGAGAATGACGTCGCCCTGGAATTGCGAGCCGATGGCGATCTCGCCCTCTTCCTTGCGGAGGTCACTGACGGTCCCGTCCATGGGCGAATAGATCGTCGTCTTGGACAGATCGTCTTTCACTTGCTTGAGGGTGGCTTTGGCTTGTTCCACCCGGTCGCGGGCGGAAGCGTAACGCGCGAGCTCGACCTGATACGCGGACTTGGCATCCTCATGCTCGGATTCCGATTGGAGATGGCGTTCCATCAGGCCCTGAGAACGCTCGAGCTCCCGCTTGGTCTTCAGGACGTTTTCATTGACCAGATTTGCGTCCGCCTGCGCGGAGCGCACCGTGGCTTCCGCGTTCTCCACCGCGGCCAGATAGCGCTGGCGGTCGAGCTCCACCAGGAGCATCCCCTTCTTGACCGCCTGGCCTTCCTTGACGTGGATCTTGGTGATCTTGGCGCTGACATCGGCGCTGATGTTGACCTCGGTCCGCGCGCGGATTTTCCCGTTGGCGCTCACTTTTTGGACGATTTTCTGGCGCGAGGCCTTGGCGGTCTTGACCGTCTGAGGCGGCGCTTCGCCCTTGCGAATGGCCATGAAACCGGCCAGAGAGCCCAAAACCACTACCGCGAGGCCGATCAGCACGATTTTCTTCTTCAGGATTCGTCCTAGGTTCATCTTCTTCCTTCTCAATCCTTTACGAGGGCCATGCTGAGGGTCGTTCCCGACGATTCTTTCCTACGAGGAGCGGGGCCAGAAAGTTGTCGCGAAGTGGGACTGAACCTAGAGGCCTGGATGTCGTAGTCTTGGTGGCATCCAGGGTAACTTCGAAGACGCATGTGGGCAGCTGGGGCCGGACTTGGGGACGTTGGAAGTCTCCATGGGCTCCCGCGAGCGAGTTGCAAGAAGAGGAAGGCAGGCGCCTCATGGACACGAGAGTCAAACTCACGCTGGGATCCGTCCTGGCCACGCTCGGTGGGCTCGGGATCATCTTCGGAAACCTGCTCGGTTTCGCGAGCTTGGGAAGTCCCTGGAGTTTCGTCGTAGGCTTCGTCGTGGGCCTCTTCGCGGGAGTGGGGACCGGATTGGCTCTCACCGGACTTTTCGAGTTGCGGCGAGAGGGCTGAGCCCCCTTGCGTTGACCTCTGCCCTTCCGTATGCTAAATTCGTCTACTGCGGTAGTCCCCCCATCCGCAGACTGCCCCACGCATAAATTTTGGCTTCCTCACACAAATTGGCTCTCTGCCGCAAAGTAGCCTGAGGTCTGGCTCCCGCCTCATGCTGGCTTATCGAGGTTTGCTGTCTCGATGGGTCTTCGCCTTCCAAAAGGAGTCACAATGAAACTCAATAAGCTAGCGACGTTCGCTCTTGCCCTTTTCGCCGTGGTTTTTCTGCCCTGTCTTGCGCTGGCGGGGACACCAGACCCAGCTCAATCGACGGTAGATGCCTGTCTCGTCACCTGTCCGGCCGGAGACACCGATTTCTTGGTCGTGGTCCGGGATGCCGCGGGTGCGGCGTGCGTGGATTCGGTCGTCGAGGTTGATTTCTGTAATTGTTGCGGGCCCACAGCTTTGTTCGCCCGGTGGCTCCGGGAGCTGCCCGGATGGCACCGACGATCGGGCGATCCTGGCCACCAATTCCGCCGGAGAGGCCCTGTTTCATCTGGCAGAGGGTGGTGACTGCGGCGGAGGCCTCGTGGACATCCGCGCCGACGGAGTCCTGCTCGCCCAGCGCAAAATCCATGCCTTGGATACCAATGGCGACTTCGCCCTGGACGCAAGTGACTTCAGTTACTCGAATCCACTGTGCGACTACAACTGCGACCACACACAAAACTTTTCCGATTTTGCGCTCTTCGGAAATCACGCAGGGGCAAGGGCATTCGTGCACGGGACCGGTGGACGCCGCCCCTCGTACCTGGGGTAGCGTCAAGGCTTCGTGGTAGTCATCGCAGGATCGACGATCGAGAATTCCTAGTCTCTTCATGAGTGAGCCCCCGTCGCATCGCGGCGGGGGCTTCTTGCTGAGCCCCCCAGGAATTCCACCAAGCACCTCCGCTGCTAAACTTGATTCGTAAGATGACAAGTTCAGGCACCGCTCTCTCGATCTTTATACTAGATAATAAGATCTAGTTTCTTCTATACTCTGCTCGGCCCAGTGCGCCCTTGTGCGCAGCCCCGCAGAGTTCTTGCTGGGCAAAGCCCGGCTCCCACCTGATGGTTCAGATCTGGACCACTTGAGAAGCACGATCGTTCTTCGCGAAAGGAAAGATCCCATGAGACGTTTGATCCCGACCGTCTTCATTCTGTTGATCCCTGTGCTTGCCCTGGCCGGACCGCCGGTGGTCGGCACCTATCAGACCACTGATCTGGGAGGCCAAGTCCTCCCGGGTCATTTCAGCGAATCCTGGCTCGCGCCCACCTTCTATGAAGGGAATCTGGGCAACACCATCAACGCACAGTCCTGGGACGGAGGCAGCCTGGGCACGCAATGGACTCTCATCTGCCCCTCGATCATGGCTGCGCCGACGATGACCTCAGACACCCGCGTCGCCGGAACCGGTACGGTCAAATATGAAACGCACTATCAAAACGGCGCGTTTTGGTTCGGAGCCGCCGGTCCCTGGGGAGATGAGGACTATACCGTCCAGGTGGATCAGATGACGGTGACCTCCAGCCATCTCTACGTGGGCGGAGTGTTGCAATCGGTGGTCAGTGACATCGATGTCTTCGGATCCTTCGACGGCTATATCAACTGCATGACCTACACGATCAGCAACGCGGCGATCACTGGAAACACCCAGCTCTTCCCCATCCCGGCCGCTTACCCGGCTTTCATCGATGACACCTGTGCGGCGGGTCCGCAAGCCGGTGCTTGGGGTGACGTCGTTCAGGCTACAGTCGTGATCTATCCCAGCTGTGAGGTTGGATCGCAGGAAAGCACTTGGGGTGCCCTCAAGTCGCGCTTCTAGTGTTGACCGTGGGTCCGTCCGCCGGTTGAGACTGGATCACAGGAGAGCGAAAGCCCACTTGGAAACGAGCCCGGTCGCCAATGGGCGGCCGGGCTGCGTCGGCGATGTCAGTCCCGAGGACTATGAAGCCTCTAACCAGGCACAGTAGGTGTCTACGATACCGGGGGAAGTCCAAAGGCACAGTTCTTTGACCCGATGTATCACGGCCCTCAGATCATCTGTTTCACTGCGCTCCAAGCCGATACTTGGGAAATAGTCGACATAGAAGGTTACTACTGGACTTTCTCGGACAGTGGGGCAGGTCAGTGGCTTCGGCACACTCAGATCCTCCCTCCCAACACTGTCATTCCTAATGCTGCTATGTCGCCTGGGCTCTTGAAGGGTAGCTTCAGCAAGTAGTGTCTTATACTGAGGAGTTATTCCATGCAAAATGCGTTTCCTTTAATGGCCCTGCTTCTGCTGCTATCATCGTGTGGCAGTAGCAGCGACACAACTGCACCACCAACGGGTCCAGAGCCGGTAGCTCTTTCAATCCCTACTGATACCGACATAACTGCCAACAGTGTGGTGCTCACCTGGACAGTATCTACAGCCGGAGACTTTTCACGCTATGCTGTCGTGATGGAGTCGGCGAGTGATTCAGTTCTTGCTGCCATCAGCGACAGAAATACAACGCAGTATGAGGTTCAGGATCTGCAACCGGATACCGAGTACCAATTCCGGGTGGATGTAAAGTCGACTGCCAACCAGACGGGTAAGGGCAGCACCATCACGGTTACGACGAATTCCGCCTGTGATGTCGACTTCCGGTTCAACGACAGCTGGCAGAACGTGATATACAATCTGGAGGGGGCGTTGCATTGTGGAGACGCGAACGAATACCTTAGAGTCATCGGCACCGATTTCGTGTACGGGCCCACGGCGAGCTTGATGGCCCAATATCCGACAGTGTTCGACACAGTGTGGACGAAGGATAGGGAAAGCAACTTCATTCAAAACGCGTTCACGGGCTCCCTTTTCCAGGCCTCACTGGCCGACAGCATTCTCTCTGGGCCGACTCTAAGCGGAGATCAGATTGACCTTACCGTGCGCTACATCATCAACGAAGTGGATGCAGCAGGAACTCCCACTGGGCGAAGTTGGAAGGGCATCGCTGACTATAAATTCCGTCTAGGAAGCCTGGTTACTATGATTCTCTGGAAAGACAATGGCAGTTCGGGGCTTCCTTTTGGGGAGCTGAGAGCTGAATTGGGGGGAGACAATTGAAGCAACTCTACGCTCTAATCTTGATCACTCTATCTCTCACCGCTTGCTCCAGCAGCAACGACACGACCGAACCGCCGGTTGGACCAGCGCCTGTAGTCCTCTCTACTCCGACTGAGTCTGACATCTCATCGGGCAGCGTGTTGCTCTCGTGGACGATCTCTACTTTGGGTGACTTTTCTTTCTACACTGTTGTAATGGAGTCGGCGAATGACTCGGTGCTCGTTACGATTACTGACAGGAATACTTCGGAGTACCTAGTTCAACATTTGCAGCCCGGGACTACTTATAACTTTCGAATCGATGTTATGACGACTGCCAATGCAGTGGGTACAGGAAATTCGGTGGCTGTCACAACAAAGAACATTTCCGAGACCAGTACATCTCCCGACGCTCTTATGAGTAACTTCAAGAACACCTGGGAGAAAATGTGGATTTCGGATTACGAGCTACTCCTGGACGATCAATTTCTGTTCTTCTTCGATCCCAACGATGGGCTTGAACAGTTCGTGGGTCCCAGTTGGGGGCGCCAGGATGAGCTGGATTCCGTCGGCGCGATGTTCCGTGGGGATGCCGGATTTGATCTGGTCAACCAGGTTGCGATCCCTCCCGTTCAGAGCATCCAGTTCACTACTTTTGCCAAGATCACTGAGTGGAGTGATCCCGGGACGGATCCACTCTACGCGGGCACCCTCCTGGCGCGCTTCAAAGTGGGAATGGTCGTGCGATTCCAAGGGGTTGAGCAGTACACCCTCGTCACCGGAGACAACGACTTCTACGTGATCAAAGTCTCGCAGCCGGACGGACCGGACATCTACAAGATCAAAGTCTGGGAGGATCGGGGGTATTTTCTGAAAGGGATCAACTTGAAGGTTTCCTCGGAATCGACGACATGGGGACACTTGAAGGCAATGTTTTAGGGGACGGGACGCTAGGGTCTTCATGTAGTTGCTAAAGTCCAAGAGGACACAGCGTTGATCTGGGGAATCAGGGAGTCTTGGGGAGCGGTATTTGAAAACCCCCTATAATGAGCCATATGGGAGAATTTCTGAAAAGGACTCCCTCCCACTCCCTGACTCCCCATTGCGGACTTCAACAACCCAATTGCCAGGTCACGCTAGTACGCTGCCTTGAGCGCGCCCCAACTCGTGGATGGCGCTGGGGTGCCGATTGGTTCCGGAACGCAATTGACGGGAGTCACGCCATCCGCTTCCCACTCGAAGACGACGAGAATGCACCCGTCGGAAATGCACGCATTCGCATACTCTGGAGCAACACCGAAGGGCAGAGCAACCGGGTTCGCGACGCACTCGGTGTACTGGGGAGCCGTGGCACCGCTGTCGTTTACCGAAGCCTGCGAAGGATGAATGCAGCACACCACGTCGTACCAGGGCAGAGTCGCCCACGCGAACGTATGCCTCGCCAGACGAATCTGGGTGGGATCCGGTCCAGCCTCGCTGCTACCAGCCTGAAAGCATATCCCTGTGCCCACACGAACGTCACCCTGGATGGTGGCGAAGTTCGCGCCGACCGAAGGCCAGATCACCGGCCTACCCCAGAGCCCGGTCGCATCCGTCGAGGTGACATTGTACTCGTATCCAAATACCTCCGGAATGTCATACGCGATGACATAAACGACTGCCGTGGGGAAGTAGTAATTGTAAGGGTCGAGAATGAGATCCGAGCGCCCGTCGATGGCGACCTTAGTATTGGCCTCATCGAAACTCAAGCCGATCCTTTGCGCGGTCGCCTCGGATGCCACGGCGAGGATTGCTAAGAACGTAGCGAACATGGCGAGTTTGCTCATGAGGCGATTTCCTGCTCGTGACGGCTTACGCATCTGTAGGGAGCCAGAGCCATTATAGGACTACCCGATCTCGGTTTTCAATGCGGGGAGGGATTCGGGCCTGGAGAGTTCCTCTGGGGGCTGCTGCCCTAGGAATCGTTACAGCATCAGGGCTAGGGGATTAGGGAGTCCTAGGGGACCATTCTCAGGAACTCTCCCACGATTACTACTATAGGGATTTTCCGAAAGCGATTCCCTTTGATTCCCCAGTTCCCCAACGCGTGATATGGAGTCATCTAGCAGAGACCAAATCAGCCCAAACCCGAAAATCGTGTGTGTAATCTGCGAGGGCCCATTCCAACCTCGCGGCAACCCCCTGGGGGGAAACCCCGAGGGCCTATCCCGAGGTCTTCAAACCCCTGCCAATCTGTCCTGCCAACCCCAAGTGTCCTGAACCCGGGACAACCAAACGACTCAGTCTCGGCCCGGAACGAGTGTGGGGCCACATCATTGAAGTGCCTGAAGATAGGTAGAGGTGGATCGAAACTTGAAGGTCTGGAGATCGAGGAGTAACCTAAGAGTTTGCTGCCCTTGCTGGTTCTTTCTTAGCGGCTCTGTAAGCTGGGTAACTCGCTAGAGTTACCTGGTGGGCCCCCTGGGACTCGAACCCAGCACCTACGGATTAAAAGTCCGTTGCTCTACCTGATGAGCTAGAGGCCCACCCAAGACATCTTCGCCTCAGCGAAGAATCGGGAGGGATGCCGGTGCCTCGAGGGCGCCAGCGGACCGGAAGTGTAGCCAGAATGACCCGGGCAGGCAACAACGGGAAGTCCCGCGGGGCGCGAGAGGAGCACTCGATGCGCTCTAGAACCAGGAGAACTTGGACTTGTCCTCGTCCGCTTCCTTGATGGGCTTGACCGCCTTGGTATGGGCGGCGCCGGCCGAAAGCACCACGACCTGTTCCTCGGGCTCGGGAATCTCGAAGATTTCCTTCCCCTTCACCCGGAACCAGCCCTTCTTCGGCGGGGGCGGCTTATCCTTGAGAAGCTCCTGCGCGCTCACGATGGGCTCGGCCTCGAGATTCTCCAGCGCGCGGTCGATGTCGGCATGCCCAGCGTCGACCGGTGCGACCGGCTCGTGGGCTTTCGAGGGCGAGGGGGCATTCAGCGTGTTCGTGGCCCGGCGGAAGAGACAGTGCAGCAAGTCACCGCGCAGCACGCGCGCGGCAGCGATGAATGTGGTTTTCTGATCCTCTCCGGCGGCGGAAGCGTAGAGCACCGCGCTCTTCTCCCCCACTTCCAACGAGATGGCCGGCTGAGGATGGTGCAGCTTGAAGGCGGCGAACTCGCGCAGCACGCGTTGCACGACCTCACGGGCCGTCGCATCCAAGGCTTGCTCGGGAGTCATGTCCCAGCCTAGGTGTAGAGTTCCAGCCTTGACGCCGAGTCGGCTTTCGAGCTGAAGACCACGGGCGGGAGTATGCTGACTCAGCTCCACCACGAACACTTCGCGCATGTCCCGGCCCCACCCCTTGCGAGCGCAAAAGAAGCGGCCGCTGCTATCGGTGCCCACCAGGATGTCTCGTAGACCCACGCCCGCCCAGTGTTCGGGGAGGGTTCGCAACACCGTTTCGAACTCGCTTCCCTTGGGGCGGTGCATGTGGTGACGCCGCCCGAGGGCATCGAGCCTCCGGTGCCGACGCCAGACCTGAAAGGCATAGGCTCCGAGCGCCGACACGGCGATGAAAAGGATGATCAGGAAGAGCCACAGCATCGATTTCAGACCTCAGGCGCTAACAGAACAGAATACATGCCAATCCCGCCCACGGTCCGGTGGAGTAGGATCGCTTCCCGTCGTTTCGCGAATCAGGTCCAGGGGGTGGAAAGTCCCGTTCTTTGAGGACTCGCTGCTGCGATTCTGCAAACCCTTAGGCGTCGCCGCGGTCGATGAAATGGACGCGCTGAGGCCCGGTGGAAACGTAGCGAACCCGGCAGCCGGTCAGCTTTTCGAGCTCGCCGATGTAGCCGCGCGTGGCCTCGGGCAGCTCCTCGAAGGTCTTCGCCTGGCTCAGGTCCCCCTCCCAACCAGGGAACTCCGTGAAGACGGGCTTGCAACGCTCGAGCCTGAGCGCGTCGTCGGGAAAGAAGTCGACCACTTCCTCATCGATCGTATATCCCGTGCACACCTTGATCTTGTCCATCCCGCTCAGGACGTCGAGCTTCGTCAGCGCCAGTTCGGTCGCGCCATTGATGTCGACCGCGTACTTGGCCGCCACCGCATCGAACCATCCCGGACGACGCGGACGACCGGTCGTCGCCCCGAACTCGTGACCGAGCCGGCGCAATTCCTCCGCCTCGTCGCCATGCAGTTCGGTCGGGAAAGGACCATTCCCCACGCGTGTGCAATAGGCCTTCATCACCAGCGTCACCGCGCCGATGCGCCAAGGTGAGAGTCCGGTGCCGATCAAGGCCCCTCCCACCGTGCAGCTGCTCGAAGTCACGAAGGGATAACTTCCGTGATCGATGTCCAGGAGAGTGCCCTGAGCCCCCTCGAGAAGAGCGCTCCAGGCGCCGTTGCGCACCGGAGCCATGTACTCGTAGGGACTCATGATCATCGGCCGAAGCCGCTGGGCCTGCTCCACGATCTCGGCCGCCAGAGCCTCCGCGGCCAAAGCGGGCGCCTCGAAGCGGGCCGCGATGTACTGATTCGCGCGCAGCACTTTCTCGATCACCAGGCGCTTCAGACTCTCGTCCGAGCGCAGCAGATCGGCCGCTCGCATTCCCATGCGCGCCATCTTGTCTTCGTAGGTGGGACCGATGCCGCAGCCCGTGGTGCCGATGCTCTTGCGCTGCAAACTCTTCTCGCGCAGCTCGTCGACGCGTCGATGAAAGGGCAGCACCAGGTGCGCGGAGGTGGCGATGTGAACCCGACCCTCGACATCGATACCAGCGGTTTTTAGCTCGTCCAGTTCTCCCAACAGGGCCCAGGTATCCACCACCATCGCGGCTCCGAGAAAGCAGCGCACCCTTTCGTGGAGGATTCCCGTGGGAAGCAAGTGCAGGACGAACGCCTGGTCGCCCACCTTCACGGTGTGACCGGCGTTGGCCCCTCCCTGAAAGCGCGCCACAAGATCGACGCCGGCGGTGAGGCAGTCCACGACCTTCCCCTTGCCTTCGTCACCCCACTGACCTCCCAGAACAACGCGTACCATCTGCATCGCCTGCTTCACCTCGCAAAAAAACACGCCTCCAGCGCAGGGCTGGTCGGCAGAGACAACAGGGGCCTTCGCCCGGATGAATTATTTGTATTTGAACTTGTTCGATTCTCCGAACACGGCCTTGAGAATACCCCAGCTTCGATCGTCGATCGAAGCCCGGGTGCAGTCGACGACACCGGGATTGCTGTTCTGTTGGTTGCGGGTGGGATCCTCCACATAAGGTCCCGTCCACTGTGTCCCCGTGTAATCCCCTAGCTCTGCGCCGTTGATGCACTGGTCACCGTCGCTGTCCCGCTTGGCGATGTTCTCGTTCCAAACGCGACCCAGCGAATTCCAGTCGACTCCAAAGGGGTTCAACTGCGTTGCCAAAGAGGGATCGTTGTCGAGCGCGGTCTGGGAGGAGGTGTGACAAGTCAGACAGCGAGCGGGCTCATAGGTGGGAAGACTCCACATCTCCGAGAGCGTGGCCCAGGCAGACCCGGGTCCGAGCATGCCCAGCACGAACAGGCACGACAACAGAAAGAGGCTTCGACGCATGAATCGTACGGTAGCCAGTTTCGTATCCCCCTACTCCTTGGAGGCGGCCTTGGTCCTGCGCGCCGCGGCGCGCCCCAACTCTACACTGCCGCTTACCAGAAGCATGCCAAGGAGTCCGCGGACGTAGGTCCAGTATAGGTCCGCTCGGCGCGCCCGGTCAATCGCCCGGATATGGACGATCCTGCGCCGATTCGGTCTCGAGTCGCTCTTCCACCCAGGCCCAGATCTCCTCCTGACCCAGCCGAGCCTTCACGGAGCTCACGATGACCCCGGTCGTCGCGGGAAGTCCAAGTCCTGAAAGATGTTCCACCACCAGGCTCTCGTGCTTGCTGGCTGGAATCTTGTCGGCTTTGGTGAAAATAATACAAAAGTCGCGGCCGAAGGCGAGCAGATCACGAAGCCGCGCCCGGTCATCAGGAGTCACGCCGACCTTCAGATCGACCAGCTGGAGCACGCCCCGCAGCTGCCGGCGTTGCGAGAGGTAGACCCGGCTGGCCGCGACCCAGGTGCGGCGTTCCGCCTGCGAAGTGCGCGCAAATCCGTAGCCCGGCATGTCCACCAGATGCCACCCGTGGTCGACGAGATAGTAGCCGAGGGTGCGCGTTTTGCCGGGCTGCCCGCTGGTGTACGCCATGCGTCGGCGGCCCACCAGAAGATTGAGCAACGACGACTTTCCCACGTTCGAGCGGCCACTGAACGCCAGCTCCGGCAGAGCTGAGTCGGGACAGCGGGCGAGGTCGGGCGCGAGCGTGACCAATTCGACTTCATGCTGCATCAGATTCAGTGCGCCCGGCTCTCCGTCGAACGACTCCGGCTGACGTTGAGCAGCGCATCTTCCTTTGGCTCGGGCTTCTTGGCTGGCAACAGTACCAGATCGATCACTTCCTCCACGCGCGAGACCAGGTGCCACTGCAGACCCTTGCGCACGTCGCGGGGAAGCTCGAGATAGTCCTTCTCGTTGTCGGCAGGAATGATGATGTGCTTGCACCCGAATCTCTGCGCCGCCACAGCCTTCTCCGGTAGGCCTCCGATGGGCAGCACTTTTCCGCGCAGCGTCACCTCGCCGGTCATCGCCATTTCGCGTCGGACCTTGCGATTGGTCATCATCGACACCAGCGCGGTGGCCATGGCGGTTCCCGCGCTGGGACCGTCTTTGGGTACGGCACCTTCGGGAACGTGAATGTGGATGTCGTGCTGGTCAAGGAAGGTCTTGCTCTCGGGTACGAACGACCTGGCGTAGCTGAGCGCAGTTCGCGCACTCTCCCGCATGACTTCCTTCAGGTTGCCGGTGAGGGTCAGACGGCCCTTTCCGGGCAAAGCCGCAACCTCGATCTCGAGAATTTCACCGCCAACCGGGGTCCAGGCCAGACCGTTGACGACTCCGACCTCGGGCTCATCCTCCACCATGCGGTGCAGGTACTTCGGAGCCCCGAGGAAACGGTGCAGATTGCTGCGCTGGATGATCCGCGGCATCGGCCGCCGTTCCGCCTTGCGGCGCGCGACCCGGCGGCACAGGGTGGCCAACTCGCGTTCGAGATTACGCACCCCGGCTTCCCGCGTGTACAGATTCACCGCGTCCTTCAAGGCGGACTCACTCACCGAGAACCGGGTGCGCTCCAGACCGTGGCTTTTGCGAACTTTGGGCAGCAGGAAGTTCTTCGCGATGAGCACCTTCTCGTGTTCGAGATAGCCGGGGATGCGAATGATCTCCATCCGATCGCCGAGCGCGGGAGGAATCTGGTGCAGCACGTTCGCGGTGGTGATGAAGAAGACCTCGCTGAGGTCGAACGAAACCTCCAGGAAGTGGTCGCTGTAGTTCTTGTTTTGCTCAGGGTCGAGCACCTCGAGCAACGCCGAGGCGGGATCGCCGCGGAAGTCGCTTCCCAGCTTGTCGATTTCATCCAACAGAAAGACGGGGTTGCGAGTGCCCGCGCGTTTCAGGCCCTCGATGATCCGGCCCGGACGGCTGCCGATGTAGGTGCGCCGGTGGCCCCGAATCTCGGCTTCGTCGCGCACGCCGCCCAGACTCACCCGCACGAAGTTGCGGCCCATGCTGTCGGCGATGCTGCGGCCCAGACTGGTCTTCCCTACTCCGGGAGGGCCCACCAAGCAGAGGATGGAGCCCTGGAGCCGGCCGGTCAGCTTGACCACGCTGAGGAACTCCAGGATGCGCTCTTTGACCTTCTCCAGCCCGTAGTGATCGGCGTCGAGCCGGCGCCGCGCGCGGTGGGTATCGAGGCGATCCTGACTGCGGCTTGCCCAGGGCAAACCCAAGAGCGTGTCGAGATAGGTGCGCACCACGGTGCTCTCGGGAGACATGGGCGCCATCTTGGCCAGTCGCCCCACTTCCTTGAGAGCGATCTCGTGCGCCTCGTCGCTCATCTCGGCGCGTTCGATCCGCTTGATGAGCTCTTCGATCTCGTCGTCTTCCTCGGGTCCATAGCCGAGTTCCTTGCGAATCGCCCGCAATTGCTCGTTGAGGTAGAACTCCTTCTGGCCCTTCTCCACCTGCTGTTTGACTTCGCCTTCGATCCGCCTCTCGACCCCGAGGATTTCGATCTCGCGCCGCAGGATCTTCGCCAGGTGGCGGAGTCTCGGAGTGATCTCAAGGTTGGCCAGAAGCTCTTGCCGAAGGGCCACCCCCACCACTAACTGCGAGGCCACGGTATCGGCGAGGTAGTCGGCATCTTCGATACGCTGAACGGCGACAATGGTCTCGTCGGGAATGCGCTTGTGCAGGTGCACATAGTCTTCGAATAGCTCCGCCACCTGCCGGCACTGCGCTTCCAGTTCGGTGCTCTGGGGTTCCGACACCACTTCGCACAGCGCGAAGTCGACCGAGAGATAACCCTCGTCCTGGTAGTGCGCGGTGATCTCGGCGCGGGACAGACCTTCGATGAGGATCTTGGTGGTGCCGTCGGGCAAGCGCAGCACCTGATGAATCCGCACCAAAGTGCCAATGGCGTAGATGTCGTCGGTCCCGGGATCGGCAACCTCGGGCTCGCGCTGCGCCGAGACCACGAGGAGTTTCTCCGCGTCGGCCGCGGCATTCAGAGCCTGAATGCTGCGTTCGCGTCCCACCAAAAGCGGCACGATCGCGCCCGGGAAGATCACCACATCGCGCAGCGGCAAGAGCGGCAAGCGGGTGGGCACCAGTCCCAGATCTTCGTTGGCCTTGTCCTTGGCGCTCTTACTCATCGTCTTTCTCCTACACAGTCAAGGCCCGCACGAGGCGGGCCTTGGTTTGTTCTTCGAACGCGAGGACGACCCCGCATGCGCCACTCAAGCCTCGCGAACCCGTAACTGGTCGCGACCGGTAAAGATGATGGGATCTTCGCCTTCTTCGATGCAGCGACGATTGATGACGACTCTCTGCACGTCCTTCGACGAGGGAATTTCGAACATCAGGTTGAGCATCGTCTCCTCGAGGATTGCGCGCAGACCGCGCGCTCCCGTCTTGCGCTCGATGGCCAATCTGGCGATCGCCCGCAGCGCGTCTTCTTCGAGAATGAGCTCGACGTCTTCCATCTCGAACAGCTTCTCGTACTGACGCACGAGTGCGTTCTTGGGTTCGGTGAGAATCCGAACCATCGATTCCTCGTCGAGCTCCTCCAGAGTGGCGACAACCGGCAAACGCCCCACCAGCTCGGGAATGAGTCCGAACTTCATGAGGTCGCCTGGCTCCAATTGCAGCAGAGTCGCGTAGCGGCCGTCCTTGCGACCGGCGTTCTTGCTCCTCTCGAAGCCCAGAATCTTCTCGCCGGTGCGCTGTTCGATGATCCGGTCCAACCCCTCGAAGGCGCCTCCGCAAATGAAAAGGATGTCGCGCGTGTTCACCTCGAGGTACTTCTGCTGCGGATGCTTGCGTCCACCTTGGGGTGGAACGTTCGCCACGGTGCCCTCGAGCAGTTTGAGCAGGGCCTGCTGCACCCCTTCGCCCGAGACGTCGCGCGTGATCGACGGGTTGTCGCTCTTGCGGGAGATCTTGTCGATTTCGTCGATGTAGATGATTCCGCGCTCGGCGGCCGCCAGATTGTAATCGGCGTTCTGCAGCAGCTTCACCAGGATGTTCTCGACGTCCTCGCCCACGTAACCGGCTTCGGTCAGAGCGGTCGCGTCGACAATGGCGAAGGGAACCTTCAGAATACGCGCCAGCGTCTGCGCCAGAAGAGTTTTGCCGGTGCCGGTCGGCCCGACGAATAGAATGTTGCTCTTGTCGAGCTCGATGTCGTCGGCATCGCGGCGGTGGTTGATACGCTTGTAGTGGTTGTAGACCGCCACGGCCAGAGTGCGCTTGGCCTGCTCCTGCCCCACCACGTAGTGGTCGATCAACTCTTTCATGTCCTGGGGCTTGGGAAAGTCACCCGTATCCAGAGTGTTGATCGCGGGGAGCTCGTCCTCTAGGATGTCGTTACAGAGCTTGATGCATTCGTTGCAAATGTATACCGACGGGCCGGACACCAGCTTGGCGACTTCGTCCTGCCCTCGTCCACAGAACGAGCACTTGATGACCTGAGGTGAACCGTTCTTGGACTTCATTCGATCTCGCTCCATCCGAGGGATGGCATGGGTACGGCCGTCCGCTTACCTAGCCGTTTTTGCTATCCGGGCCTAGCTCATCTCGCTTCTCGATGACCTTGTCGACGATGCCGTATTCCTTGGCCTCTTCCGCCGACATGAAGAAATCACGGTCAGTGTCCTTGGCGATCTTCTTGAGAGACTGCTTGGTGTGACCGGAAAGAATCTCGTTCAAGCGATCCCGCATGTACAGGATTTCCCTGGCGTAGATCTCGATCATGGCCGCCTGACCCTGGGAACCCCCCATGGGCTGATGGATCATGATGCGCGAGTGGGGCAGCGCCGAGCGCTTGCCAACCGCTCCCGCCGCCATGAGCACCGCGGCCATGGAGGCCGCCTGGCCCATGCAAATCGTGGCGACGTCATTAGAAATGTACTGCATGGTGTCGTAGATAGCCAAACCAGACGAAATCACCCCACCGGGCGAATTGATGTACAGATAGATGTCGCGATCGGAATCTTCGGCCTGCAGAAAGAGCATCTGCGCGATGACCAGATTCGCCACGCTATCATCGATCTGGGACCCGATGAAGACGATCCGATCCTTGAGCAAACGGCTGTAAATGTCGTACGCCCGTTCGCCTCGACCCGTTTGTTCCACCACCATGGGAACCAGCATCTGTGATCTCCTTGACGAAAGGGGCTGAGGGCCGCTCTACTGCGCGCTCTCGTCCCCGGCTTTGGCCTCCTGGGCCGCTTCCTCTGCCAAATCGCCCTCGTCGAGCTCGTCGGCGCTCTTTTGAACCACCTTCACCTGAACCTGCTCGGAGAGCCAGTCGAAAACACGGTCTTCTTCGAGCTCCAGGCGCAAGTGAGCCAGCCCGTTTCGGGTCTGCAGCGCCTGTCGCACCTGTTCCGGGGTGGCATCTCGTTCGGCCGCGAGCTCCTCGATCTTTACCTGGAGTTCCTCGTCCCCGACGTCGATCCCCTGGGTTTTCTTGATGTGGTCGATGAGCAGCCACCGCTGCGTCGCGCGGCGCGCCGAGGGCGCATAACTCTCGGCCAGTTTCTTGCGAGTCTCGCTGTCGAAATCCCGCCCGGAACTGTCCTTGAGATCCTCGATCATCGCTTGCACGTAACGTGCCTCGAGGCTGGGGGGCACGGCCACGGCGTTCAACTTGAGGACCTCATCGACCAGGCTCTCGCGGAAATGGCGCTTGCTCTCGCGCTTTGCCGTCTTCACCAGATCATCCCGCACCGCGTCGCGTAGTTCCTCGAGCGTCTGGAACGCACTGACGCTCTGCGCGAAATCGTCGTTGAGCTGCGGAACCTGCTTTTCCTTGATCTCGTTGACGCGCACTTCGAAGCTCATGGTCTTACCCGCGAGATCCTCGCGTGGATAGTCCGCGGGGTAGCTCACCTCGACTTGGGTATCTTCGCCAATCTGCAAGCCGGTCAGCGCCGCGTTGAATTCGGGCAGTACGCTCGTGCCACCCAGCTCCATCGCGTAGTCCTTGGTACGCTCCGACTCGTTGGGCGTTCCATCTTCACCCAGGGGAGCGTAGTCGATCATCAGGGCGTCCCCGGCCCGTGCTTCCCGCTGGACCGGGGACCAGGTCGCACTGCGCCCGGCTAAGTTCCTGCATGGCCGCGTCCACGCGCTTCTCGCTGATCTCGATCTCGACCCGCTGGACCTCGCAGGACTGAAGACCCTGAATCTCGATCTCCGGACGCACTTCGATCTGCAGATCGAAGCCCACCGGTTGCCCCTCTTCGAGGCTGAGTTTGTCGACCCGCGGTTCGCCCAGCGGCTCGAGTTCTTCGTGAGCCTTGAGGATCTCGCGGTAGGCCTCCGGCACCACCCGCTCGAGCGACTCCCGCTCGACCTCGGCTGCGTACTCGCTGCGGATGATCTTGGGCGGCACCTTGCCCTTGCGGAAGCCCGGCCGCTTCACCTGCTTGCGTAGGTCTCCGACGACTTTCTCCCGAATGACGTCCATGTGAGCGGAGCTGATGGTGACGTGCGCGATGCGCTTCCACGCCTCCTCGGCGGCCTCCAGCTCGAACTCGATTGCTTTTTCGCTCATCGCCTGATCCCCACTTCCCTCGGGGCGGTTCTTTCCTGGGAGGTCCTGGTGCGCGAGGGGGGACTCGAACCCCCACGAGTTACCTCACAGGGACCTAAACCCTGCGCGTCTGCCAGTTCCGCCACTCGCGCTCCATCGCTCTGGTTCGCCCCACGCCGTTCGACCATCTTACGGCGTAGACGCCTGAAATTTGGTCACTTAGCCGAGAAGACGTCCGCTGCGTGGAAGGATACACTATAGGTGCGTAGGGGGGCCCGGTCAAGCCGAGCTCCCCCTTGGAGGCCTATGTATTAGACATTTCGATGAATATCAAAGCAGAAATCTCTCAGTCCGACGCCAATTCCGCGAGTATGAGGTCCGTATATTCGGAGGTCTTGAGCCCACTGGAGGTACTCAGCGAGGGAATCTTGCGGCTGGCGATCGCGCTCTGGATGGCCCCCTCGATCCTCGCGCCCCCCTCGGGAAAGCCCAGGAAGTCCACCATCATGCCCACCGCGGAGATGGTGGCCACCGGGCAGGCCTTCTGCTGGCCCCGATACTTGGGAGCCGATCCGTGGATGGGTTCGAACATGCTCACCTGGCCGGGGTGAATGTTTCCACTCGCCGCCACGCCGAGGCCGCCCTGAATCATGGCGCCGATGTCGGTCACGATGTCCCCGAACATGTTGTCCACCACCGCCACGTCGAACCACTCTGGATTCTTGACCATCCACATGCAGGCGGCGTCGATATAGGCGTGGTCCTGCTCGACCTGCGGAAACTCCTCTCCCACCTCGGCGAAGGTTCGGGTCCACAGTTCCTGGCTTCTCAGCGCATTCGCCTTGTCGATGAGGGTCAGTTTCTTCCGCGGCCGCTTGGCCGCCACTTCGTAGGCATAGCGTACGGCCCGCTCGATGCCCTTGCGGGTGTTCACCATCTCCTGCGTGGTGATCTCATCGGGAGTGCCCTTCTTGAACACGCCGTAGATCTGGCAGTAGAGGCTCTCCGTATTCTCGCGCACGAAGATCATGTCGATGTCTTTCGTGGTCTTGCCTTTGAGCGGGCACAGGTCCTCGTGGTATAGCTTCACCGGCCTCAGATTCAGATACATGTCGAGCTTCCAGCGGATCCCTCCGATGATCGCCCGCTCCAGAAGGCCTACTTCCACCCTCGGATCGCCGATGGCGCCCAGCAGGATGGCGTCCAGCTCGCGGTACTCGCTGAGGACCGAATCGGGCATCGTCTCCCCGGTCTCCAGGTAGTGGTCCGCGCTAAAGGGGTACTCGACCGTCTCGTACTCGAGTCCCACCCGGGGCCCAACTTCTCGCAGCACGCGGAGACCCTCTTTCACCACTTCCGGGCCGATTCCGTCACCGGCCACGATTCCGATCCGCTTCATGATTTCCTCCCGAAATCTACTTCTACAATCCTGATTTTGACGCCGCCCGGCCGCATCCTACCTTTGGAGCGTAGAGGTGCCCGTTCTCCAGCCCTTGAGGGCATCCTCCGATTCGCCTCGTTGAGGAGGTGGGAGCATGTTGCCCGTGAAGACCATACTCTATCCAACTGATTTCTCCGAGAACGCGCGTCACGCGATTCCCCACCTCCGTGAGGTGGTGAAGTGCTTTTCGGCCCGGGTCCATCTCCTCCACGTTGTCGAGACCAGCCTTCAAGTTGCCGACATGAGCTGGTCGGTCGCACCGCCTGAGATGGACGACCGAATCCGAGAGGCGGCCAAAGAACGGCTCGGACGGCTGGCGGCCGAACTCGGTATGCCCGACGAGAGAATCACTCTCGCGGTCGCCGAGGGCCACCCATCCCTCGAGATCACCAGATACGCCAAGGCTCACGAGATCGACATGATCATCATGTCCACCCATGGGCACTCCGGCTTGAGTCACTTCCTGCTCGGCAGTGTCACCGAGCGAGTGGTTCGCAAGGCTGCGTGCCCGGTTCTGACCGTGCGCGCGGACCTCGACGAGCAGGAAGAAGCGGGCTAGGCCGCGCCGGCGGGCTGATAGGCCTCGATCCGGCCGGCCAGAGCGCTGGCGGCCACGGTGTACGGGCTGGCCAGATACATCTGCCCCGGACCACTCCGGCCGGGGAAGTTCCGGTTGATCGCCGACACGGTCACCTGTGACCGATTGTCACTCACCCCGGGACCGGCGTTGATACAGGCGCCGCACGAAGGCTCGATCACCTTGGCCCCCACCTGCTCGAAGAGTTCGAGATAGCCACGCTCCCGGCAGTACTCCTTGACCTCCTGGCTGCCAAATTGAATCCAGAAGGTGACGTGAGGATGCACGCGGCGCCCGTTCGTGACGGCGTTCTTGAGAACCTCCGCGTACATGTCCATGTCTTCCTTCTTGCCGGCGGTGCATGATCCGGCGTAGGCGATGTCGATGGTCACCGGAGATTCGAGCTGAGAGATGGCGACCCCGTTGCCCGGATCGCCCGGGAGCGCGACCAGCGGCTCGATGCTAGCGGCGTCAAGACTGATCGTCTTGGCGTAGCGTGCGCCCGCGTCGCTGAAGAGCCCCTTGATTAGCGCCTCGACCTCTTCTCGCTTCATGCCCCGCCACTCCATGAGAAAGTCGACCGTCTTTTGGTCGGGCGCGACGATGCCGGTGAGAGCCCCCACCTCGGCCGCCATGTTGGTCATCGTCGCCCGCTCGTCGACTCCCAATTCCTCCACCGCTTTGCCGCAGTACTCCACGATCTTGCCGATCGCCTGCCCATCGCGCACGTAGGGATGACGGAGGATCTCCAGCATGAAGTCCTTGGCCGTCACCCCCGGCCGGCGCTTACCCGAGATCTCGATCTTCACGCTCTCTGGCACGCGCGCCATGGTGTCCTGGGTGATCCAGGAATTGAAGATCGCGGTGGTTCCCACTCCGAACGCAACGCAACCCAGGGCGCCGCTGTGCGGGGTGTGGCTATCGGTGCCGATGATGAGTTGGCCGGGCAGTGCATAGCTCTGCGTCACCTTGGAGTGACAAATCGCTTCGCTTCCGCCCGAGGGCGTTTCGCCATGCAGGGTGATCCCCTGGTCGTTTGCGAACTGCGCCTGTTTGGTGGCCAGACTCTGGGCTACCTTCAACAGGCCCGCGTCGATTCGCTCCTGGGTCATGGCCATCTCGAGGAAGGTGAGGTGATCGCGAAAGAACACCACACTTTGCTTGTCGCGCAGAGGCACGTCCTTCCCCACCAGATTCTCGTAGAAGATCGCCGCCATTGGGGTCACGTACTCGTGCGAGAAGCGAAGGTCGCAGCGCACGAAACCACTGTCGCCGGGCGCGACCGCCTTCACTCCCACCTCGTCTGCAGCGAGATCGGTGACCATGTGACGGGCGAAGATCTTGTCGGCGACCGTCATGGGACGGGGCGCTGTCTCGACGGCGGGTATGACTACCTTACCCTGCAGTCGCGCCAGATTGAAATTGAAGAGCCCCCCGTATTCGATGATCTGTCGGGTGACCTCGTCCTTTCCCTCGGTGAACACGCTCAGGGGAATCGTCTCGCCGGCCTTGACCCGCTCGAGCACGGAGAAGTCGGTGGTAGCCAGCATTCCCAGGTTGAGACAGTTCTGGTGATAGATGCGTTCGATGTTCTCGGCGACCACGAGCTTGATCCCGGCCATCATCTCAGCGTAGGGAGATTGCTCGCGGCTGCTTCCCTTGCCCCGGCGCTTCCCGCTCACCGAGACCGCGAATCCACCCTTCCGCACGCTTTTCTCGCTTACCGGAAATTCGCCGCCCGCCATGAGTCCCAGGTAAGGGAAGTCGCCCAGAGTCTGGTCGTGGTAGTAGCAGATGTACGCGGGGGTGATCTCGTCGGTCGAGATGTTGTCGCGCAGCTTCATCGCCTCGGTCCAGTCGAGGTCCTCGCCCGCGAGCTGCTGGCGGATCAACTCCGGATCTTCGGTGAGATAGAGAATGCGTCCCTCGATTCTCACTTCCGCTCGCGTTTCTTTCACCTCGCGCTGACTCAAAGCCGTGCTCATGATCGAAGCTCTCTTTCGCCCAGGAATGACATGTCCGCAATACCCAACGCGCTTCGCCTCACACGACTTGCGGATTCTCGATGAGCATCGCGATGCCCTGCCCACCACCGATGCAGGCGCTGGCGATTCCGTAACGCAGTTTCTGGCGCCTCAGTTCCAGGCCGAGGGTCAGAAGCAGGCGGGTTCCGGTGGCGGCCAGAGGATGCCCGATCGCGATGGCTCCGCCGTTCACGTTCACTTTCTCCCGGTCGAGTCCGAGTTCCTTTTCCACCGCGAGATACTGGGCCGCGAACGCCTCGTTGATTTCGAAGCGGTCCACCTGATCGAGGGCAATGCCGGCCTTCTTCAAAACGGCCAAGATGGCGGGCACCGGTCCGATTCCCATGCGCGTGGGTTCGACTCCGACCACCGCGTGGGTGACGATTCTCGCCAGAGGATTCAAGCCTTTCTCGTTCACGGTGCTCTCGCCGGTGACGAGCACCGCGGCGGCGCCGTCCACCAGTCCGCTCGCGTTGCCAGGGGTGACGAATCCGTCTTCCGCGAAGGCGGGGCGCAACTTACTCAGCCCCTCGATCGTGCAGTTGGGGAAGAAGTGGTCATCGTGTTTGAAGTTCATGCTCTTGGAGCGGCCCATGGGAATCTCCAACGGCGCCACTTCCTCGTCGAAGATCCCGGTCTCGATGGCGCGCTCCGCCGCGTTGAACGAACGAAGCGCGAAGACGTCCTGTTCTTCGCGCGAAATGGAGAAGTCTCGTGCCAGATTTTCCGCCGTGATGGCCATGTAACACTTGGCGTGCGAGTCCATGAGCGAGGCCATCAGATAGTCTTCCAGCTTGCCCTGACCCAGCTTGATGCCCTGCCTCGCGCCGCGCACGACGAAGGGCGCCTGCGAGAGGTTCTCCATGCCTCCGGCCAAGACGATCTTGCTGTGTCCGAGTTGAATACGAGCCTCCGCTTGCACCACGGCCTCGATGCCCGATCCGCAGAGACGGTTCACGGTGAGAGCGGGGCGCTCTTTGGGCACGCCGGCCTTCAGGCCCACGTGACGCGCCCCGTAGATCGCGTCTGAAGAGGTCTGCAGGGCATTGCCGAACACGACTTCGTCGACCATGTCCGCCGTGATGCCGCTCTTCTGCAGAGCGGCGCGTGAAGCGTGTACCCCGAGGTCGATGGCGCTGATCCGGGCGAAGGCCCCACCCGGCTTGCCCTCGCCGGTCTTGCCCCCTGCCCACTCCGCCATGGGCGTACGCGCTCCGGCAACGATGAAGGCGGTCTCCACTGACATGTCCCACTTCCATTTCGAGTTGTGTTTTGGATGGCGGCGCGACGGGAAAATCGCCAGTACGCGGCCTGAATTTCGGCCCATAATATAGCCGAAACACACGCGAACGACGAACGATCATCCGTCTGCTTTTTCGGGCGGCTCAGCGACCGTGAAACTCCGCTTTCCGCTTCTCGAGAAAGGCCGTCATGCCTTCCTGGTAGTCCTGCGCGGCCGCCGCCAGCCCGAACTGACTCGCCTCGTAGGCCAGAGACTCCGCCAAGGCCATCTGCATGCCGTGGCGCACCGTCTCTTCGGCCACCCGGAGCGTGAATGAGCTCTTGGCGACCAGCTTCTTGGCCAGCTTCCTGGCCGCGTCCAGGAGGGCGTCCGGCGGGTGGACCTCCGTGACCAGCCCGTAGTTCAGAGCGGTCTGGGCGTCGATGGGGTCACCGGTAAGGACCATGTGAAGCGCGCGGCCCTGCCCCACCAGGCGTGGAAGACGCTGGGTCCCGCCGAAGCCCGGGATGATGCCCAGGTTCACTTCCGGTTGGCCCAATCTTGCTTGCGAGCTGGCGAGACGGAAGGTGCAGGCCATCGCCAGTTCCAGCCCTCCCCCCAGCGCGAAGCCGTTGATCGCGGCGATGGTGGGAACTCCGAGATCTTCGATGAGATCCATGAGGCTCTGACCGAATTTCGAGTGGTCGTTACTCTCCAGCGCGCTGTTCGCAGCCAGTTCCTTGATGTCGGCGCCGGCCACGAAAGCCTTATCCCCCGCGCCGGTCAGGATGATGGCGTGCACGTCCTCGTCGCTGCTCAGTTCATCCATGAGCGCGGCCAATTCGGCGATGGTTTCGCGGTTGAGCGCGTTGAGAGCCTTGGGACGATTGATGGTGACGAGGGCGATGCCCTCTTCCACCGAGTACAAGAGGTTTTGGAACTCCATGACTGCCTTCCTGATCGAGATCGCGAGACTCTCAGCCGACGGGCACGCGTCGCCTGAAGTCCGCAGGGATTGGGGTCCGCTCGGGAAAGTCGGCTCGTAAGCTCAAACTGGCCCTCTTTGTACCACAGACGCCGTGTTTGGACAACGCTGGCGCCTCGCTTTCACCACCTGCTTGCGCGTCGCGTCTTGTCTTGTGCTCTTCGCGGGCGTGGGCTAGCCTCCTGGAAATGCTGGCGCGGCTTTTGCAGACGCGTCAAGAGCTGGATCGTAGAGTTTGCATGCCCCGATGGAGGTCTATCTCATGACACGAGTGACGCTTTCCCGTGGAATCGTCCTTTCGATGTTCCTCGCCGCCGCCCTGGCTTCCTTGACTGCCTGCGGGGGCAAGACCGTGCAGCGCATCGGCACGGACACGACGGTGGACATCAGTGGAAATTGGAACGATACCGATTCCCGTCTGGTCTCGGAGGAAATGATCGCCCAGGTCCTGGCCAACCCCTGGTTGGCGCGCTTCGAGGCCACGCATACCGACCGTCCGACGGTCATCGTGGGAACCGTTCGCAACAACAGCAGCGAACACATCGACACCAACATCTTCACCAAGAATCTCGAAGTCGCGTTTATCAATAGCGGACGAGTGCGCGTGGTCGCATCCCGTGACGAGCGGGGCGAGGTCCGCGAGGAACGCGATTCGCAGCAGGACTGGTCCGATCCCGCGACCGTGAAACAGATGGGAAAAGAACTCGGCGCCGACTACATGCTCATCGGTTCGGTGGGTTCGATCGTCGACGAAGAGGGCAAGGACAAGGTCATCTTCTATCAGACCAATCTCGAGCTCATCGACATCCAGACCAACGAGAAGGTCTGGATCGGTCAGAAGCAAATCAAGAAGTACATCGGTAAGGGCAACTACAAGGCTTGAGCGATTCGGCATGATTCTTCCGTCGTGGCAACATGGCACGCGCCGCTCGCGGCGCGTGCTTCTCTGGACCGTCCTCCTTCTGGGCGCCGTCTGGGGTCTGGGCGCATGTTCCACCTACAGCAGTTTCAGCAATCAGCTACGCTCCGACCTATTGGAGGAGGATCTACCCAAGGCGGTGCAAGCCACCGAGAAGAAGGGGGGAAAGGACCCCGACGTTCTGAACCTCTTGCAACGCGGATTGCTCTACCACTACGCGGAACGCTACGACGAGAGCAACCAGGCCTTCCAGCTCGCTGATTCCAAGATCGAAGATCAATTCACCAAGAGCATCAGCGGCGAAGCCCTCGCGTTTCTGACCAACGACGGAACCCTGCCTTACAGCGGCTATCCCCACGAGCAGGTGCTGCTCCACATCTACGGAGCCCTGAACTACCTGTTCGAAGGAAATCATCAGGACGCTCTGGTGGAATGCCGCCGAGCTGGCCTGCGCCTCGACCAACTCGCCCTGATTCGGGACGACAAGGAGGCCTACACCGATGACGCTTTCGCGGAGTGGCTGTCGGGGATGATCTTCGCAGAGGATCGGGACGCGAACTCGGCCATGGTCGCAGCCCGTCGCGGAATGGCGGCCTACGAAAACTACGAGAGGACCTTCTCCACTCCGATGCCCCAAGAGTTCCTTCTGGACTACACCCGCTGGGCGCGTCGATTCGGATTCAACGAAGAGGCCAACACAATGCTGCAGGCCCGCCCCGAGCTCGCGGACGAGCTCGAGCCGCTGGCTCGCAACGAAGGGCGCATCATCTTGATCTACGAAAGCGGGTTCGTGGATCACCTCGAGGAGAATGCCGTGTTCTTCCCCATCCTCGAATCGGACAAGGACCGAGACGATGGAGAGATGGTGACGGTTCTCACGCGGCGCGGCAGGCGCGAGGTTTGGGTCAAGAAGGAGAGGCAGGTGAAGGTGGCGTATTGGCTGCGGGTCGCAATGCCGATCATGGTCGCCACTCCCCCACAGCTCACTCACGCGCGTTTGATGGCGGACGGACGCAGCCAGAAGACGGAGCTGGCCGAAGACGTCTCCGCCATCGCCCAGCTCACCTTCGAGGAAGGAGCCGGCAAGCGCCTCCTGAAGACCATGCTCCGCGCTCTCGCCAAGTGGAGAATGACCAAGGCAGCCAAGGACAAGGGCCAGGTTGCCGGGTTCTTGGCCAACCTCACTTCAGTGGCCACCGAACGAGCCGACACTCGCTCCTGGAGCATGCTTCCCGATCGCATTCACATCGCGCAGTTGCGGGTCCCGGCCGGAGAGCATCGGGTCGTGGTCGAATGTCTCGATAATTCGGGAAGAGTGGGTCGCACCGCGACCTTCGAAACGGTGCGGGTTGATCCCGGGGAATCGACCATCCTGAGGTTCCGTACCTACCGCTGAGGACTTGGCCGAGACGGACCCGCTCTCAGGCTTCCTCGTTCCGAACCACAAGCGAGACGCCCAGCCCTCCACTCACGCACAGAGTCGACAAACCCAGGGACTTTCCGTGGCGGCGCAGTGCGTGGATGAGCGTGGTGGTGATCCTCGCCCCGGTGGCTCCGATGGGATGGCCCAGCGCGATCGCGCCTCCGTGGACGTTGGTCCGTTCCATGTCGAACTCGAGCTCGCGCTGGCACGCCAACACCTGTGCCGCGAACGCTTCGTTCAGTTCAATGAGATCGAAGTCGCCGATGCTCAGGCCGCAGCGCTCCATGAGGGTTCGTGTCGCGGGAACCGGTCCCAGCCCCATTCGCGCGGGATCCACTCCGGCGCTTTCACTCTCCAGGATGGTCGCCAAGGGCCTCTCGCGCAGCCCCGGCTTCTCGAGCACGAGCATGCACGCCGCATCAGTGAGTCCGCTACTCGATCCCGCGGTCACGGTGCCGTTTTCGTCGAACACGGTGGGGAGCTTCGCGAGCTTCTCCAGGCTGGTGTTGGGACGCAAATGCTCGTCGTGATCGAGTGCGGGCAATTTCCCCGCGGCAGGAATTGTCGCGATTTCCGCGTCGAAGGCTCGTTCCTCCCAGGCCTTCGCGGCGCGCGACTGCGACATGAGAGCATAACGGTCCTGCTCCTCACGTGAGATTTCGTACTCGCGCGCCAGAGTCTCGGCCGTGAGGCCCATGACCTGCTGCGCGATCGGGCAGTCGAATCCGTCGCGGTACATTCCGTCCACCACTGGCGCGTGGCCCATGCGGTAGCCCATGCGCGCCTCAGTCAACAGGTAGGGGACGCGAGACATGCTCTCGCTTCCCCCCACCAGAACCCGTTTGGCCTTCCCCAGGGTGAGGGCCTGGATCCCCAGGATGATGGCGGTGCTGCTGCTGCCGCAGGCCATGTTCAGGGTGTAGGCGACCTTGTCCTGGGGCACCCCGGCTCCGATCGCGATCTGCCGGGCCGGATTCGGCCCCAGCCCTGCCGGACGGGCGTTGCCCACGATGGTCAGATCGATGTCACTTGCCTTGAGTCCGGCCCGCTCGAGAGCCTGGCCGGCGGCGAAGACCCCCAGCTCGATCGCGCTGCGGCCCGAGAGAGAGCCGAGAAACTTCCCGATCGGGGTGCGGACGGCGGAAGCCACGCCGGCTTGGGGTTCGAGCATGAAGCGACCTCTCTTCGCGTCTGAGCGGCCGGGGAGGCCGCGGGAATCGGAAGCTCCAGGAAAGCACCGAAGCGCCGTGACGACAAGGGACTCCTTGGCCTGCCTCTTGCAGCCTCAGAGCTTCCGTCATGACCACACAACGCCGCCGCCTCCGGGCGGCTGCCACACTCCTCCTCGTCCCTCTGCTCTGCGCGGGCCTTCGCCCCGCTGCGCCGGCTCCTTCTGTCGTAAGCACGGGGAAGGTGGCGGAATCATACGTAGCTCTGGGAAACTTCCTGAATTGGACGGCTCAGGCCCGACCGGAAGAGCTGGATGAACGGGCCAAGACCTTCAATCCCTTGCAGATCCCGCTGATGGCGAGGGTCGTCGACGAGGCAGAACGCGAGGTGGGCCAGCCCGACTCTATCGATTACAAGGCCCTGGTCCGCTGGCAATTCTGGCTCTCCAATCACCTCGACGCCGAAAATCACGGCGCGTGGGAGGCCCTTCCCGAGGCCTTGCCCGCGTCGATGCACATCACGCGCGGCACGACCGCCATCCTGCCGGCTCTGGAGATGACCCAGCTCGAAGCTCTGGCTGGCCTGGCCCTCCGGGCGGGTCACGTCTTCGACGCGATGATCTGGTGGAGGGACCATGATCTGATCGAGCGCCGGATCGCGCGGAACATCTACGATCCCTCGACCGGCGGCTATGCGCGCTACGACTCCCTGGGGCATCGGAAACAACATCCTCCGGATCTCGCCGATCTTTTGCCCATCGCTCTCAACGCACCCTCGGATCGCGGCGCCGCCCTCCGACTTGCCTACGAGCTTCTGGCGGGGGGAACCCTCGAGGATCGCGACGACCCCAGGGCCCGCGCCTTCCTATCCCAAAGGCTGGACCCCGCCTCCGGCTGGCCGTTGCAGCCGGGGCTCGACCTTCTGCGGCCCGACCAGAATGCCATCCTCCTCAGCCGGGCCGTGGCGCTGCTAGGCGATGCGGAACTGAGCAACATGCTCGGGTTGACCCTCACCGAGCTGGATCTGCCCAGTCGCGGACCCATGAACATCGATCTCGGAGACGGTTCCCTCTCCATTCCGACCGCACTTCCCAGCCCGAAGGAGCTGCAGCGTAGCCGCGTCGCCATCGAGTTCCTCATCCGTGGGCACATCTTGACGGCGGAGGAAAGCTTGGCCACCCGTCTCGCGCTGAAAGATGCCATCGCGCGTCTCCCGGCCGCCGCGGATTCGGTGGCGATCTCTGCTCCAGGGTTGGGCCGACCAATGGGAACTGCTCGACGTCAGAGAACGCCAGTCCATGCAGGCCCGCGAGCCCGACCAGCAGGGCTTGAATGGTGCCAACGCCACGGCCGCCTTCAGCCTGCGCGATCGGGACGTCGAGAAATGGCTGCCGACCGCCGTGGAGTTGTTGCGTCGAGACGCCGCCACGCTCTTGTGTCGCAGTCAGCTGGACGCGGACTACACGGCGAGCCTCGAGCCGGGAGTCGTCACCCGCGATCACACGCCCACGGCCCATCTTCACTTCGATCGGGAGTCGGATGCGGAGCGCCAGATCCCCGGTCAGTGGAGCGCCGCCTGGACCGACGGGCAAGACACCCGTCCCTTCGTGCCGGTGACGATGCAGGCTCAGGGAAGGCTGGGCGCGAACGCAAGTCTCCCCTCTCTTCCCGAGAATCCCGGGCTCTGGTGGATCGTCCTCAGAGGACCCGGGGGCGCACCGAAGCATGCCCCGGCCTGCTCGCTGGTCGATCCCATGCGCGCCACCGTCCTCGCCCTTCCGCAGGGCAACAGCCACGCGCGCAACTTCGAGATCTCCATCGAGAATTCCCTTATGAGTGATCTCGAGGGTCACTACGAGATCGTCGTTCCGTCTGATTTCAAAGTGGAACCGGAAACCACGACGCCGTTCACGCTTTCCGCCAGGTCCTCCCAGTCCTGGGATGTCCGCATCACGGCGCCGGACAACTCTGCCCCCGGCAACTACCCGGTGGAATGGCGTTTCTACGACAACCGTGGTCTTAGTTCTAGACTCGACGAACAGTTCGCCGTCCATTTCCGGTGGCTCACCATCGGTCCCTTCTCTCCCGGAGTCAGCTCCCCCTTGGCGGGGCACTCGGGGCCGGACACTCAGGTGGCACTCGGGCAAAGCTACCGCGGGCAAGAAGGACGCGTGCGTTGGCAGCAAATCGACCCGAGCGCGCTCTCCACCGACGGGTGGGTCGAATTGGGTCACGGACCGCCGGGGGCCATCTGGTACGGCCTGAGCGCGGTGTCCACTTCGACCCACGATGCGCAAGTGAAGTTGGAATCACCGACCGATGCACTCTTGAGAGTGAACGGATACGAAATCGGGCGCACCTACACCCTACGGAGGTCGATCCAGAGCGCGATCCGACTCACCCCGGGCTCGAATTACCTTTTGGTGAAAGTGCAAGCGGACGACAACGGAATCGCGCGGATCCGTTTGGACTTGAAGGACGTCACCGGCGACCCTCTCTTTGCCGCGGACTATCGCCTGGAGAGGCTCGTCGAGGGCTACGCGTATCTGGGCTCGGCACCCGCCCCGAATCAAGCCACTCCCGAAGGAAAGACCCGCGTGGAGATGCGCTTGATTCCGATCACCTACCGCAATCGAGGCGCTTCGAGCGTCTCTGTGGTCGGTAGCTTCAACGGATGGAGCCCCCGGGCCAACGTCTTGAGTCGCGGCAACGATGGGGTCTGGCGCACCGAGATCCGCCTTCGTCCCGGCAGCTTTGAGTACAAGCTCGTCGTCGATGGAACCCGCTGGATCGCCGATCCGGCCAATCCGAGCCGAGTTTCCGACGGCTTCGGCGCGCTCAACTCGGTTCTCATCGTCCGCTAGGGCGTTTTCTTTGAAGCACTGAATTCCCTCCTCTGTTAGTCTATTTTCTCTTGGACCCTCGGAACGAATCCACGGTCGCAGGCGTAGCCAGGCGCGCCGCACCAATACCCCTTTGGAACCATGGGCGAGAACACTCAAAAGAAGATCCAAGAGCTGGCCGCCAAGCACCAGGAAGCCCTCCTGGGAGGAGGACAGGCCCGGATCGACAAGATCCACGCCTCCGGTCGGCTCACGGCCCGCGAGCGCATCCACCTCCTTCTCGACGAAGGCACCTTTCAGGAAACGGGAGTCTTCGTCACCCACCGTTGCCACGACTTGGGAATGGAAAAAACGCGCCCTTTGGGCGACGGCATCATCACCGGGGCCGGCAAGGTGGACGGCCGCCTGGTCTACCTCTTTGCGCAAGACTTCACCGTGTTCGGCGGAAGCATGAGCATGGCCAACGCGGAGAAGATCTGCCGCATCATGGATGAAGCGCTCAAGAGCGGCGCGCCGGTCATCGGGCTGAACGACAGCGGTGGCGCGCGCATTCAGGAGGGCGTCGAGAGCCTTGCCGGCTACGCCGAGATCTTCTGGCGCAACACCCAGGCCTCAGGAGTAGTCCCTCAGATCAGCGCGATCATGGGCCCTTGCGCCGGTGGCGCGGTGTACAGCCCCGCGATCACCGATTTCACCATCATGGTGGAAAAGACGAGTCACATGTTCGTGACCGGGCCCAACGTGATCAAGATGGTCACGAACGAGGACGTCACTTTCGAAGAGCTGGGCGGAGCCGACACGCACAACATCAAGAGCGGCGTGGCCCACATGAAAGCGCAAAGCGATCAAGAGTGTCTGCTGATGCTGAAGAAGCTCTTGAGCTACCTTCCCCAGAACAACCTGGAAGATCCGCCGGCCGTCAGTTGCACCGATCCCATCGATCGACGCGAGAATCGTCTCAACGAGATCATTCCCGACAGCTCCAAGCAACCGTACGACATCAAGGAAGTCATTCGGCTCGTGGTGGACGACGGTGAGTTCCTGGAGATTCAACCCGCGTACGCGCGGAACATCGTGTGTGGCTTCGCGCGCCTGGGCGGGGCGAGCGTGGGAATCGTGGGCAACCAACCCAAGACCCTGGCCGGAGTACTCGACATCGACGCGAGCCTGAAGGCTGCGCGCTTCGTGCGTAGTTGCGACTGCTTCAACATTCCTCTGGTCACTTTCGAAGACGTTCCGGGCTTTCTCCCCGGCACTCGCCAGGAGTTCGGAGGCCTCATCAAGCACGGCGCCAAGCTTCTCTTCGCCTACTGTGAAGCTACCGTGCCCAAACTGACGGTCATCACCCGCAAGGCTTACGGCGGGGCCTACGACGTCATGAGCTCCAAGCACATCAGAGGGGACTGGAACGTGGCCTGGCCCAGCGCCGAGCTCGCAGTCATGGGGCCCGAGGGTGCGGTCAACATCATCTACCGCAAAGAGATCGATCAGGCGGAGGATCCCGACGTGGTGCGCAAGCAGAGAGTCGCCGAGTACGAGGCGAGGCTCGCGAATCCGTACGTGGCCGCGAGCCTCGGATACCTCGACGACGTGATCGAACCCCGCGATACCCGTCCGTTGCTCATCGCCGCCCTCAGGAGGCTACGCAACAAGAAGCAGGAAACGCCCCGCAAGAAGCACGGCAACATTCCGCTGTAGGAGCCACCCTTGAGCGCCTCAACTCTCAAGAAAGTCCTCATTGCCAACCGAGGTGAAATCTCGGTACGCATCCAGCAGACCTTGCGCGAAATGGGCATCACCGCGTGCGCCGTCTACAGCGCACCCGATCGGACTGCCCTGCACACGCTGCAGGCGGACGAGGCATATCCCCTGGGGGATGGGCCCTCGAGCGAGAGCTATCTCCGCATCGACAAGATTCTCGACGCGGCTCGCCAGGCAAAGGCCGACGCGATTCATCCCGGCTACGGGTTCTTGAGTGAGAATGCCGAGTTCGCGCGCGCGGTCGAAGATGCGGGGCTGTGTTTCATCGGACCCACGCCGGAGAGCATGCAGAGCATGGGCAACAAGCTCTCGGCCCGAGCGCTCATGGAAAAGGCGAGAGTCCCGGTGGTTCCCGGCAACTCGAGCGCGCTGGAAGACCTTCCCTCCGCCCTGAAGGCGGCGAAAGCCATCGGCTACCCGGTACTGCTCAAGGCGGCGGCCGGTGGAGGCGGGAAGGGAATGCGGGTGGTGCAGTCCGAGAAGGAAATGGCGAGTTTTTTGGATCGGACACGGGGTGAGGCCAAGGGAGCGTTCGGGGACTCTTCGGTGTTTCTGGAGAAGTTCATCGAGCACCCGCGCCACCTCGAAGTGCAGATTTTGGGCGACGGCAAGGGCAACGCGGTCCATCTCTTCGAGCGCGAGTGCAGCGTCCAACGCCGCCACCAGAAGGTGATCGAGGAGTCTCCTTCCCCTTCCATCACCGAAAAGACCCGACAAAAGCTCTGCGAAGCCGCGCTGCAGGCCGCGCGCTCTGTCAACTATCGCGGCGCTGGCACCGTCGAGTTCATCGCCGACGAGAACGATCACTTCTACTTCCTGGAGATGAACACCCGGCTCCAGGTGGAACATCCGGTCACCGAGGAAGTCGTGGGGGTCGACCTGGTGGCGGCGCAGGTCAGAGTCGCGCGGGGCGAGGGAATTCCCTGGAAGCAAGAAGACCTGTATCAGCGAGGCCATGCAATTGAATTCCGGGTGTACGCCGAGAACCCCTGGCAGAACTTCGCGCCCAGTCCGGGCACGGTGCACCGCTTGCGAATGCCGGTGGGCGCCGGAGTACGCAACGACCGCGGTTTGCGCGAGGGCTACGTGATTCCGGTCTTCTACGATCCGCTGCTCGCCAAACTGATCGTGTCCGCCGAGAGCCGGCAGGCCGCCATCGCGCGCGGGCGGCGCGCCCTCGCCGATTACCGCATTCTGGGCTTGATTCACAATATCCCCCTACACCGCTGGGTGCTCGAGCAACCTGAGTTCGTGAAGGGGCTCTACAGCACGCGCTTTCTCGAAGAGTGTTTCGATCCCGCCAAACTCAAGAGCAATCTGGCGCCGGACGAGAAGGAAGCTCTCGCGGCCGCGCTCGCGCTGGTGGAAGCAGGAGTGGGTGACGCGAACGGCGGACACAGCGAGCAACCGGCGCCTCTGTCGGCGTGGGGGCAGTACGGGCGTCTCGCCATGACCGGCAGGCTCGACTAGGGGGCAGCGTGGAACTCCGCAAGACCTATATCACCCGGCTCTTTGGCGAGGATCTGAAAGCGGCCGTGGTGCGCGATGGCGCCGGAAAGGTGTGGGTGGAAACTCCCACCGGCGCGCTCATCACCGACGCTCTGGTGCTCGACGGAGGCCGGACCGTCAGCATTCGGCAAAACGGCCGGATGTACCTCGTCGATCTCACTCCTCCGGGAAGCTCGTGGCACGCAGCGCTCTTGGGAGGACGCGGCGGCAAAGTCGAAGTGCTCGACGAGCTGGCCGCGGCCGCGGCCGAGCAGGTTCATGCCGGCTCCTCGCGCGCGGAAGTCTCGGCCGACATGCCGGGGCTCGTCGTCGAATACAAGTGCTCGGTGGGTGACGAGGTGGAGGCCGGGCAGGCCCTGGTCATCCTCGAAGCAATGAAGATGCAGAACGAGTTGTCCTCGCCGAGCTCGGGAGTGGTGAGCGAAATCCTGGTAAAAGCAGGCAGCACGGTTGCGGCGGGCACGGCGCTCCTGCGTCTGCAGCCGAAAGCAGCGGAGGCGCAGTGAACTTACCCGACCATCCCGAGCTCCTGCGCAAGGCCATCCTCGGGCTCCCCCCCGAGCTGAGACCTCTCTGCGATGGACTGGACCATCTAGGAATCGCGGTCATGAGTCTAAAAGAAACCCTGCCTCTGTACCGCGATCTGCTCGAGCTTCCGCTGCTGGGCTTAGAGACGATCGAGAGCGACGGGGTGCACGTGGCCATCTTCGATCTGAAGGGCGCGCACCTCGAGCTCTTGGAACCCACTTCGGACACGAGCCCGGTGGCGAAGTTTCTGAAGAAGCACGGACCGGGGCTTCACCACCTGGCCCTCAGGGTGAAGGACTGCGCAGCGGCGGCGAAGGCGCTGCGTGAAGCCGGCATCTCGATGATCGACGAAACGCCCCGCCGGGGAGCCTCGAACAAACTCATCGCCTTCTGCCATCCCCGCTCCACTGGTGGAGTTCTCCTGGAGCTCTGCGAACGGTCTACATGAGGCCCAGAGCGGCCAGAGTTCCGAAGAGAACGCCGAGCAGGCTTTCCCCCGCGATGATTCCGCTGGCGACGGGAACGGTGTAGGCCTCAGCGCGCGAGGGGCTCAGGCGTCGCACGAGGATGGCGAGCAGGGCGCCGACCACGAAGGCAGTGGATTGGCTGAAGGGAATCACCATTCCCAAGCCCAAACCGAAGGCACTGGGCGTCCACTTTCTCTCGGGCCACAGCTGCGCGATCGTCGAGAGGATCAAGCCCAGCATGAGTCCCACCACCAAACCGAGACGAGCCGCGGGTTCGAGCGCGCTCAAACCGCTGGACGTCAACTCCGCGATCGCGCGCCAGGCGGCCGCGGCGGGAGCGGGAAGCTGGGGCGTGCCGAGAACGCTGACGTCGGGTACGAGCACGTAGAAGGCGGGAACCACTACCAGGGCCCCTGCCAGAGTGCCCAAGAGCTGCGCCTGAAACTGCTTCCGTGGATTCCCTCCCAGGATGCGTCCGCACTTGAGGTTGGTCGCGAGATCGGCCGCAGAGGCGGCGGAGCTCACGCTCATCCCGGTGGCCATCAGATTGGTGCTGAGCCGGCGCGGCGCCAGTCCCCCGAAGGTGAGCTGCGCCAGCTTTCCGAGTTGACCCACCGGGATGAGATCGGTTTCCCCTACCGCGCGCGTGGCCACGACCACGAAGAGAAGGCTCAAGATGAGGGCGGCGAGCAGGGACAAAGGGGAAATGGCGAAGGCCAGGATGCCGGTCACGGCCAGGCCGACCGCGCAGAACCCAAGCCCCACCAGAGACCACCAGTCGGGTACTTCGATTTCGGCCATGGGATCGTGTCTAGCGGACTTCGAGCCCCCGCGCAAAATCCTCCACAGACCCGAAAACGCGCGCCCCATCGTGTGACGTTGAAAGAACAGATCCGCCAACGACGCGCCGACCATGAGCGAGGCACCGAGCCAGAGCGCGAAGCCATTCTGCACCGTGCGGTACCCCACCTCACCCACGATGTAGTGATTCGACACCAGCCAGGGAGCAATCACCAGGTAGATCGCCGTCGACCCGGCGAGCATCCACAGGGAAATTCGGATCCCGATGAGGGCTCCACCCGCCAAAGACACGCCGGCCAGATCCAGGCCGACCGTCAGCGGCGAAAGCGAGACCCCCGAGATCGAACCGGGCGCGAATACGGTTTCGGGAATCCTGGGGAGACGCCACCAAGCTGAACGCGTTGTTCGTGCCGAGCCACGATCCCAGAGCGCCCAGGCCCATGCCGGAAAAGAGCCCCCGGGCGTGCCGCAGAGACTCTCCGTCCTTGGCGTGCAGGCCACGCAGGGTCTCGGCCGCGGCGACGCCACTGGGAAACACCAGACTCTCGTCGTTGACGAGCTGGCGCTTGAAGGGAATGAAGAGCATCAGGCCCAGGGCGGCCGAGAAGAACACCCAGAGCATGAGCCATCCCGCGCGAATCCTCACTCCGGTGACCATGAGGTAGGCGGGAATCGCCGAGACGAGCAGAGCCACGATGGTGTAGCCCGCCGCGGAAGCGGTCGACTGCATGCAGTTGTCTTCGAGGATTTCCGGGGAACGCGAACCGGGCTTGGCCACCATCAACAGACGCCAGAACGAAAAGGAGAGAATGCAGGCAGTGATCGCGATGCTGAACGACCAGCCGGTCTTCAGGCCCGCGTAGAGGTTGCTCAAGGCGAGCAGACAGCCCAAGACGACTCCGGTCAGCGTGGACCGAAGCGTGAGTTGGGGGCTTCCGTCGGCGACGTAGACTTCGTCACGCCACTTCCGGTCCAGTTCCTCGCCGCTGAGCTGGGGTTCACTCCGACTCGCGGAATTCACGATCGCTCTTCGTCCTCCGAGTTCTCTTCTTTCTCGACCGCCTGCAGTTCGGCCACGACCTGCTCGATCTCCAGTCGCGTATTGCTCAGCCGGTCTCGGCAGAACTGGATCAGTTCGCTGGCCCGTTTCACCTTGGCCGTGAGCTCGTCCACATCCACCGATTCCTCCTCGAGTTGCGCGAGAATGGTCTCCAACTCCTCCATGGCTTCGGCGTAGCGTGGCGCTTTGGTCTGGGCCTTCTTCGCATTCATGGGTTTTCGTTCTCCTTTTGGCATTCCTCGACTTTGCTCTTCACCCTTCCCAGAGCCAATTGCGTGATCATGAGGTCCCCGCGCTTCAGGTCCTCCGCGCGGCGCACGACGGTACCGGTCGGGCCGCGAGCGATACTGTATCCCCTCGCGAGGACTTTGCGGGGATCCAGAAGCCGCACCCGAGTTTGGTGCGCGTTGAGCTTCTCCTCGCGGCGGTGCAGCAGAGTTCGAAGCCGAGGGAGGCTCAAGTGGGCGCGCGACGTCTTCAGAGTTTGATCGGCTCGATGCAGAACCAGGCGTCCCGCCCCGCGAAGCTCGCCGGCGATGCGCTCGAGCCTGGAACTGGCGAGCACAACCGCCCGCGGCGTCTCCCGAATGAGATTTCTCTCGGCCTCCGACAGATCGCGCCCTGCGGAGACGATGAGCGCCTTGGCGCGGGAACTCGCCACCTGCGCCCCCATCATCAGACGATGATGCTCCATGGCGGTTCTCTTTTCCGCGAGCTGAATGATCTCGCCGACGCGCTCTTGCAGCAGATCGACAAAGTTGGCCGTCATCGAGACCAGAGCGGCAGCGCATGCGGTAGGTGTCTTGTACGCGGTGTGCGCCACGTGATCCGCCACCGAAGTGTCGATCTCGTGACCAATTCCGGTGAGTACCGGAATGGGCATCTTGCAGATCGCGCGGGCCAGGGCTTCGCTGTCAAACGCCGCCAGGTCGCTCTGGCTGCCCCCTCCCCTCACGATGGCGATCAAATCGAGATCGAGCTTGCGAAGCGTGGCCAGCGCGGCGAGCAGAGTGCGTTCGGCCTCGATTCCCTGAACGCGCGCGTCCGCCACCATGAGCACGTGGCCGAATCCACCTTGTTGCAGCTCGTTGACGAAATCATTGTAGGCCGCGCTACCCACGCTGGTTATGAGTCCGATCCGCGCCGGAACCAGGGGCATCGTCCGTGAGGCATTGGCCCTGAGCAGACCTTCCGCGCTGAGGGCCCGCAGCACCCGCTCGCGCTGCAAGGCCAACTGTCCCAGCGTGAACGCCGGATCCACCCCGGTCATCATGAATTGGAGTTTTCCGAACGGTGGATAGAAATCGACCCGGCCGCGAATCCGGACCTCGATGTCGTCATCGAGACCAAAGCCCGGCGAGCTCGTGATGGTCCGGTCTACCGGTCCCCGATTCCACGAGAGAAGCGCCACCGAGAGCTTTCCCTTCACTCCATCGCCGAACTCTTCCTTTTCTACCAATTCGAAATACCAGTGCTTGCGCATTCGCGTACGCGCGAGCCCCTGGATCTCCCCGCGTACCCAGATCTCCTGGGGGAAGCGTTCGGAAAGCGCGTGCGAAATCGCCTCGTTCAGGCGCGTCACCGACCACGTGGCGTCGTCTTGTGGGGAGGTGGTGGCGAAGAGCGGCAGATCGTTCATGAATGCCAGGATCTCCGGGGGCGTAGTGGAAAGTCCGGGGCGTCCTCTCTCTTATACACTCTAGGGCCCCGTGGCGCGAGAACACTTCACGGGCGACTCGCTTCAGGTCTGGACCGCGAAGGGGAAACCCTTACAATCACCCCGCCCCACTCATGCGAAAGGGCGGAACGCGTGGCCTTCCGGTGGCTGCAACGAATCTGGGCTCGAAGGGGAATGCTCATCCTTTCCGTCGTGGTGCTCTGGGGCTGCGGACTCAGGGAGGATGCGGCGGATTTCACCATGCTGGGTAGAGAACCGGAGAGTCTCGATCCGGGACTCTGCAGCGCCCAGCCCGGCGGACGGATCCTGAGCAACGCATTCGAGGGACTCTGTACGCGTGATCCTCTCACCCTGGCCCCGAGACCCGGAGTCGCCCGGAGCTGGGAGGTCGACGCGACCGGAACTCTCTATCTTTTTCATCTGCGGGGCGACGCACGCTGGAGCGACGGCAAGCCGGTGCGCAGCCGAGACTTTCAATACGCCTGGACGCGGCTATTGACCCCCAGCACGGCCGCGCCCTATGCCGACCTCCTCTACCCTCTCGTGGGCGCACGGCGCTTCCACTCGAAAGAAACGAGCGATCCCTCGACTCTGGGCATGGCGTGCCCCGACGACACGACTTTTGTGGTGCAGCTCTCCCACCCGGTCGCCTACTTCCTCGACCTCTGCGCGTACTATCCCCTGTACCCCGTACCCTCGTGGGTGATCGAGGCGCATGGCGATCGATGGACACACGCCCAGTTCATCGTGAGCAATGGTCCGTACTGCATCGACAAATGGGAAATCAACCGCCGGGTCCGGCTTCGTCGCAACCCGCGCTACTGGGATCTTAGACACGTGGGTTTGAAGATCGTCGACGTCATGCACGGCGAAGACGTGAACAGCAACTTCAACCGCTACGAGAGTGGAGAGCTCGATTGGGTCGACTCGGAGGGAGTTCCCCCGACCGTCGTGCGTCAGCTTTCGTCTCGTCCGGATTTCCATCAGGGTCCCTATCTCAACACCTACTTCCTCCGCTTCGGGGTAAACCAGGAGCCCATGAACGATCGCCGCGTGCGAAAGGCCTTTGCCCTGGCGGTGGACGCCCGCGCGATCACGCAGCACGTCACCCGGGGAGGACAGATCCCCGCCCACAGCCTCGTCCCGCCCGGGTTGCCCGGCTACCACGAAGTGCAGCTGCAAACCTACCAGCCCGATCGCGCCCGAGAGCTTCTGGCCGAGGCCGGGTATCCCGGAGGCAAGGGCTTTCCCGTGGTGACCTACCTCTACAACACCAGTGAGGCGCACCGGCAGATCGCGGTGGTCCTGCAGCAACAGTGGAAGCGCGAGCTGGGAGTACAGGTGGAGCTGCGAAACATGGAGTGGAAGGTGTTCATGGCGAAAACCCGCTCCACGGACTTTCAGATCGCCCGCGGAGGATGGATCGGCGACTATCTCGACCCGAACACCTTTCTCTCGATCTGGAGTTCGGGAAACGGAAACAACCGCACCGGTTTTGCCTCGACCCGCTACGATAGCCTTTTGAATGCGGCCGCCAACGAACTCGATCCCCAGCGGAGGATGGCGATTCTCCAGGAGTGCGAGAGAATCGTCACCCAAGAGGAGTGCATCATTGTGCCGCTCTACTACTACGTCGTCACCGATCTCTACGACTCCAGTATATGGAGCGGCCTGAAGCCCAATCTTTTGAACACGGTGCAGCTCAAACACCTCGCGCGCACGAGGAAGCAGCCATGATGCAGTATCTCACGCGACGACTGCTTTCGCTCGTGCCCTTGTTCTTGGCCATCATCGTGGTCAGCTTCTTCTTCATGCGGCTGGCCCCCGGCGGCCCCTTCGATATGGAGCGTGCGCTCGACCCCACGGTCAAGGCGCAGATACAGGCGCGCTACGGTCTCGATCGGCCCCTCCCCGAGCAGCTCTGGCTCTACGGAAAAGGACTTGTGCGAGGCGACCTGGGGCCCTCGTTTCGCTATCCTGGCTGGTCGGTGCGCGAGATCATCTCGCAGGCGCTTCCGGTTTCCCTCACTCTCGGACTCTGCGCTCTCTTGATCGCTCTGTTCACCGGCATTCCCCTGGGGGTACTCGCCGCGGTCCACCGCAACAGATGGCCCGATCATTTCGCCACCGGCTTCGCGCTCCTTGGCATCTGCATTCCGAACTTCGTGCTCGGACCGTTGCTGGTGTTGCTCTTCGTCTTTCAGCTCGGTTGGCTTCCGGTGGGAGGATTCGGGACTCCTTCGCAGCTGGTGCTGCCGGCGATCACTCTGGGGGCGATTCGCGGAGCTTACATCGCGCGTCTGACCCGCGTGGGCATGATCGAAGTGCTCTCGCGCGACTTCATCCGAACCGCCCGGGCAAAAGGACTCACCGAACCGGTGGTCATGACCAAACACGCTCTGCGCGTGGCCATCCTGCCGGTGCTCAGCTATCTCGGCCCGGCCACCGCCTCCATTCTGGTGGGAAGCGTCGTCGTCGAGAAGATCTTCAGCATCCCGGGGTTGGGGACCTTCTTCGTCAACTCGGCACTCAACCGTGACTACACCCTGGCCATGGGCACGGTGCTTCTCTACAGCACTTTGCTCATCGGACTCAATCTCCTCGTCGATCTGCTCTACTCGGTTCTCGATCCTAGGGTGGAATTGAAGTGAACGAGCGCGACCTCATCCGCTCTCCCTTTCAGGAGGCCTGGCGGCGTTTGAGGCGTCACAAGGTGGCAGTGGTCAGTCTCTGGGTGTTGGTCGCGATGGTGGTCCTCGCCCTGGCCGGACCCGCTCTGAGTCCCTATTCCTACGATCGGCAGGATCTCCCCCATCAACTCCAGGCTCCGAGCTGGCAGCATCCCTTCGGAACCGATGCGGTAGGCCGCGATCTGTTGACTCGGGTGATGCGAGGCGGACGCATCAGTTTGGCGGTGGGCGTGGTGGCCACCCTGGTGAGCCTGCTCATCGGAGTGAGCTGGGGCATGGTGGCGGGCTGGCAAGGAGGAAAGACCGACGAGGTCATGATGCGCTTCGTCGATCTGCTCTACTCGCTGCCGTTCATGTTCTTCGTGATCCTCTTGGTCGCCTTCTTCGGACAGAGCCTGCTGCTGTTGTTCTTGGCTCTGGGCGCCGTCCAGTGGCTCACCATGAGCCGCATCGTACGGGGGGAATTGAAGAGTCTGCGTTCGAGCGAGTTCATCGAAGCCTCGATCGCGCTGGGTGTGCCGCGGAACCGCATCTTTCTGCGGCATCTGCTTCCCAACATGCTCGGCCCCATTTTGGTCTACGCGACTCTCACCGTCCCCGCCGTCATGCTCGAGGAGGCGTTCCTCTCTTTCCTCGGGCTCGGAGTCCAAGCTCCCGACGCTTCGTGGGGAAGCCTCGCCAACGAGGGAGCCACGGCGATCAACGCCCTCAACACGAACTGGTGGTTGATTCTGTTTCCCGGACTCTTTTTGGGCGTGACACTGCTCGCGCTGAATTTCCTGGGAGATGGTCTGCGCGACGCCTTCGATCCGGATTCCCGCCGCACCTAGGCCGGTAGCATTCGAACCCCGATGGACGACCCTTGCTCAGGGCGATACGTCATCGAAGAACAGCCCCTCGAACGACAGGTAGAACTTTCCTTGCGAGTCGGACGCGATTACTTTCGAGGGCATGAGCACTCCCTCCACATCCTTCCACTCCTGGAAGATGATGGTGACGATGGCACCGGCCTGCGAGCGGGTTCATCATCTTGAAGCCGAGAGGAAGGCCGCTCTTGAGATCGTAGTACAGCTCGATCTTGGTGCCGTCCTCCGTGAACCCCGAGAGCTGCTCGCTCTTCAGCCCTTGGAAATCCTTCGTTCCGATGAGGCCAAGATTCGAGACGAAACTCTCGGGATCGAGGGCGATGCGCTGGAAGTCGTGGCTTTTGACCATGAGAGTCCGACGATAGTTCAAGGGGCTTCGCGAACCGTCGGACTTGATGGACCAGGCCCCATCGGCAGTGATGAGCGCTTCGAAGGCCTTCTTCCCGGGATGGACCTGACGGAACCAAAGCCGTTCCCCCGGCGGAGAACTGATATCGGTCCTGTACGACCCGTCCGGACCGTTGCACACGGCCCGTCCCACGATGACGCGGCTGAGCGCGCGCGCGCTCACGTGCGTCGCGGCTTGTGCCTTCGCCAACACTCGCTGGGCTCCCTCCTTGGCTTCTTTGGGGGGCTCCGGAGTCTTCACCTTCTTGAGAGGTTCCGCGTTCGCGCTGAGAATCGACGCCGCCAGGGTGAGGCAAAGGAAGAGCACGAGGCCCATCCGCTTCGGTCTCGGCCTGCATGATGTCATGGGTTCATCTTTCTGTGTGGGCGCCCTAGGTGCTCTTCGCCGCGGCCTCGGCGATACAGTAAAAGAGACAGGCTCCAAAGCCGGTGGCGCCTTTGGGCTCGGTAGGGCGATTCTCTTCCGCCCAGACCATCCCTGCGATATCCAAATGCGCCCAGCGCGCTCCTCGTAGCGAAGAAACTCAAGAAACCGGCCGCCGTCGAGGCGCCGCCATCTCTGGAGCCGGTGTTCTTCAGGTCGGCGACGTGACCCTTCATCTTGGTGCGATGCAATTCGCTCAGAGGCAGCCGCCAAACCGGGTCACCAGCGAGCTTGGAGGCCTCTTCGATGAGGCGCACCAGTTCGTCGTCCTCGCTCATGAGTCCGCAGGCGTACTCACCCAACGCTACCATGCATGCGCCGGTCAGGGTGGCGGCATCCACGATGAAATCGGGCTTTTGCAGTTTCGCGTAGTGAAGAGCATCCGCCAGCACCAGACGGCCCTCTGCATCGGTGTTGTTTACCTCGACCGTGAGGCCGCTCATCATACGGAGCAGATCGCCCGGCTTGATCGCCTTTCCCCCCGGCATGTTCTCCGCGGCTGCCACGTAACCCAAAACGTGCACTGCGGGCTTCAAGAGCGAGAGGATCTTGAACGCACCGAGAACGGCTCCCGCGCCTCCCATGTCGAACTTCATCTGGTCCATGTTGGCAGAAGGTTTGAGGCTGATTCCACCGGTGTCGAAAGTGATTCCCTTGCCCACGATGGCGATTTTGGGGGCTTTCTTCGGCAGGCGTGCCGGTTTGTACTCGAGGGAGATGAACTGCACTGGTTCCGCGCTGCCCTGTCCGACTCCGAGCAGTCCTCCCATGCCCTTGCGTTCGCATTCCGCCGGCCCGAAGACTCTACACTTTACCAGCGGAGAGCGAGCCAGGCTCTTGGCCTCCTTCGCGAGCATACGCGGAGTGAGTTCGTTAGAGGGACGGTTCACGAGATCGCGGGTAAACAACACTCCGGCCGCCATCGCGTTTCCGCGCGCGGCTCCCGCTTTCAGTTCGGTATCCGCGTTCTTGGCATCGCAAAGAAGAGTCACGCGACTGAGCGCCGCTTTCTTGCGCTCCTTCTCCTCGGTCTTGTAGAGACCGGGATCGTAGCTCGCCAAGAGGAGCCCGCGACAGGTCGCTTCCGCCGCATCCCGCACGTGAGTGGAGCGCGAGGTGGGGACCAGCACCGCCGCAGACTTGATGCCCTGCTTCTGGCAGGCGGAAGCGGCGCTTCCCATTGCGTCCTTCAAGGCGGCGACGTCGAGGTCCTGCATCTCTCCCAGGCCCAAGAGGAGAATCTTCTTGGCACCAGTGCGGGGCGCGGGTGCGAACGCGACTTCCTTGAGTTCCCCGCTGAAACCGCTCACCTCCATCGCCTTGCTCAACGCTCCGCTAGTGCGCCGATCGAGCCCGGCTACCGCTCCTCGTAAGCGCTTTCCGCCCGAATTCACCCCAACGATCAAAACCTCCGCGCGCGCATCCTCGAGACTCTCTTTTTTCACGCTGAAATGCATGGATACCCTCTCTGAGTCGCTCCCCGACTCCACCGTAGAACTGAAATCCCCGTCGTCTGGAAATCGACGGGCATTGTTTCATTTTGAAGATGCGCTGGCAAGCATTTGCTCCGTGAGGGAAGGGACCGAAACTTCGTGGGAGTATGGAAGCTCACACCTTGAACGAGGAGCCGCAGCCGCAGGTGCCGGTGGCGTTGGGATTTTCGAAGACGAATCCCTTGCCATTGAGTCCACCCGAGAAGTCTAGCGTGAGACCGTGGATGAAGAGCAGACTCTTGTTGTCCACCACGATCTTCACTCCTTCCCCTTCGTGCGAGAATACCTCGTCGCCTTCACGCAGGGAATCCTCCCACGCGAGCTTGTAGCTCAAACCGGAACAGCCGCCACCCTGTACCGCCACCCGCAGATAGTTGGTGGCGGGATCGCGGTTTTCCTCGGTCAGATTGGTGCGAATGGCCTTCGCGGCCCCGTCGGTGATATGAACCATGACTTCTCCTCCGCGAGTTACTCGCTCAACGCTCACGGCTATCGTGCCGTGAAAACGAACGAAGCACTTCCACTTTCTTCACTATTGCGTCGCACACCGTGTCGATCTCTTCCAGTGTGTTGTCTTTCCCAACTCCGAAGCGAATGCTGGCATGAGCTTCATCCGGACTCAGCCCTAGACCCAAGAGAACCGAGCTTGGATTGTGTTCGGCCGAGGAACAGGCCGACCCCGTACTGGCCGCGACCTCGCGCAGTTCCAGGAGCAAGGCTTCCGCCTCCACCCCTTGAATACACACGTTCAAGTTCCCCGGAAGCCGCTCGCGTAGAGTTCCGTTGACCGTGAGGTCCTCGATCTCTGCCTGCAAGCGATGCAAGAGATGGTCCCGTAGCTCTTGGACATGCCGCGCTCGCTGCTCGCGTTCGCTTGCGGCGAGCGCGCAGGCTTCACCCAGGCCCACGATGAGAGCGACGGGAAGGGTGCCAGAACGGAGTCCATCCTGGTGCCCTCCGCCGAACAGAAGCGGCTGAAGGTGGATCCGCGGCGTGCGACGGCGCACGATCAGCGCTCCGATTCCCTTGGGCCCGTAGATCTTGTGCGCGGTCAACGAGAGCATGTCGATCGAGTCGATCGCCATCGGGATTCGGCCCACCGCCTGAACGGCGTCGGTATGAAACAACACGCCCCGTTCACGGCACGCGGCGGAAATTTCCTCCACCGGCTGAATGGTCCCGATTTCGTTGTTCGCCCACATCACGCTGCACAGAACCGTGTCGTTCCGCAGGGCCGCCTTCAGCTCGTCCACTCGCACCCTTCCTCCCGAATCGACGGGAAGGATGCTCAGCTCGGCGCCCTGAGCTTTGAGGTGCCTCAGGGCATCGAGCACGGCTGGATGTTCGATCGCACTCGTCACGAAATGCCGTCCCCGGCGCTCCAGGCCCGGGGCGCTTCCCAGAATGGCGAGATTGTCCGCCTCGGTGGCCCCGCTGGTGAAGACAATTTCGCTCGGCTTGCAAGCGATCGACGCCGCGATCTGCGCGCGCGCATTTTCCACCGCCTCGGCGGCTTCCCAACCGAAGATGTGCGCGCTGGCGGCGTTTCCAAAGGCTTGGCCCCAATAGGGGGCCATGGCCTCCTCGACCCGTGGGTCGACTGGAGTCGTGGCATGATGATCGAGATACACGCGCGCCATGGAGATTCCCTTTGAGAGCAATGTTGTGGTTCAAGATACCGTGGTCCCACGGCATGGCAAGGCGGCCCCGCTTCCCCCCGGGAGCTTCCTCAACCCCGGGAGTTCCCACCCGAGGCCCCTTGGCGCGAGGTGGCAGAATGGGGCCCAGGCCTCTAATGATGTAGCCCATGAACCACCGTGTCTCCCCTCCTGCCGACCGTCCCGGCTCCGTCCTCTTCAAGAAGGCCGGGACAGGGCGTCTCCTGCGTTTGCGAGGCCCTGATTCCGTCGATCTTTTGCAGAGAATCGCCGCCTCGGAGTTCGTCCGCCAAGAAGACGGACTGAGCTTCTGGTCCCTGTTCACCAATGCCAAGGGACGCATCGTCGATCTCGCGCTCGGAGCGAAGAAAGACGGCGAGGTCTTCCTTCTGGCGGGAGAAGGGCATGGCGCCCTGCTCCAGCAGTGGCTCGAGTCGTTCATCATCACCGAGGACGTGGAGCTGTTCCGAGACGAATCCTCCCACGCTCTGAGTCTCCACGGCGCGGACTCGGCCGAAGTCCTCGCCCGCGCACTTCAGATCGAGCCGCCGGCCCCCGGCTCGTTCCTGCGCACGCAAGAACGAATCATCTTCAGCGAAGAAGGGGAAGCGGTGCTGCACCTCACGTGCCCGGCCGGGGATGAGCTCTCGCAACGCCTCGTCGACGCGGGAGCGCTGCCGTTGGAGGAGGGGAGCTTTCAGCTCGCGCAAATCCTGCGCGGTCGCTTTCGGCCCGGTCTCGACCTGGACGAGCGGTTTCATCCCCTCGAGGTGGGTTTGGGGGAAATCGTGTCCTGGGACAAAGGGTGCTACATCGGCCAGGAGGTCGTGGCCCGTCTGAAGAACTACGACAAGGTGCGCCGCACTCCCGCCATCCTGAGTGGAGTGGCTACCGCGCGCACCGAAGGAGAGCTGCGTCGGGACCGCCGTGCCTGCGGTCAGCTGGTGCGAACGGCGCTGCATTCGGATGGAGAGCGGCAGAATCGCGCTGGCCGTGGTCGAAAAGACCCTCGACGAAGGCGCCGTCCTCTACGATGAGGACGGCGCACAGTGGCAGCTCACCGCCCGCCCTGAGCGGGCGGGTCCTGCCTGAAGAACTCAGTCCTTGTTGTTGGGCTCGAACTCTTTGAGAGGCTTGAACACGTTTCCGCGCACGTAGTCCGAGACCAACCAGTAACGGTCATCCCCTTGCACTTTCATGTAGAACTGGCCCTCGGGGCCTTCCTTGCCGAAGAGCAAGCGAGTGGTGGTGCTGTCGCCCACGGTCACCTCCGCCCAGTCCGCATCCTTCCCCAATCCGTATTCGTCGGGCGAATCGGGCTTGGGAGCGACATCGCGCGCGCGCATGTTGGTCAGAGTGGTGAGCACGCCATCGGCTCGTGTCTTGAGAGCGGTGAAGTGCTTGGGTTTGGTGACTTCCCATTCGTAAGGGATGGGCTTCTTCACCGCCGTGGTGTCAACCTTGGCCGGCTTCTGAAGAACCTTTTTCATGGCGATCAGGTTCTTTCCCTTCTGGAAGGCAATGGAACTCACCGATTCGCGATCTGGTTTGTAGATGTCGAGGTCGAGCCAAGTGGTGGCGACCGGGTTCGGATTGTCCTCTCCCCAGATTCCGAAGTCGCTCAAGAGATTACGGCTGCCTAAGAGGACTTGATTGCTGCCCTCCTTCCGGACGAAGCCACCGCCGGTGGCGGACTTTCCCAAAAGCAGATGCAGGATCTCGCCGCCGCTCTCGTCCTTGAGCACCAGATGCACCGCATTGGAATCGTCGAGATCGTAGTCGGCGAGTACGGAGGGATCGTTGGAACGTGGCTCCCCGTCGAGATTCTCCAGATTGCTCAGAAGCGTGCGCAGGCGATTGAGGTTGGCCTTGGCGTCGTGGTGAGAGTTCATGATCCAGTCATTGCCGCGACGCACGAGGGTGAAGCCCTTGTCGGGATGCGAGCCGCGATAAACGGAGAGACCGTAGACCGTATCGGTGGACAGGGTCCCCTTCACCAGGTCCACGTATCCTCCCGTCTGGTCCAGGTCGCGCCGTTGATTCTTGCTGTACCAATAGCCACCTGCGAACAGAATGAGAAGTACCAGAAGAACCCCTAGAGTCCGGTTGTTCATGTCAGTCCGTACCCTCCTTGCTCAACTCGTGTGCATGTGGAGCCAGGCCGCCTGCGTGCGACGACGGCGTATCGTGCGAGCGATTCCGTAGAGCGCGACGAGCAGCGGGACGAGAACGGTGGTGAGAGTCCTCCAGAAGAGCTTTCCCTGTTGCGAGACTTCGTGGATCGCCCTCTGCTCAGTGGTCTTCGCCCTCACCTGAATGAGGTCCTCGCCCAGAGTCAAGACGTCGATTCCATTGAGGATGAGCAGTGCATTGTTGTAGCCGCCCGCCTGCAGATAGCTGTCCTCGAACATCTTTCCACAGCCTACGAGAATCAGCGTGCCCTCCCCTGCTTTCTCGCTCACCGCCTTGCCGGTGGTCGTCGAATCGCTGGGGCCCCAGGTGGGAATCGCTTGCCCTTCGTAAGGGTTGGGGAATTCTCCGTGCAGCATCACCGCCAGGGGAGCGCGCGAGTGCGCAGTCGCCTGATCGAAAGTGAAGTCTCGCTGGGTGAGGGGACCCCCGTCGTTGTCCACCTCCCACGACTTGTTCGATGAGGTGAAGAGGACGTCGTGCGACAGCTTCACCGAATTCAGTTTCGAATCGTCCAGCACCAACCGGCCTCCCCACAGATAGAGGAGCTTTCCCAGACGGCTGGAGACCGACAGGTTCTGGTTGAACTGATCTCCCGTCACCTTGATCTGAATCGGAGCCTGGACGGGTTCGGCGACCTGAACCCGCATGCCGCCGAAGTTCTGCATCCGCGGAATCGAGAGGGTCTCGAGGTTCTCGTCCATGAAAACGCCCTTGGAGACACGAACTCCGTAGTCCTCGAGCAGCGGCTCGATTCCAGTGGTGATCGGTCGCGCCGAAACGTCGAATCCGCCCCTTTGACCCGGATTATAGTCGTACTCGTGGTTCTGCACCGCGAGGAACACCTGCCCGCCCCGGTGCAGAAACTTCGCGATCTCGTAGCGCTGCCGGTCGGTGAGGTTCTTCGGAGAGAGAATCAAAAGAGTGGCCGCGTCGTCGGGAATGGGCGATTCCTGCGTGATCTCGACTCTGCGCGCGTCGTAGCCCTGACCCTGGAAGATCTGGGGCATCTGCGAGTAGAGATCCCGCGGCGCCGGCGGCTGCTGTCCCATCTGCATGTAGAGCTGCACCATCTGCGGGTCCAAACTCTCCTTGGATGAGTAGATGGCCAGGACCGGCGGCTTGTCGCGGGTCAGTTTGATGATGCGGCGACAGATCTCGTACTCGAGAGTGTCGAGTGTCTTTGGAGCGACCTGGGGAATGATCTCAGGGTCCTTGTCCTTGTAGCTCATCTCGAGCGCCGAATACACCAGCTTCAGGCCGATCTCGTCTTTTTCGATGCTTTGCACCTGAAACGGTCTGATTCCCTTGGCCTGGATCTTTTGCGCCAGGTCCTCGTCCTGAGAGGGATCGGAGACCGTGTAGGTCAACTTTCCTCCCGAGGCCGCCTTGTACTCCTCGAGTTTATCGGTGATGTTGCGCTCGAGACTCTTGAGGCCCGTCGGCATGTCGGAGGCCTGTGTGATGTAGAGCTTCACGTGCACCGGCACCTTGAGTTGGGCCATGATGCGCTTCGCCGCCGGACTCATGGTGTAGATCTTGTCCTGCGTGAAGTCGATTCGCGCCTTGCTCTGGCTTCCCACGATCGCATTGAAGAAGACGACGATGGCAAAGAGTACGACGGCCGCGATGGTGAAGGTGAGGGTGAAACTGGTCTTGCGAGTCGTCATCAGTACCGCCTCCTCTCGAGAGAGATGGCATTCAGTCCCAAGAAGAGCGCCGGCATGGTGATGAAGTAGAGAATCGAACTGAAGTCGATGACGCCGCGTTGGAGCGAATTCCAGTGCACCGAGAACGCCACGTGATCCCTCAGGAAGCTCCCGAATCCGGCGATCCAGCCGTCGATTCCCGCCACCACGAAGTCGTTGCCCAAGAGGAGGAAAAAGAGACAGACCAGGCAGGTGACGATGAAGGCAGCGATCTGCTCCTTGAACAGACCGCTGATGAAGATCCCCAGTGCCAAATAGAAGGCTCCTAGCAGGAGCGCTCCCACGTAGCCGGTGAAGATCGCGCCCGAATCGGCGTTCCCCAAGCTCGTCACCATCAGAGGAAGCGTGAAGGTGCACGCAAGCGCGATCGTGTAGAAGGCCAGGGCCGCCAGGTATTTCCCGGTCACCACCTGCCACGACTTCATCGGGAGGGTCATCAGCAATTCGAAGGTGCCACCCTGCTGTTCGTTCGCCCACAGGCCCATCGTGATCGCGGGCAGGAAGAAGATGTTGAAGAGCGGCAGATTCTCGAAGAACGCTCGCAAGCTCGCTTCACCGGAGAGGAAGAATCCGCTCATGAAGAAGCCCGCGTTCAGCAGCAAGTAGACGATGACGAAGATGTACGCGATGGGCGAGTCGAAATACCCTCGGAACTCTCGGCGGAAGATCACGCCGGTGTTAGACATGTTGCGCCTCCTTGCGGTGCTGCTCGTTACTGCGCCGTATATACTCGATGAAGGCATCCTCCAGACTGACCTCCGGGACACCCATTTCCATAACGGCCCAGCTCTTCGCCGCGGCCAGCCGCCCGACCTCACGGCGAAGATCCACTCCATCGGTACCCCTCAAGCGAGTGGTCACCACTCCATCCGAATCGGAAACGATATTGACTGAAGACACCGAGTCGAGCGCGGTGAGGCTCCTCTCCACGTCCTCTCGTGCCGCGATCAGGGCGACGCGGAGCTGCGCCCCCCCCTGCGCGTCCGACTGCAAGTCGTTGAGATACCCGTCAGCGATGATGCGGCCGTTGTTGATGATGATGACCCGATCGGTGGTCGAGGAAACTTCCTGCAGAATGTGGGTGGAGAAGATCACCGTCTTCTCGTGGGCCAGTTCCTGGATGAGCTTGCGAATCTGAATGATCTGCAGCGGATCGAGGCCGGTGGTGGGTTCGTCAAGAATCAGGATTTCCGGGTCGTGAATGAGGGCTTGGGCCAGTCCCGTGCGCTGCTTGAAGCCCTTGGAGAGCTGATTGATGTCCTTCTTGTACATCTGTTCCAGCCCGCATTGCTGCACCACCCAGTCGATCCGCGAACTCAGACGCGCCCCCGCCAGGCCGCGTGCCTTGGCGCAGAAGCGCAGATACTGGTCGACTTGCATGCCTTCGTAGAGCGGGGTCGTCTCCGGGAGATAACCGATCAGTCGCCGGACGGAGATGGGATCTTTGGCGACATCGATGCCCCCCACCGTGACCATGCCTTCGGTGGGTGCGATGTAGCTCGTGATGATCTTCATGGCCGTGCTCTTGCCGGCGCCATTGGGCCCGAGAAAGCCCAGAATCTGTCTCTTTCCCACTTCGAATGAGACTTTGTCCAGAGCCTTGGTCGGGCCATAGACCTTTGTCACGTCTCTGACCTGGATCATCGTACAGGTACCTCCGGATGATCACACCAGTGCTGAATTGAATGTCGTGTCGCGTATGTGCGGCGTTGGGAAGGTCCACGGTCTCGCAAGAACGCAGCCTCTCCTTTGTCCGATCGGGCAGTATAGGAGATGATCCGCGAAGCGTCCACCGAGCACAGCGCTGGCGAGAGTGCCTTCCACGAGGGATTCTATACGCCATCAAGCCGGGGTGGTTCCAGCTTCGATGGAGAAATTTGTCCGCGGAGGAAAATTTTTGCCGGCAAATTGGAGAGTATGGGATCAACGACTGTCTTCGACGCCAGGGCGCACCAATTCAGGTGGTATGGGAAAGGTGACCGTTTCGGCAATAACTTCTTTCTCGTGCACCGTGCCGCCCAGCGATCGCAAGCGCTGCAGCACCTCTTCCACCAAATCCTCCGGTGCGCTCGCACCGGCGGTGACGCCCACTCTCTTGATTCCAGTCAACCATGAGCTCTGAATCTCCGAAGCATCGTCGATGAGGTGTCCCGCGACCTGCGCGCTCCGCGCCACCTCGACCAATCGGCGGCTATTGGAGGAGTTGCTACTTCCCACCACGAGCAAGAGCTCGATATGTTCCACCCCCAGCAGGTCCTTGACCGCCTCCTGGCGATTTTGCGTGGCATAGCAGATGTCGTTCTTCTTGGGGCCCTGGATGAGAGGAAATCTCTTTCTGAGGGCCTCGATGATACCCAGGGTTTCATCGACCGAAAGCGTGGTCTGGGTCACGTAGGCCAGACGGGAGGGATTCTCCACCCGCATACGCTCGACATCTTCGACGCTCTGCACCAACTCGACTCTGCCGGGAGCCTGCCCCATGGTGCCCAGGACTTCGTCGTGCCCCTCGTGGCCGATGAGGATGACGGTGTCTCCCGCCTTGACCTGCCTGAGAACCTCCATGTGCACCTTGGTCACCAGAGGACAGGTGGCGTCGATGATCTTGAGGCCCCTCTGAAGACTCTTCTCCCATACCCGGGGAGAGACGCCGTGCGCGCTGAAGACACAGGTGCTTCCTTCGGGAACTTCGTCAAGTTCCTCCACGAAAATGACACCCTGCCTCACGAAGCGCTGCACGACGTGTCGATTGTGCACGATTTCCTTGCGTACGTAGATCGGACCTTCCATGAGCTCCAGCGCGAGATCGACGATCTCGATCGCCCGCTCAACCCCGGCGCAGAAACCACGAGGAGCCGCCAAAAGAACTTGGAATTCATGGACCGCAGAGGACACGCCAATCTCCGGAATGAGGGGGTGAGAACAACCTAATCGAGGTGGGGTCGGCCCGCCCGAGCCGCGCCCTCAGTCGGAGCCGCTGAGCAGTTTGCGGGCGATCACGATCTTCTGGACTTCGCTCGTGCCCTCGTAGATGCGCAATACGCGGGCATCGCGATAGTACCTCTCCACTGGATAGTCCTTGGAGTAGCCGTAGCCTCCGTGGATCTGAAGGGCCCGATCCACCACCCGATTCACCATCTCACTGGCCGAGTACTTCGCCATGGCCGCGATCCGGGTGAAGGGCTTTCCCTCATCGCGAAGGGTCGCGGCCTTGTGCGCCAGTAGGCTGGACTGTTCGAGCTCGGTGCCCATGTCCGCCAGCATCCACTGAATGGCCTGGAACTGCGCGATCGGCCTCCCGAACTGCTCGCGCTCGCTGGCATAGTCACGGGCGGCCTCCAGAGCGGCGGTGGCTAGGCCGATGGACTGGTAGGCGACTCCAATACGGCCGCCGTCGAGACTCACCATGGCGATCTCGAATCCCTGCCCCTCGCGGCCGATCAGGTTTTCCCGGCTCACTTCCACCCCATCCAGAATCACCGACACCGCGTCCGAGCTGCGCAAGCCCATCTTCTTTTCCTTGGCGCCGATGGAGAGCCCCTTGGCGTCCCGTTCGACGAGAAAAGCGGAGATGCCCTCGTGTCCTGGAATGCCGTCGAGCCGGGCGAGAACCACGAAGAAGCGGGCGTGGTAGCCGTTGGTCACCCAGATCTTCTCTCCACTCAGACGATAGCCGCTCGCGCTACGTTCGGCGCGGCAGCTGAGACTGGCCGCGTCGCTCCCGGCCCCGGGTTCGGTCACGCAAAATGACCCCAGGTTACCCAGTGCCATCGCGGGAAGAACCCTCTGCTTCAGTTCGAGGCTGCCGAAGTGCATCACCGGGTAACTGCCCACGCTGTTGTGGACCCCGACCATGATGGCGATTCCCGCGTCGACTTTGGCGAGCTCGGCGATCACCAATCCGTAGGTGAGAGTGTCCAGGCCCACTCCCCCGAATTCCTCAGGAAAGCTCAGACCGAAATAGCCCTGCTCCTTGAGCTTTGAGAGCAAACCGGGGTCGATGATCCCCTCTTCATCCATCTGCCGGCAAAGCGGTTCGATCTCTCCGCGGGCGAAATCGGCTGTTCCCTTGACGAAGAGTTCCTGTTGCTCGTTGAGAGAAAAATCCATTCCCGTCTCCTGCGTCCGGACGTCCGGCAACTACCTGGTGCGCCGGTGAAGTCCGTACACGAAATCAGGCCAGCAACTTGGCTGCGATGACCATTCGTTGCACTTCGCTGGTACCCTCGTAGATGTCACAGATCTTGGCGTCGCGCATGAGCTTCTCCACCGGGTATTCCTTGGAGTAGCCGTTGCCGCCGAAGATCTGTACCGCCTCCTCGGCGCAGAAGACCGCCGTATTGGAGGCCATGAGCTTGGCCATCGCGCTTTCGGAAGGATGCGCCTGGCCCTGATCTTTCACGAAGGCCGCGCGGAAGGTGAGCAATCGCGAGGCGTCGATTCTCATCGCCATGTCGGCAAGCTTGAACTGGATCGCCTGGAATTTGGACAGAGTGCGTCCGAACTGTTCGCGTTCCTTCGAATAGTTGATGGCGTGCTCCAGAGCGGCCTGCGCGATTCCGACGGCCTGGGCGGCGATCCCGATGCGCCCTCCGTCGAGCGTATTCATGGCGATCTTGAATCCCTCGCCCGTCTTTCCCAGCAGGTTCTCGGGACCGAGCTTCACGTCGTCGAACGCGAGCTGGGCGGTCTCGCTGGCGCGGATGCCCATCTTGTGTTCGGTATGCGTCACCTGCACGCCTTTTGAATTCGAATCCACCACGAAGGCGCTGATTCCCTTGTGTCCCACCGACTTGTCAGTCATCGCGAAGACGATGAGCGTGTTGGCGCTGGCCCCGTTGGTGATGAAGTTCTTGGTGCCGCGCAGAATGAAGCCATCGCCATCGGCCTCGGCCACTGTACTCTGCGCCGCCGCGTCGGTTCCCGCCTCGGGTTCGGACAGGCAATACGCACCCAGAGTCTCGCCCTGCGCCATGGGCTTCAGCCAGCGCTTCTTCTGCTCATCGGTTCCGTATCGCATGAGCGGCCAGCAGCTGAGGCTGTTGTTCACGGACATGATGACGCCGCAGGAAGCGTCGCCGCGGGAGATTTCTTCCACCGCTAGACAGTAACTGAGGTGATCGAGACCGGCCCCGCCCCACTTTTCGGGCACGAACATGCCCATGAAGCCCAGCTCGGCCATCTTGACCACGACTTCCTTCGGGTACCGGCTCTGTTCATCCCATTCCGCCGCATGGGGGACGATTTCGTTCTCGGTGAATTCCCGCGCTGTCTTGCGGATGAGCTCCTGCTCACTGGTCAGCTCGAATTTCACGATCAAGTTTCCTTTCAGTTGCCGTAAGCGTAGAAGCCGCGTCCACTCTTCCGTCCCAGGTCGTTCGCGGCGACCATCTTCTTGAGCAAGGGGCACGGGCGGTACTTTGGATCTCCGAGCTCGCTGAAGAGTACGTTCATGATGTCGAGGCAAACATCCAATCCGATGAAATCCGCCAAGGTCAGAGGTCCCATGGGGTGGGCCATTCCCAGCTTCATGACCTCATCGATGCCTTCCGCCGTGGCCACCCCTTCCATGAGGCAGTAGATGGCCTCGTTGATCATGGGCATGAGCACGCGATTGCTCACGAAGCCCGGGTAGTCGTTCACTTCGACGGGGGTTTTCCCCAAATCGCGCGCGATCTCCACCACTTTTTTGGTGGTCTCGTCCGAAGTGTGATACCCCCTTATGACCTCCACGAGCTTCATCATGGGGACGGGGTTGAAGAAGTGCATCCCGATGAAGCGATCGGCCATTTTAGTGGCCGCACCCAGTTCCGTGATGGAAATCGACGAAGTGTTGCTGGCGAGAATGGTCTGGGCCCCCAGAAGAGGAACGACCTTCTCGTAGATGCCCAGCTTCACGTCCTTGCGCTCGAATACGGCCTCCACCACCAGAGCGCACCCCTTGACCCTACTTAGGTCAGCAGTGAAATCGAGGCGCGAGAGCGAGGCGTCGGCGGTGTCCTGGGTGATCTTCTCTTTCTTGACCTGGCGGGCGAGGTTCGATTCGATCGTCTTGCGCGCGCGGGCGAGCGCCGCGTCGTCGACGTCCACCAGAACCGTCTCGTGGCCGTTCTGCGCGAAGACGTGGGCAATCCCGTTTCCCATGGTTCCGCCGCCGATGACGGCGATCTTCCGGCTGATCATGACATTCACTCCTTCTCAGGCGACGCGTCGCACGCTGAGAGCCACCGCATCGCCTCCACCGAGGCAGAGAGCGGCCAGACCTCTTTCGACATCCTGGTCGATCATCGCGTGCATGAGGGTGACGAGAATCCGCGTTCCACTGGCGCCGATCGGATGGCCCAAAGCCACCGCGCCGCCATTAACGTTCACTCGGGCCGGATCCATTTCGAGTTCGCGCATGACGGCGAGCGCCTGCACGGAAAAAGCTTCGTTCAGTTCGATGAGGGGGAAATCGCTGATCCCGCTCTTGGTCTTGGCGAGTAGATTTCGCACTGCCTTCACCGGCGCCATCATGACCCATTCGGGCTCGAGAGCTCCGGTGGCATACGCCTCGATCTCGAACCATTCCCCGGCACCCATCTCCTTGGCGAAGTCCTCGCTGGCCACCACTACCGCCGCCGCACCGTCGTTCACGCTGGGCGCGTTGCCGGCCGTGACGGTCCCCCCGTCACGCTTGAACGCGGGACGGAGCTTGGCCAGAGCCTCCAGGGTGGTTTCGCGCCGGGGACCTTCGTCCGTGTCGACCACGATGGTTCCCTTACGCGTTTTCACTTCCACCGGAACGATTTCCTTCTTGAAGCGACCCGCGTCCATGGCAGCGATCGCCTTTTGGTGGCTGGAATAGGCGTACTGATCTTGCTCTTCACGGCTGATCTTGTATTTCTCGGCCACCAGCTCCGCAGTCATTCCCATGTGGAAGTCGTTGTAGACGTCCCACAGTCCGTCGTGAACCATGAGATCGATGAGCTGGCCATGGCCGAGGCGGTAGCCGGTGCGCGCGCCGGGCAGAGAGTACGGCGTATTGCTCATGCTCTCCATGCCCCCCGCTACCACCAATGATGCGTCTTGGGCCTTGATGAATTGCGCCGCGAGGGCCACCGCTCTCAACCCACTTCCGCAAACTTTGTTGATGGTCATGGCGCTGATGGTATTGGGCAATCCGCTGTAGATGGAGGCCTGTCGCGCCGGATTCTGACCGAGGCCGGCCGGCAGTACACAACCCATCACGACCTCGTTCACCTTTTCGGCAGGGACTTTTGCGCGTCTTACCGCCTCTTTCACGGCGATGGCTCCAAGCTCGGTAGCTTTGATCGGGGCAAGACCCCCCTGGAACTTTCCCACCGGGGTACGTGCGCCCGAGAGAATCACGGCTTTGGTCGACATGAGCTTTCCCTTTCACTAATCAATCGCTGGAGTGGTCAGGAGAGAACGTTCCGACTGATCACGAGGCGTTGAATCTCGCTGGTTCCCTCGCCGATCGTGCAGAGCTTCGCGTCACGGTACATGCGTTCCACCGGGTAGTCGCGACAGTAGCCGTAGCCACCCATGATCTGGATCGCGTTATTCGTGACCCGCATCGCCATCTCACTCGCGTAGAGCTTGCACATGGCGCTCTCGAGAGTGTAGTCCTCGCCCCGATCTTTCTTCTGCGCGGTGTTGTAGATCATCAGCCGCGCGGCTTCGATCTCCGTCCGCGCGTCGGCCAGCATCCACTGGATGGCCTGAAACGCGCTGATGGGTTTGCCAAATGCTTTTCGATCCTTGGAGTAGTTCAACGCATACTCGTAGGCACCTTCCGCGATTCCCAGGGCCAGGGCGCCGATGGAAATGCGGCCTCCATCCAGAATCTGCATAAACGCGGGGAAGCCCTGTCCGAGCTCCCCCAGCAGATTCTCGCGAGGGATACGCACGTCCTGCAGAGTGAGGGTCGCGGTATCGCTGGCCCGCATGCCCATCTTGTGTTCCTTCGAGCCCACTTCGAATCCGGGAGTGCCTCGTTCCACCAGGAAGGCGCTGATGCCTCCGTGGGTTCCCTTCTCGCGGTCGGTGAGAGCGGTGAGCACGTACAGTCCGGCGTGGGAGGCGTTGGTGATCCAACACTTGTTGCCGTTGAGCACCCACTCGTCGCCATCGAGGACGGCGTAGCTCTTCGTGCCGCCCGCGTCGCTTCCCGCGCCGGGCTCAGTCAATCCGTAGCTGACGAGCATCTCGCCGCTGGCCGCCTTCCGCAGATATTTCTCCTTCTGCTCCTGGGTGCCGAAGGCCAGAAGCGGCCAGCAACCCAGCGAATTGTGCGCGGCCACGGTGAGCCCTGTGGAGCCGCACACTTTCGCGATTTCCTCCACCACGATGGCGTAGCTGAGAGTGTCCAGGCCGGCCCCGCCCCACTCCTCGGGAACGAAGCAGCCCAAGAACCCGATTTCCCCCAGTTTCTTTACCGTCTCGTGGGGGAAGCGAGCCTCCTCGTCGATTTCGTGGGCGATGGGAGCGAGCTGTTCTTGGGCGAAGCGGCGCGCCACGTCCCGGATCATGGTCTGGTTCTCTGTCAACTGCATCGGCACCTCACTCGGCTCAGCCGGACCCGTCCGCTCCCAGAATGACGAATCGGGCCGCGGCACATCGCGTTGAGTTCAATTGGTTCTTGGGTGTGGAGCGTTGAAACCCCATACAGAAGAATACAATATCGTTTGATCGGGAGAATTGAAAGGACCAGCGTCCGAACATTAGTTCGAAACCGTCGAGATCGAGCCGAAGCCAATGCTTCTGAATGAAGCTAGCGCTTGCCGCGAATCCACTTCGCCAGCCTCGCGGCGGCGGATTCGGGGTCGGTGCGAAGACGCGCCACGTCCTCGGCCAACTCGTCGAGAGTTCGGGTCAGATCGGCGTCCTGCCAGAGCGATTCCAGAAGGCGCTCCTCGGTGAGCAAACGCAGCTGAGCCCGAAGCCCACTGCGCCGTCTCAGCTCATAGCCGTCTCCCTGCCGGAGAGCCTCGGCATGAGCTTTCAGCGCGACGCTCAGCTCCTGCAGACCCGTGCCGTGGTTGGCCTCGGTCAGCAGCAGGGCCTTGCTCCGCCCGCCCCGCGCGAGTCGTTCCTCCAGGCGCTTCGCCACCTCTCGCGCCCCTTCGCGCTCGCTGTGGTTGAGAACCACCAGGTCGGCACCCTCGATCCAGGGGCCGCTCAGGACCAGTTCCAGGACCGCGATGTCAGGGGCCAGGACCAGGACGATGGTATGGCTTCGGCGGATCAGCTCGACCTCGCTGGGTCCCAGGCCAGGCGCTTCGAGCAGGATGGGGTCGCACCCCAGCGCCTCCATGGCGTCCGCCACCAGGCCCGCCGCGAGATTCCGCTCACGGGGCTCCAATTCGCCCGGCAGGGCGTGCAGGAGAGTGCCCTCCTCCTGCGCCAGCTCCAGAAGACTCAGACCCTCGCCCAGACTCACTTCGCGCGCTGGCGGAGAGCTCGTCACCAGGCCGACCGTCGCACCCGTCTCGCGCCAGAGGCGGGAGAGTCCTTTGAGGAGAGTGCTCTTACCCACTCCCACTGGACCCGCGAAGCCCACCCGATGGGCGTGGCCAGTGAGGGGATGCACCATCTCCACCAGGGCCTGACGCTCCGGGCCACTCACGTGGAGGGAATCCAGGAGCGAAGCGGTCGCCTCCAGATCTCCCCCGCGAGCCTTCATCCAGAGTTCCTGCAGATCGCGTGTCATGGGCGGCAGCATAGACCACCCGGCAATTCTTGCCCAGCGGGTATCGGGGCACGCCCTCCTCCGCGGAGGCGGGCGCGCCCTCTTGCCCCGATCAGTTCTGGGGGACGTGGGAGGCCTTCATGCGACCGAAACTGAGGTTCTCCACCCCCACCACGTCGCAGACGTTGGGCGTACCGGGGGACGGTTCGCACCCGGTGCCGGTGGGAAGGAGATCCCCGGAGTAGGGATTCAGGGAATCGAACAGCACCCAATCGAGGCTGTCGGGGAGACGCCCCATCGCGCGGTCGCTCGCCCCCGCGTGGGCCGGAATGGGCACGAAGTCGACCACCTGGAGGATCCTCGGATCGGGAACATCCCGCCAGAGTTCTATGGTCTCGTCTCCGTTGTTGATACTGAGGCCGCTGCTCCCGGCGTTGTTCGCAGCTTGCCAGGCGACCGCGTCGCTGCCATACACCACCAGCGTTTCCCCCGGTTCCAGACTGCCCTCGAAACCGTAGTGATACGCGTCGCCGGTGGCGTCCTTGAGATAGAGACCGGTGAGATCCACCGCCGTGCTGCCGGTGTTGAGGATCTCCACCCACTCGTCGTTCTTGTAATCGATCTCTCCGTCACCGTTCCAGTCGCGCGCGGGGGCTGCCACCAGCTCGTTCAACACGATCGCGGCGAAACCGCGGACCGGCATCAGCAAGATCCCGACGAAAAGAACAGCCAGAGAAAATCGCTCGAGAGAGATTCTCATGCTTTGCTCCAAGTATGACCGGGAGGCAGAAAGGAAATTGCACTCGGGAGGACGCGAAGGCCCGTGATGGTGGTCTTCAGAGAGGGCGAGTGTGAAGGAGAGAGGCGAGCGAAATGGCGGGCAAAAAAATCCTCCCGTGTTTCGCCGTCGGGAGGCAATTGCATGATAGCCAAAGCGTGCGCGTCGTCAAGCTCAGAAACCGATTCGCAGGAGCGTGAATTGCAAGGGGCCACAAGTCTGCGCGCTCAGCGCCATATCGTAGCCGTTTTCTCGATTGATCGCCTCGGCGCGCGAATAGGCATCGAAGGTGGCCCATGCCACTGTCCCGCCATACATGAACCATCCGAGGCCTTTCTCCAGATTATGTTTCTCGTCGCCGCGCGAGAGCACCCCCGGCGAGATGACTTTGGTTCCCAGGAGGAGTCCCACCACCGCGATCGAACCCAGAATCCATCCCTTTCCCGTCTCTCCGTTGTAGTGCTGCCCCCAGCCGGGGACCACGAGACTCCGCAACGCGGCGCCCTCGGGACTTCGATAGGCCACGTAATACTTCGGGGAAGTCGCTCGCGAACTCACGCTCTCGTTCGAGGAATTCTCGGACGTTTCATCCGCGCTCCGTGCCACGCTTGGGGGAACGGACAGGAAAAGAATCAACAGGCTTGCGAATGCAATTCTCATCATCGCGAATCCAAAGCCTTCCTTTGCGCTCTCACCGCGGGATCGTCGGGGGCCAGCGCTTCCGCTTCTTTCAAGACCTTCTCGGCCGCCTCACGATCGCCCAGATCGGCGAGCGTCTGACAGAGATTGAGTCGCGTAGCGACGAGACTTCCGTCCAAAGAGATGGCCTTCTCCAGCTCGCTTCGCGCTCGCTCGAGATCCTCGCGTCGCAACAGCACCTCCCCTAGATCGCTGTGAACGTCGGCTCCATCATATCCCCTCTGAATCGCCATCTCGTAGAGTTTCTGCGCGACGCGGAGATCATTCTGTTCCTGTTTGGTATGGGCGAGAAGAAACAGGACGCGCCCGTCGGGATTCGCAGTACCGGTGAGTTTGAGCAGGTCGTTTTCTGCTGCGGCCAGATCTCCGAGACGAAGAGAAATCCAGGCTCGGCGTTCGAGAATCACCTTGGGGCGATAGTGCAGGGCGAGCGCTGCGTCGTAGTGCTCGCGGGCCTCGCGCGCGGTTCGTCTCAGCTCGTCTCCTTTGAGATCTTCCAGGCGAGAGCGGAGCAGCTCCGCCATATTGAAATGGGTGGCGGCGTAGTTCGGGTTCAGCGCGATGGCCCGATTCAAGACCTGTTCGGCTCGAGCGCTTTCCCCCGCGCGCCTCAGAGCCACCGCCAGGTTGTTGCGCGCCTCCATGAGCTCGGGCATCAACCGCACCGCCCGTTCGAAGTGATCGACCGCATCGTCCAGCCGGTTCTGCATCAGGGCCAGCCGGCCCCGATCGTTCTCGAGGATGCCGCTGCGAAGTCCGTACTCGTAGGCCTCGGAGAAGGCCCGCTCGGCGCTCTTTAGATCGCCCGCGTCCATCTCCAACACGCCACGCACCGCCTGAGCCTGAGCGTAATGGGGAGACCCGAACTCGAATCGGCTCAGTTCTATTCGTGCCTCGTCGAAACGATTCAAATCGGTGAGGCACCTCGCTCGCAGGAGCCTTGCGTCCAGGTTTCCCCCGCGCAGGGCCAGACAGTTTTCGGCCGATTCCAGGGCCCTGTCCTTCTCACCCAGATTGTAGGAAGCGAGAGCGTCGAGATAGTAGAAGTCCGACGCGACCTGTTCTTGCTCGCTGCTTCCAGAGGCAAAGCGAAGGCTCCGTTCCACTCCCTGCAGCAAGTAGCGACTCGTGTGGTAGTTCCCCATTTGAATCTCGGCTTCCGCGTAGTGGAGCCAGATTTCGGGATAATAGGGACACAGACCCGCTCCGGTCGCGTAGTCGTTCAGCGCCACTCGATTCGCGCCCAGGGCCAGCCCCTTCTCCAGGTGCTTGCGGGCGCTCCGCCGTCGATCACGTTGGTCCTCTTCCCCGAGTTTGCGAAATTCGGAGAACCCCAGGCTGTCCCGATGATCCAGGTACTTCCCTCCCACCAAGTGGGGCAGTTTGTCCTTGGGCTGGTTCCACCAGTATTCCGCGGGCGGCCGCGGCTGAAGAATGGAAGCTTTCTCCGCGGTCTTGAGTTCGGTTGCGGAGGACTCTTCGGAAGAACCTTCATCGGGCCAGGCCGGGCCGTTCGTCACTTGACTCGCGCAGGCGCTCACGAGCAGGCACAGGGCCAAAATCAGAAGCATGGGCATCGGCGAACGCGCGTGAGTCGTTGAATCCCCTGGGTTCATTGCGTATCCTCTCCGAGCGGTGAGGCTCGAGAGTGAAAAAGAGGTTGGGAGCCCATGACGAGATTCCTTAAGTACGCATATAAGGCCCAGCTCGTTGCGCTGGCAACCCTCGTCACTCTCACATTCTCGCCCCAACCCATTCACGCGGCAAAGTACGAATCCACGCCAGGGAACGCCTCGAACACCAAAATCAGCGATGGCGAGCGCGCGTTCTATGAACTGGACAAGCCGCTCTCCTACTTTCAGAACCGGCCGGAAGGGTTGGTTTCGAACAAGCGCGACCGCGCGACGCCCATCGAGCGCGACGATCGTCCCATGGACGTCACGCTCTACGAAGTCACCCTCCAGGTGAGCGACGTCGTTGATTCTCTCTACGGGCTGGTGAAAGTACATCTGACCGCGCTGGCCCCAATGGACTCGATCGACCTCGATCTCTTCACGGAGGGAATCCAGGTGGAGAGCACCGAGGTCGACGGCGTCCCTTCCACCTTCAACCACCTCGACGAAACGCTGAGCATCCCCTTGCCCTCCACTCTGGCAGTCGGCGATTCGACCACCATCTCGGTGCAGTACCGCGGCCAGCCCATCTCGTTCGGGTTCATGGGCTTCGCGTTGAATCGATTCAATCGCGGAACCTTCGAGGGCAAACCAATCATCCAGACCCTGAGCGAGCCCAAGTCGGCCCGTTCGTGGTGGCCTTGCCACGACACCCCTTACGACGCGGCGCCCTTCTCGATTCATATCGTCTGTCCCGAACAGTTGACCGTGGTGGTGCCGGGAACCGACCGCTCGCGAATCGTGGAGAGTTCCCTTCCCGGCGGCCTCAAGCAAACCGATGTCCAGATGACCGCGCCGATCCCGGCGTATCTCTTCTCCTTGGCGATTTCCGACTACGACTTCTACAGCGACACGGCCCAGGTCACCGATTATGAAACCGGCCAGACCGTGAACATGCCGATCGAGTACTACATCGCCAAGCCGGAGATTCCCGGTGCGGTGGATTGGTTGGGCGATTCCAAATTCGCCTGGGGAATGACCCCCGATCTCGTCGAGTATTTCGATTCGGTGTTTGGACCCTACCCCTTTGCGAGGCAACGCTACGGCATGGCCATGTTCAAGTGGGGCGGAGGAATGGAACACCCGACCTGCACTAGCATGTCCCAGAGCTACGTGAACAGCTCCGTCAATTCCATCACTGGAGGTCCCCTGTGGGAGTGGGTAGTCGCTCACGAGCTCTCGCACCAGTGGTTCGGTGATTGCGTGCACGTGCAGCGGTGGGGAGAGATCTGGCTGAACGAAGGCTTCGCTTCGTACTGCGAGGTCATCTGGATGGAGCACCGCTACTCGGCCGAAGTGGCGCGTGTGTATCGTCAGTTGCGCTTCTTCGACTACATCGACTCCTTCGATCACTCCCTCGTCGATCCGCCGGCGGCGGACCTGTTCGGGCTCGTCAGTTACAAGAAGGGTGCAATGGTCTTGCACATGCTTCGCATGGTCTTCGAAGAACGCTTTCCCGGCATGGGGCTGGAGAAGCTGCTGCAGACGATGCGCGAGTACGTCTCCGACCCGGCGCTGCGCTTCTCGTCGGTGACCAGTGCCGACTTCCAGTCGCACGCAGAGGCGGTGTACGGCGGTGCCCTGGATTGGTTCTTCGACCCCTGGCTGCATCGTGCCGAGGTGTGCCGGCTCCAGACGCGCTGGCGGGCAGAAGGTGAGGATCTCCGCTTGACCATGAGCCAGGACCCGGCGAACTACTTCCTTCTGCCGGTGCCGGTGCGGGTCTACACGGCGCAGGGTGATAGCAGCGATGCCTGGGTGTGGACCACGGATACGACCGTGAACACGACTCTCTCCGTCGGCGCCGAAGTAAGCACGGTGAAAGTCGATCCCAACCAAGATTTTCTCATCTACCAAGACACCGCACCCGTGTTCTCGACCCCGGGGGGGATTTCCTTCGAGACCGGCTACCCCAACCCCTTCATTGCTTCATCCGGAGCGGTCTTCAATCTGCCGGCCTACGCGCAGCGCGACGCTTCCCTCAGCGTGGAGATCTACGACGTCGCCGGGCGGAGGCTTCGGACTCTGAGATCGGGGAGGGTTTCACCGGGACCGGTTTCCCTGCAGTGGGACGGGCGTGACGGCGACGGACATGCCGTCTCGAGTGGACTCTATTTCCTGCGCATGCAGACGGACGCGGGCACGAGCAGTCAGCGCGTCACCCTGGTGCGCTGAGGCGGGATCCCCTAGAACGGCAGGTCCCCGTCCTTTTCGAGAATCTCGAGTTTCGCGTAGCGGGCCAGGACCCGCTTGCGGCCGCTATCTCCGAACTCGATGGTGAGACGTGTCAGCTCACCGAAACCTTCCACTTCCGTGATCGTTCCTTCGCCCAGGGTTTGGTGACGTACTCGCTGTCCGATCTCGAAGACCAGCTCTTCCTGGCTGAACTCGTGATCCTGAAAGCCGTGGTCGCTCCCGGACTGGGCCTTCTGTTTGGCCTTGCTCTTGAGAAACGCCTCGGCTCCGTACGCATCCTGGGCAGGCGAAGCTGAATTCTCCGAGGAGACACCGCGAGTTCTCCTGCGGACTCCGGAGAGTCTCACCCCGTAGTTCTCCTCGGGAGATACCCTCTCCCCCTTTTCCACCACGATGTCCGCGGGAATCTCGCTGAGAAAACGGCTCGGGTAGGCCGGTTCGGATCCCCCGAAACGCCGTCTGAATGCGGCCGCACTCAAGAATATTCTCTGACGCGCACGCGTCAGCGCCACGTAGAAGAGCCTCCTCTCCTCCTCCAGACGATTCTCTTCGTCGATGCTGTTGGCGTGGGGAAGCAGGTTCTCCTCGCACCCGGCGACGAAGACGGCGGGGAATTCGAGTCCTTTCGCGTTGTGCATGGTCATGAGCGTCACCATGTCCCCGGCCGCGTCCATGCGGTCCACTTCGGCCAAGAGCGCCACCGACTCGAGAAAATCGAAGAGGCGCCCCTCATCGCTCTCCGCCACGAACGACTCGGCGGCGTGCAGCAGTTCGCGGACGTTCTCTTCCCGGTCCTCGGCGGTGGCCGGATCGTCCTCGTGCAACCATTCCAGGTACTTCGTGCTGCGCAAAACTTCCTCCACCACCGAGGCCGCGTTCTGGCTCTCCGCCATTCGCCGCATCGCGGTGACGAGAGTCACGAAGCTCTGGATGCGCGAGGCTCCCCTCCCGCAGAACTTCGCGAGGAGTTCGGGGTGCAACTCACAAAATCGTAGGGGCGAGAGATCGTGTTGCCCGGCGGCTTCCAGCAGCCTCTCCACGCTCTTCTTGCCGATACCGCGGCGCGGCAAGTTGATCACGCGCTCCAAACTCACCTGGTCGGAAGGATTTACGATCAGTTTGAGATAGGCCAGAATGTCGCGCACTTCACGCCGCTCGTAGAAGCGCGTTCCTCCCACGATTTGATAGGGAAGCCCGGCGCGGCGCAAGGCATCTTCCAGAGCACGGCTCTGTGCGTTCGTGCGGTAGAGAATGACACAGTCCCGCCGGTGAAATCCCTCGCTGCTTCCGAGTTCTTCGATCCGGCTCTTGATCGCCGACCCTTCGCCCTCTTCGTCGTCCACCCACCACAATTCGAGGGGCAGTCCGTCAGCCGCTTCGGTCCAGAGCTTCTTGCCTCGTCTCTTGCGATTGTGCGCTATGACCTCGTTCGCCGCGCGGAGAATGATGCCGGTAGAGCGGTAGTTCTGTTCGAGCCGCAGAACCTTGGCGCCGGGAAAATACTCCTCGAAGGAGAGCATGTTCTCCACCGTCGCGCCCCGCCAGGAGTAGATGGCCTGGTCGTCGTCCCCCACCGCGAAGAGGTTCTCCCACTGCGCGCTGAGCGCTTTGGTCAGAATGAGCTGAAGCGGATTGGTGTCCTGAAACTCGTCGACGAGCACGTAGTGAAATTGCTCCGCGTATCGCTCCTGCACGTCTCGGTGCTTCTCGAAAAGCTCCACGGTGCGCGCGATGAGATCGTCGAAGTCCATGGCCTGGTTCGAGCGCAGCTCCTTCTCGTACTCGGAGTAGACCTTGGCCATGCGCTCTTCCCATCCCGTCATCGCGTCCTCTTGGGCTTCCCGCGGACTCATGGATTGATTCTTGAAGTGGCTGATGGCGGTAGCAACCGCGCGTGGGGTGAATTCCTTGGGATCGGCGTGGCGTCTTTTCAGAATCGCCCTGATCACGGCGCGGCTATCGTCCGCGTCGTAAATGCTGAACTCTCGCGAATAGCCCAAGCGCTCGGCCTCGCGCCTCAGAATTCTCACCCCGGTGGCGTGGAAGGTGCCGATCCAGGCCCGCTTTCCCTCGTGGCTGAGGGCCTCGACGCGCTCGCGCATCTCGCGCGCTGCCTTGTTGGTGAACGTGAAGGCGAGGATGTTCTCCGGGCGAACACCCTCTTCCTTGATGAGATAGGCGATGCGAGTGGTGAGCACGCGTGTCTTCCCGCTACCCGCGCCGGCGATGACCAGCATGGGTCCCCGAGTGTTCACGACTGCTTGCCGCTGCTGTGGATTGAGACCTTGAAGCATCGGAAGGACTAAAACTCCGGTCCTATCGAGAAGGTGAACTGCATGTTTCCATAGGTGCGGGCGAAGTCAGTCTTCCATGCCCAATCGAACTTGAAGGGGAGGCCGAGGAAGTTCACGCGCATTCCAAGCCCATAGTCGGCCTTGAAGTCCTGGAAGCGGAAATTCCCGTTACCGGTCTTCCCGAAGGGTTTGAAGGCGGAGCCGAACGCGCTGCCCAAGTCGAAGAAGGCCACCCCTCCAATTCCGCCGATACCGAACCGTCCCGGCCATCCGAAGAACACCGCGTCGATCGCGGGGAAACGATATTCGAGGTTCATGAGCAGCATCTTGCGACCCACGAGATTCTGGTAGAGGGGATCATCGCCCTCTACGCTCTTCTCGAAGTCGAAGGTATCCCAGCCCCTGAGGGTGTAGGGCCCCCCGAGCACGAAGGCGTTGGGATCGCTGCCGTTGCTGTAGGCCCCGGTGAACCGAGTCGCGATGGCGTTGCCCCGGCCGAAGTGAATGTACTTGCGATAGTCCCCGAAGCCGGTCACCCGATCGAGGCCATCGCGCCCGATTGGCAAGGCGGGCGAGAAATTGAGAGTCCAACGGCTGCCAGTGAGCGGGCCATTGGGTCCGTAGAACGCCGAATCGTGGATGAGGGAGAGGCTGGGTTGGATGAGTTGCGCCTTGGTATGCGAGGTCTCGAAATAGTAGCCGCTCAACGTATCCAATTCGTAGAAAGTTCGATCCGCCACGAAGGCCTGCACCTCGAAATCAAGACGGTTGAAGGTGGAGAACGGTCGGCTGGCCAGCCCGAAGAACCCGTAGTTTCGCTCGCTGAAGAGCCGGCTCCGATCGAAGACTTCCCCGAGAGTGGTGAAGTTGCTGTTGAAGAAATTCTTGTAGTGGAATACGCCGAAGCCGAGATTCACCCGCCGTTTCAGATAGTAGTAGCTCGCGGCCAGGTCGCTGTCTTTGAGCGAACCGTAGAAGTTCACCAAAAACTGGATGCGGTGGTTCCCCAAAAGGTCGCTCAGACTGATGATGTTGGCGAAGCCGAGTCCAAGCCCGGAGGAGTAGTAGACTCCGCCGATGCTCCCACTCCCCAGGGGATCGAGGCTGAAACGCGGCTTGTACTTGGTGATCGTCCCCGCCGGTTTGTCCCCAAGATTCGCCGGCTTTTCCTCGCCTCCGTTCTCCTTTGTGCCCTCGGGCTCTTGTGGCGCCGGCGCTTCGGGCTCCTCGGCGGGAACCGATTCGCCAGAGAGTAGGTCTCTCACCGTCAAAGGAGGGTTGGTGGCCGTACTATCCGGCTCGGTGTTCGCAGCAAGACTCAGCCGGTCTTCGTCCACCGGCGGCGGCGGCACCGGGTCGGGATAGGAGTGTTCCTTCACATACTGCGAGAGATTCTCCAGTTCGAAAATGTCGTAACCGCCGTTGGAAAATGCGGTGAAGGCCAGACGGCCTGCCTGGCGGCTGAGGGAAGGCTGGAAAATGCCCGTCAGCACGTCGGTGAAACGATGCAGCTCCTTCGTCCGCAGATTGTAGTGATAGAGATTGGAAATTCCGCTCGCATCACTCACGAAGACGACGCTTTCGTCATCCACCGCGACCGGCGCCGAGTCGTCCCCTGGAGTGGACAGAAGCCTGCTTCTCTTAGCGGTCTTGAGGTCCAAGAGATAGAGGTCACGGCTGGTTTCCATTTGCTCGACGTTTTGGGTGTTGGAGAAATCCACCCTCGTCATGCGCTCCCCTCCATCGGTGTCCTTTTGAATTCCGACATCGATCACCGGATTGGGAGAGGCGGAGTAGACGATGCTCTTGCCGTCGGGCATCCACGAAGGAGAGAACTCGCTGGAGAGGTCCCGTGTGAGCTTCGTGACCGCTTCCGTCTTCAAGTCCACCAGCAAGAGATCGGTGTTGCCATCCTTACTTCCCACCACCACGACCTGGTTCTCTGTGGGTGACCAGGACGGACTCCGCGCGATGTCCACTGGAAGTTTGATGTGCTGGAGGATCTTGCCGTCTGGCACGCGTAGGATGTAGAGAGTTTCACGCCCCCCACTCTTGGCCACCACCGCCAGACGGTGACCTTGGGGATCGAAGCTGATTCCGCTGTCGTAGGAATGAAAACTCAGGAAACGGTCGCTGCGGTACCCGGTGGCCAGAGTGGAGAGAATGGTCTTGTCGGCCACGTCCATCAGAAAGAGCTTCACGAAGCCCTCTCGATCGCTGAAAAAGGCGATGACATTTCCGTCGGGCGAGATCGCCGGCTGTTGCGCGAAATAGTAGTGATCCTTCGCGTGGTCGGTCATGCGGCGGCCGATTCTCGAGGCCTCTTTCTTGTCCTGATAGACGGGCCAGTAGCTGTGCTTGAGCCACTTCTCCCATTCGGCCGAGAAATCCTTCGTGTTGAGCCCAATGCTCATCTCCAGCGCCCGGTCCACGTTGCGTACCTTCCCCACCTCCTTGAAGAACTCGACGACTTTTTCGTGGCCGTAGGTCAAGCCCAAGTAGCGCAGCGCCGCCTGCCCTTCCCGGTAGACCTGATAGCCGGAGTAGATCTTGTCCAGCGGAGCGATCCAGTCGTAGATGGTCGCATCGCGCATCCACATGTCGGTGGTCTTGTCCCATCCGTCCGCAGTAGAGAAATACTCGGCCGCTCCCTCGGCAAACCAGAGGTCGATCGGAAAGAGGGCACGGCGCGCGGCACCCGAGGCGGTGCTCTTGTAGGCCAGATCGAACATGAAGACGTGAACCAGCTCGTGGTTGATCACGTGCACGAACGCCTCGTTGTCGCCGGGATAGGGAAGCACCACGCGATTGCGGAGCGGCTCGGAGAAGCCTCCGGTGGATTCGCCGATGAGCTCGTCGCTGATGTTGGTCTGTTGAAAGTCGTTGGGGGATGCATAGAGGATGAAGGGGATTTGCTTTTGGAAATCGTGCTTGAAGACCCCACTGAGCCGGACGTAGGCATCTTCGGCGATGACCGAGGCCCTCGCGGCCAGAGTCTCCTCTCCCTTGTAGAAGAAGATCTCGAAGTGCGGGGTACTCAGAACCTGCCAGTGGAAGTTGTCGTATTGCACTTTGTTGCGCGCGAGGGCGGCGCCCGAAAGGAGCGCGAGCAGTCCGGCCGAAGCCAGCATGACCTTAATTGCCGAACGAATATGCGTTCTCATTCTATCGAGGAATCCTGAAGGGGTGTCTGCTCATCAGTACTCGACCCGGTACTTCAAGTCCACGTTGAAGGTAGTCGTCGGAGCCCCGCTCTGCAGACCGGTACCGAACTCCGAAGAGAGTCGCAAGCGACGGTTCATCTGGTACTCAAGAAACAAAGCCCGCTCCGTGATGGAAACACCCTGGCTGTACCGGAGATAGAGATCGGGGGATAGATATTTCCCCACCGCCACCCGCATCCGCTGCGCTTCGGAGATCGAGGCCGATTCCGTCTCGATGTCCAGGGTGTCGATCCCGTGGATCTCCGCCGCGATCGACCTCTCGATGAAGTTCAAACCGGCCTTGAATCCGGTATCGGCCAACGCACTGCCTCCCGGCTGTTCGCTGATCCCGGCCAAGAGCCGGATGATGCGCTCCTCATCGTAGCCGCTCGCGCTCTCGAAACGCGTGTGCAAGTTCGTGAACGTCCCGGTCAAATATACGGTGATCTCCTCCAACTCCGCGCTAGTACTCCCCTCGTAACGAAAATCTCGCACCCGGGTCTTGGCCACGATGTCGACCGAAGGGACCAGACCGCGGGCCCGGCTGTAGTCGAGGGTCCCCCGCTCTATGTTGAAGTCGTTGTTGAAGATGGGTACGCGCCCTTGGGGGATCTCGACTTGCCCGTAGAAGTGCAGACCGTCGAGATCGCGCACCAGATCACCGTCACCGTCGAGCAGCAGTTCAGCAGTGCGATTCTGCACTCTCGCGGTGCGCGGCGCCCGAAGGTGGAGATTGGCGAGCCACGAAGGGGTGGTCGTTGCGCCGAGCGCCTCTCCCCCGGCCTTGTTGTCGAATTCTCCGGTGTAGCGGGCCCTGATGACGTCGATCGTCCCGCTGAAATAAGGCCTGCGAGCGAGATGGGGCGCCGGTCTCTTGAGGCTCATGTGGAGATCGTCGCTGCGCAGCAGGGCGCGAAGGTGGAGGATGGATGCGAAGAGGAATCGATCGGCGGAGATGTCCATCTGAATGTCATCGGGAAGAAGTCCGTCGAAGTCGACCTCTCCCGTCGCGTTCACCGTACCTTTCAAGCCTTCTCGCGCGGTGAATTTCTGGATTTGCATCACTCCGTCTTGAATGGGAGCATCGATCTCGACATCGCGAAGCCGCTCTAGGCTGCCTTCCAACTGCGCGATGCCGTCGTGCACCCGCAGGTAACCCTCGATCTTGGGATGATCCATCGAACCGCGTGCGCGATACAGCAGCTCCGCCTTTCCGGAAATCTCGCTCAACATGGGCAGGATGGGCCCCAAGCGCCGTAACTCCACCTCGCCGTCGGAGGTCAATTCCACCTCGGCTCCCTTCGAGCCACCCCACTGTGGCGCCTCGACAGCCGAGAGTTTCAGCGGAAGACTCGCGCTGAAACGGAGCCAGGGATCCGGGGTGAGGATGATTCCCTGGCTGAGCTTCAAATCCTCCCCATCTGACTCGACCCGGGACCGGAGGGCGGGAAAAACGAGCGAACCTCCGCCGGTGACCAGATTGGCGATTTCGGTTTCGCCCTGGATTAGCGGCTTCTGGAGCGTTCCTCGAATCGAGAGTCCCGCCGTGGCACGGCCGAAATCCTCGTCCTTGGCCTGAGGATCCATCCAGTAACGGCTGTTCAGATCTTGACACGAAAGCTGCAGATTTGGTTGTGCCGGGGCCAGGAATTCGCGCCAGCTCTTGGGGTGCTTGGCCAGCCAATGCAACGCGTCGTCGCGTAGCAGATCGAGCGAACCGGTGAGGGAGAGATTCCCCTGCGGAGAATGCACCTGAAGCGAATCCACCGAGACTTTCGAACCGTAAATGGAAGTGAGAAGCCGCAGGCGATCGAGGCGCCGCCCGAACCCTCTGAGCTGGTTCCCGCGAAGGTCGATGTGCAGCTCGGGATTCTCGCGCTTTCCTCCCACGATCACGCGGCCGTTGAGTGTGCCCTCCAGATCGCTCGGTCCCAGGCCCAGATGGGGAAGGAGTTCCAGATCGCCCTCCATCAGATCGACGCGGAGATCCATGACTCCCAGGCTGTCCACCCCCCCACGAACCGTCCAGCCTCCCGAGGCGGAGCGGACACTCAGCCCGTGGCTGCGCACCCAGCCCTTTCCGAGCTCGAGTTCACCCGGCTCGGCCAGGGTCCATTTCCGCGGGCCCAGGTCGAAGCTCGCCGACTCGATCGAAACAAGCGCGCGGTTCCCTTTCTCCTCCACCTTCCCCTTCAAGCTCAGGATGGAATCTCCGTCGGCCACTTCGAGCTGCGGCACCTCGACGATCGGAAAGCGGCGCTGAAATTGGCTCCTCAGGGTTCCCAGACGTACGCCCCCAATGAAGAAATCAGCCGCCTCGATCTGTCCGTCGACGGTCTCGAGATCGTTCCAGGGGCTGATCTTGAAGCTCCCATGCAGCTTGTTTGCCTGCATACGAAAGCCAGAGAGGGAGTCGAGCGCGCCATCGATCTGAAGGGTGGGCGCGTCGATGGGTCCGAAGAACGTACCTGTGGCCTGCAGGCTCCCCGCATGGTCCCAGGGGAGCTGGTAGGCGGTGCGCCAGGAGGAGAGATCATTAGCACGGGCGGTAAAGGGAAAATCCAGGACGTTGAGCGAGTCGAGAGTGGCGGAACCCGCGATCCAGGTGCCGTGAGTGAGGACACGAATTCCCTCGAACCGCGTGCCGTGCTCCTCTTGGAAATGGACCCGGCCGCTCAGGGAGTCAACCGGCAGCTCCTCGATTCGCCCTCTTACCCCGCTGGCCTTCAGGTCGACACGCACCGGAGCCTTCGTCGCGACGCTCAGATCGATGTCCCCGCTCAGGTCCGAGCTCGGCCATTGGGTGTCATCGATGGTCCAGGGTTGGCTCAAGTCGAGGTTTTCGACTTCACCGCTCAGGTATAGGTCGCCGGTACTGGTATCGACGGTGCCATGCAGCTTGGCCGGGGAACCGAAGATGAGGCCGCTCGCTCGGCTGAGCTGTAGATCCGATCCATCGACCGTAAGGGCGAAATCGGTGTCGGAAAAGGTGTAGTGGTCGATCACTCCGGAGAGCTTGCCGCTCAGCTCGAAGGGGGAGAAACCTTCGACCCTCGCAGTTCCCGCGAAGTCCGCCAGGATCGGACTAGGCTTCCCCAGAGCTTCCAGGAACTCACTCAGACACAAGCTCTCCGCCTCGACTTGCACATCGAGACCATCCTCTTTATTCCAGGTTCCGTTGAGTTGAACTCGGGTGGAGTCGGAAGCGACGCGTAGATTCGCCACCATGATACCGGTCGAGGAAACCTCTGTGCGTCCCCACACCGACTTCAGGTACAGGTTCCTCTGGGGCCAGCCCCCGCCGAGCGCACGGGTATCCACTACGAGTTTCTTGTCCCGTGTCCGCACGCTCCCCCACCAGCTCAGGTTTTCAAGTCGGTCTTCGGTGCCATCGCTTTGGATGATGCGGAGTTCGAGTCCACGCAGAATTCCCTCTTCGATGGCAAGGGTGGGGAAACCGGGACCGGAACGCTGGTGCTTCTGCATCGGCTCGCTCAACTCGCGACGCCGAATCATGCCATGAGCCGACAACATGGCCAGACGGTACAAGTGCACGCGGCCCTTGAACAGATCGGTCAGGTCGTACGAAACCTCCAGCGTGTCCGCCCGCAGGTAGGCGAAGCTACCGTCCAACCCCTGCCAGCTCAGGTCGACGCCGAAAAGACGTAGGTCCCCCCCCAGGACGTTCCCCTCGAGGCTTTCGTAGCGAAAGGAGGCGCCGGTCTGACCAAGGAGATTCTGGGTGATGACCCGGGAAACGTGGCCAGCGTAGAGCCTGGGGTGCGCGGCCAGCCATGACAATACCGTCACCGCGATCAACAGCGCCACGAGGAGAGTGATCCGTGTCGTCTTCACCCACATGGTCTTAGAACGCGAATCCTAGACTGAAGTGCCAGATATGCTGCGGGTCGATCTCGGTGGACCCATCTTCGCCGACCAGTTTGACCCGCTTTTGCGGAAGGCCGTATTCCAGACGAAGCGGACCGACCGGTGTGTGATACAAGAAACCGAATCCCACTCCAGTGCGAAAGTCGTAGATCGTGGTGGGGCTGCTGCCCTCGGGATCGGAGGCGAGACGAAAATCCTTCCACTTCACCTTCGACCAGTCTTCCCAGACGTTTCCACCGTCGGCAAAGAGGATCAGTCCGAAGCCCCAACGCGAAAGCAGAGGGAAGGGCAATCGCAGCTCCGCGTTGAGCACCAGCAATGCTTCTCCGCCCGCGGCCGGGTGATTCAGAAGAAAGCGATCGTCCAGGACCAGTTCTTGGTCCTGCTGCGTGAGCCTGGGCCCCAGACTGTTTTCCCGATAGCCGCGTACGCTGCGCTGACCGCCGGCGAAGAACCGGTTTTCCAAAGGAACGCCGAGGACCCCTTTGCCGCCGCTCTTGTACCATGGCGTGGCCCAGCCCGCCTGCATGCGCAGGGCCAGCACGCTTCCGTCTTCATGGCCGAAAAATCCGGCCCAGGTGGCGACCGCTTTGTGGAAGGAGTTGTCGCCGGCGAAGACGGGGCCACCGGCGGTCTGCCATAGAATCTGACGCAGACTTCCATCGCTGGGCTCGAACAGACTGTTGCGGGTGTCCCGGGTGTAGAGCAGAAGAACTGAATTCGTGGTGGAATTCCCGGTCTGGACCTGCGGGAGAACTCCGTCCGCGGGGCTCAGATCCTTCACCTGCGACAGCAGGACTTTGCGTACGCGTTCGTGGGAGAGCTCCAGCTCGAGACTGCGTGCCCGGTACCGCCACAGGGTCGTGCTCCCCAGCAGACCCAGTTTCTCCACCGCGACTCCCGAGGAGCCTCTGCTCTGCCGGTCGAAGAAGCCGCTGAGCGTCATCGTGTAGCGGCTTCCGAAGAGCCTTCGGTGCACGTAGTTGAGCTCTTCCCGGTGGTCGAATACGATGCGCCGGTCGATGTCGAGTATGTCCTCCAGACCCCACAGGAGCCGAACTCTCGCGTTGAGCCCCTTGCCGCTGCGGAAGAAATTCCGGTCACCCCAGGCGGCGGTGAGCCTGAGTTGAGAATTGTCGCCCGCGCCGACACCGACTTCGTAGTAGCCGCTGTTCCTTTCCACCACGTGAAGGTTCAGGGCACAGGTGCTGGCCAGAGTGTCCAAGTCGACCGGAGTGAACCCGACGTCGCGAAACCACCCGGTTTCCAGCAAATCCGATTCAGTTCGCACGATCTTCTCCAGATCGAAGATGTCGCCCGGCGCAAACCGGAACTCGCGGCGAATCAGCTCTCCCCTCACCTCTCTGTTCCCCTCCACGTCGATTCGCTCGATGTGGTAGGCGGGCCCGGTATCGATGTGGAAGGTGAGTGCGACCTTATCTTCGTTTTCGTCCATGTCGAACTGGATCTTGGTGCCGAGAAAGCCTCGGGCCAAGTGCGCCGAGCGCAGCGCGTAGACGTCGCGACCGTAGGCGGACTTCACGAAGGGCGCCGGGCTACCGGCTGGATGCACCAGGCGCGAGCTCAGCTCGTCTTCGTCCAGTGGCGAATTGCCAGTGAATCGAATGCTGGAGATGAGCGTTCGCGGGCCTTCCACGATGTGAATCGCGATCTTGTCACCGTGGCGCGAATCACGGTCCGTCGCTTCGCCATCCACGGTGACGGAGTGAAACCCCTGCGCGCGATAGAAGCTGCGCACGGCATCGACACCGAGCAGCAGGAGATCCTCGGTGTAGTGAGGAGAGCTCAGGAGCATGTACCAGTGCGGTTCGCCGAAGGGCAGGAGGTCCTTGATGCGGCTGTCCTCGAAACTCTCCGCGCCGTCGATGGTGATCGAGGCGACCAGTCTCTGTTCGAGCCCATAGTCGAGCTCGTCGTCCGCCCGGGCGACACGAAGGCCCACACTCAACAGCAGGAGAGCGGCCATGAGTGAGAGAGCGTTCATCCGAAGATGATTTCGACGCGAGGCGTCCAAGACCTTCCCTTGCTCCCGACGACCTGATGCTTGCGATTCGACCAGTTAGTAGCCAAAGTCCTTCCGCTGTTATAGGTTCCAACCGCAGATGAGGACAACCATGAAAGTTACGCCCTCCTACCGGCTTCGACGCCTTCTCGCGGCTTTGGCCCTGGTCCTGAGCTTGTCGGCGTGCTCCGAGAAGCGGCAGAAAGCGCTGGACCCCGAGGATCGGCCCCTGCTCGGGCAATTGCTCAAACTATCTGAGATTAGGATCCTCGCCGAACAGTATCCCGACAGCGCCCAGGCTCAATTGGACAGTTTCCTCGCTCACTCCGACACCACCGGTCTCAGCCAACGGATCCAGAAGCTCTGGGAGGAGCCGAGCCGGGGTCAGTTCCTCTTCCAAGCCCTGCAGGACAGCCTGCGAGCCCCTCTGCGGTCAGAGCGTAGCCCCACCAGTGGCCAGCCCGGGGAAGGGTCTCCCGAAACCGCCAAGCCGAGACCCTGACCCTCCTCGGGGGCCGGAGATCGTCAGCTCGCGACCTTGATGACGTCCATGGTGATGACATAGGCCATGAGGAGAAGGAGGAGGACGAACCCCACCTGGGTGGCGACCGTCTGAATTCTCTCATCGGCACGACGTCGTGTGATCAACTCGTAGGTGATGAACGCCGCGTGCCCTCCATCCAAAACCGGGATCGGCAAGAGATTCAGCAGGAAGAGGTTGACGCTGAACAGGGCCAGGAATCCCAGTAGGTAGTCGAAACCCCACTCCACCATCTGGCCGGCGAACTGCGCGATGCGCACCGGACCGCTCACCGCGTCCCGCGAGGCTCCACCCCGCACCAGAACCACCAGGAAGGTGGCGGTCTGATCGACCGTCCTCCAGGTCGCCTGCGCGCCGAGCGTGGCCGCTTCGGCGAAGCTCACCGGACGCTTCTCCCGGTAGGGCTCGTAGTAGATGCGTCCCACCGTCTCGACATTCTTGAAATCGATCGGTACCTCGGCTGCTTGGGGAACGACGGTAGCGTGGTAGGGCTTTCCGCCTCGCGTCCAGGCGATCTCCAGAGGAACCCCGATGCTCTCGTTGACGACTTTGGCAATCTGTCCGTAATCCTTCATTTCCTCGCCGTTGATGCTTACGATCACGTCGCCCCTGCGCAGACCGGCGCGCCAAGCCGCTCCCCCCTTCTTCACCGTGCCCACGCGCGTGTCGTGCCGGTAGTCCATTCCGATGCGCCAGCGTCCGCTCGTGTTATCTTTGAGAGGTGTGAGCTTCGCGGTCTTGGTTTCCCCCTGACGTTCGTAGGTGATGTCCAGAGGAAGATGCTTCGCTTGGGTCTCCTCCACGATTTCATCGAGCACGCCGTCCCAGGTGGTCACCCTGGTTCCCGCCACCTGAAGAATTTGATCGCCCGTCTGCAGCCCGGCCTCGGCCGCGGGGCCACCCTCGACCACCTTCCCCACCTCGGTCACCGGGATCACCGGCACGCCCCCTACCCAGACCAGTCCGACCATCACCACCAGCGCCAGCACCAGGTTGGCCAGAGGACCCGCGACCACGATGGCCAGCCGTTGCCAGGGCGACTTGCTCGAAAAATACTGCTCGGGGGGGATGACCTCGCCTTCGCTGTCCACCTCGCCGCCGGTGCCGGTGTCCTGGATCTCTTCCATGGCACCTTCGCCGGCCATTTTCACATAGCCGCCGAAGGGTACGGCGGAGAGCGCGTACTCGGTCCCTCCCCAGCGCTTGCGGAGCAGCTTGGGGCCGAAGCCGACGGAAAAGGTCTTCACGTAGACCCCCACCGACTTGGCCACGAGGAAGTGCCCTCCCTCGTGGATGATGACGACCACGCCGAGAACGAAGACGAAGGCCAGGATCTGCTCGAGATTCATGCCACCACCGTATGCGTTACCCCTGGAGCCAGACCTCCATGGGCCGCGGGCTTCAGGATGTGATCCAGGAACGCACCAGACGGCGCGTTTCGGTGTCTTTTTCCAGGGCTTCGGGCACCGAACGCGGAGCCGGCCCACTCAGACTCTGCAGCGCCCGTTCGATGAGAGGAGCGATGTCCACAAAGGATAGCTTCTCCCGCAAGAGTCCTGCCACCGCCTCCTCGTTGGCGGCGTTGAGGACCAGTGGGGCGGAGCCTGCGCTCTCGGCCGCGGCCCGGGCCAGGGCGAGGCAGGGGTAGCGGCGCGGGTCGGGTTCCTCGAAGTCGAGGCTACCCATGCGCAAGGGGTCCAGGGAGGGGAAATCGGTGGCCCAGTGCTCTCCCTGCGTGAGTGCGTAGAGGATGGGCAGGCGCATGTCCGGCGTCCCCAGCTGGGCCAGAAAGGCCCCATCTCGCAACTCGATCATGCTGTGCACGATTGACTGCCGGTGCAGCACGATGTGGATCTCGCTCAGGGGAAGCCCGAAGAGGTGCAGCGCCTCGATGACCTCCAAACCCTTGTTCATCATGGTGGCGCTGTCGACGGTGATCTTGGGGCCCATGTCCCAGTTGGGGTGGTCCAAAACCTGTTCCAGAGTCACCTTCGCCAGATCCTCGGGCGCCGTATCGCGGAAGGGTCCGCCGGAGGCGGTGAGCCAGATCCGGCGCAACTCGCCCGGTCCGGCCGCGCGGAGGCACTGAGCGATGGCGGAGTGCTCGCTGTCCACCGGCCACAGAGTGGCCCCACTCTCGCGGGCAGCCTGAAGCACCAGCTCTCCTCCCACCACGAGGGCTTCCTTGTTGGCCAGGGCCACGTCGAGACCCCGACGCAGGGCGGCGACGGTGGGTTGAAGTCCCGCCGCACCGACCAGACCGTTGACCACCAGCGCATCGGCGGGGGCACGCTCCACAAGCTCCAGGATGCCCTCCCCGCCCCCCCCAGCCAGACGGGGCTTCAGATCGGGATTCGCCTGGCAAAATGCCTCGCGCGCCGACTCCTCCACCAGCGCGAAGTGCTCGACTTCATGCGTCCGAACGATTTGGGCGAGTTCCTCGTGGCGGCTGCGGGCCGAGACGGCCACGACCTGAAAGCGGCCCAAAAAGCGCCCGAGGATGTCCAGGGTGCTCTGGCCGATGGAGCCAGTGGCGCCCAAAAGGACGAGGGGTCGAGGGTAAGTGGCCATGGTCTCAGATCACGAAGAACTTCAGGAAGTAGTAGATCAAGGGGACCGAAAACAGAAGACTGTCGAAACGATCCAGCGTACCGCCGTGCCCGGGAATTAGGGTGGCGGAGTCTTTCACGTGAGAATCGCGTTTCATGAGCGACTCGACCAGATCACCGGTAACTCCGGCGACTGCGGCCACCACCGCCAGGCTCAACGCGGTGGAAAGATTAAGATAGGACGCGAAGGTGAAGTGCGCGACCGCGCCCGCCACCAGGCTGAAGAGCACCCCACCCGCGGCGCCTTCCCAGGTTTTTTTCGGACTCACCCGTGGGAGAAGTGGATGCTTGCCAATCGACCTTCCCACGAAATAGGCGCCACTGTCGCACGACCAGGTCAAAAGGACGGCGAGAAAGACGAAGCGCGCGCCCAGACGATAGTCGAGTCCTCCCAGTAGGGGGAGCTCGCGCAGAAGAACGAAGTGGCTGCCGAGCCACCCCACGTAGAGGACGCCGAAGATGGTCGAGGAGATGTGCAGAACCGCCTGCTCCACGCTACGCCGCGCGAGTGCAACCGTCATCAACACCAGCAGCGCAACCGAGAGCAAGAAGTTGAGGTAGATCCCGCCGCGAAAGTAGGCGTACCAGGTCAGAGCGAGTCCGCAGAACACCCCGATCTTGCGCGCGGGATGAAAGCCCTTGGTCTCGAGCAGTCCGTAGAACTCCCACAGACCGGTGAAGACGACTACGTCGACCAGAAAGAGAAATTGAAGGTCGCCGTGCAGGGTGATGAAGAATGCGCTGGGAAGAAAGAGCGCCGCGGCCAAGATGCGGAGCGCCAGATCCGAACGCCCCTGGGCCGGTCGCCTCGCGCCTGCCTCAGACTGCGCCAAAACGCCGGTCCCGTCTCTGGTACGCCGCGATGGCCGCCATGAGTTCGGCGCGGCCGAAATCGGGCCAGAGCGTTTCGGTGACGTAGAGTTCGGCGTACGCGAGTTGCCACAGCAAGAAGTTGCTCAGCCTCATCTCTCCGCTGGTGCGAATGAGGAGATCGGGATCGGGAAGCTCGGGGGCATAGAGGTACTCGCCGAAGAGTTTTTCGTCGAGCTCCTCGGGGCGACACTTTCCCTCGGCCACATCGCGCGCGAAGCCGCGCGCCGCTTCGACGATCTCGCTGCGTGAGCCGTAGCTCACCGCCAGGTTCAAGATCATGCCGGTGTTCTCGCGCAGATCGACCTGGGCTCGTTCCAGCGCGCGCCGCGCCGGTTCGGGAATGGGCCTGAGATCACCGGTGGCGATGAGGCGAATGTTGTTGTCGGCGAGCTCGAGGAATTCGCTACGGAGAACTTCCTCGAGGAAGGACCACAGGGCCTTCACCTCGTAGCTGGGCCGCTTCCAGTTTTCCACCGAGAAGGTGTAGAGGGTGAGGGCTTCGATCCCCAGTTCGGCACAGCTACGGACGACCTCACGCACCGCGTGCCGGCCGGCGCGGTGTCCCGCAATGCGCGGCATGGCACGTTTGCGCGCCCAACGACCGTTGCCGTCCATGATCACGGCGATGTGACGCGGAAGCTTGCTTCGGTCGACGGTCTCGGAAGTGTGGGAGCTCGTCTGCAGTCTCGTGGCCATCGGGTTCGACGGAGGGTCCTGCCCTCCCTGGTTTCCTCCGGTTCGGGACATGGCGCCGGGCGTGGGGCTCACAGCCGGAGCGGCGGAAGAACCGCCCTCTCGACCATCCCCTCTTCGTCCCAACTATAGCGGAGATTGGCGCTTAGCGCACCGGAAAGCAATAGGGGAACTCCTGTGGGCTCCGGGCGGGAAAAGCGCGCGAAGACGATCCCGGTCATGAGGGCCACTCCGAGCAACCCGAAGAATGACTCCATGGTATCGACCAGCTTCGCGATGTCGCCATGTGGACTGATGTGCCCGTAGCCGATGGTCGACGAGGTCTGAACCGAGAAATAGAGCACTGAGTTGGAGGTCGAGGCCGGCGTGGATCGTCGCGAAGAGGAGATTCAGCCCGAGATACGCGAGCGCGGTCCGGTTCGTCAGCCATTGACTCCCCTCAAACCTCCATGATCTCCGTCTCTTTGGCGGCGAGGATTTCGTCGACTTTGGCCACGTACTCGTCGGTGAGCTTTTGGACTTGATCTTGGCCGCGGTGGGCTTCGTCCTTGGTGAGATCGCTGTCGCCCTCGGCCTTCTTGATCTTGTCGTTGCCGTCGCGCCGCACGTTGCGCAGCGCCACTTTGGCCTCCTCGCTGTACTTCTTGGCCAGCTTGACGTACTCGCGACGGCGCTCCTCGTTGAGCGCGGGAATGGGCAGACGAATGAGGCTGCCGTCGTTGTTGGGAGTAATGCCGAGGTCGCTCGCCAACAGAGCCTTCTCGATGGCGCCCAGTTGCGAGTGGTCGAAGGGTTGGATCGTCAAGAGTCGCGGCTCGGGCGCGCCGATGGAGGCGAGCTGGTTGAGCGGCATCTTCGATCCGTAGGCCTCCACCACCACGCCGTCGAGGAGTTTGGGGGTTGCCTTCCCTGTGCGCAGATGACCCAGCTCGCGCCGCAGCGCCTCCAGGGTCTTGTCCATGCGTTCTTGTAGATCGTTGTAAATCTCGTCCAGCATCGAAGCCCTCCTCGGAGCCGAATGGCCCGCCCGACCGATGCTCAGCCGATCACGGTGCCTCTGAGCTTTCCTTCCACCACCGAGACCAGATTCTGCGCGTCGGTGATGTCGAAGACCATGATTTTCATCCCGTGATCCCGGCAGAGGGCAATGGCGGTCTGGTCCATCACTCTCAGATCGCGCCGGATCACCTCGTCGAAGCTGAGCTGGTCGAAGCGCTTGGCTTGGGGGTTGCGATGGGGATCGTCGTCGTAGACCCCGTCCACCAGCGTTCCCTTCAGCACGATCTCGCACTCCAGCTCGATCGCGCGCAGGGCGGCCGCCGAATCGGTGGAGAAGAAGGGGTTGCCGGTCCCTCCCCCCAGGAGCAGCACCTCGCCTGCCTCCATGGCGGAAAGAGCACGTGCACGATGGAAGGCCTCGGAAACGGGTTCCACCGCGCGCGGCGAGAAGACCCGGCACGGCACGCGCTTGGCCTCCAGATGAAACCGGAGCATCGCCGTGTTGAGGATCGTCGCGAGCATGCCCGCCTGATCCGCGTCGGCGCGCGAGAGCTCCGCCGGGACGCTACGTCCCCGCAGGAGATTTCCCCCGCCGACCACGATTCCCACCTGCACGCCATTTGCGTGCACGCGGGCAATGGCGTCCGCCAAGGGCTCCATACACTCCGGCGCGAAGGCATTCTCGCCCTCGCGCAGGATTTCACCGCTCAGCTTGAGGAGTATCCGGGAAAAGCTCGGCAATTTCAACGCATCCCACCAACCCGGCAAACAGCTAGGAGCCGATCTGGAAGCGAGAGAAGCGGCGGATGCTCATGTTCTCTCCCAGACTGCCGATCTTCGATTTTAGAAGTTCGCCCACCGTCTCGTCGGGGTTCTTGACGAACGGCTGGTCGAGCAGGGAAACCTCTTTCTTGTACTTGGCGATACGGCCCTCGACGATCTTTTCCACGATCTCCTTGGGCTTGCCTTCGGCTTCGCCCTGGGCGCGGTAGATCTCACGCTCGTTGGCGAGTACCGCTTCGTCGAGGTCGTCACCGGAAAGCGCCACGGGATTGGCCGCCGCGATGTGCATGGCCAGGTCACGCACGAAGGTCTTGAACTCGTCGGTGCGGGCCACGAAGTCGGTTTCACAGTTGACCTCGACCAAAACCCCCACCTGCCCTCCGGGGTGAATGTAGGCCTCGACCAGACCTTGGCTCGTCTCCCGGCCCGCCTTCTTGGACGCGGCCGCGATTCCCTTCTTGCGCAGGCAATTGACGGCCTTCTCCAGGTCGCCTTCGACCTCCTGGAGGGCCTTCTTGCAGTCCATCATGCCGGCTCCGGTCTTCTCTCTCAATTCCTTGACCATGCTGGCGGTAATCTTCATCGGCCTGTTCTCCTCTGCGAAATCCCTCGTTGAATTCAAGGTGTCGTTGGATCCGTGCAGTAGCTGACTCGCGCTAGGGCGGTCGGGCAATACCACTTCAGCTACTCGCGTTGCAAGCGAAGCCCTCGCGCAGCTCAGGCCTCGGCCGGTGCCTCGTTCCCGTTGCCAGCCCGCGCGGCTGCGGCGCCGCTGCCGGCACGCAAAGTGGTCCCGCCGTCCGCCGCATCCTTCTTGCTGGCCTCGGACTTCTCGTCGCTCACTTTGAGATCGTCGCTGCCCGCGCTCTGTTCGAGGCCAGCGCTCGAACTCTCCTGCGACGCATCCTCCATCTCGACCTCGGCAACGACCGCACCTTCGGTGCGTGCCGCGACCCCATCGGAGATGGCGTTCTTGGCCAAGCGCGTGAAGAGCTGGATGGAACGGATCGCGTCGTCGTTGCCCGGAATGAGGTAGTGGATCACGTCTGGATCGGCGTTGGTATCGACGATGCCCACCACCGGGATGCCGAGCTTGCGCGCCTCACGTACCGCGGTTTCCTCTTCCTGCGTGTCGATGACGAAAAGGGCTCCGGGAAGGCGATCCATCTCGCGGATGCCGCCCAGATTTCGATCCAGCTTCACTCTCTCACGCTCGAGCTGAAGGGTCTCCTTCTTGGAGAGCATTTCGCGCTCTGGGCCGTCGAGGACCCGCTCGATTTCCTCGAGCTTGCGGATGCTTTTGCTCACGGTCTGGAAGTTGGTGAGCATGCCACCCAGCCAGCGCTCGGTGACGTATGGCATGTCGACGGCCTTGGCGGCTTCCATGATGGGAATGCGCGCCTGCTTCTTGGTCGCGACGAAGAGGACCTTCTTTCCCGAGGCGGCGGTATCCCTGATGAACTGGTAGGCCTTGTCGATGTTACGTAGGGTCTTCTGAAGATCGATGATGTGGATGCCTCCACGAGAGATGAAGATGTACTCCTTCATCTTCGGGTTCCACTTGCGGGTCTGATGACCGAAGTGGACACCGGCCTCGAGGAGGTCTTTGAGGGTGATGTCGTGGGACATGTCGCCCTGACTCCTTTGCCCAGCCACGCCGGGCCCTTTCAGGTTGAAACCTACCCGCCGATCTTCGCGTTTCCCCTACGCCAAGCGCACCTGGGGGGAACACTCCCGACGAGTGTGAAATCGATCGCCTGGCCGTTTCTAACGCTTGCTGAACTGGAAGTTCTTGCGGGCGCCAGGCTGACCGTACTTCTTCCGCTCCACCTCACGGGCGTCGCGGGTGATGAAACCGGCCTTGCGAAGCGCCGGCCGATAGGCCTCATCGAGTTTCGTCAGCGCACGCGCGATTCCGTGTCGCAGGGCGCCGGCCTGTCCCGAGGGACCTCCACCCTTCACCGTAGCCACCACGTCGAACTCACCGGGTTTGCCGATGGCCTCGAAGGGACCCTTGATGATGAGCTGATGCGTTTCCGCCGGGAAAAAATCCTCGAAGCTGCGCTTGTTCACTTGGATCTTCCCCGATCCGGGAGTGATCCAGACCCGCGCTACCGCCTCTTTGCGGCGGCCGGTCCCGTAGTGCCGTTCAATTGTCGCGGTTGTAGCCACTCTTCAACTCCAATTGCTCGGGCTTCTGGGCGGTATGAGGATGCTCGCCGCCGGCATACACCTTGAGCTTCTTGATCATTTGTCGGCCAAGACGGTTCTTGGGCAGCATGCCCCGAACCGCGAGCTTGATGACTTCTTCGGGTCGTTTCTCGAGCATCTCGCGCGCGGTCCAGGTCTGACGACCGCCGGGGTAACCCGAGTAACGCTGATAGATCTTTTGGTCGAGCTTGCGGCCGGTGAGTTTCACCTCGCCGGCATGCACCACCACGACATGGTCGCCCGTGTCCATGCTCGGCGTGAACATGGGCTTGTGCTTGCCGCGCAGCACCGTTGCCACCCGGGTGGCGAGACGTCCCAGAGGCACATCCGTCGCGTCCACCACGTACCAATCGTGCTGTACATCGCCAGCTTTGGCGCTGTAGGTCTTCAAGACACTTTCCTCCGTCAGAGACGCACAACAACCGCCCGCGGGCGGTTTCCGGTGCGTCAACCTTGCCGTGAATGGGTCGAAAAACGTCGGTTTCCGACGGCAGAAGAAGAAATCTATCAGTGGGGGCCCCCTCTGTCAAGAATCCGCCTCTTGACGACCGGGAGCGAGGGCACTGAGAGTCAGGCGTAACTTTGGTGAAAGTTTTTCCCGTAGGGGGCCCGAAACACCCCGCGCTCGGTGATGATGCCGGTAATCAGCTCGGCCGGGGTGACGTCGAAGGCCGGGTTGAAGACGGCGCTCCCGGGCTGGGCGACCTCGGCCCCGTGGAAGCAGCTCACCTCCTCGGCCGCCCGCTCCTCGATGGGGATCTCCTCCCCCGACGCGAGGCTCAAGTCGAGAGTGGAATAGGGCGCCGCGACGTAGAAGGGGATGCCGTGGCGCTTCGCGTTTACCGCCAGCGAATAAGTGCCGATCTTGTTGGCGGCGTCTCCGTTGGCCGCGATGCGATCCGCGCCCACGATGACCAGGTCGATGTGCTTGCGGCGCATGGTCCAGGCAGCGGCCCCGTCGCAAATGAGAATCGCGGGAATGCCGTTCTCCGCCAGCTCCCAGGTGTTCAACCGCGCGCCCTGCAAGAGCGGCCGCGTCTCGTCGACGTACACCTTCACCTTCTTGCCCTGCTGCGCCGCAGTGTAGACCACCCCGAGCGCGGTGCCGATGCCCGCGGTGGCCAGGGCTCCGGTGTTGCAGTGCGTGAGGACGGTGCAGGGATCGGGCAAGAGCTTCGCGCCGTGGACCCCCATGTCCACGCAGAGCTGAATGTCTTCCTGATGAATCGCCGCCGCTTCGGCCGCAAGCGCGTCGCGCACCGCCGTTGCATCATCCGATTCCGCAGTCGAGTCGAGAAGCACCTCCATGCGCGCCACCGCCCAGTGCAGGTTCACCGCGGTGGGGCGGGCCGCGGCGAGTTCCTTCAGGGCCCTCTTGACCTCCTCGCGCAGCCGCGCCGCGTCGTGGCCTTTCTTCAAGGAAAGATCGGCCGCGAGGGTGGCGCCGTGAGCGGCGGCGACGCCGATGGCCGGAGCACCTCGCACCGCTAGCCGCTTGATGGCGTCGATCAGGAGAGAAAGATCGGTGCAGCGGAGCTGCACCACCTCGCGCGGAATCTTGGTTTGATCGAGAAGCAGAACCGCGCCGCGCTCGTAATCGACCGTAGGATATCGCATGCCGTCTCCCGTCGGGTCTCAGCCCTTCGTGCTCTCTGCGTACTCACCCCACAGGCGGCGCAGGACCTCCAAGGGCAAACCCATGACGTTGAAGTAACACCCTTGAATCCACGCCACCAGCATCGATCCATAGGCCTGGATTCCGTACCCGCCTGCCTTGTCGTAGGGCTCGTTAGTGGCCACGTAAGCTTCGATCTCACGTCGGCTCAGCGGCCGAAACCCCACCCGCGTTTCCTGCAGGCCGACCCGATCGAAGTTCTCCTCGGCTTGGACCAGTGCCAGAGAGGAAAGTACGAGGTGCTCTTTTTTTGCCAGGCGCTCGAGCATCGAGCAGGCTTCGTTCTCGTCGCGCGGCTTGCCCAGCATCTCACCGTCGAGCAGCACGACCGTGTCACAGCCAAGACACACGCTCTGGGGACGTTGCGTGGCGGCGAGCCGCGCCTTTTCCGTTCCCAGCCGGGAAACGTACTCCCTGGGATCCTCGTGGGGACGGGGATCTTCGTCGATCTCCGGAGGGAGGACCTCGAAGTCGAGCCCGTGCTGGCGCAGGATGGCAGCACGGCGTGGACTTCTGCTGGCCAAGACGAGCGGCCGGCCCAGAGGCCGCAAGAAGGGATGGCCGTTGGCGCTCACGAGCTTCCCCCGCGCTCCAGGACCAGAGTGAAGGGCCCGTCACCCAAGAGTTCGACCTCCATCCGCGCGCCGAAGACTCCCCTCTTTACCGCGACGTCCTGTGCGCGCAAGAGTCGAGTGAATTCCTCGTACGAAGCTTCCGCCAGCTCCGGCGGCGCCGATTGCAGGAAGGTGGGGCGCCGCCCCTTGTGACAGTCGCCGTAGAGGGTGAATTGACTCACGAGCAGGATCTCACCCTCGACCTCGTGAAGACTGAGATTGGTCTTGCCACCGTCGTCGCGAAAGACCCTCACCTCGACGCACTTTCGCGCCATCCACTCGAGGTCCTCCGGGCGATCCGCCTCGTGAAATCCCGCCAGCAGCAAAAGGCCCTTGCCGATGCGGCCTGTCACTTCGCCCGCCACCCGGACCTCGGCACGACTCACCCTCTGGAGAACGACTCTCAAGATGGATCCTCGGCCGGAATATCCCCCTGCGCGAAGACGGCGCGCTCGACCCGGCTGACGCTGGAGATCTTGCGGATGGCCGTGATGATCTTGCTGAGATGATGGAGGTTGCGGACCTCGACCATGAAAGTGCACCGCGCGTATTCGTTGCTGCCCTCGAAAGTGCCCGCCTGGATGTTGCAGTCGAGATCGGCGATCGATCGGGAAATGTCGGCGAGCAGGTTCTTTCTGTCCTCCCCGATGACGCTGAGCTGCACCGGAAACACGGCGTCCTCCGGAACGTCCCATTCCACCTCGATCCGGCGGTCCTCGTCGATCAGTCCCTGGCTCACGTTGGTGCAGTCGACGCGATGGATCGAGACCCCATGCCCGATGGAGACGATACCCGTGATGACGTCTCCGGGAACTGGCTGGCAACACTTGGCGAAACGCACCATCAGGTTGTCGAGGCCCTGGATGCGGACCGCGCCTTGGCCTCGCCTCTTCAGAGCCTGCTGCAGGCGTTGAGGAATCGAGGCCCTCTTGTGCTTCTGTTCCTCCGGAGCAATCCGGTTGACGACCTTCAGTAGTGCGATGGTGCCTCTTCCCACCGCGGCCAAAAGGCGGCTGACCTCCTGGTGGCCCAGCGCCTGTGCTACCTCGATGAGTTCCTTGTCGAGCTGAAGCTTCACGTGCCGCTTCTTGAGCTCGCGTTCGATCATTTCGCGCCCCATGCGGATGGACTGCTCCACCTGATGCGCTTTCATCCAGTGGCGGATGTGGTGCTTCGCGCGCGAGGTCCTCACGATGTCGAGCCAGTGATAACTCGGTTGCGCGTTCTTGCGGGTGACGATCTCGACCGTCTCGCCGCTCTTGAGCTCGTAACGCAGAGGCACCAGACGGCCCTCCACTCGCGCGCCGCTGCAGTGCAAGCCCACTTCGCTGTGTACGCTGAAGGCGAAGTCGAGAGGCGTACTGCCGTGGGGAAGGCGGAAGAGATCGCCGGCCGGGCTGAAGACGTACACCTCTTCCTCGAAGAGATCGATCTTCAGGGCATCCATGAACTCGCGTGGGTCGCTGACGTCGCGCTGCCAATCGAGCACCTCGCGGAACCAACGCAGTTGCTGATCCATTCGCTCGTCGAGGTGGCCGTCGATGCCCTCCTTGTACCGCCAGTGGGCGGCGATCCCGATCTCGGCCCGACGGTGCATCTGGTTGGTGCGGATCTGCACTTCGTAGAGGTGGCCGTTGGGCCCGTGGACCGTGGTGTGCAAGGACTGGTAGAGATTTACTTTGGGGGCGGCAATGTAGTCTTTGATGCGATCGTGGATGGGATTGAAGGTGGAGTGCACGACTCCCAGAGCGTGGTAACACTCCGCCGTCGTGTTCACCAGAATGCGAACCGCGAGCAAGTCGTAGATCTGTTCGATGCTCCTGGCGCCCTGGCTCTGCATCTTCTTCCAGATCGAATAGAAGTGCTTGGGGCGCCCCTGGATCTTGGCCTGGATCCCCGCTTCTTCCAGACGCGCCATCAGCGGCCTCTGGAATTCCTCCAACATCTTCTCGCGTTCCGCGCGCTTGGCGTTCACCGCGGCCTGGACTTCGAGATAGTCCTCGGGATGCAAGGTCTTGAAGCCCATGTCCTCTAATTCCCATTTGACGCGGGCGATCCCGAAGCGGTGGGCCAGCGGCGCGTAGACGTTCAAGGTCTCCTGGGCGATTGCGATGCGGCGATCTTCGGGCATCGAGTCGAGTGTGGCCATGTTGTGCAGGCGATCCGCCAGCTTGATGAGAATGACCCTGATGTCCTTGGCGATGGTGAGAAGGAGCTTGCGGTAGTTTTCCGCCTGCTGGGCTTCCGGATTCTCGTAGTGGATCTCACCGATCTTGGTGACTCCATCGACGAGCAGAGCCACTTCTTCGCCGAAATCACGGCGCAGATCATCCAGAGAGATGCCGGTGTCCTCCACCGTGTCGTGGAGAAGTCCCGCCACGATGGTCTCAACGTCGAGCCTCAGCTCGGTGAGTTCCTCCGCCACGCTGAGCGCGTGGGTGAAGTAGGGCTCTCCACTGCGGCGCTTCTGTCCGTCGTGGGCCTTTCGCCCCAGGTGGAACGCGCGCCAGAGTTTCTCGAAATCGGCGCTGCGATGGTAGCCCTTGACACGGCTCACGATCGCGCGCATCCGACCTTCCATATCCAGATAGTCGCTTGTCGAGGTCGATTCGATTCCGCGGATCATGAGCTCACCTCCTTCTTTCCGGGCAGCGCCCCCTCGGACTGCCTCAAGTCCCTGATTCGAAGCTGCCAGGGATCGTACGACCCCCGCGGCTGATACCGCACGTGGAACGCCACATCCAACGAGGGCCACTTCTGTATAAAATGCGCGAAATCAGGCGCAAGGCCAAAACCGATGAAGGATCGACCCACGCCTCCCTGCGCCAGCTGGAGCTTCAAATGGGCTTCCTTCAGTACCCGTTGATCCTGGCGAAGCAGGGAGAAAGCCCCGAAAAGCGGCTCGGGATGGCCTTGTCCATAGGGTCCAAATCGTTGCAGAAAGTGGACCAGAGCCTCATTCAAATCGCTGAGCAGGAGCCGCGCGTCCAGCCGCAGCGGCGGCCGCTCCGGATCCAGCGGCAGTTGGGCCACCGAGGCGGCGAAGGAGCGCCGGAACTGGGGAATTTTCGCCCGCGCCAGAGTCATTCCCGCCGCCGCCGCGTGCCCTCCGTAACGGCTCAGATGCTCGGAACATTCGTCCAGGGCGTGCTTGAGGTGGAAGCCGTCGACGCTGCGACCGCTTCCCCTTGCCTCCTCGCCGGCGATCGCCAAGAGCACTGCGGGACGGTGGAAGCGCTCGACCACGCGCGAGGCGGCGATTCCCACCACGCCCATGTGCCAGGTGGTGCTGGCCAGGACCAGGCCGGCCAGATCCTCTTGCTCTAGAAGTTCCTCCGCCTGCTGGAACGCCTCCTCGGTCACCGCGGCGTCGATCTTCCGACGCTGGCGGTTCGAAGAGTCCAGCTCCCAGGCCAAGGGCCGCGCCTGGGAGAGATCCTCGGCCAGGAGCAGCTCCACCGCGAGCAGCGCGGAGGCGATCCTTCCCGCCGCATTGATGCGCGGCGCGATCTGGTAGAGCACGTCTTGTTCGTCGAGCAGCAAAGTGTTGATGCGCGCCGTCTCCTGCAGCGCGACCAGTCCAGGCCGTTCCCCCTTTCGCATGCGCGAAAGACCCAGGCGGCACAGCGCGCGGTTCTCTCCCGTCAGCGGCATCTGATCGGAAAGGAGGGCCAGAGCAACCAGGTCCAACTCACGGGCCGAATCGGCCTCGCGTCCCAGAACGAGTTCGACTCCGCGGATGAGTTTCCACGCCACCGCGGTGCCGCACAGTCCCTTGTTGGGTGAACGGTCGTCGTCGCGCTGGGGATTGATCAACCATTTCGCGCCCTCGGGGCGCGTGGTGAAGAGATGGTGGTCGCAGACGATGCTCTCGATTCCCAATTCAAGCGCGAGGTTCAGAGCCTCGTGCGCCGAGCTGCCGGTATCGACCGTGATGAGAAGGGAAACCCCTTTGCTCCCCGCGTGACGAACCAGTCGCTTGGAGACGCCGTAGCCATCTCTCTCGCGGTCGGGAACGAAGGGTTCGATCTTGGCCCCCAGTCGACGCAGCGCTCCGGTGAGGATGACGGCGCCGGCGATTCCATCGCAGTCGTAATCGCCGTGCACAACGATCCTCTCTTCTTTCTGCACGGCTAGGGCCAGCCGCCGGGCGGCCCCTTCGAGATCGGCCAAGAGGAAGGGATCGTTCAGTTGCTCCTCGCCCGCACTCAGCATGGCATGAATCTGCTCGGGATCACTCAGGCCACGGTTGAGGAGCACTTCGATCGCGGGCCTGGGCAGTTGCGTTTCTTGGCGCAGGAACTCGAAATCCCCCTGAGGGGGATTGTTCGGCACCATCCAAGTTCGCCCGGGACCTTTCTCGACCAAAACACCCACTCCCTCTGGAATACGCGACGGCGATGAACGAAGAACTCGAGGCGAGCTGAAGTCGGCCGTAAGCCGAGTTCTGTTTCCCGACACTCTCACGAGGGCCGGGACGACGACCATTTATCTTGGATCACGGTTACCCGTGATCTCGTGCGACCAACCCAGGAGTCAGACGAGGCGGGCCGCCTCTTCCCCTCTATTTGGTCTTGCACCGGATGGGGTTTACCGCTGCCCCTCCCGTCACCGGGAGGGCGGTGGGCTCTTACCCCACCGTTTCACCCTTGCCGGAGAGCATTCGCTCCCGTAGGCGGTTTGTTTTCTGTGGCACTTTCCTTGGGATCACTCCCTCTGGCCGTTAACCAGCATCCTGCCCTGTGGTGCTCGGACTTTCCTCGGACGGCAACAAACCGCCCGCGACCGTCTGGCCGGCTTCCGCTCGCGATCGTTCTCAGAGTCTAGTCAGGCGGATAGCTTGCCGTCCAGCGCCAGGTTGGCGTAATGGTCGGCGAGGGCGTTCTGCTTGCGCGGAATGTACTCGATCTTCACCGAGGAGAAGCCAGCGAGAATCGCCTTGGCCTGAGCGTGCAAGGGCTTCAAGCCCTCGTTTTTCACCTTGTAGCTACCGTCGAGTTGGCGGGCGATCAGTTGGGAGTCGAGCCGAAGGATGATCTGCGATTCGCCCCAATCCCGCAGGCGGGTCAGGGCGGCAATGGCACCCCGGTATTCGGCGATGTTGTTGGTGGCGTTGCCGATGACCGCCCCCTCGGCGCAGAGAACCGTGCCGTCCACGGTGAGGTAGACACAGCCGTAAGATGCCGGCCCGGGGTTCCCGCGACTGGCTCCGTCGGAATGTGCGACTGCCGTCGAGCGAGGTGGGTAGGGAGAGCGCTCGGAGCACGCGCCGGGAAGGGCCTCCGCGGGGTCGGAGCGCGAAGCGCGGGTGGCGCGGCGGGGCAGTGGTGCCTCCAAGTCCGCTGCCGCCTCCTCCTTGGAGTCGTACCCCGCCGCTTTCGCCGCGCGGGCGAAAGCGGGACCCTTGGTCAATTCCTCCAGGAGGCGTTTGCGGTCACCGGAGCTCAAGGCTTGGAGATCTCCTGATGGTTGCCCTGCTCTGCCTTGGCCTGGGGCGCCGCGTCTTGTATCACATCGGGGGAAGCGACGATCACCCGCCCGCAGCTCTCGCAGGTCACCAGGTTCTTGGCGCTGATCACTTCGAGTCGAGCCTGCGGCGTGAGCCGATGGTGGCAGTGCCCGCAGGAATCGCCGTCGTCCATCCACACCACCGGCATGGTCTGGCGTTTGCTCCGATGCTCGTAGAACTCTCGCGTCGCCGGAGGAATCTGCTGGTAGAACTCCGAACGCACTTTCAGGTAGGTCTCGAGTTTCTCGCGTTGATCCACCAGATCTGTTTCGATCTGCTCGCGTTCGCGATCGAACTCCGCGCGCCGCCGATTGAACTCTTCGCGGCTCTCCTGAAGAGCTTTCGCCGCCTTCTCCGATTCCTCCATGATACCGAGAGTCTTCTCTTCGTTTTCGGCGATCTGGCGCTGGATGTAGCGGATCTCCTCGTTCAGGGCTCGGTACTCGCGGCTGTCGGAGATCTCGTTGAGGTGTCCCTGATGGACTTTGGATTGGCGATGCATCTCCGCCACCTCCAACTCGGCCTGCCGGATCTGGAGTGTGTGCTCGTCGAGTCGCGTCTTGGCCTGTGCCGTCTCGGCCGCGTACTCCCGTTCGAGTTGCGCCAGAGTTTCACGACGCTGGTTCATCGACCGGATGGCCTGCTGGCACTCCTCCGCTTTGAAGTCGTGCGCGGAAAGCTGTGAAAGAACGCGGGGGTCTACAGAATTCACCACGAGATGCCTCCTGAAACTCTTGCCCCTTGCAAGGGTGGAGCGTAGTCCGCCATGGGGAGCCGAAATGTGCAAAAAAAACAAAGGGCGCCGGTGGCGCCCTTTCGTGCAGTCATCAAAGACGAGACCTGCTGACGCTCGCTTCGGCCTACGGCCAAACGGGCACCGGTCCCCTGGGGAGTCTCGTCGCGCGTAAGAACTTTCCTGACCTTCAATGGCCCTCCTGCAGGGGTGCGTCAGTCCGAATCCAGGAGATGGTGGGCGGTACTGGACTTGAACCAGTGACCTCTCGCGTGTGAGGCGAGCGCTCTAGCCAGCTGAGCTAACCGCCCCTCCCCTATGAAACTGGGCCCACCAGGACTTGAACCTGGGACCAACCGGTTATGAGCCGGCAGCTCTCACCAACTGAGCTATGGGCCCACAATGACCGGTCCGACAAGCTAGCATTCCGCTTCCGGGGGGTCAAGTCGCCCGCCTCCCACCCTGGAAGCGGCGCGCCCAAAGCCTAGATGATCTCCGAATAGCCCTTCAGCTTCCTCGCCCGGGATGGGTGACGCAGCTTCCGGAGGGCCTTCGCCTCGATCTGGCGAACCCGCTCACGCGTGACCTTGAAGATGGTCCCCACCTCTTCCAGAGTGCGCGGGGTTCCGTCTCCCAGACCGAAGCGCAGACGAATGACTTTCTCTTCGCGGCGGGTCAGGGTGGAGAGCACCCGGTTCATTCGATCCTGCAGCATCGCGTGTGCCGCCTGGCGGGCCGGGCTGGGGGCATTGGAGTCCTCGATGAAATCGCCCAGGTTCGAGTCTTCGTCTTCCCCGATGGGGCGGTCCAGAGAAACCGGTTCGAGACTGGCCTTCATCACGCTCGTGACCTTCTCGGCCGGCATATCCAGACGCTTGGCGACCTCGGCGGGAGAGGGATCGCGTCCGAATTCTTGCAGGAGCTGACGGTTGACCCGGTTCACTTTGTTGATGGCCTCGATCATGTGCACCGGAACGCGAATCGTCCGCGCCTGATCGGCGATGGCGCGCGTGATGGCCTGGCGAATCCACCAGGTGGCGTAGGTGGAGAACTTGTAGCCCTTGCGATAATCGAATTTCTCGACCGCGCGCATGAGCCCGCTGTTGCCTTCCTGGATGAGGTCGAGGAATTCCAGCCCCCGATTCGTGTAGCGCTTGGCAATGGAGATCACGAGACGCACGTTGGCCTCGATCATGTCCTTCACCGCCTTCTGGAACTGGCGCTCTCCCGCTTCGATTTCGTCGACCAGTACGGTGAGTTGCTCCTTGGAGAGACCGATCGCGTCCTCCATGCCCTTCACCCGCGAGCGCAGAGAACGGATCTTCTTCTGAAAGTCCAGCAGCTCCTTGCGCGTGAACTCGCCCTTGCCCTTCACCTTCACGCTCTTCTTGTTGCCAATTTCCTTCTGGGTGCGATTGAGCTCGGTGTAGGAGAGGCCGAGGAAGTCCTCGCACTGGGTGATCTGCCGCTGGGTGTCGTCCATCTTCTGCAGAACGACTCGCAGCGCGTTGCTCATCGATTCGATCTGGGTCTGGATCAGCCGCAGCCCGCAAAACTCTTCGAGGATCTTCTCGCGGCGAGATTCGATCATCTTCTCCAGCGTCTTCTCCCGGGCAGGAGTGGGAAGCTCGGAGAGCTCCCGAGTGGACGCGGCGATTTCCGCCTGCCACTTGGAGATGCGATCACAGGCGCGCAGAAGGCGCTGGCTTTCCTTCTTGGGAGTGGTGTTGACGCTCCACGAAGACGCGTCGGTCTGGATGACGTCGTCGACGGCGAGGACTTCCCGGGACAGACGGTCGCCGAGGGTGCGTAATTCGTCGATGGTGTTGGCCGACTCGAGCATGGCCTTCACTACGCGGAGATTTCCTTCTTCCATGCGCTTGGCGAGGCGAACCTCACCGGCGCGATCGAGCAAGGGTACCTTCCCCATCTCGCGCAGATACATCCGCACCGGATCGTCGTATTTCACGTGAGTGCGAGTGGCTTGCTTCTCTGCCCGGAGCTTCTTGAGGCGCTTTCGTTCGCGAAGCTCCATTCTGCGACGGGCCGATTCTTCCGAATCGAAGAACTCGATCCGAAGGTCACCCAGGCGGTCGTAGATTCGATCCAGCTCGCCAATGTCGAATTCGTCCGAAAGGAGACTGTTGATCTCGTCGTGGAGCACGTAGCCGCCGTGGGTCTGGGCCTTCTCCTTGAGCTGACCGATGAGCCGGTTGAAAATCGCCTTTTTCATCGTGCGAAATCGTCCCCTTGTTGAGCGCTCTCAAAGCCCAGACGATGGAATCAGACTCCATCGCTCTCGACGATGTCGGTTTCTTCGGTCTTGGGAAGTTCACCCCGCCACTCTTCCCCGGCCAGGTACTTCCGTTTCATTTGTTCCCTTCGTGCAACGGTCTGCTCGCGCAAGCCCAAATCGCTGCGCTGGTGAAGCGCCGCATTCAGCTCCGCCAGCGAATCGAAGCCCTCATCGGGCAGATCCACCAGGATCCGCGTGAGGAGAGACTGCGTACCCGAGGAGACCCTCTCGAGGATGCGCAGGTCACAGCTTTCCTCCAGTTCACCGTCGATCTCGTGCAGGGCGATAAAGATCTCGCGAAGAGTGTCGCTGCGAAAGTCCTCGGCCGCCAGGATCTCGAAGAGCCGATGCCTGGAGGCCCGGCTCGCCATGGCGAATCGCAGGATGGCCAGTTCGTTCTCGAACCAGGGTCCTTCGTCGGTCGGAGCTTTCTCGGACTCTTGATGGGTTTTCTCCGCGGGCGCAGCCGTGCGGCGCCCGTCGGCGGCCAACAGAAGCCCGGGGCGCACCCCGAAGGCTACCGCCGCCTCCTGGGCCATCAGCTCGGCCCGGATGGGATCTTCAACCTTGCTCAGGGTCTCACGAACGTGATGCAGGGCATGCTCTTTCATCTCGCGGCGATTGCCCCGCTCGGCAACCTCCGCGGCCAGTGAGGCCACCAGGCTGAGTGCACTGTCGATTGCCTGTCGCAAGAGGGCAACCTCACCATCCAAAAGCAAGTCCGCCGGATCCTTTCCCATGGGGATCCGAACGATGCGAACATCCAGACCGGCGGCGAGAGCCATGTCGGCGGCCTTGAAGGCAGCCTTTCTGCCCGCCGTGTCGCCGTCGAAGAGCAAATCGACCGACTCCGCGTAGCGCCGCAGAGTTCGCGCTTGCTCCTTCGTGAACGAGGTGCCGCAGGTGGCAACGGTCTGGCCCCATCCCGCCTGATGGAGCATGAGGGCATCGATATACCCCTCCACCAGGATCGCCCTCTTGGCGCGGATGATCTGCGAACGCGCGTGGGAGAGTCCGTAGAGAATAGAACGCTTCTGGAAGATGGAGGTTTCGGGCGAGTTCAAGTACTTGGGCTCTCTTGGCCCCAGGATTCTGCCGCCGAAACCGTGGATCTTCGATGCGACCCCTCGAATCGGAAATATAAGTCGCGATCGGAAATAGGCAAAGGGAGGCTGCTGCGCTTTCCGTCCCAGCAGACTCACCTGCAACAGGGTCTCGGTCGAGATTTTCGCCTTCGCCGCCGCCTCCACCAGTTCGTTTCCGTCCTCGGGCGCGTAGCCGACACCGAAGATCTCCAGGGTCTCCGGCTTGAGCCCCCTTTCCCGCGCGTAGCGGCGCGCCGCGCTTCCGCCCTCGGTCTGCAGCTGCTCGACGAACCAATCTTGGGCCCAGGCGGTGGCTTCGTACAGGTGAGCCCGGTTGCTGGCCGAGGGTTCTTCCGCCGCGTAACGGCTGAGGTCCAGCCCCAAACGACTCGCGCACCATTCCACCGATTCGGGGAAACTCATCCCCTCCTTCTCCATGAGGAAACGGAAGACGTCGCCTCCCTTCTGACAGCCGTAGCAGTAGAAAATCTGCTTCTCGGGAATCGCGTGGAAGGAGGGCGTCTTTTCGTTGTGGAAGGGACAACGCGCCTTGAAAGTGCGACCCGAGGGCTGAAGGGGAACGAAGTGACGCACCACTTCTTCGATCGGGGTCTCGCTCCGGATCTTCTCGATCACGTCCTGTGGAATATGTAGCGCCATGAACTTCAGAAATTGCAGTACGAGCGTGGAAGGGGCGACCACGGGAAAAGGTAGGCTGCGGGCCGCGCTTCGGCCAATCCGGAAGCACAGGCGGGAGAGAGCGACCGGGCGGACTGAGCCGCTCAGCTCAGATTCACCAGCGTGAGGCCGTCGTCTCCTCGCCGACCGTCGGCCAGACTCAAAGCCAGAACGCGGGGATCTCGGTCCAGGCGCGCGTGCAGCTCGCGCCGCAGCGTCCCGGTTCCCTTTCCGTGCACCACTTCCAGAACTCGCGTATCCGCCAGGACACAGCGGTCGATGGCCTTGTCCACCGCCATCCACGCCTCCTCCACCTCGTAACCGCGCACGTCGACGCGACTGGCCACCGCACTCGCATCCACCTCAGGCAGCCGGATCCCTCCCCCGCGCGTCCCCGGCTCGCCTTTTGTCCCGGCGAGTGGATCCAGGGCCTGGCCTTCGGGTTCCACCAGCTCCTCGGCCGGCACCTGCACCCTGCGTCCCTTGCCCAAGAGCACCACGCGGTTGCCGCGAATCTCCACGATCGTACCGGTCAGTCCCGAACTCGCGTGATGCACAACTGCCCCCACTTCGACCCGGGCGGGCCGGTGCCCGCGGAGCGGCGTTCGGCGCGCGGCCAGACTGCGCCGCAAGCTCTCGGCCCGGCGGTCCACTTCCTCGCGAGCCCGCTGCGCGGCAGCCGCGATCTGAGAGGCATCGGCTCCTTCCGCGCGAATCTCGGCCAGAAGAGACTCGATGCGCGCGCGGGCCCGGCGCACGATGCCCTCCGCCTCGCGCTCAGCCCGATCCAGGATCTCACGCCGCTGTTGCTTGATCTCCCGCGCCCTGGATTCGAACTCCCCGCGTTCCCTGGCGAGCACCGCCAGCTCCCTCTCGGCCTCTTTGCGCGCGCGGGTGAGAACCTCTCGTTCATCCTCCATCGCCACCAGCACCGCGTTCAACCTGAGGCTGTCGTCTTCCGCCAACTCCTCCGCGCGGGAGAGAATCCGCGGGTCGAGTCCCATCCTGGCCGCCATCTGGAGTCCTCGCGACGCTCCCGGCGCATCCATCACCAGCCGGAACAAGGGGAGCAGACGCTGCGCGTCGTAGGCCATCGAGGCGTTGCGAAACTCCTCGCGCTCGTGCACCAGGGCTTTCAACTGACCATAGTGCGTGGTGGCCAACACCCGGCCCGCCGTTTCCGCCAGGATTTCCAGGTAGGCCCGCGCGAGCGCGACCCCTTCCGCGGGATCGGTCCCCCCTCCCACTTCATCCAGCAGGACGAGGCTCTCCGCGGTCGCCTCCTCGTGCATGGCCTTCAGGTGCGAGAGATGGGCGCTGAAGTGACTGAGTGCATTCGCCAGAGACTGATCGTCACCGAGTTCCAGGTAGATCTTGTCGAAGACGGGGATCTCGGGCGCGGATTCGGTGGGCAAGGGAATGCCGGTCTGCACCATGCAGGCCGCCAACCCCACCGACTTGAGCACCACGGTCTTGCCACCGGCATTGGGTCCACTCAGCAAGAGCACACGGTCGGATTCGTCCAGGGTCAGATCGAGCGGAATGAGCTCTCGCTCTCGACCGCTCCGGCGAAGACTCGCCTGCAGGAGCGGGTGTCGAAAGCCGCGCAGTCTCAGCGGAGCCGAGCCCAGGCTGAAGAACCGGGGCACGAACGCGTCATGCTTCAGTCCCCAGCGCGCACGAGCCCGCAGAGAGTCCACTTCGATCGCGCCCCGATGGAGCTCGAGCAGTCCCTTGGCCGCGGCGCTCACCTCCACGTTGAGGCGCCTCAGGATCCGCGCCTCCTCCTCTTGGACATTGAGCCGCGCCTCTTGCAGTTGATTGGAAGACTCCACCACCGGCAGAGCTTCCACGAAAAGAGTCTGACCGGTGAAACTGCGGTCGTGGATCACTCCCTCCACCCGCGTGCGATCGGAGGCGCGCAGGGGAATGCAGAAGCGGTCGCCCCGCAGAACGAGTTCGTCGGCCGTCGTCCAGCCCTTGGCGCTGGCCTGCTGCATCTCCGCCTGCGCCGTTCTACGGACCTGGGCCAGCGCGGCCTGTACCGCGGCACGAAGCGAACGCAGGCTTCCGCTCGCCCCATCCTTGAGGCGCCCGTCCGGTTCGAGCGCACTGAGGAGATGGTCGCCCAGAGTCCCTGGATCTTCGCTCCTTGCAAACCGCTCCACGCTGAGCGGGAGTTCGTCGGCATGGCCACGAACAAAGCGCAGGAGAGAGGAGAGCTCGCGGCAGGCGGCGCCTACCGCGGCCAGTTCCGCCGCTTCCAGGGGTCCGGGAATCCTCTCGTCCTCCCCCAAGCTCTTCTGGAGGTCGAGGATCTCTCCCAGAGGAGGATCTTCTCCGCCACGTAGCAACTCGAGGAGTTCCTCCACCCAGGCCCACAGCACCTTTAATTCGTCCATCCGGGGGTTGGGCAAAAGATTTCTGAGCCTCGCCGCGGCACGCGGGTTGGCGCAGTGCTCCGCCACTAGTTCCAACAGAGCAGGGAATTCGAGGAGCCTCAGGCTGCGTTCCTCTTCGGTGCTGCGCGAACGCGCCACGGCTAGTTCTCCTTCTGGCCGTCTTTCGCGTAGTGGGAGACGTGGGCTTTGAGCGTGTCGATGGTCTCCTTGCCGAGTGGCTCCAGCCGTTCCTGGATCATCTTGAAGAAGCCCTCACCATGCCAGGCCTTGGCAGCCACGTCGTAGACGTCCGGAGCCACGTGCAGCAGGGGTCCGGTGAAGGGATGATCCTGGATTTCGGTACGCAGGCGAGGAGAGTCGGTGGCGGCGATCATTCCGATCAACAGAACGCTCACGAGCAGGCAGCCAAAGAGCAGCCCCATGATCATGCCCCCGATGTGGTCGAGCATTCCCACGATGGAGAATTTCATGAGGCTCGCGAACGCGGCCGAGGCAATGCGCACGAAAATGACTCCCCCCACCAGGACGATGGCCCAAGAGCCGAAGAACGCGATCCTTGGCGTGGCGGCCAATCCCTTGGTGAGGGTTGGTTCGATCCAGTCGGCCAGGCGGGAAGCGAAGATAAAGACGGCGATGAATCCGACGGTTTCCAGAGTGCGCTGAAGGACACCATGGCGGAAGCCGTCCACCATCATGGCGAGGATGATGAGAATACTGAGAACGATGATGGTGGGCATTCTGCGTTCCTCACCCCGAAAGACGCGGTTTGACCATCGCGCTGATGCGACTTCCGTCGGCCCGCCCCTGCGCGCGCTCCTGACACTCTTTCATGACGCGACCCATGTCCTTCATCGAGCTCGCGCCGAGTTCGTGGATCGTCTTTTCGACCAGCTCTTTCAATTCGTCGTCGTCCATGGCCTGCGGGAGATAGTCGGCCAGAACGCTCAACTCGAAATCTTCCTTCGCGATAAGATCGTCGCGCCCTGCCCGCGCCGCTTCCCTCTTGGCGTCCTCGCGCTTCTTCGCGTAGCTATGGATCATGCGCAGAACTTCCTCGTCGCTAGGTTCTGCGCGCTTTTCGATCGCGGCGTCCTTGACCAGCGCGAGTAACATCCTCACCACGCTCAGCCGCTCTTTTTCCCTTTGCTTCATGGCCTTCACCATGTCGTCGTGAAGGCGCTGCGCTAAACTGACCGTCACTGGCATCACTCCGGTTGGCGAGATCGAACGAAGGGAGAACGAGAGTCTAGGGATCAGCTGGCCTTCAGGTCAAGCGCGGCCCCGCGAGAGACGAGACGAGAGCGATTGCCGCTGTCTCAGCTCGGAGTCGGAAGGGCGAAAGACTGACCGCGGTGGCTCCGCGCTCGGACAACCACTCGCGTTCGGACTCGCTGAAGCCCCCTTCGGGGCCGATTAGGGCGAGGCATGATCCGGCGCTCCTGAGATCCACCTGCGACACGAGCACCTCTCGTTCGGTCTCGTCGCCGACGATCCAGGACGCTGTTTCGTCCACCACGGCAGGAAGTTCCTGCAGCTTCCTTGGAGCACGCACTGGGGGAAGCCACGACCGGCCCGACTGTTTCATGGCGCTCACCGCGATGCGACTCCAACGCTCCAGTTTGCGGGACTCTGAACCTTCCTTCCAACGCACCACGCAGTGCTCGGCGAGCAGCGGCACGATCTCGTGCACTCCAAGCTCGACGCATTTCTCCAGTGCGAGCTCGAAATGGTCGTTCTTCAGGAGAGCGAGAGCCAGGGTGAGTCTGCGCGCGTTGAGCTCTCGTGGGTCCTGCTCGCGTCGCTGGATTTCGGCATGAAGACTGTGGCTGTCGCAGCGATCGATGCGGGCGTGGATGAAGCTGCCGTCGCCGGCGGTGAAAGTCAGTTCATCTCCCACCGACCGGCGCCGCACCTTCAGGATATGACGCGCCTCGTCGCCTTCCAAGAGGATGCTCTTGCCCTTGAGGGAGCCGGCGGGAAGCCACTGGACTTCCATGGCTCTATCCGCCGTAGATCTTGCGGCCGGGAGGAGGAAGTTGATCGGCTTCGATTTCGCGGAGCCGCTCCAGCAGCTCGCGCTCCTCGGCCGAGATCTTGGTAGGTGTCCACGCGATGACGCGCACCAGCTGATCGCCCCGGCCCGGCCCGTGCAGGTGGGGAACTCCCCGGTTGGGAATGCGGAAGATCTTATGGGAATGGGTACCGGGAGGAATCTTCATGCTCACCCGACCGGTCACCGTGGGTACCTCGACTTTCGCGCCGAGGGCGAGATCGGCCGCGAGCACCGCGACCGTGACGAGGAGATCGTCCCCGTGTCGCTCGAAAAGTTCGCTCTCCTTCTCCTCCACCACCACGAAGACGTCTCCCGCGGCGCCACCTCGTTCGGCCGCGTCGCCCTGCCCTTTCAGGGTGATGTAGTTCCCGCCGGAGACTCCGGCCGGAATCTTCACCTTCACCGTCTCCTCCCCCTTCACCACACCTCTTCCCCTGCAGTCGGAACAGGGTTTGGAGATGACTTTGCCCTCACCCTGACACGCGGGACAACTCACCACGTTCACGAATTGACCCAAGAGGGTGCGCTGCACGCGCCGGATTCGACCCTGGCCGCCGCACTCCTCGCAACTCTTGGATGCTGAGCCCGGTGCGGCGCCTGATCCCCCGCAAGTCTTGCAGGCCACCATCTTCTTCAGCTTGATGGTCTTGCTGGCGCCCTTGGCGATCTCCTCGATGTTCAGGCTCACCTTGACCTGCAGGTCACGTCCCCGGTGATGGGCTTGCTGGGCGCGTGCTCCGCCGCCACCGAACATGTCGTTGAAGCCAAAACCACCGAAGTCGCGCATGAAGGCTCTGAGGGCGTCGCTGAGATCGAACTCGGCTCCACCCGCGCCAAACCCGCCCTGGAAGCCTCCCTGTCCGCTGAGACCGGCGTGGCCGTACTGGTCGTAGACACGCCGCTTCTCGCTGTCCTTGAGGACTTCGTAGGCCTCGACGGCTTCCTTGAACTTCTCTTCCGCACTCTTGTCGTCGGGATTCTTGTCCGGGTGATAGCGAACCGCCAACTTGCGATAGGCCTTCTTGATCTCGTCGGCGCTCGCTCCGCGCTCGACGCCCAGAACCTCGTAGTAGTCGCGTTTGGTCATCGGCATCCCGATCCGGGGTCTGTTTTGGTGTCGATTCGAGCTGATAAGATGGCGTGGATAGCCTTCTTTGGCAACGATTCGGTTCTGTCTCCGAAATTGTTCTTGGCGGGGGGCGACTCGAGTTCTCGGTAGTCAGGGGTGGTGGAGATTTCAGGGCGGCGCAGAGGGACTTTGCCGCTCAAAACGCGTACTTCAGCCGATGCAGCTCATTGTGAGCGTACTCCCGTGTACGAACTTCCCGCCGGTAGTAGAGTCGCCACCGCGGCGGGAGTTCGATCCGCCCGGGAAATAGTCGCTTCCAGTAGATCTCCTGGATCGATAAGGGTCTTGCGGCCAGGCCTTTCAGCATTGCCGGCGTCACTGGCGGGCCGTTGACCCGCCGTCGATGGATGAAGTTTCTCCACAGTTGCAGCAGCACCAGCTTCTCCGCACTCGATTGTCGACGCTTCGAAGCCGCGATCGTCTCTCGCTTGTGGTTGCTCTGCGCATGACGAATCCACAGATCCAGGAGATTGATTTCGTACAGAGGGTTGTGCTGCGTTCGCCGCTTTGTCGAGTTCGTTACACAGTGCTCGACGATTAAGGCGAGACCGCGCATCGCCTGGACGTAGGCACGATGTTCGTCGCTGTACACGAAGGCTCGGTCCAGCCCCTCCAGGGATACCGCTAGCAGCTCCTTCACGTCTTTGCGAACCGCCTGAGGATCAGGCCGCCCCAGTCGCTCCTCCAGCCTTCTCCGTTTGCGACGCTGAGCCTTGGTCATCCTCCCGCTGCGGCGCAGCTCGCTGTCGGTGTGATAGAGCACGAAGCTCGTATCCTTCTCCACCGCCACGTGATGCTCGATCGGATGGTACTGACTGTACTCGAAGCTGCGCAGACCATCGATGACCACCGGCCCACGGGCCCGCACGCCTTGCAGCCGGGCCGCCTGCCAGAGCATGGCGTGGCGGGCAAGACGAGCGATATGCTCGGAGATGGTTTGAGGACTGGCCCTCAAAGTGCGGGCAATCTGACGTAGTGGCCATGCAACCGAGGCTGAGCATGAAGAGCCGCTGGGCGAGCTCGGGACGTTTCTGCCAGTAGGTGGGCGAAAAGGTCTGGCTGGAAAAGCTGACACCGCATGTCCGGCATTGGAAACGCTGGACACGTCTGTGGTCCGAAGGACGGGTATAGAATCCTTTGCGAACGAAGCGCCAACGGCGCGCCATCCCGGGCAAGTCCTTGTGATACTTGCAGCTGGAATTGGGACAGTGGGGAGGCACCCAACCCGGACTGCGCGTCGGGTCCATGGCCATGGTTCCCCACCACGCAGCTTTCAGACCAAGCGCAATTTCGGAGACAGAACCTACTGGTAGAGGGCGTCGGCCATGCGGTGCGAGGATTCGTTCAAGTACTCCATCGCGCTCTGGATGCCTGCAACGTCCTTGGCCTCGAGCGCCGCGCGTAGTTTCTCTATGTCCTCGGCGATCTTCTTGCGTTCATCCTCGCCCACGCGCGAGCCATGCTCCGCAAAGACGGTCTCGACATTGAGCAACAGCATCTCGGCGCGATTGCGCGTTTCGGCGAGTTTGCGCTTCAGCTTGTCCTCTTCCATGCGGATCTCGGCCTCGCGGACCATGCGGTCCACCGATTCCTCGGTGAGATTCGAAGTGCTCTTCACCGAGATCTTCTGCTCCTTGCCGGTACCTAGGTCCTTGGCGTGCACGTGGAGGATCCCGTTGACGTCGATGTCGAAGGTGACCTCGATTTGGGGAACCCCTCGAGGCGCGGGTGGAATCCCGACGAGATCGAGTCTGGCGAGGCTGCGATTGTCCACGGCCATTTCGCGCTCGCCCTGCAGCACGTGAATACTCACCGCGGACTGATTGTCGCCGGCGGTGGAGAAGATCTGGGTCCTACGGGTGGGAATCGTGGTGTTGCGTTCGATGAGGCGCGTCATGACGCTCCCCAGAGTCTCGATTCCCAAACTCAGAGGCGTGACGTCCAAGAGGAGCACGTCCTCCAACGCCCCGCTCAACACGCCGGCTTGAATCGCCGCTCCCATCGCGACCACTTCGTCGGGGTTCACGGTCTTACTGGGGGTCTTGCCGAAGAGTTCGGCCACCGCCTGCTGCACCGAAGGTATGCGCGTCGATCCGCCCACCAGAATGACTTCGTCGATGTCCGAAGGGGCTAGACCGGAGTCTTCCAGCGCCTGCGCGCAGGGCTCCATGGAGCGATCCACCAGATTGGCGGTGAGTGCCTCGAAGCGGGCTCGCGTCAGGGGCATGTCCAGATGAACTGGCCCGGTGGCGTCGTTCGAGATGAACGGCAGGTTGATGTGGGTCTCCAGACTGGTGGAGAGGTCGCACTTGGCCTTTTCAGCCGCCTCTTTGAGACGGCCGCGGGCCATGCGGTCCTCGAGCAGCTTGATGCCGGTTTCCTTCTCGAATTCCCCGGCGAGAAAATCGATGAGCGCCTGGTCGAAGTCGTCACCGCCCAGGTGGGTGTCTCCGTTGGTCGATTTCACTTCGAAGACGCCGTCCCCAACGCGCAGAATCGAGATATCGAAAGTGCCTCCACCTAGGTCGTAAACCGCGATGCACTGGGCTTCTTTTTCGTCGAGACCGTAAGCCAAAGCCGCGGCCGTCGGTTCGTTGATGATTCTCAGTACGTCGAGACCGGCCACCGTTCCCGCGTCTTTCGTGGCCTGGCGCTGCGCGTCGTTGAAGTAGGCAGGGACCGTAATGACCGCCTGGTGGATCTCCTCCCCCAGAGCCTCTTCGGCGCGCTCGCGGATGGTGCGCAGAATCATGGCCGAGATCTCCACCGGAGAGAACTTTTCGTTCCCGATCTTGATCTCCACCATGCCGGTGTCGGACTTGCTGACTTCGTATCCGGCGCGCTCACACTCGAGGGGAACCTCGTCGTGACGCATTCCCATGAACCGCTTGATCGATGCCACGGTATTTTCGGGATTGGTGATCGCCTGTCGCTTGGCCAGATGCCCGACCAGCCACTCTCCGGTCTTGCTATAGCACACCACCGAAGGCGTGGTCCGGTGACCATGCTCGTTGACGATGATCTCGGGTTGGCCCGAGTTGAGAACGGCGCAACAGCTGTTGGTGGTTCCCAGATCGATTCCCAGTACTTTTGCCATCGTGGGGCCCTCCCGGGGTCCTATTTTGCGACCACAACTTTTGCGGGGCGCAGAACCATGTCCTTGAGTCGGTAGCCTTCCTGGACAACGTGGGCGATCTGTCCGCTTTCCACCTCATCCGTCTCGATTTGCGACACCGCCTCATGCAGATTGGGGTCGAAACCTTCCCCCTTGGCCGGAATCCGCTCGAGACCACTCTGTCGCAAGACGTCCACGAAGCGCTGGTAGATGAGACGAATCCCCTCCATGTAGGCCTCGGTGGAACCCTCCTCGCCAATGCTGGCCGCGCCCTGGGCGCGTTCGAAGTTGTCCAGAACTTCGAGAAGTTCCCTGAGTAGATTTGCATTAGCAAAATTGATGGAACTCTCGATCTCCCGACGACTGCGTTTGCGAAAATTCTCCATTTCCGCCATAGCGCGTATCCACTTGTTTCGGTTTTCTTCGGCTTTTCTTCGCCAAAGCTCCACTTCATTTTCGGCTGGCTCCTCCAGTTCAGCCGGCTCGGCCGCCATCCCGACCTCCAGATCGGACGAGAGAGCGTCACCGGAGGGAGGCCCTGCCTCCATTTCATCCGCCGGGGCCGCTGCTTCGCCCCGCGCGGCGTTCGATTCGGCTCCCGCGGGTTCCTCGCGCACCGGGGGGGTGCCGTGGGAGACGTCCTCCTGCTCGTCATCCTCCGCCTCGACGAACCAGCCCGGCATGCCACTGCGGTCTTCGCCCGGGGTACGGGCGTTTCCCGCGCCTCTGGGGGCGGATCCCCGCACGGGGACATCTTCTTCCCCAGTGGGAGCCTGGGAGGTGGGATTCGAATCTGACTCGGTCGCCATCAATTTCCTCCAGCTTGGGGCACGGCACAGCGGGCCACTACCCACGGAATCAGGGAATATCTTTAGAAGGAACCATGCCCAAATGGCTCAGGACAAGCGATCCAGATGGGCCGCAATGCCGTGGATGAGGGCAAGAGTCCGCGCGTAGCGCATCCGGCGAGGCCCAAGAACCCCCAGATACCCGGTGGACCCGCCCAGTTCGTACCGTGTCGCCATCAGGGTGAAGGGGTGCAGCGCCTCCAAGGGGTTCTCCCGACCGATCGCCAGGCTCACTTCTCCAACTTCCCCGGTCACGAAATCATCCAGAGCCTGCTCGAAGAGCTCGTGGCGCGCAACCAGTTCCAGGAGATTCTTGAGGCGAACCGGGTCGGCGAATTCGGGTTGCTCGAGGGCCTCGGGGATTCCCTCGAAGGTGATCCGCAGTACCTGCTCGGGTCCGAAGATCCCGCGTCCCTTCTGGGCCACGTCGGTGGCTACGCTTCGAGCCTCATCGAACTCGCCGGTGAGGTAGGGTTCGAGCTCGTGGCGGCAGTCCTCGAGTCGGTGTCCCGTGAGACGCTCGGCGAGAAAGGAGGAGGCGGCGATGAGAATTCCCAGTTTGACCTCCCTTCTCAAATCAACGAGTTCCGTGCGCACCGTGCCGCTGTCGAGAGTCACCGCGAGGAGTACGTGTCCGCCGCCGCGGTCATGAATTTCGACGCCGTCGATGCGCGAACTCCGGTCCTTCTGTTTGGGCCCGGCCATGATCGCGATGTTCGAGCTGAAACGACCGAGCATCCGTGCCGTGGCCTGCAGAATTTGCGAGAGGTCTTCCCCGGCTTCGCGCAGCGCGCGGTCGATGGCCTTCTCCTGCTCGCGCGCCATGTCGCCGGGGAGCAATTGATCCACGAACGCGCGGTATCCTTCGTCGGTGGGAATCCGTCCCGACGAACTGTGAGGCTTCACCACCAGACCGTCGCGCTCGAGCCGGCCCAGGACGTTACGAATCGAGGCGCTGCGAATTCCCAGATTCGCTTCCTCCTCGATCATGCGGCTGGAGACCGGTTCACGCCGCTCGACGTAAATCCGGATGAGTGCCTGCAGAACCTTTCGATCTCGCTCCTCGATGGGACTGCGCAGTGGGGAACCTCCTCTCCGTCCGCTCTCGTTCCACAAAAATCTAGAACTAAGGTAGTGCTTGGAAAGTGTCAAGCGATCGGCAGACCAAACCGGAAAGCTAAGTTGCTGTCATGATGAACGTTGCGGTCTGGTTCCCGAGCGAAGCTCGGGGCGCGGCCCCCGGCAGAGGGCGCCGGATTCAGCTGGCGGCGAGCACCCGGGCGATCTCGTCCATGACCAGCCATCCGCTCGGGGTCAGCCGCGGACGCCCCGCGTCGATCTCGGCGTACCCCGCGCCGATCCATTCCCTCCAGAGTTCTCGCCGACCGGAAAGCCAACCGGGATCGAGTCCGGCGCGCGTGCGCAATCCCAGGAGAATCTCCTCGTCGCGCTTCTGTTTGGCGTCGAGAAGTTCGATGCCCGCGACGCCGCTGCGCCCTTGCTCGAGCGCGGTGCACCATGCGTCGGCGTCAGAGAAGTTCCACCAGCGGCGCTCACCGTCGAATGAATGGGCCGAGGCACCCAAGCCCAGGTAGGTCTTCCCCGACCAGTACGATTGGTTGTGTCGCGAAAAGAGTCCGTCCCGCGCGAAGTTGCTCAACTCGTAGTGCTCGAAGCCCGCCTCCTTCAGAAACTCGACGGCCGCGAGATAGGTTTTTGCTTGTTCCTCATCGGGACGCGGAGCCCAGCGTCCCTGCGCCACGTCGCGGCCGAAGCGTGTCTCGGGATGAATCTCCAGGAGGTAAGCCGAGAGATGCGTGATGGGAAGTTGCTTCACCAGTTCGAGCGAGGATCCAAGAGCATCGGCCCTACTTCCGGGAGTCGCGAGGATGAGATCGATGCTCAGGTTCTCCACGCGCTCGCAACAGAGATTCAGAGCGCGACGATTCGATTCCGGGGTGTTCAAGCGACCCAGAAAGGAGAGCACGCTCTGATCCATGCTCTGAATCCCCAGGCTGATACGATTCACGCCGGCGTCGACCCAGACATCGAGGGCTTCGGGTCGCGCACTCTCCGGGTTTACTTCGAGAGTGAGTTCAGCGTCCGGGAGAAGGTATGGGCCCAGTTCCTCTTGCAGCCAACGGCAGAGGGATTCCCGCGCCTGTCCATCGAGCACGCTCGGAGTTCCGCCCCCGAAATAGACCGAGGAAATTCCCTCATTCAGTCGTTCGGAGTGAAGCGCAAGCTCCCGCGCCAGCGCTTGCGTGTAACGCAAAGGGAGCGCGTCGTCCTTGTTCACGAAACAGTAGAAATGGCAGTACGGACACCGGCGGTCACAAAAGGGAATGTGTACGTAGAGGGCGACTCCGCGGTCCTCGTGGCTCATTTTACCAGGTGTAGAATCCGGCCGAAGCGGGGGTGCTTGGCGTTGGAATCCCACGACCAGTACAGAAACAGAGCCTTGCCCCGCAGGTATTTCTTGTCCAGAAATCCCCACACTCTCGAGTCGGCGCTCCGATCCCGATTGTCGCCCATCATGAACAGCTCCCCCTTGGGCACCACCAAGGGGCCCACCGAATCGAAACCGGGCCGGTGCGATCGGCCGGCGTCGACGTACTTGGTGAAGGGCTCATCCTGTGCCTTGCCGTTGATGTAGAGGGTTTTGTCGCGAAAGAGGAGAGTGTCCCCTCCGACCGCCACGCAGCGCTTGATGTAGTCGACACTGGGATCTTCTGGATAGCGGAAAACGATGATGTCGCCCCGGTGCGGTTGCCGAACCGCGGGGAGCCGCGCACCGTGGGTGAACGGTATCTCCGCGCCGTACAGAAACTTGCTCACGAACAGATAGTCGCCGATGAGCAGGGTGTCCTCCATCGACGACGACGGGATTCTGAAGGCCTGAAACGCGAAGGTGCGGATGAGGAGGGCCAGCACGACCGCCCACAGGATTGCCTCGGCGTATTCACGGACTACGGACTTGCGCTTGAGCTTGGCCGCCTTGGGCGCGTCTGGTTTTTCCGATTCCCCTGAGTTCTTGATCTTGTTTCTCTTACTCACCGTTCCACCTTGAGCACTGCCAGAAAGGCCTCCTGAGGAATCTCCACGCTGCCCACCTGCTTCATGCGCTTCTTTCCTTCCTTCTGTTTCTCCAGCAACTTGCGTTTACGCGAGATGTCGCCGCCGTAGCACTTGGCGGTGACGTTCTTGCGAAGCGCCTTCACCGTCGTCCGTGCGATCACCCGACTCCCCAGCGCCGCCTGAACCGCGACCGCGAAGAGCTGGCGCGGAATCAGCTCCTTCAACTTGACGCAGAGCGATCTCCCGAACTCGTAGGCCTTGCTGCGGTGGACGATCACGCTGAGTGCATCCACCGGCTCGCCGTTGAGCATGATATCCAGTTTCACCAGATCGCTGACCTTATACTCCCATAGCTCGTAGTCAAGGCTGGCATACCCTCGAGTTACGCTCTTGAGTTTGTCGTAGAAATCGACCACGAGCTCCGCCAGCGGCATCCGGTATTGGAGTTCGACCCTGTCCCCGCTCAGATACGCCATCGAATCCTGTTCCCCCCGCCGATCCTGAGTGAGCTTCATGACCGCCCCCACGTACTCCTTGGGAACGATGATCGAGGCCTTGACGTAGGGCTCGGACATTTCCTCGAGCTCTTGGGGCTGAGGCATGATACTGGGGTTCTCGATCGTGAGTTCCTTCCCCGACTTGAGAAGGCACTTGTACTCTACGTTCGGCAAGGTCGCGATGAGATTCAGATTGTACTCGCGCTCGAGCCTCTCCTGCACGATTTCCATGTGCAGGAGCCCCAGAAACCCGCAGCGAAATCCAAATCCCAGCGCGGCGCTGGTTTCCGGCTCGAAGGTCAGGGCCGCATCGTTGAGCTGAAGCTTCTCCAGCGAGTCCTTCAGCAAATCGTAGTCGTCGCTGACGATGGGATAGAATCCGCTGAAGACCATGGGACGTGCTTCAACGTATCCCAAGACTGGTTCGGCGGCCGGCTTCTCCATGTGGGTGATGGTATCTCCCATCCGCACGGCCGATACGCTCTTGGCTCCCGTCGCAACGATATCCCACCATGCCCGCCTCGAGCTTGTCGGTGGGAATCTGCTGGAGCTTGAAGTAGCCGGTCTCCATCACTTCGTGAACTTGACCCCCACCCATCATCTTGATGGTATCGCCCTTGGTCACGCCACCGTCGACGACGCGCACGTAGGCGATGGTTCCCCGGTAGGCGTCGAACTGACTGTCGAAGACCAGCGCGCGCAGCGGCGCCTCCCGCTTCCCTTGTGGAGGCGGAATCAGCCTGATGATCCTCTCGAGCAATTCCTCGACGCCCTCCCCACTCTTGGCGCTGACCAGGGCGATCTCTTCCTCCTCGCAACCGATGAGATCGGTGATCTGCTCCTTGATCTCGTCGGGACGCGCGGCTGGAAGATCAATCTTGTTGATGACGGGGATGATGGCGAGGTCGTGCTCCAAGGCCAGATAGAGGTTGTTGATGGTCTGTGCCTGCACTCCCTGCACCGCATCGACCACCAGCAGGCAGCCCTCGCACGCGGCGAGACTGCGGCTGACTTCGTGGTGGAAGTCGACGTGTCCCGGCGTGTCGATGAGATGGAAGACGATATTTTGTCCCTCGCGCGAACGATATTCCATTCGCACCGGATGGCTCTTGATGGTGATGCCTCGCTCCTGTTCGATGTCCATCGAGTCGAGGAGCTGTGCGCGCATGTCCTTGGCCGCCACCGAATGGGTGAGTTCGAGGATACGGTCGGCCAGAGTCGACTTCCCGTGGTCGATGTGCGCGATGATGCAGAAATTTCGTATTTGACTCTGTTGCATGGAATTCGACACGTGAGCGAGTGGCGGTGACCCTCTTAGAAGGGCAATTGTAAGGTCAGGGCGACCACCCCGCCATGATCGAGCTCCGCGCCGAGACCGCGCTCGAGGTCGGGAGTCGGCGGGATGGGCGAGTCGAAATCGACCAGCTGAACGCTGACGTAGGCATCCAACGAGACCAAGAGGAGCGACCCAGCCGCCCACCAGATGAAATCGCGGGCGCGTTCGGAATGCTCGGTCACCAGGGCGTCGCGCACCTCACGCTCCGCGCTTCCCAAGGGAGCCTGGTCACGGGCCACACGCTGGCGCTCCTGTCGCCGCAGCTGCATCGCGATGTTCCCGTAGAACCACATCTGCGCGCCGAAGGCGACCACGCCCCAGAAGGGGGCGTCTCCGTAGAACTGGCCCCAGCCGGGGAGGGGAACGGACATCAGGACCGCCGCGGTCGTGGAACGGGCCTCGAAGCGAGTGGTGTCGACCGCCGCGGCATCGACGGGCGGGTAGACCGGACCGTTTCCCAGATCGAGGGGGGATGGGACAGGAGCGGCGTGGGTCGAGTCTTCGCGAGCCACCGCATTGGCCCCGGCCAGAGGATCGTCCCATGCCCGAGCCCAGGAGGGTACGAGAATACACTGCAAGCCCACGATCAGAGCGAGGAATCGCCCGGTCAGCGGCTTCACGGTGTCTCCTCCTTCCTCTTCTGGAGGGCCTCGGCCCGAGCTCGGGGAATGCGCACCCGCAGACACTTTCCCTTCACGCGTATGCTGTATTCACCCTTCTCGAGGCGTTTGAGTTCCCCGTCGAGGTGAATCAGTGTGCGGGAGTCCAGACGCAGACGAAATCCCGAGACCTGTTCGTAGAGCACTTTGGGATGATTCAGATGGCGTCCCGTCCGCGCCCGCGGCAGAAGAAGCGGGATTTTCCAGCGCGTCAGGGCGTCCACCAGACACACGTCCAGAAGCCCATCGGCCGGGTGGGCCTGCGGCGTGAGACGGTACCCCCCGCCAGCCCGATCGCCGATGCCGACTTCCATGAGACTCACCCAGTGGTCGCCTGAAGCCTTCAGGCCGTCGAAGCCCATGCGAACCGGCCGGTGGTCGGCCCATGCGCGGAGAGCTGCCATACCATAGCGCGCGCTTCCGGTGAGCGGACCGGTATGGCGACTGTGCCAGCTCACGGCCGAGGAGAGGACGAAGCCCACGGAATTGAGGAAGAACTCCTCGCCCACCAAACCCACGTCCCAGAGTTGGTCGGTACCCTCCATGATGAGATCGAGGCAGCGGACTGGATCGAGCGGCATGCCCATCAACTTGGCGTAGTCGTTCCCCGAGCCCATGGGGATTACTGCGAGGCTGAGGTCCTGCTTGTCGATCAAGGCCCCGCCAATCTCGTGGACTGTTCCGTCCCCTCCCGCCGCGATCACGATGGTTCCGGGGGTCGGGTCCAGTCCTTCCATGATGCGGAGTCCGTCTCCCTCGGCGCGGGTGAGGAAGATGTCGGCCTTGATGCCCCGAGCCGTGAAGTGACTGCGAAGGTGCACAAGCTCTCGTCCCGCTCTCCCCTTTCCCGCAGTGGGGTTGAGGATGAGCACGACATCCGGAGAGGTCGCATTCGAGCTGGCGCTGTCTTCGGTTTGAGTCATCGATTCAACGCGCGGTGAAGGGAGGAGTGGCGGGAATGTGTGGGAATCGAACCCACCTCGGACGCTTGGCGCCCGACCGCAGGATTTGAAGTCCCCGGGGTCCACCAGGACCCATCCATCCCCCCGCGAGATCGTGCGTGATCTTTCTAGCGCAAAAGAGCGACGACGTCCATCTCGACTCGGGCGGAAAGGGGCAAGCGGGATACTTCCACCGTGCTTCGCGCGGGAAGCACTTCGGAGAAAGCCTCTGCGTAGATCTCGTTCACGACCGTGAAGTCATCCATGTCCTGCAGGTAGATCGTCGTCTTCACGACTTGCTGAAGCGAGGCTCCGGCAGCGGCGAGCACGGCCTGAAGGTTCTGAAGCACCTGCCGGGTCTGACTCGCCACGTCGAGTCCGGCCATCATTCCGGTGGCGGGGTCGACTCCGATCTGTCCGGCCGAAAAGAGGAACTCGCCGGCCACGACGGCTTGACTGTAAGGACCGACCGGAGCAGGCGCTTTCTTGCTCTGGATGATTCGCCGATCCGCGCTCATTGCGTCTCCTCCTACTCCACCGTCACGCTCTTGGCGAGGTTCCGGGGTTGATCGACGTTGCAGCCGCGCAATACTGCGATGTGATAGGCCAAGAGCTGCAGGGGAATCACGTTCAAGAGCGGCGAGAGAAGATCGAGAGTCGTGGGCACCCGTAGGCAGTGGTCCGCCATGTTGCAGATGTCCGAGTCGTCTTCGCTGACGATGGCCAAGACCCGACCGCTGCGCGCTTTCACCTCCTGCACGTTGCCCTTGATCTTCTCGTAGGTTCCGTCCTGCGTGCAGAGCACGACCACCGGCATGTTCTTGTCGATGAGCGCGATGGGGCCGTGCTTCATTTCAGCGGCAGGATATCCTTCGGCGTGAATGTAGGAAATCTCCTTGAGCTTCAGCGCGCCTTCCAGTGCGATGGGGAAGTTGTAGCCCCGTCCCAGATAGAGGAAGTTGCTGTGCTGCGCATAGGCCTGCGCGATGTCCCGGATGAGGTCTTCCTGGGCCAGGATCCGCTCGACCTGCCGGGGAATGTCCTGGAGACCGGTGATGATCTTGACCCCCATCTCCTCGGAGATGTCGCGCATGCGGCCCAGATAGAGAGTGAGAAGCAGCATGGCCGTCACTTGGCTGGTGAAGGCCTTGGTCGACGCGACTCCGATTTCCGGACCGGCGTGGATGTACACCCCACCATCGCTCTCGCGCGCGATGGTGGAACCCACCACGTTCGTGATCCCCAGGACCAGGGCATCGCGCTTCTTCGCCTCGCGCATGGCCTGCAGAGTGTCGACGGTCTCGCCCGATTGCGAGATCGCGAAGACGATGGTGTTCTTGTCCAACAGTTGCTGCCGGTATCTGAACTCGCTGGCGTACTCCACTTCCACCGGAACGTGGGCGTACTCTTCGATCATGTACTCGCCCACCAGACCGGCGTGCCAGGAAGTGCCGCACGCCAGAATCAGGATGCGCTTGCACTGGCGCAATTGCGACTCGAAGTCGGCGAGCCCACCCAGCTTCACGTCGCCGGTTTCGGGGAGCAGACGGCCGCGGAAGGTGTCGGCGATGGTCTGGGCTTGCTCGTGGATCTCCTTGATCATGAAGTGCGGATAGCCGCCTTTCTCGATCTGATCCAGATCCCAGGTCACCTCGTGGATGTCCTTGTCTACTTTCTTGTTGTCGATGTCCATGGTGTGGTAACCCGACGCGGTGATGACCACCATCTCGCCGTCGTCCAGGTAGATCACCTGACGCGTCCGCGCCAGAATGGCCGCCACGTCGCTGGCGACGAAGTACTCGTCGTCGCCCAAACCCACCACCAGAGGACTGCCGTTGCGCGCGCCCACGACTTTGCCCGGCTCGTCCTGATGCATCACTGCGATTCCGTAGGTTCCTCGCACCAGCTTGAGAGCCTCCTGCACCGCCGTCTCAAGAGTACCCTTGTAGTGGTACTCGATCAGATGCGCGAGAACTTCGGTGTCGGTCTCGGTATCGAAGGTGTGGCCGACTTTCTCGAGCTTCGACTTCAGAGCCTGGTAGTTCTCGATGATGCCGTTGTGCACGAGAACGACTTTGCGATCGCAGCTGAAGTGTGGATGGGCGTTCTCTTGGGTCGGATGACCGTGCGTGGCCCATCGGGTATGCGCGATGCCGCTCTCGCCGTCGATCGGATCCTTCGCGAGCAGAGCCTCGAGGCGATTGATCTTCCCGGCGCACTTGCGAAGCTGCAGGCCTTTTCCGTTGCGGACCGCGATGCCCGCGCTGTCATAGCCGCGATATTCCAGGCGCTTGAGACCTTCGATGAGAATGTTGGCAGTGGGCTTGTGTCCCACCATGGCGATGATGCCACACATGAAAGATTCCCCTCTCGGCTCGGGCCGGTGCGCGCTTGGATCAGCGATCCAGAGACCGGCGCACGCTCTCCACCAGCTCGGAGGCCAAAGCCATCGTTTCCGCCTCCGCGATGATGCGAAGCGCGTTTTCCGTGTTGGAACGGCGGAGATGGACCCAGGAGCTCCTAAGAGAGTACTTGAGTCCATCGGTGGAGTCCATCTGTCCCCCCCCTCCGAGTGCCTTCAGGGACGCCTCCCACCGTTTTGGATCGTCGATTTCGGGGCGCAGGGCCAGCTTGGCCTTGACCATGGCCGTCTCGGGATAGCGGTCCAGACAGGCCCGCAGAGACCCCGCTTCGGCCACCGCGGAGAGCACCAGGGCGGCCCCCAGGGGGGCATCGCGTCCCGGGTGAAGCGCGGGGAGAATGACCCCCCCATTCCCCTCTCCTCCGACGACAGCCGAGATTTGGAGCATCCTTCGGACCACATTGGCCTCCCCCACCGCGGTTCGGTGGATGGGGACCCCATGGCGCTGCGCCACCGCGTCCAGGGCCATGGTGGAGCTGAGATTCACGACCAGAGGACCCGGCTGGCGGGAAAGAACGTGGTCGGCGGCCACGACCAGGGTGCGCTCCTCGCTCACCGCCTGGCCCCCGCGATCGACCAGCGCGAGACGATCGACGTCCGGATCGACCGCGAAGCCGAGATCGGCGTGCTCGTCCGCGACCCGCGCGCACAGTTCTTCCAGGTGTTCGGGGCGGGGTTCGGGGTCGTGGGGAAAGTGACCACTCATCGCGCAGTTGAGTTCGACGGCTTCGACACCCAGTCGGCGCAGGAGCGAGGGCATGATCGACCCTCCCGCGCCCTCGGTGCAATCCACCACCACCTTCAACTTGGCCTTTGCGATTTTCTCGACGTCCACCATCGCGAGGCCGCAGATCGCTTCGAGGTGGCGATCGTTGGCCTGCGTGTCTTTTCGATACTGTCCTTGGGAGAGCGCATCCACGTGCTGTCGCGGCTTGGCGAAGCGCCGGAGCAATTCATCCATGGCCTCTTGGGGGAAAAAGAGTCCCTTGGCGTCGAGGAGTTTCAGCGCGTTCCACTGCACCGGGTTGTGACTCGCGGTGACGATGATGCCGCCGACCGCGTCGCTCTCCTGCACCATGAATTCCGTGCCCGGCGTGCTCAGGATTCCCGCGTCGACCACCCCGTGTCCGGTCGAGAGCAAGGCCGCGGCCGCGGCGCGACTGAGCGCCGGACCCGAAGGCCGCGAGTCGCGCGCGATGACGACCTCACCCGGGGGAAGCATGTTCCCCATGGCCGCCGCGAACTGCGCCACGACCTCGGCGTTGAGATCCTCACCCACCACTCCGCGAATTCCAGAGATGCTGATCTTCAAGGCCACGTCCGCGTGCTCCTTTCCCCGCGCAAAAAAGAAGAAGGGGCCCAGGCTGCAGGGCCCCTTCAGACGACATTCCGCGACCGCATCACTCCCCGCGAGGCATGCAGGGACTCTCGAATCACGAGTGGAGCTGGTGTGCGGAATCGAACCGCAGACCTGCTCATTACGAGTGAGCTGCTCTACCAGCTGAGCTACACCAGCTCGATGCGACTTGGAAGACGGAAGCCCGATGCCATTTCTGCATCATGGTGTCGCCGAGGTGAAGTGTACCGCTTCGGATTCCGCTGTCAAGATACCTCCAGTGAGAAAGCGCTCCAGAGGAAATAATTCCTTGAACTTACCAGTTACGTAGATACAATAGTTGTATCTACGAAAGAGTTGGAGAAATCATGATTTCGAGTTTTCGACTCAGCGGTCGCCTTCTTCACGAGGGACGGATCCTTGCGCAGGGCGGGACAGCGCGGGATCGTTTCTTCTGCGCCGAGGCCGGTCTCAGCCTGAGCCAATGGAACCTGATGCAAACCCTGTGGGAGCTCGGCTCGGCGGGCATGAAGGTCCTGGCCGAAGAGTTACGGCTGACGCAGAGCACCTTGACCCGCGTGGTGGACGGCTTGGAAAAAAAGAACTTAGCGGTTCGGCAGCCAGCCAAGCAGGACCGCCGACGCGTCGAGGTCCAGCTCACGCCCGCCGGGGAGGAACAGTTTCAAGAACTCGAAAGCCGGATCCGCGCCTCCTGCCGAGAAATCCTGGCCCTGCTCCCCGGCGAACGGCGCGAGGATGCGGTCGAGGGGCTCCGCCAGCTCGCACAAGCGACCCAACGCTGGGTGGACCGCCAGCGGAGCACGCGCAAGAACGCGGCGCAGGAGCCCGAATCGCGGGGCTGAGTCCCCGCGTCCTAGGTTCTTCGAGCCTGAAATAGTTGTAAATTACAAGTACTGTGAGGCCCCGGGGATAGCGTTCCCATCCCGCCGGAGTCAGTTCATGGCGGTTTGGGTCCCCGCGGGCTCGGAAATGGTCGCCGCCCCGCTGCCGGGGGCGAGCCGAATCTCGCGCTGCTGGCTCGCGGCGCCCAGGATGATCGATCCTCCGACCGACGGGGTCCCGCTGGGAGCAAAGCTCACGAAGTTGTTGCCGCCGAAATCGAGGTTGGTGATCTGCACTCCGTTGGGAATATGCCCTCCCCCGGTCCAGCTGTCGTACACGCCGTCGTTGTCCTTGTCCTCGCGCACGATGTATAACTGACTCCCTCCTCCGAAGAAGTCCAGGCGTACAGTGGCTTTATGGGTGACGGCGGTGGAGCGCGCTCTGGCGAACGCGGTCTGGACTTCCGAAGCCGCACTCCGCAGCTTGTGCATCTGGGCGCTGCGAGCGAGCGTGGGGATGGTGAAGGTCAGTGCGATCCCCATCACTACCATGGCGACCATCAACTCAACGAGAGTAAAGCCGCGAGGCGCGCTCGCGTTCCGGTGTGTGAATTGTCGGCTCGTCAGCATCAGTCCAGCTCCTTCCACCCCAAGGTCACGTAGCGCATGGAGCGGGTCAGAGCCTGCGTCAGAGCTTGTTGACTGTAGAGAATGGCCGGCGTTCCCGCTCCGAAGTCCACCGCGACGTGTAGATCGCCTTCGGCCATCACCCCGCCCAGGATCCAGGTGTTGCCGGTATTGCGCAGGGTTCCCTCCACGTAGACCAAGCCCACCCAGCTGAAGTTTCCGCTCAGGGTCAGGTCACCCGTCACGTAGAGCAGTCCCTCGCCATCGGTACCATTGAACTGGGCGTCACCCTGGATGTAGGTGATCCCCTCGTAGGGACCCGCCTCGTTGTCGCTGGTCTGATCGGGACTGGCGAGGATGTCGTTGAGCTCGGACTGCGTGAGGCCGAGCGCCTCCGAGAGGCTGTAGAAGTGGTTCGTGGAAGAGGTATCGGTGACCGCGGGACTTCCCAAGAGGTCGGTCGAACCGCGCGTCCCCACCGCATAGCCGGTGGTCATGACGGCGGGCAAGTGCCCCGTCGTCTCGTCCCAATTCGGCGAACACGAGGGAAGCTGGGTGCCTCGAGGCGTATCAAGGCGATGGTTGTGACCGCATACCGTCACGTTACCGCGCAGATCCACCGATCCGTTGGCGCTCAATGCGGCGGTGACGTTGGGGTGAATGGGAAAGCGGATGGCCTCCACCTGCACCGAGCGCTTGGCGGTTCCCTTGTGTCCCGTCACGGTTATGACTTCCACCGGCGATCCCGTGTTGGGATTTTCTGGCGGTACCTGGCCTGGATCGTAGAGCACCACTTCGTCGTTTCCATCGCCATTGAAGTCGCGCAGCTTGTGCTCGATCAGAACCGCTTCGTTGGGATCGCTGGGGTCGGAGTACTTCAGATAGTCTCCGGCTTGTTGCACCGTCCCGGTGCTGAACTCACCCGCCGGAACCGCCGGCGAAGAGCCCATCGGCGTCAGGAAGATGTGCGCCTTCCAGTTGGGATTCGGGGGAAACGTGGGGTCCTGGATGGAAGCGTCTACCATGGCGGCACCCACCGGAACCGTGCTTCCCGGATTGAGGCTCATGCGATTGAGAGCTTCCGCCACGCCCGCCTCGGCGACATCCAGCGCTGCGGAATTCGTGCGCTGGTTGCCCGCCACCAAAAGGTCGGTGCTGCTCACCAGTGTCGCGGTCAGTGCCATCGCCGCCAGACTCAGGAGCAGGATGATGGTGATGGCAAGCGCCATTCCCTCTTCGTTGCGCAGAATGCGCCACAAAGAAGTACTCGACGAACGGGTGACGGAGGAGATTAGCTTCCGCTTGATGTCCATTGGACTCTCCCTACTGGCGATAAAAGATCACGACTTGGCCCTGCGTGGCCGCGTTCTGCGTTCCCACCGCCAGATCCATCGCGTTGTCTTTGTTGAAGTCGTTGGTCGTCATGGTCACCACCGCGCCGATCAAGTTGTCGGTGATCCGGGTCGCTTCCGCGGGCAAGTAGCCGAAGCCCAACGCCATCAGGACGTAGCCCTGGTAGGTATTGGAGGTCCTCGTACCGATCAAGAGATCCGGGAAGACGTCGTTGTCGAGCTTGAGCATTTCCATCACGATCGGAGCACCATCGGTGAACATGAAGTCATCGAAGCTACGGGCGGTGCCCGTCGGCATACCGAAGTAACCGTCGTCGTGCTGCGTCCACAGTTCGATGCCACCGTTCGTCTGGGTGATCTCGGCCGCCACCACGATGTCCGGCCGACCCTGGTCGTCGTCGACCATGTCGCCGACGATGAGGTCGGTGATGAGTCCGTTCACCGGAAAGGCCTGGTAGGGCTCGAAGTGAATTCCACTGACATCCGGATAGCGCAAATAGACGTTTACCGTGCTCATGCTGGTCGTCTGACGCGCGCCCACAATCAAATCATCGCGACCGTCACCGTTGACATCCGCGAGAACCGCCGCCTGGGCCTCTCCGAGCACCAGACCTAGAGGAGAGGCGCCCACGGTGATGATTCCGCCCGGGATACGCGAGAATTGGCCGCCACCCAGACCGCTCCACAGTTCCGCCGAGCCGGACATCGTGGCGTTCCTCACGCCAACCACCAGATCGATGGAGCTGCTTCCGTAGAAGTCGAGAGTTTGCAGGTCGAGGACCGATTCGCCGCCGTTGGTGGCGTACCAGTTATCGGGTGAGTTTCCGGGCGTGCCACGGTTGAAGCTCCAGACGCTGATATCGGGAGATCCCGCTCCGTTCAGCCCCAGGACGAGGTAGGGGCTCCCGCCGTCCTCGAACAAGCGCATCGCCATCACGTCCGACCCCGCGTTCCGGGTGGCGCTGGGGGTCGAGCTGAAGATGGCCCCATTGGGCGTATTGGCATTGCGGCGCTCGTTCGTCCACAGGATGAGGTTGTTCGTGCCGCTGCTGGAGCGCGTTCCCAGCACCAGGTCGGCGTCACCCTTGTTGTCCTCCTGGACGTCCCCGCTGGTGAGCGACAGCGCTCGCTCGGTGTCCGCCAGGGTGATGATGTCGAAGTCGACGTTCTCCTGCACGATGTCTCCGAAGCTCACCTGGATCGTGGCGTTGGGATCCACCCGCAGGTTGCGAATAAGGTTCGGCGTCGTGGAGGTGTACCCGGGAGGATCGACTTCGCTCACGTCGTAGTGGCCGGAGGGGACGGTCAGGGAGAAGTACCCGGTCCCGTCGCTCTGTACGCTGTCACCGGCAGCATAGATCATGGCGCCGCTGACTCCCGCCTCGAAGCCGTCGCGCGCCTGATTGTGGTTGTCGTCGTTGTAGACGTACCCCTCGATCGTGCCGGAGTCCTGCAGCAGGAAGTCGCCGTAGTTCACGACCTCCACCTGTCCGTCGGTGGAGAGTACGATGTCGACGCCATTCGGAGTCGTCGAGGTGTAGCCGCTTAAGTCGGTTTCGGTGATGGTCCGGTTGCCCACCGGGACCGTCAGCGTATACGCGCCGTTCGCGTCGGTGACCGCCTGTTCGCCGCCGTCGGAGTAGACGGTGACGCCCGCGATTCCGGTCTCATCCGTGTCCATCACGGAGTTCTGGTTCAGGTCACTGAAGACGGTGCCCTGGACGGAAGCGGAACCCGTCGGGGAGCGGTCGCCGAAGTTCAGCTGCGAATACGCCCCAGGAATGACGTCCAGATCGTAGGTGTTCGTGGTGCTGGACACGTACCCGGACGGATCGATCTCCGTGACCGTCTGATAGCCGGGGTTCAGAACGAGACGATAGTTTCCATTGGCGTCGGTCCGGGTGATGGTGCCCGAGCTGGAGCGTACCGTCACGCCACTGATTCCGCCCTCGCCTTGGTCCTGCACCTGATTGCCGTCGGTATCCTGGAAGACGATTCCGTAAACCACGCCGCTGGTCCGGGGCGCATGCCGCACCAGGACCTCGCTCTTGAGCACGACGCGATTATAGCCGTCGTTTGAATGCGTTTTCGCATCGGCGCGATCCGTCTCTCCGGTGACCGTCAAGACCACGCGCTCCAGACGCGCGCGCTCGGCTTGCGTGAGTGGCGTGAGCGCCATGATCTCAGCGTTGCTGAGGACCCCGTCGCCATCGGTGTCGCCATGGAGCACGGGGGGAGTGATCTGGTTGTCGTCGTCGTCGATGAGGTAGGCGAACAACGGCTGGGGAACCTCTCCATCGGAGTTGGCGTCTGGACCGCGCACGATCGCGACCTGGCGCTCTTCCATGGTGTTGGCGGTGCCGTCCCAACCGAACATTCTCCGGTACAGCATCATGTCGTGCGGGTTCGGCGTATCTTCCTCGGCATCATCTGTTTCATCTGCCCCGTCGATCGTGCCATCACCATTCGAATCGAGCGTGTAGACGATCGTCTCGGCCCCCGTCTGGTAGGTGGTGGTCGGAGTGAAGAGAGCCGCGAGCTGCGCCGGAACGGTGCCCGCGTGAACCGCGGACGGTGCGGCGGTGCCATCGGGATCGACCGTCGGGCTCAGATCGGCGTTGAACGCGATCTGATACGCATCCGCATAGACGAAGCGCTCCTGTCCACGGCTGAAATCGACGTCCACACCGGCGGCGCGAAGGTCCTTTTCGACCTGGTCACTGGCCGCGCGGGCCGCTGCCTGCGTGCGAGCGAAGAGCTCGTTTCCCATGCCCGCCCGGTTGAGCTGTCCCATGACGCCGAATGCCACGACCATGATCACGGCAAACGCTACCATGGTGACGGCCAGCTCTACGAGCGAGAATCCTTGCTGGGACGAAATGGCGAATCTACGCTCGAGCCATGAGCGCGTCTCGCGTTGCGTGCCACAGTTGTGCTTCATCGGTGCCACCACCTATCGGGTTCGCTGTGTGACGATCACTGCTTCGCTGTCTGCCTCGGATGTGCTAAACGCGACTCTGACTTCGATGCGCATCATGTTCGGAATGGGCGTGTCATTCTGAACCGTCCATCTGCGCCGGTATCTTCCGTTCACCAGGACCTCGTCATCCACGTGTAGACCGTCGGTAAGATCGGGGTCCGAAAAGGGAAGGCTGCGGAGAATTTCAATTTCTCCGCGCGCGAACTGTGTGGCTACCGTCATGCGCCGGCCACGGTCGCGAACTTCCATTCCCTGCGGCAATACGCGAGCCAGTGCCACCAGTCCGATGCTGAAGAGCAGCAAGGCCGCCATCAACTCCACCACCGTGAAACCACGCTGATTGCCCCAACGATTCCGGTGGGCGATTCTTGCTGGATCAGTCCGATATTCCACGGTTCAACCTCTTCGTTTCCCGCTGATTAGGGCCCTAAGTAGAGAGAACACAACGGGGTCTGCACAAGCCGTGCCTACCCCGCCGAGCTCCCCGAAAGCGGGAAGCACGAGGAATCAGACCCCTTGAATGGAGTTCCTGCGTTCCCAACCGTTCTCATGATTTCGCATCGTGCCCCGTGGACTCATGCGTCGTTGAGATCTCCACGTGCATGCTGCGAGCCAATCGGGCCCATATGGTGGGATCTGCAAGGAAACTGCAGAGAAAGAGACTTGGAAGGGGCTAGGCTCGGGAGGAGAGCTTGGCGAGGGCCGAGAGCCCCAGTTCCAGAGCCTGCTTCACCGCGGGAAGCGGATCGTTCCACGCGAAGACCGAGGGCTGGGCCCCGACCCAGGTCCGGAACCATTGAGCCAGCGTGAGCTCTCCGGAGTGATGGAGCTTCAGGCAGGCTGAGAAATCACTGGGGAAGAAGCAGAAGCGGCGCCCGACCGCGTAGCTTTCCACCCGGGGCAGTCTCATTCCCAGCGCGTCGCGGTAGGCCATGAGAGGCGCGTTGACCCCACAGCGGGCGGCAAAACCGACGTTCGCCCACGGTCTCGTGTTGACCTCGATGAGCTTGAAGGTGCCCTGCTTCGCGTCGAGCTTGAACTCGGCCGAGAAGATCCCCCGGTACCCCACTCCCCTCAGAAGCCTCCGGCAAGCTTCGGCAGCCGGCGCGACTTCGGTGAGGGGCACGCTCACCAGCGAAGAGCTGTCCCCAAAATCCGGAGGATGGATCCGCACGCGACGGCGCGCGAACATGGCTTGGATCTGGCCTTCGCGATCGACAAACCCATCGACGAAAAAGTGATTGCTGGCGGGCCCGGCCACGTATTCCTGTAGCACCACTTCCAGACCCGCGTCGTGGATTTCGTCCCAGCGGGTCCGTGCCTCCGGCAGCGAGGCGACCCGAAAGGCCTTGACCCCGAATCGGCGGCGGAAACTCTGCGAGTCCGCCGGCTTGAGAAACCAGGAGACTCCCGGGGACCAATCCACCTCTTCGAGCGATTGCCGCCCGGGTAAGGGGTGCGTCCTCGGGCGCTGAACCGCGAAGCGGTCGAGCAGGGTCTCGAGCCTCGACTTGTCCAGAAGATCAGAGAGAACTTCCAGGGAAGGAGCGCTCGCGGGGAATCGTTCGGCGAGCACGGGAGAGAGCCGCGCCACCGCCATCACCCAGTCGTCCGCGCACGGCATGAGCACCGCACGGGGAATCGAGAGAGCCTCCAAGAAGCGCGGAAGATCCGCAGGATCACACAGGACCCCCTCGGACGAGGGAAGTTCGTGGTAGAAGCGGGAATGCTCGATGTAGGATTCGACTTCGGTGGCGCAGAAGCTTTGAACCCCAGCCGCGCCCAGGCAGCGAATCGCGCCCAGCACCGTGATGTAGCCCCCCAGGGCAATGACGGGGACGGCCCCCGCGTTACCTTGGCCGATAGGCACTGTTGAGAAAGAACTTGAAGGTGTCGAAACCAACATCGGCATCCATTCGAGGCAAGAGAGCCCGCGGACTTCCCGTCTGCGTCTCCCCGAAGATCGAAGTGAATCCCAGGGAATACCCGGCTCCCCGGACTTGCTCGACCGCCACCTCGGAGATGTCCGAGGCGCCGCCGTTGGGGTAGGCGAAGTACTTACAAGCCCCGAGCTTGTGTTCCAGGGTGCTCTTGCTCGCGGTCACTTCGTTATGAATCAACCCGAGATCCTGTTTGTCGTGCATGATGCAGTGGTTGTGTCCATGCGAGGCGATGATCGCGCCGCCTTCGTGTAGAGATTTCACTTCGTCCCAATTCATGAGCGCATCCGAGCTGAAGCGCTCATCGATTTCACGTCTTTGCTCGGGCGTGATGAGAGTTTGAAGGTCGACCAGCATGCTCTCCACGACCGATTGCGGTGAGGTCTTCAACGCGGACGAGAGATACCGCACGCTGAAGTCCTTCTCTTCGAGACTGTGCAGAGGAAGTTCCTGATTGAGATTCTGAATGCGGCAAGAGTGCTTCTCGGTGAGATAGAGAGAGGTGCGCAGGAGATAGGTCGGTAGACGGTGCCCTTCTTCGACACGATGCGGACACACGTACACCGCAAAGGGAAGCCCCATCGAGTTCAGCAGCGGCGCCACGACCGTCACGTTGTTCCGGTAGCCGTCGTCCAGGGTGATTACGGCTTGATTCCCGTCGAGCCCGTTCTTGGCCTCCAGGCGTTTCAGCAGATCGTCGACACTGATGACTTCGAAGTGACGCTTCAGGAAGTTCATCTGTCGCTCGAATCGGACCAAAGATATGTGTACCGTCTGGATGCGCGGATCCAGAATCGTTTCCTCCACTCCGTGGTAGGCCAACACCAGGGCGCCGTGACGGCGGCGACGGAGAACCGGGTACAGGCCGCTGAACTCGATGGCCTTCAGAATCAGCCTTCTCATCCGCATCGAAATTCACGTCCGGGCAAGAGGCGGAGGAAATGAGAAGAGGGGAGCTTGACGCAGAATCTGGAATCTGGCAAGCCACCTCCTGGGGTGATGAATCTAAAGTGCTGTATGCCTGTCAGTTATCGGTTTGGCTGCGGAGTTGAACGATGGTGGGAAGGGGCGGAGTTGAACCGCCGACACACGGATTTTCAGTCCGTTGCTCTACCGACTGAGCTACCTTCCCACCGTCAAAGGATCCAAGCGAGCCCCTTCACGGGTTGAAGGACTCGAGGCCAAGCGGAGGGAGAATATCGTAGAAGCCGTGGGGGGTGTCAAGGGCAGCGCATGGCTCAGGCCACGGCCGGGCTCAGCAGCTCTTCGACGCGCTTCAGGAGGTCGCTCAGATCGAACGGCTTGTAGAGAACACCGTCGGCCCTCGACCAGACCGACAAGAACTCTTCTCTTTGGGCAGTGTGGATCTGCCGCGCGGTGATGAGTAGAATGGGAAAGGTCCGGCCGGTTGGCGCGGCCTTCATCCAGTCTTTCAGTTGGCGGCTGATCTCGTACCCGTTGATTCCGGGTAGCATGACATCCAGCACGAGAAGATCGGGCGGATCGTGCAGTGCCGAGCGGTAGCCCTCTTCTCCATCACCGGCGATTTCCACTTCGTATCCGTCGCTCGTCAACGCGAAGCTCAGGGCTTCGGCGATATCACGTTCATCGTCGACCAGAAGTATGCGAGGCTTGCTCATCGTGCTTTCTCCTGCTGCCCGGCTGCTTCGTTCCGGGCTTGTTCGAACAACGCATCCAGACTCTCCCCACTACTTGAAAAACGTGCGGTACCCTGCCTCAAGGCGGATGGGATCCCACTCTTTCCTTCGGCGGTCATCGAGGAGAGACAAGAGGGGTAGGACTCGTCCTCGGGGAGCAGGAGCACCAGAGTGGAGGATTTCACGGGGTGCACCGTCCATCGATTCCGTCCTTCCTCCACCAGTTGACGGTGGAGGCGCTCAAATCCTGCCATGAACTCGTCGCTGGACTGAGTCAGTTCCAGAAGAAGCAGACTCGCGGATTGACGCCTGCCACGCAGGCGGTCGAGTTCGCGCAAGAGGGACTGCAGTCCGGCACAGGTGCGGCTGCAGGTCTGATCGGAGGGCAGCCAGATGCGCGCGCGGGTCCCCTTCCCCACTTCGCTCGTGAGACTCACGGTCCCGTGCAGAGCGAGAACTAGAGACTGAACGATGGCCAGGCCCAGGCCGGAGCCGCGGCCTCGGCCCCGCTCTTCTTGATCCTGCCAGAAGCGTTCGAAGGCGCGGGAGCGAACTTCCTCGGACATTCCAGGCCCATCGTCCTCAACCGTGATCGAGAGTCCCTTCAGCTCGAGGCCAAGCTGCGCGGCAGAGCGAGCGATTTCGTCCCCTTCACGCTTCACCTGCTTGCGCGCGCTGACCAGCACGTGTCCCTCGTATCCGGAGAACTTCAGGGCATTCCCCACCAGGTTGTCCAGTATGCGGTGGATGCGATCGGCATCCCCGAAGACGCGGCTCCCGTGGTCGGCGACCCAGGCTAGGTTGCGATCTTGCACCAAGGCCACGGCCGCCGACGCTGTCATCGCCCGATTTACCAGCTCCTGCGCGTTCAGTTCGCACGAATTGAAAACGGTCTCGCCCTCCTGCCGCTCAGATTCGAGCGCGAAGTTCTCGACCATGCGCTGCATGCGTTCGGCGTTGCGCTGGGCCAACCCGAGCAGTCGGAACTGCTGCGGTTCCAGCGCACCCGCCCGTCCGCTGGTCAGGACCTGAAGAGAGGTCGAAATCGCGGAGAGCGGGTTCTTCAAATCGTGGCTGAGGTTTCCCACTGCGACGCTGTGGCGGTTTACCAACGCGCGGGCGCGCGACAACTGGCTTGGTCCTGTCGGACGCAGCTCCCCTCGACGCGAGGCGCGGGCTTTGGAGTGACCGGTCGCGTACGAAGGGCGTCCGATCTCCGTATCGGTTCGTGCGCTCAGTTCCTGTCGTCGGGCAGCGTCGAGCACCGTGCGCGCGAGGTCCCGCATTCCGGCCAGGATCTCCGAGCTGAGACGCGGGCCGTCGGCAAGCAGCAGAATCCGCCATCCCTGCCCTCGGCAGCCGAGGGGGATCACGGTGAGGCGCTGTAAATTGAGTCCCTGAAGCAAACGTGCGGCGACCGGTTCGAAGCTTCCCGAGAGGCGACGGGCGACCGGAATACGCGCCACCGAGAGCAAACCGATGCGCTCCACGTGCAGCTGACGCGCCCAGCGTTCGTGAGGGATCCCATGGTGGGCCAGAATCGGGAAGGCATCGGGGTGCGAATGGAGATCGAGATTGAGACTCACGCCACCCACGAAGCCGATTCTGCGGGCCAGGCGCAGCAACAGCCGGTCGGCGCGACCGGCCAGACGGAAGCGCAGGAGGCGCGGGATGCGCTTCAGCAGCTCAGCCGCCTCGAGCGTGGGACCCACCGGCTCGACGGACCAGGGCAGTTCGGATTTCATGGCGCGTTCTCCCCTCCAGGTGCCCTTGGGGAGGGCAACCGGGATGCCAGAGTGAGCGCGGAGGGAGCGCGGGGCGTACAAGCGACAGAAAGGGCCTCTGGGGGGCCTTTTCGCGCCTGAATCCGCGATTTGGGTGGAAAAACGAAAGCCCGGCCAGGCAGGCAGGCTGCCCAGCTTTTCACCGCCAGCGGGACGGGATCAGCCGCCCTTGGCGACGCCGACTCAGCCCGAGGAAGAGTAGCCGCGCGGATGCTCGCGGTGCCAGCGATACGCGCTCTCGAGGATTTCCTCGAGCGAGGAATGCTCGGGCCGCCAGCCGAGGCGCTGCCCCGCGCGGCGCTGGCTGGCCACCAGTCGAGCCGGATCTCCGGCGCGGCGGGGACCGAAGGGGAACTCGCGCGAGGAGCCGGCGACCTGGCGGGCGGCCTGCACCACTTCCAGTACGCTGGCGCCGTTTCCGCTGCCCAAATTGAGCGCCTCGAATCCCGGAGCCGTCAGAGCCGAGATCGCGCTGACGTGGGCCCGCGCCAGATCGCTGACGTGTACGTAGTCCCGCACCGCGGTTCCATCGGCGGTGGGATAATCCCGGCCGTGGATCGAGAACTCCACTCCGCGGGCGAGCAGAGCCGCGCACAGGCGCGGGATGAGATGGGTCTCGGGATCATGATGCTCGCCGTGGATTCCGTCGGAGCCGCAGGCATTAAAATAGCGCAGAGCCATCGCACGCAGACCGTGGGCTCGCGCCTCTTCCTTGAGGATTGTCTCGACCATGAGCTTGCTCATGCCATAGGGGTTCACTGGATGCAGCGGCGTCTCTTCTTCGATGAGTTCGCGCTCGGGTTCTCCGTAGACCGCGGCGCTGCTGGAAAACACGAAGCGATCGACTCCAGCTTTGGCCATCCCTTCGAGCAGCTCGAGTGCGGCCGAAAGATTCTCGCGGAAATACCGGCGCGGATTGTTCACGCTTTGAGGCACCAGACTCAAGGAGGCGAAGTGGATCACCGCTTCTGAGCCGTCGAGTGCTCCCGCCAGCGCCACCGGGTCCTGCACGCGACCCTCGACGAAACGAGCCTCCGGCCACACCGCCTCTCGGTGCCCCGTGCTCAGATCGTCCAGAACCGTCACTTCGTGGCCGTCCTCCAGGAGGCCATGGACCGTGACGCTTCCGATGTAGCCGGCGCCGCCGGTGACCAGAACTCTCATCCTCTAACTCCCCTGCAGAGACAGCACGCTGCGGAGATATTGCCCCGTGACGGACTCGCCGTTCTCCAGAAGACTCTCCGGGGGACCCGCGACGACGATCCTTCCCCCCTCGGGTCCACCTCCGACCCCCAGATCGACCACGTGATCGGCGTTCTTGATCACGTCCAGATTGTGCTCGATCACGAGCACGGTGTTCCCCGCTTCCACCAGCTCATCCAGGACCGTCACCAGGCGCCGGATGTCCTCAGGATGGAGTCCGCAGGTCGGTTCGTCGAGAAGATACAGCGCGTGCTCCTTGCCGCCGTGGGAGAGTTCCCGCGAGATCTTGAGCCGTTGGCTCTCGCCCCCGCTGAGGGTGCCGGCCGCTTGTCCCAACTTCAGGTACCCCAGTCCCACCCGCTGGAGAAGCCAAAGCTTGGCTCCGATGGCGGGGGAGTCGGCAAAGAAGGTGATGGCCTCGTCCACCGTGAGATCCAGGATTTCCGAGATGTTTCGCCCGCGGTATTTCACGAGCAGAGTCGAAGGCTCGAAGCGCCGGCCGCCGCACTCCTCGCAGGGAACGGTGACGTCGGCCATGAACTGCATTTCCACTCTCACTTCGCCCATCCCCTGACAGACCGGACAACGCCCCCCCGCCACGTTGAACGAGAAGCGCCCGGCGGTCCAGCCGCGCTTGCGCGCCTCGGTGGTGGACGCCAAGAGCTCGCGGATGTCCCCGAGGATGTGGAGGTAGGTGCCCGGATTGCTCCGCGCGCTCCGTCCTACCGGGCTCTGATCCACCATGACCACCTGATCGACGTTCTCCGCCCCGTGCAGGGCATCGAAGCCGTGGAGTCGGCCGCTCCCCCCCGAAATCTGTCCGGTGAGAGCCGGATAGAGCAACTCGTTCACCAGCGTGCTTTTGCCCGAACCGCTCACCCCTGTCACGCACACGAAGAGACCCAGGGGCAGAGTGAAGTCGATCCCCTTCAGGTTGTGCAGGCGTGCGTTGACCAGAGTGACCCTCTTGCGGCCCGCGCTGCGGCGGTTCTTGCGCACCGGAACCTCGCGCTCGCCCGAGAGGTACGCGCACGTAAGGCTGTTCTTCGCCTCTCCACACGGCTCGTTTCCCCGCGGCGGCTCCCCCTCGTAGAGCACCTTGCCCCCGCGCGTCCCGGCGCCGGGGCCCAAGTCGATGAGTCGATCGCTGGCTCTGAGGATCTCGAGATCGTGCTCGACGACGACCACCGTGTTCCCCAGCTGAGCCAGCTCCTTCAGACGCTCGATCAGGCGGTGCGTATCGGCGGGATGCAGGCCGATGCTGGGTTCATCGAGCACGTAGAGCGTTTCCACCAGTCGGCTCGAGAGCGCGTTGCTCAGGTGAATGCGTTGCATTTCTCCGCCGCTCAGAGTGCGGCTGGCGCGCGCGAGATCGAGATATCCCAATCCGATCGCTTCGAGAAAGGCAAGACGCTCGAGAAGTTCGGTGATCACGTCTCCCACGATCTTCCGCTGGGGCTCGCTCAGCTCGAGCTTCTGCAAGAACGCTCTCGCCTCGGGAATGCTCATGGAGCTCAGCTCTCCGATTTCGGCTCCGCCCACCTGCACTGCCCTCGCCTCGGGCTTGAGGCGTGTGCCCTGACAGGCTCTGCAACGACTGCGCCCCATGTAGCGGCGCGTGTAGAAGCGGTGGCCTTCCTTCACACGCGCTTCGCGCATCTCGTCGAGCCAGGGGATGACTCCGAGGTAGTCCTTTTCGCGCGCCTCGAGCACGAAGTTCTTGTGCTTCGCGTTCAATTTCCCGAACGGAACGTCGATGGGGATCTTGCGCCGGCGACAGGCCTTGAGCAGCGTGGTCATCTCGTGGGAAAAGCTGTCACTCGTCCAGAGCTTCACCGCACCGGCGCCGAGACTTCGTCCCAGATCGGGGATGATCCGACGTTCGTCGAATTCGAGTCTCTCGCCGAAACCGTTGCAGGCAGAACAGGCGCCCTGGGGTGAATTGAAGGAAAAGAGCTGGGCGTGGGGGAGTTCGTACGCACGGCCGCAATTCGAGCACGCGAACACGTTGCTCAGCGGCAGAGTCTTTCGGCCACCTTCCTCCACGATACTCGCCCTTCCCTCACCGGCGCCGAGCGCGGCCTCGATCGATTCGGCCAGACGCAGCTCGTACTTCGGCTGGAGGACGATGCGATCGGCGAGCACGGAGATCTCTTCGCCCACCTTGGGCTCCTTCGCCCAACTCTCCTCCAGAGAGCACACCTCGGTCCCGCGCAGCGCGCGCAGATAGCCTTGGGCCACCAGGCGACTGGCCAGTTCCGAAAAGGAGAGAGTGGGGGTCGCGGCGGCCGGAAAAGCGACGTAGAGCCGCGCGCCCTCAGAGAAGGTTTCCTTCGCCTTGGCGACCGCCCCGTCGGGAGAATCCGGGCTGACCTTTACCCCACAGTCGAGGCAGAAGGTCTGCCCCACTCGCGCGTAGAGGAGCCTCAAGTAGTCGTGAATCTCGGTCGAGGTCCCCACCGTGGACCGGCTGGAACGGATGGTGTTGCGTTGGCGGATCGCGATCGCGGGCTGGATCCCGTCGATGAAATCGACGTCCGGCTTCTCCAGGCGCTCGAGAAACTGCCGCGCATAGGTGGAGAGACTCTCCACGTAGCAACGCTGCCCCTCGGCATACAGGGTGTCAAAGGCCAGCGAGGACTTGCCGCTTCCGGAGACTCCGCTGATGGTGGTGAAACGAGCCTTGGGAATGGAAAGATCCAGATTCCGCAGGTTGTGTTGGCGGGCTCCGTGGATCGTGATAGCTTCGGCGCTCGCCATTACCCATCCGGCCCCAGCGGGGTGAAACGAGGAATCAAGGACAGACGAAGAGCTTAACGTGCTCTATGGTCCGGGTCAAACCAGCCTTCTGGAGAACGAACTCGGTGGAACATTCGCTACTGGTCTTGATCGAGGTGCTCGAGCGATTGCGAGGTCCGCGGGGCTGTCCCTGGGACCGGCAACAGACCCTATCGTCGGCGGCACGCTTTCTTCAGGATGAAGTGGTCGAGTACGTGGAAGCCACCGCGGGGGGTGATGCGCGAGAGTTGACCGAGGAACTGGCGGATCTCCTCTACATGGTGTGCTTCAACTGGTTGCTTCTCTCCGAGGAGACGGGAGTAAGCCTCGAGGATCTCGCCGCACTGGGGGCGCAGAAGCTGATTCGGCGCAAGCCGCACGTCTTCGGCGACGAGACCGCGACTACCTCCAACGAGGCCCAGCGCATCTGGAAGCGCGAGAAGGCGAAAGAGAAGAAGAGCCGAGGAAAGGATGACCGGGAGCACGCCGGAGCCCTCAAGCATCTCTCGGCCGCCGCTTCATCGCTCCGTCAGGCCTTGGTCTTCGGTCAGAGCGCGGCGGAGACCGGTTTCGACTGGCAAGATCACCGCGAGGTGCTTTCCAAGCTGAAAGAGGAGATTGCAGAATTCGAAGAAGCGCTCAAAGAGGGCCGGGAGGCGAGGGTGCGGGACGAGATGGGCGACATTCTCTTCGCGGCGACGCAGCTCGCGCGCAAGCTCGATCTCGATCCCGAGAGCTGTCTGAGTGGAACGAACCGCAAGTTCGCGCGCCGCTTCAAGGAAATGGAAGACCGGTGCGCGAACGAGAGCAGGAAGATCGAGGATCTGAGCCGCGACGAGATGTTTCGCTACTGGGAGGAAAGCAAGGCCAACGATCACAAGTGCTGAGCAGCGAATTCCGCCTCAGATGTTCAGAGTGATCTCGCGCTCGATGGTGCTACCATCCTTCACGCTGACCCGAACGCTCAGCTTGACCTCTTTCTCGTTTTCCTTGGGCACCCAAACCAGGTGGCCGGGTTCGAAGCGCACGTTCGAAGGGGCATCGAGAAGCTGCAAGCGAGCGCCCTCGGTGTACTGCAGAGGCAAGATCACCTCTCGTCCGCCGTCCTTGCTGTCCCGAAATTCCGCCTTCTCCCCCACCGTCAGGAACACCGTCGGCGCCTCGATCTTCAGCTTGGGACTGCGTACGGGAACCGAGGATGCCTGTCCGTCGGATGCGACGACTTCCACCTGAACTTCCGAGCCCGGCTCGGGCTGGTTCAAGACGATGGAGTCGCCCAGCTGGTCGGGAACCACCTTCCCATTGAGAAACCAGCGGTAGCGCAGGTCGACGGCTTGCTCGTCGGAATCCGTGGCACGAAGCACGGCCTCAATGTGGTAGGGATTGTTTTGGTCCCGCTTTAACTCGACTTCTTCCACCCGAGGCGGGCTATTCTCCACCACACAAGAATAGCGAGTGAGTTCCCGCCAGCCGCCGGCACCATCAGAGGTTTCGATGATTGCCGTCACTTTGGCTCCCGCGTGAATGTAGGTGGGTGCGAGACTCTCGCCGATATGAGCATCTGATCCATTCACCTCCCAGCGAATCCGGCTGGTTTCCATCGAGGACCCCAGCGCAGCCGTCGAGGTTTCGCTGAGTCGCAGCTCGTGGAACGCGTACGCCGGAGAGGGAACGATCCCCACGTCCGTCTGCTGCGCGATGCCGCGCTTGCCGCGTCGACTTTCGGCGCTGTCCTTCCGCGCGTTGGAGCAAGCTCCCAAGAGCAGCAGGAAGACCAGAGCGCAGTACGCCAGGCACTGCTTTCTACTGCGGGGCATCACGTCGTGTCACTCCTACGCTCGGATCGGAGTTACTGGGAATGGTGCGAAGACTTTCTTCCGCTGCACGGGGAAGCTTGATGCGCGCGGCGTCGTTCAGGATCACCAGGCGCGCGTCGACTCCTCCAGAGCTCTCAAATCCGAACACCGTCACTTCCTTCCCGTTCCACTGGCTCAGATCGTGAGGCCGGCCCGGATGCGAGTCGGGAAAGATCGAGCACTGCGGGCTCACCGTCACCCCCACTCCGGCGATGTCAACCTGACGACCATTACTCTTGGCGTTCAGTACGCCATGAATTTGCACCGCTTTCAGCGGGCTGTGCGCGCTGAAGGACTGCTGGGCCGCCACCGGAGCACGATGCTCGCGCTGCACGGGGCCGTTCCCGTCCAGTCCCGTCGAGTAGGCGATTTTTTTCTCGGCCCTGCTGGACCCCGTGAACAGGAGGAGTCCGAGAGCTGCCACTACGAGAGTCTTCCACATTGTCTCAGCTCCTATTGGATCAAGGGGTTTGCGTACTCGTGGGATCGGTCCCGCCTTGCGATGCCGGGAAGGTTTCCTTCCACGAGCGTACCTGGATTCGCGGCGACCGCGTGGTGAGAGCCATCACGTTGAGCCGGGCGTCACTGGTCTGGACGATCAGGTTCCCTTCGGTGAGATCCGCCACCGGCTGCGAGGCCACGCCCTGGCCGATGTCCTCGACCCGATCGGAAGTGTCGTCGTGCCCTTCCCGTGGATTGCTGCCATTGCGGTAGTTAAGACGGTACAGCCAACTGTGCCCGCCTGCCGAACAAGGCTCGTCGCTGGGAGCAAAGGAACTCGCGTACACCACGCCGTCCAGGACCAAAGCTGGCTGGGTCATGCGTTCGCCCGACTGCTGGGTGAGGTCGACGAACCAGCCCGGACCACCCTCGGTGAGGGAGATCGCGGAGGTCTGGTCCAGCAGGTCGCTCCGCGTGGAAGTCGTGGACGCGGCGGGGTCGTCGCGAACGCAATAGAGGCTCTGCTGAGTCGTGTCGAGTAGATCGCCGCTGTCGAGGTATTGACCCGTTCCGAAGTAGATCAGCACCTTGCCGTTCACGTCGGTCGAGAGCGCCGGCCGCGCCTGGATGGGTTGGTTCCCTTCGAAGACGACTACGGGGTTGTCGGCATCTAGCGTGGCCGATCCCAGGTCCCAACGCCACAGATCGCCGCTCAGTTCGCCCTGGTAGAGCCAGTCGTCATAGCCATCGAAGTCCATGTCCACCGCCACCGGCGGGCTGGCCAGATTCCCCGCCGCACCCTCGCTGTAGTAGCCCCATTTCACCAGATTGCCGGTCTCCATACTCAGTACCGCGAAGCGGGATCGTCCCATGGCGTCCTTGCCGCCGCCGCTCCAGAGCAGGGGGCCAAAGTGCTTGGTATGGATCAGGAGTGGCTCGGAGAACGAGGAGATGATCTCGGGGACCGAGGTCTCCCACAGCAATTGCGGTGAATTGGGATTCGTGACGTCGAGCGCGAACCAGCTATCGCCGCCGGTGCGTTCGCCGCCGATGAGAACCGTATGCCAGCTTCCGTTGAGCTTGACGTCGTAGGCCTTCGGACTCAGATCGACATAGGCCTGGTGGCAGTAGTCGGGATCGGCGAGTTGATCCAGCTTGGGCAGGACCACCCGTGGAATGTAATCCCAGAGCTCGTATCCGTCGCTGACCCGGAAGGCATGGAGCATTCCGTCGTTCGCGCCGACATAGGCTACCGGCTCGCGGTTCTCGTTGTTGATGAGGAACTGCTGGTAGCCCGGATCGAGATAGAAGTAGGCCGGGCGCCCCACCACCACCGGAGTCGAGTGCACGAGATCGCCGAGCTTCCAGCCCCCGCGATCTCTCATTCCGGCAATGTCTTCACCCCGGATGTAGTTCACCAGGTTGGCCAGAATCGCGTCCTGAGCGCTGTCCGACGCGTTGTAGATCCCGCCGTAAAGGTAGCTGTCCAGAGCGTCGGTGTTCGATTGGTCGAAAGACACCAGGCTGCCGTTGATTCCGGTGTAAATGGTACGGGAATCGGCGCTGCGCGTGGCGAGGAGCTGTCCCGCTTCCCAACGCGCCGGTGCGTTCTGATTGTAGGGCAAATCGTGGGCTTCGAACCAACCGCGCCAAACCCCCGGCATGAACTTGCCGCGGAAAAGGGTATGACCCTCGGTCTGCTCGCTGGAGGTGACGGCCACCGCGGCGCCGGCCGAGATCCGATTCACGATGTCGCCGACCACCGTACCCAGGCTCTGGGTGAGCGATTGCAGGTTCCACGCGCTCTGGTAGAGACCCTCCCCGTTGATCGCAGTGTCGGCAAGGAGAGGCGCATCGATCCCGAACCCGATGGTATAGGTGTAGATAAACTGGTCGCCATCCAGGGAGCTGTCGATGTCGTTGTGTGCCATGTAGTAGGCGACGTCGTCGAGATAGTCGGAGCAATTGTTGGAGTTTGCATCAGGGGCTCCGATGCTCGCGCAGTTACCCGGCTCCCGTCCGTCACCGTCTTGGTCGCCGACCCAGGAAGGAATGTTGAGATCGTGGGTGGGATAACCGTCGGTGATGAAGACGATGAAATTTTGCTGGCAATCGTACTGAATCCAGCCGTCGTTCTGAAAGTGTTTCAGGGCATCGAGCATGGTCTCCGCGGAAGGCGTGTAGCCGTCGGCGTCGATCGTGTTCGCGATGCTGCTAATGGTGGCCTCGGAACTCCCAATGGGGGCCTGGAGCGCGCCACCCGTATCGCCATTGAAGGTCATGAGACCGTAGCGGAGTCCCGGAGCGGCCTGCAAGACCGCGCTGACGGCGGCACGTCCGGCGTGAATCCTCGAGATCTGCGGCAGGGCCGCGCGCTGCGCATCGGTCGCGTGGTAGAAAACCCAGTTCAGGTAGTTCCCGTCGTACTGACCATCTCTGCCTAGATCACTGGGGGTCAGGGGCGCCGTGGGCGAGGTGTCCCAAGTCGAATTGAAACTGCTGGGCGACTTGAGCCCCGCGCTGCTGACCCGATACTTGTCGTTTGAGTCGAACGGGCCCGACCAGGTGATCTTGTAATCATAGTCTTCGTGGGTGATGATCGTGTTCATCGAACCTGAGGTGTCGAGCACGATCAGCACGTTGGGTGGCACGCTTCCCTGCTGCACCTCCAATGGCACGTCGCACTGGGCCATCGCCCACGAGGGGACGATGCCGAGACTCAGGATCGCAGCCACGATCAACCACTTTGGGCGTGGGTTCAGAGAATGGCGAAACATCGAGCTTCCTTCCTCGAGCCGGGCTCAGTAGCCCAATTGGACCCGCTTACTCATCGTGAGTTCAATGTTGCTGTTTCCCTTCGCGCCGGCTTTCCCTGCGGCATCGACCTTGAAGTAGAGTTCGGGGAAGTTGGTGCCCTGGCCGATTTTGTACTTCTGGCCGTTGAATTTCATCTGGTAGCTATAGCGTTGCGAACCCTCGAGCTGGGTGCTGCTCTGGCTGTTCACCGTGCTGTCGTTGGCTGCGAGGTTGGGCAACGGAGGGGCGCCTCGCGTCGCCAACAACCAGCCGATGGCGGCCTCTCCGCCGGAGTCGGCCGAATGGAACGAACCGACGTGTACCCATTCGTTCCAACTGGTCTGTCTCTCGTTACTGGCGAGTTGTGCCGCCACCAGGGCCAAAATGCCGAGCAGACTCAAGGCGAGCATCACGCCCACCAGTCCCATCCCGTGTCGATCGAGCAGCTGATTCATGGAACTCGTTCGCTTCATTGCTCTTGTCCTCATCGGTTGCGTTTGGTGAAGACGCCCTTGACCTTCTCGAGTGAACCCTTGGGAGTCCGTACCGAGATCGCGATCTCGACCGCTCGTACCAGGTCGGGGTCGACGTGGCCGTCGGCCTGAGGGGTGATGACCTGTCCTTGATCTTGGAGATAACGCATGGTCATCGAGTCGATCTGATCGAGAATGACCACCGGACCGGCTCCCGCGTCTCGGGTGAGCGTGCCTTGGCCGCTGTTATACGCGTAAAGCACGTCCTCCGGAGGCTCGGTGACGCTGATCGTGCGGTCACCGTTGAGATCGCTCATCAGATGCAGAGTGTCCGCCGACGCGAGGACGAATCCCTGGCCGGGGATTCCGAACTCGGCCGCGTCGCTTCCCGCCGAACGGATTTCGTTGGCCAAGAGCCCGAGAACCGCGCGCGCGTCTCCGTTGGCTCCGGTCTCGGCACGCGTCTGGACGTAGACCCCTTGCCCACTCACGAAAATGGAGAAGAGCACGGCCATGGCGACCGCGCCCAGGCTGATGGCGACCAGGACCTCCACCATGGTGATCCCGTCACTCCCCATCCTGAACTGCCGGTGCATCTCGTTCATTGTCGTGCCGCCCTCAAGCCGGAGAGGTCGACCGACAGTGAATCTCCCTTTTCCACCCAATTGACGGTCACGTGCAGAGTTTCGAGCGTGCTCGAGGCGATCCCCGTGTTCGGATTGATCTGGGGCTGGACGTCGGTCTGGACGTTGAATCGGTTCACCACGAAATTATTGGTTCCTACGACGCCAAAATCATCGACGCGCAGCTTCTCGAGCTGTGTCTGCGCCACCTCTACCGCTTCGCCGTAGCGCTGTGCCTCATCCACCGCACGGCGGGAGCTGAGCTGCACCCCCGCCAGAGGCAACACCGCGAGAGAGACGATGATGAAGACTATGAGGACTTCCACCAGGCTGAATCCCGCCTGTGAACTGGCCGTCGCTCGGATCACGGCTGTGCCTCCTCGTACTGATACCTGAGCTTGCCCGTGGGAAGCAGGTTGAGTTGGCGTACTCCCGTCGCCCCGTCCAGTTGGACGGCGGCGGGTTGAACCATCCCCCAGGGGAAGATCATGGGATCGATGCTCGCGCTGAACTGAGCCGCGTTCCCGTAGTCTCGCGACCGCACGACTAAAGTGCTGTCCGCCGAGTCACAAAGCGAATATCCGTTAGCGGAAAACACCAGCCGGAGGGCCCGGCCGTTGGCGCGCGCATTGGAAATGGCCCAACGCACGTCGGATTGAAGCTCGGCCGCGGCCCGCTCGGAGCGAGTTCTGCGCAGGCTGCCGGCGAAATTCGGAATGACGGCAGCCATCGCGATACCGATCAAGACGACGATCACCATGAGTTCCACCATGGTGTAACCTGCCGTCTTGTTTTGACTTACTCGCAGCATCACAGGACCTCGTTTGAGTACACCGGGCATGGGCAAAGATGCAGGAGCTGTGCCGCGCGGGATGCTCTCGGCATGGCCAACAGCTCCGGAATCGGAAGGGTGCTTTCCGATGAGACCCCTCACTTCCCCGACATGGCCCGACCCCTCTCGCGGAAAGATCCGTTCCGCGCGTGGCTTAGGCGCGTATCGGCTCCGCCTGGCTCTCCGATTCCGAGTTCTGGCTCTCCGCCACCGGCGTCGCGACCTTTCCCTCTCCCAAAGGGATGCCCTTGTCGAGCGCCGCGCACATCGAGTTGAACTCGTCCGCGAGTTCCTCCAGAACGTCACCGGGGCGAAACACCAGACGCTGCTTGGTGTTGCCAGCGGCCAGCTCACGCATGGCACGGGTGATTCGGGGAATGGGGCCCACGATCTGGTTCGAATACCGAATGCCCAGCCAGGCCACGGCCACTGAGGCCGCAAACGACGCCAAGGCCATCACCGGCAGGCTCGCGCGCCAGAGATCGGTCGCGAGGAAGATCTCCAGGCTGCCCGCGTCTTCGGCCATCGCGGTAAATTTGTGGCTGAGAACGCCCAGGAAGAGAATTCCCACGTTGACCTGGAGCAACACGAGAACAGCCGCGAATTGCAGCTGATACCGGGGGTTCACGATGTACTGGCGACGACGTCGCCAATCTTCCTTGAACTTACTCATGGTTCAAGATCCTCCTACCAATCTGAGGTGCGGTGGAGACTCGATCCGGGAAACGAGTCCACCGGATCCACCGGCCAGCAAGCAAGCGGCGAGCCCAATTCGCCGCTTCGGTGGAGAAACGGGATTGAAAGGGCGGTTTGGGGCACGAGGGGGATATCCCTCAATTCCAAGTGACATCCCACCAATTCGGGCAAGATGCGCCGCCCCACGCGCGATTTCGTCGAGTTCGGGCTGGGCCAAACCCCGCAGCGGGAGGAAGCGCGCTCAGCGCGGGGAAGATTTTTGAGACTCGCGAAGGCGGCTCGGGGGGGTGACGGGGGGATCGGGACAACCGTCGTCGTCGTGGTCGCCGTCGTAGTCTTCGGGCTGCAGGGGGCACTGATCCAGAGTGTCGGGGATACCGTCGAGATCGTTGTCCAGATCGGGGCAGCCATCGGCGTCCTCGAATCCGTCGAGGTCTTCGGGCTGATCCGGGCAGACGTCGCTCGAATCGGGAATTCCGTCGCCGTCGCGATCGAGCACGCCGTCAGGGCACCCGTCGAGGTCGAGGAAGCCGTTGAAATCTTCGGGCTGATTGGGACAGGCGTCGCGAATATCGGGAATGCCATCACCATCGTTGTCTAGATCGGGGACACCATCCTGATCCTCGAAGCCGTCGTAGTCCTCGGGTTGGTTGGGCGCGAGGTCGAGACGGTCGGGAATTCCATCGCCATCGTTGTCGTAGTCGGGGCAACCGTCTTCGTCCTGGAATCCGTCCTTGTCCTCGGGCGTGTCGATGCAGCCGTCGCGGCGATCGGGAATCCCGTCGCCGTCTCGGTCCCGGGTCCCCAAGAAGAAGGGATACGAGATCCCGGCGCTAATCATCCAATCCGGCAGGCGTGGCACGTAGCTTGTCCTTGCGTCGTCGGTCCACAAGCCGATGGCCCAGGAGGCCTTGAACGCCAGGCTTCCCTGGGTGCCCAGATAGATTCCCGGCGTGATCCAGGACGCGCTCTCGCGGTAGGAAGCATCCGGGTACCAGGCCAGCCAGTCGGCCGAATACTCCAGGAAGAGATGGGCCCAGTCCCTTCGCACTTCGACCCCCGCGCGCAGAAGCAGTTGATCGTTATCGCTGGCGGATTCGTCCGGCCCCAGCGCCGGATACTGCGGCGCGAAGACCCCAGTGGAGTCGGGTCGGGCGTACGACTCGGTGAGATTGCCGTACCCGTTCGCCTCGTTCTTGTTGATCCGGTAGCCCACGTTCAGAGTGAATCGCGTCTCCGGCTTGTTCGAATGCGAAAACATCTTCAGCGTGGCTGCGAAGCCAACTTCGCTCTCGGTCTTGCCCGTGCTCAGTCCCTTCTCGAGATCTCCGCTGGGTGTTCGGAGGCTTCCCCAGAAACCAGTGTTCAAATGGTGATCAGCCAGAGTTAGAGCGCGCACGAAGGCGCTGGCTTGAAAGTCTCCCTTGCCGCTGGCGCTGAGAGGAAGAGCCTTCCCTCCCTCCGCGATCGCGTAACGCCTCCAGGGAAAGGAGGCGGACAGGATGGCGAGGTGAGAGACGCGTAGCGCGAGCTGGAGCCGAAACTCCTCGCTCGTGACTCCGGGGAGGAAGGTGGGATCGACGAACCCGTGCCCGTCGTCGATGTTGCCATGCGCCGCGTAGAGGCCAAACCGCAAGGGAGCGTCGGAGAAATCCGAACTCGTGATTGCGTTCCACAGTCCGGGCAGACCCAGACGCATGGGACCAATTTCGTCGGCGCCGAGAGCGGAAGATGTGAACAACAGAACGAGACTCATCGCGCAGGCCATCCCCAACCACGAAACCCCGTGCCGAGGTACGGAACTTGGGACGCCGTGCATGGGTCTACGCACTCTCAAGTTCGAACCCGCGTTCAGGCGGAGGATCGTGTTCATCGGCGATGTCACCCACGAGCGGCTCGAGTAGGTCCTCGAGGGTGAGGATGCCCTTCGCTTCACCCTGATCTCCCATCACCACACCGAGACTCTCCCGGGAGTTGGTAAAGGCCATGATACCCTCGTCCAGGCGCATGCGCCCATCGAGACGCAGGACCTCCCGCACCAATGGCAGAATGGGTTCGCCCTCGGCCCGATGCAGAAGATCCTTGAACAACACGATTCCCAGTACGCCTCCCTGCTCGTCGCGCACCGGCAAGCGACTGTGACCCTGCCGCCGCACCAGATCCAGGGCCTGCCCAACGCTCGCGTCTTCGGCCAGCCAACGCAGCCTTTCGACCGGAACGCAAAGGGCCGCAAGAGGAGTGCGGGAGGACGCAATAGTCCGGCTCAGGAAGCGCCTCTCCTCTTCGTCGATCTCGTCGTGGGCGGCCGACTTCTGGAAGGTCCGCAGCACCCGTTCGCGGGAGAGCGTCAACTCTGCCTGCAGCTGATGCATGCGGAGGATCCACAGGATGCCCCGCGAGAGGATCGAACTCGCCCGTCGCACTGGCGCGAGTATGCGCTCGGCGAAAAGAATGAGCGGTGCGGCCTTCAAGCAGGCGGTTTCCGCGTGCGCACGGAAGTAGGACTTGGGAAGGATCTCGCCGAACACGATGTTGAGCGCGGCCATGGTCGTCGCCGCGAGGATTTCTCCCCGCGGCCCGAATCGGACCAAGAATGCCGAGGCGGCGATGGCCGAACCCACCACCACCGCCAGGTTGTTCGCGATGAGCGCGGTGATGATGACGCTCTCCCGATCCTTGAGCAGGCGCACCGCGAGATCGCCCCCGCGCTGTCCCCGCTGCGCGCGATCCAGAACCCGTACGCGCGAGGCAGTAGTGTACGCGGTCTCGCTACCGGCGAAGAATCCGTTCACCGCTACGCTCACGAGCATCCAGATCCAACTCACGCCCCAGCTCATCGTGCACGCTTCCCACTGCGGGTCACCCGCACCAAGAGAGGCCGGTTTGGACGCGCGGTGAGCACCCGGTAGCTGAAACCGCCGCGTTCCAGAAAGTCGCCCGCCTGAGGGACTCTGCCCAGGGCTTCGCCCAATAGCCCGGCGAGAGTGACCGCGTCGAGTCCCTTGCCGATGGGGTGGCCAAGCGCCTCTCCCAGCTCATCCAATTCGATTCCGGCATCGACACGCCATGTGTCGTGAGCCAGGATTTCCAGGCGAACTTTCTCGATGTCGCTCTCGTCCCTGATCTGCCCCACCAGCTCCTCGGCCAAATCTTCCATGGTGACGACGCCTTCCATTCCCCCGTGCTCTCCCACCACCACCGCAAAGTGAACCCGAAGCGACTGGAATTCGGAGAACAGCTCGTCGGCCGGCTTGCTCTGGGGAACGAAGAATGGCTCGTGCATGAAGTCCTCGACACTGCTGGTTGGCGCCAGTTGTGGTGCGGTCACGATGTCCTTCAAGTAAAGAACTCCCACCACGTGATCGAGGGTGTCCTCGTATACCGGGAGACGGCTGAAACCATTCTTCTCGAAGATCTCTACCGCCTGGGCCACGGTGGCGCTGCGCTCTACTCCTACCACCTCGACTCGAGGTCGTAGAAGCCGGTCGACGGGCGTGTCGCCGAGTCGCAGCGCGCTCGAGAGCACCTTGGTCTCGAAGGAGGAGAAGAGGCCCTCCTCTCCGGCGATCCTCAAGAGGGTGGAGAGCTCGGAACGAGTGAGTCGCGAAGGGGGTTTGGAAGCCCCGAAGCGCGAGGTGACGAGTTCCAACAGAACCCGCACCGGATAGAGGATACGCGCCAAGACCTCGATTACCGGAGCGACCGAGGTGGCGAGGCGCCGGCTGCTTCGCAGTCCGATGGTCTTGGGAACGATCTCCCCCAAGAGCAGGAGCACCACGGTGACGACGGGGATGGCGATCGTCAATCCGATCGGACCCATGGCTCGCAGAGCGGTCGCGGTGGCGAGAGTGGCCAGCAGCACGTTGACCACCATGTTGGAGAGAAGCAGGGTAATGAGCGTGCGGTTTGGACGCCGGGCCAAGGATGCCGCCACTCGCGGGGCGCCTTTCAACTGCCCCATCTCGTCCAATTCCATCTCTTGCAAGCTGAAGATGGCCGTTTCCGCTCCGCTGAATAGAGCAGAGAGGCCCAAGAGACCGAGCAGGGGGAGAAAGTCGGTGAGCACGAAAGAGGGCAAGTGTGAAGACCCCGGGAAAGCGCCGAGCCACGGCATACGCAAAGGCCTGAACCGGGGCAGCATAGACGGACCACGCGTGCTCTACAAGCACCAGGCACGGCATGCGGAGGCAGGCGTTACGTTGACACTCGCGCGGGTACTGCCTACCCTGCCCGAATCGCGGCGAGATCACCCCGAAACCCTACGATGCAACGAATCCTCATTCTCCGCTTCAGCTCTCTGGGCGATGTGGTGCTGCTCGGCGCCCTCGTGGAGGAGCTGCGTGCCCGTCGGCCCGAGGCCGAACTCTGGCTGGTGACCAAGTCTGCGTACGCGCCACTCTTCGAGGACGACGCGCGGATCGATCGTCTGCTCTGCCTGAGCCCCGAGTCCGGTGGGCTGCGTCAGCTCGCGCGCCAGCTCCGGGCGGAGAAGTTCGATCTCATCCTCGATGCCCACGGGAGCCTGCGCAGCCGGCTTCTCTGTCTCGCCCTGATGGGCACCAGGGTGAAGCGCATCGCCAAGGACACCGCCTCGCGCTTGTTGTTCCTCAAGACGGGCATCGTCACCGCCCCTCTGGGCCGCCACCAGGTCGACCGCTACCTCGCGCTGGCGGGAGCCGAAGGCCAGAGCGTGCGCCCTCGCTTGCAGATTCGAGAGAAGGACCGTGCCGCCGCGGCCACGATCGTAAACGAAGGAAACGCTCCCATCCTGGCCGTGGCTCCTGGTTCGCGACACGCGACGAAGCAGTGGCCTCTGGAGCGCTTCACCGAAGTGGCGGCGCATTGGCAACGCGTGCACGGGGGGGAAGTGGCACTCGTCGGCAGCCACGACGAACGTGAACTCTGCGAAAGGCTAGGCTCTGAGCTGCCGCGCAAACCCTACCTCAGCGCAGGGGAGCTCGAGCTGCGGGGACTCGCCGCGCTTCTCGCGCGTTGTCGAGTGCTCCTGTGCAACGACAGTGGCCTCATGCACCTGAGCGAAGCGGCGGGAACCCCGGTGTTGGCCATCTTTGGTCCCACCAGCCACGAGCTGGGATACTTCCCCCTAGATCCTCGCAGCAGAGTGGTGCAGAACGAGCTCCCCTGCCGGCCGTGCTCGCGCAACGGCGCTCGTCCCTGTCACCTGGTGGAACAGCTTTGCCTGTTGAACAGCAGCGCCGAGCGCGTGATCAAGGTGTTGGAGGAGAACTGGACATGAAAACTGACCCAGCACCGAAGGGAATCTCTCCCGGATGGTTTTGCCTGTACAACGCCATCGCGGCCCCGGTCATCACCGCCGGATTCCACCTTTCGCGTTTCTCGAACGAGAAAGCGCGTGAGGGCGAGCGCGGGCGTCGGGGTCTGTGGCGGCGTCTGGAAGCGGTCAAGGCCCGCTTGCGCGGCGCGGTGTGGTTCCACGCGAGCAGCGTGGGAGAATACGAGCAGGCCCGTCCCATCTTGCGGGCGCTGAGGGAAGAGGCCCGAGAGCGTGGTCGGGACATTCCGGTGTTCGTCAGCGTGTTCTCACCTTCAGGCTACAATTTTGCGCTGGGGCACGAGGACTTCGACCAGCTCGAATACCTGCCCCTGGACAACTGGCTCGCCGCCTGGCGGATCGTGGACATCCTTCGCCCTCGCGCGCTGATCTTCGTGAAATTCGACTGCTGGCCCAACCTGATCTGGGCGGCACGACGCCGTGGCGTTCCCCTCTTTCTCCTGGACGCCACCCTGCACCGCAAGAGCTATCGACTGGGAACCGTGGCGAGGAGATTCTACGGCCGCCTATTCGATTGCTTCGATGCGATTGGAGCCATCAGCCAGGACGACGCAGACCGATTCAGCCGACAGTTGAAGACGACAGCGCCGATTCAGGTCACGGGCGACACCCGCACCGATCAGGTGGTGCACCGCTATCGCCAATCGGAAGGAGGACCTCTTTCCAAGCTCCTCGCGGCGAGCGAGTACCGTTACCTGGCCTTGGGAAGCGTCTGGCCGGCCGACCTTCCCTGCATCCTCTCCCCGGTTCTGGAGCAACTGCAAAGAGACGAGAGTTTGGGAGCCATCCTCGTCCCCCACGAACCGACCCCCGAGCACCTCGAACAATTGGAGAGCGCGGTACTTGCGGCCAACTTGAATCCCAGCCGCTTGAGCCAGCTCATCGAGCTGAGCAGCCACCAGCGCCGCTCCACCACCGCAGCCCGCGACCCAAAGCGTTGGCGGTGTATCGTGGTGGACGCGGTCGGAGTCCTGGCCGACATCTACCGTTCGACCATTCTCTCCTACGTGGGAGGGAGTTTCTCCACCGGAGTGCACAACGTGCTCGAGCCCGCGGTGTGTGGTCAGCCGGTTCTCTTCGGCCCGCGTATCCACAATGCCTACGAAGCGGAGCGCCTGGTGGAGCGTGGCGCCGGCCACGTGTTGAAGACACCCCGGGACGCGCAGCGGGTTCTGAACCAGTTGCTGGGCGACGAAGAGGCCAGAATCCGCGCGGGAGAAAGCGCGCGCGATTTCGTGCTGGCCCAGAGCGGCGCGACCGAAGCCAGCGTGGCCCTGCTTCGTGAGGCAGTGTTTCGCGAATTTACGCCCGGCGCTTGACACAAGCCCCTCGAGAAAATTGGTCGTGGTCCTTGCGCTCGCGCCCTCCGTGCTCTTGAATGGATCCTGCGCTTTGGACCATTCCTCCGCTGGAACCCAATTTCCTTCACGATCGTCAGGAGCGAGGCAAGGGCGATGACCCCAAAGACCCAATCTTCCACCCGCTGGCGCATGCCCTACGCCGAGGCGCCGCGCTTCATCCAAATGGAGACGGTGATCGTCTGCAACGCCAAGTGTCCGTTCTGTCCCCAACACGAAGTGCAGCGCGAGCCAGCCAAGATGCACGATTGGGTCTGGAAGAAGATCATCGACGAGACACGGGGAATGGGAATGGTGTACCGGCCCTTCCTCATCAACGAACCCTTCGTCGACAAACGCATGCCCGAGATCATGCGCTACATCCGCAAGGACCCCACGGCGAAGATCGAATTCAACACCAACGCCAGCCTGCTGAACGACGAACTCGACCGGGAAATCCTAGATCTCGGTGTCGACGTCATGCGCTTCTCGATCGATGGGTTCAGCCCCGAGGTCTACGCCCCGAGTCGCGTGGGACTGGACTACGAGCGAGTGAAGGAGCGCACGACCCGCTTCCTTCAGATCTGGCGCGAGGGCGGATACGAAGACAGTTGCCGAACCGAAGTGCGCATGATCGACATGCCGGAGAATCGCCACGAGCACGCCGCATTCCGCGCCTACTGGGAGCCTCTCTGTTCGGAGGTCCTCATCACCGAACTCTATCAATGGCCGTGGCAAGGCCAAGAGAGCTGCGTCCGCAAACCCTGTTGGAAGATGACCGATGCCATGTACTTCTACAGCGACGGGCAGGCCACCCTCTGTTGTTGGGATCCGTCCGAGAGAGGAGTGATCGGCGACGTCACCACCCATTCGGTCATGGAGATCTGGAAATCCCCGCAATACGACGCGGTGCGAGAACTCCTCAACGACGGCCGGCGCGAGCTGCTTCTGCTCTGCTCACGCTGCGACGCCTACGCCAATCACGACTTCTCCAAGTACGAAGTAAATCCACCTAGCGCGTCTCGTACGGGATAGGATCGACGGCATCCGCCTCGGCGAAGCCCTTGAGTCGCAGGCGGCAGCTCTCGCAGCGGCCACAGGCCTTTCGCGAATTGGAATAGCAGGACCAGCTCAAGTGCAGCGGCGCCCCCAGCTGCAGACCCCGCTTGACGATCTCGCCTTTGCGCAAGTGCAGCAAGGGGGTAGCGATCTGGATGTGGGTGCCGGGGCGCGTTCCGGCCTCGACCGCGCTCGCGAAGGCGGTGAAGAACGCCTCGCGGCAGTCCGGATACCCCGAGGAATCCTCTTCCACTGCTCCCAGATACACCGCCCGGGCCCCCAGGGTCTCGGCCCAGGCGCTGGCCAGCGCGAGAATCTGACCGTTGCGGAAGGGAACGTAGGTGATGGGCACTTCGTCTTCCTTGGGAGCTGGCGCGGATTCCGGCGCGTCGCCGGGAATCTCCAGGGTGCGGTCGGTCAGCGCGGAGCCTCCGATCTGGGCCAGGGCCGGCTGCTTCGCGCGCAGGCGCCGCTGAACTCTATAATGCTGACAGATCTCCTCGAAAGCTCGATGCTCGCGCTCCTGAGTGCGCTGGCCGTAACTGAAATGCAGGGCCGCGATCTCGTCGTGCTCCCTCAGCGCGGTGGCCAGAGTAACGCACGAATCGAGGCCTCCACTGAGACAGACTACGGCGCGGGACACGATCAAACCCCCCTCGTGACACTCGGCCACAGAAGCTTGTGCAGCTGCACCTGCAGAATCACTTCAAGCCCATCCTCCAGAATCCAGGCCGCGAGCCGGGCGGGATCCAGGACTCCGTGCACCGGGCTGAAGAGCAGGGCCGGAGCTTTCGTGTCGAGTCGATGACCCTCGATGATCTCAAGGGCCCACTCGTAGTCACGACGGTCGGCGAGAACGAATTTGATCTCGTCTTGTTCACCAAGTTCGTTCAGATTGGCCCAGTGGTTTCGTTCCACCTCTCCGCTACCCGGCGCTTTCAAATCCATGATCCGGATCACACGGGGATCGACTTCGCTGAGGTCGAGCGCGCCGCTCGTCTCCAACAGGACGGTGTAGCCGGCATCCGACAGACTTCGCATGAGCGGGTGGACCTCCGCCTGCGCGAGGGGTTCTCCCCCGGTCACGCAGACCAGGCGGGTGGGATAGGCCGCGAGCTCCCCGAGAATTTCCTCGATCGAAAGCTCGTCGCCCCCCGCGAAGGCATAGCTGGTGTCGCACCAGCGGCATCGTAGCGGACAGCCGGTCAGACGCACGAAGGCACACGGGCGGCCGCGGCGGCTCCCTTCCCCCTGGATGCTGTAGAAGATCTCGCTGATGCGCATGGAGGAAAGTATACGGGGGGAAGCAAAGCTGTCCAACGCGCCCGGGGACCCGAACTCAGCTCTCCCAGCTGATTTCGTAGAGGACGAGCTGCCGAAACGCGTTTCCGGTGTAGGCGAAGGCCGGTCCCCAGGACGCGATCGGGCTGGCCCAGCGCCGAAGCTCGACGAGCTCGAGACTGTGGTTCTCACACAGGCCCAGGCGTCGATCCAGCCCGTCGGGCGCGCCGTCGTTCAGCACCGGCAAGAGCAGATGCGTCGCCCCCCGCTCTTTCAGGATCCGCACGATGGAGCCGCTTTGGGCATCGGGGAGAGCGTGGGCGATCTGGGGATCGGAGAGTCCGCTCAGATCGATCATCGACGCCTCGCTTCGGTACGCGACCGCACCCACGTCGAAGACCGCGAGGTGCGAAGAAGAAGGGAGCATGGCGCTCACCTCCGTGGCGGCTCGCACGTGAACCGATTGCAGATGGCGCATGGCTGAGCACCACAGCCCACCCTGCTCCACCGTACTGGCGCCCAGTCCCGCGAGCAAGAGCACACCGGCCCCCAGCGCGGCCACGCGGCCGGTCTTCGGTACGCGCCGCAGCGCGGCGATCCCTTCGATCGCAAAGAAGAAGAGCAGTACGTAGACTTGAGGCTGATAGCGGCCAAGGTGCCCGCGGGTGGGAAGAACCAGGGCGTAGAACCCGAGTGACAAGAGCGTCCAGCTCAGAAGCACGCTCACGGCGCCGCCGCGTTCTTCTCTCCACCGCCGACCCCACGCGTAGAGACCCGCCAGAAGGCTCAAGCCGAATGCGACTTTCCAGAGCAAGAAGAGAAACGAAAGGAGCGAGTGCGGATGCTCAAATACCACGCGTCCCAGACCAAAGTCCGCCCCGAATGCGTGCAACCAATCTCCGAGTAGACGCGGGGCACCCGCTCCAAGCGTGTTCCAGTTCAGCTCGGCCGGAATTCCCATCAACCAGCGCCGGCCGATCAGCGTGGTCGGCGCGTGAAAGCCCTGGAGCGCGAAGAGCAGAAGAAACGCCCCGACCGAGAGGAGTCCTCCCGGTGCCAAGACGAGCAAGCGGCGGCTTCGCGCGCGAACCCAAGGCGATCCCTCGCTCTGCGCCACGGCCGGGCTCGCCCCCAAGTGTGCGAGAGCGAGAGCGCCCAGAAGCAGAATGGCGTCGGGTCGCAGGAAGACCGCGGCAGCGGCAAGCAGTCCTGCTCCGCGAACATCACCGCGTTGGTGACGATGGAGGGCGGCGAGTCCCAAGCACAGCGCGGGCAGAGATTCCATTCCCGAGAACGCCAGAAAGAGAAGGGGCCCGCAGAGAGCGGTGGTCAAAGCGAGCCAACGCCCGCGGGTACGCGTCGCGCTCAGGCCGAAGCACAAACCCGGCAACGCCAGAAACGAAAGAGCGCCCAGGATCAGGGCCAGGCGCGGGGCACCATGGACGCGGCCCAGCTCGGCCGGCGCCAGAAGCCAGGGCCAAAGCGGAGAGCTCTCTCCACCGCTGCTGAGTTTGGCGAAGAGTCCCCAGACGTGGTCGTGGGCCAGGTGCGCGGCGAAGGCGCTGTGGATGTACGCGTCGTCCAGGGGGAGGCTCAGAGGAGTCGAGCTGAGGAGGGCCCGCATCAAGAAAAGACTCAAACCGGCCAGGGCCACCGCGCCCCAACCCAGCCAGAACGATCGCCGGCTGCCGAGACCACCCCTCACGGGTTCGCTCGTCTCTTGGACCACCACTCCACCACCGCCTCCAGCAGGGCATCTTCTCCGGGGTCGCGGGGCGCGGCCGCCAGTCGCAGACCCTGCGCCTTGACTTCTCCCCCGGTGGTTCGCCCCAGCGCCAGACATGGAGGAAGACACGCCGCATCCAGCTTGCGCGCGCGCGCGCCGGCGAGCATTCCCAGCACGGCCGACGGCGAATACACCAGGCTCGCATCGAACTGTCCGGCCGTCAGAGCCTCGGTGAGATCCGCGGAGAGCGAACGCACCGGAATCGTGCGGTACACGCACAGGGGCAACACCTCGACTCCGTTCTCGCGCAGCAAGGTCTCGATCTCGGGGCGGCGCCGGTCACTACCGGGAAGCACCACGCGCAGGATGGCTCCGCGGTCCATGAGCTCACGCGCGAATTCCACTCCCAGTGAAATCGACGCCACGTGATCGACGCGCCACCCCAGAGAGTGGGCCTGTCGGGCCGTACTCTCCCCCACCGCCGACACGGGAAGCTGAAGAAGCGCTTGCCGCAGCTCGCGGTCCGACGCGACCGCGTCCGCCAGGAAGCGCGCGGCATTGGCCGAGCTCAGGAGCAGTCTCGATCCGGGAAGAAAGGCGCGTAGTTGCGCGCGATCCCGAGCCGGTAGGCTTGCCGCTTGTAGAGAGACGGTCGCCTCGAGCCAGCAAGAGGCTCCTTCCGCCTCGAACCTTCGGGCGCTTCGCCGCGCGGCCGGCTCGGGACGCGTCACCCAGAGACGAATTCCGGAAAGTCTCTCGCTCATGGACTCATTCCCCGAAGACGGAAACAGAGATCTGCCGCGTTCAGTGCAGAAACTTGTCGTCCAGACCGAAGAGGTGCCGCACGTGCTGAATGATGGATGCCCCCTCGCCCTTGGCGACTTCATCCTTCATGCGAACGGTCGGGGTGTGGAGAATCTTGTTCACGATGCGATGGCTTACCCGATCCAACTCCGTAAACGCTTTCTCGTCGACCCGGTTGCGCGCCAAGGCCACTTCTGCGGCGCGAATTTCTTCCAGACGTTCGCGCAGCTGCTTCAGTGTCGGGGTCATCGAACGCGAAGCCAGCCATTCGAGGAAGAGGCAGAGCTGTTCATCGACGATCTCCTCGGCCTTCTCCGCCTCGCCGCGCCGTCGCGCCGACGACTCCGCCACGATGCTCTCGAGATCGTCGACATTGTAAAGGAAGATCCCGGCCTTCTTGCTGATGGATGGGTCGATGTTCCGGGGAACCCCCAGATCGATGAGAAACAGGGGACGGCGTCCGCGTCCCTCCAGGGCCCGCTGCGCGGTTTCCAGGGTGAAGAGAGGCCTCTGCACCGACGCGGCGGTCACCACGATGGCCACCTCACTCAGGTACGCGCCGAAACTTTCCCAGGGAACGAGAGTAGCTCCCAGGTCGTCCGCGAGAGCCCGTCCTCTTTCGAGAGTACGGTTGGTCACCAGCACGTCTTCCACCCCGAAGACCTTCATGTGGTGAGCCACTTTGCGGCCGGTGGCTCCGGCTCCGATCAGCAAGACCTTTTCCTTGGTGAGGTCCTGAAAGATCTTCTTCGCCAGTTCGACCGCGGCAAACGCGACGGAGACCGCGCCTTCTCCGATGCGGGTTTCGGTGCGCACTTTCTTGCCGCACGCGGTGGCCTGATTGAAAGTGCGGTGCATGATCTCCCGGCTCAGCCCCAGGTCTCGCGAACCCGCGTACCCCGCCTTCACCTGGGAGAGGATCTGTCCTTCACCCAACACCATGCTGTCGAGCCCGCTCGCCACCCGAAAGAGATGGCGCACCGCGGCGTCATCCGTCGCGCGGTAGAGGGAGCCATCGATCCGATCGAGAGGTATTCCATGCACCTGCTGCAAGAGTTCGCCGAGTCGGGCGAAGCCGCGCTCGGAATCGTCTCCCACCGCGTAGATCTCCATCCGGTTGCAGGTGGACACCACGACCGCTTCCCGGATCCCCTCGTCCTCCTTCAGATGGGTCGCCAGCGAACGCACTTTCTCGTCGTCGAAAGCGAGCTGTTCGCGAAGCTCGACCGGAGCGGTGCGATGGTTCTGTCCCAGGAGGAGGATCGGCAAGGCTCCTCCTAGCTGAAGTGATGCACTGACGGCATCAGCCCGTTGAAGAGAACGAACGCGAGAATGATGGACAGAAAGCCGATGATGGTCACCGTCGCCATCTTCCCCCCCTGCCAGGCGCGGAAGCGGCGCAAGAAGAGCGCGAATCCGAAGATCATCCAGGTGAGCAAGGTCGTGCATTGCTTGGGATCCCACTGCCACGCCTTCCCCCACACCTGCTCGGCCAGTTTGGCTCCCAGAACCAAACCCATGCTGAGAAAGACCCATCCCAAGAGAGTGGAACGGTGGCTCATGTGATCGAGCTGCTCGAGAGAAGGCAGACGCGAGAGCAGCGGCCCGGGACGCAGGCTGCGCAGTTGCCGGTACTGCAGCACGTAGGTCAGAGCGGTGGCGGCGGCGATGGTGAAGGAAGCGAACGCGGTGATGTTGAACGCCACGTGCGGTCCGAAGCCCACTCCACGCAGGATCTCCGGAACCTCGAGCGCGGGACCGATGATGCTTCCCACCACCTGAAAGGCCAGGATGATGAAGGTCGCGAAAATCCCCAATCCGTGCGCGCGCGAACGAAACTCCAGGTACATGTAGATGAAGGAGATGGAGTTGGCGAGAATCACCATGCTCTCTCCTCCGCTGACCGGCGGCCACTCTCCGCGAACTCTCCCGAAGTTCAAGAGGGTGAGCAAGTGAGCGAATCCGGCCAGCACCAGAACGATGCGGCCCCATCGATAGATGCCGACGTCATTCTTCGCGAAAGCCCACGCGTACAAAAGGAACGCGAGGCCATACACGGGGACCATTCCCCAAAACGGCATGACGACCACGATGGATCCCACGGATTGTCCCTCCGTCCTCTACTTTCCTGCGGGCATCTTGCGGCGGACGATCATCATGGTGACGTCGTCGGCCCATTCCTGACCCTGCCCGAAGCGACTGACGTCGTCGAAAACGCCGTCGAGAATCTCCTCTACTCCCCGATCGTCCTCCAACCCGCGTTGGAGGAGTTCCCTCAAGCGTGGCAGGCCGTACTCGCCGTCGGGGCCCTGGCGTTCCACGATGCCGTCGGTGTACATGACGAGCATGTCCCCCGGTTCCAGGTTCACCAATCCCCGACGGTATTCCATGTCTTTCATCGGACCCAGAACGAGCCCCGTCGACTTCAAGAGTTGTCCTCTTTTCCCCTTGCGCAAGAGAAGAGCTGGATCGTGCCCGGCATTGACGTAGACGAAGTTACCGTTGAGTTCCAATTCGCCGAAGAAAAGACTCACGAAGCGCGAGGTGAGACCGCTTCGATGGATCACCCGGTTCAGGCGCTCGCAGACCGCGGTGATCTTCAGGTCCTTCTCCACTCCCATTCGAAGCCCGGTGATCACGTCGCGCGCCTGGAGGGCCGCCGGCAGGCCATGGCCCGAGGCGTCCCCCACCGCGAGGCCCATCAGAGTGGCGCTGATGGGGAGAAAATCGATGAGATCGCCCCCGACCTGGTCGGCGGGAATGCTGCGACCCGTCATCTCGTAGCCCTCGAACTCGCCGGCCCGTTCGGGGAAGAGACTGGTCTGGATCGAGTGGGCTTCGAGCAGCTGTCCCTCCAGATCTTTCTGGCGCAAGCGGGTGTCGATGGCGTGCCGCAGCGTGCTCAGAATCAGCATGGCTTCCTGGATGTCGGCATCATCGCTCAGACCGAAGGCCGCGATGTAGTCACGCGCCGGCCCCACCAGGAACGCCGCGAATTGGCGTACGCCCAGCGCCTTTTCCAGCTCCTGGTTCACCGCTGGATCGTCGGGAGGAAAGAACTTGGTCTGATGCGGCGGGAGCTGGCGCAGGACCTCGTAGCCGCGGTCCACCTTAAACCCCAGGACCTGCGTACCCTTGGCACCGAAGGAGCGCAGCACCACGTAGGCGTCACCTTCGTCCCGATACAGGCGGGCCGATTCGAGCCCGATGTACTCGGCGTAGCTCTTGATCACCTTCTCCAGGAGATCACTCAGCATCTCTTCGAAGCCCTGGGCGTGATCGATCTGGGTCAGGAGCTTCTCGAGGTCCCGGTAGAAATCTCGATGGCGAAGCGATTTGACTGAACGCTGCGACACGGTTGCCTCGCATCGAAAAGGGGGGTATGCCGGCGAATGGCCCTTGCCTTTCTACGACGAGCTTGGGCCCGCGGCAAGGGGAAGCTCCGCTCGCAAAGAAGCAGACTTGACGTTCGATCGAGAGCGTCGTATACCTGAAGCAAGCAAGGCCGGGTTCAGTAAGTTCAATTATCGGACCCGGTTATCCTGGGCTGAACCCAGGAGCCCCTGGTGGTCGCCCATATCCTGAGGGCGGCACCTGTTGGTGCGGGGGGAGGGGGAACCCCGCGCATCCAACCGTGCCGCGGGGAGGGGCTTCATTCCACTGGGGCTCCTGGGTTCGGCCCTTTTTGCTTGCTGAACGCAGCGTAGGAACGCGCCACCTGTTTGCAGACTCGATCGCGCACCACCACCTCCAGCACGTAGCGCCCCGCTTCCAATCCACTGATGTCCACCATCCCCCCCTTCACCACGTGCTCGTGAGGGGATACCGCGGTCGTCTCCTCGAGATAGCCCAGGGAAAGCGGATCGACCGGGCTCAGGCCCTGAACCACGCGGTGGGTGAGAACCCTCGTGTGGTCCTTGTCCTTGCGGCGGTAGACCCGGTAGCTAACGTCGAAATGCGTCTTCTGTTCGGGATCCCGGCACAGGTAATAGACTTCGTAGTACACGTAGAGCGTCTTGGCCGCCTGGGGAAAGACTCCGCTGGGCACGGGCAGAATACCGAACGCGTGCTTCACCATGGAGGCCGGTAATTCACTGCCGTCCCGGAGAGCTTCGAAAGTGGAGGCCAGCTGCAGATCGCTCAACGAAAGTTCGCGCGTGGGGCGCTCGGGAATGAGCAGGGCGATCTGCCGCGCCTGGTGGTCTTTGCCTTCGACCCCACTCACGTCCACCGCGATCCGGTAGCGTCCCGGTTTCAGGTCGGCTGCGAATTCCGCGAGCCAGGGATCGTCGTCCCCCTGCCGCGGGGACAGGCCGAGCTTCTCGCGCAGGGCACCCCGGCGAGCGTTCACTCCCAGAACCTCTTTTCGATATTCGATGCGGCGCTCCTGTGCGTCGAAGATGCCGTACTCCACCTGAAAGTTTCGCTCGCCGGCGGAGAACGAGCTGTCCGGCCTCGTGCTCTGGATCTCCAGATAACTCTCGAGGGTCGCGGCTCCCTTGGGCCGGTAGAAAGCGGCGGACGCGAGGTAGATCCGGCAGCTGGGAGCCTGCACCGTGGGGGGTTCGATGGCCAGAGGGGCGGCCCTCTTGGCGAGCCGAAGGCGCTTGGCGGTGCTCGTCTGCGCGTTCCAATTCCCGTTCATCGCCACGTCCTGGAACACCAGGGCGAAGCGGTACGGTCCCTCCCGATAACCCCAAACCCACAGGGGAACGTCCGGCGGCGGCAACGCCATGTTCAGGTCGAGGGCGAAGGTGGCCAGATCATCCAAGCGCGCCCCATGGACCGGGGGTAGGTAGAGCGAAGACTCGGGACGTCCCCAGCGCACCCAGGCCACCCCCGGCTCGCGACGATAGCCGGGCACTCCTTCCTCCGGACGGCCAAAGAGGACTTCCGCTTCCACCAGACGCCGCCAGTACTCGAGCCGACTCAGATTCGTCAGGTGGGAAGGCCAGGGGTTGTTGGCCCGCCAGTATTCCTCGATGGCCCTCCGCAGAACGAGACTGTCGCCCAGAGCCTTGCCGAGATCGAGACCGTCCTCGTCTCTCCAGTGGGGATCGACTTCCTTCATTCCCTGCTTCAAGAGCTCGGGGTCGAGCCGGGCCGCGAAGCGTTGGATGGTCTCGCTCTTGTCCAGAAACTCGCGCCCGTACAGGTAGGTCTCTCGCAGCTCGGGGGGAGCGTTCTGGAGAGCGCGCGCGAAATCGGCCGCGGAACTCCCTTCCTCCCCCAGAGCGCGGTCCGCGGCAGCGCGCATCAGGAGCGCAGACTGCGCGAACGACTCGTTCGCCACGACGGGCGTGAGGAGGGCCGGGAGCTTCTCGTACCGGCCGAGGCCGATAAGACTCGCGGAAAGACCCAGCCGCGCACGGCAGTCGGTCGAGTCCACCCGGACCGCGCGGGCATACGCGCGCGCCGCCGTCTCGAACTCATCGCGATCGAGGACGCGCCGCGCTTGCTCGAAATGAAAGGCCCCCAAAAGGCGCCACGCACGCCCGTCGGTGGGAAAGGCGCGACACAGGTCGAGGTACCAGCGACGCGCCTGACCGGTGTACTTCATCGACTGTGCCAAGGAGGCGCGTAACCTCTGCGCGCCGAAGAGCGAGGAGTCGGCCTGCATCGCGGATTCGAGATACTCCAGAGCGATTCGGTGGTGCTTGAGCAAACCGGTCGACAGATAGAGCTGGGCGATGCGATAGGCGAGGCGGCCGCGATCGATGCGGCTCTCGTCGCGATACAGGGTGGTGAGGCTGTCGATCCGCGTCAGGAGGACGCCGCGGCTGAGTCCCTCCCCCACCAAGGGAGGTTGGTCCACCCGCGGCGTGAGAGCGCCGGCCGGCCATTCATCCGCGCCCTTGAGCACCGGGGGCGACAGGGTCAGGAGGGCCAGGAGCGGCCAAACCAAGAGCTGCAATTTTGCCTCCTCAGGAGAACCCCGGACTCTTCTTCAGAGTAGGTGTTCGGCCGAATTCCGCGCAAGAGGTGCCGCTTCGGGCTTGGCATGGCCAGGAACTCGGAGCTAGCATTGCGGTATGGAGGGAAGGAGGAGCTGATGATCAAGGTGCCGTATCGAGAAGGACATCTCCTAGTGGCTTGCATCCGCATGCTTTCCCATCAACGGCAGCACCCTCCCAAAGCCGAGGAAATTACCGAGCTTCTGGGCTGGCCGAACGAGAAAGTCGGCTTTCTGCTTCGAGGGCTGGTGGAAGACGAGATCCTGGTCCGGGTGGGTTCGGCCTACGACGAACGCTACGAGATCCGCGACCATCTCAAACTGGAGACCCTTCCTAGGGCCGAGGACGACAGCGGGCTGGCGGAGGACATCAAGGCCTTCGACCAGAAGATGGCGCAGGAACAGGCCAAGCTGGAATCCCTGTTTCGTGAGGGTGAGGAGCCGGCGAAGAAAAAACGAATTAGCGCCCTGGACGACGATTTCCAGAACTTCCAGCGCAAGGGCCCGGCGAGCCCCTTTGGCGACGACTGAGCGCCTCTCACGCGCTCCTGAAGGCTCCCCAGCCTTGCCAAGGCCGTCCACATCGATATACTAGTAGGCCGCTGGGCTGGGCAGAACCATCAGCGCGCGCAGCGTTCTGAAAAGCAAGCCCCCGATCGCGCGCCGAGGCGAGAGAGCCGCCGCGAGCAGGTAAAAGAGGAGTTTCGATCATGTCGCGAGTCTGTCAGGTGACGGGAAAGCGCCCCATGGCGGGCAACTTGGTCTCCCACGCCCACAATTTGAACAAGCGCCGCTTCCTGCCCAATCTGCACAAGAAGCGTTTCTGGATCCCCGAGGAGAATCGCTGGATCAGCCTCACGGTCAGCGCCAAGGGTATGAAGACCATCTCCAAGAAGGGCATCACCACCGTGCTACGCGAGATGCGGGCACGGGGCGTAAAGATCTGAGTTCACGAAAAAACGCTCGGGAATCAAATGGAAAGGCCACCCAGGATTTGGGTGGCCTCATTCGTTTTCGCAAGCCCAGCGCGTGTGCGGCGCCTCGTTGTCCACGAACCACGCTCGCAGGATCTGCCCATAACCGTAGTTGGGAATGCCGTGGGCCGTGTAGAACTCGCACAGAATTCGATTCAAACGCTGCAGATTGTAGAATGGCACGTTCTGAAAGTAGTGATGCTCGAGATGGTAATTCGAGTAGAGGAAGATCCACCGCCAAAAGGGATTCCCGTCGATTCTGGTGCTCCAACGCGCGACATCCGAAGGATCGATGGCGTAGTGCTGACCCAGACGGTTCAGACTGAAAGCGATGGGAAACACGATCAGATAGGGGACGAGGTACACCCGCAGGGCTGGGGAGAATCCGCCCCAATACCAGAGCGCCCCTAGGAATCCGAGATGGACCAGGATGGTCAGGCTTCGCTCGAGAGCGATGGTGCGTCGAAGCTCGGGTTCGTACGAGGCGGTTTCCCTCTTGGCCGCCGTGAAGTAGATGGGAATGAGGAAAGGAGTCCAGTAGAGCAGCTTCACGAAACGGGAACGCTTCTTCGGACTCAGCCAATGTCGCTTGGGGTCGTCCACCCCACTTCCCAGATTGTCGTGATGATCGAGGTGCCAGCGCGTGAATTGCGAAGCCGAGATGCCGCTGGGCACGGCGTACATCACCGACAGGGCGCGCAACCATCGTGGACGCGAAGAGCTGAAAACGGTCTTGTGCACCACCTCGTGCAGCAGGACGGTAAAATCGAAATAGCAGAAGCCCAGTAGAGTGGCGGGAAGCGGCCACCAGTAGCGCGCGTCGAAGCGCAGCAGGATCACGATGCACAAGACCGTGATCGCGACCAGGCGCAACGCCACCGCGAAATGCCGGGGGGCGCTGCGGCGATGCAGGCGCTTCAACTCGTTTTGATCCAGGACCTCTCCCAGTTCCCGGCGAAGGTCTTTGGAGGCGGCCCAGTAGGAGCGAGCTTTCGTCGACATGGTTCCGGAGTGAAAATGGGACTCTGGAGGGGCAGTTGACCGCGCCCTCGCCTACCTTGAATACTGCCGGACGAATAGGGTCCGAGACTGTTAAAATAGAGTCAAGCTCCCCACGGGACCAGTGCCGCAGATCGAGGCTGAAGATGCACGATTTCTATCGCCGAATCACAGACGCCCTGGAGCGGGGCAAAACCGTGGCTCACCTCAAGGTGATCCGGGTCGACGGTTCGGGACCTCAGGAGGTCGGAGCCTCGATGCTCCTGTCAGAAGACGGGAGCTTCGAGGGAACTATCGGTGGGGGCGCCGTCGAAGCGGCCGCGCTGAAAGATGCCGCCGCCATGCTCGAAAAGCGAAAGAGTGGAATCGTCGAATACAAGCTCAGCGCCGAACTGGGAATGTGTTGCGGAGGGGTGATGCAAATCTTCTGTGAGGTCCTGGAACCCACTCGCCGGCTCCTCATCTACGGCGCCGGACACGTCGCGCAACCCACCGCGACTCTGGCTGCGCAATGCGGCTTCCAGGTGACGGTGATCGACGAGCGCGAGGAGTGGGCTAACCCGAAACGTTACCCCTCGGTAAAGCGCATTCTCAACTCGAGCGTCGAGGAAGCCATCGAGGAGCTCCCGACTCGCGAACGAGATTTCGTGGTCGTGGTCACCCGCGGACACGAGCAGGATCAGGCCGTTCTCGAACACTACTTGAAATCGCCACCGGCCTATCTGGGCGTGATCGGGAGTCTTTCGAAAGTCACGCGTGCCATCTCGAGGTGTAAAGCAAAGGGTTTCGACGAGGATCAACTCGGCCAAGTGAACATGCCCATCGGACTGGACATCGGTGCGATCACCCCTCAGGAAATCGCGGTGGCCATCGTGGCCGAACTCATCGCTCACCACCGTGGACGCCAGGAGAGAGTTTTTTCGGCCAGCATGGCCTCGCTGAATCGAATCCACCACGCGCGAGGTTCCGAAGAACCCTCACTCCTCCCTCTCGACCTCGTTGCCGACGGCGGACGATGGCGCTTGAAATCGAAACCGCTCTTGTCCTCGCGGCCGGCCGGGGACGCCGCATGGGCGTTTCCAAAGCGCTCCTTGAGTTCGACGGTTCGTTTCTGCTCCATCAAGTCGCGCGGGCCTACCTCGACTTCGGACTTCGCTCGGTGCACGCCGTGGTCAACGACGAAGTCGCTGAAGCCCTGAATGCCCAGCCCCCACTACCGGGACTCATTCTCCATGGCGGAGCCGACGCTCTGGCACCCATGATGGATTCCGTCCGGCGGGCGCTGGACATCGCCTGGACCCAGGAGTATCCCGCGTTCTTCTTGCAGCCGGTCGACAGCGGCCCGGCCGGCCCTGAAGTCCTGCGCAAACTGCAAAGCGCGCTCCGCGGTTGCCTCGTGGTCAAGCCCACCTACCGGGGCAAGGGAGGCCATCCTCTCGCGCTTACGCGGGAAGCCGTGAAGCGGATCCGCAGCCAACCCGAAGAATCGCTGCGCACGAGCTTGCAACAGCTGGATGCACACGAGCTGCGGAGAGTCGAAGTGGACGAGCGAACAGTTCTGCGCAATTGGAATGCGCCCGAAGATCTCGTCGATTGAATCAGCAGGAGAAAAAGGCGGGAAACAAATCGCGCTCCCCGGCACGGCACCGGGGAGCGCACTCATATGGTGCGACGCTTGCCCAGGTGGAGGGTCGAGCAGCGCCAGCACCGTTACTAAATCTGTTACAAAAGACCCTCGTCCGCCAGTCTCTCGGCCGCAACAAAGGGACATGCGAAAGCCCGCCCCCCGAAAGGGGCGGGCTTGGCGACGAATGGCGGGAGCGACGAGGATCGAACTCGCGACCTCCGGCTTGACAGGCCGGCGTTCTAACCAATCTGAACTACGCCCCCGAATGCCGCTACGGGCGCACTGTGGCGCCCAAGGATGAAGCGGAGAGGGAATCTAGCAACGCAACTGGCCGCTGTCAACGCTGCCCCGTCAGGAGGGACGGAAGCAGCCTGAAATCCTCCTCACAGAGTCCCGGAAGCTGTGTCCACGGCACTTCGCCCGGCGGAAGAGAGCCCCGAAGACCGAGACCCAGAAAGACGATCCAGGCCGGCCTCCAAGAGCCACGAGCCGTACGGGTTGCCAGCTCCTCGCACAGCGCCTGCGGCAGGGGACGCAGGCTCGCGAGAATCAGGCCTTCCCCCTCCCGTGGCCAGGATTCTGCTGGAATCGGATCTCCACCGCCGGAGAGAGCGTGGGGATTCCAGGAGAAGACCTGCCTCGCAGGAAGGTTCAGAACTCCCGACAGCGAGGTTTCCATGGCGGTCTCGGCCGTGTTTTGCGACGCGTCGGCATCGGACCCACCGCGCGGACCGAGGTCTGGAAAGGGGTAGAGCCGATCGCGGCTCACCCCATCCCACAAGACCCACGACGTCTCGTTCCACCGCAGCTGACCCTGAGTGTGAAGACCCCGTCGGCGCGCTTCGGAGTAGGCTTCCCCGTCTTCGGCGACCGGGGGAGCAAGGAGGGTTCCCATGGAGACGACGGAGGGTTGCGCTTTCCCACTCAATGCTTCGCGAAGTGAATGCAACCCATCTTCGATCTCCAGCAGAGGTCGGGAATAGAGCAGGAGGTCGAGCCCCGCCCGCAACGCGTGCGTGGGGTCGGCGCCGCCGAAGCCCGCCATTTCGAGCGCGTCACTCACGAGGATCCCCGTGAAGCCCAGTCTCGTTCTCGCCTCTTGCAGGATCGCTCGAGATAGGGGCGCCACGGTTCCACTTCGATCGAGCTGGGAGAAAGCGAGGTGACCCACCATGAGTGCCTCTATCCCCGCGCGAACCGTGGCTTTGAAGGGGGGCAGATCGACTTTCTGCCAGGTTTGAAGTTCGAGCTTCAGATCGGTGGGTTCCCGGTGACTGTCACGGACGGGGGAACCGTGTCCCGGCCAGTGCTTCGCGCAGGCGTACACGCCGCCCTCGCGCAAGCCACGCACCGCGGCCGCCGCGTGAACCGCGACCTCTTCACTCTGCTCGCCGAAGGCTCGAATCCCCACCACCGGATTTTGTGGCCGGTTTACGTCCGCCACCGGGGCCAATAGAAAATTCACTCCGGCGTGCCGCGCCCGGCGCGCGGTTTCCCGGTGCACCCGACGCGTGAGCTCGGGGTCATCGGCCAGACCCAGCGCACGGGCGGAAGGAGGGCACCCCAAGGCCCTGCCGAGCACGCTGACCGGTCCCCCCTCTTGGTCGGCCGCGATGAGCGGAAGGACCGATTCGGTGGCGAGAAGCGTTTCGACTTCAGCGCAGAGCGCGCGCAGTTGCGCGAGCGAATCGACGTTTCGCTTGAAGAGAACGACGCCGCGGGGACGAAACCGAAGCAGGAGTTCTCGTTCCCGGGGAAGTAGAGTCTGCCCGTCAAGTCCTACGAGTACGGGCAGCGGCGTGCTCATGGCGTCTTCGCCCAATCGCCGCGTCCCCCACGCAGGGACTGGATGCGGGTGCCCGGATAGTAGTGTTCGAGAATCTGCTCGCAGCTGCGCCCCGCACGCGCCATGGCCAGTGCGCCGCTCTGACACATCCCGATCCCGTGACCGTAGCCACCACCCTGCAGCCGCACTCCGATCAAGACACCCTTTTCGTCCCGGTATTCCTCCAGTCGGAAAAGAGTGCTCTGCAGAATGTCGAATCGGCTGCGGGCCGGCCTGAGCACCCAGCGAATTCTGTCCCCCACCACTTCCCAGCTTCCGGTGCTCGTCTTCACTCTCAGTCGATGCACGCGACCGCTGCTGTCGCTCTCGAGAACTTCCAGACCCTCGAGCACGCCGACCTGGCGGGCGGTCAATCGGGGATCGACTTCCGCGGGCAAGTGTGCGCGGATGATCTCCCCCAACTCCAGTGCACTCCAGACCACGGTCCAGCGAAAATGCGGGCTCTCCCGGCACCACGCGCTTTCGCCCGGAGGTGCGTCTCGCAAGCCCTGCAGATAGGGCACCGCCTCGCGTGGCCACACATCTTGAATGGAACTGGTATGCCCTCCGCAGGTGCTACAGTAGTAGGCCTGAACGATCTCCCCCTCGTAGCGCAGCACTTGCGCTCTGGTTTGCTGCACCGCGCGATCCGTCACCGGGTTGATGCCGGTCAGTCCGCGGTAGACCTGGTCGGCCACGTTGTCCCAGAGATCGAAACCAAGCTCTTCGCGCCGTCCGAGGTGGGCGACGGTATAGCTGCGCGCGGCGATGGCCTGAGCCTTCACCGCCTCGATCGACTCCATGCCGGGCCGGCCGATCTCCCAGGGAATGACGCCCCGAAGGTAACTCTCGAGATCAACGACGTTCACCAGCGCCATTCGACCGTCAGCTTGACGCACCACCAGCGCGTCACCGGTGTAGACGTTTCCTTCGTGAGAGAAGCAGATCTCTCCTTTTCTCCCGCGAATCAGAACCCCTCGCCCCGCCACTCCGAGCGCGTCGAAGCCGGGCCCATCCAGGAGGAATCCACGACGACTGTCCGTGACCCGAATTCGTCCCGGACGAAGACTGGTGCCGTAGCGCTTGCCCGAAAGATCCAGAATCTCGATGGGAATTTCTGCGTGCAGCTCGATGTGTTCGGCACCACTTTCCAGTCCGATGCGAACCGAGTCCCCGCCGGGCAGAAAGAGAACTTCCTCTGGGCTTGGCTCGACCTCGTCCTTGGTCAAGGGAATCCCCTCTTCGTCCACCGGAGGCAGCGAACTCGCGTCGAGTGCAATCGTCTTGCCATCGATTCGTGGTGCGGGAGGATGCGAACACGACAGAAAGACGAGGCTAAGAACGAGGCTAAGAACCAGGCCGCAAATGCGAAGTACGCGCGTCCGCGCAGGCCACGGCCGGGTGGAGAGAGCCCGGCTCATCGGAGAAGAGTCGGTGCGTGGAGAGAGCCCAGGACGAGATCGCGCTGTGCCCCGGTAAGATGGGGCAGACCGGCTCCCTGCGCGTTGAGGGTCAGCCATCCCAGAAGAGTCCAGTCCACGGCTTCCTTGAAATCGGCCGGCGTCCCCAGAGCTTCGATACCGTCGATCTTGGCGTACGGCATCTCCAGCTCGAGCGCGTCCACCAGGGCGTGATTGTGCCGTCCCCCTCCGCAGAGATAGATCCCGAGTCTCGTCTGCTGGCCGCGCCTCCAGCCCCCGCAGAGCTCTTCGAGAAAGATCCGCACCCCGCCGGCTTCCATGGCGACCAGAGTGGCCATTTGATCGGCCGGACTCAGATGCGACGCGCGATGCAGGAAACTGTCCAGATAGGTGGTCCCGAATTGCTCCCGCCCGAAGGAACGAGGTAGCGGCATGCGCGCCCAACCCTCCTCCAACATCGCGCGCACCAGACTGGGGTCGGGGTGACCCGAGAGACCCAGTTTGCCGTCACGATCGAAGTGTTCGCGCCCCTCGGTCTGACGTCGCTTGAGTCCGTCGAGCAGGAGATTCGCCGGACCCACGTCGCCGCAGCAGATTTCATGGCTGCTCGTGGCGCCAGCGGGCAGCGCGGTGAGGTTGGCTACCCCGCCGAAATTGAGGATGACCCGATCTTCGGTGGGATGAACCCGCAGACGGAGATCGGCGATCGGCGCCAGGGGCGCGCCGTGGCCGCCCGCCGCCACGTCGGCGGTACGAAAGTCGTCGATGACCACGGTGGAGAGCCAGGTGGCTAGCGCGGGGCCCGCGTGGATTTGCCAGGTATGCCCACCCCCTTTGGCGGGGGCATGCCAGAGGGTGACTCCATGCGCCGCGACGTAGGCCAGGTCCTCGGGCTTGAGAACCGCTTGGCGGCACACCTCTCGCACGGCGCGTTCGTAGTCGCGCGCGACCGCCATGCGAATCCGGCTCAGCTCGCCCGCGTCGGTGGCCCCCCCTTCCGCGATGGCCCGCAAACGCTCCGCCGCCACCTCTTGGAACGGTCCACTCCAGGAGGCCATGATCTGCCACTGGCGCGGATCCTCGGGGGGGTCGAGGCGCATGAGGACCGCGTCGACTCCGTCCAAACTGGTGCCGGACATGAGTCCCGCGGCGAACAATGGCCGCGCCGAGAGACGTTCTGTGAGAAGCTCGGCAAGCATGTCGAGATGCTAGACGCAGACGCTCATCGGGACAAGTCAGCCTTCGAATCAAACTCGGCCTCGGCCTCGGCGAGAGCCGCCTTCGGGCTGCGGCGGCGGTCAAGAGCGGCGTCGCACGCGCGATCGAGAGCCTCGGAGAGGAGATGGGCGTGCTCCCCTGTCGGCCAGGGGTGCACGAGCGGTCTCACTTCGGCCGTGAGGTCCAAGGCCCCGCCACCTTCGCTGCCCACGGCCGGGGTCCATTCGCCCAGGGAATCGCCGATGGCCTCGGCGAGCTGTGGAGAGTAGAACTCCTTCAGCAGGGAGTTGGCGAGCTGGGGCTGCGGGGACTCCTTGGGCACCTCCCAGGAACGGGTGCGCGCCAGTGCTACCTTTGTCCCTCCCGCTTCCTCGGGCGGCCAGGGCCAGAGCTTGAGCCGAAACTGGGGACTCTGGCGCTGGATACGGCGCGCGCACGCGAGATCGCAGCTGAGAAATGCCAGCTTACCCGCGAGAAACGACTCCTCGAGTTCGCGCGGAGAACTTCGTAGAGCTTGTTGCGAGAGCGCGACGAGAAAGGCCAGCGCCCCCTCGGCCGCAGGGGTGTCCAGGCGGGGAGGCGGGCCGGAATCCTCGTCGCGCGCGGCCCAGTAGAGGGGCAGGAAAAGGCGGTGCAGGCCCTCGCTCGGCTCGGGAATTCCAAGGCCACTCCCCTTGCGTTCCATGGTTCTCACGAGCACCGCGAGAGCTTGCCACGAAGCGGGAGGCTTCGTCGCCTGTCCCGCGTCCTGTAGGAGATCGAGCCGCACCAAAAGTCCGTAGGGGGCCAAGAGCCAAGGCCGTCCGCCGTCATCCTGCCGTTCGACCAGGGCCACCTCGGCGGCAGGCGCTTGCTGAGGGCCACGGGGCAGGAGCTTCAAGTCCACTCCCTCACGCTCGGACCAGGCGCGGCCCGCCCGAGCCACGGTCGAAGAATCGCTCAGGACCGAGAGCGTCAGAAACGGTTTCTCCACCGGCAGAGTGCGAGGAGTTTGCTCCTCCTCCTTTGCCTCCTTCGATCCGCAGGCCGCCAGCAGAGCCAGCAGTCCGAGCAAGAGTACGCGCTTCATGACCACCGTTCCTCGGTGGGTTCCTCAACGAGAGCCGGGCGTAGGAAGCCGCTTGCCGCCTTCAATCGTGCTTGCGCATTCTCGAAGCTGACACCACGCGCCGCCATGATCACTGCCGGCTTGACGTTCCAGTCGGTGAGACGGAGCAGACGCGCGGCTTCGTCGTACTCGACTCCACCTAGATGCATGACGATTCCCTTGGCCCGTTCCATGAGCTTCTTGCTGGTCGGCCTGAGATCGACCATGAGGTTCTCGTACACCTTGCCGATTCGAACCATGGAAGCGGTCGTGATCATCGTGAGCGCCATCTTCTGCGCGAGGGCCGCTTTCATTCTCGTGCTGCCCGTGATGGCCTCCGGCCCAACCACGATTTCGACCACCAGGTCCGCGACGTCCTCGACTTCTCCGGCGACGGCGTTGCAGACCAAGAACGCGGTCCACACCCCTCTCTCCCTGGCTCTCTTCAGTGCCCCGTGCACGAACGGCGTGCGGCGGCTGGCCGAGATTCCCACGAGTACGTCGTGGGGTCCCAGCTCGTGCTCGTCGACCGCGTGGGCGCCCTCGATGGGTTGGTCCTCGACCCCTTCCCGGCTGCGAACCAGGGTCTCGTGGCCACCGGCGATGAGCCCGACCACCAGTTCTGGCGGTGTGCCGAAAGTCGGAGGACATTCGGCGGCGTCCAGAACGCCAAGTCGTCCGGAGGTGCCGGCGCCGGCGTAGTAGAGGCTTCCGGCGGCGGTGAAGGCCGCGCTGACTCTCTCGACGATCTTGGCCAATTCGGGGATGACCTGGCGCACGCAGTCCGCGACACCACGATCTTCCTGGTGGATGAGGGAGAGCACTTCCTCGGTGCTCGCCAGATCGATCCCCATGGTGCGGGGATTTCTGGCCTCGGTGGTCAACGATCGCAGAGCCGAAAACAGCGAGGTATCATCGGGCGGATTCTTCAGCGGAATCACCTCCGGCAATCCGGGAGATCGTCCCTGAGGGGTCTTGGACGGTGGCGTGAGGGCCTCAGTGCAACACCACGATACGGCCCGCCCCGCTTCCGTGCACATCACCATTTTGCCCCGCGACTTCGATCCGGTAGAGATAGGTGCCGTTGGCGAGCTCGTCGCCCCTTCGGTCTCGTCCGTCCCAGTGGAGAACGATCGTGGTTTCCGAGCCCGGAGCGTCTTCCCTCACGCTCTTCACCGGCCTCCCGCTGAGATCGTAGATCGTCACACGAGCCCAGGCGGCGGGAGCCGTCAGATCCACCACGAACCTCGTTCCACCTTGGGAGGGATCGACCGGATTCGGAATGGGAAAGTGAGCTTTGATCGCCAACTCCGGCGGAGCCACAGAACCGGCGAGTGAAATCTCGGTCTCGCTTCCCGCCAGTCGCAAGAGGACGCTTTGTTGAGTGCCGCTCGAGCCGGAAGCCTCGAAACTCACGATCCATTCTCTTCCATCGGAGTCTTGCATCTGCTTGTCGATGCTGCCTTGAAGAGTGAGACCGGTGAGCTCCACCTCGATTTCCGAAGCGTCTAACGAGATGGGGCTCGTGAAGTCGAGCGAGAGCACACTCGACGCGCCGGAGGGAATCGCGTGCCCTTCGCTGGGAAGGGGCTGGCCATCGATGTCCACCGTGAGATCGAAGGGAACTTTGAAGTTGAAGGTGGTCGGCCGAAGCTGCGGGTAGGCCCGGTCGTAGACCTTCACTTGGTAGCTGACCCCGCCGTCGAGACCTCGCGCCTGTACAGCTAAGTCAGCCAATGATAGCCAATTACGCGCATCGAGACCCGCTCCGCTCTGCGGTACCAGAAGCTGACTCAGATCGGTCGATTGCCCGTCGGAGATCTCGCTCAACTCGATGCGGTCCACTCCGGACTCGTCGACCGCGCCCACGCTCAACGAGAGTGTACGCGAGCCGACGACGGGAAGGACCGACGCGCCTTCGGCGATCGGTTGACCGTCGCCCGAAACGCTGACGCGCGGGGGCGCCGCGTCCACTCGCAAGAGCGGATCTCCGAGCAGCTCGTACTGCGAGATCATCTGCGGAATCTGGGAGGTCGGCGCCGCGAAGAGATTCCATTCGGCTTGCGCCAATACGTCGCCCACGATCCACTGTGGATCGTTCTCTCCCAACACCTGCCCGCTACGGGTCGAACCGAAGAACTCGTTGGCGATGAGGATACCGAACGCGACGTTCGGCGAGAGAAACTCGTACGCGCTGCTGGCGTAGACACCGATCGCGCCGGCGGTGGGATGCAGTAGCAGCGACTCACCGAGGCTTCGTGAATCGCTGGCCGAGAGTTCGGACGGACGAATGAAGTCGGAGAGATGGCAGCCCATCCCGAAGAACAGGAACGGCTTGCCGTCGTTTCCGATCGTTCCGACCGGGGAAGGATTGCCGGGAAGGTGTTCGAACAGTCTCTCGTGCGCCAAGACGTTGTAAGCCGCGTGACCTTGATAGTTGACCATGAATGCGCCTTGCCCCAGGGTCGCCAGAAACTGAGGGCGGACGGTCGTGGCGACCTGCTGCACCACGAAGTTGAGATAACTGAGATCGTAGGAGGTATCCGGCCCACGAATCTGCGAGGTGTAGTCGTCCAGAGCCCAAGAGATCCCGTCCACCGTACCGTCCAGAAAACCGTTCGCCTGATTGGCGATCTGCTCCTGCACCGACTGGAATCTCAGTTCCGCGCTGTTCAAGAAGTACCTCGCGCTGCCCGCAGCCCCCAAGAGACTGCCCGTGCTGTACGCGTCGTCACTCACCATGATCGCGCGTTTCCGCCAGGTTTGGGCCGCGGTGGGTTGCTCGTAAGCGATGATCTTGGCCACCGCGGAAGCGGCTTCGGCCGCATCATGAACCGGCAGGCGGCCGAAGAGCATGTCAGGGCCCTTGTTGAGGTAGTTGGGATACTGATTGTCGTTGATGTCGAACAGCACATACCACTTGTCCGAAGCCGCCGCTTCGAAGTCGCTGAAGTACTGAAGATGGATCGGGCAGGGAACGAAATCCTCCGTTCCCGAATAGTCAGGTCCGACCCGGGTGATGCGGCGATGGTCCTCGTTGGCGTCACCCACCAGCAAAACGGCCTTCGCATCCCACATGGTATAGGCGTAGTGCAAGAATTCCTTGACCGCGGAGGGCGCCCGCAGTCCGCCGGAGAACTGGTCGAAGATCTTCTGCACGTCGACGTAGGCGTAATTCCAACCGTCACGGTCGTGATCACGCCGCCACTGCAGCCAAGGCTGCATCGCGGTTTCGAATTGCTGCGGACCGATCACCAGGACCTGAAGGTCGTCCACGCTCGAGGTGAGAATCGGCGTCGAGCTGCGGGTGATGTCCGCCTGGGCCACGCGGGGAATTTCCACCGAGGCCACCGCGACAAAGGACCGGGGAGTCTGCCCAAGCGGCGGAACTTGCAGACTGAGTGTGGTCGAGGTTCCGCCGCTCACCAGATTCTCGGGACTGAGATCGATCCAACGCGGCGCGCGCGGATCGCTCGTGTCCACGAGAAAGATCTCCGACGAGTCGAAGCCGGGAATCGAGAGGCTGGCCTCCTGCGACACCACGCCGGTGTTGAACACGGCCCGATTGAACTCGGCCGCGTACGCCGCCCGGTAGCGCAGACTCACGCTGTCGACCAGGGAGAAGTGGAACACCGCGCTACTCTCGTTCACGTTGTGAAAGCGCAGACGGAGCGCCCCCGCATTGAAAGACCCGGCCGCGAGGGTATCGCTCACCGCGGTCGGAGAGCCGTAGGTTCCGGGGTCGTTTTCTCCACTGGCATCATTGATGTCGAGGGTCTTCAAGAGGGTTCGGTTGGTGCCGTCGTCGTATTCCAGATAGAAGCTGGTGGCGAGCTGCCCCCCTGGATCGGGGTTATAGCTGTGCAGGCTGCTCGCGAACACCCACCTCACGATCAGGGCTGAGGTCGGATCGATGGGGCGCAGCCGGAGAGGCAGTCTCGTCTCCGTGGTGAGCGGCCCGTTCCAAAAGTACTGCGCGTCCGCGACGTCGACCGGATGCGGTTGATAGAAGACATCTTGGCTGAACCACTCCTCGTAGTCGTAGTACTGGCGCGCGGCAGAGGTGGCGGCGGTGAAACTCTCGCGATCCATTCGCGCCCACGCGCCCAGGCTGGGCTCGATCGCGGCCAACCAGTACACGTCACTTGCGTTGTAGTTGTCGACTCTCTCGCTCATGGCGGCGGGAAGGGTCTCGCCTTGTAACTGACGATCCACGTTGTCCCGGTCGATGGGAACCGCATCGAAGATGATGATGTCGCTGCTACGTGATCTCGCTCTGGGGATCCGGACTCCCGTAGAAATGGAAGGGAACGTCCACGCTCAGCGGCGTCGGGTAGCTGGCGCTGCCCGGAGTCGAGGGACGCTTCTGGTAGAGTCGTAGCTGTTCGTGCCGGATCCCGCTGGGGAACCCGAGGGTGCCGAAGAGATCGGCCAGATGAACGCGGACCAAACCACTGGCGCTCACCGGAATCCGGTATTCGTCGCTCAACAGCGTCAACTGGTCCATGGGAACGATCTGATCGGCGGCCGCGGCCTTCGGGAATGTCTTCAACTGCGCGCTCTTCAGGGCGGAGGAACGACGCAGGCGCGTCTGGGGGCTCTCGGTATGCCAGCCGGCGGCAACTTTGGGGTTCAGAAGCCGCGAGAGCGTGACCGTATCGAGTTCTCCCCCAGCTCCGGTAATTCCGCCAGCCGCCGGAAATTCGACCACGAGATCCAGGGAGGTGACCTGCTCCACCGGCGCGCCGGGATTGCTCACCAGGAACGGACGTAGTCGCAGGGGCGCCATGCGTTGCCCATGCGACCACACCGGCTGACCCAGCGTCGCGAGGTTTCCGCTTCCGGAGCGAAAGGTGGCGTATCCCGGGCCCTCGACGGTGACTTCGCGCACGCTCGCGGGATTCGGATGCTCTCCGGGGAGCGGCGGCTCGGCGGTAGCTGAGGGCAGAAGGCGCCCGGCGGGCAGACGCTCCGTCTTCAAGATCGTGACCCGCAGGCTCGCGTCACCTTCGGGGGGCACTGCGATCCAGGCCCCTTGCTGGGGAAGCAAGGGAAGTCCCGGTTCCGCCAGAGACAGGAAACCGGGCAGACTCAGAGACAGGTAGCGGGTGCTCCCCTCGTCGACCGTCTCCACCGTGGCCACAGGGAGCTCGATGCGCAGGTGAAGCCGCTGGGGGCTGCTCTCCAGGACCTGCCATCCCGCGATTGTCGCGGCCGCTGCGGGGGGCACGAAAGCGGTCAGAACCGCCGTGAGGCAGAGGAGCAAACGGATGTGACGCGGCATGAGCCGTTCCTTGTCCCAGGGGGGTTTCTTCAGGGGAGGGAGGACTGCCACACGGACCCAACGCGGGAGCCACTCCTCACTCAGCGCGAGCCCAGAGCCTACAGGCCGGCCAGCGGCCTTCTGAGAGAGTATAGTCGCACGGGGAAGGCCGGGTCAATTCGGCGCCTCCGAGGCCCCCTCCCCCTCTCATGCGAAAAGGAGAGCCCGAGGGGGCCCTCCTCTCTCGCGTTCAGACCGTTCGGCCCGACGACGACCGGGTCTAGTAGGCCGCCTTCAGCGAGCCCCAGGACTTCTCCTGCGCGGGAACCAACTTGGTGCGCAGGCAAGGATCGCCCGCGTCAGCGTTCGGCCAGGGCACCCCACTGCCATCGTCGCGGAAGACGGTGGCCGGGAAAGGCGTCGACGCCGCCGTCCCCTGGTTGTAGTTCAACACCACGAAGCCCTGCTGCCAGCCGGGATGGCCCTCGGTGCCATCGCCCGCCTGCAGCGGCAGAACCGGTGGGTCGAGGTTGTCGTAGTAGGACCAGCCGGGGCCGCCCAGGGTGCGCGGGCTGCCGATGTCCCACGGCGCCAGACTGAAGGTGAGATTGTCGAGGTTACTGAACCCGACGAAGTCCAGAGTCACCGCGGTCCAGGGATTCGTGTGGACCGGCGTGCCGCGTCCCCACGGCGAACGAGCAGTGTCCAGCGGCGCAGGATGCGGCAAAGAAGGCCCCATTGGGCGCCTCGTCGGTTCCCATCCGCGTATTGAACAGCGCCGTCGGATAGTCGACTCCGGCCTCCATGCCGAAGTAGTTGTCGGCGACACCCCAGTTGGGCGCCTCGATGATGAGATAGATCGATAGCGTGGCGCTGCCGGCGTAGGTGCCACTACACACATAGTTTTTCGTGTCCGTACTCAGGAACATCCAGCCCCAAGGATTGTAAGGCGCGTCGGTAGCTGCCGCGGGGGCAATCCAGCCCGCTGCCATCGCCAACACAACCAGAACGCCGATGGCCGTCTTCTTCATACCTAACTCCTCCTGAAGATCCCAGGCCCATCCGCGCAGCGAACTCGCACGCAGGGCCGATTGGATAAGAGCTTTCGATTGTCCAGAGTTCCACGCCGCGGACAACCCACACCACCCCACCTCGCCAAGAATGGAAAGCCGCGCGCCCCATGGAATCTGAATTCCAGTACCATGCGCTCCCGTGGAGGTCAAGTGAATTCCCGTCTTCGGCCCTACCGGGAACACTCTGGGACTCGACCGGATGCGGCGCTGGCAATATACGAAGCCGCGGGCCCGAGCGACAGTCCTCAGGCTCAGGGGAGCACGAAGAAACGCGGCTCCGAGTCCTCGGAGCCGCGTTGTCATCCTCCAGGAGGAGGATTCGTTCAATCCTGGCTTAGAAGCCGGACTTCAGAGCACCCCAGCTCGTCTCCTTCGAACCTACGATCTCAGGATTGCAGCGCGCAGGAGTGTCCTCTGGGCGTCCCACTGCAGAACGACGACCGCGGCACCATCAGGCGCGCAACCGAGGTTGAGGGAGTGGTTCGCGAGACCGAAGTCCAGCGGCGTAGGACTGCTGACACACTCGGTGTAATGCGGGGCCGTCCCATCCTGCTCCCGTCGAATGGGGCCGATCGTATAGATGACATCCATCGGCGGGAGTGGCGAAGAAAGAGAACACGTGCTGGCCAGACGGATCTGGGTCGCAACCGGGGCCAGCTTCGGCGCTACCCGCACGCGAAGCACACACCCGTACCCACACGTACGTCACCGCCGACGCCGAAATTGGCACTGGTCGCGGTGGGGTAGAAGACGGGAGCTGCCGGCGATTGCGGTACCATCGTCGAACTGAGATGTACTCGTACCCGAAGACCTCGGGAATGTCGTAGGCGATCGACATACACGAACGCCGACGGCAGATTCCCCAAGGCCGGGTTTGGGAGGAGACCCGTACGGCCATCAAGAGTGGTCTGCGTACCGGCCTCATCAAAGGTGATACCGATGTTCTGGGCAAACGACATGGAAGCCATGGCGAGGATGCCAAGAACCGCGGCGAGAATCATTAGCTTCTTCATGAAGAAGTCCTCCGTTGTCATGACAATAAGGCGGTGGGGAGCCACGAACGACCTCTACCCACAGGTGCCTTTGTTGCGCTTTCAAAGTGCCCCTGATCGGGCAAATCTCCAGCGGGGTTTTCGGCGGATGGCGTTAGGCCATCTATGGACGTTCCGCCACCCACCCGTTGCGATCGCGATAGCAAATAGCCCAGAGGGCTACAAGCTAAGCTACTCGAAGAGAGCCTTTACCGCACCGAAGCTCTTGCCCGGAGCGGGAATGACGCTCTCGATCGTCAAAGAAGAACCCACGCCACACGGCTTCACTTGACCCAGACAATCTGAGTAAGCCGTGCCCGTGGCGTTCTGCAACGTATTCGGGATGACCTGGATGGACCCGGTACCGCCCGAGTAGTCATCCACCAAGAACAGAGTCTCCTTCAGCAGGGTGATGGAAGCGCCACCGAACCCCAGTTGACAGGTACCCAAGCCGATACGCCAGCCTTCCGGCTTATTATCGAGGAAGGTACCGTAAGACTCCCAGTCGATCGCATAAGTCGAGGCATTGAAGCCCGTGACTTCGCGATACCATGCAGCACCCAACACCAGGTCCTCGACTCTAAGTACGTAGTACACATCGATGAACGTGTTAGGGTTGCCCTGATCGCGTACCGGCGCAATGGCCGACTGGGTCCCCAGCGAATCCGCGTAGACGCCGATCGCGCATTGTTGTGCCGAAGCACCCGCGACGACGCCCACGAGCAAGGCGAGGGTGAGAAACATTGCCTTCTTAAGCATGAGCCATCTCCTTTAGAGAGGTGAGCCAATGGTTGTTGTTCGAACACTGGCGCACGCTTGCTCGAAAACGAGTGCGAAAGCCGCACCCAAACCTCCTACGCCCTACTCAGGGACACGAGTCACCGATCCAAGACGAGAAAAGACTGATGTCACCGAGGTCGACAATCCCGTCATGGGTGTAGTCGGATCGGAATGCGTTACTTGGCGGAAGAACATCAGACTGGAAAATACTGATGTCGCCCAAGTCCACGATCCGGTCGCCGGTGATATCCGGGCTGTTGAGGTCGATGCTAAGACTGGGGCCCATTCCGCCAGTGACGGCAACGCCGCTGACGTAGACGGACAGACCGGACTGCGTCCAACCACCACCGGCCATGACGCCGGAGATCGTGGTAAATCCATCACCATTGGTCTGCGCGTCGGCCGTGCTACCGGACTGGCACAGATTGATGTTGGCATCACCAATGTCATCCAGCCAGATATCCTGGGCCGGAAACGCGGAATCGCCAGACCATTGCCATCGCGAACCGTGACTGTGACAGACACGCCGTAGATCGCGAGACTCTGGGCCAGACCACCCGGAGTGAGAGTTGCTTCCCCACCACTGGTGTAGACAGTGCTAGCTCCCGGATCGGGAACACCGGCCATTGCCAGGCCAGCGAGACCTAAGATCAGGCCCGCAGTAAGTACGAGACTGAATAGCCTCTTGTTGAACATCTAGGACACCTCCTAAACGGTTCTATCTGCAACCGGTAGAATTGGCCGGCTGCTTGGACAATTGCGTTTTCCCTGCTCTCGAGCCTCCTTCCACTCTTTCGATCCAATACTCGACGCAGCCAGTTTATCACGGCTTTTGGCCGATTGTCAACCACGTAAATGCGGCCAACCAGTCAACTAACATGTAGGTTTCGTTAAACTTAGGAGAGTTCTCGGGGCGCCGGTGAGAGTCTCTGACGGACAAACGCCGGCCGGGATTTTGGCGCTCTTCGCGAGTTACCTTGCCCTGATCTGGCGGGGGGCAGGTGCATGCTCGAGTGCTCGAGTCGCAGGGCGCAGCCGCAAGGTGAAGGGATGAGATGGTGGGCGAAACAGGATTCGAACCTGTGACCCCCTGCTTGTAAGGCAGGTGCTCTAACCAGCTGAGCTATTCGCCCACGTCTCCCCGGTAGCGCGTCCACAAATAGGCCGGTACGAGCACACAGTATCCACCCACCAGGAGAATGGAGGAGAGCGTCATACTCTGGAAGAACCCCAGAAGCGTGAAGCCCGCCATGATCGAAACGAGGCCCAGAATGAGCCAGTGATCTCGCTTCCAATTCATCGCCGAGTTCCCTCCTGGTGAGGCCGTCACGCTAGAGAAAGCGGGGCCGGCCGTCAAGCTCACCCCTGAATCAGTGGACCCTGGTCCGCGCGTCGCGCGGACCGGTAGGCGCGAACCGCCTCTCGATGTTCGGCCCAAGTGCGGCTGAACACGTGCCCACCCTTTCCATCCGCCACGAAGTACATGGCCGGAAAGTTCCTCTCGGGGTGCACCGTCGCCTCCAGAGCCGCCCGGCCAGGACTGTTGATGGGCCCGGGAGGAAGTCCGGCATAGCGATAGGTATTGTACGGCGAATCGAACCTGAGGTCCCCGGTACTGAGCTTCTCTCCGGGAATTCCCGTCGCGTAGGCGACGGTAGGATCGGCCTCGAGCTTCCAGTGTTTCGCCAGTCGATTGAGGTACACCGCCGCCACCTTGGCCCGTTCTTCGGGCACGCTCGTTTCCGCCTCCACGATGGAGGCGAGAGTCACGACCTGATGGAGGCTCAATCCCATGCTGTCCGCCGCGGCACGGAGAGCTTCGTCGAAGGTCCGAAGAAAAGTCCGCACGAGGGTCCCGATGACCTCCGATGCGCTCACCCCCACCTCGAAGCGATAGGTCTCTGGATAGAGATAACCTTCCAGACTCGCCCCTTCGGGCAACCCCAACTCCTCACGCCACGCCCGGGTCGGAGTCTTGCAGAGAGCGAGCAAGCTATCCTGGCTCAGAGCGAGGCTCTGCGCGAGGTTCTGACAGGTGCTGCCAATCGTCCACCCTTCGGGGATGGTGAGCTCGACCGTAGCCACGCGTCCGGACTGAAGGATCGACAGCAGGGCCGCCGCGCTATGCCCCGGACGAATCTCGTAGGTTCCGGCCTTGATGGTGCGCTCCTCTCCCTGCAGCAAGTAGACTGCACGTAGCTTCCACGGCGCATCGAGTAGTCCCGCCTCGGCGAGTCGCGTGGCGGCGCCGCGCACGCTGGTGCCCTGGGGGATCTCGACTCTTCGCGTGCCGAGCTCAGGTGAAGTGCGCCCGCGGTAGAGAGACACGTGGATCACGGCGATACAGAGCAGGAGGAAAAAGAGAACGCAGAGGAGAAGAATCTGGCCGCGTGATCTCAGCATGGATCGGGCTCGCTCGGTGGAGAGTTCGAGTCCCCGCAACCCGGACCGTCCAGCCAGGTCTGTAGAATGAGAGCCGCCGCCACTGCGTCGCGCCGCCCCTTGGCCGCTTTCTTCCCGGCCAGCACCCGGTCGGCCTCGCGGCTGCTGTACCGCTCATCCACGAGCTAGACGGGAAGCCGCAGGCGAGTCCTCAGCTTCTCCGCCAAGACCCTGGCCGCGCTCGCCGTCGATCCCTCTTCGTTCATCTGGGTCAACGGCAGCCCGACCAAGATCCTTTCGACCGCATGTTCCTCGCACAGAGATGCCACCAGTTCCAGCAACGAACCATCGCTTCGACGATCGTGAGTCATCAGGGGGCGGGCGAGCGTGCCGGTGGGATCACACAGCGCAAGGCCGGTTCGTCTAAGTCCGGGATCGAGAGCCAGGATCACTGCCATGCCATCCTCCGGGCAGGCCTCAATTCCCGTTCTCGACGGAGGTCTCCTTGGCCTTCTTGACCATTTTGACCGCGAACGTTCCATCGCTGCGGAAGAAGCTCAACTCGTCGCAGTAGGTGAACATGATGTAGATCCCGCGGCCCCTCTCCTGCATCAAGTCGGCTGGTTCTTTGGAGAAGTCGATGGTCTCGAAGTCGAAGCCGGGACCGTTGTCGAAGATCGTCACCTCGATTCGCGTGCGCTCGAAGTCGATGCTGAGGCGAACCGGTTTTTCGCTCTTCATGTGATTGCCGTGTTCGAGTGCGTTGGTGCATCCCTCGATCACCGAGGTGGAAAGCTCATCCAACTCTGATTGCGAGAAGGACAGCTCGGAACCAAGTTCTTGGATCACCGCGTCGGGAATCCCCAACATCATATGGGAGCTTGGAATCGTCAGTTCGATCTTCACGCGTCTCTTCTTCAGCAGGGGGACCGGGATACGATGGCTTCTACTCGACCGCGAAACTGGCGATGGCTTCGTCCTCGGTCTTGAACGAATCGAAGACCGAGTACAGCTTGGTCACCATGAAGATACTGTCGATACGGTCGGAAACGTTGACCAGTTTCATCTCACCGTTGTTACGTTTCAGAGTGGAATAGCCCGAAATCAGGATGCCAAGCCCGGTGGAATTCACCCAGGTGACGCTCCCCAGGTCCACGAGCACCCTGAGCTTCTCCTCGTGAACCAGAGACTTCAGCGTCGTGGAGAAGAGCTCCGAATCCGGTCCCCCCATGATCTTCCCACTGACCTCGAGAACCATCACACCGTCACGTTCGCGCTCCTTGATCTTCATCGACCTACGTCCTTTCCGCTCACTCTGAATGCCCGGATCCCCCGGGAGCGGTACAAAACTTTCAGTTCAGCTCGACCCCGGCCCGTGGGCCGAGGGGCGGACGAGGAGCGTAGCGGGTGCGGCAGACACTGTCCAGCCCCACGGCTGGTGCCGCGAGGGGCGCCCGGGGAGCCCTCGCGCCTAGCGGAGACAGTTCAGCGCGGCCAGGAATCCGTCCGGCAATGGAGAATCGTAGCGAACCGACTCTCCACTTCCCGGATGGACGAAGATCAGCTCGGAGGCGTGAAGAGCCTGGCGCCCTACAGCGGCGAGCGCCGCCTGCAGCGCGCTCCGCCGGGAGGGTTGCGCGCCCTTGAGCCTTCGAGCGCCCCCGCCGTAGAGCTCGTCCGCCAATACGGGGTGACCCTGGTGCGCGAGATGGACGCGGATCTGGTGGGTCCTTCCCGTCTCCAGCCGCAGACGTAGTAAGGCGGCGCCGCGCAGCTCCTCCTCCACCCTGTAGTGGGTAAGAGCAGGATCGCCCGCCGCGGACCACCGCCTGCCGCTTGCGGTCCCGCGGGTGACGCCCCAGCGGCGCCTCGATGGTTCCCTCCAAAGGCGAAGGAACTCCCCAACAGATCGCCCGGTAGATTCTTCGTAGGCTGTGGTCCTTGAGCTGAGCCTGGAGCGCTTGATGGCAGCGATCGTTCTTGGCCACCACCATGAGTCCGGAAGTATCCTTGTCGAGCCGGTGGACGATCCCGGGGCGCTGCACCCCACCCACCGCGCTCAGACCCTCCAGCTGCGCCAGAAGCCCATGCACCAGGGTTCCCGCGGGGTGGCCCGGCGCCGGGTGTACGACTAGCCCGGCCGGCTTGTCGATCACCGCGAGATCCTCGTCTTCGTGAACGATCCGGAACGCGACCTGCGCTTCGGCTTCCATGATGGTGGGGGCTGGCGGCGGCACCTCCCACTCCACGACATCCCCGAGTGAGAGGCGGTGGCGGGAAGGTCTCAATTCTCCCTTCACCCGCACCAAGCCGGCCGCGATGAGTTTCTGAGCGCGGGAGCGTGAGAGCTCTCCGTCACTGCGGGCGAGCCAGAGATCGAGCCGTTCTCCCTCGGCTTCCTCGCCGACGACGGCTCGTCGTTTCGCGGATTCATCCGTCATGAGTGTTGGCCTCCTCATCCTCGCCCGAAAGCAACGCGAGGATGAGAAGAACGGCTCCGATACTGACTCCCATGTCAGCGAAGTTGTAGACGGGGAAGACATGGCCCCGCCAGCTCATTTCGATGAAGTCGACCACTCTTCCGGCATAGAACAGCCGGTCGACGAGATTGCCCGCGGCGCCTCCAAGAATGAGCGCGTAGGAAACTCCGCGCAGTCGCGAACGGCTTCCTCGCCGCAACACCAAGACGAGGGCCACGATCGCGGCGATCGACACCACGACGAAAGGCCAGCGGCCGCCTTGCAGAATTCCGAAGGCAGCGCCCGCGTTGCGCACGTAGGTGAAGCGCAGAATGCCGTCGATCAGCGGAATGCCGGCGCGAAACGTCTCTTGGTGCGCCAGCACGAACCTCTTGGCGCAAAAGTCGAGCACGAGCAGCCCGGCGGCAAGCCCGTAGCTGCTGGTGGAGCGCATGCGGATCATCCGCGTTTGGCGTCTTCCTTTTCCGCGCAGTCGATGCAGAAACGAGTGTAAGGCAGAGCGGTCAGACGTTTGGCGCCAATGACCGTGCCGCAGAGTTCGCACTTGCCGTAAGTGCCATCCTCGATGCGCTGGATCGCATCTTCGATACGGTAGAGATAGCGATTCTCGCTCTGCAACAGGCGAATGGCCTGTTCGTGCCGGAACTCGTCGGTTCCCTGATCGGCCATGTGGTTGCTGTGTACTCGACCCTCGATCTCATCGTACTGACGAACCTGGGTATCGTGCTCCTTGATGCTCTCGAGAATACGTTCCCGCTCCTCGAGGAGGAGGCCGCGGTACTTCTCCAGATCTCGCGTGCGCATGGTTCTCCTTAAAGCCGTTCCCGGATGGCGGGCCTCAAGATTCGGCCCGGATCAAAGCTATGACGGCCCGATGACCGTCGATTTCGAAACTGTCACTCGCGGCGCCCTCGGGCACCGTCTCCGCCACTTCGCTGGCCAAGGTCTCCTCGCAAACATGGAGCCGGTGGTCGGAAAAAGCCGATTCCACTTCTCCTTCGCCGCCCACATATAAGGAGATCCGGTCCGAAACCGCGAGTCCCGCTTCCTTACGCAAATTCTGGATGCGGTTTACCAATTCTCGTGCCAGGCCCTCCCGGCGCAGGGACTCGTCGAGCTGGATGTTCAGGGCCAGCATGCAATCCCGCTCGCTGGCCGTCACATAGCCTTTCAGGCCCTCCTCCTGGATGAAGACCTCCTCGGGACGCAATTCGATTTCCTCGCCCTCAACCGTGAGGAACAGGGCCTTTCGGTCCCGCAGGCCGGCCAGGGCCTCGGGGGTGAGAGCAGCGATCTGCTTGGCGATCAGCGGGGTCTTCTTGCCAAAGCGCGCCCCCAGCTCGCGGAAGTTGGCCTTGGCCGTGACCTTGGCCACCCGGGTGGGATCGTCGAGCCAGGCAATGCGCTTCAGATTCAACTCGTCGGTGATCAGATCAGCATATTCGTGTTTTTCCACCGCTCGGCGCAAGACCGCACTCCGCCCGAAGACCAGGCCCTCGCGCAGCGGTTGGCGCACCCGCAGCTCGTGCGCGCTGCGCAGACTGCGACCCAGTCCCACCACCTGGAGCACGGCGGCCATGCTCTCCTCGAGCTCCCGCGCACGCGAGGAGGAAAAAGACGAGGGCCAGGCCGCCAGATGGACGCTCTCGAACTGCGAACTCTCTTCTTCGGGATGCAGACCGCGATAGAGCCTCTCCGCCATGAAGGGGAGAAACGGCGCCAAAAGACGCGAGACCCCTTCCAGTACGGTGTACAGGGTATCGAAGGCTGCCTGCTTATCCGGACCCATCTCGCCCTTCCAGAAACGGCGGCGGCTCCTGCGCACGTACCAGTTGCTCAATTCGTCGACGATGAAATTTCCCAGCGAACGCGCCGCGCGCGTGGCGTCCCAGGTCTCGAGACTCTCGCTCACCTCTTCGACGATCGCGTGGTAGCGGCTGAGGATCCAGCGGTCGAGTTGCTCGGAAAGACCGGCCGGGTCCTCCACCGCCTTGGCCCGATAGCGTTCCAGGTTCGCGTAGAGCGTGAAGAAGGCGAAGACGTTCTCCAGGGTGCCCAGGACTTTCCGGCGACTCTCGTGAACTCCGTCCAGATCGAAACGAGTCGGCGCGTACGCGGGGGAAACGGTGACCAGGTACCAACGCAACGGGTCGGCGCCTTCCTTCTTGAGAATCGCCGCCGGGTCGACCGCGTTGCCGCGGCTCTTGGACATCTTGTGACCGTTCTTGTCCAGAATCAGTCCGATGGTGAGCACGTTTTTGTAGGAACTCCTTCCGCTCACCATGGTCGCGATGGCCAAGAGGCTGTAGAACCACCCGCGCGTCTGATCCATTCCCTCGGAGATGAAGTCGGCCGGGAATTGTCGATTGAATTGTTCCTGGTTCTCGAAGGGATAGTGCCACTGCGCGTAGGGCATCGCGCCGGAATCGAACCAGACGTCAATGACCTCCGGGGTACGCCTCATTTCTTTCCCGCAGTTGGAACACGGGAAGATCACGCGGTCGATGAAGGGCCGGTGGAGATCTTCGGGCACCTTGCCCCCGGCGGCGCGCAGCTCCTCCCTCGAACCGATGCACGCGCGTTCGCCGCACTCACACTCCCAGATCGGAAGCGGCGTTCCCCAGAAGCGGTCGCGGGAGAGCGCCCAGTCGACGTTGTTTTCGAGCCAATCTCCGAAGCGTTCACGCCCGACCCCGGTGGGGACCCAATTGACCGCCGCGTTGGCGGCCATCAGCTCGTCCTTCACCGCGGTGGTGCGGATGTACCAGGAATCGCGAGCGTAGTACAGCAAGGGAGTGTGACAGCGCCAACAGTGCGGATAGCTGTGGCGAATCTGTTTCTGCTGAAAGAGACGTCCGTCCGACTTGAGATCGGCGATGATCCTCTTGTCCGCGTCCTTGACGAAAATCCCCGCGTAGGGAGTCAGCTCCTCGGTGAAGCGGCCGTCTTTGCCGACCGGGTGCAGAGTAGGCAGGTCTTCCTGCTGGCCGATGCGGTAGTCGTCCTCGCCGTAGGCAGGCGCCATGTGAACGATCCCGGTGCCGTCCTCGGTGCTGACGAAATCGGCGGAAACCACGCGGAAGGCCGGACGGTCGGTCGAAAGAATGGGAATGAGCTGTTCGTACTCGAGCCCGAGGAGCTCCTTCCCTTTCATCCGCTCCACGATTTCGGGAGTCTCATCGCCAAAGAGATCGCTCAGTCTCGCCCCGGCCAGAATGAGCGTCTGGTCCTGGTGGCGCACCGCCACGTAGTCGATGTCCTCACCCACCGCGAGCGCCACGTTAGCAGGCAAAGTCCAGGGCGTAGTCGTCCACACCAGGAAGTAGCGATCCGCGAATCCCTTCACTTTCATGCGAACCGTCACGGAGGGGTCGTCGACGTCCTTATACCCCTGCGCGACTTCGTGACTCGAGAGCGCGGTTTCGCAGCGGGTGCAGTACGGAACCACTTTGTAGCCGCGGTAGAGCAGATCTTTGTCCCAGATCGCCTTGAGCAACCACCACACCGATTCGATGTAATCGTTCTCGTAAGTGATGTAGGGATTGTCCAGGTCGAGCCAGAAACCGATACCGGCGGTGAACTCGTCCCACTCGCGTTTGTAGGTGAAGACCGACTCGCGGCAACGGGCGTTGAACTCCTCGATCCCGAATTCCTCGACCGCTTCCTTGTTCTTGAGTCCCAGCTGCCGCTCCACTTCGATTTCCACCGGCAGACCGTGCGTGTCCCACCCCGCCTTGCGGAGCACGTGGTGGCCCGTCATGGTCTTGTAGCGGCAAAAGATGTCCTTGATGAGACGGCTGATCACGTGGTGCACCCCGGGACGGCCGTTGGCGGTCGGAGGACCTTCGTAGAACACGAAGTCGGGGCGATCCCTCCTGCCTCGCTCGCTACGCACGAAGACGTCGCGCTCCCGCCAGAAGCGACGCACATCCTCCTCGGCGCCCGGAGTGTCGTTCCCTCCCAGCGTCTCGGGATAGCGAGTGAATTGGCCCCGGGCCTGTTTCATCCGGATTTCCTTCAGGAGTCCTGGAGAAACCGCGTGACGAATTCCGAGAGCCGCGGTTCGGTGAGGTTGGCGATCTCGATGATCTTCTCCACTTCGGCCGGCTTGAGGGCGTCGGCCAGACCCATGTCGGTCACAACGCTCAGTCCCAGCACACGCATGCCCCCGTGGATGGCCACCAGGTTTTCGGGAACCATGGACATCCCCACTAGATCGGCGCCGGCCGCGCGCAAGAAACGATACTCGGCTGCGGTCTCGAGGTTGGGGCCGGCGACCGCAGCGTAGATCGCTTTCTGCACCGGCAACTTCAGGGTGAGCGCGACCTCGACCGCCCGCTCGATGTATTCACGATCGTAGGGCTGGGACATGTCGGGAAAGCGCGGGCCAAGCTCGTCGTCGTTGGGACCGATGAGCGGGTTGTCTCCCATGAGGTTGATGTGATCCACCAGGATGCCGATCTGACCCGGCACGATGTTGGGGTTCATGCTGCCCACTGCATTGCTCATGATGAGCGAATGACAACCCATGGCACGCATCACGCGGACCGGCAGCGTGATCTCCTGCATGGAGTAACCCTCGTAGTAGTGGACACGGCCCTGCATGGCCATGACCTGCTTCCCCCCGAGAGTTCCCATGACGAGGTTGCCCGCGTGACTCAGCGCAGTGCTCTTGACGAAGCCAGGGATTTCGTCGTAAGGCAGCACTAATTCCGCGTCGACCTTGTCGGCGAGACTACCCAGACCCGTCCCCAAAATGAGTCCGTACTCCGGCTTGCTCGAGCAGCGCTCGTGCAGGAAATCGGCGGCAGTCTGGATCTTGTCCCTCAGTGTCATCTCCGCCCTCCCGGGCGCCATCGCCGGAAAGCCCCGGCGCGGTCAGTAGTAAAAGGAACGACCGGACCCGAGGGCCCGGCCGTGGAGTTCGAGCGGAGGCGGTAGAGAAGCCTAGAACTCGCTCAAGCTCCGCGTGAAACGGGAGATGGACCAGCGCGAACCCCGTTGGCCATCCTCGGACCCCTCGGCGGAAACCTCCGGCACCGGCTCCTCCTCGGGCATTCCAGCCCCGAAACTCGAAGAGAGCTCCGCGCCAGAGTCCGGGGAAGGTGGCATAGATTGCAGCCCTTGTCCAGACTCGGCACCCGCGGCCTGGGCCATTTCCGCCACGGTCCGCGCGACGTGCTCCTCCACTTCACGCACGGAATCGCCGCTGGAGATCACGCTCGCCGCCCCGGCCTTGTATTCGCGCCAGTGATCCTCGGCGGAGAGCGCGGAATCGGGCACGTGAGGCGAACTCGGCTCGGAGTAGGTCTCGGCCCCTCGCTGCGCGCGCGCTTCGAAGGAGTTTTGGGGCCCGGAGTAATCCTGCGGCTCCGTGAGAGGCTGGGACCCAGAGACATCCTGAGGATTGGAGTAGCCCTGGGGCCCAGAGAGTTTCTGGGATGGTGCAGGAGACTGCGGCTGCGAGTAGGTGTCGGCCTCGGGCATCGCGGAGGCGGTCCGCCCGCGATCGTCTTCCTCGAAGTCATGCGCGAACGACTCCACCAAGCCGATCTGCGTTTCGGCCAATCCGCGCAGACGCGCCAAGAACGCATCTCGATGCGAGCGCAGTTCGCGCAGTTGCGCGCGCAGCGCTTCGGCCTTGGCCACGCTGCTTTGAGATTCATGCTGAGCCTGGCCGCGCGCATCCCGCAGAATGAGCTCGGCCTCCTTGCGCGCATTCTCTCGAGCTTCGCCCATGACTCGCTCGGCCGTGAGCAGAGTGTCGCGCAGAGTCTTCTCCATGTTGCGGTACTCGGAGACCTTTTCGTCCAGTTCCAACACTCGATCACGCAGCTGCCGGTTGTCGGTCAGAACGGTTTCGTACTCGTCGGCGACGGTAGCGAGGAACGCGTAGACCTCTTCAGGGTCAAGACCACGCATGCCCTTGCGGAATTCTTGTTTGCGAACGTCCAGCGGCGTGATGCGCATTCTGCCTCCTCATGCCCGAACTCGGCGGGCTCCTTACAGTAAGATCCTCACGATCAGTCGGCGCAAAAAGGACAGGATCAGGATGGCCACGATCGGGCTGAAGTCCAACCCGCCCCAGATGCCGAGAACCGAGCGAATGGGTCCGAGAACGGGCTCGGTGGCCCGCCAGATCCAAAGCGCTACCGGATGCCGCCGGTCCAGACTCACCCAGCTCAAAAGGACTCGGGCGAGCAGGACCAGCATGTACAGATCCAGCAGCGTCGTCAGCAGATTTGCAATCTGCAAGCCAAACTCCTTTCGGCGCTTGCGCGGCCCGCGTCCACCCCGGCCAGGGATCTTTCCGGGCCCATGGGGCGTGGATCTGGCCGTCCCGGGGCCACGGTGCCCAGATTCCTTCCAGGAAGCGAACCCGGTCCCGCCAGGATCTTTCCGTCTTCCGCCCCCGCTTCGGCCCGCGCCGGAGCTCAGCGGGGGTGGCGCGACCCGAAGAGCACGCTCCCCAGACGGAGCTGATGGCTGCCCTCCTGCACCGCCCACTCGAAGTCGCGGCTCATCCCCATCGAGAGCAGAGCCGGCCGCGCGTCCTTACGCCGGAGAGCTTCGGCCAGACCGCGCAGACGGGCGAAACGCGCGCGCGCGGACCGTTCGTCGTCGCCAAGGCGCACCATACCCATCAACCCCTCCATTTGCAGAGAACTTTCTGCAAGTCCTTTCTCCCACAGCTCGTCCACCTCACCCGGGACGCACCCCCCTTTCTGTTCCTCCTCGGCGATGTCCACCTCGACCCAGACCGGCTGCACCAGCCCGAGCTTGGATGCCTGGCGCGCGATCTTCGCGAGCAGATCGAGTTGATCCACCGACTCGATCGAAGCGAACGCGCCCACCGCCTTGTTCACTTTGTTGCTCTGCAAACGACCGATGAGATGAACGCGCGCGGACGCGGGAAGTTTCGCGAGTTTCGGCAGAGCTTCCTGCACCCGGTTCTCCCCCAGGTCCACGAGTCCTTCCTGAAGCGCTTGCAAAAGAACCTCCACCGGGTGGGTTTTGGTCACGGCGAGGATTTGGATTTCTTGGGGATTTCGCCCCGCACGGGCGCAGGCATCGGCGATGCGCTCACGCACGCTGGCGAGTCGATGCCGAAGGTCGGTGGTCATGAACGAATGCGAAGGAGTGTCCTGGGGAACTCCCAGAGAGGGATGTTGGTGGAGGCGGCGGGAATCGAACCCGCGTCCGAAAACGACGACCACGGACCTCTACGTGCGTAGTTCCCAGATAATCTCGCGTCGCGTAACTCTGGGAACGAGATCCGCGCGACGCCAGTCCCATTGGTTCTCGACGCTTTCCCTGAGACGACGGGTCCACGCCCAGTCACCGGTATATGACGCCCGCATCGCAGATCCCGGAGACCCGATCCGCGGCGAACGGCTACCTCTTTAGTTAGGCAGCAAGAGCCATAGGCTCGTCAGTTATGTTTTCCCACCACTTTAACGACATTGATGAGGTGGTCGGCACGCCATCCGGGGCCCAACCGCTCCCGTCGAAACCCTTCGCCCCCTTGGCTTTTCCAATCTAGCCCGCGGCCCGGCGTCCGCAAGCGGCCAGACCGGGAAGACGGGTGGGGCCTGGGTGATTTCCGGGGTGCCAGTCACAGGGAAGGCAGGTGCCCATTCGAAGTCCTTTGCCACTCCGCTTCGCCCAGACCCATCCACAGGCTGGCACAAGAGGAGCCTCTTCGCAAGAGAGGAGTCGGAGGTCTTTTTTTCGAAGGACCGCGATGGGATAAGACAGGGAAGCTTGGGCGCCTCAGTAGTTCGATTTGCGCGCGTGTTTCTTCAGGTAGGCCAGGATGACCTCGTCTTCCTGGGGCGAGGGGTACGCCATGCCCTTCTGCTTCAAGTTCGCGCTCCACCGCGCGTACTGATTGCGCCAGTAGGGGAAGGAAGACTCCTGCGGAGGGATCGCGCTGTGGCAACCCGAATTCGAACAGTACTTCGAGTAGAGCTGGGCGCCCTGGCTCTCGGGTTCGGGAAGGGTTTGCTTCGCGCAGGCGAAGAGTAGAAATCCGAACAGGATGATGGCGACCACTGGCAGGATGATTCTCTTCACCTTGAAGCCCCTTCCGAGCCAGCGCAGGGGTGGAACTTCGCGCGACGGCTCACTCGCGCAAGGGTGCACAACTGGAGCGGGGTGTCAAGACCAGGGGACGCGCCTTCGCGCGCGAGGGAAAAGGATAGGCGAAGCTGCGATTTCTTTGCTATCGTGCGTGCTCCATGAACGATGTCGCGAAGAATCCGGGTCAACGAGGCGCGCTACTGGCGGTCATCCTCACGGTCTTCATCGACCTCCTGGGTTTCGGAATCGTCATCCCCCTCTTGCCCATCTACAGCGAAGCCTACGGCGCGAATGAGATGACCCTCGGTCTGCTCTTCGCATCGTTCTCCGCCATGCAGCTCATCTTCGCGCCGTTCTGGGGACGACTCTCCGATCGCTTCGGCCGGCGTCCGATTCTCATCGGTGGACTCCTGGGAACTTCCGCCGCCTACGTCCTCTTCGGACTGGCCCACGGCATGCCCATGCTTTTCGCCTCGCGTCTGCTCGCCGGATTCTTCGGGGCAAACGTCCCCACTGCGCAGGCCTACATCGCCGACATCACCACCCCCGAGAACCGGGCCAAGGGCATGGGGCTCATCGGCGCCGCGTTCGGACTCGGCTTCACCTTCGGCCCCCTCATCGGGGGAGAACTGGTGGGAGTGGGAATGGGCGTGCCTGGTTTCGTCGCCGCCAGCTTGAGCCTCCTGGCCGCGATCGTCGGTTTCCGCCTCTTGATCGAACCCACGACGCACGCTCGCGATCGGATCACCCGGATCTTCGGCTTCGAGACCTTGGGCAATGCACTCCGTCAGCCGCGCATCGGCTTGATCATCCTGCTCTACTTTCTGGCAATCCTGAGTTTCTCGGGCTTCGAATCGATGTTCATCCGCTTCGGCCTGGCGCGCTTTCCCGGCAGCTTCGGAATGGACACCAGCGTTGGTAAGGCAACCATGGATCAGATCATGGCGTCGGCCCCCATCGCCGGCCGCTACATGTTCTTCATCGGTCTCATGGCCGCCCTCGTGCAGGGGGGTCTCATCCGACGCCTGGTGCCGCGTTTCGGTGAGACCAAGCTGATCATCATCGGTCCCCTGGCTTTGGGTGTCGCCATGACCCTCATCGGGATCGCTTCCACTTGGAGCTTCGTCCTAGTGGCCTGCGTGCTGATGCCCTTTGGCTTCGGCGTGAACAACCCCAGCCTCAACTCTCTGCTGAGTCGCGCCACCCCGGCGCAACGCCAGGGTGCGTTCTTGGGTCTGAATCAATCGATGGGTAGTTTGGCTCGCGTCCTGGGACCCCTGCTGGGCGCGGCAGCCTTTGAGTACTTCAGTCCGGGCGCGCCCTTCCTGGTTGCCGGAGTCATCCTTGGCGTGGCAACTCTTCTCGCCCTCATCTATCACCGGCGTTTCGGGGCGGGGTTTTCTCACTGAGCTTCTTGCCGCTCTTGTCGCGCGTTGTCCCGCGATGGTTTTCGCTCACCGCCCGACTCAGAAGAAATTCTATCTGCCCGTTCACGCTGCGGAACTCCGAATCCGCCCACGCACGTAACTCGCGATAGAGTTTCGTATCGATCCGCAGCGCAAATGCCTTCTTCTGAGCCATCGAGTCTCCCCATCGACTCTTACTGGTAGAGAGTCCCCGTGTTCACCACCGGTTGCGCCGCCTTCTCACTGCAGAGAACGACGAGCAGATTGCTCACCATGGTGGCCTTCTTGTCCTCGTCCAGATGAATAACCTCCTGGGCCTTCAGCCGATCGAGGGCCATCTCGACCATGCCCACCGCGCCGTCGACAATCAGGCGGCGCGCCTGCACCACGGCCGCCGCCTGCTGCCGCTGCAGCATGGCGCTGGCGATTTCCGGTGCGTAGGCCATATGGCTGAAACGAGCTTCGATGACCTGGATTCCGGCCAGATCGAGGCGTTCGGAGATTTCCGTCCGAAGGTGCTCGTTGATCTCGTCGGTGGAGCCACGCAGGCTCAGCTCGTCCCCGTCCCCGTCGTAGGGATACGAGCTCGCGAGATGGCGTAAGGCCGACTCGCTCTGAATGCGTACGTAGTCTTCGTAGTCGTCCACCTCGAATAGAGCCTTGAAAGTGTCCTTGACCCGCCACACCACCACGGCAGCAATCTCGATCGGATTGGCGCTCTTGTCGTTCACCTTGAGACGATCCCCATTGAGATTTCGCGCGCGCAACGAGACCTTGCGTTTCGTCATGAACGGGTTGGTCCAACGGAATCCGTTCGCGTGAGACGTCCCCTTGTATTTTCCGAACAGAAGCAGGACCGCTGCTTCGTTGGGATTGATGATGAAAAAACCAATCGTCGCGAGAATCGCGACGAGGCCCAGGCCGATGCCAATCAAGAGCATTGGCAGATCCCCACCCACCGCGCCCAAGATGAAGAGCGCGACGAAAGCCGCGTAGAGAATAAGAACGAGGACAATCATGCCACCGCCGGGCGCGGTGGAGATGGCGCGTTCCTGTTTCATGGATGACCTCCAACTCGAAGGACTGTGACGACCTGGCTTCGCTCGGAAAGGGTCGAGACGAGCCGTGCCCGCTGGTATCGTTACCATATCATTTTAATATCAGCCGAGCAAGCCTCGAAAAAAAACGCGGGCCGCCGGGAACCGGAGGACAACGAGTGAAGCTCTTGACCAAACGCAAAAGGTGGGCGAATCGAGGAGCATAGGGCCCCAAAACTCCTCAGGAGGGCAGGTGAAAAAAAGGGGGCGGAGTAGCTTGAGCTGAGGCGCAAAGATCTGCTAGGATTTTTAAGTCCCTGCGAGTCTCCAAGTGAGGCTCGCCACGCCCCACAGTAGCAAGGACCCGCAACGATGAAGGATCAACAAGCGGCCAGCCCTTCCCCAAAACGGAGGATCTACAAAGCGCCCGAAGTGAAGAAGCAACAAGGTCTCAAGGAGCTCGCGTTGCTAGCTCACTTCAATCGTCAGGGCTGAGTCGAATCCACAACCCCCAAAGTACTCTGACAGCAGTGGCCGTGTTACATGACACGGCCACTTTCGTTTGGGCGAAATGAAAGCGCTGCCTTCAGACAACTCTCTCTTCATTCAAGACGGTGATCTTCAAGATTTTCCACGCGCCCTTCACGGGAGCGATTTCGACTACCGCGTGATTGCGGTTCCGTCGATAGTGAGTGTGCCCGAAGTGAGTTACTGAACCGGAGATGGTCCACAGCGCATCGAGTGCGAAGTGCCCCTCCTTCAGTCGCCGCACCGATTTGATCTTCAAGATTCGCACTGCGTCCACATGCGCTTGCGCGCCCCCGCGCTTTTGCAGTTCCAAGGCCTTGCGATTCGCCAGGTAGATGTCCTCCAACTGGTCCCCCTCGACGCTCATCGCAAGACGGTCATAGACCGCGCTCTCTTCCCGTAGATCGAAGGAGTGGTAGAGGTTGCCAAGAAGGCTTTGGAGTATTCCCTCAGCCTGCCGCGCGTCCATACGGGCCGGAAGCACCTCGGCCTCGACCCGCGCGAAGGGGTAGAGCCCATAGGCGAGAGCCAGGCTGAGGACAATCGTCCAGTTCAAGACTACACGCCGAGAACCCTTGTGCAGCAAGAACTTGCGCCCCAGGAACATGGCCCCGCCCAGGAGCAGAAAAAGGGTGGAAGCCAGGGGCCAGGTGCGCGGTCGCACCTGCACGCGTTGGACCGAAGGAAGGTGAAGAAGGGCTGGATCCTGGTGTAGATGGAAGGCGGCGGAGTCGGGCGTAAGCACGGTCTGCGAATCGCCCCGGGGAGTGGTGGCGCTGAGGGAGAGCTTTTGAACCACACCGGAGAAGAGTTGCCAGCGAAAGCTCAGCTCCCGAGGATAACTCGCCAGGTCGTAGAGCCACTTCAGACCGATGCGAGCGTCGGCGACGGTTTCGACGGTGGGCGTGGGACGACTCAGTATCCCGGCGGGATCGATGCTGACGAATTCCCGCTTCACCGAGGCCGGACTCGGCTCTTGTCCGTCGAGAGTGAGAGAGAACCCGCTCCCGATGCGCCGGGAGAGTTTCTCCAGTAGCGGCTCTTGCGCGGAGGGGTCGATGGTCTTCCCCAGCGGGAACTCTCCCTTCAGCCAGGAGCCGAGATCCTTCGCGCGGACCAAAACCTCTACGCGCAGCTGATAGGGCTGGAGAGTCAGGAACGCGACGGCGGGTTCCTCGAGACTTTGGAAGAGAGGCGCTCGGGTCGATTGCCGTTGCACCGCCGCCGCTTCGGCCGCGGTGGAAAAGATGCTTGCGGGCTGTAGGGGGCGCGGACGCAGCGAGGTCTGAAACGCGAGCGCTCCCAGCCCGACGGCGAGAATCCCCGCCAGGGCGAGCCCCAGGAGGGACCAGCCGCTTGCCGGCCGGGGCAACGGTTCACCGGCGCCGCTCGCGCGCGACCTGGACCCGGGCGCGACGTGGGAAAGAGCGACCCCTGCCGCCCCCAGCACGAGGGCTGTCGCCCCCACCGCCAGCTGGATTCCCAGGGTTTGCCCGAACAACCACGCGAGCGGCTGCGACGAATCCTCGAAGGAAGGAGAGGACGCCAGCGCAAGCCCTGAGAGCACGCCCACCATGAGAAAGACGGAAAAGAATCCACTCGCTTCGCGGCCCCGCGCTCGAGCGCCGAACACGACGACACAGGCGCAGGCAATCCAGACGCCGGCGAAGGCCGGTGTTCCCAGACGCAGGCCGAGATCGGCGCCCACCAGTGCGAGCGCATTACCCGCGCCGAAGGCCACCAAACCCAAGAGCGCTCGTGGACCCTTTGAGGAAACGAGGATCGCGCCCGCCAGAAGCCAGCTGAGTGGCGTGGTCAGAGCCAGCGCTACTGCCGCAGAGAGGGAGTCCATCGCCGACTCAATCCTTTCTGGAAACGATGGTGTATTCGTGCCTCAACTCTTGAAGTTTTTCGTCCTGGATTTCGCGGTGCTTCATGGCCTTCCAGTCCTTGCGCAAGAAAGCCTGGACGTCTTCGAAACGAGGCATTGGGGCTTCATGGTGCTCCACCACGCGCACGTAATGCGTCCCGTACTTCGAGCCGAGAGGTCCGCGCCAAACCGATTCGGGAAGAGCGAACAGGGTGTCCGCGAAGGCCTCCCCGAACAGCGCTTTGAGCTGCGAGCGGGTGAGCTCACTCAGGTGGTTGCCCATAACGGGGTCAGCCTCTCCCAGTGAGGAGGCGTCGTCCTTGCTCGCGAGCAGAGCGAGGAACGAGTCCGGGTTCGCGGGAGTGGCCGGAGATTTGGGCGCGAAGAACACCTGGTCGAAGCTGACCCACGCCCCCATGCGATACTGAGAAGAGTGCTGCTGGAAGTAGCTCTCGAGCTGCTGACGAGTCGGTTCGGGGACAACTTCATCCAAGCGTTCGCGCGCCAGTTGCAGCAAGCGATCGCGCTTCGGTTCGTCGCCGTGATTCAGATTCAGAAGCTTGGCTTCGTTCAAGAGGATCATCTCTTCGGCGTACTCGTCCACAATGGCCTTGCGTTCTTCGTCGCTGAGAGGATGCCCCAGGGTCTTCTGCCGTTCCTGCACTCTCTCTTGTAGTTCTTTCTGCGAGAGCACGACGCGCCGCTGCGAACCGGGCTTGAAAATGGAGTACCCCGCGAAGAGCAATGCGCCGAGCAGAAGAAAGTGAACGAGGGGCTCTCCGAGCAACGACTTCAGTGCTTTTGCCACGATTCCGATTCCTGGGAAATTCGTTGCCAGAGAGCGAGCGCCACGCTGTCCTGCGGATCTTCCATGACCGCCTTGTCCAGGGCTCGCTTGGCGGCCACGAGATCATGCAGCCGGTAAAACCAGAGGAAGCGATTCAGTTGGAAGGAGTAGATGGCCAGTCTCTCCTCGTCCTTGTCTCTCGCCAGAGTCAGAGTGACGTACAGGGCTTGGTCCTGATCCTCCACCCGATGGGCTTTGTGCGTGCTCAGGCTTAGGTCGGCGGCCTCGCCCTTGCCCCAGGGGATGAGAGCCTCGTGATGAGATTCCATGTGTCCGCTGTAGAGGATCGAACCGTCGAACTTGCGCACGAGCGAAGCGTCGAATGGTTCCACCGCATCGAGTCGCAGGTAGAATTGCCGCGCCTTCAGGCCGTCCCAGTCGAGAGTGATCTGGCGCGCCGCCCCCGGCACCACCCGCAGCACCCGACTGAAGACGACCGGCCAGGTCTGAGGGTTCTCCTCCAGCGAATCGGATTGGGCACTGGAACCCGGAAACGGACCCATCGTGCGGTTGCTTCGACCCGCACCGAGAGCGCTCAGGGCCAGAGCTAGCGCCGCGGCCAAACCCAGGTCTGAATAGAATCGTCGGGGCATGGTCAGACCCTCCCTCCTTTCCGCGGAAGTCCTCGCTTCCCCACTGGAAGAGCTAACTCTCTCCTGCGCGAGCGCTGCTTAGCATTGCCCCTGCGGGCCGAAGCGTCTAGGATAGTCTCTCCCCCATTCCAGAAGATACCTCATTGATCGGCAAAACCATCTCCCATTACGAGATCCTCGCGCTCCTGGGTCAAGGAGGCATGGGAAACGTCTACCGCGCACGCGACACGAAGTTGGGCCGCGAGGTCGCATTGAAGGTCTTGCCCCCCGATTTCGCGAAGGATGCGCATCGCAAGGCCCGCTTTGAACGTGAGGCGCGTGCCATCGCCGCCCTCAACCATCCCAACGTCGTGACGATCCACGCGGTGGAGGAGGTCGAGAATCAGCTGCTTCTGATCATGGAGCTGGTGGAGGGATCCACTCTCCGGGAACACATTCGCCAGGAGGGAATGCAGCTGCGCGAGTTCCTGAACCTGGCCATTCCCATTGCGGGGGCAGTAAGCGCGGCCCACGCGAAAGGGATCACACATCGCGATTTGAAACCCGACAACATCATGCTCGACCAAGACGGCCGGGTAAAGATTCTCGATTTCGGCCTGGCGAAACTGCTCGAAGAGGCCTTCGACGGGTCCGAGGCAACCCTGGCCGTCGGAAAGGACATGACGCGTGAAGGGAACATCCTGGGAACCGCGGCTTACATGTCCCCCGAGCAGGCGGAAGGCAAAGCGGTGGACTCGCGCTCGGATGTCTTTTCGCTGGGGATCATCTTCTACCAGATGATCACGGGGACGCGACCCTTCTCCGGCGACACGAGCATGTCCACCATCAGTTCAGTGCTCCGCGACGATCCCACTCCCGTGTCCAACATCAAGCCGGGTCTGCCACGTCAGCTCAGCCGCATCATTCGCCGCTGCCTGGAGAAGAATCCCGATCGGCGCTACGAGTCGGCTAAAGGGCTTCGCTACGATCTGGAAATTCTGCGCGAGGAAGTTCTCTCGGGGGAACACGCCGCGCCGGAAGTCGCGCCGGCAACCGCGGCAGCCGGCGCTTCGTACCCGCCGGCTCAGAGTTCCGCCGAGGTAAGCCGCCCCTCGCAGGGTTCCGCCCCCTCTTTCGAGACGGCGGGGCCACCGCGCTCGTCCAAAGCCCGCGTCCTCTGGCTCTCCACCATCGGCATCGTGGTCGTCCTCGCTCTGGTCGTGGTCTGGATGCAGTCGCGTCGCGTGGGCCCGCCGGGCGAAACGACCAAAGGCCTGAGCTCGCCGTCCGCGGCCACGAGTCCCGAAGCCACCGGTCACAAGCCCACCATCGTGGTCTTCCCCTTCGAGAATTTGGGTTCCGCCGACGACCAGTACTTCGCGGCCGGCATGACCGACGAGATCACCACGCGATTGGCCGGCATCGCGGGGTTGTCAGTGCTCTCCCGCACCAGCGCGCAACAGTATGACCGCAACGGGAAAACCATGGACCAGGTGGCGAAGGACCTGGGCATCGACTACGTGCTGGAAGGCTCCATCCGCTGGGAGCGCACGAAGGAGGGTGCGAGCCGGGTTCGCATCTCCCCGCAACTCATCAAAGCCAAAGACGATTCCTACGTATGGGCGGAAAACTACGACCGCTCCATGGATGAGGTCTTCAAAGTCCAGAGTGAGATCGCCGAAGCAGTGGTGCGCAAACTCGATGTGACGCTGGTGCAAAAGGATGAAGAGGTGCTCGCCTCGGTTCCCACCCAAAACATGGACGCCTATCACGCGTATCTGCGTGCCTGGGAACTTCTCGAGGGCAGGGTCCAATACACGCAGGGCGTGTGGGAGGAAGCTCTCCGTCTGCTGCGACGCGCTGTCGAACTCGATCCCGAGTTCCAATTGGCCTACGTGCAGATCGCACAGGCGAATGCCGGCTTCGTGCACTTCGGCTGGGACCGATCTGAAGTGCGACTGGCGCAGTCGAAGGCCGCGGTCGACAAGGCCTTTCTCCTCGCTCCGGATTCCCCCGACTCGTATGTCGCGCGCGGCTATTTCTACTATTGGGGATTGAAAGACTACGAGCCGGCACTTGCCGCGTTCGATGAAGCCCTGAAGAGCCGTCCGCAAGACGCGAAAACCCTCTCGGTGATTGGCTATATTCGGCGGCGCCAGGGACGATTTCAGGATGCACTCGATACCTTTCAAAGGGTCTCGAAGCTCGCGCCGAAGAGCTCCACAACCTGCTTCGACATGGCCCAGACCCTCCAGGTTCTGGGCCGATACCAGGAAGCCGAAGATTTCTACACCCGCGCGATCGGGCTCGATCCGAGCAGTGCCACTCTCTACGAATCCAAGGCATGGGCGTCCCTACTCAAAGGCGATTTCGCCCAGGCCAAGGAAGACCTGTCGGCCAGTCCGCAGACTGATACCAGCGATTTGCGGTTCGTCACCTATGCGAGCGCCTTCACCACTCACGACTACGCGGGGGCGCTCTCGGTGGCCCAGCAGGTACCCGATCTCGCTGGCGGGCAATTCCAAGCCCTCTGTGGTCCCCTGTTGCGAGCCATGGTGTACAGTGCGATGGATCAATCCGGGAAATCAAAGTCGGAATTCGAGCGCGCGCGCGATCTCCTGAGCCATGCCCTCGAGAAAGCCCCCGACACCTCCACGCTCCACAGCGCCCTCGGCCTCGCACTGGCGGGTCTGGGCGAAAAGGAGGCTGCGATCAGTGAGGGCAAGAAGGCACTGGACGCTTTCCCCGCGCGCGTCGACGCCTGGACGCGGGTTTTTCGCCAACACGACCTCGCTCTGATCTACGCGAGGGTCGGTGATAGTGACCGTGCAGTTTCGATCCTGGAGGAGTTGTTGAGCCAGCCCCAGGATGCGACCTCTCTGGCCCTACTGAAGAGCTCTCCCGACTACGATCCCCTGCGGGACAATGCGCGCTTCCAGGCACTTCTGAAGCAGAAATCGTGAGGATGAAAGTATGAACATCTCCGAGAGTCTCGACCTCATTCTCGAGTCCAAGGAGCTCTTCGGGAAGAGCTTCTACGAGTACTTCCTCTTGAACAATCCCACCGTGGTGCCCTACTTCGAGGGGATCGACATGGCACGGCAGGAGCTGGTGCTCACCATGGCGCTGTCTACCATCGTGCAGCACACCGTCAAGGATCACGCGGCCATCGATCACTACCTGCGCCACCTGGGAACCCGGCACCACCGCTGGACGATCCCTCCCGACCTCTATCCGATGTGGTGCGACGCCATGCTCGTCACTCTGCAGAAGGTTCTTGGAGAAAATTGGAACGATGAGCTCGCGGGAGAATGGCGCGCGGCATTGGAAAAGGCGTCCCATACCCTGCTCAAGGGCTACGACCGCCACGCGGGCATCTAACTGCCGGTGGAAAGCTAGTTGATCGAGGAACGGGCTCCCGGGTGCTCAACCCAAGTGGACTGAATCCGCGTGGTCCGCACCCCGTTACCAAACTCCAGGAAAAGTCCGGGGGCCGCCACGACCCGGCTCCAGATGGCGCTGCCCCCGAAGCTGCAGCCGGCCACCCCCACCCGGCTGGGGCCACTTCCCTGTTGTGAGAACCACCCACCCTCCACCACGAAGCTGCCGTCGGCCAGGGTCATGAGGCGATAGAGAGAATTCCGGGTCTGGACCACTACCGCGTCACCCTTGGAGAGTTGATGCCGATCGATCGCGCGCGTAGGGTCGAGCGAATTCACGACCGCTGCGAGCGTACGCACGCGACACGGTGGCGGGAGACGAGGTTGATCGGAACGACGAGATGCCACGATTCGACGAGATCGGGGGAGGAGACCCTCTAAGGCTGCCAGAATCGCGGTTCCAAGTCAACCAGGGGCACGGAGTGGGCACCGGGGGTCGAATTCACTCTTTCTGTGTCCTCAGCCGTCTTCTGCATGTAGACTGCCACTCGCGCCCGCCAGTTCAGCCGCGGGATCCGCCCCGCGATCCCGCCTACGCCCTCGGAGGAAGCCAGCATGACCGATGAAGTGTTTGAAGAAATCAAGAGTCGAATGCCCAGGGGACCCAGCGCAAACGTCTTCCGGATCATCGTGCTCGTCGTGATCGCCCTCATTTTCGTCTCGACGAGCTTCTATACCGTCGAGCCCGAAGAGGTCGCTCTTGTCCTGCGCTTCGGCAAGTACGTTCGAACTGCCGATCCGGGTCTACACATGAAAATCCCCTTCGGAGTCGAAACCGCGCTCAAGGTTCCGATCCAACGCCAGCTCAAGGCCGAGTTCGGATTCCGGACCCTCAGTGCCGGAGTGAACAGCCAGTTCACCACCCGTGGCTATACCGACGAGTCGAACATGCTCACCGGAGATCTCAATGCCGCGGTCGTCGAGTGGGTCATTCAGTACCGGATCGTCGACCCCTACAAATACCTGTTTCGAGTCCGGAACGTGGACGACACGCTGAGGGACATGAGCGAAGCGGTCATGCGCAGCGTGGTCGGCGACCGCACCGTGAACGAGGTACTCACGGTGGGCCGTGCCGAGGTCGCCCTCGAGGTGGACAAGCGGCTGCAGGATCTCTGCCAACATTACGAGACCGGGATCAAGATCGAGCAGGTCGTGCTTCAAGACGTCAATCCACCCGACCCGGTGAAGCCCTCGTTCAACGCGGTCAACCAAGCCCAGCAGGAGCGCGAGAGGCTCATCAATGTGGCGCAGAGCGAGTACAACAAGGTCATTCCGCGCGCGCAGGGCGAAGCCCAACAGACCATCCAGGAGGCCGAAGGTTACGCTCTCAACCGGGTGAACCGGTCCCAGGGTGACGCCACGCGGTTCAACTCTCTCTACGAAGCGTATCGCAAGGCGCCGGAAGTCACCCGCAAGCGCATCTACATCGAAACGATGACCAAGATTCTGCCCCAAGTCGAACGCAAGATCGTGGTCGACGACGCGGTCAAGGGAGTTCTGCCTTTGCTCAATCTGCAAGAACTCGGTGCGGCGAAGGAAGGTGATCAGTGATGCGTATCTTCGTCATCCTCATCGCTGCCCTCATCATCTTGTCGATCGCGAATCCCTTCTACGTGGTCAAGGAGTACGAGCAGGTCATCATCACCCAGTTCGGCAAGCCGGTGGGCGAACCCATCACCACTCCCGGCCTGAAGCTGAAAGTGCCCCTCATCCAGAAAGTCCACCGTTTCGAGAAGAGATTCCTCGAATGGGACGGTGACGCAAATCAGCTTCCCACCAAGGACAAACGCTTCATCTGGGTGGACACCTATGCCCGCTGGCGTATCACCGACCCCCTTCTCTACTTCCAGAGGCTGCGAGATGAGCGCGGGGCCCAGACCCGGCTCGATGACATCCTCGACGGTGAGACGCGCAATGCCATCGCCAAGTACGACGTGGTCGAGGTGGTGCGCAGCACGAATCGAGTTCCCGAAGAGGGGGACACCCTTCCCGAGGACGAGATCAAGCTCACGCCCATCAAGTTCGGCCGTGATCAGGTGCGGAAAGAGGTTTTGGAAAACGCACGCGCGCGTACGGGTGACCTGGGAATCGAGATTCTGGACATCGAATTCAAGCGCATCAACTACGTCGAAGAAGTCCAGCAGAAGGTCTACGAGCGCATGATCGCCGAGCGTAATCGCATCGCGGATCGCTTCCGCAGCGAAGGGCAGGGAGAAGCCTCGCGCATTCGCGGGGAGAAGGACCGCGAGCTGTTGCGCATCCAGTCCGAAGCGTATCGCCAGGCCCAGGAAATCAAGGGAAAGGCCGACGCCAAGGCCACCGCGATCTATGCCTCGGCCTATGATCGCTCTCCCGACACGCGAAGCTTGTTCGAGTTCACACAGACCATGAAGAGCTACGAGACGACGATCGACCCGAAGAGTCTGCTCGTGCTTTCCACCAAGGGGGAGTTCTACCGCTTCCTCAAGGACGCGAATGGCGGTGGGCAGTAGAGGGCTCGGCCCGACCGGACGGCTCAGCTCCGTCTGCTGACAAAAAAGGCTCGGGGAAATCACCTTTCCCCGAGCCGACAAGCCGCAATTTTCCTAAAGAATCCTGACTACTTGAACGAGGCTTTTACCGAGCCCCAACTCTTCGACTGCGCCGGAGTCATGGCGGACCAGCGTTGGGTCACCACGCTACTCTCGTAGCCACCATCGCAGTCGGACGCCTGGTTGTAGTACTCCAAGGTGTCCTTCAGGTCGTTGCACGTCGTCTTCAGATCGCCCGCGGGCCGGCTGAAGAGAGCATGGTCACACAGAAAGTCGTCCGCCGCATCGATGTCGTCCGAAATGGAGTCGCTGGCCCCGTTCAGAACATTCAATTTGGCGGCAACGAGGTGATGGAACAGCTTGATCGTGGCATCACCCCGCGTGGGCATCCACATGATCTCGAGGATCTGCGCCTCGGTGTAGTCGACGCAGCCCACCGTCAGACCGCTAACCGGCCAATCGTCCGGATGCGTCTTCCAGTAGCCGGGCGTCCGCGTGCATCCCTCCGAAGGAGGAGGCGGTGGCGGCGGACAATCGCAGGTGAAGGTGATCTCGAAGCTCCTGTCATCTCCACCCTGTGGTCCCACCAGATTGAAAGTTCCGGTGGCCGTGAAATCTCCGCACAGTTCCATCCCCCAATCGGAGCCGATCGAGAAGTCCAGGCTTTCGGGCGTGAAGTGAATCGTGTCGGAGAAGGTCTTGATATCCGAAGTTCCGTCGTTGAGCACGACACTGTAGTTCAGGTCCGAGTAGGGATCCCCGACCAGATCGACCGATCCCGAGACACTCCAGCCCGAACAGTCCGCAGCGGGCGTGAAGTCTGTGAAGTGGTTCGCCAGGGCCGGGCTAGCCGCGGCGAGCACGAACAAAGTGAGAAGCGATAGCACTAGATATCTTCTCATGAATGAACCTTCCTTTAGGGGTTTGGGACATCCCCGTTGTGCCACATGGACGGGTAGGCGGATGTAGCGTAGCATATTTCCCCCGGCGAATGCGCCTTGCCGAAGCTAGAATTTCTTGAGGATTTCCCCCTGAACACCATCGGATGATCCCGTGATCGGTAAGACGCTCTCCCACTACGAGATCCTGGAGAAGCTGGGCCAGGGAGGCATGGGCGAGGTGTGGCGCGCGCGGGACACCGCTCTCGATCGCGAGGTTGCGCTCAAACTCCTCCCTCTGGATTTGGCCAGCGACGCCGAGCGCATGGCGCGTTTCCGCCGCGAGGCGAAAGTGCTGGCGTCCCTGAATCACCCCAACATCGCGGCGATCTACGGCTTCGAGGAGGACAAGGGGCAGAGCTTTCTCGCCATGGAGCTGGCCGAGGGTGAGGACCTCAGCGCGCGCATCGCCCGAGGGCCCATTCCGGTGGAGGAAGTGACCGAAATTGCCCGTCAGATGGCCCTGGGGCTGGAAGACGCGCACGAGAAGGGAGTGGTCCACCGCGATCTCAAGCCGGCCAACGTGAAGCTCGCGTCGGACGGTACGGTGAAGATCCTCGACTTCGGTCTGGCCCGCGCTTACTCCGGGGACAGTGGGATCGACGACGACCTGGCCAACTCGCCCACCATCACCGCCGCCATGACCCAGGCAGGCACCATTTTGGGCACCGCGGCCTACATGAGCCCCGAACAGGCCAAGGGCAAGCGGGTCGATCGCCGGGCGGACATCTGGGCCTTCGGGGTCATTCTGTTCGAGATGCTCTGTGGCGCGCCGCTCTTTCAGGGCGATTCCGTCTCGGAGATCCTGGCCGGAGTGCTCAAGGAAAACCTCGACTTCGATCGCCTACCGGATGATCTGACGCCCGCCCTCACTCTGCTTCTCCAGCGCTGCCTGCAACGCGACCCGAAGCTGCGCCTGCGGGACATGGGCGAAGCACGCATTCTACTCGAAGATCCGGCAAGCAGCCTGACGCTCAACGCTTCCCTGGCGCAGCAAGCGCAGGAAAGCGTGTCCGTGGTCGCGAAACGAACGCGGTGGATCCCCTGGGGGCTCGCCGCGGTGTTCGCGCTGGCCTTGGTGGTCTCGCTCGCCCTGGGCCACGGCGATGGCGAGCGTGGCGAAGGCGAGAACGCGGGAGTGCTCCGCAGCTCCATCGAGCCGCCGGAAAATACCGGCTTCCACTTGAACGGAGCGAACCCGGCGCCCGCCGCCGTCTCCCCCGACGGCCGCTCCATCGTCTTCGGTGCCCGTGACTCCAGCGGTACGCATACGCTGTGGCTACGCAAGCTCAATCAGGCAGAACCGGTCCAGTTGGTGGGGACCGAAGACAGTCAGTACCCCTTCTGGGCCCCCGACGGCCGCTCCATCGGCTTTTTTGGCAATCAAACTCTGAACATCTACGACATGGAGAGCGGGAGCACCCGCGTGATTGCTGATGCGAGCAACGGCAAGGGAGGTTGCTGGCTAAAGGACGATACCATCCTCTTTGCTCCGGATTCCTCGACTCCGATCTTTCGCGTCGATTTGAAGGGTGGCAAGCCCAAGGCGGTCACCGACCTTTCGCAGGGCACGCCTGCGAATTCACACCGGCTCCCAAGAAGTATGCACGATGGGCGGCATTTCCTCTTTGCCGCGCGCACCGCCGATTCGAGCAACGAGGAGCCAGTGGCCATCATGCTGGGGGACCTCGAAGGGGGCGAGCCCAAGACGATCCTCCACAGCACGGGGCAGGCCGAGTACCTCGCGGGCAAGATCCTCTACCGGAAAAACGGAAACATCTTCGCGCGGGCTTTCGATCTTGCGAGGGGCGAGTTCACCGGAAGTCCCATTCTGATCGCGAAGGACTGTGGCTTGATTCCTGGCGCGTCCTTGGCCCTGTTCTCGGCCAGCGCCAACGGAACCCTCGTGTATCATCCGGGCTATGCTGAAACCGCCGGCACGCGCCTGGTCTGGGTCGACCGAGAGGGCAAGAGTCTCGGCCAACTCGATTCCGCGGGCGGTCTGGGAGGATTCGACATTTCGCCCGATGGCAAGCGAGTGGTGTTCACCAAGTGGGATAGCCGCACCGGTTTCGGTGATCTGTGGCTACACCAGGTGGATTCGGGAGTGGACAGCCGGCTCACCTTCGCCGCAACGAGTGAACAAGCTCCAGTTTGGTCGCGCGACGGCAAAGTCATCTACTACAAGGTTACGTCGGCTGACAGCACGGCAATCTTCGCGATCGAGCCCGATGGGAAGGAAGATCCGCGTCCCGTGTACAACCGCAAGGACATCGTCCAGGTTGTGGATGTGAGTCCGGACGGTAAGTACCTCTCGTATACGGTACGGGACAGCCTGGATGGGAAAGCCATCATACGGGTAGAAATCACTCCAGTGGATCTGAGCACTCCACCCATCGTACTCGACGCGAGCTCCAAGAACACGGTGGGCGGGTACTTCTCGCCCGACGGCAAGTGGATTGCCTTCATCGTGGTTTCGTCCAACTCCTTGCAGCCCTTCTTGAAGAGCTTTCCTCCCACCAATCGCAAGTGGCAGGTCACGACGCAGCCCAGCTTCTTCCTGCGCTGGAGTCCCGATGGAAAGCGGATCTACAGCCAGGGATTCGACAACCGGCTCTTTGCGACCGAGCTGGATCTTGGCGGCGAGATTCCGCGTCCGGAGAAGGCGGTTCTGGTCAACTCGAGTTTTCCCCCTCCTCTGACCGTAGGCCACGAGTTCTGCGTGACGCCCGACGGACAACGTTTCCTGGTGAGCGATGCGGGCGCGACCGACGATCACCGGCCCCTGCACATGGTCATGGGCTGGACGAATTTGAATCGCTGAGATAGGATCTGCTGAGCCCGTTCCCCTCCATGCCACCTCTATCCAGGAAATACGTCATTGATCGGCAAGACTTTCTCGCACTACGAAATCGAGGAACTGCTCGGCCGCGGCGGCATGGGCGAAGTGTTCCGTGCTCGCGACACCAAGCTGGGTCGTGAAGTGGCGCTGAAGTTCCTGCCCCTGGATTTGGCCACCAACCCCGAGCGCCTGGCGCGCTTCAAGCGCGAAGCCAAGGTCCTGGCTTCGCTCAACCATCCCAACATCGCCGCCATCTACGGTTTGGAAGAATCGGAGGGAAAGAACTTCCTGGTGATGGAACTCGCCGAGGGCGAGGACCTCTCACAGCGCATTGCCAAGGGACCGCTACCCATCGATGACGCTCTCGATGTCGCGCGGCAGATCGCCGAGGGCCTGGAGGAGGCGCACGAGAAGGGCATCGTGCACCGCGACCTCAAACCGGCCAACGTGAAACTCGCCAGCGACGGCAAGGTGAAGATTCTCGACTTCGGTCTAGCCCGCGCCTACGTGGGCGAGTCGAACGCGGAAGAAGACCTGCAAAACTCCCCTACCATCACCGCCGCCATGACCCAACAAGGTGTCATTCTGGGTACGGCAGCCTACATGAGTCCCGAGCAAGCCAAGGGCAAGAGCGTCGATCGTCGCGCCGACCTCTGGTCCTTCGGCGTAATTCTGTGGGAGATGTTGACCGGTCAGCGTCTCTTCGAGGGTGAAACGGTAAGCGACACCCTCGCCGCGGTGCTGCGTGATCACCCGCCTTACGATGCGCTGCCGGAGGAGACACCGGCCGTAGTACGGCGCCTGCTCGAGCGTTGCCTCGAACGCGATCCCCGCAAGCGTCTGCGCGACATCGGCGAGGCCAGGGTGCGCCTGGAACGGTGGAAAGAGGACCCGTCCGCTCTCCTTGAGACCGAAACTTCGCTGATGATGGAAGCCCCCCGTTCGCGCGCGAGAATCATCCTGCCGTGGGCACTTACTGCCGTCGCCGTGCTCTTGGCCGCGGCCGCGTGGCTCTGGCCTTCCCGCAAGGGAAGTGAGACGCTCCCTTCGCTTCAGCTCTCGATCCAGCTCGACCAGCAGGACAAACTGCAGACGGACGTCGCGACCAACGTCTTTCTCTCTCCTGGCGGCAATGAACTGGCCTATCTCGCCGGCGATCGGATTCACCTGCGCCGCTTGGACATCCTACAGAGCCGCACTCTGGACGGAACACACTCGGCGAAGATCGCCTGCTACAGCCCCAATGGCGAGTGGCTTGGCTTCACCGCTGACGGAAAACTGGAGCGCGTCAGCGTGACCGGCGGCACTCCCGTCGAGATCTGCGATGCGGTGGATTCGCGCGGAGTTGCCTGGGTGGACGAATCCACCATCGTCTTCTCCTCCAACTTCAGCTCGGGGCTCTCGGTGGTCTCCCTCAGCGACGGGATCCCGCAATCTCTCACCACTCTGGATACCACTCGCGCCGAGCGCTCCCACCGTTGGCCCTTTGCGATGCCCGATGGACACTCGGTGCTGTTCATGTGCCAGTTCTTCGGACGCAACTACGACGAGGGGGACATCGACCTGGTAGACCTGGCAACGAAGAAGCGTCGCACCGTCTACCATGGCGGCGCCTCGCCGCGCTACGTCCAGAGCGGCTACCTGCTCTTCGCCCGCAAGAGCACGGTGTTTGCCATCCCCATGGATCCCAATGCAGGAACCACCGCGGGGCTGGCCACGCCGGTGCTGGATAACGTGAGAACCTCCATCGGCGATCAGGAAACCGACGATGGCTCGGCCCAGTTCGCCTTCGCACCCAACGGAACTCTGGTCTACCAGACCGCAGCTCAAATCGACCAACGCTCCCAGCTCGCCTGGTTCGATCTTCAGACGGGAGACCTTCGCCGGATCGGAACCCTGGCGAACCTGATGGCTCCCGCGATTTCTCCCGACCAGGAATCGGTCGCCGTGATGCGGGGAACCGACGCCGCGCGCGAGATCTACATCGTGAATCTGGCAAGCGGAGTCGAAAATCGTCTCACCTTCGATTCGGGGGGAGACATCGCCGGCTGTTGGTCGCCCGACAGCAAGTTCTACTACTACACTCGCCCGTCGAAGAGCGGCGAGTATGTGCTCTATCGCAAACCCGCCGACGGATCGGGCGAAGAAGTCGATTTGTTCAGCAGACGCAACACCCTCCTCGCCGATTCCGTCTCGCCAGATGGCCGCTGGATGCTCACGACCTTTTGGCAAGGAGGCGATCAGTGGGACGCCTATCTTTTGGATCTCACCAACCTCGACGCCGAACCCACCCTCGTAGCGGGTGGTCCCGACCAGCAATTCAGTGGACAGTTCTCTCACGACGGAAAGTGGTTGGCCTACGTGCAAAACCGTGGCGACGAATGGCAAATCTACCTGCGTCATTTCCCGGTGACCCCGGGCCGTTGGGAGATCCTACAGTCGAAAACTCAGATCCAGTCGGACGATTGGGGAGCCGAAGACAAGGTTTTCTACGCGCGCGATGCCCGTGGCTTCTTGCGCATTCCTCTGGTGTACAGCGGTGGGGGCGTCCAGGCGGAAGTTCCCCAATTGACCCAACGGGATGCCTTCGTTCGCTCCATCAACTGGCGCACTTCGATGACGACTCCTGATGGGAAGCGCGCCATCGTCATGGCGCCGCCGATCTCGGCCGAGGACCAGAGTGTCGAGGGCAAATCCCAGATCGTGCTCGTCACGAATTGGTTCAAGGAGCTGCAGCGCAAGGTCAAGCGCGAGGAATAGCACACTCGGCACCCCGGCGAACTCTCAGGCTGGCTCGCGGCGTCCGAACGCCGCGCGAGCGCGGTCTACTTGCCCTGCTTCTCAAACACCATGGCGCCGCGGGTTCGAAATCGCCTCGGCAGCATGCTCCCGAGATAGGGATCCAAAAGAACGCCGAGCTTGCCCGAGACCGCCGGTAGGCGCTTCTCTCCCACCAGCCTGCCCATGATGTCCTGGGTAGCGAAATACCGGGTCTGGCGCGACCAAAGTGGCTTCATCCCGAGTTCAGCCAAGCTCGCGTTCCAGTCATGCTGGGGCCGTGGAAACTCGAGGGCACCCTCGGGTTCCAGCGGACCGACGCTCTCGAAGAGAACGAGGAAGCCGCCCGGCCTGAGCACGCGATTCAGGCGAAGAAGGATCGACTGCTGCTGCTGGTAGAAATTGTGGTGGATCACCGCAATCGAACACACCAGGTCGAAACTCAGCGGAGCGAACGGAATGTCGTCCGCGACAAGCGCCTGAAAATCGGTCTCCGGGAATCGCTCCGAAGCGATGCGAACCATCTCGGTGGATAGATCGACCCCGGCGTACTCGAGCCCGTAGCCCCGAAAGAACTTCACCCAGCGACCGGTGCCGCAACCGTAGTCGAGGACTTTTCTGCCGTTCAAGTCCATACGCTGCCCGATTTGTCCCAGGGCCATGCGCAGAAACCGTCGCTGCACTTTGCCGATGATCTCATTGGAGACGGGGTTGTCGTAGCAGACCGCGGCTTCGAAGTTCCGACCGGCGCGCCGGGCCTTCTCATCCCAATATAATTTTGGGTCGTACTCTCGTTGCATCTTCATGGGGCTGCGGGCTCTGTTGATGTACTCCGGCACATGGTCCAAGCGGCGAAATGAGCGTGGCTCACCGCAAGTCGAGTCCAGAGGATGTGTATAATACCAGATTCCGTCGGGTAACGGAAGATACCGCGTGAGGGAGGGTGGTTCCTCAGACTTTCCCAATTCGGAGGGCCGGAAACCCCGGCCCGCTATGCTATACTGCAAAACCCCTCGGGGCTCCCCATCACCGATTGGATTCGTTTCATGCAGCTTCGATCCCTGGCGCGGGCCATCGCGGCCACCCTGCTCGTGTCATCAATCACCTCCGTCGCGAGCGCAACCACCTTCTTCTTCGACAACTTCGATACGGGAGACACCTACGATTCGACGGCGGGTGTCTTCTCCCACTGGATCAACGACTACTTGTCCATGGGGCTGGGCACGTCCGATTCGGACGTGGCCATGGCCTTCACCGTCAGTGGCACCGGTTACGATTCGTACAAGTTCGAGTTGGGTCTGACCCTCGATTACGGCGACAACGAGGTCGACATATCCGTGGCCGATGACAATGCCGGCGTTCCGGGAACGGTGCTCCAAACCTGGCATGTCAGCGGGGCCTTGCCGAGCTATCCTGGCGTCGGCGCCCCGATCACCGTCTACATCAATAGCTTCTCGTTGACCGACGGCGCGCAGTACTGGGTGATCGTGTCCGCCTCGGGCCCGAATGACTCCCAGGTCGTGTGGAACTCGAACACGGTGGGCTACACGGGCCTCGCAGCGGGATGGCACGAGTTTTGGGGCAACCCCGGCTCTTGGATTTCGAACAACTCAGGCCAGGCCACCATGCGGGTGACGGGACAAACCAGGCCCGTCTCCACGGGCGAGGAATCTTGGGGTGCGGTGAAGGCCCTGTTCCACTGATTGAGCCGTGGGGTACGAAAACGCATGACGCGACGGAGGCGGGATTCGCTCAATCTCCTGCACAGCCACGCGGGACGGGGATGAAAGCCGGAACCGCCCTCCTCCAAAGGCATTCGGCATCAATTCATGAGGTCCGGAGGCTGACCCTTCCGATCTTGTGTATCTTTGAGACCTGATCGGGGCCACTCTTGGCTCAGCGTGAGCTCTCTGAGCATCAAAGGAATTCCACCATGCGTCGAACCAATTTCCGGAACCTCTTGCTTCTGGGTTTTGTCGCCCTCGCCGCTGTTCTGCTGAGCAGCAGCGGCTGCGGGGATTCCACCGAACCCAACACCGGCCCCGGCACACTACGCCTGAAACTTGTGGATGCTCCCCAGTGCGTCGATGGACTCGAGCACCTGTATCTCGTGCTGAGTGATGTGACGGTCCATCGCGGTGCGGAGGACACGGGAGATTCTGGCGAGTGGTTCTCGGTCATGCCGGACACGCTCACGGAGGAGCAACGCACCATCGACCTGCTCGACTACGTGAACGGGGCATCGCTGATTTTGGGCGAGGAAGACCTCCCCAGTGATTTCTACTCGCAGGTTCGTCTGCAGCTCGAGAAGTCCTGGATCGTCATCGACGGAGATTCACTGGGTCTGACCGTCCCCAGCGGAATGCAGTCGGGTTTGAAGCTCGTCCACGGATTCACCATCAGCCCCGGCCTGCTCACGGAGCTCACTCTCGATTGGGATGCCTGCCGTTCCCTTGTCGAGACGCCTCCCGGAAGCGCCATCTGGAAGCTGAAGCCGACGATCAAGATCATGGAATCTCGGCTTGCGGGCAGCATTTCTGGAACCGTCGTGCCGCTGGATATCGGGGCGAACGTGATGGGCGTCTCCTCGGACTTGGCCGACACTTCGATCACCCAGGTCGATCCGGTGAGCGGTGGCTACGTGCTGCAGGCTCTACGCCCAGGCGGCTGGGATCTGACCGCGTTTGCGCCCGGATACAACGATTCCACGAAGACGGGGATCATGGTGCAGGCCGGCGTCGAGAACAGCGGCAACGACTTCACGCTCGTGGAGCAGCCCTGAGGCGAGGGACTGGTGCTTCGTGGCCGGGCCTAGATCAATCCCTTCGGTACCAGGTGGGCCACATGGCGCAATTTTTCCGGATTGCGCGTGATATAGATCGCGACCACCCTGCCATCTGCGATCTCCAGCGCAGTGGTTTGAAGCGTTCCATCGGGTTCCACCGAAACCCAGCCCGGCATACCATTGATGAGCATAGAGTGACGCCACAGAGGCATGGCGTGGCCCATCTTCTTGGCCAGTACCGTGAAGAAACGATTGATTCTGTCGGCCCCCTCGATGGGGCGCAGCACCGCCACCTTCTTGCCTCCCCCATCGCTGCTCAGCACGGCATCTTCGGCCAACATCGCGCGAAGTTGACTGCTGTCGCCGCTGCGGCTGGCGGTGAAGAAGGCCTCGGCCACTCGCGTGCTCTCGGCTTTGTCCACTTCGAAGCGCGGGCGGGAGTCGCGCACGTGGATGCGCGCGCGACTGGCCAACTTCCGGCAGGCGGCTTCGTCGCGATCCAGGGTGGCCGCAACCTCAGAGAAGCCCATGTCGAACACATCGTGCAGAAGGAAGGCTGCGCGTTCGAGCGGCGAGAGCCGTTCGAGCGCCAGCATGAGAGCGACCGAGGCGTCGATTGCCACCTCTTCCGCCGGAGTCTCCCCTGCCGCCGATTCGGCGAGCAGGGGTTCGGGCAGCCAGGTCCCCACATAGGTCTCGCGGCGGTGACGCGCCTCCTTGAGCCGGTCCAGGCAGAGACGCGTAACCACGGTCGAAAGAAACGCGCGGGGATTCTGCACCGAGTCACGGTCGGTGCGATGCCAGCGCAGGTAAGTGTCCTGCACGACATCCTCGGCATCGGCCACCGAGCCGAGCATTCGATAGGCCAGGCCGGTAAGAAGGCTCCGATGCTCTTCGAATGTGCGTGTCGCTTCGATTCCCATGCTCAGCCCCTCCCTAGCCGGCGACCGCGAGAGCCTCGATCACCTGGGGAGCGAGTTCGGGAGGGGTACGGAAGCCGACGTTGAGTCGATTCCACACGTTGATGGCACCGATCAAGAGCGTCAGGTCCACGATCTCCTTTTCGGAAAAGTGCTCGCTGAGGGTGTCGAAATCCTCGTCCGGCGCATGCGTCTCGGCAAGCAGGGTCAGCGCCTCCGTCCAGGCCAGCGCCGCCCGCTCGCGCGGGCTGAAGAGTGAGGACTCTTGCCATACGGGCAACAGAGCCAGCTTCTCTCCGGGCATCCCACTCTCCTGCGCTTCGATGGTGTGCATGTTCAAGCAGAAAGCACATCCGTTGATTTGCGAGGCGCGGATCTGCACCAGGTGAATCAGATCGTCCTCGAGTTCTACATGCTTAAGGTAAGCCTCGAGCTTCAGCATCGCCGCGATTGCCTGGGGAGCGGCTTTCTGAGGGTCTAGTCGCATATTCATGTCCCAACTCCTTGGTTCGTACTCGTCGTGGGGTGTTACGCCCTCAAGACGAGCTAGGAAGAAGGAATGTGACATGTGGATTCGTGATTTCGCAGTTCTAGCGGAGAGTTCTCTCGAAGGAAGTGGCGGCGGTGGTGCTACGGAGTCACCAGGTTGCTCGTCCACCTAGGTACCTGTATACCCGGGTACACTCGATCCTTCCATACCCGAATCACCGGTAGCCTCGGGAAGGTCTGCAGCCAGCGTCCACTAAAACCTGGACTTCGGAGCTCCCCAAGTCGTCCCCCCATCGGAACGTGGGCCCTTGCCCAAAGACCCTTATCGAAAAACCCGCTTTCGATCTCTTGGGCAACCGTGGCGAAACTATCTTGCTTGTCCTGTTCTCTCACTAGTATGCCGCCTTCAGTGTTCCCCAGCTCTGGGCTTCGGTAGGTATTATGCATCCATTCGTGGGCCTGCCATCTGGATCCCACTCGAAGTATAGCCATGTGCAGCCTTCGGGAGGACATGGGCTGAAGGACGACTCACGGGCGATTCCGAAGAGCTTCGAAGGCGGGTTCGAGATACACTGGGTGTACTGTGGAGCCGTCGCGCCGCTCAGATTCACCGAAGCCTGCGAAGGATTGATGCAGTAGATCACATCCACGGCCGGGGGTGAGAACCAGGTGAACTGATGCTTCGCCAGGCGGATATGAGTAGGGTCGGGTCCCGCTTCAGCGCCGCCCGCTTGGAAGCAGATCCCAGTATCGACACGAACATCACCGGGAAGGGTAGCGTAATCCGAACCCTCGGAGGGATAAGTGGTCGGCGTGCTCGCAATCGCAGATGCGTCCGTTGAGGTCAGGTTATACTCATATCCAGAGAGTTCAGGAATGTCATACGCGATGACCCATACGATCACAGAGGGATAATTGAACATGTCTGGGTTGGGAACGAGATCGGAGCGGCCATCAAGGATGTTTGTTGTTCCAGCTTCGTCAAAGGTCAAGGCGATATTCTGGGCGAACGCTGTAGAGAAGGAGAGCAGGCTGCCCAATGCTATGGCGAGAGAGATTGCTATCTTCATTTTGGTACCTTTCTGAGCTCCTGAGACCACTTGAATGCCGCTGTGATATGCCGGACCCCCCGAGACAAGTCTGCCGCTATTCTAACAGACGTTTCAGGGCTTCGTAAGGTGTCTTCCCGTTGTGAGCTCCGTGAGGCCGGCTGAGGTTGTAGAACTTCTCCCACTCCCTCAGCTTTGCATTCAGATCCACATCATCCGTGTACGTCAGGAGCTGGTAGAACTCCTCCTGGTCTGTCCTGTGCGACCTCTCAACCTTGCCGTTCAACTGTGGGGACCGTGGTTTGATGTACACGTGCCGCATGCCTTTGTCCTCGACGTGCCAGTGAAACTGAGCCTGCCACTCGTGGCCGCGATCCGTCCTGACGGTGGGGATCCGAAAGGGGAACTTCTCGACCACGTAATCGATGAAGTCGATGGCGCTCTTCTGGTTATGTCTCTGGTAGATCTTCAGAGCACGGACGCGAGTGGCATCATCAATGGCCGTGAATTGATAGCGGCGGATCTTACGGTCATCCTCTGTTCTCAGATTCAGGAACTTCACGTCTACCTGGATCTGATGGCCAGGGACCCTTTTGGCGTAGCGGCGGGTGTGGATTGCACGGCGGCCAACATGTCGCGGCAGGGGACCGCGCCGTTGCGCTTGAGCGTGCGGTAGACGCTTGAACAGGAGGTCTTGAAGTCATGGTAGCGCTCGAGATACCAGGCGATCCGTTGAGGCCCGAGATGGTAGGTCGATTTCAGGTGGAGAATCTTCTCGACGTACTCTGGTGGGATTTGCCGCGGGTGACGTTTTGCTACGGGGCGTTTACGGAGCAGGGCGTCTTTCCCGCCTGCCTCGTAGGCTTTCTTCCACCTGTAGAATGAAGACCTTGGCACTTCGAACTCACGGCATTCCTTGGCGATGTTGCCGCTCTTCAGCGCGAACTCCAGGACGATGAATCTGCGCCGGGCTTCCAGTATGTCCTTCACTTCTTGGTTCATATCGAGACCTCCTTCAGTGTGCGCTATTCTAGCAGCTGAAGTGTCTCGGAAGGTCTGACTACCCTACACCAAGAACCTGGCACCGGACTGGTCTTGGGGGGGCTTGGGGGACCTGTTCTGGTTTGCAACAAGGGTCATGCTGGAGCATAGTCGTGTCACAGTGAGGGTTGTTTCGCAGCCGTTGATGGTCCCTTTGATCAGCGACATCTGGCTTGCGGTGTTTTCGGATAACGAGCCTCAACTCTCTCTCGTCGGTCCCCGAAGAGAGATAAAGGGCCACTTTGGAGGTTCGGTAATGCTCGACAAGCTTCTCCCGCGGCACCTGAGCAACGAGTATCGGGCCAACAAGCTCGCGCTCTGGCTCTTCGGGCTAGTGGTCGGGATGAAAGCGGCCCAAAGTCTGGCCATCATCTTCAGCGGCTATTCCACGGCTCAGGGGGCAGATGGCATCCCCCTCGACACTTACAGTCCAGCAGCCTCCCAAGCGTTGGTGGCGATATTCGCTCAAGGATCGCTCTGGCGCCTGTTCTTCTGCCTGCTGTGCGTACTCGTTCTTCTCCGCTATAGGAACGCGGTACCTTTGATGTTCGTGCGCAGAAGAATGATGATGGCGGAGACCATCAAAGTAGGGCATGCACTTGTAGTAGAAGAAGTCGTTAAAGAATTTTCAACGGTCGGCACGGACAACGCTTTGGAGCGTACGATCGGGTTCAGATGAGGATTCTCGTATCCCGGCGAATTCGAGACTCTTGCCTTATTGCAACCCTCCCCATCCTTCCCAAACCATGACCATCGCCAACGTATCCAACTCACAGTACTTCAACAGCGCTTGAACTGTGGCCTCTCGTTCATCGTCCCCCATCTCGGTGAACTGCATCTTCGCAAAGGCCGTCATGGCGGCACCGCCATCCTTCAAATTTTCGTCTTCTTCAAAAAAGCTCAAGAGGCTTGGCTCCACGTCTTGAAATACAGGAGGCAACAAACTATAGGGATCTCTGGTCATTCCGGTCTCCGGGTCCACTTGGTGCATAACCATGCCCCGGAGGTTCGTCCCGAATTCCAGCGGTTTCGAGTATCGCTCCTTCAATACTGGACTCGTGGATATCATCGCATCCAACACCGCCTTTATGGATTTCTTGCCACCCATACGCCGGTGGTAGTAGTGGTTCTTCACAATAGGATACATATCCACCATACAGCGGGGCCCCAAGTGATTGGGCTCACGGCCCGTGCTTGCCGTAATGCTATCGATAAACGCGATCAGGCCGTCCACACCGACCGTCGCGGGTACAGCTGGTCTCTGACCGACTAGGTTTCTTCGTAAGTGCCTGAGAATCGTGTTCTCATGCGGCGAGTACCGTAAAATTGTGCCTTCGTCCCGCCCCAAAACCCTTTCCAACTCGACGAGGAAATCGTAGCTGGGGTACTTCCCTGGTTCCCTAGCTATGTGCTGGTCATGAGTGATGCTCCCATCTTGCGCCACATGGTGGCAGCTAAACTGGAACCCCTCGCTCTCATAGGGATGGAGATCCTTGTGGAATGGAATCGCTGGGCTGATGGTTTCAAAATCCAAGAAATGCAGGGGATAGGTCCATGTAGCTAACTCATCCCTCAGCGCGGGAGCGGCCCACTCATCCTCCCCTTGGCCGAGGGTGACGCGAACTTGAGGCCGGTGGAATTCCGACAATTCAATGTCTGGAACGTCCGCCATTTTCCAGACTCCTTGGTCCAGCATCCTCCCTATTTTCGTGAAGCTCCAAATATCAGTGACAAGAGGCACATCTGGGTTAAACTCCGGCCCCAAGCTCTCCGCCCAGCACTCTTCAAAGCCACTTTTTAGCCCCATAGCCGCAGACTTCGGACTGTTTCGATATTCACACTTTTTACACTTCTGGCCGATTTCCGCCGGCACACGAGTCCCATCGCGGTAAATGCTGGCCAACATTTCCGCTCGCTCAGCAATGGGATTTCCTTGGTATGGGGGAACCTTGGTTAGGTCGCGCATGGTGCCCGCCTCAATGCGGTCGACGAACTCCGTCATATCCTCCAATGTGAGAAGCTCGCGACCCAGCCTCTCCGCGGTCACGGGTTCAGTCAGAACCACGTCCGTTCTTCCCTGATCGTCCTGGGAAATTCGAAACAGTTGGTGCAGCCCATCCACGGTTGCCATTCGGTCTTTATCCACCAACATCAGGTACGGTATCACTTCCCACTCTGGTCGGAACTGACGGACGACCCATGTCTGGAACGCCACATCATCGAGATAGCTTTCTTTGCCAGCTCGCGGGAATCCCCTGTTGGTTAGAAAACCCCGCCCTCGATCAAATGACTTGGCCTTGACCTCGATTAACTGAACCTGATCACCGCTTTTTACAAGCACATCCACTCGGATGAAAAAGTCGTCTAGCAAAAATGCCGGCTCATATATGACGACGTTGTCTTGCTCTATCAACTTGAGCGTTTGTGCCACCGACTCTTCATAGTCGAGGGTAGAAATCAGTGTGCCGCCAGGAAAATACGCCTGAGCTAAGGCACCTACCTGGTGCCCGCCTTCGGCCAGAGCCTTCAGGAATTCATCGTGGTCGTTTTGATTCGCGTATTGGTCTCGGTGGGATAGATAGTAGAGTTTTCGTGGGCATTCACTTCCGATCTTAAATCGCCCCTTCGACAGATACCGTGGTTTTTCAGGCATTTCCCACCCCTTCGATCACTGTAGAATACATGTATGACCGAATCGCAATCACGACCTCGCAACTTCGATCCTATATCCGTGGATTTCGGCCGCAGAAATGAAATTGTCGATGTTTCCAATACCCCACTGGTTGCATACAGCAATCCGCTCGTCGCTGAGCTGCACAATCTCTTCCGGTTTCAAGAAGTGTCTCGTTCTACCTGAGTTTGAAAAAACCTCTCGGGCACCAACCTCACTGGTAAAGACACCCTGACTTCCCTGAATAGAAGGCGGAAAGAGTCCCTCTAGGTCAGCAAAAGAACAGTCTGGGTTCTTTTCGACATGCTTCTTAACAACGGCAAGAACCAATCGACCTTTTCCATAGGTCTTGCCGTCGAACTCGTATTTCGTCATATCACGAGTCTTCATTGGGAAATAGCTATCGGTGACGACATATACGTCTTTCCCCTGCGGGCAGATGTACCGTCGCAGGGTCAGGCCGGCAACCGGTATGCCTCCGGGTGACAGATGTCCTCGGCTCAATTTTAGGGATAGTTCTGGGCAGATGGACTCACCAACAAGCAACCCGATCCAACCTGGTTCGGAAATCGTATCTGGGTCATTGAGCCCGGGGACTCCTTGGAGAATCTGGTCCTTTTCTGCCAAATAGTCTTCAAGCTGGACCAGGTGCTCGGACCGTAGTTCACCGAGCTTCAGTTCCGCGATGCCAATGGTTTCAGCACCGAAATTCAGGAGAATATCAATCCGTCCGTCAGCGCCCTGACTTCCACGCCCTCCTTTCACATGGAATTCGGAATCGAGAATCTGCGGGTCACAGTAGGTCACATCATCAAGAGTCAGAACATCAGGATTATCGACAAGATATGACTCCATCGAAAGCTCACGCCGGAAAGGAAATGGAGAAAGCCTGAGCTGGTTTGCACTGAAATGTTGAAGAATCCGCAAGGTACCTCTCTCCTATCAAGGACACATCTTAATCGCGATTCTATTGCGTCTACGATACCTCATCGAACTATGCGATGGCTATCTTTCATGTCTTCGTCGAAACTGGGCACACTCCGCCTGGGTTACACCTGGGCCGCACCCGGAACCCCGCTGTCAAATCCGAGAGGGTCGTAAAACAGAGAAACCGAGAGTTTTTCGACCACCCAACGGGGTCCGATCGTGACCCCTACCGGTTCCCACCGACCCCCAAACTCTCGCTCTCGAAACAGAGATTCCGGCCCCGTCCGCCAGAACCCCGCAACTGTCGCTACCACTAACTCCATCCGGCCTCGAATCCACGCTTAGGCTGCCTCCCGATGGTACCGGTGATGCAACCCGCCAACCATGGGACGCTGCCTGATCGGCCCAATATCTGGAGGCTCGACCTCTCGCGTGATCGGACAGTCCTTCGCCAGTCCAAGGTGCGTGCGGCTTCCATTGTAGTATTCGACATACTGGCGCATCACTCGGCACAAGTGCCACTCTCCCATGATGATCACACGATCGAGGCACTCCCTGCGGACCGACCCTATCAGCCGCTCTATCTATGGATTCTGCCAGGGGGAGCGGTACGAGGTCGAGCAGTCCTCGATACCCAGTATCTCCACCTGCGAAGTGAAGTCCCAACCGTAGATTTTGTCGTTATCGCGTAGCAAATACTTGGGAGCCGAATCCCAAGGAAACGCCTCCACAAGCTGCTGAGCGGCCCAGTCCATTGTCGGATGATCCGTAACGTTGAAGTGCACGATCCTCCGCGAAGCATTGTGAACCATCAGAAAGACGTAAAGAACCCGGCAGGTAATGGTTGGAACCGTGAAGAAGTCCACCGAGACGATTTCCTTGGCGTGATTCTCGAGAAAGGTCTTCCAGCTCTGAGATGGTGGCCCGGTTCGCTTCATGTATTTGGCGACGGTGGTGGGACTGAGCTCGATTCCCAGCTTCAACAGTTCCCCATGAATCCGCGGCGCTCCCCAGGTGGGGTTGTCGTGAGCCATTTGCCGGATGAGTTCGCGCGTCTCGCGCCAGAGCTGTGGTCTACCCTGCTGGCCTTTGCGGCTCTTTCGTGCCCAGAACGCTCGGAATCCCCGCCGATGCCATCCGATCACTGTTTCGGGCCGGACCATGACCAGAGAGCCTCGCCAGTCGGGCCACATTCGTCGCAGGAGAATCCAAACGGTTCGATCCCGGTCCTTCAAGAGAGGACGCTGTTTCCGACGACCCAGGACCTGAAGCTGATGGCGGAGGGCGATATTTTCCAGGATGAGCGAACGGCGGGATCGAAATGCGGTGGCAAGCAGGTGTAGGATCAGATTTAGCGTCCAAAAAGCCTAGCAGCCCGGACGCTGTAAGTTCAAGTCAGGCAAGGCCGATGGAGTTTTTGGTAAGGACAGCCTGAAGATGGGTAGAAGTGGATCGAAACTTGAAGGTCCAGGAGCCGAGGAGTAACCTCAGAGTAACCTAATGAACCAACCGTACCTGTTGGTCCTTCCTTAACGGTTCTCTAAGATTCTCTGTCGGTGGGAGTTATCTGGTACGCCGCCAAGGAATCGAACCTTGAACCTACTGATTAAGAGTCAGTTGCTCTGCCAATTGAGCTAGCGGCGCACCCTAAAAGTGTGGCGCGAGCCGACCGGACCGGGAAGGAGCTCGAGGAGGTCCGGAGCGGCGTCGCCTGCCAAGCGGAGAGGCAATCTATCAACCTCGCTGCGAGCTGTCAAGCGCAGGCCCCTCAGGGCCCGACGTTGCCGGAGAGACCGTTGGCGCCGCTGGGAGCCACAGGTCCACCAGGAGTCGCGCCGCCCGCACCGCCCTGACCGGAAGTGCCAACCGAGTAGGTCGGCGAGAGGATCGTCGCGGTGCTGCTGCCCGCCTGGTAGACCCCCCAACTCGGCCCTCCCGGACCTCCGGCGCCACCACCGCCTCCGCCACCGCTTCCACCATGACCGCCGTTGCCACCGCGCCCGACTTCGGAGGTACATACGGTCGCGCCAGATCCGCCCGACCCACCCGGCCTGCCTGCGCCTCCGCTGCCACCACTCCCGCCGTTTCCACCGTTCCCGCTCTGGAAGACACAGCTGTTGAACGAAGGCGAGGAATTGTACATGAACACTCCGAACGACCCATAGCCGCCGCCGCCTCCGTGGCCACCGTATCCGTGACCCCCACCGCCACCGCCGCCACCACCGCCGTTGCCACCGCCATCATTGCAGACCGTGCCGCCTTGGCCTCCACCGCCACCGCCACCACCACCACCACGACCGTCGGTACCGTTGCCGCCGTCCGACGAATCGAAAGGCAGCCAGTTCTCGGACACCACGCTCCCAGCAGGACTTCCCGCCAAACCGGTCGGCCCATACGACCCGCTCGCACCCGCCCCTCCGCCGTACCCGGGATTCCCCGCATCGTTGCAGGAGAGCGTGCCATTGTTGCTCGCAGCCCCACCACTACCGCCACCGCCGCCACCACAACCGCCGGTGAAACCGGATGAACCAGGGTTGGCCCCTTCAGCCCCTCCTGCCCCACCATGTCCACCATAACAAGCACCCGAGCCACCGCTCCCTCCGGCCCCGTTCGAGCTGTCGCAACTTCCCGCCAAGCCCGCAGCACCCGAGCTGCCGGTGATGGTCCCGATCGCGCCGGCCACGCCGGGCGTACCCGCGGCACCGTTCCCGGATGCGAAGTTGCACTCCTGAAACTCGAGCGCGGCACCGCAGTTCTTGCTGTACAGGCCGATTGAATTCCCACTGGCCGAGCTGGGCGCGACGAAGTGCAGGCGGCGCACGATCGTGCCCGCGGTGATTCCATTGGCGGTCGAGGAGGTTCCACTGGGTGAATTACACACGGTGAAGCCGAGCGCACTCTCGGCCCAGCCACTCGTCGGCACACGGCCCCCCAGCACGGAAATTCCATCGACCAGATTGACCGCCTCCGCGAATGTTCCCTCGGAAACCAGAACGTATTGAATCCCCTGATTTTGAGCTTCCGCAATTCCCGCGTTGATCGAGCCCAGTGGATCGGCAGAGCTACCACTTCCACCGGGCGAACCGCTGGTCGAAACATAGATGGTGGGAGTCTCGACGATGTCGAAGCTCGCCGCCGCGAGCCCGGTGGCACCCTTATCGTCAGTCACCCGCAACTTGACGCGGACCATCCCCGTGTCGGGATACGCGTGGGTGGTCGCGGCGGAATTGGAATCGGACCAGTCGAAGACGCCGTCATCCTCGAAGTCCCATTCGTAATACACCACCGAGCCATCGGCATCGCTGCCGCTCCCATCGAAGTTGATGACTTCGTTCTGCGTGAAAGGACCGATGAGGCCCGAGATGCCGGCCACCGGCGGAATGTTCGCGTCGAGCGGCAGATACAACTGGCTCAAGGGAATCGAATCCCCCGCCGCTGTGATCATCCCACTGGTGGAATCCTCTAGATAGCCGGGATGCTGGGCCCGCACGGTCCAGCTGCCGGTGGGCACCCCCGCGATGTGATAGTCCCCCGCCGGATCCGTCACCGCCACATAGGAGGTTCCTTCGACGTAGACCACGCTTCCCTGATGATTGCTGGTGTTCTCCAGCTGGGCGTTGCCCCAGAAGGATCCGGTGGGGGTGAGATCGATGTCGACGTAGGTCGTGCCCGCCGCCGCCAGCATCAAGTCAATGCGCTGGCTCGAGGCCAGATGATCCTCGAGGCTGCCTTCCAGCGCGTAGACACCACGAGACAGATCGCCGAATACGTAACGCCCGTTGGTATCGCTCAACACCCGCTGCTTCGAAGCCGCACTGAGCAGACTCTTCGCGAATGGCGCGTCGGCCAGCTTGGACGAAGTCGGCTGATTCACCGCGACCGCTGCGGGCCTCTGATCCATCAGCTCCTGCACGCTCGCGACGATTCCATTCGTCGCCACTTCCAAGCCGACGGTGGCGCCGGCGAGAGGCGCCCCCGTCTCATCGCGCACCGTCCCAGCCACCACGAGCTCCTTGGAAGCGGGAAGCGGATCGAGCGTGCCTTGCTCTTGACCACATCCCAGAGGAAGCACCACCAAAATCAAAAAGGCGAGAATCAAGGATGCCGAGCGCATGGAGATTCCTTTCACTAACGAATCCGCACGAGACGGCGGGTGAGAACACGCTCTCCCGCGTGCAGCTGGACGAAGTAGAGACCGGACGCGACGGGGTGACCGGTGTCGTCACGGAAATCCCAGCGAAGTTCCGTTTCACCGGTACCGCCGCGACCGGCCCATCCGCGGATCACTCGTCCGCGGACGTCGTAGACGAGCAAGCGCACCGGAACCGTGGTGCCCAAGCGATAGCGGAAGAACACCTGAGAGCCCGAGGGATTGGGCCAGGGCGCATCGAGCTCCGCAGGAACCGAGGAAAAGAGATCGACCGCAGTGGCGTCGTCTGGAACTTCGACCCCAGTGACCCACGCAGTCTGGTAGTCATCGACGCGCACTTCGATGTCATAGGTGCCGGGAGGAACCGCGCTGAGGCAGTACTGGCCCGCGTTATCACTGGCGGTGTTCAGACCGGTGTAGACGTTCGATTGGTAGAGGAAAATACCGGCAGCTGGAACGGGATTCAGAGTCTGCGCGTCACGGACTGTCCCGCACAAGGTGCCAGCAAGAACCGAACTCACGACGAGCCCGGTCACAAGTGCGGACAGAAATAGGATTCGAAGTGGACGCATGAAAAACTGAAGCCCACGGGGGACCAGGGCGTGAATGCACCGTAGCACGGGCTCTGCGGCCAGTGCAAGGAGGATCCACCGTCACTCACTCTGGCTCTCGAAGATCGTTTCCCTTATTCTGGCCGCTCACCCGACTCTCACTCTCTGGCCCCACGTGCACCATGCCCACCAAGAAGAAAACCAGCTCGCAACGCTCTCCCAAGAGTTTCGGCTCCAAAGTTCCGAATCCCCATTGGAAGGCGATCGACAAAGAACTGCAACGCCTCTACCCCGCCGCCGATTGCGCCCTGGTGCACGACGACCCCTTCCAGCTGCTCATCGCCACCATTCTCTCGGCGCAGTGCACCGACGTGCGGGTGAACCTGGTATGCGAAGATCTCTTCCGGAAGTACCCCGATCCCCAGGCCTTCGCGGAAGCCACCCAAGAGGAAATCGAGGACGCGATTCGCTCCACCGGCTTCTTCCGCAACAAGGCCAAGAACATCCGCGCCGCCTGCAAGAGTCTGGTGGAGGATTACGACGGAGTCATTCCCAACGACATGGAGCAGCTCCACGCCCTGGCCGGAGTGGGCCGCAAGACCGCCAACGTCGTCCTGGGAAACGCCTTCGACAACCCCGACGGCGTGGTGGTCGATACCCACGTGAAGCGCATCAGCAACAAGTTGGGACTGACGACGCAGAGCAATCCCGAGAAAATCGAGCGCGATCTCAACGCACTGCTGCCCCGGAGCCGCTGGGTGAAGTTCTCGCACGAAGTGATCCTGCACGGCCGCCAGGTGTGTAAGGCGCGCTCGCCCAAGTGCGACGAATGTACCCTGTACAAGTGGTGCCCCACCCGCGCCTGAGCCGTGGTTCCGCAGGAGACCTCAGGCGACTCGATTCGCGGGATTTCCGTCCTCATCCAAAGCACAAAGACCCTTGAGAAACTCCCTGAAGGCGCCCCTCTGCACGCCCGGCGTATTGGCCGCGGAATAGTGGGTCAAGTACAGGTTTGGCGTCCGGTAGAGGCGACTCCACCGCGGCGGCGGCAGGGTCTCGGTGCGATCGATGTAGGCGGCGCCGATCTCTCCACGGGACAGCGCTTCGCACAACGCGCGCTGGTCTGCGACGGGACCCCGGCTCACGTTGATGAGGGCCGCGTCGCGCTTCATACTCGCCAGCTCCCGTGCCCCAATCATCCCACGGGTTGCTTCGGTAAGTGGAACCGTCAGCACCACATGATCGGATTCGGCCAACAGTACAGGCAGCCCTTCCTCGAGCTCGAGTACTTGGTGATAGGGCGAAAGACCCGGCTGAAAGCGCGCAGGATTGCGGGAGGCGCCGAGGGTCCGCATGCCCAGAGCGCCGCAGAGGTGCGCGAGCTCCCCGCCGATATGGCCGGTGCCGACGATTCCGATCGTCAGATCGCACAAAAGATCGGAACGCAGGGAATGCCAGCGCCGCCTGCGCTGCAGTTCCTGATGCCCGGGCAGCCGCTTCGCGTGGTTCAGAATGCACGCGAGGGCCATCTCGGCCACCGGAAGCGACACCAGTTGGCCGGAGTTGCTGACCTTCACGCCTCGAGCGCGAAACGTGGCGAGATCCAGATGCTCAATGCCCGTCGCCTGCGAATAGACCCACTCCAGCTTAGGCAGAAGATCGAGCAGACAGTTCATCACCGCCGGCTCAAATACACGGGGGATGAGAGCCACAGGGCGGTTACGCTCGGAAGCGAAGCCGGGTCGA
>CAVXTH010000005.1:0-517531 GCA_963764625.1 Candidatus Krumholzibacteriota bacterium | reverse complement strand
CGCCGCCTCAGCGAAGGAGAAGCATGCGCTCCACGCGGACCTTCTGGTCCGCCCGCAGGCGATACAGGTAGACGCCACTCGCCACCGTGTGTCCGCGCTCGTCCAGTCCCTGCCAGGCGCGTTCGTGGGTGCCCGCCGGGAGGGTCTCTCCGCTGACAAGGGAGCGAACCCGCCGGCCGCGCAGGTCGAAGATCTCCAGGTGCACCGAAGCACTCCGGGGCAGACCGAAGCGAATCGTGGTGCGGGGATTGAAGGGGTTAGGGAAGTTCTGCTGCAGGTAGACCGTGCGCGGCAAGTTCTGGGATGGTTGGTCGTCTGGATCCTCATCCTCGCCGTTGGCCACGCTCGCATCGACGATCTGGATAACCGCGGTGGCACTGGGATTTCCACCCGGACCCTCCACTGTGAGCTGGAACTCGCCAAACTGCCCGCCGGCCGTGAAGTGACCGTTCGCATCGACGGTGCCTCCGGTCGCCTGCCAGCTGGGCAGGAAGTCGAATCTCTCACCCATCTGGTCGAGTCCGACCGCGACGAAGTCGTAGTGCCGTCCTGGCACGACCTGCAGGGTGTCCGGGGCCAGCGCGATCGACGTGAGTACCGGTTGGTAAGGCACGACGACCACCGTCACGCTCTTCGTGTCCGAGGGATTGCTCTGGGAGGTAGCCTCGACCAAGATGTGGTTGGGCGCTTTCGCCGAGACTCCCATGGGCACTTCCACTTCGCCTCGAAACTCCGCGCCGTCGTTGCCGTTGAGGGTCAGAGTCGCGGGTGCGTTGGTGAGAACCACCCTGCTCGTCGCTCACCGAGAAATCGACCATGTCGCCTGGGACCACCCAATTTCGCACGAACACTCCCAGTTCGTCGCGTTCTCCCGGCGCGATGTAGAGGGTGTCGCTGCTCGCCGCCATCACCAGCGCCGGCTGGGCGCTGGCCCAGCCCGAGTAGTCGACGTTTCCCGCGACCTCCTCGCCGCTGCCCGTCCATCCCCGCCCGGGCCCGAGGGGTCTCCCCACCAATTGCCGGTTGCGTCGATCTGGACCGTGGAATCGAAGTTTTCTACTCCCTGACCCGAATTGTCGAAGATGAGATTCTCGTGGATGGCGGCGGTGCTGCCATCCTGCAGGCTGATTCCGTTGCCCGCGTCGCCGGTGAAGAGGTTTCCGGTGACGATGAGACCGGATCCGTAGGCGTGCAGTCCGGTGCAGGTGTTGTCCTGGTTGTTTTCGATGCGATTGAGAGTGAAGCTCACGTGCAGGGTGGCATTGACGTCCACTCCACACTGATTGTGGTGAATGAAGTTGCGCGAGACGAAGTTCTGGTTGCAGCGCCACATTGAGATGCCCACGTCGTTGCTCACGATGTCGTTGTGCAGCGCCCACAGCTTCACGCTCTCGCTGCCGTGGATTCCCGCGCACGACTCGCGATCTTGGTAGCCGATGATGTTGCTCTCGATGCGGACCCGGGGGGAATCCTCCACGTAGACGCCGTGATTGCCGTTAGCCAGATCGAAGATCCCGGCGGGATCAGTGCCAATGGAGTTGCCGATGACGAGATTGCTCTTGGCACGCCGCTGAAGCGTCACCCCGTTGCCCCCGTTCCGGCAGATCAAGTTTCCCGCTCCCGGATCGCTGCCCCCGATCAGACAGCCGCGACTAGCATCGATGAAGACGCCCGCGCCCCCGTTGCCCACGGGAAAAGTCCCCTGCTGGTCCCCGCCCAGCTGGCAGTTGGCCACCAGGACGCCGGTGACGTCATCGCCCCGAATGGCGACTCCGTGGCGCGCATTTCCGGTGATGACGTTGCGGCGCAGATTCGCGCCACCCACTTCGACCCCGGTTACGTCGACCAGAACGCCATGACGTCCGTTGCCCAGAGCTTCACCGCCGGTTCCCACCCCCACGTAGCAGCCCTCCATCGTGCAACCGAGTCCACTCAAATGGAGACCGTCGTTCGACCAGTTCCCCACCACCAGGTCGTGGAGCGCGGTTCCAGCGGCCGAGAGCCCCACGCTCAGCCCGGTGGCGTCAAGGCCCGCGTTGGATCCTTCGAGCCACACGTCGGGCCGATCCAGCCCATCCGTGGTTCCGCGCACATCCACGCGTTCTGCGATGGCGGGAAGCTCGCTGTTGGGTCGGAGCCGCCACACCCCTTTCGCCGGGTCGAAGGAGGGATCGTCCTGGGGGATCGAAAAGCGGATCTTGTCCGGTCCCGACTTCGCGTTCGCCTGCTCGATGGCCGCCCGCAGGGTGCAGGTGGGGCCCCCGTCGGGCGCTGGAATCCCGATGTCGCAGATGCCGTCCTGGAGATTCTGGTCGGACTGGTCGCCGCCGGAGTTCACGATCATCTGCCGATTCGCCACCGCGAGGACCATGCTGGGCGATCCGTTGAGCACGAACGCGAGATCGCCGGCTTCGCTGAAATGGTTGCCCCACCCCCCCGCGCCGGTGCCGTAGGCCGCCTCGGCGATGAGCTGTCCGTAGGGGGAACCCGGGAGATTGATGTACTGAACCAACAAGCTCTGACCCGATTCGAGGTCGGCGAATTCGTTGGTTTGCGCCACCAGATCGAGCCGGTCGGGTCCTCCGATCCACAGACCGTTGGGATCGTCGATTTGATCCACGCCTCCCAGGTTGCGAATGCCGGCGGTGAAGGCCACCATTCCCTGACGGTTCACCACCATCCCGCCGATTCCGTAGGAGCCTCCGAATTCCTTTCCGTTAAGTCCGGGAATGGGCTGGCCCACCTTGGCCACTCGCACCATTCCCATGTCGGTCTCAGCCCAGATGCCCTCGTTGCCTTGGTCGTCGAGTCCCTGCACCACCACGTACCCGTCGTCGGTCAGAGCCATGGCGAGGACATCGGCGATGGTTTCCCCGTCGAGAGTGTTCAGCTCGTTGTAGTCCAAGACCTTTCGCGATTGCGAGGGGCCGTCGAAGATCCAGACCCCCTCCCCCAGACCGGGAAGCACTCCGGCGACCGCGACCTGGCCCGCCGCGTTGATGCGCATGTGTTCGATCGAGAAGGTCAGACCGAAGACAGTCGCCGCGGTCTCCGAGAGTAAATTCGTGAACGTGCCATCGGAGGAGATTCGGTACAGGACCCGCGCCGCGTTTCCATTGAGCGTGCTCTGACCAGAAGCGGTCACCACGATCTGCCCGCTCTCGTTCATCTCGAGGTAGGGGGCCTTCTGGCCGGGCATGCCCGGCAGGTCACGCAATTCGAAGTCGCCCGGCAGGTCAGGCATCAGATCCTCGCGGGTACGGATGAGTTCTCGCAGAGGCTGACCGAGCTGGGCCACGAAGAGACTAGTCTCGCTGATGTCGCTTCCCTGCGAGTCGAGGAGCAGTCCGAAGAAAGCCATCGTGTCGCCGTGAAAGGGACCGTCCCCGGGCATGACGGTGAGGGCGGAACCATCGAAGTTCCAGGGACGCGCCACCGCGTCGCCCTTGGCGATCAGGGTCTCCCAGCCGTTGCCCCGGTTCAGGAGCGTAGCGGAATCGTTGTAGACGTTGGGGTTGTCGAAGTTGCCGCTCAACAGGACGGTCCCGTCCTCGCTCTGATCCGCCCTCCCGTAGAAAGGAAGTGACGCGCTTCGGTCCGGCTGTCCCTGAAGGGCCTGACCTTCCTGGAACAGGAGCTCGAAGACTCCGGCATCCGCTTCCGTCCAAAAAGAAACCGGCGCGCTGTAGGGAGGATCCTGCGGGTCCCGCGAGTTTCCCGCCAGTCGCACGAGGCTGGCGGCCGAAAGGGTGGTCTTCGTGTAGTCGAAGTTGTCGAAGACGATGGGAGAGCCCAAGGTGTCGTGGACCTCGTCGCCGACCCAGGCCACGTCGCGCAGGGACCACTGGGCGCGGGCAGAGCGGATGGGTAGGAACAGAACGAGAAAGAAGGGAAGAAACAGGAGCCCGAGGCGGGCGGAGACCGAGCGGCGCATGGCATGTCCTTTGGGCTGGCGCGGCGGAGGGAGCACCTCACCGGGGGGAATCTAGAGGTCCATACCCGCCCGACCGGCAAAGCGAACAGAAATCCCGTGAGATTTCTGGGACCCCGGGCTCCGGCCAGATCCGCTACACTCAGCCTGCTGTCAGGCCCGGGCCGCTCCCCTTCCCCGGAGGATTGCCATGCGCTCCCCATCGCGTTCCGTTTCCTGTGTCTGCTTTGCCCTCGTGTTTCTGGCGGTGCTGGTCCTTTCGGCCCCGTGCCTCTGGGCCAAAGGGGCGCACGAAGCCTTGACTCGGCTCTTTGCCGAGGTGCCCGCTCGCTTTGCTCCCAGCGGCGTGCTGTACGACCGGGTCTTGCCCCTCTCGCATCTCGAGGCGCTCGATGGTGGGTTCCAGGCGCCCGTGGTTTCCCTCGCGCGTTGGCAGCAGGCCTATCACGAGATTCGGCAGGCGGCGGACGGCGACCACGCCTTGCCCTCGCTGCAGACCCTGCGGGCCCGGCTCTCCAAGCAGCAGGGTGCAGCCATCCCGATCGCACTTCTCGACTATCGCTACGACCGGCTTCGCCACGATGCCTTGCAGACCGGCCGCGCGTCGATCACCGCCCAGCGGCTTCACCTCACGCCGCAAGCGCTGCAGCCGGGGCATGTGTTCGCCGCCGCCGCCCTACGGGAGCGAAGCTACGAGGGAAGTCACCTGCGCTTCGTGGTGAATTCGAGCTACCGCTTCAGTAACCTGCCGTCTTTGACAACGCGGTACTTTCTTGACCTGGATGACGGCGCCGGCCTTCGGCCGGTGCAGCTGGATGTACCAGTGGAGGCAAGCTACAAGAGCCCGGGGAACAAGACCCTCACTTTGCGCGCGCTTTCGCCCGACGGCGCTTCGCACGAGGCTTCCTTCTCCTTCGAGGTACTCGCCCTGGCCACCCCGGCGCCGGACGATACGCTGCAACTCACCGCGGGCATCGCCTACGACGGAGTCGCCGCCACCGGAGAAGCCTATCTGTACTACGCGCCCGGACACAGCTCCCTGGTGCAGCCCCTGGTCTTCATCGAGGGTTTCGATCTGGACAACAGCTACTACTGGGACGAGCTGTATGCGCTCCTGAACGTGGAAAACATGGTGGAGGACATTCGCGCGCAGGGCTACGACGTGGTGGTTCTGAACTTCGACGATGCGACGGATTACCTGCAGCGCAACAGCTACCTGGTGGTGGAGCTGCTGCAGCAGGTGCAGCAGAGAATCGATCCTCTGGCGCACTACACTCTGGCCGGCGCGAGCATGGGGGGACTGTGCGGACGCTTTGCCCTGGCATACATGGAGCACGATGGTCTGGCCCATCGCGTGAGCACCTTTATCTCCTTCGATGGGCCACAGCGCGGGGCGAACATCCCCCTGGGGCTGCAGTATTGGCTCGACTTCTTCAGTGGGGACAGCGCGGACGCCGAGTTCCTGTTGAGCCGTCTCGATCGCCCGGGCGCGCGGCAGATGCTCGTGTATCACCACAGCGTACCGCCTTCGAGCACGGCATCGGAGGATCCCCTTCGCACCGCGTTCGAGTCCGAGCTCGCCGCCCTGGGCGACTATCCCAGCCAGCCGCGACTGGTGGCTATCGCCAACGGAAGTGGAACCCAAGAGAACCAGGGCTTCGAGCCCGCCGATCAAATCATGCGGTGGGAATACGATTCGTTCTTGGTGGACATCCGGGGAAATGTGTGGGCGGTACCCGACGGAGCGAGTCAGCGGATTTTCCAGGGTGAGGTGAACATCATCTTATTTCCCTCCGACACCGAAGATGTGATCGTCGCGGGAACCGCTCCCTACGACGACGCGCCCGGAGGCTCGAGGGCCTCGATGGCTCAGGCCGATTCCACCGAGGCGCCCTACGGAGACATCATCGCTCTTTATCCAAGCCACTGCTTCATTCCCACCATCAGTTCTCTGGATCTGGCTACGAACGACCTGTTCTTCGACGTGGCGGGAGCGAGCGACCTCTTGAGTCAGAGCCCCTTCGACGCGGTGTACTTTCCCAGCGAGAACCAGGAACACGTGATGGTGACTCCCGAGAACGCGGCCTGGATCAAGGGGGAGATCTTCTCCACTCCGACCGCGACGCCGCCGGTGGTCCAGACCCAGCGCGCGGCGGTGCTGTATCCCAATGCACCGAATCCCTTCAATCCGGCGACGGTTCTTCGATTCCGGATGTCCGAGGCGGGAAGAGTGCGGTTGGAGATCTTCGATCTGCGCGGGCGAAAGCTCAATACGCTGGTGGATGGGACGAAACCGGCCGGAGTGTACTCGGTGCGTTGGGATGGACGTGACGATGCGAAAAGAGACGTGGCGTCGGGCGTCTACCTGAGCCGGCTGAGTGTGAACGGGGTGAGTGAAGCGCGCCGCATGACACTGGTGCGCTGATATGAAGCCGCTCCATTTTGTCTAGGGCTGCGGGTCGCCGCGCGGTCGGGTCCGCGGTTCGGCGGTGTGAGGCGGCTACCCGGTGGCAAGGGAGCTTCGTGATCGGCCGGCGCCCCTCTACGGACTGGTGGCTAGCTCGTGCCAGTGTGCGGCGTCATCCGGTCGCCGGAGTTGCTCGTAGAGTTGGGCCAGACAGTCCGCCACGAAGTGGCTGCGCTTGTGCCCGGCGCCCAGCTTGGCTTCGAGAATTGCGTAGGAGGCGAGAAGGTCTCTCTCGGCCTCTTCGAATCGCGCGGAGCGGCGTAGGTTTTCCCCCAGGTTGCCACGCATCACCGCCAGGTTCGGATGGTCGTCGGGAACCAGGGCTTCCAGCTTGGCGATGGCGGTCCGGTAGGCCGTTTCCGCCGCCGCGTAGTTCCTCGCGTCCATCTGAGTGCGTCCCATGTTGTGCTCGACGATCGCCACGCGGGCGTCGCGTTCGCCGTACAGGCTTACGAATCCCACGCGCGCGGCCCCAAAGCTCTGCAGCGCCCGCCGGTAGTCTTTCTTCTCTCGATAGACCGCACCCAGGTTGTTGTTCACGGTGGCGAGACGAGCGGGATCATCACCGTACAGCGAGTGCTCGATCGTACGCACTTTCTCATAGGACTCGACGGCCGAGTCCAGATCGCCCAGCTCTTGTTCGAGGGCTCCCAGATTGTTGATCGAAAGGGCCGTGTTTTCGTGGTTCATGCCGTAGGAGGCGATGGAAGCGTCCACCGCCTGGCGAAGCACCTCATTTGCTTCTTCGTACTTTCCTCGATCCTTGAGGATGAGTCCTAGATTTCCCAGTCGGATCGAGAGCTGCGGGCTTCCCTCACCGTACACTCGCTGATCCATCGCGAGCGCCTCCCGTTGTATGCGCTCGGCTTCCTCGAGGTCGCCCATCTTGTGGTAGCACTCGGCCAGGCGATCCATGGCCACGGCCTGCCAGGGGTGATCCTCCTTCTGCCTCGCTTGCATGTCCTTTAACAGGCGCTCGTAGAGTACGCGTCCCTCTTTCCACCGCCCCTGGTGGACGAGAAGAGTTCCGTAGTCGTTGCGTACCGAAAGCAAAGCAATGAGGTCCTCGGGATCCTTCAGTCCCTTGATCGCCAGAGCCAGTTGGTAGAGGGAGTCGGCCAGGGCGAGGTCCTTGTCGCTATAGGCCGCGTTCGCCAATCCCTGATAGGTGGTCATCAACAAGCCGGGATCGGCACTTCGTTCGCGGTGAAGATCCGCCAGGCATTGCTCGAAAAGAGCGCGGGACTCCTCGACCTTGCCTTCGTCACGCAGCGTGTTTCCCAGAGCCTGACGGGCCCGAAGGGTCGCAGGGAGTTCATTCCCTAGCTTCGCATACAGCTCGAGGGCGCGGCGCAGATGCTCCTCGGATTCCTCATAGCGAGCAAGGTGGCGGTAGCTGGTTCCCACCGCCAGACGCACCGCCGCCTCGATGCGCGGTTGTTCTCCATAGGCGTGTTGGAGGTTTTGACTGGCGCGGTCTAGGGCTTCGCTCACGAGCATCTCGTGGTCGCGCGGGTTCTCGTTGGGATCGGCCTGGCGGAGGGTCTCGAGCAGAAAGCGATTCACCTCGAGGGCGCTGTGTTCGCTGGCGCGCGCCTGGTCTTCGGCGTGACGCGCGCGAATGGCCTGCCATGCGGTGCCGGCGATGCCGGCCAACAGGGCCAGAGTGACGAGCGCGCTCGCCACCACTCCGGTACGGTGACGGCGCATGAACTTGCCGATACGGTAGCGGCGGCCCGGGGGAGAGGCGAGAACGGGTTCGTCGCGCAGGTGGCGGCGAATGTCCTCGGCCAGCTCGGAGGCGGAGGCGTAGCGCCGGATCCGATCCTTCTCCATCGCGCGCATGGTGATCCAGTCGAGATCGCCTTCGATCTGGCGGCGCAATTGCGGCAGAACGGTGGCGCGGTCGCGGGCCAGCTCGCTGGTCCTCGGGGCATCCAGCGTACTCAAGCGCGTGCTAGGGCGTGGGGGATCGACTTCGCGGAGAATGCGTTGAATCTCTGAGAGTCCGGCCTCGCGCAGAGTACGCGAGTCGAAAGGCAAAGTTCCTACAATGAGTTCGTAGAGCAAAACGCCGAGGGAGTAGATGTCGGTGCGCGTGTCGACGCTGCGGTCGGTCATCTCCGCTTGCTCGGGACTCATGTACTCGGGGGTGCCCACCAGCTGGCCGTGTTCGGTAAACAGGGTGCGCATCGTCAACTCGCGCGCGGTTGCCTTGGCAACTCCGAAATCGATTACTTTGGGTACGGGACGATTGTCGATGATGGTGACGAGCACGTTACTGGGCTTGATGTCGCGGTGAATGATCCCCTTCTGGTGGGCGTGCTGCACTGCTTCGCAGATGGCCAGAAATATGATGAGTCTCTCCTTCATGGGAAGGCGGTGCCGGTCGCAGTATTCGGTGACCGGCACTCCCTTGACGTATTCCATGGCGAAGTAGGGACGACCCTCGGGAGACAATCCGGTGTCGAGCACGGTGGCGATGTTGGGATGTTCCATCATGGCCAGAGTCTGGCGCTCGGTTTCGAAGCGGCCGATCACCTGCTTCGAATCCATTCCCAATTTGATGATCTTGAGCGCCACGAAGCGACGAACCGGCTCGACTTGTTCGGCCAGGTAGACCTCGCCCATCCCACCCTCACCGAGAAGTTCCATGAGCCGGTAGGGACCCACTCGAGATCCGATCATGTCGTGGAGCGCTCCTCAGGATGAGGTGAGGCGGCGCCAGAGTTCGCGCCACGGACTTTGCCTTGGCTTGCTTGGCCAATCACTCGGGACCAGGTTCATTGTGGCGCTTTCCCAGAGTTCCCTCAAGTCCGTAGGGGTCGGAGGCCGCCGGCCGGGTTCGCGTTGCAGACACGCACGCAGCAGCTCGGCGGGTTCTCGTGGCAGGAGGGCGAAGCGCGGCGCGCGGTTTCGATGCTCGCGGAGTTTCTCGAGCGTGACGAGCGACGCCAGATCGGGATCCTCCTCCATCACCCAGCTCAAGAGCGCAGCGAGGGTGAAGACATCGGACGCCCGGGTGGGCGCAGCGCCGGTGAGGAGTTCGGGCGCGGCGAAGTGATAGCTGCCGAGGGCGGGCAGGGTTTCGCCCGGACGTAGATTGCTGGCCGAACGCAGGTGCGGGAGGCGCCGGATACGTGCGTGGCCCTTCTCGTCGATGACAACTCCTGAAGGAGGAAGCGCACACAGGAAGCGTCCCCGACCGTGGATGGCCTCGACTGCGTCGCAGAGTTCGTGACCCAGACGAATCCACGCGCGTGGCGACAACCTCCCCTGGTTTCGGGAGAGGCTCTCGAGGGTGCGGCCGTTCGCCGAGCGCATCCAGACGCCGAGACGGCCGTCGAAGGCATCGGCCCCCAGGATCTCGACCAGATTCGGGTGACGAAGGTCTATGAGAGCACGTGCGGCGGCAAGCAGTTCCACCCGCGCGTGATGGGGATCGTGATGATGGGAAGGAGGCCAGAGGATTTCGAGTTCCTGGTGTGATTCGCCGCGAGCAGCCCAGCGCTCACCTTCCTCGTCCACCGTCACGAGTTCGAGGAGTTCGAAGGGTCCCCAGGCACGGGGTCCGGTGCTCGCGTCGAGTTCATCGGTCTCGAAGCTCGCAATGCGGGCGAGCACCCGCAGGTTTTCGCTCAGCGAGGTGCCCGGCTGCAGTTTGCTCTCCCGCGCCGCCTGTTCCCAATCGATGGGTGCGAGGTCTCCGATCTTGTCGGCGAGGAGATCCAGGTCAAAGTTGAAGTCAGACATCACCCATCTCCTCGGCGAGTTTCAAGAGGGCGCGGCGAAATCCCATGCGCGCAGCATCGGCGCTGGGTTTCCCCAGTTGCTCGGCAATCTCCGCGAAGGGACAGTGAAATTCGATGCGTGCCACCACCAGCTCCTGCTCCTCGGGTTCGAGCCGCGCCAGGGCACGCTCGTAGCGTTCCACCGCGTTGCGGCCGATGAGTTGTTCGAGAGGACTGGGGGCACGGTCTGGCTCGCGATCGAGCACGACGCTGGCGCGGGCGCGCGGTCGGGCTCCACGAATGTGGTTGCGAATGGCATTGAGAATGGCTTGGCGCGTGTAGGCCTGAAAGCAGCCGGGGCGTTGTGGGTCGAGATGATCCAGGCGCCGCAGGGTTCCCACGAGCGCGTCCTGGACCAGGTCCTGGGTATCGAGGCCGGCGCGGGCGTAGCTGGGGAGACGACCTCTTGCCCAGCGGTTGAGACGCGGGAGGTAGCGCCGGTAGAGTTCGTCGAGTGCGCGCGGATCTCCGTCGCGAGCGCCGCGCAGCAGCAGTAGGGTGGGTGTGGGACTGTCGGGCGCGCGCTCGTGTCTGGGCATGGACCTGAGCCACAAGAGACGGGGAATCGATACCATAATAGCCCAAGTGCGCATTCTGGGGGGAGTTTGCTGTCTTTGGGTCATACACCCGGCGGGTGAGAAGCGAACAGGGCGGGGGCGGGCGGCGAGACGAAACGCGCTCGGGGGAGTTAAAGGTGCACGACGGTGTTTGGGGCCGGGGGCTTGTGAGGCCGGCGGGGTGGGTGGTACCCTACTGGGGTGGAACCAAGCCGGAGGTGATTGTCATGCGCGCCCTTCAGTCTCTCGTAGGGCTTTGTCTTGTTGGTTTGGCAGTTCTTTTGGCCGCGAACCCTGCTTGGTCAGCGAGCAAGAGTTCGACTGTGGCGGGCGATGTCGGGCTCTACTTCGATGCCGCGGGCACTATCCATTCGAAGGTCATCTCTCCTGCCAGCTCCTTCGATGTCTATCTCGTGGCGCGGGTTCCCGAGGGTGGGATCGCGTCCTACCATCTCGTCGATCTGGACTTCACCAGTTCCGTGGCTCCTCTCGTCTTGAGACACGAGATTCCTGCCGGTAGCGCATTTTCCAAGCAGGAATTTGCGGACGATTGCTCGCGAGCGGTAGCAACCATTCCCTCGAGTTGTCCGAGCGCTGCGGGGGAGACCGTGCCACTCATACGCTTCACGCTGCAGTATTTTGGGGGCGATTCGGTCCTCTGCCTGCAGGGTTTCAAGTGTCCAACCATTGCTGGTTCCGCCCCTTCCGAGTTGTACTACGAGAGTTGCGACGAACCCGGGGTGCAGAAGATCCTCACTCTGGAGGAAGCTCCGTGTGTTTGGTTGGACGGCCGCGTGGCGACTGGCGACGCGAACTGGGGCATGCTCAAGAGCCGTTTCGGATCCGAGTAGTCGATCAACGTAATTGCCCAAAGTGTGGGTGCACGCTTCTCAGGGGATCGTAGATCCAGAGCAGGACTCCAAGCGTCACCATGGGAAGTGTCATTCGCCAACTCAGCGAGGAGAAGACCGCGAAGGCGAGGGGCAGCGTGACGAGGGTCAGAGCGAGTCCCAGCGAGCGGCAGTAGAGGCTCGGTTGCCACCTTCGCAGGATGAGGGCGAGGACGAGGTTGAATGCGTTCGCTCCGAGAACGATGGGTAGTAGTTCCATGAGTTGGCTCCTGACTTTCGAGTGGGAGGGCATTGCAGAGCGGTGTGTGTGGTGACGCGCGGATCGAGGACTGGCGATCCCCGCGGTTCAGGGCGCCGTGGCCACCCAGAGAATGCTGTAGACGGCGGAACCCAGGATGGCTCCGATCGGACCGAAGAGAAGGCCCCCCAGGCCGCCCTCGGCATCCATGACGATGGTCAGCGTCAATTCCAGCTTTTCCTCCTTGAAAGAGGATTGGGCGGAAACGCCCTGCCAAAGGCTGGCGCTGGAGCGGTAGAGATCGTAGACCATGCCCAGCGTAGGGGAGCTTGTGGCCAGTTCGCGCAGTTTCGATGCGGCGTCCGAACTCGTGGCTTCAGGGTCTGTTGTCGCCGGAACCGCGTCGCCCGTCTCCGAGTTCGCCTCGTAGCTCAACGCAAGCTGCGCGAAAAGCGCTGCCTGGCGCGCCTCTGCGGGGTCGACTCCCCAGCTCGCGAAGAGCGCTTCCAGCTCGCTCACTCGAGGGACCTCGGCTCGGATGAGCAGAGTCTTCAACGAGCGGAACCTGCGCTCGAGTAGATCCAGATGTGCGTCGTCGAGGAGCTCGTCGAGTCGCTTCTCGAGTTGGGCGTCGATCCCTGCCACGCTCGAACCGGCTGGCTCCTTCGCGAAGGTCTGGCGAGTTGCTGCGCGAAGGGCCTCACGGATTTGCGCGGTCGGAACCTTCCCATCGGAGAGAGTTTGGAGCGCCGGAAGCGCCGCCAGGGTCTTCTTTACGATGAGGTTGTGCATTCGCCCCGCCCCGGGGACGAGCGAGAGCGGAACGGCCCGCGGCGAAGACTCGTCACCAGGGCCCATGAGTTCTTCAGGTGTTCGTCTGCCACATCCACTCACGAGGGGGGCAAGGAGGTAGAGCAAGGTGAGCACTACCGCCGCCAGCCGCGTGGCGCAATGGGACTGCTCGAGGCGATGGGGTTGACCTTTGCGGCGAGGATCCGCAGGCAGTTCGAGCCACTGATCCATGGCTGATCTCCGAACTTCCGGAAAGCGAGCGTCACGATGAGAGGACTTCCGGCGCGCATGCGACCACCTCAGCGCATGCTTCATGCCAGACGTGCAGGGCGAGAAACCTCCGCGAATTCCCAGTTTCCCGGTGAGGTCCCGCTTCCATCGGTAACAGCTCGCTGCCCACTGCCCGGAGAGCCGGACAGCTTGGAGGCGGCGCAGCCCCTGCCGCGTTTGGTCACTTCAACAGATGGTCACCCCTTTTCGGGAAGTGTCTCGACGTTCGGAGTTGGCCGGGGCACCCAGCAAAGTGTCTCGACGTTCGGAGTTGGCCGGGGCACTCGGCAAAGTGTCTCGACGTTCGGAGTTGACCGGGGCACCCAGCAAAGTCCGAACAGGGACGAACCAGATGTACTCCATAGTTTCGCCCATGGCGGAGTTGGAGACGGTTTTCCACGGATTCAGCTCCGATGCCACACTCCGCCAGGCTGAGGGCTGCAATGGCCATAATAGACCTCTGCCTCGACTTCCCACACCTAGACCACCGCGCAGGAGGACGCGAAACGACAGATTTTCCGGGGAGGCAGTCTCAATATAGTACAATCTTATGTTTGGTACTAACGAAAAACGAAAAAAACCCGCCGGAATCCCCTCGAGCTCCGGCTGTCGTTCTCACAGTGACGAGAGCGCCGCCTCAGTTCTCTGCTCTCCATCGCTTGAGAGTCGGAACGGCCTCGCTCATGAACGTGCGCGCCTCTTGCTCGGGCATGACCTTCTGTTGGTTTATGATGTCCACGCACTTGTCGATCATTCCCTGCATCGTGATCTTCTTATGGTTGAACTCCCCGTTCTGGTAGCAATAGATGCAGTAGTTCTGTGACTGCGAGCCATCCGCATTGGTGCCGAAGATCTCCGGCTGCTCCAACGGCATGGCGCAGCTCTGACAAACGGGCCCTTCTGCATGATGATTCGTGCTCCTTTCTCGATCCCCGGCCTGACCGGGGGCCTCGGAGAATTCGACACCGAACTTGAAGCCAGCTCTGTCGCTGTTCCCATCGGGCAGGAGTTCGTCTCACTGCGAGTCGGAAGACGCCGGCGCGGGCGGTGGAAACAGCCCGAGCTGTGTAAGCATGGCGAGATTGTCCCATTCTACCCAGAGTTCGGCGATCCGGCCCGACTCGATACGGAAGATGCCGAGAAACGGAGCTTCCACCCGCTTGCCGGTGGCCGGATACTCCGCCAAAGGGCCCGTCTGCGTGCCCGAGTAGGTAGCCAGAAGCGCAACGCGATTCCCCTCGGCCACGAGTTGTTGAATCGTCACACGCTGATCGGGAAAGGTCCTCAGGAATCCCTTTTGTAGCGCGACGAACTGCTCGCGAGAAGTCACCGACGGGCCAGGCGTTGCGGCGCTGTGCCGCGTGAAATTCTCCGCCATGACCTCAGCCAGTCCGTCCCAATCCGCGGCGTTCGTGAGATCCGTAAATCTCCGCACCAGGTTTTTGTCGGTCTGAACTCGAGCGTCTGGCGAGGTTCCACAGCCGCTGACCAGCGCCAGAAGTGCAGTCATTACGATGAGAGTTTTCAATTGCATCGCTTCCTTCACTTGGTTGAATTACTTGTTCATTCTGATTCCGAGAATTTCCGACGCCTCGTAGAAGGGTTGACCCGGATACCAAACATAACTGGCATAGACGAGGTGATCGCCGATCCGAGTGCCGCCGAGTGACCATGCGGGCGCACCATCGCAACCGAGATCAGCAGTGCTGGGCTGGGCGCGAGTATCGCGGAGCAACCATCAAATGACGAACGCGGAACCATGAGTTCAATCCTCCTTCGCGGCGTGCACGCGCTCGAAAGGTCCGGGATTGCTTTCTTCCCCGATTTCGGCGCTGATCTTACCGCTCTCATCGAAACGAATCAGGGTGATGCCGCCCCACGAATAGTCATCGTCGGATTTCGCCTGACCCGGTGGAGTATCAGCAAGGCTCCGTGCGTGGAAACTCCAGAGCAGAACCACTCGGTTTCCCTCGCAGACGGTCTCGTGGAATTCGTAGTGAGGATCTGTCCATTTCTTACCAAAACGTGCCACGAGCGCTTTCACCGCATCGCGTCCGCGAATCGCCGGAGTTCCGACCACGCTCTGCAAGATGGGGTAGCTGACCACGATGTCCTCACTCGCCAGTTTGTCCACGACACCCGGATCACCCCCATAGATGCCACGGAAGTACTCTTCTGCTGTCGCGACGCGCTCGGAGTTCAGATCGACGCCAAAGGCCATGGAGGCGGACGCCAACAATACGAAGGCCACAATCAAGACTCTCTGTTTCATGTGGGCCTCCAAGTGTGCGATTGGCAGCGCTGTTTATTCTCGGTAATTGGGCTCAGACGAACTGATCATCGAAATATAGCCTTCACCTCAGCTGTAAGGCAAATTGAATCGAGGACGCCCACGATCAAGAGATCTCATTAGGGAGACTTTCGCAACTACAATACCCCGCGGTTCGCGGAGTTGCAATTCGTGGGGAAAGGAGAGTGTAGTGCGAACTCGCGGAGCGTACTCAGTCGCGAGGCACTGCGTGAGCCTTCAACCACTGCAGCCGTAGTGCGAGAAGCTCGGGCACAATCTGGTTTGGGGTGGCTTCCTTACGACCGCCGTGATACGAAACGACCAGATCGTGGTTCATATTCGGAACGATCTCGATTACAGCGTCGTGGTTGCCCGCCGCGTCGAACGCCATTTCGAAAACGGAACGGTTGACCTCGGGAAGCACCTTCTTGTCCTCCTCTCCCAACAAAACGAGGGTCGGAGCCGAGATCTTCATCAGGGCGGGAAGGGGATTGTATTCCCAGTTCATTCGACCCCAGCGCCAGTTGCTGGGATCGGGAGTCTTCGGCGCGAAGAGGTAGTGGAACCACGGCTGCTGTGAAGCGCTCTCCCGCGTCGTCGCATATTGATTCCATCCCTCACCAGTGCGAGAAAAGCGCGACATGAGACCCATGAACGAAAGGGCGTCACGAATGTGCTCGGGGGTAAAATCGTCCGCTCGCAATTCGCTTTCGACGCGTTGAAATTCCTGCCGATACACGAAGGTTGCTGATGGAACATTGAGGACGAGGAAGCCGATCGATGTGGACATGGACGCGGCCAGAGTTCCGTACCAACCGCTCTGGCTGTAGGTCGAGATTCCGATTCGTTTGGGGTTGAGGTCCATTCGGCTATAGCGCAGGTAGTCGACGATGGCGAGGATGTCCCGGGCCGAGGTTGCGAAGGGTACCGTTTTCTCGCCAATTGATTCACCCCAGCCCTGTTTGTCGTAGACGAAAGCTGCGAAGCCCTGCGCAGCGTAGAGCAGGGCCTCTTCCAAGACCTGTTCGCGCACGATCCAACTGGCGCCTCCGTTGAGAACGATCGCAGGATGGGGACCCGGTTTTGGCGGAAGAATCAGCGTGCCGGCGAGAGTGGCGGCACCACTGGGGATGCTCAAGGGTACGTACGAGAGGGCTAGAGCATTCGCCTGCACTTCGGCTCCATTATTCGCGCTGCACTTCATTCCGGTAATGTGACCGCGGTGGTCACGCAGGAAGACGATCTTCATTCGCTCATCATCGGCATAATGATCTTTGGAGGTTTGTCTGAGTCGGCCGAAGCGGCCGTTTTGTGAGTCGAGGTAGGTGAGACCACCTCCCCAGTTCAGGCCGATGGAGAGGTAGTGGCCAGGCTGGAGTTCGTAGCTGCCGACATAGTCATCCCAATGGGTCAGTTCATAGTTCTCCCGCTCATTTCCGCGTGCAGTCGACGCGACCAGTATGGAGAGCATCACGAGAGTCGGAATAAGGGTTCGAAGCCGAGATGGAATCATGATCTTTACCTCGTTGCTTGAGGGTGGATACGGCGGAATCTGGCTCTGTTGTTGAAATAGAGGACCATCTCGTCTGCGGGACGAACGAAGATGAGTTCTACCGCGGGGAGCGCCAGAGACTCTACGGAGTTCTGGGGAAATTGTTCCAGGCTAATTTGCGGCGCCGTAATCGGACGGTACTCAGCCCCTGCTCTGCCTCGGATCCCTCTCCACCAATGATGCGTTGAATCCCGTGAAGAATCGTTCGAACTCTTCCCGGCCCTGCTCCGCGGCGAAGCGCAGAGGCTTAACTCTTTCAACACAGAGTTCCGTTGCGTCGGGTTGGGTCTTCAGGATCTCCATCACTTCGGCGATGAACTCATCCAGCGGCATGGCGCGGGGGTCGCGCGGACCGTCTTCGGTCAGCAGTGAAGTGGCCACATAGGGTGGAATGAGCTCCAAAACCTCCACCGGAGTGTCCCGAAGCTGATAGCGCAATGACTGGGTGTACGAGTGGATCGCGGCCTTGGTGGCGCAGTAAGTGGGGGTATAAGCCAGCGGCACGAACGCGAGCCCCGAGGAAACGGTCATCACGGTGGCGCGAGCTTGCTTCCTCAGGTGCGGCATCAGCGCGGCGGTGAGACGAATCGGACCGAGCAGATTGGTGGTAACGATCTCTTCCGCGTCGGTCAGTGCCGCGGGAGGTCTCAAGAGATCCTCCAACCGCATGATTCCGGCGTTGTTGACGAGTACGTTCAAAGACGGATGGTCTTTGATTACTCGGATCGCGAATGCCTTGGTGTTCGCGGCATCGCGCATGTCTACCGTGATCCACTTCATTCCCGGGTTGGCGGCGCAAGTTTCCTCGAGCGCGTTCGTGCGTCGGCCGGAAATGATGACCTGGTTTCCCAACTCGTGGAAGGCTTCGGCGAGACCGCGGCCAATTCCCGAGCCTCCTCCGGTGATGAGGATGGTGTTGTCGGTGACCTTCATGTCGATCCTTCTGTGAGTAGGGTGGTTTCTCGGTAAGTCACTCAGACACAGTCCAGCTTCTCATGTAGCCCATCGGGCAGAGTTACCACGATCTCATCGCCGGGTCGAACCGTGCCGCCCTCGATCACGATCCCCATGATTCCCGACTTACGGATCAGTTCCCCCGACTCTCCCCGATCCAGAACCGCCTGCTTCAGACCATCCTGGAAGTTGTCGAGTTGCTTGCACGGACTGCGAAGCCCCGTGACTTGAACGACCGCCGAGGGACCAATGCGTAGCAGGGTATTCCGCGGCAGAGACAGGACATCGATTCCGCTAGTGGTGATGTTTTCCCCGATTGCCCCGGGATAGACCTTGAAACCCTGCTCTTTCAACTCATCCAACAATTCGGTGTGGATCAGATGGACCTGGCGAAGATTGGGCTGTTCTGCGTTCGCCTTGACCATCGAGCGATGCTTGACGGTCGCGCCAGCGTGGGCATCACCCTCCACGCCCTGGCCGGCGAGGAGAGTGATGCACTCGCAGTTTTTCTTGGAAAAGGTATGTGCCTCGCTCTTGCTGACGGCAACTACGGAAGGCCTTTCTGGCGATTCCGAACCCGTCCGTTGGCTCATGCCCTCCTCATCCCTTCAACGGAAGAATGACGACTTTATTTTCCAGGAACAGGGGAACCAGCACGCGATTGCGCTTGGTGTCGATGCCGATGTCCGCGGGCGACTTGAGCGAATCCGCCAAGACCGTGTAGTTGCCTTCTTTGTCCAGCTGGTAGATCGCGGCGGCATCCCAGCTCGTCACCAGAAAGCTGCCATCGTTCAGCTCGACGAGACCGTCCAGAGATCCCTTGGGCGGAGCGGGTAGTTCGGTCTGCGTTCCGTTCGGGGACACGGCGAACATCTTACCCGAGCCCAAAGTGTTCACGATGAGCTGGCCCTTGTGGTCCCAGATGCCGTTGGGGTGACCCATTTCCTTGTTCTTGAGGATGGTCTCGTAGTGGCCATCAGGCCAGACCTGGTAGACGGCATCGGAGTCGGATGGCTTGAAGCCCGCGTTGAAGCCGCTGTCCGTTAGGTATGCCGATCCCTCGGGACCGGGCGTCGCGCCGTTCAAAAAGGTGGCTCCCTCGATGCTGATCGAGCTCTTCTGCCTGCCGCTGGGGAGATCGAAGACCTGAACCTGGTTGCAGTCGGCGATGAAGAGATACGAACCCACCACGGCCGCGCCCTTGGGAGCGTTCAAAGTCGTACCCTTCATGGTACCGTCGATCCACTTGAGCGCGACGACACTGCCGTCGGGCTTGAGCTTCGAGATGAACCCATTGCCATCGATCGCGGAGGGGTCGCCGTTGATGTTGGTAACCAAGTACACGTCTTCGGCGGGGTAATACTCGACCGACTCGGGGGTGGAAAAGCCCACGTCCTGAACGACGATCCTCTGATCGGTGTCTTTGGCAAAAACGGCGATCGACCAGAAAACGGCCACGAGTAAGATGGCGGCTCTCCAAGCCTTGCTTGCTCGAGTCATGCTGAGGTTCCTTTCCGAGTAATGTTCGGCGGCGCGGCCCCCGCGAGAGCAGGAGCGTCACGCACGAGAATATGAACAATCTGGCCGTAGGCAGCCACCCGTCCCCACATCCTCTATCTACGCAGGACGGACGGGACTGAAGTGATGAGGGTGCGCCGCCTTATCCCACGAAGTGTGCCATCACGACTCCCAGGGTCAGGAGAAATACGCCCACGCCGAGCACGAGCACGCATCCGCTGCCCCCGGTCACCATCTTGCCGATCTTGCGCTGTCGCCCCGATTTGGTCAGGGGAATTCCCGTGGCGCGCGAAATCTTGTTCTTCGCTCTGGTGATACCAACGGCTCTCTTCCAGGAGAACCCACCTCTATTCATTGACCAACTCCTCCGGTCCACTCCTATCCCGCGTGCTCAGCATCTTCGCGCCAAACAAGGGCACCCAGGACTTGGACTGGAATTGAGCGACCTCACTTCGGGCTGATCGCACCCGCGGCCGGCCAGTCCGTGTCGCCCACCCGCACGAGCTTCATCTCGAAGAAGCGAACCGGGTCTTTGCCGGGCATGATGCGGTCTCCCGTTTCCTCCCAAGTTCCATCCTTGAACGTGGCCGTGTACTGCATCTTCATCGGTCCCGCAGGGATCTCCCAGCTAAAGCCAGCGTCCGTGGGTGTGAGTACGAAGTCGCCGACATGTCCCTGAGCATAGGAGTGCATGGTATAGGTTTTTGATTGCGGATCGTAGGAGATGATGCCCAGTGCATTGAAACTGACGGTACCATCGCCCTCGTAGCCCCGGCCCTCGATGACTCTTACGGAACCGTCCAAAAATGTTCCGACGCGCTCCGTCTGAGTGATCTCGTGCTTTCCCCCGGGTCCCATACTGATCGAAGCCGGGCCTCTCCAAACGCCATCAAGGGCGGCAAATTTGCTCAGTGCCTCGCGCTGGGCTGCGATGAGCTTGGCTGGATCAGGACGGCCTTGAGCTGCGGCGGAGAGCGTCCATCCGCCCACGACGATCAGAAGGGTCAAGAGTGTCCATCGAAATCTGGTCATGTTGGTTCCTCCGAACTCTGTGTACTACTTGCTTCGCCCACGTTGAAAAGTATGCACCAGATCAGCTCTGAATTGCTCGTTCATTCCATCTGGCGACGTCGATGCCCTTCACGAGCATCCACAGCGCGAATCCGAGTTCTCCCACGAAGCAGGGGATGAAGAAGACAGGAAAGAGCGACTTGGCAAACGCCGGATCCAGGAATTGGGCAAAGCTCGTGAACAGGTAGCAGAATCCCGCAAGACCCAGGAGGATACCGAGGGCCTTGGGAAGAAAGCCCGAGTGGAAGAGCAAGTGGCTCAGGGCGAGACACGCGAAGCCGAAGAACACCAGGCTGATGGCATAGGCGTCCCCGTGGAGATTCATCACCCAGAGCGTGAGGGAGTGCAACTGTTCCGGCGAGAAGGAACTCAGAGAACTCCCGCCATGCAAGAGCTGCAACGCGGCGAAGTGACTCATGCTCGCCACGGCCAAAATGAGATCGCAGGCGAAGCGCATGAACGCGGCCAAGAGAGCGACACTGCGATCCACAGGGCGTAGGAGCGCGTACAAGATCACCGCGACCATGACGTCGAAGGAGAGATGCAGGATCTCACCCGAGAAGCCGATGCGAAACAGCGATTCGTGAGCCAAAATGTTACTTGCGGTCGCTTCGGCGTCTGCCGGAACAACGAGCTTCGCGCGGACGAAGAGCTCGGCAAAGATGCCCGCCACGATGATGTAGAGATAGAACGCGCCACAGAGGCGCGCGTAGAGTTGGGGCCATCGAGGGGCGGTCAACTCGTGCATAGCGCTTTACCTCCGGAGTCGATTTCCTGACATTCAGAAGCGGAATCCGAGCAGAACGCGGCCTTCGTGACCCGAGTCGGATTCGAATCTGAGGGTGACCTTGCTCAGGTCCACATCCTGCCACTTCTCACCGGGAAGCACCAAACCCACCAGCACCCCCACGGTCGTGCACGCCAGGAAGACAATCCCCCCAAAGTATAGTAGAGAGTCCGCTCAGATCGAGCCCGGGCTGTCTCTTGTGGACTATAGCGGGAAGCACGATGAGGGTTCCGAGACCTAGTCCCATGAGGAACCCTGTTTTCATCGCCTTATTGCGGCGGCTGGGCTGGATGCTTCGTTCCAATCGGGTGATGTTCTCACGCGGAAGGAACTCCACCTCGTCGGTGGGACGCCCAAACAGACTGAGAGTGCAGTCCGTAAGCTCTGCAATTTTGCCGCTAATCTTTCGGGTGCGAGTCTTGCCGTGATAATGCTCGACGTATGTCGCCCGGATACGAGTGCCGGGCTGAAGATCGGAGAGATCAAACTACGGCTCCACCTGCGATCAGACAGTACATCCATTGTTGGGACCATAGTCCATGGCAAGGTCCGGATCCGGAGTACCTGGACGCTTGACAAAACCCGAGTCCCCGATTTATTCTGTGTTGATCATTCAACTCAGAATGGGAAGCAGTCCTTTGCCGCAGACCCGAGAGAAGCTCATCCACGCCGCCATGGAGCTCTTTGCCCTCAAGGGCTACGCCTCCACAAGTGTCGCGGAGATCCTCCAAACCGCGGGCGCCGGTAGTGGGAGCCTCTACCATTTCTTCCCCGGTAAGCAGGATTTGCTGGAGGCGGTGCTCGACACCTATCGGGCTGGGATCGGGCCGATGCTTCTGGAGCCCGCCTGGAAGGGCATTGAGGACCCGATCGAGCGGGTATTCGCCCTCCTGGGTCGCTACCGCGCTCTCCTCGAGTCCTCGGACTGCGTTTACGGATGTCCCATCGGAAACCTCGCCTTGGAACTCCACGAACCCGACCCCTCCGTGCGCGCGCGTTTGGCGGGCAACTTCAGTGCTTGGATGGAAGCGGTGGAAAGTTGTCTTCAAAGCGCCAGCGACCGCCTTCCGGCTGGCACGGACGTGCGCCGTCTTGCCTCGTTCGTGCTCGTCACGATGGAAGGTGGGGTGATGCTCTCCCGTACCTATCGGGATCTTACTCACTTCGACAATGCGGTGGCGGAACTGAAAAACCACATGGAATCTCTGCTCGCTAAACACAGACAGGAATCCGAAACTTCCGAACCTGAGACGGAGGACTCGCAATGAGAGAGCTTTCAAGGATCGCCATGGTGGGCTTGGTAGTCATGATGCTAGCGGCCGCCGCAAGGGCCGAGAAACCCTCGGTGATCGAAACGTCCTACGTGCTGCCCGACAGTTCCCGGGTGTTGAGACACGAGTTGATCGTTGACGCGCCGCTCAAAGAGGTCTGGCGGACGTTCACCACAGCCGGAGGTTTGAAGGAATGGGCCGTGCCCTCAGCGTGGGTCGATTTTCGTCTGGGTGGGACCTGGGAAACCAGCTACGATCCAAAAGCACAGAAGGGTAATCCCGACAACATCAAGACCCGCATTCTCAGCTATCAGCCCATGGAGATGATTTCGCTCCAGGCGGTACATGCCCCCCCTGGTTTCGAGCACCCGGAGCTGTTGGAACATCTCTTCAGTGTGTTCACTTTTGCAGCGGTAGATGAGGGTCGGACACGCATCCGCGCCGCGGGCATCGGATACGCAAGGGGAGAGGCGTTCGACGAGATTTACGATTTCTTCCGCACCGGGAACGCGTGGACGCTAGCGCAGCTGCAAGAGCGCTTCAAATCGGGACCGGTGAATTGGCGGCAGAGACTGCGAGAAATGCCAGGTCACGATACGACCCAGGAAACGCAAGGACCTTCAAAACACCAGGTCGTGGAGCACACTGCATACGAGCCGAGCTTGCTCATCCAAGTCGCCGTGGCTGATTTGGACCGGGCAATCCGGTTCTATACAGAGATCTTGGGCTTACAACTCGAGAGTCGCTCAGAAGAGCTGCAATGGGCGCGGATCAAGATGGGCATACCGGGTGTAACTATTGGCCTTGGCCGTCAAGATACGGTGAATGGGAGCGGAACAGTTTCGCTGAATTTGGGCGTCCGCGATCTCGATTTGACCCGTCGGCACCTCGAGAAACGAGGTGTCCACTTCACGGGTCCAACGATTGAGGTCCCTGGTGTGGTGCGACTCGCGGATCTGGAAGATCCTGACGGTAACAAGATTCGCCTGGCCGAAGACATCCAAGATTGAAACCAATCGACAGTAAAAATCTCTCTCGTACTTCGCCTCGTTGACGAAACTTCGACTTGATGGGGCCCAACTTTTCGATCGAGGGACCGCCAAAAATCCAGAATATCGGAATGTCAAATTGCTCCAGGTAGGGAATCGAATCGAAGGCCACGATCGAAGTGTTCTTGTTGAACGGTGACCGCTGAGACCGCCCGCATGATCATGAAACTGATCAGCTTCGCTTTCGTCGTGGCGAGCCTTGATGCGGGTGCTGGACTGTAGATCAGAGAGATCTTCGGCGAATTTCTATCCACCTGAGGCAAGGATCGAACAGAGTGCCAGCAGCAATCGGTTACAGTTTCTTTCCATAGCCGGATGATACGGTGAATGTGCAATTAGGTGAGATCATTCCACGGCACCACGTGCGATCAAGCAGAACAACCGCGGTCGGGCTCGTAGATACTAGTAGCGCGGCCCAGCTTGGACGTTCAGTTTATCTCGCCACAGCTCCTCGAGCAGGGCCAATTCCTCGGCCGGGTCCTTTTCCTCGGACTTTGGAGGGGGGAGGAGGTCCACCACTTCGAAGAGGAACCCCTCGGCGCCATCGGCGTTCCAATCGGCTTGGAGCTGACGATTGGGGTGTCCCCTCGACTGAAGTTGAAATCGAATGCGGTTGAGCATCGCCGGTGCGTCGGGACTCGAGCCCAGTAGCGTCCGTCTGCTTGCGGTGTGCTGGACGCGGTAGACCCCAGCCGGACGCGCCGCTTCTTTGTACTCTCGTAGCGCTTTCTTGCGATCCATCGCAGCCTCCTGGAGCGCTCACTGTTCAAAAAAGTGATCAGGGAAAGGGTAGCGTCAGGCGTCCGAAGTCGCCGCCCAGGGGTCGTAGGAACCGAAGTTCCAGAGATATCCCTCCAGATCGCGGCAGGTGTACAGTTTTCCCCCGTAATGCTGCTCCGCGAGTTCGCTCAGAATTTCCGCACCGCGCGCCCTCGCTCGTTGGAAGTGTTCGTCGATGGCGGGAACGATGACGTAGATGCTCTGGGTCACAGCTCCGTCAATCTGGTTCGGTGACGCGAAGTGCTTCCCGTACTCGTCGTCGCGGGCGGAGCCCAACATGATCATGCCATTCCCGAGCGTGAGCTGGGCGTGGTCGATGGCCCCATTTTCGCCAGGGACCACCAAGTTCTTTTCGAATCCAAAAACTCTGCATAACCACTCGATGGCGGCGGGCGCGTCCCGGTAGCGGAAGCCGGGGATGATGGTTGGCGTCATGGAAGGGAGAGTATCAGACATGGTGATTCTCCGTGGGCACTGGGGAACCCGTCGCACTTCGGCAGTACGCTCGCAATCGAGCACTGCCGATGATACCACAGAGGGGATCCACAGGCATTGATCTCGACGCATCTCTCCTGAGCGCTCAAGCCGCGTGTTTCTTCCCATGCGGGATCGCATGCCGAATCCGCCACGCCAAGAAGAGTCCGATCAACGCCAGGGGCACCATGGAAATCGGCCAGGGCTTCCAGTTGGCCGGATTCGTCGCCGCACCGGCGAGCCTACCCAGATCGTCGAGAGTTTCATGCGGCAAAATCGCCGCGTAGGTGAAGCTCATCGCTGCGGTTCCGAGGTATACGAAACCGTCGATCAAGCCCACTGCGATACCTGCATTCTTGCTGCCGCCGAAGTCCATGCTCGCAGTGCCCGAGAGCATGCCATGTACGCCGATCACCGCCATCGACATGAGGAGGACCAGCCAACCCACCCAGGGTTGGGTGTAGCTGAATACCATGATCACCCCACACACCAGCATCACACCGTAAAGAAGTGCGGCCACAGGCCCGCGCCGCGATTGGAACACGTGATCGCTGATCACGCCCGCCACCACGCCGCCCATGATCCCCGCCACGCAGAGCAGCAGTCCCCAGTTGTCGTAGACGAAGCTCGACTTCAAACCCAGCGCGAGATCGGTCTGTTTCGCGAAAGTACGGAACCATTGCATGATCGACTGCCGCAGCCACCCACTGCAGAACTCGATGGCAGCAATGGTCATGATGATGGGATTGTGTAGCATCTTGTTGAAGACTTTCACCGGGCCAAGCGATGGACCCTCCTGCCCGTCGGTGGCGTCACCTAGGCTGATGTCGGCGAAGCCCGCCTGACTCGGGTGATCGCGCACGATCGTGAAGTCGATGATCCAGAAGATGCCTAAGATCAATGCAGGCACGAAGAACACCCAGGCCAGCCCGAGCTTTTCCAGTACGAACAGTCCCCAGTCGAAGGCGAAGTAGATGCCCAGAGAAATGAGAATGCCGAAGATCGCTCCGAAGACTCCACGTTCACGCACGTGGAACCACGAGGAGTTCACCTTGACGATGGCCACCGCGCCGAAGCTCTGGAAGTACATGTTGATGCCGTACAGGATAGAGAACAGCACCACGAAGTTCTGCGCGAGGAAGGCGTGTCCTGGGCCGAGATGCACCAGCGAGAGCGACATCAGTCCCATCACCAGATTCGCCGCTGCCGCACCGGCTGATCCCATGAGAATGGAGAAGCGCCCGCCGAAGCGATCGGTCAGCGGTCCGTTCACCAGGAAGGAGAATCCGTAGATCACGGTGCCTACCCCGAAGATCACTCCGAACGCCTCGTTCCCCATCATCGAATGGCCGTGGCTTCCCTGGAGGTTCTCGAACGCGAACTTGCTCACCTTCAGGTTGTAGCGGCCCATGTAGAGGAAGGCGTAGGTCAACCCCAGGGGTAACCAGTTCCAACGACGGCGCGCCATGAACTTGGCCGAGTGCCCGAGGTCGATCTTGGGTAGGCGCGCCAGTACGATGGCAACGACCACCAGAAGAATGAGGATGGGGTAGAGTTCCTTCACCCAATCGAGCATGATCGTGCTCCAGTGGTTGGTGGAAGTTCAGGGGCGCTCATGCCCGCGAACTCAATCGCTGAAAATCGCTACCCGTGGGTTCTTGGAAGACCCGCAGGTCGAATTGAGGGATCACCGCTAGAATGTGATCGAAGATGTCAGCTTGGATTGCCTCATATTGCACCCAACGCTGGTCCTTGGAAAACACATAAACTTCGATCGGAAGCCCTGTGGGACCCGGCGGCAAGTGCCTCACGATGAAGGTCATGCCTTCAGCGTGGATCTGGGGATGGTGCTTCAAATATGCCTCGAGATACGCGCGGAAGCAGCCCAGGTTCGTGAGCCGCCGGCCGTTGACCAAGACTCCTTCATCGACCGCACGCTCCTTGTTCCACGCCGCGAGTTCCTTCGTCTTGCTCTCGATATGATCGCGGAGGTACTGGATCTTCAAAAAGCGCTCGCGCATCTCCTTGTCGCAAAATCGTACGCTTGTCATGTCGAGACTGACCGAACGCTTGATGCGTCGCCCTCCGGAGAGTTCCATGCCGCGCCAGTTCTTGAACGAATCGCTGATCAGCGCGTAGGTAGGCACCGAGGAGATCGTCTTGTCCCAGTTTTGCACCTTGACCGTCATCAAGCCCACTTCGGTGACCGTTCCATCGGCGCCGTACTTGGGAATCTCGATCCAATCTCCTTCAGACACCAAATCGTTGCTCGCGATCTGCAGCCCCGCCACCAGTCCCAAGAGACTGTCTTTGAAGATCAACATGAGCACTGCGGTCATCGCTCCAAGCCCGCTGAAGAACACGAGCGGAGAGCGATCGACCAATGCGGACAAGATGAGAATGAAACCGATGAACCACGCCACGATACGCAGGGCCTGGCTGATGATCTCGGTGGGGGCGTGCCGTGCGATCTCGTGTTCACGCGCGATATCCTGTGCCGCGGCGATCAACGAGGACAGGGCCAGGGTCACCATGAGAATGATGTAGGCCTCTACGAAATTGGCAGCCAAGGCGCTTAGGCGCGGGTACGGCTCCAGAACCGGCGGTAGAAAGGTGAATATCAACCAGGCCGGGATGAGGTGGGCGAGCTTGCCGAGCACACCGCGCCGGACGATGGCGTCATCCCAGCTCGTGCGGCTACGCTTTACGATGGGTAGGATGAACCGGTGCAGTACGCGCTTGACGATGAAATCGCTGAGCCACGCGGCGAGGAGGATGAGGACGACCTGGAGGAGAACCGCGAGATCGTGGGCCAGCCAGACCTTCGATCCGTGCTCCTGAAGCCACTGCTGGAAGCGTTCGAACATCGAGGCGATCTCTTTCGAAGCGAGTCGTCAGGGCGACGGCATTGATGGACACCGTTGGATTCTAGCCTCCGAGAGCCGCATGGTCCACAATCAGAGTTCCTCTCATCCCGGAGCCGCAGAACGACGGTGCCAGGCATGCGCAGCACTGACTACGAACTCATCTGGGCTGTGGTCTCGGAGATCCCTCCGGGGAAGGTGGCCACCTACGGTCAAATCGCCGCGGCTGCCGGCCTGCCCGGGCGCGCGCGGCTGGTGGGACGGGCGCTCAAGAACCTTCCGGAGAATTCCGCCGTGCCCTGGCAGCGGGTTCTGGGCGCGGGCGGACGGATCTCGCTTCAGGACGAGTCGGGAATGCTGCAGGAGGAGTTGCTGCGAGATGAGAGGGTGCAGTTCCTGAAATCCGGCCGGGTCGATCTATCGCGTTGCGCATGGGAGGGCTGATGCAAGAGTTCAAGATCTATCGGGAACCGCCGACCGGCCGAAATCTCATCCAGGCCAGGCCACAATCGCGGCGCTCACCACCGCCGCCAGAGCCAAGATGAATTTGATACCGCTGGCCGCGACCTTGCCGATCAACGCGTACATCCCCACTTGCACCGAGGGCTGCAGGCGTTGCTCGCGCAGATATTCTCCGCCCACCGCGCCGAGGAATGCGCCCACGAACGAGCCGAGTAGGGTGCCGAAGAGCGGCATCACCGCGCTCCCCGCGACCGCTCCCACCAGACCACCCACCAGCGCACCGATCACCCCGTAGCGCGTCGCACCCTTCCTGGCCACGTAGAGGCTGCCGAGCAGCGCTTCCACCACTTCCCCGATTACGAGCAGCAGCGCGAAGAGGGCCAACGCCTTCCAGCCCAGCGCGTGAAAATTCCAGAAAAGGTCGTAGAGCACGGCCAAGGCAAGCGCAATCCAACCCCCGGGAATCCCGATGGGGATCGAGAGCAGAGCGACACCCATGGCGAGCAGCCATGCCACGTAGCCAATGTAGATGCCGATGGTTCCGGCGACTCCGCCCAGTTCTTGCATGGGTGCCTCAGCCTTCCTCTCGCGGCGTGATTGGCCGCAGCGCGCTCGCCTTGAAGATGGCCACCACGCTCACGCCCTCGTCCAGCTGCATTTCCTGCACAGACTGTCGCGTCAGGGCGACGGTCAGCTGCGCCGATTCGCGTGGGGCTCCCCGAAGAGTGACGGTGGCGTACACCCGCTCGCGCAGGGTCGTGAGACGGACGATGCGCGCCGCCACGACGTTGCGCGCGCTCAAGCCCTGAGGGGCTTCACGCGCGAGGATCACGTCGCGGGCGGAAAGGGCCAGGAACACCCGTACGCCCAGCACCTCGCGCGGAAGCGGGGGACCGTACAGTATCGCCTCGCCCAGAACGAACTCGCTCATTCCTTCGCTGGCCAGATGCGCGCGCAGGGTCGCCTGGAGCAGGGTGTCTCCCGCCTGTACCTCGGGCAGGGGAGCGCCGGGAGCAGTGGAAAGTACCTGCGCCGCTGGACCGTGGGCCGCGAGTTCTCCGTCCTTCAAGAGCGCGACCTCGTCTCCGAGGAGCAGAGCCTCTTCGGTGGAGTGGGTGACGTAGACGAAGGGAATCTGAAAGCGAACCCGTAGCGCGCGCAGGTAGGGGAGAATTCGAAAACGCAGGGCGAGATCGAGCGAAGCCAACGGTTCGTCCAAAAGCAGAGCGCGCGGCCGCGCCAAAATCGCGCGACCCACCGCCACCCGCTGGCGCTGTCCCCCCGAAAGCTCACGGGGCCGACGCTCCAAATAGGACTCGATCTCCAATACCTCCACCACTTCGCGCAACTCCCGCTCATCCCCCGCACCGTAGAGAAGGTTTTCACGCACGCTCAGGTGAGGAAAGAGCCTTCCCTCCTGGTATACACGGGGAGTACGCCGCGCTCGCGCCGGCAAGTCGATGCCACGGGTGGAATCGAAGAGGGAAATCCCGTCGACCTGAACGTGTCCCCGGTCGGGCCGACACGCGCCACTGATGAGATCGAGCACCGTGGTCTTCCCCGCGCCCGAGGCTCCGTAGAGCACGGTTACGGCGGCGTCCGTCTTCAGTTGCAGGCGCAAATGAAACCCGCCCGGACGCTGCAGATTCAGGTCGAGGTCGAGCATGCTCAGCGTCCCTTTCGAATCACGCGATCGGCCAGCGCGACCAACACGAAGGAGAGGATCGACACGGTCAGCACCAGTGGCCAGGCCGCGCTCAACTCGTGGGTGTTCGTGAGGGAGAAGATTGCCAGCGGAATGGTCTGCGTGCGGCCGGGAATGTTTCCCGCCACCAGAATCGTCGCCCCGAATTCTCCCAGAGCGCGTGAAAACCCCAGAATGGCCCCGGCCACGAATCCGTGACGCGCCAGGGGGAAGGTCACGCTCCAAAATACACGCATCGGAGACGCGCCCAGATTGGCGGCAGCCTCCTCCAGATTCACATCGACCGACTCGATGGCGCTTCGCATGGCGCGCAAGAAGAGGGGGAAGGACACCACCGCGGCTGCCAGGGTCGCCGCCTCCCAGGTGAACACCAGATCGAAGCCCAAGATACGGTGCAGCCCACGCCCCATCGATCCCGAAGGGGAGAGCGCCCACAGAAGCAGGTAGCCGGTGACCACCGGCGGCAAAACCAAGGGCAGACTCGCGGCGGCCTCCAGGAGGGTGCGGCCGGGAAACTTCCGGCGCGCCAAAAGCCAGGCCAAAGGAACTCCGGGAATCACCATGAGCACAAGGGCCGCGCTCGCCACCTTGAGGGAGATCCCCAAGGCGGTCCATTCCACCCCGGAGAGAATCAACGCATCTCCGCCGTAGCTTCGAAGCCCGCAGCTTCCAGGATTTCCCTGCCCTTTCCCTCGCGCAGGAAATGGAGGAAGGCGAGTGCCTCCTGCGGATGTTTCGCGTCGCTCAGGATGGCGCCCACGTAGAGAATGGGCTCGTGCGTGCGCTCGGAAAGGGTGGCGACGATCTTCACTTTCGCTCCTTCGTGAGCGGCGTGAACCGCGGCCTTGTAGGCGATGCCCAGATCGCAGGCTCCACTAACGACGGCATTACGCACCGCCGGCTCGTCGACCATGGGAATCAGCTTGTCTTTCAAGTCGGCCTGAAGGCCCATGCCGGCGATCGACTGGCGCGCGTACTCGCCCACCGGAACGCCCACGTCACCGATGGCGATGCGCGAGGCATTGAGCAGCATGTCTTTCACGCCCTCCTGAACCGTGTTTTTTGCTTGGGCCACCAGTACCAGTTCGGTGGTCCACAGCTTGAAACGGTTCTCCGGTTTCACCCATCCGTGGTCGATGAGCGCGTCGACGTGTTCGGGTGCGGCGGAGATATAGAGGTCGACTGGTGCGCCGCGTTCGATTTGATGCCGCAGAAGATTACTGTTGGCGCAGGAGAGTTGGATCGCCATGGTGGAATCGGCGGTTTCGTAGCTCTTCACCGCATCGTTCAAGACTCCGTTGAGGCTGGCCGCCGCCAACACGTAGAGCTTCTCGCGCGAGGCAGCTTCCGCTTCGGCCTTGTCCGTATAGCCTGGACGCAGGCGGGGAAAGAGAAGCAACGCGCCGAAGCCCAGGGCGATGACCACCAGCGCGATGACGCCGATGAACTGCCGGATCTCGTCTCCCGAAGCGTGGCGGCCGTCCCGATGGACATCTTTGCCGTCGCTGTGCTTGCTCGAGCGCGGCTTATTCGAGTGCTTCTGCGCCATCGTCGTTTCTTCCTCCCCTCGAAGGGTGATTCGTCGAAAGACGGCTTGCGTGCCGATTGTACTCGCTGAGCCGCCTTTGCGTCGACGGATCTTGCACATCTTTTCCCTCGCGCGGTACCATCGGTCCGCCACGGCGGCCCCTCACTTCGAGAAGACGCGAAGTGAACGCCAAGTGCTAGTGCCGTATCCTCGATCGCCGGAGGTCACGCATGCCTCAGCCTCGCCCCCGCAGAGCATTTCATGAAGCACGAACCCCGACCGCGCGATTCGTTTGCCTGGCCTTTATCGGACTGCTTGCTCTCGGGATGACTGCGTGCGCCAGTATTCCCGCGCGGGCGCCGGAGCTCTCCAACGAGTTAGGCAGTCGCCTACAGGCTCTGGAGAGTGCCCATCTGGCCCTCCTTCACCATTACATGGACGAACGGCGCGCGCGCGTGAACGAGTTCGTCAACCACGAGTGGACGCCCACCTTCACCAGGGAGTTCTTCTCCGACCCAGAGATGCAGGCGGCATGGAGTCAGGTGGTGCAAAGTGGATCGGAAGAAGACCGCTCGGGCTACCTTCTGAACGTGGCGCCCGCCCTCATGGAAGAGATCAGCGCCAAGCGTAACGAGATGCTTCTGCCCCTCTACCAGATCGAGAGGGAGCTCGAGCAGCGTCTGCGCGAGGACTATACTCAGGCCAAAGCCATCAATACCGCGCTCACTTCGTTCCTGTCCTCGGCTGCCGAAGTGGAGCAGACCCGTCAGAATTACCTCGCGCGGGCCGGGGTGAATGAGGGCGCACTGCGCGACTTCGTGGCCGACATGGACTCCACGGTGAACGAACTCGTGGGCAAGAAAGGCCAGGCGGTCGACGCCTATCAGATGACCCAGGACTTCCTCGCAAGGATGAAGGAGATCCTGGACAAGCTACAAAGTCAAAACGCGGATTGAGCCGGCAAGGAGAGCAATCATGTCCATGGATTTCGAGAAGCTGCGGACCAAAGCCAGGCGAGCCGCCCGCGACGCCGCCAAGCGTACCGACGAGAATCTGGCGAGCGCTGCCTCTTCGCTCACTTCGTTCACGGATACGGAGATTCAGGAGCTCTTTCCCAAGCCGGCCGACGTGGAGAAGCTGGCTCAACTCATGGCCATCGTCCGCTCGGCCGAGAGTGACAACCGCCGCCTACTGCGGTTGAAGCAGAACATCGATGAGCTGGGGAGGACGATCCTGAAGCTGCTCGACACTCTCGCCTAGACGGTACGGCTGAAGCGCGGGCTGTCCGCTTCGTCGCTCGGAGCTTTCAGGTAGGCATCGAAGGCCATCGCCACGTTGCGCACCAGGAGTTGGCCCTTTCGCGTCACCTGCAGACGACCCGGCGTGATCTCGACCAGACCATCCTCGACCGGACCCTTCAACTGCTCGAGCGCTTCGGCGAAATACTCGGTGAAATCGATCTCGAAATTCTCCTCGATGGGCGCGAATGAAAGAGCGAGGTTGTTCATGATCCCCATGATCACCTCGCGCCGCAAAAGGTCATCGCGGCTCAGGCTAACCCCACGGAACGCGGGAAACTCTCCGGCGTCGATTGACTTGTTCCACTTGGCGAAGTGCGCGTGGTTCTGGCTGTAGGCGCCGGCGACTTCGCTGATACTCGATACCCCGAAGGCCAGGATGTCGGTCTCGGGCAGGGTCGAGTAACCCATGAAGTTGCGGCGCAGCGTCTCCTGGCGGCGCGCCACCGCCAATTCGTCGTCGGGCAAAGCAAAGTGATCGAGGCCGATCGCTTCGTAGCCGTGCTTCTGGAAGTGCGCGAAGGTCATGCCGATGATCCGCAGTTTGAGGGCGGGGTCGGGAAGCGCCTCCTCGGGCATCAGGCTCTGGTGCTTCTTGATCCACGGAACGTGCGCGTAGTTGAACACCGCCACCCGGTCGGGCCTCCACTCGGTCACGCGCTCCAGCGTTTTTTGAAAGCTCTCCTCGGTCTGATACGGAAGGCCGTAAATGAGATCGATGTTCACCGAAGTGAAGCCCAGCTCACGGCACCACTGGTAGTAGCGATTGGTCAGTTCGTCGGGCTGCACCCGATGAATGGTCTCCTGCACTTTCGGGTCGAGATCTTGCAGACCCATTGACATACGGGTGAACCCCATTTCGCGCAAAGCCACGAGGTGCTCGCGCGTGGTCACGCAGGGATCAGTCTCGATCGAAACTTCGTCGTGTAGGGGCTGCAGATCGAAGTGCGCCTTCACGTGGTCCATGAGTTCGGTGAGTTGCTCCGGAGTGAAATAGGTGGGTGTTCCGCCTCCCAGGTGCATCTGCACCACTTTTCGCTTCTCGCCCACGCGCGCGACCGTGAGGTCGATTTCCTTCTTCAGGCGTTCCAGATAGGGATGGGCAACTTCCTTGCGCCGGCTGATGACCACGTTGCAGCCGCAGAAGAGACAGCGTTCCTCACAGAAGGGAATGTGGAAGTAGAGGGAGAGTGGCCGGTCCACGCCCTTTTCGAGCGAGCTCTTCAGGGCGGAAAGGCGCCCCTGATAGTCCTGCGCGCTCCACTCGTCCGTCCAGACCGGTGCGGTGGGATAGGAAGTGTACCGCGGTCCCGGGCGGTCGTACTTGCGCAGCAGTTCTTCGATTTCTTCGGGGGCGACGCGCCCTCCGGGGACGGGTTGGGTCATTGCTCGGCTCCAGGACCTTTCCTTAGGCCCAGGTGGTGGGGAATTCGAACCAATCCCGCGAAAGGTCGCCCTCTCACCTCTGATCGACCGCGTAATACTTTTGGGCCGAAGCCGAGTAAACCGCGAAATCACCGACAAGACGGGTGTCTCTGCGGGAACGCAAGGGATCCTCGCGGTCCACCAGGAGATACACCCGGGACAGGACTCCATCTACTTCAATAGTACTAGGATCATCGACGAACAAGCGCAGCAGGTGATCGCAGGGCGATCCTTCCTGCCGTGGATGCAGCACCACGCCCGCCCCGTTCTTGAAGCGCAGGACCAACCCCGCATCCTCTTGTTTGATAACACCTTCCAGCTTGATCTTGGTTCCGGAAAGGGCGTTGATCCCAACCTCGTCGGTGGGGTCGAGCTGATCGTAGATTTGGAAGCCACCAGCGAGGCCCGGCGACACCCGCTTGGGCTTGACCGCGGACCTGGGAAGCCGGGTCTCGCGGGTCAGGACCCCACTGCTCAAGAGCGCGTTTCCCCCCGCCGTGAGTTTCTCGATTTCCACCCCGCCATTGTGGGCTAGGCCGTCCACGCGGGGCAGACCGGTGTAGTCGGAGGCTCGTTTGAGGATGGCCCGGATGTCAGCCACCCCCTCGAAGTGGAGCACATCCCCGTCCCCGCAGATGACGCGGCTTCCCCCGGCAAAATTGGCGGAGGTGATCGGGACGCGCACGTGGTGCGAATAGTCCGGGCTCCAGATCTTGCCCAGCACGCTCTGACTCACGATAGGCTCGTTGGCGCGGTGCAGCGCGTCTTCCAGGCTCATCTCGGTGTAGTGATCGCCGAGGTGGTGGTAGAGCAGGATGGCGACGAGGACGAGGATGAGGGTAGGAACGGCGCGGATGATCAGGGCCTGCATCATTGCTTTGGTCCCCTTGTGCCACGCTCTCTCGTGGAGGTGTTCCATCTCCTCGGTGAGCGAGTGATGGATTTTCGCGTCCGCGGCCACCGTGGTTCTCTTTCCGAACTTACCCGGCGCGCCCGGAATTTCGGGCAGAAGCTCCCCGCCTTCCAGGATGGTGAGCCGCAGTCTCTGTACCAGTTGCGTCACTTTGGGCAGCTTCTCCGCTCCTACCAACGCCTGCAGATCGGGATGGAAACTCATAGGCTGCCAGAGGAAGTACTGGTTCAATCCCGGAGCCTGATCGTGTGCTTCCTCCGACGGAGGATCGATCGCCTCCAGCTCCAGCCATGCGCCGATCTGTTTGCCTTCGGCCGGACCCTGATAGTTGTGGAAGGTGAGGTGATAGTGCTCGCCCTCTTTGCGGATCGAGAATTGTCGGTTCATGGCTCCCTCCTCTGGAAACTCGCGGGTCAGAACGCGGCTCGCCCGACGGCCGCGCAGCGAGAACAGAATTCCGCTGGTTTCAAATCCACTTCTTCTGCCGAAGCCGAAAACTGCATGACGCAGCTGGGATCCCGGCAGTGCTCCAAACCCAAGAGATGTCCGGTCTCGTGAAGAGCCTCTCGCTCGGAGCGGGCCCGCAGCAGCTCCTTGTCCTCTTGCAATCCATACAGGGAGGGATGCAGCCGGTGCAGCGAGAAGAGGCCGCAGTGCCCGTTCAGCCGCGCCTCGCCCAACACGAAGGTGAAGATGGGGGAGAAGAGATCGACGTCGGCCACGCCGAGAATGCGACAGTTCTCTTCCCTCGACATGTCTTCGAGCAGAGGAAGGAGCACGCGGCAGTTGTACTGTGCCCTCTGGGAATCGTAGGACACCGATGGATCGAGCACCCGGTCGAGAATCCTGCAGAGCATGGATGTCTCCTTCTGCAGTCGCTCTTGCACGAAGGCCGGATAGCCCTCGGGAAGATCGCCCACTGCCACCAAGGCGAGACCCTCCACGACCTCAATCCTTCTGCAGGTCGTAGAGTTTGATCTTGTTGTACACCGTCGTGCGGTCCACCTCGAGATCCCGGGCGGCTTGCGAAATATTCCAATCGCAGTCGTTGAGAACCGACTGTACGTGCTGTTTTTCCGCTTCGGCCAAAGAGCGCGGTCCATTTCCAAATGAAGATTCGCTGCGCGGTCCGATGGGAAGATCGGAAGCGCGAATTCTTCCTCCCTGGTGAATGACCAACGCCCTCTCGATGGCGTTGGTCAGCTCGCGTACGTTCCCGGGCCAGTCGTACTCTTTGAGCCTCGTCACCGCCTCGGTTTCCAGCTGCGGCAAGGGCTTGTTCATGCTTGCCGCCAGGCGGGTCATGAACGCGTGCGCGAGCATGGGAATGTCTTCCCGTCGCTCGCGCAGAGGCGGCAGGTGAATCTGGAATACGTTCAGACGATAGAAAAGATCCTCCCGGAAGTTGCCCGCCTGCACTTCCAGCTGGAGATCCTTGTTGGTGGCGGCCACGGTACGAAAGTCGGCGCTGGTCTCGCTGGTTCCCCCCAGGCGCGTCACCTTCTTTTCCTCGAGCACCCGTAGAAGCTCCACCTGGATCTTGGGCGAGACTTCGCCGATCTCGTCCAAGAAGAGTGTGCTCTTGTCGGCCAGCTCGAACTTGCCCTTGTGACGGTACTGCGCTCCAGTGAAGGCCCCGCGTTCGTGTCCGAAAAGCTCGCTCTCCAGGATGCCTTCGGGAAGGGCGCCGCAGTTCACCACCACCAGCGGAAGAAACGCGCGTGGACTTGCCGCGTGGATTCCCCGCGCCACCAGTTCCTTGCCCGTTCCCGATTCGCCGGTGATGAGAACCGTGCTCTCGGTAGCCCCAACCGTCTCGATGAGCTCTCGCACGCGCTTGATGGCCGGACTCTCGCCCAGAATCGGCGTGGGGGAAGATGTACTGGCCAGCTTCTCACGCAACTGCAGGTTTTCCCGCTGCAGATTGCGCTGGGCGGCGGTGTTGCGCACCACGTGGCTGAGGTGTTCGGGGTCGAAGGGCTTGGTGATGTAGTCGTGGGCGCCCTCGCGCAAGGCCTGGACCGCGGTTTCCACCGAAGCGAAGGCGGTCATGATGATGACCGTGGTGTCGGGGGAAAGCTCGTGGATGCGACGATTCAATTCAAGCCCGTCCATCCCCGGCATCTTGATGTCCACGAACGCGAGATCACACGGCTCTTTCTTGAGCAGAACGAGCGCCTGTTGAGCGTCGGAGGCGGTGATGGCCTTGTGCCCATCTTCCTGGAACCACCCCGCCAGCGACTCGCGCACGACGGTTTCGTCGTCGACGACCATGATCTTCAGGGTATCGGCGGCTGCATTGCTCATGATTCGATGACCTCGTGTTCAAAGTCCCCGCCAGAGGAGGGTCCGGCGGGAGAGGAAGGCGGCGGCTGCAGGGGCAGGTCCACCCAGAAGGTGGTGCCCTCGCCACGCCGCGACTGGAAATCGACTCGGCCATGGTGCCGCTGCACGATGCCGTAGAGCACCGCGAGCCCCAGTCCGGTGCCCTGGCCGCTTTCTTTGGTGGAGAAGAAGGGTTCGAAGATCCGCGCCTGAATCTCCAGAGGAATCCCTGTGCCGGTGTCGCGCACCTTGATGCGCACCATCTTCTCCGCTTCGAGATGCTCCAGGCTCAGGGTCAACTCGCCGCCCTCGGACATGGCGTCCAGAGCGTTCATCACCATTACCAGACAGGCCTGCTCCACTTGGTTGGCGTCGCAGCCGATGCGGGGCAGATCCTTGGGGAAGTGCTCGACGACGGTCACTTGCTGGAGCTGGGCCCGGTGGCCCACCAGCTTGAGGCAGCGCTGCAAGATCTCTTCGATGTCCTCCATGTGGGTCTGAAGTTCGCTCCGGCGCGAGAACAGGAGCAGATTGCGCACAATGTCGCCGCAACGCGCGGTCTCCCGCTCGACCATCTCCAACTGCGACACGGAGCTCTTGCGCTCCTCCTCGGTCGAGGTGCCGTCGAGCAATCGCGGTAAACGGCGCAGGAGCAACTTGATCGTCACCAGGATGCCGGCCAGAGGGTTGTTGATTTCGTGCGCGACGACGGCCGAGAGTTTTCCCAGCGACACCATCTTCTCGGTGAGCACCAGCTTGTCCTGGGCCTTCTTCAACTGGGCCGTCTTCTCGGCCACGCGCCGCTCGAGGGTGCGATTCCATTCCTCGCGATCCCGGGCCGCCGTCTCGAGTTGGGCCGCCATCAGGTTGAAGGACGAAGCCAGCTCGTGCACCTCTCCGATCGATTGCGCGGGAAGCCGGGTGGCCAGATTTCCCGCCGCAATGCTCCGCGTGCCATCCAACAGTGCGTGCATCGGCCGGTGCACCACTCGATAGGCCGCCCACCCGGCCACCAGGCAGATGAGCAGGACGAGAGCGGCCGAGAGCATCCAATAACCCGACCTCTGCTCGTAGAGTGCGGCCTCCATGTGCTGCGTACTGAACTCCAGGTCCAGAATGCCCAGCACGGTCTGGCTTCGATCGTGGACGTGACAGGCCGCATTGGAACATTCGGCCTGGTTGAGGATGGGCACCGCCAGCCCCAGGGCTTTGGTTCCGGTGGCAAGGCGATAGACGTGCAGTGCTTCACGGGAAGACTTGGGCACGAACGGTTGTGATTCGCGGTGACAGACCTGACAGGGCTCCGCGGTACGATCGGCCACTTTGCCAATCTCGGTTGGACGCGAAGAGTAACGCACCTCTCCGCCCGCCGACACCACGCGCGCGGCCAGAATCTGCTCCTGGGTTCCCAGATTCTGGATCATCTCGTTCAGCAGATTCTGATTGTTCTCGAGCATCGCGGTGTGGGTGGTGGCGAGAACGATCGTTCCCATACTCCGCGCGGTGTCCTCGAGCACCGAGACCATGTTGCGCCGTTGGATGCGCTCCAGAACGATGCCCGCGGTGCTGAGGGAGAGTGTGAGGACGATGGTAAGGATGAAGACGAGGCGCCATCCCACGCAGTTGCTCACGTTGCGCCAGATCAGCTGAATAAAACTCCGCCCGCCACCGCGAGTGCGGGAAGCGGGCGGAGGAGAAACATGGTCGTGCATCCCGATCGACTCCCGGGACCCAGCGGCTTCGCTACCTCGGATCGGGAACTGAAGAGGCACGGGAGAACTCGAGCGCCGCGAGGCGCTTCTTCTCCTGGGCCCAGACCTTCAATCTCTCGGGATCCTCCGTCTCGAAGATGGGGAGGTAGCGGCCCGCCAGGTTGAAAGCGGTCACACCTATCGCAACAAGCATGAGCGATACGGCGATCTCAGTCCAGGCGGGAGTGTAGGTTTTTCCCGCAACCACTTCGAAACCGGTGATTCCAACGTTGAGTCGGTGCATGATGAACCCCAACACCGCCAGCTGCGCGCCCCGGTTCAAGAGTCGCGTGTTGTGCCGGAAGTGGGGGTAACTGAAAATGACAAGCGGAATCAAAAGCCCGAAGATGATCTCCACCAAGAAGAATCCAGCAGCTCGATTCAGCGGCCACAGCGTGCTGAGCGCGCCGCGTTGCACTAGATCTCCGATCCGCAGCACCGCATAGAACCCCATTACCCAGGCCGCGACCTTGGCCACGCTCTGCAGAATGGGTCCCTCGATGCAACGTCCGAAAGCGCGCGCGCTCAAGTTCGACTCGACGATGGTCATGCTCAGGCCCACCGCGATGGCCGATACGAAGAAGAGGACCGGCAGCAGCGGCGTGTACCACAGCGCGTGCAGACGTTCCGGCACGAGCAGGAACAGACTGCCCAGAGAGGACTGGTGCAGCATCGAGAGGAGGACGGCGGCCAGGGTCAAGGGGAAGGTGAGGTGATGGAACACGCGCGAGAGCTTGTCCCAGTTCAACTTCTCGAAGACGAAAGTCGCGAACTCCATGGCGAGTACGCTCGTGTAGAGGGTCACGCACCAGGCGACCTCCCACATCACCGAATGGTGGTTCCACATGACCAGCGGATGCCAGACCTTGAAGGGGTGACCCAGGTCGAACTCGAGTCCGCCCACCACCAGGAGGTAGCCCAAGAAGGCGGTCAGGACGGCCGGACGCGCGATGGGTTGCCACTTCTTCACCTGGAAGATGTAGACCAAGGCGCTGATGGTGAAACCGCCGGCCGCCAGCATGACCCCGCACATCACGTCGAAACCCACCCACATTCCCCAGGGAAAGCTGTCACTGAGATTCGTGACCGCGCCCAATCCCTGTGTGAATCGCAAGTAGGCGCCGTAAAGACCACCGAGGGTCACCACGACTCCGATTGCGCGCCACGGGTAGGTGATGATCCAGGACAGAGCCTTCATCGCAAGTCCTCCTCATGCCCGAGCTTGTCCGTGGTAGCGGAATCCACCGTAGCGGTTCCGTTCTCTGACGCCAGAGCCATGCGCCGGCGAATGAGCCAATTGATGCCCAGAAGGCTCACCCCCGCGACGCCCACCGCGGCGGGAATCCGCTCCATGACTCTCCAGGTCAACTCAGGAAGGGCCTCATTGGGCAGATTCAGCGGGAAAGCCGCTTCCAGGACTTTCTCCGGGCCGATCATCAAGACGCAGGTTCCACCCACTTCTTCCGCCCCGAAAACGCGGTGCGCATAGGAGTCGGGGTCACCGGAGATTCTCTTCCACGCGGTCGCGATGAGCTCGTCTCGATCCCCGAAGGTGGTGGCTTCGGTCGGGCAAACCTCCGCACAGGCGGTGATGCCTCCCTCGAGCGTGCGCTGTTTGCACATCTCACACTTTCGAACCCGCGGGGTGTTCGATTCCCACTCGTAGCGCGGAACGCTGAAGGGGCAGGCGACCATGCAGTACCGGCAACCGATGCACTTGTCGTAATCATAGGTGACCGGACCCACATCCGTCTTCTGGAGCGCACCCACCGGGCACGCCGAAGCACAGGAGGGTTCCACGCAGTGCATGCACATGTGGCGGTAGTACACATCATCGCCCACATCGGTCAGATAGGTGAACGAGGTGGAGGAGAGACGGTCCCGGGGTTCGGCCGGAAGACCGTTCACCTCCTTGCACGCGTCCACACAGGCTTCACACCCGATGCAGAGATTGATGTCGTAGAGAATAGCTTTCATCACATCCACTCCCTAGTCAGCGCTCGAGCTGTTCTGTAGCTCAAAGAATTCCCCAGCTAATTGCTTCCACTGCTCGGCGTCCAGTTGGCTTGCCACGTCGTCAACCGGCGCGCCGCCATCCTGAATGACACTGCCCGAGGCCATCATCAATTGACGCTGGAAGCGGTCCCGGGTGTCTTCCATCCAGCGCTGAGCCAGACTTCCCGAGAGCAGGTTGGAGATCTGCGCGTGCAGGTCGGCGGCCCTGATCTTGAAAATCCAGCCCCGGCCGTAAGAATCCCTGTTGATCAGCGAGGGGTCTTTCTTGAGTTCGGGATTGATCCCGACGACCTCACCGCTGACCGGTGAGAGCAGATGAACTTCGCGGCCCTCATGAAGGACCTTCGCCGCGTGCTCACCCTGATGTACCCAGCTTCCGCGATTCGGGGGAGTTACGCGGCTATCGGCCCCGATGAGCCTACGGCCGAAGTCATCGACTCCTACATAGGCTTCTTCCGGACTCACCCAATGTAGCCAGGTGTGGCCCTGGTGAAAGTGAAGATCTTCCGGAAGCGAATAGCCGGCCGCGAAGCGCGGCGCGGTCTCCTGCAGCTTGGCGTGGCGGGCCTGAGTCTCCGCTGCGCGCAGGCTGCGCTTGTGCCGGTCGACGAGAGCGTCGATGATGAGGAAAAGGACATACATGCTGGCAACCAATACGACGACCATGGTTCTCACCTCCGAGGGGCATCGCCGGCGACCCTGAATGGGTCGGTCCCTGGCGGGGCCCGTTCGCCCTTTCCTAAGGCATAGCCAATGCCGCAAGGGTCAGTCGGACAATTTGTCAAAACAATAGTTGCAACTCGTTGTTAGTAAAGAAGATGAAAATCCAGCTTCATTCCCGCGTCTCGGAGCTCATTCCGTGCGCTTGTGGGGTTCTTCTACACGGACACGCGAATGACTCCGCAAAACCGGCCTAACTCGTTGCAGGGCAAGTGAGAAACAGCCCTGTGGAGACTCTCCACAGGGCTGTTGGACTCTTCAACACAATTCGGACGTTGCCGTCGCAGGGGCTCGCCTGGGCCCGAATTCCCTAGAAGGAACTGCCGGCGGGTCCGTTGTGGCAGATGTAGCAGGACACTCCCGTCCAGCCTCCGCGGTAATCCTGACCGTGGCAATCCCGGCAGGGCAGGGGGCCAGTCAGGGCGACCTGGTCGCCGTGGAAGGGTGGGTCGGGGTTGATCCAGGTGGCCGGATGCCCGCCGGGGCCGTCGTGACACTCGTAGCAGCTTGGGGCTTCGCCGGCGCCCATGAAATCCTGACCGTGGCAACTCTGGCAGAATTCAGGCCCATCGCGCCGCACCAGCGTCCCGTGGAAGTCGGCGCTCTGCTGCTCCATCCACTGCTCGGGATGGGCGGTGTAGAACGAGCCGGTGGGATCCTTACGATCGGCGCAGGCCACCGCGAGGAGGGCCAGGAGAAGAAGGACGAGCAATAGGCCTAGGGATTGGCGAACACGCATGGTCTACCTTCCGTGGCAACGGGCACAGGTGGGATCTTGTTCACCGGCATCGTGACAGGCGATGCAGGATTCGAGATTGAAGCTCGCTTCGACGCCGTGCCGGCTGGTGACCCAGTCCGCGCGCGAGTGATTCTCCGGCAGAACCTGTTCCGCCGCGTGGCAACTGGAGCAGAACACGGGATCCTCGTGGCAGGTCTGGCAGAGCATTTGGTTGCTTCGGGCCTCGAGAGCGTGACTGAACGCGAAGTTCACGTCGTGCACCCGCGGACGGACATTGTCGCCGTTATGGCAATCCTGGCAGTCGGTCTGCGTGTGACAGCTCTCGCACTTGTTCTGGTCGAAGGTGGCGTCCAGCGCGTGCTCGCTCATCCACTGCGGGCCGTGACTCTCGGGTACCGGCGCGGCGCCGTCGCCGTGGCACATCGAGCAGTCCGTGTAACCGGCCGCGGTCGCATGGCAGCTCCTGCACTGCGGGTGCTGCGGAAAAGTCTCTCCGCCTTTGCCATCGGGAGTATGGCAGCCAGTGCACGCTAGCTCCTGTTTCTGGATGTGGGATTGGTGGGGAAAGTGCGCCAGTTCCGTCAGGCCCGAGCTCATGCTCGCCGCTTCCTCGGGATAGCCGGTGGGCTCATCGCCGAGATGGCACATCTTGCAGTTGTTCTCGTCCTCGACGTCGTGGCAGTTCGCGCACGTATCCATCGTGGGGAGAAGTCCGGTCAAAGCGTTGGCGTCCGGAACCGCCTCGTGACAGGTTTCACACTCGATCTCGTTTTGAGCGTGGATGTCGTGCACCTGCCGGATTCCCGTGTTCGGCGCGGGCGGGCTGTCGCCCAGAGCGAGCGCCGCGAAGACGGGCAGGATCAGAACGCAGAGACCGATGACAAAAAGCTGCTTCACTGCAACCACCCCCCTGTTCCAAGTCCGGTACTCGAGGCGCCCCGTCCCATGGCGAGATCGACGCCGATCAAGAAGCGCATGTCCTTGGAATACTGCGGATTGTCCAGACTCTGGAATTCCAGGTGAAGATTGAGTCCATCCCGCAGGCGGGTGACGCTGCGGGCGTAGAGAGTGACCAGATCGCGCTCGAGGTCGTCGGGAGCGTCCTTCAAGAGGGCATAGGTGGAGAGCATCGCTCCCCCACTCAGGTTCCACCAGGGGAGCGGCTGCCAGCGAAGGTCGCCGAACCAGCGGCTCTCCTCACCCGCATCGCCCAGGCGCAGCGAATACCCCAGACGGCCGTAGGGGAAGAGAACCGCTCCGCCCAGACGCGTCTGTTGGAACTCATCGACGAAGGAGCCGAAGTACTCGAGCTCCACTCCCCACTGTTCGGCGTTCTCGTAGCGCGCCGAGGCACGGGCCAGACGCACGCGATCGAGCGAGGGCAAAAACCTCTCCCAATAGGTGTTCTTTTCCACGCTCTGCCGGCGGTCGAGGTACTGCAGGTTCAGCATGGGCCAGCCGGGAGTGGGGCGATACCACGCCAACAACTCCGCTCGGTCCCACTGCTCGGTCTCAGTTTCGTAATGGGCCCGCAGAATGGTGCGCAACCCGTTTCCCGGATTCAGCATCGCCTCGGCCCCCACCTTCCGATAGGCGGTGGCGCCGTCGTGCTCGAGATAGGACCAGTCCATGCCCAGGTTCATCCACGGAGTCAGAAGAGCGATAGCGCGTGCCCCTACGGCGGTTTCATCACTGAGATTGCTGGCTTCATACTCCATGTTGTAGGGCGAACGGGCGCCGCCCCACGCCCGCAGTTGGAGACGCCGGGTGGGCTTACAAGCCACATAGAGGCCGTCCATCGTGTAGTTGGCGACCCCCTCCTGCACGAAGAGCCGGCCCAGACGTACGCGGCCGCGCCGGGGAGTGTGGTACTGCAGATAGAGCGAGTACAGGCGATGCGGGGTGGTCGGGTTGGCCCTCATATCGAAGTCGTCGGCAAAGCGACCCGAGAAGCGAAAGTCGAGCTTGCCCTGCGCCATCCCACTGAACGCCCCATCGAGATGCTGGTAGAACTCGAAGTGGTTCATCTCGTCCGTAACCGCGGTCCTGGGCGCCGTCGTATAGGCGTAGCCCGTCGACCGGGAGCGGAGATACCAGGTTTCCGCGCTGGAGAACGCCGTATTCTTTTTTGCTTCCGTTTGGGCCCGCGCCGGCGGGCTGAACAGGAAGGCGCTGCTGAGCACCAGAAGCAGAACGCGGGTCCACGTGGAGGAGCGAATTCGCTTCGATCCAAGTTCGTGGATAGTTTTCACTCCAAGCCTCTTTTCTTCACGCGTGCCGAGAAAGTCCTCGAGGATCGCCGGGGAAAGACCAGAAGAGAAGCATCGGGCACACCACTCCGCTATTGGGAGCCAAGCGATGGGCCCATAGTTCATCTAATTGTTGCTGAAGAACTTGCGAGGTCAAGGTCAGATTTGGGGCCGGCGATTTTTGAGGGCATTGACAACCAAAAGGGACTAGGTGAAGCTCCTCTCAACACCTATATTCGACCTCCTGCTCCAGCACTCCTGACCGCTCTCCCCGGCGGCTCGGGCCGAACGTTCTCGCTCTTTTTCGGAGAACCCGCGTGAATCCTGAAGGTCAGACTCCGCCCCAGAAGAAGCTCCCCTCGGTCTTCTACAACCTCGTCACCATGGTGGGGGCCTCCCTGGCGGCCCTGAGCCTTCTTTTGATCTTCTTTTTGATGATTCTGGAGGCCCTGAGCAAGGACTCGAGCCCCTACATGGGGATCATCGCCTTCATCATCCTGCCGATCTTCCTCATCCTGGGATTGGTGACGGTGATGGTCGGCGCCTGGCGGCAACACCGCCGCCGCGTGCAGGGCCGCCCGGACAAGCCGCTTCCCCGAGTCGATCTCAACGACAGCCGCACCCGGCGGGCGACCATCATCTTCACGGTGGGGACGGCCATCTTCCTGGGCATGACCGCCTTCGGGACCTACCAGGCCTACGAGGCCACCGAGAGCGTGAAGTTCTGCGGAGAGACCTGTCACAAGGTCATGCAGCCGGAGTTCGTGGCCTACCAGAATTCCCCGCACGCCAAAGTGCGCTGCGTGCAGTGTCACATCGGTCCCGGCGCCGAATGGTTCGTTCGTTCGAAACTCTCGGGGAGCTATCAGGTCTACGCGGTCCTGGCCAACGTCTACCCCAAACCGATTCACACCCCGATCAAGAACCTGCGGCCTTCAAGAGAAACCTGCGAGCAGTGCCACTGGCCCGAGGTCTTCTACAGCGACCGATACGTGGTCCACGACTACTACTCGAGCGAAGACGACAATCGGCACTTCCGTCTCCACCTGCTGTTGAAGACCGGCGGCGCGCACAGCGAGACCGGGCACACCGAAGGCATCCACTGGCACAGCAACTCGGCGAACAAGGTGGAATACGTGGCGACCGATGGTCGTCGTCAGGTGATTCCCTGGGTGCGCTCGACCACGGCCGACGGAACGGTCAAGGTGTTCAAGAGCACCGAGGAAGACTTCGACGAGAGCACTCTCAATGACGAGAACATCCGGGTGATGGACTGCATCGACTGTCACAACCGGCCCTCGCATCGCTACAATCCACCGGCCCACCTCGCCAACCACGCTCTGGCCTCCGGCGAGGTGAGCAAGACGATTCCGGGCATCAAGGGCATCATGGTCGACGCCATGGAGCAGGACTACGCGAACCGCGCTGAGGCGGCGAAGGGGTTGAAAGACTACGTCAGGAAAGCATGCTCCGACGCCGGCGCCGCTCCCGCTCAGATCCAGGCTGCAGTCGACGTGACCTGGGACATGTACACCAAGAACTACTTCCCCGAGATGAAGACCGACTGGAAAGCCCATGCAGACAACATCGGTCACCTCTTCAGCGATGGGTGCTTCCGCTGTCATGACGGCAATCACGTGAGCGAGAACGGCGAGGCCATTCCCCACGACTGCAACGTCTGTCATACCATCGTGGCGCAGCAGTTCGATGACGGAACCGGCTTCACCGACATCGGGGGCCACGAATATCGTCACCCGGTGGACATCGACGGAGCCTGGAAGGACACCAACTGTACCGAGTGTCACGCGCCCTGAGCTGAAGCTGGTTGAGCGGCCGGAACCCGTGTACAATGCTCCGAGCGACTCTCGCGAAAGGAGCATTCGATGCACGCCAGGCCGCTCAAGAGTTTCCCGCTCCTCGTTCTCTGCCTTTTCCTCTCCGTAGTTACATCAGTTACATCCGCGGCCAGTTCCCCGGCCACTGTTGCGAGCGGCTCTCGGATCTCCCGCATCCGGCCCGTCACCACCTATTCCATCGTGGCCCGCGATCCGAAAACAGGGCAGCTGGGAGTGGCGGTGCAATCGCACTGGTTCGGCGTGGGCAGTGTCGTTCCCTGGGCGCGGGCCGGAGTCGGCGCCGTGGCCACCCAGTCGATGGTCGACGTCACCTATGGTCCTCTGGGGCTCGACATGATGGCGGCGGGACGCCCGGCTCCGGCGACCCTGAAGGCCCTACTGCAAGCCGATGAACACCCGGAAATCCGTCAGGTGGCCATGATCGACGCCCAGGGGAGGGTGGCGGTGCACACCGGCAGTGGGTGCATCGCGGAGGCAGGCGACCACGCGGGCGAGAACTACAGTTGCCAGGCGAATCTCATGGAGCGCAGCACGGTGCCCGATGCCATGGCCGCCGCCTTCGAAAAGGCCGAGGGCGATCTCTCCCAGCGCATGCTGGCGGCTCTGCAGGCCGCCCAGAAAGAGGGCGGAGACATCCGTGGCCGGCAATCGGCCGCGATGCTGGTGGTGAAGGGGACGCCCTCCGGGCAGCCCTGGAACGACGTGTTGGTCGATCTGAGGGTGGAGGACGCGAAGAAGCCGGTGGAGGAACTCGGCCGACTCCTGGTTCTCCAGCATGGCTACGACATGATGAACGCGGGCGATCTCGCGGTGGAGAAGGACGACCTGCCCGCGGCCAAGCGTGCCTACGGCGCGGCGCAGCACATCCTGGGGGACAACCTCGAGGCCAGCTACTGGTACGCGGTGGCGCTGAGCAACGCGGGCGAAACCGATGCGGCACTCGCCCTGTTCAAGGAGATCTTCGCCAAGGGCGAGAACTGGCGTGTGCTCACGCCGCGCATCATGAAGGCCGGCTTTTTGAAAGCCGACGACGAGCTCTTGGCCAAGATCATGGCGCAGTAAAGCGCAGGTGGCAGAGATCAATTTCCGGCCCGTTCGATGCGAAGCCAATGGAGGCCTAGGCCTATGCTTCCCTGCGCGTCTTGTACCTTCTTGGCTTTGGGGATGTGGAACGCTATCTCTCGAATCCGGCCTTCTTCTCTGCTCCCTTCGGGCGAAGGCAGAATCCAAGAGATCGTTTGCGGTGCGAATCCTTCGTGCGTGAACGTATCCAAAGACGTTCCGTCGCAAGATACGCTGATCGTCTGCTCACCAACGGATCCGACTCCCACCGTGAGTCGTTCGGTCAGTGCACCGGGTGCGTCTTTGAACCAGATTCGTACTGTCTTTCCCCGCGACCACCGCCACTGATCGTTTTCGCCGTGTTCGATGGGGAACCAGTTCTCCAGGTAGAGGTAGGGGCTATCCGGCGTTGTGAGTTGATCACTTGGAATAGGTTCCAATCGCGGCACGTAATACTCGCGCCCTTGAGCGGCATTACGGGCTGGACTGGCGAGAAACTGAGGATAGTCCCAGTCGAAGAGTTTGGCGGGATAGATGTCTACGTCGGGCTCACCATTCCAGAGTAGGGTAGAAGGATTGCGAATCCCCTGATAGGAATTGATCCAGAGACCGAGGATCGCGGTCGCCAGAAAGAGCCGAATCGCCCAACGAACGCGACGCGTAAGGGGGGGGTCGCGCAAGCTCGACCAGAGTACGATCGTCAAGAGTGCGAAGCCGGGTAGAGCATCCGCAAAAAAACGGCTCCCGTAGGACCAGCCCCCCCACCAATGGGGGAACTTGGCGATCACCATGAGATGGGCACCGATCCACACGAGTGCGAGCCATGCCAGTCGTTTCGTTCTCCAGCGTCGCAAGGTCGCAACGAGAACCACGAACACCACGATCAAGAATGGATTGAAGGCGAAGACTCCGCGCCCTGGACTGACGAGGTGTCCCGTCAGACTCACGAGAAAGCTTGCGTGGCCATCGATTCTGCTCGGCAAGTAGTAGGCAGGCAGGAGGGTGCCGTATTCCCGCAACGAGAATATAGCCGCTGGAACTGCACATGTAATGCTTGTTGCGACGAGGATGAGTCCCGCGCGGCGGTTCCTCAAGAGAGTATCCAAAGTCAGCAGAACGGCCGGAATCGCGAAAGTCGGTCTACACATAAAGGCGAAGCACAGACTGATTCCGGCTGCCACGACCGCAGATCCACGGAGCGGCTTCCCGCCCGAACCATCCCGCAGCAAGAGAAGCATCGCGAGAATGATGAGCACGAATCCGAAGTCCAAACTCCAAAGTGCTGTGCCAGCCGTACTGATGAACGAGCTCCCGCCGATGAAGGTTGCCGAGAGAATCAGACTCTCGAGCGATGGCAAGAAGCGGAGGCAAAACGCATAGAGAAGTAGAAACGCGAGGCCAACCGTCAATGCGGCCAGTATGCGTTGCAGAACTCGATCCTGGGCCCGAACCCGCAGATCTGCACCAAAGGACGTGACGAAGGCCACGACGGGTATCGAGAGAATGGGCGTTCCCATCGGGAAGAAGTAGATAAGGTGTTGGTTTCGCTCGGAGATGCCATAGCTCAGAGAATCGGACTTCGCGAGGTAGGATTCTAGCCAAAGATGACCTGTTTCGACGAGTACTTGCGATGTCAGCAGATTCCCGTGGGCGTCACAACCAGTGTAGTCGACCTTGCCGGTAATACAGTTCGCCGAGAGGAGTACGGCTATCCCCACGGCGAGCAAGGTCCAAGAGAACACCGCCCCGCACGTGCTCTTATTCCGAATGATAGCATGCACGAAATGACCTGTTGAACGCTGGAACCATCTTCACAATGGGACGTCTTCTTGGAAAGATGCTACTCCATTCGAGCGATTTGCTAGGGTGACAGTCTGCTTCTACATGGATCATGATCCCCGTACATATTGTATGCTGCCTTGCACTAGAAGTACACTTTCCGCCATGGCTGCCATCTCGCCGTGTGCTGGTGCGCGAAGACAGGTTATGCTTGAGCTAATGGCGATCTTTCCGCTAGCGAGAACTCATGGGTGAATTATGACTGAGGTGCCTGGGCCGAATCGAGTGGTTTCAGATATCCTTCAAGTGATGAGCGTATGGTTGCCGCTAATAGTCCTCCTGTTATTCCTCCTGCTTGGTCTTCCTGCGCTTCATCCCCCTTTCGCAGACGTCGCGGTCATCGAGTCATGGCTCCGTGCCATGCCGAGGGATCTTCCTTTGTTGGGAGTGCACTCGCGACTTGGCTGGTTTCACCCTGGCCCGGCCATGTACTACGTGCTGTGGCCCTTCTACAATCTCTTTGGAGGGTCCACCGATGCGCTGCACCTAGCTGCGTGGCTGCACAACTTCCTGTTTGCTGCTCTCGCACTTAAGCTGCTGAGGCGCCAGAAGAGGGAATTCGCATCGTCATTTGGCATCGTACTCACGCTGTTGTTGGTGTTCTGGGGGCCGACGGTGCTTTGTCTGCCCTGGAATCCCTACCTTGCTCTGATGCCGTTTGTCCTATTCGTCGTGATGGCTGTTCTCGCGTGCGATACAACGCGCGGAGGGGGGCTAGCCTCGCTCGCCCTAGTTGGAAGCTATCTCATCCAGCTCCATGTCTCATATCTTCCGATCGTTGCGCTTGCGATCGTCGGGATAGTCGTTTGGCAAACTCTGAGAGGGAAGCGCGGGCACTACTCTCATCATTCACTAATCCTGTGGATTCTCATTCTCTTGGTGTGGGTCCCACCAATCATCGCGTTGCTGCATGGCGTGCGGGGCAATCTCTGGGACATGACATTGGCTCTCATGGGGTCGTCATCAGTCCACGCCGGAACTCTGCGCGAGTCCATGGCTCTTCTGGGCGAATTTCCCTCTTGGGTTTTGGGCCTGCAGTCTTCTCCGTTTCCCGTGCATGGCCACCAAGTCCCCGTATTCACCGTGTCTTCGGTGCTGGGGATTGGATTGCTGGTAGCGCTATGGGCGAACCCGGGTGCGCTACGTTCGTGGGCTCGCAGAATCTACATACTTGGAACCCTCCTGATGGTCTGGGCAATCGCATCCGTGCTTTTGGTGACAGGTCCAGCACTCCACTATTTGTTCGTGTGGATCCCATTGATTCCGGGGCTCTTTTTGTGGCTGAGGTTGGATACGGCACTGAAGTGGTCTTGGCGGAGAACCCCCAAAATAGGCACCACCGTGTCGCTCGGTGTGGCGATGGTATGCCTGATTGTGGCATTTCGGAGTGAGGCTATCGAAAAGGTTCTTAGCAGGCAGGATCCCAATGCCCAGACGGTGAAGAGGGTCTCTGATTCGCTGGAAAATGCCGCGGAAGATTTGAACCAGACATGGATTCACGTCGTGCCCGAAGGTGCGCAATGGAATCTGCTGTTGGTATCCGTTCGGAATGAACTTTCAAAGCGTGGGTTCACGGCGACTACGGAATTGTCATTCACCGCTCTTCCACCATCCAACAAGGGCACAACACCGGGTCATTCCTTTTTTGTAATGCGTTCCGGTGATCCGGCCGTCGGAGACAGTCTGCTATGTCGAGTGGGGGATCTGTGTCTTTCTCTGCGTCGGGCACCCATGGTGGAGTACGGGAAGGGATGGGGCCCTTGGGAACCCGGCGATTTTCGCTGGGCATCCCGGAAGGACGCTGACCTGGTTGCCCATTATGAAGGCTCGGCGAATTTGACCTTCGAGGTGGCCAGCTCTGAATTCATGGTTCCAGTGCAGGAATTGAAGATCAAGCCCGAGAATGCTGCGCTGAAACTCTTGCGACTCCCTGCCCGCCCTTGGACTTGGGTGGAAACCACGATTCCCTTGCCAAACCATGAAATGACTCGAGAGACCACGGTACGCTTTCAGGCTGTGCGAGAATGGAGAGAAGTCAATGGAACTCGGGTGATGGTGGTTCCTATACGGAATGCCAAGCTATCGCTCGAGTAGATCCGATGGTCGCTGAGCCGCGACCGCATCGCTGCGTCGTGGAGTGAGGGGTTGCGGCCTGCATTGCGCAACCCCTCATCTCGGGTCCAGTATCCGTTCTCTACTCACCCACGGGCGCCGAAGCGTCCTCTTCCTTCCTCCACGCCGGATGGTGATGCTCCGCGAGGCGCGAGGGCATCGTTCCGCGCAACATGGCGAAGCTGAGTGGATAGACCTCCGGGTGGAAGATCACGAAGAAGAAGTGGAAGATGAGAATGGCGAGCGTCGCCAGCCACGCTTCGAAGAGATGGACGACGGTGGCGACTTCCACGATCCACGAGGGGAAGATGGAGGTAGCTACCACCGGGAACCACAGAATCGCGCCGGTGAGAGCCATGACCACCGTGCCCCAGACCAGCGCCCAATATTCCGCCTTGGCCGGGTAGTCGAATTTCGCGAAGGCAGCCTGTTGTTCGCTCTTTCCCAAGTGGTAACGCATGTTCTGCAGGACTTCGCGCACGTCCCGTAGACGCGGGACGATGCGCTTCAGCTCGCCGCGTCCGTAAGAAGTGAAGGCGATCCAGTACACGTGGTAGAGGCTCACCAGCACCATGACCACCGCACTCACCCGGTGGATCGCGCGCCGCGAGGTCTCTCCCACTCCCAGGGCGGACATCCCCCGCGCCCACCAGTGGTCGGGATAGGCGAGCATGAACCCGGTGAGGGCCAGAAGCACGAAGGCGATCACGAAGAGCGAATGTTGAATGATTTCGCTGCGGTCGAAGCGCAGACGATTCTCCCCACTTTTCTGCGCGTGCCAGTTCTTGCGAAGGTAGAAGAAGAGGATGATGGCGTTGTGGAGCAGCATGCCGCCCAAAACGCCGATGAGCAGCACCCAGTACACCCGCTTGACCCAAAAGGTGACCACGGCTCCCTTGGAGTTCGGCTTCGATTCCAAGAGATGGACCGGTTGATTTACGAACTTCTGCCCGGCGCCGGGATGACATTTCCCGCAGGTCGCTTCGAGATTTTGGGAAGCCACCGTGGAGCGAGGGTCACTCGAGGCATAGATGTTGTGAATGCCGTGACAGCTCGCGCAATCGGCTACCTTGGTCTCGCCGCGCCGCGATACGAGTCCGTGGTAGCTGGCCTCGTACGTGGCGACGCGGGCGGCCGCGATGTTGAAGCGGCTGATGAGAGCGGTGCTCTGGTGGCAGGCCGGACAGGTGGTTCGCACCAGGCGCAAGTCGTTCGGGCTGCCTCCTTCTGACCGCGTGACCGGTGCGATGGCATGCATGCCATGACAGGTGGTGCACGTGGGCGCCAGAGTGACGCCACGCTGCGCCGCGACGCCATGTACCGATCCCAGATAGGTCTGCGCTTCCTCCTTGTGACATTGGCCACAGGTAGAGGGAATGTTGAAGGGGTTGATGCGCGACTCGGGATCCTTGGCCAGGCGGATATCGTGGTAGCCGTGGCAGTTGCTGCAGACGGCCGGTTTCTTGTTCGGATCGCCGAGATCCTGTCCGTGCACGCTCGTCTTGTACTGGGCCGGCGGATTGGCATCAACTCCCGTGAGCTGAATGATCTTCGTATCGCCGTGACAGTGTCCGCAGGTCGCGGGGATGTTCCGGTAGAAGACGGGGCTCTGGGGATCATCGGGAGGAAGCACGTCGTGGACTCCGTGGCACGCCGCACAGGGATTATCTCCGAACGGAGATTCATCTCCCTCTTTGAGCACGATTTGCGCGTGTACGCTGGTCTTGAACTCTTGGCCGGCCTCATCATGACAGTTCGTGCACTTGGCCTTCGCGACGCCCTCGTGAGGGACTTCGTCGAAGTTGCCTTCGTGACAGTCCGTGCACTCCAATCCCGCCTGCGCGTGAATCGAAGCCGCCCATTTGACGGGATCGACCTGATGCGCGGCTTCAACAGTGTCCGCCTTGGGTTCGTGGCATCCGAGGCAATCGTCGCTACTCGCGACCACGGGCTTTGGAGAGGACAGACTCAGCGCCAGGAGCGTCGCCACAAAGTACAGGGTCTGACGCGTCCTTGAGCGAAAAGGACGCCTGAGATTCGCGAGCACTACGGTCTTCAACATCATCGGCTAGCCTCACATGAACGACGCCGGCCCCAAGAGACCGGCGTCCATTCGAATTTTGGTTTCACGCCTCCGCGCTTTAGTTCCTATTCCTGGGGAGGAATGGTGTGCGCGATCTTGGCGTAGAACGTCTTGTAATCGAATTTCTTGTAGGTGGGACTCTTCTCGTTGTGACACATGATGCAGGTCTTCTCATCGGGGATGATCAAACCCGCGGCGATCGCCTGCTTCTTGTCCTTCATCACCGACATCTTCATGTAGTCGGCGCCAGGACCGTGACAACTCTCGCAGCCCACACCATCCTCAACGGTGTACTTGGTGCCCAAGAGCTTCGCGTCCACGCCGTGCGCGGTCACGTGGCAGCTAAGACACTCGTCGAGTTCCTGGGGATTGCCTTCTAGCTTCAATTTGGCGGCCACGGCCTTGGCCTCGTCGCTCGCGAGCGTCGTGTAGGCCTTAGCGTGAGCACTCTTCAGCCAAATCCCGTACTGGTCCCCCGTGGATTCTTTCTTGTGGCACATCTTGCACTTGAATACGCCGGCGTACTCGTGGTCTGCCGCCACACTGATTGTGCTGAAGGTGAAGAGCACCAGGACGGCCAAGCTCAGGATCAGGGTGAATTTACGCATCGTTACCTCTCTAGCCTCTTTCGGTCGACCGAGTGATCGACCGTTCATGGGTTTCGGTAGTCATAGTGGTCAGCCGTGGAGCCCGAGACAAGGAGGAATGACTCCTGTGCTCAGCTTTTTCTGGAGGAGAACGGTCGTTTGATCGTTTCCTCCTAAACCTTGGCTATCGTTACCTCCGCAAGCTGACCCTACCACAGAAGCGGCTCTGATACTCCTTTAAATGCCCGCCGAGCCGAAACGTTCCCTCAAGCGCCGGCAAGACGCGCCGCCGCCACCTGAATCTGCCCTACCGGCAATCCTCCGTCATTGGGAGGAATCGCGGCGTTGGTGAAGAAGCGCAGCCCAGCGCGGGCCAAGCGGGTGCGCAGCTCCTGCCGCAGCCAGGCATTTACGAGGCATCCTCCGCTGGCCACCACCGTACCGAGCTGGTGCTCTTGTGCCACGCGCACCGCGCGCTGGGCGATCCAACGCGCCACCGCGGCCTGGGTCCAAGCTCCTGCCGCCGCGAGCTGTCGGCTGTTGAACGGCTTGAGAAGGAGGTGCTCGATGACGGCCCGAAAGTACTCCGGGGCTTCGGCGTCCGGGTCGGGAAGGCCGGTCTCGTCGACTTCGTGGGGGACGCCGGCCAGGCGCTCCAGGGACATCGGCGCCTGTCCGTCGAAACTCTGGTTGCTCAGGATTCCCAGGATCGCCGCCAGCGCATCGTACACCGCACCCAAGCCGCAGGCGCGCGGACAGCTGAGGTTTTCGCGCAAGAGAGAGAGCGTCGTCTCCGCCGCGACCGGATCGGGAGCCGAGACCTCGAGCCAGGCCTTGGCCGTGTCCTTGCCCTTGAGCTCCCAGAGAAGCCCGGCCGCGCTTCGCCAGGGGTGAGTGAACGCGCTCTTGCCGCCGGGGAGGGGAAAGTAGGGGAGGTGCGCGACCCGCTCGACTTCATGGGCGTTTCCCACCAGAAACTCACTGCCCCACAGCGTACCATCCTCGCCCCACCCTGCCCGATCGAGGGCCAGTCCCAGGACCGGTCCTTGCAGATTGTGCTCCGCCATCACTGAGGCCACGTGTGCGTGATGATGTTGCACTCCGATCGAGGGAAGCCCCATCTCCTTGCACAGGCGCTGGCCCAGGCTCTCAGGGTGGAGATCATAAGCCAGGGCGCTCGGGGTGAAGTCGTGCAGGCGGGTCAAATGCTCGAGGGTTTGCCGAAAGAGAATCTCCACCGCCGGGGAATCCAGTCTCCCCAGATGCTGGCTCAGGACGATCCAGCGTCCGAAGCCCAGAGCGAGGGTCCCCCGATGAATGGCGCCCAAGGCGAGAATGGAGGGAATCTCGTGGTCCAGAACCAAGGGGCGGGGAGCCTGCCCCCAGGAACGCCGGGTCGTCACCAGATCGTCCCCCTGCACCCGCATGACCGTATCCTCACAGGGCATCATGATTTCGCGGTCGTGCAGAACCATGTAGTCGGCCACGTCGCGCAAGCGCGTGCGAGCCTCTTCGTTGCTCGCGACGATCGTCTCTCCGGCAAACTTCGCGGCCGTGACGATTAGAGGTTGCTGGAGCGCGCTCATCAATAGGTGGCGGAACGGAGTGCTGGGCAGGGTCAAACCGTAATCCGGAGAATCGGGCGCGACAGAAGGCGCCAGCACTTCGGGATGTTTCTTCGGCGCGAGCACGATGGGAGCCGAGGGGTCTTTCAACTTGCCTCGAGCCAGGGGATTGAGGTGGCACACCCGTCGCGCCCAATCGAGATCGGGCACCATGACCGCCATGGGCTTGGTGCGCCGCTGCACCCGTCGGCGCAGCCTCTGCACCAGAGCGTCGTCATCGGCGAGGCAGGCCAGATGGAAGCCACCGGTTCCCTTGATGGCCAGGATGTGTCCCTGCTTCAGAAGTTTCGCGGCTTCGTAAACCACATCAGCGGCCGACTTGGACTTGGGTGCGGGTTCGATCCAATAGCAGGGGCCGCAGTCGGGACAGGATATGAGCGGGGCGTGATGACGGCGTCCGCTGGGATCCTCGTACTCCCTGCGGCAGTTGTCGCAGAGAGGAAAGGGAGCCATCGAAGTGGTGTCGCGGGTGTACGGTGGCTTGCGGGTGATACTGTATCGTGGCCCGCACTCGCCGCACGCGGTGAAGGGGTAGCGGTAGCGGCGATTGGCGGGCTCGAAGAGCTCCTTGAGGCATTCGCTGCAGAGCGCGCGATCAGGAGAGAAAGGCGCGGAGTACATTCCCTCGACGTCGGCTACCACGATCTCGAATTCGAACTCACCCTTGGGAGGGAGGTCCTCCCTCGACATGGTCTCGAGCTGTGATCTCGCCAGTGAGAGCGTTCTCTTCAGGCGTTCGTCGAACGCGCGCAGGGCGGCCGGTTCGCCTTCGACCTCGAGCTGCAGCGAGGATTCGTAGCGCCGCATCCGACCGCCCAGGTGCAGTTCGCGCGCCAGGCGCAGAATGTGGGCCCCGGAATCCTCGATTTGCGGCCCCAGCTCCACCGCGTATTTCCAGCGCTGACGAACTTGGTCGCTCATGAGGTCCCTTTGCCCGGCGACTTGACGCCGGGCACTCCTTTCTCGAAGCTATGTCCCATGTCCAAGCTGGATGACATCCGCGAGTCTCTCCCTTTCTTCGATTCGGTACGGGCGGGAATCACCATTCTCGACGAGCGTCTCAACCTGCTCTGGGGCAACCGTTACTTCAAGGAACACATCGAGAACTTCCCCGGCTTGCAGGGAAAGCACTGTTTCACCGGATACGTTCCCAAGGACAGGCGTTGCGAGGATTGCCTGCCTCCTTTGGTCCTGCGCTCGGGAAGGGCGACGGAGACGCTTCGCAGTGCGCAGGCCGAAGACGGAACTCTCGCCTACTTCCGCGTGGTGGTGGCTCCGATGGGGAAGGACGGCGACATGGTCGTCACGCTCATCCTCCCGCTGCCCAGCGAAGAGATGGGTCAGCTCGACAGCTGGCGCGAGCGCTTCCTCCTCTCGGCCATTCGCAACGGAAACGACGGAGTGATCGCGCTCGACCGAGTGCACACCGTACGGTTCTGGAATCGAGGCGCCGAGAAGATTTTCGGATGGGACGTGAGCGACGCGGTGGGCGAACCCATCGAGCGACTCTTCAGCGAGAGCGCCTGGGCCGTCGCGCAGGAGATCTTCGGTCCCGGCGATCCGCTCCTCGCTCTGGACAATCGAGAGATCGAAGTGGAATCGCGGACGGGCAATCTGTTGTGGATCGACGTTTCGCGTACCCCGCTCCTGGACGGAAGCGGACGTCCCAACGGCTACAGCTTCGTGGTGCGCGACATCACGGCGCGCAAGCTGGCGGAAGAGAAAATGGCGTTCACCGAGCGCATGACCGCGGTGGGAAACATGGCGGCGGCGCTGGCGCACGAGATCGGTACTCCTCTGGGAGTCATTTCCAACACGGCCGAGTTCCTCATGCTCGACCTCGAGGACGACGATGTGCTCCGGGAAGAGCTCGAGACCATCGTGCGCGAGACCGATCGCATCGGTGGACTGGTGAGGGAGCTGCTCAGCTTCTCCCGTCCCGAGAAGCCCGAGATGGAGCCTCTGCAGATGAGGAACGTGCTCTCTCGCGTCGAGCGTCTGATTCATCACGCCTCGCAAAAGCAGGGGACGAAGCTCATCGTGAGTATCGATCCTCAACTGGCCCCCATTTTGGGCGACGCAAACCAGTTGGAGCAGGTCATTTTGAACCTCTGCATGAACGCCCTTCAGGCCGTGGAATCTGGGGGAACCATTTGGATGAACGCTCGACAGAGCTGTCCCATCGGCCCGGACGGGATCGAACGCACGGGACTCGAAGTGGTGGTGGAGGACGATGGCCCCGGCATTCCGCCGGCTCATCTCTCCCAACTCTTCGATCCCTTCTTCACCACCAAAGTCAACGGAACGGGACTCGGACTTTCCGTCTGCAAGACCCTGGTGGAGGAACACGGTGGCAGCATCACCGTGAAGAGCTTTCCCCAAAAGGGTGTCGGCTTCACCGTCTGGCTGCCCGCGTTCTTGGAAGGGGAAGCTCCCCCGAAAGAGACCGGCAGCGCGTTTCCCGATCGTCCCGGATCGGTTTGACCCGAGTCCCCCTAGACCGAATCGAATCCAGCTTGGAAGGCCTTCTGGTTGATCGAGAGAATCTTCTCGTTCTTGCTGATGGACTTGATGGTCTCCTGGATCTTCACCTCGGCCGGAAATCCCAGCACCTTGTTCATCGCGCCGAGAAGGACGACGTTTGCCACTCGGTTCATGCCCAACGAATTCGCGATTTCGGTCGCCGGCACCGCATACACTTCCACGTCGTCGCGAGTGGGCGCGGTGGAGATGAGGCTACTGTCGTAGAAGATCACGCCGCCGGGTTGCACGTCCTTCTCGAATTTCTCCAGGGAAGGACGGTTCATCGCCACGAGTACTTCCGAGGCATCCACCAGCGGGTTGCCGATCTCGCGCGTCGAGGCAACCACCGAACAGTTGGCGGTTCCGCCGCGCATCTCCGGGCCATAGCTGGGAAGCCAGGTCACGTTGACGCCCTCCAGCATGCCCGCCTTCGCCGCCAGCTCTCCCAGCATGAGAACACCCTGTCCGCCAAAGCCGGCCACCTTCATGCGAATCGTGTCCTTCTTGGCTCCTTCACCCTTGAACGCCTTGGTCCAGGGCGGCTGCTTCAGGCGCACGGCCTTCTGGGAGCTCTGCGCCCCGCGAAGAACCACGCGCTCGACCGCCTCGGGATCGTAGTGGGCCGGCTCAGGAGGAGTCGCCCGGTCGTGCGGGGAATCCTTGAAGGTGCCCAAAGGAAACACGGGAACCATGTTCTCTTCGATCCAGGCCAGAGAATCGACCGGGTCGATCTTCCAGCCGGTAGGACACTGACTCAGAATCTCGACGATGGAGAACCCGTGGTTCTCCATCTGGTACTGCAGGGCTTTCTTGATCGCCTTCTTGGTGCGATTGATCTTTGCCGGCGTGGTCAGTGCATGCCGCGCCGAGAACGAAACGCCGTCCAGGTTGGCCAAGAGCTCGGCTACCCGCATGGGGCTGCCGTAGTCGCTGAACTCACGGCCCCGAGGGGTGGTCGTGGTGTGCATTCCCAGAATGGAGGTCGGTGCGAGCTGTCCGCCGGTCATGCCGTAGATGGCATTGTTGATGAAGATGACCGTCATGTTCTCGCCCCGGTTCGCGGCCTGCAGAATGTTGTTGCCGCCGATGGCCGCCAGGTCGCCGTCGCCCTGATAGGAGATGACGATGCTCTTGGGGCGCGCTCGTTTGATTCCGGTGCCCACCGCCGGCGCGCGTCCGTGCGCGGCCTGAACGTTGCCCGTGTCGAAGTAGTAATAGGCGAAGACCGAACACCCCACCGGGCTGATGAGCACGGTGTCATCCTTGATCTCCAGCTCGTCGATACACTCGCCGAGGAGTTTGTGGACGATTCCGTGTCCACAGCCGGGGCAGTAGTGCGTCGCGTCGGGCTCGGCTCCACCCTTGCGGGGAAAGGTCTCCAGTATGGATTTTGGCCTCTCGATGATCTTCATGCCGTCACCCCCACGAGCGAATTCCAAACCGCGGTCGTCTCCTCCATGAGCTCGTCGGTCGAAGGGAGCACGCCTCCCGCCCGTCCGTAGAAGCGGACGGGAACCAATTCGCTCACCGCCAGGCGCACATCTTCCACCATCTGTCCGGTGGAGAGCTCGACCACCATGCAGAGCTTGGCCTTGGAGCAGACTGCGCGCAGCGCTTCGCTGGGGAAAGGCCACAGGCTGATGGGGCGCAGGAGCCCGGCCTTGATGCCGCGCTCGCGGGCCGCGTCGACCGCGCCCTGCAGAATGCGGCTCACCACGCCGTAGCCGACGTAGATCAACTCGGCGTCCTGCGTGCGGTACTCCTCCCAGCGAATCTCGTCCTTCGCCATGCGCTGGTACTTGCGATCGAGATGGCGAACGTGCTCTTCCAGCACCTCGGGCTCGAGCTTGATCGAACAGATGAGGTTCTTCCGGGTCGCGGCGGTTCCCGCCACGCACCAATCGTCCTTGTCGGGCAGTTCCCGCACCGCGTGGGGCAGATGCACCGGCTCCTTCATCTGACCCACCAGGCCGTCGGCCAGAACCACCACCGGATTGCGGTAGCGATCGGCCACCTCGAAGGCCTCCATGGTGAGATCGCACATCTCCTGCGCGCTGTTGGGAGCCAGGGCCACCATCTTGTAGCACCCGTGACCGCCGCCCTTGACCATCTGGAAGTAGTCGCCCTGCTCCGGCGCGATGTTTCCCAGCCCGGGTCCCCCGCGCATGATGTCGACCACCACCATTGGTAATTCGCTGCCGGCCGCGTAGGAGATGCCCTCCTGCTTGAGGCTGATGCCGGGACTGCTACTGGCGGTCATGGTACGGATTCCGGCCGATGCGGCACCGTACACCATCTGAATCGCCGCGATTTCACTCTCGGCCTGCAGGAAGACGGCCCCGGCCAATGGAAACATCGCGGCCGCGGTGTGGGCGATCTCGCTGGCCGGCGTGATGGGATAGCCGAAGAAGCCGCGGCACCCGGCCAAGAGGGCGCCGTGGATCACGGCTTCGTTTCCCTTCATGAGTACGGCGGCGCCTTCGCCGCTCTCGGCGTTCCCGAGTTTGCGGCCCCGCGTATCCAATTCCTCAGGAGATCCCCAAGTGGGCACGGCACTGCGGAAGCCCTTTTCGTTCAGCGGCATGGCGGTCTCCCCTAACGAAAACGAGTGACGATGATGGCGCTGGGCTCGGGACAGGTCGAAAAACAAATCCCACAGGCGGTGCAGCCATGTCCTTGGTAGATGGCGGGGCGGTAACCCCGGCGGTTCAATGTGTGGTCACGATCGATACAAGTCTCGGGACACATAGAGATGCAGAGCCCGCACCCCTTGCAGAGGTCGGGGATGACCTCGCACTTGCCTCGATCCTCAACGGTCTTGGTGCTCATCGCGGGGCTCCTTCGTGCTGGATCGATGGGAGAATCCTGAATCCAGTCAGAGAATGCTGTCCATGGCGCAAGGAGCACGGCCCTGGGGCCGGCTCCCGCACCGCTGGAAAGCTAGTCACTTGGAATTCCAGATCCAAGGATCCGGTGCTCTCACGGGAGGGATTCGGACATTTTGTCAATTTGACGGGATGAGGCGAAACTAGGGCATTCTCCGGCCCGGTTCTAGGAAACGGAGGGGTCGGCGTCGGCTCCCTTGGCTTCCCTCTCCTCTCGGGCCTTGATGTGCCGGTAGATGGTGCGCGCCGCGACGCCCAGGATCTTGGCCGCCTTCTCCTTGTTGCCGCTGGTGATGGCCAGGGTCTGGTCGATGACCTTCTCCTGGATCTCGCGCATGGGAGTGCCCATGGGCACCTTGAGGACGTTGCCCTCGAAGCGGCGGGGAGCGATGTGAGCCGGCAGGTCCTGGGGCACGATCATGTGGTCCTTACACAGGACCACCGCGCGTTCGAGCACGTTCTCCAGTTCGCGCACGTTGCCCGGCCAGTCGTAGGAATTGAGACGGTCCAGGACCTCCGGGTGCACGGCGGGGGTGACGTTCTTGTTTTTCTCGCTGAGGCGCTGGACGAAATGAGCCGCCAGAAGGGGAATGTCCTCCCGACGTTCGCGCAGGGGAGGAATCTCGATGGGGATGACCGCGAGCCGGTAGTAGAGGTCCTCGCGGAAACGGCCCTCCCGAATGAGTTGGTGAAGGTCCTGGTGGGTGGCGGCCAGAAAACGCAGATCCGCCTTGAGGGTCTCGGTGCCCCCCAGCCGTTCGTACTCGCGCTCCTGGAGCACCCGGAGCAGTTTCACCTGCATCTCCAGGGAAACGTCGCCGATTTCGTCCAGGAAGAGCGTGCCTCCCTCGGCCAATTCGAAGCGCCCCGGCTTGCGCTTGACCGCGCCGGTGAAGGCGCCCCGCTCGTAGCCGAAAAGCTCGGCTTCGAGAAGGGTCTCGGGAATCGAGGCGCAATTCACTTTGATGAAAGGCTTGCGCGCGCGATCGCTCGCCGCGTGCAGGGCGCGGGCGATGACCTCTTTTCCGGTGCCGCTCTCCCCCAGAATGAGCACCGTCGCCTCGCTCCGCGCGACCTGATTGACCAGATCAAGCACCCGGCGCATGACCTCGCTGTTGCCCACGACGGTCCGGCCACCATGGCTTTCGATCTGCGCGCGCAGGGTGCGGTTCTCCACCACCAAGGCCCTCCGCTCCAGTGCGCGTGAGAGGATCTTGAGGATCTGCACGCGCTTGAACGGTTTGGGCAAGAAGTCGTAGGCGCCGGCCCGCATCGCCTCCACCGCGGCTTCGATGGTGCCGTAGCCGGTCATGATCACGGTTTCCAGATCGGGATACAGCGCGCGCGCCGCCTCGACGAATTCCATGCCTCCCATTTCCCCCATGCGCAAATCGCAGAGGGCCACGTCCACCTCGCCGTCGTATTGGCGCAGGACCTCCAGACCTTCCCGGCCGTCGCGCGCGGTGATCACTTCGTAGCCTTCGCGGCGAATCATCCGGTCGAGGGAGTGCAGCATCTGGACTTCGTCGTCGAGGATGAGGATCGTGCCCCGTCCGAGGGCTTCGGCGTCTTCCATCGGAGTGGGGCGGGCATCGGCCTGGCTCATCGTGTCGCTGCTTCCTTTGGGCTGCGAGCTCCCCCTCGCGGGCGAGCGCGCGGGTTGGCCAAGAAGCTAGCCTCAGACACGTTTTCTGACAAGATGTCCGGGGGCACTTTCGGACATTTTGTCCGGATTTGGAGGGGGTACGGAGCCAGAAGAACGGAATGAAGGCAAACCTTGCCCGGCCTCTGCCCAGACACCACTGTGGGTACCTATCCCACTCCAAATCAGGAGCCTGGGGCACGCAGGAGGCTCGGAAATGGCTGATCGCTTCGCGGTGATCGACGGCAACGAAGCCGCGGCGAGAGTGGCGCACAAGACCAACGAGGTCATCGCCATCTACCCCATCACACCCGCATCGCCCATGGGCGAGCATGCGGATGCGTGGTCCGCCGCGGGACAGAAGAATCTCTGGGGCGAGGTGCCCGAGGTCATCGAAATGCAGAGCGAAGGGGGGGCCGCCGGAGCGGTCCACGGCTCTCTGCAGGCTGGTGCGCTCACGACCACCTTCACCGCGTCGCAGGGACTTCTCCTGATGATTCCGAATCTGTTCAAGATCGCCGGTGAGCTGACCCCTACCGTGTTCCACATCGCGGCGCGCTCGGTCGCCACGCACGCGCTCTCGATTTTCGGGGACCACAGCGACGTCATGGCGGCGCGCGGCACCGGTTGGGCCTTCCTGGCCTCGGGTGGAGTGCAGGAAGTCCAAGACATGGCGCTCATCGCGCAGGCCGCGACCCTGAAGACGCGCATCCCCTTCCTGCACTTCTTCGACGGCTTCCGCACTTCCCACGAAGTGAACAAGCTGAAGGTCCTCGAGGACGAACAGATTCGCGCCATGATCGACGAAGAGTTGATCTATGCGCACCGCGAACGTGCGTTGAACCCGTCGGCGCCCGTGCTGAGAGGATCGGCCCAGAATCCGGACGTCTTCTTCCAGGCGCGCGAGGCCATCAATCCCTTTTACGACCGCTGCAGCGGTGTCGTCCAGGAGACGATGGACCGATTCGCCAGTCTCACCGGACGCCAGTACCGCCTCTTCGATTACGTGGGCTCGCCCGAGGCCGAGCGCGTGGTGGTGCTCATGGGAAGCGGGATCGGCGCGGCGGAAGAAGCGGTCCGAAAGCTGAACGAGCAGGGCGAGAAAGTCGGTCTGGTCAAGGTGAGGCTCTACCGCCCCTTCGACGCGATGGCACTGGTCGAGGCTTTGCCCCCCACGGTCAAGACCGTGGTGGTCCTGGACCGCACCAAGGAGCCGGGAGCGCCGGCGGAGCCGCTCTTTTTGGACGTGATGACCGCGCTTCGTGAAGAATGGCAGGGAGAGTGTCCGCGGGTGCTCGGTGGTCGCTTCGGGCTCTCGAGCAAGGAGTTCACTCCCGCCATGGTGAAGGGAGTGTTGGACGAGGCGAAGAAGGACGACGCGCGGCGCCGCTTCACGGTGGGAATCGTCGACGACGTCACCCATCTGAGCTTGGAGTGGGACGACGACTTCGTCACCGAACCCGACGATGTCACCCGCGCCGTGTTTTACGGTTTGGGAAGCGACGGCACGGTGGGGGCTAGCAAGAACTCGGTCAAGATCATCGGCGAAGAGACCGAGATGTATGCCCAGGGCTACTTCGTCTACGACTCGAAGAAGGCCGGCAGCGTCACCGTCAGCCACCTGCGCTTCGGTCCGCGCCCCATCGAGAGCACCTATCTCATTCGCCGGGCGAATTTCGTGGCCTGCCACCAGTTCAACTTCCTGGAGAAGATGGACGTATTGGAAACCGCCTGCGAGGGCGCGACCTTCCTCTTGAACAGCCCGTTCTCGGCCGAGGAAGTCTGGGACCAGATTCCCGCCGAAACGCAGCAGGGCATCATCGAGAAGAAGCTGAAGTTCTACGTGGTCGACGGGTTTACGGTGGCCAAGGAGGCGGGGATGGGTACGCGGATCAACACCGTGATGCAGACCTGCTTCTTTGCCATCAGTGGAGTTCTACCCAAGAATGACGCGATCGAGAAGATCAAGGATGCCATCCGCAAGACCTACGGAAAACGCGGCCAGGCGGTACTCGATCGCAACTTCGCCGCCGTCGATTCTTCTCTCGGCGCCCTGCAACAGGTCAAGGTGCCGGGCAAAGTCAGTTCGAAGATTCATCGCCATCCTGGCGTGCCGGAAATCGCCCCCGATTTCGTGCAACGGGTCACCCGAATCATGATCGAAGGTAAGGGAGACCTCTTGCCGGTGAGCGCGATGCCGGTGGACGGGACTTTTCCCACCGGAACCACGAAGTGGGAGAAGCGCAGCATCGCGCAGGAGATTCCCATTTGGGATCCCGACACCTGTACCCAATGCGCGCTGTGTTCGCTCGTGTGTCCGCACGCGGCCATCCGCATCAATGCCTGGGATCCAAAGAAACGCAACGGTGATCGGCCGGAGGGATTCCAGTCGGTGCCCTGGAAGGGCAAGGAACACGCGGGTCTGGAGATGGCGGTCCAAGTCGCGCCCGACGACTGTACCGGTTGCGGCGTCTGCGTCGACGTGTGTCCCGCCCATTCCAAGGAAGTGGCGAAGCACAAGGCGATCAACATGGAGTCGCAGCGCGATCATCTGGAGCGCGAGCGCGCGAACTTCGAGTATTTCTCGTCGATCGAGTATCTGCCACGGCAGGACGTGAAGCTGGACAGCCTCAAGGGGAGCCAACTCGGCGAACCGCTCTTCGAGTTCTCCGGCGCATGCGCCGGCTGCGGGGAAACTCCTTACATCAAACTGGCGACCCAACTCTTCGGTGATCGAATGATCGTGGCCAACGCCACCGGTTGTTCGTCGATCTACGGGGGGAACCTTCCCACCACGCCATGGACGACCAATGCCGCGGGTCAGGGACCGGCCTGGAACAATTCGCTCTTCGAGGACAACGCTGAATTCGGAATCGGGATGCGCTTGGCGGTGGAGGCGCAGACGTCCTTCGCCCGTAACCTGGTGCAGAAGCTGAGCGCGCGTCTGGGTGGAGACCTCTCAGGTGGTCTGCTCGAAGGCGAGCAGGAGACCGAAGCCGGGATTGCGGCGCAACGCGCGCGCGTGGCTGAGCTGAAAGCAAAGCTCGAGGGTGAGGACGACCTGGATTCCAAGGACCTCTTGGCCGTCGCCGACTCCTTGATTCGCCGTAGTGTGTGGATCATCGGCGGAGACGGGTGGGCCTACGACATCGGCTTCGGAGGTCTCGACCACGTCATCGCTTCGGGCCGCAACGTCAACATTCTCGTGCTCGACACCGAGGTCTACTCCAACACAGGTGGTCAGGCGAGCAAGGCAACTCCGCGCGCCGCGGTGGCCAAATTCGCGGCCAGCGGCAAGCCGCTGGGGAAGAAAGATCTGGGGATGATCGCCATGGCCTACGGAAACTGCTATGTGGCGCAGGTGGCCCTTGGCGCCAATCCGAGCCACACGATCAGGGTCATGAAAGAGGCGGAAGCCTACGACGGACCCTCCTTGATCATCGCCTACAGCCACTGCATCGCGCATGGCATCGACATGAGCACTTCGATGACGCACCAGAAAGAGGGAGTCAAGAGCGGTTTCATCAGCCTCTATCACTACAATCCTGACGAAGCCCACAACGCGGATTCGACTCCATTCAAGCTGGACAGTAGGCAGCCCTCGCTTCCCTTCAGCGATTTTGCCATGAAGGAGGCGCGTTTCGCGATGCTCATGCGGAGCAATCCCGAACGGGCCAAGCATCTTTTCAACCTGGCCCAAAGCGATATCGAGGAACGCTACAAGTACTACAAGCAGTTAGCCGCGGTGGAACGAACTCTGCCCGGTGATGAAGAAGAGGGCACGGATCTTCTCTCGAAGGAGCCGAAGGAATGAAGTCGAACCTGACCAGCGATTACCTGGGCCTGAGCCTCAAGAACCCGCTTCTGGCTTCGTCTTCACCGCTCACCGGCGACCTCGACTCTCTCAAGCGCCTGGAAGACGCCGGAGTGGGCGGAGTCGTTCTTCCCAGTCTCTTCGAGGAACAAGTCGAACACGAGGAGCTCGAGGACCAGAGGCTGAACGACTACGGTGCGGAGAACTCTCCGGAGGTCACGGGGTACTTCCCCGAGTTGAGCGAGTACAAGCACGGGCCTGAGGAGTACCTCGATCACATCCGCGCCGCGAAGTCGAGCCTCTCGGTGCCGGTGGTCGCCAGTCTCAACGGGCACTCGCCCGGAGGTTGGGCGCGCTTTTCCTCGATGATGGAGGAGGCTGGCGCCGACGCGTTGGAACTCAACGTCTACTACGTGCCGGCCGATCCCGAGATGACGGGGGAGAACGTCGAGAAGCGCATCATCCAGTTGGTCGAACAGGTGCGTAAAGCGACCCAACTGCCACTCGCCGTGAAATTGGGGCCCTACTTTTCCAGCCTTCCCCACATGGCGACTCGTCTTGACTACGCCGGCGCCGACGGACTCGTCCTCTTCAACCGCTATCTCCAGCCCGATCTCGACCTCGAGACGATGGAGGTGGTGCCCCATCTGGTCCTGAGTCGCAGGGAAGAAATGCTTCTGGCATTGCGTTGGATCGCGATTCTCAAGGACCAGGTAGGACTGAGCCTCTGCGCCACCAGCGGCGTGCACGATCATCTCGATCTCGCGCGGATGTTGCTCGTCGGCGCCGATGCGGTGGCTGTGGCCAGCACGCTTCTGCGCAAGGGGCCCGCCCAGGTGGGTGAAATCCTGCGCGGCCTGAATCTGTGGATGGAGGAGATGGAGTACGCGAGCGTGGAACAGTTGAAAGGCTCGTATAGCCAGGCGAACTGCCCCAACCCCGAGGCCTTCGAGCGGGGGAACTACATGAAGGCCCTGACCAAGTACACCAACGACTGGGTTTGAATCGACCTTAACTTGACCATTAAGAAGGCCGAGGTGCCGCTCGGCGAGAGCCATGCTATCTTGTATCGCAACTAGAGTGCCCGTCGTGGTCACTCTAGCGCTGAGGCTGAACCCCTCTCCCCTTTACAATTAGGTGACTCATGAGCGTCAAGACGACTTATCGCGGCGGCGGTCCACTAGGCCCGACCGATGCGACGTTGGTCTCTCCACCTCATCGGATTCCCAACTTCTTCCGTTCTCCGACTCGGGCTTGGCTCGTGCTCGGCCTTCTCTCCGCCCTCATGGCCTGCGGTGGAGAGAGGGACAGCGTCAACTCCCAGCGGCTTCCCGGAACCGATTCGCTCAGCTCCATCGTCGTGACTCCCGCGAAACCCTTGATGGATGTGGGACGAAGTCAACAACTCTGCGCGACCGGTGTCTATGCGGATGGTTCCCGGCGGGACATCTCCTCGATCGTGGACTGGAGCTCGTCTGACCCCACGATCGCTACCGTCAGCAACGACGAGGGCACCAAGGGCGTTGCCACTGCGGCCGGGGCCGGTTCCGCTATCATCCAGGTGCGCATACAAGACGGTAGTGTTAGCGGCGGCGTCAGCATCGGGGTTCTGAATCGTGTGATCCTGGGCATGGGGCCGCTCAAAGTGAGCAGTGAGAATCCACGCTATTTCGTCGACGCGCGCGGGCGAGCCGTGCTGCTGACCGGTTCGCACACCTGGCTCAATCTTCAGGACGCTGGTAAGGGCAATCCGCCAGCTGAGTTCGACTACTCGGCCTATCTCGATTTTCTGGTAGCACACCAGCACAACTTCTTCCGCCTGTGGACCTGGGAAGAATCTCGTTGGACGCTGGAGACGGCTGAAAATCACTACTGGTTCAACCCCATGACGCCGTTCGTTCGGACCGGTCCGGGCGTGGCCGACGACGGTTTGCCCAAATTTGACCTGGATCAATTCGATCAGGCCTATTTCGACCGTCTGAGGGAACGGATCATCGAGGCGCGCCAACGTTCGATCTACGTCTCGGTCATGCTCTTCAACGGGTGGAGCGTGGTCAAATCGAAGGGGAACTTCTCCCTCAACAACCCTTGGCGGGGCCATCCCTTCAAGGCCACGAACAACATCAACGGCATCGACGGTGATTTGAACGGTAACAACAGCGGCGAGGAGATTCACGAGTTGCGGAACGCGGCTGTCACTGCGATCCAGGAAGCCTACGTCAAGAAAGTCATCGACACCGTCAACGAAATGGACAACGTGCTGTACGAGATCAGCAACGAGAGCAATTCCGGCTCGATGGACTGGCAAAACCACATGGTTTCTGTCATCAAGGACTACGAGGCAGGGCTGCCAGAGCAGCATCCGGTGGGCATCACGGTGGAATGGCCCAACGGTGACAACAATGCGCTCTTTGCCAGTTCGGCCGATTGGATCTCACCCAACGGGGGAGTGGACAGTCCTGAGGTCGCCGATGGCAGCAAGGTCATCCTGGATGACACGGATCATCTCTGCGGCATCTGTGGCAATCGGCAGTGGGTGTGGAAGTCGTTTCTCCGCGGAAGAAACCCGGTATTCATGGACGGCTACGACGGGGCGGGGTTCGGGGTTGGCGGTGAAGGATTCAACTTCAACGATCCAACCTGGGTGAGCTTGCGCGCCAACATGGGTTACGCGGAGGCGCTCTCGCGGAGGATTCCACTGAAGGAAATGGTTCCCCGGGGCGATCTCGCCTCGAGCGGATACTGTCTGGCGAAAAACACCACTCCCAACGCGGAATACGTGGTGTACCTGCCTTCGGGGGGCAGCGTCACCGTCGATCTCTCCGCGACCGGCTCCGAATCGATGCAAGTGGAGTGGCTGAACCCGATCAATGGAGTTACCGCGGCCGGATCGCCGGTTACCGGTGGCCATAGCGTGCACTTGAATTCGCCCCTGAGCTCGGACGCGATTCTCCACATTTTCGAGTGAGAGCTCGCGCCCAGCTGGGCTTCAGATTCGCGAGGAATTCTTACGCCCCAGCCGCATGAGGCGGGGCGCGAGAATCAGAGCGCTGCCGTAGACCACCAGTGAGATGAACATGGTGGCGGAGCGCCCGCTGCGGAAATCGCCGAGGATGAGTTCCAGACCGCCGAGCAACCAGAGTGGGGTAAACCAGCCAGCGCGCTTCCGCGAAGCGCGACTTCCCTGAAAGCCAGGCCAAGAGCACCGCAAAGATTGCGAGGAGTCCGGTGCGTACCGAAGCGAGGATCGCTGCGTCCTGCGCCTGAGCTCTGTGGCCGGACATCAGCATGCCTCCCACCAGGGTTCCGAGGCCGCAGAACCCGAGCACCAGAAGCGAAAGACAGAGGACGCGTGGGGCTCGTACCAGGGGACCCCAGGTACCGTGGTGCGCGGCGATGCGCAGCACTGCACAGCCGGCCGCGGCCAACATCACCGCTACCAGCGGCAGCACCTGCCCGCTATTTATACTCAGCTCCTGCCCCAACAAGCCGCCGGCGGAGATTCTGACCAGACCGGAACTCAGGGCCGCCGCCGTGGTGAAGACGGTGGCGTGCAGCAAGAGGGTGGCGCGTTGCTTGCGCACAGCCAGCCCGGCGGCGAGAAGGGCGTCGGCGAGGAGAATCCAGGTTCGAAGCTCTCCCCGGAGAAGCGTGAGCGACGCGACCAGCATGAACACCAGCGCGATGCTGGTGTAGAAGATGAAGTTGTTGCGCCGCGCGAGCCGGCGATCGATGAAGGCGAAGGAAACTCCGTAGCTCAGCGCGGCACTCAAGAGTGCCAGGCTTCCCAGACCCAGTCGTAAAAGCTGGTGCTGTCCGGCCAAGACGAGCGCTCCGCCCATCCCGACGATCAGGACGAAGGCGGTCTGGACGATTTCCAGGGGCCGGATCTCCCGGCCGCCCACCAGAGTGCGCTCAGTGAAGGTCCCCAGATAAATTGCAACCAGGCCGAACTGCAGAAGCACCAGAATCCTCATGTCCATGCCGCGCAGAGGGGTGCCCTCGTTCGAGAGCAAGTACAGCGAGGTGATCAGGAGGATCATCATGTCCGCCAGAACCGCGCCGGACATCCCCAAAAAGATCCAGCGCCGATCGTAGGCCAAGAGCAGCGTGCAGCCGTAGACCAAGAGGGCGATGGCGAAGAAGGGCAGCCAGAGTTTGGTCAGCATGGCCAGAGCCAGGGCCAGGGGAGCCCCCACGCCGGCAAACAGCCAGGCCACTCCGTGAAGGCTGCGCCGCCAGGCCACGAAGAGGGCGCCACCGACCGCCACCGCGAGAGCGAAGGCGCTGAGGGGGGCGGGGAGATATTTCAGCTGGACCGTCGCCTCGAAGAGCAGGGGAAAGACGACCAGGGCCGCGGACAGTGCGTGGAAGAGAGCGCTGCGGACGAACCCCTCGCGATCGGCCGCGCGGTAACAGAGCAGCAAGAAACTCAGCCCGTACAGAAGGCCCAGGGCGGCACCGGTGGTGCGGGGAAGGGTCCCCGCGTCGGTCGCGGCTCGCAAGAAGAATGCGCCCCCCAGCACCAGCAGGGTCCGGCCCAAGAGAGGCAGGAGACTTCGTTTCGGAGGGAGCGCCTCGCTTCCTTGCGAGGACGCGACACCTGATGCCGGGCGCGTAGCGCCGGGGGAGACCGCTACCGCGTTCTCCTCCTGCTGCTCCAGACGCTGCTCCAGGAACTCGACGCGCTGACGCAAGCCAGCCAAGGCGGCTTCCAGTCGCTGGATTCTCTCGTCCGTCACCGCCTCGCCTTTCGTCGCGGGGGGCGGGGGAACCGCCGGGAACGGACGTCCTTGGGACGACCGCGAAAAATTCCAGAATCAAACCTTGAGTAGGAGTCCACCAGACCCCAATATCTCATGGTTGCCGAGCGTACGTCCGTACTCTTCTCTTGCCAAGCGAAACTGGACGCACCGGGGCAAGAGGGGTAAAAGTGCCGCAAGTGCCCGAGTCGGCAGAAAGGGCTCCATGTCGCAGCGAACCAGCGAGACTCCCATCTCTCGCCGCAGTTTCTTGGACTGGCTTCTGAGCCTGGGCGTGGTCGGTACGCTCGCGGCCGCCATCATCCCCATCTTTCGCTACCTCAAACCCTTGCCCCAGCAAGGGGCGAGTGGGCCGGTCCACCTGAGCCCCCAAGACACTGCGACGCTCGAGCACAAGGAGTTCGTCATCGTGCGCTCGGGGGCTACCCGATTGCTCGTCTTCGAAGACCACTCGCAGAAGCTGCACTGCCTGAGCGCGAAGTGCACCCACGAGGGATGCACGGTGCAGTACGTCCCAGGTGACGGGGTCATCTGGTGCGCATGTCACAATGGACGCTTCGATCTCGACGGGCGGGTGATCTCCGGACCACCGCCCCGTCCGCTGGCGGGCTACAAAGTAGTGCGTGAAGGCAAGGAGATCATCGTGGACGGGAAACTGGCATGAACGGAACGAGCATCTCCAACCCCGCGTTTCGTTGGCTCGATCGCCGCTACAAGCTCGGCAACCTGGTGGAGTTTCTGAAGCACAAAGAGGTACCCCTGGGCGACCACCCGATGGTCTGGTACTACCTCGGTGGCACCACCCTCTTCTTCTTCCTGGTGCAGATCGCGACCGGCCTACTCCTCTTGCTCTACTACCAGCCGGGCCAGGCCAGCTCGTACGAGAGCATTCGCTTCATCACCACCAAAGTGCCCTTCGGCTGGCTCATCCGTTCGGTGCATTGTTGGAGCGCGCACCTGATGATCATCTCGCTGACGGTACACATGTTCAGCACCATGATGCTCAAGGCCTATCGACCTCCTCGCGAGATCACCTGGGTCACCGGCTTCCTTCTGTTCGCCATCGGCTTGGGTTTTGGATTCTCCGGGTATCTCTTGCCGTGGAACGAACTGGCCTATTTCGCGACCTCGGTCGGTACCGATTCGGTAAAGGCAGTGCCGGGAATCGGAGACTGGCTCTTGCAAGTGATGCGAGGGGGACACGACGTCTCCATCAACACCCTCTATCGCTTCTTCGCACTTCACGTCGTCGCTCTTCCCCTGCTCATTTTCTCTTTGATCGGCATACATCTCCTGCTCATCCAACGACAGGGCATGGCTCACCCGGTGGGTCATGAGCCTCAAGGGCCGGGCATGAAGTTCTTCCCCAACTTCTTGCTCCGCGATTTGCTCCTGTGGTTGCTCTGCCTGATCGGTCTGATGACTCTGGCGGTGATGCTCCCCTATGGACCGGGGGTTCCCGGAGTCGAGTGGGAACTGGGTTTGAAAGCCAACCCGCTCGCGCCAGCCTACCCAGGCATCAAACCCGAGTGGTACTTCCTCTGGATCTACCAGTTGCTCAAGGAGTTCCCGCCGCATCTATTGGGAATGGAAGGACCGCAAGCCGCGCTCCTCATGGTCTCGGTTCTCATGGGTAGTTGGGCACTCGTCCCCTGGTTGGACCGCAAGGCGAGAAAGGGCGAAGCTTCGCCGGGTTTCAGCGACTACGGCGTGGGCGCCATCTTGTTCGTGGTGTTCTTGACCCTAATGGCGTGGGACATTGGTGGCGGAGCGGGGCATGGAGCCGAAGTCGACGTCAAGGCGGTCGCGCGCGTCTGCGCTTGGTGGGCCCTGGGCCTCACCGCGCTCATCACCGCTTTCAGGGTTCTCGTCTATCGGCACCGATGGTTTTTGTTTAGCGGCGGCATCGCCCTTCAAATCGCACTGCACGGTCTGGTGGGCATGAGCTACTTGCGAGCTCTGGTCACCGCCGCGGTGGTGGTCGCCATCGCATGGGCACTCACTCTCGTCACGGGTTCGCGTGAAAAGCAAGCGGGGGAGGTGGGCCGATGAAGCAGCGAATGTCAATCTCGATCGGGCTCTTGATGCTCTGGTTACTGGCAGCGGCGCTGGGGCCCGCGCGGGCACTGGGCCAGGAAACTCCGGCCCAGAAGCAGGGGACTTCGCAGCCGCCGGCCCTCTCTAAGAGCGTCAAAGCACTCTTCGACGAAAGCGAAAACGGCCAGCCCGTGGTGTCGAGTGATCTGCAAGAGTATTACGCGCAGTTGCCGGGACACGCGCACGAGCTCTTTTCCGACGCGGTGGACGCTGGTCTCATCTCCTCCGCCCATCATGCCTCGGATCTTCTCTCCTTGAAACTCGCGCCCGATCAGATGGAGTTGGTGTTACGGGACAACTGCATTCTCTGCCACACCGACAAAGACATGCAGGGCGATGAGACACTGTGGCACATTCGGGACGATGGCAGCGGCAAATCGACTCTCGTGCTGCAGAACTTCCTGGTGGACGTCCATTTTCGCCAGGGACTCTCGTGCTCGGGTTGCCACGGTGGACACCCTGACGAGACGGAAATGTCCGACGAGATCTACGAGCGTTGGCCGGACAGCTCGCGGCGCCACGTCGATCGCACCTGGATTCCCCAGTTTTGTGGCCGGTGTCATTCGGATCCCGGGTTCATGCGGGGTTTCAATCCCTCGTTGCCCACGGACCAGCTGGCCAAGTACCGCGAGAGCAAGCACGGCCAGCTCCTGTTGGGCAAGGGAGACTCCAAAGCGGCACAGTGCGTGAGCTGTCATGGAGTACACGGCATTCAGAGCTCAGACAGCCGCCGCTCGCCCACTCACAAGACGAACATCCCGACCACGTGCGGGAAATGCCATGCCGACTCGAAGTACATGGCCGGCTACAAGACTGAAGATGGAGGTCCCCTGCCTACCGATCAGCTCGAGAAGTATCGTGAGAGCGTCCATGGCCGCGCGCTGCTCGTGAACGGGGATCAAGGAGCTCCGGCCTGCAACGACTGTCACGGGAATCACGCCGCGATGCCCCCGAAGTTGTCCTCGGTGAGCGAGGTGTGCCGCACCTGCCACAGCGGCAACGGCAAGTTGTTTGATGGAAGCAGACACAAGCAGGTGTTTAGCGCGCATGGCTGGCCCGAGTGCGCCAAGTGCCACGGTACCCACGACATTAGCAAACCGAATGACGACATGCTCGTCACCAAGGCCGGACACCTGTGCTTCGATTGCCACGTGCAGTACGCTCCGAACAATCCCAAGTGCAACGCCACCGCGGATCATTTCCGCGAGAGCATCACGAAGATGGAGACGGCCCAGACTCTCTTCGACGAGAAGACACACAGTCTCGCGGCGAAGGGGCTGGACGTCGATGCTCTCTCCGCGTCCCTGTCTGAGTTGAACGACGCCCTCCGCCAGTCGCGTTCGGCGATTCACGCCTTCGACCGCAGCGATTTCGACGAGGTGGCCAAGGTGGGAATGAAGGCGATCGAGACCGGGGATGTGAGCATCGCCGGGTCGCAGGCGGAGTTCCGGTTCCGACGCCGGGGACTTCTTTTCTCGATCGCGGTGATGATCTTTCTGGCGCTGATGCTGTACTTGAAGATCCGGCAGATCGAGCGGCGTCAGAAGAAGAGCTAGGACTCGTCGCGGCCGAGCAGCTCCTTGAGTCTTTGCATCACGCGCCTACCCGCGGCCCGTTTGACCATTCCCTTGGCCTTCGCCAGAATCATCTCGGTGGAATCCGTGGTGGGAACCTCCACCAGAGTGACGCCCGGAAGCTGGAAGGCCCGGCGAAGGCTCGCCTGCACGTTGCGGTTCAAACGCAGATAATTGGCGTGGGTCGCTTTGGCCAGGTCCTCGAAATCTGGGTTCAGAAGCTGCGTGCCATAGGCATTCCCGTGGGCAGATTCCAGGCTGCGGCGGATGAGACCGTAGGAGCCGTCGTTGATCACCATGACGCAGAGTTGCCGTTTGGTCTTTCCCGCGGTGAGAAGCTCGAGCCCCGACATCGACATGCCCCCGTCTCCCACCAGGACCCCCACGGTCTGGTCGGGTCTGGCCGCTTTGGCGCCCAGAGCCGCCGGGAGCGCGTAGCCCATCGATTGAAAATCGGTGGGGATCAAGAGACCGTGCGGGCAGAATACCTGGTAGTAACGGCGCGCCAGAAGCTGGTGGAGTCCGGAGTCGGCGACCAGGAGACCATCGCGCGGCATGACGTTGCGAAGCGCGGTGAAGAACCGCTGTGGCCGGTGTCCCAGGATGGAAGGCTCGGGAAGATCGAGCCAGGAGGACTCCAGGCCGCGCTTGCGCCACTTGTCGACTTCTTCCGTCGACCACCCACGGCCCGACGGCGCGTCGCCGTCATGCTCTTCGAGCAGCGCGCCCAGAAAGGCCCGTGCGTCCGCCTGAAGAGTGAGACTCGCCGGGTAATTGGCGCCGAGGACTTCCAGCCCGGTATCGACCTGGATCAATTTCTCGGCGGGAATCTCCAGGCGGAAACCGTGGCTGGAGTTGTGGGAGAACTTGCAACCCACGGCCAGTACCAGATCGGCCTGAGCAAGGACCGCGTTCCGCGCCTGCGCTCTGGTGCCGGAATACTCGAAGCCCAAGGAGAGAGGGTGGTCCTCGGGAAGAACGCCGCGGCCGGAAGTGGTGGTGAGGACCACCGCGCGCTGGGTTTCAGCCAGGACTCGGACTTCCTCGGTTGCCCCGGCGGCTCCCTGGCCCAGCAGCAGGAGTACTTTCTTGCTCGAGCGTAGACGCGCTGCGGTCTCACGCACCGCGGCCGCGAACCCGTCTTCTCTCGCCGCTTCCGGGGCGGGCGCGCCGCCGGTGGACCCGGTGGGCGACGAGCGGTCGTGCGAGGGCGATATCTCCGCCGCCTCCGAGGTGTCGGCCCAGGGGAGCTCGTCTGCGAGCAACTTCGTTTCGATCTCCACGAGCACCGGCCCCGGCTCTCCCTCGCGCGCGTACGAGTAGGCCTCCGTGAGGGTGGCACGGAGATCCTCGGCCTCGCTCACGCGAAAGACACGCTTGACCAGCGGGGCCGCGATCGACTCCTGCTCGAGCGCCTGAAGTTGGAACTTCCGGCCGGGCATCCTGCTCAGAGAAACCGCGATGTGCAGCAACGCCACCGAGTCGAGAGCGGCCTCCGCGATGCCGCTGAGCGCGTAGGTAAATCCGGGTCCGGAGATCGTGAGCAACACCCCCGGCCGGCCACTGGCGCGCGCGTACCCGTTGGCCATGAACGAAGCGGCGAGCTCGTGCGTCGGTACGACCACCTCGGGTCCCAAGCGCCCCAGGGCCTCGAAGAGCTTCTCGTTCTGCGTCCCGGGGAGTCCGAAAACGACCTGCACTCCGAGCTCCAAGAGAGTCTTACAAAAAATGTCCGGCGCGGGCAGGACCGCGCCCGAATTCTCCTCGGAGCGCTTGGTGGCCACGTTCAGTTTCCTCCCGCCGCGAGGCGGCGTCGAAGCGCGCGCAGCGCGCGCTGGGAAAGGCCGATTGGATTCATTGCCAACGAGCGCAACCGCCACCCCATGGCATCGGGGCGGTGGAGCATGAGGGAGAGTTTCAACTCGGCGCCCAACTGGCTCTTGAAGCGGGTCACCGGATTCAGTTCCGCGTCGGTGAGGTCGTTTCCCGCGTATCCCTCGGCTGCGAGAGCTTCGCAGGCCTTCCAGCGCAAGAACACCGAGGCGCCGCTCTGGAGATATTCCTCCGCCGCGCCCGCGCAGACGGTATGGGTGACAGGATGTGGACCCAACAGCACGAGCTGGCTGGCAACCGCCCGCCCGTTCTCCAGACGCGCGTGGTAGAGCCTACAGAGGGATCGCTCGCGCAAGCGCTTGTAGTACTCCTGATAGCGCCCTTGGGGAAGATAGAGCGGAACTCCCTTGCGTCGATGGATCTCCTCGTGAAGAGCGAAGAACGAATCGAAGTCGTCGTCCTGGCTCAACTCGATTCCGTCCGTCTCGCATCGCTTGATGAGTCGGCGGAAGTTGCGCTCGACCAGATTTCTCGCCGACTCGATGTCGCTCAGATCGACAACGTAGCTGAACGAAGGTTTGGCCGTCCAGCCTCTGGCCAGAAAGGGCCGGACGTCGCTGACCGTTGCGCGGGAGTGAAGGCGCAGATGGGCGTAACCCTCGTCTCTGAGCGCGGTCTCCAGCGACTCCATGATGTGAAGGCTCAGCGAAGTGCGTTGCGAGGGATACTTCGAGCTCGAACGGGTCAAGACGAGACCGTTGTAGTAGAGCAACAGTCGTGGCGCCACGTAGAGCCCGACTGGGCTCGGACTCACGTAGAGAGCGACGCCGCCCACGAATTCACCGTCGCGCAGGACGGCGAGGACTTTGTAGCTGGCGCCGGTGGCGGCACAAAGGACTTCGAGATAGGAAGGCAGGGAGTAGACGCTTCCGTCCACAGACTCGGCGACGAATCGCTCCCAGGCCGGGTACTCGGCCGCCTCCAGGGTGTGGGTTGTGAAGCGTTCGGTCATTCTGTGGGCGTCCGCCGGCTGAAGTCTCCACCCTCATTGTGAAGACGACAGTGTGCAGCCCCCCGCGGAAACAGGCAAGTGCCCGCTAATCGTGGGGTTCCGCCTCGTGGGTGGGTCCGCGGCCCCGCCGGGGGCGTCTGGGCCGCTCGAATCGCGTAAACACTCGGTAGACGTGATCTTCCTCGTCCCATTCCAACGAGTGCCCCAACCGCTCGTGGATATCCTTCGCCACCTTGTTGGTGGGAAGGAATTCGCTGCGAATCCCCGCGATACCCTGGGCCTTGGCGTAGTCGATGATCTTCTCCAGGAGATGGCTTCCGATCCCCAGGCCGCGAAAGTCCTCGTGCACGATGAATGCGGTGTCGGCGATGTTCGTGCGATTGTTGAGTTCATATCTTCCGATGGCCACGATTCGCTCGGCCTCTCGATCGGCGCGTTCGAACACGCCGAAGGCCATTCGGTTCTTGTAGTCGACCGAACACGCCATCGCGGCTTCCTGATGACCGAGCTGGGACTTCGCATGGAAATAGCGCTGGTAGATCGTCTCTGGTTCGTGGCTGTAGAAGAATTCTTGCAACTTACGTTCGTCGTCGGCGCGGATGGGACGGATCATGCAGGTGGAGTTCCCGAACTCGCGGTTCTCCACCCAATCGACCGGGAATGGATTCATGATCTGACGCCACACCTCTTCGTCCGCCTGCACGTAGTGCTTGCTGCGCACGAAATCGAGAAGGTCCTCGCGGAAGTTGGGGTGTGCGATGTTGATAAGAGCCAGTGCTCGCTCGCGAATGGTCTTGCCGTGCAGGTAGGCCACCCCGTATTCGGTGACCACGTAATGGACGTCTCCGCGACTTGTGACCACTCCCGCTCCTTCGTCCAAGAAGGAAGCGATTCGGCTCACCGTGTCATCTTTTGCGGTCGAGGGCAGCGCGATGATGGGTTTGCCACCCTTGCTCATCGCGGCACCACGGATGAAGTCGACCTGGCCGCCGATTCCACTGTAGAACTTGTAGCCGATCGAATCGCTGCACACTTGCCCTGTGAGATCGACCTGCACTGCCGAGTTGATCGCGACCATCTTGTCGTTGCGCGCGATGACCCTCGGGTCATTCGAATAATCGCTCGGATAGAATTCGATGCTCGGGTTGTCATCGACCAAATCGTACAGTTTGCGCGAGCCCATGACGAAACTGACTATCGTCTTCCCGCGGTGGATGGTCTTGCGCGTATTGTCGATGTTGCCGTTTTCGATGAGGGAGATACAGGAATCACTGATCATCTCGGTGTGAATACCAAGATGTCGTTTCTCGGTCATGAACTTGAGCACTGCGTTGGGAATGTTCCCGATTCCCAGCTGCAGTGTGCTGCCGTGCTCGATGAGGTCGGCGACATTTCCCCCGATTCGAATCGCGACCTCATTGGGTTCCTGCAGTGGCAGTTCCAGCAGGGGGGTGTCGACTTCCACCAGCGAATCGAAGCGCGAAATGTGAATGATGCTGTCGCCCAGAGTGCGTGGCATGTTGGGATTCACTTCGGCGATGAGGACCTTGGCCGTCTCGACGGCCGCCATCTGGATGTCCACGTGAATCCCGAGGCTGCAGTAGCCGTGTCGGTCGGGTGGGGTCACTTGCAGGAGCGCAACGTCGGTGGGACGCTGACCGCTACGCATCAGCTCCGGAATCTCATGCAGGAAGATTGGAGTATAATCGGCGCGACCCTCCCACACGGCCTTGCGTACGTTTCCCCCGATGAAGTAGGCGTTGTGTCTGAAGTGACCGGCGTAGTCGGGACCAACGTAATCGGCGGATCCCAGCGTGAGCAGGTGAACCACCTCGACGTCGTGAAGACGCTGGGCTTGGCGGCAGAGCGCGGCGACCAGATCCTGTGGCTCCGCGCAGCCCGAGCCGACGAGAACGCGCGAACCGGACTTGACCTGGATCAGGGCTTCGTCAGCGGTCGTCAATTTACTGCGATAAAGTTCTTGTGCCTTGTTCATGTCAGCTCCAACCGAGAGAGTCTTCTCCCCAGTGCGCACTGAACGATGTTTTCCCGCGGGTCCAAAAGCAAGGCGGGCTGTCGAAGAAAGACAGCCCGCCCACCGGGACGGCGATTTCCCTGGAAGCCAGAGGCTCCGGGGCGACTCAATGCAGCGTTGCCATCTCCCGATAATCGGTGAGGAATTTGAAGCTGCGGCGTGACCGCATCTTCTCCAAGGCCTCTTCCTTGATCTGGCGGATGCGCTCCCGGGTGAGGCTCATTCTCTTGCCGATCTCTTCAAGCGTCATCTGGTTGCATCCCTCGAGTCCGAAGTACAGCCTCAGGACCTCGGCCTCGCGGCTCCGCAGGTTCTGGAGAGCTTGAGAAACGCCTCGGCGGAGTTCGTCTTCGAGAATCGGAAGGTCTGGAGACGGCTCATCTTCTCCTGCCAGAAGATCGATGTAGGTCGTCGAACTCCCCTCGCTGACCGTGTCATCGAGGAAGACGGCTTCGTGCATCAAGGGAAGAGTATCTCGCACTTCCTCTATGGTGATGCCCAGTTCCTTCGCCAGGTCATCCGCGCGCGGAACGCGTTCGAGCTTCTGTTCCAAACGGGTGTTCGCTTTGCGAAGACGATGGAGGGCACGCGCGCGATTCAAGGGCATCCGTACGGCTTTGGACTGCTGCGCCAACGCGATCATGATCGATTGACGAATCCACCACACGGCATAGGAGATGAACTTGTATCCTCTGCGTTCATCGAAGCGCTTGGCGGCCTCGATCAATCCGAGGTTGCCCTCGTTGATCAAGTCTTCCAGGGGCACGCCGTAGCGGGCGAACTGCTTGGCGATGGAGACCACGAACCGAAGGTTCGCGTTGACCAGCTTCTGCAGCGACTCCTCGTCGCCCTCGCGAATGGCTCGGCCCAGCTCGACCTCTTCACTGCGGCTGAGGGGGCTGTAGTGATGGACCTCGCTGAAGTAGATGTCCAGATTCGTCCGATTCTCGACGGTGGCGGCAGCGGTTCTCACAGTACTTCCTCTCGCTGAGTAACCGCGGTCCCATGGGGCAAGCCTTACGGTGGGAAAGAATCCCGCGGTTTCATCTGGATGCATCATCAATTCCCGCGCCGAGAATGAGCCAAAATCCAGCCCCATTTCTTGAGTTGTAACTCGTTGAAATAAAAAGAATTAGAATCTTGGGTCTGAATTCAGAATCAAACTCGCGAGCGGCATATTTGGACATTTTGTCAAGAACGGGGAGTTTCGGACTGACATTCGGTCGGAGGAAGGGCGAGATTTCCTTTGGAGAGCGCGCGGTCGCGACCAATCTTTAAAAGTCCTACCGTTTCGCCTGGCGCGCTCAGTCGTAGCCGCCCCCCAGCACGTCCTCCCGCTCCCAGAATTTCAGCGGATGCTTGACCCCCAGGGCCTTTGTTTCGCCCTCGCTCGGGCTGCCGAAGATCGCGATGGAGAAGTTCTCCGGGTTGAGCCAGCGGCGCGCCGCCTCGCGGACTTGCGTCGGGCGCACGCGCTCGATTTCCGAGAGCACCTCGAGATCGCGCTCGTAGGGGCGGTCATCGAGCTCGTGATTCATGAGCCTCGTCACGGCCTGGGCTTCGTTCTCGAAGCGGAAGAGGAAGCTGTTGCGCCAGGCCTGGATCTGTTCGTGGACCTCGTCGTCCGAGGGCAGATCCTCCCGCAGGCGCCGACATTCTTCCTCCACGATTTCCACCGCGCGTGCGACGGCATCCCGCCTTGTTTGGAAGGAAATCGCCCACAGCCCCGGAACCCCGGGGCGATAGTCGTGGGCCATGGAAGAGGAGACCCCGTAAGTCAGGCCCTCCTCGCTGCGAAGGCGTTCCATGAGCCGGCTGCGAAAGCCGCTACCTCCCAGCAGGCGATTGAGGATTTCCAAGGCCGCGTGCTCGGCGTCGTCACGGCTCCGGTCGACCGCCACTTCCTGCAGAAAACGAACCGCGGGCTGGGCCAGTTCCTTGGCCAGGATGTGGATGCCCGGATTGCGCGCGGGCTTGCGTTCCAGCCAAACGCGCCGCGGATCGGAGGCTTCGGCCCAACCCGTGAGCTGCCGGTTCACACTCTCGGCCATGGAGTTGGACGAAAAGTCCCCCACCGCGGTCAGGTAGAAGTTGGAGGGACCGAGGTGACGCGCCAGCACCTGGGCGATGTCCTCCGGACGTAGGCTCTCGATCTCCGCTCTGGTGGGTTGGTACCCTAAGCGCGGGTGATCGCCGTACAGAACTTTTTGTCCCAGGAAGGCGATGGCCCACGAAGGGTAATCCGCTCTCCGTCGCATGATCTCGATCTGCTTGGTGGCGAGAAGGCTCAGGCGGGCGGCATCGAGCCTGGGCTCGCGCAACATCGAGCGCAAGAGCAAGAGGGCCGCGTCCAGATTCCGCGAGAGGGTCCAGAGCGAGAGCTGCCACCCGGTCGGCCCGGGACGCAGGTTCATGCTCACGCCCAGCCCTTCCTTGGTGCGCTCCAGCTCGTTGGGATTCAACGCGTCGGTTCCGCCTTCCTGCCAGAGCGCGCCGGACAGGGTGTAAGCAGACAGGGTGTTCAGGGGAACCGAGTTGCTTCCCCCCGTGAAGTGGGCGTTCAGACTGACCCCGGGCAGATCGTGGTCTTCCTTCAGAAAGAGAGTGGTGCCGGTGGAAAGCACCTCACGCCGGACGTCGCGTCCCACGGTGGGCACGTGGAAGTCCGCCGGGGGTGCGGCGTCGATGAGAGCCAGCATCTCCTCGAAGCCTTCCGAGTGAGGAGCTCCTCTGCGACTGGGCTCGACCTCGCGCTGGTGCTGACCGCTTTCTCCCGCCTGGGTTGAAATCGAGGGATTTGTTGCACTGCCCTGACCCGCGGCCCGCTCGAGTTCGACCACGCAGCGATGCTCGGGCACGAGCCAACGCTGGGCCACTTCGAGCACCTGTTCCGGCGTAATCGCCTCGAGTCTCTCTTCATAGGTATCGAGGTGAGCCGGATCCTGGGTGAGGGCGACCTCGGCCCCGATGTCCATGGCCAAAGAGAGCTTCGAATAGAGCCTCTGGGTTCGCTGGGCTTCGAGGGAAATCCGCGCGCGCTCGAGCTCGTCCTCCTTCACCCCGTTGTGAATGAGCTCCTGCAGGACAACCAGGATCTCGTCTTCGAGTTCGCGCAGGGAGCTCTTCGCGCCCGGGCGGGCGATGATGTTGAAACTGCCGCTCTCGTGTTGCCCATAGGCGAAGGAGATCACCGCGGCCGCCTTTTCACTCTCCTGTACCAGGCGTTGGGTGAGGCGCGAAGAGTTCAGCTCGCCCAGGATGGCCGAAAGCAGCGAGAATGTGTCGTGATCTGGATGGGACTGAGGAACCGTGAGCCAGGCCATCCGCAAATGTCCCATCGCATCGAATTCCACTTTATCCCGGCGGATAGAAGCGACGTCTTCCACCGGCCGTGGAGTGCGTGCGGGAAGATCTTGGGCTTGCCAGGAGGCGAGGTATTTCTGCGCCAAGGTCTTCACTCGTTGAGGATCGAGGTCGCCGACCAGCACCATGGTGCAATTGGTGGGCGAGTACCAGGTGTGGAAGTACTCCTGCGCGTCTTCTTTCTGCAGGGCTCGAATGTCTTCCGGCCAGCCGATCACCGGCACCCCGTAGGGATGGTTGGGATAGAGGAGCTGGCGATGCCGCTCGAAGGCCATTCCCTCGGCCTGGTTCTCGATCCGCAGCCGCCGTTCCTCGAGCACGACTTCCCTCTCGGGCTCGAATTCGCGGAAGACGGGTTCTTGCAGCCGCTGCGCCTCCAAGGAAAACCACAGTTCGAGCTGGTGGGAGGGCAGCTGCAAGTAGTAGCGGGTCATGTCGTAGCTGGTGGTGGCGTTCATGCCCTGGCCACCGGCCCGGGTCACCAGCTCGCTGTACTCGTTCGCCCTCTCGGTGCCGATGCGCCTGGTTCCCTTGAACATCATGTGCTCCAGGAGGTGGGCGATGCCCGAACGTCCGGCGGGATCGTGCGCGCTTCCGACGTCGAAGTGGTAATACCCCGCGAAGGTGGAGGTGAACTCCTGGGGGAGAACGAAGATGCGCAGACCGTTGGCGAGGACGATCTCTTCGATCTTTGGCGCGATGGCGGTAGTCATGGCATGGAACATAGCCGCAGAACTCCAGCAGGGCTATGGCGGAAGCGCCCTCTGGATTCGAGCGTGACCAATCGGTCGGCTTGTTCCACCATTGGGCCATGGACCAGACCGTCTCTTCTCACGAGTCGGCGCGGAGCCTTCGCTTCGCCGCTCTGTTCGTCTTCGCCCTGGCGGTGGGCGCCTACCATTGGATTCTTCCCCTCGACTTCACGGGTTTGGACAGTGGGCCCCTCATCGAGGCGAATCGATTCGAGGCACCAGTTGGCCCACTCGCCTGTTTCGCGCACGAAGTCCGCGACCACATCCAGCCGGAGGTAAGTTTTTACCGGCCCTGGACCGGTTTGAGTTTCGGAATGGACTATCTGGTGCACGGGCTCACCGCGCGCTGGTTCCACCTGTCCGATCTCATGCTTCATGCCGCGGGGGCCACGACGCTCTTTCTGCTTCTACTCGCACTGGGCGCTCCGGGATGGGGTGCACTTCTGGGCGGGGTGTGGTTCGCGGTGCATCCCCTGGGAGTCGAAGTCGTACCCGCGGTGGCGCGCCGCGCCGATCTCTGGGTGGTCTTTCTATTGCTCCTTGCGTGCCTGGCCTGGGTGGAGCGGCAACGTGGTCGCCGTGGCGCTCGGGCGCTTCTGATTGTCGCCGGACTCTTGGCCCCCTTGAGCAAGGAGACCGGCATGGTCCTGCCGCTTCTTCTGCTCGCGTTGGCCGGGCCTAAAGAGCGCCGCCGCGCACTCGTTGTCGGCGGAATCCTGGTTCTTCCCGCACTGCTGGCCCGCACCCTGGTCCTGCAAGGGCTCGGCGGTTACGGCCACTGGACTCTTCAGATCGCGCCGCTGCGGGCCGGGTTGGGTGATCTCGTCGATCCAGTGCGGTTGGCGGGGGTGTGGGGAGTCAGGATCGGGGTGAGTCTCTTGCTCTTGCTCGCGGTCCTGGCCGTGCTCTGGGACCGGCGGTCTCGCGGCGCATCGGCCGAGCCGCCGAACTGCGTGCCCCAAGAAAGAAAGGTGGACGCCACCCGTCGGTTGCTGTGCTTCGGCTTGAGTTGGACCTTCCTTCTGCTTGCGCCGGCGGCGCTGGCAAAGGGCCTCTCCGCCTGGTACCTGTATGCTCCGCTTGCGGGCATGAGCGCCATCCTCACCGCGTTCATTTCCCGGCCGCCGTGGGGAAAGCGCTGGACGGTGCGCGTGCCTCTGGTGCTCTTGGGTCTTTTGTGCATGTGGCCAGCGTGGCTGGTCTCTCCGCTCTTCGTTCCCTATTACGAATGGCACGAAGTTTCCCGGCAGATGACAGTCTGGCGGCAAGTGGTGGTGGAATTGCCCGAGGAATTCTTCGAAGGTCCCCAGCTCGTGGCGGGGATTCCCTTCCGGGTGGACTACCCCTATCTGCGCTTCGGCCGGGTTCGTTCCGCGTCCTGTCTGAGCGACTTCTCTCTGCGAGCCTGGACGAAGCTTCTACGAGACCGGGATTCCGACCCCCACGCCGCGGCCCTTCTCAAGATCATCTACCCCTCGTCCCGCTGCGCGGTGCAGGTGTCCTGGCTTCCCCGAGAGAAGGAGGCGCGCCTTACCTCCTTCGGTCCGGTGCAGCTCGTGCTCTATGGGGACCATCATCCCTTCACCATCGTGGAACAAGATCCCGACGAGTTGCTTCTCACCGGGCTACACATGCCCCTGTGGCGCTTCAATGGTCTGAAGTTGTTGAGGGTTCCGCTTCCCTCGTCTTGAGAGTGGTCTCCGCTCTTTGCTCTTGCACTTCACGCAACATCACGCGCACGCGGGGATCCCGCCGCTCCCGCTCGTACTTCTGATCGAGCTTGGTCATGATGTATCCCGAGAGCAGGATGAAGACCAAAGGCGCGGCACAGGGAATGAACCGCCGATAGCGGCGCCGATGGAGCAAGTCCATGGTGTAGATGGTTCCTGAAGCCAGAATGAAGTTGAAGCCGATCGAGACCTGATAGAGGTAACGAATGTTCAGCCAGTCCTCCGGGAAGCTCAACGCGCAAAACGGCAGGGCCGAAATGAAAGTCCAGGCGATGAAGAAGCGCAGGGCGCGATTGCCGAAGACGAAGCCGAAGAATCCGTAGGAGAGAATACTCAGACCGATGAACCACCGAATGACCGGCGCCGCATCGTACAGGCCCCGAACCACCGGGTTTCCCATGGTCACCAGGTGACTCAGGTGGAGGGGAAAGAACATGTGAATGATGTAATTCACCATGTTCCCCACGAAGCGCACGGTGAATGTCCAGGGTTTGGCGCCGGCGAGCTCGTGACTGAAGTCGCTCACCCCTGAGAGTTCACGGAAGACCCAGAACAACACCGCCCCGGCCACGAGAATGACCAGGTTGAGTTCCAACAGCTTTCGATCCGGCCCGCGCGCGGTTCGAAAGAAGAGCTTGTAGGCCAAGAGTCCCAAGACCAGGCTGAACGCAGTGGGCCGGGCGTAGCTCGCCATGAGAAAGAGCACGAGGATTACCGCGTAGCGCGGGGAGAGCACGCGCCCCCTCTCATTCAGGTCGTTGCGGATGTAGAGATTGAGGATGAGAAGATAGAGCGAGGTGATGATGAGATTCTCGATGCCCGCCACGAACATGATCGCCTTGCCGTAGCTTCCCACTCCCAGCACGAAGAACACGCTCGCCAGCCGCGCGATGCGCTTGTCGCCCAAGAGGACCATCACCAAGAGATACACCAGAATCGCGTTGAGGGCGTGAATCAGCAGATTCACCGCGTAGTAGCCGGCGGGGTTCAGACCGAAGATGCGGTATTCGAGCTGGAAGAACACCAACGGCAAGGGATGAAAGCGCTCGGCCGCGTTGGCCGCGAACAGCCGCGAGAGGTTCCCCGCGTTCAGGATGGCTGTGTGCAGAAAATTGAAGTCCTCGGGGTCCCAGAACGGATTGTCGAGGATGCGCCAGTAGAACGCGAACGACAGAGCCACGAGCCCGCTAAAGAACACCCACGAGGGAATCGTACGAGTGCGCGAATTCTCCACGATCACGCTCCTCCGCCGTAGCGTGCGCAGAGCACCACGCTGAGCCACCCGAGGTGTTCGAGATCTCCACGGAATCTCCTGGCCAGGGTCGGCTCCACCCGCTCGATGTATTCCGGGGGGAGAACTCTCCGCGGAAAGAAGCGGACTTCTTTCCAACCATTTTGCATCAACAGATGCATGTACTCATCGGGACGCACACGATTGGGGGTACCCGAAAATCGCAGGGAACGATAGGTGGCGTTCTGGTAGCGATAGATGTTCAGCGGATCGACGTCACGGATCCACCGCGTGTGCGTCTGCAGATCGATCTCCGCCACCAGGAGTGCACCGGGCCGCGCCACGCGACTGAGATCAGCAATGACGGAATCCACTTTGGAAAGGTGTTCGAAAACCGCGTGGCTGAGAAAAAGGTCGAAACTCGAGGCGCCGAAGACCTCCAGGTCGAGCTTCGAGTCGTAAACGTAGCCCAGAGGGCCTTCCATTCCATTGTCCAGAGCCTCGACGAGTTGTTCCAACGCAACCGGGCTCTCCTGGGCCACGCGCTCGGCCAGACCCAGATGGAGCTTCTTGGGGGCGCGCGCGAGCAGGGGATGGACGTCGATGGAGCGGTAGCAAGCCAGACCTTTTCCCAAGAGCACCAGTCCGGTGCCCAGGTCGGGCCCCGGACCCAGTTCGAGCGCACTCTTGCCCACCAGCTCGACCGGATGCCGCAAGTAGCGGTTCAGGTGCAGGAGCCAATTGGAAACCACCGACCTCGCGTAGCGGTAGGCGGCGTTGGGATCGGTCAGAGGCTTAGGTCGGGGCGTGCGATAGCCCTGGATGCGATGGCGCACCAAGTTGGCCGCCAGGATTCCCAGGCCCGCCAGGTGGTGGCGGCGGTTGCGCACGGGCGGCGCGGGCAAAATTTCGATTTCATCGACCATGATCGGGCTCAGGAGGCAACATGTGGGCCACGCTGGCTTCTTCGCCAGCGCCGGCCATCTTAGGGGAGAGCTCCACTCTGGCGCCAGTCTCCGTCTTGCCCTATCCAGATCTTTCCAGGATCGGGGTGGAAACGAGCAAAATGGGCCACTATCAGAATACCACGCGTCAGGACCCGCGGGGGCACGATCGGACGATCCAGGAGATGTTCGCCGGAATCGCCCGTGTCTATGACCGCATGAACGGCATTCTCAGCTTGGGCCGAGACGCGGTCTGGCGGCGCGATCTGGCCCGGGAAATCGATCTCTCAGCGCGCGATCTCCTGGACGTGTGCAGTGGGACCGGCGAGCTGCTCCTCACCGCCAAGGCCATGGGGAAGGGCCGTCGTCATCTGGCGATGGATTTCTGTCTGCCCATGCTCCAGGCCGGACAGAGCGACAACGATCTGGCAAAGGAATGCGAGATCGTAGCCGCGGACACGCAGCGCTTGCCCCTGCCCGACGCCTCTTTCGACGCGGTCATGGTGGCGTTTGGTCTCCGTAATCTCGGGGAGCTCCAGCGCGGCCTTCAGGAGCTGGCGCGCGTGTTGCGTCCCGAGGGCCAGTTGCTGGTGTTGGAATTCTTCCGCCCCACCCGCGCGTGGGCGCGCGCACCCCTGGAGTTGTATCTGGAGCGAGTCGTTCCTCTCGTGGGAAAAGTGGTGGGCAAGAGCGAGAGCGCCTACTCCTACCTGCCCCGTTCCATGGCGCGTTTTTTGACGGTCCCGGAATTCGCGAACGCGCTTGACCGCGCCGGCTTTTCCGCTCCCCAACTGGTGCGCCGGCAAACCCTGGGCGTGGCTCACCTGGTGGTGGCACGCCGAAGCAGGGATGAAAAGGCCCCGCCGGGGCCGGGTGACAGCGCGGCGAGCCCTAGCCCGGCGGATCCCTCTAACCCTCTATCGTAAAATAGCTTGGCGTCGAGCTTGGCGTTTGGTTCCCGCGAAATGGCCGCGGGCGGGGAACAGACTCGTGGAATGCTCGTACCAATTTCACTACATTGAACGCGATCCCCTCGGGCGAGGCCGCTCTGCCCATCCGCGTTCCAACTCGCAATCATCCCCGGCAAGGAGACCCAGACCATGCGCTCATCCCGACTCCCGATCGTCGCTCTCGTTGTCCTGAGCTTCATGACGATGCTCGCCGCCGGCGCCCTCGCCTGCGACAAGAATGGGGCCAAGGCGACCACCGCGAGTGCCTCTTGTTGTATGAAGGGTGCGAAGGCCACCACCGCTTCCACCACCTGCCAGAAGGGCACGAATGCCACCGCCGCTTCCGCCTGCCCCATGAGCGCGAAGGCTGAGACCGCCTCCGCCTGCATGGGCGCTGGGGCCTGCACCGGAAAGGGAACCGTGTCCTTCGATACCGAGCGGGTTTCGCCCAAGGAGTTGGTCATCCGCTACCACGGTCACACCACCGATGCCGTTACCATGCTGCACTCCCAGGCCAACGGCGAGGTCGCGGACTTCTCCTGCCCCTTGGCGCAGAAGATGGTCACCGCGCAAAACTGCAAGCTGCAGATGAAGAGCATCGACGACGGAGTGGAGTTCATCGCCACCAGCGATGACGGCGCCCTGCTGGATGGCTTCGCCAAGAACTACGAAGTGGCCGCCGCCACCCACGCCCAGCCGAAGTCGGACAAGATGGAGAAGACGCCCGAGAAGGTCGAGGCGCGCTCCGGCGAGTAGTCCGTCTCCAAGCAACCGGAGTTCAAGAGTTGGCAAAGCCCGCTCCCCTTGGGGGGCGGGCTTGTGCTATAATCCTGCGACCGGTTCTCACCTCAAACGGCAGGAAAGATGCTCCCATCTCGGTTTGGCGGCTCGCGGCCGCCGTTGTCAGCCCAGCTTCATCGCGTCTTTTGGACCGTAAGCCTCGTCGGCATTTGTACGCTCGTGCCTGTCGGGGCCCAAGCCAAGTCGCTGACAGAAGGCCCGTCCGCCGCGCCGCGCTCGAGTGCGCTTTCCAGCTGGCGTCTCGGAGCGAGCGTGGCTCAGGTGAGAGAGTTCGGTGGCCCATCCCAAGGAGCTCCATTTTCGCTCCTGAGCCTGGAGGCTCAGACCCCGCGCCTGGTCAGTTTGGGTCTTGAGGCCGAAGTGCAGATGGACGCTCCCAGCCTCAACGCACCCGGCCGCGGATTCAGCGTGAAGTTCGATCCCGGCCGCGCGGACTACGGACTGGCCCTCAAGATGACCCCCTCGTATCTGCCGGTGGGCTTGGAGTACAACCGTCTGGCCGGCAACTCCGCCGCGACCGTCGATCCACAGGCCTACGCCGCGTCCTCCAGCGGTTATCTGCTCGATAGCGGCGCCTCTCAGCTCCTCAGTCTGCGCCACCAGGGGCTTCACCACCGAGCCCGGTTGGGCTGGGGAAGCATGGGCGTGGAATCCAACGTCGCTCCGATGCTCCTGGGTCTGCACGGGTTCTTGCCCGTTCACGGACGTGCGACCGGGCCCTTCGCGACCCTCAGCGCCGAGAGGCTGAGAATTCTGGGTTTCATGGGCCGTGCCGGGGTGTTGCTCATGCTGGACACCCGGGCGCACGGAATCGACCGGGGCGATTACCTGGCCTGGGGACTGACCATGCACCGGGCGCTGGGGGAGGGTCTGATTCTGGGTACGAGCTATATGGCGGGGAATTCTTCGCTTCCCGGCACCAGCGCGCCTTCCACCCTGAGCTTCTATCTTCGCCTGCGCTGGAACGGCAGCGCGAATCACTGAGCTGATTGCACCGCTGGTCGGGAACATTGACCCACGGGCCACGCTCACCCATTCTTGGAAGCATGAAACACCTCCTCGGCCTCTGTCTGGCGGTCGCTCTCCTCGCTCCCGGGAGCGTGGACGCAGTCGCCGCCGCTTCCTCTCCCGCCTTCGAGCATGGCCGCGGTGCCTGGACCCTGGAGTTCGGTCCCCTGGTGGGGAGTTACCATTTCGACGCCGTCACCTATTTCAAGGACGCCCCCCTGTTCGGGGCGCGTCTGGGCGCGCGCCGCAGCGAACACTTTCAGCTCGAGGCCGAGTTCACCGAGGTCTACACCAGCCGCCGCATCACCGGCAACTCGGCCCGCCAGGTGTGCGTCGCGTTGCACGGCCGGGGCATGAAGTGGGTCGGGGCCTGGCAACCTTCGGTACTGGGGGGGATCGCGTTCACCGGTTTGGACGACAGCAGCGACCCCGATTCTTTCGGGGACGCCTGGGACGTCGGGCTGGGGTTGGGCCACCATCTCAACCATCGCTGGGTGGTGCGCCTCGAGTGGATGCTGCGCTATCAGCGCTTCAGTCTCTTCGATCCCAACCTGCCGCCCGAATCGCAGGACGAGAGAGTGCGCGGGACCTGGGCGCATTCCTACTCGCTGGGAGTTCAGTATGGTTTCTAGTCCAGAATCCAAGGGAGGACTCCGCGGCCGGACGCCGGTGATTTTGGTGCTCGTGCTCATGGCGGTCTTGTTTGCGCTCGTGGTCGTCTTGGCGGTGAGGCCGGCGCGTTCGGCGGAGGTGGACTCCGGCGCGGTTTTATCCGAAGGGCACGCCCTGCATGTGAGTACGCAGGTGGGCTGGTGGGATTTCAACAAGGCGTTCCGCTTCGAAGACGATCTCTTCTACGGCGTACGCGCCGGCGCCTGGCTCAGTCCTTCAATGAGTCTGGAAATCGATCTCGAACAGATTCGCACTCGTGACGAGGAGCAACAGGAGTGGAGCCGCGCCGTGTTCCTGAATCTACACGGCCGCTACCAGTGGAGACCGGAGCGTCTGTTCTCTCCCGGCGCGTTGGCCGGAGTCTCCTTCATGGCCGCCGACAACGAAATCGCACCCAACAGCATTACCGAAGGACTGGACCTCGGCCCTACCCTGAGTCTGCGCCTCGGGAAGCAGACGAGTCTGCTGGCGGAGATTCTCTTCCGCTACACCTCCCTCAAAAACAGCTACAGCGCGGGTGGCACTGGCTCCGGCCAGGACGAGGCGGTGCAGTACGTCTGGAGTCATGGCCTGCGCCTGGGGGTGGACTTTGCGTTCTAGGGGGATCGTCGCACTTGTTTTGGCTCTGAGCTTGGTCGCCTGTCGTGAACTCACGGCGCCGGTTCAACCAAATGAGGCCGCTACGGTATTGGCACAGGGAATCTTCGTTCGCGCCGATGGAAGCCCTTTGACTGGTGCTCGTGTGCGAATTCACCCTCAGGCAAACGAACTACGTTATACCTTTGTGGCTGACGTGACGACTGATCCTCAAGGCCGCTTCGAAGCTTGGGTGCCCAATCTCCCGATGCATGTCTATCTCTATCCCAACTCCCGCACCGGACTTCCAGACCTGGACGAGAGTAATGTGAATTTTCGTCTCGGAGAAGTACAGAGCTTCGTTCTGAAGGGTGACTTTTACTCCGGTGCAGTGCTCTCCGACTATTCCATGGGATTGCTGTCCGGTGCCAACATTGCGATGCGAACCAGTGTGCTCAACGCTGAGGGAGACTTGGTCTATTACTCGAACTCAGTGGAGCTCGGGGATGATGGGCGATTCGAGATCTTTTTGCCCCAGGATGGTCATTATGAGGCCAGTCTTAATCGCTGCTGTAATCCTCAGATCAGCTTCACTTGGCCAGACAGTATCGAGATCGTAAGAGGAGATACTCTGCGTCTAGTTGCACCATTGGTTGCCTTTGAACTTGCGCTGCAGCTCGGGGGGAACCCAATACCTTCTCAACAGGAATTTCAGTGCATAACTGGGTTTTGGCAAAACGGAAAGTTGCTAGCGAGTGATTACGAGGGGGACGGCTCGAAACTGTTGTTCGATGTAGTAGGACTGGAGGGAGCGACGATGATCGGATTCTCATCCTACAATTCTGGAACGAGTGAGAGTCCGAGGTTCGTACGTTTCTATCTTTCCATTCCACCATTGAAGAACGGGGATCAAATGAACCTCGAGCTGGGACAATACTTGTTCGAGATCCATGTAGTAGATCCTATGGGAAATTCTCTGTCCAACGCAAATGTCCTTTTTTACGGAGAGGATTCGTTGGGCAGCGCGACCGGTGTTTCTACCCAATCTGATGGAAGAGCATACTACCGTTTAAACGCGGGCGGATTTCATCTGCGCGTCACACAAAGCGGGTTTTATCCGGCGGAACGGTACTTCTCACTGAATGGGGACAGTCAGATGGAGATCGAGATGCAGCCAACGCCCAGTGAGAACTGATCGGGAATGTCCTCGGAAAAGGAACTGGTTGCCGTGCGGGATGCGGAAGACAAGCATGAATCAAGGAGCTTAGATCTCAGCCCACAGAGATATCGTTCTGTATGGCGTCTCTTCTCTTTCATAATTCTGACGTTGCCTATCATGACCGGCATTTTGGCCTGCCGCGAACTCACAACTCCCACACAGCCCGATCCCGACATGATTCTAGCGCAGGCACAGGTATTCGATGCGAATGAGAAGCCAGCGGTCGGGGTTTACGTGAAGATCCATCCATCCTCGGAAGAACTTGCTTCCACCTTTTCCGCCGAGCTTGTCACGGGGGACGATGGCAAGTTCGCCGTGTGGGTTCCCAACTTGCCGCTAAGCGTCTCCTTTCGACCTGTATCGGGATCTACTTTTCCCAATGAAGACAGAGAAAAAGTACTGTTCTTCAAGAACGAGTTGAGAAAATTCGTACTGAGGGGTGAGTACCACGTAGGGATCATTGGCCCAGAGCGCTATGCAGATTCCCTCAAGGTTGCCCGACTGATAATGTCGACCTACGTGGAGAGGATCGGCGGAGGCCAGGATGGACTCTTGGCATCGACAAGCATTGAAGGGGGCGGCGGCTTCGAGATCTTCTTGCCTCAAGCGGGTCGCTTCAGTGCCAGTCTCCAGCGGTGTTGTGACTTCTACGTAGACTACGACTGGCCCGACAGTATTCAGATAGCGAGTGGAGATACCATCCGCCTCGAGTTGCCGTTGGTTTCCCACCAGGTGAGATTCACGCTGGGCGGTGATCCGGTTCCGTCGGGTGCGCTCTCATTGGGAACCACTTTCCCGGGCTCAGGTAAGGACAAAGTAAGAACGAGGATTTACTTAGATGGACAGGGGGAGGTCTTCGAGATCGCGGGTCTTTCGGGAGCCACGCGAATCGAGGCAGACCCTTACCTCTCGACAGCTCTTCTGGGATCACCCATCATCTCCGGAATTCCAGGAGTCTTGAGCTTTGCACCGATTGCGATTTCCATCCCCCCGCTGAACGATGGCGATCTCTTCTCCGTGGAGTTGGGACAATATGAGCTTCAAGTGCAAGTTCTCGACCCGCAAGGTGAGCCGTTTCCTTTGGTGGATGTAGAACTCACAAGCGAGAGCTGGTCAAACGAGAGTGTAGATCTAAACACTAACGACGAAGGCCGTGCGATTTTCCGGGTCAATCCAACTGGACATGGATTGCGTATCTTTAAGAGTGGCTACCTAGATGCGCGTCGCTACTTCACCGTTACCGGCGACATGCAGATGACGGTCACTCTGCAACCGATTCCCGCGAAGAACTAGCGCGAGTCAGCTTTTTCGAGCCCCGGCGCTCAGCAGAAGTTCACCGCACCAACACCATTGGCCGCGACTGGGCGATCCCGTCCTCCTCGAGCAACACCATGCGATAGACCCCCGAGGCCACCGCGCGCCCTGAGTCGTCGGCGCCGTTCCACACGCTCTCGTGGTTTCCGGCGGGGAGCGTCGCATCGAGAAGCTGACGCACTTGACGCCCGCGCGCATCCACGATCGCAAGCCGCACGCGCTCCGCTCTCGCCAACGAGAAGCGCAGAGTCGTGCGCGGGTTGAAGGGATTGGGGACGTTGGGAAGCAGCCGGGCTCCCTGGGCTCGCGAGGGAGTCGTCGCCGTCACCGCGTTCATGGTGAAGTCCCCGACCCGCGGTGCGTGGTCGCTCGCATCGGGGGTGGTGTTCGCCGAGAGCCCGTAGGTGGCCAGGGTGGTGCTCGTCATGGTCCGGGTCTCCATCACGAACCCACTCTCCAGCGTCACCAGGCTCGAAGTGTAGAAGAGATAGTCGAGCAGGCCCGGATAGAAAGTGCTCGAGTCCTGCCGCCAGGTATAGCTCATCCGCGCGTCGGGATGACGGGAGAGCGCGTAGCTCAAGGTACCCATGCCCCAGTCGGGCGCGAAGTCGGCGCCGTAGCTCGACTCGTTCTGGATGTCGCCCGAGACCAGGGTGTCGAGCTGTTGCCGCCAGCCCACCAGGTTGAAGTCGCCGGCCAGGATCACCGGCGTTCCGGCGCCCAGAGTGAAGTTTCCTCCGGAGGTCATCGCGTCACGCAAGAACGCCACCGTCGCGTCGGCTTGTTGTTGCCGATTGGCGTCGGCGGTACAGCAGCTCCAGTGATTCGCGATGATCATGAGATCGCTGTCCCAAGTGGGTCGCACGTCCAAGAGAGCCGCGGTGATCCGGTCGCCTGGCGAGACTTCCCAGGACAAGAGGATGGGAAAGCGGCTCACGATGACGTTGCCGCTGTCCAGCTTGATCGCGTACCAATCCTCGCCAGGGCCGCTGGGCAGATATCCCTCCACTACCTGACGCACCTGTTCGGCGGTGTGATTCCAGACCTCGCAGATCACCCACACCTGCGCGTTCACAGTGGAGAACACCTTGTCCAGCGCCGTCTGGTGCGCGCTCGAATTGTCGAAGAGGCCGTCACTTTGGACGTTGTAACCCGCCACACGAATGGTCGAGGCGCCCGGTTGCTCCAGAGGAATGGTGGGAATGGGAAAGCTCGTGGCGTCCAGGGTGTAGCTCACGCCACCGCTGTCGGGCAGGCGATCCCCTCCGCTCGAATTGTCTAAGATCACCATGCGGAAGTCGTTGCCGGGAAACAGGGGCTGCCCTCCGGCGGGAACCGCGTCGCGTCGCAGGGCGATTTCGAATTCGGTTCCGCTGACGGTGGGCGCGATCGACCAATCCGATGTCCGGATGGTCGATGCTCCGGGGCGACGGGGTGTAGAAGGTCCCGCTCCTCTGCCCGAGCTCCCACACCAGGTCGGCCCCGATGCCATTGATCGAGTATCCGGTGGCCGCGTTCATGTCGGTGTCGAGATAGAAGCGAATGTCCTGCTGCTCGTCGGGCTGCACCTCGGCGGTGGTGTCAAAGCGCAGGAACACCCAATCCTGGTCGTGGGCGATCTGCAGGTGAGTGAAGTCGATGCCGCTGCTCCCGCCGTCCCCTGTGGGGTCGAGGCTCTCCTGGGCGGCGGCGGTCCAATCGCCAAACTGCCCGTCGGGGGTGATCGGGAGGGCCCCGGCACGAGCCGGGGGGGTGAGCGCGAGGGTCAAAGCGGCAGCCGCCGCAAACCCGGTGAGCCGGCGGAGAATCGAGAGTCGGGGAGCCATGGGAGTCCTTTCAAGGGGTGCGATGCGTGGAACTATACCACAATCGAGCTTTCGCCCGGTGCCGCCTTGCCCACGATGCGACCGCCGCCTAAGCTTGCTCTTCCGTTCCCCCTCCCTCCACGGAAGGCGTGTCATGTCCCAGAGCAGCCCCCCCACCCGGGCGAGCCAAGATGCGCTCTTCCTGAAGGCCCTGCGCCGGGAGGAAACGGTCCGTCCTCCAGTCTGGATGATGCGCCAGGCAGGCCGCTATCTTCCCGAATACAGGGAGGTTAGGCGTAAGGCCAGCTTCCTCGACCTCTGCCGCGACACCGAGCTGGGCCGTGAGGTGAGCCTGCAGCCCATTGAGCGCTACGACTTCGACGCGGCGATCATCTTCAGCGACATCCTCTTTCCCCTCATCGCCATGGGGGCCGACTTTCGCTTCGGGGAGGGCGGACCCAAGCTGGCCGAGCGCTTCGACAGCGAGGAGAGCTTCGAGCGGCTGCATCTGGTCGATGCAAAGGACGAGCTGCCCTGGATTCACGCGGCGTTGAAGGCGACCCGCTCCTCCCTCGATCCCTCGAAGGCCCTTTTGGGTTTCGCGGGTGCGCCCTTCACTCTCTTGGCCTACCTGGTCGAAGGGGAGACCAGCCGGCTCTACCCGCGCACCAAGGCCTTCCTGTGGCATCACCCCAAGACTGCGCGGAGAGTGCTGGAGCTTCTGGCCGAACAGATCGGTGACTACCTGGTCCAGCAGCTCGCAAGCGGGGCCGATGCGGTGCAGTTCTTCGACACCTGGGCCGGGTTGCTCTCCCCCAGCGACTACGAGCAGTGGGCTCTGCCCTACGCCAAGAGAGTCGCAGCCAAGATTCACGCCGCCCAGGGACGTTGCATCTACTACCTGAACGGCGGGGCATCGTTGATCGAGGCGCAGGCCACGGCCGGAGCGGACGCGATCTCGGTGGATTGGCGGGTGGAGCCCGCCGAGCTGCGCGCGCGCGTGAGCGCGGAGATCGTGCTCCAGGGAAACCTCGATCCTCTGGTGCTCTTGGGGCCGCCCGAATTCGTGGCCGAGCGCACGAAGAGGATGCTCGATGCAATGCGCGGCCGCCGCGGGTACATCGCGAATTTGGGCCATGGCGTCATCCCCGAAACTCCCCTCGATTCAGTCGCGTCCTTCGTCACCACGATCCAAGAGTGGCGCGCATGACGCGAGTCATGTCGGGGAAGAGGACGATTCCCCGCGACTTCCTTTGGAGATTTTCCGCATGAAGCGTGTCGTGGTAGTGGGTGGGGGCATCTCAGGGCTGGCGAGCGCCTATCGCATTCGTCAGGAGGCGAGTGAGTCGGATCTGCCGCTCTCACTGGTGGTGGTGGAGGCGGGTACGACCATGGGCGGAAAGGTCCAGAGCGAGCGCACCGAGGGTTACGTGTGCGAAGCCGGACCGCAGGGATTCCTGGACAACGAGCCCGCGACGCTGCGCCTGGTGGACGATCTCGGCCTGCGCGATCGGCTCCTGCCCAGCGAGGATTCGGCGGCGCGCCGCTTCATCTATCGCAACCACCGTTTCCACGAACTCTCGATGAACCCCTTGAAGTTCCTTGCCTCGCCTTTGCTCTCCTTCAGGGGAAAGCTCTCGATGGCAGGCGAGTACTTTCGTTCTCCGCGTCTCACAGACGACGACGAATCGGTCCGGGCGTTCGGCGAGCGACGTCTGGGCCGTGAGTTCACCGAGGTCATGCTCGATTCCATGGTCAGCGGAATTCACGCCGGTGACATCTCCCGCCTTTCGCTTCCGGCCGCCTTCCCCAAAATCGCCACCCTGGAGCGCGAGTACGGCGGGCTCTTTCGCGGCATGTTCCAAAAGCGCAAGGAGGCGAAGCGGCAGGCCAAGGCCACCGGCACAACGCGCAGAGTCGAGGCGGGTCCCGGCGGCATTCTGCACTCCTTCGACGAGGGCATGGCAGTGCCCATCGAGGCGCTCACCCGCAGTCTGCGCGAGCAGGATCTGCGACTCGCGACCCGCGCCACCCGCGTCGAGGCCCACGGCCGAGGCTACCGTGTCTTTCTGGAGAACTCCTTGGGCGAAGCGTCCACCCTGGACGCGGAGGCACTGGTTCTGGCGCTGCCCGCTCCGGGCATGGCGGAGATTCTGAATTCCCTGGTTCCGGCCGCCGCGGATCCCCTTTCTCAGGTTCCCCTGGCGGGAGTCCACGTTGTCTGTTTGGGTTACGAGCGAGCGCAAGTTCGGGGGGACGTGCGGGGCTTCGGGGCGCTCATTCCCCGCGGCGAGGGGCTGCGTACCCTGGGGGTGCTGTACATTCACGCGACCTTTGCAGGGCACGCACCGGGGGACCACGTGCTCCTCCGTGCCATGGTGGGCGGACGTCACGACCCGCAGGCCAACGAGCTCGGGGACGAGGAATTGCGCCAGCTCGTCCAGCGCGAGATTTCCCCGCTCTTGCGGATCCAGGGTGAGCCCGGCTTTCGACGGAACTTTCGCTGGAACGAGGGCATCCCGCAGTACGAGTTGGGACATCTGCAGCGGATCGCGAGCGCTCGCGAGGCCCTCGCGGATCATCGCGGGATCTTCCTCACGGGAAACAGCATCTGTGGCATCGCGTTCAATTCCTGCGTGGCTCATTCCGAAGAGATCGGCCGTGAGGTGACCGAATACCTGCTCGCGACTCCCGGACTCGAGGAGGCTCCATGCTGAATTCGCAAACGAGCTCGCATCGCGATCCCGAAAAACCGCCGATGCATTCGGTTCGGCTCGGGACCCGGGGAAGCGAACTGGCGCTCTGGCAGGCGCGTTGGACGCGCGACCGCCTGCGCGAGGCCTGGCCCACGATAGAGGTGGAGATCGTGGAAGTCTCGACCAAGGGCGACCAGGATCTCTCGACTCCGCTCTCACGCATCGGAGAGATCGGTCTCTTCACGCACACTCTCGAACAGAAATTGCTCGCCGGTGTAATCGACGTGGCGGTGCATTCGCTCAAGGACGTGCCGGCCCTGCTGGCCGAGGGCTGCACCCTGGCGGCCTGCTCCCCACGCGAGGATCCACGGGATGCCTGGTTCCATCGCGAGGGAGTGTCCCTGGACGATCTCCCGGAGGGCACCCGCGTGGCGACGGGGAGTCTGCGTCGCCGCAGTCAGCTCCTGCATCATCGCCCCGATCTGAAGATGGTGGATTTGCGCGGCAACGTGAATACGCGCTGGCGGAAATTCGAAGAGGGTCAATTCGATGCCATGGTGCTGGCGGTGGCAGGGGTGAAGCGCATGGGTTGGCTCGACCGGGTGAGCGGTCTGTTGGAACCGGAAATCTTGCTTCCCGCCGTGGGGCAGGGAATCTTGGGTCTGGAAGTCCGCGCGAACGACCCGGCGGTCGCGTTGGTGGCGCCGCTGAACGATCTCTCGAGCCAAACGCGCGCCACCGCGGAGCGGGCCCTGCTCGAAGGGGTGGCGGGCGGCTGCGTGGTGCCTCTGGCCGGATTCTGCGTGGAGGAAGATGGAGAGCTCTGGCTCAGGGCGCGTCTGGGCAAGCCCGATGGAAGCTCCATGTTGAGCGCGGAGAAACGCGCTGCGTCCAGCTCCCCTGCGAAGCGAGACGCGAACTCGGTGCTTCGGCTCGCCCACGAACTGGGCCACGCGGTGGCGGCGGATCTACTTTCACAGGGCGGTGCGGCCATCGTGCGCGCCGCCAAGGAGAGCGCGGGCAACGCGCGCTGAGCGTGTGCGGCCCGGCCAACGATAGAAGGAGTGCAGATGTTTCCCGAACAACGCATGCGCCGGCTGCGACGCACCCCCCAACTTCGAGCCATGGTCCGCGAAACCCATCTTCGGGTCGAGCAGCTCATCTATCCCGTATTCGTGGTGCCGGGAGAGGGAATCGATCGGCCCATCAAATCGATGCCGGGACAGAGCCAGCTCTCGATCGACAAGCTGCTGGAGAAATTGTCGCAGGCGGCCGACCTGGGGGTGGCCTCGACCATTCTCTTCGGCATCCCCAGCCACAAGGACGCGGTGGGGAGCGAAGCCTACGCCGAGGACGGAATCATCCAGCAGGCGGTGCAAGCGCTGAAGGAACGCTTGCCCGAGATGACGGTAATCACCGATGTCTGCATGTGCGAGTACACCGATCACGGACACTGTGGAGTGATCGTCGACGGGGACGTCGACAACGACAAGACCCTCGAGCTCTTGGCGAAAGAGGCCTTGAGTCACGCGAGAGCCGGCGCCGACATGGTGGCGCCCAGCGATATGATGGATGGGCGCGTCGGAGTCATTCGCGAGCTCTTGGACGACGAGGGATTCGGGCACATTCCCATCATGGCCTATGCGGCGAAGTTCGCCAGTGGCTACTACGGCCCGTTCCGCGACGCGGCGGAAAGCCCACCCCAGTTCGGAGACCGCAAGAGCTACCAGATGGACCCCGCGAACGGGCGCGAGGCGTTGAGGGAAGTCGAGCTGGACATCGCCGAGGGAGCCGACATCGTCATGGTCAAACCGGGTCTGCCCTACCTGGATATTCTCAGTCGCGTGAAGGATCGCTTCGAGATGCCCACCGCCGTCTACCACGTCAGCGGGGAGTACGCGATGCTAAAGGCGGCCGCGCAAAACGGGTGGATCGATTACGACACGGTGTTGATGGAGACTCTGACCAGCTTTGTTCGCGCCGGAGCCGATCTCATTCTCACCTACGCGGCGATCGAAGCCGCGAAGATTCTGCGGAAGGAATAGGGTCATGGATCAATCCCTCAGCCGCGAGCTCCTCGCGCGCGCGGCCAAGGTTATTCCTGGGGGCGTGAACTCTCCGGTGCGGGCCTTCGCCTCGGCCCACTGCGATACGCCGTTCATCACGAAGGGCAAAGGCGCCTACATGTACGATGAAGACGGCAATCGCTTCATCGATTACATCTGCAGCTGGGGCCCGCTCATCCTGGGACACGCGCATCCGGAAGTGCTCGAGGCACTGCGGCAGACCGCGGAGAGGGGCACGAGCTTCGGGGCTCCCACTGCCCTCGAAGTCGAGCTGGCCGAGAGAATCTGCGCTCTTCTTCCCTCCATCGAGATGGTGCGTCTGGTCAGCAGTGGCACCGAAGCCACCATGAGTGCGGTACGGTTGGCGCGCGGCCTGACGCACCGGGACAAGTTTCTCAAGTTCGTAGGTTGCTACCACGGGCACGGCGACAGCTTTCTCATTTCCGCCGGAAGTGGTTTGGCAACCTTCGGCACGCCCAGCTCACCCGGCGTGCCCAGGGGAGCCGCCCAGGATACCCTCACCTGCGCCTACAACGACCTGGAGGAGGCGCAGGAGATCTTCGCCAAGAGCGAAGATGAGATCGCGGCCATCATCGTGGAGCCGGTGGCGGGAAACATGGGCTGTGTTCTGCCCGAACCGGGATTCCTCGAGGGTCTGCGGAGCCTCTGCGACCAGAGTGGAGCGCTCCTCATCTTCGACGAAGTCATGACTGGCTTTCGCGTGGGGCCTGCCTGCGCGCAAGGCTACTTCAAGGTCGAACCCGATCTCACCACTCTGGGCAAGGTCATCGGGGGCGGTCTTCCGGTGGGCGCCTACGGCGGAAAGCGCGAATATATGAAAGCGGTGAGTCCCAGCGGTCCCATCTACCAAGCCGGCACACTCAGCGGGAACCCTTTGGCCGTGAGCGCGGGATTGAAGACCCTGGAAGTGCTGTTTCGCGATCCGAAGAACTTCACGAAGCTCTCCGCCATGACCGAGAAGCTCACCACGGGCCTGCGCGAGCGGGCCGCGAAGCATGGACTTCAAATCCAGACCCCCCACGTCGGCAGCATGGCGGGGATGTACTTCAGTGCTTCGCCGGTACGCAATTTCGCCGATGCGCAGGCAGCGGCCGGAGATCGTTTCTATCGTTTCCATGCGGCCATGTTGGAGCACGGCGTCTACCTGGCGCCTTCGCCCTATGAAGCGTGGTTCTTGAGCCTCGCCCACGGCGAAGCCGAAATCGCGAAGACTCTCGACGTGGCCGAGAAGAGCTTCGCTCTTTTGGCCGAGCAAATCGATTCCTAAGGAGCACTTGGTGGCGAGGATGGAACAATCGGTGTGCGAACTCCCCTTGGCTCTGGCCATCACTGGCGCGAGTGGTGCTCCCTATTGGCGACGGCTTCTCGAAGTGGTGTTGAAGCAGAACATCGACGTGCATCTGGTGTGTTCCCCGAACGCCGACAGCGTGTGTCGTCTCGAATTGGGTCAAACCCTGGAGGATACTCTGGGGCAACTCTCTTCCGGGAGTCGCGGACGGATTCACCGTTTTGCGAAGGACGATTTCAATGCTCCCATGGCCAGTGGAAGCGCGCGCTACCGGGGCATGGCCATCGTGCCTTGCTCCACCGGTACTTTGGGCCGTATCGCGGCGGGAACCAGCGACGGCCTCGCCGCTCGGGCCGCCGACGTGATGCTCAAAGAGAAACGACCTCTTTTGCTTCTGGTACGCGAGACGCCGCTCAGTCTGATTCACCTGGAGAACATGCGGCAACTCGCGCGCGCCGGGGCCACCGTCATGCCCGCCTCGCCCGGCTTCTATCAGCGCCCTCGCGAGATCGGGGATCTGGTCGATTTCGTGGTTCAACGCATCTGCGACCGGCTCGAGATTCCCTGCGAGCTCCAATCTCGTTGGGGAGAGGACGAGGCGCCCAAACCGCCGTCCGATCTGGTTTGAAGCGAGAGAGACGAGGAACGCATGGCGGATCATGACGCCGAAGGAACAGAGATTCCCAGCGAGACACAACGGCGCGACTTCTATCAGAAACTACGCGCGCGGGTGAGCGAGTGGGCGGCCGGGCGCGATCTCAAGACGAATAAAGCCGCCTCTTTCGTACTCGCGGCGCCCGATCTCTTTCATCTGTGTTGCAAGCTCTTGACCGATCGCCGCACCCCGGCGCAAGGCAAACTCACCATGGGCTTGGTCATCGGGTACTTCATCTCTCCTATCGATCTCATCCCCGAGGCGATCTTCGGTCCTTTGGGCTTCATCGACGACGTGGCGTTCGCGGCGCTGGCGATCGACAAGTTGGTGGATAGCGTAGGGGAAGACGTCATCCTCGAACACTGGGCGGGGGAGCAGGACGGACTTCAACTGGTGAGAAGCATCGTCGCGACCATGGACGAACAATTGGGCAAGCGCGTCGCGGCCAAACTGCGAAAATTGATCAAGTGATCGCGGACTCGACTCTCGCTCAGGCGCTCTGATCCTGGCGCAAGAAGTCCAACGCGGCTTCTTCGTTCTCGTAGACGTTCCACGACCCGAGGACCCCCACTACTTTCATGAGATCCCGGATTCGAGCGTTGGCTCCGGTGAGGGCCAGCTTCCCTTTTTGCTCATCCATCAGACGATGCGCGAAAATGAGTAACCCGAGTTGGGTGCTATTGATCCAGGTCATGCGGGAGAGGTCGAAGAGGATGCACTTGGTCCCTTCGGCCAACACGCTCTCGATCTGAGGGCGGAACAGTTCGTTCGAGTAGTCGCCCGTGTGGGCCGGCGAGAGTTCGAGAATGGAGACCTCGCCGGCGCGACGCTGTTTGATTTGCATGCTCGCTCTTCCTTCGCCGATTCAGTGAATTGAGAGTGTACCAGGGAAGCGGCCGAGGTCCAGACCTCAATCGAGTTCCCGTCATTTCAGAAGCGTGACCTTGCGGGCCGCCTCGCGACCGTCTTCGCGCACGCGCACCAGGTAGATGCCGCTGGCCACCTGACCTCCGCTCGCATCGCGTCCGTCCCAGCGAAGCTCTTGGGAACCGGCCGTCTGCAATCCCTCGTGGAGCACGACGATTCTTCGGCCTTTGAGGTCGAGGATGTCGACTTGCACCTGTCCCGCCACCGGAAGCTCGTAGCGGATCAGGGTCGAGGGGTTGAAAGGGTTTGGTACGTTCGCCCGCACGACCGGTTCCCGCCGGGCGGCGGGCGTGGCCGCGGGAGTCGACGTGGCCGAAGAGAGAATGCTGCCGTAGACGTTCAACTTGCCCGCGCCCCAGGTGTCGTTGGGCGCGGGGCCAGTGAAGGCATCGAGGGTGGCTCCGCCGCGCAGCAGTGCACGCATCTCCCCCGATCCGAGGCTGGGATCCCACTGCTTGAGCAGAGCGGCGGCGCCCGCCACGTGCGGAGTGGCCGCGCTGGTGCCGCCGAAAGAACCGTAACCTCCCGCCACACCGCCCGAGCTCTGATAGCGTTGTCCGGTAAAGGTGGTGCTGCCCGGGGCAGCCAAATCGACGAGGGAGACGCCATCGACGCGCTTTCCCCTTCCGCTGAACGAGTTGATGTCTCCATTCTGAGGACTGTAGGCCGCGACGGTGATCGCCGAATCCGCGGTCCCGGGCCAGGTGACGGTGCCAGTGATCACGGGGTTCTGCCAGGTGGCGCGTCCGAACCATCCCGAGAGGTTGTCCCAGCTCATGGCATTCAGGCGCGTGGTCTGTACGAGCTCTCTCTTCCCTGTTTGTCCATCAACGGAAGTCGACGCCGCCGCGCTCACGCGTCGTGCCACGAAGCGCCAGGTGCCGTCCAGGGCCCGGGTGCCGGCGGATCCCTTCACGATGGCTTCCAGGCGGAAGTCCACCCGGCGGGTTCCCCGTGGGCTGAGATCCTCGGCGGTGTAGATGCTGAAATTCCCCGAGTTGGTGGTGCTTCCCGTTCCTCCGAGTGATACCGGTGGTCCCGAAGGAGCTTGGCAGGAGAATTCGATCGCATCGCTCGAAGGATCGAGATAGTAGAAATCGCCCCATACCACTCCCACGTCTGTTCCCGTGGGCGAGCTGACCCCAAGGAAAGTTTCGACGCTATCCCCGATCGCGTCCCCCAGCTCGCCTTCCCAGTGCATGTTTCCCGCAGCGAGGTTCCCCGCCGCCGCCACGTGGATGCTGCCCTCCGCCGCGAGTTCGTTCAAAAGAACTTCGACGTTGGAAGAGCCGTCGAGAAATTCCCAGATCCACTCTCCATCCTCATAGACGAAGATGTCCGCTCCCAGAGCTGCGGCCCACGCCATGCGTACGTCCAGGGGAGTGACGAAGGGATGCTCGGGGAAATAATCCAGATTGGCGTTGATGAGATCGGCGCCGGGCGCGAAGCCTGCGTACACGCGTCCCTTTGTGCCTCCGAGCAGGATGCTGCCCACGTTGGTTCCGTGCCCGAAGGTGTCCCCCTCATTTTGGATGAGATCGACGCCCAGAGTCCGGACCGTGTCGTCTCGTTCCCACACCGCTTTCACCTTACAGGTCGAGAGCATGGTCAGGGTCTCGCCCACCTGAAGAATTCCATCCGCATTTTCGTCGTTGGCGCGAAACAGAGGTTCGCCGAAACAGGGATCGCTGTCGCTGAAGGCCGGTGCGCCGAAGTCGCGCATACCGTTCCCGTTGAGGTCCTGGTAGAGGTGGTCGATCTGCAGCTGGAAACTGCTGTCCAGACCCGGAGCGTTTCCCGGGGCGATCCACCAGGCGAGAGTCTCGCCGGGGTCCGCGATCCCGTTGTGATTCACGTCGACCGCGTCCCCCGGGTTCAGATCTCCGCTCTGGTCCTGGTCGATCCAGGAGTAGACGCCGCCGTCTCCGTGCCAGAAGTCGGGGTGGCGCAGATCGATGCCCGTATCGAGATCGGCCAAGAGCACTCCGCTTCCGTCGAGAAAGGCCCCGTTGGGATCCAGCGTGGTCCAGGCTCCGTCGACTCCGGACAGAGTTCGGGTCTCGTACAAAGGTGGCACGCGCCTTGGCGTCCAGGCCGTCTCCACCCGCAGCACACCCGCCACCGCGCTGAGCCGCTCGAGCTGAGAGAGTCTGACCCGCGCCGGAAACACAGTTCGGCCGCCCAAGATCAAACCGTTCGGCCCTCGCGCGACGCCCGCATCGGGAGTGACGGAGGCGGCCGGTGCCGGATAGAACACTGCGCCTTCGCGCTGAAGCTCGCCGAGAAGGGCGCTCGTGGGAGGCCATTCCAGACGAATCGTGACCCCAAGCAGCGGATCCGCTGCCAGGGGCGCCTTGCCGAGTTCTCTTTGGTTTTGCAGAAAGCGGAGCTTCGCGCCGACCACGGTGTCGAGAGGGCGGGCCCCCGCATCCGCCGCGGGCGCGAGCTTTGCCATCCCGAGAAGCAGAGTCATCCATCCGAGGGTCAGAAGCGTGAAGGCGACTCTGTGGCGCATGGCGATGTGGATCTCCTGCTCGAAGGGTTGGATTCAATTTAGATGGTTGTGAAACCGGTCACCAATCCACTACAGTTTCCCCCTCCGTGTAGTACCGTGAATCATCGATCTCCCCGCGAAGTACGGCCGTGTCCAACGCTCTTGCCAAGACTTTGCGCGCCATCAAGATCGAGCATACGATCTTCGCGTTCCCTTTCGCTTTGATTTCGATGCTGGTGGCCAGCCATGGACGGCCCGCCGATCGCGTGATTCTGTGGATCGTGGTGGCGATGGTGGGCGCGCGCAGCGCGGCGATGGCGTTCAACCGTCTGGTAGATCACGGTATTGACGCGCGCAATCCGCGCACGCACTCGCGGGAATTGCCCAGCGGGCAACTCTCGCGCGGCCCGGTCTGGATCTTCACCGCGGTGATGTCGGCCCTCTTGGTGGTGGCGGCGTGGCAGCTCAACCCGCTCTGTCTGCGCCTTTCTCCGCTCGCTCTGGCCATCATCTTCTTCTACTCGCTGGCCAAGCGATTCACCACGCTCACCCACTTTCTCTTGGGGCTCTCTCTGGCTCTGGCGCCCATCGGCGCGTGGCTCGCGGTGAGGGGAAGCTTCGCGGTCTTTCCGCTGTGGCTCGGGGCCGCGGTGATTCTGTGGGTGGCAGGATTCGACATCATCTACGGCTGCCAGGACACCCACTTTGATCGCGCCGAGGGACTGCACAGCATGAGCGCGACGCTCGGCGACCGGCGCGCGCTCCTGGTGGCCCGGGTCTGTCACGCGGGCAGTATCTCCTGCCTTGCCATCGCCGGCCACGTGGCGCAGCTGGGCCTTTTCTGGACTCTGGGAATCCTCGCCACCGCAAGCCTCCTCTTCTACGAACATTGGCTCGTACGATCCGGAGATCTGCGGAAGATCGACAAGGCGTTCTTCCAGGTGAATTCCTGGGTGGGGATCACGCTCTTCGTGTTCGTTCTGGGAGAGATCTATCTCCATTGAGCGATTCTGGCACTCCGGCGCGCGATGGACTACTCTGCGGGTCGACTCGAGGACCGATCGGTGAACATGGTTTTGGACAGACAGTCTCTTCTGAGCGCCCTGAGCGATCCCGACCCCCTCGCGATGGCAGCGCGCGCCGACGCGCTTCGGCGCAGCCAGCACGGCGCGACGACGAGCTACGTGCTGCTCCGCACACTCGACTGGGGATCGGGGGAACGCTTCAGTCCTCTGAGCGGCCTCGATGTGAGTGAACTCTCCACCTTTGGCGCGCCGGCCGGCCCCGCCAGCGAATTGGGCACCGCCCTGCTCGAGCGAGCTCACCCTGCGGCGGGCGACTATCAGGTACTGCCGAGAAGAGAGATTGCGAGTTCGGATCTGGTCCGCTACGCCGACGCCTGCGCGAACGCGCTGGGCGAGCTGGCCCTTCCGGGCGTGAACGGAGGAACCGGATCTGCCGCTTCCGTTGTGCCCACCTTCCAACTGGGAACCGCCGATCTGTGGATCGAGGCCGGCTCCGACGAGGGAGTGCTCGGCGAAGCGCGCGCGGCTGGACTGCGCGTGATCTCCGATGGCGTGCGCCCTCGCCATCATCCGGGCCACGGCGCGGCGGGGGCGGAGAGCTGGTCGTCCTTCTGGTTGGCCGCGGGCCGGGCGGGCCTCAAAGGAAACGCCACCCTGCTGTACGGTCCTTCGAACGATACGAATTCGCTCCTCGACCAACTCGAAGCCATTACGCGCGTGCAACGGGAGTGCGGCGTCTTTGCCTCTCTGGCTCCGGTGATCCACAATTCAGCTCAGCGTGAGAGCCCGAGCAGCCCGGCCGTCACCCAGGGGCTGCACGATCTGCGAGTGTTCGCGGCCTGCCGCCTGAGCGAGAGCGGAATCGAGCATCTGCGCATGCTCTATGCTTGCAGCGACTTGAAAATGGCTCATCTTAGCCTCGCCTGCGGAGTGGACGATCTCGAAGGCTATCTCTTCGATGGCAAGCGCACTCCCAGGGAGGTCGCGGATTCGTTCGACCTGAATCTCGACGAAATCGAAGCCTGGTTGGTCGAGGCTGGCTACGAGCCCGTCTTGAGAAACGGCGTCCATGAGGTCTTTCCCCGGGAGAGTGACGAAGCATGAGTTCATCCATTGTCCATCGGATCGGAGCGGTTTCGTTCTTGAACACGGTGCCGCTCATCTGCGGTCTCGATGAGCGCAAGGATGTCGCTCTCTTGCGCGAGGTTCCCAGCCGGCTCGCCGATCGTCTCTACGAGGGCCAGGTCGACGTGGGCATGATCCCGGTGATCGAGTACCTGCGCGGGGTGGGCGGAGACATCGTGCCCGGAATCTGCATCGGCGCCAAAGGTCCCGTCCACAGCGTGAAGGTGTTCTCCAAAATTCCGCTGCAGGAGGCGGAGTCGATCGCGGTCGATCGGGGCAGCCGGAGTAGCGTGGCGCTTCTGAGAATCCTTTTGGCCGAGATGTACGGCAGCCAGCCCGATCTGCACACGGTGTCGCCACGGGCCGAGGATCCGTTCCACGAGCACGACACGGTGCTCATCATCGGAGATCGGGCGATGAAAGTGGATGCGAGGGAAATCCACGAATACGACCTGGGGGCCATGTGGTACGAACTGACCCACTTGCCCTTCGTGTTCGCGGTGTGGGTCTTGTCTCCCGCCTATTCACGCGACGAGGCGAGGGAGCGCCGAGCACTTCTTTTGGACATTCTGAAGGCGGCCAAGGCTCGCGGCTTCGCCAATCTCGAGCAACTCGCCGCCGAACATTCGGTCAGCAGTGGTCATGACGAAAAGGAACTGATCGACTACTGGTCGCATTCCATCTGCTACGACATGGCCGAGAACGAGCTGGCCGGACTGCGACGTTTCGCGGAATTGGCGCGTGAGCACAACCTCTGTGTCGGTCGCGAAACGGTTCAATTGGCGGTGGCGTGAAGTTCGAGTGACCGCGAGAGACGCTTCTTGGCTCCGCGACGAACGATCGCTTCAGGCCTCGCTCACCAACCACACGAAGAGCTGCGAGGGTCCGTGCGCGGGAAGCACCAGGATCTTCTCGATGTCCGCGGTACGGCTGGGACCGCTGATGAGGGTGAGGGTCGGGGAAGAGGCGTGGGCGTCAGATTCGCCTTCGTTGGAATCCTCTTGGGAGTCCAGGTGAGTGAAGGGGCTCCCCAGGGCGTCATGGATGCGTGCCATGAGCCTGGACGCGGGCGCGATCACGATGTGGGTGGGAGGCAGCAGCGAGAGCGCCCGCGATTCATAGGCTCCCATCCTCAGACCGATGGTCGCCGACTCGGCGATGAGAACGTCAGCGCCCCCGATCCCCGCGTCGAAACCGGCATACTCGCGAAAGGTGAGCGAGGAATCCCCGAGCTTGAACTGAGTCGGAATTTCCCTTGCGAACTCGATCGGAGGGTTCTCGGGCTTTTCGGATGCGAAGCGCGCGAGAGTCTCTCGTAGAGAGTTCAGGGCCAAATCGAGTTCCGGCCGCGCGGCGGCGATCACTCTCAGCAGCTGGCGTTCACGCAAGAGCTGGGCGACCTGGCGGCCGGCTTCTTCGTAGCTGGCGCAGACGGACACGGCTCCGTGCACGCTGTCCGTGCCCTTCAGAAGCGGCTGCATCTCGTGGCAAAACTGTTCGAGCAGGCTCATGGCCACCTTTGCCCTCTACTCGCTAGGTCCAAACTACAGGCGCTTTCCGGGCGAGGTTTTTCCACCGGCCCGACTCCACTGATGCACGAACGAGGTCGGCGCGGCTTCGGGAAGCTCGCGTCCCAGAGTCCATGCGCCCATGGCGGAGGGTCCGCCCTGACGAAGGCCGGGACCCTGCATCACCCCGCGCGCGATGCGGGCCAGGATGCGGTAGAGCTTCGGTCGGACCATGACTTTCGACCACACCCACCAGCCGAAGCGCTCCGTTACCTGGGCTCCGCTGGTCTCCACGTAACGCTGCCGTTCGGAACGCAGCATCGAGGCAATGTCGATTTTCACCGGACACACCTCGGTGCAAGCGCCGCACAGACTGCTGGCGAAGGGGAGCTCCCTTCCGTGATCGGTTCCGAGGTGGTGTGGTCCCAGGAGGGCGCCGATCGGACCGCTGTAGGCCGATTCGTACGCGTGCCCGCCGATACGCTCGTAAACCGGGCATGCGTTGAGGCAGGCGCCGCAGCGGATGCAGCTCAGGATCTCGCGACGCGAGATGTTTTCGGCCAGAGAGCTTCTCCCGCTGTCCACCAGCACGACGTGCCGTGGGGGCGAGCCGTTTGCTCCCAGGATCGAGGTGTAGGCGCCCATCTTCTGTCCGGTGGCGCTTCGCGCCAGGACGCTCAGCAAGGGGCCGAGGTCGGCGCTGGAGCGAATGACCTTTTCCAAGCCCACCACCGCGATGTGCACCCTGGGCAGGGTCACGGTCATGCGAATGTTGGCTTCGTTCTCCAAGAGGACGATCTGTCCGGTGTCGGCGACCAGGAAATTCGCGCCGGTGATTCCGGCGTCCGCTCTCAGGAAGCGCTCGCGCAGTGCGACTCGAGCAATGGTGGTGAGCTCGACCGGATCCTCCGTGTAGTCTACCCCGAGTTTCTCGTGGAAGAGTTTGGCAATGTCCACGCGGTTCAGATGGAGCGCGGGCGCGGTGATGTGGCTGGGCCGGTGTCCCGCGAGCTGTACGATGAACTCGCCGAGATCGCTTTCGTACACCTCGTAGCCGCCGGCCAGAAGATGCTCGTTGAGTCCGATCTCCTCGCTCAGCATCGACTTCCCCTTCACCACGCTCCTCGCCTGGTACTCCGAGAGGATTCGGGTGACGCACTCTCGGGCCTCGGTGGCGTCGTGCGCCCGATGGACATAGCCACCGTCGCGCGTGAAGCGTTCATCGAAGATCCGTAGCAACTCCTGCATGTGCGCGACCGAATCGCGACGCGCTCGCGCCGCGAGTTCTCGTTGCTCCTCGAAATCCGGCATCTGGACGACGGCCGCAGCCCGCTTCGCCCGCGCGGTGGCGGTCGCCTTTTCGTAGGGCAGGGACAGGGCCGGATCCTTGAGGGCCGTCACCATGCGGGCGCGCAACCGAGTCAGGCTCATCTTCTTTCAACCCGCCTCTCGTCGACGTCGTGGTCGAGCACGTTGGCCAGATGGATCGAGCGGAGCTTGAGTCCGCGACGTTTGGCACGCGTGATGAGTTGACTCAGGCAAGTGGGTTCGGTGGAGATGAGAAGCTCGGTACCGGTGGCCTGGATCTCGCGCAGCTTGGCGTCGGCCATCGAGACCGAGAGTTCCGGGAGCTTTACCGAGAAGGAACCGCCGAATCCACAGCAGAGGTCGGTTCGATTCATCTCGACCAGCTCCAGGCCCTCGACTTTGGAGAGAAGCCGGCGCGCCTGGGTTCCCAGCCCGAGGTCCCGCATGCCATGACACCCATCGTGGAAGGTGGCCTTCCCGTCGAGGCGGGCCCCCACATCTTCCACGCCGAGGACGTCCACCAGAAACGAGCTCAGCTCCCAGGTGCGGTTGGCCAGCTCGTTCGCCTCGACTTCGTGAGGCGTGTTCTCGAAAAAGACGGGAAACTTCTCACGGACGAAAGCGACGCACGAGCCCGAGCTCCCGACCACCGCTTCCGCCTCGGCGAAAGAACCCAGCCACTGCTTGGCGACGTCGACGCTTTCCTCGAGATAGCCGCTGTTGAACCCGGGTTGGCCGCAACAGGTCTGAGTTTCAGGAACGATCACCTCGTGCCCCAGGCGCTGCAGAATGCGCGCGCTAGCCCAAGCCACTTCGGGAGCAAAGTGATCCACGAAGCAAGGAACAAAAAGGTGGATGCGCATCAGGCGCCTTTGTTGCGGGGAGTCGAACTCGGCGATCAGTATCGGCGCGGGCGAGAGACTTCCCCCGAGTTCCGTCTACCGAAGAATAGGCAAGCTTTAGCTCCAATCAAGAGTTCCTGTGCAAAAACGGCTAGAACTTGGCTCTGATCCGGTGGAGACGGACTTGAGATACGGGCGGGGAGGGCCTAGACTGTACCCTCCTCATCAAATGCCAAAGGTACTGAGTTCAATGGCGGAGTTGGTTCCCTATCCCCTCGCGGCACTCGTGCGGCGGGCCTTCGACGACTTGCGGGTCCATGACCGTATCTTCGGTTTGCCGCGCTCGAAGTTCCATCTGGGAAGCAGAGAGTACGACCTCTCGGCTCCGTTCGGAGCTCACCGGATTGCTTCCCCTCTGGGTCCCGCCGCCGGTCCCCACACCCAAATGGCGCAAAACCTGGTCCTGGCCTGGCTGGGCGGTTCGCGTTTTTTCGAGCTGAAGACCGTACAGATTCAAGATGAACTGAAGATCCCGCGTCCCTGCATCGACATGCGCAACGTGGGCTACAACGCGGAATGGTCGCAAGAGCTCAAGTTGGAGGCGTCGCTCGAGGAATACGTGAAGGGCGCCATGTTGGTACAGATGCTCCAGGAGAGCGGGGAGCTAGATCTCGCGCCACGCTTCACCGAAATCGTGTGGGACATGAGCGTGGGCTACGATCTTGCGGGCATCCAGAGCGAGAGAGTGCAGACCTTTCTTGGGGGCATGCTCGACTGCCGGGAAGTGGTGAACCGTCTGCGCCCCCAGATCCCCGCGGAGTTCTCCTCGTTGAGAGATCTGGACTTTCCCGAGCAGCTTTCGAACACTCTCACGCTCTCCACGTTCCACGGGTGTCCTCCCGAGGAAATCGAGTCGATCGTCGAGTTTCTCCTGCGAAAGTTCTCGATCCACTGCATCGTCAAATTCAATCCGATGCTCCTGGGACCTCAACTGGCGCGCGGTCTGTTGCACGACGAGCTGGGCTACGACCAGATTCGCATCCCCGACAGTGCGTTCGAACGAGACATGCCGTTCGAACGGGCGGTCGAAATCATGGAGAGCTTGGATGAGACGGCCCGTGCACTGGATCTGAGTCTGGGGGCGAAGTTCACCAACACTCTCATCGTGGAAAACACCGCCGGGTTCCTGCCCGGCAGCGAAAAGGAAGTCTATCTCTCCGGAGCGCCTCTGCACGTCTTGGCCATGCACCTCGTGGCGCGGTTTCGTCGCCATTTCAAGATGCGCTTTCCCATCTCCTTCAGCGCCGGCATCGACAAGATGAATTTTCCCGACGCAGTGGCCTTGGGTTTGGTTCCGGTGACGGTGTGCAGCGACCTTCTGAAGACGGGAGGGTACGGCCGCCTGGGCGGGTACTATCGGCAGCTGCACGGCCGCATGGACGCGGTCGGGGCGAGAACGCGTACCGAGTTCATCCTGAAGGAGGCGCTGCGCCACGAGGGAACGCTCGCGGACGCACCGACCAGAGAAGCCACCCCTTTGAAGGCCGAGGCAGGGGATGTCGCCGAACTGGAGCGCGCGATCCTGGTCAACACCGAATCCTACCTGAATGCATTGGGTCAGGACGAGCGCTATAGGAGAGTGAAGAATCGCACCTCTCCCAAAAAAATCGGCAGCTCGCTCGAGTTCTTCGATTGCATCAGCTGCGACAAGTGCTTACCTGTTTGTCCCAACGACGCCAACTTCATCCTGCGAAGCGAGGTGCGCCGCATCACGAGCGCCTTCTTGGAGCGTCATTCGGAGGGCTGGACGCTGCGCGCGGCGCCGGACCTGGAGCTGGACGAACGGCATCAGATCGCCAATTTTGCCGACTTCTGCAACGATTGCGGCAACTGCGACATCTTTTGCCCCGAAGATGGCGGACCCTACATCTTGAAGCCGCGCTTCTTCGGCAGCGAGGAGCAGTGGCGGCGCTGGAACGAGTATGACGGCTTCTTTCTGGAAAGAGTGGGAGACAGAGAGAAAATGTCGGGTCGGTTCGAGGGGCAGGAGTTTTCCTGCTGGAGAGAGAACGATCGAGTAGGCTATGCGGGAAGCGAGTTCGAGCTCAGCTGGCAAGACGGTCACCCCGAGCGCGCGGTTGGAATTGGTCCCGAGCTGATCGATCTGACGTATTTTTATCTGATGGAGTGGTTGTTGAATGCTGTCCTCGAGGGCGGCGCCCCCAATTACGTAGAGAGTCTTGTGAGGCAATCATGATCGATCCGCGGCAGCTCATTGAAGCGCTCGACGATACCAAGCTCGCGACCATGGAAGGTCGCACGCTGTTTCTCACCCGTGAATGGTCGCAACCCCAAATTGCGCTCTTGCTCGATCTCGTCGAGACCTTCCAGGCGCTCGATCGAGCCCGAATCCAGGCTCCCCTCTTTCCCAACGAGCTCTTTCTCGCGCTCTTCTTCGATTCCTCCACCCGAACCCGCTCCGCGTGGGCCGGAGCCAGCGCCCGCCTGGGCGCGCGGCCGGTAATCCTCGACGGGGGAAGTACGCAGGTCTCCCACGGAGAGACGGCGGCGGAGACCGGAGCCATGTTGGGGATGAACGCCCATGCCCTGGGAGTGCGTCATGATCTGATTCTGGGGGAGGGCAATACCTTCATGCGCGACGCGCATCGGGGGATCATCGAATACCTCGACGCCATCGGCGACGACCGAGTGGTTCCGCTGGTGAACCTGCAGTGCGATATCGATCACCCCACCCAGACCCTGGCCGACCTGGCCTGGCTGCGCGAGCGTTTCCCCGAGGGATTGCAGGGGAAGAGCATTGCCATGAGTTGGGCGTATTCGCCCTCCTACGCCAAGCCCCTCTCGGTTCCCCAGGGTGTGATCACTTTGATGACGCGCTTTGGAATGCACGTTCGCCTGGCCCATCCAAAGGGCTACGAGCTCATGCCCGAAACGCTCGAAGCGGGCAAGCGCTTCGCGAAGGAACACGGAGGAAGTCTCACCGTGGGCAACGACATGGATGCCGCCTTCGAGGGAGCCGATATCGTCTACCCCAAGAGCTGGGGCCCGTACGATCTCATGCTGGAACGAGTCCAGGCGAATCGTGCACGCGACCTCGAGCGCATGTCGGCCATCGAGAAGGCCGCGCTCGAACGCAACCGCGGGTTCACCGATTGGATTTGCGATGAGCGGAGGATGCGCTTGACACGCGGTCCGAACACGCTCTACATGCACTGCCTGCCGGCTGACATTGGCGCCGAGGTGAGCCCTAAGGTCATGGAATCGGCGCGAGTGGACGTAGCGCGCGAAGCCAACAAGAAAGTCTACGTGATCATGGCTCTGCTGGCGGTCGCCAAGCAGTCCAGTCTTCGCGGGCGACTGCTCGATTTACTCGATTGAAGGAGAAAGCATTGGACGAGAGAATTCGTGAACTTGCCGTTGAGTATCGCCCCATCGCCATGGAAATTCTGCGCGAGGCAGTGCGAATTCCGGCCGACTACGTCGATCGCTCCCCCGAAGAAGGCGGAGACCCGCTCTGCGGACTCTCCAACCACGAGGGACCGCGGCTGGAGTATCTGAAGCGCAAGATCGTGGAAGTCCGCGCGGTGGAGAAACCCCAGGACGTGGGCTTCGACGAGTTCGGCAACCTGGTGTGGAAAGTCGAGGATCTTGCCGACGGCGTGGCCGCCAAGGACAAGACCGTCGTGTGGTACGACGGTCACACCGACACGGTGGCGGCTCTGCGCAACCGTTGGCCGCAGGCCACCGGAGGCGTCGACTGCTACGACGGCGTGATCGACGCCAAGAACCTCGATGAGAGGTTCTTGCGCAACGAGCTGGGCTGGATGCCTCCGCGCGAGGAATGGGAGCATTTGGTCTGGGGCAGAGGCAGCGCCGATCAACTCGCCGGGGTCGTCTCTCAAATCATCGCCACCAAGATACTCCTCGAATTGAAGGACGAGGGTTCCCTGCACGGGATCGTGGTGCGGGCGTACGCATCGGTTGCCGAAGAGGACAACGACGGGGGCGGCCCCATGCACATCATGAAACACGAGCTCGCCGGCGCTCCTTTAGAGTTGGTTCCCGACGCGGTGATTCTCACCGAGGGAACCGGCGACAGCACCAAGGGAGCAGTGGGCATCTATCGGGGTCAGAGGGGACGCATGCAGATCGAGGTGACGGTCACCGGAAAGAGCTGCCATGGCTCGATGCCCTGGGAGGGCCGTAACCCTCTGGAGTTCTCCGCCGCGATCCTGGTGGAGGCCACCAAGCAGGCCGCCAAGGGCGAGGGATTCAAGGAGGACGAGTTCTTGGGCCCCGGCACGCGGACCGCGAGCTGGGCCGTGCTCGACACCCCCAGCGATTGCGCGGTTCCCGAGCGCTTCGTCTTCCGCTTCGATCGACGTCTCACCGCGGGGGAGGATCCTCAGGAGGCTCTGAACGCCATCGAGAATCTGAAGGCGGTTGCCGTCGCGCGCGAGGCGGGGTTGACGGTTGAGATCAAGGCGCCGCGTTACACTCAGCCCACCTGGAAGGGTACCCTTCCCGATAACGCGCAGATCTATCCCGGCTGGGTGACGCCCGCTGACCATCCCGCCGTCCAGGCCGCCGCCGAGAGCTATCGCCTCACGGTGACCCCCTTCCTTCAGGAGGGCAAAGGGGGAGAGCCGCGAAAGGAGCCGCGGGTGGATCGATGGATCTTCTCCACCGACGGCGTGGGCATGGTCGTCGAGGCACAGAGCAGCGGCATCGAACACATCGACGCCAAGAATTGGGTACGCGTGGGACGCTATGCCCACCCACCACTTTTCGGCATCGGGCCGGGCATCGAGCAGAACACCCACAAGATCGGCGAATGCATGGACAGTCGGGAATTCGACGTCGCCGTCGCGGTCATGGCGCGCTTTCCCAGCCTCTTCCGCCAGAGGACGCGCGGCGGCTGAGCCGCTCTCAGCGCTTGGCGCCGGTGAACAGCAGAGCGGCGTTGCCGGCGCCCAATGACTCTGGACTTAGAAGCAGAGTCAGAAGCCCCGCCAGCCCCGAGCTTCCCGTGACGCTTACCTTCGCGGCGGTCGTTTCGCGCGCAATCTTGTTGGCTCTCCGCAGCGTGATCTCATCGGTGACCGCCGGGATGCCTCCGCTGAACGCCATAGCTCTGAGCAGGGCAAACCAGTCGTAGGTTTCGTCGTCCAGAATGCCGGTGGCGATCGAATGCGGCGTACTCTCCCAGGGCCACATGAACTTGCGCCGGTGCGCGGCAGCGTAGTCGAGTTCCTCGACCACTTGCTCGCGATGACTTTGCTCCCGTAGCATGGCCGCGGCCTGCGCGTCGTCCGCGGGGGCTTCGACAAGACGTTCGGCCACGCGGTCGACGAGGTTCTCCCAGGCGCGACGCAGAGGATAGGCTCCGTCGGTCTGCACCGTGTGCATGCGGGGAAGCTGCATCGCAGCGGGGCTCGCGTCCGCATTCTCGGCCTCGCGCACTCTGGTCGCCGTTTCGAAAAAGGCCTGGAATACGCTGCTGGCAAGCGCCCCGCCCCCCACCTGCACGATGATGTCCGACAGAGTCTCCTTCCGGCCGAAGAGACTCCCGGCCATTTCGTAGCCCAGACTCAGGCCGCCCTCGATGGTCATGCCGTTGTCCGGCCCCTGGCAGCCGAAGGGGATGGCGCCATCCTCCACCGCATCGTGGAAGCTCTGTACGCAGGGGTCGCCTCTCATCCCCGGCTCGCGGGGGCAGACCTGGATCTCCGCGTTCAAGGCGCGCATGCTCGCAACGACCGACTCGTCGGCATCTGACGGCACGAAGACGAGAAGGCGCCACCGCAGGGCATGGGCGATCACCGTAGCCGCCAGGGCGGCGTTGCCGCACGAGGCGATGGCCAGAGGAGGACGGGTGGTGTAGGGGAGCAGTCCCAACGTCTCGGTGATGGAGAGCCAAATGGCGATGCCCATGAGGTGACGGGCCTTGTGTGAGCCCGAGACGTTGTTCGTCTCGTCTTTCACCCACAACGAACCGCCGGCAAAGCGCGCAGCGCTCGCCAGTGCCTCGTGGGGAGCGAAAGGAGTTTCCCGGAAGCCGGTCCCCAAATCCGCCGACCGCGCCAGCTTGTCCGCTTCGGCCACCCGCGCATCCAGCTCGCGCACGTGCGCGACGTAGGCCTCGTCGCTCATGCCGCTGACGAGCGCGACCCGGTACGAATGGAACGCGCGTCGGTAGCGGACGTAGGGATTGGGCTCGGAATCCAGCAGCGCTTCGAGCAACGCGTCGTTCGCGGTCAAAGCGACTTTTTCCAGGGCGAGATGTCGAACGAGCACGTGATCGCGTCCGTCACCGCCATGGGGGCAGGCGAAGGGAAAGGGCTCGCGCGACGGGATTTCGTATCTGCATCCCGAACAGACGAAACGAGTGGCCAATGATCTTGCCACCGAATCTCCTCTGGCTCAGTGCAGTGGCTTCACGCCGGTACGGGTATTGAACTCGCCGATCATCTCGTCCCAGGCCGGAGTGAGAGCAACGAGCTCGCGCCAGAAATTCTCGTGACGCCTCGCGACGAACTCCTCGATGCTCACGCCCTGTTGCTCCACCCAGGTGTAGTATCCGAGGTCAAAAATTCGTTCGCGGTCGCGAAGAGTGCACTCGAGCACGTGGTCGGTACGCGTGCCCTCGAGGTGTTGACCGAACACTTCACCCGCGTTCACCGCGTCGAACTTCCCTCCGAAAGCACCCTTCAGTGTCTTCTCGCGCTCGGTGTCGTACAGCGAGGCCGGATCGGTGGCCACCGTCAAAAGGACGTCGTCTTCGCCCAGGTTCAGATACTTGGCCGCCTTGATCGACGCAAGGATGTTGCATAGCGAAGACAGCCCCAACTTGTGGAGTCGCTGAATCGTCTCCTTGGGCACTCCCTGACGGCTTTGCAGATATTCGTGACCCACTTCGCTGTTGAAAAGCAGGTTGAGCGCGTCGGTGGACTCATCGGAAATGGCGATCGCCATGTCGGTCCCCATCACGTTGTGAATGAGGGGAATGTGTTTGTCCCCGATGCCCTGGATGTTGTGCTCGCCGAACCCGTTATAGAGCATGGTCGGACACTCGAGGGCTTCCACCGCTACGTTCCAAGAGCCATACTCATCCTTCAAGTAGTCTCCGGCGCCGAGCGTCCCCGCCGAACCGGTGGCCGAGACGAACGCGCGTAGCTGCAGCTTTGCGTCGTGCTTCTTGAGATGCTCGAAGACCTGGGCGCCCGCTTTGCCGGTGCAGAGACGGTGAACCAGGTGGTTTCCGAATTCCGAAAACTGGTTGAAGATGATGTTGTCGGGATCGGCATCGAGTTCGTGACACTTGTCGTAGATCTCCTTCACGTTGCTCTCGGTCCCCGGGGTCGCGATGACGTCCGCAGGATCGGCCACCCAGTTCTCGAGCCAGGCGAAGCGCTCGCGGCTCATGCCCTCCGGCAACACCGCCACCCCGCGGCACGCCATGATCCGGGAGATCGCGACTCCACCGCGGCAGTAGTTTCCCGTGCTGGGCCACACTGCGCGATGATGCAGAGGGTCGAACATCCCGGTGATCACGCGGGGCGCGAGACAGCCGTAAGCGGCCAAGACCTTGTGCGCTTCAATCATGGGGAAATTGGCGCCGATCAAGAGCACGATTTTGGCGTCGACCCCGGTGATCTCCTTGGGCAGGACCATGAACTCGGGCAACTTCGCGAGACTGCGCCGGTCGGCATCCATGTACCAGTGCACGCGGAAGAGGTTCAAAGGATGGGGCTCGTTCGGACCAACCGATTGCAGCGCCTTCTGAACTTCGGCCGGAATCGTCCACGGCTCTGAGAGTTGAGCGAAGGTGGGAAGGAGGATCTTCTGTTCCGCGAATCGCTCCAGGCTGTTCTCGTAGACTTGGCGGTCCACGACGTGCTTTTCGAGTCCCAGGGACGGCATGACGGCTCCTTCTTCGATCCCGTGGCGGGTGCATCCCGCAAAAGGTGGCGTTCAAAGTACAACCTTCGCGCCCACCGAAACAGAAATTCCTTGGTTCAGAGCGTGCTCATACGCTCCCACAGACGGCGCGCTTCCTCTTGCGCCTCCGCGCGGATCTCCGCCGCGTCGATGTGAGCGGGGCCAGAGGTGGCGGTATCGCTGGCGCTAGAATCGGACGCCGAAGCGCTCGGCGAAAAGAAGGTGGCCGTTCGCCAGACGCGCCGCGATGCGCTCACCTGTCTCGCCGGCCCGTGCCGCTTCCTTCAGGAGGGCCTGCTCTTCGGCCGCCATGTCCGAGGGGAAGCCGTCGGTGCCCAGGGCCACGCGCGTGCTGTTGGCCAGAGCTTTGGGATAGCCCACCCCATTCGCCGCGTTCGAGCGCGGGTTCTGCACCAGCCACAGTCCGAGTTCCTCGCAGCGGAGGACCTGCTCGCGGCTCAGATGAACGCCGTGGGCCAGGATCGAACCCTCGGGCAGGCAGCGAAAGTGCAAGAGGCGAGCGAGGGGTCCGGGCCAGCCGCGGTGCTGCGCGTCTTCCACATCTTCTGGGCCCTCGGCCAGATGCACGTGCAGTACGGTCGAGAATTCGCGGCAGAGTTGCCCTGCTTCCAGGAGCAACTCGTCGCTCACGGTGAACGACGCGTGCAGTCCCACGCAACCGCGCACCAGCGGTCGATCGTTCTCCTTCAAGAATCGGCGGCACTCGGCCAGACCGGCGCGCCCTTCGTCGAGTCCGCCGTTGCGCTCGGTGGCTCCGTAGCAGAGCAGGGCGCGCATGCCCAGCTCCTGGCAGGCGTCGGCCAGCACGTCCAGCGAGCCCTCGATGAAGTTGGGCGATTCGTGGTGATCGACGAGCGCGGTGGTGCCTAAGCGCAGGGCGTCGCTCAGATAGAAGCGCGCGGCGGCGCGCAGACTCTTTTCGTCGAGCGCGCGATCCAGTCCTCCACCACACCGACTCCAGGATCTCCACGAAAGTGGAGGGCGTGGGATCGGGAGGGGGCATCCCCAGGGGCACAAGTCCGCTGTAGAGATGGGTGTGCGCGTTGACCTGACCACGACGATCGCTCATGGGATCCTCCAGCGCGCCAAGGTTCTCAACTCTCGACCGGCGCGGGCACGGTGCGATCCTTGATGCGTCCCACTTTCAGAGCGGTGAACGCGGTGGAGTTCTTCATGGGAAGCGTCATGCGGTGCTTGCCGTCGTACGCGGCCAGTGCGCACGCGACAGCCCCCGCGGTGGGAACGAGTCCGATCTCGCCCACTCCCTTGGCGCCAAACGGCCCTTCGGGCTCGGGGTCTTCCACCAGAATGACCTCGACCGCAGGCATTGCGGGGGCGCGGATCACCCCCAGGTCGCGCAGTTTGTAGCTCACCGGCCAGCCTCCGGGGCAGGGCAATTCCTCGCTGAGGGCGTAGCCCAGGCCCATGTGCACCGAACCTTCGATCTGCCCCGCGCAAAGGTCGGGATTGATGGCCCGGCCCACGTCGTGGGCGGCGATCACTCTCTCCAGTTTGCCTTCTTTGTCGAGCACGACCATCTGGGTGGCGAAGCCGTAGGAGGTGTGGGTCTTGACGCGCTCGACGACCTGGTCCGGTGAGGTGGTGTCGTCGATGAGAGTTTCGCCCACGTAGACCCGGCCCGTCAGGTCGGCGAGGGTCTTGCCCGCGTCGAGATCCTCTTTCAGTTTCTGGGCCGCGTCGACCACCGCGCGCCCTCCCAACAAGGTGCCGCGGCTGCCGGTGGTCTGGCCCACGCTCATCTCGTGTTCGGTGGAGACCCGGGCCTCGAAAGTGCTCGCGGAGAGTCCGGTCACCTCGACTGCGCACTGGATGAGGACGGTCAGACAGGCCCTGTCCCATCTCGGTGAAGCCGTTGAAGATGGTCACCCTGCCGCCGTCCTCCACCACGAGCCGGGCTTTGCCCCATTCGGTGGCGCCGTTGCCGATGCCGCTGTTCTTGATGCCGCAGGCCACGCCCACCGCCTGTCCCGCCGCGAGGGCCGCGTAGAAGGAATCCTTTACCGCGCGTAGGGTCTCCTTCAGACCGACCGATTTCTCCAGGACTTGTCCGGTGGAAGTGGTGTCGCCCACTTGAAGCGCGTTGCGCCAGCGCATCTCCCAGGCATCGAGTCCGCATTTTTCCGCCAACAGATCCATGCACCCTTCGATGGCGAAGTGGGCCTGGTTCGCGCCGAAGCCGCGCATGGCTCCGCAGGGTGGATTGTTGGTGGTGACCGCGTCGGCGACGATGTCGACGTTGGGCACCCGGTAGGCGCCGCAGGAATGTCCCGCCGCGCGTTCGAGCACTTTAGCGCCAACCGAAGCGTAGGCGCCGGTGTCACCGGTCATGCGCGCGCGCACCGCGAGCAGATGTCCCTCGGCGTCGCAGGCCACTTTATAGTCCATGGCGATGGGGTGGCGTTTGGGATGGATGCGGATGCTCTCCTCCCGATTCAGAGTGATCTTGGCCGCCCGGCCGGTGAGATGGGTGATGAGCGCGGTCTGGGCCTGGATGGACATGTCCTCCTTGCCGCCGAACGCGCCGCCGTTGGGAGCGAGCACCGCTTCCACTTTTTCGTGGGGCAGGTCCAGGAACGCGGCCACCTGACGCCGGTCGTCGAAGACGCCCTGTCCCTGGGTGTAGAAACGCAGGCCGCCGTCCTCGCGCGGTTCGGCCAGGCAGGCCTCGGGTTCCAGGTAGAGATGCTCGATGCGTTGGGTTTGATAGTGTCCTTCGACCACGTGGGTCGCGGACGCGAAGGCCTTGTCGGCGTCCCCGCGACGGATCGTGGTGCGGGAGAGAAGGTTGTCGTGGGTGGGATTCACGCGCGGCGCTCCCTCGGCCAGAGCGGCGGTCGTCGTGGTCATGGCCTCGAGCACTTCGTACTCCACTTCCACCAGACGTGCCGCGGCGCGGGCAGTGGCTTCGCTGTCTGCGGCCACGATGGCCAGCATGTCGCCCACGCAGCGCACTTCTTCGCCCACCGCCACCAGTCCGGGCCAGTCGGATAGGATGAGCCCGTACCAACGATTGCCGGGAACGTCTTCCGCGGTGAACACGCGCTCGACGCCGGGTAGTGCGCGCGCCTTGCTCGTGTCGATGCTCTTCACTTTGGCCCGAGGATGCTTGCTGAGCACCACCGTGCCGTACAGCATGCCGGGCCGCTTCATGTCGTCGACGTACTCGTGCATCCCCAGGGTGAGGTCCTCGCCGTGCCAGCGGCGCAGGCTTTTGCCCACCCGGCCGTCGTCTTCCGCTTTCGGAATGGGCTCGCCTCGCCGGGCCGTGGCCACCATTTCGATGGCGTCGAAGATGCGCAGATATCCGGTGCAGCGGCAGAGATGCGCGTCGAGCGACTTGGCGATTTCCTCGCGGCTGGGGTCGGGGTTGCGTTCCAGCAGCCAGTGGGTGCGCAGCGCGATTCCGGGGATGCAAAAGCCACACTGCAGACCGGCTGCGGTCGTGAAACAGCGGGCGATGAGGCGGCGGTTCTCCTCGCCGATGCCCTCCAGGGTGAGGACCTCCTTGCCGTCGGCCTTTTCCACCGGGATGGCACAGGTCGTCTTGGCCTTGCCGTCGATTAAAGCGAGACAGGCCCCGCACTGTCCCTGCGGCGCGCAGCCGTTCTTGACGGAGAGCATGCCGAAGCGCTCGCGCAGCGATTGCATGAGCGTCTCGCCCTCGTAGGACTCGAAGGTGCGCGGCGTACCGTTCAGGGTGAAAGAAATCGAGGCCAAAACGGGTGCTCCTGTAGGGGGGAAGTTCAAGAAGATGGAGTCGAGGGTCTAATGCACTATTCTAGGACGCTTTGGCGGTGGCGTCGAGGGCGTGCGAGCAAATCTCACCGAGTTGGGCTTCGATCCTCGCGCTGGCGCAGCAATGACGCGGTTGAACCCCTTGGGTCGATGCCGCGCTCCGGGCGGTTGCCCTCCGTGATGGGGGTCCGGTAGACTTCCCGCATTCCCCGTGGGGAGGTCCCAAATGTTCAAGTTGGCATTCCTGTCCGCAGTGATGGTGCTCGTGTGTGCGTGCGGTGGAGGCATCCGCTCGTACGAGGACGGAGCCAGGGCGCAGGCCAAGATCATGAAAGAGATGGTCAGCGTGCTCGAGACGGTCGAAGACGAAGCGTCCGCCAACAAGGCCGCGAGCAAGATCGAAGACCTGGGCACCCAGCTCACCGAGCTTTCCAAGCAGATCGCCAAGCTCCCGCGCCCCAGCCACGAAGAACTGCAGAAGATCAGCCAGAATATGGGCACGGAGCAGCAGGAGTTTCAGAAGGAGGCGATGCCCCAGATGATGAAGCTCGCGAAGTATCCGGTGCTGTCGCAGGCGTGGTCGCGGGCCATGGCGAACGTGCATCAGTGAGCATGCGCCGCGGATTGGGCGCGGACTTGTCTACCCGGCTACATCAGTCTTCCAAGGGACTTTGATGGTTGGGTAGAAACCTGCGCGGCCGTACGAACGAGTTGGCGCACGCCGCGGCTCGAGCTAGTGCCCGCCGAACCCCGCCTTCAGTTGGCCGAAGCTGGTGGAGCGAGCTGGCAGCGGCTGATCCGCGAACGGCACGAACTTCACCTCGATGTTGAAGTATGGGTCGTCGTGTACGTCTCGAATCCACGTCGCAATCTGAGTGGAATCTGCAGTACCCCACCAGTTGTTCGTCAGGTCCAGGGTGTGGTTGGGACTGTCGTAGAAGTTGATCTTCACCGTGTACCCCCCGCTATTCAGAATGTGGTTTTCATGCATCTCCACGGAGTTTCCACTCAAGAATAGTGTAGCATCGTCCGCTCCACGGAAGATGTTTTTCGTGGCAGTCAGCGCGATTCCGGTGAACTGGAGATTCACTACGGGGCTAGGTCCGATGACATTACCTACAAGGTCAGCACTGGACTCCAACACGTTAATCTTGCCGGCGTCGAAGGTGTTGTTCTGGATTGTGCCATCCGAGCCGAATTGAAACTGCAGGTAGGTGTCTCCAGCGAAATCGCAGTCCGTGACCAGAACATTGTGCGCGGCTGAGATATTGACACCACCTGGTGAGATTGCCCCTGGAAACGGCACATAGGCCACAAAATGACAGTCATTGAGTTCCACTCGGGTATTCTGTAGATAGCAGGCCATGCTCCAGTCCGGACTGTCGTACACTTCGCATCGAGTAAAGGTGTGATTCGTATCTGTGATGATGATGAATCCACCGTCACAATCCCGAATGACACAGTCTGTGGCGTTAGCCTGTACAAGGAATGTGATTCCCTCGACGACATTCTCCACAGTCAGGTTTTCCAGTTTCAGCCCACTCGCTTGACCTGAGGTCGCAATGCCGTTTGGCTCATTCGAATTAATCCTCGTATAGACCTCCGGCCCAATGATCACTGCATCCCTGTCCGTCCCGCGGAGCGTGACATTGGGGGTGTCCACCACTACGTAAGTATCTTCGATCAGCGCTCCAAAGTCGAACGGAGCGTGCTCCGTGTACTGCCCTGGGCCCACGAGTACCGTATCTCCTGATGTACACGAATTCAGCGCATCCTGAATGACCGTGAACTCCCCGCTGCCGTCCTTCTCCACGTGCCAGGTCGTGGCGAGAGCGGTGGGGGAATCGACGAGGTTCAGAGCCGCGGCCAAGGCGAAGAGAAGAACGAGGGACAAAGAAGCTCCGAAATCGGACCCGAAGGAAGATCGTCTGCTTGAAAGCAGTGCTTTCACGATACGCTCAAACCATCCCAGCATGTGTCCGGCCCCGTCCCTTGAAGTCGTCTTCGCCGTGGCTGAGAGCTGTTTCGTTTCGACCAGTTGTGGACCCGGCTCCACAGCTGGAGTCGTCTACCCGGTACCCAGCGCGCGCCGCGTTGGATTCCAGTGAACTCGCCAAAGATGACGATTTATTTCTCACGGATTCCTCGCGCTTCGTAAATTTATAGCCGGCTATAAAACTAAAGTCGTTGGATATGGAATCACTTAGGGAAATCGATCGCGTCTACCCGTTCAACATTCGCCGCAACACCCGGCCCAGGGCGAAGAGCCGGTAGTGCGCGGTGCTGCGGATGTCGTCGATGGGAGTGACCTCCGAGCACGCCGCGTTTGCTGCCTCCATGGCCGTGTCGATTCCCACCGGCGCTCCTTCACACGCTGCTTCGGCCTTGCGCAGCCGCACCGGAGTGGGGGCCACGCTGCCGGCCGCGATGCGCACTTGCGACCATCCTTCTCCACCGTCCGTCGCGTCGGGAATTGGGCCGCGCTCCGCGCACAGTGCCAAGACCACCTTGGAAATCGCCTGCGCGCGTCGCGTGCCCACCTTCTTGAAGCGCTGATGGGACGGGACCGGCGGCAGCAGAACCGCGCTCAACAACTCACCGGGCTTCAGCACGGTCGTACGGTAACCGGTATAGAAGGAGTCGTAGACGACTCGGCGCGTACCCTTCAGTCCCGCGATCTCCACCTCGGCGTTGAAGGCCAAGAGCACCGGCAGGCTGTCGCCGGCGGGCGAGGCGTTGACCATGTTGCCGCCCACCGTGGCGCGATTCTGGATTTGGCGCCCGCCGATCTGGGCCGCGGCTTCGGCGAGGATGGGATAGTGCTCACGAACCAGAGGATGTTCACGAATCTGGGAGAAGCTCGTGGTGGCGCCGATGCGCAGGCCCTTAAAGCCCGTCGTAGCGGCGGCAGTTGTGGACTTGGGCGCAGACAAGGCTCCTGACGCAGCGCTGGGCGCGGAACCCGGCGCGCCGTGCAACTCTTCGCCCTCGCCGAGCTCGCGAATTCCCCGTAATTCCTCGATGCGCAAGAGATCGAGCACGCCAACCTGCTCCAGACGTTCAACTGCGCCGCGCACCATCCAGTCGGTGCACCCGGCCAAGGGCGTGAGGGTGGGATCCTCCTGCAGACGTTCGAGCGCGCTCTTCAAGCTGGTGGGGGAGAACACTTCGCTCATGACTTCTTCCCCGTTGCGGTCGTCTGGGCGTCGTCGTCCCAAGGACCGAGCACCGCTTCCGGCTCCTCCTGCAGCGCGCGCAGAATCGCCTCGTAGCCGGTGCAGCGGCAGATGTTGCCGGCCAGAGCCTGCGCGATCGTCTCGCGCGAGTTGGACCCGGAGGTCTCCAGAAGTTGCGCGGCAGTGAGAACGATGCCCGGAGTGCAGGCGCCGCACTGCGCACCCCCTTCTTGCACGAAGCGCTCGAGATAGGCGCGGCCCTTGGCGGATTGGGCGAGCGCTTCCGCCGTGACCACCTCGCGACCATCCACCTGCATCAGAGGAGTCAAGCACGAGAGCACGGGCTCTCCGTCGAGCAAAACCGTGCACGCACCGCATTCTCCTTCCCCGCAACCCTCCTTGGTGCCGGTCAGTGAGAATTCGCGGCGCACCACATCGAGCAGACGATCGGTGGGATTTCCCTCGGCCCCCACTCTCTTGCCGTTGAGGGTGAAGCGGACTTTCATCGTTCGCTCGCCTCCATCCAAGCCAGCAGTCGTTCGGGAACCGCGGGAATGGAATCGGCCACGATCCCGGTTGCGTTCTCGATCGCGGCGCACACCGCCGGTGCGGGGCCATCCATCGGCAACTCACCCACTCCTTTGGCTCCGAAGGGCGGGCCGTTCCAGGGCCTCTCCATCATTTCGACTTGCATCTCGGGTGCGTCGAGGATGGTGGGAACGATGTAGGTGGCCATGCGGTCGTTGAGAATGCGCCCATTGTCGAACTTCATCTCCTCCAGAAGGGCCCAACCGATCGCCTGCAAGACGCCGCCTTCGATCTGCCCGCGGCACTGTACTTCGTGCAGCACCTTGCCGACCTCGCTCACCACGGTGGCCTTCCTGGCACTCACCTCGAGCGTGTCCGGATCGACCTCCACTTCGATGACCTGCGCCGAGTAGGAATAGGTGGGATAGGCCGAGCCGTGATAGGTCTCGTCGTCAAACTCCTGCCACGCGGGCGGTTCGTTGCGCGCGGTGAATTCGGTCTCGTTTCCCGCTTCGGTGTACTCGCGCGCGATCCCGCAGAAGTTTCCCACCTTGCCCTTGCTTCCCACGACGGTGCTCGACTCGAGGCGTAGTGACTTCTCGCCGAGCTGCTGCTGCTTCCACGCGAGCACACGATCGACCAGTCCACGGGCGGCCTTGGCTCCGGTACCGCCCACGATCATGCTGGTGCGGGAGGCCACGGTGGGCCCGGAGTCGGGCACCACGCCGGTGTCGGGCTCGGCCATGAGGACGTCGGCGAGCTCGAGGCCCGTCTCTTCCGCCGCGAGCAAGGACAGAGTGGAAATGGCGCCCTGTCCCATCTCGGTGGCCGCGGTGAGAAGTTCGACCTGGCCCTCCGGTGTAAGACGGGCCGTAACCGGAGAGCGCATCTTGTGCTCGCCCAGGCCGGTGAAGCCCGCGCCGTGAAACGACAGACTCAAACCGATTCCCCGCAGCGGCGCCTTCGTGCCGGGTCCGAAAGGAACGGTGTGTGCCTTTTCGGCTTCGAGCTGCCGCCAGCGCTTCAGGAAACCGGTGAGTGTCTCGACGCGGTCCAACACTTCCGCGGCGCTGCACGAGTTGTCCATGACCTGGCCGGTGGGCAGGGGATCCCCGGGACGCAGTATGTTGCGGCGCCGCAGCGTCAGGGGGTCGATGCCAAGGGTGCGTGCGATGCGATCCATGTGTCGTTCCCACGCGAATTCGGATTGAGGCGCGCCAAAGCCCCGGAAGGCTCCGGTGGGAGTGGTGTTGGTGCGCAGAACCCGTCCCTCGACGTGCGCGTGGGGAAGGCGGTAGGCGCCGGTCGCGTGCAGCAATCCGCGAGAGAGCACCACCGGCGAGAGTCCCAGATAGGCGCCGCCGTCCAGATCGAAGTCGACCCTGGCGGCCACCAGAGTTCCGTCGCGTTTCACCGCGCTCTTGATGCGCGTGCGCGAGGGGTGGCGCTTCGTCGTCGCCACGATGTCCTCGTTTCGGTCGTAGACGATCTTGACCGGTCGCCCCGCGGCGCGCGCCAGCAACGCGGTGTGCGCCGCGATCAGGCTGGGATAGTCCTCCTTGCCGCCGAACCCTCCGCCCATGGCCCGGCCGGCCACCCGAAGCTGATCCGGTTTCAGGGAGAAGACGTGCTGCAGGGCGGTCTTCACATAGTAAGGACACTGCAGCGAACCGGTGATGAACAGGGTGCCGTCTTTCTCCCAGCGCGCCAGCATCCCCTGGCACTCGATGTAGATGTGTTCCTGGTGTCCGCTGAAGTACTCGCCCTCGATCAGAACCAGATCGTCGTCCTTCGCCGCGGCGAGAATTTTGTCGCACTCGCCCTCCACCAAAGAGAGCGTATACAGGGGGTCGACCGAGTCGCCGCCTTCAAAGCCCAACACGGGATCGAGCGGTTCGTACTCGACTTTTACCGCACGCGCCGCGTGCAACGCCGCTTCGCGCGAGGACGCCGCCACCAACGCCACCGCCTCGCCCACGTGATTGACTTCGCGTTCGGCCAAAATGGGCCAGGCGTCGTCGAGAATCTGGAGTCCGTTCGCTCCGGGGATGTCGCTCGTCTGCACGAACACCGCTCCGGGCGGCGCCAACTTTGCGTCGAACGAGAGGGAGACGATCCGGGCGTGAGCATGCGGGCTGCGCACGGTCACGCCGTGCCAGACCCCCTGATCCGGCAGGTCATCGAGATAGCGAAGGCGGCCCGAGGCCTTGCCCTCGCCATCGCGGCGAAGCGGTGAAGTTCCCAAGAGCGAGCGGTGTTCGGCCACGATTTCATCCTCCTGCCTCTTGGCAGGATGCGACGGTCCGGGCATTCAGGCAAGCATTCAGGCAAAGGCGCATCGCACGGGTCGAAGCGAGCTCGGACTTCAGCGGATCAGAGTCGCCTTCTGGCTGCGGTGCTGTCCTCCCGCTTCCAACACGACGGAGTAGACGCCCGAAGCGGCAGTATGACCCGAGCCGTCCTTCCCATCCCACTGCGCGCTTCCGGATCCGGGCGGCAGGTTCTTGTTGAGCAGCACGCGCACCAGTCTTCCCCTCAGATCGTAGATGGAGAGCTTGGCCGGCCCGCTCTGCGCCAGTTCGTAGCGGAGCGTCACCCTTGGGTTGAAAGGATTGGGCACCGGCTCGTGGAGAACCAACGCGCGCCGGGCGACCGAGGGAGTGGAGGTGACCACTCCGTCCTCTCCGAAGATTCCGGTGAGAATCGCGTTGATGTTGGTCTTGAGCTCGGGATGGCTCCAGTAGTAGGGCCTTCCTGCGATGTGCGCGAAGTTGCCACCGCTGTGCCGGAGCGTGCCGCCGCCGGCCGGTTGGCGCCACATGGCGATCGCCCGCGGAACGGAAAAACTCGTCGGGTCCTCGATCAGGGTGACCGCTTCCGGCTGGTCGTAGGTGGTTTCGAAGACGGCGTTCTGATCCTGGGTTCCGATCAAGGGCATGTTTACCAGGGTGGGATACACCGCGTCGGCCGTGTTGATGGTGGTCAGACTGGATTCGGCCCATCGGATTCCCGCGTACCCGGCGCGAAGCGGAGGCAGGAAACTCTGCCCGGTGCGGCACAGCAGCAACACGTTTCCCCCCTCTTTCAGATAACTGAGAATGGCGGCGTTGTTCCAAACCGTGAGGTCACCCGAGAAGTTGTTCCCCACCCAGATCACGGTCGAGAACTGGCCGAGCGAATCCGGCGGAATGTTGCCCGATCCCAGAGGAGTGGGGAGCTCGGGAATGTATCCGCTGCTGGACGGGCTGAACACATCCCAGAACGAGAAGGGCAAGCCGCCGCAGAGCGTGCTGTCGGCGTACTCGGAGGTGATGGTGCTTCCGTAGACGCTCCAATCCACGCCGTTCACCACCAACACTCCACGATTGAAGCCGGGCGACTCGACTTTTGCTTCCACCGTCTTCAGGATCCAGTCGTCGGGGTCGAGCGCGACGGTCATCGGCTGCGCCGAAGTGGTGAGGTGAAAGGTCTGGGTGAAGGCGTCGTTCTCCAGCGTGAAGTCCTCGACTCCCGAAGTCGTGGTCACACGTAGGGGAACCGGCATCTTGTACAGCGCGTGCGATTGAAGTTGATCGAGGTCGACGGTGAGGTCCCAGCTCCCGCCCTGATCCACCGCGTCCCACGAGTAGGAGTAGGTGGGGTAGTACTCACCGTAGATCCAGTTCTGAAAGAAGTTGGAGAGATTGCGTCCGCTGATACTGCTGGCCAGCAACTGGAAATCGTCGGTGGTCGCGGTGCCATAGCTGGACCGCAGGGTCGGCGGTCCAGGCGCGCATGATGTCGAAGAAGGTCGTGTCCCCGACCATTCCCCTCAGCATGTGCAGAACCCATGACCCCTTGTCGTAGCTCAGGGAGCTGTCGAAAATACGGTTCTCGTCGGAGAGCTCTTCGGGCGGAACGTAGATGGTGCCCGGTCCGAAGTACTTCGTCCCCTCGACTTCGTTGTGGTAGGCGATGGAGCCCCCGATCGATTCCTGCCACAGAGCTTCGGCGTAGGTGGCGAAGCCTTCGTTCAGCCAGATGTGCGAGAAGCTCTTGCAGGTGATCGCGTCGCCGTACCACTGGTGGGCCAGCTCGTGCGCCATCACCCAGTCGAGGAAGCAGCAGATGCTGGTCGCGGTCTGATGCTCCATTCCCCCGCCCCAGGGAAATTGCGCCTGGTCGTATTTTTCGTCGACGAAGGGGTACTCCCCGAAAAGGGGAGCAAAGGCCTCGAGCTCCGAGACGACGGTATTTACCGCGTTCGCGGCGGAGGTGGAGCTTCCCAGGTAGCTCCAGGCGTTCACCGGCATGAGGGTGTTGCCGTCCATGGAGGTATAGTACGCCGTGTGCCCGATGTAGCGATGAACCGCGAGCGAAATGAGATACGCGGCGATGGGGTGCTTTTCGAACCAGTTGAAGGTTTTCCACACCGTTTGCGTGGTGGTGCCCTGCAGTACCCCATTGCTGATGGCGGTGAGCGCGCTCGGCACGGTGAGTTTGATGCGGGCGGAGTCGGCTTTGTCCGACGGAGTGTCCTTGCACGGCCACCAGGTGCGTGCGCCGTAAGGCTCGCTCAACGACCAGATCATCGGGAAGCCGTCTTGGGTGTCGAAGCCGAACGCTCCCAGACTCTCATTGGGATGGCCCGAATAGTCGACGCTCACCACGAAGCTCTGACCATTCGAGTAGCTCTGGTCGAGATCGACGGTGAGCAAACCGGAAGCGTGAGAAAAAGTGGTGGAACCCCCGTTCACCCGGGTCGCGCCCACGAGCATGCCTCCATCGAGATCGAGTTCGACCTGATCAATGGGTCCGTCGACCACGGTGGCGGTCATGTCCACTGTACCGCTCAGAATGGGGGTCGTCGGATCGAGTAGGAGGTCGAGGCTGTAGAAGTTCACGTCATACTTCGTCTGGTTCGCTGAAGGAGCCTTGGCCAGAGCCCGCATCTGATGCAGGACGGCGGCCTTCCGCGCCGCTTCTTCGCGATGGAACCAATTGCCGGGAGCGTCATCGAACTTGGGCGCCGCCAGCGCGTCACCGTGACGAATTGTCAGGGGGGCGCTCAGCAGCAGAACGGCAGCAAGGCTCAACGAGAGCAGCGCGGATTTCATGAAACCTCATTCTTCGCGGGGGGGGGTGAGCCCGAGAATCCGTCCGGAGTCGAACTGTCGAGTGATCGGATTCAATCCTACCACAAATATGGATAGCGATTCGCTGTCTCCTTTTCAAGGGGGTGGGCGCAGTGTAGACTGAGATCGAAAGAGCGGAGTGCGCGTCGAATCCACCCGGATTCGCCGCGCCATACCAGAAGGGAGCTGAGACGATGCAAGTCAAGCGCTGGATGTCGCATCCCGTGATCACCGTGCATGAAGATTGTCCGGCTGTCCTGGCCTTCCGCAAAATGTTGGAGAATCAGATCCGACGGCTTCCAGTGGTGGACGAAGACGGAGCTTTGGTGGGCATCGTGGCCGATCGCGACCTGCGAGGACTCGCGCTACAGGCCATGAACGACAACCCGGAAGCGCACCGTCCTTCCGACGGGGAAGTTCGCGTGAAGGACCTGATGACGCCCAGCGTCACCACGGTCAAACCGGAGGATGACGTGCGCGAGGCCGCACTGCTGATGCTGTCCAACCGATTCACCGGGCTCCCGGTGATGGACGGACCCACGCTCGTGGGCGTGATCACCGTCACCGATCTCATGGAAATTCTGGTGGCGGCCCTGGAGAACAAGGAGAAAGCGCAGGCCTGAGAAACTGGGGGCGGAGCGTGTGGTCAGGCGCGCGGCCCTGGAGTATCTTGCATCGATCATGGCGACGACCTACAGCAGCGATTCCCGCGTGGATGCCATCCTCTCGAGCGCGGTCGACGGGGCAACGCTCACCGGAGGGGAAATCCTCTGCCTCTTCGAAGACGCGGAGTTGCACGCGCTGGGGCGCGCCGCGCATACCTTGCGTCTGCGCCGCTGCGACCCTGAGCACGTGACCTACGTGATCGACCGTAACATCAACTACTCCAACGTCTGCTACGTCGACTGCACCTTCTGCGCCTTCTACCGCCACAAGCACGACGACGAAGCGTACGTGCTCTCCAGAGAGAAATTGCATCGCAAGATCGAAGAGCTGCGGGCCATCGGCGGCTCACAGATCCTCTTGCAGGGAGGGCACAATCCCAACCTGCCGTTTTCCTGGTACCAGGAGACGCTCGCCGATCTGAAGTCCCACTTCCCCGAGATCCACATCCACGGATTCAGTCCCAGCGAGATCGAACATTTCGGCAAGCTCTTCAAGATGCCCACCCGGCAGGTGATCGCCGAGCTGCAGGAGGCGGGGCTGGACAGCATTCCCGGAGGCGGCGCGGAAATTTTGAACGATCGCGTGAGGGCGATCCTGGCTCCGACCAAAGTCAGCGCCTCCCGCTGGACCGCCATCATGGAGGAAGCCCACTCTCTGGGAATGCGTACCTCGGCCACCATGATGTTCGGGCACGTGGAGACCCTGCCCGAGAGGGTCGAGCACCTGTTACGCATCCGCGAGAGCCAGAGCCGCACCGGTGGCTACACCGCGTTCATCTGCTGGAGCTATCAACCCGGTTTCACCCCGATGACCGAGAAGCAGCCCGAGCAGCTGGCGAAGCTGCCGGTCAGCGCGTTCAAGGGGAGCCAGGATTATCTGCGCACCCTGGCGATTTCCCGCCTGGCGCTCAACACCATCGACAACTTTCAGGCTTCCTGGGTCACCCAAGGCAAGAAGATCGGCCAGCTCACTCTCTTCTTCGGGGCCAACGATCTGGGCTCGACCATGATGGAGGAGAACGTGGTGAGCGAGGCCGGGGTGAGCTTCCGCTTGGGCAAGGAAGAGCTGAACGGCATGATCCTGGACGCCGGCTTCACGCCGGCCATCCGCGACAATTCCTATCGCATCCGCGCGTACGCCTGAAGACCGGGCTACCCCCGCGTGGAACGGGAATGCACTCCCCAGAGGACAGTTTCATGAAGTCCGGCGGAGAGGCCGGCGTTGGGGCCGCCTCTCCGGCGGGGGAAGAGGCCTGAGCTCAACTTGATGGCGCTGAAGGGCTTAGACGGATTTTTCTTTCCCCGGCCGCGCGCCCCAGACCGGCCTCGGCGCGAGAGTTCACACTGGCACGACTTGTGATACTTCAAGAACACGTTGAGTGCCCTGCGATCCGAGGCTCTTTCTACCAATCTCGACAAAGCTCCGGAAATACTTGGCATGCAACACTTTAGGGTGACTTCGGGCTGAGCCGACCGCGGCTGGAGCCCAAAGCCTCCCGGCGTCGACTGTATCTCAAGGGGGACAGTTGAACCGCCGAGGGGACACCCAAAGAACGGTCGTGGCGGCACGGCCGACGAGTCTTCGGCCGGGGCGCCGGCCGAAGATAGGCGTCGAGTCCCCTTGGTGGAAAATGCTTGGTTCATTTCCATGGGAGAGGCCGGTAACCTCGAGTTACCGGCCTTTCTACGTCCAGGCCCACGCCGATCCGCGGAACCGGAGGCTCGAACGATCATGACGAGGCTTCTCTGGGTCGCGCTGGCGGTCTTTCTTTTGAACCTGCCCTTCGGCTACTGGCGCGCGCGGACGGTGAAGTTCTCCCGAAACTGGTTTCTCGCGGTGCACATTCCCGTTCCTCTGGTCGTGACTCTGCGCATCCTCTCGGGAATTGGCTGGCATCTCTCGTCGGTGCCGTTTCTTTTGGCCGCGTTCTTCGGCGGTCAGTTCGTCGGCGGCCGTCTCCGCGGAACGAAATAGCCATCGGCCCACTGCGCTTTGGCGGATGCGCCGCCGGCCCCCGCGTCTTGCGTGAGAGGGCCCTCTGTACCACCTTCGAATGCGAAACTCGCGATTTATCCTCCCGCGTGCATGCTCTGGAGGTACCCATGCGTGCTCTTTCTCCGACTCGTCTCGCGGCGCTGGTGACCCTGGTGGTTCTCGGCGTCTCCTTCTCCGCCTTTGCGGCGGAGCCCGCCGACTCCTGGACTTTTCTTCCCGTCGGAGAAATCGGGGCCCCCGCATTTCTCGATGCGCATCCCACCTACGACGGACGGGGAGTGGTCATCTTCGTCCTGGACACCGGGGTGGACATGGGGACACCCGGGCTCACCACGACCTCTACCGGAGAGGTGAAGGTCATCGGCGCCCGCGACTTCTCCGGACAGGGCAAGCTCGAGTTGAAGAAAGCAAAGTGGGTGGAGAATCAGACGCCGCGCGTGCTCGAGGTCGCCGACGGCCTCAGGCTCGAGGGCTTCGATTCGCTCGCGGTGGCGCCTTCCGATTCGCAACGGGTCTGGACCGGTGTCCTGAAGGAATCGGAATTTCTCAACAGCGAGAGCCTTACCGACCTGAACGACAATGGAAGCACCGATGATCAATGGGGCGTCGTGGTGTACTCCGCGCCGCGCGCGAAAGCGGTGGAGAAACTGGGAGAGGGTCGCGGAGTCACGCTGCGCAAGTCCTGGGGGAAGGACGCGGCCGCGGCCGAAGCGAGAGCCGATGCCAGCGAGAACGTCTGGCTCTGCGTCATCGACATCGATCGCGATGGGCATCTCGACGACGAGACCATCCTGCGCGACTACGCGACCGATCTGCAGGGCTTCCATTTTCGCGACCAGGCGGTTGAAAAGAGTCGCGACCGCATGACCTTCGCCCTCGATCTCACCGGCGACGACTCACCGCACTTGAATCTGCATCACGACGATGGAGGACACGGAAGCCACGTCTCGGGAATGGCTTCGGGATTCTCGGTGCACGGTCAAAAGGGTCTCAACGGCGTTGCGCCGGGAGCCTACGTCTACAGCCTCAAGATCGGGAACAACCTGCTCGCTGGAGGCAGCACGACGACCGAGTCGATGAAGAAGGCCTACGATTACGCCGCCAAGTGGATGGAAGAATACAAGATGCCCTGCTGTATCAACATGAGCTACGGCATCGATAGCGAAATCGAGGGCGATGCCCGAATGGATCGCTACCTGGACAAGGTCCTCGACGAACACTCGAAGCTGGTCATCGTGAACAGCGCGGGGAACAGCGGGCCGGGAATCTCGACCGTGGGGCTTCCCGCTGCGGCCGATGGAGTCATCGCGGCGGGAGCTCTCTTCACCAAGGCCATGGCGAAGGAGCTCTACGGAGCCACTCTCGAGCACGATCAGCTCTATGTCTTCAGCAGCCGCGGAGGAGAGCTCGCGAAACCCGACGTGGCCGCACCGGGCGGAGCGAGCAGTAGTGTTCCCCTGTGGGGAAACCGTGACCGCTACAACGGCACCAGCATGGCTTCCCCCATGACCACCGGGAGCGTAGCCTGCATCCTCTCGGGTCTCTCCAAGGAGGGGAAGAGCTGGAACTTCGGAACCATCCAACGCGCGCTTCGGCATACGGGGAAGCGTCTGCCCGGCTACACCCCGATCGAAGTCGGCGGAGGAGTGGTCGACTTGCCGCGCGCGTTCGATGCGGCTCGTGCCTATTCGGACGCGGGAGAGCCCGATCAGCTGAGCGTGATCCAGATTCGCACCGAAGCGCCGTTCCAACCCGACGGCAAGGCTCCGGCCGCGTATTGGCGCGGAGGATGGTATCCCCACGATGGCTATCAACAGAGCTTCACGCTCACTCCGCGGTTTCCCGACTGGGTGAGCCAGGACACGCGAAACAAGTTCTATCGCGCCTGGCGCCTGAAGTCCGAGGTCCCGTGGATCCATCTCGATCGTGACGAAACCTACATCAACGGCGATGGCGACCAGACGATTCGCGCCAGCTATTCCGGACAAGAGCTGCAGGAGCCCGGTATGCACGTGGGCCGGATCTTCGCGCAGTCGAAGGGCACCGGTCGCAGCGGCGACGCCGCATACGATTTCGAGATCGTGGTCACGATCGTCACTCCCTACGAGTTTGGACCGCAAGAGGGATACACCCGCTCGTGGAGTGCCCGTCATCTCGAGGCCGGCGGGGTCGAACATTACTTCCTGCGCGTGCCCGCGGGCGCGAGCGCGATGCACGTGAAACTCGACATTCCCGAGGGTAAGGAAGGCCTGGCCTGGCCCGTTTTCTACGACAGCGCGGGCCGCGAGCAGGGGTACTTCCGGGGAGTCGCTGACAGCCGGGACAAGAGATCGGTGGACTACGATTTCTCCGGAGAGGATCTCACGCCCGGGGTATGGGAGATCGTGGCGCGCGGGTCTCGGAGTGATGCCAGGGACTCGGTCTACGACCTCGAGGCGAGTTTCTCGGCTTTCTCCGTCGATCCTCCGGTGTTGAAGAGCATGGACTTCGATGCGCCCGCTGCCTCACCCGAAGCGAAAATCGCCATCACCCCGCTTTTCGACGAGGTCTTCGCCGGCCACATCGATGGCAGCATCGACAGCTATCAGCGCGAACGGAAGATCGAGGTGAAGAACGACGACCACTGGAGCTACGACTTCGAGTTGTCGGACGAGGTTCCCAGCGTCGACTTCACCTTGAAAATGAGCCAGGAAGTCTACAATCTCATGACCGATGTTCCAGTGAACATCTACGACTCCAAGGGGAAGGCGCTGGTGGTCGATGGTTTCAACCAGCAAACCCTGCGGATCGGTCTCCACCCCGCGTCGCCGGGCACCTACACCCTGAAAGTCGATGCGGGGTTTGCGATGGCCAAGGACAAGGCCGATTGGGGATTCTGCCTGCGTGAGAACTTCCATCTCGCGAAGAAAGTGGGTCTGAGCGGGAAGGTCCGCGAGAAATCGCAGTTCCGCGTCTATCCTCAGGCGCAGCTTCCGGTGGAGCTTACGGCCGAAGGTGTCCCGCCGCAGGCCCCGGATGGATTCGTCAACGGCGGCGAGCTCCGCCTGGTGGACGAAGCCGACGGTGGAGTCAAACTCAAGATTCCCGTGCGACTCTCGCACTAGGGGGCTAGACTTCTCAGGAGATGGGGCGAGCACCCGTCCCATCTCCTCGATTTCTTCGGACGTGGCCGCCCGCTCGTCCGGATCTTCTGCCCGTGGAGGTGGCAACGATGTCGGGCCGAGGCAAACTGATAACGGGTCCCATCCTCATTTTGATCGGCATCCTGCTCTTGGTGGGGCATTCCATACACTGGCACGCTTTCAGCCTCCTCTGGCTGTTCCTGCTCTTCGCGGTGGGGGTGGGGCTCCTGGCTTGGTTCTCGCGGGGACGTCGGGAAGCGGCGATTCTCAGCGCCGGAGTTCTCATCACGCTCTTGGCCCTGCACTTCTTCATGTTGCGCATCGGCTGGGTCGGATTCAAAAGCTCCTGGCCCTTCTTTCTCCTCTCACCGGGGCTGGCGCTGCTCTCGGTCGCGGCTTCGGATCGCCAGAACAAGGACGCACTCGGTCCGGCGATCACTCTCATCAGCATCTCTATCGTTTGCTATCTGTTCACGCTGGGCATTCTCGCCGGCTTCGTGAAGCTGGTGCTCTCGATCCTGCGATTCCTGGTGCGCTACCTGCTGCCGCTGGGACTCATTGCGTGGGGTGGTTTGATGCTGGTGGAACGCCGGGGCGAAAAGGCGCCCCCACCCGAATTCGAGCCCGAACCGGTTCCGGCCGCCCCGGTCGAGACGGTGCGCTCGAGTGAGCCAGACGGGATCGATGAGGCTGAAGTGATCGACGATGCCGACATCGCGGAGGACGACGAGGAAGCCGGCCCCCGGTTCTCCTGATCGCCCGTCGCCACGACGGATCGTGTCCCAAGCAGAGCGGCGCGGCCCGAACAAAGTCCCGCCGCCTATGGCTCAGGGCAAGAACGCGCGCGTATTCGCCAGCTTCTGCGGCAAGTACTCTTCCATGACGTAGTTCAGCCCGTGCTTGGCGAGAGCTTGCTGCTCCACACGCACTCCCATCTTGATGAGCTGGGTGATGGCCTTCTGCCAGGGCTTGTAGTGCTGAATGAAAGGATCGTTCTTGAGCGCGTCCTTCGCGCGCTTGATGTCGACATCCTTCAGAGGATGCGTCGGCAGTTTATAGTCGATGATGTCCTGGGGGGTCACCCCCAGAAAATGCGCCTGGGGAACGCAGAAGAACTCGTTGAGATGCGCTGCGTTGCCTGACCCCACCTTGAGCGTGCGGTAGATGTTCCCGTAGCCGTACGGATCGCCGTCGACGAATACGTACACCGGGAGCTTCTTGTCGTCGCTCAAGCGGCGGATGAAGCGGCGGCAGGCGCGGGTGGGCACTCCCCCCATGCTGATGAGAATGCAATTCGCGGTTCGCCACCAGGAGTGCTTCACCAGCCGCTGAAACATCCCGGCCGTCTCGATGGCCAGGACGAACTTGGCCTTCGTTTCGAACTTCAGCTCCTCCACCGATGAGGGAATGCTGTAGGCCCCGCTTCCAAAGCGCGTACAGTCGATCCGCAGCTCTTCTCCGGTCTCTCGGTCGCGATCGATCACGATGAGTTTGCCGGCGACGTCGCCGCCCTTCTCCTCGGGAATGAAGCCCAACTGTTCTCGATTGACGCGAAACAGGGCTTCGACGTCATCCATCACCGTATCGCTCTCTGTTTGTTCGTTGAAACGGGCGTCGTCCCAGTTCTTCGAAACGTAGTAGGCCTCACGTTTCGTGGCGATGTCGTCGGTCTCCACCAGCTGCTTGCAGAGTGACATCATGCGGAGGCTCTGGGCGAAGGTCTTCACCGTATTCACGGTGAGGGTTCTCTCCTTCGTCTTCCCCCGCATTTGGAAGTAACCCTTCGCGGGCCGGTAGGTCACATTCGCCAGACTGCGCACCGGCATCTTCAAGGAAGGGCTTTCGCGCGCCATGATCTTCTGGTGGATGTCCTTCGCCTCGTCTTTGATGAGGCTTGAGACCTTCTTCTTCGCCATCGATGAAATTCCTCCTAACGCAGCCACTCGTCCAGGGCCGCGACCGCTTTTTCGATCCCGGCCTGCACCTCGTGGACGTGCGCTTTGTACATGTACGCGGGAGTGGAGACGATCTTGTGTTCGAGGTCGACGACGCAAGCATCGACTTTGCAGTCGACATGCTTGGCGCCCATCTGCTCGAGTGCTTGCGCGGTGCCCGGGTCGCTGCCGATGGTGAGCTGCACGCTCGGCTCACCGCGCAGGGCCGCGGCCAGCAGCGCGGGGGCGATGCACCAGGCACCCACCGGCTTGCCCGCCTCGACCATCGAACGGATGAGCTGACGGACCGCGGGTTGAACTTCGCACTCGGTGCCCTTCTCGGCGAAATTACACAGATTCAGCGCGGCGCCGAACCCGCCGGGCATGACGAGGGCGTCGAGTTGTCCCGCTTCGGCGGGTGACTTCGGTGCGCCGCGGAAGATCCGGGCGGCTTCCTCGGCCACGTTGCGGGTTGCGCCGTCCACTTTCTGCATCGACTTGTGATTGGTCACGTGGTGCTGGGGCATGTCGGGCGCAATGGGTACGATCTCGTGTCCTCGCTTCGAGAGTGCCAGCAGGGTGAAGACCGATTCCTGAATCTCGGCTCCATCTTGAAAACCACATCCAGAGATCATGACTCCTATTCGTGCCATTGTTCCGCCTCCATTACGCTGGACCGGGCCGGGGCTCTCTTGCGTCAGGTCTGCCGGCTCCGGTACATCGTATCGGTCAGTGTGCTCACCAATTTCTTTTCCTGAGGATCGGAGAGGCCGAGGATTTCCTGCAGGGCCAATCCGATGTGAGGGATGTACTTCTCGATGTAGGCCCTCTTTTTGGCTGCGTCGAGTTCGCGCTTTCCGCGGCGAATGTGGCGCGCCAGTTTGCGGCCGATTTCCTGCAGAGCCAGCCGCAGTTCCTTGCTGATCTCGTCGTAATTCGCGATGGCTTCCTTGCTCTCGCTGGTGAAGGGCACCCAGACGCTGGCCAGGTGCACCATGAGCAGCATGGGAGCGGTGGGCAGGGCGCCTCGGCTCTGTTGGAGTCCGTAGGATTTCCAGCGGGTGCCGATCACGCTCTTGGTGATCACGCACGCACCCGCCTGGTACTGCAGGGGCACGCGGTTCGCGTAGCGTAAAAGCGAGATGAGATCCTCTTTGTCCAGCTGCCCACCGTAGGCGATTCCCACCTCCACCTGGAAGGGATTCCCGCGGTACACCGACGGGCTTCGCGTCACCGCTTCGTAGTAGTCCGCTTCGATCTGGGTCTTCAGGCTGGCCACCATGCGTTCTTGGCCGATGGGAGAGAGACAATCCACCGAGGGCGCCGGAATTTTGGTGTCGCGGATGCCCTCGATGAGTTTCTCCGCCTTGTCGATGGATACGCGTCGTGGCGAGGTGGTGGGTTGCAAACCGGTCGGTTCGATGATCGAGAGCGCGGTCTTGGGCCCCACCCGCGAGAACTCGCTCTGAAAGAAGCCTTTGAGTTGCCGGCTCTTGGTGTCCTTGAGCATCCGCATCAGCATCCCCACTTCCACTCCGTAGGGATGCGGCTTGATCTCCATCGCCTCGTCGGGCAGCTTGGTGGACGCTCGCTCGTAGATCTGCGGTTCGCTCTCGCCGGGCGCCAGGTAGCTGAGCGAGATATGGGGATTGGCCAGCACCGTCTGTTGCAGGTACGCGTCGACGCCGTGGCGGCCCTTCTTGTAGACGCCCTCGAGCTCGATCTCCACTTTCGTGCCCCGCGCCTTCTCTTTCCAGTCCACCTCCTTCTCTTTCTTGATGATCGGCTCGTTCTTGAGCATGTCGATCACCAGTTCGTAACGATGGGCCGTTGTGCGCCGCGATGTTCGACTTTCGACCACGATCGGGCGGCCGGTGGTGAGCTGTCCGTACATTCCGGCGGCGGAGATTCCGATTCCCTGCTGACCACGGCTCTGCCGCAGGCGGTGAAACTTGGAGCCGTACAAGAGCTTTCCGAAAATGCGGGGAATCTGTGCCTTCACGATGCCCGGCCCGTTGTCCTCGACGATAACCCGGTACCGGTTCTCCCCCGCGGGAAGGATTTCCACCCCGAGCTCGGGGAGCACGCCGGCCTCCTCGCAGGCATCCAGCGAGTTGTCGACCGCTTCCTTGATGGTGGTGAGAAGAGCCTTGGTCGGCGAATCGAAACCCAGGAGGTGGCGATTCTTGGTGAAGAATTCACTCACCGAGATCTCGCGCTGTTGGCTGGCCATGCTCTCGGCGGTAGCGAGAGTGCGCGGCGCCTTCGCACCGCGCGATTTGCTCACTTTGGTCTTCGTCTTCGTTCGTCTTGCAGTTGCCATCCGTCCGCCTCTTGAAAAGCACGATGCCGCTCGAACCACGTGGACGTGGGGTATCGCCGCATCCTAGACCTAGATGGCACTTCTGTCACCGTCGCGCAAGCGAGAGGGGCGTGGAGTTTGCGATGAGAAGAGAATTCAAGCGCTGACGCGGAAGCGAATTCCCGAGTCTAGTGCAGATGCATGCTGGCGAGAATCTGTCCCACTTCCGTCGAGGCGAGGGAGCTCTTGGAGGGCGACCATTCATACCAAAGTGTGATGTGCTGAAGCCCACGCGCCGCGGTGATGATGCGCACCACGCGTTTGCCGCCGCGCCAGGTGCCTTCGGCACTCAGTGACCAGGCGGGGAGAGTTCCCAGCTGGGACGGCTCACTCTGGGTGAGATGCAGCTTCCAGCCCTCGTTGCGCGCATCGTTCAAAACCTTTTGGGCCCAGAGCTGATTGTCCCAGGTGAAGGGAGTTCGGGGTGCGATGCGCAGACTCATCATCGCGTTCTCGGTGAGATGAGCGGCGGAGAAGAGCTCGTCACCCGAAGGTTGAAGGAATTCCCAGCCCGGGGAAGGCATCTCCAGGTGCAAACCGTAATGAGGATTGTCGTAGAAGGGCTCGATGGCCACCGCGCCCTGGCGTTGCAGGTGCATGCTGTCGCGCCATTGCAAGGCCACCCATTGACTCGCCACGGCGATGGCGAGCGTCAGGACGCAGGTGATCAGCAGGGATCGGCGTAGCCAGTGCGGCGTGGTGTCGTCTGGCAGGCGGGAGAGCTGTCGCTTGTCGGCGTACGCTTGGAAGTAGGCATGGATGGCGGAAGAAACCAGGATGACTTCTCCTACGATCGCGAGTTGCGGCCAGAGGATCGCCAGGGCGAAGTGCGTCAAAAATCCGGCGCCGCCAGCGCCCAGGGCCCACGCGCGCATCCCGAGGATCTCGTAACCGGCGCCGTAGCCCACGAAGTTCCAGAACGCCACCCTTCGCGGTGATTCGGGATACTGGGCGCTGCGTCCGTCGGCCTTCTCGTAGCGAAGCAGGGCGGCGTCAGCCACCGCGAAGAGGTAGAGGGCGCCTCCGGTTCGAAAACCGATCCAGGAAATGGCCACCCAACCCAGCGCGAACCCCAGGGAGGCCATGATTTGGGTCAGCACGCAGAGAAGGAGGATCGCGACTCCCTCTCGCACTTTGCCCAACAGCATGTGACCCGCACCGGGGACCAGCGCCGAAGCCAAAAGGATCTGCCAGATGGGTCTCTGGCGCCGGCGTCGCGGTGCCGCGCCGATCTTCTTCGCCTCTAATGGCTTATCAGAGAATAAGTTGAGCGAATCCATGGGCCGAGCAGTCCTCTCCGCGAGCGGCGTTGCGCGGCGCCCGCGAGCGAGGTCGCCAGCGCGTGCAAACGTTCAAGAGAGGACGACAGGGAAGAATCGTGCCGCTCGCGCCGCTCAGGAGCGCCGTAAGAGGGCGACCGTCTCCACGTGGTAGGTGTGGGGAAAGAGATCGACGGGGACGGCGCGCTGTAGAACGTACCCGGATTCGCTGAGATTCTTGAGGTCGCGGGCCAGGGAGGCGGGATCACAGCTCACCAGAACCAGACGCCGGGGCTGCATCTGGGCCAGTCGCTTCGCGTTGGTTTCGCCGAGTCCCTCGCGTGGGGGGTCGGCCACCGCCAGATTCACTCGCGGGGGGAGTTGGTCGCCAGCATGGTCGATGTCCACTCCCACCACGTGCACCGGGAGACCTTTCACCAGGAAGCGCAGATCGCGCAGCGCCGCCTTGCTCCGCTCCACCGCGAACACGCGGGCGCTCCTGCGGGCCAGGGGAAGCGTGAAGAGCCCGACGCCCGCGAACGCATCGAGCACCTGGTCTTCGGGTGAGGGGTCCAGCATTTCCAGCATGAGATCGACGAGAATCTCGGCACCATCGGTGTTCACCTGAAAGAACGACTTCGAGGAGATGCGGTACCTCTCGGTGTGCACCATCTCGGTGATTTCTCCTTCCCCCGGACCGCGCAGGTGGACTCCGCGCGCCGCTGCTTCCTCTACCGGAGCGGGGTCGACTTGGCCGGTCGCCATCACCAATCTCTGTCCCGTACGCACGCCAGCGCGCAGCTCGAGACTTCGCAAGCCCGGCAGAAGGGGCAGGGCCTCGTGGCCCTCGCGCAGAAGGGGGTGCAGCAGCAGACAGCGATCGATGGGCACGAGCTCGCGTCCCTTTGCGCGGTGGTAGGCCGTATGGCCCTGCGCATCGACCGCGAAGGTGGCGTGGTTGCGGTAGCCGAACCCGTCGGGTTCACCCGCGGCCCGCGTCTCCTCGACGCTGATCGTTTCCATTCCTCCGAGGTGACGAATCTGCCCCTGTACGATCTCACGCTTCAGGGCGCGCTGTCGGTTCAGGGCGATGTGTTGCCACTGACAACCGCCGCATACTCCGAAGTACTGACAGGGGGGCTCCACGCGGTCTTCGCTCGGGCTGAGAACTTCCACCAGTTCCGCTCGAGCCCAGCGCTTTTGTTCCTTGAGGATGCGTACCCGCACCTGCTCGCCCGGGATTCCCCCCGCCACGAAAACCGCACGACCATCCTCGATACGCCCCACGGCCTCTCCGCCGTGAGCCATTCCATGAAGTAGGACGTCCGCTAGATTCTCCGATTGCGTCACGCTCGAGCTCCTCGGGCCGGTGTGAGAAAGCCTCTAGTTGGACCAGATTGCCCGAACGGATTCGTGGGCGTCGCGGTAGAGGTCGAAGAGATAGTCCAGGATCGCGCTCTTGCCCACGGGCAGTTTGCGGCGCAGCGCCTCCATCCGCTCGCGCGCCCTGGCTCCCGCCGATTCGGCTTCGCCCAGCATCTGGAGTATCACCGGCCGCACTCCCTTGTCGCCCTGCAGGACCGCGCGCGAGAAACTCGCGCGAGAGTAGCCCGACTGCTTCAGTAGCTCGTCCGGCAGAGTGAGGAGCTGGGTGCTCGAGGCGGCGTCCTTTCGCAGGTCGCGGACGATGTGCGTGAAATAACAAAAGTGGGCCAGGTCGCGCGCTTCCTCCATCACCTCGATCTCGGGGGAGAGTCTGAGCCGGCCGCGATCGTCCTCCCGTGCCGCGAGCAAGTAGAGGAAGACCGCTCCGGGAGCCACCGCCGCTCCCTCGCAGTAGTCGAGAAGATCTTGCCAGGTGGCGAGCCGTTCCTCGCGTACGTCGCGCCGTAGACTTCGCGCCAGCCGCAAGAAGGGCCCGCTTCCCAGATCACTCGCGCCGAGACACGAATTCAGCGCGGTGAAGACCAGGGGCTCGAAGCCGTCGTCTCGCGCGCGGTATTCTCCACTGGCGGCGGCCGTCACCTGAGCTTCCCACTCGGCCACCCGGTCGAGAACATCAGTACGACGCTGCGCACGTTCTCTCGATGGAAGACGCAGAAACTCCTCGTCCACCAGATCATCCAGGGTTCGCATGCACGCGTAGGCGCTGAGAAAGAAATCGTAACGGGTGCTCTCCTCGAATTTTTCCGCGGCATGGTGGAGGTGGTTGGGAGAACGAACCGTCAGTTCTCGACAGCGAGCAAGGGGAGCGGGGAGCAGAGTGGGATCCATGATCGGTGGATTCTCTTCCTTCTAGCCGTCGTTGAAGCGAATCGCCGGCAAGTTCAATGCCTTGCCCCAGTCTCGACTCACTCTTGCCGCGATCTCCGCGGTAGCCACGACGTCCCGCAGGCAGTATTCGACAATCTCACGGATTCGTCCCTCACGGAATGCGGCGCTCACTTCCGCCCCCTTGACCTCGCCCTCCTTGGGGCTCTTCACCCCCAGGGCCTGCGACCAGGCCTCGAGCCCGTAGGGTCGCGTCGCGCGGAATTGACTCAGCACTTCGGCCAGATCCATGTGTTCGCGCATGGATGAGAAGCGCGGCGGCATGAGATTGCGGCTCACCGTCAGCCCATGGATCAAAGAGCGCTGCAGGAGGAAGGGGACGTCGAAACCGCGCCCATTGTAGCTCACGACGCAGCCGAAGCTAGGTACCATTCCCCAGAACTCTTCCAGGATTTTCCGCTCGTCCCCGCCGATGAGCGTCACCTGATCCACTCGCGGCATGGCCCCGATGGAGTCGATCGCCCCGTGCCGGTCGTCGTAGAGCATCGCCGCGCGCCCGGTTTCGGGGCTGTAGAGTCCGATCGTCACCACCGATGCGCCCAGAGCATAGAGGGCGAGCTTTTCCCGCCAGTCCTCGTCGTCCTCCGCCGCCGCCTTCAGCTTCTCCACCAGAGCGGACGCGACCTCCGCCTCGTCTAGGGCACTGGTTTCGATATCGATGACGCAGTTGGCCATGAAAGACTCAGGGTTGGGGTTTCGGGGCATGAAAGTCGGGATTGTTCGGCAGATTCTTCAGCCATTCCATGAACAGGGCCGCGACCGAATCGGCCTTGGCGCCGGCCATCGGCAAGTTGCTCAGGCCGGGCGGCCCCTCCTTCCCCAGATCCATCTCTTCGATCGAGGCGCCGTTCTCAGACAGCCACGCCTTGACCGCCTCACGACGAGCGTCCATCTCCGGCGTGGGATGAGGTCCACGGACCAACAGAACCGGCCAGTTGGCGATGTTCATGGGGTTTTTGATTTCCATCCAGGTTTGCAGCCCGGTCAATACGGTGGCCCAGAAGGGAGGAGCGTTGTGATCGTAGTGCTCCATCAACGCGCGAAACCCTTCCTCTCCCAAATCGGAATCCGGGTAGAGTTTGCCGGGTCGCGGGCCCAGCCCCCATTTCACCCAGAGGTGTTCCTCCAGGCTGTCGTCCCAGGAAGCGACTTGCTCCACCGTATCGGTAATCTTCGGTTGCATCCCTTTGGTTCCGATGGGGTCGAGAAGAATCGCAGCCGGAATCGCATTGGGAGTGGTGGAGCGCAGCTTGATGCAGAACGCGGCGCCGAGTCCCTGGGCGTAGAAGGCGCGGGGCTGCGTAGCGACTCCCAGCTTGTAGGTGGCCGCCACCGCATCTTCGGTGAGTTTGACGATGTCGGGATTCGGCGAGGGAACTGTCTTCTCGGTTCCGGGAAGATCGGCGACGAAGAAGTTCCAGTGCTGGTCCGCGAACCAGTAGGCCCAACCTTTCTGCCCGTTCATGGTCTTCAAATAGAGAGAAGAGTCCAGGTCTTCCGGCGGGAGGCACGCGAGACGGCGGCCTTCGCCGGGATCCCAGAAGATGCCCGAAAGATGCATGGAGTAGCCCTGGCCCGTATCGAACTCCCAGATCTTGTAATCCTTGTTCGGAACCTCTTTGCTGTACTCTCTGTCCTTCGCCGCGCTTGGAATTGCCGCGAGACAGACAAGCGCGCTGGCGAAGATGCGGATCCAGGAAGTAGAGGCTGGGGACATCGATCGGTCTCCTCGAAATGCGAAATCAAAAGCCACGGATGGAATTGGCGAATTCTGGTGCCACAGTCTAAGCCCTAGGAGGGGCTGCGGCGAGCGGGAATGGCCTCTTCGTGGCGATTCGCGCCCGTGCAGAGGGAAATCGAGACGGCGGGGAATAGTCCGGGCTCCACCAGGGTAGAGGGGAATGAAGGGCTTTGAAGGAAACATGACCCGAGGACCCAATGGAGGAGCGGAGATGAGATCTAGATCCAGCGGCCGGCATCGTCTTGCATTTCTCGGGTTGATTCTTCTGCTGAGCGGCATCGGCCTGCTCGGGGCGGGAAGCCCCAGCGCCGAAGCACCCCAGGGGAGTTCGGGCACCTCCTCGGCCCACTCGATGCCAGAGAAACCGTCAGCGCTGTACGACGAAGGACGTTCGCTCTTTCAGCAGCAGCTCTATCACGCCGCTCTCGATGCTTTCGAGACTCTTCGAAACCAAGCGCCGAACTGGCGTCCGCGCGAAAGCGAATCGTGGCGTCTGGCGGCTCAACTGCGATGGGCGCAGGAGAACCCAGACACACAGGATCTCGACGCGCTCCTGCTCCAGGCTCGACTTTTCCTGCAACAGAAGGAAATGGATCGCCCTGGAGCGCGCGTCGCAACCGAGATCGTGAGAATTCAGGGCGCCAACTCCGACAGCGGTCGCACCTTCAACGACGCCGCGGCCTACTGGGAGACCCAAACGATCAGCGAGGAGAGCACGACCGCGTACGCGGCGCTGCTCGAAGCCGCTCTCGGGGATCGGACTCGATGGGTTACTCCTGACCGCAGCTACCTGCGGATGTGGAGGAACCTCTTCCGAGCGCCCGCACCGCGGGAAGTTCTCTTCTCGCTCGCGGAGCGGCTGTTGAGTGGCCGAGCTCCCACGCCCATCAGGTATACGGCGGAGCAAGCGCCGGCCCTTTCCGAGGAACTCGAGGTTCGACAGGAGATCGCGCGTGATGTCCTGAAGCTCTCTCCTGAGGACGCACTCGCGGCGCGTTGCCATCTGGTGCTGGCGGCCGCCGAGGAGACGCTGCGCCACTACGAAGAGGCGGTGCGCCAGGCCCAGCTCGCGGCGGATCTGGGCGAGACCAAGACCGACGACGCGCGCGCGGCGCACGAGATCTTGAACCGACTGGTAGAGCCAGAGGCGGAACTCAGTGGGGCCCAGTTGTACCGACCCGGCTCCTTCCACAATCTCCACCTCCAGTGGCGCAATCTGCGCGAATGGCGGCTGGAGCTGCGCCAAATCGATCCGCGAAAGGATCTTCTTCCCCTCACGGACGGGGGCCCGCAATCGAATCCGCTGTCTTTGGGGCCTCGCTACCGTGATGGCGCCGGAACTCTCGTCTACCACCTGGAGCGGAAGGATGAAGAGGAAATCGCCGCGCGGGAAGGCGCCGCTGAATCCCACGTCCCGCGCGACACCACCGTGGTACTTCAGCCCCTGAGAGTGGGCCTGTATTGGGCCGTGTTCCGGGGCTCACGCTTTCCCACTGGGGCATCGGAGCCCTCGGACAGCATGAACAACAGTGGCGATTCCCAACCCGTCGTCTCTCATCTCTTGGTTCAGGTCACCGATCTGGGGCTATTGGCGACGCCCATGGCCAGCGGGGAAATCGAGTTCTGGTTGACGAAGATGGATGGCAGCTCCCTGGGCGGAACCACCGAACTTCTGGTGCGCAGCTACTTCATGACGCAGGGAAGGAAATGGTCTTCCCAAGAATCCAGAGTCCAACTCGATGCCGATGGTTTGGGCCGGATCAAGGCTCTGCCCGATGTCCACTATCAGGAGCAGATCCTGGCGGTGGGAGAGCTTCGGGGACATCCCGTGGTCCTCAGCGCGCCGGTCTATGTGGGTTCGCCGTCGAGCCAGGAACCCTACGAATGGCGTGGGTTCATCCTGACCGATCGTCCTCTCTATCGGCCCGGCGAGACGGTGCATCTGCAAGCCCTGCTTCGGCGCGCGAATCTGCCCGAACGAAGCTTGGAGCTGCCCAAGCCGCGTTCGGTCGAGTTGGTGGTGCGGGCGCCCGACGGGAGCGAGGTCCTGCACGAAACGCAGACCCTCGACGCGAATGGTGCGCTGGAGATGGTCTTTCCTCTGTCTTCGCGCCCTGCCCTGGGAGCGTATTCGGTGCAGGTACGTTCCGGAGGAACGGGACTCTGTTACGGGAGTTTCCAGGTCGATGAATACCGTCTACCCGAGTTTCGCGTGAAGGTGGAGCTCGACCGAGAGCGGCGCTACGTGCTCGGCGACACTTTGAAAGTGAAAGTGTCGGCCGAGTATCTCTTCGGCGGCGCGGTCCAGGGCAGCGCCGAAGTGGTGGTGCACAGAAACCCCTACTACGAGATCTGGCGGCCGATGCCCTTTTACCTGCAAGGCCAAACCGATCGCGCGCTGCGCCCCTGGCCAGGACATGCCCCCGGACAGGAAGTGCTACGAGAAACACTCAGCTTGAACGAAAAGGGCGAAGCGGAGCTGACCCTTCCCACGGAGGCTCCCGCCGAAGCGCCCAACGGACGCTTCGAATATTCGATCGAAGCCCGCGTCACCGACGCCAGTCGCAGGGAGGAAACGAACACGGCACGGCTGCGCGTGGGTGCGCAGGAAGTCTACGCCTCGCTGGCGCCGACGCTCTATATCGTCGCGCCGGGCGATTCGGCCAAAGTCCGCGTGCACGTCGAAGATCTCATGGGACGGGCGGCCGCGATCACGGGAGTCTGCAGCCTCTGGCTTACCGACAAAAACGCGTCCATGGAGCGGCTTTACGATCAGGACCTGACGGTGGATGCAAGCGGAGAGGCTTGGTTTACTTTCGCGGCGAAAAACCCCGGCCAGTACGCGGTTCGGTTTACCGCGAAGGACACACGAGGGAACGCAGTGCAGGCGGAGACCGCGGTGTACTGCGCCGACCCGCGCGAGAAACTCCTGGTTGGCGGGGGCACCGGGCTCACACTCATCGCGCAACAGGATGCCTTCTTGGGCGATGTCGCGCGGGTGCTGATCGTGAGCGAGCGTCCCGGCATTTCGGTACACCTCACCCAGAGCTTTGGCGCCAAGACGACGAGCGAAGTGGTGAAGCTGCGCGGAAACGCGCGCCTGCTCGAGATTCCTCTCGATGCATCCCACCGGCCCTATTTCAATCTGCGCGCGGCCGCCGCCTGGGACTATCGCTTCCAGGAAGCCACGCTGCGCGTGGAGACCCCGGCCAAGGAACGGTTCTTGAAGCTGGAGCTCGCCTTCGATTCCACCGACTACCGACCCGGCGACACGGCGCACCTTCGTGTCCTAGCGACGGACCTCGAGGGCCAGCCCGTGCGGACGAGCTTCACGGTGGCGGTGGTGGATGACGCGATCCTGCAACTCGTGCCGCGCCCGCAGCCGGACCTGAACCGCATTCTCCAAAGCTTTCCCGTGCGCGGTTTGCCCTACCCCACGCTCTCGCCGCAATTCTTCGGTTCGTACCGCGAGTTCGCGAGCCGGGAGGAGGCGTCGGCGCAGGTCGAGAGCCCTGAACTGAATCGGCGATTCGAGGGCTCCGCGATGGGAGGTGTCGCGAACATGAATTCTCGCCAGGACGCCGACCTGGCGGAACGACTTCCGGCTGCCCTTGCCATGTCCTCCGATACCCAAGCCGAGCTCCCGAAACTGCAGCCGTCTTCCGCGCCCTCAGGGGCGCAGCCAAGCGTCGACCTTCGGAGCGATTTCCGCACCACCGCGTTGTGGCGCACCATGGTGACGACCGATGAGGACGGCACCGCACAACTCGAGGTCTCCCTACCGGACAACCTCACCACCTGGAACGCCTGGGCGCTCGCGCTGGATTCTGAGAACCGTGGGGGTCAGGCCGAGACCGAGACCCACACCCACAAAGAGCTGATGGTGCGCCTGAACCACCCGCGGATCTTCCGCGAAGGCGATCGCTTCCACTTCACGGCCACCGTGCACAACGAACGGTCCACTCCCATCGACGCGCGCCTGCATCTGAAGGCCGAGGGTCTGCAGCTCGAGCAGGAGGATGCACAGGTCCACGTTCCCGCTGAGGGACAGGCCAGCGTCGATTTGGTGGCGAGAGTGCCGAAAGACGCAGCCAGGCTCAGCCTGAGCCGTGACGAGGAAAGCGGCAGCATCGTGGTCAGCCCGCGCCGGGTGAGGGTCACCATCGAGGCGAGAAGTGCGCAGGGTTCCGACGCCTTCGTGCGCACCGTCGAAGTCTATCCCTGGGGCACTCCCTTGCGCGTGGTCGCGGCGAAAGAGCTGCGCACGGGAAAGGAACGCCAGAGCCTGCAGCTGGACTTGCCCACGCAGCGCCGCGACGATCTGAGTCGCGCCGTGCTTACCGTCTCGCCCGGTGTTCTCTCGGCCTGCGTCGATGCGCTGCCCTATCTAGCCGACTACCCCTACGGCTGCACCGAACAGACTCTGTCGCGTTTCGTGCCCGCACTGGCGGTGCGTGCCGCGGCCCGAGAACTCGGCGTTTCGACCTCACGCTTCGATCCGAAGCTCGACGAGAAGATCGCGCAGGGCCTGGCCCGTATCGCGAGCATGCAGCGGCCCGACGGAGGGTGGGGTTGGTGGTCGCAGGACGAGAGCCAACCCTACCTGACCGCCTATGCGTTGCTGGCTCTCGCGCAGGCAGAGAGGAGTGGTCAGACGGTGGCGGCGTTGGTCATGCGGCGAGGACGCGATCGACTGCGCCAGCTGCTTCCCTCACTCGAAAACAACCCGGACGATCTCGCCTACGCACTGCACGCGCTGGCGGAGGTCGATCGGGCCGGGGCGGTCCCCAAAACGCGCAACCTGGCCCTCAACGAAGACGAGACGATGGCGCGCTTCGCCCAACTGCTCTTCGAGGAACGCGATTCGCTGCGCGACTACGCGCGCGCCCTTCTGGCTTCCTATCTGCAGCGCAGCGGACATCATGAACAGGCGCTTCTGGTGCTGGCAAAGCTGCGGGAATCGGTGCAGCGAGACCAGAAGTACGGGACCGCGCACTGGGGGAGAAAACGAGGCTACTGGTGGCGCGGCGACGGAGCGGTCGAGGCCACTTCCTTCGCGCTGCAGGCCCTGCTCGAACTCGCGCCCGCCGATCCCCTGACCCGCGAGTCCGCGCGCTGGTTGGTGGCGAACCGCGAGGGAGAGCGCTGGGACAGCACACGCGCCTCGGCGCACGCCATCTTCGCGCTCTGCGACTTCGCGCGGGCTGAAGGCGAGACCGATCCCTCCTTCACGCTGAGCGCACATGTGGGGCAGGAGGAAGTCCTGCGCATCAAGGTCACCCGCGACAATCTGCTCGACGCCGGAGGCTCTTGGCCGATCGACGTGAGCGCCTTGCAGAGTGCGGGAGGCCGCGTCGATTTGAGCCTGGAGGGGAAAGGCAGCGCCTATGCGAACCTTTCCTTCGACACCTGGACGGCGCAGGAGCGACCGGCGGTCACCGAGAACTGGCTGTCGGTGCGGCGGGAGTACGCGCGGCTCGTGCCGCAGCGCACTCTCGGCGGTAGCGTGATCTTGCTCGAAGAGCCTCTCGAGGACGGGGCGCAGGTCAAGAGTGGTGACCGGCTTCGCGTTCGCTTGAAACTGAACGCGCACCGCGAACTGGATTACGTTGCGGTGGAGGATCCACGTCCCGCGGGGTGCGAAGCTGTGGAGCGCCTGAGCGGATGGTTCGCGAACGGCAGTCTCTCCGGAAGGCGCGAGGTGCGTGACGAGGGCGACGTCTTCTTCTTCGGCCATCTGAGCGAGGGGGAACACGAATTCACTCACGAATTGCGCGCCGAGAGCCCGGGCGCCTTCAAGGTGCCGGTGGCGCGCATCTTCGGCATGTACCTGCCGGATCTGAGCGGAAGTTCGCAGAGCTTCCACCTGGAAATCGAAAGCGAGGCGGCGCCGCGCTGATCCCGCGCTCGTTGGGGAAGCTCAGCGCCCCTTGAACTCGGGACGCCTTTTGCCCAGCGAGCTGAGGCCTTCGTAGGCGTCTTTGCTGCGGAAGATCTCCTCCAGGTGGGCCAGCTCCGCGGCGAGTCCAGCGTCGAGCCCCGCTTCCTGCCCCTGCTCGATGAGGGCATCGACTGCCCGGCAGGCGAGCGGCGCTTTACGGGCTACTTTGGCCGCGGCCTTTTCCACCGCGGGATCCTGGGCCGGCGCTTCGCCGGCGAGCATCGCTTCGAGATCCGCTTCGCCGAAGAAATCGCGCAGGGCCGCAAGCCGTGGCGTCAGCTTCGCGTTCGTCCCGGAAGCGGGCAGCGCGGACTTGCCGGCCGCGTGCAGGGCCGCGATTCGCTCGGAGACCCGGTCGATCGAAACCACCTCGTCCACGAGCCCCATGGCCAGGGCGCTTTGGGCGTCCACGGAATCGCCGGTGAGCAAGAGGTAGCGCGTCAGTTCGGGGCCGACCCTGCGCCGCGTTCTCTGGGTTCCTCCCAATCCGGGATAGATGCCGATCCCGGTCTCGGGAAACCCCATGCTGCCCTTCTCGGTCGCCAGAATCCAATCGGCGCATAGCGCGAGCTCGCTGCCTCCTCCCAGACTGAGCCCATCCAGACGCGCGATGATCAGTTTTTCGCTCTCATCGATGCGCCGGTAGAGCTCCTGTCCCTTCTCGGTGAACTTCTGGATTCTTTGAAAGTCCTTGGCCTCGATGCGCTTCACGAAGTAGCGGATGTCTGCCCCGGCCACGAAGGCCTTTCCCGCACCTCTCAGAACGATGGTGGATACGTCGTCGCGCCCCTCTACTTCGTCGAAGGCCTCGAAGAGCTGGGCCACCACTTCCTCGTTCAGGGCATTGAGCGCGTCGGGGCGATTCAGGGTGATCTCGGCCAGCCCGTCCTCCACCTTCGTCTTCACCAATTCGAAGCTGAACGGCCCCTTGGCTTGCTTCAAGATGGCGGGCATCCCCAGGTCGGGATACCGCTCGACCAGAGCCTCGACCCGCCCGCGCGCCCGGTCCAGGCCATCGCGATTGATCAGCTGAAAAGGACCCTCGCTCCAGCGCAACCCCACCCGGGCGCCGATGTCGCAGTCCTCTATGCTGCACACTCGTTCGTCGATCATGGTGCCGGCGATCTGAAAGCTGACGCCCAGGAGCCGGTTGGCCACCGCTTCGAACTTCGACTCGTCCACCTCTCCTTCCAGATCCCAGTTCTTGCCGCTCTCCCCTTGCGCGGTGAGCATGGTGGTGGGCTGGTAGAAGGGGCCGAGTTCATTTCCCAGGGTGGTGGCTGCGTGCCATGCGATGGGCACCCCGGTCACGTTCATGAGTTCGAAGGGCCCCATGCCGATCCGGAAGGCCTTCTTGCTGGCGGCTTCGATGGTGGCCAGGGACGCCACCTCTTCCTCGAGGAGGCGCACCGCCTCGTTGAGCCAGGGAACGAAATACCGGTTTACCACGAAGCCGGGCCGGTCGGCCGAGTGGATGGGAGTCTTGCCCACCATCTCGGCGAAGCCCCAGGCCCAGCTTCTGGTCTCCTCGCTCGTCTGCGAGTGCGGAATGACCTCGACCAAGCGGTTCTTGGCCGGGTGGTAGAAGAAGTGCATCCCGATCACGCGATCGCCTCGCTTCGTTGCGGCCGCGAGATCCTTCACGTAGAAGGACGAGGTGTTGGTGGCCAGGCGGGTGGAGGACCCGCAGGCCCGGTCGAGTTGCCCGAAGAGCTTGCGTTTCAGCTCCAGGTCCTCGAACACCGCTTCGATCACCAGTTCGCACTCGGCGCAATCCTCGATTCGGCAGGTGGGATGGATGCGATCCAGAATGCTCTTGACCTCCTGGCTGCTGAAGATACGGCGCTCCTCCGCTTCACCCAGCAGGGTTCGGATTCTCTCGATGCCCCCTTCGACCGCGGCCCGGTCCAGATCGACCAGGACCACCCGGCAGCCCTCGGTGGCCAATTTTTGAGCGATTCCGCTTCCCATGTTACCCGCCCCGATGACGCCGAAGGTCCCTTGCTGCTGCATCCCAGTGTTCTCCCCGTTTCGAGTGATGAGTTAATCCTTTGAATTGTATGAAGCTATGAGATTTGCCTCCTCCTTGCCCTGCCCCATTGAATACCTCAAAGGCCCTGGTGGGGCCAGCGGAATTCTCTTGCTTGAATTGACACAAGGGTTTGCGGTATACTTCATCCGGCGACTCAGCAGCTTCGTCCCCACCGTGATCTCGGAGGGGGCGATTACGGTAAATGGAACGGGATGTATGTTTTTCCCTGAAATGTCGTTCCACCACTCTTTCAGGCCGGATCCTTACTCGACGCTGGAGAAAGGCGCTTCATTTCGGAAGAGCTAGACTCCATACCCGTCCTTGAAACCCGCGGTTCCAACCGCGGGGAACGTGGGCCCATTGACCGTGCTTCTCATCGTGGGGTGTCGTGCTCGCATCATGACGCTTTCACTCAGTTTGAAATCCAGACCGTCGTTGAGAAATCAACGTGGGAGGGACCAAGCATGAAGAGAACTAGCATTCTCGCGTTGTGCCTCGTCCTCGCTGTCTTCGGTGTAAGCGCTGCTTTCGCCGTCGACGGGGGGAACGGCCCCGTGGCAACGAACCACGAAGGGCCGCTGAAGTACGCGGACCAGAATGGCAATCAGATTTCCAAAGTTTACTCGGGTGTCAATAACGGCCTCGCGAAGGCCGGATCGGACACCTTCTACATTTACGGAGGGCCAGCCTCCTTTACGAACGCGAACACGCATGCGTCTCCGTCGCCCTGGCCGGACGGCATGTTTCAGACCTTCCTGGCTGGCGGATCTCCGCAGCTGCAGGGATGGACTTCGGAAGACCTGACCGAGCCGCCAGTTCATTGGCATGGTTCGACCGTCAATGGTGGGTCTACGATGTTAGGGGTCGCTGTCGACAGTCTCTTCCCTGATCCCGGAACCGGGAACCCCAACCAGGTTGTCGCTGCTCACCACGAGCCCGCGAGCGCGGTGGACTACACCGGCTACGGAAACCTGTGGAAGGACTGGCTCATTCTCGACTTCGACATGAGCACCACGAGTCATACGTCCGGCGCGGACGCCACCGTCCAGTTTACCGCATACTACAAGGCCGATCTGGAGTCCTGCTGTGACTTCCTGACGTTCGAGTGGTACTCGGCGGACTCAGGCTGGAACACCGTGGCTGCGCTCGACGTTTCGACCTACGGATTAGACAACCAAGGGACTCCGGCCTTGGCAGTACAAGGCTCGCTACTTCGATTCGAGCGATCCTGCGCAGGACGGTGTCTCCGGCGGAATCGTCTATCACACGGCTGACTACGTTGTTGATGGCAGTAGCCACGACCACATCCAGCTGCGTATCGCGGCGAATTCCGATAGTGGTTGGTCGGACGAAGATGGTCGCCCCTCCGCCGGACGCGGTGGCGCTTTCCTCGACGACATCAATGTCTACGTGGATGGCAACCTGGTCAGCAACGCTGACTGGGAGGGCGCCACGATCGTCGACGAGCCCGAAGGTGACATCAGTGGTATCAACAACGGTTCCGCTACTGGAACCGCTGGCTGGGTGCCGACTCCTTCCACCTTCAACGGTGACTTCTCGAAGATCATCGCGGCCTTCGTCGAGGGCGACATCGATGTCTGTCGTGAGAACAACACCCCGATGCTGTCGTTCATCAACGACGGTAGCGGTGTGAACAACTCCGCGACGCCGGTTCCCGCTTCGGTGGGAAGCACCTCCTACGGGATTCCTTCTGGTCCGGGCGCGGGCACCGTGTTCGAGTACCAGGGCGGACTTCTCCCCGCGGGTGACGGCGGTGTGTACAACAAGTTCATCTCGCCGGTCATCGACATCGCTGCCGGTCAGCCCGCCACCAATGGTGGGTTCTGGATGGGCTTCACCGACTGGGTGGATCTGCCTCTTTCCCCGAACTGGATCTTCTGGCGCTGGAGTATCCGTAGCCATGATCCGGTATCCGGTGGTTGGACTCCGTGGCAGGATGACCCCTACCACTATTACCATCCCTCCAACGACTGGGCGAACGTGGTTCTGGACATCACGGACAAAGTCACGACTGGAGCCGACTCCGTCCAGATCGCGTTCATGGGCCGTGATGCGGCGGTTGCGTTCACTGGGTCTCCCAGCGGGGACGCAACGCCCGCTCCTGACTTCGATAACGTCTACGTGAAGAGGTTTGAGATTGGTGGACCGGTCATCACCGTTCCCGGTAACAGCCTCTTCAACGATGCTTTCCCGCCGAACGGTACGACCACCTCGGCCGTCCGTTTCGACCCCGGTGCCAACATCGGTGGTACGGGTGCCTCGACGACCATCTACGTCCCGCAGGACTCCTTGGCCGTCAACGTGAAGACCATCATTCCGGGCTCCAGCTTGCCGGACTTCGGCAAGATGTACGTGGCTCAGCTGCAGAACCCCGTTTTCAACCAGACGGTGCGTGCGAACGGTGCTGCTGTTGTGAACAACTACACCTTGGCTGGAAGTTCCACTGATACCGCTCACAGCGGTTGGCCGATCTACACCTACGATGTCGATGGTCAGCAGAGCACGGTCAGTGGCTCTCCGGTGCCGGACACCTACTTCTTCGATCTGCCTGATGGTCTGGGCTACGGCCTCTTCCAGCACGCGGATGAAGACTCGCTGGTGTTCCCCGGTGACGTCGTTCACTACTACCTGGAATTCCAGGACGATCAGTCACCTACTCCCGGTGTGAGCCGGACCGTGGCTGATATCAGCGACTTCCTGAACTTCGCTGAAAACACGACGTACCCGCGTGCCTACCAGATGCGGGCCCTGCCGACCATCGATGGCGGTGGCGGTCAGCCCTCGGCGCTGTGGTGGAACGACTTCGAGCACCGCGGTGGCGAAGAAGAGATGCTTCTGGCGTTCGCGCAGAACGGAATGTTGGAAGGCCGCGACTTCGATACCTACACCACGAAGGGTTCGTCCTCCGGTATGGGTAACGGTCTGGGTTCCGCCGGCGAGCACGGCGCGACCGCGGGCCAGTTGGCCGGATATGACTGCTTGTTCTACACCCTGGGCAATCTCACCGAGCCTGCCCTGAGCAATGGTAACAAGGGAGTGAACGCTAATGACTGGGCCGATGACGTCAGCTTGGTGACGGATTGGCACGCCCAGGATGGCGACCGCTTCTCGGCTTACTTCGGTGAGAACTTCGCGCAGGCCATGGCCAATCAAACGAACACTGGCTTCCTGGCGACTGTGCTGGGCGTCCAGTTCGTCAACGGCAACATGAACACGTCGATCGGTCTCGATGACCAGACCGCCGCGCTCGTGAAGCCGACTGGCGCGGTTCCTGGTGGATACTTTGTGACCAACTTCAGCCCCTATGGTGGCTGCCTCGTGATCAATGACTGGGACGTCATTGAGCCCGTCGGTGGTTCCGGTGCGGTGGTTGGACATGAGTTCACGCAGCCGAATGGTACGTTCTATCCGACGACCCACGCTGCGAGCATCTACTGGGATCGCACGGAGAACGGATTCCGCAAGGTGGACATCACCTTCCCGTACGATCCGCTCTTCATCCGCGATCAGTTCACGAATCCCTCCTCGACGGGTCCGAACACTGCTCGGTCCTATCTGTTGGGTGAAATTCTCGCTTCGTTCGGCAAGTCTGCCGGAACGGCGACTGGCGCCGGCGTGCTTCCCAAGAAGCTCGTGGTCAGCCAGAACTACCCGAATCCGTTCAACCCCAGCACAACCATCAAGTACTCGATGCCGATCAAAGGACAGGTCAGCATCAAGGTGTACAACTTGCATGGGGCACTGGTCACGACTCTGGCCGACGGCATCCAGGATGCTGGAGACCACACTGTGATCTGGAACGGCAAGGACACCCATGGCGCGTCCGTCTCCACTGGTATTTACCTCTACAAGGTGAAGACCATGAATTCGGAGGTCGTGAAGAAGATGGCTCTGATCAAGTAATTAGATCATCTTCGGTTCCTGAGGCCGGCCGGGCATTGCCCGGCCGGCCTTTTCTTTTGTGCCGGACCGGTGCACAATTCCCCCGAGATCCACTCACGGTTTCTTGGGGGGCGAGACTCGATGGAACGCGACGAGCACCTGGGCGATCTTTCCCCGGAAGAGATCACTCGACATCTGCAGGCCGCGGCCGAATGGGTCGGCGAATACCTGGCCACGATCGAACAGCAAGACGTCTTCCCGTCGATCGAGCCCGGCGACTTCGCGCGGCAGCTCTCCCCGAAGCCTCCTGCGCACGCGCAGGACATGGAACAGATCCTCGCCGATTTCGCGCGCCTCGTTCCTCCGGCCACCACCCACTGGAATCACCCTTCGTTCCACGCGTGGTTCGCCAACACGGGAAGCGGCCCGGGCATCATCGCGGAGACCCTGTCCGCTGCACTCAACAACAATGCGATGGTGTGGAGAAGTGGCCCTGCCTCGACTGAAATGGAGATGGTGGCGTGTGATTGGCTGCGCCAGATGTTGGGTCTGCCCGCGGGCCTTTTCGGAATGATCCACGATACGGCCAGCACGGCGACCATCGCCGCCCTCGCGGCGGCGCGGCATCAGGCCACGAATGGAGAAGTGCGTGAGCGAGGACTGCGTTCTTTTCCCCCGTTGCGCGTCTATTGCAGCGAGGAGGCGCACTCCTCGGTGGAGAGGGCCGCACTCCTCTTGGGTCTGGGAAGTAGTAGCGTGGTCAAGATCGGAGTCGATGACGAGTTCCGCCTGCGCCCGGACGCGTTGAAGAGGGCGATCGCGGGCGACGTCAAGGCAGGCTCTCTGCCCATGGCCGTGGTCGCCACGGTAGGAACCACAGGAACCACCAGCGTCGATCCAGTTGGCGCCATGGCCGGATTTGTCGGAAGAGAGGAATCTGGCTCCACGTTGACGCTGCCTACGGAGGCGCGATGGGGGTGGTCGAGGAGTTCCGATGGGTGCTGGATGGATGCGAACACGCTGATTCACTCGTGGTGAATCCGCACAAATGGCTCTTCGTTCCGATGGATTGCAGCGTTCTCTTCTGCAGAGATGCGGAGACTCTTCGCAGGACATTCTCGTTGGTCCCCTCTTATCTGGAAACCCCAGAGGACAAAATCGCCAGAAATCTCAGTGACTATGGGCCGGCATTGGGCCGACGCTTCCGCTCCTTGAAACTGTGGATGGTGATCCGGGCCTACGGGAGCGAGGGGATCGCGGCGCGCATCCGGTATCACGTCAGCTCGCCCGCGAGCTGCAATCGTGGATCAAGGGGGCGGAGACTGGGAACAGCTCGCTCCGGCTCCCATGAGCACCGTGCTCTTTCGCCACCACCCCGATGGAATGACGGACGAACGAGCGCTCGAAGCGCACAACCAGTCCATTCTCTCGACGGTCAACGCTTCGGGACAGGCTTTTCTGTCCCATACCATCGTACGCGGCGCGTTTGCTTTGCGTCTGGCCATCGGCAATCTGAGGACCCGCCGGACCCACCTTCGGCAGACTTGGCGCTTGCTGCAGGACACGGCAGGTCGACCAGTGATTTTCCACCGGCCTCCTTCCGGGGGCTTTTGCCTCGTCGCCTGCGGTGATAACCTTATGCCCCGTTACCTCCATCGTACCCAGGAAAGGAATTCGAGAGCCATGCGTCAGTTTTCCGTTCGAACCGCGATGTGGATTTCTCTGCTGCTTCTCCTCGCCTGGGCAGGGCCAGGTATCGCCGAGCCGCTCACTCCCGAGCAGGTGGCCAGCACGCAGACGGTGGGGGAGGTGCAGGTCTCGCCCAGCGGCATATGGGTGGCCTACACGCTCGATGTTCCACGCGTCCCCTTTGCGGAGGAAGACGGACCCGCATGGGTCGAGCTGCACGTGCTCGACACGCGTGACGGGAGCTCGCGTCCCTATGTGGCGGGCAAGGTGAGGGTGGCTGAGCCGCGCTGGATTTTGAACGGAAGCGAGATCGCCTTTCTCGCCAAGAGAGAGGGAGATGAGGCAAAGAGTCTCTACACGATCGCGCTCGACGGGGGAGAGGCCCATCGCGTGCTCACCCACGAGACCGACATTCAGTCATACGCATTCAATGGGAACGCCGCGCGTGGCGTTTCTAGCCGCAGACGAGAAGTCGAAGCGGAAGGAAGAACTGAAGAAGGAGGGTATCGCGCCCGAGATCTACGAAGAGGATCTGCGGTACACCCACATCTACGTGGCCGACTTCGATCCCGCGGCGGGAGCGCAAGCAGCCGCGATGTTGCCTCTCGAGGGGAATCCCTCTCTCTTGCGCTACAGCCCGGTGGACGAACGCCTGGCGGTGGCGATCGCGCCCACCCCCTTGATCGATGACCATTACATGAAACGGAAAATCCGCATCATCGACGCAAGGACGGGGAAGATCCTGCAGAAAGTCGAGAATCCCGGTAAGGTCGGCGCGGTAAAGTGGAGTCCGGACGGAAGCCACCTGGCCATGCTGCTCAGCATCGATCTTCACGATCCTTCGCCCGGACGGTTGATGCTCGCTGACACGCATACCGGTGAGTTCAGTGATCTTCTTCCCGGGCTCTTCGAAACGGGCGAAGTGAACTCGATTGCCTGGAAGAACGCCAGCGAGGTCCTCTACACCGCTTCAATCGGGGCTTGGACGCAGCTGGGAGAAGTTGATCTCGAGGGAAAGCCGAAGGTGCTCGTCGATACGGGCGGTCCCATTCTGCAAGGAGTGCAGGTTTCGAGCGACGGGAATACCCTCGCCTGCGTGGGGGACTCACCCCAGTATCCGCGTGAAGTCTTCGTCATGGATCGCAAGCACAAGAATCCAACCCGGATGAGCCATTCAAACTCCTGGCTCGACGAGGTCGATCTCGCCCGGCAAGAGGTCGTTCACTACGCGGCGCGTGATGGGCAGAACATCGAGGGCGTACTCATTCATCCCCTGGACGAGGAGTCCGGGCACCGCTATCCGCTCGTGCTCTACGTCCACGGGGGGCCGGAGTCCCACCACTTGAATGGATGGGTGACGCGCTATGTGAATCCAGGGCAGGTAGCGGCGGGGCGTAACATGGCGGTGTTCATGGCGAATTACCGGGGCAGCACCGGCTACGGGGTGCCCTTCTCGAAGGCGGATCACGGAGATTTTGCCGGCGCGGAGTTCAACGATCTCGTCGACGGGGTCGATCACCTCATCCAGACCGGTCTGGTCGACAAGGACCGAGTCGGGGTGACCGGAGGCTCGTATGGAGGGTATGCCACGGCGTGGCTCTGCACCCGATACACCGAGCGATTTGCTGCCGGCGTGATGTTCGCCGGAATCAGCGACGAGATCTCCAAGTTCGGTACCAGCGACATTCCCGAGGAGATGTTCCTGGTTCATCAACGCAAACGAACGTTCGATAATTGGGACCTTTTCCTCGAGCGTAGTCCGATCTACTACGCGGGACAGGCCCGCACGCCGCTCTTGATCGTGCACGGCAAGGACGATCCACGGGTCGACGTGGGGCAGGCTCGTGAGTTGTACCGCCACATCAAGACCAGAACCGAGACTCCGGTGCGCCTCGTTCTGTATCCCGGAGAAGGTCACGGCAATCGCAAGTGTGCAGCACGTTACGACTACAATTTGAGGATGCTGCGCTGGCTCACCGCCTACCTGAGCGAAGGATCGCACTCAGAGCCACCCACGCAGCTGGAGTACGAACTGGAGCCGGGCCCCGAGACGACGGAGGGAGACTCCATGTAGGCCCCTGGCGTGCCTGCGTACTTGAACCAATTCGTGGATCGTTCTAGTCTGCGCGGGTTCCTCGTGAGTATATCAGTGATCTCTTTTCTCCAACCACTTCGGGAGCTGAAGGTGCGTACTACGAGCCGCCTCGTTTTGGCGATGATGATTCTATTCATGGGATTCACTCCTGCCCGCGGAGAGGATGCACAGACTCATCCTTTCAGCGTTCACGACATGCTGGCCATGGAGCGAGTCAGCAGCCCGGCGGCTTCGCCCGACGGCAGCACCTTGGCGTTCTCGGTCCGAACCACCGACCTCGAGGCGAACCGCGGACGTAGCGATCTGTGGACCGTGAACCTCGACGGTTCGAATTTACGCCAGCTCACCACGAATCCCGAGAACGACACTTCGCCCCTCTGGTCACCCGATGGGAAGTGGATCTACTTCTTGTCCTCCCGTAGCGGCAAGAGTCAGGTGTGGCGTATCGCGACCCATGGGGGAGAGGCGGAGCCGGTCACCGACGAACCCCTCGACGTGGGCAATCTCAAACTCTCTCCCGACGGCAAGACCGTCGCCTACACCATGGAGGTCTTCGTCGATTGCCCCGACGTGGATTGCACCGTGAAGAAGCTGAAGGAAATCGAGGATCGTCCCTACACCGGACGTGTCTACGATCGCCTCTTCGTCCGCCACTGGGACACCTGGGAGGACGGACGCCGCAGTCACCTCTTCGCCCGTTCGGTCGAGCACGGACCGAGCGTCGACGTGAGTGCCTCCCTCGACGGAGACACCCCCAGCCAGCCCTTCGGCGGGCCCGAGGAGATCGCTTTACCCCCGACAGCAAGGCCCTGGTGTTCTCCATGTGCACCGCGGGACGCGAAGAGGCCTGGTCCACGAACTACGACCTCTACGTCGCGCCCATCGACGGATCGCAAGCGCCAAAGAACCTGACGGTCGACAATCCCGCGTGGGACACCGGGCCGGTGTTCTCGCCCGATGGAAAGACCCTGGCCTATCTGGCCATGGAGCGCGCGGGATACGAATCGGATCGCCTGCGCATCGTGCTGCGCGACTGGAACGGTTCGAACATGAGCGCGGGCCAAGCGCGCCCGCTCACTCAGGACTTCGATCGGAGTTTCCGTGGATTGCTCTTCGGGCCCAAGGGTAAAAGCGTCTACGCCTATGGAGCGAACCTGGGTCAGGTCGCTCTGTGGAGAATCGATGTGAAGAACGGCAAGCACACGCTCCTGCACTCGATGGGAACCGTGCGTGGTCCAGTGTTGGCCAAGGATCTCATCGTCTTCGGCTTGGACCACTTGCAGTCACCGGTGGAGCTCTATTCCATTCAGCTCGACGGAAAGAACTACAAGCGAATCACCCACATCAACGATGCGAGAATCGCGCAGACCGCTATGGGTGAGCCCGAACAGTTCACTTTCACCGGTGCGGACAGCGACGAGGTTTATTGCTATGTCGTCAAGCCGGCGAACTTCGACGAGTCGAAGAAATATCCGGTGGCCTTTCTCATCCACGGTGGACCGCAGGGCAGTTTTGGAAACGACTTCCACTACCGCTGGAATCCCCAGGCCTACGCTGGCGCGGGGTATGCCGCGGTCATGGTCGATTTCCACGGAAGTACCGGCTACGGGCAGGCCTTCTGTGATGCCATTCGTGGCGACTGGGGCGGAAAGCCTCTGACCGACTTGAAGGAAGGCCTTGCCGCCACGCTCGCGCGCTATCCATGGATGAACGGCGACAAGGTGGCGGCGCTGGGAGCCAGCTACGGTGGGTACATGATCAACTGGATTGCCGGCAACTGGCCGGATCGATTCACTTGCCTGGTGAGTCACGACGGCAATCTGGATGAGCGTGCGGCGTACTACCAGACCGAAGAACTCTGGTTCCCTGAATGGGATCACATGGGAAAGCCGTGGACCGATCCGGAGCACTACGAGAAGCAGAACCCGGTGAACTTCGTGCAGAACTGGAAGACCCCGATGCTCATCATTCACGGCGGACGCGATTATCGCGTGGAACTCAGCGGCGGCCTTGGCGGATTCAACGCCTGCCAGCGTCTGGGAATTCCCAGCAAGTTCATCTACTTCCCCGACGAGAACCACTGGGTGCAGAAGCCGCAGAACAGCATCCAGTGGCACGAAGAAGTGATCGGGTGGATCGACCGCTGGACCAAGTAGAACAGGAGGGCCGCCCCCTCACGAGCGTAGAGGCTTGGCTGTGCGGAAAGAGTAGGAAAAGGCCCATCATCGGAGCGGAGAGGCGCTTCCGCGAGCTTTGGCGCGGCTAAGCCTCGAGCTCCGATGATGGGCCTTTGCTGCTCTAAGGGCACAGAAGCGCCTCTACGCTCGTGAGGGGGCGGCCATCCCCGTCGCTTGATGAGCGGTCGAACTACCCTATACTCTTGCGGAGACCTCGAACCGGGAGTCGGCATGCGGCAGGAGCTCACGGAATTTGTGCTCACCACGCAGGGCAAGAAGATGCTCGACTTCACCGAGGTGGTGCGGGCCTGGGTCAAGTCGACGAGAGTTCGACAGGGCCTGCTCACCCTGCAAATTCGTCACACCTCGGCGTCTCTTCTCGTGCAGGAGAACTACGATCCCACCGTGCAATCCGATCTCGAGCGTTTCCTCGCGCGCCTGGTACCCGACGGAGATCCGATCTTTCGCCACACCATCGAGGGTCCCGACGACATGCCGGCGCACGTCCGCAGCGCCCTCACGAATACGAGCCTCAGTCTGCCAGTCGATGACGGCTCTCCCACCCTGGGAACATGGCAGGGGATCTACCTCTGCGAACATCGCTCGCACGGGCACACCCGTCGCGTGAGCGCTCACCTTCTGGGAGAGTAGTCGATGATGCGCTCCCCGAAGGCCCCCAAGAACGGGCTTTCCCACCAGGAGATCCGCCGCTACGGACGCCATCTCGTCTTGCCCGAGGTGGGTCTTTCCGGGCAGAGCAAACTCAAAGCGAGCAGTGTTCTGGTCGTGGGAGCGGGGGGACTTGGATCGCCGCTCGCCATCTATCTCGCGGCGGCGGGTGTTGGAAGAATCGGACTAGTTGATTTCGACACGGTAGAGATCTCCAATCTGCAGCGGCAGATTCTCTACACCGACGAGGATATCGGCCGCGCGAAACTCGATGCCGCGGTCGAACACCTCCAGGGCATCAATCCCCACGTGCAACTGATCAAACACGCGGTACGGTTTTCGCGAGAGAACGCGCGGTCCATTCTCTCCCAGTACGATGTCATCGCCGACGGTTCGGACAACTTCGCAACCCGGTATCTGGTGAATGATGCCTGCGTGTTTCTGAAGAGGCCCAACGTCCACGCCAGCATTTTGCGTTTCGAGGGCCAGGCCTCGGTGTTCTGGGCCGGCAAGGGTCCCTGCTATCGCTGCCTTTTCCCCGATCCTCCGCCTCCCGGTATGGTCGAATCGTGCGCCGAAGGGGGGGTTCTCGGCGTCCTGCCGGGAATCATGGGGGCGATCCAGGGCATGGAAGTGATCAAGGTGATCCTCTCCATCGGAACCCCTTTGATCGGCCGGATGTTGCTCTTCGATGGACTGCAAATGAATCTTCGGACGCTCACATTGCGGCGCGATCCACAGTGTCCCGTGTGCGGTGAGAACCCGAGCATCACGGAGTTGCTCGATTACGATGCGATCTGCGGAATGCCAGAAAGCCCGAAAGAAGTCGAGGTGGAAGCGACGCCGAGCGCAAAGCCCCATGCCGACATTTACGTGGACGAGTTGTTCAAGCGGCGCCAAGGTTCCGGTTCGCCGCTGGTGGTGGACGTTCGCGAAGCGCAGGAACTTGAGATCTGCCGTCTGGACGACGCCAGGCACATTCCTCTGGGTCAGCTACCGGCGCGCCTCGCGGAGCTCGACCCGAACCGGGAGACCGTGGTGATGTGCCACCACGGAATCCGCAGCGCGCACGCGGTGGCCTTTCTGCGCCGGGCCGGTTTCAAGAATGCGCGGAATCTCGTGGGAGGGATCGAAGCCTGGGCAAAACGAGTCGATCCCTCGATGGCTCGCTACTAGGAGGATAAAGAGATGACAAAGCGCCGGTTGGCTCGCAACGGCCTGCTCGGGTTGGTGGTCTTGCTGGCTCTGGCCCAGTTGATTCGGCCCGATCTGAGCAATCCCCCCGCACCCGAGTCCACGGACATGCTCGCCATGCTCTCTCCTCCGCCGGAGGTCGCGAGCATGCTCCAGCGCTCGTGCTATGATTGCCATAGTTACCACACACGCTGGCCCTGGTACGCGCACGTCGCCCCGACCTCTTGGCTGGTGACTTACGACGCCAAGGAGGCTCGCCACCACCTGAACTTCTCGCGCTGGGCCGACTACACCGGAGATGCGGCACTCCACAAGCTCCAGGAGGCCCAGGAACAGATTCACGAGGGGGAAATGCCGCTCTGGTATTATCTTCCCCTGCACCCGAAAGCGCGCCTCAGCGCGGCCGACAAGGCCGCGTTCGAAGCCTGGGTGAACGGACTGAAGGCGAACAAAAAGTAAAGATTCGTGTCGATGACCCCAGAAGCGCAAGACGCCCATTCCAAGTCTGCCCCGGTCTCCGCGCCCCCGGACGAGGCGCGCTGGTCCCGGGAGGAGCTGGAGGGGGTTCGTCGGCGCGATCCGAAGGCGCTGGAGCGCTTCTTCGAGCGGATCTTCGACCAGATCTACGGTCTCGCCTTTCGCCTTCTGTCGGACCATCCGGCGGCGGAGGACGCCACCCAGGAGGTCTTCCTGAAGCTTCACCGGGCGGCGCATCGCATCGATCCCGATCGGAATCCCACCCCGTGGGTCCTGACCATCACCACGAACGTATGCCGCGATCTTTTTCGCTCCAGCGGTCACAAGATGAGCAAAGCCGCCGTTTCTATCGATGAAGAACCCGAATGGGGGGCTTCGCTGCTCCGAGAGACCACCACTCCGGAGGGGGAGCTTCTGCGCAAGGAAGGCCAGAAGATGGTTCAGGAGGCCATCCGCCGTCTGCCCGAAGCCCTGCGCGAAGTCGTCGTTCTCCACGACTATCAAGGACTGGGGCATCAGGAAATCGCGGAGATCGTCGGAGCCAGTTACAGCGCGATCCGCAAGCGGTATTCGCGCGCTCTCAGCGCGCTGGGGGAACTCCTCGAGGACACTTGGGAATGAATACGGAAGAGAACAAGCACTTGAGTCCCTCGCAACAGCGGGCGAAGGATGCGCTCGCGGGGCTCGATGCGCCTAAGGCCGATCCAGCGTTTCGAGCCCGGCTCAAGCAGGACTTCGTCAGTGGAGAGCTGCAATCGCGTCTCCCGGCTGCGCCACTCCGTCCTTGGTATTTTCGTGTCGCGGTGCCTCTGGCCGCCGCCGCGGTGCTGGTGCTCATGGTCGGGCTTCTCAACCGCGGCCCCGCCTGGACGCTGGTCGAGGGCGAGGGCAACGCCACCATCGATGGTGTCAGTGTTGCCCTGAGCGATCCGGATGCGGTTCGGGCCCTGCTGCACGGTGGCTCCAAAGTCGAGATCGCGGAGGATTCCCGCGCCTATTTCAAGCAAGGTGGAATCGTGATGGCCGAGCTTTATGGTGGAGCGACCGTGTCGCTTCCCAACGCGCCTGGTCGTTGGTTCAACCGCCGCATGGAGGGTACGATCGAAACCGGCTCGGTGGGATGGATCACCGGTCCGCGCTTTCCGGGCTCGCATTTGGTCCTCAACACATCCGAGAGCATCATCGAGGTCACCGGAACCTGCTTCAAACTCATGTGTACCCCTGAGGGAACCTGCCTCTGCGTACTCGAAGGTGAAGTGCGGGCCGAGCGCCGCAAAGGCAACACCGACATGGTCTCGGGTGGTCATCGCAAGACCATGTTCTCCGACGGATCGAAGTCCGATCTGGGGGACATCCTCGAATCGAGCCATACCGACCTCGTGGGTCTTCGGGCCATGGCCGAGAAAGAGATGGGCAAGTGAATCTGCTACTGGCGATCTTACTGTTCGTTTTGCCCGCGAGCGAGACCGCTACTCCGAAAGTGGAGTTCCAGGACTTGGGCCGGGCCCCGGAGATCAAGTTGTCGCTCGTGGGGGAGAAGGGATCGGTCAAGCTCTCGGAGCTGGTGAAGGACGGTCCCGTGCTCGTGGACTTTTGGGCCACCTGGTGCAGTCCCTGCCGTAAGGCCATGCCCGAATACGTCGAGCTCTACCAGCGCTACTCGGGACGCGGATTTCGGATACTCGCCGTCAGCCAGGATCTGCCACAGATGGCCGAAAAGGTGGAGGCCTATCGCCAGGCCCAGGAACTCCCTTTCTACGTCGCGATCGACAAGGACAAGAGAGTGGCGCGGGAGTACGGAGTGAGCAGTCTGCCCACCGCCGTCCTCATCGATCAGCGCCGACACGCGGTTGCGGTTCACCTCGGCTATCGGCCCGACAGCCGCGAGCGCCTCGCGGCTGAGATCGAGGCCTTGCTGGGCGATTCCCCGCGGCCACTCGAGGGCGACTCCACCACCACGGACGAGTCGATGCGCTGACCCCGCGAATGCACGGGAAGACTCTCATGGCCGTTCTGTTGTCGCTTTCAAGCGCACTCTTCAGCGCCGCTCTCGCGCTCTCTCCTTGGCCCTCTTCGGACTCTTGCTCGTGGGAGTCCCGATCCCCGCAGCGCCCTTCCTTGGACCGATTCAGCCGTTGGGGGCCCGTTTAGCGATGAATCTTGCCCTCTGGGTGTTCTTCGGCGTGCAGCACAGCGTCATGGCGCGGACCCCCTTCAAGAACTGGCTCGGTCGCGCCGCGCCATTTCTTCCCGAACGAACGCTGTACGTCTTCTTCTCCGCTGCGGTGACTCTCACCCTAGTGTTCCTGTGGCAGCCTCTTGCTGGAACCATCTGGAGCCTGCATCTTCCGCTCTCTCTTCTCGCTGACGGAGTTGGGGCCCTGGGGTTTCTCGTGGCCCTGCTCTCCAGCACCCTCATCGATGGCCTCGATCTCATGGGTCTGCGCCGTCCGCTGCTGGCGCTGACGGGACGCGGTTACACGGCGCCCCCGCTGGTGACCCCACTTTTCTATCGAGTGGTTCGTCATCCCATCCAGGCCGGGGTGATTCTGCTCTTGTGGGGCACCGCCCACATGAGTGCCGATCGACTGTTCATGGCGATCTGCGGGACTCTGTACATCCTTCTCGCGCTTCCGTTGGAGGAGAGGGACCTGGTGGTGGTGCACGGGGAATCCTATCTCAGGTATCGTGAACGCGTGCCGCGGCTGATTCCCCGCATTCGACGGGGAGACTGACGACCTTTTCGAATGGATCCTTGCCTAAAGTCGCTCCGAGGATCAATATTTCCAGTTGTTTACCCGCCCCGGTGATGCAGGGCCGAGTGTCGTTTCCGCTCTTCATTCGCCGGCGAATTTCCGCACCTAGCCCTTTGGGTAATGGCCCCTTGGGTTACGGCGCCTTGCCTTATCGTATGGAGTAGAAATGCAGCGGGTGGTGAATCTTTACCGGTCTTCCATCGGGAAGAAGATCGTGATGGCGGTCACCGGGTTCATACTCGTGGCCTTTGTCGTCATCCACATGCTCGGCAATCTCAAGGTCTTCGTCCCCGCGCACGACGGCGTTTACAAGATCGACGCCTACGGAGAGTTTCTGAGGACCGTGGGGTACCCGGTGTTCAGCCGGGGCAACGTGCTCTGGATCTTCCGCATCGGACTCCTCGTTACCGCAATTCTGCACATCTGGTCGGCCATCGCGGTGTGGCGTATGAGCGCTCTGGCACGGCCGCAGGATTACCAGAAACGCGAATCGGTCTCCTCGACTCTGGCCTCGCGCACCATGCGCGTGGGCGGGATCATTCTCGCCGCGTTCATCATCTTCCATCTGCTCAATCTCACCACGGGAGGTCTCTTCCCGGGCGGAGGGTTTGCGCACGGTCAGGTGCACCACAACATGGTGCTCACCTTTTCCGTCTGGTGGGTCTCCGCCTTTTACATCGTGGCCATGATCTTCCTTGGGCTGCACCTCTATCACGGCATCTGGAGTGCTTTTCAGACCCTGGGAGTGGCGAATCCGAATCACAAGCAGTGGCGGCGCACCCTAGCCGTGGCAATCGCTGTCCTCGTGAGCGCCGGGAATATTCTCATCCCTCTGGCGATCCTCATCGGCAGAGTTCACTAGAAAGGGATGCCATGAAACTCCAAAGTAATGTTCCAGGTGGGTCGATCGAGGAAAAGTGGGACCAACATCGTTTCGACATGAAACTGGTCAACCCAGCCAACAAGCGGAAGTTTACGGTGATCGTCGTCGGCACCGGACTGGCCGGCGCCTCGGCCGCGGCGAGCTTGGCTGAGCTCGGTTACGAAGTGAAGAGCTTTTGCTTCCAGGACAGTCCTCGCCGCGCGCACAGCATTGCGGCCCAGGGCGGAATCAACGCGGCGAAGAACTACCCGAACGACGGGGACAGCATCTTCCGCCTCTTCTACGACACGGTGAAGGGGGGAGACTTCCGCAGCCGCGAGGCGAACGTGTACCGTCTGGCCCAGGTAAGCAACAGCATCATCGATCAATGTGTCGCCCAGGGTGTGCCCTTCGCGCGTGAATACGGCGGAATGTTGGCCACGCGCTCGTTTGGGGGGGCTCAGGTTTCCCGCACCTTCTACGCGCGCGGCCAGACGGGGCAGCAGCTTCTGCTCGGCGCCTACGGCGCGTTGAACCGCCAGATCAACACGGGGAAAGTAAAAATGTATCCCCGCACCGAAATGCTCGACCTGGTGGTCGTGAACGGCAAGGCGCGTGGCATCGTGGTGCGCAACCTGGTGACGGGGAAGATCGAGAGCCACGCCGCGCACGCGGTTCTGCTCGCCACCGGCGGCTTCTCTCCGGTGTTCTACCTGAGCACGAATGCGATGAACTGCAACGTGAACGCGGCGTTCCGCGCGCACAAGAAGGGCGCGGCCTTCGCGAATCCGTGTTACACGCAGATTCATCCCACCTGTATTCCCCTACACGGGGAGCGGCAGAGTAAATTGACGCTCATGAGCGAGTCACTGCGCAACGATGGCCGCGTGTGGGTGAGCAAGAAGGTGAACGACAACCGCAAACCGGGCGAGATTCCCGAAGACGAGCGCGACTACTACCTGGAGCGCAAGTACCCCAGTTTCGGCAATCTAGCCCCTCGCGACGTCTCCTCGCGTTCGGCCAAGGAGGTTTGTGACGAGGGCAGGGGCATTGGCGGAGGCAACGCGGTCTATCTCGACTTCAAGGACGCGATCAGCCGGTTGGGCAAGGATGTCATCGAGGCCCGCTACGGCAATCTCTTCGAGATGTATCAGCGCATTACCGATGAGAATCCTTATGAAGTGCCCATGCGCATCTTCCCCGCGCCTCACTACACAATGGGCGGGCTGTGGGTCGACTATCATCTGATGAGTACCATCCCGGGCCTGCACGTGCTCGGCGAGGCGAACTTTTCAGATCATGGCGCGAATCGCCTGGGAGCCAGCGCGCTCATGCAGGGTCTGGCCGACGGCTACTTCGTCATTCCCTACACCCTGGGACACTACTTGGTGTCGACTTCTCTCGAAGAGGTGAACACCTCGCACCCGGCCTTCGCCGAGGCCGAGGGGGCGGCGCGCGATCGTATGCTCAAACTGCTCGCCATCGGCGGCAAGCGCAGCAGCGATGAATTCCACAAGAAACTCGGTCGCATCCTCTGGGAGTACTGCGGTCTCGCGCGCAGCGAAGAGGGACTCAAGAAAGCTCTGCAGCTCATCCCTGAGTTGCGCGGGGAATTCTGGGAAGACGTGCGTGTGCCGGGCGGAATCGACGAATTCAACCAGTCGTTGGAGAAGGCGAATCGCGTGGCCGACTTCCTCGAGTTCGCCGAGCTGCTCTGCTACGACGCTCTCCAGCGCGACGAGTCGTGCGGGGCGCACCTGAGGGTGGAGCATCAGAGCGACGAGGGAGAGGCGGTGCGGAACGACGAAGAGTACGCTTACGTCGCCGCGTGGGAATACAAGGGAGTAGGGGAAAGGCCTGAGCTTCACAAGGAACTTCTCGAGTTCGAGAACGTGAAACTCGCAACACGGAGTTACAAGTGATGGACGTCAAGCTGAAGATCTGGCGACAGAAGGGACCGAATGTGAAGGGCGGCTTCGTCACCTACGAGATGAAGGACGTCTCTCCCGACCAGTCGTTCCTCGAAATGCTCGACGACCTGAACGTGAAACTCACTCACGAGGGTGACGATCCCGTGGCATTTGATCACGATTGCCGAGAGGGAATCTGCGGCATGTGCAGTCTGGTCCTCAACGGAAGGCCCCATGGCCCCATGAAGGAGACGACCACCTGCCAGGTGCACATGCGCACCTATCGTGACGGCGATACGATCACCATCGAGCCCTTCCGCGCGCGAGGCTTTCCCATCATCAAGGACCTCGTCATCGATCGGTCTTCATTCGATCGCATTCTCCAGGCGGGGGGCTACGTCTCCGTCAGCACCGGCAGCCCCCAGGACGCCAACGCCACCCCGATCCACAAGACCGAGAGCGACCGCGCGATGGATGCTGCAGCCTGCATCGGCTGCGGCGCCTGCGTGGCCTCGTGCCCCAATGCGAGCGCGATGCTGTTCGTGGCCGCCAAAGTAAGCCATCTGGGGCTTCTGCCACAGGGCAAGCTCGAGGGGAAGGAGAGGGTGTCGAAGATGGTGGCCCAGATGGATGCCGAGGGCTTCGGGGCCTGCAGCAACCACACCGAGTGCGAGGCCGTCTGCCCCAAGGGCATCAGCATCGACTTCATCGCCATGCTGAATCGGGAGCTCTCGAAGTCGAAGTTGAGCGGTGTGAGCTGATTTGCCGCCCTCCGCCTCTCTCCCGATGAGTTAGAATGGCTCCATGACGAACCACCAACCCGAGACCACCGATACTCTGGGCCGTCCTCTCAGAGATCTCCGCATCTCCGTGACGGACCGGTGCAATTTCCGTTGTACCTATTGCATGCCCAATGACGAGTACGATTGGACGCCCAAACGGGAAATTCTGAGCTATGAAGAAGTGACGCGCCTGAGCACTTTGTTCTGCCAGCACGGAGTGGAGAGGGTGCGTCTGACGGGAGGCGAGCCGCTGGTACGGCAAGACCTGGAGAACCTGGTCGCCATGCTGCGCGAGGTTCCCGGTCTGAAGGACATCAGTCTCACCACGAACGGATCCCTCCTCACCCCTGAGCCGCGCGCGTCGCCTCAAAGAGTCGGGGTTGAATCGGGTAAACGTCAGTCTCGACAGTCTGCGCCCGGAGCGCTTCGCGCAAATCAATCGCCGGGGAAAGCTCGCTCAGGTCCTGGCCGGAATCAGCGCGGCCAAAGAGGCGGGGCTCGGTCCGGTGAAGATCAACGCGGTCATTTTGCGCGGGATGAACGATGACGAAATCGTCGACCTTTTCGAATTCGCCCGGCAGGAATCGCTGCAGCTGCGCTTCATCGAATACATGGACGTGGGGCAGGCGAATGGTTGGGACCTCAGCCGCACCATGACGCAAGCGGAGATTCTGCGGGTTCTCTCGGCCCAGTTGAAGCTGCGCAGGCACGGGCGCAGAGAGGATCGCGCGCCCGCGATGGAGTTCGTCAGTGAAAAGGGAGACGCCACTCTCGGGGTCATCGCATCAGTGAGCGATCCCTTCTGCGGCACCTGCACCCGCGCTCGTCTCACGGCCGACGGCAAGCTCGTCACCTGTCTCTTCGCGCAGGATGGGTTCGATCTTCGTGGTCCGATGCGCGAGGGAGCGAACCGACGCACAGTTGAGCGCGATGATCGAGGGTGTGTGGGTCAAGCGCGGCGACCGTTACAGCGAGGAGCGGCTCGAGGCGATCCTGAGCGAGAGTGGCTACGATCCGGCCGACCACAAGAAGATCGAGATGATCCGTCTGGGCGGATGAACCCGCCGCCTGATCGTAAACGCCGCGCTAAAAACTCAGTCTTCCTGGAAATCTTCGCTCTCGCCGCTGGGCACGCGGAACACGCGATGGATGCGCGCTTCTTTCCGCTTGAGCCCTTTGTTGAGCACTGCGGCGCCTCGACCCGTACGGGGACGCCAGGCCGGGGAAACCCGGGCGAGATCGACGTCGAGCTGCCAGTCGTGGTGATATCGGTTTCCGTGCAACGCGGCAATACCGCGAAGTTCCTCCTCGCTGAATCCCTCCTTCACCAGCTCCGTCCGAGACCACGGTGGAGTCGACGTAGGTTTCGTGGATTCTAGCGGCGGTGAAGACGGCGTGCATGCTGGGTTCGGCGCGAATTCCCTTTGATGATGAAGAGCGAAGCTCGGAAGTTGCGGGCATTATCGAACTCTCGATCCATCGAGTTCGGGCAATCGTGAGGTGTTCACGCCCATCCCCTCGAGATGTTCGAGCACCGCGGGGGAGATTTCGTAGTGCACTGGTCGCACGACTTTCTGCTCGAACACGTTCTGTACGAAGAACAGCGAGACGTAGCATAGCACCGCGGCCGCGATGGGCGTAGTGACCCAACCTCCCGCGATTCCGCGCAACACCTTGAGATTGACGCCGCGCGCCCCCTTGGAAAGACCAATACCCAGCACGCCTCCCACCACCGCCTGCGAGGCCGAAACCGGCACCAAGGGCAGAGTGGGCAAGCCATGGGACGCCAGCAGATGTTCCAGCGACTCCGAGGCGAAGAGGTACAGCACCAAGGTCTCCGAGATGACCACGACGAGCGCCGCCACCGGGGTGAGCCGGAAGAGATCACGGCCGACAGTTCGCATGGTCTCGCGCGAGTAGGTGAAGATCCCAATTCCGATGGCCAGAGAGCCCAGCAGGAAGAGCTGTTGCGCGCTGTTCAGTTGAATCCCTGGTAGGAGGGTCGCGTTCCTGAGGTGGAACGCCGGCACGAACACGCCCATCACGTTTGCGATGTTGTTGGCTCCCAACGCCCAAGCTCCCATGGCCCCGACCACCAGGAGTCCCCAGCGGGTGCGCGCATGGATGGCCAGCAGGTGGGTTCGTGTGCTCGACGACCAACGGCGGGCCAGCGTGAAGAGCGCCATCGAAAAGATCGCGGCCAGAACAGGACAGATGACCCAAGTGCCGACGATGCTCGCCAGCGAGGAGAGGTCCGTTGGCACTCCGGTGAAGATGTTCCACCCCACGATGGCGCCGACGATCGCCTGGGAGGTCGACACCGGCAGGTGAAGACGCGTCATCCAGGTCACGGTGAGGCCGGCCGCCAGGGCCACCGTGAACGAACCCGCCAGGGCGTTCACCGATCCGAGCTTTCCCAGGGTATGCGTGGTGCCGGCGCCGCCGATCACCGAACCCAAGACCACGAAGAGGCTGGCCACCAGAGCGGCGGTGCGGAAGCGCACCATGCGGGTGCTCACCGCGGTGCCGAAGACGTTCGCGGCATCGTTGGCGCCCAGCGACCAACCCATGAAGAGGCCACTCAGAAGAAAGAACCACAGCACGGGCTAGTCCTCACTCGCTCGCGACTTTGTCATCGACGAGCCGTTGGTCTTGGCTGTCAGAGAGAGCGTTTGATATTCGCGATCGCCAAGCGGTCGCAGACGTCTTCGGCCCCATCGGCAATTCGATCGATTCGCACCGAGAAATCGCGTTGATGCAGCTTAGACGCCAGGTCGATCTTTGCGGCGAAGAGTTGACGTCGAATCTTCACCCCACTGCGATCGCTCGCCTGTTCGTGGAATCGCGCCCGCGCAATGTGGTCCCTTACCGCCTTGGGGTCGCGGAAGTACGAACGCGCGGCCATGACCATGTTGTCGACGCAATCCACCGTGGAAGCAATGAGCTGGCGGAAATCATCCAGGAGTTCGGGAATGATCTCGGGCTTCTCCACCGAGAAGTCCTGGAGGCTCTCCTCGCAGCGATTGATGACCTTGTCGATGGTCTCGAGCAGCCCCAAGATGTCACCCCGGGACTCGGGCAAGAGAGTTTCGGTATACAGGCGCGTTTCGATTTCCCGACGCAACTCATCAGCCTTCGACTCGAGTTTCTGCAAATCGCTGAGGCGATCGTCGAAGTCGTCGTGGCGATTCTCCATGTAATGGGCGACCGCCGCGCGAAAGATCAGCCCGCCCTGCACGACCAGGTCGAGATACTCGTCGATCTGCCGCTCCAACCTGCGGGTGCGGTGGAAGAGAATGTCCATGGGGTTCTCCGGGATTGAGATCAGTTCGCGGCTCAGTTTCCCAATTCGAGCGGTGGCATGAATCGGTCGCAAAAGAGCCCGTGGCGTAGTCCGCGGTCGCTGACGGTGAGGGATTCAAGTCCGAAGACCTCGAAAACCCCGGCCACGATGCACGCCCCGGCCACGATCACGTCGGCCCGGTCGGGGGCGAGCCCATCGATGTCCTGGCGCTCCCTCAGGGGAAGCCGCGCATAGAGTTCAATTTGGCGCTCGACCTCCACCTTTGTCACAAGAGTATTTCGAATCCTTTGGGGGTCAAAGCTTTTCATGATCAGTTGGACGGCGGCCAGGGTGGTAATGGTGCCGCCGATGCCGACCAGCCGGCGGACGGGATCGGGCGACCCGAGCAGGGCGGGCACGCGCTGCAAGGCCTTGCGGATGCTGGCTCGTAGCGCGGCGACTTGTGTGGAGGCGGGTGGATCGTCGCGCAGGTGTTCTTCGCTGAGGCGGCGCACCCCGAGGTTGATACTCGTGCGCGCGGTGAACTCGCGCCCGTGACCCAGAATGAACTCGGTGCTTCCGCCGCCGATGTCGAAGACGTAGGCCGGAAGCTCCAGAGAGCCCAGGCCCTCTAGAACGCCCAGGAAGGAGAGGCGGGCTTCTTCTTCCCCGGGAATGATCTCGACCGTAAGTCCGCAGCGCCGCCGGGCCGCTTCGACGAAGGCGTCGGCGTTGTTCGCTTCCCGTAGGGCCATGGTGCCCACGGCCACGATCTCCTCGGCCCCGGCCTTACGGGCCTGCCGCACGAAGTGGGCGAGCTGTTCGACGTTGCGGGTGATGGCGGCTTGGGTGAGGGATCCCGCCTGGGCAAGACCCTCGCCGAGGCGGGTGATCGCCAGATCTTCCAGCACGGGTCGAATCGCTTTTGTTCCCGCGCTGGAAGAGGCTGGCGCTTGTGTGTCTCCCACGAAGAGCTTCATGGAGTTGGTGCCAACGTCGATCGCAGCGCAAATTCGCACGAACTCATCGCTCCTAGGGAGAGATTCCGAGCCGCATTCCCAGGATTTCAGGCTAGAGTTTGGTGATGTTGGGATCTTCCAGTTTCACCAGGGTGCCCTCGTGGTGCACTTTGCCGGTCACCTTCAGATCGAGGCCATCGTAGCGGTCCTGGAACCATTCCGAATCTTCCGCCACGTCGAGGACGTAGATTCCGCCGTCGGCGGTCTGAAGCGCGGCGCTGCAGGTGGTGCCCACGTGATAGTTGCAGTGGCCACACCCCAGCTTTCCGCTGACCGTCACTTCCTGGCCCTCGGGCAACGAGGCGATCTCGGTCTTGGCGGCTGCCTCTTTCGCAGAATCGATGGCTTGCTTCGGCATGTCGGCGACGCTCGTGTGTTCTCCTGCCGCGGCGTTGGTCTGGGCATTGTCCGCGGCCTTGTCGGATGACCCTCCACCTGAACAACCAGCGATCAGAAGGAGAGCGAGTGCGGTAAACGTAGTCAGATATTTCATCATGAGATACTCCTCTGAAGAATCCACGGGGAAGTAGGATCTCGGAACCATGGGCAGTCAACACTATGTAGACCTCCTGACGAGTCCGCCACCGAAAAAGCGGATTCGAGAGCCAGAGCGGCAGCTGACTCGCCGGAACGAGCTTCTTTGGTGGACAGAGCGGCCCCATGGGCTAATCTGAGGTCGGCTGTTCATACGAGACGGCCGCCCGAACCATGTGGAAGTTGAAACGCCTCATTCCATCTCTCCGGCGCCTCATGCGCAAGCCGGAGCGAGATCTCTCCGATCGAGAGCGCTCCTTGCGTTGGTGGATCGATCTGGCGCGGCACTGCACCATCGAACTGCGGCGCGACCGGGCCTCGACCATGGCGGCCGCGCTCACCTATCACACCATCTTTTCGCTCATGCCCACCCTGGTTCTGAGTCTGGTGGTGATGCACTCCTTCGTCGGGCCCAAGGAGATGTCGGAATTCAGGGAGGGGATCGTCAACTGGATCCTCCAGCCCGTGCAGCAAGACGACATTATTCCCGGCATTCCCACCCCGCATCGCAACCTCGAAGGGGAGAGTCTGCGCCGGGAAGAGAGCTTCATTGAAGTTCGCAAGACCCTGGGCGATCAGGTGGAGAGAGTGCTCAGTGAATTGGAAACGGTCGATTTTCGCGGAGTGGGTTTGGTCGGCATCCTCATTTTCATCTGGGCCGCCACTGGACTCTTGGCCACGGTGGAGAGCTCCTTCAACCATATATACAAAGCCGGCCCGGGCCGGCCCCCGTATCTGCGACTACCGATCTACTACAGTGTGATCACCCTGAGTCCCCTGGTGATCTTCATCGGCCAGGTGGCACAGCGGCGCATGCTCAGCAACATAGACGCCTTGGGGGTTGGATCGAGCCTCATGGCCATTTTGGCCATCGTGGTTCCTCTACTCACGATTTGGATTGTCTTCTTCTTCCTCTACGTGTCTTTGCCCAACACCCGGGTGCAGTGGAACGCGGCCATGATCGGCGCCTCGGTGGCATCGGTGTTGTGGTGGTTGGGCGAGCAGCTGTTCTCGCTCTACGTGCGACGCACGGCTATCTCTACTCTTTACGGCGCTCTCGGTCTTCTGCCGCTCTTTTTGCTGTGGCTGTGGATCACCTGGCTCATCGTTCTCTTTGGGTTGGAATTGGCCTACGCTCTGCAGGCGATGCGCGAGGGACGCTTCGCCTGGCGCAGCTTCTTCGAGGGCGATCTCATCGTGATCGACCGCACCCTGGTGTTGCCATTGGCGACGCGCATCGCCGAGTGCTTTCATCAAGGCCAGTTAGCTACGGTTGGGGTTCTCTCACGCTCGTTGCGGTTGCCGCCTTCGGCGGTGCTGCGGCTGCTTCGGCCTTTGATGAAGGCGAGCCTGGTGCACGAGGTACACGAAGGCGCGCGCAGCGGCTATGCCCTCTCCCGTCCCGCGGATCAGATTACCGCTTGCGAGGTTCTCGAGCTGAGTCGCACCGCGATGCCCTTGGAAGGCGCGGAAGGTTCGACACGGCCATGGGAAGTCGTCAATGAACTGTATGCCGAATTGCAGAAGAGCGTGGCCGAAGTGAGTCTGGAAGATCTGAGCGCTGCCCAGCCCGCTTCCGGCGCCGGCTCATAAGTGCTATACTGGTGCGTGGCTCCCGCGCCTCATCTCGTCTTGGGAGGTGCGGAGATGGTGAAATTGATATTTGGTTTCATTGGCCGCGTTTGCGCTTTTTTTTACGCACTGATCCTCCTTCCGCTGGTCCTCGCGGCAGTCCCCGGTGTGACGCACGCCACCACGCTTCTGGTTCCCGAGAACTACACTCTCGAGGCTGCGCTGGCCGCTGCCGTTGATGGTGACAGTGTTAGCGTGGCGCCAAATACTCTCGACGGCGGCGTCGTGGAGCTGAGCCATGGCATCACGCTCCTCTCCCGCGAACTCGGCGCCAATCGGCTCGGAGGCATGGGCGCGAGCAATCTGGGGCAAGCCCAAGTCAAGGGGTTCATTCTCGGTGAGATAGGCTTTACCGGTGGCTTTGGCGAGGGACGTATTACCGTGAGTTCGTCAAAGGTGAGCTTCGCCGACTGTACGTTCGAGAATATCTGGACCGGGCAAGGTCCTCCTATTGCCTACGGCGGCAACTTTGAACTCCTATTCGAGCGGTGTGCATTCCATGAGAACTACTGGGAGCGTATTACGGAAGGGGCTGCAGTAGGTGGTAACTGTATCGCGCCAGACTACAATGCCTATTCAGGGACCACGGATGGAAGCATCACGATCCGTGATTGCGAGTTTCAAAACCAGTCATCTCCCATTGTCGCCATCGTTCCCGTTACAATCGAAGGTACCCGGTTCCTCGATTGTGGTCCCTTCTTGATCGATTCTGCGGAATCGCTGGAGATGTTTGGCTGTCTCGTGGCTCATTTCGGTGTATTCAAGAGCGCGGACTATCTTGACTATGAATGCTTGGGAGTCACGGATTGTATCTGGGCCACGGGTGGTGTGGTACTTCAAGGCAACACCTTTGTGGACACCACCGTACCCGACGCGCCTGTCATGACCCCTTGTTGGGATCATGTGTTCCCGCCTGAGCAGCTGCCCGCAATGATCGAGGCCACTGCTCCCAGTTCCGGAGTCATCGAAAACAACCTCTTCATCGGCCTGCCGGCAGCTGCAGTTGAAGCGCCTGCCAGCGTATCCGTGGGCTGCAACGACTTCTGGGAAATCGATGGTCCAAACACGCGTGGTGGAATCGGCGACGTTACCAAGAGTAACGACAACATCAGCGCGCCTCCGATCTTCTGTGCGCGATGGGCGGGGGACTACACCTTGAGTACGCATTCTCCGGCCTCGGCCGAAAACAGCGCCTGCGGCCGCATGGGCGCCTACGATTCGGCGTGCGAGATCACCCCAGTGTTGGTGCAGGGCTTCACGGGGACGCGAGTGGAGCAAGGCGTAAAGCTGCAGTGGTCGCTGAGCGGGACCCAGGAGGTCTTCCTGCGGCGGCTCGACGAGAGCGCTTCCGCCGAGCTCTATCGCGGGCAAGGCGCGAGCGGGGTGTATCTCGACACAGCGGCTCCTGCGGGTGAACTGCGTTACGGTCTGGGGATCATGCAGGACGGGGAGGAGATCTTTCCGTTGGAGACTTTGAGGGTGGCCGCTAACGAAGTGCCTACGCGCACTGTGCTCCTGGGCGCCTTCCCGAATCCCTTCAATCCGCGCACCGAGATTCGCTTCTTGCTCGATCACGCGCAGGTTCCCACGATTCGCATCTACGACGCGGCGGGGCGACGGGTACATAGCTTCCCCGCGAAGCGGTATCCGGTCGGCGCGGGCGCGGTCAGCTGGAACGGTCGAGACGATTCCGGACGCCCAGTGGCAAGCGGCATCTACTTCGTGCAGATGATTGCGGAGGGGAAGCAGCTCGTGCAGCGCCTTGCACTACTGCGTTAGTGCGGCCCGATGCGTCACTGCTCAGCTCAAATCAAAATGGGCAGGTGAAGGCCGCGCCGCCGGGGGCGAGGCGCAGGTGATCGAGAATCGCAGATCCGCTGCGCTCATGCACTACAGTGCGTCCCACGACCACGCCGATCGTGGCCCCGAACAAGACGTCTGACAAGTAGTGGTAGCGGTCCTCCATCCTTCCCATGGCAGTGGCCCCCGCCAGAGCGTACGCACAAGCTCCCACGACGGGTCCGAAGTGATAGGCCAGAACCGGAGCCGCGGACATGGCCACGCCAGTATGGCCGGAGGGAAAGGAGTAGCTGCCGCCGTTCGGCCGGGTACGCTGTGCCGCCATCTTGATCGCGACGATGAGGGCGCCGCTCAGCAGGAAGGAATGCGCCACGTCGACACCGGCCGACACCAGCCGAGGCGAATGCGCGAAGGCGCCGGCTGCCACCAGGCCCAAAGCGCCTCCCGCGATGGTGAGGCCGTTTCCGTAGACGTTGCCCGTGTCGGACACACCATCGAGGCTAGGCGAGTCGAGGAAGCGCTCCTCGTCGTTGGCATTCTCCACCTGGTGCCCCATCACCGTGAGCGCGCCGCCGAGGGCGAAGATTTCTAGGCTTTGTTGGCTGAGGAGGCCTGTAACATCACTGTACGCCATGGCCCTCGCTCCCGAGAATGTCGTGGCCGACGCCGGAACAGCGCAGAAGTAGGCACTGAGGTTCAGAGCAACGCAAAGTGTGACAAGGATTCTGGTCAGGGCGAAGAGCCTCCGGAAGCGGGAGAAGCCCCGCAGTTTCGAGCGATGCGAGGTTTCGTCTATACGCCCCGGCCTGGGGGTCGGTTCCGGATCATCCTCGTGCTACCGGATATGGCGAGTAGGGTTAGGCACCGCCTTCGGACACTGGTCCGAGATGACGTTCGAGAAAGCGCTCCAGCACACGATAGAAGTCGAACACGTTCTCCTCATTGTGGAAACCGTGTCCTTCATCGTCCTTGACGATGTACTCCACCTCGACGCCTCGGCCACGCACCGCTGTAACCATCTGGTCCGATTCCTCCTTGCGAACGCGCGGATCGTTGGCCCCTTGGGCCACGAGAAGAGGCGCGCGGATTCGATCGACGTGGAACAAAGGAGAAGTCTCCCGTAGCCGCTCCGCATCGCGCTCGGGGTGTCCGATCATTTCGTAGATCATCCCCAGAAGTGGCTTCCAGTAAGCCGGGATTGCGGCGATCCAGGTGAAGAGGTTCGAGACGCCACAGTAGCTCACTCCGCAGGCGTACAGCTCGGGGGTCTTGGTCAACCCGGAGAGAGCGGCGTATCCGCCATAGCTTCCACCGAAGATCGCAACCCGGTCGCGGATCGGCGATGCCGCTGCTTCACCGCCCAGATGCCACCCCGTCCGTCAGATCGTCCTGCATCGTCAGACCCCACTGCCCGTACCCGGCCTCCTTGAACTTCCGGCCGTAGCCCGTCGAGCTGCGAAAATTGACCTGCAGTACGGCGTGGCCGCGGTTCGCGAGGAACTGGACCTCAGGTTCGAAACGCCAGGAATCACGGTGCCAGGGGCCTCCGTGGGGGAGGACGACCATCGGAACCGCAGAGCCGGCTGTCCCCAGCGGGCGGGTGAGGTAGCCGTAGATCTTCAGGCCGTCGCGCGATTGATACTCGATCGGCTCGAGCGCAGCCATTTCGCTTTCGTTCAGCCAGGGCGAAGCGTCGAACAACTTGCGCATCGCGAGGGCCCCGCCCTCGGGTGACTCGAGCAGATGATAATCGCCGAGCGAGCGGTCGCTGCTGGAGTGCACTACGTAGCGAGACTCGTCTTTGGAGTGTGACACGATGCGATTGAAACGTCCGGAAAGCCGCTCGTCGAGGAAGCGCTGAATCTCGGCATCACGCACTTCGAAAAACTGATGCGCAGGCTTGGAGGTGTGGTAGAGCACGCCGGTAATCATGCGCCGGTGCTTGGAGTACAGCAGGGACGACACGTCGACCTCCGGATGCTCGAAGATCAATCGGCCTTCGCGGCCGCTCTCGAGGTCGTACTCGAAGATTGCGATGCGATCCCGGCCGACGTTCGACGCAACGTAGAGTGCTCGGTCATCGAAGGTGAAGCACAGCGGGATAGCCAACTCCTTGAAATCGTAGGTTGCAATCGAATGCCACGGGGAGACTTCGGTTTCGCGGTACAGAATGCTGGTGTTCACGCCGTCGGTCGTCGTGGCGAGGCGCAGCCGGCCGGCGTGGTCGGTGAGCCAGCCCTGCACGTTACCCGGATTCTCGGCGACGATGGTCGTCTCCCCGGTCGTGACGTTCAGCCGATAGACGTCGAAGACCTCCGGGGTCCTTCGATTCATCATGAAGAGGATCTCGTCGTCGATCTCCTCTAGCTCGTCGACGATCGAGCACTGGACGCCCTCATACGGGGTGAGGTCGAGAGGATCGGAGCCGTCGCGTCCAACGCCGTAGAGTCGGTAGTTTTCGTCGCCTCCGCGATCTTGCACGTAGATCAGACGATCATCGTTCGCCCACAGGTAGCCGGCGATGTCGCGCTCGGTGGCGTCGGTCACGCGGAGTTCCTTGCCCGTTTCGAGATCGCGTACCCAGACGTTCAGGCGCCGCTCGTAGGGTGCGAGAAACGCGAGGTAGCGTCCCGAAGGGGAGAGCTCGAGGCCGGCACGTTCGGGTTTACGGAAGAAATCCTCCAAAGGAATGCGTTGGGGTGATGAGGTCACACGTGTCTCCAGCTTTTCACAAGAAGTCCATTCCAAATGTTCATGCTGACGTGCGTTACTCGCAGAACACGTGAACCGTGTCACCGTTCTTGGAGTCGACGTCGACGGTGAGCTCACGCAATGCGTCCATCAGTTCCTCGCCGTCGAGATTCTTCAACTGCGACAGATCGATCCCATGCTCGGTGAGGTGCTCGCTCGCACTTGGCGGCATCAAGGTCGTCAGCTTGATGCCGGTCCGGATGAGCCCGATGGGGACGCGGACATTGACCTTGTCCTTGCCATCGACCACCACGCGTAGCCACTTCAGGGCTCCGGCCTTGCTCTTGCGTGACGTCGTTTCGCTTGCTTCGAGGGCCACCCTGGATCCGGGAGCCTCCAGCCGACTCAGGAGCTTCTCCGCTTCCTCGGGAGTGATGGTGCCGTCGGCGACCATCTGGAGAATCTTCGCTCGTTCACGGGACATGGTCTTCTCTCCTCCTTGGGATCGGATCTTGGGCACAGGATCAGGGGTTCAGTCTCTCGAGTGCTTCCTCGACGGTGATCTCTCCCCGGGCCAGTTGGTCGAGAACGAGCTCGTTGGGGGTGGGGACGTTGAAGCTCTCGTCGAGTTGGCGGGCGATCGCGTTGAGGCGGTTCTTCACCGTGGGATAACTGATCCCGAACAGGCTCTCCATCTTTTTGATGGAGCCGTGGTGCCGCAGGAACGCCACGACGAATGCCTGATCCTCGATCGACAGGCGGGCCAGGGCCGGGATCTCGAAATCCCCCTCCAGGCGCACCTCACACCGGGGACAGACCATCCGCGAGACTTCCATGGGGCGGTCGCATTCCGCGCAGCGGGCCTTTGAGATATCCATGAGCACCTTCCCTTTGCAGAGTATAATAGCTATGAAAATACATAAAATCAAGTTAAACTTAATATAATTAAAATTGAGCGCTGCCTGCCGAACAGCCCGCGCTCCCGGGAATCGGGGCCTGGGCCTCCCTGCGGATAGAGACCGTCGCGAGGTGGATCGCCCGCTCCTGGTGGGTTGGCTCCGAAGTGCATGAAGTATGACGGGACGGAGTGGACGCAAATGTCGACCGGAGTGACCGCTCAGACTACGGGAATCTGGGGCTCTGCCCCCCCGGACGTGCTCGCGGTGGGAGGTAATGGCGATCAGATGGCGCTGCGGATGCGATAGAGTGGAGGAACCCCAGTTTCCGCTTTACCCTGAAGGAGATGAACAAAAGAGCCTCAAAGGGAGAGTGGGCCATGAAGATCGGAATCATCGGAGCGGGCCATATCGGGGGAACGCTTGCGAGTCTCTTGGTCAAGAGTGGCCACGAGGTGGTCATCGCCAACTCGCGGGGTCCGGAGACTCTCCGTGAACTGGTCGCGAAACTGGGACCCAAAGTTTCGGCCGCCACGGCGCAGCAAGCTGCGCGAAAGGGAGAGATCGTCATCGAGGCGGTTCCCTTCGGCAAGCTCAGCGAGCTGCCCCGCGAAGAGCTCGAGGGCAAAGTGCTGCTGACCGCGTCTAATTATTATCCCTCGCGCGACGGCGCCATCGACCTCAAAGGACTCACCCAAAGTGAGTACCTGCACCGCCTGCTTCCCGCGACGCATCTCGCCAAGGTCTTCAACACAATCTTCTGGGAACACCTTCGCGATGAGGGTGATCACGAGCAAGCCGCTCGAAGAACGGCGGGTACTTCCGTTCGTCGCTACCGACAAGAAGGCGGAATCGGTTGCCCGGCAGCTCATCGAGGAACTGGGATTCGGGCCGTTGTTCCTGGGGAATCTTGCCAAGGCGCGCGGCCTGAGCGAGACCGACGATAGACTCTACAACAAGCAGATGAGCTTAGCGGAAGCAAAGGCGATGGTGGAGACGAAGTAGGTATGGTCGATTATAGCCGGCGATAAAAGTCTCCGATACGGTCGAGTATATCCGCGCGACCTAGCCCTTGGCTTCCTTGTCGAGCGCGATTCCCAGACGTTGCATCTTCTCGTAGAGCGTGTTGCGCCCGATCCCCAAGTACCGAGCGGCTTGCGAGCGCGAGTTTTTGCACTGACGCAGGGCGTGCAGAATGATGCGGCGTTCCTCGACCTCGAGATGCTGTTGAAGCGAGAGGATCGGAGTCGGCTTCTTGGTCCTTGACTCGCGCAGGGAGTGGGGAAGGTGCCGCACCCGAATTCGACCATCGCCTCGAGCGCGGGCGGCACCGGCACGCACAGCCGATTGAAGCTCGCGCACGTTGCCTGGCCATGGGTAGCGTTCGAAGAGGCGACGCACCTGTTGATCCATCCAGAACTCGATCCCGAATTTCTTCGATTGTTCCTCGAGAAAGAGATCGGTCAACGGCGCGATGTCCTCGGGGCGTTCGCGAAGCAGCGGAATTCGCACCTCGAAGGCATTGATCCGGTACCAGAGATCTTCGCGGAAGATCTTATCGTCGACTTGTTTCCTGAGGTCGCAATTCGTAGCGGCCAAAACCCGAATGTCCGCGTGGTACTCCGTAACATCCCCGACCCGCCGGTACGTGCTCTCCTGTAAGAGACGCAGCAGCTTGGCCTGCATCGCCATGGGGAGTTCCCCGATTTCATCGAGGAAGAGGGTTCCCCCTGAGGCGGCGGCGACCACACCAGCGGTATCGCGATCGGCCCCTGTAAAGGCCCCCTTCTTATGTCCGAAGAGTTCGCGCTCGAAGAGAGATTCCGGAAGTGCGGCACAGTTCACAGCCACGAGAGGACCTTTGGAAAACTCGCTATGTTCATGGATGTAGCGAGCAACCACTTCTTTGCCCACGCCAGTAGCTCCCATGATGACGGCGGGAGAGATAGAGCTGGCAATGAAGTTGCAATCAGCGAGTACCTCTTTCATGCGGGGCGACACTGCAACGAGTTGTCCTTCCTTGCACACTGTGTGCTTTTTCTCCTCCGCGCTTTGGAAGGCCTGTAAGCGGAGTCTGGCCAGATCGCGAGCTTGGCGGGCTTCGTTTGCGAAAGTGGAGAGTTGTAGGCGAGTGAAAATAGCGAGGGCCTCGTTGGCCTTCTCGACCGCGGACTCAGGATCGAGAACTCCCGCTAGTTGCGTCAGGGTACGGCCCAGCTCAAGCGGATTGTTGCGACCACGCAATTCCACGGCGGCTTCCTCCAAGAGAGGAATTGCTTCCTGTGGGCGCGCGAGCTGGGCAAGGGCAGTAGCCTTGACGCGGAGTATCTGCCCGTACTCACGGCGGTTTCCGCATTCGTGCGACGACTTCGAGCGCATCGTTGGCGAGGTCCAGCGCAATCCGTGGATTGTGCATGGCGAGGTGAACCTCGGCCTCTTGCCAGTACACCTCGGCGAGTTCGTAAGTCGTGGTTCCGGAAGCTGCGAGGCACTTCTTGGATTCCTCGAAGGACGCGAGTGCGGCGATGTAGTCGAGCTGCTGCGCCTTGGCAATACCCTGGTATTCGTGCCACATGGCGGCGGCTATGGCATCCATCTTCGGAACGTGTTCTCGGACCTCCTCGAGGGTCTCGGACGCGGATGTAGAATTTCCGAGCAGTAACTCGAGTCTAGCGAGGGCTATTTCTGTCTTCAACCTGAACGGGGTTACGTTGCACTCGAATCGGGCGTGGAACCCGAGAGCCTGCGTCAAGAGAGCTCGCGCTCTTAGCAAACTTAGCCTGATGATAGCAGAAGATGCTGTGCTGACGGAGGGCCGCCGTCGCGGTCCGATAGTTGCCCAACAATCCCGCAAGCCGCAAGGAGCTGGTCGCGAGTGACTCCGCGTATCCGGCATTCCCAAGTCCCCAGTGGATCTCTGCCCGAGCTTGAAGTGCGTGGGCGAGTAGCAGTTGCTCTGAGTGGAGGCGGAACAGACCACAGGCCAGATCGATCTTCTCCTCGGCCTGCATGAAGGTCCCCAGCGCGCGAAAACGACCTATAGCCCTCCAGGTACATGAGCTCTGCCAGAACGAGCTGAGAGTCCTCCGGGTCACAGATCTGTCGAGCGGAACTCGCGGTGACACCTGACTTGCGATCATCACCTCCCATAAGTTCCGACCAGGCCGACTTGATCTGAATACGTGCTTGAGCTTCTACGCTCAAGCTCCTTGCTGGACCGGCCATGAACCGGGTCAGCTTTCTCCGATTCCCGGTGACATGCAGTGCAAGGGCGTAGTGCACCGCCATGTCGTTACGAAGGCCCGGCTCAAGTCTATCCCACTCACGAAACGCCCGCTCTGCATAGTCGATGGCATCGCTGAAGCGGCCGGCCGTAGTGAGCGGTACGACGAGAGAAGCGACCTCGTTCAACGAGGTTCCGCGCGCAGAGTCTTCGAGTCTGGAACGGAGCGCACGTGAAGTCTCATCCAGCTGCATGACGGCGCGCTCAAGATCAGAATTCATCTAGCGCCCCCATCCATGAATGTGGACCAGACGAGACAGCTCGCGTAAGAAATGGAGAAACCAACGCGAGTCTGGGCTCGCTGTATCGTGCTGGCGAGGATTTGCTTGTCGTTGATTAAACACGTGGCGTCTGGATACGCAGTCTGAACCACAATAGGCGGAGAAGATGTATCTGTGCTTCCAACCAGTAGCTCGCCGCCACCCGGGTCGCCGCTCGAACTACCCGAGCTTAGCCTCCACGTCTCCTTGGAGACGATCGTTGCTATAGATAATCTTCGCCTGGGTTACGGACGGAATCGTGCATAGAAACGCGCTGCTAAGGAGAAGAGAACTCACGAGGGTGCGGAACCAGTAGCTGCGAAAAGTCATCTTCACCGGTAAGCGGGAAGTACTCATCGGTGCCTCCTAGACCTCATACTGATAGAATGCCAAACACCGCAACCGACGTCCGTCGCGTGCCAGCTGGTCCATATGGCCAGTGAATGGCCTTTCGGGAGGGGTCTCGGTCGGGAGCGAGCCGGGGCCGAGTTGTGTCAACGACGATTACACACTATCTGGCACGCTCATGTCAAGGAAGGCAGCCAATCGCAGCAATGCAGTTACTCTAGTAGACGAACCAATCTGCGGAGCTGAAGGTCCGTTTTTGTGGTTTCACATCTCGCGTGAGAGGTCCTTCACGCCGAATCAAAGCTAGATCATCACCGAGTGACTTCACTCCACCACATGAAAACTCGACAGCAAACTCCCCGGCACGCGCAGATACGACAGCGACGCGCTGTACCAGAACTTACTTCCGTCGAACGCGAGTCCGCCGGGGAACGGCCCGAGCACTTCGTCTGGCAGGTGATACACGGCCACCGTCTTTCCCGTGCGATCGATCTGGTAGAGATTCGTCAGGAACCAACCCACGCTCCAGAAGTACTCTCCGTCGTACTCGAGATAGATGAGGTCGGGAACGGAAATCGGAACCGTCTCGACCACGCTGCCCGATCCATCGAGACGATACAGAGCCTCGCTGTCCGGTCCGAGCGTCCACAGTGCGCTGCCCTCGTACGCCAGTCCCGGCACGCGCATGGGAACCCGAACCCTTTGGTTGATCATGCCGTCGTATCCGAACTCGATGAGGTCGGCCACGTTGTGTACATCCGTCCCATCGCTCACCGTGACCGGGCAGGTTCCCCAGAACGAGGTGCCGTTGGTGGCGAGACCAACGCTCGTCCACAGCGCGTAATTTTCTAGAAGTACCGAGATCGTGTCATCGACTACACCCGCAAATGTCATTCCCAGGTACGAGCTACCCAACGTACTCATCCACAGATGGTCTCCCGCGACCGCGAGCCCGTGGATGTCGTGGTCGATCTCTTCGCTCGAATCGACCGCGAGCTCACCGAGAACTTGCTTCTCCGCTTGAACCGAAGCTGCGAGTCCGGCAATGGGTAGGCTGAGGTTTCCCGTAAAGGACGTCGAATCACCTGCTACCTCACCCACGAAGTTGAACGTGAACTGATAGCTATGGGAATCGTAGTCCAAACCCAGTAGCAGACTGTCGCCTTCACTCGTGCCGCTCAGAAAGAGGTGACGCTGGGTATCGGACGTCCCACGATCGCGCAGCATGATCTGACCTTTCACCGCGCTGCCCGTGCGCACGAGGTCAAGCAGAAACGCGCCGTCCTGACTGTGGTCGGCACTCTCGTAGGTGCCTTGCCAGAATTCGGATATGGGCTGCGGCGAAGTGACGTCCACCGGTCCGGTGGAATCATCACCGCAGCCGAACTGCAGCAAAGTGAAAACGAATATCAGTGGCAGAGGGGACGGTTTGAAAACGCGGCGGGCAAATGACATGGCGCATCCTTCTGGTTGAGGAAGCGTCGACCAGGGACTTCATGATAGCGGAGAAGGACGCTCGGCTTCAAGCCGCGAGACTTCCGGCAAAGACCCCGCAAAGGGCTTTCCCTTGTGCGCGGTGCGCACGGCTCGGTATCCTGTTGGCGTCGAAATCATCTGATTTCACGCGTAGCCTCTCTCCTGGAGGTCACCCATGCGCCTAGATTCCGCCCGCCCTCTGCTTCTGCTCGCCGTCCTGTTCGCCTCGATGCTACCCGTGGCCTGCTCCGACGGGCCGACCGGTCCTCCGCCCGCATCGAGCCCGTGGGTCGAGGTCTCGCTTCCCGATACCCTCCCCTCGAGCGGTCTGACGAGCATCGCCTTCAAGGGCTCCCGTGGTCTCGCTTTGGGCTCGACCGGAGCGAGCGGCGCCAAGCCTGACTACGTGCTCGAGTCCAATGGCGCGGACTGGTCCGTGCAGTCGCTTCCGGTCAATACCGACGACTTCCTTCTCGCCGTCGCCATCGATGGCGCAGGGAAGGGGGTCATCGTGGGCGTAAACATCAGTAGCGCCGGCTCTCCGCTCGTCTTGGCCGAGCGTCCCGGCTGGACGCGCGTAGCCCTGCCGGCCACGAATGGCGGCTTGCAGGCCGTCACCGTCGATGAGTCCGGCACTTTCCTCGCAGCGGGTCCGGGAGGGGCGAGCATCTTCGCACTCTCGGGAACGGCCGATGGAAGCTGGACCACGGTTTCGATTCCCCTTCCCGGCGATCCGCAGGAGAAGAGCTTGGTCGATCTCGCGTGGCACTCCGGCACCTGGGCCGGGTGCGGATTCGACGACGGGGCGAACGGAGACGAGGATTCTCCCTTCTCCGTACTGCTCACCGACGAGGGCGCGGGGTGGATCTTGAGGAAAGGGCTCGGATGCGGAGGCTGTGGCAATCGCGAGTTCCGGGCGGTGGCCTTTAACCAGCAGGGCGCCCTTCTGCTCGGAGGAGCCATTACCGACTTTTCCGCCGGTGCCGTAGATGACTACGTGGCGTTCCTGATGCAGTACGACGCGGTGCATGACGAGTGGCTGGAATTTGTTCTCCCGGAGGCGGGAACTCTCGACCGGGTCAACGACATCCTGGTGGCCGCGAACGGAGACGTCTATCTGGCCTGCGGAGAATCCGGCAGCGCATTGGTCCACCATTACTCGACGGGAGAGACCACCATCGAGTGGCAGAGCAGCGATGTAAGGCTTCAGAGCCTGGCCGAAGCGGAGAACGGGGACATCTATGCGGTGGGTCTGACAGCGCCCCAAAACTCGTTCACTCCAACCCCGTACATGCTCCGGCGGCCGGCCGACGGCTAGGAGGTGATTCCCGGGGAGAGATTCGTCTTCCACCGTGCCTGACGCGTCGCGGATCGAACAAGTAAATCCAGAATGAGGATTTGCATCGAGCGAAGCACTTTGGACTGCATGCCAGTGCATCAAAATCACCCGAATAACCGATCAATTCGAAGAATCTCCTCCGCGAACGGACGTCCTGCCTGTTCTTGCCCGCCGAATTAGTGGATTTAATTCCTTGCGAAGTTGCATTATTACCCTGCACGTGCAACTTCCCCCCGATGCATCTCGACTCGGGAGCCGTCGAGCGCATCGTCAACGGGATATCGTGCAATTGGGGCCCCTCGGCGGGAGTTCTGCGACTTCTGCCGAGGGGCGTTTTTTCTGCCAGCTGAGAATGTCCTCTGAAGTTGCCGTCGATCAGTGCCGGCTCACGAGCTGTGGAACGACGGATCCCATGATTTCATCGAAGTGGGGACCCCGAACCACCTCGACTTGCTGCTCGAGTTCGCCTTCCATACTCGCGAAGTCGAGTCCGATCTTCCGCCAGGCGTACTCGGCGTGGTCCCCGACCGAAAAACCGTGGCCGGGGTGGATTTCGCAGCCGTGGTAGAGATGGGCGAAGTAGGCACGCTCAAGATCCCGATCCCCGCCCCAGACGAGCAGATTCAGGAGCCCACTGCCTGGAGACCAGTTTCGATCCTCGATGGGACGTACCGCGAGGCGTGGATCCTCGAAGGACTCTTCCAAGGGGCGCACCGCGGGCAAGAGGACCCGGAACAGCGCGCCTTCCCCTTTTTTGTTCCACATGCAGGTCGAGGCCGCGCCGTTTTTCATGTCGGGTTCCAGAACGGTGAGGTCGGGACGGTTGAGCGCGTTGTCGGTGCCCGCGCAGAGGATCTCGGGCTTTCCGTCACCGGAAAGGTCGGCGAGGTAGGGACCGTAGATGAACCCGGGATGCGTGTAATGCGCCAAGGGCGCTCCGCTGTTTCGATCGACGATCAGGAAGAAACACGGGCTATAGAACTGTTGGTAACAAATGGCCAGGCGCGTTCCCAAATTGAGCGCCCCCGAGCGCCAAGTCACGGAGCTGACTCCCCACGCTTGGTCGTACACCGTCGAGTCAAGCGTACTGTGCGTGAAGATCTCATCCCGTGGAGGCTTCCACTCGAGTTTCCACACGAACGAATCGGCCACTGCATCCCAGAGCCAGACACGGCCACCCCCGTAGCCGCCTTTCTTCGTGCTCAACAGAACTCTGGGATCGCCACCCGGCGGCCCCGGGAGCAGCATCAAGATTCCCAACTGTGTTCCCAGCGCCGGGAAACGAGCCGAAGGGAGTAGTTGCTGGAGGGGAGGAATCCCCGCCCGCTCGGATTGCGTGAGACGCAGGGGAACTCCGATGTACCGCGCGTCGACTCTCTGCAGTTGCTCTTTGAGAGATGTGCCAACCAGAGGTGTCTTGGAAGTGCCGCGCAGCGGGGGAACCTGCATCATCCCCCAGCCCAACAAGGGCGACCAGGATGATGATTCCGCCGGCGTAGGCGGCGCGCCGGAGCTGTTGTTTGCGCCGATGAAAGGGAAGATCTAGCTGGGGAACCTCACTGAGTGACTCGCTCTCCGCCCACCGCAGGATGAGTCGATAGGCTTCGTGCTGACGGTTCTTGAGTGTGCGCTCGGAAAGGCGAACCAGGCCCATCTCCTTGCGTTGGGCGCGGATCACGTCCCAGGTGTCGCCGTCGAGTACGTGGCGTCGCAGGAGAGAAATGGGCGAGACGTCATCGATCGCGGCGGGGTGGCGCGTTTCGAGCTCCTCGACTGCAATCTCGAGAGCGGCTCGGCACTCTCGCCGAACGATCTCGGGCTGCGAAGGATCGAGTTGGTCCAGTCCGAGGCGCCGGAGCCGGGGGTAGGTGCTCCAGTCGAACTCGAGGACTAGCTCGTAGCTGCGCCGGTTGTACCGGCGCACGAGCTCGCAGAGATGGCTCATTGCGGCGAGGGGAAAAGTCGGTCCTCTGTCCCCTGTGCTACCAGCGGGGCCGGACATGCGCTCACACCTTCCTCGCCGCGCTGGTCCCTCCGCGACGGCAGATGAATATGGGAGAGCTTCGATTGTGAACTTCGCTGGGAGCGTCTGCTGTATAGTGGAAGGTCGAGGGGCGGACTACAAGGGAAAGATGGGGATTAACCGCGAGAATTCGGTCCTTTGAGCCCGAATTCGGGCTCATTCCTGGTTGCTCAGGAACACAGATCCGGCCACGACGAGGTTCAAGTGCACATCCCCGATCCAGAAACTCAGCATGGGTTGATGAAGCTCGTTGGCGATGAGTTTCGGGGGCTCGCCCTTGCCCGGTCCTCGACCCTCCGGGGTGGGAAACAGGGCCATGCGGCGGGGAAGGGCGTTCTCACCCTCGGCGGTCGCGAGGGCCCGCAGAACCTCCGGCGGCCAGACGTGCGTTGGATCCTGGTCATTTTGCAGAGGGAGCATCAAGAGCGCGTCGCGCCAGCGCGCATGCCCGATCCCGACCGATTCGACGGAGGTCAGGCCGTAGCGCAGGGTGTAGAGGCCCAATTTCACCGGCTGATCGCGGTAGTCGTAAAAGGATGCGCTGACCTCCACCACCCCGACGAGCGCTCCGGCCGCGATCGCGCCGAACGCCACCTTGTCGACGCTCCACGGTGCCTTCGTCAGGGATAGTTCACGCACAGACCAAATGCGCAGGACATCCTCGCCGTAGCTGCGAATGACCAGGCACCGTGGGCTCAAGGCGGCGGCCAGGGCGGGTGAGCAGGTGGGTGGGGGAGTGGTGTCACGCAGCTCCACTCCGGTGACCAGCGTGTGCGCGGCCGCGCTCGTTTCTCCTCCCAAGAGGAAGAGCAGCAGAATGAGGGAGAGCGGTTGTCGCCTGAGATCCACGATGACCTGAAGGTTGAGATGACGAAAGTGGGAGCGATCTGAGCATCCCGGCAGCTGGGGTTCAAGTGGCGATTGCCAGCTACCGGGCATTCGTGTCACTCTGAGTCACTCTCTGGTGTTTCGCGAGTGTCTGAGATTCGCCATTTTTTCCCAAGAAACGAGGCTCTTGGCGCATGGTTTCCATCCCTTTTCTCTACTTTCTCGTCTCGGTGTCCGGTGCCTGCGTGCTCTGTCTGGAGATCCTGGGCACCCGCATTCTGGGGCCGTTCTTTGGGGTTTCCCTGTACCTCTGGTCCGCTCTGATCACGGTCACCCTGGCCGCGCTCAGTCTGGGCTATGCCCTGGGCGGGCGCTACGCTGACCGCGGACCCAAGCTCGCGCGCGTGGCCGGACTACTGGCGCTGGCGGGGCTGTGGATCCTGGTCGTTCCCTGGGTCAAGCACCCTCTGCTGCAAGCCACGGGCCCATTGGATCTGCGCGCGGCCGTCCTGGGGCGCGGCTCTGGTGCTCTTCGCGCCCCCCCTGGTGCTCCTGGGGATGATCACGCCCTACGCCCTGCGCCTCAAGGCGCGCACGGTCGAACGCGTGGGCCGCGACGCCGGTAATCTGTACGCCGTTTCCACCATCGCCAGCGTGTTCTCCGCTCTGGCCACCGGCTTCTGGCTCATCCCCTACCTGGGCGTACTTCATCTCACCATTCTCGTCGCGGTGGTTCTCTTGCTTACCGCAGCTCTCGCCTTCTGGCATTCCCGGAAATTCGGCGCTCGTGCCGATGGGGTCTTCGCCGCCGTGCTCTGTCTACTTGCGGCGCTGGGGGGAGGAGTCGGTTTGACCCACGCACGTACCCTCCCGGAAGGTCTGGTGTGGCTGCACGATTCGCCGTACTCGGAGATCCGGGTTCTGGATCGCAAGGACGGCACCTATCTCCTGCTCGACGGCGGCGTGCACACCATCGCGGGCCTGGGCATGGGAGAGAGCCACCATCGCTACGTTCCGGTCCTGGAATCCTGCGAGCTCATCCACCCCGAGCCCGGTCGCGATGCTTGTCTTGGGACTCGGAGGGGGAGTGGTGGTGCAAGCGTATCATCAGGCCGGATGGAAAGTCGACGCAGTGGAGATCGATCCCAGCGTGGTGCACGCCGCGCGCGAGTATTTCGGTCTGCGTCCGCAGGACGCGAAGGTCGCGATCGAGGATGCCCGCCACTTTCTGCGCGAGAGCGAGCAGAGGTGGGACCTCATTGTGGTGGATGCCTTCGGCTCCTCCTCGATTCCCTTCCATCTGGTGAGCGAGGAGTTCTTCGCGCTGGCTAAAGCCCATCTAAAGCCCCACGGCATTTTGGCCATGAACGTGGAATGCCGGGAGTGGCACGATCCTTTGGTCGCGTCCGTCGGTCTGACCTTGAAGCAGCAGTTTCCCGTGGTGTGGGCGCTTCCCACCCAGGAGCCGCCCAATACCCTGGGCAACGTCGTGCTTCTGGGGGCGATGGATCCCGAGTTTCAACTCCCGGACGAGAGACTCCCCCGTCCACTCGACTTCATCAATGACGACTACGAACACTGGCGTGTGGTGCAGATGAACCACGCGTGGGCCAACCGCTTCGATCCAACGCAGTTGCCTGGGGCTCAGATCTTGAGTGACGATCGCAATCGGGTGGATCTCTGGTCGGACGCGGTGAATCGGAAGGCGCGGGCGGAACTGAGGGAGTTCTTCGGAGACTCGCCGCTCTTGCGCTGAACCCTGACCGCTCCGCGATTCGCAGGACCACTGGCTTCGTGGGCGGACTCTGCGCTCAGTGCATGGGCTCGATTTCTCCGGTCTCCTCAACCTCGACCGGCCAGCCCTCGAGTTCCTTGGGGATGCGCTCCTCCACCTCGGGAGTCGCGGTGACCACGCCCACCTTGATACACGGATCTCCCTCTCGAGTGGCCCCCACGTAGATCATCGTGATCCCGGGAATGGCCAGGATCTCCTGATCGTGGTCCGCGAGGACGTCGTCGATGGGGCGTCGAAATGTCATTTTGGTCTCCTGCGCTGGAGGGGAGCCGTGGCTCCCAGTCCTCCCTTCCGCAGGCACTGGCGGCGAGCGTGAGAACGAACAAGACCAGGAATCGCATATTCGATGCCCGCAGGCGCGGGTAACGACCTGAAAACCCCATGATCGCCCTCCAGAACTGGGAGCCTCCACCCCGGGAGCATAGCAGAACGCCCGCTCCAAGGGGAGCAGAGCGTTCATGCCTTTGGGAGCCACGCTGGGCGTGGCGATCAATCTTCGAACTGGTTCTAGTTGCCGACCATCGAGGCGTTCAAGAAGCCTAGCACATCGTCGATGGGATTGGCAATGGCGGCGCTACGGCTGCCCGCAAACAGCAGACCCACCGCGCGCGGGTTGGTGCTTACGTCCTCGACCATGAGAGAACCGCTATCCCCGCTGTCGAGGAAGCTCGAGTGCTTCTGGCCAACGACGATCTGACCGGTGAAGGTCTTGGTGAAGGCCGTGCCGCCGGCGCACTCGTTCTCGTAGCTGATGCTCACGCTGGCGTTGAGACCGCTCACGGTGGAACGCGAGAGACCGGTCGTGCGGCCGCTCTTCTTCACGGCCTGGCCCACGAAGGCGGCCACGGTCTGGCTGCTCAGGGTCCCGATCTCAAGGATCGATCCGTCGCTTTTGACCATGCCCGGAATGACCTGGGCCACCGCACAGTCGACGTTGTTGTTCGGCAACGAGTGCTTGAGCGACAGGGTGGCCACGGCCTGTGCGCTTCCGGCGCTGCAGTTCACGTCGATCAGGCCGGGCTGAATGATGGGATCGCCGTTGCTGGCCGTAAGGTTGTTGCCACCGTTGACGATATCGGCCTCGAAGACGTGGTAGTTGGAGAGTACGTACTGGTTGCCACCGATCTGAATCAGGGAGCCGAGCGTGCCGCCGCAGCAGTAGCCATTGGCCAGGTCATACGACCAGCCACCTGAGGTGCCGAGTTCGATGGGCGGAGTCTGGATGGCCGTATGGCTCACACCGCCGCCGCCGCCACCACCGTGTCCGCCGCCGCCCCGCCGCCCGGAGGGCCTTTCATGGCGACGAGATGTCCGACCACCATCTGCTTCACTTTCAAGCCCTCGATGCGGCTCGGGAAAATGGAGGTGTCGATTGCGTTCTCGGTGAGAACGAGGAGTACGGGAGCGCCGTTGTCATCCACGCCCGTCGCCGTTCCCGACGACCCGATCGGTCGCCATGAGAACGGCTGTGTTCTTGAGCTGAATGTCCATCGCCGATTGCATGGCGGGATTGGCCCGACCGTACAACTGTGCGAGTTCGGCTTGGTTTTGGTTTTGCGGTCCGGTGATATTGCTCGAGTCGTTCGAGCAACCGACCCAGGCCAGGGAAACGATGAGCAGAACAGCGAGAATTCCGCTCATCCTGCGACGATTCATCTGCATGGAGACATCCTCCTCCAGTGACGAGAGTAAATGGTCTGAAGGAATACGAGACTTCGATTAGATCACTCGTTCGAATTCTCTGTCAAGGGGAGTACTAGAACTCAATCAAGGCACCACCAATGATTTTATAGTGGATCCTGAATCTTTTCCTTTTCGTTCTCATCGCTTCGAGGCACTCTAGGGGCGCGGTGCCCACGCGGCGCGGAAGCGTCTGCGTACGCCACCGTCACGAGTCCTCATGGACGGATATCCCAGTCGAAGAGGGTAGGATAGAATGGATCGCTCTCATTGTTTCCGGTTTTCGATTCTCTTGGGTGTGCTTCTCCTGGCCGCTCCGGCCTCCGCGGAAGTAGAAGGTCCGCATCTCGGGTTTTCGGCCCAGGCTGGAGAGCAATATCTGGACGGGAGGCAGGCCCCTCGAAAACGACATCATCTATGGTGGACGACTCGCCTTCATGCCCTGGTCGCGCTTCGGAGTCGAGGGGACTCTCGAGTTGAACCCCACGCAAGACTTGGGCGGTACTGATTTCCGCATGACCCACCTCAGCGCGAACGGCATCTTCGAGATTCTTCCGTTTCACCGGGTCAACCCCTATCTCACCGCGGGAGTGACTCGCCTGCACATCAACGAGCTCGGAGCGGGCGAGGAAAACTGGAATGGATGGGAAGCGGGCGGTGGTTTGCTCGTGGCTCTCGCCACGGCCGAAGGCCGGCGCGTCGACCTGCGCTTGGATCTGCGGCGCGTGGTGACCGAGCGCAAGAGCGCGGGACCCAATGAAGACAACTTCCCGACCAATTGGATTATTACTGCCGGTCTGCACTTTGCCTTCGGTCGCCAATGGAGCCGACGGTGACGCCGATGGCGTACCCGACCGCATTGATCGCTGTCCGGACACTCCGCGCATGGCCTAGGTCGATGCGAGTGGGTGTCCCACCGACAGCGACAACGACGGCGTCTTCGACGGACTCGACCGCTGCCCGGACACGCCGCAAGGCGCGAAGGTGGACGACGAAGGCTGTCCTCTCGATGGCGATGGCGACGGAGTGTATGACCTCCTCGATCGCTGCCCCGACACTGCACCCGGCGTGCCGGTGGACGAAATGGGCTGCGCGCTCGACGCGGATCACGACGGGGTTCCCGACGGGATCGACCGTTGCCCCGATACGGCTGAAGGAGAACAGGTCGACCAGTGGGGTTGCGAGGTGGACAACGACGGCGACGGTGTACCCGATCGCATCGACCGCTGCCCGGGGACTCCGAAGAACATCGCGGTGGACGAACGCGGTTGCCCGATTCCCCAGAGCGCACGGGAGATCCAGCTGCTCGACACCGGCTTGCTGCGGTTGAACAACGTGCACTTCGAGAGCGCGAAGGCCCAGATCAAACCGGATTCGTATCCCGCTCTTACCGACGTGGCCAAGATCCTGGTGAAATGGCCCAGCCTGCGCATCGAAATCGGTGGACATACCGACTCGCAGGGAGCGGCAGAGTTCAATCAGAAGCTGAGCGAAGCGCGCGCGCGCGCGGTCTTCGGCTGGTTGCAGGAGAACTTCCCGCAGCTGCGCGCGGAGCAGTTTGCCATTCGCGGCTACGGAGAAAGCGAGCCCATCGCGGACAACGCGACTGCGGCCGGTCGCGCCCAGAACCGCCGCGTGGAGTTCAAGGTCTTGAACCGGGAGGTCCTGCGCCACGAGGTTCCGCTGAATCCGGAGGAGGGTTCGAAGATCGACAATCAGAAGCCTTGAGGTAAAGAGTCGAGCGCAAGTCTTCGATTCTCAGGAGGAGTTCTGCCATGGCAGTTCAGATTTCGCGCGTGGACTATTACTATGCCAGCACCGAGGACCGGCCGGGTGCGACCTATCAGATTTTGCATGCATTGGCGGAGTCTGGAGTGGACATGCTCGCGTTCAGCGCCATGCCGGTGGGGCCGAGTCGAGCGCAACTCACTCTCTTTCCGGCTGAGAGCGGCAGCCTGCTTCGGGCGGCGCCACGTCTGGGCCTGAGTCTCTCGCAACCTCAACGCGCGATTCTCGTGGAAGGGGAGGACGAACTCGGAGCCTTGGGCGAGATTCACCGCAAGCTCTACGACGCCAAAATCAACGTCTTCGCTTCGAGCGGGGTCAAAGCCGGCGCCGGACGTTTCGGTTATCTGCTGTACGTGAGACCCGAGGATTACGAACGCGCCGCAAGCGTGCTCGACATCTAGAACGAGGCGAGCGCCTCTTTCTCGCTCGGGTAGATCCCGATGACCTTGTCGAAGCGAGTGGTGGCGAAGATGTGCGCGATGCGTTCGTTGGGTTGGCACATCTTGAGGGTGCCCCCTTTATCGCGCATGGAGTGATAGACGGCCACGATGAACCCCAGGCCCGTCGAGTTGATCCACCTTAGATCCGAGAGATTCAGAAGAATGTGTAGAGCGCCGGCGTCGATGGTATTCTGGACGCCAGTCTTGAAGATCGCATCGTCGGCGGGGCCACCTCTCAACTCGCCTTGAAGGTCGAAGATGACGACCTCGCCTTCGTCGCGTTGTCGCATATCCATCGGATACCCTCCCTGAAACGAAGCCTCTCCAGAACAATAGTCCGCGCTACTGCCCCGAGCCAAGGCCAGTCGACACACGTTCCCAGACTTGGAAGGTGAAGGCGGGACTGCCCTCGCTTTCGGGCTCGTGAGCTTCCTCCCAGCAGAGCTGCCACTTCGAGGCGGCAAGCTCGGGGAAACTCGCGTCTCCCTCGACTACGAAATGAACGCGCGTAAGATACACTTTCTGCGCATGGGGCAACGCCAGGCGGTAGATCTGGGCTCCCCCCACCACGAAGAGCTCGTCTTGCTCGAGCTGTTCGCAGGTCTTGAGAGCATCGTTGAAGCTGTGCTGAACGCGCACTCCCTCGATCCGAAGTTGAGGGTCCCGGCTGAGCACCACGGTCTGCCTTCCGGGCAGGGCTTGCCCGATGGTATCGAAGGTCTTGCGGCCCATGAGGAGACAGTGCCCCATCGTCAGGCGTTTGAAGCGCTTGAGGTCGGTGGGGAGATGCCAAGGAAGATCCCCGCCACGGCCGATGGTTCCGTTCTCGGAGGCCGCGACGAGGATTGAGATTTTCATATCGCAACCGGGGCCGAGATGTGCGGATGCGGCTCGTACCCTTGGAGCCGAAAATCCTCGTAGACGAAATCACCGAGCTCCCCCCTGGCCGGGTCGAGGACCATGCGCGGCAGGGCACGCGGCTCGCGCGTAAGCTGCGCCTTGGCCTGATCGAAGTGATTCGCGTAAAGATGCACGTCTCCGAAGGTGTGAACGAACTCACCGGGCACAAGCCCGGTGACCTGTGCCATCATCATGGTGAGAAGAGCGTAGCTGGCGATGTTGAAGGGCACTCCGAGGAAGACGTCGGCGCTGCGCTGGTAGAGTTGGCAGGAGAGCCTTCCTTTCGCCACATAGAACTGGAAGAGGCAGTGGCAGGGGGGGAGCGCCATCTCCTCGATCTGCCCCACGTTCCACGCGCAGACGAGGTGGCGTCGACTGTCGGGATTCTCGCGCAGTCCTTCGAGCAGGCGGGCGATCTGGTCGACGTGGCGACCGTCGGGAGCGGGCCAACTGCGCCACTGGTAGCCGTAGATAGGGCCGAGTTCGCCGTGGGCGTCGGCCCATTCATCCCAGATCGTCACTTTATGATCGTGGAGATAGGCCAAATTGGTCTCTCCCCGAAGAAACCACAGGAGCTCGTGGATGATGCTGCGCAGGTGCAGCTTCTTGGTGGTCAAGAGCGGGAAGCCCTCGGCCAGATCGAAGCGCATCTGGTACCCGAAGATGCTGCGGGTTCCGGTGCCGGTGCGATCAGGCTTGTCACAGCCTTCGTCGAGGATCTTTTGCAAGAGATCGAGGTAGACGCGCACTGAGGATCTCGCAGGCTCGAAAGGACGAATGAGATTTCTTGAAGCAGGGCCCATGGTACGCGGAATCGCCTCGGTCCGGCAAGCCGACGATTGACGCTCGCCACCGGTGGGCGTAGGCTTCGCCCCTGAACCGCCCGGCTCTGTCCCGGGAGATGTCCAGCTGCGTCAAGGAGGACCATCCCATGGCCCACGTCGTCACCGCTCGTTGCGTAAACTGCCGCTACACCGACTGTGTCGAAGCCTGTCCGGTCGATTGTTTTTGGGAGATTCAAGATCCTCACATGTTGGTGATCGACCCCGATACGTGTATCGATTGCACCCTGTGCATCGAGGAGTGCCCGATCAAGGCGATCTGGCCCGAGGACGACCTGCCCGAGGAGTACACGGACTGGACGGACAAGAACCGGGATCTCTTCGAGGCCGGGACGAACATCACCGAGGTCACTGGACCCCTGGACGGGGCCAAGACCCTCGATCAGATCCACGAAGAGGAGCAGGCGAAGGGCTGGGACATCGCCGACCCGGCTTGAGTCCCTCCCCAGGCAGCATCTTGGGCCCAGCTTCTTAGGCTGTTGTCTTCTCGACCTGGGAGCTCAGTCGCGCAGAGGAAAATCGCGGAGGCTCCCGCCAACGGGGTCGCCCAGGCGCAGGCGATGGTTGTTGGTGTCGCAGATGAGGATCTCCTGGCCGAGAGAGTCCATTCCCTGGGGCTCGTGAAGCTCGCTCGCGCTGCCGTCTCCCAACACCGTTCTCACCTCCAGGCTCTCCAGCTCGATGGACTTGATCTTGTTGTTGAAGGTATCCGCCACGTAGACCAGAGGGCGGTCCTTTGCGAACCCCACGCAAACGTCCAGCGGGTGCTGGAGACGCGCCTCTTGCGCGGGGCCGTCGCGATCACCGAAATCGAAGAGCCCGAGTCCGGTGAGAGTTTCCACCCGCTGGGTCTGGAGATTTACGGCGCGCACGCTGGATACCTCGCTGTCGGCGACAAAGAGGTAGTTGCCCAGAAGAGCGAGACCGCTGGGCTGGGCGAACGAGGCTTCGCGCAGAGGGCCGTCGCGGTGATCTTCCGCGCCGTTTCCGGCGAAGGGACCGAAAATCTCTCGCTCGGGGTCGTAGAGCCAGATCTGATGACTTCCGGCCATCGCTACCAGCACGATCCCGTTACTCGCGCATAGATCCCACGGCGAACGCAGCGACATCTCGGTGGGTAGGGGTGAGACCCCCAGCGGTTCTCCTCGCCACAATTCACCCGTACCCGCCAGCGCCGTGATGCTCCCCGAGGCCAGATCCACGCTTTTGAGCATGTGGTTTCCCGTGTCCGCCACCACGAGTTGGTCCCCGAGCCGGGCCAGTCCCTGGGGATCCTTGAAGTGCAGGGCTCCCGATTCGCCGAAGGAGCGCAAGACGCGCCCAGACCGATCGCTCTCCAGAACGCGGTGGTGCCCGGTGTCGGCGATGTAGATTCTCTCTCCATGAACCAGGACTCTGCCGGGATGACGGAGGAGCGAAGGCTTCGAAAGGGATGGTGGACGGCCGTCCTCTTGCTTCGTCGAAGCTCTCCAGGGCTCTTCCGCCAGCGAGCCCTCCACTCTTGCCACGGCCAGCAGCGCCTCGATCTTCTCGGCCAGCTCATTCTCGCGGATTTCCCCCGCCAGAATCTCGCGCAAGCGCCCTTTGGCGTCGATGAGTGCCAGAGTGGGCCAGGCCTTGATCGCATAGTGCTGCCACAGCTCGTGTTCGTTGTCGACCACGACGGGGTGCCGGATGTGATGGCGGGCGATGGCGGCTTTCAGATGGGAGAGTTCACGTTCGGCTGTGAACTTGGCGGAATGCACGCCCACCACGACGACGGGTTCATCCGCAAATCTTCGCTCGATGGCATCGAGAACACAGAGAACGTGCATGCAGTTGACGCAGCAATAGGTCCAGAAGTCGAGCACTACGATATGTCCCTTCAGCTCCTCGTCCAGCCGCGGTGGGCACGCGGCATTGAGCCAGGTCGCCCCGGCCGGGAACGCCGGAGCTCTCGTGGGTGGGGATGGCTGATTCATTCTCGCTCCCGTCTTCGTCCTCTGAAGTGTGGCACTCGCCATCGCAATTCGGTATTCTGAGCCGCGAAGTTGTCTGGTTCTCACCCCCGTGACCCAGTGGAGGTTCGTATCATGTCCAAGGGTGGTGTCCTGGGTCTAGGGTTCACTCTCGCGGTCGTTCTGCTCGCGATCTTCGCGGTGCGCGGAGTGAGAAGAGTCAACTGCAAAGTCTGCGTAACCTACGAGCAACAGACCGTGTGCCGCAACGGTTCCGGCAAGAGCAAACAGGACGCGGTGAAATCGGCGCAACGCGCGTGCTGCGCGGAGCTGGCCTCGGGAATGACCGAGAGCATCAAATGCGAGAACCTCCAGCCGGACAGCGTCGACTGCGATTGAGTCGGGCGACTTTCTACCTCGAGCGGAGCCAACTCTACAGCTTGGTTCCGAAGCCGAGTCCGACGGTCACGCCGACCGGGAAGGTTCCCAGGCCCACGGAGAACGCGAATCCGCTTTCGGTGTAGAGAACCCCGCCGATCTCCGCCACGAATTTCACGGTATCCGGATCCGAAGCGTCGATCCACAGCCGGCCGTCGGGACCGGCGGTGGGCCGCAGGACGTTCTGATACTGCTGGAAATTGTGGGAGCGCATGAACCCGATGCCGCCGTAGGCGTAGAGTTCGCGGCTCAGGCGCCGCGTGAGCCCGGCCCGTCCGCCTCCCCAATCGCGCACGATCTTCTCTGGCGTGCCTCCCAGAAGTCCTTCCACCGTCTCCCGATCGAGACTCTCGTAGTAGTAAGTTTCATCCGCGGTGTTGCTGGTCGCGATCCACAGAGACCCGTACCCTCCCCATCCGTGCGCGGGCACGTAGTGCACGGCGCCTCCGATCATGGGCTCGGGGGCGGAAAACATGATATGAAGGGCCCAGATGTGCTTGATGCCTTCCTCGACCGGAGGGCGGCGCAGTGGCATAGGCCGACTCTGCGCGCGCGCGGGAGTTTCGGCATACAGGAGCACTAAGAGCAGTAGCGTCCCGCCCAGAAGCGCGCGCGGGATCGCAAGACGCCAAAGAAATGAAGACAGAGTTCGCATGGAGAATTATCCGCGCAGGTACCGCAAGCCAAGCATGATGCAGAATCCGCGCTGACGGATCGAGTTCAGCCTCACGTACGGCCCGAGGTCTTCTCCGCCGTACGCATTCATCACGTTTTGAATGTACCGAAATTCGAGCACGCCACCCAAATGGTCGGTGAACGCGTTGTCCAGCCCCATTCCCACCTGGGCGGAAATCACCGTATTGTGGAAGTCCTGAAAAACGAGGAGGAAGTCATCCCGGCTGAGCACCAGATCGGCGCTGAAGCCCACCAGAAAGTAGAGATTCGAGGCTTGGTCCGCGGTTTGGAGTTTGGCCAGCACGGGAATGCTCAGATAGTTCAGTCCCCCATGCAACGTTTGCGTCTCCCCGGTGGGCTGGCCCGAGTCGTCCAACACGAGCACGTCCTGCTGGATCTGCTTCGGCGTGTAGATCGCCTCGGTGAGGAGACGGAGATTAGTGCGCCGCCCGAATTTCCATTCGAGCGAGATACCGCCGGTGCCGGTCCAGCGCCCGTTGGGCTCGAAGAGCTTCTGTCCGCCGAAGTCGTAGTCTTGATTGCCTTTATAAACTCCGCCCTTCAGCGCGATGGCTTTGAGTGGGCCGGCCGAAGCTGGCGGGGAGAGCAGAAATACAGCCAGAAGAACCCAACCGAACCCGAGTACTCGCATGAGAGACCTCCCTCTACCCAGCCGTGATGACTTGACGCGGCGGATTGGACTTTGGACATTCTACGAGAGGCGCGCGCGTCGCCCCACCAGATTCTGGGCTTACCCGGGTCGTTCTCTTTTCATTGGGAGAGTGTGTTCATGAGAAACCGCCGGTCCCGCGGCCACTTCGCTCTGGGCCTGCTCCTGGGCCTTGCCCTTGCCACGGGTCTTTCCTCGTGTTCGTCGGACAACCCGGGCGGTGGTGGCTTGGTTCAACCCGGCGGGTCGAACCTAAACATTCACTTCTCGGTCTATCAGGTCACGACGAGCCCCAAGCTCGCACCCGGCTCTCTGTTGCTCTGGAAGGGTACCTCACAGGGACCCGACGCGGATTCACCACAGCGCACGGCGACGGCACGAATCCCTGGGGCCGAGTCTTTCCGCATCGAATGGGAACTGGTAGATCCCTCCACCGCCATTCGTGGGTTCCAGTATCGCGCTACGCAGCTTCCCCAAGAGGGCGACCGCCGGATGCCGCGCGACGCAGCCGACATGCCCTACTGGAGTGATCAACAGTCCTTCTTCTGTGAGAATTCGACGCCCATCGAGCAGATCACCTCCCGTTGTCCAACCGGAGGAGATTGTCCCGAGGTTTTGCTCTTCTCCTCCGACCAGATCCACTCGTTCTGGGTGTTCGCCTCGACCGAGGAGCGGAGAGGAGACTCCGTTGGACCAGGCGCGTCTCCAATTCGAAATCGTGAACGAAGCTCCCACCACCCAACTCGTTGTCGACGCGACCTATCCCTACTACCACATGGAGGACGGCACGGGAGGGGAGCTCAGAGCCACCATCGCGGCTGGCGATACCATTCCGGCGGGAGCGGAGGTCGTGTTCAAATTGACCGGTCAGGATCCCGATCCGGTGGTCTTGAAGACGGCGTCTCTCCCCCGCGTGCGCTTCCAGGGCCGCTACGAAATGGAATCACGGAGTGGGCCGCCGCGACAGCTGCAAACCAACTACAGCCTGCCGGTGGAGTCAGATACCCTCGCGTTCAAGACGGGAGCCTTCGACTACACCTTCTTCGGCCGGGCCGTCGACCGCTTGCGGGCCGTCGATCCGACTCCGGTCGAGTTCTCGTTCCACACCGGATTCGCCCCCCAGGTCTCGGCCATCGCACCCACTTCGAGCGACCAGTTGCTGCTGCGTGATCCGAACGATGGCACCTGGCCGCAGAACACCGTCAGCTACCAGGCCCTTGCCAACGTGACCCGTTACTGGACGGGGGATCGTTTCCTGGACATCGCATTGAGCGGGGCCGAAGTGTGGCAGGGAACCCTCTTTCGCATTCCGGTGAAACTCAACGGGGTGGGGAGCCCGCGCGAACCGGACACCGGTGGATTCGGTGCCGCTCAATCTTTCTCCTACGAGTGGCGTGGCGAGAACGACCCGGACAACCTCTTGCAGAACGGGGGAAGGTTCGACGATCTCTCGAACTTCCGTGATGTCACTTCGAAAGGCGAGCTGCTGCTGTCGGGAGATACCGCGATCGAGATCTTCGTGCCCAATCTGCTCTGGGCGAACCCGGATTTCTTCGAGCCAGGGACCTGCGAGGGCGTGACCGGATTGGATTTTTGCGGGGTCGGCGACTATCTGCGCCGTCAAATGGGAGAAATCACCCTGCTCGCGCGGGCACGCAATACGAAGGTTTTCCAGACTTTTGAATACTACTTCCAGGTCATCGAGGACCCCAGCCAGTCGATCGTGACCGATGTAGGGGGGGCGGGTTTGGTGAGCGCTGCGGATTCGACCCAGTTCCCGCTGCATCTGGGTCTCGATGACGGCGCGGGGGGAGCCCTCGTCTGGCACTAGCGGCGGCTGAGCTCAGAGCTGGGCGAATTCGCCTTCCAGACCACGGACCAATTCGTCCAACTGATCGACCACGGCCTGCACCGGCTCGGCGCGACTCAGATCGACGCCCGCCCGTTTCAACAGCTCCATCGGATCATCACTGCCACCGGCGCGAAGCAAGTCGAGATAGCGCGCGGTGATTTCCTCGCGCTTGTCCGCCGCTTCGCTCTTGATGCTGGTGAAGATCTGCGCCGAAGAGGCGAAGCAGGTGGCGTATTGATACACGTAGTACGGACTGCGATAGAGATGGGGAATGCGGGCCCAGGTAGTTGCGTACAGTTCGTCCAGCGTAACGCCCTTTCCGTACCATTCCGATTGTAGTGAGGAATAGAGTTCGTTCAGGACTTCCGCTGTCACCGGTTCGCCGCGCTCCACGATGCGATGCGCCTCGAGTTCGAACGCGGCGAAGAGGACCTGGCTGTAGAAAGTGCCCACGATCGAATCGATCGCGTGCTGCAGCAGGAGAATCCTCTCGCGGGAATCATCGGTGTGCGCGAGCATGTGATCGAGGAGAAGCCGTTCGTTGAGAGTCGACGCCACTTCCGCCACGAAGATGGTGTAATCGGAGTAACAGAAGGGTTGGCTCTCGTTGGCGAGCACGGTGTGCATGGTGTGGCCCATCTCGTGCGCAATGGTGAAGATGTTGTCCAGGGTCTGGTTGAAGTTCAACAGCACGTAGGGGTGCACCCCGTATACGCCGGCCGAGTAAGCTCCTGTTCGCTTGCCCTCGTTTTCGAACACGTCGATCCAGCGTTTTGAAAACGCCTCCTCCATGCGGCGATGGTAACTCTCTCCCAGAGGTTCCACCGAAGCCAAGACCTCTTGTACCGCGGCTTCGTATTCGTAGTGCTTGTCGATCTCGAGCAGGGGCAGAGTCCCGTCATAGAGATGGATTTCCTTCAGATTCAATACCCGCTTACGCAATTCGTAGTACCGGTGCAGGGGAGCTGTGCCTTTTCTGGTGCTCTCGATGAGGTTCGTCACCACCGAAGAGGGAATCGCGTCGCCGTGGAGTACCGCTTCCAGACAGGAGTCGTACCGGCGCGCCTGCGCGCGAGCCCAGTCGCGTTGACAAATGGCGTTGTAAAGGGCGGCGTAGGTGTTGCTGTTGGCGGCAAAGGTCTCGTAGAGCCCGTGAAACGCCTTGGCTCGATCCTCCTGGTTTCGCTGCTTGGATAAGATGGCGTAGTACCGGCCATAGGTGAGCTGTACTTCCTCTCCGGTGGACAGCTTCAGCACTGGATACCGAATGTCAGCGGTGGAGAGCATGGAATAGATCTCCGACGGCGAAGAATTGAACGAAGAGCCATAGCTGAGCAGAGTCTCACTCGCCTCGTCCAGCACGTGCTCCTGCTGGCGAAAGAGCTGGCGCATCGCGTAGCGATAGAGCGCGAGATCTTCGTTCTCATCCATCCACGAGTTTACGGTGTCCTGGCCGAGCGAGATCAACTCGGGATTGAACCAGGCGGTGGCGGTGGCGCTGCGCGCGAATAAAAGGCTCACCTCCTGCCGCATCGCGTCGATATCGTTGCGCCGGACGTCCTCGTCCGCTTTCAGCGCCGCGAAGTAGTAGACCCGATAGGCCAGCTGATCGATTTCGTCATTGAGTTGGAGCGCCTGGAGCAGGGACCCCGACCCTTGGTTCAGACTTCCCTTGAGAGCGATCATCTTGTCAATCATGCCCTCGAGCTTCTTGAAGTCCACCCGCCAGGAGTCGAAGTTCTCGTAAATGTCTTCGAGCCGCCACTGATAGCGCGGATCGATGTCTTCTCGCTTGAGCGTACCGCCCCCGTTCTTGGTGTCGCGCGGAGTGATCATCATGTTTGTGGATCCTTCCAGGGGTCAGTCGTCGGCCACCTCGAGTTGGAGTACTCCGAAGTGCCGGTGGCGATCGGTCCAGTGGTCGACCATTCGAAAGCCGGTGTCGCGCGCCAACTCAGCAAACGAAACCGGATCGTACTTGTATGAGTACTCGGTACGAATGCTCTCACCGCGTCCGAAATCGAATTGTTCCCCTTGTACTCATCACACTCTGGTCGCGGGTAGAAACGAGGTGCATTTCGATGCGGCTCTTGGGCGGATTGTAAAAGGCATAGTGTCGAAAACAATCGAGCTCAAAGTCGGCTCCGAGCTCGCGGTTGAGACGAACCAGCAAGTTCAAGTTGAACGCGGCGGTGATGCCACGGGCATCGTTGTAGGCCCGATGGAGAACTCGCGGGTCTTTCTTGAGGTCGATCCCCAGGACCAGGGCTCCGCCCCTTCCCAGAGCGCTCACCATGATTTCCAACAGTGGGATGACCTGCTTGGGGGTGAAATTTCCGATCGTTGACCCCGGAAAGTAGATCACCTTTCGACGCGGTTCGACCCTGGGGGTGGGCAAAGGAAAGGGCTTAGTGAAATCCACGCACACCGGAAGAAGCTCCAGCTTGGGATACTCCTGATGCAGGCGGGCGCACGATTGGCGCAGGGCGTTGCGGCTGATCTCCACCGGTACGTAGGCCGCCGGAGCTCGCAGCTCGTTGAGAAGACAGCGGGTCTTCAGGCTGTTGCCACTGCCGAGCTCGATGACCATGCAACCAGGCCCCAGGTGCTCGGCGATGGTGGCCGAGGAATTCCTCATGACTTCGAGTTCGCTCCGGGTGAGGTAATATTGGGGCAGCTCACTGATCTGTTCGAAGAGCTGGCTCCCCCGCTCATCATAGAAGTACTTGCACGGCAGGTACTTTGGGGTGGAGGAGAGCCCGTTGAGCGCATCGTCGAGTAAATCGGACGATTGAGGCTCCAAGTCGAGAAATTCGAACGCTTCTTGAGAACTCGGTTCCATGATTTTCCGTAAGCCTGAGATCGGATTGCAGGAACGGGCCCGAGCAAAGAACCCATCGGACGCAGTGGCTGCGATCGTTTCTCGTCCGGGACAGGGATAGTACCAGAGGCAGTCTCCGGGGAAAAGTGATGGTTGAGGAGCCCGGACCCCGGGTGCAGGGCTGTAACCCCCTGCGGGCTGGCGCGTCTAGTTAATGAATGGCAGATGAAGATGGATCGCCCCGTATTCAACCGTCTCCTGCGAGAGCAGAAGGACGCCGTCTTTGGACTGGCGGTGCATCTGCTCAACTCGAACGAAGACGCGCAGGATGTGGTGCAGGACGTCTTTCTGAAGCTCTGGCGGAGAGGGGATGAGGTCGAGGCGGAGTCACGGCCGGCGTGGTTGCTGAGGGTCTGCCGGAATGCCTGCCTGGACCGCCTACGGAGGCGCAAGGTTCGCCGGCGTCACCAGGCTGACCCCAGCCAGATCAGCCTGGGCGTCGGCTCGCCTCGGGAGTTCGATGGGGGTTCAGGGCGAGAGCTTTCGTTCGACCTCAGCGATGAGGGGGCCGGCGCCCGCGAGATCGAGGACCAAAGCGAGGTGCGTCGTATCGTGCGCGCGATGCAAAAATTGAACGAACCCCAACGCTCGATCATCATCTTGCGAGAGCTACAGGGGTTCAGCTACGAGGAGATCGCCTCGGTGACGGAGCTCTCGCTTTCCGCGGTGAAAGTAAGTCTCCATCGCGCACGCAAGAGAGTACGGCAAATGTTCGAAGAGCCCAAGGAGGCGCAGGCGTGAACGGCGACGAGAAGTTCTTCAAGGAAAGCCTGCGCGACTACGAGCCGCCTCGGTGTCCCGAGGAACTGGTCGACCGCATCATGGCCAGAGTCGATGCCGAGCCGCAGGGAGAGATTTCTCGCGTTCGACAGTGGTGGGCATTCCTGCGTCTGCGGCCCGTAATCCTTCCCGCCGCGGCACTCGTCTTGATTCTCTTCGTGCTGTTTCGTCTCGCGCCCCAAGAGCCTTCCAATCTACCCACGGATGAAGCCACTCGAGTGGCCATCGCCCCGTCCGATACTACGTCCACGCCCTGTGAGCTGGATCTGCAAGAGATTTTCCGGCGCCTCAAAGCCACGGATCGCGCGCAAATTGCGTACGACGATACGACGCTCTGTGCGGCAGCCGAGGATGTTCGCACGGCCTTGACCCTCATGGGGATGGCCATGCATTCGACGGAGCGCGTTCTGCGAAACGAAACCCGTAAACGCGTTGCCGATACCATGAGAATGGGACTCGAAGCTTCAGGCGTATCGCCCGCGCCTGGTGTTACGAATTCCAGCAACGGCGGCTGATCCATGGCCGCCACAACCATCGGAGAGCATGTCATGCGTAAATGTCTTCTCGCTCTGGCGATCGTGGTTTTTCTCGCCCCCGTGGCGTATGCCGGATCGAACCAGAACAACCTCTCGGGCGAACCCGGCTACATCGATCTCGGACGCTTCAAGTCCTTCGACCAGGGGAAGAGCGTGGTGGAGATCTCCCTCACCCAGCCCTTGCTCAGCCTGGCTCGTTGGGCCGTGGTGGAGGACGATCCCCAGATGGCGGAGATGCTGGGGGGGCTGAAGCTCCTACAGGTCAACGTCTTCTCCTACCCGATCAGCGAGGGGAAGGCCCTCTCGGCGAGCCTCGAAGAGATTGGAACTAAGTTGGCTGCCGAGGGTTGGAACTCAGTGGTGAAGGTGAGGAAGGAAGGCGAGACCTGGAACATCATGGTGAAGCTCGACGAGAAGGGGGGAACGAAGGGGGCGCCCCTGCTCAATGGCGTCGCGCTTCTGGGAATGGGCGACAAGGATAGCGAAATCCACTATGAAGACGGCGACGGACTGGAAGCGGTGTTCGTGAACGTGGTGGGAAGTATCGACTTCGCGCAGCTCAGCAAGCTGGGCAAGCACTTCGACCTTCCCATGCTCGAGCAGCTCGACGCCAAGGACCTGAAGGGCGCCAAGGACACGGACAAGTAGGCGAGATCCCTTTGAGCGCAGGGGGCCTTTTTTCCCGCGAGGGACCCCGAAGCTCTGGAAAAAGGACTTCGAAAGTACTAAACTAACGAAGCCGGGATCCTGAAGACAGGGTCCCGGCCTTCTCTTGATAGCCACGAAACCTTGAATGTCAGGCTCTTGAGCCCCGAGGGGATGTGAGTTCGCGGCATCGGGTCACGAGCAGGCTGGCACACGGGCGCCGCCGGTAGCTCGCCTGGGGAAGCTCGCTGGGCGTGGTGAGGCCCTAGGTCGTACTCGATGGGGTTCCGCTGGTCGAATGGGGGACTGGGACCTCCCCCTTGGCCGAGAAGGCGGATCCTGATGCGACTCACGTCCCCTCATGCTTCCTACTGCCGGATCAGATCTTCCTTGGCGAGCAGGCGTGCGTTCAGCTCGGTGAGACTTGCGGTGCCGGAGAGGTTCACGAGACTGGGGCCGCCCGGCACCCGCGCGTAGACATCCACGCGGAGCCAGATTTCGTTGCCGCTGAAGAGGTCGAGGGTGGCCTGGTCGAGCTGGGTGCTTCCGCTCACGGGAGTCACGGTCTGGTCCTGCACCGAGACCGGGATGCTCATGACCGGGGTCATGCTCGCGGTGGCGCCAGCCGCGGTGGCTCCCAGGAAGAGATCGAGCCGCACATCGGCCTGTCCACTCTGATTGTCGAACTCACCCTCGAGATGGAGGGTCCCTTCCTGCATGAGGGCCGCGGTTCCCAAACCCTCGAGGAGATCGATCTTGGTGGGGGGAATCAGGCCCACTACCGGGATCCAGGTTCCGGTTCCCGGAACGGTTGCCGAGTAACTCGTGTTCAAATCCTGCTCGGGAATGAAGCTGAGAATGTCGAGATTGAGAATGATGGTCCCGCCGGCACACGCCGTAAGCAGGATGGCGGCGCAGGCGAGGAGCGCGCGCGAGAGCTTGGGACGGTGATGAATCGGTTTTTTCATGGCGCGCATCCCTAGTAAAGCGTGACCGCGAGGCCCAGCGAGACGCCGCGGGCATCGGTCAGGCCGAGGTTGTGCGTCTGGAATCCGGCGTCGATTCCCCAGGGGCCCATGCGGAATCCCGCTCCCCAGCCGGCCTGCAAACGGCTGCGTTGATCGCGCGAGAGTCCTCCTCGAAGCGCCAGCCAGGGGTTGACCCAGACCTCGGCCCCTCCGTGAAGACTCAGCCCGCCGGGTTGCTGCACCACGCTCGCGGCCAGCAGATAGGAATCGCCCAACCAGCTCGCATTGGTCATCCAGCTCACGGGAATCTCCGTGGTGCTCACGAAGTGTTCCGCGACGTTTTCGGTGACGACCTCATTGAAGTCCGGATCGAGATACGAGTGATCGAGTTGCGTGTTCTTCCAGGTGAGGTTCGCGAAGATGTCCGCCACGCCGGCTCCGAGTTCCAGTCTCCCCGAGCGCCACACCGCTCCCAGGTCGATGGCGTTCCCGTAGCCCACGCTGCTCACGCTGTTGGGCCAGGCGCGCTGGTAGTCGGCCTTGAAGGTGGCGTCGAAAGTGTCGGTGCCGGCGGTGGAAAAGATGGGGTCACCGCTGCGCAGACCCAAATCTCCGTCGAGCTGTACGTAGCCCCCGCCGAAATAGTGCCGGTAGCCCGCGCCGAACCAGAGACCGCCGCCCTCTCCGTCGGTGCCACCGTTGCCCTCTTCATGCAAGGGTACCGCCCAGGCGAGACCACTGCTGAATCCGGCCTGCATGAGTGCATTCGCACTCGCGGTGTAGTCGGTAGACGGCGTGACCGGCTGAGCATCGGCGAGGATTCCCACCAGCTTGTCGTCCATCGTGAAATCGATCTGAGTTTGCAGAAACGGCCGCATGAGACTCAGGTGCAAAAGCCCCGCCTTTTCCCCCAGCCCAAAGTTGAAGCCGAGATCGACCGGACTGCTCATGCTACCCATGGTGTAACCGTCACGTGGAATGATTTCCCGCGCATCCTTCAGGTCGAACGCGAGCTGGTCTTGGCCCAGCCAAATCTCGATTCCCTCGCTGGGATCGCGTGGCTGCTGGAACTCCCAGGCCCAGGGGATGTTCGAGATGAAATTGATGATGCCGATGGCGCTGAAGTCCTCGCTATCGGGATCGAGCTCGGGGAAGTACTTGATGAACTGGATGACTCCGATTGGCACCGGAATCGAGGTGGTCTTCTTCGAGACGCGCGGTGGAACGGCACGGTACGCTGGATTGATGCGGGCCAGACGTCCAGAGCCCTGATCGAGATTCACCCCACCCATGGCCATGCTCCGGGCATCATAACCCTGCGCGGACGCCGTGCTCGGCGCGAGCAAGAAGAGAAATGCCAGGAAGACGAATAGACTTTGGCGCATGATGAGCCACTTTCAAGGCTGTGCTTTCGACACGTACTTGCGGCTCGTGAGCCGACGATGGACGAGAGGAGCCGCGACGCACGCTTCCTCCGAAGCTCGATCGAAAGGAGTGTGCGACCGACTCGATCTGATCCCAAGAAGCAAGTAGCTCGCCGGTTTCTCGACCCTGCGCTCAACCCGTGCTCTTAGGGCGGATTCCGAGCCTCTGTGCGGTACCGTCCACAACGGGAGTTTCGTTCCTTCCGTGGAGAGGAAACGCCATCTGGAGTATGATTTTCCACCTCATGAACCATGAGGAAGCAGCTCGTGGCTCCGCGCGGCCAAAAGAGGAGAGAGTCAGAATGGAAGACCGGTCGATTCCCGCCCGCAAAACGCGCCAGCTCGCGAGGCGCTGGATCTTCCTTCTCTTCGTCCTGTCCCTCTTCGCGTGCAAGGTGGAGCAGGGCAAGAAACACCGGCCCGGCTCGAGCGCTCCTGTCGAGGAAGGCTTCTCGCTTCTCTCTCACGCCATGACCGACAGCGTGGAGGAAGCGTATCTGGGCTATGCCAGCGACGAGCTGCGCGTGACCGGCTATCTCTTCATCGCTCCCTACAGCCAACTCGAGGTCGAGCCCTGTCTCATCTTCAATCACGGCGGGGTGAATGGGGTTTCCGAGGCGGTGAAGGCCAAGTGTCGCTGGCTCGCCAAGCAGGGCTTTCTGGTGTTCGCTCCCAGTTACCGGGGTGAGGATGGCAGCCAGGGGCGGGTGGAAGTCGCCGAAGGGGAGGTCGACGACGTCTTGGCCGCGATGAAGCTGCTGGAAACTCATCCGGGCGTGGATCCGGGAAAGTTCGTCATGCTGGGAACCAGCCATGGCGCTCTCATCTCGGTCAAAGTCGCGGCGCGTCCTCTGGGCAAGAAACTCCTGCACGGTGTCGTGGCGGCCTACGGCGTGATGGACATCTACTCCTGGTATCAGTACCTCCTCGACAACGACTTCGATACGAGTGACTCCCTCAGCGTTCGCGTCTACGGAACCGGCCCGCAGGACAAGCCCGAAGCGTTCGCGAAAAGACAGGCGCTCAGTTTGATCGATCAACTCGGTCCCGCGCCCATCATGTTGGTGCAAGGGGGAAAGGACCGCATCGTTCCCCAGGACCAGGCGCGGACCATGAAGGCGGCCCTGGACAAAGCCGGCCGCACGCAGGACCTCTTGCGCGTGTATCCGGAGGGGGCGCACGGGTTCCTCTTCTGGGATGATCCAGCACTCCATTCCCAAGAGGAGCTGGCGGCATCGGAGAAAGCTTGGCGCGAAATCCTGCACTTCCTACGGACCGCGGTCGGCGCCGCATCCTCGAGTCAAGGCTGACTGGTGGCTCGCGCGTGATTGCGTCCTTGCGATCGGTCGCCGCGCCCGCGCGCGTTGGTGCCAGGGTTCGAGGTCCTCTGCGAATCGGATTCGTTTCAGCTCTCCTGGCGCTCTCTTCGGTGGTCAGCGCGTGGGGGCAAGGGGATCGCACCCCACTGCACCGGGTCAGCGGACCTCCACCGGTCAACATTCGGGCCGAGAAGGGCCTGGGCAAAATGGTCGACGGCATCGTCGAACTCTGGCCCAAAATTGCCCCTCCGATTGCAGCGGAGCTGGGGCTGCGCGCGCCGCGATCGGTGGAGATCGTCGTGTTGAGTGGCGGTACGTTCCGTCCTTGGGCCAACGGCCTGATTCCCGAGTGGGGAGTGGGGTTCACCAACTGGCCCGCAGGTCCCATCGTTTTGGATGCGGACGCGGTAGCCACCGGAGCCAAGGGCCTCCCCGAAATCCTGCGGCACGAGCTCTCCCACGCGTATCTCGGACAGAGGGTCGGCGCGAACGTGTCTCTCCCGCGCTGGTTCGTCGAGGGCGTGGCGCAGGCGCAGTCGGGCGAGTGGCGTTGGCTGGATACCTACGCTCTGGTGCGCGGGGCGGTGTCGAACGAATTACCCGCGTTGGAGCGCATCGAAGTCGCGTTTCCCCGCGGAGGACTCGCCGCTCGGCAGGCCTATGCGTTGAGTCTTTCCGCCGTTCTCTCTCTGGAGGATCGTCTCCGCGACCAGGGGGGCTGGCGGGCGCTGGTCGACGCGGTTGCGGGGGGCGAGCGTTTCGATGAGGCCTTTCTGCGCCTCACCGGTTCCACCGTGCACGCGTTCGCGCTCTCCTTCGACGAGAGCCTCGACTCCCGTTACGGGTGGATCGCCGCCGTCTCGCAGGTGGCTTCGCTCTTTGGGCTGATGACGCTTCTCTTTCTCGCGGGCTATGCGCGCACCGTCTACCGCAATCGACGCCGCCTGTCCGAGATGGATGCGGAGGATGACTCCGAGCAAGAGCGGGACAGTCCGTGAGAACTGAGGAGCACCTCTCAATACGCCGGCGGCCGGCGCAATTCCGCTTCGAGAATCTGGACGTTGGTGGGGTCGACAGAGGCTGGCACGAAGGTCGGAATCAAGGAGGTCAATCCCTCGGTCGCTATTCCCCACCAGTCGACTTGCGGGTCGTAGATACCGTCGTTGTTGCTGTCGAGAATGACCCCCATGGCGTAGAACTCTCCCGGCACGAGACCGTCCACGGACTGAACGTAGCGGCGCTCGCCCGCGGCCGACTGTTCGACGCTCGCGAGATCCACCGTCGCCGCCTGGAGCGAGAAGAGATCGCCGGGAGTCGTGATGTCGCGTGCGGTCGCGAAGTCGTAGAAGAGCAGAAGAGCCCACTGAGGTGAAGGACCAATTGCCTGGCGCTGGTAGCACATGGCGAAGATCTCGGCCGAAGGCGTGCTCCGTTCTTTCACCAGGAACTCCCACAGCCAGGGATGCGTGAAGCGAGGGCCGTCGATGAGAATGCGTTGAAACTCGGTGCTCGGGTCCGGTGTGAAGTCGTCGATCCAGAAGATGGCCGAGGTAGTACTGGCGCGCTTTTTCCAACCATCCTCGATCGGCGGCCAGAAGCTCAGGGTGATCTCGTCCGGGCTCGCGATCTGATTCAGATCGAGCCGCAGTGAGGTCGGGAACGGAACGTCGAACAACACGTAGTCGGGCTGCTCTACGGTGGGAAAGGCGGGCAGCGCGTTCTGGATCTTCAGGCCCGCGGGGATGATGGTGGCGTCGCTCGAGCTCGGACTGCAGGAGGAGGCGTTGAGCAGAGGCAGGAAAATCCCGAGCAGAACAAGCCCCACCGCTCCCCGCCACGAGCCGGCGCCGGCGCGGCGGCAGAGTCGCAAAGTCGCGCTCGCTCGGATGGAGCCGCGCCGACGAGGCAGAAGGAATCTGCGCATGGATCCAAGATAAGGCCTCAGCCGCCCAGGTTCCAGAGCTTCATCCCGACGTCTGAGTCCATCTCGCGGTGCAGCTCGAACTCGCCGGGCCAGATCTGGAGTTCGGCGGTGGCGGTGATCGTCGCCGCGAAGAGATGGCCCCCCACCGCGGCGAAGTCGCGATTGGCCAGAAGCACGTGCGCGTGGAGGAAGGGGCTTCCGTCCTTCCACGAGAGGTTGCCCGAGAGACTCAGGATCTCGTGCGGATCGGCGAATTGGCGCCGGGCGTACTCCCTACGCTCGCGGTCCCAGTAGCCCAAATCGAGATTCTCTGCGGCTCCGATGCCGATCACCGCCGCGTTCTTGAGTTTCTGCTCCTCGGCGAATCGCTGAACCGTCTGCATGATCTTCTCACCACGATGCAGGCGCATGAGAAGGCGATTTCCATCTCTCTTGAAATCCATGAGCTCTTCCTCTCCAATTCTGGATGGCTTGACGAGATCGCGCATCTCGCCACGAAATCCCGCCGGTTGTGAAGGGGAACGGGTAGGCATACACTGCCAAACCACGACGGAATTCCATAGGAGAGCAATTTGACGCAAGCGCATGAATTCTACCAGGGAAAGCGAGTCCTGGTCACCGGGGGACTGGGATTTCTCGGCAGCTCGCTGGCGATTGCCCTGGTGAAGGCCGGAGCCGAAGTGACCGTCGTCGACGCGCTGATCCCGCTCTTCGGTGGCAATCGCTTCAATCTGGAGCCGGTGAAGGACGAGGTGGAGGTGCGCATTCAGGACATCCGTGACGCCGAGTCGATGAATGCCGTCGTGACGGGGAAGGACCTGCTGTTTCACATCGGCATGCAGACCAGCCACGTCGATTCGATGACCAGACCTCTGTGGGATGTCGACATCAACTGCAGGGGCAACCTCGTGATGTACGAAGCGGTTCGTCACCACGCCCCGCAGTGCCACGTGATCTACGCCGGAACCCGGGGTCAGTACGGAGTGCTGAAGCAGACGCCGGTCACCGAGGACCATCCGATGCATCCCACCGACATCTATGGCGTAAACAAGGTCGCGGCCGAACTCTACGGCTTCGTATACGAAAGAGCCTATGGGATGCGGTTCACCAGCCTGCGGGTGAACAACACCTACGGCCCGCGGCACCAGATGAAACACGGGAAATACGGAATCCTGAACTGGTTCCTGCGTCTGGCCCTCGACGATGAGACGATTTCGATTTTTGGGGACGGACGGCAGAAGCGCGATTACAACTACGTGGACGACGTCACCGAGGCGTTCCTGCGCTGCGGAGAGAATCACGAGAAAACGGTGGGGGAAGCGTTTCATCTGGGCGGAGATGATTCGCGACCGTTCAAGGAAGTCACCGAAATGGTCATTCGAGCCGCGGGGAGCGGCTGTCTGAAGCTAGTTCCCTGGCCGGAGGAACGTCGCGTGATCGAGACCGGCGATTTCGTGGCGGACCACTCCAAGTTCAGCACCGCGACCGGATGGCAGCCCAGAGTCGGGTTGGAGGAAGGCCTGAGCTCGACGGTCGAGTACTATCGCCGTTTCAAAGAGCACTATTGGTAGTCCCGGGGTAATGAGTCCTCGCGCGGCGAATCCAAGATCCGCGCACGAGCGAAAGGGCAGTGAGGCAGCATGCAGTTCATCTTGGTCGTCGATCGCAAACACATCTTTCCCAATCTCTCACCGCAGGGATTTCTCGCCCTGGATGCGGTGGATCTCGCCGCGGTGGAGAAATACGCGTTTTTCGCCGAGCGCCGGTACATGGAGCAGTGCAGCCACTTCAAACAGATCATCCCCTACATGGTGATCACGCTCGGTGACGATGTGTTGTGCTATCAGCGGCGTGCCAAGCACACCGAGACTCGGCTCGGCGGCCTGTGGACGATCGGTTTCGGGGGCCACATGGAACCGATGGACAAAGACGAGAGCAAAGGTAGCGGGTTCATCCACGGCGCGGCGCTGCGCGAGCTGAAAGAGGAAACCGGCTTGCGGGTGGAGGCCCAGGCATTAAGACCCCTAGGCTACATCAACTCCGAACGCGAAGAAGTGAGCCAGGTCCATTTCGGCGTGTTCTTCGAGCTCGACTTGCGCCACGACGGCCGGAGCAAGGAAGAGATCGCCACCCTGGTCAGCGAGCAAACCGAGCCTCATCGCGTCAGCTGGCGCTCCCGCGCGCAGCTCCATCCCAAAGACGGACTTCCCGCCGCACCCCTCGACGGCCAATGGGAGGACTGGACCCTATACGTTCTCGAAAGCCGGGTGCTGGACCAAGAGCAGCCCTGAGCGGAGAGCTCATTCTGCGAGCAAGCGGGGGAATTCGCGGCGAAACTGGGTCTGCGGGATGATGCGATCGGCTCCGGCCAGCTTGGCCCGGATGGGCAGATCGCCGACGAAGTGGTCGAGGAAGGCGATGATGATGGGCTCGCAGGGACCGGCCTTGAGCGCGGCGATGAAGTCGAGGGCCTCGTCCCCCACGTTCAAATCGATGAACACCCGGCGGAGCGGTTCTCCCTGTGAGCAGCGTTGCAGAGTCTCCTGGCGCGGTACGTGGAGGAGTTGTGCGTGTTCGCTCTCTGCCTCTCGTAACAGCTCGCTCACGAGTTCTTCGTCACGGCTCACGAGGATCAACATGCTTATCCCCTGTTCTGTCTGCTGGGGCGGCGCTCCGGCTCGAAGGAGGAGTTCAGACCACGAACCTCCGCGGATCCAGTATTGCCGCCATGCCTCCGGGCAGGCCCTTGTCCTGAAGCCATTGTACGAGAAGGTGGCCGGCGGTGGGGGCAAGATCGAAGTCCCGCGCCCCGAAACCGGCCGCGAGCAGAAGGCGGCGCATGTCCGGAGCCGGCCCCACCAGAGGCCGCTGGTCCCTCCCTCGCTCGTGGGTCCAGAATCCCTCGGTCCACACGGTCGCCCGATCGAGCCCCGGAAGGAGGGGATCGCCGGCGCGCGCGTTCTCGGGAGCGAGGCCGTTGCGCCGGATCCACCCCGAGGGGAGGGGACGCCAGCTCAGGCCGAGGCGTTCGTGCCACAGAATACCGATCGGCGGGCCGAAATCCGCCGGCGGTTGCACGAGCTGAAAGGGACGGACCTCGCGCTGCAGCCCCCGCTCGGCGAGCGCGGGCGCCAGCTGGCGCAGAGCCGGATCACTTGCCACGATGGTCCATTCGGCTTCAATCCTACCGTGGCTTGTCGCGACTCCGGTGGTTTTATCCCCCGCGACCGTGAGCGCGAGCGGCTGCTCCCCCTGGATCACCCGCACCCCTCTGCTGGCGGCGAGCCGACCCAGCACGTCCACCGTCCGCCGCGGATCGACGAGGGAGGCCTCGGGCAGCCACAAACCGGCTCCTTTGGCTGGAAACGAGCCACGTGGCTCGCGATGCGCCAACCCGTCCTCGTCGAGCTCCTCCGCCGTTATTCCGTGAGGACGAAGCCGCAGTCCTCGCCCCAAAACGCGGGGCGCGAGAGCCTCGTCAGCCACGATCAACATACCGCAGCGCGCGAGTCCGAGTTCCTCGTCGGCCTCTTGGGCCCAAATCTGGTAGGCTTGCGGCGCGGGGGCGGACGCATCCGCCAGAGCGGCCAACTCGTGGTAGCTATGGAGCAGGGCGGGGGAGAGCGCGGAACTATCGTCTCCCAGGAAGGTGGGGGCCAGAAGCCAGACCTCCTTGTGGCCCGTCTCCTGCATGGACAACGCCACGGCACAGGCACCAATGCCTCCGCCCACGATGAGGATTTCACAAGTTCGCATGGGGATCCTCTTTGAGATGCGAGCCTAGCCGGGCTCGCGAAGCTGCGCAATGCTCTGGATGTGCGCCCGAGTTTGCGCGCGAACACGAAGCCTTGGTCCCCATGACGCCCTCGTGGGGTGGTCCCAGTCCTTGAAGGCGGTCGACTTTGCGCATTTCTTCCAACCCCTGCCCGAGCTTGGATTCGCTCCTCGACCGGTACGAGGAACGAACGCACCTCTACCGGCCAGACGAGGCCAGAGCTCTGGGTTTGCATCAGTACGACGGGTATCTGGCGCAGATTGGCCAAGACGCGCGCCGCAGCCGCCTTCTCTTTCTAAAGGAAATCCTGGAGAGCCTGGGACCCAATTCGGTGGGACTCGACGCGCGCCTGTTCCACCATGCTCTGCGCAGCGAGGTCTGGCGGCTCACGGTCCAGCGCAAGGAGGAGATCGACCCGATGCACGCGGCCGATCTCGTCGATCCTTCGCCCTACCTGCGTTGGGACTATGCCCCATGGGCGGAGCGCGCGCACTCGCTTCTCACTCATTTGAAACAGGTCCCTTCGTTCCTCGCCGCGGTCCGCGAGGAACTCGAACCGGAGCTCTCGAGCCCGGCCGTCATGACCGCGATCTCGGTGTTCAGGGGTCTCGAGTCCTTCCTGCAGACGGGAATTCACCACGCCGCGCTAGAAGAAGGTCCCCTACCCTCTGGATTCTCGGGCACGGTGAAGGAGGCGGCGAAAGCGGTCAGCGACCACCTGGAGTACCTGGAAAGCGAGGCCCTGCCGCGCGCGCACCAAGAGTTCGCCATGGGCAGAGAAAGCTTCGAGGGAATGTTGCGCGAGCAGGAGGGATTGGAACTCGAGCTGGACGAGGTCCTGCGAGCGGGTGAGGCCGAACTGAATCGGAACCGAGCCTCCTTGGAGGAACTCTGCCGCCAGTACGACTCCAAGGCGACCCCCCGCGAAGTGCTCGACTCCATCGCCAAGGACGTCTCGTGGCCGATGGAGTTGTCGGCTAGCGGCGAAGAAATCGTCTCTGAGCTCCACGAATTCGTGCGGGCGCGCGACCTGGTGACGATTCCCAGCGATGCCAGACCCGAAATCGGAGTCACGCCACCTTGGATGCGCTGGGCGATCGCATCGCTCGAAGATCCCGGACCCTTCGCGCCCTCCTCCCTGCGTGCCTGGTACTACCTCACGCCGCCGGAGGACGAGTGGCCTGCCGCACGCCGGAGCCGGTGGATCTCGATGTTCAACGACTCACGCTTGCGCGTGATCACCGGTCACGAAGTCATCCCGGGCCACTTCCTCCACGCGATGCACGTACGTCGCGCGCCGAGCCGAGCCACTCGCCTATTCGCGGTGAGCTACCACTTCTGGGAGGGGTGGGCTCATTACTGCGAGCAACTCCTGTTCGAGGAGTCGTTCCGGAACGAGGATCTGAAGTTCGGAATCTGTCAGCGTCATGCCGCGTTGGAGCGCAGCGCGCGATTGATGTGCAGCATCGGTCTCCATACCGGTTCGTGGAAGTTCGAGGAATCGAAGCGCTTCCTCACCGGCCACTGCTACATGGACGATGTGCTGGCCCAACGGGAAACCGAGAGGGGATGCTTCGATCCGCAGTACCTGGGCTACACTCTGGGAAAGCTTCTCTTCCTCAAGCTGCGGGAGGATCTGCGCGAGATCGAGAAACACTCCTTCTCGCTGAAGTCCTACCACGATCGCGCTCTCTCGGCCGGGGCCCCTCCCGTCTCGATCCTCCGCGAAGAGGTCTTCGGTCTGCGCGACCGCAAGCTCCTCTGAGCGAAGTCACTGCGGACGGTGGTCGTCGTCACTGTGACATTGTCGTCCCGATCTCCTCGAACCGCGTCTTTCCCTTTGCCTCTTTGTCGTAGCTGTCGCGGTACAGCGGTCTGTGAGACACCGCGAACTCGTCGGTGAATGCGCCCATGAGCGGAGTTCCATCGAGGTCGTCCCCGATGGGCGTGCGTTCCATGGCCAGCAGGGTCGGGGCGAAGTCGAAGATCTTGGTGAACTGCAGGCGCTTGTCCTTGGCGACGCCGTGGCCGTAGAGGATGAGAACTCCCCTGGGCTGCGCTTGCGCGACCGGGATGACGCGATCGCCGCCTTCCTGGATGTGATCGATGCCAAACCCACGCTCGCTCATGACGATCAGAGTCCCGTTCTCGTCAAGGGCATCCAGAACTCTTCCGAGCTGTTCGTCGACCCACCGGTAGGTTTCGTCCACCGTGTTGCGAAAGCGGCGGTAGTTGGGATTCTCGGCGATCGTGCCCTCGGGTTCGGTGAAGTACCAGTACACGGGCGAGACCACGGCTGGAAGCTCGAGCAAACAGGCGGTGACGTCCGGCTGATACTTCTTCTTCAGATCCAAGGCCATGTCGAGGTAGCTGAGATCCACTTGATGAGTGAGGGCGAAGTCCCGCATCGGGTTTTGCAGTTTGATGATCGATCCCAGTGGCTGGTCGAAGGCCATGGCAAATTCGGATTCGTTCAACACGAAGAAGCGCGTGAGTTCCTCCCGCTTGATGGTATCGGCGCCATGGTACAGGCCTTTGACCTCGTCATAGAGTGCGTTGGGGAAGGTCTCCCTCAGTCCAGGCTTCGGCCGATAGGTGACCTCGCTCGTCTCGGTCCATCGATTGGGAAACGCAACATTGCTGATGACCTGTCCCTGTACTGTCTCTGCGGGGAAGGTGACCGGCAATCCCACGATGGCGACGCTGTGGTCGTTTCGCGAGAGCATCTGCCACACGTTGGTGGTGAACCGGGACACCGTCCGGGTGGGGCAGACGAGTCCGTCCGGCATGGTCTCGAAGTTCCCGAAGACGCGATGCCCCGCGTACTTCTTGCCGGTCTGGATGCTGGTCCAGAGCGAGGCCATCAGGAGCGGGTCTTCGCCCTGGGGATCGGCCCGTACGCCCTCCTTGACGATCTTGCGGAAGTGGGGGAGCTCCCCCTTGTCCATGAGTGCGTCCAGGCGGCTCCAATCGAGAGAGGAGACGCCGAGAATGAAGACTTCAGAGGGATCGGTCGACGCTTGGTCGGCCTGGCCACAGGCCGTGAGGAATGTCGCAGAGAAGGTCAGGCAGAGGCCCAAAACGATGCATCGTAAGCCGGTTTTCCTACCCATGATTTTCCCATCGCCTAGTTCGGGGTGAAATTCATTGATGCCGGGGACTTGGCGAGCGAGGCCCGAGCGCTTTCCTTGTGAGCTGCGGCTTCGTTTCGATCGCGGTCTCACTATTCTAAAGGAGAGAGATTTGATCGGCGACTTGGAAAAACTGGAAAAGCTGGGCGCCCTGCGGGAAGCCCTGTGTGCCGAGATCGGCAAGCGAATCGTGGGACAGCATGCCGTCATCGATGAGCTGCTCATCACTCTCTTCGCCGGAGGGCACGTGCTGCTCGAAGGCGTTCCCGGGCTGGCGAAGACCCTCCTCATCAGCACCGTAGCCCAGGCCATGGATCTCGAATTTCGTCGCATCCAATTTACTCCCGACCTCATGCCCAGCGACATCACCGGCTCGGAGATTCTGGAAGAGGACCAATCGACCGGCCAGCGGGTCTTCCGATTCGTGAAAGGGCCGGTCTTCGCCAACATCGTGCTCGCGGATGAGATCAACCGGACTCCGCCCAAAACGCAATCGGCCCTGCTGCAGGCGATGCAAGAGCGTCAGGTGACCGCGGCCGGACAGACTCACGACCTGGGGCGGCCGTTCTTCGTGCTCGCCACGCAGAATCCCATCGAGCAAGAAGGAACCTATCCCCTGCCCGAGGCTCAGCTCGACCGGTTCATGCTGAACATCAAGATCGACTACCCCGATCTGAACGAGGAAATGCAGGTCGTGAGGCGCACTACCGGTCCGGTGGAGGAGGAGCTGCACACCGTGGTTCGCTCCGAGGAGATCCAGGAGTATCAGATGCTGGTGCGAAGCGTGCCGGCGGCCGAGAACGTGGTGGAGTTCGCGGTGCGTCTCGTGCGACTCAGCCGCCCGGGCACGCCGGAGGCTCACGAAAAGGCCGAGGAGTTTCTTGCCTGGGGGGCGGGTCCGCGGGCGGCTCAGTTCCTGGTCCTGGGCGCCAAGGCGCGGGCCGCACTTCAGGGCCGGCCAACTCCGAGTCTGGACGACGTGCGTGCGATTGCCATGCCCGTGTTGCGCCACCGTTTGGTGACGAATTTTCGCGCTGAGGCCGAGGGACTCAGTCGCGACGATCTCATCGAGAGCTTTCTGAACTCCGTCCCCAGCGATCTCTAGGAGCCCAGAGTGGCGAAGCCCCGCGAAATGCTCCTCGATCCCGAGCTCCTGGGACGCCTGGGAAGCCTGGAACTCATTGCGCGTGGCTTGGTGGAGGGTTTTCTGGTGGGTTTGCACCGCAGCCCCTATCACGGCTTCTCGGTGGAGTTCGCGGAATACCGGCAGTACATCCCCGGCGAGAGCACGCAGAACATCGATTGGCGGGTCTTCGCCAAGACCGACCGTCACTACGTGAAGGTTTTCCAGGAAGAAACCAATCTGATGGCGAGACTTCTCCTGGACGTATCAGCTTCGATGGACACTCCGCCCTCAGAGGGTTTGCCTTCGAAGCTGCGCTACGCCAAGTTGCTGGCCGCGGCTCTGTCCTATCTTCTCCTGAAGCAGAACGACGCGGTGGGGCTGGTGACCTTCGATACGAAAGCGTTGGAGATGATCCCGCCCAGGAGCTCGCGCAAGCAACTGATGCACCTGATGGCTCGCCTGCAAAACGCGGAAGTCGGCAAGCAAACCCACGTGGGAAATGTGTTGAGTGAGTTGGCCGATCGTTTGTGGAGGCGCGGGCTCGTCATCGTCATCAGCGATCTCATCGACGATCCCGAGACCGTCTTGCGCGGCCTGAAGCACTTTCGCCACCGTCAACACGAAGTCCTCGTGTTTCACGTACTCGATCCGCGGGAGGTGGATCTGGAATTCACCCAACAGGCGAAATTCGTGGATCCCGAGGGAGAGCTCGCTCCGATCAGCGCGCAACCGTGGCATCTCAAGGAGAGTTACGCCGCGCAAGTGAGCGCCTGGCGCAAGCACTTGGGGCGCGAGTGTGGCATGCACCAGATCGATTACGTACCGCTCACCACCCAAACTCCATTCGACGTCGCGCTCATGGCGTACCTCGCCAAACGTGCGCGCTTGAGCTAGGAGTGGGCGGTGAACTTTCTCCATCCCGCATTTCTCTTCGGTCTGGTCGCGGCGGGGATTCCCATCCTGCTGCACTTCCTGCGCCGCAGATCGCATTTTCGAGATTCGATTCGCTCCGATGCGGTTTCTCAAGCCCTCGCAGGAACAACAGAGTCATCGCTTGCGACTTCGCCGCCTGCTTCTCCTGGCGCTCAGAGTGGGCGCGCTGATCTGCGTCGTCTTGGCCATGGCCCGCCCCACTGTCACGGGCGGGCTGTCCTGGTTGGCGCCTTCGGGCAGTGGAGTGAGCGTTCTGGTGTTGGTCGACGACAGCGCCTCGATGCGCGCACAGGCTTCCGGCGGCACACTTTTCGATCTCGCGTGCCAGCAAACGGCTCAGATCGCCGACGGAATTTCCGGAAGCGATGAATTCGGCGTCGCCTTCTTCGACACGGGTCTGCATCCGTTGCTCGAAGACTTCGTGCGCGATCCGAGTCTGGTTCTGGCGCAGTTGAGCGCGCGGGAGTGCGGTTTTTCCGCCACCTCCTATGCCGCCTCTCTCGATCAGGCCCTCGATTTCCTGGACCGGGCATCGCATCCTCACCGGGAGATCTACCTCGTGAGCGACTTCCAGGAGACGCCGAGCGACTCGATGGCGCGCTCCACGCTGGCGCAACGTCTGGCGGCGCGTCCCGACACTCATGTCTTCTTGCGCAAAGTCGCGGCCGAACCCTTCGTGAACCGGGAAGTCGAGCAGATCCGCCGGCCCGCGACCCTCTTGCGCCCCGGTGAAAGCGCGGAGATTTCGGTGGGGATTCGTCAGGACGGAGAGAAGTCGTTGCCGGTCCAGGTGTTCTTGAACCTGGGAGGCGAGCCCATGGGCGAGACGGAGTTGGAGTTGGCTCCGGGAACCACTGCGCTTCATTCCTTTCCCGTCACTCTTCCCGCCGCCGGGGACCTGGCGGGCTCGGCGCGCCTCAGGCCCGATCGCTTCCCTCCCGACGACCAGCGGTACTTCGTGGTCGAAGTCACCGATCGGGTTCCGGTGCTGGTCTTGAGGGGCTTCGCGCAGACCGAGGCCCGGCGCGATCCCCTGGTCTTTTTGGCCGCCGCTCTGAATCCCGCGGGGGACGCCGAAGGCGATTTTGCGCTCACGAGCGTGGATTGCTCCCGCATGGACGTGGAATCACTTGCCTCCCACCGGGTGGTGTTGGCGGCCGATCCGCACGACTTCGGCGCGGCGCGCCTGGCCGCGCTCACCGATTATTTGCGCGGCGGCGGGACCATGCTCCTGTTTTGTGGGGACCCCAGGGAACGTGAGTATGCGAACGAGAAGCTCTTTCCCTCCTGGACCACGGCGCGTCTGAGCGAGTTCCGCGGCGGGGAAGAGAGCATCGAACACCTCGAAGTGCTCGCGCGGAATCACCCCATCTTCCAGGGCTTCACCCCTGAGGAGATCGCCACTTTGGAAGAGGCAAAGTTGCGCGACTTCTACCGCATCGAAGGAGGGGCCGGTCAGCCTCTGTTCGAGTACCGTGGAGGTGGTGTCGCGGTCAGCGAGATCGCGGTGGGTGAGGGCCGACTGTTGCTCTGCGGATTCCATCCCTCGGCCAGCTCCGGAGATCTCCCGTTCTCTCCCATGTTTCTTCCCTTCACGCAGCGGGCGACCGCCTATCTGGCGACTGCCGCCGGTGGGGGGCTGCATCGAGACATCGAGGTGGGGCAAGCCCTTTCGAGCGAGGCGCCGGGCGGGTTGAAAGCCGAAACGGCGGTTCAGTTGCGCACGCCCACCCAAGAGACGCAAGCGGTGGAAGTCGATGCCACCGCGGCACCGCCGCGGCTTCGCTTCGGTGTGATCGCCGATCCGGGTCTGTATACGGTTCTTCTCGACGGCTCCCCTTGGGCCCAGTTCGCGGCGAATGTTCCGGCTGGGGAATCCACGCGCAAATTCTTTGAGACCGCGGACTTCACCCGTGAGGTGTTCGGGGCTGCGGGGCGCGGCGTTCGGACCTTGGAGGGCGAAGACGTAGCGCAAGACCTTCAACAAGCTCGCACCGGCCGTCCCGTTCACCGGCTGTTCCTGCTTCTGGCCGGCCTGTTCCTGCTCACGGAAAGTCTTCTGGGGAGGCGAGTTTCCCTGGCGGGACGCGGTTGAGTTCCGAGGGGGCGCCAGTTTCCGCCATTTGGAAGGAACGCTTGCAATTCGCCGTCATGACGCTGTATTCTGACTGGGCTCCTCTATACACCTCGATTCGTGTCCCCAAAGTCCCCGGGGCCTTCGTCAGCGCTCGCTTGCGTTGCCTCTCGGCACCCGGGACTTATGAGCCGTCTCGACTCTACAGCGTGCTGGCGCGCGTGAGGTCCTAGCTCGCGCGCACCAGTCAGGAAATCAGGGAGGCACACATGCGATTTTTGCGCTCGATGCTCGTTGTCTTGTTTGCGGTGGGGGCTTTGATTCCGGCCACGGCTGCGCAAGGGATCGAGATCACCGATTACGTTGGCTATGCGTGGGAAACCGGCGGATATCCGCCGAGCAATCCGGGCGACGAGCTGCAGTTCGTCGGCGTTTCCGACTGGGCTGATCCTCTGATGGGCGTCGACCTCGGCACCGAAGAGGTCACCTTCTACGTCTACGGTCTCATCAGCACTGGTGCTTCCGTGGATGACCCGGCCCCGGGTTTCACCACCTACTACTACACCGGTGGAACGCTCGAGGTCTACCGCGATGCCGCGAAGAACGCGGCCTACGGAATCAACCCCCCCAACGGGACCGTCCCCTCGACCTTCACCGACGGTACCCTGCTGCTGAAGGGTTCCTTCACCAGCTTTGCCATCAGCTACGATCCCTTCGGCGCTGGAAGCTACGGCGGTCCGGCGGATGGACTCTCCGGTGAGCTCATCACCAGCTGCAGTGGTTGTATCTTCACCTGGGGTGGGTCTTTCACCAACGACGTTGGAGCACAGATTCCCGACGGATATGATCTCCAGCTGGATGGAATTCTCGACATTGACTCCGCCGTGCCCGCACCGAGCGCGGACTGGGGTACAATGAAATCTCAATACGGCAGCCAACGCTAAGGAGGACAACACATGAAGAAGATGCTCCTCGCCCTCTGCTGCGTGCTCCTGATCGGCGTGCCGCAGTTCGCATTCGCACAGCAGGCCTTCGACTTCCTGGGACAGGCGACCATTCCCACCACCATCGGGAACCCGCTCACCATGTACAGTGTGGTGCAGGAAGGCTCCGGCTTGGTCGTGCCTCCCATTCCGCTGGACTTTGCGGGCCAGGATTACACCATCGTGGTCACCGGCGCCAATCTCCTCACGGATACTGGCAACAGCCAGACTTTTGCGTCGGGAGTGATCGCCCTGTATGAGGACAACACGACGGTTGCGGACTACGCCAATCTCGGCACCTTCACAGACGGAACGGCGATTCTCACCGGGGTTCTCTCCGGTCTCTCCCGTTCGGACGTCACTCAGGTCTTCCCCCCGTACTTGCGCGCCATCTCGATCTTGGGAACGGTGGATTGGACCGGGGGAACTCGTCTGGACGATCTCGCGCCGCCCGATCAGACGAACTGGCCGTTCTTGGCGGCTGGGAGTCGCGATGCCGCCTACGTCGAACCCGGTTTCGACGAACAATGGGACGGCAAGGTCGAGCCCACGGAGCCGGTGGTGGGAACCGAGCCCAGCAGCTTCGGTGGACTCAAGGCCGGTTTCAACAACTAATAAGGGCGTTCCGCGACGCCTGGTGCAGCGCCGTGGAAACGAGCTCGACGAGCGCAGAGGCCAGTCCGAGGGGACTGGCCTCCTGCTTTGAACCCCTTCAGCGAAGCACATGAGACGCCGCGATACCGCATCCTCCTTTCTCTGGCGTCAGGGACGCGTGCTTCTCATGCACCGGCGCGCGAGTATGCATTCCTATCCGGATGCGTGGTCGGTGGTGAGCGGCAGGGTGGAAGCGCACGAGACTCCGCAGCAGACGGCGCGCCGCGAGATTCGCGAGGAGACCGGCTACCAGGGAGATTCGCTGCGCCCGCTAGCCGCCGCGGCTCCTTTCGAAGTGTTCGAGGAGGCGCGCGACACCCTGTGGAGAGTACATTCGTTCCTCTGGCTCGTGCACGACCCCGAGTCTCCGCGTCTCAACCGGGAAAACGACGAGTCGCGTTGGTCACGCCCGTCCGAACTCGAAGCCTACAAGACGGTGCCTCGCCTTTCCGAGGCGCTGCACTCGCTTTTGCCCCAGCCGCCGGAGCGGCTCCTTGACACCCTTAGAGAATTGCGCGGAGACCTGAGGCACGGAGCAGCCGAGCTCGCGGCCTTCCTGTTGCGTGAACTCGACGAGCTGATTCCCGCCCTTTCGAATTGGGCGGAGGTCGTAGTTACCGCCCAGGAACTCGCGACCGCGCGACCCGCCATGACTCCCCTGGCCCAGCTCGGCTGGCGTTGGCTTTCGGGGCAGGGCCCCTTGGAGCTAAAGGAGGGCCCGGCGCCGCGGGTGGCTCCCTTGCGTCCGCGCGAGCGCGAGCTTCTGCGCGATCGGGTGCGGCAGCTGAAGTCGGAGTACGTGCAAGCCCTCACGCGCACCGCCTCTGCCGGCGCGCGCCGGCTCCTGGACACGAAAACGGTCGCGACGTTCTCGTCCTCCAGCACGGTACGCGACGCCTTCGACAAGGCGAGAGAAACGGGCCGCGCTCCACGAACCGTGCTTCTCTCCCGCGCGCTACCCGGTGGGGAGGGGGTAGCTTTTGCCGAGGAGCTTCGGGGCATGGGGTATGAGGTCACGCTTCTTGAGGACGAGGATCTCGTTTCCAGAATCGCCGACGCCGAGCTTCTGATCGTCGGAGCGGATTCGGTGTTCCAAGACGGCAGTTTCGCCAACAAGATCGGAACCGCGCGGCTCGCCGCGGCCGCGAGAGCGGCCCACCGGCGAGTCGTGGTGCTTGCGGATACCTTCAAGAGAGCGGTATCTCGCGAGGATTTCGCGCCCGAAACGGTCTTGAGCGAGGGCGGAAAGAGCCCTCTTTTCGAGATCGTGGCGGCCGGCTTGGCGGATGAGGTGGTGGACGAGTCGATGAGCGGAATGGATCGCGCGATTTGAGCCGGAGGACTACCTTGTGCCCGCGATGAACGAGACTGAGCTGATCTACCTGGACAACAACGCCACCACGAGACCCGACCCGAGGGTCGTCGATGCCATGTTGCCCTTCTATCGGGAGAATTGGGGCAATCCAGGCAGTCATCACCGCCGTGGCGATCAAGTTGCGGCGGCGCTGAGAAAAGCGCGACGCTCGGTGGCGTCGGGCCTGGGATTCTCGCCCAAAGAAGTGGTGTTCACTTCGGGAGGGACGGAGGCGGACGTACTGGCTCTTCGCGGCGTGGTTCTCGCCGCGCCAAATCCCCGCCATCTCGTGGTCAGCGCGATCGAGCATCCGGCGGTGCTGGCCACGGCCGAGCAGCTGCAAGCCGAGGGGGCCTGCGAGCTCTCCAAGCTGGGGGTCGACGCGCAAGGGCGCGTCGAGCCGAGCCAGCTGAAGAAAATGATCAGGCCATACACGGCGCTGGTGAGCGTCATGACGGCCAATAACGAGACGGGCGCGATCCAACCCATCGAGGAACTCGCCAACATAGCCCACGCGAGCGGCGCGCGCATACACACCGACGCGGTGCAGGCGGTGGGGAAAGTCCCTCTGGAGAGCATCGCACGAGCGGTGGACCTGCTCTCCCTCTCCGCTCACAAATTCCACGGGCCCAAGGGGGCCGGAGCCCTGCTGGTGCGCGATGAGGTGCCATTCTACTCGCAGCTGCCGGCGGGCGGACAGGAAGGCGGACGGCGAGGAGGCACCGAGAACCCGCCGGGGATCGTCGGTTTGGCCATGGCACTCGAACTCGCGCTGTCTCTTCTGGACGATGCGGCGCATGGCATGAGCGCTCTTCGCGGGCGCCTGGAGAGCAGACTCAAGGAGAGCGTACCGAGTCTCCAAATCACCTCCGAATCCGCTCCGAGGGTATGCAACACCACCCACTTCACGGTCGAGAGCATGGAGGCGGGAGCCCTGCTCACGCTCTTGGACGAAGCGGGCATCGCGTGCTCGGCCGGGTCCGCGTGCAGCACCGGCAGTCTTACGCCCAGCCACGTCCTCTTGGCCCAAGGACTCGCGCCCGAGCGTTTGCACGGCGCGCTGCGGATTTCGCTCAGTCGCGAGACAACAAAGGACGAGATCGACCGGGTACTGGAGGTCCTGCCGCCGCTGGCGACGCGACTGCGAGGACTGAGCACGGGGAGGGCAGGATGAACGCGGGCGAGTCACCCGCCAGTAAACTCTCCCCGGAAGCACTCGACCGCATCCTCTCGATTCCTGGTTTGCGATCCTGGTTCACCGAGGAGTCGCGAGGATCTTCCCCCGCCACCTGCATTGCCTCGGGAGTGCGGGGCAGCGCGATCTCCCTTCTTCTGAACGCATTCTATTCACGGCGCGAAGCCCAGTGGTTGATCGTGGCGGCGGGCTTGGAGGAAGCCGAGGCGATCTGCGACGACCTGGAAACCCTGAGTTCGGCTCCGGTCACCTACCTGCCGGAACTGGAAATCCTCCCTTTCGACCGCCGCTCTCCCACGCGCGAGATTCTGGCGAACGTCCAATCCGCCCTGCAGGCGCTGGATTCCGGCGTGCCAGGATTCTTCGTGACCACGATCTATGGACTTCGGCACAAGGTGATGGCGTCGGCCCAATTGCAGCGTCATCGCCTGATCCTGAGCCGCGGCGAACGCTTGAACACCGACGAGCTGCAGGAGAAGCTGGCCGCCCTCGCGATATCGGCCGTCCGGTCTGGCGGAAGCGCCGGGTGACATGGCGGTGCGCGGCGGGATCATCGACGTCTTTAGCCCGGGACAAGAGCTGCCGGTGCGCCTGGAGTTCTTCGGTGAGGAATTGGAGAGTATTCGAAGCTTCGAGACGGCCGACCAGCGGTCCATCGCGGAACTAGAGAGCGCTATGATCCTTCCCGCCGGTCCGTTCGTGATGAACGACGATACGCTGTTGCAAGCCATGGCGCGGGTGGAATCGATGGAGGAGTTCTCGCCGGACGATCGAACCCACCTCATCGAAAAGCTGCAGGACAGGCTTCACTTCGATGGGATCGAGACTCTGGCGCCATTTTTTGACCCACTGGCCACGCTGCTCTCCTACCTGAAGACCGATGCCGCCATCGTGTTCGTCTCTCCCGACGATCTGGCCAAGAGAAGCGAGGAATTGGATCGCGAGACCCGGAGAGTTCGGCGCGATCGTCTCGCGCACGGCGATCCAGTTCCCGCCGCCCAGGAGCTCATGGCCACGCTCGAGGAGTTGGAGCGGGAGATTCAGTCGAGGGACCGGGCATGGTTGGGTGAGGTCGTGCTCCCCGGCAGCGCTCCCGCGCCTCTCGCGCCGCCTTCGGATCAGGCGGCCCTTCAATTGAAGATGCGTGCCCAGGAGCGCGGCAAGGGCGAGGTGGAGAAGCTGCTGCGGGAAACCGCGGCCTTGCGCGAGAAGGATCTGGAGGTGCTTCTCTACTGCGGAAACCGGGGTCAGGCCGAACGCATGGGCGAGCTCTTCGAAGAGTTCGATCCCGAAGCAACTCTGGCGCGCCCTCGGCTATGCGTTGGCAGTCTGCGGGCGGGCTTTGCCTGGCCCGATGCGGAACTCGCCATCTATACCGACCATGAATTCTTCGATCGCTATCAGAGACCCACGCGTCGCTCTCGTTTTCATGGCTCGGCCCGCGTCAAGGATCCCAAGACCCTTCACTCGGGCGATTTCGTGGTGCACGCCGAACACGGAATCGCTCGATACCTCGGATTGCGCAAGCTCACGGTCGAAGAAGTCGAGAACGAATTTCTCTTGTTGGAATACGCGGACAAGGACCGCCTGTACCTTCCCACCGACAAATTGTTGCTCCTGGAGAGATACGAGATCGGTGAGAGTGGCGAACCCACTCTTCACAAACTCGGATCCGGACAATGGGAGCGTACGCGCAAGCGGGCGCGCAAAGCGATTCGTGCCATGGCGCAGGAGCTGCTCTCTCTTTACGCGGCGCGGAGCGCCCTGCCCGGCCACCCTTTCGGGGAGGACACCCACTTGCAACAGGAGATGGAGGCGTCGTTTCTACACGAAGAGACTCCGGACCAATTGACCGCGGTGGAGGCGGTGAAGAAAGACATGGAGTCTCCACGACCCATGGACCGTCTCGTGTGCGGCGACGTCGGATTCGGCAAGACCGAAGTCGCCATGCGCGCCGCGTTCAAGGCGGTGATGGGTGGTCTGCAGGTCGCGATGCTCTGTCCCACCACGATTCTCGCCGAGCAGCATGGAGAGACTTTTTCGCAACGGATGCGCGAATTTCCGGTCCGTATCGAGGTCCTGAGCCGTTTCAAATCGCGCAAGGAACAGAAGGAAACCCTACAGAGACTGCAAAAGGGAGAGATCGACATCCTGGTGGGAACGCATCGACTTCTGGGCCGGGATGTGAAATTCGCTAAGCTCGGCCTTCTGGTGGTGGATGAGGAACAGAGATTCGGAGTGCGCCACAAGGAACGACTGAAGGAAATGCGCAAGCAAGTGGACGTGATGGCGCTCTCGGCGACTCCCATTCCGCGCACTCTCTACCTCTCACTCATGGGAGCTCGCGACATGTCCATCATTGCGACTCCTCCGCGCGATCGTCTGCCCATTCACACCGAAGTCGTGCCGTATCGGGAGGACATCATCGAGGAGGCCATCCTCAGGGAAATGCACCGCGGTGGTCAGGTGTTCTTCGTGCACAATCGGGTCGAGACCATCGACGCCATGGCGGAGGTCGTGGGAAGAATCGTTCCCCACGCGCGAATCGCGATTGCGCACGGCCAGATGAAAGAGGCGCAGCTCGAACAGATCATGCGCGACTTCCTGGCGCGCAAGTACGACGTCCTCGTAACCACGATGATCATCGAGAGCGGCCTGGACATGCCCAACGTCAATACGATCCTCATCGATCGAGCCGATCGACTCGGGCTGAGTCAACTCTATCAGCTGCGAGGACGGGTGGGACGCAGCCGCCACTTGGCCTACGCGCATCTCATGACCCCGTCGGGAACCACCCTGGCTCCGGACGCGCGCAAGCGGCTGGCCGCCATCCAGGAATACACCGATCTGGGTAGTGGTTATCGAATCGCGATGCGTGATCTGGAGATTCGGGGAGCGGGCAACATCCTGGGCGAAGCACAGCACGGTCACATCGCCAGTATTGGCTTCGATCTCTACTGCAAACTCCTCGAAGAGGAGATCCTGGAACTCAAGGGCGAGGGTCTGCCCCGTCTCCACGACATCAAAGTCGAACTGCAAGTGGGTGCGTATCTGCCGGACGAGTATCTGCCCGAACCCGAGGAGAGAATCCGCTGGTACCGCGATCTGGGCCGCGTGGTCGACGAGGAGGCGCTGGATCATCTGGCCGAGGAGTTGCGCGACCGATTTGGCCCTCCGCCCGATCCGACCCAGAATCTGCTGGATATCACGCGTATCAAGCTCCGGGCTCTGCGCGCCGGGGTCGAAGACATCCGGCGCGTGCGGCGAGGCGTGCGCATGCTTTTTGGTGGCGCTAGCAGGCCGAACGCCTCTATTCTAACGAACTTGGCCGGAACCCAAATGCCGCGACTGGCGTTCAACGCCGTGGATCGACTGGAAATGACCGTCGAGGCGTCGCGGGAAGACTCTCTGGTGGCTTCCCTGGTCGTGCTGGAGAAGCTGGCCGAAGTGGGATCTCAATCGACCGCGAAGACGAGCCCCAGGGCTCATCTGGCTGGTCGCGAGTGAAGCGAGCGCGCTATTCATTCTTCAAGGGCGCTGAATTCGAAGATAGTCCTCTGACATTCACGGAGACGTCCGTGAGGAGATAGAAATGGTTTCTCTTGCACAAAATACCTCGCGCCGCGGCGGACTCGTTCTTTTGGCACCGGTCATCCTGGCCCTCGTTCTGGCTGCGTGCGGAGAGTCCGACCACAATAAGATTCCGCTGGCGACCATCGGGGATGACACGATCACGCTCGGACAATTCGAGAGAAAAGTGAACTCGATGAACCCGAGCTCCCTCCCGGTCGATATCAATACCGACTCGGGCAAGCGCGATTTTCTCGACGCGATGATCAACAAGAGAGTGATGGAGAGAAAGGGCAAGGAGCTGGGGTACGGGGAAGAGGAAAGCACCCAAAAGACCCTGAAGCTGATCGAAGAGAATATGGCGCTTCGGCTCATGAAGTCCGACTTGGTGAAGGACTCCCACGAGATCACCGAAGACGAGATGAAGGCCTATTACAAGAACTTCTGCCGCATCCTTTTGATCTCCTACATGGTGTTCGACACCGAAGAGGATGCCCAGAAGGCGAGGAACTTGGTCACGGGAGGAGAGAGGTGGTCGGATGTCGCGAGCCGCTTGGACGCGGGTGATCCCGGACCCAGTGGAGATTGGACTGCCTCCTTGCGCTACGGGACTGTTCCCGACGATGTCGAGAAGACCGCTTTCGCGCTCAAGTCGCACGAGCTGAGCCAACCGATCGAAAACGCGGCCGGCTATTTCCTCATTCGCCTCGAAGGGGAAGCGCAAGACCAGAAGGCGCCTCCCGTACGAACAGATGAAGGACAAGATTCGCCAGAGCGTGCACACTCAGGCTCTGAATCTCAAATCGATCGCATTTTCGAAGGAAGTCTTCGCCAAACACAATTTCAAGTTGAACGAAGACGTGTTGAAAATTCTCTTCGATTCACTTCCCAAGGACAAACCGCTCCTTCCCGTTCCCCCCAAGGAGGAGTGGACGGACCTGAATCTCCAGCGCTGGCGACATGGGCAAGGTCCTCATGAGTTGGGACGACGAGAGTTGGGATCTGCGCCGCTTCTACGACTACTACAAGGCGTTAGCCTGGCTGGGCCGTCCCCGGCGCGACAAGCGCTTGGGCGGACTGCGGAATTTCGTCGAGCAAATCGCGAGCAAGGCGATCATGCCGGTGGAGGCGCGCACGCGAGGTTACTTCGATCGTCCCGAGGTACAGGATGAGATGCGGGCTCGCCGGCAGCAGATCATCATCACCAAGATCCACAACGAGCTCATCTCCCCCGACGTGAAGGTCACGGACGAGCAGTATCAGAAGTACTGGGACGAGCATAAACAGGAGTATCAGAAGCCCCCGCTCCGCGAGGGAGTCGTGATCGTGAATCACGACGAGGCGAAGGTGCGCGCCGCGCGCAAGGAGGCCACCAAGATGGGGGATTGGAGCGATCTGGCCGAGAAGTACGGCGAAGAGGGCTTGATGCCCGAGGAAAAGGGCGCTCATTTCGGGCCGGTGGCGCAGATCAACATCAATCCCCGCACCCCGTTGCTGTGGCAACAGAGCGAAATCGGCGAGATCTGTGATCCGATGCAGTTGAAGGACGGCACCTGGGGCATCGGACGCCTCGACCTCATCCATCCGTCGCAGAAGGTCGAACTCAAGGACGTGTTCGCGTCCGTGCGCGCCAAACTCCAATCGGAAGCCTCCGAGAAGATCTTTCAGGAGAAAGTGGGAGCGTGGCGCAAGGAATACGACGTGAAGACCTATCCGAAGAACCTCGCGAAAGCGGATCTCAAAGTTCAGTCGGCTCAAACTGACACTTCGGCGGAAGGGACTTCATGACCGACCTTTTGCACCGGACTCCACGCCGCGGGGCCGTTCTGATCGTGCCTACTGCTGGCGGTGGGTCTGGGAGCGCGCTCTGTGCCGTCGAGGGCGCAGGGACCGGAGCTGGTGGACCGCATCGTGGCGGTCGTCGACGACGAAGCCATCCTCGCGAGCGATCTGGAGCGCGAAGTCGAATCGTACAAGTTCGATCAGTCGCAACAGAGTGACTCGACCATGGAGAACGATGCCACCATCCGCAAGGAGATGTTGGATCGTCTCATCGACGTGAAATTACTGGTGGCCCAGGCCAAGCTCGACGGCGTCGAAGTGAAGGACGACGAAGTCGATCAAGCGGTGGCGCGGAGTCTGGACGAGATCATCTCCAGGTTCGGCACCAAAGCCGAATTGGTGAAGGAACTGGCCCGCAACGGCATGACTTTCGACGATCTACAAGCGCGCAATCGTGATCTCATCCGCAACCGGCTCTATACCAGCCGCATGATCTCGACCCACATTCGCCCCCTCATCGAGGTTCGCGAGGACGAAGTGCGCTCGTTCTACCAGGATCATCTCGACCAGGTGCCCCGCTCGCCCGAGACCATCACGGTGTCCAACGTGCTGGTCGTGCCGCAGCCGGAGGAGAAAGCCCAGAAGAGCCTGAAGACGAAGTTGGACGCCATCCATGCCGCCTTCGATGCCAACCAGAGCTTCGAGGATGTGGCCAAGAAATATTCCGAAGGTCCCAATGCCGGCAGGGGTGGGCTCTTGGGTTCGTTCGCCAAAGGTGATCTGTTCCATCCGGTGCTCGAAGAGATGGCCTGGACCCTTCCGGTCGGCCAGGTTTCCGACCCGGTGACGACCGAACTCGGAGTCCACATTCTGAAGGTCATGGAGCGCACCGACACCAAGGTGACTCTGAGCCAGATTTTGCTGAGGGTTCCTATCACCGACGCGGATTGGGACCGAGCCGAGGCCCGGGCCGAAGAGGTCTACGAGAAGGCCCTCGGGGGTCGGGATTTCGCCACGCTGGTTAAGAATTATTCGGACGATCCCACCAGTCGCGAGAAAGGCGGAGTCCTGGGCACCTTTCCCCTGGAAAAGCTCACGCCCGCGTTCCGAAACGCCCTTCAGGGGCTGCAGCCGGGAGGCGTGGGAAAGCCGATAAAGGGCACGGCAGGCTATTTCGTGCTCCGCCTGGACGCCAAGAACCCCGCCCACGTCATGACCTATGACGAGGTAAAGGACCAGTTGCACGACGCCGTAGAGGACCAGAAGATCCAGGTCGAGCTGAAGAAGTTCTTGAAGGGTCTCCGCGAGAAGTTCTACATCGACATCAAGATGTGATACCTGGCCTTCTTGTTGCAATGGTGCAAGGTGACATGTCACCTTGGTACCGGTAAAACCTCATGAATACCAATCACGAACATCCGCGAGAGGACATCGATCCCGCTCTGATCGCCCAGGATCCGCGGGTCATCATCTCCATTTATCACGCGGATCTCCGCTACGGAGAGCACTATGCGCTTCGCGACGTAAATCTCCAGGTCGCGAACGGCGAATTCCTCTTTCTGGTCGGCCCGTCGGGCGCGGGGAAGAGCAGTCTACTGAGGCTGCTCACGATGGATGAGTTTCCCACCGAGGGGCGCGTCGTGGTGGGGTCGTTCGTATCCAGCCGCATGAAGCGTGCACGCATCCCCAGCCTACGCCGCGAGATCGGAGTCGTATTCCAGGACTTCCGTCTGCTCGACGACCGGAGTGTCTTCGACAACATCGCCTTCGCCCAGATGGTCGTCGGAGTCAACAGCGCGGAGATCAAGCGAAACGTCTCCCGGGTGCTCAATTGGGTGGGTCTCCATCACAAGCGAAATCAAGACGTACGCACTCTCAGTGGGGGAGAGCGCCAGCGGGTGGCGATCGCGCGCGCCATCGTAAACAGCCCCCGAATCCTCTTGGCCGACGAACCCACGGGAAATCTCGACCCCGAGGTCAGCCAGGAAGTGATCGACTTGCTCTTTCGCATCAACTCGGCCGGAACCGCGGTCGTCATGTGTACCCACGACCACATCATGGTTCGTCAGTACGGTGAGCGCATCGTGAAGTTGGAAGATGGGCGTGTGGTGGCTGATGTCGAGCGCTATCGGCCCCAGGTTTCGCGCGAGGAGCGGGCAGTGGCGAACAAGGCCTACCAGCCGCTGAAAGAAGGCGCGCAACCCCGCACCCCCCAAACCTGGGAGGGCAATCTCATCAAGGTCGACCGCGAGGAGAAGGGCTGATGTACGGCACGACGCAGCTCAAACACTTCGTGCGCGAGGCCCTGCTCGGCCTGGCCCGACGCCGGGTCAGCGGCACGGTAGCGGTGCTCATCATGGGTTCCGCACTGCTCATGCTCGCTCTCTTCAGTCTCATCACCATCAATCTCGACGGGGTTCTGCAGTCGGTACGCGGTGATATCGACGCCGAGGTCTTTCTCAAGCCCGGGATTCAGGACAAAGAGAAACAAACTCTGCAGCACGAGTTGCTGGCCGTGTACGGAGTGAAATCGGTCTACTTCGTGAGCAAGGAGAAGGCGCTTGCGCAATTCCGGGCCGATCTGGGGGATGACGCCTCTTTGCTCGACGATTTCGCCGAGAATCCGCTTCCGGATTCGTTCCGTCTGAAGTTCGACGAGAACATCACCCGAGACGCCACGAAGATGGACGATCTCATCCGAGTGCTGGGGCAGTTTCCCTCGGTGGATGAAGTCGTCTCTCAGGTGGACACCGTCCACCGACTCGATCATCTCACCCGCGTCTTCAAGGTCGTCGATCTGATCGTGGGACTGTTGGTTCTGGTCTCGGCCATCTTCGTCATCTCCAACACGGTGCGGCTTACGGTGGAGGAGCGCGGGCGCAGCATCGAAATCATGAAACAGGTTGGCGCGACGAACTGGTTCATTCGAACCCCGTTCTTGCTCGGTGGGGCGCTGCAGGGCGCCGCCGCCGGGGCGCTGGCGATGATTCTGCTCCTGATCGCCCATCGACTGCTCGAACGCGAGATCAGTGGCGTCTATTTCTTCGCGAGTGGGCAAATCGTGGGGTTCATTTTTCTCAGTACCCTCCTGGGTGTCGTGGGTAGCGGGGCTGCGCTGCGGCGTCATCTTCGACTGTGATCACCATGCGTCTCACTCCTCTTTACCATCGAAGCACGGGACGATTCGTTCTCGGCTTTCTACCTCTGGCGTTGGTCGTTCTGCTCGGGGTCGCCGCGGCAGGCTTTGCCCAGACCAAGAACGATTCGAACCTGACCGATCAACAGCAGGAGCTGGAACGGCTGCGGGCCCAGATCAAGAGCTCGCGGAACAAGGCCAACTCGTTGGCGCAGGACGAAGGCCAACAGCTGAAACGCATGCAGGCGCTGGAGCAGGAGGCGGCCAGCACGAAGGAACTCCTCGAAGGACTCACTGCGCGCCAGGCCGATCTCGCGAGTGAGGTGTACGCCATGGAGCGCGAGATCGCGCAACGCGACTCGAACATGACGCTCCGCCGCAGTCGTCTGGCCACGCAACTGCGCCGCATGTACATGTACCGCACCCAGAATACTTTCGCGGTGCTCGCAACGAGCGGAGAGCTGAACCACTTGGGGCGAAAGATGCGCGCCATGACCTCGATCGCGCGAGCGGAACGCCATTTCATCGATACCATGGAGCGGGATCGCGTCGCCCTGAAGGACCAGGAGCAAGAACTGACCGGGCACCTGGCCCAGATCGAGCAGAACCGCGGACAGGTTGAACAGCAAAGGGCCCGAGTGACGAGTCTGAGAGAAGAGAGACAAAAAGAGCTCCATCAGATCAAGAAGGAGCGCAAGCACTGGGAATCGTCCGTGGAGGAATTGGAGGGCTCGGCCTCACAACTCGAAGACCTCATGGCGCAGCTGGACAAGCAGGGCCGGGCCGGCGGACCCGTAGTTTCCGCTAACTTTCCGCTCCTGCAGGGGAAGCTCATCATGCCGGTGGCGGGCACCATCACGCGTGGTTTCGGTCGCTCCGTTCACCCGCGATTCAAAACGGTCGTGGTGAACCGGGGAATCAACATCGCGGCGACCATGGGCGCCCCCATCCACGTCGTGGCGCCCGGAGTGGTGGACTACGTGAACTGGTTGCCCGGCTATGGTAAGTGCATTATCGTCAACCACGGCGACAGTTGGTACACCCTCTACGCTCATTGCTCGCAGATCTACCCAGCGGTTTCGGCCAGCGTCCAATCCGGCGAGGTGATCGCGGAAGTGGGAGATACGGGATCGCTCGATGGTAGCCAGCTCTATTTCGAGATTCGGCACGGGAAGACCCCCGTCGATCCCAGGTCTTGGTTCCGCCGCTGACCGACCCTTCCTTCGTCCGGTACATTGCGCGAACTCGCCTCTTCCTGAGAGGATGCCATGACCCGCGCCCGGAATCCTCTCGATCGCAGTCCCCTACTTGCGAGCCTCGCTCGAGCCGCCGAAAGCGGTGAGCTGCCGAACAGCGTTCTTCTGGAGGGTCCCGAGGGCTCGGGCAAGCAGGAGATCGCACTGGCGCTGGCCGAGATTCTCCTGGAGAGAGATGAGTACGCCCCTCGCAATCGCGTGGCGCGCTTGTCGCATCCCGATCTTCTCTTCGTGTTTCCCGCGCAGGCCAATCTGAAAGTGGAGACTTACCGGGAGATTCTCGACGCCAAGGCGGAAGAACCTTTGGCGCGCATTCGACAGGCGAGCACGGCCATCATCGCCATTGGCGAGGTCGACAACCCCGGCTTCTGTACGATTCGTCGCGTGCGCCGCTTCGCCGAGGCGGTTCCGTTCGAAGCTCCTCACAAAGTCGTGATCCTCGCGGATGCTCACCGCATGAACCGCGCCGCGGCCAACGCCCTGCTCAAGACGCTCGAGGAGCCGCCGCCCACCGCCGTGCTCCTGCTCTGTTCCCATCAGTCTCATCTCTTGCCGGCCACGGTGCGCAGCCGCTGCGCGCGGGTACGGGTTCCCGCTTTCGCCGAGGAGGAAATCAGAACGCGGCTGACGCAACGACACGGACTCGACGCGGACGCGGCGGAGCAGATCGCGGCGGTCAGCGGTGGAAACGCCCGACGTGCTCTGGATCTCATTGATCCCCAGTCGCTCATGGTGGCCTCGTGGGCAAGAACGCTGCTCGAACGACTCCTCGCGGCCGAACGCGCCGAACTTCTGGCAGGGGCGGAGAGAGTCTCCCGGGGTCAGGATCCGCAAGGAGGCAAGGGGTCAAAGCTCACCGATGCCAGCCTGAGCGCTTCGCGGGACGTCGCGCTGCGCACCATCGATTTTCTCGTTGCCGATCTTCTCTCTCTGGTTCGCCTGCGCGAGGGTTTTCAGGAAAACGAGGCGCTCATGCAAAGGCTTTCCGCCTGGGTTCACTGCGAACTCGACGTGGATCCGGGACGCGCCGCGCGAATTCTGTTCAAGGCGCGCGACGACATCGCGGTCAACGTGAACGTCGGACTGGTTTTCGCGCACGCGTTCATGGAAGCTCTGGGTTCTGAGAGCGCCAAGGGGAGCGCGTAGACCGTGGCGGGGCTCATCGACAGTCATCTTCATCTGGGCCGGGACGAGTTCGATTCCGACCGGGCGCAGGTGCGCGAGCGAGCGCGGGCGGCCGGGGTCAGCGCGTATCTCCACGTCGGCTACGACGCACCTTCCATAAATGCGGCTCTCGAGCAGGCGGCAGCCGGAGACGACGAGTGGGTCGCCGCCGGCATTCATCCGCACGACGCGAGAGATTGGAACGCAACGACCGAAGCTCTCCTCGAGGAGTTGGCGAGTTCAGGGCGCATCGTCGCCGTGGGGGAATGCGGGCTCGATTTCTATCGTGACCTTTCACCGCGGCCGCTGCAGGAAGAAGCCTTTCGCGCCCAGATCGCCCTGGCCAAGCGACACGAGCTGCCCATGATCTTCCACGTGCGCGACGCCTATGCCAGGGCGCGAGCCCTCCTGCTCGAAGAGGGCCTTCCTGAGAGACGCGGTGTCTTCCACGCTTTCGCGGGCGACGCAGAATTTGCCCGGTGGGCGCACGAAGAGGGATTCCTCTTGGGGGTGGGCGGTCCCCTCACCTACCCCAAATCCAAGCTGCCCGTGGCGATCGAGGGACTTCCCTTGCAGAGTCTGCTGCTGGAGACAGACGCTCCCTGGCTCCCGCCGCAGCTCTTCCGCGGGCGCCGCAACGAACCGGCCTATTTGCGTCTGACCGCGGAGCATCTCGCCAGCGCGCGGGGAATCGGCATCGAGGAACTCGCAGAGTGCATGGCCACCTCGTTCGCTGCCCTGTTCGCGGTCGAATTCTCGCCCTATTTCCACGCCCTGCGGCCCTCGCGCTGCGCAGTACCCACGAAGCAGGCGCGTTGACAGGCCAAGGCTCGGGGTGCTATCCTCTTGCTATCAAACAAGGATCGGGATTCCACCGGTCCTCCTCATCCTCTCGCCTCTCCTCTCCGGAGGTCTTGCCAGCGCATCTGTGCTACGGTTCGCGCTCGTTTCGGGCGTGTCCCCGAGTTCGTGGAACTCGGACATCGAGGGGATTCTCGTCCTCAGTGGTTCAAGGCCGGCTTCGTGACGGCGCTCTCGCGTTCTGGTGTATGACTCCGCATGAAACCCAAGCAGCGCTTCTGCGGAAGTACGGTTTGCGCCTGAGCAAGCGTCTGGGCCAGCATTTCCTGGTCGATCAGCGGGTTCTGGCACGGATCGTGGATTCCGTTCAGCTTTTGGGCGCTGAGCGCGTGGTCGAATTGGGAGCCGGCGCGGGCGCCCTGAGCGGCGCCCTGCTGAACGCAGGTCTGAGAGTGGAAGCCCTCGAACTCGATGATCGGATGATCGAGCTGCTCGAAACCGAGTACGTGCCCAGCGGCCTGACGGTACGCCGGGCGGACATCGCCCGGGAGAATCTGGCCGACATGGTGGGCCAGGAGCCCATGTGTTTCGCGGGGAATCTACCCTACCAGGTGACGAGCCCCGTGCTCTTCGCCCTGCGTGAGGCGATCATTCGGCCCGCGTGCAGAGGCGCGATTCTCATGATGCAGGCCGAAGTAGCCGCCCGTCTCTGCGCGCGGCCAGGCGGAAGGGATTACGGCGTGCTCACGGTGCTCTTGGGTGCTCGGTGTCATGCGCGAAGAGTCTTCCGGGTGCGTCCGGGCTCGTTCCTTCCGCCGCCCAAAGTGTATTCGGCGGTGGTGGAGCTTCGGCCACGGAAGAACAGCGTGGAGTTGGGAGAGAGCGGGACGGCTCTGGTCAAGGCGCTGTTCCGCGAACGGCGCAAGCAAGTTGGGGGATTGTTGAAGCGGAATTGGGACGTCGACAGCGACGAGCTCGACCGCATCAAGGAGACGATCGGAATCGACCCCCGATCTCGTCCGGAGGATCTGAGCGATTCGGATTTTCGGGCCCTGGACCTCTACTTAAAAGAGCTGCGGAACCCATCATGACCAGGAGCCGCAGGGGGTGGAGGACCACAGCTCGTGGCGTCGTAGAGGCGGCTCTCGTGTTCGGGCTCTTGTTGACGAGCGCCGGGAAGGTTCTCGCCCAGAGCGACGCAGCCGCCGACAGCGCGCAGACGGAGGCAGGAAACTTGTCCAGTTTCAGTCAAGCAGCCAGCGACACATCGGCCGCCACCGCGACCGCCGCGGCGGATACCCTCACGGTCCAGAACCTACGCGCAAAGCTGCAGGCAGTGGGCGGAATGTCTTGGCTTGCCTTTGCGGGGCAGGAGCCAGCGAAGCGTCCCTCGGTCAAGGGGGGATTCAACTCCAGCCAATCGAGCTTCGGTCCCTACTTCGACATCAATCTGCCACTCATGGTCGCGGGTGGGTTCTCGACCACCAGCAGTTATCATCGAGAACATTCCGAGGAACCCGCCACCCAGCAGAAGAAAAACGGTCGCACCCTCAGGAGCAGCTGGAAACGGCCCATGAGCGATTGGGGGAGTTTTAGCCTCGACTTCAGCCGCCTGACCAACGAATCGGAGCGCGTGGGATTCGCCAACAGCACCTCGGAGAACACCAATCTGTCATCCATCCTGAACGGCGCCGTGGACCTCGGCGACACGGGGATCGACAGCAAGTGGTCCATTCGAGGCAACATCGCCGACAACAAGATCAGTTCGGGTTCGCGCTCGGGAGCCGGGAACTCGACTCTGAACAAGGGCACCGTCAGCCTCGGCGCTGGCCGCAAGCTGGGGGATCTCGGTCTCGCGGTGAATGCCGGGTTCGACGTGTCCGCCGGACCCCAGACCCTCTCGGCCGCGACCGACGGAAGTGACGCCCTGACCAACACCAAGACCAGCGTGAGCGACACGCTGGGGGTAAACATGAATTGGTCCCAGGGCACCAGCCGTCGTTTCTCCGCCCAGGTCAGCCGCCAGGTCTTCGACGAAGAACGGCTCGACTACCTGAAGGACTTCCGCGGGGTCTCGCTCTTCGACCCCTCCACGCGCCTGAAGATCGTGGGAAACGAAACCGAGAACCGGAACCTGACAAGCGTCAATCTCACGGCGCAAACGCCGGTATTCCGCTCCGTGAGTACGAGGCTAAGCTTCGGCTACGAGAGCAAGGAGACTCGCTACAAGCTGAGCGAGCAGGGGTTCATTCCCGAACAGAATCAGAATTTCTCGGGCGACGTCTACTTTCACTACGCGGAGGCGGGAAGCCTCAAAGTGAGTCTCGGGCTCGTCCAGCGCTGGGACGATCGGCGCGCTCGGGATACGAAAGAGCTGCGCGGAAAGCACTTCAGCAACTCGAACAACATTGCCTTCACCCTCGACCAGCATCTACTGGGCGCCACCGATCTCAGGGTTCTCTACGGAGAGGATCTGACCCAACAGGTGTACAACTACAAGTTGGAGACGGGAACCCTGGACACCGACGTCCTTTCCAAGCGGCTGGAAGCCAAGCTCAGTTCGAAAGCGTTCACCAAGATCGACGTCTCCGTGGTGGGGTCGTACAAGACTACCGCCAACGTGTTTCTGGATGGAAGGCAGGTGGCCAACAACAATCGCGACCAGGACACCTGGAAGGTCACTGGGGACTACAAGTGGCAACTCAGCTCGGCAGTGAGTTTCACCCAGAGCTACCAGCTGGGCATCGACTACACGGACTACCTCTATTCCTACGTTCCGGAAGTGACGCAGAGGGACAAGTTCTACAAGCGCACCCAGCTCACGTCCGATCTCAGCTTGGGCTTCCCTGGGGCGATCGGCTTCATGCTGAGTCACACCATCGATCGCACGCGGGGCGGCAACAAATTGCTCCTCGGCGAGGTGGAGGCGGGCGGATACAGCGACGATTTGAACCGCCGCCAGGACGAACAGAGACTCAAGGCATCGGTCAAGGTGCCGATCGTGTTCGGGTACTCCGCCTCGGTCGAAACCAATCGGACTTTTCGCACCCTGCAGGGTAAGAACGACGAGTTCCTGGGAGATCTTCGTACCCGACTGAGCGGGAATCAGTCGTTCCTGAACGACCGTCTCACCCTCTCCCTGGATCTGGGGTACGTGTGGGCCTACGGACCCCCACGGGTCATCCGCATCGCGCGAGACCGGCGCTATTTCACCTCGTCCACCTATGTTACCTGGGCTTTCTGAAAGGCCTCGCATGTTGCGTCTTCTCTTCATCACGGTGCTCGCCAGCTTGCTCTTGGGGGGGTGTTTCTTCCATACGCGCACCCCGGAGGCGCCCATCTTCGGAGGCGGCTGCGACGTCAGTTTCAAGTTCAACGACTCGGTGCCAAACGTGATCTTCAATCTGGAGGGGGCGTTGCATTGTGGAGACGCGAACGAATACCTCAAAGTCATCGGCACCGATTTCGTGTACGAGCCCACGGCGAATCTGATGGCGCTGTATCCCTCGGTGTTCGCCACGGTCTGGAACAAGGATCGGGAGAGCAACTTCATCCAGAGTGCCTTCGAGGGCGCTCTCTATAGTGCTGCTCTCACCGACAGCATCATCTCGGAATCCGACAGCGGTGACATCACAACCATCACCGCGCGGTACGTCATCAACGAAGTGGACGCCTCGGGCGCCCCCACCGGTCGAAGTTGGGACGGCATCGCCGACTACGAGTTTCTGCGCCAGAGTCTGGTGACCCTGGTCCTCTGGAGGGACAATGACAGCTCGGGACTTCCCTTCGGGGAACTGAGGGCCGAATTAGGGGGAGGAAACTGACACCCATTTGCTAGACCCATGATTCAGCTTGCGTGGGGCGATGGCGTCGTCCCCGGAGATCTGCTACAATCCTGTCCACAAGGACGCTTCATTGGAGGTTTCAGCTCATGTTTGCCTCAACTCGATTCGGTCGCCGACTGACTCCCGTCCTCCTGTTGTTCCTCGTCGCAGCGCTGGGTATGGGCTGCGGCGTGTTCTCTCCCGACGAGAGCAAGGTTCCCCCGCCCGACACCGGCGGCCCCATTGGCCTCGCCACCACGCCGGATAGTCTCATGGCGAACTTCAAGAACGTCTGGGAGCAACGCTCGATCGTGGAGTACGAGAAACTTCTGGACGATCAATTTCTGTTCTTCTTCGATCCCAACGACGGGCTCGACAATTTCATCGGTCCCAGCTGGGGTCGCCAAAATGAACTCGACTCGGCCGGCGCGATGTTCCGCGGGGACGCCGGGTTCGATCTGATCACCCAAGAAGCGATCCCTCCCATTCTGAGCATCGAGTTCACCACCTTCGTCAAGATCATCGACTGGACCGATCCCGGCACGGATCCGCTCTACGAGGGAACGCTGAAGGCGCGCTACAAGGTGGGCATCAAAGTGCAATTCCAAGGGTTGTCGCAGTACACCCTGGTCACCGGAGACAACGACTTCTACGTGATCAAAGTCTCGCAGCCGGACGGACCGGACATCTACAAGATCAAGGTCTGGGAGGATCAGGGACAGGATGTGGGCGCCTGATTCCCTGAATCCGCGCACCGGATTCCGCAGCTGATGCCCCCGCCCTTGGGCGGGGGCATCTTCGTTCGTGGACGGACCGGCAAACCCTGTGCTAAGAAAGCGCGAACCCGCGGCGCGTGGAGCTGGGCCCCGCGCGCTCTGAGACCCCACCGGAGAACCCCCATCGATGTTCGCAAGTTCCAAGCGCCGCCGGAAAAAGAAAATGCCACGGGGTTTGCGCTTCACGCTCCTCGCTCTGGTGCTCATCCTGGTCGCCGCCAGCGCCGCGGTTAGCTGGCTGCAGAGCGATCGGGGAGAAATCTGGCTGGCGGAGAAGGGCGTGCAAAGCGCCCGCGAGCACTGTGACCCGATCTGGGAGCGCAGCCTGCGCCAGGGGCTTCTCGACCTGGGCATTCCCCAGGACAGCATCGTCACTCGACCGGGTCATCCCGTGAGCGTTGAGGTCGGTGCGAGCTGTGATCTCTTCGACCTGAACGTGGCCGTCACCCGGCGGATCGAAGCGGCCGGGGGCGAGGTCGCAAGGGGAGAACGCTTCGAACAGAACGGTTCCTCGGTTCTCGAACTCTGGCTCGGGGGGCGCGGGTACGTCAGTCATCGGCTCTTGGCCCGGCGCGGCCCGCGCGCGCCGGAGATCGAGCCCCCGCCTCCGCCCAAGGGCCGTCTGGCCATCGTGGTGGATGACTTCGGGCACAATCTAAATGCCACGGTGCGCGAACTCTTGGCTCTGTCGGTGCCCATCACGGTAGCCATTCTTCCCGAGCGACCGGCCAGCCTGAGGGTGCTGCGCGAGGCGCATCGCGCCGGGAAGGAGACAATCCTCCACATGCCGATGGAGCCGGTAGCCGGCTCGACCCCCGGTCCGGGGCCGTTGGCCCTGATGGTGGACATGAGTCGCGAGGAGATTCGCCGCAGCCTCGAGCGCGCGCTGGACGGCCTGTCCGGGGTGCAGGGCGTCAATAACCACATGGGCAGCGAATTCACCCAGCATCCCGAGGGGATGGAGGTGGTGGCGCAAGTGCTGGCCGAGCGGGGCCTGTATTTCCTGGATAGCCTCACCACTCCCCATTCGGTGGCCTACCAGACGGCGCGCCGACAGAAGGTGCCCGCCTTGCGCAATGACCTCTTCTTGGACCTCGACGTGGAGGATCCCGCCGTCATCGAACAGCGCCTGCAGCGGCTCATCGAGCGGGCCCGCCGCAAGGGAACCGCGGTGGGAATCGGCCATCCCCGGCCGGCTACGGCGCGGGTGTTGGAGCGAATCCTGCCCCAACTGGACCCTCAGGACGTCAAACCGGTGTTTCTGAGCGAGATCATCGCGAGCACTCCGCAGTCCTGAAGCTCAGTGCCTCCGTTGACAGGCTGAGTGCCCCGGCTATACTTGTTGGGTTTCGGTCGCAGACGGAACTCCTTGCCAAAAGGCCGCCTCCGCCCGGATCTCGCTGAGGCCGGGTGTGCCCGGCTGATTCTCACGGCATCAACCAATACCTAAGGGCGCGGACCTCATTTCCAGTGCCAGTTGGGTGAAAACGGAATGAAACGATCACTACAGATCAAGGCCGCCCTCATCGTGGTGCTGGCGATCTGGGCCGCGATCAACCTCTGGCCCACTCTCCAGCTGAGCCGCATGAGCGCCGAGACCGAAACGTCCCTCGCCGCCACTCCGAAGGGAGTGGCCAAGCTGGACAAGCTCCATGCCCACGCAATCAAGCGGGGACTCGACCTCCAGGGCGGGATGTACCTCGTGCTCGACGTGGATCAAAGCACGGTCGAGCAGGGCACCTCCGAGGACGCGATCAAGCGCACGCTGGAAATCCTCCGCAACCGCATCGACCAGTTCGGGGTTTCCGAACCGGATGTGCGCCGCGAGGGAACCTCCCGGATCATCGTGCAATTGCCCGGGCTCCAGGATGCTGAGCGGGCGAAGCGGCTGATCGGCCGCACCGCGCGTCTCGAATTCCGCATGGTTCGCGAAGGCGCAGACATCACCAGTCTTCTGGCTCGTTTGGATCGGGTTCTGACGGGAAGCGAGACGGCCGCCGATTCGACCTCTGCCGCCCAGGAGAACGGGGGTACCCAGACCATCGCCCCCGACTCCACCGCCTCGAAGGCGAACGGGCAGGTCGCCAAGGCGGACAGCTCCCAGGGGGATCTCCTCACCGATCTCGGCGGGGAGGACCAGACGGAGAATTCAGTCGACGACTGGGAGAAGCAGCACCCTCTCACCTCTCTCATGGGGCCCTTCCTGAAGAACCGGGGAGGACTTCCGGTCACCGAGCCGAACAAGGACCGGGTCGACGCCCTGCTCCATACACCGGCGGCCCAGCGCATGATGCCGCGTGACGCCGAGTTCCTGTGGGGCAGCGAGAAGCTCACCGGCAACGACGGCCGTCCAGCCTACTTGCTCTATCTGGTGGACAAGAAGATCGAGCTCACCGGAGGCGAAGTGCGCAACGCTGGGGTCTCTCCCGATCCCGATCGGCCGCCGCTTCTCATGGTGAATCTGGGCTTCAGCCGCCGCGGCGGCATCAAGTTCGCGAACGTGACCGGCGCCAATGTCGGACGCAAGCTCGGCATTGTGTTGGACGACGTGGTGATCAGCGCACCGAACATCCGCTCGCGTATTCCCAACGGCTCGGCCGTGATCTCCGGTGGCTTCAACACCGATGCCGAGGCGCGCGACCTGGCTCTGATGCTCAGGGCCGGTGCTCTTCCCGCCGATGTCAGCATCGCCGAAGAGCGCACCGTGGGGCCGAGCCTGGGACGAGACTCCATTAAACAGGGAGTAAACGCGGCCATCCTGGGCTTCATCGTGGTCGTGATCTTCATCATCGTCTACTACCGCGTGGCGGGGGTGTTGGCGACCTTTGGGCTGTTCGTGACCCTGCTGCTCTTGATGGGACTGTTGGCCCAGTTGCACCTCACCCTGACTCTGCCTGGTATCGCGGGGATCATCCTGACGGTGGGGATGGCGGTCGACGCGAACGTACTCATTTTCGAGCGCATCCGAGAGGAATTGCGCGAAGGAAAGTCGGTGCGAGCCTCGATCGACGCGGGGTATGCGAATGCCACGCGCACCATCGTGGACGCGAACCTCACCACCTTCATCGCCGCCGTGGTGCTGTACTACTTCGGGACTGGCCCCATCAAGGGATTCGCCGTCACGCTGAGCATCGGGATTCTGACCAGCATGTTCTCCGCGTTGATCTTCACCCGAACCGTCTATGACTTCTGGCTGCAGGGAAGAACGCCCCGCAAGCTGAGCATTTAGGGGGACGGCTACCATGCAGTTTTTGACCAATAAGCACATCGATTTCTTGGGGAAGAAGAAGATTGCAGCCGCAATCTCCCTCGCGCTGATCCTGGCGGGTGTCGTCTCCTTGATCGTGAAGCACGGGCCCCTTCTGTCCATCGACTTCCGGGGCGGCTCCATCGTCGAGGTCCGCATCACGCCGGCTCCGCAGGTGTCCCAGGTTCGCAGCGCGCTCCAGGCCAGCGGGATCAAGGTGTCTCAGGTGACGACCTTCGGCGGTCCGGAGGAGGTTCTCATCTACGTGGACAAGTTGGATGATGCGCAGGCCGTGACCGGAGATCACCAGACGGTGCAGGGAGTCCTCGCGAAAGCTCTTCCCGACAACAAGGTCGAGCTTCGCCGCGAGGAGACGGTGGGACCGAAGATCGGGGAGGAGCTGCGCAAGGGCGCCACTAATGCCATCTTCGTATCCCTGATTCTCATCGTGATCTACATCACCTTCCGCTTCGTGTTCCACTTCGGCTTGGCAGCGGTGCTCACCTTGGTGCACGATGTCCTGATCACTCTCGGACTCTTCTCGTTGATGAACAAGGAGATCAGTCTGAGTATCGTAGCCGCGTTCTTGACCATCATCGGGTACTCCCTGAACGACACCATCGTCGTCTTCGACCGTATTCGCGAAAACATGCGGCTGCGGCGCAAGGAGAGCTACGAAGAGGTGGTCAATCGCAGCATCAACGAGACTCTCAGTCGCACGATCATCACTTCTTTGACCACAGTCTTCGTGGCCTTCATTCTGTACCTGATCGGCGGCGCGGTGATCCACGATTTCGCGTTCGCCTTGACGGTCGGGGTGGTCGTGGGTACCTATTCCTCGATCTACGTGGCGAGCCCACTGGTAATTCTGTGGTATCGGTGGCGCTCATCCGATCGTAAGCGGGGAAAGCGCGGCGCCTTGGCCTGAGAGCTTCCTTCCGCTCGCTTCAAGAGGCCGCTTCGAGAACTCGGGGCGGCCCTTTTCGTGCCCAAATTCGGCGAAGCAGTGTCCACTGCGGTGCGGGAATGCTATTCTCTTGAAGCCGCCCCGTCACTTCCATCCGTGGAGGGCCCATGCTCCGCTCCCATCGAACGACCGCGCTCCCTCTGTGCGCCCTGCTCCTTCTGCCCACCCTCGCCGCGGCGCAAACGAAAGAGGCCAAAGTGACGCGGCGCGACAGCGCCCCCCTTCGGCGCGTGACTGCGCCCACCAGGAAGATGGCGCCCGAGTTGCGTCCTCTGGCCGTGGCGGCCGAAAAGACCTTCCGCGAACTCGGCGTGGCTCTGACCGAGGGAAACGCGGAGAAGGCGACGGCTCTCATGGACGAGGACGACATCCTCTTCCAGCTCGATCCTCCGAGAAGCGGCACCTCCGCCGAAGACGAGGAACCCCTGCGCAGCCACCAACAGGTGTTCTACTTGTGGAAAGCATTCCTCGCACAGCACTCGGTCGAGAAGACCGAGTGTCAGTGTCCTCAGGAATTCGAGGACCCTGACAACGCTCACGGCGTTCTGGAAGTAGAATTGGACAATTCAAGCGTGCGCCGGTTCTATATCAGTCTCCGGAGGGCGGAACGCGATTGGCGAGTGGCTGAATTACGCGCTCTTCCCTGAGCGAAGGTAGGAGCCGCGGAGTGAGCTACTGATGGTGCGAACCTTTCCCCTTTGGGTCGTCCTTGCTCTCGGCGCCCTTCTTCTCTCCACTACGGGTGAGGTGGTGGCCTGGCCGGCCGCCGCCCTCGTCTTCAGCATGCTGGCGGCGCTCTCGTGGCTGCGCGGCCGCAAGAGAATACCGCGCGGAACCATGCTCCTCAAATTCACCCTGGTCGCGCTGCTCCTGCTCGCTTCCTTCATGGGTCTGAGGCTGTCGAGCGTCGCCTCGCGTGAAGACGCGGTGTGGCTCAGACTCGCGCGAACGCGACTGGACACCGGCGCCGAACGGGTTCGCGCCTCTCTTTTGGAATTGGAGAGAAATGCCCGGGCCCGGGCACAACAGGCATTGCTCCCGGATGCTGACCTGCAGCTCTTGTCGCGCTCGCTCCGCCTGGCTTCCTTGGACCTGGAAATCGGAATCTCCCGTTGGGAAGATGGCCACATCGTCGATTGGGCGGGTCAGGTGCCGGGTCCCGAGCGAGTACCGCCCGGCCCACGGCCGTTGCTCGTCGATCACGGATTCCGGCGCTATCTCACCGTCTCCGCGCAGGACTCCCTGGGGCAGGTGACCTACCTGGACGTGAGCCTGGGGATCACCAGGGAACTCTTTCCCCGCCTCGGAGTCGGCATCGATCCGGGTCGTCTGCTTTCGGGCAAGACCGGACTGGAAGTGAGCCTGAGGGCCTCTCCCCCCAATGCAGAGGAGATCACCGGCTCTCTGCAGCGCGTCGTCGCCGTTCCCGAGCAGGACCCCTGGGCGTGGGTGATTCTCACGGCGCCCGGCGCGCGCGAGGAGAGGCGGATGGTCCTCGAACACGAGGGTCGCTCTCTCGCCATCCTTCTGCTCACCGCGTTCCTCTTCGCCACCACCCTTGCCTGGCGCGGCTGGAGTGGGAGGCGCGTCGATCGGAAGAGCGTGCTGACGGCGGCGATCCTGTGCGTGCTGCTGCTTCTGTTCCGCTTTGGAATCGATCGCGCGCAGGTATTGCATCTCGCGTTCGCGACCGAGCACGGACCCATGCATTGGCTTCTGGAACCGGCCTACTTCGCAACCACCTGGGGCTTCGGTTTTCTGCGCAGCGTGCTCGACTTCTTCGTATCCTCTTTGGCCTTGGCGCTGTTGTTGTTGCTGCTCTTGCCTTCGTGGTTGTACTTCCTGCGCGAAGGAGAATCGAAGGCGCGCAAGTGGACGGGGATGATTCTTCTCCTCATGTTCAGCGGCGGCGCCATGGCTTGGGTCTACTCTCTCCAGCGAGTCGTGGCCCAGAATGCCAATCCCAAACTCATCGGTCTGGACGCGCCCTTCTTCACCTTTCCGTTCCAAGTGCTCCACTGGGCCATGCTACTCGCCCTGTTGGCTCCGGTGGGCTTCGTGTTTCTGGGCTGGGAGCGTTGGCTGCGCGGCTTTCGCTCCCGGCACCTGTTGGCCCTGGCGGCGGGCCTGCTGCTGGCCGTGGCGGTTCTCCTCTTTGGCGGCGGTAGCTCGCGCGCTTTCTGGGCTTTCCTCCTGCCGATCCTGGCGGTTTCGGTTTCGCGGGCCATGCAGCATCCCTCCTTCTCGGTACGCGTGGTCGCGGCCTTGGGTCTCATTTTGTGGTTGAGCGCGGCGCAGGCGGAAGGACTGCGCCAGGTCTACCGCGGGCTGAAGGAGACGGTGGCCACCGAGCGCGCGCTGGACCGTCTGCATCCCAGGGACAACTGGCGGAGAGTTCTAGTGGAAGAGCTATTGCGCGAACTCTCGCAGGACAATGTCCAACTACGCCGGCTGGCCGATCCGAATCTCGATCGCAGCAACGTCGCGTTCGAGTTGTGGGCGAGTAGCAGCAGTCTCAGCGCCCTGGGCTACGGCTCGCACATCGTGTTGCTCGATGCGAAGGGAAAGGTGCTGAGCGACTTCGATCTGGGTCTGCCCTACCAGGCGCAGCCGGTGGTCATACCCTCCTTAAGGCCGATCGGAGAGGAGCCCTTCGGGGTGAAGCACGGTGCAAGTCCAGAGTGCGCGCGGCACCTTCCTCGTGTACCGCGGTTGGCTGGACCTGAAGTATTTCTTCCCCAACGGCGACGCAAGTTGGCTCCGCGTCGACTTGCCCTACGGGACCACCGATCCGGCGGCGCCGGTCGACTTCAAACCCACCGGCGGCCCGAGTGCCCTAGGCTTCGCCACCGGACGGGACCTGCTCTCTCCCCGCCAGGAGTTCGAGCAGCCGGTCATCATGGGGCGGATGGGGGAAAAGACGGTGATCGCCGCCACCGATCCGGTGCTGGTGGGACTTCCGGTGTCCGCCCTGGCCGAGGATGGTTCCTGGCGCCAGGTCCGACGCAAGGGCACTCCCTACCAGGCGCGGATCGTGGGGGAAGACGGCGAGAAGCTCGTGGTGGCGTTCGCGCTTCCCACGGCCAACGAGAGGTTGCTGGACGCCACACGCCTGGTCGCGCTCTATCTCGTCGCCGGCGCCCTGGGCCTCATGTGCCTGCTCGTGGCGGTGGCCCTGCGTCCAGGAAGCTCGAGTTGGCCCTCATCCCTGGGCCGGTTGGGTTACCAGGAACGGCTGCTGGGCGCCATGGTCGTGCTCGTGCTGTTGCCGGTGATCGTGTTCGGGGTGTTCCAGAGTCGCAGGGCGTCGGCAAACCTGCGTCGTTCGAACATGGAAGAGGTCACGCGTCGTCTGGACACCGCGCTTGCGGCTTTTGGCGAACGGCCTGGACGACGCTCTGCGGGTACGGATGGACTCCGGTCCCATCCACACTCTCTTGGCCACGGGCGAGCTGGGGGAGCAGACCTCGGTCGCTGGCGAGGAGCGCGATCAGGCCACCATCTTCGATCCCTCCGGGGAGGTGATCTACGACGAAAGCGGCCGCGAACTTCTTCCCACCCAGGAGCACCGTCTCCTGCAACTTCTCTCCGGCGCGGTGTTGATTCTCGAAGACGATTCCACCGGTTGGTACCTCGGCCGCCTCTATCAGGAACCGGGGACGGAGAATCAAACCTACTCCATCTATCTGAGGCGCCGGATCGAGGACGATGATCTTGGGCGAGTCGCGCGCACGGTGGGAGCCGATCTCACGCTCTTCGACGGGGCGTGGGCAGTGGTCAGCAGCCGGGACGATCTGTTCAAAGCCGGCCTCATCGTTCCCGTGCTTCCGGCCGATGCGCAGCGTCTTCTGCGTCGTGGTGGCAGTCCTCGCTACGTTACCACCGAGCCGGGCCAGGGACTGGTGGTGGCACGCGCCTACACCATCGTGCCGGGACCGGGCGAAAAGCGCCGCGGGGTACTGGCGGGCCGGCTCTTCACCCAAGCCACGGTGGCCGCCCTCGAACAACGGCGCAGCTATCTCTTTCTGTTCGGGCTTTCCTCGCTCGCGTTTCTCCTGGCTACCGCGGCGGGCCTGTACCTCGCCGCGCGCACCGTCAACCCCATTCTGGTGCTCTTGGGCGCAACCCGTCGGGTTGGAGCGGGAGAGCTCGACGTGCGCTTGCCGGAAAAGGGCGACGACGAAATCGGTGAGCTCACCCATTCCTTCAATTTGATGACCCGGGAGTTGGAGCAGAGCCAACGCAGTTTGGCCGCGCGCCGATCGTTTCTGGAAGCCATGTTGGGTGGCTTGAGCGCGGGAGTGCTCGTCTTGGACACGGAGCTTGGCGTCGTGGAGTCGAATCCGGCGGCGCGGAAGCTCGGGGAAGCGGAGAAGAAAGAACTCCTGGCGCAACTGAGAGGGCAGGAACTCTTGGCCGAGACCAATTCCACCGAGGTGGTGCTCACCGGTGACGATGCTCCCCGAACTCTGCGGGCCGTCATTTCTCCCATTCAACTCGAGGCGGGAAATGCGGGCTGGCTGGTACTCTTCGACGACGTGACCGAACTGCTTTCGAGCCGCCGTCTGGCCCTCTACGCCGAGATGGCGCGGCAGGTGGCGCACGAAGTGAAGAATCCCCTGACGCCCATTCAGCTCGCGGCACAGATGGTGAGGCAGGCGTGCCACGACGACCATCCGCGGAAACTACAGATCGTCGATGACAGCGTCGAGCAGATCGAGCGTCAGGTGCAACGCCTTCGCGAGATCGCCTCGGAGTTCAGTCTGCTCGGCCGTCCCGATCTGCCCGAGCTGGAGGCTGTCGAGCTGGGCGACCTGTTGCACGAAGTTTTTCTGCTGTATCCCTCGCCGGATGGGAGCCACGAGCTGCGGATCCACGGCGGGGAAGGACTCCACGTACTCGCCAACCGCGAGGCGATGCTGAAGATCCTCACGAACCTGGTGGAGAATGCCTGGCAGGCCATGGGCGAAACCGGGAAAGTGGAGATCACCGCCTCGGTGGCGGGTGAGAGGATCCAGCTCGAGGTCGTCGACGAGGGCCCTGGGATCTCTCCCGAGGCCGAGGAACGCCTCTTCGACGCCTATTTTTCCACCAAGAGCTATGGCACCGGGCTGGGTCTGGTCATTTGCCGGAATCTCACCGAAAAGATGGGCGGACGCATCCATCTGGCCAATCGGAGCGACCATCAGGGCGCCGCCGCCGTGGTGGAGCTGCCGCGCTACTATCCAACTCAGGGGTAGGGGTTGGCTGGAACAGACGGTCCTTCGTAAGGGTATGGAGAGGGAATTTCCCCTCTATGGCCCTGACACCCCCGGGACCGGGGCGCCCACTGGAGAGCTGATGCCACGACCTCTCTCTTTCCGGCTCCGCAATTGGGTGGGGGGAGTCTGCCTGCTTTGGTCGCTCATCGCCGCCGCGCCGGCGGGAGCGGCGATCGACGATCCCTCAGCTCCCGAGCATCTCGGGCAGTTCACGGTGGCGCGTTTGCACTACACCGGCGGGGGAGATTGGTATTCCGACCCCAGTTCGCTCCCGAATCTGCTCGAGCAGCTGCGCGTGCGCACCGGCTTGCCCACCACCGAGGAAGAGGTCACGGTGACCCTGGACGACGAGCGTCTCTACTCGCATCCTTTCATGTACGCCACCGGCCACGGCACCATCGCGCTCTCGCAGGAAGACCTCGCGCGCCTGCGCCGTTACCTCGATGCGGGCGGTTTCCTGTGGGTGGATGACAACTACGGTTTCGACCGCTCGTTCCGGCGCACGGTGGCCCAGCTCTATCCCGACGACGAGCTGGTGCCCTTGAGCAGCAAACACCCGATCTACCGGGCGTATTACTCCCTGCCCGGTTTACCGAAGATCCACTATCACGATGGGGATCCCGCCCAGGGTTTCGGACTCTTTCGCGGCGGAAGGATGGTGATCTACTACAGCTGGAGCAGCGACATCGGCGATGGCCTCGAAGATCCCAGCGTGCATGGAGATCCCCCACAGAAGCGCGAGGCGGCCATGAAGATGGCCATCAACGTCTGCATCTACGCATTGACTCAGCCCTAGGAGCGCATCCAAGGATGAAGACGACGGCCCAAAGCGCGACCTCGGTGCGTCTCAAGACTCGATTGCGAGTCGAGCTGAAACGACTGCGCTGGCGAATCCTCGGCAACAGTTTCCTGATGCTCCTCGGCGCTGCGGGTCTCATTCTGGGGGTCGCGGTCTTCTCGGTTGCCGTCTGGTCGCAGATGGGTCCCAAAGCCGCGGCTCTGCTGTGGGGCGCGTTGCTTTGCGTCTTGGCGTGGGTGGGAGTCTCCGGCGCGCTCTTGCCCCTACGGCGCTTGGCCAACCTCCGCGCCTTCAGTCGCCAGCTCGAACACCACGGGCAGTACGCCAATCTTCTCGAGACGGCCACTCAGTTCAGTTCCTCGCGCAAGGAGGATCCTCTCTCGGACGGCGCCTCGCCGGAACTGGTCGAGGAGATTCTGCGCCGCGCCTGCGTCGAGGCCGAGGCGACGGCCTTGGCCCCCCGCATCCCCCTGGTGGGTGTCGGGAGGCATACTCTGCTGGCGCTCCTCGCCCTCGCTTTGTGGTTCGTTCTGGCCCTGGCCACTCCCTCGAAGATCGCCGAGTCCTTCGCCGCTCTGGCCCATCCGGCCCGTCTGGCCCATCGTCCTCCACAGAACGGACTGTATGCCGTGTCCGGAGATCTCGACCTGCCGGTGGGGGCCGACGCGGAGCTGCACGCGCGCGATCTCATCGGCGGCAAGGAGCCAGTGGTTTTGCTGGTTTCCTACACGGGCGATTACTGGCAGGAATTCCCGACCGTCGATGTCACGCCTGATCCCTCGCGCAGCCCCTACCTGGAAATCAGCGGGAGAGTCGAGCAGGTGAAGGACCCCTTCCGCTACCGCTTTCGTAAGGGAGAACTGCTCACCCGGGCACACGAGGTGCGAATCCGCGAACGTCCCGTGCTGCGGGCTCTCGCGGCGCGCTTGATTCCCCCGGCCTACACCGGACTTGCCATCGAGGAGAAAGAGGATCTCGGCGGCACCACCGCGGTGCTCACCGGCACCACCGTCATCTTGAAGGGGACGGCGAGCGTGCCGCTGGGCAACGCCCGACGGGTGATGGAAGGCGACGGCGCGGCGATCACTCTCGCCCTCACGGGCACTGAATTCAGCGATACCCTGCGGGTGGAGTCGGACATGGCATTTTCCTTCGCGCTCGAGGGAAAAGAGGGAATCAGCGGCGATTCGGCCATCGTCTACCACTTCAACGCCATCCCCGACGAACCGCCCAGCGTTCGACTCACCGCGCCCTCTCCCGAGTACTCTCTCGACCGCGATCTCACGGTCCAGGTCGAAGGGCTCGCGGCCGACGACGTCGGACTGCGGCGGGTCGACCTTCTCTACCGCACTCCCGACGAGCAGGACTGGCGCCGGTCCAGTCTGGTGGAGAAAGCCAAGCCGAACCTGAGCAGCGACGCGATCAAGGATCTGCAAATCGACGCCGGCACGAAGGAACTCGCCCTGGCCTTCACCTGGCATCTGGGAGACGTGCAGCTCTTTCCGGGAGACGTCTTGAGCTATTGCCTCGAGGCGGTCGACAACGATGAGCTGGTGGGAGGACAACGATCCCGAAGTCTGGTGCAACACCTGCGTCTGCCCACTGTGGCGGAGGTTCTAAAGGGCCAGCAAAGCGAACGCAGTCAACAGAACGATCAGTTGAAGGGCATGCTCGATCAGGGCAAGGAGTTGCAGGAGAACCTGGATCGACTCCGCCGGGAGCTGCTGAAGAACCCCAAACCGGACTGGACCAAGCAGCAGGAAATCGAGAAAGCGCTCGAGGATCAGAGAGCATTCCGTGAAAAGGCCCAGGAGGAGGCCCAGCGCATGAATTTGATGCTCGAGGAATTCCAGAAGAACAACTCGGGCAGCGTCGAGATGCTGCAGAAAATGGAAACCATCCAGAATCTCCTGGAAAAACTCCAGGACGCCAACCTGGACAGCTATCTGCAGGCGATGAAGAAGGCGATGGACAAACTTTCACCCTCGGAGATGCAGCAGGCGATGGAAGATGCCGCCACCGCCCAGGAGGAATGGAATCGACGCCTCGACCGAAGCATCGAGCTGCTGCGGAAACTCGAACGCGAGCACGCGATGGACGATCTGATGGAAGAGGCGGCGGAAGCTCTTTCCCGTCAGGAAGAACTGCGGCGCGCCATGAATCCCAAGGCCGAGTCCTCGCAGGCGGATTCGCTCGGTACGGACGCTTCGCAGTCCTCGCGGGCGGATTCCCTTGGCGCGGAGGCTTCGCAGCCCAAGTCGGGCTCTGAGGCCAAGAGCGGGGACCCATCGAAGCTGAGTCAAGAGGACCTGGCGCGTCTGCAAAAGAAACTCTCCGAGCAGACTCAGGAGCTCGAGAAGCGGCTGGAGGAAGAGCTGAAGCGCCTGAAGGAGCAGAGAGACGCAGGAGAGGCCGACGATCCCTCGGCGAAGGAGATGCAGGACGCTCTGCAGGACGCCCAGAAGCAGATGAATCAGGACGGCAAGGCTTCCAAGTCGATGAAGGACGCGAGCGATCAGATGCAGAACGGTGACCAAAAACAAGTCACCAAGGAAATGCAGGAGGCAATGGACCGGCTCATCAGCCTCTACAAGACCCTGGCCGAAGGCAAGAGCGGCATGACGATGACGACCAAGAGCTTCGCCATCGAGAAACTGCAACAGACCGCCTACGACTTGCTGCGCGTGAGCTTTGAGCAGGAGCACGTGGTGCGCCAGTTGGACGATGGGGTCCGGGATCAACGCGTACAGCCGATCACTCGAGAACAGGCGCGCCTGACGCGCGGCGCCACCAAGCTCTCGGAGGATCTGCAGGATCTCGCCAAGAAGAACTTCCTGATCGGCGAGAAGCTGCTGGAAAGCATGAGGGATCTGGTGGAAACCATGCAGTCGTCCACTCATCAGCTGGAATATTCCCGTCCGCGCCGGGCGCGCGAAGAGGCCGAGACCTCCATGGGCATGATGAACAAGATCGTGATCGGGCTCTTGACCTCGGCCGAGCAGCAAGGCCAGGGATCGGGCAGCGGCGCGAGTGCATCGCAACAAATGAAGGAAATGGCGGGAGAACAATCGCGTCTCAACGCCATGACGAAGGATCTGCAACAGAGAATGCAGCAGGGACTCAGCGCCCAGGAGAGAGGCCAGCTCGCGCGGATGCGCGCCATGCAGGAGAAGATCCGCCGCCAGCTCGATGAACTGCACAAATCTCTCGACGACGAACGACGCGTGCTGGGCGATCTCGGCAAGCTCTCGCAGGACATGGAGCACTCAGCCAAGAATCTCCAGTCGGGGCGCCTCGATCCGGAAACGCGTCAGCTCCAGGACCGAATCCTCTCCAGGCTGCTGGATGCCGAGCGCTCGGTGCGCGAACGGGACTTCGCCAAGAGACGCGAGTCGAAGGAGTCGGAGCACCTCTACCAGAATCAAGAGGGCAGCCAGCTGTCCGAAGGGCGAGAGGACCGCAAGCGCGAACTACGCCGCTGGCTCGCGCCCGACGCGGCGCCGCGGGAATATCAGGACGAGGTGCGGCGCTATTTCCGGCGGATCCAGGACGAACTCCAGGGCAAGGACGCGACCAAATGAGGCTCTCTCGCGTTCTTTTGGTTTTCGGCTGCTGTTTCTTCCTCGGTCTGGCGCGCTCGAGTCGAGCGCAATCAGAGCCGAAAACAGTGCCCCCGATCGTGCAGGAAGCCCCTGCTGACAGCAGCGGGATGTCGGTTAAGCGGCTGAGAACCCTCAAGAGCGCGGAGCTACTCGCCGCGCGCGGTCGTTCGGCCGAGGCCATCAATCAGCTGGAGGGCTATCTGCACCAGTACGGATTCGACCGCCTGATCGCGCGCCAGCTGGCGAGTCTCTACCGCGATACGCGGCGCTACCCCGATCTGGAGAAATTGCTGCGGCGACAGCTAAAGGAGGGCGAAGGCGACGAGGTCGGCACGCTCCGACTCCTGGCCCAGGCTCTTATGGAAATGGGCAAGGACAAGGAGGCGATCGCGAGCCTTCATGAGATCCTCGACGCGCACCCCGGCGAGCTGTCGTACGCCCGCATGGTCGCCGCCGTTCTCGGCAGATACAAGCACGACGAGGAGGCACTCGCGGTGTTGCTCGCGGCGCGGAAGAAATCGAGCGATCCCTATGCGCTGGCGCAGGAACTGGGCGCGACCTACGTCCGGATGGGGAGAACCGTGGATGCGGTTCGAGAATATCTGTACGTGATCCTGGACACTCCGATGAACGTGGAACTGATGCGCGCGCAGATTCTCGACCTGAGAGAATCCAATCCTCCGGCTGCTCCCGCGATTCGGGCCACCTGCGAGAAAGTGTACAAGGAACATCCGGCCATTCCGGAGCTGGGCCTGGTGCTCGGAGAACTCCGCCAGCTGGATGGTGACGGCCACGGGGCCTGGGACGTCATCGAACCTCTGCTCGACATGTCTCAGTTGAAGAGCGATCTCCTACAGCTCGCGTTGGCGGGACTGGCCGAGAGCCGCTTGCCCGCCAGCGATCCCGGGACGAACCTGCAGCGCCTTCGTTTGAGTCAGAAGATCCTGGATGGCCTTTTGATCGCCGACCGTCTGCCCAAGAGCTTGCAGCCGCGCGCGTACGACGCGCTCACGCGCACTTGGATCGCCCTTCTCGCCAATCCCTCCTTCGACGAGATGCCCAAGGCGGATCAAGCCGAGACTCTGAGCGGAGCCAAGTCCACTCTCTTGGATATGATGCAGCGCTTTCCCAACGACGAGCATACGACCAGCTCGCTCCTGCGCCTCGCGAGGGCGTACGTCGAGATCCTGCATCAACCCAAAGAGGCCATCGAGCTCTATCGACGGGTCCAGTTGAATCCCAACGTCAACGTCGATGACACGGAAACGGCGCGGGTCGGCTTGGGACAGGCGTACATGGCGGCGGGAGACACCACCGAGGCTCGCACCCTGTTCGAAACCATGGGACGGGACATGAATTTCGTCGATGGCCAGGGTCGCGCGCATTACCACCTCGGCCAGCTGGATTTCATGGGGGGGAGTTCGACCGGGCCAAGAAGCGCCTCAGTGCGGTCGCGTTCGAATCGCCTTCGGCCTCCTACACTAATGACGCTCTCGATCTCGCGATGCTTCTGACCGAGGAGTCACTTGGCGGAGACGATCGGGCCGGCCTGCGGCGCTACGGCCGCGCCCTGTACTTCAAGACGGTGGGAGAGAGCGATTCTCTGCTCGCGCAGCTCGGCGCTCTGACCCGGGAAAACTCACCGATCCTGCGGGCGCGGGCTCGTCTCGATCTGGCGCTCCATTGGTTCGACGATGGGAAGGACGCGCGGGCCCTGGTCCAGGTCGACAGTCTCCTGTCCGAGGAACCCTCCAGCCGTCTCGCGCCACAAGCGCTCGAGCTGCAAGGCGATCTCTTGTCGCGTCAAGGGTACAGCGTCAAGGCGCGCGCTTCCTACGCGCGCCTGCTGAAGGATTACGAAGACTACATATTCATCGAGGGGGTTCGCGACAAGATCCGCGCGATCGACGCCGCCAAGTCGAAAGGAGATGGGAATCTGCCATGATTACGAGCGCTTCCGGGAGCAGTCTGCGTGGATGGTTCGTCGTTTTTTTTCTCGTGCTGGCGGCGACGATGCTCTTCCAGGGGATCGCGCACGCGAGCGACATCCTGATTCCAATGGACGTGAGCCAGGACAACCATCTGAAGGCCTACGGTCTGGCGTTCAAGGCGCTCAAGCGTGACATGCCGGTGAGCTGGCTTTTGAACTACCGGGGCGGGAGTTTTCTCATTCCCAACGGTTCGATTCTGGAACCGGAGGCCCGGCTCATGGGCGTGACCACGAAAAGGGTGAGCGCGGGAGAGGTGGCGCGCATTCGGCAGGTCATCGCCAAGGAGAACATGGAGGAGGTTCTCCTGGAGGTTCCACCCCGCATCGCAATTTATGCGCCACCGAATTTTCAGCCGTGGGATGACGCGGTCACTCTGGCCCTGAGCTACGCCGAGATCGATTTCGACACGATTTTTGATTCGGATGTATTGGCGGGCAAGCTGAGTCAGTACGACTGGCTCCACCTTCACCACGAAGACTTCACCGGACAGTACGGCAAGTTCTACGGTTCATTCAAAGACCAGCCCTGGTACAAGGAGCAGAAGAAGCTCTTCGAGACCATCGCCACCGCGCATGGGTTCAAGAGTGTGAGAGAGCTGAAGGGAGCGGTGGCTCTGACCATCAAACAGTTCGTGGCCGACGGAGGCTTCCTCTTTGCCATGTGTTCTGCCACCGACACCTTCGACATCGCCCTGGCCGGTCTCGGCGTCGACTTCGTCGACCGTCCCTTCGACGGAACTCCGGTCGATCCCAACTATCGCAGCAAGCTCGATTTCTCGCGCTGCCTGGCCTTCGAGAACTTCACCCTCTACACCAATCCGCTCGAATACGAATTCAGCAACATCGACACCTCGAACTACGCGCGCCTGAGGGGACCCGAAGCCGACTATTTCACTCTCTTCAACTTCGCCGCCAAGTACGATCCGGTGCCCGCCATGTTGACGCAGGACCAAGTGAGCGTGATCAACGGATTCATGGGGCAAACTACCGGATTCAAGAAGGACTTGATCAAAAAGAGCGTGGTCATTCTGGCCGAGGTGGAGGGCGCCAACGAGGTCAAGTATCTCCATGGCAACCTGGGCAAGGGCACCTTCACTTTCCTCGGAGGACACGATCCGGAGGACTATACTCACGCGGTGGGCGACCCTCCGACCGATCTCGATCTTCACCCCCACTCGCCGGGCTATCGCCTCATCCTGAACAACGTTCTCTTTCCCGCCGCGAAGAAGAAACCTCAAAAGACCTGAGTTGGGTCCGGATCGGTCCTTGACATGCTTTTTGAGCGCTGCGGATAATCAAGCGCCAGTGAACGGCGCCCGGGCACGCCTCTTCGCGCGCCGCATGCCGTTCAGTTCCCGTCTGGGGTGGATTCTCTACCATCCGGGGAACGCGAGGCACGGTCTTCGTGAGAGGGAGGTGAGTTCTTCGCTCGCCTGTGAGCGGAGTTCGGTATGACGATGAAGGAATTTCCCGTGTGTCAAAAATGTGATAAGGGTGTCTTGTTGCCGCTTTCGGATTATGGACGCGACGGCGCCCCGATTCAGTACAAGGCCTGGGTGTGCAACAATCCTACTTGCGGATTCAACATTCGCATCGACAACGGCGAGATCAGTCTTGGTCGACCGATCGTTCAATCTTCCAAGTAGGATCTTCGAATCCATCTGGGCTCAGTCGTTTCAGCGCCCACCAGCAAATCAAAAGACCGGCGGCCGCCAGGGACCAGCCGAGGACGCCGGTCGTCAGACTGGTCTCCGCATTCGTGTTCTTTGGAGACAGAGTGACGAGGCTGATGAGGTTGTAGAGCCCGTGTGCGTAGATGCTCGCGCTCAAATTGCCCGTGCGTAGAAAGATGACGCCGAGGAGAACACCCACCGAGATGAGACCAGCGAGGTAGTAGGGCTGCAGGTGAACCGCCGCGAAGAGAATGGCGCACATGGCGATGGCCTGAACGGCCCCCATGCGCAGGAGGGCCGCCTGCTGCAGGAGCCCCCGAAAGACGATCTCTTCTCCCAGGGGCGTCACGACGCAGAGGGCACAAACCGCCATGGCCCAACTCGGTACGGAATCAGGCTTGAGCTGTCGCATGTTCTCCAGAACCTCGGGGGGAACCGAGAGCAGCCGTGAGTTGAGCGTGGTCAAGAGATCGATGGGGAACACGGACGCCACCGTGATGAGCGTGACGAGCGCGAAACTCTTGGGACGGGGAAGATGGAGTCGAAAGCTCCGGAGTGGGTGATCGCCCAGTACCCGGGCCAAGAGGAACGGCATGCCCACGAAGACCAGGATGCTCGAGAGAAGCGCGGCCCACAGCTCGCTGTCCAGCGCCTCATCGAGACTGAGCTGAAGACTCAGGTTGAGGGCGACCAGCGCCAAGGCCATGAAGAAGAGTCTCGCGAAGCTCAGACGCTCGAACAGTTGACTCGCTTCCGGGCGCGGTGTGAACATCATTGGTTTACACTAGCATCATCGCGCATGGACGCCATGATCCGTGGAGGTTTGGGATGTTCGTCGTGGATTCAGCCGCGATCCGCGCCATCGACGCGGCTTCAATAAGGGCGGGCGTCGCCGGGATTCAACTCATGGAGGAGGCCGGCGCGGGCGCTGCCCGACTTCTATTGGCCAAGCCCGATTGGCTCTGGGGCACCACTCTCGTGCTTTGCGGAGGCGGAAACAACGGAGGCGACGGGCTGGTGGTGGCGCGTCTGCTGAAGGGGGAAGGGCACTCGGTCCGCGCGCTGCTCTTGAAAGATCAGGGTGAGTTCCAGGGGGATGCGGCCACCAACCTCATTCGAGCCCGTGAGGCGGGGGTTCCGCTGCAGGTGCTAGGAGAGAACGCCGGAGCCGAATTGAGCCGGATCGCCCGCGAGCATCCTGGACGGGCCCTGGTGGATGGGGTCCTCGGCACCGGATTTCGTCCTCCCCTGCGCGGCCGCCTCCTCGAAGTCGTCGAGGCGATCAACGCCCTCGGCCGCCGCGTGCTCGCCCTCGATTTGCCCAGCGGTCTTCACGCCAGCACTGGCGAGGTCGACCCAGTGGCGGTGTCGGCGGACCTCTGCGCCACCTTCGGACTGGCGAAGTGGGGTCTCGTCCTTCCCCCCGGCCGAGCTTACTGCGGGAAGATCTCGATCGTACCACTCTCCTTTCCCGAGGAGGTGGTGCAGGCGCAGTTGAAGGTTGGCGAGGGATCGGCGCTGTACGTGGGAAAGACGCTTGCCAGTGGCTGGTGGAAACCGCGGGCCCACGACGCTCACAAGTACTCGGTGGGAAGTCTGCTGGTGGTGGGGGGAAGCACGGGAATGTCCGGTGCGGTTTCCCTGGCTTGCCTCGGAGCCATGCGCAGCGGCGCCGGGTTGGTCGAGGCCCTGGTGCCGGGAAGTCAGCGCCTGACGGTGGACCTAAGCTGTCTCGAAGTCCTGGTGCGCCCGATGCGCGAGACTTCGGCCGGAACCCTCTCGCCCGAGATTCTGGGTGAGATCGTTCGCTACGGCGAGCGCCATTCCGCGGTTCTGTTGGGGCCCGGACTCGGAGCCGATCTTTCGACCGCGAAGCTCGTCCTGGAAACGGCGGGCGCGCTCGACAAACCGATGGTCGTCGACGCCGACGGACTCAACGCCTTCGCTCGTCTGCAGACTCCATTGAAGTTGCCCGAAGGCTCGGTGATCACGCCGCACAGCGGTGAACTGCGCCGCTTGACCGATGCGGATCTCGACCTGGGAGTGGGCAGGGTGGAAAGTTTGAAGAGGACTGCGGCCGAGTTTGGTGTCGTGCTTCTGCACAAGGGCGCTCCCACCATGATCGCTGCCCCCGACGGTGCCTTCGCGGTGATCGGCTCGGGCGACGTCGCCCTGGCTAGCGCGGGAACCGGTGACGTGTTGGCGGGGGTGATCGCGGCCCTGCTGGCGGGCGGATACGACGCGTTCGAGGCCGCGTGTCTAGGCGCGTGGATGCACGGAGCGGCCGGCGACCGGGTGTCCTCGAGGGTCGGGGAAGCGGGGCTGCTCGCCCGCGATCTGCTCGAGGAGCTGGGTCCGGTAGGTTTGCAACTGCAAGAGGCGAAGCGATGAGGGTCTTGGGCATCGAGAGCTCCTGCGACGAAACGAGTGTGGCCTGCGTGGATGCAGGCGGGGTGCGTTCGAACCTCGTGAGCTCCCAGGTGGATCTCCACGCGCGTTTCGGCGGAGTGGTTCCAGAGCTCGCCTCGCGCGCTCACCTGCGCAACATCATTCCCGTTTTGGATGCGGCCCTTCAGGACGCTTCGTGGTCGTTGGACGAGGTGGAGGGAATTGCTGCGACCAACGGGCCGGGTCTCATCGGGGCGGTGCTCATGGGATTGAGCTGCGCGAAGGCTTTGGCCTGGGCCAAGTGTCTGCCTTTCGTCGGGATCCATCACATCGAGGGTCATATCCTCGCCAACGGAATCGAGAGTCCGATGGCGCTGCCCGCTTTGGTTCTGGTGGTGAGTGGGGGACATACGCAAACCGTGTTGACGCGTGCGCCGGGATCGTACGAGATCTTGGGGAGCACCCGAGACGACGCGGCAGGCGAGACTCTGGACAAGACGGCCAAGCTCATGGGCCTGGGGTATCCGGGGGGGCCGGTGATCGAGAAGATGGCCGCGCGAGGCCGTCCCTCCGAGGTAGAGTTGCCGGTGGGATTGCGTCAGCGTGACGAACTCGATTTTTCCTTCAGCGGACTCAAGACCGCAGTACGCCTGCGCCTGCAGGGCCTGGGCGAGGATGTGTCCGAGCAGGAGAAATGCGATCTCGCCCGCGCGCTCCAGGACAGCGTCATCAAGAGTCTGATGCTCAAGACCGCCGCCGCGCTTCAGGCCTGTCAGGACGAGGGAATTCGCGGACTCTACCTGGCCGGCGGGGTGGCGGCGAATGGCTCCCTGCGTTCGGCCTTCGCGAAACTGGCAGCCGAACGGGGCCTTTCCTTCCACCCGCCCGCCCTGCGCTACTGCACCGACAACGCGGCCATGATCGCCTGGGCCGGCCGCCTGCGGCTCGCGGCCGGCCAGAGAGACTCACTCGCGCTGGCGGCCTTTGCCCGCGGCGCCCTCCCGCAGTGGGCTCAGTGATCCGCTCCGAGGCAAACTGAACCTCATTCAGTCTTTATACGGACTGTCAGCTTCCCCTCGGATATGGCAAGTAACCTGCAAGGCCCCCGATGGATCATGGCCGTGGGTACGGATCGAGCTCGGATCCGCGCGCGGTCGACCAGAATGGTTTCACGGGCTTGTTTCCCGAATCTGTTGGCAAATTGCCACTTACGACGGATCGACGGGAAAAAGGGTTGGCTCGTGGCCTTCTTCGCCCGCACGGGCGGCCGTGACATCCTGCAAGACATCCAGAAGGGCCGGTCGTGAAAGAAAGCATTCTCGTCGTCGACGACGAACCCCACATCAGGAAGATCCTGGCTTTTCTTCTCGAACAAAACGGTTTCTCCATCGTCACCGCCGAAAATGGGGAACGCGCGCTCGAGGTCGCGCGCAACGAGCTGCCCGACCTGATACTCCTGGACCTCATGATGCCCAAGATGGACGGCTACGAGGTGTGCCAGCACCTGCGTGAGGACTTCAAGACAGCCCAGATCCCCATCATCATCGTGACCGCGAAGGGAGACGTGCGCGAAAAAGTTCGCGGTCTGCGCGGGGGAGCCAACGACTATCTCACCAAGCCCTACGATCACGATGAGTTGGTGACCCGAGTGCGCAACATGCTCGACTGGAGCCGGGCTCAGCGCCAAGCGAACCCGCTGACCGGATTGCCGGGAAACCAGGCCATCGAGAGCGAGCTGCAGCGGCGCATCATGACCACGCAGCCGTTCGCGTTCATGTACATCGATATCGACAACTTCAAGGGCTACAACGATCACTACGGCTACTCGCGCGGTGACCAGGCCATCCGCTTCGTGTCGGACATCATTCGGCAGACGAGTCAGCGCTTGGGAAACGAAGACGACTTCATCGGCCATATCGGTGGAGACGACTTCGTGGTCATCAGTTCACCCACTGTCGCCGATGCGGTCGCGCAGGGGATCGTCGACGATTTCGACGCGAACAGCCACTCGCTCCTGGACGCGGAGGATCTCGAACGAGGTCATCTCGAGGTTCGTAACCGCTTCGGTGGAGCGAACGTGGTTCCCTTCTGTACCATCACGCTGGCGATGGTGATCGATTCCGGGGGCACCTTCAAACACTGGGCCAAGGTGAGCGACGTCGCGGCCGAACTCAAGAAGTACGGCAAATCCCTCAAGGGAAGCGTCGTGGTCAAGGAACGACGCACTCATGAATCCGAGGCGGAAACGACGGGTATGGGCACGGAAGAGTTGATCTCCTGACGCGCGGCTTTGCGCGGACGGGGCAAGAAGTAGGCGGAAAATGAAGACGCTTCGACAGAGTTATTCCAGCTTTCGCTACCTGGTGAGAAACGTTCGCTGGGTAGAGTTGTCGATCACCGCGCTCATCGTCTTTTCCGCTCGCGAGCTGAGTTACATTCACTTCGACGCCAGACCGGTCGCCATCATATTCGCCCTCGCCTTCGTGTGGAATTTCTTCTTCTGGCACGCGGGCCGGCGACATCTGCTGCACGAGCGTGGGGTGGAAGGCTCCAAACTGCTCTTCTTGTCCTGGATCACGGCCGACGTCATCACGACCCTTCTGCTGGTCGATTTCACCGGTCTGACCAGTAGCCCCTTCCTCTTCATGCTCGCGCTCCCCGCCATCCTGAGCACCGCGATGACGGACGACACGAAACAGAGCTACGGAGTCGTAGCCGGAACGACGGTCGGATTCCTCGCGCTCGTGGCGATGGAGAACGCGGGGAGCATCCCGCACACCACGGTCTATCCGCCCGAAGTCGACGCTCTCTTCCGCACTCCTGACGTCGCGCTCGGGATCGGGCTCATGATCGCCGCGGTGTTGAGCCTGATCGTATTCACGATCTATCGCTTCCGACCCAATTTCGGGTTCTTCCGCGACGGTTTCCGGCAAGGACGCTTCCGGATCCAGAGCTTCAGGACGGGGGACGTTCAGGACCTGAGGCTGGAAGAGGTCGAGAGCGTGGGCCCGGAGGACCTCCTGGAGGAAGTCGTCCAGAATCTCACCACGCATCCCAGCGTGTGTTTCGCGGCGGCGATCGTCTTCCCGGCGGGGGACGATACGGTGGGAGGCCGACCGGGAAGCGATTGGCACGAGGGCCTGACCAGGCAACGCGCAGTGAGCATCACGCGCCGCCAGGTCATTCCGACCTGGAGCGAGTTTCACACCGAGAAGAGTGATTTCTTCAAGAGCCTGCGCTTCGGAGAGACGGGAGATCTCTGGGAGGGTCCGTTTTCGCTGCTGCAGAGCGATGGGCTCTTCGGCAATTTCGACGGCGCGGATATCTATCTCGCCACTCCGGTGAGCCAGAGCGGCAAGGCCGTGGTCGTGCTTCTCACCGGTCTGAGCCATCCGGTGAAACGACGCAACGACGTGGTCTTGCATCTCCTGCGACTCGCAACTCAACTCAAGCCGCTCCTGGTCGCCGAGTCTCGACTGACCCGTTTGCGCGGCGAGATCACCAATCTGCATTCGGAGAACGAGAATCTGGACCGCCTCAACAAGATGCAGGCGGAGTTCGTGAGCATGGCGAGTCACGAACTCAAGACCCCCCTGACCAGCATTGGCGCCTACACAGACGCGCTGCTTCTCGCGGCGGATCGCGCCGAATTTCCCGAGCGTCGCGAGTTCTTGGGCGTGATTCGATCCGAGGCGGATCGTCTACTCAGAATGGTCAATCGCATCCTCGACTACTCCAAGATCGAATTCAATCAGCGCGTGCTCCAGCGGCACCATTGTCAGCTGGAGGACATGCTCGATGAGGTGCTCGCGACACTGCGGCCCGAATTGGAAAAGACGGACGTGCGGGTTAATTTGGACCTGCCCGCGAGCCTCCCCCGGATCGAAGTCGATCGCGACTTAATGAAGCAGGTCATGCTGAACCTCTTGAGCAACGCCCTGAAGTTCAGCCCCAAGAACAGCACGATCACTGTCAGCGCGGAAGAGGTCGCCACCTCCATCAACGTCACGGTGCGCGACATGGGCCCCGGCATTCCGGAGGACGAGGTTCAGAAAATCTTCAACCAGTTCTATCGCGTGCGGGACTACGGCGACGGAATCGAGCGCAGTGAGGGAACGGGTTTGGGACTCTCCATCGTGCGCAACATCGTGACCGCGCACGGAGGGAAAGTGAACGTGGACGGAGGCTACGGCAAGGGCGCCGCCTTCAGTTTCACGATTCCCAAGGAGCACCACGTCAACAGTCAGCCGGAAACCGTGCTCGGCGAGGTGACGCGAAGCGCGGAATTCGAGCGACTCGTGCAGCTCTTGGTTCGCATGGTCGCCGACTACATGGATTGTAAGATCGTATCCGTCATGCTGCTCTCGAAGGATCGCTCCGAGCTCTTCGTGCAGATTGCGTATGGACTGGAAGAGGCGATCGTGAAGGACGCGCGAGTGAGGGTTGGCGAAGGGATCGCGGGACGCGTCGTGGCGAGTGGGCGGCCTCTTCTCATCGACAACGTGGCCGACACCGAAGGACTGGAATCGCGTAGTCACACCGATCAGTACGACACCAACTCCTTGGTCAGCGTGCCTCTGTTCATGAACGGGGAAGTCATCGGGGTGGTCAATTGCAACAACAAGGTCACCGGCGATTCATTCTACGCCGACGACCTGAGCCTTCTGATCACGTTGACCGAGAAGGTGACGGTCGCGCTGGCGAAGGCTTTGGCCTACGAGAACAGCAAGGGCACGCTCGATCGAACCGTCGACGCCCTGCAGTCGCTCGTCGAGCTGCACGCTTCTGAAGTGCGGACTTCTCCGCGGTCGGTGCGATACGCCATGGACCTGGGCTGCCGACTAGGACTCACCCGCCAACAGGTCCTTGCCCTGCAGTACGCATTCGTCATCCACGATGTGGGCATGACTAGACTGAAAGAGGACATCATCCGCAAGCGCGGACCGCTCAGCGAGGATGAGCGCGAGGAATTGCGCTCCCACCCCGCGATCGGGGTGGAGATGTTGGAGCCCTTCATGAGCGCGAACGAGCTGGAAGAGATCGTGCGCTACCACCACGAGAGGGTGGACGGATCGGGGTATCCGCACGGACTCAAAGGGGAACACATTCCCCTGCCCGCGAGAATCGTCTCCGTGGTGGACGCCTATGAGTCGATGACCTCTCTGCGAGCGTATCGCGTGACCCTGACACCGGCCGAAGCGGCCGAGGAACTGGTTCAGAACGCGGGCTCGCAATTTGACGCGGAAGTGGTACGAATTTTCTTGGATGTCCTGTTGGAAAATGGCGCGCTCGATCGTCTCAGCTGGGAAAGACTGAAGGAGGGGGAGCGATGGTTACGCCCCGCATCCTTGTCGTAGAGGACGAAGAACCTCTGGCGAGGGTCTTGAGCTTCTCGCTGGAGAACGAAGGCTATATTGTCGCTCGCGCCGAGGATGGCGTGGAGTGCATGAACAAGGTCTCCACCTTCGCACCCGACGCCATTCTCATGGACATCATGATGCCCAAGCTCGACGGCCTCGAGACCATCCGCCTCTTGCGAAGCAACGCGCAGCACAAGGGGTTGTTGATCGTGGCGCTCACGGCCAAGACGCGCTCCTCCGACCGCGAGGAAGCTCTTGCCGCCGGAGCCGATCTCTTCGTCCGGAAACCCTTCCAGATCTCATCTCTCCTCGACCAGGTCGAGGGTCTACTCAGCGCCCGCAGGGTGGACTGAACCGTGGGTGCGGCGGAAGTAGACCGTCTACTCGAAGCGACGGCCAGTTTTCTGCGCTGCCGTGACCGCAAGGCGCTCGTGGGACGCGTTACGAGCTCGTTCCGCGAAACTCTGGGATTTGCGGCCGCGTGCTTGCGCCTGCGGGAACCAGTCACCGGGCTGCTCGAGGTCTGGGCGGCGAGCGGACGTCCCCGCGAGGAATCGTGGGGCGGCGATCTTGCCCCCACCCAGCTCGAGGCGATCCTCGCCGAGGAGAATCGCAACGGACTCTGCTATCTCGTTCCCGGGAAGAATAGGGAGGCCGGCAAGGGCTTCCAACTTTACTTCCCCTTCCTGGGAAGCGACCAGTCGATCCTGGGGATGATTCAGCTCACCGAATTTGAGAGTAAGGGTCTGCCGGCTCAGGAGGAGTTACGCCTCGGAGAGCGTCTGGCGGAACAGGCTTCCCTCGCGCTGGAAAGCATGAACCGCAACGAAGAGTTGAGCAAGAGCGTGCGCGAACTCTCCGGATATCAACGCAGAGTCGAGGAGCTCGAGACCCAACAGGAAGAATTCTTGGATGGCATCAGTCACGAGCTGCGCACTCCCCTTACCTCGATTCAGGCCTACTGCGAGGGGCTTCTGGCCCAGCACGGCACGATGGACGAACAACTCAAGGCCGAGTTCCTGCAGGTGATTCTCGAGGAGAGCCGAAAGCTTCACGACCGGGTGGAGGACCTCCTGGCGGTGGCGCGAAGGGAACATCCGGCCGACAGCAAGCGCCGAGAGAAGTTCGACTTCGCTGAAATGGTCCGCGAGGCGGTCTCGCGAATGGGCCCTCTGTGCCGGGAGAAGTCGCTGCGGTGCCACGCGCAACTTCCGTCGGCGAGCGTATTCTGCGAAGGCGACCGGGAAGCCCTCGCCCAGGTAGTGCTCGAACTCTTGGAAAACGCGATCAAGTTTTCTCCCTCCGATGGGCTCGTGACCATCAGCTTGCGCGAGGTCGAGGGAGCCATTGCCCTGGAGGTGGAGGACACCGGCGATGGAGTGCCCGAGGGCGAGACCAGTCGCGTCTTCGACCGATTCTATCAAGTGGACCAGTCTTCCACGCGCACGCACGGAGGGCAAGGACTGGGACTTTCTCTGTGTCAACAAATCGTCAGTGATCACAACGGGCGCATCTGGGTGGAACGCGGCGAGGGCGGGGGCGCACGCTTCTGCGTGAACCTTCCCCGGCGCCGAGCCGTCCTTCGCAACGCGGTGACCCGGAGGACCCACCGGGACATCCGCGCCGAACTCTTGGGGCTCCTGGACGCTTCGGTGGCTCTGGTGGCCGAGCTCATGGGGTGCGGCATCGCTTCCATCATGACCTACGACGAGAGGGAGCGCTGCCTGCGGATTCAGGCCGCAGTGGGTCTGGACGAGGAAGTGGTTCGCGATACGCGCGTGATTCCCGGAGAAGGCGTGGCGGGGAGGGTCTTCTCGAGCGGGAAAGCGCTGCTTCTGGAGGACCTCAGACGCGAGGGGAATTTCGCCACCGAAGTGAACGAGGAGCAATACCAGGGCTACGGAGTGCTCAGCGTTCCCATCTTCGACCGCAAGAAAGTCGTGGGAGTCCTCAACGTCAACAACCAGAGCGAGAGTCGCACCTTCGACGAAGAGGATCGGCTTTTGCTGGAAGCGTTGGCTCTGCGCATCGAACGAGCCTGGGCGAGTTACGAGAGCTTCGAGGAGAGCCACGATCACATGGCGCAGGCCCGGGAGGCTTTTCGCGCCACCGTCGACTTGAGCCGTCATCGACGCACCGCCCTGCGAGAAATCATCGCGCGGTGTGGACTTCAGACCGCGCGGGCTGCGGGCGCCGAGGAATCCGAGATTCGTTCGCTCAGCTATGCACTGCGCATCTACGACCTGGGGCTTTCAACCGTCGATGAGGGCGTTCTTGCGAAGGCAACCCCTCTGAGTGCCGCCGATCAGACGCGCATTCGCGAGCACTCACGGCGAGGCGCCCAGCTCGCGCGCGGGCTCGAGGTGGACGGCACGGTGGAAGCCATGCTCTATCACCACCACGAAAATTGGGACGGCAGTGGCTACCCCGATGCCATGGAGGGGTCGGCCATCCCGCGGGGAGCTAGGATCATTCGACTCGTCGACGCGTTCAGCGCCATGGTTCACGGCCGGCCGGGTCGGCCTCCCCTGGACTTCGACGAGGCCACCGCTCTTCTGAAGGAAGCCCTCGGCCGGCGCTTTTGCCCCGAGCTCGGCCTTTATTTCCTGCAAGCAATCGCGGAACGCGAAGGCGCGTTCCGAACGCTCTTGAACCGCAGACACGAATCCGCCCTGGAGGCGGAGAAGCAGACCGAGCATCCCATGCTGGTTGGTGCAGCCGACGGCAGGGTGGAGGAGGACGTGCAGAGATGAGAAAGATTCTCGTCGTGGATGATGAACTCTATATCCGCAACATCTTGGAGTTCTCTCTGAGCAGCGAAGGCTTCGAGGTCTTCACGGTCGCGGACGGAGAACAGGCGCTTCAGAAAGCGCTCGACTTGATGCCCGATCTGATCGTCCTGGACGTGATGATGCCCAAACTGGATGGCTTCGAAGTGTGCCGGGCCATCAAGGCCAAGGACGAGACCAAGCACATACCGGTCTTCCTGTTGACGGCTCGGGACAAGGAAGCCGACCGGCAGAGGGGCGAAGAGGTGAACTGCGACGTCTATCTCACCAAGCCCTTCAGCCCCAACAAGCTGGCTGAGCTCGTCCTGAGGTTTTTGGCTCCGACCCCGAAGGCCTAGAGCTTCGACCCCTCGGGCTGTGGGGTCTATACTGTGGCCATGGAGCCAAAGACCAGCCGGAAGGAGAGTCCCCACGCTCGCTACTGCGAGGTGGCGCTCGCCCTCCCGCTACCGCAGACCTTCAGTTATGGCGTGCCGGCGGAGCTGCTCGAATCGCTCGCGCCCGGCTGCGTGGTGCGCGTCCCCTTCGGCCGGCGTGAACGGGTCGGAGTAGTGACCTCCCTGAGCACGGAGAGGCCGCAAGTTGCGGCCCTCAAGGAGCTCAAAGGGGAGCTGGGGGAAGCCTATCGCCTCGACCCGGTGGCGATGTCCTTGGGCAGCTGGATCGCTTCGTACTACGCCTGTTCCCTCGGCGAGGCCCTGGCGCTGTTCTTTCCTCCCCGGCCGGGCACCTCCGCCCGCAAGTCTCCTCTGAAGGCGGACGACTCGATCTCCCAGACGCCCCACCGGCTCTCGGAAGCCCAGGAGGAGGCACTGGGCCATGTCCTTCAGGCCCTAAAACGCCAGGAGTACGAGAGCTTCCTGTTGCACGGGGTCACCGGCAGTGGAAAGACCGAGGTCTACCTGCAAGCGATTCAGCGCGCACTCGACATGGGCAAGTCCGCCCTGGTCCTGTTGCCCGAGATTGCGCTCACGCCCCAGACGCTGCGCCGATTGCGGGCGAGGTTTCCCGGGAGGGTGGCGCCGTACCACTCCCGTCTGAGTCACGGAGAACGTTGCGCCGTGTGGGAAGCCGCCGCGACCGGACAGATCTCGATCGTGGTGGGAGCGCGCAGCAGCGCGTTCGTTCCCTTGAAGAACCTGGGATTGATCGTGGTCGACGAAGAACATGACTCCAGCTACAAGGCCGACGATCGACCGCGATACCATGCGCGTGACCTCGTCCTGATGCGCGCGCGGCTGGCCTCAATTCCCATCGTCCTGGGTTCGGCCACCCCCAGCCTCGAGAGTTACTACAATGCCCGGTCGGGCAAGCATCGGCGCCTCGTCCTGCCTTCGCGCATGGGCATGGTGGATTTGCCAAGAGTGGAAATCGTCGATCTTCGACTGAGGGAAGAGGGCGGCGACGCTCCTCTGGGAACCCGGCTCGCCGAAGCACTTCAGGAGGTGCTGAACGACAAGGAGCAGGCCATCCTGTTGCACAATCGGCGTGGTTTCGCCCGCTTCTTGCAGTGTCATGCGTGCGGACACGTCGAGACCTGTCCCTCGTGCGACATCTCGCTGACCTGGCACCTGAAGAGCGATCTGTTGCGCTGTCACTACTGCGGTCATCGCCGCCGCCGGCCGGAGAGCTGCCCGGATTGCGGGAAGAAAGTTCTACGGCCGCACGGCACGGGCACGCAAAGGGTGGAATTGGCGCTGCAATCCCGTTTCCCCGAGGCGCGAATCCTGCGGCTGGATCAGGATACGAGCTCCACCAAACGGGGACACCAGGAGATTCTCGAGCAATTCGGACGTGGCGATGCCGATATCCTGCTGGGCACGCAGATGGTGGCCAAGGGCCTGCACTTTCCACGGGTGCGGGTGGTGGGCGTCATCAGCGCCGACTCAGGGCTTCATTTCCCCGACCTGCGCGCCCACGAACGCGCGTTCCAACTGCTGACCCAGGTTGCTGGCCGGAGTGGCAGGACCTCGCCGGGCCGCGTGATTCTCCAGACCTACGATCCCGACCACCGGGTGCTGCGCCGCGTGCTCGGCCACGACGTGGAAGGGTTCCTCGCCGAGGAATTGGAGCAGCGCCAACTCCTGGGCTATCCGCCGGTCAAGCGGCTCAGCGCCATTCTGGTGAGCGCCGCGAGTGAGGAAGGACTCGACGCCTGCCTGGCGAAGCTCGCCCGTCGGCTGGCCAGACTTCTCCGCTCCAGCAAGGTGGAGATCCTGGGGCCGGCGCGCGCCGCGCTGCCGCGCATCAATCGGCGATTTCGCGGGCAGATTCTGCTCAAGGGCAATTTGAGCGCGGAAGGGAAGCGGGTGCTGGGCGAACTCTTGGCCGAGCTCTCAAGCGCGGGAAAAGGCCGCTCGAAAGTGGATCTCGCGCTCGATGTCGATCCTCAGCACTTGCTCTGAGGTGGTAGGGGGCACTATCTTGTCGCCGGCCCTGGCGAGCCCTCAGGGGGTGAGGTCAGTGGGCACCAAGAGTTCGATTAGTTGACAAATCCTCGCCGTGGCGCTTATACCTAGAGCGGTACGGCGGAGGTTCCCCGGCCGGGAAGGCTCGCGGGGATCTCTTTCGGAAAGCACCTCACGCACTCTTCTACTCCTGCTTCCCAATGCAACTGAGGATCGAGTTTGGGTCCGTCCGTCGAGCACTAGTGTGATGAGGAGTCATCGTCGACTGCGTCTGCTCGTCCGCGCAGCGAGCGTCAAATGGGGAGAACCCGGCATGCGAATGAGTTCGAGAACCGTGATCGTGCTTGCATTGGCACTTCTTGCGGGGATCTTTGGTTGTAAGCACCCCTTCGTCAACTCCGGCAACATCTATCTGGACCAAGGGATGCTTCCCAAGGCGGAGGCCTGTTACAGAGTCGCCCTCTCCGAGGAGCCGAACAACGGCGAGGCCCACTTCCAGCTCGCGTTCACTCTCAGCGAGATGGCCAAGGGGCACCTCGCCAACGGCGAAATGGATTCGGCGCGCGTGAAGTTCATCGCGGCGACCAAGCACTACATGGAAGCGGCAAAAATCGACTCCGCGCTCTGGGCGGACGAGGCCAGGCTCAACATGTCTTCGAACTTTGCCCGCGTGTTCAACGAGGGATCGAAGCTGCTGCGCAACGACAATCCCGCCGCGGCCCTCGAGTATTACAAGCTTGCCTATCAGGTCGATCCCGAAGGGGAGAATGGCGCCCGGGCACAACTCAACATCGTCCAGCTCACCTATCAGCAGATCACCGACGCCTACCGACTCGCACAGAACTCCGACAACAAGGAAGATGAGGCCAAGGCCAAGGACCAAGCCTCCGATCTCTTGACGCAGGTCGACAAGGCTATGCCACAAGTGAAGGATGCGGATACCAAACGCACATTCGTCGAAGTCAAGGCGGCCATTCTGCGCATGCTCGATCGTGACGAGGAAGCGCGCAAAATCTATGAAGATCTCCTCGAAGAGAATCCCGACGACATCACTCTCATGTTGACTTTGGCCCGATCGCAGAAGGAACAGGGCGACGATAAGGGAGCGGCGGAGTTCTTCCAGCGAGCGCTCAATCAGATCGCTCTTGCTCCCGTGATCAACGAAGACGGCCGCTACGACTACGTCTACGCCGAGACGGCGCGCGCCTACTTCCGGAGCGATCAGTACGAGAAGGCCATCGACGCCTTCAAGCTGGCCCTCGACGTGGCCAAGACCGACGCCGAGCGGATCGACTTCTACGACCGGATTTCCGTTTCCTATTTCCAGATGGAGAATTACGAGAAGGCCATCGAATACGCCAAACAGGTGACCGACCTCGATCCGGACCATCTGAACGCATGGCAGATACAGTGCCGTGCTCTTGGCCGTCTCGACCGGCAGGCCGAGGCGGAGACCGCCTGCGCGCGCTTCTACGAACTGCGAGACGCGCAGGACCAGTAGACGCGGCCCGAAATCTGAGCGGCATGGCTCATGCTATGACCACTTCAGTCACCGGGTCAGCAGTTCCTCGACCCAAGGTGGACTCTCCACCCTGGACACTACCGTAACGTTCAACCCGGCGGGTTTCCCTACCTGGGATGATCCCGTCCCCCATGACCTTGAACCCATTGAAACGAAGAACCGTACGCAAGAAGACCACCAAGAGCTCCGCTTCGAAGCTGGCCGCGAATGGGCCGGATACCCCGTCGGAAACGATGGAAGACGCGAGCGAAACTCTCGAGACCGGCGATACCGAAGAGATGACGGATCAGGACATCCCTCAGCTCGACATCGGCGAGCTGAAACAGATGACGATCCAGGAGCTCATGGAGCTCGCGGACCAGTACGGAATCGAGGGGATGGCGCACTTGCGCAAGCAAGAGCTCATCTTCAAAATTCTGGAAGGCCAGGTCGAACGCAAAGGTCTCATCTTCGCCGAAGGAGTGTTGCAAGTCCTGGCGGAAGGCTATGGCTTCCTGCGCTCACCCGATTACAACTATCTGCCCGGACCGGACGACATCTACCTGTCTCCGTCTCAGATCAAGAAATTCGATCTGCGCACCGGAGATACCATTTCGGGCCAGGTTCGTCCGCCGAAGGATAGCGAACGCTATTTCGCCCTTCTGAAAGTCGAGGCCGTCAACTTCGAGAATCCGGAGCTGGCCAAGCAAAAGCCGCTCTTCGACAACTTGACTCCGCTCTACCCGGACGAATGGCTGTACCTGAGCGAGAGCAAGAACGAGGAGGGGGAGTGGGTCCCGGGCGGCAAAGATCTGAGCATGCGCGTGGTCGATCTGTTGTGTCCCATCGGGAAGGGCCAGCGAGGCCTGATCGTGGCGCCTCCGCGCACCGGCAAGACCGTGTTATTGCAGAAACTGGCCAACAGCATCGCGCAGAATCACCCCGAGACTCTTCTCATCGTTCTTTTGATCGATGAACGACCCGAGGAAGTCACTGACATGCAGCGGACGGTGAACGGAGAGGTGGTCTCATCCACCTTTGATGAGCCGGCCGAGCGTCACGTGCAAGTGGCCGCCATGGTCCTCAAAAAGGCCAAACGCCTGGTCGAGCACGGCCATGACGTCGTCATCCTTCTCGACTCCATCACCCGGCTCGCGCGCGCCCACAACACGGTCGTGCCCCACAGCGGCAAGATCCTCTCGGGCGGCGTGGACGCCAACGCCCTGCAGCGCCCCAAGCGTTTCTTCGGCGCGGCTCGCAACATCGAAGAGGGAGGAAGCCTCACCATCATCGCCACTGCTCTCATCGAGACCGGCAGCCGCATGGACGAGGTGATCTTCGAGGAGTTCAAGGGCACGGGGAACATGGAGCTGGTGCTCGACCGAAAGCTCTCCGACCGGCGGATCTTTCCCTCGATCGACATTTTCAAGAGTGGAACCCGCAAGGAAGAGCTGCTCGTGGACCCCAAGGAGCTCAACAAGGTTTGGGTCCTGAGGAAGTTTCTCAACGACCGGAGCCCCCAAGAGGCGATGGAGTTCCTCCTGGACAAGCTCTCCAAGACCGAAGGCAACCAGCAGTTCCTCGACTCCATGAACGCCTGAGTCGACCCGATCGGGCAAGTTCTTGGGAGACAAGGAGTTAGGCTGCGAGATTTGCGCCGGCCGCAGCCCTATGTTACTCTTGTACGCCTGCGTCCCATCGATCAAGGACGATTGGTGCAACCCGCAGCGATGCCCAAGGGCATCCCAACGAGGATGAAAAGATGAAAGACGGAATCCACCCCAAGTATATTCCCACCAAGATCATCTGCCTCTGTGGCAATGAGGTGGAAACACGCAGCACGGCCGGCCCGGAGATTCACGTGGAAATCTGTTCGGCCTGCCACCCGTTCTACACCGGACAACAGAAGATCGTCGATACGGCGGGTCGCGTGGAACGCTTCAAGCGCCGCTACGAGAAGAGCAAGGCCTAGCCCTCTTCCTTCGGTCGGCGCTCTCTCCCTTCATCGGCGGAGCCGAGTTCCGGCTCCGAGGGCTCATGGCTTCATCAAGCTCCAAGTTCGATCCCCGTTCTCTCGACTTGGCCGTCGGAGGCCAAGCCGTGCTGGAAGGGGTCATGATGCGTTGCCCCACCGCGGTAGCCACCGCGGTGCGCACGCCCAGCGGTCAGATCGTGGTCAAGCGCCGGCCCTACGTGGGAATCGTCAACCGCCGGCGCCTGTTGAACATTCCGCTTTTGCGTGGAGCCATTACTCTGGTAGAGAGTCTAGCTCTGGGCTTCTCGAGTCTGATGTACTCCGCCGAACAGGCCCTGGAAGAGGAAGCGGTCGTAAGGGAAGAGCATCGCGTGCGCGACCGCTTCACCATGTGGGGCATGATGGCATTCGCATTCGTGTTCGGACTGGGGATCTTCTTCTACTTGCCGTTGATTCTGGCCGGGCTCACCGGGGTGAAGAACGGTTTCGGTTTCAACCTCATCGACGGGGCGCTGCGGCTGGTCATCTTCATGGCCTATCTGCTCTTGATCTCCCGCATGAAAGACATGCGCCGCGTGTTTCAGTATCACGGGGCCGAGCACAAGACCATCCACGTCTTCGAACACGGCCTGGAATTGAAGCCCGAGAACGCGCGACGCTTTCCCACCCTGCATCCGCGCTGCGGGACGAGCTTCCTCTTCTTCGTGATGTTCGTGAGCATTCTGGTCTTCCTGTTCATGGGGAGGCCGGAGAGCATCGTCGAGAGACTTCAACGGCTCACGCTGGTTCCCCTCATCGGTGGCATCGCCTACGAGGTCATCAAACTCAGTGGAAAGTACGCCGAGCAGGCGTGGATCAAGCCTTTCATCTGGCCTGGCCTCATGCTGCAGAAGATCACCACCAAGGAACCTTCCGACGAACAGGTGGAAGTGGCGATGGCCGCGTTGACCTCGGTGCTCCAGGAGAGCGCCCTCGATCCCGCCCTGAAGCCCCAGCTCCAACTGGCCGAATCTCCCTCCTAGCCGCGCTGGTGCCCCATCATGCGTGAACTCGTGGAATCCAGGCTGGCGCGGCTGGCCGAGGTGGAAGAGCTCCTCGCCGATCCCTCGATCGTGGGCGATCGCCTGCGCTACAAGAAAGTCAACCAGGAGTACAAGCACCTGCGGCAGATCGCGGAGCTCGGTTTGCCCTATCTGGAAACTCTGGACGAGATCGAAGGCGCTAGAGCTCTGCTCGAGAACGAGAGCGACGCGGAAATGCGCGAGCTGGCCAAAGAGGAACTCCAGGAGCTCAACGCCCGCATTCCGGAGATCGAGGAGTCACTCGAACTCCTGCTCTTACCGCGCGACCCGGACGACTCTCGCGACGCGATTCTGGAGATCCGCGCTGGCACGGGCGGCGAGGAGGCCGCGCTGTTCGCGGGCAACATCGCGCGGATGTACCAGCGCTATGCGGAGCGGGAGGGTTGGAAAATGGAAATGCTCGAGTTTTCCCCCACTGGGACCGGAGCCGCCAAGGAAGTCATCTTTTCGTTGCAGGGCGATGGCGCCTATGGACGTCTGCGCTACGAGAACGGGGTGCATCGGGTGCAGCGCGTGCCCGAGACCGAGAGCAGCGGTCGCATTCACACCTCGGCCTGCAGCGTAGTGGTGCTTCCGGAGGCGGAAGAGGTGGAGGTGCAGATCGGAGCCAACGATCTGAAAGTGGATGTCTACCGGAGCAGCGGTCCCGGCGGGCAGAGTGTGAACACCACCGACAGCGCCGTACGTATCACTCACATTCCCACCGGTCTGGTCGTGACCTGTCAGGACGAGAAGAGCCAGCACAAGAACAAGGCCAAGGCCATGCGCGTGCTCCAGGCCCGCCTCTACGAAATGGAGCGCGCGAAGCAGCACGAAGCCGAGGCGAAGGAGCGCAAGGCGGCGGTGGCGGGTGGCGATCGAAGCGCGAAGATCCGAACCTACAACTTCCCGCAACAGAGAGTCACCGACCATCGAGTCAACTACACTTCGCACGAGCTGAGCAAGATCATGGACGGCGACCTCGATGCCATGCTCGATTATCTTCTCCTCCATTTCCGCCAGCAACTGCTGGAGCAGCAAGGGGACTAGGCGATGGCGAAAGCCAAAGCCGGCAGTTGGACTCCTCTGGAACTGATTCAGGTTTCGGCCGAGTATCTCGCTGATCACGGGGTTGCCACTCCGCGGCTGGACGCCGAACTGCTTCTCGCCCACGTCCTCGAAATTGATCGGCTGCATCTCTATCTGGAACACGAGCGGCCCCTGATTGCAGAGGAATTGGCTCGCTATCGAGAGTTCATTCGCCGCAGAGCGCATCGAGAGCCGCTCCAACTTCTGGTGGGAAGCGTGCGGATTCTCGATCTGGACTTCCAGGTGGAGAGGGGCGTCTTCATCCCCCGACCCGAGACCGAGTCCCTGATCGAACTGGTCAAGACCCTTCCCCCTCCATCGAGCATCGTGGAAGTGGGGTTGGGAAGCGGCGTGATCGGCATCAGCCTCCTTGCGCACTGGCCCAGCGCCCGACTTGTCGGCTTCGAACTGTCGGCCAAAGCGGTGCAGGTGTGCCGGCTCAACGCCAGGGCACACGGGGTGGAGGAGAGGCTCCAGATCCTGGAAGGCGACGCTTTCGCCCAGAGCATGCTTCCGCGCTGGCCTTTCTGCGATCTCGTGGTCTCCAACCCGCCCTATGTCGCGCAAGGGGAGAGCCTTGAGCCCGAGGTGATCGACTACGACCCCCCCGAAGCCCTGTTCGCGGGCCCCGATGGCCTGGCCGCGATCCGGGGCCTGTGTGAGGCCTCCGCCACGGCGCTTCGACCCGGTGGCTGGCTCGTCTTCGAGCACGGCTGTGACCAGAAAGAGGATGTTGCACTCATCCTGGCGCAAGCTCCCTTCGAGGGAGTAATCTGCCACCTCGATCTCGCGGGACGTCCCCGCGTGAGTTGGGCCCGTCGGCGTCAGGAATCATGAATTTTCGCAACGCCTTTTACCTGTGGGCCGGGGTGCCGCTTCTTCTGGGCGCCGGGCTTCTCCCCAGTCTGGCCATCTCCCTGGTCGATAAAGACGGCCTCGCAGCGGTCTACGCGGAGATCGCCCTGGCTTTTCTGTGTCTGGCCTTGGTGGCTCGCTACCTGGGGCGGGCGCCCCAGCGACTGGAGCCCGCGCTCTCGAACTTGGTGGTGGTGCTGGCGTGGCTGGGCGCGGGATTCCTGGGAGCGCTGCCCTACTACTTCGGCGGAGTTCTGCCCTCGCTCACTTCTTCGGTTTTCGAGAGCGTCTCCGGGTTCACCGCCACCGGGAGCACCGTACTCACCACCATCGAGGCCACTCCGCACAGCCTGCTCTTCTGGCGCTCCCTCACCCACTGGATCGGCGGCATCGGCATCATTTTGATGGTCCTGGCGGTTCTTCCCCGCACGGTGGGGAGCCGGATGCTCTACGGCGCCGAGGCCCCTTTGAGTCTCGATGCCCAGCCGCACCCGAGACTCTCCGCCATCATCCGCTCCTACCTGGCCATCTACACTGGTCTCACCGTGGTGCAGATCCTTCTCTTGGTCTTAGGTCCGATGAATCTCTTCGAGGCGACCTGCCATTCCTTCGCTTCGATCGCCGGTGGCGGCTTTTCCACTCGCACACTCAGCGTGGGCGCCTTCCACGATCTCTACACGGAGATCGTGTTGATGGTCTTCATGATGGCCGGTGCGACCTCGTTCTACGCCCACTTTAGAGCGCTCATCGAACGAAAGCCGCGCGCCTATCTGCAGAACGCGGAGGTTCGTCTTTTCGTCGCGATCACCGTGCTAGCCTCCTTGCTCTGCGCCGGCAGCCTCGTGATTCGCCAGGGTCTCAGCGTGGGGAACGCGCTCCGTGACTCCAGCTTTCAAGTGGTGAGCATCATCACCACCACCGGCTTCGCGACCCGAGACTTCGAGCTGTGGCCGGTCATGCCCCGAGTGCTTTTGATCGTATTGATGTTCGTGGGGGGTTGCAGCGCGAGCACCAGCGGCTCGATCAAGGTGGTGCGCTACCAGGTCACGGCGAAGAGCCTGCTCCTACAGTTGCGTCGCATCCTCCATCCCAATTTGGTGCAGACACTCAGGCTGGGGAAACGCGTCCTTCGCAGCGAACAGGTCGAAGCCGTGCAGCTCTACTTCCTGGCCTACTTGGGACTGGCCACGGTGGCGGTTCTCGGCTTGAGCATCCTGGGGGTCGATGGCACCTCCGCCATCACCGGCGTGGCGGCCACCCTGGGAAACGTGGGTCCCGGGCTCGGCCACCTGGGTCCCTACGACGACTTCGCGCATCTCCCGCAATTGGGCTCATGGATTCTCGTGTTCTGCATGCTGGCGGGACGGCTGGAGATTTTGGGCCTGGCCGCCCTTTTCCTGCCCGAGCTTTGGCGCTATGGTCGCCGTGGGGTTTCGCGTCGACCGAAGGGAAAGTCCTTCATGGCAAACGTCACCAAGAGCATCTGGGTGCTCGCTCTGCTCATGCTGTTGGGAAGCCTGGCCGCGTGCGGTCGGAAGACCGAGGTCTATCCGCAGGCGCATCCCATCGTGGAGCAGACCGATCTCACGCCGCTGCACGAGGCCATCGAACGGGCCCGCAGCGACATCGCCAGCGCCAAGGCTCTCGCGACCTCGCAAAAGGACGAGGTGAAAGCGCAGAAGCTTCTCGACGACGCGATCGCCCACCTCGACGACTTGCGCTACTACTACGTGCCGCTCACCGCGGCGCGCGAATCGGCTCTGAACGCGTTGCGCGAGAGCTGGGGGAATCGTCCGGCGCAGCGTGACACCTTTCTGAGCCGCACCCGCGGTGAGTTGTTGAGCGTGTTGGCGCGCTCGGGCCCCCAGGTCGAGAAGATGGTGGAAGTGCAGCTCGAGATTCTCAGCGACGCAGAGGCGGAGGCGCGTGCTGGCCAAGACGTACGCCCGCGCATCGAGGCTCTGGCCAGCGAGATCCAGCACGCGCTCACCATCGCGCCTCTGGTGCTCGATGAAAACAAGTACCACAACCCCGCCGGGGAGTGAGTCATGGATCGTTTCCTCATCTACGGACCCTGCACACTTTCGGGTAGCGTGGGAGTGAGCGGCGCCAAGAACGCCGTTCTCCCCCTGATGGCCGCCACGCTGCTCGCCCGCGGAATCAGCCGTATCGATAACGTCCCCAATTTGCGCGACACGCGGACCATGGGCCGGGTGCTCGAAACCCTGGGGGCTCGTGTCAGGCGCGAGGACGACTCGCTGATCGTCGATACCACCGGTGTCGACCAGGTGGAAGCTCCCTACGAACTGGTGAAGACCATGCGGGCGAGCGTCTACGTTTTGGGGCCTCTGCTCTCAGCGATGGGCACGGCCCGGGTAAGCCTGCCCGGCGGCTGCGCCTGGGGCCCGCGGCCCATCGATCTCCACCTGAAGGGCATGGAAATGCTCGGTGCGAGAGTGAAGCTTCAAGGCGGGTACATCGTGGCGAAACGGCCACATGACCGCCTGAAGGGGGGCACGATGGACTTTCCGACCTCCAGCGTAGGCGCCACCGCGAACGTGCTCATGGCGGCGGTCCTCGCCGAGGGAACCACGGTGCTGGAGAACGCGGCGCGCGAACCCGAAGTGGGACAGCTGGCCGAGGCGCTGGTGGCCTCGGGCGCGAGGATCGAGGGAATCGACACCACGCGCCTCAGCATCGAGGGGGTGAAGGAACTCGCTCCTCTGAACGTCCGGGTCATCCCGGACCGAATCGAGGCGGGAACCTTCCTCACCGCGGCGGCGATTTTGCGTTCGAAACTGAGGGTGGAAAAAGTACGGCCCGAGCATCTCGGCGCCACCCTCGAAGTCCTCTCGAGCTGCGGCTGCGAATTCGAGACATCCTCGGACTCGATCCAGATCGACGGCCGGAACGCGGAAAAGCCCTTGAACGTGGTCACGCGACCCTTCCCCGGCTTTGCCACCGACATGCAAGCGCAGACCATGGCGGTGGCCACGCGGCTCGACGGCATCAGCGTGATCACCGATACCATCTATCCCGATCGCTTCACCCACGTGGCGGAATTGCGCCGGCTCGGCGCGGACATTCGGCTCGACGGAAACTCGGCCGTGATCAAGGGAGTCGCAAAACTCTCGGGCGCGCCCGTCATGGCCACGGATTTGAGGGCCTCGGCCGCTCTCATCCTGGCCGGTCTCGCCGCGAACGGCGAGACCCTGGTCGACCGGATCTACCACATCGACCGCGGCTACGAGCAAATCGAGCAGAAACTCGCCACGCTCGGAGCGAAGATCGAGCGGATCCCCGGGCCCCCGACTCCCTGAGTTCCGCTCTCGTCTCAAGGAACCGACACCGGCACATGCAGAGCCAACGCACATTCATTCTGGGCACCGCGGGTCACGTCGATCACGGCAAGACCGCCCTGGTGCGCGCGCTCACCGGCAAGGACACCGACCGGCTCGTCGAAGAACATCGCCGCGGGATCTCCATCGAACTCGGCTTCGCCCATCTCGACCTCGACGAACACACTCGACTGGGCATCGTCGACGTACCGGGACACGAGAAATTCGTGCGGCAAATGGTGGCCGGAGCCGGCGGCATGGACTTGGCGCTGCTTCTGGTGGCGGCGGACGAGGGCGTCATGCCGCAGACCGTAGAACACCTCGACGTCCTGCGATTGCTCGGGGTGCGCGACGGTCTGGTCGTCATGACCAAGATCGATCTGGTGGAGAGTGAGATGGTCGAGTTGGTGAAGGCGGAAGTGGAAGAGCTGGTTCAGGGCACCTTTCTGGAAGGAAGCCCCATCCTGCCCGTCTCATCCACCACCGGCGAGGGATTGCCCCAGTTGCGCCAGGCCCTGCTCGCACTCACCCAGAGGGCTCGTGGAAGAAGCCGCGATGGCGACTTCCGCCTGCCTGTCGACCGCGTCTTCAGCTTGACCGGCACCGGGGTGGTGGTGACGGGAACGGCCTGGAGCGGGGAAGTGAGTCCGGGAGATCGCCTGAGGCTGCTTCCTTCGGACAGGGAGTTGCGCGTGCGTGAGGTCGAGAGTCACGACGAATCGATGGAACATGCCGGCGCGGGTGAGCGCGTGGCGCTCGCTCTGCACGGAGTGAAGAAGGAACTCTTGAGCCGGGGCGACGTTCTGGTCAGTGGTTCGACGTGGCGCGCGAGCTCGAGGCTCGCAGCCCGGCTCGACGCGGTCTCCTCTCTGCGAACCCCGATCAAACAGCGCGCGCGCGTCCACGTTCACCATGCGGCGCGCGAGGTTCTCGGACGCCTCGACTTGCTCCAGAAGAACGAGTTGGGCGCGGGAGAGTCCACTCTCGCGCGCCTGTATTTGGAGCAGCCGCTGGTGGCGGCGCCGGGGGATCGCTTCGTGCTCCGATCGTATTCGCCGATGTTCACCATCGCCGGCGGCGAGGTGATCGATCCCTTCACGCCGGCCAAAGAGCGGAGAACGGATGCCCTGACCCGCCTGAAGCGATTCGAAGCCGCGGGACCGCAGGGTTGGCCGTTCTTGCGAGTGCGGCAGGCGGGTCTCAGTGGACGATCCAAGGAAGACCTGCTCTTCGATCTCTCCATGGTCCAGTTCTCGAGGGAGCAGGCCTTGGCGGCGCTCGAGAGCGCCCTGGCCCAAAGAGAGCTCGTAGCGATGCAGGATCTTCTGGTCTCGGCCGATGTGGCGGACGACAAGGGAAAAATCGCCCTGGAGCTCCTGCGGGCCCATCGGAAGAAGTGGCCGCTCGGGGGAGGAATGCCCAAGGAAGAGCTCCGTACCGCCCTTGGCTTTCGCGGGGGAGGCCCGGCTTTCAACCAGCTTCTTGCCGCCTGGTCGAAGACCTTGCCCCTCTTCGTGGTGGAGGATCGGGTGAATGCCGACTCCAGGGCGGTGGAGGTGGACGCCGCGACGCGAAGGAAGCTCGACGATCTGCGGCATGCGATCGAATCGGCTTCATTCGTGTACGAGGCGGATGAGAGGCTCTCGCGCTCGCCCGAGCTCGCGCTTCTCTTGAAAGAGGGTGTCGTGGTACGCCTCTCGGGAAGGCTCGTGGCCGCGCGCGCCCGGCTCGACGAGCTGGTAGAGAAAGTGGCGGACCATTTTTCGGGGGCGGGAGTTCTGGATGTGGCCACGGTGAAGGGGTGGACGCATGCCTCGCGAAAGTTCGTCGTGCCTCTTTTGGAGTGGCTCGATTCTCAAGATGTCACTCGATTCGAGTCCGGCCGCCGGACAAAAGGTCCATCCTGCCCGTCCCGCTGAATTTCCCACCAGGTGGGCCTGTACCCCAGACTTCCTCATGCTGTCTCGACCGCGCCCGTCTTCGCCAGAAGGCACGTCTCTTGCCGCAGTTCAGCTGGTTACAGTAGAGAAGTGCCCTCTACGAGAGAGAATCGACTTGAAAATACTCGAGCGGGATCGATACGAGCGTCGCGGAGTGGCTCCAACCAAAGACTCTGCTTGGCTCGATACATCCGAAGAAACCAGTTTCGCGCATGTGCTCCAGTCTCCGGACGTCCTCGAGGTCAGCGATTACCAGAACGTCCTGAGCAACTGCATCGCTCGCTATCTCAATCGTCATCCGAACGGCAATCCCTGCGATCATTTAGTCGACCTGTGCCCCTTGATGGGGGCCGTTTCGTACGATCGTTTTTTCGCGGTGACGGACACGGAGAAGATTCTCCACTTCCGCGGCGTCGACCGGCACCGCCTCGATCTCACGGTGGGCCTGAAGATTCCACAGCAGCCCGAGCTTCGAGGGGTCCATGAATGTCTGAAGCACAAACGACCCTCGCGGAGGCGCTTTGGCCGGACGAACGATCGGGGAGGAGAACTCGAGGTGACCGCATTGCCGGTCCTCAACTTCGACGGTTCTCTCGCGGGCTGCTTCGTGATCTTCGAATCGATCCCGGCCAGGGAAGCAGAGCAGGAGAAGGCGCACGAGGGCCTGGTTCAGAAACTGGCTGCTCTGCACAAATTCAATTCCAGCCTCGATCTGCTCGTCACCGAACACGAACTCTTCGAGCGCGCCGTCGATGCGACTTCCGACATCCTCGGCTACGAGTACGGCGCTGTCTTCTTGCACGACGCGGAGACGCACGAACTCGTGATGAATCACAGCACCGGCTACGGCCAGCAGCTTCATCGGCTCGCCATCCCCTTGCGCGACGGCAAGGGAATCACGGCCCACTCGTTCCGGCGCAATGCCATCGTCACGGTCCCCGATGTACGGAATGACCCGCGTTACGTGGAAGGAAGCGAGCTGGTTCGCAGCGAGCTGGCAATTCCGATCATGGTCGGGCGAAAAGCGGTGGGAGTTTTCAGCGCGGCATCGGTCCACCCGGGCGAATTTCCCGAAGAAGACGTGAAGCTCTGCGTCACCCTGGTGAACCAACTCAGTCTTGCCCTGGAACGCCTGCGCCTCTTCGGACAACTCGCCTCCAGTCGCGACGTTCTGATCTTCGCCCTGGCTCGGCTGGCTGAGAGCCGAGACGACGATACGGGAGGACATCTCGACCGGATTTGCGGCTACACCCGCGCGATCGCCGAGTGTCTTCGCGAACAACCGCGCTTCAACGAGATTCTGGACGCACGCTACATGGATGATCTCTACCGCTCGGCAGCCCTGCACGATATCGGCAAAGTCGGGATTCCCGACAGCATCTTGCGCAAGAAGGGCCGTCTCACCGCCGAGGAGTTCGAGATCATGAAGACGCACACTCTCATCGGCGGGGAAACCCTGGGAGATGCCGAAAAGCGCATGGACAATCTAGAGCTGTTGCGCATGAGCAAGACCATCGCCCTCTATCACCACGAGAAGTGGAACGGCAGCGGGTACCCCTTTGCGCTTTCGGGGGAGGAGATTCCCCTCGCGGCCAGAATCGTCTGTCTCGCCGACGTCTACGACGCGTTGACCACCAAGCGCTGCTACAAGGAACCCTACAGTCATCAGGTGGCGAAAAAGTACATCGTGAGCACGGGCGGTAAACACTTCGATCCGGAGATCGTGTCCGCGTTCCTCACGGGCGAGAAGCACGTGCTGGAAATCAAGCGGCGCTACGCGAACTGAGCGGAGAGCCTACGGGCTCGATTCTGGCGAGAGCCAGTGTCCCTCGGGCTGTCGAGGTGACACGAAAAGGGTGCGGGCCCGTTGAGGCGCGGCTACTCCGGCCGGAGACTTTCTCGGTTTGCGCACGTAGCGCCTTTCGGTGATCCACACCGGAACCGTCGTCGACCCCTTGGCCTTGCTGAAGAGAGCCGCGAGCTGGGCGGCGGCTTCGATCTCGCTCTTGGTGGCCTGGCCTTCTGAGCAGCGAAGAATCACATGGCTTCCCTCGACTCCTCCCGCGTGCAGCCAAAGGTCGGCGGGCGCCGCGCGGGAGAAACTCAGTTCGTCGTTGTCGGCCGCGCTCTTGCCGATCCAGACCTCGCGTCCGGAAAGCAAGACGAAAATCTTGTAGGGGAGACGTTTTCCCTTCTTGGCTCGAAACCCCCGATGCTCTCCTGGGGTCGAGGGTCGCAGGTCGATTCCCGCCGCGCGCGCGAAACGCAAGAGGTCCTCGATCTCTTCGATCTCATCCAGCTCCTTCTCCAGCTCGTGGGCCCGTTTCCGCTCGGCCGCCACTTGCTCGCGGCGGGTGGCCAGGTGAGCAACCGCGCGTTCCGCCTTGGCGGCGCGGCGATAGAGCTTGTCGAGATTGGCCGCGGGGGTGAGTGAGGGATCGAGCCGCAGGGTCGTCTGCTGGCCCTGAAAGTCGAGGATCTCGACCTCGTTCTGCCCGGAGGGAACCCTCGAGAGGTTGGCGGCCAAAAGATCCGCCTGCTCGCGTGAAGTCGCGGCCGCGCTCGCGGACTCGGCATCCTCTGCGAGCGAAGCTTCGAGGCGTTCCGCTTTACGCTTTCGCGCCTTGACGCTGTCGCGAACCCGCCGCTGCATCGAGTGACGTAGATGGGAGAGTAAGAGCTCGCGGCAGGCGCGCGCATGCGCTTGCAGGTCGAAGGTTTCGGCAGCGGGTTCTTCGGCCACTACCTCCAGAGACTCGGGATGGACCTGGGGGGGAGACACGCTGAGAATGCCGCCGCGCACGTCCTCCACCCAGATATGGCCGGGACGCGGCCAGAACGCCGCGCAAAGCCGGCGTCCCGTGTCGAATTCGAGGCGGAATCCCTCGAGCTTGCCACTCTCGCCGCGTAGGCAGGCCACCGTGTCCACCACGCCGTTCTTCAAGAGCGGAGCGAAGGGCGAGCGTTGGTGGCTCCCCAGGGCCAGCGCGTACTCCATGGGCAGGGGCAGCGAATCGAGCCAAAGCGCCCGAAGTCCACCCAGAGCCGCGATCCAGAGGTACCGGCCCTCCACGCGAAGGCTGATCCAGCCGCGCCCGCTCAGCACGCCCTCCACCCGGGCGCGCACGAGTTCCTCGCCAAGAGCCGCGCTGAGAGAGGGGAGCCAACGGTACGGAGAGGAAAGCGCGGTCATGAGAAGGCCTTTCCTTTGATGCGCGGGAAGATTGGCCTACACTGCCCGCGATGAGCCAATGGCGTCCCGGGAATTCGCCAGCGGAGAGGTGGACGATGCACAGTATGACCGGAATGGGAGCAGCAGAAGCTCGCGCGCAAGGCGTGACCATTCGAGCCGAGATGCGTTCGGTGAACCATCGCTTCTTGGACCTCGCACTGCGAGCGCCATCCAGCCTGGCCACGTTCGAGCCGTGGATCCGCGATCGTGTGAGCACCATTCTGCAACGGGGGCGGATCACACTCAACCTCGAGATGGAGCTCAGCTCGGGCCGTAGCGAAGTCGTGGTCAACGAGGAGTTCGTGACTGCGTACCTGAAAGCGGCGCGGAAGCTTGCCCGTCATCACGGTCTCAAGGGGGAGATCGACATCTCCCACATCGCCTCGTTGCCCGAGACCTTCAGCCTCACCGAGAAGAGCGTGCCCCCCAAACACCTGAAGACGCTGGTCGAGGAAGCGGTGAATGGCGCCCTGGTCAAGCTGCAGGCCATGCGGGCCAAAGAGGGCCGCGCTCTCTCGCGGCAGCTCAAGGCGCGCTCGAAGCAACTGCGACTCCATCTGAAAAATGTGCAGGAGAGGGCCGAGGATCTGCCCACCCGTCTACAAACCCGTCTGCAGGAACGCCTGGCTGCGATCGGCGCGCGCGAAGCCGTCGACCCGCAGCGTCTGGCCCAGGAGGTCGTGCTCCTGGTGGAAAAGTCGACCATCACCGAGGAAATGGAACGCCTGGCCAGCCACATCGACCAATTCGAGGAGACGCTCGCGGGTGAAGGCGCGGAGTCGAAGCGTCTGGGGTTTCTGTTGCAGGAGATGCACCGCGAGGTCAATACCATGGGAAGCAAGGTCACCGACCTTAGCATCACCGACCGGGTCGTGCGCATGAAGGGAGAAATCGAGAACATGCGCGAACAGATCCAGAACTTGGAGTAGGGCGAGAGGGAGTGGGAATGAACGATTTGGTCTCCCCGTTTCTCCTGCTCATCTCGGGGCCTTCCGGGGTGGGGAAGAGCAGCGTCTACACTCCGATCATGGAGACCGATCCCAGTCTGCGATTCTCGGTCTCGTGTACCACCCGGCCCAAGAGGCCGGGGGAGGTCGACGGGCAGCACTATCATTTCCTCTCCCGCGACGCATTCGAGAAGCTTCGCGCGGAGAACGCGTTCGTGGAGAGTTTCACGGTGCACGACGAGCTCTACGGGACTCGCCGGGCCGATCTCGACCATATGCTGGCCGAGGGTCTCACTCCCGTGCTCGACGTGGACGTGCAGGGTGGAGAGCGGATTCTCTCCGCCTTCCCAAAGCGCGTGGTTTCGGTGTTTCTGTTTCCGCCCAGTTTTCAGGAGCTGGAGGCGCGGCTTCGCCGCCGGGGCACCGAGGACGCCGAGGCTCTGAAAGTGCGTCTGGAAAACGCGCATTGGGAAGTGGATTACGCCCGTCATTACGAGTACTGGCTGGTGAACGACGAACTCGAGAGCGCCATCGAGGATCTACGCGCCATCCTGCGAGCCGAGCGGCGGCGGCGTCTCCGCTGGCCGTGTCCCCCGCTTTCGGGCCCCTCCGACGCGGCCTGAGGCGCCCGACTTGCTCGAAGCTGGGCCCGTGCCTATACTCTTCCTCCTGCCTGAAGGGGGAGATTCACGCACTGGATCCGTCCCGGATCACCCGGTTGGAGGAACCATGACCTATATTCCCGTCCATCGTATTCTGGAGCACATTCCCAACAAGTTCGAGGCGATCAAAGTCGCGGCCCTGGAGTGCCGGCGCCTCAACGACAAGTTTCAAGCTCTGGAGATCAGCGAGGAACGGAAAATCGCCTCTCTCGCCGTCGAGAGGCTCATCGACGGCAAGATCACGTACTTTGACGCGCGTGAGCGTCGCGAACAGGAGCGCAGCGAGGCCATGCTCGCCGCCGCCGAGGAAATGCTCGACATGACGGCTCCCTCGCCGCAGGCCCTGGCCGAACTCGAGGAGTCCGAGGAATTATCCGGCGAGGCCCAGGAGGGCGCGGACGCGGCGCCGGGTCCCTCCGAGGAGGAAGGCGAGCCGGCCGCGAAGGCCGCGGCGGCCCAGATGAGCGCGGATGCCTCCGATTCGAACGCCGGCGAGCCCCAGGAGGCCGCATCCGAGGAGACCAAGGACTGACAGGAGAGCCGTGATGTCCAACTCGGTGCCCACTTCGTCCTCGACCCCGCCCCCCAAGGGACGGGGTCGAAATGTATTGATGATCATCACGGGAGGCATCGCGGCCTACAAGAGCTGCGTCGTGCTTCGCTCTCTGCAGGAAGCCGGATGCCGCGTTCGAGTCGCCATGACCGAGTCCGCCACGCGCATGGTGACACCGCTCACCTTCCAAGCTCTCTCGGGGCAGCCGGTGGGCACCAGCCTGTGGGGTGATGGGGGCGCGCAGCCCCTCGATCACATCCACTGGGCGCAGAGTTGCGATCTCATTCTGGTGGTTCCCGCCACCGCGAATTTCCTGGCCAAGATGGCGCACGGGCTGGCCGACGATCTGGCCTCGACCCTGGTCAGCGCCGCGAATGGGCCGCTCGTGGTGGCTCCGGCCATGAACGACAAGATGTGGGAAAACGCGGCCAATCAAGAGAACTTGAAGACTCTCCGCGCCCGCGGGGTCGAGATCATCGAACCCGACAGCGGCTGGCTAGCCTGCGGCACTGTCTCCCTGGGCCGCCTGGCGCAGCCCGAGGCGATCGTGGCCCGCGTGTTGGAGACCCTTGAAGAGGGTCCCCTGGCCGGGCGCAGAGTCCTGGTCACCGCGGGAGGAAGCCGGGAGGCGATCGATGCGGTGCGGTATCTGGGGAATCGCAGCAGCGGCCGCATGGGAATGGCCCTGGCCGAGGCCGCCCGCGATCTGGGAGCGCGCGTGACCCTCTGTCTCGGCCCCACCGAGCTCAGCCCTCCTGGCGGAATCCAGGTGCAGCGCTTCGAGAGCGCGGCCGAGTTGGCGGAAATGACCCTGGCCGAAGCGCCGCGCCATGACTTCGTCTTCATGGCGGCGGCGGTGGCGGACTATCGGCCACTGAATCCCTGTTCCACCAAGCGGAAGAAGAGCGAAGGACCCCCCACGCTCACCCTGACCGTCACCCAGGACATCCTGAGCGAGCTCGGGAAAAGAAAGGGACCGGATCAATTCCTGGCCGGCTTCGCGCTGGAGACGGGGAGCGACGCAGAACTCGAGAAGGAAGCGGTGCGCAAGGGACAGGCCAAGAACCTGGACCTGGTGCTCGCCAATCACGCCGACCGTGAAGGGGAAGGCTTTCAGTCCACCACCAACCGCGTCTTTCTGGTGGACAAGCAGGGGCGTGGTCTTTGGCTGGGACCGGCGGAGAAAGAGGAACTGGCGCGGCTCATCTGGAAGCGAGTCCTGGAGCTGGTTTCCCACGCGAGCGAATCGATCGAGTTGGCGGTGGAGCCGAAGTCTCGCCCCCCGCGCACGCGCAAAGAGAAGAAACGTGAAAAGGAGCAGGCGTGAGCGATCCGCGGCTCGAGAACATCGCGAACGATTTGCGAACCTGGCTCCTGCAGCAGCAGGCCACGGGAAGCGAGCGGGTTCATGTCGACTGGTCGCGCGTGGGCCAGATCCAGGGGCGGAACAGGGAAGTCCGAGCTAACGCCAAGCCGGCTTCCCCGCGCGTATCCTCGACCCAGGCTGAGGAACTGCAGTCACTGTGCGAGGAAGTCGCGGGCTGCGTGAAGTGCGAGCTTCACTCCACGCGCACGCAGACCGTGTTCGGGACGGGTAACCCGGATGCCGATCTGGTGTTCGTGGGCGAAGCGCCGGGACGCGACGAGGATTTGAAGGGAGAGCCCTTCGTGGGCGCGGCCGGGCAGCTTCTCACCAAGATCCTGGGCGCCATCGAACTGAGCCGCGACGAGGTCTACATCTGCAACGTTCTGAAGTGTCGCCCCCCACAGAACCGCGATCCGCAGCACGACGAAGTGCAATCCTGCGAGCCACACCTGAAGCGTCAGCTCGACATTCTACGCCCGAAACTCATCTGCTGTCTGGGACGCCACGCTGCCCACACACTTCTGGGCACCACGGCCACCCTCAAGAGCCTGCGGGCCCACATCCACGACTACTATGGAATTCCCACCGTGGTCACCTACCACCCGGCCGCGTTGCTGCGTAATCCCCAGTGGAAGCGACCTACCTGGGAGGACGTGCAGAAACTGCGGGTCATGTACGATCGGCTCCGGGACTAGATCAGGGCCCTCTCAGGCCTTCTTGAAGTTCTGCTCCACCGTGTCCCAATTCACGAGCTTGGTCATGATGGTCTCGATGAACTTAGCCCGATCGTTCCGATAGTCGATGTAGTACGCGTGCTCCCACACGTCGATCGTCAAGAGCGCGGTGGCGCCGTGCGTCATGGGAGTGTCGGCGTTCGCGGTGCTCATGAGTTCGAGCTTGCCGTTCTTCTTGACCAGCCAGCCCCAACCGCTGCCGAAATGGGTGGCGCAGGTCTTGGCAAAGCCCTCGCGGAAGGTCTGGTAATCGCCGAAGTCCTTTTCGAGCGCCTTCATGAGTTCACCGGAAGGGGTGCCGCCACCGTTGGGCTTGAGGCACTTCCAGAAGAAACTGTGGTTGTAGTGTTGGGCCGCATTGTTGAATACGCCGCCGGTCGCACCCTGGATGATATCCTCGAGCTTCTTCTCCGCCCACTCCGTGCCATCGATGAGTTTGTTGAGATTGTTCACGTAGGCGTTGTGATGTTTGCCGTGGTGGTACTCCAGTGTCTCGGCGCTCATGTAGGGGTCCAAGGCGTTCTTGTCGAAAGGAAGAGCAGGAAGCTCGAAGCTCATGGTAGAGACCTTTCCTGGGTTTGGGGTTGCCCTCGTGTGTGCCGCACAGGATAAGCAGACCGCGATAAGGCGCCATATCCCCGAATTCATCCCCCGCTTATCCCCCGCTTTCCCCCCGCTTATCCCCCATTTTCCCCCCGTTTATCCCCCACTTTTCCCCGAGTTACTCCCCGGTTTCATTGCTCTCTCTACACGCGTGCGACTTGAAGGGTGGGCTGTCGGACGCTATTCTCCTGTCGGTGAACCATCGTCTCCCGCCGAGGGTCGCACTTCTCCTCGCCTTCACAGTCTTCTGAGTCAGGTGAACTCATGGATCAAGCGGAGTTCCAAGCCCTTCCCCGGCGCGCCGACACCCTTCCCAGCGGTCGGGTTCCCCCCCAGGCGACGGAAGCCGAGCGAGCCGTATTGTCCGCGTGTCTGCAGAGCGCCGACGCGTTGGGAGAGTCGATGGAGACCCTGCGTCCGCAGGATTTTTACGTTCCCCGGCATCAAGCTGTCTATCGATCACTCATCGCCTTGAGTGAACGAGGCGAGCCGGCGGACCTGATCACGCTGGCCGACCATCTGGAAAAGCAAGGTGAGCTGGCCAAGATGGGGGGGCCGGCCGAGCTCGATGCCATGCTGGACGTCGCGGTGAGCCCAGCCAACGTGGGCTACCACGCGCGCATCGTGCGTCAACGCTCTCTCTTGCGCGAGGTCATCGCGGTGAGTCATTCCACCGCGAAAGATGCCTACGAAGGTGGCGAATCCGCCGAGGAGATTCTCGATCGCGCGCAGAACGAGCTCTTCGTGCTGGCGCAGCAGGCCGAGAAGAAGGGCTACCAGGCGCTCAAGGATCTGGCCAATCTCACCTTCCAGCACATTCAGGAAGCGTATCAGCGCGGGGGAGAGATCACCGGAGTTCCTTCGGGCTTCACCGATCTGGACAAGCTCACCGGTGGATTTCAGGAAAGCGACTTCGTCATCCTGGCCGGTCGTCCTTCCATGGGAAAGACCGCGTTTGCACTCAATCTGGCCTGCAACGCGGCTTCGAACGGGCACGCGGTGGGTTTCTTCAGTCTGGAGATGTCCTCCGAGCAACTCGTCACGCGTCTGATCTCCTCCATCGGCGGATTCGACAACCACGCCATCCGCACCGGACACCTCAAGCCCACCGATTGGCCTCGTCTGACCGAAGCACTAGGCAAGTTGACGCAGCTGCCGGTGTACATCGACGACAGCAGCGGAATCACCGTGCTCGAGTTGCGCTCGAAGGCCCGTCGAATGGTTCAACTCCACGGCGTGAAGCTCATCGTGGTCGACTACCTGCAGCTCATGAGCAGTCACGACCGCAGCGAGAACCGCCAGCAGGAAATCAGTCAGATTTCACGCTCCCTCAAAGCCCTGGCCAAGGATCTTCAGGTGACGGTGATGGCGCTGTCACAGCTCTCCCGCGCGGTGGAGAGTCGAGGGGGAGACCATCGCCCGATGCTCAGCGATCTGCGCGAGTCGGGGGCCATCGAACAGGACGCCGACATGGTCAGTTTCGTGTATCGCCAGGAGTACTACGAGCCCGACAATCCGGAGTTGGCCAATCTCGCCGAACTCATCATCGGCAAACAGCGCAACGGTCCCATCGGGACGGTGAAGCTGCATTTCGATCGCCGCTTCACTCGCTTCTCGAACCTCGCGCGCGACAAAGTACCGCCGCCGGACTTCGTGCAGCGTGGCTCGAGTGGTCCTCCGGCCGCGTCGCAAGGCGATCCTGGCCCGGAGATCTGGTAAATCCCGGGCGTTGCCGCCCGAGCGCGCGAGCGCCTATACTGCCTCCATGTTAATCGTCCAACGGGTTGGAGCTGGCGTCATCGCCGCGGTCGCCGACGCGGGCAGGGGAGGAATGCTGCTGGCCCGCATGGCGGCGGCGCTTCCTTCCATCCATCGAAGTTTCCGCGAGATCCTTCGTCAGATGTTTATCGTGGGGAACGGTTCGATTCCCCTCGTGATGATCACCTCGCTCTTCACCGGAGCGGTGGCGGCGGTGCAGTCGGCCTATCAAATGGGCGCCTACGTTCCAACCAATCTGCTGGGCACGGTCGTGGCCAAGATGGTCTTCATCGAACTGGGTCCGGTGTTGACCGCCCTGGTGGTCGGGGCGCGCGTGAGCTCGAGCATCGCGGCCGAGTTGGGAACGATGCGCGTGACCGAACAGATCGACGCCCTGGAAATGCTGGCCATCGACCCGGTGCGTTACCTGGCCCTTCCGCGCTTTATCGCCTGCGTGATCATGTTGCCGGTCCTGACCATTTTCGCCGATCTGGTCGCGGTCCTGGGCGCGCTCATCGTTTCTCTGTTCACTCTGGACATCAGCACCAAGGTCTTCAGCACCGGGCTGAGGTTCCTCTTCTTCGCGCACGACATCTGGGGAGGACTCATCAAGGCCGCTGTCTTCGGCGGAATCATCGCGGTGAGCGGCGTCATCAGTGGATTCAACACCGAGGGTGGCGCGCAGGGCGTCGGCAGCGCGGCGATGCACGCGGTCGTCAGCTCGGCCCTCATGGTCCTGGTCGCGGACTACCTTCTGGCCACGATCATCTTCCAGGTCTTCTTCGGATCATGAGCGCCACCGGAATCGTCCTCAGCGGGCTCTTCAAGCGCTTCGGCGACCAGTCGGTGCTCCGTGGGGTCGATCTGCAGATCGCCCGCGGCGAGCAGCGCGTCATCCTGGGCAAGAGTGGGCAGGGCAAGAGCGTGTTGCTCAAGCTCATGGTGGGCCTGCTCCGACCCGACGAGGGATCGGTGCTGGTGGACGGGCAGGAAGTGACGCGACTTTCCCGCGGCGGTCTGTTCACTCTGCGGCGGCGCTTCGGGATGGTCTTTCAGGGGGGAGCCCTTTTCGATTCGATGACGGTGGGAGAAAACATCGCGCTCGCGTTACGCGAGCATACCAGTGAGAGTGAAGCGCAGGTGCGCGAGAGAGTCGGGGCCGCGCTGTCTCAGGTCGGAATGGCGGAGGCCTATTTCAAGATGCCGTCGGAGCTTTCCGGCGGAATGCGCAAGCGAGCGAGCCTGGCGCGAGCGATCGTGACGACTCCCGAGTACATCCTGTATGATGAGCCCACGACGGGGCTCGATCCCATTTCGGCCGATGCCATCAACCTTCTCATCCGCCGGCTCGATGAGGAGCTCGGTGTCACCTCGATCGTGGTCACCCACGACATGGTGAGCGCGTTCGAAGTCGGGCGACGCTTCGCACTCTTGAACGAGGGGCACATCATTTTCGAAGGCTCGGCCGAGGAAGCGCGAGCCACCACGGAGGGACCGATGCGCCAGTTCATCGACGGAACGAGCAAGGGACCTCTTCATGCCTTTTAGGAGGAGCGCGCCATGACGGCATCCGCCCGCAGTCGACAGGAGATCCAGGTGGGGGTCGTGGTGATTCTCGCCCTCGTCGTCCTCGTTGCCGGCTTGCTCTTCTTGCAAAACGTCCGCATACGCCAACAGACCCAGCTCGTGAGAGTGCATTTTTCCAGCGTGGGCGGATTGGGCACTGGCGATCCGGTGCAGGTCCGCGGGATCCCCCTGGGCAAGGTGAGTGAAATCCAGCTCTTGGACAAAGGCGTTCTCGTGAGCTGCCAGGTGGACGGGCGCGTCAAGATTCACCGCGACGCGAATTTCCACATTTCTTCGATCGGACTGGTGGGAGAGCGCATTCTCGCGCTCGATCCGGGAACCGGCGAACTCGTTCCCCGCGAGGAGGACCATGTCTTCGAGGGCGTGTACGACTTCTCCATGCCCGAGCTCGCCGGTCAGATGGCCGAGTTGGGCGATCGCTTCAGCGAATTCCTCGACCGGCTCGAAACGACCATGGACACCCTCGACGAAAAGGACGGACTGGCGTCGATTTTGAGGGAAGCCACCCGGGCGAGCCGCGAGCTGGCCAGCTTCTTCGAGAACAACCAGACTCAGATGAGCGAGACTTCCAAGAACGTCGCTTCCATGACCGCGCGCATGGATCGCTTCCTCGGCGCGCACTCGGACAGCTTGGGGGCGAGCCTCGATCGGCTTCCCGCCAGCATGACGAGAGTAGACAGCCTCATCGCGCACCTCGATCGGGTCGCCGAAGACAGCCGCATCCTCCTGGCCGCCATCAACCAGCAGGACGGAGTGGTGGGGAAACTGATCCACGACGAGGAATTGGGGGCGAAGGTACAAGACAGTATTCTACAGGTGAACGCGCTGATCGCGGACATCCGCCGCAATCCGCAGCGCTATCTGCACCTGACCCTCATGCAGTTCTAGCCTGCGGGTCTGCTTCGCGGGTTCGTTTCTTTGCGAAACGCCTCCGGTCTGGAGAGTGGAGATGACCAAAGAGCGGAGTTCATTCACCTGCGCCGAATGTGGACACCACGAAGTGCGCTGGCTGGGGCGCTGTCCCGAGTGCGGTAGCTGGAACTCGCTGCGCCCATCGCGTCCGGTAGGCCCCGACGCCTTGACCGACGGCCGCAGCGCGCGCGGACTGCGCGCGAGCGCCAAGCTGGTGGAGGCCAAGCCCCTGACCGAAGTTGACGCGGACCGTCTCCCGCGCCTTCTCGTCGAGCCCGCCGATCTCAACCGGGTCCTGGGGGGCGGATTGGTCCCCGGCAGCATCCTCCTCTTGGGCGGCGCTCCCGGGGTGGGAAAGTCGACGCTTCTGACCATGATCGGCGGCGGGTTCGCCGCCAGCGGCAGCAGCGCAGTCTACCTCTCGGCCGAGGAGTCCGCGGCTCAGGTGCGCCGCCGCGCCGCGCGACTCCGCTGCCTGCACGAGGGCTATCTGGTTCTGGAAGAGCCCTGTCTCGAACGGGTGTTGCCCGCGCTCTACGAGAATCCCCCCGCCTTTTTGGTGGTCGATTCCATTCAGACCGTATACAGCGAGCAACTCGAGGGGATTCCGGGAAGCGTTTCGCAGATCCGCTTCTGCGGCGGGCTGTTGGCCGACTTCGCCCGCGCCACCGGCTGCGCGGTCGCCCTGGCCGGACACGTCACCAAGGAAGGCGATCTGGCCGGGCCGCGAGTGCTCGAACACCTGGTCGACCTGGTGCTCTACTTCGAGCCCGATCCCCACGGGATGGTGCGTCTGATCCGGGCCTTCAAGAACCGCTTCGGCGCCACCGGAGAGCTGGCGGTGCTGGAGATGACCGATACCGGCCTGCGCCCGGTCCGCGACCCGAGCGCGCTCTTTCTGGCCGGCCGTATGGTCAACGAGCCCGGCAGCGCGGTGACCGTCATTCAAACCGGGACCCGCCCCTTCCTGGTGGAGGTCCAGGCGCTCCTGAGTCCGAGCCACTACGCCACCCCCTCGCGCGTGGTGGCGGGAGTAGACTCCAAGCGGGTGGCATTGCTCGCCGCCATCCTGGAACGCAAGGGCAACCTGCAAGTCGGTGGACTCGACATCTTCGTGAAGATCGCGGGCGGGCTCACGGTCCACGACCCCGCGGCCGATCTGGCCTTGATCGCGGCCATGGCTTCCAGCGCCAAGGAACGCGCGCTGGCGGCCGAGCAGATTCTCGTGGGCGAAGTGGGACTCACCGGCGAGCTGAGGCCGGCCGAGAATCTGAAGTCCCGTCTGCAGGAAGCCGCGGCGCATGGATTCCGCCGGGCAGTAGTGGCCGCCTTCGATTCAGCTTCTGTGCCCAAGATCAAGGGGCTGCGGATCGAAACGGTGCGAACGGTGCAAGCGGCGCTGGCGATCGCCTTCGGCATGGGCACCGTGAAGACGCGGCGCGAGGAGAACTGAGTCATGGTGAAGAAGCTCTCGGTGTGCGCCGTCGTGCTGGCGGCTGGACAGGGAAAGCGCGCCGGAGGGGCCAAGCAGTTCACGCGAGTGGCCGGACGCACTCTGCTCTATCACGCCTGTTCCCCTTTCCTGAAGACCAAGGAAGTCGAGGGACTCGTGGTGGTGGTTCCGCGCGGACGCAGCGGCGAGGTGACCGAAGAGATGTTCGACTGCGATGCGCGCAAGCTCCTCTCGGTGGTGGTGGGAGGCAAGACACGTCACGAGAGTTCCCGGCGCGGGCTCGCGGCGCTTCCGCAGGCGTGCGAGATCGTGCTCATTCACGACGCGGCACGTCCTTTCGCCAGTCCCGCGCTCATCCGGCGGGTGATCGAGGCGGCCAGGGAGTACGGGGCCGCGGTGCCGACGGTGCCGGTGAAGGACTCGACCGTCGAGACCGACTCCCAAGGCGGAGTGAAGCGCTACCTGCCGCGGGATGGTCTCCGCGCGGTTCAGACCCCGCAGGGCTTCGCCAAGAGCGTGCTCGAAGAGGCCTTCGCGAAGATCGGGATCGAGGATCATCCCGACGACGCCGGGGTGGTTCTCGCCGCCGGCCGGAAAGTGGCTCTGGTCGAGGGCGAGGAGCAGAATCAGAAGATCACCAGCCACCTGGATCTCACCTGGGCGGTGCAGATCCTCGAGGGGCATGACGCCAGCGAGTTCGAGAGGAAGCGGAGATGAGCGTTCGCATCGGAGAGGGAGTCGACCGGCATCGCCTGGTGGAGGGGAGGCCGCTGATCCTGGGAGGAGTCTCGATCGATCACGAGAAGGGCCTTTCGGGCCACAGCGATGGCGATGCCCTGACCCACGCCATCTGCGACGCCATCCTGGGCGCTCTGGCTCTGGGAGATCTGGGCCAACACTTTCCCGACACCGATCCCGCGCACGAGGGCCGCGCGAGCCTCGAGTTCCTGCACGAAGTGGTGGCTCTGGCTCGCGGCGCTGGGTGGCGTCCGGGAAACGTCGACGCCACGGTCATGGCCGAGGCTCCACGTCTGGCGCCGCACCTCAAGACCATGCGCGCCGCGTTGGCCGGGGTGCTTCAGCTCGAGTTGAACTGCGTCTCGGTAAAGGCGACCCGAGGCGAGGGGCTCGGTCCGGAAGGGCGGGGCGAGGCCCTCACCGCGCGCGCCGTCGTCCTCATGCAAGAACTCTAGCCGCGGAGTGAAACGAAGTGCGCATCGCAGTCCTCATGGGCGGAAGCAGTGCGGAGCGGGAGATCTCGTTGGCCACCGGGAACGCGGTGGTCGAGGCTCTGCGCTCCTTGGGGCACGAGGTCGACCCGATCGACCCGGTCGATCCCCTGGCCGCGATGCGGAGCGAAGAGCTGAAAAAAGCAGACCTCGTCTTCGTCGCCCTGCACGGGGGCGCCGGTGAGGACGGGCGCATCCAGGCCCTCCTGGAACTGGAGGGCAAGATCTACGTCGGGAGCGGTCCCAGCGCCTGCGCCGTCACCATGGACAAATTGCTGACCAAGCACATCCTGCGTTCGCTGGAGATTCCCACCCCGCAGTGGAGAACTCTGCCCGGGGACACCCCGGTGGAAACGGTTCTGGCGCGGGCGAAGGAGCTGGGATCTTCGGTGGTGCTCAAGCCCGCGTGCGAGGGATCGGCGATTGGAGTCTGCATCGAGCCGAGTGAGGAGGAGCTGCGCCGAGTCTGGCAGGAACGCAAAGAGCGGACTGGCCGATGGATGCTCGAGCGCTACATTCCCGGCCGGGAACTCACTTTGCCCATGGTCGCCGGTCGTTGCACTCCTCTGGTGGAAATCCTTCCCAAGGAGGGGTTCTACGACTATCAAAACAAGTACACGCCGGGCCGCACCGAATACCGCTGTCCGGCCGGGCTCGAGGCCAAGCTGACAAAACGAGTGCACGACGCGGGCCTGCGGCTCTGGGATGCCCTGGACCTGCACGACATGGCCCGCATGGACATCCGCCTGGACGGAGACGGTCGCTTCTGGATTCTGGAACTCAACACGATTCCGGGGATGACCAAGACGAGTCTCTTACCCATGGGCGCCAAGGAAATCGGCCTGAGCTTTCCGCAGCTCTGCGAGGCGCTCTGCGCGGGCCCTCTGGAGCGCGCGCGCCGGGCCGCAGGAGGAACGACCTGAATCTGCAGATCTACAACCACGAAACGGGCAAGAAGGAGGAGTTCCAGCCCCTGAATCCGCCGCGCGTCACCATGTACGTGTGCGGGATGACGGTGCAGGACCGTCCCCACATGGGCCACATGCTGGCCTTCGTGTCCGCCGATCTGATTCGCCGCAGCCTGGAGAATCTGGGCTACGAAGTACTCCACGTGCAGAACTTCACCGACATCGACGACAAGATCATCGCCAAGGCCAACGAGAGCGGGCAGGATCCCGCGGCCTTGGCCCAGGAGAACATCGACCGCTTCTTCGCCGCCGCGGACGCGCTCAAGATCAAGCGAGCGCAGATCTACCCGAAAGTCACCGAACACATCGAGGAGATCCAGGCCTACATCGCCCGGCTGATCGAAGCGGGCCACGCGTACGAATCCGGGGGAAGCGTCTGGTTCGAGGTGCGGTCCTGGCCCCAGTACGGTGAGCTCTCGGGCCGGCGCATCGAGGATCTCGAGAGCGGCTACCGCATCGAAGTCGATGCCAACAAACGCGATCCGCTCGACTTCGCCCTCTGGAAGGCCTCCAAGGAAGGGGAACCCGCCTGGGACAGCCCCTGGGGCAAGGGCCGTCCCGGCTGGCACATCGAGTGTTCGGTCATGTCCACCAAGTACCTCGGCGAGTGCTTTGATCTCCACGGCGGCGGCCGCGATCTCATCTTTCCCCACCACGAGAACGAAGTGGCGCAGAGCAAGTCGCTGGGGGGGAAGTTCGTCCGTTATTGGATGCACAACGGGCTCTTGAACCTCCAGGGCCAGAAGATGTCCAAGAGCACGGGGCACTTCTTCGCCATGGACGAAGTCTTGACCGAGTTTCCCGCCGAAGTGGTGCGCTTCTACCTTCTGCGCGGCCATTTCCGCAACCAGATGGAGTACGGACGCGAGCGCATGCTCGAGGCCCAGGCCGCCTACGACCGCATGGCGCGCGCGCTTGCGAAGCTGGAAGAGCTCCAGCGCGCGGACGATCTGGGCACCGGGCTTCAGGAGGGCATCCAGAGCGGGGAGGGAATCGCTCTTCAGGAGGCGGCCCAAAGAGCCCAGGAGGGCTTTGGGGCCGGACTCTGCGACGATTTCAACGCCGAAGCGGCGATGGCGGCCCTCTTCGAACTTATCCGGCAGTTGAATACCTATCTCCTGGCCCGGCCCCTGTCCGCCCAGGTCGAGGAGGGGCCGCTACGGGCCGTTCGCACGGTTTTGCGCGAATCTCTGGCTGTTTTGGGCCTTTTCGAGGAGTTCGAATCCGCCGACGAGATTCCCCCCGAGATCGCCGAGATGCTGCTCCGCCGCGATGAGGCGCGCCGGGAGCGGGACTGGGCCCTGGCGGATTCGCTGCGCGACGAGATCCAAGCCCGCGGCTTCCAGCTGGAGGACACCCCCCAGGGAACTTCGCTCAGGCGCGCGACCGGAATGCCGGGGAGCGGCTAGAGCCCTTTCGTATTTTCACTTGACGAAGTGGCAGGGGGGCTCTTATATTCCTTCTTCTGCCGCGAGCTGGAAAAGAGGCGGCGCTACTTTCAAGTGTTTTGCCAGCAACAACTTAGCTTGAGGGTTTGGTCTTCAGGAGTTGGGAGAGCTGGCGTAGCTCAACTGGTAGAGCACCGCACTTGTAATGCGGCGGTTGGGGGTTCAATTCCTCTCGCCAGCTCCAGATTCAGTCCATCTTGCTGCGCGGGGACGCGCGCCTGGCTGAACCGGCAAACATTCTTGGACGAGCCGCCGGGGAGGGGGCTCGTCGTGGTCTGTGGGGGGAGGTTCCCGAGCGGTCAAAGGGGGCAGACTGTAAATCTGTTGCTGAATTGCTTCGGAGGTTCGAATCCTCCCCTCCCCACCACCGATGCTCCCTCGCGAACGCGGAGGGTAAGTATCGAGAGTCAGGAAGCTAGTGCAGACAGTCGGTTTCCTGCCACGAAGGTGACGAAGTCTTGGGCGGGAATAGCTCAGTTGGCTAGAGCGTCAGCCTTCCAAGCTGAGGGTCGCGGGTTCGAGTCCCGTTTCCCGCTCCATTATGAAGCTCGACCTTCACGGTGAAGGTCGTTCAGGGGGTTTTTGCCCACGTAGCTCAGCAGGTAGAGCACTTGCATGGTAAGCAAGCGGTCAGCAGTTCGAGTCTGCTCGTGGGCTCCACCTTTCACGCTACGGTAGGCACACCAGAGGACCTTGGGTCCATTCCGCCAGGAGGATGACGCACGATGGCTCGTCAGAAGTTCGAGCGAACGAAGGAGCACGTGAACGTAGGGACGATTGGTCACGTTGATCATGGGAAGACGACGTTGACGGCTGCGATCACGAAGACTTTGGCTGCCAAGGGATTGGCGGACTTCACTCCGTTCGATCAGATCGACAAGGCGCCGGAGGAGCGAGAGCGCGGGATCACGATTGCGACGGCGCATGTGGAGTATCAGAGCGCGACGCGTCATTACGCCCACGTGGACTGTCCTGGTCACGCGGACTACGTGAAGAACATGATCACGGGTGCGGCGCAGATGGACGGGGCGGTGTTGGTGGTGAGTGCGGCGGACGGTCCGATGCCGCAGACGCGGGAGCACATTTTGTTGGCTCGCCAGGTGGGAGTTCCGTACATCGTGGTGTTTTTGAACAAGACGGACATGGTGGACGATCCGGAGTTGTTGGAGTTGGTGGAGTTAGAGGTGCGCGAGTTGTTGAGCGTGTACGAGTTCCCTGGGGACGAGATTCCGTTGATCAAGGGGAGCGCGTTGAAGGCTTTGGAGAGTTCGGATCCCGATTCTCCTGAGTGCAAGTGCATTTTCGAATTGTTGGAGGCGTTGGACACCTACGTGCCGACTCCCCAGCGTGAATTGGACAAGCCGTTTTTGATGCCGGTGGAGGATATTTTCTCGATCACCGGACGCGGGACGGTGGCGACGGGCCGTATCGAGCGCGGCCGGGTGAACACGGGCGACAAGATCGAGATCGTGGGCATTCGGGACACGCAGCGGACGGTATGCACCGGGGTGGAGATGTTCCGCAAGATTTTGGATGAGGGGCAGGCGGGGGACAACGTGGGTTTGTTGCTTCGTGGGACGGACAAGAAGGACGTGGAGCGCGGGATGGTGGTGTGTAAGCCGGGGAGCGTGACGCCGCACACGAAGTTCAAGGGTGAGGTTTACGTCCTGACGAAGGAAGAGGGTGGACGTCACACACCTTTCTTCACTGGATATCGTCCTCAGTTCTATTTTCGGACGACGGACGTGACGGGCACGGCAGAGCTTCCCGAGGGACGGGAGATGGTAATGCCCGGAGACAACGTGACGATGGACATCAACTTGATCACGCCGATCGCCATGGAAGACGGACTGCGCTTCGCGATTCGCGAAGGCGGCCGTACCGTGGGCGCCGGCGTCGTCACTCAAATCATCGAGTAAGGGCCTTCCGCGAGGAAGTGACCCGGTTTGCTACAGTCTTGCTTGGAGGGCCCGATCTTAATCCAATCGGGTCCAATCCAAAAGCGTGGGAGGCGTGGATATGCCGCGGGAGATCGTGATCCTGGCGTGCGAGCAGTGCAAGCGCCGCAATTACACCACGACCAAGAACAAGCGTCGTCAACCCGACCGTCTGGTGTATAAGAAGTACTGCTCTTGGTGTAGGGCGCACAAGCCTCATAAAGAGACACGCTAGACCCGAGCGAGGCCTGTAGGGGTGTAGCTCAGTTGGTAGAGCATCGGTCTCCAAAACCGAGGGCCGCGGGTTCGAATCCTGCCACCCCTGCCATTACTCTCAGTGGCGAGAGCCTTCGTTGGGGTTCTCGCGCCAGGACGCATCATGTTCAAGCGTTTCGGTGAGTTCCTGAAAGAAGTACGCGTCGAGCTGGGCAAGATCACCTGGCCCACGCGCGAGGAGCTAAAGGAATCGACCATCGTAGTGATTGCTTCCGCGGCGTTGCTGACAGTCTTCATCGGACTGGTCGATCAGATTTTCAACTGGCTCTGGCGCACGCTGCTGAAATCCTAGCTTAGCCAAGGAACAAAGGTTCGTCATGAACGATCAGGATCAGCTCGAATCGGGGGCAAACGAGCTCGAGGCCACGGAGGCCGAGGGTCAAGAGGCCCCTGCCGTCGAGTCCGAGGCTTCCGCCGAGGAGCAGCCGGCCCCTCACGCCGCTGGATTGAAATGGTACGTCGTCCATGCGAACACGGGGCACGAGAACAAGGTCCGGCGGAACATCGAGCAGTCCATTCGCTCCAACGAGGAGATGCAACCGTACTTCGGGGATATCCTGGTGGTCACCCAAGAGGTCACCGAGATGCGCAATGGCAAGCGCGTCACCAGCAAACGGAAGTTCTTCCCCAGCTACATCCTGGTGGAAATGCTGCTCAACAACGAGACGCAGCACTTCATCGCGAACATTCCGGGGGTCACGCGCTTCGTGGGAAGCGGGAGTCAACCCACCGCGATCAGCGATGAAGAGGTCGACCGGATTCTCGGACGCATCCACAAGACCGAGGACAAGACGATTCAGGAGATCCCCTACAACGTGGGGGACGCAGTGGAGGTCATTGACGGGCCGTTCAGCGATTTCAATGGGATCGTGAACGAGATCAACCCGGACAAGGGCAAGTTGAAAGTCATGGTCTCCATTTTCGGCCGCGAGACTCCGGTCGAGTTGGATTTTTTGCAGGTGAAGTCGATCTGAGACGGCACCTGGCGGCGAGCACTTTTGGCGGCATGAGAAGCCGCAGGAGTTGACGGTAATGGCCAAGAAGGTAATGACCAACATCAAACTGCAGATCCCGGCAGGACGGGCCAATCCGGCCCCGCCGGTTGGACCCGCGCTCGGCCAGCACGGGCTCAACATCATGGACTTCTGCAAGCTTTTCAACGATCGGACGAAGGAACAGATGGGAATGATCATTCCCGTCGTGATCACGGTCTACCAGGACCGTACCTTCACCTTCGTGACCAAGACCCCTCCCGCCGCGGTGCTGTTGCGCAAGGCAGCGGGAATCGAGAAGGGCTCCGGAGTTCCGAACCGGGGCAAGGTGGGGTCGGTCACCCGTAAGCAAGTCAAAGAGATCGCGGAGCTGAAAGCCCCCGACTTGAATTCGAACGATTTGAAAGCGGCCATGCTCATGGTGATGGGCACGGCGCGAAGCATGGGAATAGACGTCAAGGGCGAGCCCCTGCCGGAAGAAAGCGAATAGAGGAAGAGACCCATGAAGCGAGGCAAGAGATGGTCGCAGGGTGCCGGGCTCGTCGAGAGCAGCCGGGCCTACGACCTGGAAGAAGCTCTCGAGCTGATCGGCCAGTTTCCCCCGGCCAAATTCGACGAGTCCGTGGACATCGCGGTGCGTCTGGGAGTCGATCCGCGTCACGCTGATCAAATGGTTCGCGGCACCGTCGTTTTGCCGAATGGAACCGGGAAGAGCGTGACCATCCTCGTCCTCACCAAGGGCGAGAAGGTGAAGGAAGCGCAGGACGCTGGCGCGGACATGGTGGGAAGCGATGAGTACATCCAGAAGATCCAGGAAGGCTGGACCGACGTGGACGTGATCATCGCCACTCCCGACATGATGGGCCAGGTGGGAAAGCTGGGACGGATTCTCGGCCCCCGCGGACTGATGCCCAACCCCAAGGTGGGTACGGTCACCATGGACGTCGCCAAGGCGGTGGGGGAAGCCAAAGCCGGCCGCGTGGAGTACCGCGTGGACAAGGCGGGCAACATCCACTGTCCGGTCGGGCGGCGCTCGTTCAGTCAACAGGCCCTGGCGGAGAACATCACGAGCATTCTCAAGGAATTGCAGCGGGCCAAGCCCTCCGCGGCGAAGGGATCCTACATGCAGTCCTGTCACATCAGTACCACCATGGGGCCGGCCATCAAGGTCGATGCTCTCAAAGTGGTCAAGGCGTAGGGGGGCGAGTCCATTGGTAAGACCCGAGAAATCAGCCGAGGTCGAGCTTCTCAGCGAAAAGATGCGCGCGAGCGCGGGGCTGGTCCTGGCCGACTTCACCGGACTGAGCGTCGAGTCGATCACCGAGTTTCGGGCCAGGTGCCGCGAGCGGGGTGTCGAGTTCCGCGTCGTGAAGAACCGTCTTGCCCATCGCGCCGCCGAAGCGGCCGAATGCCCGGCCCTCACCGAACTCCTGAAGGGACCCACCGGAATCGCTTTCGGCCTGGATTCGGCCATCGAGCCGGCCAAGGCCGTGGTGGATTTCACGAAGATCAACGAGAAGTTGGTCATCAAGGGCGGGTACCTCGACGGCAAGCTGTTGAAAGTGCGAGAGGTGGAGGCGCTCTCCGAGATTCCCGGTCGCGAGGAGCTCCTCGCCATGCTGATGCGGGGCATGCAGGCCCCGATGAGCGGTGTGGTGGGGTGCCTCACCGGCGTCATGCGCAAGATGGTTGGTGTGCTCGACGCTGTGGCCAAGCAAAAGGCCGAGGCCGCCTAACGGAATTCCGTAAAGGCTTCCCCGGTCGACGAACCCCGGGCATTTTGGTTCGTCACGAAAGCTCAATCCTATTCCGGCTTCCGGTTGGCGCCGGATGCCCCATGTGAGAAAGAACGGGAGAACGAAGCATAATGAGCGAAGAGACCAAGACCTTTGAGCTGTCCAAGAACGCGGCGAAGGTCCTCGAGATGGTCGAGAGCATGACGGTTCTCGAAGTCAGTGACCTGGTCAAGGCCATGGAAGACAAGTTCGGTGTGTCTGCCGCCGTCCCTGTTGCCATGGCGGCAGCGCCGGGCGCCGCGGTAGCGGTCGAGGAGAAGACCGAGTTCGACGTCATCCTGGCCGCGGCCGGCGACAAGAAGATCCAGGTCATCAAGGAGGTGCGCACCATCACCGGACTGGGCCTCAAAGAGGCCAAGGATCTGGTCGAGGGCGCACCGAAGCCCGTCAAAGAGGGCTTGGCCAAGGAAGAGGCCGAGAAGATCAAGGGGCAGCTTGAAACCGTCGGTGCCACCGTCGAGATCAAGTAACCACGGGCATTGGATCCATCCGGAAGTCCGTCTGGATCCCCACGACGTACCGGAGGCGGGCATCCGTCTCCGGCGGGCGTGCATGTCCTTTGAGCTACACCCCGCCAGGGCTGAAAAACTCTGAAGCGGAAGAGAATGTTCGCATTCCCACCTCTGAGACCCTCATGAGGAAGGATCGCGCGTGACGGCGAATATCAAGACAGATCCGGTCACTGGTCGCAGGGATTACTCGAGGATCGAGACGAGCTTCGAGATGCCCAACCTCCTAGCTGTCCAGCTGGAGTCGTACAACAATTTCCTGCAGGTGGGAGTCCCCATCGCGGAGAGGAAACCGAAAGGTCTGGAGTCCGTTTTCCAGAACATCTTTCCCATTACCTCCACGCGGGGTCATCTCACCCTGGAGTACCTCCACTATGTCACCGGAGAAGCCAAGTACACGGTGGAGGAATGCCAGGAGCGCGGTCTCAGCTTTTCCGTCCCCCTGAAGGTGTTGATGAGAATCATCGTCAGGGAGCAGGAAGAGGGAGAAAGCGAGTGGAAGCAGAAGGAGATCGTGGAGCACACCGTCTATCTGGGTGAGCTCCCCCAGATCACTTCGAAGGGTACCTTCGTGATCAACGGGGCCGAGCGGGTGATCGTCAGTCAGCTCCACCGCAGCCCGGGCGTCTTCTTCGACGACGAGATCCATCCCAACGGAACGCGCCTGTTCAACGCGCGCATCATTCCCTACCGGGGATCCTGGGTGGAATTCAGCACCGACATCAACGATGTCATGTACGTGCACATCGACCGCAAGCGGAAGCAGCCGGTCACGGTGCTTCTGCGCGCCCTCGGTTTCGAGAGAAACGTGGACATCATCGCTCTCTTCCACGAGGTGGAGACGGTCAAAGTCCCCTCGCCTCGAGCCAAGCGTTACGCGGAGTTGATCGGTCGCTTCGTGGCGGACGACGTCTACGCGCCCGACGCGGGCGAGGACGATGAGCCCCTTGCCGCCTCGGGAGGCAGGCTTACCGAAGAGGCGCTGAGCGAGATCTCCGAGAAGAAGATCAAGGAGATCATACTCATCAAGAAGGATGCGATCGGTCCCAACGAGCCCAGCCTCATCTTGAATACGCTGGCCAAGGATCCGACCGAGACCAAGGAAGAGGCGCTACGTCGCATCTACGGCGTTCTGCGTCCGGGGGATCCGCCGAACGAGGGAGCCGCGCGCGCACTCTTCGAGCGACTCTTCTTCAACGAGATGAAATACGATCTGGCCGAGGTGGGACGTCACAAGCTCAACCGCCGCCTGGGTCTGGACGTGCCCCTGGACGTCACAGTGCTCACCGCGGCCGACTTCTTGGCCATCGTGCAGAGCATGATCAACCTCAGGCTCGGACGCGACGAAACTGACGACATCGACCATTTCGGTAACCGTCGCGTGCGCGCGGTTGGCGAGCTTCTCTCCAATCAGTTCAGCGTCGGTCTGTCGCGCATGGCGCGCATCGTCAAAGAGCGCATGAACCTGAGCGACAAGGACAACCTGACTCCGGCCGACCTGGTGAACGCGCGTACGGTGAGCGCCGTCATTCAGTCGTTCTTCGGTAGCAGTCAGCTCAGCCAGTTCATGGACCAGACCAATCCGTTGAGCGAGATGACTCACAAGCGCCGTCTGTCGGCGCTCGGTCCCGGAGGTTTGCACCGCGACCGCGCTGGGTTCGAGGTGCGCGACGTTCACTACACGCACTACGGCCGCATGTGTCCCATCGAAACTCCGGAAGGTCCGAATATCGGACTCATCTCGAGTCTGAGCACGCTGGCGCGCATCAACGACTACGGCTTCATCGAGACCCCGTACCGCAAAGTGAAGAACGGCCACGTGACCGACGAGATCATTTTCCTCTCCGCCGAGCAGGAAGACGATTTCGTCATTGCGCAGGCCAATGCTCCGCTCGACGAAAAGGGCGGCTTTGCCCGCGAGGGAGTGCTCTCGCGCATCAAGGGCGAGTTCCCTGTGGCGGCTCCCGAGGACGTGGCGTTCATGGACGTGTCGCCCAAGCAGATCGTCTCCGCCGCGGCTTCGCTCATTCCCTTCCTCGAACACGACGACGCCAACCGCGCCCTCATGGGCTGTAACATGCAGCGGCAGGCAGTACCTCTGCTGCGCACCGAGGCACCGCTGATCGGAACCGGAATGGAGCACAAGGTCGCGGTCGATTCGGGCGCGGTGGTCTGTGCCCTGGACGACGGCACGGTGGAATCGGTGACCGGTGACAACGTGGTCGTTCGCTACGACAATCTCGAAGACGACGAGACCGGTGACTTCTTCTGCGTCGAGGGAATCGTCGAGCACCATCTCCAAAAATTCCGTCGCTCCAATCAGGACACCTGTATCAACCAGAAGGCCATCGTGCGCCGGGGCGATCGGGTCACGAAAGGCCAGGTCATCGCCGACGGGCCGGCCACTCAGGGCGGCGAGCTCGCCCTGGGGGTCAACCTGCTGGTGGCCTTCATGCCGTGGGGCGGATACAACTACGAAGATGCCATTCTCGTGAGCGAGCGCATGGTCAAGGAGGATCGACTCACCTCCCTGCACATCGAGGAATTCGAGCTGCAGGTGCGCGATACCAAGCGCGGAGTCGAGGAGATCACCCGGGAGATTCCCAACATCGGTGAGGAAGCTCTGCGCAACCTCAACGAAGAGGGGATCGTCTACATCGGAGCTCAGGTGAAGGCCGGCGACATCCTGGTCGGAAAGGTGACCCCCAAGGGTGAGACCGAGCTCTCGCCTGAGGAGCGCCTCCTGCGCGCCATCTTCGGCGAGAAGGCTGGCGACGTGAAGGATGCGAGCCTGAAGGCTCCTCCAGGCATGGACGGAACCGTCATCGACGTGAAAGTCTTCGGCCGTCAGGAGCGCGGCGAACGCTCGAAGAAGAGCGAGAAGCAGGCGATCGAACGCCTGCGCCGCAAGAAGAATTCCATGCAGCGGCAGGTGCGCGACATTCGCAACAACCGCCTGCGGCGGACGATGGACGGGCAGACGGCCAAGCAGATTCGTGACCCAGACTCGGCCGATGTCCTGGTTCGCGCCAACACGAAGTTCACTCCCAAGCTGCTCGAAGAACTCGACTTCGATCGCATCCACTGGGGTCTGCAACTCGTGTCCGATTCCGCGGTCGATTTGCGGGTGCGCAACATCTTCGAAAACGCCTATCGCGAGCTGGAGAAGCTCGAGGTCCAGTTCCAGAAGAACGTGGAGCGGGTCCAGCGCGGAGACGAGCTCCCTCCCGGCGTGGTGAAGATGGTCAAGGTCTACGTCGCACGCCGCCGCAAGCTGCAGGTGGGCGACAAGATGGCCGGTCGCCACGGGAACAAGGGTGTCATCTCCCGCATCATGCGCGAGGAGGACATGCCCTACCTCGCGGACGGGACTCCGGTGGACATCGTGCTCAACCCCCTCGGGGTGCCGAGCCGAATGAACCTGGGTCAGTTGCTGGAGACGCACCTGGGATGGGCGGCGCACGAGATGGGCTTCTCGGCGCAGACTCCGGTGTTCGACGGTTGCTCCATCGCGGAGATCAAGCAGGCCCTTCAGGACGCCCAGCTTCCCACCGATGGGAAAGCCGTGGTCTACGACGGACGCAGCGGCAACGCCATCGACGAGAAAGTCACCGTTGGCTACATCTACATGCTGAAGCTGAGTCATCTCGTCGAGGACAAGATCCACGCGCGGAGCATCGGGCCCTATAGCCTGGTGACCCAGCAGCCGCTGGGAGGCAAGGCTCAGTTCGGTGGGCAGCGCTTCGGCGAAATGGAAGTTTGGGCGTTGGAAGCGTACGGCGCGGCCAATTGCCTCCAGGAGATGCTCACGGTCAAGAGCGATGACGTCACCGGCCGCAGCAAGGTTTACGAGGCCATCGTGAAGGGCGAGAATCCCCCCGAGCCGGGCATCCCCGAATCATTCAACGTACTCATGAAGGAGCTGCAGTCGCTTTGCCTCGACGTGCAGCTCGAATCGAACAGCTAGGTCGCAACCAAGTTACCTCGAAGCCACGGCCTCTTGGTCGGGGGAGGATAGGACACAGATGTTGGGTCTTCGGAGCGACCGCGATCGCAAGCTCACTCGGGACTACAGCTCGATTCTGATCCAGCTGGCGTCGCCCACCGCCATTCGCTCATGGAGCTATGGCGAGGTGACGAAGCCCGAGACCATCAACTATCGCACCTTCAAGCCGGAGAAAGACGGTTTGTTCTGCGAGCGTATCTTCGGCCCGGTCAAGGACTGGGAATGCAATTGCGGGAAGTACAAACGGATCCGCTATCGTGGCATCGTCTGCGACAAGTGCGGGGTGGAAGTCACCCAGAGCAAGGTGCGACGGGAACGTCTGGGCCACATCGAGCTGGCCGTGCCCGTGGCGCACATATGGTTCTTCAAGGGTCTGCCCAGCCGTATCGGTCACCTCTTGAACATGAAGCTGAAGGACCTCGAGCGCGTACTCTACTACGAGAGCTACGTGGTTCTGGACGAGGGCAACAGCGGAATGCAGCGGGGCGAGCTGCTCACCGAGAGTGAGTACGACGAGCTCCACGCCACCATCGAGGGTTTGAAGATGCGGGTGGGCTTGGGCGCCGAGGCCATCAAAGAGATGCTTCAGGCCCTCAACCTGCCCGTGCTGAGCGAAGAGCTCAAGGAGCTCGCGCGGACCGAGACCTCGATGCAGCGCAAGAAGAACACCCTGAAGCGATTGAAGATCGTGAAGGCGTTCCTGGATTCCAACAACGATCCCGAGTGGATGATTCTCGATTGCGTGCCGGTGTTGCCCCCCGACTTGCGGCCGCTCGTCCCCCTCGATGGCGGGCGTTTTGCCACCAGCGATCTCAACGACCTCTATCGCCGGGTGATCAACCGCAACAACCGTCTGAAGAAGCTCATCGAGATCAAGGCCCCGGGAGTAATCCTGCGCAATGAGAAGCGGATGCTCCAGGAGGCGGTCGATGCGCTCTTCGACAACGGGCGGCGCAGCCGCGCGGTCAAGGGTCAGGGAAACCGCTCCTTGAAGTCCCTGAGCGACATGCTCAAGGGAAAGAAGGGCCGCTTCCGTCAGAACCTCTTGGGAAAGCGCGTGGACTACTCCGGCCGTTCGGTGATCGTGGTAGGTCCCGAGCTCAAGCTCTATCAGTGCGGTTTGCCCAAGAGCATGGCTCTGGAGCTCTTCAAGCCCTTCATCATCCGCAAGCTCGAAGAGAAGGGCTACGTGCAGACGGTCAAGAGCGCCAAGAAATTGGTGGAGAAGGAACGACCCGAGGTCTGGGACATTCTCGAGGAAATCATCACCGACCATCCGGTGCTGCTCAATCGCGCGCCGACGCTGCACCGACTGGGGATCCAGGCCTTCGAGCCGGTGCTGGTCGAGGGAAAGGCCATCCGGATCCACCCTCTGGTCTGCGCCGCCTTCAACGCCGACTTCGACGGCGACCAGATGGCGGTTCACGTACCCCTGGGTTACGAGGCGCAGCTGGAGAGCCGCATTCTCATGCTCTCGCCCAACAACATCCTCAGTCCCGCCAACGGCGAACCGGTGGCAACCCCCAGCCAGGACATGGTGTTGGGGTTGTACTACCTGACCAAGTCGCGTGCTGGCGCCAAGGGCGAAGGCAAGATCTTCACCGGTCCGGCCGACGTCCTGAAGGCGCATCAGCACGACCTCATCGACATGCACGCGCTGGTGCAGGTTCGCATCAAAGGCAAGTTGGTCAAGACCACCATGGGCCGGGTTCGGTTCAACGAGATCGTTCCCGACGCGATGGGCTACATCAACGAGGAATTGTCCAAGAAGCAGCTTGCGAAGATCGTGGGCCGTCTCCACGGGAAGCTCGGCACTACCGCTTCGATGAAGTTCCTGGACGACCTGAAAGTCCTGGGCTTCGAGCAGGCGACCACCGCCGGTCTGACCATCAGCATCGACGACGTCCTGGTCCCGATCGACAAGGAAGCGATCGTCGAAAAGGCCCAGGCGAAAGTCAATGCCATCCGGGAGCAGCACCAAAAGGGCATCATCACCAACCGGGAACGCTATAACAAGGTCATCGACACCTGGATCGAGGTCAGTGACAACGTCGCGAGTCTGATGTTCCAGAACCTCGAAAACGACCGCCAGGGCTTCAATCCGGTGCACATGATGCACGCTTCCGGAGCGCGAGGCAGTCGCGACCAGATTCGTCAGTTGGGGGCCATGCGCGGACTGATGGCCAAGCCCCAGAAGAAACTCACCGGTGGTGTGGGTGAGATCATCGAGCAGCCGATTCTCTCCAATTTCCGCGAAGGACTGACGGTGCTCGAGTACTTCATTTCGACCCACGGCGCGCGGAAAGGCCTGGCCGATACCGCGCTCAAGACGGCCGACGCCGGATACCTGACACGCCGTCTGGTGGATGTCGCGCAGGACATCGTGGTCACCGAGCACGATTGTGGCACGATCATGGGTCTCGACGTGACGGCGATCAAGGAAGGCGAGGAGGTCATCGAATCTCTGGCCGACCGCATTCAGGGGAGAACCCTGGCCGATGACATCGTCGACGACCAGGGTGAACTCGTGGCCGAGACGGGAGATTTCGTCAGCCGTGGCTTGGCCTCGCGGATCGAGGAGCACGGAATCGAACGCGCACGGATCCGTAGCGTTCTCACCTGCGAGTCGGCGCGAGGGGTATGCGCCATGTGCTACGGCTACAATCTGAGCGAGCACAAGCTGGTGGACATCGGCGAGCCGGTCGGCGTCATCGCGGCCCAATCCATCGGCGAGCCGGGCACTCAGCTCACTCTGCGGACCTTCCACATCGGTGGAACCGCCAGCCGTATCGCGGAGCAGACCGTCAAGCAGGCGGCGGCCGACGGAACCATCGAGTTCTCGAAGGAAGTGGATCTGGTCAAGCACCACTCGGGCAAGCAGATCGCAATCGGCCGCCGGGGGGACATCCGTCTGGTGCTCAGCAGCGGCGTCACCCGCAGCCACCTCGCGGTTCCTTATGGCTCGACGGTCTACGTGAAGAACGGCCAGAAGGTGAAGAAGGGTACCCCGATCTTCGAGTGGGATCCCTACAGCGACAACATTCTCACCAAGGTCGACGGGACGGTGCGCTTCAACGACATCATCGAAGGCGCCACCCTCAGCGAGGAACTCGAGGAGAAGACGGGCCGTCGTCAGATGATCATCAAGGAGTCGAGCGACAAGAGTCTGCACCCCACGATCATCATCACCACCAAGGCGGGGAAGAAGAAGGAAGAGTACATCATTCCCACCGGCTCGGTTCTGCAGGTGCGCGATGGAGACGAAGTGCGCAAGGCGGACAGCCTGTGCAAGATTCCTCGCGACATCGGACAGACAAGGGATATCACCGGTGGTCTGCCGCGCGTGGCGGAGCTCTTCGAGGCGCGGCGTCCCAAGGACGCGGCAACGGTCACCGAGATCGACGGCATCGTGACCTTCGGTGGGGTCAGCCGCGGAATGCGCAAGATCGTGGTGACCCCCGAGAACGCCGACGCCAGCGAGGCCAAGGAGTACCTGATTCCCCACGGACGCCACGTGCGGACCTACGAAGGAGAGCACGTGCTGGCCGGTGATCGGCTTACCGAAGGCGCGGTCGATCCCATGGACATCCTGGCCATCAAGGGCGTGAACGCGGTGCAGAGCTACATCGTGAATGCCATCCAGGAGGTCTATCGCCTGCAAGGGGTGAAGATCGACGACAAGCACGTCGAGATCATCGCCAGCCGCATGCTCCAGAAGGTTAAGATCACCGATCCGGGGGATACGCACTACCTGGAGGACGAGCAGATCACCAAGACCGAAGTGCGGCATGTCAACGACGACCTGCAGGCGAAGAATCGCGAGCGCCGGGAGAGAGGGGAGGAGGAGCTGCGGCCGGCCGTGTTCGAGCCCCAACTGCTGGGCATCACCAAGGCCAGTCTCTCCACCGATTCCTTCATTTCCGCCGCCTCGTTCCAGGAGACGACGCGGGTCCTCACCGAGGCCGCGATCCACTCCAAGCGGGACGAGCTGCGCTCCCTGAAGGAAAACGTGATCATGGGTCACTTGATCTCCGCCGGGACGGGCCTCAGCCAGCTGAGGCACCTCGTGGTGGAGGAACCCGAGGACGAGCCGGTGCCCGAGGGGACCCCGCGGACGGCCGAGGGGGACGAGAGCGAGGAGATGGTCTCGGAGGCCTCCTAAACCCCCGGAAAACCGGGTGGAGGGGGGTCTATGGGCAGTCAGGCCGACCTTGACATGGTAGGGCTTTCGCCCTACACTACTCGTCCGTGTTTATGCGAGGACGAGCCGCTCCGACGGCGCTACTCGCAAGACGTTGCCGCCAAAGGATTTAGGAAAGTCCTTTTACGGCCGGTCTTCGCCGTTTGGCGGAGAATTTTTTGTGATGGAAGAGGGATGGATACGGGCCGACCTTTGCGGTGGCCCGGTTTCGAAAGTTCGAAGATCGAGGGAATCGAAGTAGAGGAACGGTAGCTTTGCCGACCATCAGCCAACTGATCCGCAAGGGTCGCAAGAAGAGAACTGGCAAGAGCAAAGCTCCTGCCCTGCAGGGTTGTCCCCAGAGGCGAGGGGTGTGCACGCGCGTGTATACCAGTACGCCCAAGAAGCCGAACTCGGCGCTGCGCAAGATCGCGCGCGTTCGTTTGACCAACGGAGTGGAGGTCACGGCCTACATTCCAGGTGAGGGACACAATCTTCAAGAACACTCGATCGTATTGGTCCGCGGAGGCCGCGTGAAGGACCTTCCCGGCGTTCGCTACCACATCGTACGTGGTACTTTGGACGCTTCGGGGGTCGACGGCCGTCGTAAAGGGCGTTCCAAGTACGGAGTCAAGCGTCCCAAGCAATAGCTGGACGAAGCGTTGAGGAGTATCTGAACATGGCGCGACGCCGAGCTGCTGAAAAGCGTAAGTTGCTTCCGGACTACAAGCACAATGATGTCGTGGTAACCCGCTTCATCAATTATCTCATGCGTCGGGGCAAGCGTACCCTGGCCGAGAGAATGTTTTATCAATCGCTGGACATCGTGACCGATCGCACGGGGCAGGAAGGCATTGAGGTCTTCCGTACCGCTCTTCGGAACGTCCAGCCAGGGCTCGAGGTCAAGAGCCGCCGGATCGGAGGGGCCACCTATCAGGTCCCGGTCGAGATCAAGAATGAACGGCGGATGATGCTCGGAATGCGCTGGATCATTGGATTCTCACGTGATCGCAATGAGCACAGCTTTCCCGAGCGACTGGCTTCCGAGCTGATCGCCGCGAGCAAGAACGAAGGACCGTCTATCAAGAAGCGCGAGGATACTCACCGCATGGCAGAGGCCAACCGGGCCTTCGCACACTGCCGCTGGTAAAGGTCTTTCGTTCGGCTACAGAGCGCTTCTATGCCGGTGCTGCCTGAAGCCCGGTGGGAATGAACAAAACGAATGGTTCGCCGAGTGCGTGGAATGAAACCCCCGAGACCGGGTGGTTTCATCCGTGCGCGAATGAGGAGTACGGACGTGGCGCGGAAGATCGCCCTGGAAAAGGTACGCAACATCGGCATCATGGCGCACATCGATGCCGGTAAGACGACTACGACCGAGCGTATCCTTTATTACACTGGGCGCACCCACAGAATGGGCGAGGTTCACGAGGGCGCCGCCGTCATGGATTGGATGGAGCAGGAGAAAGAGCGGGGGATCACCATCACCTCCGCCGCCACCACCTGCTTCTGGCGCGAGCACCGTGTGAACATCATCGATACGCCGGGCCACGTCGACTTCACCGTCGAAGTGGAACGCAGCCTTCGCGTGCTCGACGGCGCCATTGCGGTGTTCTGCGCGGTAGGCGGTGTCGAGCCCCAGAGCGAAACCGTCTGGCGTCAGGCCGACAAGTACCACGTGAGCCGCATCGCGTTCATCAACAAGATGGATCGCGTCGGCGCCAATTTCGCGCGTTCGGTCGAGATGATACACGATCGATTGGGCGCCAATGCCGTGCCCATCGCGCTTCCGGTGGGCTCTGGCGAACTCTTCACCGGCGTGATCGACCTCATTCGCATGAAGGCCATCTCCTGGAACGAGGAGAATCAAGGCCTGACCTTCGACGTCTACGACATTCCTGAAGATCTGATGGAGGAGGCGACGAGCGCGCGGAAGCGACTCCTCGAATCGGTGGCCGAGGTGGACGAGACCCTCTTTGAGCTCTACGCCCGCGAAGCTGAAATCAGCGCCTCGCAACTGGTGGCCGCGATCCGCCGCGCCACTCTTCAGGCCCTCTTCGTGCCGGTTCTGTGCGGCAGCGCCTTCAAGAACAAGGGAATTCAACTGCTGCTCGACGCCATCGTGGAACTCTTGCCGAGTCCCAGCGACCTCGGGGGAGTCGACGGAGTCCACCCCGCCAAGGGCGAGCGGATTCACCGCGACGCGGACGACCAGGAGCCTCTGGCCGCCCTGGCCTTCAAGATCATGACCGACCCCTACGTGGGTCGTTTGGCCTTCCTGCGGATCTACAGCGGCACCCTCAAGGCAGGAGGCCAGGCGTTCAACGCCACCAAGGACACCAAGCAGCGCATCGGCCGCATTCTGCAGATGCATGCCAACAAGCGTGAGGAAAAGGATGAGGCCTACGCGGGAGACATCGTGGCCATCGTCGGGTTCAAGGACATCACCACCGGCGACACTTTGTGCAACCGCGAGAATCCCATTTTGCTCGAGCGGATGAACTTTCCCGAGCCGGTCATTTCGGTGGCAGTCGAACCCAAGAGCAAGGCGGACGAAGAGAAGCTCTCCGAAGCGCTCTCCCGTCTTGCCGAGGAAGATCCCACTTTCGTGGTGAGGATCGACGCGGAAACTGGGCAGACCATCATCGCCGGCATGGGTGAGCTCCACCTGGAAATCCTGGTGGACCGGGCCCTTCGCGAATTCCACGTGGCGGCCAATGTCGGCCGTCCTCAGGTGAGTTACCGCGAGACGGTCACCGTAATGGCCGAAACCGAAACCAAGTACGTCCGCCAGTCGGGAGGCCAAGGCCAATACGCGCACATCAAGGTGCGCATCGAGCCGGCCGCTAACGCCCGTGGCGTTCTGTTCGAGAGCGAAGTCAAAGCCGGAGACATCCCGCGCGAGTTCATTCCCGCGGTGGAAAAGGGCGTGCGCGAGGCGGCCAAGGCTGGAGTTCTGGCCGGCTACTCCCTCATCAACGTGAAGTTGACGCTTTTGGGCGGAGGGTGGCACGAAGTCGACAGCAACGAAATTGCGTTCAAGGTGGCAGGCGCCATGGCGCTCCGCGAAGTGGCTCGCAAGGCGCAGCCGACGCTCCTCGAGCCGGTCATGAACGTGGAGATCGTGGTGCCCCCGCAATATACGGGTCAGGTTACCGGCGATCTGAACAGTCGCCGAGGGAAGATCGCGGGCATGGTGCCGCGCGATGACGCTCAAGTGCTCGCGGCCTCGGTGCCGCTGTCCGAGATGTTTGGCTACGCGACCCAATTGAGATCTCTCACCCAGGGTCGTGCTGTCTATTCCATGGAGTTCGCCAAGTACGAACGAGCTCCGAAGAAGGTCGTAGATCGTATTGCGCATGGCGTCGTCTCCTGAGGGGAGACGCGCCGTCAGAATGGACCCCGCAGTCGAAGCGGGGGAACGGAAAGGTAGAAAGTCATGGCTCGTCAGAAGTTCGAGCGAACGAAGGAGCACGTGAACGTAGGGACGATTGGTCACGTTGATCACGGGAAGACGACGTTGACGGCTGCGATCACGAAGACTTTGGCTGCCAAGGGATTGGCGGACTTCACTCCGTTCGATCAGATCGACAAGGCGCCGGAGGAGCGAGAGCGCGGGATCACGATTGCGACGGCGCATGTGGAGTACCAGAGCGCGACGCGTCATTACGCCCACGTGGACTGTCCTGGTCACGCTGACTACGTGAAGAACATGATCACGGGTGCGGCGCAGATGGACGGGGCGGTGTTGGTGGTGAGTGCGGCTGACGGTCCGATGCCGCAGACACGGGAGCACATTTTGTTGGCTCGCCAGGTGGGAGTTCCGTACATCGTGGTGTTTTTGAACAAGACGGACATGGTGGACGATCCGGAGTTGTTGGAGTTGGTGGAGTTAGAGGTACGCGAGTTATTGAGCGTGTACGAGTTCCCTGGGGACGACATTCCGTTGATCAAGGGGAGCGCGTTGAAGGCTTTGGAGAGTTCGGATGCCGATTCTCCGGAGTGCAAGTGCATTTTCGAGTTGTTGGAGGCGTTGGACACCTACGTGCCGACACCCCAGCGTGAATTGGACAAGCCGTTTTTGATGCCGGTGGAGGATATTTTCTCGATCACCGGACGCGGGACGGTGGCGACGGGCCGTATCGAGCGCGGCCGGGTGAACACGGGTGACAAGATCGAGATCGTGGGCATTCGGGACACGCAGCGGACGGTATGCACCGGGGTGGAGATGTTCCGCAAGATTTTGGATGAGGGGCAGGCGGGGGACAACGTGGGTTTGTTGCTTCGTGGGACGGACAAGAAGGACGTGGAGCGTGGGATGGTGGTGTGCAAGCCGGGGAGCGTGACGCCGCACACGAAGTTCAAGGGTGAGGTTTACGTTTTGACGAAGGAAGAGGGTGGACGTCACACGCCTTTCTTCACTGGATATCGTCCTCAGTTCTATTTTCGGACGACGGACGTGACGGGCACGGCAGAGCTTCCCGAGGGACGGGAGATGGTAATGCCCGGAGACAACGTGACGATGGACATCAACTTGATCACGCCGATCGCCATGGAAGACGGACTGCGCTTCGCGATTCGCGAAGGCGGCCGCACCGTGGGCGCCGGCGTCGTCACTCAAATCATCGAGTAAGGGCCTTTGGCCCAAATGCTTCGCGGGCGAGACAAGGAGTTTGAATCTCCGAACGTCGGCAGGAGGAAAGATGGCGCGTCAGAAGATCCGAATTCGCCTCAAGGCGTACGAGGCTTCCACGCTGGACCGCTCGGCCCAGGTCATTTGCGAAACGGCTCGCAAGACTGGAGCTGAAATCAAGGGTCCGGTGCCTTTGCCCACGCGGCGGTCGGTCTATACCGTTTTGCGTTCGCCTCACGCGGACAAGAAATCGCGCGAGCAATTCGAGATCAGAGTGCACAAGAGGCTCATCGACATCGTCAACTCCACCAACCAGACGGTAGACGCTCTGATGAAGCTGAATCTGCCGGCCGGGGTGGACATTGAGCTGAAAGTCTAAGACGGCGCAAACGGAGGCTTTCGCCTCGACCGAGGAGAACGGGAATGAAAGGTCTGATCGGAAAGAAGATGGGAATGACGCGAGTCTTCGATGAAGACGGCCGCTCCATTCCGGTCACCGTGCTCGAGTGCGGTCCGTGTCCGGTTACACAGATCAAGACGACCGAGAAGGACGGCTACCAGGCCGTGCAGCTGGGTTTCGGGGCGGATCGCAAGGAGAAGCGGACTCCCAAGCCCCTGCTGGGTCATCTGGCCAAGAGCGGCACCGGCCCGCAGCGGATGCTGCGTGAGTTCAAGGTGGACGACCTGGAGGGCTTCGCCCTGGGTCAGCAGATCACGGTCGACCTCTTCGACGGAATTGCCAAAGTGAGAGTCACCGGAATCTCCAAGGGTCGAGGATTCGCCGGCGTAATTCGCCGCTACGGTTTCCAGCGTGGGCGTGAAACCCACGGTAGCCACAATCACCGCGTGCCGGGCTCGATCGGCGCTTGCGCCACTCCCTCCCGTGTGTTTCGCGGGAAGAAGATGCCAGGCCGCATGGGAAACGATCGGGTCACGGTCAAAAACCTCGAGCTAGTGCGGATCGACAAAGAGAACAACCTTCTCTTCGTGAAGGGCGCGGTTCCGGGAACGCGCAACGGGTTTATTCTGGTCAACGCGATTTAGGGTCAGGCCCTGGAAGTAAGAATCGGAGGACGCTGTCATGGCTACGGCCAAGCGATTCAACGAGAGCGGCGAGGGAGGAAGTGCGATCGAGCTCAACGAAAAGCTCTTTGGCGCCGAAATCCACGAGCAGGCTCTCTACGAGACGGTCAAGAGCTATCTGGCGCATCAGCGGCAGGGCACGGCCAAGACCAAGGAACGCGGTGAGGTGGCTTTCTCGACCGCGAAGCTCTTTCGCCAGAAGGGAACGGGACGCGCTCGCGCGGGCTCGGCGAAATCCCCGGTGCGAGAGGGCGGAGGTACCGTTTTCGGGCCGAAGCCGCGGGACTTCCGCACGAACCTCAATCGCAAGACCCGTCAGCTCGCTTTGCGCTCGGCGCTGAGTGATCGCGCGCGTCTCGGTGAGGTCTACGTGGTGGAGAACCCGAGTCTGGATGCTCCGAAGACCAAGGCGGCCGTGGCCATGCTCACGAAGATGGGTCTGAGCGGCCGCACTGTGCTCGTGGTCACTTCGGCCAAGGACAACACCTTCTACCGCTCGGTGCGAAACCTCGAGCACGTCGACGTGATGCCGGCGGACCAGCTCAACGCCTATCGCGTTCTTCGCAGCGAATGCCTCGTTCTGACCGAAGAGGCGCTCGCGCGCGTGGGGGAGGTGTTCGGGTCATGAAGGATCTGAGTCAGGTGCTCATTCGTCCGGTGGTCACCGAGAAGACGACGGACATCAGCGAGCAGACCAACAAGTACGTTTTCGAGGTCGCGCTCGCGGCCAACAAGCACGAAGTCCATCAAGCGGTGGAGAAGTTCTTCGGTGTGAAGGTGCTCGACGTGCGGACCATGCGGATGCACGGCAAGCCCAAGCGAATGGGTCGCTTTGCGGGACACCGTCCCGACTGGAAGAAGGCGATCGTGACGCTGCGGACCGATGACAAAATCGATCTCTTCGACCTGGTTTAGCGCGGGCTGATCAAGGGGGAGAAAGAATCCCATGGGGATCAAGAAATTCAAACCGGTGACCCCGACACTCCGTTACCGGACGGTGTCGGACTTTGCCGAGATTACGACAAGCAAGCCTGAAAAGTCTCTGCTCGCGCCTCTGAAGAAGTCGGGCGGGCGGAACAATCGGGGTCGCATTACCTCGCGCCATCGCGGTGGAGGGCACAAGCGGCGCTATCGGATCATCGATTTCAAGCGAAACAAGCTCAACATCGAAGCTAAAGTCGCGACGATCGAGTACGACCCGAATCGCAGCGCCCGCATCGCGCTTCTGCACTACGTGGATGGGGAGAAGCGGTACATCGTGATGCCGAAGGGCCTCGAGGTGGGGATGACCCTGCTCGCGGGTGAGAATGCTCCATTCAGTGTGGGAAACGCGATGCCCCTGTGGCGCATTCCGCTGGGCACGCTCGTGCACAACATCGAGCTCAAGCCGGGTCGCGGCGGACAGATCGCGCGCAGCGCGGGTAGCTACGCTCAGGTGATGGCCAAGGAGGGTTCCTTGATCACGCTCCGTTTGCCCAGCAACGAAGTTCGCATGGTGCACCGGAGCTGCTACGCCACCATCGGCGAGGTCGGAAATTCGGACCATGAAAACGTCGTCGTGGGCAAGGCGGGGAAGAGCCGTTGGCTGGGGAAGCGTCCCCATGTTCGCGGGGTCGCGATGAATCCAGTCGACCATCCCATGGGCGGTGGCGAAGGCAAGAGTTCGGGTGGAAGACATCCCTGCTCCCCCTGGGGTCAGCCGGCGAAGGGAAAGAAGACCCGCAGCCGTCAGCCCTCGGACCGTTTCATCGTCCGTCGTCGCAAAGTCAAGTAGTCAGGAGAGCCGCAGATGCCGAGATCGATCAAAAAAGGCCCCTGGATCGAGGATTCTCTTCTCAAGAAGATCGAGGCCCTCAATTCCAAGGGTGAGAAGAAGGTCATCAGGACCTGGGCGCGGGGAAGCATGGTGGTTCCGGAATTTCTCGGACACACCATCGCGGTCCACAACGGCAAGCAGTTCGTCCCGGTCTACATCCAGGAGAACATGGTGGGTCACAAGCTCGGAGAATTCGCTCCCTCGAGGATCTACCGCGGACACACCAGCAAGGGCAAGAAGTAGCAGGAGGAAGAGCCATGGAGGCCAGGGCGGTATCCCGCTTCAATTCGATCTCCGCGCGTAAAGCCCGTTTGGTGGCCGATCTCGTGCGGGGGAAAGGCGTGGAGGAGGCAGTTCATCTGCTCTCGCTCACGCCGAAGAAAGCCGCGCCCATGATTCAGAAGACCATTCTGGCGGCGGTGGCGAATGCCAGGGTTGCCGCGGACGAAACGGTCACCACGAGCGACGAGGATTTCGTCATCAGGGAAATCAGGGTTGATGAGGGTCCTACCCAGAAGAGAATTCGTCCACGGGCCCAGGGCCGCGCATTCCGGATTCGGAAGCGGACCAGCCACATTTCGGTCATCGTGAGCGCCGCGGACAAAAAGGCGTAGAAGAAAGCAGGTTGTCGAATGGGTCAGAAGACACATCCTACCGGGTTTCGTCTCGGCATCATCGGGGATTGGAACTCGAAGTGGTTCGCGACGAAGAACTACGCGGACTGGCTCGAAGAGGATGTCAAGATTCGCAAGCTCATCGAATCGACCGTGGGGAACGCGGGTATCGCCAAAATCAAGATTCAGCGCGAGCCCCACAAGGTGACGGTGACTCTTCGTACCTCCCGGCCCGGCGTGGTCATCGGCCGCAAGGGCAAGACGGTGGATGAGCTGCGTACGAAGATGCAGAAGCTGACTGGAAAATCGATCACGCTCGACGTGAAGGAAGTGAAGAAGCCGGAACTCTGTTCGGTGCTGGTCGCCGAGCACATTGCACATCAACTCACGCAGCGCGTGAGCTTCCGGCGCGCGATGAAAAAGGCGATTGCGACCTCGATGCGCATGGGCGCCAAGGGAATCAAGATCCGCTGCGGTGGTCGTCTGGGTGGTTCGGAGATGGGTCGGGTGGAGAACTACAAGGATGGCAGCGTGCCTTTGCACACGCTTCGCGCCGACATCGACTACGGCACCGCGACGGCTCGCACCACCTACGGTGCGATCGGAGTGAAAGTCTGGATCTGCAACGGTGAAATCTTCCCGGCTGACTTCAAGAAGCAGCTGGCCAACGAGGTTCAGGAGGCGAGCTAGCCATGTTGATGCCTAAGCGCGTCAGGCGACGGAAAGTTCAGAAGGGGAGAATGCGCGGAATGGCTCAGCGTGGTTCCGAAATCTCCTTCGGACGCTTTGCAATCCAGGCGGTCGAACCCGGTTGGATCAAGAGTCGTCAGATCGAAGCGGCGCGCGTCGCGATCACGCGTCATGTAAAGCGTTCGGGAAAGCTCTGGATTCGGATTTTTCCGGACAAACCCATCACGATCAAGCCGGCCGAAACCCGCATGGGTAAGGGCAAGGGTTCTCCGGAGTATTGGGTGTCGGTAGTCAAGCCGGGCCGGATCCTCTTCGAACTCGGTGGCATCGACGAGAAGCTCGCGCACGAGGCGATGGAGCGCGGGATGCACAAGCTTCCGATCAAGACCAGGTTCGTCGTTCGGGAGGAAGACTGATGAGGAAGGCCTTTGAATTGAGAGACCTCAGCGCGAACGAGCTCTTGGCTCGAGTCGAGGAGCAAGCCGAACAGGTGATGAACTTCCGTCTGCAGCTGAAGTCCCGGAAACTGGACAACCCACTGAGCTATCGTATCGCGCGTCGCGAGCTGGCTCGCTTAAAAACCGTGCTGAATGAAAAGCGGCGTGAAGCCGAGAAAAACGAGGCGTAGAACTCATGGCAGAGCAGATGGCGAATTCGAGTAGCGATCGCGCGCAACGGGCCGTCCGGCTGGGGCAGGTCGTGAGCGCGAAGATGGACAAGACGCTCGTCGTTCTGGTAACGCGCAGAGTGCGGCACCCCGTGTATTCTCGCTTTATCAAGCGATCCTCCAAGCTTTTCGCTCACGACGAAAAGAACGAGGCTCGCGAAGGCGATACGGTGAAGGTCATGGCGACTAGGCCTCTGAGCAAGAACAAGTGTTGGCGCCTCGTCGAGGTCATCGAGCGCGCGAAGTAAACCCCGGGACGGAGAGCCCAGTCATGATTCAGGAAGAGACATTACTTACGATCGCGGATAACTCCGGCGCCAAGACCGCCAAGTGTATCCGGATCCTCGGGGGCAGCGGCCGGCGGTACGCCTACGTCGGAGACATCGTGGTGCTAGCCGTGAAATCGGCCATTCCCGGGGGCACGGTCAAGAAAGGTCAGGTCGTGAAAGGCGTCATCGTTCGCACGCGCAAGGAGCGTGGACGTCGTGATGGCAGCCTCATCCGTTTCGGCGACAACGCGGCCGTCATCGTGAATGACGATCGCGAGCCCGTCGGGACTCGTATCTTCGGACCGGTGGCTCGTGAACTTCGCGAGAAACGCTTCATGAAGATCGTTTCGCTGGCGCCCGAAGTGGTTTAGGAGAACGCAATGTCCAAGAGAATCGCGCGCAACGACATCGTTGAGGTCATCTCTGGAGACCACAAGGGAATCCGGGGAAAGGTGCTCAAGGTCTTGCGCGGAAAGAATCGAGTGGTGGTCGAGAAGGTCCAGTTGGTGAAACGCCATCGTCGCGAGATTCAGGGCCAGGCCACCGGAGGAATCGTCGAAGCGGAAGCCGCGATCCACCTCAGCAACGTGAAGGTGATCGACAAGGGGCGACCGGCAGATAGTGGGGGCGAATAGCGATCCCCGCTCCCAGGCCTCGGGCCCTATGGTCCGTGAAGAGGGAGAAAGGCGAGTTTGGTAATGGCAAGAATGAAAGACAAATACCGAAGCGAAGTCGCGCCGGGCATGATGGAGAAGTTTTCTTACGGGAACGTGATGGAGGCCCCCCGGATCACCAAGATCGTGGTGAACATGGGAGTGGGTGAGTCGATCGCGAACCCGAATCTTCTCGAATCCGCGACGGCCGATCTGCAGGCGATCACGGGACAGAAGCCCCAGATCACGCGCGCGAAGAAATCGGTCGCGAATTTCAAGTTGCGCGCCGGAATGGCCATCGGCTGCCGCGCGACGCTGCGCGGAGACCGCATGTACGAGTTCCTGGGCCGTCTGGTGGACGTGGCTTTGCCGCGCGTTCGCGACTTCCGGGGCATATCTCCCAAGTTGAGCGGCCATGGCGACTACAGCTTGGGAATCAAAGAGCAGTACATCTTTCCCGAGATCGACTTCGACAAGGTCGACAAGGCTCGGGGCATGAACGTAACCGTGGTGACCACTGCGAAGACGGACGAAGAGGGCAGGGAACTCCTGAGCCTCTTCGGTATGCCGTTCCGCCGTTAGGTATCAGGAAGCGAGGACGCGAACGTGGCTAAGAAGTGTCTCATCGTCAAATCCCGGCGGAAGGCCAAGTACGGAGTACGGGCTTATAACCGCTGCCGTCGGTGCGGAAGGCCTCGCGCCTACCTCCGTAAATTTGGTATGTGCAGGATCTGCTTCCGGGAGCTGGCGCTGAAGGGCGACATTCCCGGCGTGGTCAAGTCGAGCTGGTAAAAGAGAGGCAACACACGATGATGACCGATCCCATCGCGGATATGCTAACTCGGATTCGCAACGCCCAGAAGGCCAGGTTCCGTCGCGTCGACGTTCCGGCTTCGCGGGTGAAGAAGGCGATTGCCGAACTTTTGCTTCGCGAAGGCTATGTGCGAAGCGTGAAATTCATCGATGAAGGTCCGCAGGGCGTGATCAGGATCTACATCAAGTACACCGAGGACAAAGACCCGGTCATCGAGGGAATTCAGCGAGTGAGCCGGCCGGGGCTGCGTATCTACGCGGCCAAGAACGAGATCCCCAAGGTTCTCGGCGGCTACGGCACCTCGATTCTCTCGACGTCCCGGGGAATCCTCACCGGTCACGAGGCACGGATGATGGGTGTGGGTGGAGAGGTTCTCTGCAAGGTTTGGTAGTGAGCGCGAGTCGGTGCTCACGGAGATTCGCATCCCCGATGACGGGATGGCAGGAGGAAACATGTCGCGCGTAGGACTGAAGCCCATTCCCATTCCCAGCGGAGTGGAGCTACGCATCGAAGACGGAGTTTCGATCGTGAAGGGTCCCAAGGGTGAGTTGCGTCAGCATCTTCCTGAGGGGATCGAGGTCAAGATCGAAGGCGACGCCATTCAATGCTCGAGAACTTCGGACGCGCCGCACATGCGCGCGCGGCACGGACTGGTTCGGTCACTCGTCGCCAATCAGGTGCAAGGAGTGACGGAAGGGTTCAGAAAGGCCCTCGACATCGTGGGAGTGGGATACAAAGCCGAAGCGAAGGGTAAGGTGCTGAATCTCCAACTCGGACATTCGCATCCCATCGACTACGTGCTTCCCGAAGGAATCGACATTCAGACTCCCGACCCCACCCACATCGTGGTGTCGGGAATCGACAAACAGAAGGTAGGCCAGGTAGCGGCCGAGATCCGCGAATTCCGTCCCCCCGAACCCTACAAGGGCAAGGGAGTTCGGTATCGCGACGAGAAGATTCGGCGCAAGGCCGGTAAGGTCGCCGCCAAGTCCTAAGCAAGCAGGATCCAGGAGATAGAGGCGTCATGAAGGAGAATGCAAAGGGCAAGCGAGACGCTCGCATCCGTCGTAAGCAACGGGTGCGCAAGAAAGTTTCGGGGAACGCGCAGTGCCCGCGGCTGTCCGTGTTCCGGGGTCATCGGCATATCTTTGCCCAGATCGTCGACGACGAGTCCGGTACGACCTTGGCCGCAGCCAGCTCGATCAAGTTGAAAGCACCCAAGCCGGAGAAGGGTGAAGGCCAGAAGTGCGCGACCGCGCGCTCCGTCGGCATTGAACTGGCGAAGCGGGCGAACGATAAAGGTGTCACGAACGTTGTCTTCGATCGTGGCGGTTTCAAGTTCCACGGCCGCGTAGCGGCCCTGGCGAAGGGCGCCCGCGAGGGCGGTCTCAAGTTCTAGGAGGACACACGTGGCTGGACCCAGCAGAGGGCCGAGCGGTCCTGGAGGACCTCAACGGCGCGGTGGCCCCGGAGGAGGCGGTCCCGGTGGTCGTGGACCCGGCGGCGGCCGCGGGCCCGGAGGTCGCGGAACGCAGAACCGCGGCGAGAAGACCAGTGATTTGCTCGAGCAGGTGATTCACATCAACCGCGTGGCCAAAGTGGTCAAGGGTGGTCGTCGTTTCAGCTTCAATGCCATCGTCGCGGTCGGCGACGGAAAGGGCTCGGTGGGAGTGGGTCTGGGAAAGGCCAACGAAATCGCCGACGCCATCCGGAAGGCCAGCGAGAACGCGAAGCGGAACCAGGTGAAGATTCCCATGATCGGCGGAACCATCCCCCATCGGGTCATCGGCCGTTTCGGCGCGGGCCGGGTCATGCTCAAACCCGCGGCCCCCGGTACGGGAGTGATCGCGGCGGGAGGAGTTCGCGCGATCCTGAGCGTGGCGGGGGTGGTCGACATTCTCACCAAGCAGCTCGGCAGCAACAACCCGCACAACGTGGTGCGGGCCACCATGGTCGGAATCAGTGAGCTTCGCACCGCGGAGCGGATGGCGGCCAAACGCGGTTTGAGCGTACCGGAGATTTACGGTTTGCGCGGGGGAGGCCCCGCGAAAGCGAAGTCGGCGGAGGCACCGGTCAGCTCCGAACAGGCAGAGGAATAGCTCATGGCGCGAATCAAGATCACACAAGTTCGCAGCGGCATCGACCGCCCTGAAAAGCAGAAACGCATCCTGGTGGCGCTGGGCCTTCGGCGCAACCAGACCAGCGTAGTGCATGACGACTCTCCCACCATCATGGGGATGTGCAAGAAGATCCCCCATCTGGTGCGGGTGGAGACGGTGGAGGAATAGCCGATGAAGCTGAACGAGATTTCCCGCCCCGCGGGGTACAGAAAGCCCAAGCCGCCCAAGGGTCGAGGCCTGGGTACGGGCAATGGCAAGACGGCGGGCAAGGGACACAAAGGTCAAAAGGCACGCTCGGGTGCCAAGCACCGTCCTTGGTTCGAGGGTGGGCAGATGCCGCTCAACCGACGCGTGCCCAAGCGCGGATTCAAGAATCCCTTCGCCAAGACCTACCAGATCATCAACCTGCGAGATTTGACGCGGCTGGGCGAGGAACTCACCGTGAACGCGAAGATTCTCTACGAAGCGGGATTGATCCATCGGCCGGACCAGCCAGTTAAGCTCTTGGCCGACGGTGCGATCGAACGTGCATACAAGGTGGAAGTGGATCGAGCCAGCAAGGCCGCCATCGACGCGATCTCAGCCGCCGGCGGACAGGTCACGGTGAAGGAAGCCGACTAGGTTTCCGGGAAGGACTCGAGCGTGAAGCTCACAGAGGGCTATCAGAACATGTTCAGGATTCCGGAGCTCAAGCGCCGGATCCTGTTCACGGCCGGGATTCTGATCATATACCGGTTGGGTGGACACATCGTTACGCCCGGGATCGACAGCTCCGCTCTGCGTGGCTTTTTCGCGGCTCAGGCCGGGGGGCTCTTGGGCCTCTACGATATGTTTGCCGGAGGCAACTTCTCCAAGGCCACCATCTTCGCCCTGGGAATCATGCCCTACATCTCGGCGAGCATCATCCTGCAGCTCTTACAGGCGGTCGTTCCCTATTTCGAGCGGCTGGCCAAAGAGGGCGAGGAGGGCCGCAAGAAGATCACCCAGTACACTCGCTACGGCACGGTGGGACTGGCCTTCATTCAGGCCGTGGGAATCAGCATCTTCCTGTCCTCTCTCAAGGGCATCGCCGGCGAACCCGTGGTCCCGCATCCCGGCATGCTCTTTAAGATCGTAACCGTGAGCACGCTGGTCACTGGAACCGTCTTCGTGATGTGGTTGGGCGAACAGATCACCGACCGGGGAATCGGCAACGGAATCTCCCTGATCATCACGATCGGAATCATCGCGCGGTATCCCTCGGACGTCCTGCGCACGATCCAGCAGTTGAAGCTGGGAGAGATGCACTATTTCAAGCTGGTCGTCCTGTTGATCTTCATGGTAGCAGTGATCGCCGCCATCATTCTGATCACGCAGGGCCAACGACGGATTCCGGTGCAATACGCCAAGAAGATGGTCGGCCGACGGATGTATGGGGGCGCGCAGACGCACATTCCCTTGAAAGTGAACACGGCCGGAGTGATCCCGATCATCTTTGCCCAGTCGATCATCATGCTACCAGCGACCCTGGCGAACTATTTCCCCAACAGTCCGGCCATGATGGCCATTGCGGGGATCTTCCGGCCCGGGGCCCCGGTTTACATCGGGATCTACTCGATCATCATCATTTTCTTCTCGTACTTCTACACCGCAGTCGTGCTGAATCCGGTCGATCTCGCGGACAACATGAAGAAGTACGGGGGCTTCATTCCCGGTATCCGTCCGGGAAAGAGGACTGCGGAGTACATCGACCGGGTCCTCACGCGAGTGACTCTGCCCGGTTCGATTTTCCTGGCTGCGATTGCGGTGCTGCCTGACATCCTGATTCGTCAGGCGCATGTCCCGTTCTATTTCGGAGGTACAGGGCTGCTGATCGTCGTTGGCGTGACTCTGGACACTCTGCAGCAGATCGAAAGCCACCTTCTCATGCGCCACTACGATGGCTTCATGAAGAAGGGCAAGCTGCGGGGACGGCGTTAGGAAAAGAAAGATGGCCAAGCGAGTGCTCATCATGGGTCCTCCGGGCTCCGGTAAGGGAACTCAGGCCGCCAGGATTTGTGCCAAGCGAGGTCTGGATCACGTCTCCACCGGCGAGATCCTTCGCGAGGCCATGAGGACCGGCAGCGCAGTCGGTCAGCGGGTCAAGGCGGTGGTGGAAAGCGGAAATCTGGTCGGCGACGAGCTCATGCTCGAACTGGTCGCCATGCGGTTGGCCGAGGATGGCGTCAAGCGTGGATTCATGCTGGATGGCTATCCGAGAACGGTGCCGCAGGCCGAGGCGCTTCTGGCCTTGCTGGTCGAGGGCGGCGGAAGAGGCGTCGAGGCGGCTCTTCTGCTCAGGGTGCCCGACGAGACGATCGTCGAGCGGCTGCTTTTGAGAGGCCGTACGGACGATACGAGAGAGACCATTCAGCACCGGCTGAAGGTCTACGAAGAACAGACCGAACCCGTTCTGCGCTATCTGGAGAGCCAAGGCGTGGACATCGTCGACATCGACGGGGTGGGTTCGATCGAAGACATAGCGGAACGGATAGAAAGTGTCTTGGACGCAGTCGATTAATCTCAAGAGCTCGCGCGAGATCGACCTCATGGCCGCCGCGGGCAGAAGCTTGGCGCAGGTCTTTCTGCGCCTGCGGGATGACGAGGTTTGCCCGGGCGTCAAGACCATCGAACTGGACCGCAAGGTGGAGAAGTGGATTCGGGACATGAACTGCATCCCGTCGTTCAAGGGCTACCACGGGTATCCCGCTTCGGTGTGCATCTCGATCAACGAGGAAGTCGTTCATGGTATCCCCGGCGATAGGGTCATCGAGGACGGCGATATCGTGGGCATGGACATCGGTCTCATCCAGAACGGGTGGCACTCGGACAGTGCCGAGACCTTCATGGTGGGCGAGGTCGAGCCGGAATTCGTGGAGCTGTGCGAGACGACCAAACGCGGACTCCTGGCGGGCTTGGACGCCTGCGTGGTAGGGAACCGCATTGCGGACATCGGCCGAGCGGTCGAGAAGCACGCGAAGGAAAAGGGCTACGGCATAGTCGAACAGCTCGTCGGGCACGGAATCGGAACCTCGCTCCACGAAGATCCACAGGTGCCGAACTACGAGTGCATGACGATGCCGAATCCCAAACTCGAGGTGGGCTTGGTGCTCGCGATCGAACCCATGTTCAATTTGGGCGGCAAGGAGGTCCTGACGCTTCCTGATGAGTGGACCGTGGTGACGGCGGACAGGACGAGATCGGCTCACTATGAGCACACGGTGGCGATCACGGACGAGGGCCCGAAAGTCTTGACGGCTCGATGAAGCCACGGTCGCCGAAGGAAGCGTAAGAGGATATGGCCAAAGAGGAATCAATTTCAGTCGAAGGAACCGTGGTGGAGGCTCTGCCCAACGCCATGTTTCGTGTCGAGCTCGAGAACAAGCATGTAGTGTTGGCCCACGTATCGGGGAAGATGCGCATGCATTTCATCCGGATCCTTCCGGGGGACAAAGTCACGCTGGAGCTTTCTCCGTACGACCTGACCCGCGGACGAATCGTCTACCGCTACAAGTGAGGGATGCCATGAAAGTGCGCGCGTCCGTCAAGAAAATCTGTGACAAGTGCAAGATCATCCGACGCAATGGAAAGGTGCGAGTGATCTGCGAGAACCGCCGCCACGTACAGCGGCAGGGCTAGTCTTCAGTAGCGAGAATCGCTACCGCGCCGATGAGAGCGGCGCGCGGAAAGGAGCCATCAGGTGGCACGCATTGCCGGAGTCGACATTCCCAACGAGAAGCGGATCGTGACCTCGTTGACGTACATCTATGGAATCGGCCCGACGCGCGCTCGCAAGATCTGCGAGAAGTGTCAGGTCGACACCGAAGTGAAAACGAAGGATCTATCGGAAGAGCAATCCAAGCTCATTCGAAACCTGATCGAGAAGGATTACCAGGTCGAGGGCGCGCTTCGGGCTGAAACCTCGATGAACATTCAGCGCCTCGAGGACATCGGCTGCTATCGGGGATTGCGTCACCGCCGGCACCTTCCGGCCCGCGGCCAGAACACGAAGAACAATGCGCGTACCCGCAAGGGACCCAAGTCTCGGCCGGGCGCCAAGAAAAGCTAGGGCGTTCGCGCCAAGACCCCTACCCCGAAATCGGTAGGACTCGTTAGGAGGAAGCGTGGTTGCCAAGAAGGGCAAGAGTAGAAAAGTCAAAAAGAAGGTCGACGCGTTCGGTGTTGCCCACGTGAAATCGAGTTTTAACAACACGATCATCACTATCACCGATACCGCCGGCAACGTCGTCGCCTGGAACAGCGGCGGAAAAGTGGGAAACAAGGGTTCGCGCAAGAGCACTGCCTATGCCGCGCAGATGGCCGCGCGTCAATGCGCTGACGAAGTGCAGCAAATGGGCATGAAGAAGGTCGAGATCTGGGTGAAGGGGCCGGGTAGTGGTCGCGAGGCAGCGATCCGCAGCCTGAAATCCTCGGGCCTCGAAGTCGCGCGGATCAAGGACGTGACCGCGGTGCCGCACAACGGCACCCGCCAGCCCCGCAGGCGCCGATAGTCGGCAGGACAATCATTCTCGATGTCGTTTCCAAAGAGGAACGGCCGGAGGTAGTACGGACAGATGGCACGGTATCTCGACCCGAAGTGTAAGCTCTGCCGCCGCGAAGGCATGCAGCTTTTTCTCAAGGGTGAGCGCTGCTTCAGCGACAAGTGCGCGGTGGAGAAGCGCCCCTATGGGCCCGGCGAGCACGGCCGTCGTCGGCAGAGCAAGCCCTCGGAGTACAAACTCCAGCTTCGCGAGAAGCAGAAGGTGCGCTCGATCTATGGTGTTCTGGAGCGGCAATTCCGCCGGAATTTTGCCGAAGCGACGCGACGCCGTGGCGAGACGGGAGGAAATCTCTTTCAGATCCTGGAGACGCGTTTGGATAACGTGGTCTATCGTCTCGGCCTGGCTCCGAGCCGCGACGCCGCACGCCAACTCGTGAACCACAATCACGTGCTTGTGGACGGCAAGAGGGTCAACATCGCCAGCGCGCCGGTCGACGTGGGTGCGAGGGTTTCGATCCGACAGCGGAGCCGGAACATGCCGGTGATCGTGGAGTCGATCAAGTCGGCAAATCGCAGAACCCCGCTGCCTTTCGCCGAACTCGATGCTGCTTCGTTCAGCGGACAACTCTTGCGGGAGCCCACGAAGGGTGATCTCCCGATTCCCATTCAGGAAAATCTGATCATCGAGCTCTATTCGAAGGTCTAATGCGCGAGACGAGCGGAACGACGATCGTCCACTAGCCCATCAAGGAAGAGGGATGCGAGAATGAAGTGGAAAAACCTCTTGATGCCCAAAGGCATTGATCCCGAGCTGAGCAAGATCGAAGGGAACAACGCCCAGTTGGTGATTCAACCCCTCGAGCGAGGCTTCGGCCTGACCATCGGGAACGCTTTCCGGCGGACACTGTTGGCTGCCATCCAAGGCGCGGCGGTCACCGCGGTAAAGATCGAAGGCGTACGCCACGAACTGAGCATCATTTCCGGCGTGATCGAGGATGTGACGGACATCCTGCTCAATTTCAAGCAGGTCGTGTTCAAGTTCGACAGAGACGAACCCTGTTGGATGAGTCTCGAAGCAGATCAGGAAGGCACCGTCACCGCAGGTATGATCAACTGCGCCACCGGCGTGAGCATCGTCAATCCGGATCAGATCATCTGTACTCTGGCTGAGGGCGGCGTGTTCAAGGCCCAGATCTACCTGGACTACGGACGGGGTTATGTCGATCGCGAGGAGACCGAGATCCCCGACGAGTCCATCGGCGTGATGAAACTGGACGCGAGCTACTCGCCCCTGGTCAAGGTGGCGTACCGCGTGGAGGACACGCGCGTCGGGCAACGGACCGACTACGATCGCCTCATTTTGGAGATCGAAACCGACGGCAGCGTGAGTCCCGAGGACGCCTTGGCGTATTCTGCCAAGATCCTCAAGGATCACATGCAGCTCTTCATCAACTTCGACGAGGAGCCGATCGATCAACCTCAAAGCGAGGTAGATGAGGACACCGAGAAGCTGGCCGAGATGCTCAAGCGTAGTGTGGACGAGCTCGAGCTTTCCGTCAGGTCGGCCAATTGTCTCAAGGCGGGCCATATCGATAGCATCTTCGATCTGGTGACCCGTTCAGAGAGCGAAATGCTCAAGTTTCGCAATTTCGGCCGCAAGAGTCTCAACGAAATCGGGGAAATCCTCGAGGGCATGGGATTGCGGTTCGGCATGAGTTTCGAGGACGAAGTCGTTCGTCTGGTCAAAGGCGAAAACGAGGCGGCCTCGGTTGCCTCCTAGGAATTTAAGGCGCGAGGAAGATCGGTAATGCGACACAAGGTTGACGGGCGTAAGCTGGGAATCGATGCCACGCACCGCAAGGCGCTGTATCGGAATCTGGTGATCGCTCTGATCACTCACGAGCGAATCAAGACGACCACGCCTCGGGCCAAGGAAGCTCGAAGGCTGGCCGAGCGCATGATCACCTTCGCCAAGCGGGGTGACCTTCACGCGCGCCGTCATGTCGCGAGCATTCTCAACGACAAGGATGCGGTGCGGAAACTCTTCGACGAGCTGGGACCACGCTACAAGGAACGCCCGGGCGGATTCACGCGGGTGCTGAAGCTCTCCGGAGTTCGCAAAGGCGATGCGGCGGAGATGTCTCTCCTGGAGTTCGTGAAGGACGGGGACCGGCCCAAGAAGAAGCGGGCCAGCAGCAAGACCGCGGCCAAGCCGGCCAAGTCCAAGCGGACCAAGGCGCCGGCCAAGGGCAAGGCCAAAGCCAAGGCGAAGCCCGAGGACGAGGCGGAGATCGAGGCCGAGGCCAAACCCAAGGCAAAATCCAAAGCGAAGCCCAAAGCCAAAGCCAAGGCCAAAGCAGAAGAGGCGGAGCCGGTGGAAGCGGCCGAGAACGGCGAGGCTGCTCCCGCGCAGGACGAAGAGACCAAGGACGCCTAGCCCTGCTTCGGCCGTTCATGATATAGAGTAGGGGGCGTTAGGGGACGCCCCCTACTCTATATCATGGCTTCTCGGAGGTTCGCATGCCCAAAGCGAACAGTCAGCCCTTGCCATGGTTGGTCGCGGCCGCTCGTCTGGCGCCCTCGACGTACCGGCGGCTGCTCTGGCTCTTCATCTTCGCCATCGCCATGGCCCAACTCGAAGCCTCGGTGGTGGTCTACCTGCGCGCCCTCTTCTACCCCGAGGGCTTCGCCTTTCCCATCAAAGTGATCCCCGAACACATCGCCTGGGTCGAAATCGCGCGCGAATCGGCGACTCTGCTCATGATTCTCTCCGTGGCCTGGCTCACGACCCGCGATCCCTGGCGCCGCTTCGCCGCCTTCCTCTTCGTATTCGGGATCTGGGACAGCTTCTACTACGGGTGGCTGTGGGTGATGCTGGCCTGGCCCCCGAGTCCGTTCACCGAGGACATTCTCTTCCTCACTCCCATGCCCTGGGTGGGACCAGTCTGGGCGCCGATTCTGATCTCGGGGTGCATGGTGGTTTCCTCGGTGACGATCTTCAGCCTGCGGGACCGCTACCGCAAGATCCGCGTGCACCGCTGGGAGTGGGCCGTGGTCGGGCTCTCCGCGCTCAGCTTGGTCGGAATCTTCATGTGGCCTGCCGCCACGATTCTGGAAGGTGGACGACCTCCCACCTTTCCCTGGTTGCTCTTCCTCATGGTTCTGGCTCCCGCGGTGACGATCTGCGTACGAAGCTGGAACCGCGCGGAACGGCCCCGCCATCCCTCGCGGCTGTCTCTGTAGATGTCAAGACCTTGATCTTCTGAAGGGGATGGGAGAGTTCCGAGTGCAATTTCCCGCGATCGAGTACCTGCGCTGGATTCGGCAGCCTTCCACCCACGAGGGAGTGCGCTACTCCTTCGTACTCAGTGGAATGAGCCCGCCGCCGGGCGAGTGGCTGCGGGATCTCGCCCCCAGCGAGCTCATCGCGGAGCCGGGAGTCGACTACCCGCCGCTCGCGCATCGGATCGCGGCCGCTCTGCACCGCGAGCCCCGGGAAGTGTTGGTGCAGCCGGGCAGCCACTGGAACGTCTTCTTGGCGGTGGCGGCGCGTCTGGAACTTTGGCCGGGTCCGGTGATCGTCGAGGAACCGGCCTACGAGCCGCTGCGCCGCATTCCGCACGCGCTGCAGGCGGAAGTCCTGCGTCTGCCGCGTCGGCGCGCGGACGGAAGCATGGGACTCGCACTCGATCGCCTGCAGGAGTTCGCGGACCGATCGCCCAGCCTCCTGGTCCTGAGCCATCCCCACAATCCCAGCATGGCCAGCCTGAGCGCGGAGGAAATGGAGGCGGTGGCCGCGTGGTCCCGCGCGTGCGGCTGCGCGGTCCTGAGCGATGAAGTCTATTTGGAATTCCTGCCCGACACGCAGCGGCGGAGCTTCCTTGAGGTCTTGCCCGAGGCGGCCGTGATCCGTTCCTTCACCAAGGTCATGGGTTTGGGAGCGATTCGCTGCAGCGCCCTGATTGCCGAGGCGGAGTGGATCGCCGGCGCGTTGAACGTGAGCGATTATGGGCCGGTGTTCCTGCCGATTCCTTCGCAAGCCGTGGCCCTGAGAGCGTGGGAACAGAGGGAGAATCTCCACGAGCGAGCACGCGAACTCGCGCGACGGAGACGCCCTTTGGTGGCCGAGTGGGCACGCGAACTCGCAGACATCCTCACGACCGACCTGAGCGAATACGGCATCATCGCCTTCTGTCGCCTCAAGGCAGAGGCGGCTCGGAAGGCCGCGGCCGCTGCGCGTGCGCGGGGGGTGAGCGGAGCCTTCGGTTTCGGCCTCGATTGCGATCCGGATTCCACCGTTTGGTGGATCGAGGAGTTGAAACGCCGGCATGGCGTACTCGTCACTCCGGGTGCGTTTTTCGAGGAGCCCACAGGATTTCGCCTGGGATTCGGAGTGGAGGAAGAGACCCTGGTGGAGGGTCTGAAGCTCCTTTCCACCTACCTTCGCGAAGTGACCGCGGCCCTATCGTGAGCGTGCTTGCACGCCGGAGAGCGGTGGCCTAAGGTCACGAATCGCCTTTACCCACCCGGAGGGGTCATGTCGCAGTCAAGCAAGCCAAGGATGAACGTGGGAATCACCGGGGTGGGTCTCTACCTCCCCGAGCGGGTTCTCACCAATCACGATCTGGAGAAGATGGTCGACACCGACGACAAGTGGATCGTGGAGCGCACGGGCATCCGGGAGCGTCATATCGTCGAGCCGGGGACTCCAGCCAGCGAACTGGGTGCACCGGCCTCGATGCAGGCTCTCGAAATGGCCGGAGTGGATCCGGCCCAGGTGGATTGCATCATCGTGGCCACGGTGACCCCCGACATGATCTTTCCCTCCACCGCCTGCATTCTGCAGGAGAAGATCAACGCCAAGAACGCCTGGGCCTTCGATCTTCTGGGTGCCTGCAGCGGCTACGTCTACTCTCTGGCCCTGGCGGAGAGCCTCGTGCGGTCAGGAGCCCATGATAACGTTCTCGTGGTCGGCGCTGAGATCATGTCCACCATCGCGAACTGGAAAGATCGCAATACCTGCATCCTCTTCGGAGACGCGGGCGCCGCTACCGTGGTGCAGCGTCTTCCGGATGATACCGAGGGAATTCTGGCCTGGGAGAACGGCGCCGATGGCTCGGGGGCGGAGTACCTGTACATGAAGGGTGGAGGCAGCCTTCATCCAACGACTCACGAGACGGTCGACGCCGGCATGCACTACCTCTGGCAGGATGGCAAGGCGGTCTTCAAAGTCGCGGTGGAAGGAATCACCAAGATCAGTCAACGGGTGCTGGAGAAGGCGGGCCTGAAGAGTGAGGACATCGACCTCTTCATTCCCCATCAGGCCAATCTGCGCATCATGGATTTTGCGCGCCGCAAGCTGAATCTGCCGCCCGAGCGCATGATGGTGACCATCGACAGACTCGGAAACACCACATCGGCGACCATTCCCGGCGCTTTGCGCATCGCTCACGACGAAAAGAAGATCAAGCCCGGTGACACCCTGCTCTTTGCCACCTTTGGCGCCGGTTACACCTGGGGCGCCGCCGCGCTTCGCTGGACGCCCGCCGGAGGGATATCAACCCGAGCATGATCGAGGTCACCGATCTCACTCACCGCTACGGTTCTCTCCTTGCGGTGGATGCTCTGAGCTTCACCGTTAATGTGGGAGAGGTTCTGGGACTGCTCGGTCCCAACGGCGCCGGCAAGAGCACGGCCCTGCGCGCCATCGTCGGGCTGCTCTCGCCGACGGCGGGACGCATCAGAATCGGGGGCCACGACATTTCCCAAGAGTCGCTGGCCGCGCGCCGTCTACTCGGCTTCCTGCCCGAAGCCATCGCGCTCTATCCCGAACTGAAAGTCCGTGAGTTCTTGCGTACGGTGGCCTGCATCAAGGGAGTGTCAAAGTCTCGCGAGACCGCCGAGCTCGACCGGGTCATCGAGCTCTGTGCTCTGGGCTCGGTGGCGAATCGTCTCATCGGCTTCTGTTCGCGAGGGTACCGGCAGCGAATCGGTTTGGCGCAGGCCCTGATCGGCGATCCACCGGCGCTCGTCCTCGACGAACCCACCGTCGGCCTCGATCCCGGTCAGATCGTGGAGATTCGCGAGCGCATCGCCGGCCTGGCCAAGCAAAAGGCGGTGATCCTCTCCACGCACATCATTCCCGAAGCCAGGCGCCTTTGCACCCGCGTCCTCATCTTGAACCATGGCCGCTGCATGGCCGAGGACACACCGTCCGTACTCGAGCAGAGTATCCATGGTGGCACTTTCGTTCATCTGGTGATCGATCAAATCAAGAGCCCCCAGGGGGTCGACGAAGCGGGAAAGATCTTACAGCGCCTGGATTTCGTGAAGTCCTTGGAGCCAAGAGAGAGTCCGGCCGGACAGTGCGCCTTCGGGCTGGAATTGGAACACCGTACCTCCGCGGCCCGATTGATCGACACCCTCGTGCGCGGCGGCTTCGCGGTGTGTGAACTGACGCCCCAGAACCTCGGTTTGGAAGAAGTCTTCCTCCGTCTGGTTCGCGAGGAGAAAGGAGCTCAACCTTGAGGGCCGCTCTCTCCCTAGCGCGCATGGAATTGCGGCGCAATTTCCGCAGTCCGGTGGGATTCGCGGTGGCAGGGCTCTTTCTCTTGGTGCATGGCATCTACTTCGTCTCCCTTCTGGAAAACTACTCGGGGGCGAGCTTGATGGCGATGAGCGCCAGCCAGTCTCCCATGCGGCTCAATCTGGTGGACGCGGTCCTTCAGCCTCTCGCCAGCGGCGACACTTTTCTTCTGCTCCTCCTTCTGCCCGGATTGACCATGCGGCTCCTGTCGGAGGAGTGGCGCAGTGGTACTAGTGAAATCCTCATGAGTTATCCTCTGCGTGAGGTCGAGATCGTGATGGGGAAGTTCCTGGCCGCGGCCGCCATGCTCGGGGGACTGCTCTTCTTGGGCTTGTTGGCTCCCCTGTGTACCTCGTTCTTCGGAGGGGTGGAGCTTCCCACCGTTCTCTCGCAGCTCTGTGGGGCTTCTCCTCTTCGGGCTCTGCAGTCTGGCCCTCGGAACTCTCTTCTCGGCCCTCACCGCGAATCAGGTCCTCGCCTACGGCGCCACGGTCGTCGTTTTGTTCAGCTCGTGGTTCTTGGGTTGGTGGAGCCAGAATCTCGACGGATTCTGGGCCGCCGTCACCGGATGGCTCTCTCTCGCCTCCCATTTCAGCCCCACCAGCTACGGCCTAATTCAAGCGAGCGACCTCGTCTATTTCGTCGGTGTGGGGGCCTTCTTTCTCTTTCTCGCCACGGGAGTCTTGAGCTCACGGCGTTGGGGGGGGTGAGGGTGAACCGGTGGATGAATCCCCGAAGATAGGGACCAAGCGAAGGAGAAGCGGCGCCTGGAGTTGGTACTTCGGTGCGTTTCTGTGGGTGGTGGCCCTGGCCCTGGCCGGCGTTTTGAGCACGCGTCACGATTTTCGCGTCGATCTGTCCTACGGCGCGCGGCGCAGTCTCTCTCCGGAGACCGTGCGCTTGCTGAAGAAGCTCGACCGGCCGGTGCACGCCCTCGCGTTCTACGAAGACGATCCCACCGCCCGGGAACAGGTGAGGCTCCTTCTGGAGCGCTACCGGCAGCAGTCATCCGAGTTCAGCTATGAATTTGTCGACCTGGACCGCCATCCGGAGTTGGCGGAGAAGTATGGAGTGAGTTTGAATCGAACCCTCGTGTTGACGAGCGGCGATCTGAAACTCCGAGTGAGGGACCTGGGCGAATCTCGACTCAGCGGCGCCCTTCTGCGCCTCATCTCCCACGACTCTCCGCGAATTCTCTTTCTCACCGGGCACGGCGAAGCTTCCATCGAGAATCAGTCGGGCGGCGGCCTGAGCAAGTTGGCCGATTCGCTGCGCCAACAGAGCTTTCAGGTCGACACTTTCGATCTCCCGGGCGCCGATTCCATTCCGAGTGACGCCGATGTGGTGATTCTCGCCGCGCCTTCGGGCGAGATTCGAGCGAGAGAGAGGGAGGTTCTCAACCGCTACATACTGCACGGAGGGAGTCTGTTCGCACTGCTGGAGCCATTGGGTTCGGCCGGCGCAGACACTTTCGTTGCCGAGTACGGGTTGCATCCCGATCTCGATTTCGTGATCGACCAGAGCTCTCAGCAGAAGAACACCACCAATGGCGCGAGTGACCGCATCGCCATGGCCCGCAGCGCCAACCCCGATTTCGAGGGAACCCTCGGCTTCAACCACGTGACGCTCTATCCCATCGCCCGGTCGATCTCATCGGTCCAACCGCCACCTCCCGGAGTGAAAATCACGAGAATCGTAGAAACCGCGAAGGAGGCATGGGGTGAGACTACGCTCACGCAACTGGGAGATCCCGGTGCGACCTTCGACGCCGGGACCGATCTGGCCGGTCCGCTTTCGTTGGGTTACGCGGTCGAAGTCGATCTAAGGCTGTTCAAGCTCGATTGGCGCAACCGGAGCCAAGGGCTCGAACAGACTCTCATGGACATGCACCCCGGAGATTTCGACCAACGCGGAGTGGGGGACACCCTCACCGTCGGAGACGAGAAAATGGTGCAACGGCCGCGGAGCAAGACCCGCATCGTGGTGATGGGCGACGTCGATTTCGTGAACAACGCCAACCTCTTGGCCTGGGGGAACGGAGACCTCTTTCTCGACCTGACTCTGTGGTTGAGCGAGAAGGAGAATCGAATCGCGATCGGCCCCGGGCCCGAGCTCTTCGATCCGGTTCTCTTGACGATTCGCCAGAGAACCTGGTTGCGGATCATCGGAATCGGAGTCGTCCCGGGCATCTTCCTCGTTCTGGCCATCGGCGTGGTGTGGTGGCGAAGGAAGTGGATATGAGGCGGGGTATCGTCCTCCCTCTGGTCATCGTCGCTCTTCTGGCGGCCATCCTCTTCCTGTGGGATCTCCCGCGGCAAACCCTCAGGGAGAAGCACGAAGACGTCGCGCTGCAGCTGAGCCGGCTCGATCCGGAGCTCGTCGACACGCTCCGCATTCACCAACCCAACTCCTTTCTGAGCGTGGTGCGGCATCATGGGCAATGGTGGTTGCAATCACCGGTGAAGGAACGCGCGGACGACAAGGCCACCCGGGGGATGATCTCGGCACTCTGTCGCGCGCGGGGAACGAAAGTGGTGGCGAGCGGGGTCGACACCACCGCGCTCGACGCGTACGCCCTTGGTGGTCTCCGGCGTCCTTCGTATTGGGTGGAATTGATCGAAGCGGGGCGCCCGCCGCATATCTACTGGATCGGAAGGAACAATCCCAGCGATAGCGGAAGCTATTTGCGAGTCGGGGGCCGCCGCGAAGTGGTGTTGGCAGAACGGGGAGTGTCGGAACTCGCGAAAACCTCGTACGAGGCTCTGCGCATCTACGACCTCTTCGACTACACGATCGAGCAGATCGGCCAGATTGATCTGCGCAACGACAGGACCTCGTTTGAGGCCGCTCGCAACGCGCGCGGGCTTTGGTTCACTACCGGGAAGAACCCGCGGCAGCTCAAGCGGCGCGATCTTCACACCCTGGTGTACGACCTAGTCCATACCCGCATTCGGCGCTACGTCGCGGACGGAGCGAGCGATTCGTTGTTCTACGGCTACGGCCTTAGCAATCCGGTGCTCGACCTGCGCTTCGTGGCCGATGCGGACTCCCATCGTCTGCGCCTGGGAAACGTGGACGAGCACGGGGTGAATTACGCACGGCGCGACGAGGAGCGCACGCTCATCACCATCAGTTCCAAGCTCTTGGATAGCGGAGACAAAAGTCTAGAGGAGTTGTTGGAGACGAATCCAGTTCCCGACAACTACACTTTGCTCGATAGCGTACGCGTGATCTGGAAGAGTGGAGAATCGGTGACGGCCATCCCGGGCTATCGTCGTGAATGGGCTCTGCGGGCTCCTTTGGGCTATACGGGCGACAGGGAATCGCTGCTCGTCGCGGCACAGAATCTCAGGTACGGAATCGAGGAGCTGGGGTCCGACCTGCACGTTCGTCTCCGCTCCGAGGATCAACTTCAAAATTTCCTGCAGGTGGAGAAGGTGCGCTGCGAGCTCTACTGGCCCGACAAGACCGTGAGCTATGAAATCGGTTGGCGTGAAAATGACCAGTACAACTGGTTGCACATCATTGGCGACGACATGGTATATCGCATTCCCCGCGATCTCTTCTTTCGTTTGCGCGCGGTCCTCTTGGTCACCAAGCTCATCGATCCGCACTCGTAGCCGCAACGTAGACTGTCTTTCCGTCCGACGATCGTGCGCAGGACTCGCGCGTGCAGGAGTTTCTCGGGAGCATCCCGCAGAGGGTCGCTGTCGAGAATCGTGATGTCGGCTCGCTCCTTCACGGCCAGATGACCCACCGACGGAGATCCCCCGGCCCGCGCCGCCCAAACCGTGAACCCCAGAAGCGCCTCGGTGGCCGTGAGACACTGCTCCTTCGACCAACCCTCTTGAGGCCCCCCTCCGTCGGCCGCCTTACGGGTGATGGCGGCGTAGAGGCCCAAAAGGGGCGACACCCGTTCGACTGGGAAAATCGCTGCCCAGAGGCAGAATGCAGCCGGTATCGCGCAGACTGCGCCAGGCGTAAGCCCCTGCGAGCCTCGCCTTGCCCAGCCGCGACTCCGCCCAGGGCATGTCGCTGGTGCAATGGGTCGGCTGCATCGAGGGGATGATCCCGAGGCGAGCGAAACGCGGAATGTCCTGGGGCGAGAGGACCTGGCTGTGCTCGATGCGGGCGCGCATCTCGCGCAAGGGGGGAAGCTCCGGGTGTTGGGACTTCGCCAGCTGATACCCATCGCGGATCGCGTCGAGGCTTTGCCGGTTCGCGGCATCCCCGATGGCGTGTATGGCGACCCCGAAGCCGCGCGCGAGAGCCTCTGAGACCTGCTGCGTCAACTCCTCACGGCTGTGCTGCAACAGTCCACGGTGCCCTGGTCGGTCGCTGTAGTCCTCGAGCAGCGCGGCGCCTCTACTGCCGAGGGCTCCATCCGCGTAGAACTTCACTCCCTCGATGCGCAGCAGGTCGTCGCGACCGGGGTGATCGGGCCCCTCTTTCCATTGGCTCAGGGTCTTCTCGCCCGAGAGGTAGACCACGACGCGCAGTTTCAGGCTTCCTGCCGCGCGCGCGCGGCGCAGGGCGGCGATTCTCTCGCGACTGGCGCCCATCTCGTGGATTCCGCAAAGGCCGTTCGCAACCGCCTCTGCTTGGCCCAGCTCCAGGCGCCGATCCCACTCGGCCGCGTCGGGCTGCGGAACCGCCGCCCACAGGAGATTCTCCGCTTCATCGACCACGATGCCCGAAGGCGTCCCCGCCTCATTCTCGCGCAGGATCTCCCCCCCTGGGGGATCCGGGGTGGAGGCGTCGATACCCGCGGCGCGGAGGGCCGCCGAATTCGCCCACGACGCGTGCCCGTCCACGCGTTCCAGGATCACCGGACGTGTCGGAAAGGCCTCGTCCAGCTGGTGCCGGGAAGGAAAGGTCTGCTGTGGCCAGTCGTTCTGGTCCCAGCCCCGGCCCAAAAGCCAGGTGTTCTGGGGCAGCCCGCGCGCGAACTGCACCGCCTTGGCCACGCATTCCTGCCAGGAGCTGGTTCCAATCAGAGAGACGCGGCTGAGGAAGGTGCCGAGATTGAAGAGGTGGGCGTGCGCATCCACCAGCCCGGGCACCGCCGTGGCGCCCGCGAGGTCGATCCTCTCCGTCGCGGAGTCGCAGAGGGCCTCGCAGTGGGCTTTCGATCCGGCCCCGATCACCAGACCGTCGCGCACCGCCAGGGCCTTTACCGGCGTGGGCGTCTCTCCTGCGAAAGTGTAGATGGTGCCCCCATAGAGCAGGAGGTCGGCCCTCGTCTCCGCTTCGCGAGCCCCGGCGGCCGAGCTGAGGAACACTGGACCCAAAAGGAGAGCGTGGAGGGTGAGAACGGCCAGAAGGGTGGGGGGCCGGGTCAGAAGCGCTGCGTCCATCGGATCTCCCGGGCTCGATGGGTGACGTGTTTCTTCGCCTGGGGAGTCTATCATATATTGTGTCAGCCGCTGCGAGGCGGATTCCCCCCGATGGCGAGGACTCAGGTTGCGATTCAAGCCCACTCTGCTGCTCGCTCTGGCCACGGCTTTTCTGGGAGCAGGCGGTTCCTGTTCGAATTCGAGCACCGGTGTCCCGTACCTGCGGGAAACCGGGGTCGAGTTCAGTGCCGACGATCTCTGGCCGCTCGTCTCGGGTCAGGGTTTCTACGAACTCTGGCTGGGGGTTCCCGCCGTCACCCCCGATCCCGGACAGGAGCCGTGGGAAGTGGCTCAAGACTGGACCTCGGTGGTTTCGTTCCGCCTGGATGGCGACGCGAAGCTGCATGACCTCACCGGCAAAGTACTTGCGCGCGTTCCGGTGCCGGACGGATTGAACCGGGATGCCATCGCGCGCGCTACGATTAGCTACCAGCCACCGGCCGACCTGGGAGTGGCGCATCCGATCGGCATGCTGCTGTGCATCGGAGATTTCGTCGCTTCGGGAGGTACGATCTCCACCGATCTCAGCTGGGACAGTCCCGAAATTCTGCCCAAGGACTTGAAGGAGCCCGAGGGGGAATTCCGTCTCTTTTCCGCCACGGCCGAGGACGGGGCGAGTCTTCCCGAGGGCATCTGGTTCTATGATTCCGCCGCTCTGGCGAGCCCTTCCCTTCGGCTGGGTACCCCACTCCCCAGCGCTTACGTCTACGAGGGGTGGGTGTTCCAGCGTGAGACCACCAGTCTCTTGCCGCTGCAGCTGCACTCCCTGGGCCGTTTCACCTCCGCCAGCGGCGTCGATAGCGATGGCGCCGGCCCCTACGCGGTGCCCGGGATCTACTCTCCGGATTTCCCAGGACAGGATTTCGTGCAGGACCTCGTGCTGACCCTGAACGATGGAAGCTGGACGGCCATGGTGACCATCGAGCCCGAGACCGATCCCGCGCCGGACGTCCCCTCGAGTCTTCGCATTCTCGAACATCAAATCCTCGTCACCGATGGAGTCGCTCTGCCGATCGCACTCTCGAATCGAGCGCGCAACGACCGTCTTCCTCGAGCCCACGTCACCGTCGTTCGGTGAGCGTCTCGCCGCTGCCACGCTGTCTCGGTCTGGGACCCCTTATCGCTCTCGCCGTGGGTGTGGTGGTGGGTTCGGGGATCTTCGTTCTGCCCGCCTACGTCGCGACGCAGCTTCCCACCCCCCTGGCCTTTCTTTCGGTGTGGCAGTTAGGAGCCGTGCTGGCGCTGTGTTCCGCTCTGAGTTACGCCGAGCTCGCGACCCTGTTTCCCTCGACCGGCGGCTACGTGGTGTATCTGCGGGAGATTTTCGGAACCCGCATGGCCTTCGTCTACGGCTGGGCTGCCATCTTCGTGCTCTATCCCAGCAGCATCGGCGGACTGGCTCGGGTTAGCGGGCGCTCGCTCGCGCAACTCTTGGGGCTTCAAGACGAACTCGTCACTCTACTTTCACTCGGCGTCGTGATTCTGGCGACGGGGATCAACTTGGTTCGAGCCACCTCGAGCACGCGCTTTACCGCCGCTCTGAGTGGAATCAAGCTGGCGAGCTTGCTCGTGCTGGCGATCGTGGGCCTGCTGGCGGCCAGCGGCACCGGGTGGCTTCACCATCTCAGCTCGCTGGGCACCGGCTCGTCGTCCGGCGCGCCGGCGGGAGCGGATTCCCTTGCCGATGCGGCCGCGCCCGGATTGAAGGCCTGGTTCCTGGGTCTCGTCGGCGTGCTGTGGTGCTACGAAGGATTCCTCGAAATCGTGGTGGTGGCCGGAGAAGTCCGGCGTCCCTCGCGCACTCTGATTCGCGCCCTGGTCCTCAGCGTACTTCTCATCGCGTTCGTCTACGGCGGTTACACTCTGGCTCTGCTGCTCAACCTCGGACTGCCGACTCTGTCAGCGTCTCCCACCGTCGCGGCGGACTTGGCGCATGTGTTGATGGGGGGAAGTGCGTCGGCGCTCATGAACGCGTTGATCTTCCTTGCCACTTTCTCTGCCGCGCAAGCTCTTCTCTTCAGCGGACCCCGGCTTCTGGTCGGATTGGCCGAGGGGGGCGTGATTTCCCCCGCGGTGGGGCGCCTCAGTTCGAAGCGGCAGATTCCGAGCACCGCAGTGCTCATCTTGGGCATCGTTGCCTTCCTCTATGCGCTCGTGGGCAAGTTCGAGGAGTTGGTCAAATATTTCGCGTTTGCCACCGGGATCTTCTCCTCTCTCATCCTGCTGGGGGGGATGTGGCTGCGTACGCGCGGGCGCGTTCCCCGCGAGGCGAGGCGCATTCCCCTGTGGCCTTTGCCCTCGATTCTGGCCCTGGTGGCGGCGATGGGCAGCAGCTACTGGGTCCTGCGTGATCAACCACGCTCGTCCTTCGTCGGCCTCGCTCTCATGCTGCTGTCGTGGCCGCTCTGGCGTTTGTTGGGCCGCAGAGGTGGCTCGACGCCGGACTCGACAATCTGAACCTCGTCAGTCACCGATCGATGGCCTAAGATGTTTTGCCATCAGCGCATCAGAGCCGGGAGAACTCATGTACCGTCTTCTCTTCATCGCAGCCGGGGGCGCCGTGGGCGCCACTCTGCGCTACCTGGTGGCCGGTTGGGTGCACCGCGTGGCCAGTGCGTCGTTTCCCTGGGGAACTCTCGTCGTGAACGTCCTGGGTTGCTTCGCGTTGGGACTGTTGGGCACCGCCATCGCCGGCCCCTTGCTCCTGCGGGAGGAACTTCGCCTGGCTCTGTTGGTGGGGCTCCTGGGAGCGTTCACCACCTTCTCCACCTTCGGCTGGGAGACCACGATGCTGGTGTCGGATGGGCGCTGGGCCCTGGCCGCGGGAAATCTTCTCTTGAGCAATGGACTGGGACTGTTGGCCGTGCTTTTCGGCTACCGCCTGGCCCAGCGAGTCTGGGGGATCTGAGATGAACGTCATCGAGCCCATTCCGCAGCAGGCGTGGCTGGTGAGGATCTTTCTCGGCGAGGGGGATCGCTACCAGAACAAACCGCTCTTCGAGGTCATCGTGAAGAAGGCCAAGGAGATGGGACTCGCCGGCGCCACCGTCCTGCGTGGCTCCATGGGTTTCGGAGCTCACAGCCGTTTGCACACGGCCCGCGTTCTGCGTCTCTCGGAGGATCTTCCCATGGTGATCGAAATCGTCGACGAGAGAAAAAAGATCGACCGCCTCCTGGAGGAGGCGGCCGACATTCTCTCCGGTGGTCTCGTCACCCTCGAGCGAGTCACCGTCGTGCGCTACGCGCCGCACCAGGAAAAGCCGATCGAGGACTAGCGTCCGCGCGGATACGCCGGACGCTCGGGCAACGGCGGCTGCTCCTTCAGCTCTTTCAAAACCACCTCGATCGCCTTCTCCAGCTGTGGATCCTGTCCCTTCGCCACCAGATCGGGCCGGTTGTCGACTTCGATGTCGGGATCCACTCCGTGGTTCTCCACGATCCACTGACCCCCGTTCTGCGGACTCCAGAAGGCGATCTCGGGCGCGGTGACCCGTCCGCCGTCCAGCATGGGAATGATCCGCGAGTACCCCACCAGACCTCCCCAGGTCCGCATGCCGATGACGGGTCCGATCTTTTCCTGCTGGAAGTACCAGGGAAAACAGTCCCCGCCGCTGCCTGCGAATTCGTTCACCAACAAGACCTTGGGCCCGAACAGAGTACTCGGTGGCCAGGGCATGTCCTTCCCGTCTCGCGGAGAGATGAAATTCAAGAGCCTCTTCTTGAGCTTGTTCGTGTAGAAATCCGGGATCATTCCGCCCGCGTTGTAGCGTTCGTCGACGATGAGGGCCTTCTTGAGGGTTTGGGCCTGGAGGTACTTGTCGAATTCGCGCAGGCCCGCGATGCTCGTGTTGGGCACGTGCATGTAGCCCACGCGACCGTCGGTCGCCTCGTCCACTTTCCTGCGGTTGCTCTCCACCCAGTCGTAATAGCGCAGACCGCTCTCGTTGCCGATGGTGGTCACCAGGATCTCGTGCGCCCCTTTGCGCGAGGGCTTGTCGTTGATGAGAAGAGTGATCTCCTGTTCGGCCATTCCCTGGAAATGGGAGTAGGGGTTGTCGCCGACGGGAACCTCCATCCCGTTGACCGCGATGAGATAGTCGCCCTCTTTGACATCGAGGCCGGGAGCACGAAGCGGCGCCACGCGATCCTCGTCCCAGTCCTCTCCCGGGTAGATCTTCGCAAGCCGCCAGTAGCCCTCGCCGGGCGCGAAATCGACTCCCAGCAGACCCACTCCCACGTGGGGTATCTTCGGGTAGTCTCCCCCGCCCACGTAAGTGTGGGAAGTGGCCAGTTCGCCGATGAGTTCGCCGATGAGGTAGTTGAGATCGCTGCGGTGGGCGACCCAGGGCAAGAGTTTTTCGTAGCGCTTTCCGATCGCGTCCCAGTCCTTGCCACCCATGCCGGGATCCCAGAAGTAATCGCGCTCGATGCGCCAAGCCTCGTGGAAGATCTGAGCCCACTCCTCCCGGTAGTCGATGGTGGTGACCAGGCCGGAGAGATCGAGCACGCCATCGTCTGCTTTCTGATCCTTCGCCGCGTCGACGATCGAGTAGGAGCCGCCAGCACTCAGTACCAGGAGCTTCTTTCCCTTCGCGTCGATTCCGAAGCCGTTGATGCCACCCAAGACCTCGGCGCCTTCGCGCTCCTCCATGTCGAAGACCAGTAGCTCCTGTCCCTTCGGGCCGTCTGGGCGGGCCGCCTGTTCGGACTCGAAATCCTCGCTCAGATAGAAGAGCTTGCCCTTGCCTCCGCTCAGCCCGCTGTAGTTTCCCGAGGGCACCGGCAAGAGGAACGATCCGATCACCGATTCCCTCGAGGTCGATGACCGTCCTCTGCACCTCTTCCTGTCGGCGCCATCCTCTTTCTCGTCCTTGGAACGCCCTTCTTGGCCTCGTCCTCGTCCTTTTCCTTTGGCTTCTCCTCGTCGTTCTTGGGAGCAAAGGGCGAGGGCGCGGAAGAGTCGAGCACCACGCAGAAGAGACCGTTGTTCAGGTAGTAGCTGAAATGCCAGTCGAAGACATCCGTGCTGGGATAGAAATTGCGACGCGAGCCGAAATACAGATACTTGCCGTTCAAATCGAAAGTGGGCCCGAAGTCCGCGTAGAACGAGCTGCTGATGCGAGAGTTCTTCTTGGTCTCATACGACCAGAGCCAGATGTCCCGGTTGGAGTAGTCCTCGCTCTTCGCATAGCAGACCCAGCGGCTATCCGGGGACCAGGCAGCCTGCTCCACTCCCTCACGCGCGGGCGATGAATCGACGAGTTCACGGCTCTTGCCGGAGACGTTCACGCACCACAGCCGGGCCCTCTGATCGGTGTAGAGCAGCTTTGCGCTGTCGGGAGACCAGATGAGGTCGGTAGGATAGGCCTTGTCCTTGGAGTCGATGAGCTTGGTTTCGTCCTCGCCCGTGCGCGACTGCAGATAGATGGCCCACTCGCCGCCGCGGTCGCTGAAGTACGCAATGTGCTCTCCATCCGGCGACCACGCCGGATCGCGCTCGAAGATGCCGCTGGTGTGGGTGAGCTGACGGGTCGGACCGTTCTCGGCCGGAACGGTGAAGATCTCTCCCCGAGCTTCGAACGCCACGCGTTTCGCGTTCGGCGACAGAGAGGCGTTGCGGACTTCGTCCTTCACCGACTTTCTCTTCGTGCGCGCGACGAGCAGCTCTCCCCGGACCTCGATCACCACTTTTTTCTCCGTCTCGCTCGCGAGATCGAAGACGTGCAGCTCGCCGCCGTTCTGAAACACGATGGCGTCCGGGCCGAGGGAGGGCCACTTGAGGTCGAATTCGCTGAAGTGGGTGAGTTGGCGCAGCTCCTTGGACTTTAGATCGTAGCGCCAGAGATTCAGATGTCGATCGCGATCGGAAGCGAAGTAGATGGCGCCGGGCGCCCACATGGGCCAGAAGTCGTTCGCGGCCGCGCGGGGCAGCTCCTCGTAGCTTCCGTCGTCGAGATGGAAGATCGCGACGTAATCGGTGCGGCCCCCGCGGTAGCGTTTCCAGGTGCGCATCTCGCGCGAGCGCGGGCTGTACGCCAGCGATTTTCCGTCGGGCGAGTAGGAGGCCGGTCCTCCGTGGGGAATCGGCAAGAGTTCGGGCATTCCCTTACCATCGATTTCCACCTCGAAGTAACGATTGAATCTCTGCGGCGCGCTCACTCGCGCGGAGCGAAAGAGAATTTTCTTGCCGTCGGGCGACCAGTCCAGAACGGAGTCGGCCGAGGGATGGAAGCTGAGCCGGCGAGGCTGTCCCCCTTGGGAAGAAATGACGTAGACGTCCGTGTTTCCATCGTACGAAGCGCTGAAGGCCACCCATTTGCCATCCGGAGAGAATCGCGGAAAGCTCTCGATTCCCGGTGCGCTCGTGAGGCGGCGGGCCTGTCCGCCCTCGCGACCCACGATCCACAGATCACCGGCGTAGACGAAAACGATTTGAGTAGCGGAGATGTCCGGGTAGCGGAGCAGCTTGGTCCCTTCTTCGGCCCGGGCGCCGGAAAAGAGCCCGCTGGCCAGAAGCGCCAGGAACAAGAGAGTCAGGGTCTTCGTCTTCACGGCTGAAATGTATCCTTTCCCCGGATACGCCGGGTTCCTTGCAATCGCAAACGAGAGGAGGGCGCGGCAGAATTCCGGGCCCGAGTCGCAGCGTCTACGTATTGTGACACCAGCGTGTTGCAGGGTTCAAGTGGTCGATTCAGAAGCGTGACCATGGAGCGGATTCGCTCGCTACGCTCAGTATCCCAGCGAGCGGACATGACTCAGCTCTCGATCGTTTCGCGAGAAGAGTTCGCGCAGCGAAGCGTCCTCTAAACGCGAAGGAATCGGAACCGAGCCCTCAGCGAGCTCCAGCAGAGTGGCGGCGACGAGTTCCGCGCTGCGCGCCAACCCATTTGGATCAATCGACTCCATGCGATCGTAGACGGTGTGCGCGCGCAGGAGCGCGCTCTCTCCGCGATGATACGCAAGGGTGAAGGAGGGAAAGCCTGCCAACAGGAAAGGCATCTGATCGCTGTATAAATCGAGTCGCTGCACTACCCCCGCGTCGAGGCCCAAGTCGCGGTGCTCTAGCACCACTCTCTGCAGAAAGGGAGTCAAACTCTCCCCCGAGTGAATCACGAACCCGGCGGGGGACTCGCACATTTCCAGGTTTACGACCACCGACGGCGGCGCCTCCTTTCCTTCACGGACTTTCCGCAAATAGGCACGGCTCCCCTCGAGCGCGAGCTCCTCCCCGCTGAACAGAACGAATCGAATCGTGCGCCTCGCTCTCGGTCCTTCCGTGGGAGGCGCGTGGGCGGAGAGGAGGCGAGCCGCTTCGAGTAACACGCACACTCCCGCCGCATTGTCCAGGGCCCCCTGGCCCAGATTCCACGCGTCGAGATGAGCGCTGAGCAGAATCTGTCCCGCCGCGGGCGAGCTTCCCTTCAGCTCGGCGATGAGGTTCGCCGAGCTAACTTCGCGCAACGCGCCGGGCTTCTCCTCGCGCGTGCGGAGAACGAGCGAGGAATCGGCGGCCGCGATCTCTTTCAAGCGCCCGAGACCTCGGCCGCTGTAGGCCGGAATCGCCGACGCACCGTTCCAGGCCACCACCCCCTGGAGTTCACATCGGAGGGGACTCAGGAAGAGGACCGCGGCCGCGCCGGCGGCGGCGGCCCGGTCCACCTGTTCGAGGCGGTGGATCAGCTCCGCTTGACCTGAGTTTCCCGCTTCCAGGAGAAGAATCTGGCCCGGGATGAGAGGGGCCGCCTCGCGCAGTTCCTCCCGAGTGCCTTCCCCGAGGTCGAGGAGCGAGAAGTTCCCCGAGACGACGCCACCGCTCCGCGCCAGGGAGTGGAGAGTGAGCGGAGACTCGCCGGCGCGCAAGGGAGTCAACTTTAGGGTTCCAGGTATCCAGCGATGAACGTGCACTTTCTGACGGCGCGGGGACAATCCCAAACTCCCCAGAGTGCTCTCCGCGTATTCCAGCGCGTTTTCGAATCCCGGGCTTCCCGGCGCGCGTCCCGTCGTCGACGAGCAGAGGGCGCGCAGATCCCGCGCGATGCGGTCGGCGGAAGCGCGTGGAAGCCCCTTCGTCTCCGCGCGTGAGACGGGGACCGAGCAGAGGAGCGCCGCCAGAATCCACGCGCTCGCACGAAGCGCCGCCACGGGGAATACGCCGTGTTTCGTCGAGGCTCTCATTCGTTCCTCACGCTCAGGATGTCCACGCGGCCCCGTCCTCCATCGACGCGCGCGCGAAGAACCCGCGCCAGGCGCGCGCACGCCCCGGGAAGGACCACCGCGGGAATTCCCTTCTCGCGCGCCAGGACCGCAGCGTGGCCCAACACCGTCCCGCTCTCGCAGATGAGGGCGGCGCAGCGGGAAAACACCACCGCGTCGCTCGGGAGCACCAAAGGAACCACCAGAATCGCTCCTCGAGGCGGACCGCCCCCGGCCTGGGCCGTGGACAGGATGCACGGCGTGCCCTCGGCTTCTCCCTCGGCGAGAGCTTGGCCGCGCAAAGTGCTTCCCACCGCCACCCGGTCTGAGTCGCGCGGGTTTGCCCGCTCGAATTCGGTTTCCCAACGCGCCGCAAGCGCGGCGCCCCGGCCCCGCGCCGTCGCGAAGCGCTCGGGGTCGCATTCGGGACCGCTCGCCAGCAATCGATCGAGATCGTCGGGTAGCAGGTCGAGGATCTCGGCCCTCTCGGCTTCGGGCTGCATCCAGGCTTGCAGGTCCAGCGCGCACGCGCGAAAGAGCGCGTAGGCGCGGGCCAGGAGGTCGTCGTCATCTTCCAGTTCGGCGAGGGCGCGCACCGCGAGTTGGGCCGCGGGTTCCTCCTTGCATCGGGTCGAGGAGGAGGCCTCTTTGGAACCCTGGATGGCTGCGTCGGGCTGCGCGCGGTGGGAGAGTTCGGCCAGCAGCGGGCCGGGATCCTCGCGCCAGGGCACGCCCCGGCCATCGGTGTGACCGGGAGCCACGTGGCCGTGCCGCACGAGAAAGTGCTCCAGCGCCCTCTCGCGCTCTTCTTCGTTTAGCTTCTTCAGGCGCGTGGCCAGTTCGTCCATTTCCCTCTCGCGCTGCAATGCCACGGTCGGAGGCAGGGGGGGAGGAGAGAGTTCCCGCCGCCGTAGGTCCAGTAGAATGGTGGTGGCTGCGTGGCGAAGGCCGGACGCCGCATCGTCAAAATAGTCGCTCTGCCAGGCCAACCACGCCTCGACGAAGCGCGGCCACTTCGAGGGAGAGGGGAGCGGGGAAAACTCGGCCGAGAGCGTGGCGAGCCCGCGCCGCAGCCGCGGAATTCGGCGGCTCGTCCAATCGTTCAAAGCGTCCTCTAGCCACCGTACCGCTTCCGTCTCATTCGCCCTCGGCCCTGATCGTTCGCTTTCCGCCCGATCGTACCAACGTCCGTGGATCAAACGCGCCGGATGTCCTTCGCCCTTTTCTCTGATCCATCGCACGAAGATGCCGGCCAAGAGGGGGCACAGGGGACCGGGCGAGTGCGCCGCATCGTGTTCCCAGTGCTTCTCCCCGTCGCCGGCGAAGAGTGGAGCGTCTGCAAAGGGTGGATCCTCCCGGAGGCTCGTCTTTGCCCACGGCGGTGGGCTCCCCGCTGGCGCGAGGCTCTGCACCGGCCGCCGCTGGAGGAGCACCGGACCATGGTTCGTCGTGCCCAACTCGAGCAGCCATGCGCCCGACTCGCTTTCGACGGCCCGGCGCGCGAGGGCGAGCACCGATTCGATGGGTTCGATCGTCTCGCTCATCCGCTCATCTTCGGCGACGAGCTCCTCTCGCCAGTGCGAGTCCCGTCCTTTGGAGGAGGCGAGAAACTCGAATTGCAAACGGCGCCCTGGCTCGCGCACGAACCCCTCCGCGCGCAGCCTCGAGCTTTCCGCACGCCCTCCGTCGCATTCGACCGTGACCCAAATCCGAAAGGACAGCTTTTCCTGGGCGAGAATCGCGAGAGACACCCCGCCGGGCTCGAGCCCGAGCAGGCGTGAAAGATCCGGGTCGGTGGTGCTCGCGGCCATCTCGTTCAGTCCGTCGACCAAGCTTTCCTCACGCGCGGCGCAGGGCACGCTCTTGAAGAGTCCCGCCGCGCTCTGGCTTGGTCGGTCTTCGTGGGGGGAGGACGAACGCAAGAGAAAGCTCTGCACTTCGGGCGCGAGGGTCAAAAGTTCACGAGCTGCTTGCTTTGCGAGAGCTGGATTCCCGTGAAGGGCCGCGAGCCGTTCGGTGGAAAGCACCCACGAATCGGGGAGAGGGAGCCCCTCTTGCAGAGGCTTCAGGAGTTGGCAAGCCTTGCGCCCGTATCGATCGCTGCGGGTGGAGTCGATCTCGCAGAGCAGAGTCCACATGGATGCGGCCCGCCGCGGATGTTCAGCGGCCGGCGGGTTCGACCGCCGCCTTCGTCGTCTCACGCTCGAGCACGATGGTCTCGTTCTCGTCCCCCGGGATTCGCGCGAGCTCCGCGCGCAATTCCTCTCTTCTTTCCATGAAGAGCGCCCGGCGTTCATCCTCGATCGGCGCGGCTGGCGGCAGATCGAGCTTACGCGGGTTGAGCCACTTACTGTTGTGCTTCACCCGGTAATCGAGATGGGGGGCGGTGGCCTTTCCGGTCATGCCGACGTAACCGATGAGATCTCCCTGCTTCACTCTCTGGCCCAGGTGGAGGCTTTGCGCGAAGTGCGAAAGGTGCAGGTAGTAGGTCTCGTATCCGTTGCCGTGGCGGAGCCGGACGTAGTTTCCGTTGCCTCGTATCCGCTCCCTCTTTTCGACCGTACCGTTGGCTGTCGCGTACACCGGTGTGCCTCGGGGCGCCGCGTAGTCCACCCCGTAGTGCGGACGGTAGACGTGGTCGATGGGGTGGAGACGATGCCGTGAGAAATTGCTGCTGATCCGGCTGTACTTGAGCGGCGCACGGAGGAACTGCTTTTCGAGACTTCTCCCCTTGTCGTCGTAGTAGGCGGGGAAGCCCAATTTGTTCTGGAAGAGATAGGCGGAAAACTCGTGGCCCTTGTTGGTGAAGGTCGCAGCCATAATGCGACCGTCGCGCACGCGCTTGCCTTCCCGCGAGTACTCCTCGTAGACCAGCTTGAACTTGTCGCCCTTGCGAAGATCGCGGAAGAAGTCGATGTCCCAACCCAGGATCTCGCTCAGCTCCGTCGCGAGCTGCGGGTTCGCGTCTTCCGCGACCAGAGCATCGAAGAGGTTCGATTCGATGACGCCTTTCACTCCCTTGACCTTGCGCTGCAGAGGATAGGCGCCGATCTCGGTCTTCCAACCCGAAGAAGTTCGCGTCGCCAGCAGGTAATGCTCTCCATCCAGTTCGGAATGGAAGGCGGTGAGGGCCTCATTTTCGTTGCGCTGAATGCGGAAGCTGGCGCCGGCCTGCACCTGTCGGAAATTCGATTGGGGTTTGCACGCCTTCACCAGGCTCATGATGTCCTCGTGCGCGATTCCCGCACCCCGCATCGCCACGTAGAAGGACTGACCCCGTCCGACGGTGATGCTCTCCCAACCCTCGCTCGGGTTGGCGAGGGATCGACTGTCGAAAAGTTCGTCCTCTGGCGCCGAGCTTACCGCCAGGGAATCATCCGCCGCTTCCTCCTCGTCGTTCAAAGGGGTCACCCGCGCCAGAGTGGTCAGGGAATCTTTGCCCGACTCTCCACCTCTGGGCAGGTCAGAAGACATGCCGCCGGGGTTCGCACCGAATCCACCGATCCGGGCGTACAACCACGCTAGCATGAGCAACACGACGAAGATGCCGAAGTAACGACGCATTCTGGAAATCTCCCTGGCTCCACCGCGCTTGGCCGGCAAGGAGCTGCCGGGATCAAGGGCAAGATGGATACCACCCTAGCCAGCCTTCCCCCAGCCTGCAAGCCCGAACCGGCGTTCGGGTAAGTTGGGTTGGATGTTGAAGATCCAGGGACTATCGTTGGCCCAGCACTTTTGGAGGGAGGGATCTCCATGAGCAACGATGGGCAATTTAGCGAAGCTTTGGACTATCACCGGCGCGGTCGTCCGGGCAAAACGGAAGTTCGACCCACCAAACCCTGTTCCACCCAGCACGACTTGAGCATGGCCTACACGCCGGGCGTGGCCGAGCCCTGTCTGGCAATCGAGAAGAACCCAGACGACGCCTTTCTCTACACGAATCGGGGGAATCTGGTCGCGGTCGTCTCCAACGGCACGGCGGTCTTGGGGTTGGGCGACATCGGCCCGCTCGGCGGCAAGCCGGTCATGGAAGGCAAGGCGGTACTCTTCAAGCGATTCGCCGACATCGACGTCTTCGACATCGAACTTGCGACCGGCGATCCGGACGAGATCATTCGGACCTGCGAGATCCTGGAACCCACCTTCGGCGGCATCAATCTCGAGGACATCAAGGCGCCCGAGTGCTTCTACATCGAAGAGACGCTCAAGAAGAAACTCGACATCCCCGTATTCCACGACGACCAGCACGGAACGGCGATCATCGCCGGCGCCGGGCTCTTGAACGCCTGTCAGATCACCGGTCGCAAACTGGAGGACCTGAAGTTGGTGGTGAGCGGGGCTGGAGCGGCGGGGATCGCCTGCTCGCGCTTCATGGTGCAATTGGGCGTAGCCAAGGAAAACGTGATCCTCTGCGACTCCAAGGGCGTGGTCCACGACGGTCGCGACGATCTGAATCCGGTGAAGCAGCAGTGGGTCGTCAAGACGAAGGCCAGGAGTCTGGCCGATGCCATGAAAGGCGCCGACGTCTTTCTCGGCGTTTCGGTCAAGGATCTGGTCGACCAGGAAATGGTCAAGAGTATGGCCAAGAAACCGATCATCTTTGCTCTGGCCAATCCCTATCCCGAGATCACCTACGAGAAGGCCAAGGAAGCTTGTCCCGACGCCATCGTGGCCACCGGACGCAGCGACTATCCCAATCAGGTGAACAACGTCCTGGGCTTTCCCTTCATCTTCCGCGGTGCGCTCGACGTGCGCGCGCGCGGAATCACCGAGGGAATGAAAGTGGCGGCGGCGCAAGCGCTGGCTCAGTTGGCGCAAGAGGACGTTCCCGATTCGGTGCTCAAGGCCTACAACCTCGACCGCCTCGAATTCGGTCCCGACTACATCATTCCCAAGCCTTTTGATCCACGCGTTCTGTGGTACGTGGCTCCGGCCATCGCCAAGACCGCGACCGAAGAGGGCGTGGCGCGCGTGCCCTTGCCCGATGTGCAGGCTTACGCCGATTCGCTCCAGGCGCGGTTTCAAGCCTCGTACAATCTCATGCAGGCGGTGCGCGTACGGGCCCAACAGAAGCCCAAGCAGGTCGTGTTTACCGACGGAGCCGATCTCCGCTTCCTCCGCGCGGCGCGGCGGGTGGTGGACGAGAACATCGGTTTGCCCATCCTCTTGGGTGGCGAAGAGGAGATCGAGAAGCTCGCGGTGGAACGTCACATTTCTCTCGCGGGGATCGAAGTGCACGACCCCAGCCTGAACGACGGGTCGCACGACGAGCTGGCCAAAGCGCTGTTCAAGCTGCGCGCGCGCAAGGGGATGACTCTGGTCGACGCTCGAAGGGCTCTTCGCGATCCCAACATGCACGCCGCCATGATGCTGCAGTCGGGTCAGGCGGACGCGGTGGTGGGGGGATTGACGAACTACTATCCCGAGACGATTCGTCCCGCATTGCAGGTCTTGCCCATGGCGGAAGGACGCACCACGGTCTCGGCGGTGTACGTGTGCATCATTGGACAGAAGCCCTACCTGCTGGCGGACTGCGCGGTCAATCAGGATCCGGATGCGGAGAAGCTGGCGGAGATCGCCCTCTCCACCGCGGAGATCGCGCGCAGCCTGCAGATCGAACCGCGGGTCGCGCTGCTGAGCTACAGCAATTTCGGGAGCGCGCGCGGTCCGGAGGCGGAGAAAGTTCGCGAGGCGGTACGGATCTGTCGCGAGAAGGAGCCCGATCTGCTGCTGGACGGCGAGATGCACGCCGACACCGCGGTGGTGCAGGAGCTGCTCGAGAATCGGCATCCCTTCAACCGCCTGGGTCGTTCCGCCAACTGCCTCGTGTTTCCGAATCTGACGGCGGCGAACTCCGCGTACAAACTCCTGCACCGCCTGGGAGGAGCCGAGCTCATCGGCCCCATCCTGAACGGGCTCTCCAAGCCGGTCCACGTTCTCCAGCGAGACGCGGAAGTGGGCGACATCGTAAATCTGACCGCAATCGCGGTACTCGACGCTCAGCGCCGCCCGGCCCGATCGGCCTAAAGCCGGTCCCGGGCTGCGACGGAGAGGGGTAGGCGCGTCTGGACCGGGGACGGGCGCGCCCTCGAACTGAGCGAAAAAAAGGAGCAAATTTTACCTTCCGGCCAGGCCGGACTGGAAACGGGCAGGGTCTTTGCTCGATAATGAAGGGGTGTATTCACCGTGGCTTCACGTCGTGGTCCGGTGTTTCTCGCAGTCCAGTCAGGAGTCGTCATGGCCCGCCCCCGCTCGTCCCAATCCGCGACTTTCCGCTTCACTCGTGCCCTCCTGCTCGTTTTGCCGCTTCTGTGGGCTAACGGCGCCGCGGCGCAGACCATCACGTCCACTCTTTTCGGGCAGAGCGCCGCCGCGAACGGCCACTACGGACAGTCGGTCCGCGATGCCGGCGATCTCAACCACGACGGCGAGCCGGACCTGGTCATCGGCGCTCCCCTGGATAGCCGCAGCGGCCTGGACAAGGGGCGCGCCTTCGTGTTCTTCGGCGGGACGCAGGCCCGGCTCCAGCTCGAGGGGACCGGGACCCAGGAGCACTTCGGATACGCGGTGGGCGGCATCGGCGACGTGAACGGGGATGGCTTCGATGATCTGGCGGTGGGGGCGCCGTTCAACAACGCGGTCGCCTCGGAAGCGGGCCGGGTCTACGTCTTCTTCGGCGGTGACCCCATGGACTCCACCCCGGATCTGATTCTGAGCGGTGAGATCGCCGGAGACCACTTCGGCTGGAGCCTCACGCGTGGGGGCGATCTCAACGATGACGGCAAGCCGGACTTTCTCGTGGGCGCCCCCCTGGCAAATTCTCCCGGAACCGACCAGGGCGCGGTGTATCTCTATCTGGGCGCCAGCGGCACCCCCTCCAATTCCGCCGCCAAGCGCTTCACCGGTGAAGTCGCGGGCGACCAGTTCGGCTATTCGGTGGCCGACGTTCCCAATTTCAAGGGCGACGGGACTGCGGGCTTCCTGGTGGGAGCGCCCTACAAGAATCAACCGATCCTCAACGGGGGCCGCGCCTATCTCTTCTTTGGGGGGAGCGGTGGGATTCTGCCCTCCTCGACCGCCGCCGTCGCTTTCTTGCCCCGGGCCGGAGATCCGTCCGACCTGTATCTGGGCTGGTCGGTGAGTCAGGCCGGGAACTTCGATGCGGGGACCCGCACCGACGTGGCGATCGGCGCCCCCGGCTATTTGGCGGAAAAAGGCTACGTGGCCATCTACTACGGGGCGGCCCTTCCCAGCGCGCAGCCTTCCCCCGACCAGGTGATCGTGGGGGAAATCGGTGGGGATCGCTTCGGGGAGGCCCTGGCCGACGTGGGCGACTTCGCCGGCAGCGATCGCACGGACCTGGTGGTGGGAGCTCCGCCGCGCGACGTGCCCGGCCAGGATGCGGGAGTGGCCTATTTCTTTGCTGGGGGCTCCAGCTACACCCTGGCTAGCCAGGGGACGACGGTCACCCGCGGGGCCCTGGCCCTGATGGCGCCCTCGGGCGATCTGCTCGGCACCTCGATTTCTTTCATCGGTGATCTCGACGGGGACGGCAAACCCGAGTTCGCGGTGGGCGCTCCGCTGGGGAATAACCCCTCAGACGCGCTCAGCGGCTACGTGGGGTTGATTTCCTCCGCCGGCATTCCCCTGCCGGTTCTACCCACGCGGATGGAGCAGCACCCCTTGGGCGACGGAGGTCTCGAGCTTCGTTTTGACGGCCAGGTCGTCGACGCCCAACGCGCGGTTCTGTTGGCCATCGGAAATGGCGCGAGAGTTCTGGCAGAATTGGGCCAGGGGCTCTCCCGCCAGGACGAAGCTCTCGTGGGACGCTTCGACCGTTCGCAGATCGAGAGCGTGGATCAGGTGGAGCTGCAGTGGTCTCTCGACGCGGAGGGGCTCACCCGCAGCGAGAACTTCAGCCTGAGCCTGCCCACATTGGGCTTCCAGCTGCTTCCCCCAAAGCCCAATCCCTTCAACCCCTCCACCGACGTGAGCTTCGAATTGCCCCAGGCGATGCAGGTGCAGCTTCGGGTCATCGACGCCAAGGGACGCCAGGTTCGTCGCCTCTTTGAGGGCGTGGCCGGTCCCGGACGGGTGAGCGTGCATTTCGACGGACGCGACGGACGGGGACGCGTTTTGGCCAGCGGGGTCTACACCTTCGTGATCGAGAGTGAGCACGCCCGGGATTCGGTGCGCGCCCTGCTGCTGAAATAGTCCACATTCTGGAACCAAAATCGGTGCCGGCGGCTCCGGGCTCTGGCCTGGGCTTTGCAGTCGCATGAGGCTTGGCAGGCGGAGGATCCGTCACAGGGACGGAGGCGCCGTGGTGCCACTACGGGTTGCTATGGCACAAACCAATACAAACATTGAAGTTCCCGCGATTCGGAGTGACGACTCCGGAGTGCAAGAGGGGACCAAACCTTCCCAGTTGGTCTCGCTCACTGCCATGTTTTGCGGTGTTTTGCGTAATAGTGCCCGCTTTTCCTGGCTGGACCGGGAGGTCTACAACCAGACTCTGGTCCTGCAACAGGTGCTCGTCGACATGGCCAAAGAGGCGCCGGTGAGCCTTCGCTTCACCCCCGAGGGCCTGCGTCTGGGAGACGAGATTCTGAAGAACCCGCCCAAGGCCGCCCGTCAATTCCACGCCATGGCCCGCCGTAAATCCATCCAGGAGCTCGACTTCGGCAGTGACACGAGCGTGGGCGAGGTCATGTCACTCCTGCGGCTCCTGCAGAACAAGAGCAGCATCGTCTTTCTGGAAGATCGCAATCGTCTTTCCCACATCGAGATCAAGCACAACATGGGCACGGGAAGCATCGAACTTCCTCCCGAGGAGGGCTATCCGGCGCCGGCGGTCATCGGCGAGAACCGGGTAAGCAAGATGTTGGGCCGCGGGGAAAAGGAAGGTGACGCGATTCGGAACATGGTTGCGGGGATCACCAGCGCGATCGATACCATCACCGAGGCGAGGAACAAGGAAGAGGCCGACGAAGGCCAGCAACCGCTCACCGATCTCGCCCGTCACCTCGATGGGGCGACCGAGGTCACCTTGATTCTGGCCAGTCTGCGGGCGCACGATCCCTATACCTACGACCATTCGATCAACGTGGGTCTGCTCTCCATCGCGCTGGCACGGGCGATCGGGTGGAAGGGAAGCGACCTGCGCGAATTCGGAGTCGCTGCCTTGATTCACGACGTGGGCAAGCTCTATACGCCGCTGGAGGTCCTGAACAAGCCCGGCCGTTTCACCCCCCAGGAGTGGGTGGTGATGAAGCGACATCCGACCGATGGCGCGGAGATTCTGCGCGAAGCGGCGGTGGGAAACGAGCTGGCGCAGAAGATCGCCCTCGAGCATCACACCAATCCGGACGGGACCGGGTATCCGCCTCTTCCCTACAGCGAGCTCCACACGGGATCGAAGATCGTGAAGATCGCCGACTGCTACGACGCGTTCACCACCATTCGTCCCTACCGCAGCCAGGCTCGACCCTTCGAGGTGCTGAAGATGCTGCGCCGGCAGGGTGGCACCCAGTTCGACGCGGAGTTGGTGGGGGTCTTCTGCGACATGATGGGCGTCTATCCCATTGGAAGCGTGGTCAAGGTGAAGAGCGGAGCCATTGGTCTCGTGGTGCAGACCAACCTGGTTCTGCGCGACAGGCCGGTGATCCGTCTCCTGCAGGACGAACGCGGAAAGAAGCCCAAGGAAACCGCGCTCATCGATCTCGCGCGCAAGAACGAAGAAACCGGAGAATTCGTGGACGATGTCGTCGAGTGCATCGATCCCGTGATTCGCAACATTCCCGTGGGACGTTACGTGTAGGCGCTGCCGCTCTTCTGCGTTATCATTTTCCCCACTCATGAACGCCTCGTTGCGGCCGCCTCTGGTCGAGCTCCATCTTCATCTGGAAGGCTGTCTCACTCCCACCCGCGCGCAGGCGCTGTGGAGCGAGCGTCCCTTTATCCCATCGCCCCCCACCGGCGGACTTCGGGACGGACGCTGGTGCTTCGATGATCTCGCGGGATTCCTCAAGCTCTTCGCCTGGGCCGCCCGGCTCCTGGACGGCCCCTCGGCCTATCTGCAGGTACTGCAGGACACGGCCTCCTTTCTCGACTCCCAGGGCGTGGTACACGCCGAGCTCTTCGTCGCTTTCGGGGTGATGCACCATTTCGAGAGCGATCCCAGGGAAATCGTGCCTGCCCTGGCGCGTTGGGCGCAGGCGCATGCTGACCGCGGAGGCGTCGATCTGCGCTTCATCGCCGACGGCGTGCGGCAGTTTGGCCCGGAGGCCGCGGGGCGGGTTCTAGAGGATGCTCTCGTCTTGCGTGGGGAACGGGTAGTGGGTCTGGGAATCGGCGGCGACGAGAGTTCCGTGCCGGCAAGCGAATTCCGCGAGGTGTACGAGAACGCGCGCGCCGCGGGATTGGGAACCACGCTGCACGCGGGAGAAGGCACCACTTCCAAAGCGGTGGCGGAGGCCATGGAGCTCGGTGTAGATCGAATTGGCCACGGAATCGCGGCCGCCGCGGATGTCGAGCTCATGGAGAAGCTGGCGGAGACGGGCATCGTTCTCGAAGTCTGTCCGGGCTCCAATCTGCGCTCGGGCGCCTGGAGAAAGAGCCGCGCCGAACACCCCGTCACGCGACTGGCCGCGCACGGAGTGCGCGTCTGTCTGGGCAGCGACGATCCCAGCTTCTTCGAGACGAGTCTGGGGCGCGAGTGGGAGGAGTGTCTGGCCCACGGCGTTTCCGCCGAGGAACTGCGTCGTTGGAACGCGGTGGCGCTGGATGCGGCTTTCCTGCCGGAGGATGAGCGCCTGAGCCTGCGCCGCCGCATCGCAGAACAAGACCGTGACCAAGGCGAGAGCAAACGCGAACAGTAGAAGGACGAGGAACGATTTCATGGCCTGCAAGAGCATCTACTCCTGGAACGTCAACGGCGCGCGCTCGGTCTTCAAGAAGGGTTTCATGCCGTGGTTTTCCCAGGTGCGTCCCGACGTGTTGTGCCTGCAGGAAGTGCGGGCCGAGCTGGAGCAAGTGCCGGAACCGATGGCACGACCCGCCGGCTATCACGTTTTCTGGAATCCCTCACGGGCGAGGAGGGGTTACAGCGGCACCGCTCTCTACAGCCGCCAAGAGCCGCTCTCGGTGCAGTTCGGTACCGGCGTGAAGAAGTACGACAAGGAGGGGCGCACCATCCTGGCCGAGTACGAAGACTATTACATTCTCGGCTGCTACTTTCCCAACGGGGGAAACGACCACGGGCGCGTCCCCTTCAAGTTGGGTTTCTACACCGCGTTCTTGCGATTGTGTGAGTCTCTGCGGGAGCGGAAACCACTCATCTTCTGTGGAGACGTGAACACCGCCCACAACGAGATCGATCTCGCGCGCCCGCAGGCCAATCGCAATACCACCGGCTTTCTGCCCGAGGAGAGGGCGTGGTTGGACCGAGTGCGGAAGCGGGGCTACGTGGACGCGTTCCGGCACTATCATCGGGACGAAACCGATCACTATACCTGGTGGTCGCACCGCATGGGTGCTCGCGAGAGGAACGTCGGATGGCGGATCGACTACTTCTGGGTGGCGCAGGAGCTGATGGATCGCGCCAAGAGCTGTTTCCATCTGCCAGAAGTAAGAGGAAGCGATCACTGTCCCATCGGGCTGCAACTGAAGGCCTGAGGGTTTGGCGGAAGTGAAGCGGATGAATTGTCCACTCTGCCGAAGCGAATCGACCTCGCCCTTCCTTGCCGCCTCACTCGAGGCCTATCACTCCTGCGCCGAATGCGGTCTGGTCTTCCTTGCTTCTCTTGCTCATCTCAGCCCGCGGGCCGAACGCGCCCGCTATCTCGAGCACCAGAATTCTCCGCGGGATGAGGGCTACCGCAAGCATCTCAAAAGCGCGATCGATCCCCTGGTGGAGCGGCTTCAGAGCCGCGCGCGCTCGAGCGCTCAGGCCCTTGGAGGAGCTTGCCTCGGTCTGGATTTCGGCTGTGGCCCCGAGCCGGTGGCCCAGCTCCTCCTCAAAGAACTGGGTTACGAGTGCAAGAGCTACGATCCGTTCTTCGCCCCCCACACCGAGCTTCTCAAGCGGCGCTATGAGTTCGTGCTCTGCATAGAGGTCGTCGAACATCTGAGGGAACCAGGTCCCACCTGGCAGCTCCTTCACCAGCTGCTGCTTCCCGGTGGGGTGCTCGCGGTGCGAACCGAGTTGCTGGACCCCGCGCGCGACTTTCAGTCGTGGTGGTACCGGCAGGACGCGACCCACATCGCGTTCTACCGCGAGGCCACGATGCAATGGATCGAGGACCGGTACGACTGGAAGATGACGCGGCCCCATCAAGCGGTACGGATATTCGTACGGGACGAATCGTGAGGTGCTAAAGGGCCGCTCTCAGCACAGGTACTCGCGCACGACGCGTCGCGCCCAGTAGGTTCCCGCCGCGAGACCGACGATGCTGAGTATGAATGCCGTCATGAAGCCGACGAAGGCGCCGAGCCACCAGCCGATAGTGGAACCCACTGAAGCTCCGATCATGACCAGGAGGCGATTCATCATGGCAAGCTCTCCACAAAGCTGAGGGCATCAAATTCCCAGCGATTCCGCGAAAGGGTTTCTTCTTCTGCGTAAATGTTTGAGGATGGAATTGCATAAACCGGACCGCGGACGCGGCCCGGAAGGGGGTCAGCCGGAGACCGTCTTCAAGCGTTCCTTCTCCGCCGCGATGCGCTCGTCCTCGATCTTCTCGAAGAGAATTCCCGGATTCTTCAGGGGATGACCTTCCTCCAGCATCCAATCTTCCGCGAGCCAGCCACTCTCGAAAAGTTTCTCCCGTAGGCTCAGAGCGTCCCAGAGCCGCTGCATGGAGAAAGGCAGGATCATGGCCCACAGCCCGGCGAAGGCTCGGATGAACTGGCAGCACACGTAGAGGCTGGTGCCGCAACGCCGCAGATCGGTCTTGCGCGAGGCCCAGGGCTGGGCTTCGTCGAAGTAGCGATTCGCCTCCTTGCTCAGAAGCAGAAGGCTCTCGGCCGCGGCCCGGATCCGGAAGCTCTCCATGTCCTCGCGCACCCGCACGGCCGCCGCCTCGATCGCCTCGAGGGCTTGGCGGTCTTTCTCCTCCAGCGTGCCCCGCGCCGGAACTTTTCCCTCGAAGTACCGGATCACGAAAGTGAGGGTTCGATTGATGAAGTTCCCCAGGACGTCCGCCAGCTCGTTGTTGTGGCGGGCTTGAAATTCGTCCCAGGTGAAATTCGTGTCGCGCGATTCGGGAAGGTTACGCGCAAGACAGTAGCGAAGACTGTCGGGCTCGAAGCTCTTGAGGTAGTCGGGAAGCCACACCGCGTAGCCTCGCGAGGTCGAGAGCTTCTTTCCCTCGAGATTGAGGAACTCGTTCGCCGGTATGTTGTCGGGCAGCACGTACGCTTCGCTGTGCGCGTGAAGCATGGCGGGAAAGAGGAGCGCGTGGAAGACGATGTTGTCCTTGCCGATGAAGTGGATCATCCGGGTCTTCTCATCCTGCCACCATTCGCGCCAGCCCTCGGGGGTGCCCTTGGCTTCGGCCCATTCACGGGTGGCGGAGATGTATCCGATGGGAGCCTCGAACCAGACGTACAGCACTTTGCCCTGGTGGCCTACGAGCGGAACCGGCACTCCCCAATCCAGATCGCGGGTCACCGCGCGGTCGCCGAGACCTTGCTCGAACCAACCGCGGCAATAGTTCAGCACGTTCTCTTTCCAGTCCGAGTGGCCGCCGATCCAGCCCTCGAGGAACTTCTGCATTTCCCCCATGGGGAAGAACCAATGCTCGCTCTCCTTCAATCCCACCGGCTCTTGGTCGACCACGCTGTGGGGATCGATGAGCTTGTCCGGTTCCATCTGGGAACCGCAGTTCTCGCACTGGTCTCCGCGAGCGCCCTGCGCATCGCAATAGGGGCAGGTGCCCTCGACGTAACGGTCGGGCAGAAAGCGACCGGCCGATTCGCTGTAGAACTGCAGAGCCGACTTCTGCTTCAAAATGCCCTGCGCGTGAAGGTCGAGGAAGAACTCGCTCGAGGTGCGGTAGTGAATCTCCCGGCTCGTCTGAGAATAGTTGTCGAACTCGACGCCGAGGGCCTCGAAGCTGTCCTTCATCATGAGGTAGTTGCGGTCGACGAGCTTCTTGGGAGAGATCCCCTCCTTCTCGGCCGCGAGGGTGATGGGCACGCCGTGCTCATCGCTTCCACAGATGAAAAGTACCGGTTCGCCCATGAGCTTCTTGAACCGAACGAAGATGTCCGCGGGAACGTACACACCGGCGAGGTGTCCGAGGTGGATCGGACCATTCGCGTAGGGCAAAGCTGCGGTAACGAGCGTTCTCGCGAAATCCGGCATCGTGAGCCTCTCGAGGAGATCGTAGTGGCGAAGGCGCCAGTGTAGGGGCCATGACCCGTGGCGGCAAGCGAGGGAGAGGCAAGGCGGCAATCCTTCGCTGGCCTCATCGCCCATCCAAAAGCTATGCTGGTGCCCAAGATGGAACAGATCATCGTATTCAGCACTCTCGCGGCGGCCCTGGTTCTCTTCCTCTGGGGACGTCTGCGACCAGATCTTGTCGCGGTTATGGCCTTGATGGTCCTGGCCGTGACCCGGGTTCTGGAGCCCGCCCGCGTCTTTGCCGGATTCGGCAACGAAGCGGTGATCTCGGTTGCGGCCATCTTCATGATGGGCCGCGCGGTCGAGAAAGCCGGTCTCACCGAGCCTCTCGCGCGGCTTCTGAGCGGCAAAGGCCGAAGCACCATCTTGCAGAACTCGACTCTCTTCGGCAGCACCGCGTTGCTCTCGGCGACCATGAACAATACGGGCGCGTTGGCCATCCTCATGCCATTGGCCATTCGCGTCGCGCGGGACGCCCGCCGCATGGCCTCTCAGGTTCTGATGCCTCTGGCCTTCGCGTCGCTCCTGGGCGGACTCATCACGCTCATCGGTACTCCTCCCAACATCCTGGTGGCGCAAATCCGGGCCGAGCATATGGGAACTCCGTTCAGGATGTTCGACTTCACTCCGGTGGGCTTGGGTTTGACCCTCGTGGGGGTGGCCTTTCTCTCGCTCTGGGGCTGGCGATTCCTCCCCGCGCGCCGGGGCGCTGCGTCGACGAGAGGGTTCTATCGCCTGGGGAAGTACTTCGCGGAGGTGGTGGTGCCGCCCCAGAGTCGTCTGGTCGGCAGTCCTCTCTCGTCCTTTTCGAAGTTGGACGCCGACGTCAACGTGGTGGGACTCATCCGCGGCGACACGCGCATTCTGGCGCCGGCCCCCGAAGAGATTTTGGAGAGCGAAGACGCCCTTCTCATGGAAGCGGCCAGCGAAGAGCTGAGAAAATTGGTACGCAGTGGAGATCTGCAGCTGGGGGCCGATCGGCGGATTGCCGAGAGCGAACTGGGAGCGGGCGAAATCGTGTTACAGGAAGTGGTGATCACGCAGAGCTCGGCTCTGGTGGGCCGCACCGCCCGTGGCATGGCGCTGCGCAGCCGCATGGGTTTGAACGTGCTGGCGATCCACCGTCAGGGAGAGAGCATCGTGGCCCGACTGCGCGAGACCCCTTTCCACCCGGGGGACGTACTGCTGGTGCAGTCCCGGGCCGAGGAGTGGGACGAGACTCTCCACGACCTGCGGATTCTCCCGCTGCGAGAGCGCGAACTCGAACTCGTCTCGACCCCACGCGCACTCAAGTGTCTGCTCATCTTCGCCGCCGCGGTGGTGGGAATCGCGACCGGCGTGCTCTCCCTGGGCGTGGCGTTCACCGGCGCCGCGGTACTGATGATTCTCTCGGGGGTTCTGACTCTGAAGGAGGCCTACAGCGCGGTGGACTGGCCCGTGATCGTGCTTCTGGGCGCGACGCTCCCTTTGGGATGGGCTCTGGAGAGCAGCGGCGGGGCGGCCACCATCGCCCGCTCGCTGATGGAACTCGAACCGGGCGCGCCGGGTTACATACTCGTGGGGACCATGCTGCTGGTCACCATGCTGCTCTCGAATCTCATCAACAATGCGGCCACCGCGGTGATCATGGCGCCAATCGCATTTCGTTTCGCACTTCAGTTGGGCTATAGCCCGGATACCTTCTTCATGGCCGTGGCGGTGGGGGCATCGTGCGCGTTCCTGACCCCGATTGGCCATCAGTGCAACCTTCTCGTCCTGGGACCAGGCGGATATCGATTCTCGGACTACCCTCGCCTGGGAGTTCCACTCTCCATTCTCACGGTCCTGGTGGCGGTGCCCCTCATCCTCTTGTTCTGGCCCCTGAGCTGACCCGATCGCGAGGAAGTGCCGGATCGGAATTTGCCCTTATCTTGATGGCCATCTCGTAGCGCCGGATGAGGCGTGTCGCCGAGGTAGACTCATGCGCAGAAACTCGTATTGCAGTTGGCTGACGGTGCTTCTGCTCCTGCTCACCCTGGGCACGGCATGGGCCGTTCCGCCAGTTGGAAGTGGCGGGCAGGACGATTTCGCCCCCCCGGATCTCGATCCCGACGCGGTGACCGCCCAGCTGCTCAGCTCGTCGAAGACCGTCGCTGCGGGTTCGACCCTGGAGCTGGGGATCCACCTGCACATGAAACCGGGCTGGCACACCTACTGGCAGAACGGTGGTGATGCCGGACTCCCCACTTCCGTCAGCTGGACTCTGCCCCAGGGCTTGAAAGCGGGAGAGATCCAATGGCCCACCCCGCACCGCTACGTGGAGGGCGGCGATCTCGTCACCTACGGCTACATGGACGACGTGCTTCTCTTGACCAAAGTCGAGGTTCCCGCCGAGCTGCCCGCCAAGGGAAGTATCGAGATCAAGGCCAAGGTCACTTGGCTCATGTGCAAGGCTCTCTGCGTACCGGGCCAGGCCGAATTGAGTCTGCAACTCCCCGTGGCCGCATCGAGCGAACCGGATTCCTCGGTGCGCGAGATCTTCCTTCAGGCCCACGAGCGACTCCCGCGAACGGCGAGCGAGTATGAGGGAATGCAATCGCGTTCGTATCTCAGCCTCAACGCGGTGCCGTTGGGCCAGAGCGCGCACGCGGCCTTCGTGGTGGAGGGCCCGGTCGACTTCAGCCAGGCGGAGTACACCTGGTTTCCCGAGGCCCACCCCGGGATCCAATGCCTGGACCCGAACTTCGAGCGCCAGGACGGAAAACTGACCGTCCTTTTGCCTTTCACCGTGAATCAAGATGCGACCGAGGGCAAAGACGCGCTGCTCGCGGGGGTTCTCGAGCTGACAGTCGGGCCGAAGCACTGGTACCTGCAGCTGAAGACGCAGGTCCCGGTGGCGGGTGAGAGCAAATCCATCCAAGCCATGAACCCCGAGATCTTCGATCCCCTCACTGCCGCCGATACCGCCACCGGCGCAACGGCGGCCGCGGGTCCGCTGTGGCGCTTCTTGCTGCTGGCGCTCTTGGGCGGACTCATCTTGAACGTGATGCCGTGCGTGCTTCCAGTGCTGTCCTTGAAAGTGATGAGCTTCGTCACGCACTCCGATCGCGATCGTGCCACCGTCTTGAAGCTGAGCCTGGTGTTCGCGCTGGGAGTGCTCGCGAGTTTCCTGGCGCTCGCCCTCACCGTCATCGCGCTCCAGAGCGCGGGTGAGCTCCTCGGTTGGGGCTTCCAGTTCCAGAATCCCACTTTTGTGGTGGTGATGATCGCCATCGTCTTCGGCTTCGGCCTGAGTCTCTTTGGACTCTTCGAGGTCATTCCCCCCGCCGGCAGCTTCCAGGGCGGTCGCGGGAGCCTGTACGGCGAGCAATTCTTCAACGGAATGCTTGCCACCATCCTGGCCACTCCCTGCAGCGCGCCCTTCTTGGGAAGCGCGCTCGGCTTCGCGTTCACCCAACAGCCGGTCGACATCATCGCGATTTTTCTCACCATCGGGCTCGGGCTCGCATCTCCCTACGTGCTGCTCTCGATCAACCCCGCCTGGCTGCGCTTCGTCCCCAAGCCCGGGCCCTGGATGGAACGGTTCAAGCAGTTCATGGGCTTTCTGCTCATGGCGACCGTGGTGTGGCTGCTCTGGGTCGTCGCGCAGCAGCTCGGTTCGAGCGGGATGGTGCACGTTCTGTGGTTCATCCTGGTTCTGGCCCTCGCGCTGTGGATCCACGGCGCCTATCTCAGTTTGAGTTCTTCAGTGCCCCGCAGAGTCTTCGTGTGGGTGCTCACTCTGGTACTCGTGGTGGGAGGCTGGCGCGTTTTCCTGAGCGAAACCCTCTCGGCAGAGGGAATCGCCCGCGCACAGGCCTCGACCGGCACCGAAGTGGCCCAGCGGGTCGAGGGAATCGAGTGGGTTCCGTTCAGCCCCGATGCTCTGCAGGAGGCGGTAAGCAGCGGCAAGACGGTCTTCGTCGATTTCACCGCCGCGTGGTGTCTCACCTGCAAGGCCAACGAGAGGGCGGTCATCGACTCGAGGGAGGTGACGGACAAGTTGAAGGAACTGAAGGTCGTCACCATGTTGGGCGATTGGACGCAGCGGGATCCGGTCATCTCGGAAGTTCTGCGCGAGCATGGAAGAAGCGGGGTGCCGTTCTATGCCGTGTTCCCCGCCGAAGGATTCGACGATCCGATCGTCTTGCCCGAGGTCATCAACAAGACCATGGTGGTCGACGCCCTGCAGCAAGCCGGCGCGAGCAGAAAGTAGAATCATCAATCGTCAGAATCTCCCCCTTTGAACCTCGAACGTAGGAGGAATCTCATGCATCGAGCTTTTCGAATCGCCGGACTGGCGCTCTTTGCGGCCGCCGTTATCGCACCCTCTTCGGCCTTCGCGGAAGATCTCGCGGTGGGTTCGAAAGTCCCCGACTTTGCCCTGACCGACTTTTCGGGAACGACCCACACTCTGAGCGACTATGAAGGACAGATCGTGGTGCTGGAGTGGACCAATCCTCAGTGTCCCTTCGTGGAGAACGTCTATGCCAACAAGGTCATGTCCGACCTGGACGCGTACTGCAAGGAAAACAAAGTGGTGCATCTGGGGGTGGACAGCTCGCACTTCGTGACCGCGGATGCGGAGAAGAAGTGGGCCGAAAGTCAGGGCATAAAGAACCCCATTCTGCTGGACCGAAGTGGCACGGTGGGCAAGAAGTACGGCGCGAAGACCACCCCCCAGATGTTCGTGATCGGCAAAAACGGTACGCTGCTCTACAGTGGAGCCATCGACGACAATCCCAAGCCCATAGGTAGAGGAAATACCAATTACGTAGTGGACGCGGTGAAGGCGGCTCTCGCAGGGAAGCCGGTGGAGGTCACGCATGAGAAGCCCTACGGCTGCTCGGTGAAGTACGTGCAAGGTACATGAGCGAAGAGATCGACTATTGGGATGAACGCGCAGCTGCGAGCGATTATCGCGAGCGGCTGGCGATCACGCCCGAGCAATACATGGAGCAGGAGGTCTGGCTGGCCGCGTGGCGCGAGATCCTGCCCTCCCTCGAAAATCTCACCGTGCTCGATTGCGGAAGTGGATTGGGCGCCATCGCAGCGTGGTGCGCGCAGGAGGGCGCGCGCGTCGTGGGCTTCGACATCGCGCAGAACATGGCGCGACTGGCCCAGGAATACGCCCGGCATCACGGTGTCGCGGTATCGATGATGGCCTCGACCTTCGAGGAGCTTCCGCTGCGGGATCATTGCGTCGACGTCGCGGTCGGTCAGTACATCCTGCACCATACCGACGTCGACCGCTCGATCGACCAGCTCAAGCGGGTGGTCAAACCGAATGGCCTGGGTCTCTTCGTGGAGAACATGGCTCTCAACCCGCTCATCCGGCGTTACCTCAGCTCCTCGCTCTATGAAGAGGGCGTGATGCGGGAGGGATCACCCGAAGAGTGCCCGATCCTCAAAGAGAGAGTGGAGTACATGCGCAGCGTGTGTCGCGAAGTACGCATGCACTGGCCCAGTTTCGTTTTCTTCGAAATTCTCTTCTCGAGATTGCCCTGGCTGAGGCGGCGCTGGGGACAGGCTCTCGACGATGGAATCTACCAGCTCAATCGCAACCGCACGAGCCTTCTGCGCAACAGCTACTTCGCCATCCTGGAATTGCGTTTCTAACTTCGACCGAAGTGCGAGAGCAGAATTCCCGCGGCCACGTTCACGTTCAGCGACTCCATTTCCGTGGCTTGAGACGAGATCCGCGGAATCTGAACCAGCCAGTCGCATCGCTTGCGTGTGAGCTGGCGCAATCCCCCACCTTCGCTACCGAGCACCAGGACGCAGCGCTCTGTCGGCTGTACTTCGTGAAAATCCACCGCATCCTCCAACGCGGCGCCGATCACGAGATAGCCATCCTCCGCCAGGCGGCGCAGAGCCATGGCCAGATTCGGTACTTCCACCACCGGGAAGAACTCGAGCGCTCCGGCCGAGGCCTTCGAGGCGGCGGGGGAGAAGGGGGCCGAGTGAGCGCGCGGCGCGAGCAACGAGTGGGCTCCGAGGAAGGCGGCGGAGCGGGCGATTCCGCCCAGATTCTGCGGGTCCTCGATCTGATCCAGGGCCACCAGCAGGGAGCGGCTTCCCGCGGGGGCCAAGACCTCTTCGAGGGAGAGGAGGGGGAGGGCCCCGCAGTCGAGGACCACGCCCTGATGGTGTCGAGTCCCGGCCAGCCCGCTCAGTTCGTGCGCTGATTTTTCTTCGTAGCGGACTTTGGCCGCGCGCGCGAGGCGCAGGATCTCCTTGAGCCGCGCGGATGAGGTGCCGGACTTCAGATAGAGACGGCGGAGTTCGCGTCGCTGCTGTCTCAGCGCCTCGGCCACAGGTAGAATCCCGTAGAGCATTCGTCCCAGTTCCCGTCGATCGAACCTCGAGAGTCGAGAGGATGACACGCGGCCAGGCGGGGCGCTACAATTCTCTTCCATCACCCCTTCCAACGGGAGTCGACCGATGAGCTATCGACTTTTGGGAAGAACCGGCCTTCTGGTTCATCCCCTCTGCCTGGGCACCATGAACTTCGGAAATGAGAGCTGGGGATGCGATGAAGAGACCAGCTTGGACATCCTCGCCTCCTACGTCGATCGCGGCGGCAACTTCATCGACACCGCCAACCGCTACGCCGCCGGGCGCAGCGAAGAGATCATCGGCAAGTTCCTCAAGGGAAAAAGAGAGAAGCTCGTCCTGGCCACCAAGTGTTTCTTTCCCGAGGGCGACGGTCCCAACCAAACCGGCTTGAGCCGCAAGAACATCTTCGAGCAGGTGGAACACTCGCTACGTCGCCTCGACACCGACTACATCGATCTCTACCAGATTCACATTTGGGACCCGCTCACCCCCATCGAGGAAACCCTCTCCGCTCTCAGCGATCTGGTGCATCAGGGGAAGGTGCGTTACCTCGGATGCTGCAACTTCACCGGATGGCAACTGGTTCTGGCCATGGAGAGGGCGCAAAAGGAGGGCCTGGAGAGCTTCGTGGTCACCCAGCCCCAGTACAATCTCCTGTGCCGGGACATCGAGGTGGGCTTGATTCCGGCCTGCGAGGAATACGATCTGGGAATCCTCGCCTGGAGTCCACTGGCGTTCGGGATGCTCACCGGTAAGTACACTCTCGAGGGGGGACCCAAGGGAGCCAGAATGTCCAACCTGCCCCAGGACGACGTCATGTACACCTGGCGGGAACGGATGTGGACCGAGCAGAACTTCCAGGTCATCGATCTTCTGAAGCAGAAAGCGGCCGAGCTCGAAACCAGCCCGGTGGCTCTGGCCTTGAGCTGGGTCCTGAGCCAGGAACTCGTAACCAGCGCGATCATCGGTCCCCGCACTCTCGAGCAACTCGAGGGAAACTTTCAGGCCATTAGCTGCCAGGTTCCGTTGGAGCTCCTCGAGGATCTCGACGACCGCACCGCGCCCTACGAGAACTATCTCGATTTCATGCAGGGCGGAGTGACCATGCGTCGCATCGAGCAAATGGAGTAGCGTCTCAACGCATCGCCATTTCGCGCGTGATGTACGAGGGGAGCCGCGGCGTCTGGGTGGAATAGACGTACTTTCCCAGCCAATCGTGAAAGTCGAATCCGGTCAGGTCGGACAGACTTTTCTCGAGGGTCTCGCGAGTGAGAATGAACTGGGGGTCCTTCAAGGCCCTTTGCGCCAGGAGGAACATGAGGTCGTCGAGGCTGCTCTTCTGCTGCGTGAGCTCGTCGATCTGGGCGTCCAGGGCGGAGGCCACGAAGAGGCCGCAGCTGTACATGAACTGAGTGGTCTCCCCGTCGACGAGCACTTCCTTTCCGGCCCACGCCAGACTCGTCTTGCCGCGTAAGGGGCTGAGTTCGTACTCCTGGTGAAAGCGCTCGTTGAGAACGCGCGCGTATTCGGGGAAACTCATGATCCCCGCTTCGAGTCGGGTCTGGTAGGCGTAGAACTCGGTGACCCCTTCGATGAACCAGTTCATGTCATAACCATTCTGCCGAATCAGCTCCCCGCACCAATTGTGGTAGAATTCGTGAGCGCAAAGCTGCGCCGGTTCCTTCTGCAGACGATCCCGGTCGGTGTTCGAATCGATCAAGAGGATCATGCTGCCTTCGTAGTGCAACCCGAAGTAGCGCACGGTTTGCGGATCGCCGGACAGAGGGTGTGGGTTCACCAGAAATACGTATTCCTTTCGCAGCGCTCCGCCGAAGATGTCCATCTGGACCGCGGCGAGTTGACTCACGGTGTCCAGTAGGTCCTGATCCAGGAAGCGGTACTTGCCGCGGATTGCCACGCGCAAACGGCAATTACGAACCGTGCGCTCCAGGACGTGGTACTCTCCCAGCCCCACCGCCGAGTGGTAGAGAGACTTCACGTCCGGATACACCGCGGTGGTCGCGCCGGTTTGGAAGGGATTGATCAGGACCCAGGAACTCGGCATGTCGTAGCTCACGCGGATGTTCCGGGGAGCGGCGAAGACGGGAAACGCGAAGATGTCGCTTCCCACCAGACGAGCGCCGTGCCCGTCGATGTGACTCAGGGTCTGTTGCGTGAATTCGCCTCCGGAGAGACCCGCCTTGAGCCAGGTCTCATAGCGGACCTCGACCCCGCCGCCCTTCGCTCGGATCTTCCAGTGGTTCTCGCCTCGCTCCACTTCTGCCGGTTGTCCCAGGGCGTTGCGAGTCTCCCGAAGCCGAATCCTCGCTGGCAGATGAGTGTCCTGGGCGTCCGTGCTCGCGGTCGTGAGGTAGAGATTCCGCGCGTGCATGTTCGCAGCGTGCACGCTGATCTCGAGCACCCCGTTCTGGGCGTCGAGCACGTGAATCGTATAGCTGAGGTCGAACTGTTCCCCATCCGGGTCGGTCCGCAGGGTGAGGCCCAGAATGACTCCGCCCACCACTGCGGTGATTAGACCCACCGCCAAAGCTCGCCAAAGCGGTTGGCCTTTGCGCTGAACCCTCGGCTGGCCAAGGATCGACACGCTACCCTGCGTCCGGTTCTTCCCGTAGATGGCGTCACCGTCCCGGCCGTGCCCCCCCGAGCATCAGGAGGAGAAAAGCAGGGGGCGTGCCAGGGAAGGACTAGAAGCGGACGCGAAGCAGAGCCAGGCCCATATCTTGGGGATCGGGCGGGGGCAGCCATGACACGCCGCTCTTCTCGAATCCCTCTTCGCCGGGACGAGGCTCCGAGGCTCGGACAAGGGCCGAGCTCACGGTGAATCCGAGGACCCATCCAAAAATGACGTCGCTGGGAAAGTGCTTCTTACCTTGGACCCTCGAGAGCCCGATGTACCCGGACGCGAGATAGGCGGGAGCCCCGACCCACCAGCCAAAGCGAGCCTGGAGGACGCGAGCCGAGGCCATGGAAGAACTGGCGTGTCCCGAGGGAAAGCTCTTGTCGTTGCTGCCGTCAGGACGGACCCGTCCGACGCCCTTCTTGAGAAGCGTGTTGAGACCGGCGGTGATGAGGTTCGACTCCGCGTAGAGAAACCCGGTGTCGCGAATCCGCCGGTTGCCGATCAACTGCCCGGAGGCGATGAGGCCGGCGCTCATGAGCGCGACGTACTTCCGGTGCCCCATTTGGGCGCCGATGTTGTGTGCGTCAGGCCCCAGGGGTTTCTGCTGGTAGAAGCGATCGGAGATCTCGTCGTCGAGAGGATAGATGGCGACGCTCGCGGCCAGGCCCGCTCCCAAGACCAAGAGCGATTGGCGCGTGCCGGCCTCCTGCCACGCGCGTTCCAGATGGGCGGGGGTAAAAGGGAAGGGAGGACGTGAGGTCGTCTGGTCCGAGGGTTGCGAAGCAACGGTGACGGCCTGGGCGCGCACGCAAGGGACCCAACCCGAGAGGGTGAGGACTACCAGCGCGGCGCTAAGCAACGGGACTGGAAGAGTTCGATGCATCGATGGGCTCCGCGAGTTGATGCTCCGACCGCACCGAAGCGCGCTCGGTATCTCCGAGAGGGTTTCGCCAAGATGCGGCCGAAGTCCGGGCTTGGCAAGAGCGCCTCGAGCGCTTCGACGCGACTTGAATTGTGGGCAGCTCTCCAGTACCCTGCAATGGTCGTGGATGAAGCCGCTGCTTCTGTTGGTGGTATGGGCTCCGTCCGATCCCGATCCCGTCTCATTCTGCTGGCTCAATACTGGAGGCCCCGGTGAAGATCAAACAGCGCGAAAATGGAGATGTCGTAATCCTCGAACTCTCCGGAAAAATCATGGGCGGCGACGACTTCAACCTCTTCCACGACACCATCAAGTCCCTGGTCACCGAGGGCAAGATCGACATCCTTTTGAACATGTCTCGAGTGAAGTGGATCAACAGCACCGGCCTGGGGCTGATGGTCTCGGCCTATACGAGTCTGGTCAAGAACGGCGGCCGGATGAAGATCTGCGAGATGAGCGATCGGATCGACAACATCCTCCACGTGACCCAACTCGGGCTGGTCTTCGAGCACTTCGACAAAGAAGACGAAGCGGTCGCATCCTTCGGTTCCTGAGCCGATTCGGGCGGTCCAGGCCTTTTGCGTCCGTGGGGCGGCCACGCAGATCGATCCTCGAAACATTCTGAGAAACAACGAGACGCGATGGGGAACTCCGTCCGCGCGTGTGGGTGCGTGCGGCCTGATCTTTGCCAGACGGAGGGTGAAACTCCGGGCCGAGGTGGGCCCGGTGAGGAGTCAGCCCGGGATTCAAGGAGTCGCGATGCCCGACCGTTCTCAAGTTCCAGATCGTCAGTCGACAGTGCTGACCAACGATCAGGCGACGGCCAGCGTCATCGATACGCTCAAGTCCAACGAGCATTTGGCGGAGGAAGATCCGCGTCAGGCTCTCACCCAGATGCTCGAGTTTCTGGCCGCGCGCGGTCCGCACGCTCTGGTTCTGAGCCGCATTGCCGTGCTTAAGCAGAGACTCGGCGAAGACGATGCGCTGAGCACCGCCAAGGAGGCGGTACAGCTCGCCGTCTCGGTGGGCAACCTCTCGGCCGTGAGCGAAGCCCTCGCTCCCTTCGGTGAGCAATGGGATTCCTTCGAGCTGCAGACCGACCAGTGGCTCAAGTTGGGTTCGGTGCAACGCTCGACCCTTCACTTCGAAGTGGCGCAACGGATCTACGCCTACTTGCTTCAGGCCGATGCGAAGTGCCTGCGCGCGGTGAAAGGCATGCTCCAGATCGCGGACGATTACCTGCGGCGCCAGGAGACCACGGAGAAGGCGCTCCAGATCTACGACATCTTGCAAGAGCTGGCGCCCGATCATCCCTTCGAGGAGTACGTGGAGATGGGTAGGGAGAGAGCTGCCCGCCAACTGGAGCCGAGCGGTTAGGCTTCTTCCAGGCTCTGGATCCAGAGCTTCACGTCGCGTAGAAAGCGCCCCAGCACGGTCAGACTGGCCCATAAGAAGCCCGGAAATCCGTCGCGCCAGCCCCCACGGAACAGGTAAATCCGGCAGAAAGTGCTCGGCGGACTCGAGATGAGGTGCCACAGGCCGAATCGGCGGCCTCCCTCGCGGATCTCCAAGCTGGTATACAGATCCATCTTGCGCAGATAGTTGTCGATGCCCCCGAAAGTGTAGTGGTCGAGCGGTTCCTGGAGGAGCCCGATCGGAGTACCGGAGGGGAGCTGGACTCCCTCGTGCACCAGGTGACCGTTGTACCGCGCCCCCTCGCGGCGAAAAAGCCGGAGCTGGGTGTCGTGCTGAAGCCCCATCGACTTCATCTCTCGTCCCAGAATGAAATTGCGCCGCCGGATCCGGAACCCTCCCATCCCCACCAGCTGCTGATTGGCCTGCAGCTGCGCGATCTTGCGCGCCAGGGTCACCGACACCCGCTCGTCGGCGTCCAGGGCCAGAACCCACTCCCCAGTCGCTTCGTCCAAAGCTCTCTGCTTGGCCTGACTGAAGTTCTCGAAGGGAGTGGCGAAGAAGCGCAGCTTGGCTTCGGCACGGGCGATCTTGGGGGTCGAGTCCTCGCTGCCCGTATCGACCAGCACGATTTCATCGGCGAAGGCGCGAACGCTGGCCAGAGCTCCCGGAAGCTTATCCTCTTCGTCGCGGGCAATGATGATGACGCTCAGTCGCATGATGGAGGCGCGCGCGTTCTGATTCTTCGGCTTGCCCTAAGGCGCAAGCCATACTTGTTTGAAGGCTCGCGGGGACGCCTCGCATGCTCCGCCGCGAGGATCGTCGACGCCCGGGGACTCATCCCCGCCTCCACCTTCCAGGAAAGAGCGGATCATGTCCAGCCTCAGCCAGCAGCAGGTCGAAAACGCATTGAAAACGGTGAAGTATCCCGGTTTTCAGCGGGACATCGTCTCCTTCGGCCTGGTCAAGGAAATCAGGATCGAGGGCGCCACCGTCCGTGTTCTGCTCGAGCATGGCATCGACGATCTTGAGACCTTGCGCTCCATTCAGAGAGATACCCAGGCCGCCCTGGAGGCTCTGGACGGCGTGGAATCGGCGCAGCTGGAACTGCGGGGCAAGGCGAGCGCTCAGAAGCCCGCGCCGCCCGCGGGCGCCTCGGGGCACGGGCACCCTCCGGCTGGATCAGGCGACCCCTGGGCGGGACAGGCCGCGCTTCCCGGCGTGAAGACCATTCTCGCGGTGGCGAGCGCCAAGGGTGGGGTGGGCAAGTCGACGGTTGCCACCAACCTGGCGCTGGCTCTCTCGCGCCGCGGCCAGAAAGTGGGCTTGCTCGACGCCGACATCTATGGACCGAGTCTTCCCACCATGTTGGGAATCACCGAGCAGCCCAAAGTGGCCGACAACCGCAAGATCCTTCCCGTGCATAAAGAAGGTATCGCGTGCATGTCCATCGGCTTCCTCGTGCCCAGCGACAAGGCGATGATCTGGCGCGGGCCCATGGTGATGGGCGCGGTGACCCAATTCCTGAACGAAGTGGTTTGGGGCGAGCTGGACGTTCTCGTGGTCGATCTGCCCCCGGGCACGGGCGATGCTCAGCTGACCTTGGTGCAGAGAGTTCCTCTGAGCGGGGTGATCATGGTCACCACTCCCCAGGACGTCGCCCTCATCGATGTCGTGCGCGGCATCCAGATGTTCGAGGAGACCAAAGTGCCCATCGTCGGGGTGGTCGAAAACATGAGCGGCTTCGTCTGCCCGCATTGCGGCCATGAAGAGGATGTGTTTGGAAAGGGTGGGGGAAAGAGGACCAGCGATCGCTTCGGCGTCCCCTATCTGGGGAGCGTACCCATCGAAGCCCAGGTGCGCGAGTGCGGAGACAATGGGCTTCCCATCGTCGCGGCCTCGCCCGAGAGCGCGTCCGCCAAGGCCTTCATGGCGGTGGCGGAACAGGTGGAACTCTTTCTGCGCGAGCGAGCTGGAGCCCCGAGCTGAGATTCGAACGCCTTCCATGAGAGGAGAGACCGATGGTGATGAAACTCCTCAACTACTGTTCCCCCGAGCTCTGTTTCGCCTCTCTGAAAGCGGCGAATCGAGGGGAGTGTCTGGAAGTCCTCGTCGACCGGTTGGGAGAGCTCGGACGCATCAATGATCCTCAGGTCCTGCTCAAGGCCATCCTGGCCCGGGAGGAGATGGAGTCCACCGGGATCGGAGGAGGAATGGCTCTTCCCCACGTCCGCAGCGATCAGCTCGCGGGCAGCGTGGTCATGATCGCCCATCTGGCCGAACCCATCGAGTTTGGCGCCGTGGACGGCGAACCCGTAGATCTGGTCTTCCTGTTGGTGGGGTCGCGCGAACTCCCGGGACAGCAACTGAGGGTCCTGGCGCGGATCTCCAAACTGCTACGCATCGACTCTTTCCTCGCGGCGCTCCGTGCCGCCGATACTCCCGCCTCGGTCATCGCCGCTCTGCGCGAGGTCGAGGCCAAACACTTCTAGTATTCTTCGCCTTTCTGCTTCCACCTCATCCGGTGGTCGTGGCCTCGCCTCCCACCGCGCGGAAGAGAATTGCGGGAGAATTGCATCTTCTTCTTTCCCAACACTCGCGAGTTTGCTAGCGTAGTTTCTCTTTCCTACGGGTAGCAGCGGTCCGCGAATCTTGGAAGGGCGCCTCTCGTCCTCTCCACTGTGACTCGATCGCTCCCCGCTGAGATCCGATCGGCGACCCCGCTTCGGGGCCGTCAGCCAAGGAGCTGGACCCTTGCGACGCAAACTGGGAATGGCCATGACCATGGCCGCCTCGAGCCTTTGGATTCTTCTCGCGTTGGGCATCACGACCGCGGCGGCGCAGCCGACCTTGGTCTCTGTCGAGAACACCGACCTGTCCACGGTGGTCGTGACCTTCTCCGAGAACATCGACCCCGTGACCGGCGAGACGGTCGCTAACTATCTCCTCTTCGAGAAGGACAACACGGGGAACCGCCCCACTCTCTCGAACGCAGCGGTGTCACAAGCAACGGTGACGATCACTCTCTCCACCCCCCTGACCGGTGGCGTGGTCTACACGATGCGGGTGCAGAACGTGGAGAACACCACCGGCCAAGCCATCTCGGGCGCGCCGTCGATGGATTTCACCGCCAGCGGGGGAGGCAGCTCCGCCACACCCATCGGGGACATTCAAGGGAACGAGGCCGCGTATGACGGGCAGGTCGTCACGGTGGAAGGCACCGTGTACATCCCGTCCGACTATCGCGGCGCCACGATCTCCGGTTACATCCAGGACAGCTCGGGTCGCGGCATCAATCTCTTCGGCACCGGCTTCGACGTTCCGGCCGCGCAGACCGTGGGCAACCGGATCAGGGTGACCGGCACCGTCTCTCTGTACTTCACCACGGTCGAGATCTCCAATCCCACCGAAGTGGCGGTCCTGTCGGGCGGCAATCCGCGGCCTTCACCGGTCCAACTCACCACCGGGGCGGCGGCGAATTCGCAGTGGGAGGGCACCTTCATCGAGGTGACCGGCTCCATCGTGAGCCAGGCGGTCTCCGGACCCGGTATCAACTACACGATCAACGACGGCTCGGGCCCGATCGACGTACGGGTGGTGGACACCCTCAGCGCGCCCAGCTTCAGCAACGGCACCACGATCACCGCGCGTGGCGCGGGAGGGGCCTTCTCCACCACTTTCCAGGTGCTCGTGGGCGCCCTCTCCGACGTCTCCACCGCGGGGCCGGTGGAACTCGCGGTCAGCGATGCCTCGGCCAGCGACGCCACCACCGTGGTAGTGAATTTCAACAAAGCGATCGACGCGGCCAGCGCGAGCGACCCGGGGTCGTTCACGGTTTATCCCACCGCGCAGCCAGGAAGTCCTCTGAGCGTGGTCGGGGTGAGCGCCGCGACCTCCAGCGTCACCCTCAGTCTGGGCTCTTCGCTCAGCGACGGAGTGGGCTACACCGTCGAGGTGGCCGATGTCGAGGACACGCAGGGCGGTGTGATTGGCACCAGTAATACGGCGACCTTCAGCTTTAGCGCTTCTTCCGCCACTTCCATCGCGGACATTCAAGCCAATCCCGCCAGCTACGACGGTCAAGTGGTGACGGTGGAGGGCGTGGTGTACATCCCCAGCGACTACCGTGGCGCCACCATCTCCGGCTACATCCAGGATTCTTCGGGTCGCGGCATCAATGTCTTTGGCAGTGGCTTCGACGTTCCGGCCGCGCAGACCGTGGGAAATCGGATCAGGGTGACTGGCACCGTCTCCCTCTACTTCTCCACCGTCGAGATCGCCAATCCCACAGAAGTGGCGGTCCTGTCGGGCGGCAATTCGCGGCCTTCACCAGTGCAACTTTCCACCGGCGCGGCGGCCAACTCGCAGTGGGAGGGAACCTTCATCGAGGTCACCGGTCCCATCACCGCGCAGGCAGTCGGCGGACCGGGGACCAACTACACGGTCAATGACGGATCGGGACCGATCGTGGTCAGGATCGTCGATACTCTGGGCGCGCCGAGCTTCAGCACTGGAACCACCATCACCGCGCGCGGAGCGGGTGGAGAGTTCAGTCCCGACTTTCAAGTGCTCGTGGGTCTGGTCAGCGACGTGTCCACCGGAGGCGGAGTCGACACCACTCCGCCCACCGTCACCGGCGCGAGCGCTTCGTCAGCCACTTCGGTCACGGTGAATTTCAACGAATCCCTCGATACCACGACGGCCCAGACCGCGGGCAACTACCAGGTGTTCCAGACCTCGACTCCCGCCAATACCATCGCGGTGAACGGCGCATCCCTCAACGGGAGCCACGTCACGCTGAGCCTCTCGTCCTCCCTGACCGAGGACACTTCCTACACCGTTTCGGTGAGCAACGTAAAAGATCTGGCGGGGAACCTGATCGCGGGCAGCAACACCGCCGTCTTCACCTACACCACCTCCAATGCCACTCCCATCGCCACCATCCAGGCCAATCCCGCGAACTACGACGGTCAAGTGGTCACGGTGGAAGGCGTGGTGTACATCCCCAGCGATTACCGCGGGACGACCACCTCCGGGTACATTCAGGATTCCTCCGGCAGGGGGATCAATCTCTTCGGCAATGGCTTCGGCGTGGCGGCCGCGCGCACCATAGGGAATGCGGTGCGCGTGACGGGAACGGTCTCTCTGTACTTCACCACCGTCGAAATCGAAAATCCGACGGAAGTGACGCTGTTGTCGGGCGGGAATCCGCGGCCCTCGGCGGCGCAGCTCTCCACCGGTGCGGCGGCCAGCAACAACTGGGAAGGGACCTTCATCGAAATCTCCGGACCGATCACCGCGCAGGCGGTCGCAGGCCCCGGCGTGAACTATACGGTGAACGACGGCTCGGGTCCGATCGACGTCCGCGTGGTGGATACGCTCAATGCGCCCACCTTCACCACGGGCACCACGATCACCGCGCGCGGCGCGGGTGGATTGTTCGGGAGCACCTATCAGGTCAACGTGGGGTTGGTGAGCGACATCTTCGAAGGCCAGGCCGGTGACACCTCGCCGCCCAGGATCGACCGAGCCAGCCTGGAGACCGCCTCGACGGTGATCATCGACTTCAGCGAAGCAGTCGAAGCGAGTTCCGCGACGAACTCCAGCAATTACCAGGTGTTCCAGACGAACTCTCCCTCGGAAACCGCCGGGGTGACCGGCGCCGCTTTCGTTTCTGGATCGACCACCCGGATCCGGCTCAACCTCGATCGCAACTTGGGACTGGAGGAGAACTGGTCGGTACGCGTGAGCGGAGTGGCGGATCTAAATGGAAACGCCATCGCGGCCCCGGGGATCACCGCGGCTCTCGCACCTCTCCTGGTGGACGCCATTACTCTGGACGGGCCGCCCTTCACCTTCCTTCCGCGCGATGGCGAGCGCTATCCGCTGACGATCAACCTCAGCTCCGATCTCATCGCAAAAAACGGTGAAGTGATCCTGAGAATCTTCAACATGAATGGGACCCTTGTGAAGACCTTATTCGACAGCCGAGTGAAACCCCTCGACTCGGTATTCAACGACAACCGGGCAACTATCGAATGGGATGGCACGGATGAATTCGGCGAGTTCGTACCGGCTGGCGCTTACGTGGCTCACCTGCAGACGCGCTCGACCGGGAGCAACGGATCCAACGAAAAGCAGATGCCCGTGGTCGTGGCGTCACGCCTGGATCGATAGGAGGCACGGCTCAATGCAAGCGAAACGAACTCCGATTCTCCTGCTGTTGCCGCTGTTTTTGCTCGTCGCGACGAGCACTTGGGCCGCGTTCGACGATCTGGCCGTGAGCCCGCGCGCGCGTGCCATGGGTTCAGCCGTGGTGGCCGTCGACGGTGATGCTTGGAGTTTCTACAACAACCCCGCGCTGTTGCCCTGGATGACGACACCGCAAGCCGCGGTGGCGACGGCCGAGCCCAACAACGGCAGCTACAACCGACTCTCCACGGTCGGGGGTGCAATGCCCTTACCGGGCAATTGGGGTGGCGTGGCCATCGGCCTTCGGCACCTGGGAGTCGAGAATCAAGGCACGAGCTTGCTCAGCGAATATACGGTTTCCATCTCCAATGGATTCCAGCTCTTCAAGGACGATGCCTCTGGCGCGGCCGTCGGGTGGACTCTGAACTTCTACAATCTCGATTTCGGACAGAGCATCGGTCTGGCGGGTGACGGCAGCAACGGCATCGACCCGGGAAACGCCTGGGCCACCGGTCTGGACATCTCCGGGATCGTGGAGGTGTGGGACCGGACCAAGATCGGTTTCATCGCCAAGAACATCAACAATCCCACGATCGGTGACGACAGCGAAGAGCTCATCCAACAGGTGGCCATCGGCGTGAGCTACCAGCCCTACGAGCAGGTCACCACCGCGTTCGACATCCGCAGTCGCGTGGGCGAGGAGTTTCGCGTCCATGGCGGAGCCGAGTTCGGCATTCTCGACGTGCTCGATCTCCGGGCGGGTCTGCAAACCGATCCCAACAAGCTCTGCGCCGGCTTTGGGGTGCACTTTCACGGCGCGACCCTCGACTACGCCTTCTCCACCGGTGGAGGCATTCTCGAATCGACGCATCAATTCGGTCTGAGCTATCGCTTCTCGGGAGGGGGGGAGTAGCGTGAACGCTCCGCGCAAGAGCATCCGGCGCGGACTCCTCCTGGCGGCGGCGTTTTGCCTGCTGCCCGTGGCGAGTTCTCATGCCCAGTACGAACAGGGTGACTCGCGGCGGGAAGCCATCGAGGCCAGCAAAATCCAGACCGACGAATCGTTGAGTCAGGGAAAGCTCGACCTCAACCGGGCGACCCGGGAGCAGCTGAAGAAGCTGCCGATTCCCGCCGAGGTAGCCGACGCCATCTACGAGTACCGCACCTACCGCAGCTATTTCTCCTCGATCTACGACTTGCGACACGTCGAAGGCGTCACGCCGGCCATGATCAAGGAACTGTTGCCACTCGTCGCGACGATGCCGCCCAAGACCCAGGAAGATTGGGTGCGTCGCTACGACGAATCGTTCCGGCAACTGCAACGGTTCTTGAGCCAGGAAGGGGCGAGTGAAGAGTTGGCGGACGAGTATCGTGATCAGTTGCTCGAGCCGCGCAACATCAACGATCTCTCGCTCTACGATCTGCAGAGTTATCAGAACGTCTCCCCGGTGGACGCGACCGCCATCATCAAGGCGCGCGAGCGTTCTGGGGAAATCCAAGGCGAGCGCCAATTGAGAAGCGTAGACGGATTGAACTACTGGGCGTTCCGGAATCTCCGCGATTACGTGGTCTATGAGCCACCGGAATCGGACCTGAAGCTCCACGGCAGCATGCAGCTTCAGACCTTCAATACGCCCTATCTGCTGAATGATAAGGACGTGCTGACGGAGACCTTTCATCCCGCGGATGCCCTCGCCCAGAATCCGATCTTCGACCAGGAGACTCCCTATGGGATCAAACATCTGGACAGCCCCAACCCGGCGGTTTTGACCAAGCTGAGGCTGCGGATGGGGCTGCAGTGGAAGGCGGGAGTGAGCACCTTCCGCGACGTGGGTGAACGCAATCTGGCGGAGACCGCCAAGTACTTCCTGGAGTGGCGCAACCAGAACGCCGAGAGATTCCAGCTCGACAAAGTGGTGCTGGGGAATTTTCGGGTCGCGTTCGGCCAGGGCTTGGTCATGGATAACACCGACTACTGTCTGAGCCCGCAAAACTGGAGACGGGCTTCAACAAGCGCCCGCAGGGACTCCTGGGGGACATGAGTCGTTCCTACGAGTTCGCTCTCAGAGGAGCCGCGGCCGAGGCTTCGCTGGGCAATTTCCAGTTCCTGGGTTTCGTCAGCGATCCAAGAAGGACGGGATTCTGAACTTCGATGCCAACGGCGATGCGGTGAGCATCAACAAGTACATCGTGGGGAGTCCGCGCTTCGAGAACGACGAGTACGAGCAGATGGGAAGCGGCATTCGCCGCGGTGCATTCGATGAAACGCTCTACGGCGGCCTGTTGCGCTACGAGATCATGCCCGGCACTTTCGTCGGTCTCTCCGGCTACGAGGCGCACCACAACCTCCCCTGGGATCCCAATGTCAACACTCTGGTGGCGCGGACCGATCTCTTGGACGGCAGGGATTCCGAACTGTTCAATGCCTACGACTCCATGCAACTGGGCAAGTTCCGCCGCGTGGTGGGAGCCGAGTTCCAGACCGTAGTGGACAACGTGGCTCTCCAGGGGGAATACGCGAAACTCGATTCGAACCCCAATGGCGGCATCCTTTCCAATGCTCCGGACGCCATGGTGTTCACCGGCTATACGCAGTTCGAAAACTTGAGTCTCTTTGCCCTCTACCGCGATTACGACGTGGGCTTCGACAATCCCTACGCGCGGCCGTTCGGCGAGGACAACCGTTACGGACAGACCCTGCTCTCCGATCCGTTCCGCCTGAATTCTCCGCTCTATTCCTGGCTCGAGACGAGCAGCCCACAGACCAAGGCCGAACGTGGCATCTTCCTGCAGACGCGCTACCGCATCAGCCGGCAGATCACCATTTCCGGTCTGGAATTCGACCAGTGGGTGCGCAAGGCGGATAGCCAGAGCCAGCGCCGCTACACGCTTCGCGTGGAGTATGCACCGGTGTGGCCAGTACGGTTCCGCGTGCGACAGCGCTACAGCGATCGCGCCTCTGAAGAACTCTTCGACAATCGGCGCTTCAAGAGCTGGGATTCACGCTTCGAGGTCCGCGGGCGCCTGACGGCCTACGACGAACTGCGCCTGCTCTACAGCAACACCAACACAGTTTCGCGCCGCGTCCGCGCCTGAGCGGCCCGGCCGTTCCCGATGGCAGCAATTTCACTCCTCTGGCTCAAGCCGCCAGCCCCAGTCAGGCCATCCAGGGCATGCTGGTTCACAATGTCAACGATCGCCTCCAGTTCACTTTGAGCACGGAGCTCTACGACGGCTTTCTGTGGAACTTCGAGGACAACGAGTTCATCGCGGTCGATGGCCAGGGTATTCGCAGCTGGTTCCTCGTGCAGAGTCGGCTATCGGACAGCATGCTCGTACGATTCAAAATGACGCACGACCGGCAGCGGACGCGGGACAATCTGGAACTTCGCCAATACGCCAATTCCGTCCCCAGCGACTTCTGCGCGGGCGACTAACGTGAAATCACGGCCTTCCGTCTCCAGCTCGACTATAACTTCTAGGGAGTATCCCATGCGTGGCACGATTCGCAGAAGCCTACTTGTCCTAGCACTGGTTCTACTGGTGCAAGTAGCGGCAGTTCATCCGGCGGTGGCATTCACCACGCTGGACGCGGCATTTGGAACGCCTTTCGCGGCCACCACACCGCGGGCGGCAGCCATGGGTTCGGTGGGCGCAGCACTTTACCTGGGCAGCGCCAGTCTGGTGGCGAACCCGGCGATGCTCTCGCAGATGGACGGCCGCCTTTTGCTCGAAGTCAACGGTGGCATCTTGCAGGCCAACGAAGACCGGTTCCAACCGCTCTTCGACTCCTTCAACTCCTACCTCACCGACACCACCGTGGCCAGCAATCGCAACAGCTACGGTCTCGGACAGGGAGGGGCCATCTACCGGCTCTCGCCGGAGAGAAACATGACCCTGGGAATCGGGATCTTCGACCGCTACAGCTTCAACTACGACTATTCCGAAGAGATCCGTGATCCTTCACCTTACGTCGATACGCGCGACGCGGTGATTCAACTGCGGGACTATAAGATCGAAGGGCATCTGCGCTCCATCTCGGTGGGCTACGGCATGGAGCTCGTGCCACGGCTTCGCCTGGGGCTCACCGTCCACCGCTATTTCGGTAAGCTGAAGCACCGGGCCAACACGCTCACCACCCCCATCTATCAGAGTAATTTCCTCAGCGATCCGGGCTCGGCCGCGTTCGAGCACGAGCTCTCGGGCTGGGGAATCACGGTGGGGGCCTCGGGGACGGTGAACGAGCGGTTGGATCTCGGTGCCAGTTTCGAGGCGCCGTTCACGGTGGAGGGAGCGATCACCTCTCGATTCGATTCGACGGTCGGAGTCGTGGATGCCCTACGACCAGAGCATGGTTGTCATGCCGGTGGGCGGTGAGGACGTGAAGATCAAGTACCCCGGCACGCTCCGCGCCGGTCTCACCTATCGCCCCCGCAATGAACTGGCCACCGTGTTTTCGGTGGACGTGGTGCGCCGTTTCTGGGAAGGCATCGCCGCGGACAGCTATCGGACCGCGGCCTTCATTTCGCAGAGCGTTCCCTCCGCGAACACCTGGGACGTGCGCTTTGGTCTGGAACACGTCTTCTACAACAACGTGCCGGCCCGCTTCGGATTCCGTTATCTGGAGAACTACGCCGATCCCGAGTCGAATCGGTCGATCTTCTCCGGCGGAGTTGGTTACAAGGCCGCGGATTACCAGATCGACGTGACGCTCCAGTATCACCGGCAAACCTCCCGGCAGGCCTTCATTTTCGATCGAACCCTACCAGTGGACCGATCGCCCGGACGACGCGGCGCCGACGAGCCTCTCGAAAGTGGAAGACGGGATGGTGACCCTTCTCTTGGGGGTCTCGCGGAGCTTCTAGCTTTACTATCTTGTGGGACAGAACAGACGAAGCCCATGATCAGTGGACACCCCCAGGAGTAAGTCATGCGAGCCAAAACGCTTTTTCTCATCCTCGCCCTTTGCTCTCTTCTCGCGCCGGTCGCGCGGGCCGAGAACGACGGGATGATCCGTCTGAATCTGTTGTGGACGAACGACATCCACGGTCACGTCGGGCCCGAGGCGGCGCGCTTCATGAGCCCCGATTTTCCGCCTCCTCTGGGCGGTGGCGCGGCGGCGGCGGCCTACGTACAGAAAGTGAGGGCGGAAGCCAGCCACGATCCCAACCAGGCCGTTCTGTTGGTCGACGCGGGTGACACCTGGCAGGGAGCTCCGGTGGGAACTCTGAGCAAGGGCAAGGTCATGGAGACCTACTTCAACACCATGCACTACGACGCGGTCACGGTGGGGAACCATGAATTCGACAAGGGCAAGGACGTTCCCATTCGCATGTCTGCCGCGATGAATCAGAAGTTCGTCTGCGCCAACATCTACAAGGAGGGTACGGACGAGCTCGTCGACTGGGTGGTGCCGTATCGCGTGGTGGAGAAGGCCGGCCTCAAGATCGGGATCATCGGCGCCATCACTCCCGCCACCAAATCGATGGCCTTCGATGAGAACGTGAAGGGTCTGGATTTCCGCCCTATTCCTCCCGCGCTCGAAAAGTACCGTGACATTCTGGTGAACAAGGAACACGTCGACATGGTCTTCGCACTCATCCACGAGGGCTTGCCGTACGATCCCGACACCGGTTGGAAACAGCTCGAGAAGAGGGTGAAGGCCGGCGACGATCTCGAGCACGATGCAGAGGGTGACATGGCCATCGCACACGTGGTCACGGGAGTCCCCGTCATCATCGGCGGTCACACTCACCGTGGATACCGCAAGCCGTGGATCGATCCGGTGACGCAGGCGATGGTCTTCGAGACCTTCGGGAACGGCTCCTCCATCGGACACGTGGTGCTCCTCATCGACCGCGCGACCAAGCAGCTCATGGGGTACGAGAGCCCGCGCCGCGACGGAACTCTCATTACGCTCTTCGAGGATCAGTACTGGCCGGACCCCGAAATGGCGGACGATTTGGCTCCCTACGTGGCGGACGCCCGCAAGGGTCTGGACAAGACGGTGGGCCGCTCGGCGGTGGAGCTCTCGCGCAACGGTGGTCCGCTCTCGCGAATGGGGATCCTCGTGACCTCGGCCATGCTCGAGGCCCAGGACGGCGATTTCTCCTTCACGAACCTGGGAGGGCTGCGCTCGGATCTCTCCGTGGGCCGCATTACGGAGGGAGACCTGATGCGCGTGCTTCCCTTCGGGAACGCCCTGGCTACGGTACAGATGGACGGCTCGATGATCCGCCGCATCTTCGAGCGCAAGACGGGTCGGAACAGCAGCGGGATCGCCTACAGCGGAGTGAAGGCAGTGGTCGATCCGGATGCGCCCCTCGGCAAGCGAGTGCTCCAACTCACTCTGGTCGATGGCACTCCCGTCGTGCCGGGGAAGGAATACAAGGTCATCACCAGCGACTTCCTGATGGAGGGAAACAGCGGCCTGGACTTCTTGGCCGAGATCCCCCCCGACAAGGTCAACTACACCGGCATGCTCACCCGCGAGGCCCTGTCAGACTACATCAAGGCCCACTCGCCGGTGTCCCCTCATTCGGACGATCGTTTCAAGGAGGATGTGGGGGGAACCCGCGCTTCGTATCTCCAGGATCTGGACCTGCAATAGGGGCCTTCGAACCACCTACCACCAGGCTGAATTCTCACCAGGGGAGTCTTGCCGCGATGCGAGACTCCCTTTCCTTTTGCAAGCCTCCAGGCCGCGGATCGCGAGGGGGACACTGAAGAAAACACCCCGATTTTGCCCCCTCGTTTCGTACCCTACGGCCCTAGCTCGCGGTGGTCTGGGGGTTTTGCCGTCCTCATGATTCCTCGTGGAGGCGAGCCCTTCCTCGCCTTCTATGGCGCGATTCTCCGAGGGTGGACAGGGTGGCGCAGGGGCAGGGCGCGGGTAGTCGCTTCCGGTCTTTATCCTGCATGTCCTTGGAGTACCTAGAGTGTCGCTTCGTGCGCCGGGGGGGCGAGGAAGCAGCGACTGCGGCTCGACCGCCCTTTTGGAGGAGATTCCCTTGGCCCAACCGGCACGCTGCCCCGTTGTTCACGACCGCGTCCGGCTCGATCCGAGCCAGCGCAATCCCCAACTCGCCCGGTTCCACGACCTCATGCAGAAGATGGTGGTCGGCCAGCCACGCGCGCTGGAAACCGTCACCAACTCTTTCTCGCGTCTGCTGGCGGGAATTCACGATCCGGAGAGTCCAATCCTCACCATGATGCTCTTGGGCCCGACCGGAGTGGGTAAGACCGAGACGGTTCGCTGTCTGGCCGAGGCCCTGTTCGGCAGCCGCAAGGCCTTCACCCGGGTGAACTGTCAGGAGTACTCCGCCCACTACAACCTCTCCAAGCTCCTGGGGAGTCCTCCGGGCTACGTCGGGGGTGAGATCAAACCCCTGCTCTGCAAGGAGAACCTCGGTCGACACCACAAGAAGGCGCTGGAGGAAGGTCTGGGTCTGTTCCAGGAAAGCCTGGGCGGCTCCCATCTGCAGGACGACGAGGGAGGGCTCTCGCTCGTTCTCTTCGACGAGATCGAGAAGGCCCATCCCAAACTCTGGAGCATGCTCTTGGGGATTCTCGAGGACGGAACCCTGGTCCTGGGGAACAACGAAGAGGTCGATTTCCGCCGGAGCATCATCGTGCTCACGACCAACGTGGGCAGCGAAGCCATGGGCAAACATCTCTCCCATCAGGACATCGGCTTCTACGACGGCAGCGACGAGGAGAGGCTGGACCGAGACGTTCACGAGGCCGCGTTGCACGAGGCCCGCAAGACATTCCCCTTCGAGTTCCTCAACCGCTTCGACGAGCTGATCACCTACGACACTCTGAAGGAATCCCATCTCTACCAGATTCTCGACAATCTCATCGCCGACATTCACATCCGCAGCATCGGCTGCACCGAGCCCTTTCTCCTGCGCGTCAGCGCCAAGGTGAAGGAGCGCTTGGTGGAGGAAGGTCACGATCCGCGCTTCGGAGCGCGCCCTTTGCGGAGAGCGGTCGAGAGCAAGCTCGTGACTCCCATCGGCCACCTCATCTCGAGCGGCCAAGTCGTGCGCGGAGACCTCATCACGGTCGATTACATCGACGAGTTCGTGTTCGAGAAGGAGTCGGGAGTGATGACGGCCGAAGAAATCGCGGCCTTCGAGCGCCAGAGCGTCGAGAAGGACAAGAGCCGCGACCTGGACGGGATCGACGACGGCGGCGAGGCCAACCGGATTGTGGAAGAGGTGGATGATGTGCTCGCGCGGGGCCTGACTCTTAGCGAGAGCAACAGCCTTCCCGGCGACCTCTAGGGCACGCGCCCTATCCGCCCCTCCAGGAGAGCTAAAGAAAGAGGCCGGGATCCCTTTCGGGACCCGGCCTTCGCTTCTTCAGGCCGATCGCCGCGGCCCAAAGTCCTCAGTTCTTGTTCGATCCCACCGCATCCACGATCTCGTCCACGGTCTCCCGCTTCGGAGTCGAGTGGCTGGCGGTCTCCGCCGGCCTCGACTGGTGCTGCGTGCTCGACCCCGAGGGCATCGAGCATGATCCCTGGAAGAACACCGTCTCGTCCATCTGCAACGAAGGGGTGACGATATCGCCTTGGAGCTGGCCATGGCCCTGGAGCTCCACCCTCTCCGAGGCGTGGATGCTTCCCTTGAGCTTTCCCTTGATGGCGATGGTCCTCGTGGTGATCTTCGCGTCGACCTCGGCGTTCTCTCCGATGATCAGATTCCCTTCGCTCTCGATCTCACCGTTGAAGGTGCCCTCGATGAGAACCGCGTTCTCAAACCGCAATTTTCCCTCGATGTGAACGTCGGGTCCCAAATAGGCCGTGATCTGATCCTTGTTCTGGTTCTTGGCCTTCGGGCTCGGGTTCACCGTCGGGGTGGTCGGGGTCGGGGGAATTCCACTGAAATCCTGCGACTTTTCCTTGCCTCCGAACATGCTTCCTCCAGTGTCGCGTGCCCGCCTCGGGGCACGGGGCTCGGGTTCCGTTGCGAAAAGGGAAGATGTTCCAGAAACCTCCCCCTGCCCCGACCCGGTGCAACGGGAGTGCCCGCCCCCGGGCGAGCGCGGATGGACATGAAACTCACTGGAAACAAAGGAGATATGCTCATAGCCTTCGCCGCCTTCCTCGGGCCCTCATGGTCGGATTCTGGCCGTGGTGACCGGTCCGAAGCCGCCAGGGAGGAAAGAGGAAGGCCCGGGCTTCCTAGGGCCAGAAGAGCATCCGTCCGCAGGTCTCGCAGAACATGATTTTGTTCTCGTTGACCGCGCTGGTGAAGATCGAGGGTACGTTCGTGAAGCAACCGGTGCAGGTGCTGTCCACCACGGGCACCACGGCCCGTCCGGTGCGATCCTTGATGCGCTTGTAGCGGCGCACCAACTGCGGCGGGAGCTTTGCTTCCAGCTTCGAGTGGGCCTTGCGCAGCTCGTCGACCCCACTCACGGGAAACCCCATCTTCTCCAGAGCTTCTCGCTTCTTGGTGTCTTCGGCTTCGCGGATCATTTGGTCGAGATCTTGGAGGGCGACGAGAAGCTGGACATTGTTCGTGGGGCTCAAGCCTCAGGCCTCCTTCAACACGGTCATCATGGCGTCGAAATTCGTGGCGTTCAGCAGCTTCTCCCGAACGTCGTCCCGTTGGACGAGCCCGGTGATCACCCCCAAGGCCTGGAGGTAGGCATTCCCGCGGTCCTGAGGAGGAGCCAAGAGGAGGAAGAAGAGTCGGGTCTTCTCGCCGTCGATGCTGTCGAAATCAATTCCCTTGGTGCTGCGCGCGACCAGGATGATCAGATCCGAGATGGCCACCGAGCGGCCATGGGGAAAGGCCACGCCGCTACCGACGGCGGTGCTTCCCAGGGCCTCGCGATTGCGCAGCATTTCGAGAATGACCGCGCCATTCTTGACTTTTCCGGACGAAACGAGAACTTCCGTCAGTTTTTGGAGCGCTTCGTCTTTGCTGCGTGAGGAGAAATTGCCAATCCAGAGGGCGGGGTCGACATGCTGCATCAATTGTTCGACGTTCATCGGTGGGGCCAGGGAAAGTCGCGAAGACGGAGCCCGGCGGGAAAAGAGGATTTTTCTAGAAGATGCTGAAACAGTAGCAAAAGGGAGTGGGCTAGACAAGGCCAGGGAACTGTTGTTCCCTCGTTCGAGTCTATCAAGTCTTCAGCATGGGCCCATCACGGGGTATCGCCGGCGCGTGGGCCCGCGGGGGTGTGAGATCGAGGGCCTCGTCATCCAGCACGGCGCCAACCGCTATCTGGTGCAGGCGCAAGAAAGCGACGGCGCGGAAATCTGGGCCTGCGCCATCGCCGGTCGCCTGCGGCATGGCCGTCAGGTGCAGGTGCGCGTGGCGGTCATCGGCGACCGCGTTCGCTTCAAGGAGGAGGCCTCGACGAGCGGCCAAGCTGGAGTCATCCAGGAGATCCTGCCCCGCCGCAACCAGATCTCGCGCCCCGCTCCCAGTGGAGGACGTCGCCGCTCGCAGGAGCAGGTCGTCATCGCCAACCTGGACCGGCTCTGGATCATCGCTTCCCTGGTCCGGCCTCCCCTGAATCTCATGTTCGTGGATCGCATCCTGGCCGCGGCTGAGCATCAGGGGGTCGCCTCGGGCCTGGTCTTGAACAAGGCGGATCTGCCAGAGGCCGAGGATCCAAGTCCGCTGCGCAGCCTCTATGAGTCCCTGGGCTATCCGGTCCACCTCTGCTGCGCCCTGAACGGACTGGGGATCGGGGAGCTCCGAGAGGCCCTATCGCGCGGGGTGGGCGCTTTCGTGGGGCTCTCCGGGGTGGGAAAGTCGAGCCTCATCTCGGCCCTGCAGAAGGGACTCGATTTGAAAACCTCGAGCGTGGGGGAGAAGAGCGGCCAGGGCCGTCACACCACCTCCAGCAGCCGTCTCTTTCCCCTGGACGGTGGCGGCTATCTGGCGGACACCCCGGGGATGCGCGAATTCGGATTGTGGGGGATGGCGCGGCCCGATCTCGCGCCCTGTTTCGTCGAGTTCGGCCCCTACCGCGGCGAATGCCACTTTCGCGACTGTCTGCACGACCACGAACCGGACTGCGCGGTGCGCGCGGCGGTCAAGAGCGGCGCGCTGGATGGCGGCCGCTACCGACGCTACCTTGGGCTCCTCGAAGAGCTTCCCCCGCGCCTGAATGACTGGCGCGATCGCAGGGAGTGAGTGCATGGGCCGCATGAGCCGCAGGAGAGACCGTTGGCTGAAGCGCCTCTTGGAGTGGCTGCTGCGCCCCTTCTTTCACCGGCTCGCGATGACTCTGGAGCAGATTCGGGCGGAGAATCCGCGTCGCATCCTGATCGTCAGGCAGCACAATCAAATGGGGGACATGCTCTGTGCCGTGCCCGCGATCCGCGCGATCGCCGAGACCTTCGAGGGCGCGCATCTGGCCATCGTGACGGCGCCAGTGAACGACGGCGTGGTGCGCGGCAATCCCTATCTCGAGCGGGTCTATCTCTTCGACAAGGTGCGTGCGCGCCGGTCTCCCCGGCACGCGGTGGGTTTCGTGCGCTCGCTGCGAGCCTTCGACCCCGAGCTCGCGATCGTTCTCAACAGTGTCTCCTACAGCGGCACCTCCTCGTGGATCGCGGTGTTGAGCGGTGCACGGCGTATCATCGGAGGCGACAGTCGCCCCTTCGGCTGGTCCTTCAGCCAGTGGCTCTACAACCTGCAGATGCCCAGCAGCAAGGAAGTGGAAGGGCACGCGATCGATCACGGACTGATGCCGCTCAAGAGCATCGGGATCGAGACGCACGACCGCAGCACCACTCTGGTCCTCTCCGAGGAGAACCGGCGCCGGGCCGCGGAGTTTCTGGCCAAAGTTGGCGAACCCCCGTATTTCGCGGTCCATCCGGGCGCGGGCAAGCAGGCCAACCGCTGGCCGCCCGAACGCTTTGCGGCGGTGGTGGAGCGTCTGCGCGAGGAAGGGTGGTCCCCCTGGTGCGTCGAGGGGCCGGCCGACGGGACGGCCACCGGCGAGCTTCAAGCGGGTCTGAACGCGGAGCTGCCGGTCCTGCGCGGGGTTTCGGTACGCACGGTGGGGGCGGCTCTCGCCGCCTCTCAGTTGGCTTTGTTGAACGATACCGGCATCATGCACGTGGCCGGGGCGGTGGGGGCGCCCACGGTGGCGCTCTTCGGCCCCACGCCGGCAGAAAGCTGGAAGCCGCCCAACGAGAGCGTGGTGGCCCTGCAAAGTCCGGACGGCACCATGGCGGGGCTCTCGCAGGAGCGCGTCCTGACCGAGCTGCGCCGGTTGATCTCCCGCGGGGAAGGGGTGAAGGACAGCCCTAGGATTTCTTCGAAGGAGTCTGACTCATTCCCGCGGTGACCTGCTCCAGGTAGGACTGCGCGCGCTCGTTGCCCGGATCGGCTTCCAGCGCGTGCTGCCAGGCCTGAACCGCCTTCTCCGTCTCTCCCAGCTTGTGGTGCGCGTTGCCCAGATTCGTCCACGCCGCGCTCACGTCGCACTGACGGCCCACCGCCTCCTTGTACATCTGGATGGCGGCCTCGTAGTTCTCCTGGAGGAAGAGCGCGTAGCCCAGATTGTTGTAGGTCGCTCCCAACTCGGGATCGAGCTCGAGCGCGGACTCGAACGCGGCCTGCGCTTCATCGTGGCGATTCAATTCGGTCAGGGTGAGCCCGAGGTTGTTGAACGCCTGGCTGAACCGGCAGTCACGATCGATGGCCTTCTCGAAGAGTCCGTTCGCAGTCTCGTATTCCCCGGCGTGATAGGCACTCACGCCGGCGTTGTTGAGGCGCCGCGCCTCTTCTTTGCGTTGGCGATCTTCCTCGACCTTCGCTCGCTCTTTTTGACCCTCGAAGAAATCCGAGATCTCTCCGTGACTCTTCTCGATCCGTTCGCCCATCGAGCTGAGTTCCTTGGTCTCGCTCTCGATCTGGGCGATGCGTTCGTTCTGTTGGTCGCGCCAGCGGCTCAGCTCTTGGGTGCGCTGTTCGCTGGTGTCCTCTAAGGCCTTGCGAAGGGCCTCGGCCTGGGACTTAACTTCGTCCTTCAGGGCCGCAATGGATTGCTCCATCGAGTCCTTCAGCGACTGCAGCTGTTCCTTCAACATCTTCTCCGCGGTTTCCTGCTGCTCCGCCAGAGAGGTGTTGAGAGTCTCTTTGTACCCGTCTGAATCGGACTCGGAGCGCTTACGCAAGCTCTCGTCCACGATCTCCTGCACCCGGTTGGCGAGTGCATCCTCCACCGTCTCGTCGTGTTCCTTGAGAGCCTGGTTCAGCTTCTCTTCGAACTGGCTGATGACGGCCTCGACGATGACGCCGGGATCCGCCGCCGCGGTCGGCTCTTGCGTCTCCTCGGAGTGCGCCTCGATCGAGGAAGCGGATGAGCTCTCGCTGCGTAGCTCGCCGTACTTGCTCAGAGTCTCCTGTAGGACTTCCGCGAGCCGCGCCGCCAGCGAGTTCTCCAGCAGCTCCGCGCGACGTGAAATGGTCTCCTCCAGCTCCCCGCTGTCGGGTTTGCCCGAGCTCAGCTCGCGCAGCTCCTGGATCTTGGCCTCGAGGATCTCCTCCATGGCCGTGCGCAGGATGGCTTCCAGCTGACTTCTCTCCTTGGTGAGACGGTGTTCCACCTGGTCCACCACTCCGTCGAGCCCGTCCGCGAGATTGCCGCGCCAGGAAGCGTCCTGGGTGCGAGAGCTCTCCTTCACCTCGTCCACCAGGCGGTCCGTGGCGTGGGCAAGCCCCTCCAGGGCTTGAAGGACGACGCGATCCGTCCCGGGGGACTCCATCTTCGCGCCCGGATCTTCGTCCTGCACCGTGGTCGTTTGGTCTTGGCTCTCGTCGTACATGTCGTCTTCCTCTTTCGACTAAAGTGTGCTCACCCGAGAGAGCACTGCCCGATACTCTCCGGCGAGGTCGCTGAGATAGCGGCCGTAGGCCTCCGTGGCCCTCTCACGGGCGCGTTCACCATATCGCTTGCTATCGAAAAGTTTCTCGTAGCGGGCATGACATTCGGCATGGCGTTCCATGCGCTGGGCGCACTGTGCCATCCGCCACTCGATCTCCTCCGCCCAAAAGTCCTCGGTCTCCCCCGCTACCGCGTGCAAGACCGCTTCGGCTCGCGTGCAACGGTCCAGCCGCAAGTAGGCATCGGCCAACAGACAGGCTCGCCTGAGCCTGGGCTCTCCCTCGGCGTGGGTTTCGCTCAGGAGATCCGCCGCTTCGGCGACTTTGTCGCGCTGCAGGAGAATCGCCCCGAGTTGCAGACGCGCCTCATAGTCGTCTGGGTTCTCTTCGATACGCTGACGAAGGGCGCGACCCTCCTGTTCGAGGCGTTCCACCCGCCAGCGCCCCACTAGGGAGTAGACTTGCGTCCACTGCAGACCCTCGTCGACCAGGCCCAGGAAAATTTCCTGGGCTTCGTCCTGCCGGCCCACGTGCTTCAGGCTCCGCGCCAGTTCCGAACCCAGGCGAACCCGGTCCTCTCCCTCGGCTTTCTCGTAGGCCTGACGCAGGAGCGCCAGACTCTCGTCGCGGCGCCCCTCCTGCCGGTAGGACTCGGCCTGGCTCAAAACGAAGTTGATGTGCCCGAAGCCACGCCGGCTCGCGGCGGAGAGACGAGTGTTGAGCTCGCTCTGACGTTCGCGGGGCAGCGCGCTCGGCTGGGGCAGCGCCTCGTAGGCCGCCTCGACCTGGCCGCTGCGCAGAAGGAGGTCGTGTTGAATCAGACGCAGTTCGCCCTGCTCGGGAGCGTCCATCAGAAGAGCGCGGGTGACGCCGAGGGCCGCTTCGATGTCGAGATCTTCGTGCTGCAACGCGCTCCACAGGAGCTCGGCCGCCTGGTCGCGATCTCCGTCCTGTCCCCTGAACTGCGCGAGGCCCATGAGCAGGCCCCAGTGGGCGGGAACTCTCTGCTGGAACTCCTCCAGCATCGCGCGCCTCAGCTCCACCGGATAGTTGGGGTTGGTGGCCAGTGATGCTACGAGCTCGGCCGCGGCTTCCACCTGTTTGTCGGCCAGAAGAATGCGCGCGCTGGTTCTCTGCGGCAGCAGCTCCTCGGGAAACTCCTGACTGACCTTGCGCAGCTCGGCCAGTACGTGGCGGATCTCGGCCGTGTTCTGCCCGTAGAGGCGCGTGAGGATCTGGCAGGCTTGTTCGAGCTTGCCCGCGTGGCGCGCGGCGTGGGCCGCGGTGTAGAGCAGCTCGAGTGTGGCCGAGGGGCTCTCGAGTTCGCCGCTCAGATCGGCCAGCACCTTGTCCGCCGTGTTGGAGTCGAGCCGCAGCGCGCGCTCGTAGGCACGGGATGCGATTTGGGGATCACGGTGGCGTCGATCAAAATTGGCGACGAGAAGGAAGTGGGTCGCGGTAGCCGCGGGACGCGCCAAGAGCGCGTCGAGCTGGGCCGCGACATCCTTGACCAGATTCCGGTCCAGATCGGCCGCCTTACAGAACGCGGGAACCGCAATGTCGAGATCGGCGTCGCCGGCGCGGCCCAGAAGGTAGCGGGCCCGGGCGTTGCCGGGATCGCTCTCGAGTAATCCCTGCAAGACTCCCACCGCGTGCTCCGGCGGCTCTTCCGCTTCGTTCAGCAGAAGCTCGATGTGCGCTACCGCGTCGTCCACGTGTCCCTCGTCCACGAGCACCCGCGCCTGCAGAAGACGCAGATCGGAAAGACTCGAGGAATCGATCTTCGAGGCGAGGGCTCGCTTCACCAGTTCATCGAGCTGTGCGAAGCGGCCGATGCTGTACAGAGCTTCCCCATAGCCCAGCCACAGCGCAGAGGAGTCGGGCGCGTCGACGAGGAGTTGCTCGAAGCGATCGCTGAGCTCCTGGATACGTTCGGGTTCCGCCCGGAGGGCCCGCACCAGGCACTGTTCCGCCTCTTCGTGCTCTTGCGCTTCCCAGAGCAGATCAAAGGCAGCCAAGTTGAGTTCTGCGTCTTCGGGGTTGTCCTGCAGAGCGCGTCGCAGACGTTCCAGGACTTCCTCGGCGAGCTGAGGACGCGCCATGAGGAGAATCTGGAACTCGGGGACGGCTCGCGCGATCTTCCCGCAACTGAGGGCCGCGCACGCCACCGGATACCGCAGCAATTGGTTGGCGCCCAGTTCACTGTCCGCCTGGTCCAAGATGGAAAGGAGGGCCGCGCTGTACTCGGGCATCTCGTCCAGTTGAGCCACGATATCGTCAGCGGTCCATTTGAGATCCTCGGGGTTGTAGTGGAGCAGACCGTCGAGCGCTTCGCTCAGCAGCTCGGTTTGACCGGCGGCGAGCGAGGGCTTGAGCATGGCGGAGAGAAGACGGGCCGAAGGCTGAACTCTCTGCAGACAGGTCTTCGTGACTGCGAAGAGAGCGCTCGCGTCCTCTTCCTTCTCCCACAGCTCGGCCAGAGTCTCGTTGGCGCCTCGCTGCTGACCCAGACGCGCGTAGATGACCGCCTGCAGGGCGGAGAGTTCCAGGCGCTTTTCACTCGTCCACTCGGGCAAGACCTGCTCGATGGCGCGAATGACCTTGTGGAGGACGTGTTCGTCCCGATCCGGGATTTCCGTGGTGTGTTGGACCGCTGCCGCCAGATCCTTGGCCTGCAGAGCGGCTTCGGTGAGCAGGAAGGCCATCTCGGCCGGAGCCTCGGAGTTCTCCTGCCCCTCGCCCATGATCGCGCGCAGCTCGTCGGCGTCGATCTTGGCCTCCGTGCGCAGCTTTTCGATCAGATTGGGCACCGGACCGTATTTACGCATCACCACGAGCAATCGCAGCTGCAGCTTCCACAGCGGGGCGGCTGCTTCGGCGTCGAGGGAAGGGGGGAGATTCTGCAGTCGTTCCAGAATGTCCGCGCGCGATTTTGGGTTGGCGTCCGCCGCTTCGCGGAAGAAATCGGTCGCCTCCTGAAAGGAGCGCGCCGCCAGAGCCAGTTCGGCCAGGGTTCGCAGCCAGGTGCCGCGGTGTTCTTCGGGCACGCGCTGGTCCCGCAGCTTCTCCAGGAGCGCCGGCGCGGTTTCCGGTGCGGCTGCCGCGCTCAAGAGTTGACAGGCGCGCTCCACCTGCTTGGTCTGAAGCTGCGCGAGCCCGGCCGCAGCCAACAGGGGTGTGCAACGCGTATGGAGCTTCAGCTCCGATTCGCACAGAGCGGCAAGGGTCTTGGCCTGCTCGATCTGACCCGCGAGCAGCTCCTGGGCGTGCGCTCCGAATTCCTCGGGATTCTTCTGGGCGTGCGCGACCGCGATCTGAGCGTAGAGACTGAACTTGAGCAGCTCGGGAGTCGAGGAAGAGGCCAGACCCGAATGCCGGATCCTCAACTTCTGTCGGTATTGCTCGAGATCCTCTTCGCTCAGTTGCGTGACCACCGCGAGGGCCGGCTCGATCTCGTCGCGAGAGAGGTAACGGTCGATCAAGAATTCGCCCAAGGGGAGAATCGGTTCGTTCTGGAAGCGTTCGTTGACCGCATCCAGAACGCGCACCCGGCTATCCGGAGCGCTTCGCAGGAGGTTCTTGAGCCAGCGCAGGCCGCTGACGTGGTCTCCCAGGTCCAGGGCGACGTTGGCCGCCTCGTACTGATAGTGCGGGGTATCGGGGTTCTTCTTGGCCCAAGAATCGAGCTGGGAGAGGGCCTTATCCAGTTGCCCTTTTTCGCGCAAGCCTTGGATCTTGCGAAGATTTTTCTCGAGATTGCGATCCATGGTGCTCCCCACGCGAGCTCGTAGCCTCGTTTTGCGGACGAATCCGCGGCGAACCCCAGACAACCGCTGGAGAGCGAAAGTCGTACCAATTCACCCCAACGGGCAGCAATTCGCCCCAAGAGTCCACCGTGAGCGCCGGTGCGCCGGGGTCTCAGCGAGAGGCCAGTTGCGGCTTGGTTGCGGCCGAAATCGTCACACTCGCGCTGGCGCTGCGGGCGCTTTCATTGCGATTCACATCGCGTGCGGCGACCTGGTACCAGTAGCTGTGTCCGGGCCTTGCGCTCCGATCGAGCAGCGAATTGGTGCTCACTGGGCCGGAAGCGAGCGGGCAAAACCCGCCATGGGGTGATTCGCTGCGATATGCAACGTAACCGGAGAGATCGGAGTCGACGGTGTTGGCCGCCCAGCTGAGGCTGACGCCCTGGCCGGGAAGTGCCTGGACCGTGAGCTCTACCGGAACTGCGGGAGGATTCGTGTCGAGTTTGGGGCTGGTGCCGGCTGTTTCGTTGCCACAACCCGAGTACATTAGCGCCGAAACCGCGAAGAAACCCAGAAGGATCAGGGAAGCTCGTCGGGAGATGACCATCGTGTAGAGACCTCGGATTCCAGACTCGGATGCCGGCTCAGGACTGTGACTTCATTCTGGTGCGCCCGTCCGCGGGCCCGTTTCGCGGGGAGGGAAGCCCTCAGCGGAGGTGGCGCTTCTGCTGGGCACCACAGCAAAGGAAATGCCAGGTGAAGGCCCGGGACGGCCCTCCGGGGTCGGGGGAGTAAGTCCTTGACCCTGAAGGAATTGATGCGCGCCTCATCCGCCCCCTCTGGGCCAACACGCGCCAAGCTGCCCTCAGGACCGCCACGGCCCGGTCATTTTGCGAACGCGCGCCGCGCCGCCGCCTCCCGCGCTTCGGCCGGCTTCGGTCCGGACCGAGGGGACAAAGTGGTTGTTGACAAGGAGTTAGATGAAGCGTATCCCTTGAAGGGCGGTGTGGGGACTTCGCTCACGCCACCGGAGACACGTGTTTCCGATCGATTTGCACTTCTCTCCACGGGTATTCCCATGACTAAACAGGATATCGTCGAGGACATCGCACTGCGGACGGGGTTGACCAAGAAGGAGGTGGCGGAGGCGGTGGAGCTCTTCCTCAAGAGTGTCGGCACCGCTCTCGCCGAGGGCAAACACTTGGAGATCCGGGGCTTCGGTACCTTCAAGGTGAAGCAGCGCAAGGCGCGCATGGCGAGAAACCCTCGCACCGGTGAGTCGGTGCCGGTGCCCGAGCGCCGCGTGCCCGTATTCAAAGTGAGCAAGATGCTCAAGGACCGGGTCGCACTGACCTAGCCCGCTCCTCCTGGCTGCGCGGACGAGATCCGTCACGAAGCAATGAAAACCATCGACCTACGCAGTGACACGATCACGCGGCCCGGCTCCGCGATGCGGCGCGTCATCGCGGAAGCCGAAGTCGGAGATGACGTCCACGGAGACGACCCCACCGTCAACCGCTTGCAGGAAAGGGTCGCAAAGGAGCTGGGCAAGGAAGCGGCCCTCTACGTTCCCAGCGGCACGATGAGCAATCAGATCGGAGTCGGGCTCCACACCCGTCCGGGCGATCAGATCATTCTGGAAGCCGAGAGTCACATCTACCACTACGAGGCGGGCGCTCCCGCCGCTCTCTCGGGCCTGTGGCCGACTCTGGTGGTCACGCAGCGCGGAGCCCCCTCGTGGAGCGATATCGAGAAAGCGATCGCACCGGACAACCTTCACAAAGCCAGAGCTTCCTTGGTCTGCCTGGAGAACACTCACAATCGACAGGGTGGCACGATCGTCCCGCTGCAGTGCATCGATGAGGTCGGACAAGGCTGTCACGATCGGGGATTGAAGCTGCACCTGGACGGAGCCAGGCTGTTCAATGCTTCGGTGGCCACATCGATCCCGCTCGCGCGCTGGTGTGAGAATGTGGACACGGTCTCCGTCTGCTTCTCCAAGGGGCTTGGGGCACCCGTCGGATCGTGCCTCGCCGGAAGCAAAGAGGAGATCGATCGGGGCCGGCGTCTGCGCAAACGCTTCGGGGGTGGAATGCGGCAATCGGGGCTTCTCGCCGCCGCTTGTCTCTACGCGCTCGACCACAATTTCTCCCGGCTCCAACTGGATCACGAAAACGCGCGGATGCTCGCCGAAGGTCTCGATCATCCACGGATCCGAGTTGCCGCCCTGCCCGAAACCAACATCGTGCTCGTCGACGTGGATGAGGCCATCGGGGCGGAGCGCCTGCTGGCGGCCCTGGCCGAGAAAGACGTGCTCGGTGTGGCCTTCGGCCCCGCCAGAATCCGCCTCACCACTCACCTGGATGTCAGCAAGGAAGACTGCGAGCGCGCCCTATTCATCCTGAACGGGCTCTCTCTCTAGAATCCGCGGCTGGAGGATTTGCGATGAAGATCATCATCGTCGGGGCGGGAGCCGTGGGTTCGATCGTCGCGGAACGTCTGAGCCGAGAGAATCACGACGTTACCCTCATCGAATCCAACGAGGCGGTCGTGGCCGAGGCACAGCAGCACCTCGACGCGCTGGTGCTCCAGGGCAACGGCGCGACGATTTCCATGCTCCAGGAGGCGGAAGTCGAGAAGACCGACATTCTCATCGCGGTCACCGACGTGGACGAGATCAACATTCTGGCCTGCCTTACGGCTCATCGGCTGGGGGTGCCCACCAAAGTCGCGCGGGTGCGAAACGAAGAGTACTACACCGGCGAATCTTCCTGCTTTGAAGAGATCAACCACCTCATCAATCCCGACCGGGAAGCGGTGAACGCACTCCACGAGTTGCTGCAGAAGAAAGCGGCCACCGACATCTACGAGTTCGCGGATGGTCGGGTGCAGGTGATCGGCGCGCGAGTGGGGAGGGGTGCCGCCGTCGAGGGCAAAAGCCTGGTGGAAATCGAGAGCGAACTCGGCGCGCGGTGGGCCCTCGTCGCCTCCATCACGCGTTCGGGCAAGACCATCATCCCCTGCGGGGAGGATCTCCTCCAGGAAGACGACCAGGTGTTCATCGTGGGCCGTCGGGGGAAGATCGAGGAGGCGCTACAATACCTGGCGCCGCCCACCGCGCCGATCGAAGCCGTGATGATCGTGGGGGCCAATTCGATCGGAGTGAGTCTGGCGCGAATGCTCAGCGAGAACGGGATCGCGGTGAAATTGCTGGAGCGCAATTCCGAGCTCGCGCACCGGGCCAGCACGAAACTGGAGAACACTCTGGTGCTACTGGGCGATCCCACCGATCTCGAGTTTCTCGAGAGCGAAGGATTGGCCGAGATGGACGGCTTCGTGGCCCTGAGCGAAGACGACGACATGAATCTCATGGCGAGTCTCCTCGCGCGTACTCACGGTGCGCATAAGACGATTGCTCTCATCCGTCAGCCGAACTACGTACCGCTTCTCTCCACCATCGGAGTCGACGCGGCGGTCTCTCCGCGTCTCTCGACGGCCGACGCCATCATGCGCTACTTCCGGCGCGGGAATCTGCTCAGCCTCACTTCACTCAAGGAAAACGAAGCTGAGATCGTGGAGTTGCAGGCCACCGAGACTTCCAAGGTGACGGGAATTCCCATCTCCGAATTGGAGTTCACTCGCAACGCTCTGCTCGGCGCCATCATCAAGCCCTATCAGATCGTGATTCCTCGAGGGGGTGACGTCATCGATCCCGGTGACAAGGTCCTCGTGTTCGCGCTCCCGAGCGCGGTGAGCGCGGTGCAGAAGCTCTTCTAGGACGGCGAACTTGAATCCACGTGTGGTACTTCGAGTTCTTGGCCTGCTGGCGTTCGCCACCGGCATCGCCATGGTCGTTCCTCTCATCTGTGCTCTCCTCTACCACGAGGACGAGGTGGTCGTATTCCTCCTCAGCGGTCTCGTGGCCGTCGTCGTGGGGGGAACCCTGGTGGTAGTGGGGCGAGGCCGGCAGGAGCTCGGCACTCGCGATGGATTTCTCATCGTCACCTTCGGTTGGCTCTTGGCGGCCCTGATCGGCGCCCTGCCGTTTTGGATCAGTGGCTCCATTCCCAACTTCACCGATGCCTACTTCGAATCGATGAGCGGCTTCACCACAACCGGCGCCAGCATCCTCACCGATATCCAGGCCCAGTCCAATTCGATGCTGCTGTGGCGTTCCCTCATTCAGTGGTTGGGGGGAATGGGAATCGTGGTGCTGAGCCTGGCGATCCTGCCCATTCTCGGCATCGGCGGGATGCAGCTCTTCAAGGCCGAAGCTCCGGGGCCCAGCCCCGATCGACTCACTCCGCGGATCAAGGAGACGGCGAAGTTGCTGTGGGGAGTCTACGTGCTGATCTCGGTGGTGGAAGCCCTGGCCCTGATCCTGAGCGGGCTCTCTCCTTTCGACGCCATCTGTCACACCTTCACCACCATGGCAACCGGGGGGTTCTCGACCAAGGATGCCTCCGTGGCGGCGCTGCACAACCCGGCGGCCGAAATCATCATGATCGTGTTCATGTTCATCGCGGGAGCCAACTTCTCCCTGCACTTCGCAGCGCTGCGCGGGCGCCTCAAGAATTATTTTCGGGATGACGAATTTCGCACCTATCTCGTCGTCATTCTCGTGGCTGTCTCCATCATTTTTCTCTCCAATCTCCGTCTCGCCGAGTTCAGCATCGGCCGCAACCTCAGGGGCAGTTTCTTTCAGGTCGTTTCCATCATGACGACGACCGGATTCTGCACCGAGGACTACGCGAAGTGGGGAAGCATGCCTCAGTACCTGCTCCTGCTCTTGATGTTCATCGGGGGCTGTGCGGGGTCGACGGGGGGAGGCATGAAGAACGCCCGGTTCTTGATCTTTCTGAGACATGCGAGCAACGAGTTGAGAAAGCTGCTGCACCCTAGAGCGGTGTACACCATTCGCTTCAATCGCAGCGGCGTACCGCCGGACATCGTGACCAACATCATGGGCTTCATCCTCTTGATGATGATCATCACCACCCTGGCCACGTTTTGCATGACCTTGGTGGGCTTGGATCTGGTCTCGGCCTTCGGCAGTGTGGCGGCAACTCTCAACAACATCGGCCCCGGGGTGGGAAGCGTGGGTCCGACCAACAACTTTGCCCACGTTCATGTGGTGGGAAAGTGGGTTCTGACTTTCTGTATGTTGGTGGGGAGGCTCGAACTCTACACCGTGTTGGTCTTGTTTGCTCCGGAGTTCTGGCGCAAGCACTGACGAAAGTGGAGCGGAGATGGACCTGCGTATCGGTTTGGCCCAATGCAACCTCAAACTGGGCGACCTCGAGGCGAACGCCGCCATTCACGAGGAGTGGATCCGGCGCGCGCGCAAAGAGAAAGTCGACCTGCTGGTCTTTCCCGAACTCTCGCTTTCGGGCTACCTGCTGCAAGACATGGTGGGGGACCTCGCGATGAGCGCTGCCGATCCTCTCTTCGGCCGGCTGGGCAAGGCCGCCGGCGATATGTCGCTCTGCGTGGGAGGCATCGAGGAGTCGGAAGGGCACGCCCAGTACATCTCTTCTTTCTATCTCGAGAGAGGTCAGGTGAAGCACGTGCACCGGAAGGTGTATCTGGCCAGTTACGGAGTGTTCGACGAGGCGAGATTCGTTGGAGCCGGGAGCAGCGTGGTCGCGGCTCGCACTCGTTACGGCCGGATCGGTTTCACCATTTGCGAAGACTCGTGGCACCCTTCGCTCGTGACCATGCTCTTGCTCGACGGCGCACAGTTGCTGGTGGTACAGACCGCGAGTCCGGTACGCGACCTCCGCGAGGGTGAAATGCCCCAGAACGCCCGAACCTGGGTGGACACCCTGCGCACCTACGCCCGGCTCTACGGCTGCTACATCGCGTTTTGCAATCGAGTGGGAAGCGAAGACGGGTTGGTGTTCTGGGGTCGCAGCGTGCTCTTGGGCCCGGATGGGAGCGAGCTCGCGGTGGGAGCTCTGTACGACGAGCAATTGGTGGTGGGAGAAATCGACTTCGAGAAAGTGCGGCAGGCACGATTGAGTAACCCCATCCTGCGGGACGAGAAGATCGAGCTCACGCGAAGAGAGCTGGGCCGCATCGCGTCGGCGCGCAGCGCCGCCGCCTCCAGCCCGGAGTCCTTCGAGGACCAGGAGGGCGACGAATGAGACGCGGCTCAAAGCCGTCCGCGAATCCGTTGCAAGAACCCCAGCGTGAACTCGGGGCTCTGGGAGCGCTCGAGTTGCAGTGGGACGCCGCGGTGCGAGTCCTCAGCGCCGGACTTCAGAGAGAAGTGGTGCGCGCGGGATTTTCCAAGGTGTTACTGGGCCTCTCCGGTGGAATCGACTCCGCGCTGGTGGCGGCCCTGGCGGCGCGCACTTTCGGGCCGGAAAACGTCCTCGCCCTCCTCATGCCCTACGCCGCTAGCTCCCCGGAGAGTCTGCTCCACGCGCGCCTCGTGGTGGACGCGCTCGGAATCGAATCGAAGCTCGAAGAGATCACGCCGCAGATCGACGCCTACTTTGCGAAGCATCCCGAGGCCGATCGCAACCGGCGTGGCAACAAGATGGCGCGCGAACGCATGACCATCCTCTACGATTACAGCCAGGCGCGCAGCGGCCTCGTGCTGGGCACTTCCAACAAGACCGAACTGCTGCTGGGCTATTCCACCATCTTCGGCGATTCGGCCAGCGCGGTGAATGCAATCGGTGACCTCTACAAGAGCCAGGTCTTCGCGCTGTCCCGTCACCTGGGTATCCCCGAGGAGATCGTGAACAAGCCGCCGAGCGCCGATCTCTGGCAGGGACAGACCGACGAGGCCGAACTGGGCATGAAGTACGCGGAAGTGGATCACCTGCTGTACGAGATGGTCGATCGAAGGCAGCGAAGGGAGGGACTGCTGCGCCTCGGGTTTGCCCCTGAGCTCATCGATCGCGTGACTACGCTCATGAAGCGATCGCAGTACAAGCGCAAGATGCCCGTAATCGTGAAACTCAGCAATCGCACCGTGGACAAGGACTTTCTGTATCCGCGCGATTGGATGGGATAGGCGACGTGCTCACCCTGGTGGCGACTCCCATCGGCAACCTCGAGGACCTTTCTCCCCGCGCGCAGAGAACTCTGCGCGAGGCCGATCGCATCTACGCGGAAGATACTCGACACACCGGAAAACTGCTCAAGAGGCTCGGGATCGAGGCTCGACTGCGATCCTGTCACGATCACAACGAAGAGGAGAGGGCTCGCGAGATCATGGAGAGTCTGGCCGCGGGGGAGAACGTCGCGCTGGTGAGCGACGCGGGTACGCCCCTGGTCGCCGATCCGGGCTTCAGAGTGGTGCGCGCCGCGGTCCGCTCGGGCTTCTTGGTGAGCATGGTCCCCGGACCGTCCAGCGTGATCATGGCCCTGGCGCTCAGCGGATTCCCCACCGATCGCTTCGTGTTCGACGGCTGGCTCGCGCGGCGGAGCGGACGGCTCGCCCGCCAGCTGAACGGCTATAGGCAAGAGGAGCGAACCATCGTGGTGCTGGAATCGAGTCATCGACTGCTCAAGAGCCTGCCTCTCTTCGTGGAAACCCTGCCGGACCGGCGGCTCGCCGTCTGTCGTGAGATGACCAAGCTGCACGAAGAGGTGCGGCGTGGCACCGCCGTCGAGCAGCTGGAGTACTACCGCGACCATCCGCCGAAAGGCGAACTCGTCTTGGTTCTCGCCCCCGCCACTGCTTGACAGCGGCGGCCAGGAAGGGTTGACTGCTTCCGTGAGCAAGATCGACCTCCATCAAGTCATCCGCGACCGGATCCAGCCGCTGGTTCGCGTTCTGGATGCGGCGGGATTTACGCCCACTCTTCTGACCTTCGTTGGTCTCTTCCTGAATTTTGGCGCGGCCGCCATCGTGTGGCGGGGCCACCTGTTCTTCGGCGGTCTCGCGTTCCTCTTCGCCAGCGGATTCGACATGCTCGACGGCGCGCTCGCGCGCCGGCAGAACCGGGTCTCTCTGCTCGGAGCCTTTCTCGATTCCACTTTCGATCGGCTCAGCGAAACCGCGCTCCTACTCGGACTGCTTCACGACATGAGACTGAATCAGTACTCCTTGCCCTGGCTTTCGGAGCTGACTCTCTTGGCTCTGGCCGGCTCGCTCATCACCTCCTATGCGCGCGCGCGGGCGGAGGGCCTAGGGACCGAGTGCAGAGTGGGGTGGTTGGAGCGACCCGAACGGATTGTTCTCTTGAGTGCCGGTCTCATGCTGGGGCGCACCGCGACCGGGTTCGTGGTTTTCGCGCTGGCGATCCTGACCTGGGTCACGGTGGTGCAGAGGATCGTCCACGTCGCGAGGAAGCTCGATCGACCTCAGGAAGGCGGATCGGCGTGAAGCCGGAGCTGGGCATACTGGTGACCTTCGAGGGGGTAGAGGGTTGCGGGAAGTCCACTCTGCTGCGGGCCCTGGCCGAGCGTCTGAATGCGAGCGGCCACACCGTCATCTTGAGCCGGGAACCGGGAGGCACCGCGCCCGGCGAGCGGATTCGCCGCGTGGTCCTGGACTCGAGGCACACCGATCTGAGCCCGCTCAGCGAGCTCTTTCTCATGCTCGCGGCCCGGGCGCAACTGGTCGAGGAAGTGCTGCGCCCCGCCCTGCAGCGCGGGGAGATCGTTCTCTGCGACCGCTACGGCGATTCGTCCTCCGCCTACCAGGGCGAGGGAAGGGGCCTGGGGCTCGAGCGGGTCGAGGAGCTGAACCGGCTGGCGACGGGCGACTTGGTGCCCGATCTCACCTTTTTGGTGGAGCTCAGCCCCCAGGAGGGCCGGGCCCGGATGGGCAACCGCGAGCGGGATCGGATGGAGAGCGAGGAGTTCGAGTTTCACGAGCGGGTCCGCGTGGGCTACGCAAAGCTCGCGGCGCGGCACCCCGAGCGTTTCCGGGTCCTGGACGGGACCCTCTCGCGCGAAGCGCTCAGCGAGGAGGCCTGGACCCACTTGAAAGTCCTCCTGCGCCTCCGGTCGGGTTGATTCCCCAGCCTGCCCCAGGCTTCCCCGAGAGGACTCGGGCGCGCCGTCCGGCCCCAGTTGCGCGGAACACATATTGCTGTCGTTCGTACAAGCTCTTAACGTGAGCTTGCCGACTCCGTACGCCGGTTTCTTCCGTAATCTCAGGCGTTTCCTCACCTCAATCCTCGGCGCATTCACCAGTCAGGGGACACTCCATGAAGCTCAATCGCCGCAAACTCCTCCTCGCAGTCTCGGTCGTGGCCGTGCTGTGCACCGGGTTCGTTCTCGGGGCCGCCGCTGGACGCGGAAAAAGCGATCAGGACGACCAAGGCACCCAGAAGAAGGCCGTGACCCGCAGTCAGGAGTACTACGACAGCCTCGAGTTGTTCGGCCGTGTCTACGAGCGAATCACCCGCAACTACGTGGATGAGCTCGATCCGGAGGATCTCATCAACTCGGCGATCGACGGCATGCTCGACAAGCTGGACGCGCACAGCCAGCTGTTGACTCCCGAGTCCTACGACGACCTGATGACGAGCACCCAGGGTGAATTCGGCGGGCTGGGGATTCAGATCACCCTGCGCGACGGATGGATCACGGTGGTGTCACCGATCGAGGGCACGCCTGCCTATCTCATGGGCATTCAGGGCGGCGATCAGATCGTCGAGATCGAGGGCGAGAGCACCAAGGGCTGGAAGACCAACGATGCCGTGGACAAACTGCGAGGGCCCAAGGGCACTCAGGTGACGATCGGAATCCGCAGGGCCGGCGAAGACACGACCCGGCATTACACCATTACGCGCGACATCATCAAACTCGAGAGCATTCCCTACGTGTTCATGATCGATGACGACGCCAAGGTGGGATACGTCCGCATCACCAACTTCGCGCGCACCACCGCCGACGAGTTGCGCACCGCGGTGGAGAAGCTGGAAAAGCAGGGGATGAAGCGCCTGCTCATCGATTTACGCTTCAATCCCGGCGGTCTCTTGACCGCGGCAAAAGACGTGAGTGGGCTCTTCCTCAAGCAGGGCGAGCTCATCGTCTATACCAAGGGCCGCTACATGCGGAACAACCTGAGCTACTACGCCACCGATGAGGACGAAGTCGATTGGAGCAAGACCCCCCTCTTGCTGCTCGTCAACGGTTCGTCGGCCAGCGCCAGTGAAATCTTCTCCGGCGCCATGCAAGACCACGACGTGGGCCTGATCGCGGGGCAGAACACCTTCGGGAAGGGCTCGGTCCAGACCGTCTTCGATTTGCCTCCCGACAAGGCCCTCAAGCTGACCACCGCCCGCTACTACACTCCCAGCGGCCGTTCGATTCATCGTAAGCGGACTCGCGACGGCGAGCTCGTCGACGCCCAAGCCAAGGCGGACGCCGATTCCCTGGAGGACGCCAGCCAGACCGACTCTTTGAGCGGGCAGAATCCGGAAGTGGAGCACCCCTCAGGTGAGGTCTACTTCACCGACATGGGCCGGCAGGTCTACGGGGGCGGAGGAATCACCCCCGACGTGAAGATCGAACCCACCCTGCTCAACGACGCCGAGGTCTGCTTGGAGCGGGACGGCATTTTCTTCACTTTCGCCACCGAGTACGCCGTCGACCACAAGAGTCTACCGGCGAACTTCGAAGTGACTCCCAAGCTCCTCGACGGGTTCTACGCCATGGCCGCCAAACGCGAGAATCTCAAGAAGTACCTCAAGGAATTCGATTTGAGCTGGGACAAGAAGCTCATGAATGACAATCTGGGGTACGTGAAGAGCGGGATCCTGCGCGAACTGCAGCGGCACTTCAACGGCTCGGAGGCGGCCTATCACGTTTCCATCAAGGATGACGGGCAGTTGTGGGAAGCGGTGAAGATCCTGGCCCAGGCGAAGGACAAGCAGGACCTCTTCCGTCTGGCGGAGGAATACAAGACCCGCAAGCTGGCTGAGAGTGCGAAGACCGAGTCTACCACCGCGGATCTTCACTGATCCGCGGTGGGGACGGGCCCGGAGCGCGGGGCTCTACTTCTGGTTGAACAGAGACTTCACGCGTCCCCACGACTGGGACTGCGTGGGTACCGGTGACGAGGCCAGGATCAACACCACGAGATCGTTGTAGTCGTTGTCGGTGTAGTTGGGTTCGGGGCTCGCGTTGATCTCGAGTCCCGAGTCCAGATCCTCCCAGGCCAGAATGTAAGCCGGCCGTCCGTAGAGATAGGACACGTTGTAGATGAGGCACTGGGGGTCTCCCCCCTGAGGGCCATGGAGGGTGCCGCTTCCATCCGGTCCCGGGTCGTTCAGAGTGCGATCGGTATAGAACTTCTCGGGTTCCGGAGCGCCCTGAGCGTCCTGATCACCATTGGGATTCAGCCAAAAGCCGAAACGGGTGGGCGAACTGAAGCTGACGGTCTGCGTGTTTCCCGGCCCCTCGTCGCCGGTGAAGATCACGCCATCGTTGAAGCCGTCGATGTCCGGATAGCCGATCTCGTACCAGCCCATCGTGTTGTTCCACTGGTAGCCGGCGAGCTCCTTGACGATGAGATTGGTGAAGTCCGAATCCTCCCAGTAGGGAGTGGGGCTCAGGTCGGCGTCACCTGCCAGATACCCCTCGTACATGGTGAGTGCGTCCACGTCACCCGGCGAGTAGGTCGCGGGGAACTGTGAGCTGAGATAGTTGTCGATGACGTCCTGCAGCGCGATGCCATCCCAGGAAGTCCCCCAGGGCACATCGAACACCGCGTGCGCGGGCACGGCGAAGAGAGCCAACAGGAAAAAAGGAAGGAGACGAGCGAAACCGCGACCGCGGTGATCCATGGACTGATTCCTTTTCAGGAGACGAAGCCTGGTCTCAGGGAGGCCGGTTTCATCCCACGAGGAGCAGTAATACCCGCCGCGGGTGTGGAATCGCCCGGGACGGGATAGGGTGTCAGGAACTGGTGAAATTATAGCACGGCGCATGCCGGGCGGACAAGTGGGCCAATTCCTCTGGTTTCCCCGCTTCCCGAGCCCAGGAGTCCGCGCGCGAACAGATGACAGGGGGGGAGATCTGCGCTAGTTTCGTCCGGTCCGGCGCGCGGCCCTAGCCCCGTCGCCACGAGCCCAAATCTCCGCAACTTCCCGCCAGCCAAGCGCGTACAGAGGCGAATCGTGTCCTCTATCGACCCCATCCTCCGCTGCTCCGCTCTCAGCCAGTCCTATGGCGAGAAAATGGTGCTCCACGGGCTCGATTTCGAGCTTACGGGCGGCGCTGTGGGTCTTTTGGGCCCCAACGGCTCGGGCAAGACCACCCTCCTGCGCACACTGCTGGGGCTCCTCCCCCTCGAGCCCGGAAAAGCCCAGGTACTGGGGATCGATCCCGCGGTCGATCCTCTGACCCTGCGTCGGCGCATCGGGCTCGTCCCGGAGAGCGAATGCCTGGTGCCGGGCATGAACGCGGTCGAGCTGACGGGCTACGCCGGTGAGCTTACCGGCATGAGTTCCAAGGATGCCATGCAGCGCGCGCATCAGGTCCTTTACTACGTGGGACTGGGCGAGGCGCGCTACCGCGATCTGGAGACCTACAGCCAGGGAATGAAGCAACGACTCAAGCTGGCGCAGGCCTTGGTCCACGACCCCGACTTGATCTTTCTGGACGAGCCCACTAACGGGATGGACCCTCCGGGGCGGGAGACCATGCTCGCTCTCATCCGGCAGATCAGCCAGACCAAGGGGGTTTCCGTCGTCCTGAGCAGCCACCTCTTGCCCGACGTGCAGGAGACTTGCGACAGCGTGCTCATCCTCAAGGAGGGCCGGCTCATGTCCCAGGAGCCGGTGAGCCGCGATTCACTGCACGAACACATGCTCTACGAGGTCCGCGGCCGGGGAGATCTGCAATCGCTCGGCGAGGCGCTGAGGGGACAAGGTCACGACTTCAGCCCCATCAAGAACGGAATCCGGGTGCGTCTGAAAGAAGGCGTGGACGGACCCGAGCCCATTTTTCACGCGGCGCTCTCGCTGCGGGATGAACTCGAGATCCGGCATCTGTTGCCGGCGGGCCGCACGGTGGAAGACACATTCTTCGAGGCGATCGACTGATGCCGATTTACGAGCAGGGATACACTCGATGGGAGGGGGAGATCCAGGCGCGCCCCCTGCGCTTCTGGCCGATTCTTCGCCGTGGTTTTCTCGCCGAGATCAAGCGGCGACGCACTCTCTTGTTGCTGGTCTTCGCGTGGGCGGCCGTCCTCATTCGCGGCGTCGTCCTCTACGGTGATTTGCGCGCGGGAAGCGTGCTGCAATCCTCCGGTCTGCTCAAGACGGGTCTCAGCTTCTTCTATTCGGCGCTGAAGGGCCAGTCGGTGTTCGTCATCCTGTTCGTTCTGCTCTCGGGAACCGATCTCATCTCGAAGGACCGTCGCTTTCACGCCCTCCAGATCTACTTCTCACGCCCCTTGACCCCGAACGACTACATCCTGGGCAAGCTGGGCATCGTGAGCGCGTTCGTGTTCGCGGTCAGCTTGGTCCCGGTGCTCCTGCTCTGGTTGTTTGCCATCGCGGTGAGCGTCCAGCAAGGCTACTTCGCGACGGTGTGGGCCGCTCCGCTGTTGGCCGTGGTGTACTGCACGTTGTGGGCGCTCGCGGCCGGACTCATGGTCCTGATGCTCTCCTCCGTCGCACAGCGCAGCGCGATCATCGCCGTGAGTTGGGTTCTCCTGTGGGGTCTCTTGGTGGTGGATGGCGTCACCCGGATCCTCAAGATGCTCACCGGCTGGTCCCTCTGGAGCCTCTTGAACGTCGACGCGAATCTCAAGCAGGTGGGCGCCTGGATCTTCGGCGCGGACCGCCCCCTCGGCTATCACCCTCTTTTCAGTCTCATCGTGCTTTTGGCGGTGGCGATTGGCTGCTACCTGATTCTGCGCCGACGCATCCATCCGGTGGAGGTCGTGCTTTGATCCAGACCACTCCGCCTTCGTCCCCACCCTCGACCACCCCCGTCGTGCTGCAGACCCAGAACCTGTCGCGCTGGTACGGTCAGGTCATCGGGGTCAACGATCTCACGGTGGACGTGACACCCGGGGTCACCGGTTTGCTGGGGCTCAACGGGGCGGGCAAGAGCACCCTCTTCAAACTGCTGGCGGGTCAGTTGAAGCCCAGCGCCGGGGTGGTTCGCGTGTACGGCCACGACCTCGCGCACCACCGGGGCTTCTACCGCATCATCGGCTTCGTGGCCGAGCCCGATGCCCTCTACGAGTCGATGACCGGGCGGGAAATGCTGGTCTATCTCACCCGTCTGCAGGGGTTCAGCAAGCAGGAGGCCGGGGAGCGCGCGGCGCTGGCGCTAGAGCGCACTCACCTCACCGAGGCGGCCGACCGGCGGGTGAAGGGCTATTCGAAGGGCATGCGCCAGAAAATCAAGCTCGCGCAAGCCCTCGCGCACGATCCCCAGATCCTCTTCCTCGACGAACCGTTCAACGGCATGGATCCCGTCAGCCGGCGAGAATCGATGGGCCTGATCGAGCAGCTCGGAGCCGAGGGAAAGACGGTCATGGTGAGCAGTCACATTCTGCACGAAGTCGAGGCGATGACCTCGCGAATTCTGCTCATTCATCGCGGTCAAATCCTGGCGGACGGGGACATCGGCGAGATTCGCGACGCGATCGAGCGGCATCCGCACCGGATCGAAGTGAACTGCGAAGCGCCGCGCGATCTGGCGCGTGAATCCATCGCTCTCAAAGACGTCCAGGGACTGAGGGTGATGTCGGAGACCACGCTGCTTCTCGAATCCGATCTGCCCCGGGAACTCTACCGGTGGTTGCCCGAAGTGGCGTTGCGGCGCGAGATGGGAATTCACTCGTGGACCACTCTCGACGACAACCTCAAGAGCCTGTTCGAGTATCTGGTGGAGGACGGCAAGTGAACGGAAGAGAGCTCGAAGCAACTTACGGCGAAAGCCCGCCGACCACTCTCGATCCGTCGCGCACGATTGGTCTGGTGTACAACGCCGCCGTCAAGGAGCTCGTGCGCAGGAAGCGCCTCGTGTTCCTGGGAATGGCCGTGGTGTTTCCTCTCGTCCTCACCATCATCTGGCGTATTTACGGCGCCAAGGAAATCTCGCCGACGCAGTTCTTCGCGAACATCGGCGGACTGGTCTATCTCAAGGCGCTCGTCTACCTGGTGAGCCTCTTCTTCGGTGTGCCCACGATCCACGACGAGGTGGAAGGGAGAACCATCACCTATCTCTTCACCCGTCCGCTCGCGCGAGGCGCGGTCTATGCCGGCCGCTTGTTGGCGGTACAGAGCGTCTCGGCCCTGGTGCTGGTCGCTTCTCTTGCGGTGTGTTTCCTCTTGATGGTGCTGGGCAACACCCAGGCCATCAACCTCGAGTTCATCGAAGTGTACACCAACTACTTCCTGGTGATTCTCTTGGCGGTGTTCTGCTACACGGCCATCTTTGCCTTCATGGGCACCGTCTTCAAGAAGCCCTTGATCTGGGGAATCCTCTACATTTTCGCCTGGGAGAGCACAGTGAGCGTGGCTCCGACCCGGCTGCAGATGTGGACCCTCGAATGGCACCTGCGCAATCTCATCGTCAGCCGTCAGGACGTCCAGGCGTCGCTGGCCGACTTCGTCAAGAATCTGCTCGCGGTGGAATACAGCCTGCCGCTTTGGGGTTCGCTGCTCATCCTGTTGGGGGTCGTGACCCTGTTCACGTTCCTCGGAGGGATGGTGTTCGGGCGCAAGGAGTACGTGATCAACTGATGGGGCGCGGAGAATTTCCCGCCTACCGGCGCTTGGGACGACGGTTCTTCGCCCGCGGTGCCGAGATTCTCGCCCCGGATCTCTTGGGATGTGCGCTGGTCCTGCGCGTTGGCGGTCTCACCCTGGCGCTTCGGTTGGTCGAGGTGGAGGCCTATCTGGGTGATGGGCGCGACCCGGCCAGCCACGCTCATCGCGGGATGACGGCGCGAAATCGCGAAATGTTTGAAACTCCCGGCCACCTCTACGTGTATTTCACCTACGGCATGCACTACTGCTCGAACGTGGTCGCGGAACGAAAGGGCGTCGCGGGAGCGGTTCTGCTGCGTGCCGGCGAGGTCTTGCTCGGAGCCGGGCTGATGGGCGCGCGCCGAGGGCGCCGGGGCGCGGAAATCGCGAACGGCCCGGCCAAGCTGTGCCAGGCCCTCGGCCTCGACCTGCGCCACAACGGTTTGGATCTCACCCGAGATGAGCTGGGGATCTGGCCCTACGAGCCACCGCGGCGCGTGGCCACCTCTCGCCGAATTGGGGTGCGTGAAGGCCAAGAGTTGCGCTTGCGCTTCTACGACCCCGATTCTCCCTGCGTCTCGGGCAAACGAACATGAAAGTTGACTTTGACCCCCGAGCGGAATCGTTGTTACCCTGCTTCGCCTGTAGGCGCGACCAGAGACCTGTCTTGTGGTCATGTCTCCGCTTTTTTCGTCCCCACCGGCTTCTTAACCCTGAGGAGGGCAGATGCGACGCGCACTCCTGACTTGTCTTCTCTTGCTGACGGTTTTGGCGCAAGGTGCTGTCTCGGCCCTGGCCCAAGACACCGCCGAGCTCGAGAAGAACATTTCCACCTTCACACTGGATAACGGCCTGCGATTCATCGTGGTTCAACGCCACGAATCGCCCGTGTTCAGTTACGTGTCCATGTGCAAAGTGGGGTCGGTGAACGAAGTTCCCGGCATCACCGGCCTGGCCCACATGTTCGAGCACATGGCGTTCAAAGGTACCGACATCATCGGCACCACCAACTACTCCAAAGAGAAGAAGGCGCTCGACGCCGTGGACGAGGCCCAAGCGGCTTGGTGGCAAACCAAGCTGAGCGGGGCCTCCGACGAAGAGGTGGCAAAGGCCAAAGATGCGATGAAGGCGGCCGAGGATGCCGCCGACCAGTACGTGGTGAAGAACGAGTTCGGAAGCATCGTGGAGCAGGCTGGGGGCACCGGTCTGAACGCCAGCACCCAGTCGGACGTGACCACCTACTTCTACAATCTTCCCAGCAACAAGCTGGAGTTGTGGGCCTACCTGGAATCGCAGCGTTACATCCACCCGATTCTGCGCGAATTCTACAAGGAGCGCGACGTGGTGGAGGAAGAACGGCGCATGCGTACCGAGTCGAGTTCCTTCGGCCGTCTCCTCGAGGAATTCATCACCACTGCGTACAAAGCCCATCCCTACGGCCAGCCCACCGTGGGGCACATGAGCGATCTCGAGGCCTTCACGCGCAACGACGCGCTCAAGTTCCATGCGAAGTACTACGTGCCGGGCAATATCGTCATCTGTCTCGCAGGCGACGTCGATCCCAAGGAAGTGAAGTCGCTCGCGGAGAAGTATTTCGGACCGTGGAAGGCGGAAAAGATTCCCGAGCCGGTTCGCACCGTCGAGCCGCCGCAGATCGCCGAACGCACCGTGACCCTGGAGGATCCAGGCCAGCCGCTGTTGATCATGGGTTACCACAAGCCGGCCGCCTCGAGCCCCGATGACGCGGCCTTCGACGTGCTGACCGAAGTGTTGGCCAACGGCCGCAGCAGCCGCCTGTACAAGGAGCTGGTGAAGGACGAGAAGTCCGCGGTGAGCGTTGGCGCCTTCACCGGGTTCCCGGGTCAACTCTACCCCGGGCTCTTCTTGACCTTCGCGGTGCCGGCCAAGGGGTACACCGCGGCACAGTGCGAGAGCAGCATTCTGAAGGAAATCGAGAAAGTGAAGTCTGGTGAAATCACCGCCGAGGAACTCGAGGGGGCCAAGACGCGGCTGAAAGCCAATTGGATCCGCCAGGTGCGGTCCAACACCGGCATGGCGCGGACTCTGTGCAGTGCGCAGGTCATCCTGGGAGACTGGGAGCGAGCCCTCAGTTATCCCAGCGAAGTCGACACGGTGACGCTCGACGACCTCTCTCGGCTGTGCAAGACCTACTTGATCGAGAAGAATCTGACCGTCGGAACCATCGTGACCGAGGAGAAGGGAGCCGATGATGCGAGCTAGAGTAAGCCGGAGCCTATCGGCCGCGCTTGCCGTGGCCGCCCTCTTTCCCCTTCTGCTTGCGCTCTGCGTCGCCGACGCCCAGGCGGCGAAGAAGCCGTGGGAGAACTTCCACTTTCCCGAACTGGGAAAGGTGGAGGTGCCCAACTACCAGCGGCACGAACTGGCCAACGGCATGGTCATCTATCTCATGGAAGACCACCAGTGGCCGCTGGTCGAAGGCCGTGTCCTGATCCGGACCGGTTCGGTCTACGAACCCGCCGCGAAAGTCGGCTTGGCCGAGATCGAGGGCGAAGTCCTACGGACCGGCGGAACCGAGACCATGAGCGGAGACGATCTCGATGAGTTGCTCGAGAGCATGGGCGCCTCGATCGAGAGCGAAGTCGACGACACGGAGGGCACCGTGAGCTTCTCCTTCCTGCGTAAGGATGCCAAGCGCGGGCTGGAGCTGGTGAGCGACGTTCTGCAGCATCCCGCATTCGAAGACGACAAGATTGACCTGGCCAAGACCTCGCAGCGGGCCTCCATCGCGCGGCGCAACGACGAACTCATGTCGATTCTGCGCCGGGAAATCCCCAAGGCCATTTGGGGACCCGAGCACCCCTACGCGCGCAACACCGAGTACGCGACCATCGACGCGATCACTCGCGACGACCTCGTGGATTTTTACCAGTACTTCTATCACCCCGAGAACATGATGCTCGCGGTGTGGGGGGACTTCGACTCGGCCCAGATGCTCGACGAGCTCAAGGGTAAATTCGAGAATTGGCCGAGAGTCGACAATCCGGTGCCTCCTCTGCCCAAGGTGCCCAAGGCGCAGGCGCGCCAGGTGCTGGTCGCCAACAAGGACGACGTGACCCAGAGCTACTTCGCGGCGGGCCAGATCGGCATGAAGATGGACGATCCCGATTACTACTCGATGATCGTCATGAATCGAATCCTGGGGGGAGGCTTCTCGTCCCGGTTGTTCAACGAGGTGAGGAGTAACCTGGGGCTGGCCTATTCCGTGGGGAGCGCGCCGGGCGTGGGAATGGCCCACGAGGGCGCCTTCATGGCGTACTGCGGGACCAAGAACTCCACGGTGGACAAGGCCCTGGGGGCGGTTCTGCAGCAGATCGACAAGATCCGTGATTCTGAAGTGAGCCCGGACGAGCTGAGTAAGGCCAAGGAGGCCATGCTCAATTCCTATGTCTTCAATTTCGTTCAGAAGAGCCAGACCCTGAGGCGTCTGCAGACCTACGAGTTCCTGGGCTACCCCAGCGACTTCCTGGAGCAGTACCCGGACAAGGTCCGCGCCGTCACCGCGAAAAACGTGGAGGACGTGGCCCAGCGCCGCATCCATCCGGAGGATTTCGCCATCGTCGCGGTGGGGAAGACCTCGGAGTGGGATGGAGATCTGACCGAATTCGGCCCGGTCGAGAATCTGGATATCAGTATCCCCGAGCCGAAAGGTCCCGAGTTCCCCGAGCCAACCGCGGAGACGATCGAGAAGGGTCGCTCCATTCTCGCGGCCGCGAAGAAGGCCTTGGGCGGAGAGAAACTCTCCAAGCTAAAGAGCATTCACCGCGAGGACAAGGCGAGCCTGAGCGTGCAGGGTATGACCATCGGAATCGGCCTGAAGAGCTGGACTCTCTACCCGAGCAGCTCACGGGTGGAAATCAACATGCCCATGGGGGACATGGTGCAGGCCGTGTCCGCCGACGGAGCTTGGGCCAAGGGACCGCAGGGAATTCAGGACGTGGGGGGGAGCAGGCAGCGAAGCAGCGCGAGGGAATCATCGAAGACGTCCACTACATCGTGGGACACTTCGATTCCTTCCAGCTTCAAGCTCTACCCGCCGAGAAAGTGGGAGATGCGAACGCCGACGTGGTGCTCGTGTGGCTGAGTGACAAAAAGTGGGTCAAACTCTACTTCGACCCCACTTCGCACATGCCCCTCAAGCAGGCGGACATGGCGAAGCACATGATCACGCAAACGATGGGTCTGCAGGAATCCACTTTCAGCGATTGGAAGGATTACGGCGGAATTCTCTTCCCGCAAAAGGTGTCGGTGACGCATGGGGGCGAACCCCTCATGACAGTGGATACACAGAGCATCGAGCTCAATCCGAAGATCGATCTCGCGATCTTCGCCAAACCGCAGAGCTGAGTCTGCGTTCGCGTCACATGGAAAAAGGCCCGGGACCATTGGTCTCGGGCCTTTTCAAGTACTGCGAGCCGCCTCGAAGGCTGTCCCGGATTTTAAACGTGGTTAGCCGAACCGAGTGGCCAATAGGAGGCAGCCCGCAAATTAGAGCATAGTAGACGCGTGAGACGGTGGCTAGAAGAATTCGGGGCTTTTCCTCACCAAGAGTTCGAACTCTCCATGACGGCCCTCAGGGCTCCTCCTCGCCCTCCGGACGGCGATCATCGGCAAGTTCTTTACTACCAAGATCTTGAATGAAACTGCCAGATTGACAGGGTTCTGGCAGGCGAAAAAAAACCACATGACTGTCCCCAGAGAACGCGTCCCCGGGCGGCTCAGAGGGCGAAGGGTCGGTCGGCGTAGCCAGACTCCGGTCGTCCCCAGTACCGGGCCAAACTGGGGGCGAGCCGGAGAGCGTGGAGCGTGGCCGGCCAGCTCGTGCGAGCACTCGAGCCCAGCGCCACCAGCACGCTCTCTTCTTCCGCCGTACCCCGGGGATTTCCCACCGCCGCGCGTTCTTCCTCGAAGCTGAATCCCTCGCGAGCGAGCGCCAGCAGCTGCGTGCCCGCTTCCTCATCGACCCCGAATGCGGTGAGGGCATCTCCGTGGAGCACCCGTTCGACGCCGCGGGTGCGCAGGAGAGCTTCGCCCACACGGGAGAGGCTCGAGGACTTGGAAACGCGCACCTGCAGAATCGCGCTCTCCGCCGCGAAGCGGCAGTCCGCGTCGCGCGGAAGGGACTCCCAGGCGATGCGCTCGTCGACGGGCTGCGCGTCGCAGAGTCCCGCGACCAGAAGCAGGTCGTTCTCCTCTCTGGCTTCGAAGAGTTCGCGCAGTTGCTCATCCAACGCCGCGGCCGCTTCTCTTCGCTGGTCCGAAGAAAGGCCGTGGGCGCGGGCCTGCTCCAGGAGCTGTCCTTCGGCGACCACGCGGAGCTGCGGCTCGAACTTCTCGTGCGGCGCGCGCGTCAGGTCGCGGGTGAGAACGCATCCGTGCACCGCGGGAAGCTGACCGCTCAGAGCGCAGTAGCTCACGACTTCGGGCAGGGAGGGAAAGGTCGGCGCCAGCTCGCTCACGTGGCGCGGGTCCTGGGCCGCGCTGAGCCAGGGCATCGCCTCGCTGGTCAGGAAACGCCGGCTCAGCCCGGACGCGAACACCAAGATCACCCGCTTCACGGCGCCGACGCCTTCGCAGGACCCGGCGGACCGAGGTAGCGATAATGCCAGGCCTCGGGATGATAGCCCTTGTTCTCCGCCGTCTCGGGAGGATAGCTCAACTCGAATCCGAAGGCGGCCGCGTGGGACTTCAGCCAGTTTCCTTCCCTGGTGTCCGCGAAGGAGGGATCGACCGCGTGCCGCAACGCCGCATCCGCGAAGTCGACCGTGGTGCCGAGCTGATGTTCGCTGGTCCCGGGAGCGGCCACCCAGCGCTGGTTTTCCCCGTAGTGCGCCTGGGCTCGTTCGTACAGCACTCTCTGGCGCTCGTAGGAGCGGTACGCGCTCACCACGCGTAGCTCCACCGTGTCCTCTTGCGCGGCCGCGGTCAGACGGAGCAGAGCTTTCAGGGCGCTGCGGCGCAAGCGGAGTCCAAAGCGGGAGGCGGGGGGAACCGGGATTTCCGTGAGGTGAGGCGGAACGAACTCCGCCGGCAATGGGTGGCTCTGGTCGACGCTGGTTCGATTCGCCTCGACGTTTCTCACCTGGGTCGAATCGCTTGGCTCCGCCCGGCTCATCGCGGCTCGCGGCGGCGGGATCTCCAGGATCAGCGCTCCCTCGGGTTGCGACGCGACCACGGTACAGCTGTCCAAAAAGGCGCTCCAGCCGTCTCCCGTCAGCCAGCGCGAGGCTCGTCCCTGCCCCAGCGCGAGGATCGTCGAGTGGCGCAGCGGCGCCTGCTGTTGCAGTTGGCGCAAGACGCGTGGACTCTCGGGCAAGAAGACGCAGCTGCGGCGGGCTTCCCAGGAGAGAACCGAGCTGTCGCAGAAAAACGGCGCGTTCGCATCGCCGGCGCCTTGCAGCTGCTGCACGATCGTGTCCGGAGGGCGGCGCACCGCCAGCGGCCAGGTGCGCGCGTCGGTGAAGAGAGTCGCGCTCGCGCCGGGCGGCAGAAGCCAGGGACCGAAGACCGCCGCCAGGGCGAAACACAGGATCACGGCCGGTGCGAAGGTCTTCGCCAGCGCGGCCATCCCTTCGCCCACCCAGAGACAGGCGACGGGAAGGAGCGGCAAGAGGGGCCTGAATTCGCCGCTCCACGGCGACAAAATGGCAAAGACCGTGATGCCCAAGAAGACGTCGCGCAGGGCCAGACCCACTCTCTGCTTCGCGCCCCACAAGGCCACGGCGGTGAGCGGCCAATTCAGCCAGTGGTTCCACAGCAGCAGATGCAGCTTCAAACGGTGCAGACCCAGCCGCGCCACCTCCGCGCCCCGCTGGGCCAGGACCTCTGAGGTGGGCACCGGCACCAGTCCGCGATACGCACCCAGCCCACCCGGGTCATTTAGGTTGCGCGACAGTTCGGCGTAGGACTGCAAGAGCCCGAGGGGATTGCCGGTCTTCAGCCAGATGTGGAGATACCAGGGCCCGGCGGTGAGCGCGCCGCCGAGAAGCACCACGAGACCGGCCCGCTCGTAGCGCCCCGGACGCGCGAAGAAGGCTGCCGCGGCCAACAGCCAGCCGGTGGGGTGGAGAAGGGGAAGTAGACCGTAGAGGCATCCGCACGCCAGATGCGCCATGATGCCCCGCCCTTTGGGGCGGAAGTTCCACAGGATGAGGAGGATCAGCGCCATCGCCATCTCCGGCCCCGCCTCGGCCACGATTCTCCAGGTGGTGAAGGAGGACATGAACGCGAGGGCGGCGAAGCTGCCGGCCAGCCTTCCCTCCTTGCTCAGGCTCGTGCCGAAGAAAACCAGAAGAAGCGCGGTCAGAACGGCGGAAATCACGACTCCGCTCCCCGCGCCGAGCCCGAAACGCACTTCGGGGATCAGAAGAATCGGCCACAGTGGAGGACGCGTGAGGTTCGAGGGCGGCCACACCTCGTGGTCGGGAAAGCTCATCCGCAGGGGATAGACGATCAGGGAGGAGAGATCGTGGCCCTGGGTGAACTGGTAAGCTCGTCCCGCGTAGTCGTAGCGGTCGGAATTGGGGGCTCGTGGAACTCTCAAGGCGTAGAGGCTCGAGGCAATCAAGAGGACGATCGCCAGAGCCCAAAATAGCTGCGAGAGACGAGTGGAACGATCAGGCATCGTGGCGGGAACCTGGGGACTCCAGCGGTACGCCCTTCTTGCAGAGAGGGCACTGTGCCGGATCGTAGGTTCGGACTTCTTCGCGCAGAAGCGAATGCACCGGAAGATCGAGCGCGACCATCTCCTCGCGCCGGTCCACGATGACCGCGATCGACTTCACCGTTCCCTCGTGCCTCTCCACCACAGTTCGCATTTCGGCGAGCGCGGTGCCACGGGTGAGAACGTCATCCACGAGCAGGGCGGCTTCTCCCTTGCGCAGCGTGAAATCACGCCGCAGTTGCAACTGCTTCTCCTTGCGCTCGCAGAAGAGATGTCGTCGGCCGAGGGCACGCGCCACCTCGTGACCGATGAGGATTCCCCCCACCGCCGGAGAGAGCACCAGATCGATCTCCAATTCGTTGCACCGCTCCGCCAGGAGTCGTCCCAGCTCTTTAGCCAAGTCCGGGTATTGCAAGACCTTGGAGCACTGGAAATAGCGATTGCTGTGCAGTCCGCTGCTCAGTTTGAAGTGCCCCTCTAGGATCGCGCCCAATTCGCTCAAGCGCTCGCGCACTTCATCGGGCTTCAAATGTCGATCGAAAGCAGAAGCATCCGTGTTCACGCCGCGACCTCCTCGAGCCCGGTTTCGGAATTCAGGCAACGCGCCCAAGCTACCATCAGCAGCCTACAACGCACCCGACATCTCGTCCAGAATCTCGGCCATTGCGCGGGATGGATCCTCGGCCTGGGTGATGGGACGGCCGATGACCAGAAAATCGGCGCCGCGTCGCAGCGCTTCGCCTGGGGTCGCCACGCGACTCTGATCCCCCCGCGCGGCTCCACGCGGACGGATGCCGGGAATCACCAGCAGGGGCTCGTCGCCCACCGCTTCGCGCAACGCGAGAATCTCCTCGGCGGATGCCACCAGTCCGCACGCCCCGGCCTGCAGGGCTTGCGAAGCCAGGCGAAGGACCAGGTCGCGTCCACTCTGACGGGAATCGAGCAGGAAGGGGAGCTCGTCCGCGGCGAAACTCGTCAGCACCGTCACCGCCAGAATCGCCGGAGGAAGCGCGTTCTCTTTCGTCGCCCCTCTCGTTTCGCCCGCCGCCTCCACCGCGCTGCGCACCCCGGCGCCGGCCGACGCATGCACGGTGCAAAAGCGTGCCCCCAGAGCGCGAGCACTCGCTACTGCACCGGCCATCGTGTTGGGAATGTCGTGGAATTTCAGGTCCAGGAACACCCGCAGCCCTTGCTCCACCAATTCCTCGACCACGGTGGGACCGGCCCCGGTGAAGAGTTGCAGCCCGACCTTCACCCAGCGAGGCCGTGGTCGTAGCGTCTCGATCAAGCGCAGGGCGTCCTCGCGCCTGGAGCTGTCCAGGGCCAGGATGAGCCGGTCGCAGGGGTCGCTTTCCCGATACGCGCTGGGGTCGATCCGCATGCGGGGCCCTTCCTTTCGATGATTTCTTGCTTGGGCGGACCGCCCTCGGCTAGCTTGGTGCGCGGAGTGGATGCCAGGGGTCTTCATACCCCAGCTCCCGCCGCAACGCAAGCCATCGGGGAGAATCATCGTGCTCGATCGTCGCTTCATCCGGGAACACGAAGCCCAGGTTCGTCAGGGGATCCTCGACAAGAACGAGGCGGCCAAGTTGGACGATTTTCTCTCCGCCGACCACAAACGGCGCGAACTCCTGGTGGAGGTGGAGGCCCTGCGGGCCGAGCGAAATCAAGCCTCCCAGAAAATTGGCGAGGCCAAGAAGAGCGGACAGGACGCCGCCGAGGCAATCGCCGCCATGAAGAAGGTCTCGGACGAGATCAAGGACGGCGAAGCGCGGCTCGTCGAGCTCGACGAAGAACTCCAGCACCTCGAGCTGCGCATTCCCAACCTTCCCGACCACGACGTCCCGCGCGGTGGGGAAGAGGCGAACGAGGTGGTTCGCAGCTGGGGAGAGCCGAAGAAGTTGGAGCACGCCCAAGCTCATTGGGAGATCGGGGAACGCCTGGGAATTCTCGACCTGGAAGCCGCGGCGCGCATGAGCGGCAGCGGGTTCATTCTCCTCAAGGGAGAGGGGGCCCGGCTCGAGCGCGCACTCATCAATTGGTTTCTCGACGTGCACCGAGAGCAGGGCTACCAGGAGATCAATGCCCCCTACCTGGTACGCGACCACGCGGTGTTAGGCACCGGACAGCTCCCCAAGCTGGCGGATGACATGTACCAGACCACCGGCGACGGTCTGTGGCTCATTCCCACCGCCGAAGTTTCCGTTACGAACATCCACCGGGAGAGCATCCTGGGCCCCAGCGAGCTCCCGCGCCGCTATGTCTCGTTCAGCCCCTGTTTCCGCCGCGAAGCGGGCAGCGCCGGCAAGGACACCCGCGGCATGCTGCGAGTTCATCAATTTCACAAAGTGGAAATGGTTCGCTTCTGTCGACCCGAGGACAGTGAGTCCGAGTTGGAGGAGTTGGTGACGAACGCCACCGATCTCCTCGAGGGACTCGATCTGCCGTATCGAGTGGTCAAACTCGCCACCGGAGATCTCTCCTTCGCGGCCGCCAAGTGTTTCGATCTCGAGGTCTACTCGCCGGGAGTCGACGCCTGGCTCGAGGTGAGTTCGTGCAGCAATTTCCGCGATTTCCAGGCCCGGCGGGCCCAAATTCGCTGGCGGCGGGCCAAGGGCGAAAAGCCCATCTTCGTGCACACGCTCAATGGAAGCGGGCTGGCGCTTCCCCGCGTTCTCGTCGCGCTCATGGAGAACCATCTCACCGGCACGGGAAAGATCCGTGTCCCTGAGGTTCTGCGACCCTACATGGGGGGCGTGGAATACATCGGTTGATCGGGGCTGATGAGTGATGCCATCCGCCGTCTTGCGAGGTCCCACGGTCCGGGCGCTCCTCAAGAGCTACCTGCTCCTGGGACTCGCGGTCATCGTACTGGCAATCGTGGTTTTCTCCCTGCGCCTCAACCAGGCGGTGGAACGCCAGGCGGGGTTGACCACTCGGCTTCTCGCGGACCTCGCCGCCGAGCGGCTGCTTTCAGAAAATCCCAACCAGTTGCGCGAGCTCCGGGAGGCCATGGACGAGCTCTCGGTTCCGGTCATTCTCACCGATGCGGCGGGTCTGCCGGTGTTCTGGAACGCGAGTCAGGTGGGCATCCCCCTTCCGGAGAACCCCGACGAGTTCCAGAACGAGGACCCCAGAAATCCGCGCGATCCGGCCCTCGTGCGACTCCTTTCCAAGGTGGAGGAATTCGATCGTCACGGGCAGCCCCTGAGCGTCGCCGATCCCAAGGGGGGTACCCTCTTCTACTTGCACTACGGCGAGAACGAACTCTCGCGTCGGCTCACCGTGATGCCGCTGCTCGAAGCGGCCCTTATCGTGGCCTTCATGGGAGTCGCTCTGGTTGCGTTCCGCAATCTCAAACGCAGCGAGGAGCGCAGTATCTGGGTGGGCATGGCCAAGGAAACGGCTCACCAGATGGGAACCCCGCTCACCAGCATGAGCGGGTGGCTCGCACTTCTAGGCGAAAAGGACGAAGAAGGAGCGCTGGCCACGGACGGTTCTTCTTCGAGCATAGACCGGCGGCAGGTCTTGGGAGAACTCGAGCGCGACCACCAGCGACTCGCCAAGGTGTCCGATCGTTTCTCCCAGATCGGAAGCCGTCCCAAGCTCGTGTCGGCGCGAGTGGATCATCTGGTGGAAAACGCCTGCGCCTATTTCCACCGTCGCCTGCCCCACCTCAAGAGCCACGTCGAACTCATCAGCTCGGTCGAAGAGACTCCGCTGGCCCCGATCAATCCCGAGCTACTGGAATGGGCTCTGGAAAATCTCATCAAGAACGCGCTCGACGCGATCGACAAGGACCGGGGTCTAGTGCGGGTCTCCTGCCGCTACGATCCGGGCGATCTGAACGTGGTGATCACCGTCACCGACAACGGGAAGGGGATGACCCCGGCGGTCCAGCGGCGGATTTTTTCACCCGGTTTTTCCACCCGCGAGGGGGGTTGGGGTCTGGGACTGGTGCTCGTGAAGCGAATCGTGGACGAATACCATGGGGGAAGTATCGACGTGGCCTGGACCGAGCCCGGGCAGGGCAGCACCTTGCGCATCAAGCTCAAAACTCGTTGATAAACGAGTGGATCGCACTGAATTGACCTAGCTTCTCTTCCAGAGCCTCATCCAGGAGCTGCCATGGCAACACGTACCGTCCTGTGGGTCGACGATCAGATCGAGGAGCTACGCAGTCAGATTCTCTTCCTTCAGGCCAAGGGCTTCGAGGTCGAGGGCGTGAGCAACGGGGACGACGCTCTGGCGCTCTTGAAGGAGCGCCGCTTCGACGTGATTTTGCTCGACGAAATGATGCCCGGCCGCAACGGCATCGAGACCCTCCAGGGCATTCGCGACCTCAACGATAGCGTGCCGGTGATCATGATCACCAAGAGCGACGAAGAGGAGCTCATGGATCGCGCGTTGGGCCGACGGATCAACGACTTCCTGGTGAAACCGGTCAACCCCAATCAGATTCTCCTCTCCCTGAAGAAGACCCTCGACGAGGACGCGATTCAGGCGCGTCAGGTGGCGCAGGATTACCTGCGAGGATTCAACGAACTCACGCGAGAGCGATTGGAGGCTAGAACCCACGAAGACTGGTCGAGGATCTTCGAGAAACTCGTGACGTGGGAACTGCGGCTGGGTGAACTGTCGGACACTTCGCTGGTGCAAACCCATCGGGAACAACTACGGGACGCCAACACCAACTTCGGGCGCTTCGTGGAAGATAACTACAAGTCGTGGATGAGGTCTGACGACCGGCCCGTGATGAGCACCGACGTGGTGCCCAAGTGGGTGGCCCCGCATCTTCGCGCCGGCAAGAAGGTCTTCTTCTTCGTGATCGACTGCATGCGTCTTGACCAGTGGCGGCAACTCGCGAGCTTCCTCTTGCCCCTGTATCACGTGGAGGAGAGCCTCTATTACAGTTTTCTGCCGACTGCTACTCCCTTCGCGCGCAACGCGATCTTTGCCGGGTTGAGTCCGCTGGAGATCGCCACCCGGTATCCGAGATGGTGGCGGGGATCGGCGCAGGAAGAGCGCAGCAAGAACGCCTTCGAACCCCAGTTACTTCAGGCGCAGCTGGAACGGATCGGTCTCGCCTCCGTCGGCTTCAAGTACTACAAGACGTTCAACATCGAAGAGACCGAGGCCATGGCGAAGCAGATTCCCAGCCTGGGTGACGTTCCGCTGGTAGTGGGGGTGATCAACTTTCTGGACATCCTCGCCCACGGGCGGTCCACCAACGATCTGCTCATGGAGCTGGCGCCCGACGAAGTGGCGTTTCGCAGCGTGATGCGTTCCTGGTTCCAGCATTCCGCCATCTTCGATCTTCTGCGTTCTCTGTCCGAAAACCCCGGCAACGTGGTGGTCATCACCACCGATCACGGCTCGGTACAAGTCCGCAAGGCGGCAAGAGTGAAGGCGAAGAAGGAGGCGTCCAACAACGTCCGCTACAAGTACGGCGATAACCTGAACGTCGATAGTCGCACCGCATTCGTCATGAAGAACCCGGTCGACTACGGATTGCCGCGCGAGAGTCCCATCCAGAACTACATCTGCGCCAAGGACTACAACTACTTCGTGTATCCCACGAACTACCACGAGTACGAACGCCAGTACCGCGGCTCGTTTCAACACGGAGGCATCTCGCTGGAGGAGATGATCATCCCATGTTGCACCCTCACGGCGGGTTGACGTGTTCTTGCGGCGCCTTTCGGCCGAAACCCACAGCGTGGTGGAAACGGTGGGACTGGCGGAAGTGTTGGCAGCCCAGCTCCTACCCTCGGATGTGGTCTGTCTCTCCGGAGATCTCGGGGCGGGGAAGACGACATTCGTGAAGGGGGTTCTGGCCGCGTTGGGAGCGGATGAGCGCATCGTGACTTCTCCCACTTTCACCCTGGAAAACCGCTATCCTCTCACGGGCCCGAGCGGAATCAGCCTGGTGGTACACTCCGATCTGTATCGGATGGACGGTCGGGTCGAAGAAGATCTGTACGCGTCCCTGCTGGAGGCGCGAGAGGAAGGAGCCCTGATCCTGGTGGAATGGGCGGAAGCGATCCGCGAGCTTCTCGCTCCCTGCTTCCATCTTCAGCTCACGGTGGGCGCGCAGGGAGCAGGCCAGAGCACCTTGCGGGAGCTGGTCCTCACCCACTCGGAGGACGAATTCGCTCCCGCGTTGGTGGAGGGTTGGACCCGGGGGGCGCGTGCGTGAGTCTGATTCTGGCCCTCGATTCCTCCCGTCGCCGGGGGGGCTCCATCGCCCTCGTCGCCGGCGAGAAGCTGGTCGCATTGGTGGAGCACGATCCGGCGCAGGGATACGCGGAGGCGTTTTTCGAGCTCGCCGATCGGGCCCTCATGATGGCGGGTCGCACCCGCGACGAGATCACTCAGCTCGCGGTGGTCACCGGGCCCGGATCGTACACCGGTCTGCGCATCGGGGTGATGACCGCCAAGAGTCTGGCCCACGCGAGCGGACTTCCCCTCTACGGAGCCACCAGCCTCGATCTTCTCGCCGGGCAGGCGCTTCTTGAAACCGACGGTTCCATCGCCGCCAAGACGCCTGTTTCGGATCGCTTGGCGGAGCCGCTGCAGATCCTGGCCTTGATGGAGGCGGGCCGCGACGCGCTGTACGCCGCGACGTACCGGGCGCGAGGACGTGAGCTGGAGCTCGTACGTGGGGCCTGGCGCGCTCTGGCGCCCGCCCTGGAGCGCGAGTTGCGCGACGGACCGCGCCTCACACTGGTTTCGGCAGATGGACCGGAGACCCTCGAGCTCGTCCGCGCGCAGGCCCCCACCTTCCTGGACGAAGTCGAGGTCTCACCTTGCGTCCCCATGGCGCGCACGCTCGCCTTGTCCGTGGCCGAAAAATGTCCGTGGTGCGTGCGGTCGGATCCGACGGCTCTGCTTCCGGTGTATCTCGGACCCAGCCAGGCGGAGCGCGCGACTGGCATCAGGGTCGAGCAACCACCACGAAGTCCCTCGGACAAAGAGAATCCGTGATGAGCGAGCTGAAGATCCGTCCGGCGACTCTTGGCGATCTGAGCACCATTCGCGGCATGGAGAGAAGCATCTTTCCCACTCCTTGGAGCCGGGAGATGATCGCGGCGGAACTTCGTGGCGATGCCTCCCGCATCTCTCTCCTCGCTCTGAAGAACGAAGTGCCGGTGGGGTACATCTTCTGTTGGTGCGTGGTCGACGAACTCCATGTGGTGAATCTCGGAGTGCTGGAGAGCGAGCGGCGGAAGGGCTTTGGCCAGGCTCTTCTAGAAGCCGTCATGTCCCATTCTCTTTCCAGCGGGGCCTCACTGGTCACTCTGGAAGTGCGCGAGGAGAACCTCCCCGCGCGCGCATTCTACCGGCGCAACGGTTTCAAGGAGATCGCGCTGAGAAGGGGCTATTATCCGGATACGGGCGAGGATGCGGTCGTCATGCTCAAGCACCTGGGGTCCTCGAGCCACCCCTCCTTGGACCCCGATTCGTCGCACTAGCTGCTCTCCTCAGGGAAAGCGATTGTCGAAAGGTGGAGAAGGGGCCTAGATTGAAGGCGGCGCCGAGTTTCTCGGTGAACACGGGGAGTGATTCGTTCCATGCCATCCTGGCTCAAACGCGCGCGCAAGGGCATCGAGCAGCTGCGAAAAGACGGCAAGCCGGTGCGCCCGCACCTCGAGGTGCCGGAGAATCTCTGGACCAAGTGCTCGTCCTGCGGAGACCTCATCTATCACAAAGAGCTCGCGGCCAACCTGTGGGTCTGCTACCAGTGCGGCCACCACATGGCCATTTCCACCGAGCAGTACCTTCACCTGTTGGTGGACGATGGGAGCTTCGAAGAAATGCATCGCGGTCTGGTGAGCGGTGACCCGTTGAATTTCAAGGATTCGAAACGCTACCGCGATCGCATCAAGGAGAATCGCGCCAAGACGGGCAAGGAAGACGCGGTGCTCACCGGCTTCGCCACGATTCACGGGGTCAAGGCGGCGGTCGCCATCATGGACTTCTCGTTTCTCGGGGGAAGCATGGGTTCGGTGGTAGGAGAAAAGATCGCACGCTGCGTGAAAGATGGAATCACGAACGAACTTCCCGTCATCATTCTCAGCCGTAGCGGTGGAGCGCGGATGCAGGAGTCGATCCTCTCGCTCATGCAGATGGCGAAGACGAGCGCGATGCTCGCCCGGCTCACGGAGGAGGGCTTGCCCTTCATCTCGATCCTCACCAATCCCACCACTGGAGGCGTCACTGCCAGCTTCGCCATGCTGGGTGACGTCATCTTCGCGGAACCGGGCGCGCTCATCGGTTTCGCGGGCCCACGGGTCATTCAACAGACGATCAACGCCGAGCTCCCGGACGGCTTCCAACGGAGCGAGTTCCTCCTCGAGCACGGGATGGTGGATCGCATCGTGGAGCGCAAGAATCTCAAGCACGAGGTGTTCGAGGCTCTTCGTTTCTTTTGCGATGGCGTGAAGCCTTGGCGGGAGGAGTCCGATGGGGCCGGAGCCCATTCCTGAATCCCTCGATCTCGACGCACTGCTCCCTCCATTTCGTGCCACCGACCCGGCCGCGCGATGGCTTTTTGGTCTGCACCGCTTGGGGATGCGCCTCGGACTGTCGTCCATCAAGGCACTGCTGCAGGACATGGGTCATCCCGAGAGGGAGTTTCAGAGCATCGTCATCGCGGGCACCAACGGCAAGGGAACCGCAGCCATCCTCTTGGATGCTCTGAGTCGGGCGGCGGGAATGCGGACCGGCCTCTACACCAGTCCGCACATTCTCGAGATCCACGAGCGAGCGCTGGTCGACGGGGTTCCGATTTCCACCGCGGAGCTGGCCGCGCTGCTAGAGGAGCATCGAGAGAAGATCGTCGCCCGAGGCGCCACGTTCTTCGAGACGATGACGGCTCTGTCTCTGTGTCACTTCGCGCGCAAGGGAGTGGAGTTGGCCGTGCTCGAGACGGGATTGGGCGGACGCCTGGACGCGACGAACGCGGTGGATGCGCTCGGCGCGCTGCTCTGTTCGGTGGGCGCGGATCATCAGCACATTCTGGGGGAAAGCCTGCGCGAGATTGCCAGCGAGAAGCTGGGCCTCGCCAGGAGGGGCCGCCCCTTCTACCTGGGGCCAATGAGTCGAGATCTGCGCGCGTTCGCTCTTGATTTTCTCGCCGAGCGCGGCGCCGAAGCGATCGACCTGGGAAGCTGTTCTCCCTACGAAGGAACTCTGGCGCAACGTGGCCGGCATCAGGCCATGCTGGCCTCCGTGGTGAGAGCGTGTTATGAGGATCTGAGTTCGCGTTACGGTTGGCCCCGGGGCGACACCGAAGCCGCTCTCGCCCGAGTCCGGTTTCCCTATCGCTTCGAAGTCGTGGGAGAGGAGCCGGAGCTCATCGTGGATACCGCCCACAACACGCCGGCCCTGAGGGGCCTCCTTCACCAATGGGGCCACGAGGGGAAGAAGGAGAACCGATTGCTGGTGCTCGGGGTGATGCGAGACAAGAAGCTGGCCGGAGTTCTGGCGACGATCCGTCGGAGCGCGGCGGTGATTCTCTGCGCCGAGCCTAGCTGGTATCGCTCCCTTCCCGCGGCCGAACTCGTCCGCGCGCTCAGCTCAGCGCCCGGAGGAGGGGACTCGAAAGTATTGCAAGTAGGGAGCGTGCGCGAGAGTCTGCTCCACGCGCGCGAGTGGGCGAAGCAACGCCGTGTGGTGGGGGGAACCCCCTCCATTCTACTCACCGGTTCGAACTTCACGGTGGCGGAGGCTCTCGATCGCCTCGGAGTCGACGACATCCACGCAAGTTCTCGTCCCCGCCTGTGGGACGAAGGCAAACCCCTTCGGCGTCGCCCAAGGCAACAGAAGCAGGAGGCTCAGGAGTGAGTGAAGTCCTCGGCATCGATATCGGCGGGAGCAGCTGCAAGGTGGTCGCCCTGGATGCGGAAAATGCAGTGAGGCGCGAGTGCAGCTTTGCCACGGGAGAACTCTCCGGACCGTCGGACTTCGTGAAGAGGCTCCAGGACGCGGTGATGCCCTGGTTACGCGAAAGCGAAGCTCCGTTGGCGGCCGGGGTGGCGGTAGCCGGTCTTTTGACCGACCAGGGGGTTCTCGAAGACGCTCCCAATCTGCCCGAGCTTCGCACCTGGCGGGTGGCGGACGAGGTCTCCGAGGGTCTTTTGGGTCTGGCGGTGGTGGCGGAGAATGACGTGAACGCCATGGGCTACGGCGAACTCTATCTGGGTGCGGCGCGCGGCGCGCGCCACGCGATCCTTCTCGCCCTGGGGACCGGGGTGGGAGGAGCGATTCTCATCGATGGCAAGCTCTACCGGGGAACTCGGGGGGTGGCCGGGGAGTTGGGACATATGACCGTCCAGGTCGACGGCCCGGAATGTAGCTGCGGAGAGCCCGGTCATGTGGAGGCCTATCTGGGAAGCAAGGGGATCGCCGTTCTTGCCGGGAGTCGGCTCGACGCGGCGCAAGACGAGCAGAAGGAAGCACTTCTCTCCGCCTGCCGGGCCGAAGGCGAACTTTCGACGCGAGCGATTGCTGCCGCGGCCGCGAAAGGAGACCCCCTCAGCTCGTCCATCCTGGCCGACGTGGGACGTCTTCTGGGTCTGGTCTGCGCGAGCTACGTGAACATCTTCAACCCCGATGTCATCGTGATCGGAGGGGGAGCGGCCCTGTGCGGTGACGCGCTGCTGGGGCCGGCGCGCAAGAGCATGAAAGAGCGCTCGATGTCTGCCGCCCGGAAGGGGGTGCGCATGGTGTCCGCCGAGCTGGGGCTTCCCGCGGCGGCGATCGGAGCGGCTCTGCTCGCACGCCACGCTCTCTCCGAAAATGGGGAGATGGAGTCCTGACTTGAGCCGCTTTTCGGCTTCATTTCGTGTGCCACCGGCAAGGACCCAATTCCTCAGGTTCGGGCGACGGACGCTTGCGCTCTTCTGCGTGCTCTCTCTGGCCGCGATCCTGGCCGCCAACGCTCTCCCCAGCCAAACCCCATCCAAGGCCAAGCCCGCCGAGCGCATGTACTACGGCGCGGCGAGCGGACGGCGACTTCTCACTTCCGACGGGTACGTCTTCTTCGGAGTGGGCGAGGCCTATTTCAGGCAGGGCAAACTCCACGTGACGGCGGATCGCGCACGTTACTACGAGAGCGATCGTTACATCTGGGTGGTGGGAAACGTCCACGCGATCACCGACTCGCTCCAACTCTGGGCCGATTCCTTGCGGGTGGGGGAAACCCAGGGCGTGGGTTGGGCCTACGGCCACGTCCGCCTACTCACCAATGACGGTTCGAAGGGCACCGGCGAGCGCGGGATCTACTGGCGGGATCGCGACGCCATGGCTCTGGTTGGTTCGGCTCGTCTCGTCGATTCGACCACCACGGTCGATGGCGACAGCCTTTTCTACGACCGCGCCGCCCAGCGCCTGAAGGCCTTCGGCGCGGTGAAGCTCGTCGACGAGGAGGCGCACACCGTGGTGACCGGGGAGCACGCCGTGTTCGAACGCGGCACGGGCTACGCCTACGTCGATTCGCTCCCCACGCTGCGCAGCCGGCATCAAGAGGGCGCGACCGCTGCAGTGAAGAGCAAGTGGATGAGCTTCGATACCCAGAACGAGCACAGCCGGGCGATCGGAGAGGTGCACTTTCAACAGGGTCAGACCATCGCCGACGCGGACACGGCGGATTTCTACGGCGAGGATCTTCTGATTCTGAGGGGTTCGCCCCGAGTGAAGCAGGAAGATCAGGTCATGACCGGGTCGACGATTCGCTTCGGCTATCTGTCGGGAGAACTGCGGCACATCGCGATCCTCGGGAAAGCCAGTCTGGTGGACTCCAGCCCCGACACTCTCAAATCACAGTTCAAGGGCATCCCGCTGACAAACGAGCTTCACGGGGACAGTCTGTACATCGATCTGAAGGAAGGCGAAGTCCTGCGTACCAGCGTGAGCGGTCACGCGCAGAGCGTCTATTTGCCGGAGGACCAGACCGACGTGATCTCGGTGAACGAGGCCGAGGGGGATTCCATCGAGATCGCCTTCGCAAATGGGCGCGTGGAGCGGGTCACCATCACCGGTTCGAGTCAGGGAAAGTACCACTTCCTCGACCGCAGTCGCGTGCTCCGCATTCGGGCCGAACGCGATTCCCTCGCTGCGATGCGGCACGCGCGCCTGGACAGTTTGGCCCAGGCGGAAGGGGTGGAGCTGGACAGCCTGAAGTTGAAGGAAGAGTCCACGGGCCCCGAATTGCAAGATGGGCTCGTCGATTTCTCCCACCTGGCGGACACCGTGGGGTACTCCGGCGAGTCGACCGTTTTCTGGGTTCCCAAGGGTCGCATCAAGATCCAGGGCACCGCGCTCGTGAGTCACCAGGACCTCACTCTGACTGCCAAGTCCATCGACTTCGACACCAACGAGAGGGAGCTGATCGCCGAGGGTGAACCCATGATCATCGACACGAGCAGCAAGCTGGTGGGAGATAGGATGGGCTATCTCTTCGACTACAAGACTGGGGCGGTGGACCATGGAATCACGCGCTATGACGACGGGTTCTACTACGGTCGTCACGTGCGCCGCGTGAACGACGAAACCCTGCTGGTGCGCGGAGGGATGTTCACCTCGTGCGATCTCGAGCACCCCCACTACCACTTCTCCGCGAAGAAGATGAAAGTGAAGATCGGCAAGAGCGTGGTGGCGCGGCAGGTCACCTTCTACATCAGCGATCTGCCCGTCTTCGCCTTTCCCTTCTTCTTCAAGAAGATCGACTCCGGCCGCCACTCGGGGATCATGTTTCCCAACGTGAACCTGGGAGTGAGTGGACGCGAAGGCCGCTACATTCGCGATCTGGGTTACTACTGGGCCACGAACGAGTACACCGACTTCACATTCAAGGGGGCTTTCAACGAGAGGAGGGACCTCTCGCTGCAGATTCGCAATCGCTACAACCTAAGGTATAAGTACAGCGGCGACGTGGAGTTCACCTGGACCACCACTCTCAAGCAGAATCAGAAGGGCAAGGAGTGGAAATTTCTCGCCAACCACCGCCAGCCCGAGCTCTTCGACGCCTGGAATCTCACGTCGAATCTGAACCTCACGTCCAACACCATCACCAACGTCGATCCCATCACTGGCAATTCGGCCGATCTTCTGCCCACCGAGTTGCGCAGCAATCTGAGCCTGAGCCGCGGGTTCGAGTCGGGGGCGAGACTCAACCTCTCGGGCACCCGTACCCAGTACGTGAACGCCGAGGACGACGATCCCACCACCGACCATCTCATTTACCGCCAGACCCTTCCCAGCGTGAGTCTGAGCTTCAAGAGCCGGCCTCTCTTGGGGCCCGCGCGCCGGCGCGGCGAGGGGAGCGCCCCCGCGCAGCTCCTGAGAGACATGACCTTCAGCCAGAGCTACCGGGGCGACGTCCAACGCGAGAGGCACGAGATCGGTCGAGTGGACGAGTTGAGCGCCTCGGGAAACTGGGGCCTGAGCTACAACCCCCAGTATCGCCTGGGGCCGTTCAATTTGACTTCCTCGGGGAGTTTCGCGGAAGCCTACTCCCGGCGCACGACCTTCTCGCAGACCTACCTAGCGCGCACCGACACTCTCAAGGACGGCAGCGGCAACCCCATCCTCGACGGCGACGGCAATGTCCAGACCCAAGAGGTCTACGAGCTGGACTCGGAAACTGACAAACTGGAAGAGGGCACCACGCCGAGCCTGTCCTGGCGCAATTCTCTGAGCACGAACCTCTACGGGATCTTCGACACTCACCTGGGGGCGCTGCGCGGCGTGAAGCACAAATTCTCGCTCGCGGTGAGTCACTCGTGGCGGCCGCAGCTCGGCGACAAGCAGAGCGCAAGTCAGAGCATCGGCATTAGAGTGGGCAACGAGCTGAGCTTCAAGTACGCCGTGCACCCGAGCGCCGACCGGTCGGGCGTCTCCGGCACGAATAAAGCCGTCGCCGGATCCCCGGAATCAGAGCTCGTGAGCGACGAGGGGACCGGCCAAAAGGAGGAAATGCGCAAGCTCGAACGCCTGCTCACCTGGGATCTCTCCACCAGCTACCGGCCCGACGATCCTGCCGGCCAGAATTGGGACAACATCGGATCCACGGTGCGTCTGAGCCCCGGCTTCACGCGCGCCGTCGATTTCACCATGAACCAGTCCATCGATCCCTATCGCTTTCAGGTGCTCTCCACCACCGTGAGCACCAACCTGCGGCTGGACGGAAAGATGGATTTTGGCGGGTTGTTCCTGGAGCGAAAGGAGCCCAAGAACGCGGTGGTGGAGCGCATCGGAGAACCAGCGGACACTCTGGCCACCTCGCGCGAGGACGAGAGTTGGTTTGGACAGACGGGGGGACAGGAGCTGAAGCGGAGCAGCAAAGACAACACCATGCCCTGGAATTTCAACGCCCGCGCGAGTATCACCAACGGCCGCAACAGTCCCACTCGTGCCACCATCTCCACCCGGATGAGCGCGATCCTGCCCATCTCCTGGAATCTGGATTACTCGGCCAACTTCGACGTGGAGACCGGAAATTTCACCAACCAGAGCTACAGTCTGAGTCGCGATATCCACCAGTGGCGCATCGAGTTCCGCCGCTCGGTCACCAACTCCTCCGACTTCTCTTTCCGCATCTACCTGCGGAGCATCCCCGACTTGAAGATTCAACGGGGCAACCAGAGTCTCGGCGGCTACTTCGGACAGGTCGGGTCGTTTTAGCTTCCCCTCCGTCGGCTGCGGCCCGTCAGCTGGACACGAGCTCGCTGGCTGAGCTGAGGATCCTGAAGCTCTGGTTCGGAGCGTTCGCCCGATTCGAGAGCCGCGGAAATCCGCCGCATTTTCGACATTTTGCGTTGACAGGATCCCACCATAGGGTCTATTGGGAATTCAAGAAAGGAGGTCTGTTCCATGAACAAGACCGAATTGACCGCGAAGCTCGCGACGAAGTCCGAGCTCTCTGGCCGTCAGGCCAAGGCGATTATCGACATGCTCTTCGACACCGATCCGAAGAGGGGAATCATCGCTTCCGAGCTGACCCGGGGCCGCAAGGTCCAGATCACGGGTTTTGGCACTTTCGAGAGCCGCAAGCGGAAGAAGCGGATGGGTCGCAACCCGCAGACGGGTGCCACCATCGCCATTCCCGCGAGCCGCGTTCCCGCATTCAGCGCGGGCCGTGCTCTGAAGGATCACGTGAACAAGAGGAAGTAGTCTCTCGCGTGGTCTTGGATCCGCCCCCAGCCAGCCCCAGGTCCAATTCCTGACGGGGCCCCCGCTCTCTGGTGGGGGCCCTGGTCTATTTTGGAACCTGACGCGTGGTCCAGGCATTCAAACCGGGCGGGTGTCCTGGCCGGGAGAAGGAGCTGCCGGCGGGCAATCCAAGGCCGAGATTGCGGTCAGCGGTATTCTCTTGGTATCATGACGGCTCACCCGCGCAAGTATGGGCCCCTTTTGTACTCCCCGTGGAGGATGGAAATGCATCGAGTCACCCTGAGGGCAACGAGCTTTCTCGTTGCGCTCGCCGCGGCGCTCGGCGTGCTGACGCTTCGATCCGCGTCGCAAGCCGAGGAGAACATGGTCAATCTGACTCTCACCTTCGAAGGGGCGGTCCACGGTGAAATCGCCCCGTGTGGGTGAAAACACAAGCCGCTCGGTGGGTTGGCCCGGAGGGCCGCCATATTTCAGGACATCGCCAAGAATCATGACAACGTGCTCCACCTCGACGCGGGGAACATGTACGGCCGTCGTACGGATGCCGCGAAAGCCCAGACGCTCTTCTTGCTCGACCACGTGGCCCAGCTGGATTATCCGGTGCTGGCGGTGGGACAGTGGGATCTGAACTACGGTCTCAGTTTCCTCAAGGAGCAGGCGGTGAAGCGCAAGCTCCACTACATCTCGGCCAATCTGCGGGGCGGCGAGGGCGGTAAGCTACTCTTCGATCCTTACGCCGTGGTGAAAAAAGGCGGACTCAGGATCGGGATCATCTCCGTCCTCGGACAGAGCTACACGATCACCACCATGTCGGCGCACGTGGACAAGTTCGTGATCGACTCTCCTCGCGACGCGCTGGACAAGTATCTGCCCGAACTCAGGAAGAAGAGTGATCTCATCATCCTGCTCTCGGCTGCGTCCACCCGTGACACGCGCGAGCTGCTAACCGACCTCGGCTCGGGTTCGGGCATCGATATCTGCGTCGAGGGCGCGGATCTGCGCGAGTACCGCCGCCTGAACCGCGTGGGCGACATCTACCTGGTGTCCGCCAACCCCCAGGGCAAGTACCTGGGTCAGCTCGATCTGGAAGTCACTCCAAAGGGTGTCATCCAGGATGCGGTTCTGACTCTGCACGAACTCGGATTGCAGGCGCCGGAGATCGCGGAGGTCCAGGCCGAGGTCGACACCTTCCTCAAGTCGAACGAGAAGTTGTCCCAGCATTCCCAGCTCAGCCCCCGTCCCGACAAAGGGGAAACGAGCGAGATGTACCTGGGTACGATGCGCTGCAGCAATTGCCACAAGGCGATCTTCACCAGCTTTCAGGATACGGGGCACGCCAAGGCCTGGCAGACCCTGGTGGCCAAGGGACAGACCAGCAATCCCGAATGCGTGGGCTGTCACGTGACGGGATGGGACTACTACAACGGATTCGATCCCGCGGTGTCCGCCAACGGGCGGAACACGCTCTTCAACGTCCAGTGCGAGGCCTGCCACGGCTACGGCAGCATGCACGCGCGCGATGGGGAGTGGGTAAAGCAGGCCAAGGAGTCTTGTACGAAGTGTCACACCCCGGAATTCGATCCCAGCTTCGATTACGACACCTACTGGGCACGCATCGCCCACTGAGGAATCGACGGGTGCTTTCCCTTTCCACGCCCGGAGACTCGGCTCTCCGGGCGTTCGTTTCGCTCTTGGGGGGAAAACGATCGACGATGCGCTGGGTCCTAACCACTCTCCTGCTTTTCGTTCTGGCCGGCGCTAGCCCCTGCCGCGCCCAGGAAATCTTCTCCTGGTGGCACCGCGGTCTCATCGAACTCGACCTTCGCCCGGGATCGTGGGCGGAATTTCAGAGCACCGAGACGGCCGAGGGTCAGCAGACCAAGGAGAGCCTCCGCTGCGAGGTCCTCGCCGCGACCGACGAGGGGGAACACTGGATCGGGTTGAAGTTCTTGGATGAGGCGGAATCGTACGTCTTGCTCGTGGCTCCCCTGGACACGCTGCGGCAGGGAGATCTCCTCGACGGATTGCGCAGAGTGTTCAAGATTCTCCCCGGCGAGGCGGTAGAGGAGCAAGACCTTCAGAACCTGAAGACCAACCGTCTTTTGAAACGGCATTTTCAGGACCTCTTCGAAAATCCCACCGTCGAGCGTCAGGCCCTGCCGGACACCCTCATCTCCGAAAGAACGATCGCGCGTGAGGAAGTGCGTCTGGAGGAAGTCCGGGAAGTGAGAGTGAGGATGGGACGCGGCGACATGGTGTACCGCAATCAGGCGGTGGCGGTGGCCCAGATCTCCTCCGCGGTGCCCATCTTCGGACTCTTGCGTTCCAAGGTGGATACCGAGCTTGCTCCTGCCGAGGCGCAACCGGGCTCTCCGCCTCCGCTGCTGACCGAGGACGAACTCGTGTGTGTGGACTTCGGGCGCAAGCCCTCTCCCAGCGGCATCCCGTCGAGCGTCCAGAAGCTCTTGGGCTCTGATTGACTCACACGAGCGACTCGATTCCACGCGACAGCAACCACTCGGTGCTCGGTTTGTGGTAGAATCAAAGGAGATTCTGCCCCATTGGAAGTGCATCGGAGCTCGAGGTGGATGCTCACACCCCATTGCGCAAGGAAAACCTGGAGAGCCTGAGAACTCGTGCGCACGAGTACTTCATGAGGGTCAATCGACCGGTCGGCAGCGAGGAATTGGCCCGGGTTCTGTTCAAGCCCAAGCTCGAGGAATCGGTTTTTCCGCTCTTGGTGCACACGCTTCTTTCCCGCGATCGGCGCTTCAGCGAGTCCCACCGGGGACTGTGGGAACTCAGATCCTCTCCCTATCGTCATCTTCGTCTGCAGGATGCCGCTTTCGCGGTGGTCGATCTCGAAGCCACCGGCAGCCGTTTGGGAATCGATCGCATCATCGACGTGGCCGTGGTGCGGGTCGATCGTGGGCGCGTGCGGGGAAGCTTCCACAGTCTGGTGAATCCGATGAAACCCGTCCCCCGATGGATTCAGGGTCTGACCGGGATCAAAGACTCGATGCTGCAAGACGCTCCCCGCTTTCATCAGATCGCCCCGCGAGTCCTGGAACTCTTGGAGGGCAGTGTCTTCGTCGCCCACAACGTGGATTTCGACTATCCCTTTCTGCGGCGCCAGGTGAGGGAGTCCGGACATCGTCCTCATCCCTGGCCTCAACTCTGCACCGTCCGGCTCTCGCGGAGGATGCATCCCGAGTGGGGTGCCTTTCGCCTGGGCGCGGTCGCCCGCCGCCTCGAGGTCCCTCTCGATCGCCAACACCGAGCCATCGCCGACGCCACCGCCACCGCCCACGTGCTCCTGCACGAGCTCTCCGAGCTGCGAAGCCGGGGGCTTTCCACCGTGGGCGAGGTCCTCGCCTTCGCGCGCTCGACTTCCGCCACGGCCAAAGGCTGAAGTTCTTGAATTGAAATAGATTAGCCTTTCCCTTCCGCGCGGGTCGCCTTGACGCAGGAGGTGCTCTGATGGTAGTTTCCCGCGGATTCGATCGCCCGAGCCCTGGGTCGTGAAGCAAGCTCTAGGCGCTGATTCCGTGCGCGAAAGGAGGCGAGGGCAACCTGCCCCGAGCCCATGAATGTTCCAAAGGACGCTTTCATTCCCCCCGTACTCGAGGACGTCACCGAGGCCATCGGAAACACGCCCCTGGTCCGCTTGCGCAAGATGCCCGACCCCAAGGGTGCGCGCGTGTACGCGAAGATGGAGATGCTCAATCCCGGCGGAAGTGTGAAGGATCGCATCGGCGCTTCCATGCTGAACGCGGCCGAAGAGCAGGGACTGCTCGCTCCCGGCGGCACGGTGGTCGAGTGCACCAGCGGCAACACCGGAATGGGCCTGGCCCTTTCCTGCGCCGTGCGTGGTTACCGCTTGATCTGCACCATGCCCGACAAAATGAGTTCGGAGAAGATCAGCCTTCTACGCGCCATGGGCGCGGAGGTCATCGTCACCCCGAGCAACGTGGCCCCGGACCACCCCGAGAGCTACTACTCCATCGCTCGACACATCGCCGAGACCACCGAGAACTGCGTCTGGACGAACCAATACTTCAACGACGCCAATCCACGCGCGCACTATGAGACGACCGGACCCGAGCTCTGGGCCCAGACCGAAGGCAAGATCTCCGCTTTCGTGGCCGGCCTGGGCACCTGCGGCACGATCAGCGGCACCGGAAGGTACCTCAAAGAGCAGAACCCGAGAGTGCGCATCGTGGGCGTCGATCCGCAGGGCAGCATTCTCAAGCAGTGGTACGACACCGGGGAAACCGGCGAAGCACAGCCCTACAAGGTCGAGGGAATTGGCGAAGACATCATTCCGAGCGTCTTCTACCGGGACGCGGTGGACGAGGTGCGGCGGGTGAACGACGAGACTTCCTTTCTCATCACGCGCCGCCTGGTCAAGGAGGAAGGGATCTTCGCGGGAGGCTCGTGTGGTTCGGCCGTCGCGGTCGCCCTCGAGCTCGCGCGCGAGATGAAACCCGAGCAGATGGTGGTGGTGCTTCTCCCGGATTCGGGAAGCAAGTACGTGTCGAAGATCTTCAACGACGACTGGATGCGCGAGAACCGTTTCCTCTCGCCCTCCTCGGCCACCGCGAGCGACGTCTTGCACCGTCGCGGTAAGCAGCTGAAGACTCTTCTCACGGTCGACCTGAATGCCACCGTGCGCGAGGCCATCGAGCTCATGCGTCAGAACGAAGTGAGCCAGCTTCCGGTGATGAAGGATGGAACACCGGTGGGACGGGTGACCGACAGTCGACTCATGGCCGCGGTGCTCGACAACCCGGAGTGCATGAATCAAGGCCTGAGCGAGCTCCAGGAACCGCCGCTCCCACACGTAGAGGGCACGCGGCGGATGAGCGAGATCCTCGCTACCCTGAGCGGCAAGGACGGCGCGGTATTGGTGGAGGAACACGGTCACGTGAGCGGAATTCTCACCCGATACGATCTCATCGACTTCGTCCAGGAGGGACACTAGGACATGGGCTTCTCGACTCTCGCGATTCACGCGGGGCAAGAACCAGAACCGATCACCGGCGCGGTAATGACACCGGTGTTCCAGACTTCCACCTATGCACAGGACGGAATCGGTGAGCACCGGGGCTACGAATACGCGCGCACGCAGAATCCCACCCGAGAGGCCCTGGAAGCCTGTATTGCCGCCCTCGAGGGGGCAAGTCACGGAGTGGCGTTCGGCAGCGGGACGGCAGCGATCCACGCGATCCTGCAGACCTTGAACGGTGGCGACGAGATCATCTGCACCTCGAACGTGTACGGAGGAACCTATCGGCTCTTCGAAATGGTGCTCAAGCGTTTCGGCCAGCGCTTCCACTTCGCCGACACCAGCGATCTCTCCCAGGTGGAGAAGGCCTTCACCGAGAAGACCAAACTCCTGTTCGTCGAGACTCCCACCAATCCCATCCTGACCGTCACCGACATCAAGGCCTGCGCCGAGCTGGCCCACGCGAAAGGCGCGAAGCTTGTGGTCGACAACACTTTCATGAGCCCCTACTTCCAGAACCCTCTGGCCCTGGGCGCCGATGTATGTGTGCACTCCACCACCAAGTACCTCAATGGTCACAGCGACATGGTCGGTGGGGTGGTGCTCACGAGCGACGAGGAGATCTACGCGAGTCTGAAGTTTTTGCAGAATGCGGCCGGGGCGATTCCGGGTCCTTGGGACTGTTGGCTCGCGCTGCGAGGCGTGAAGACGCTGGCGGTGCGCATGCGCCAGCACGAAGCCAACGCGAAGCACATTGCTGCTTGGCTCGCGGAGCGAAAAGAAGTGAAAAAAATCTACTATCCAGGGCTTCCGTCGCATCCCGGGCACGCGCTCGCACGGAGTCAAATGCGTGGTTTCGGCGGGATGATCTCCTTCGATCTCGGATCGCTCGCGGCGGCGCAAACTGTCGTAAAAAGCGTAGAAATCTTCACTCTGGCAGAAAGCCTCGGTGGAGTGGAGAGCTTGATCTCTCATCCCGCCATGATGACGCACGGCACGGTACCGAAGGAGATTCGCGAAGAGCTGGGAATCACCGACGGTCTCGTGCGTATCAGTGTGGGCATCGAGGATGTAGAAGATCTTCAGGAGGATTTGAAGAAGGCGTTGGATTCGATCTCATGAGCGATGGAAAGTTCGAGCAGCTTGACGCTCGTGCGCCCAATACGTATGATCGCGCCACCGTTGATACGCTTCTGAGATAAACAACTTCCTGAGTAACGGTGTGGTAGATGTGAATGATGGAATTCGGTCTCAGGGAGGGAAAATGACCAAGTCCGAAGACTCGTCCCTCGTGAAGGAAAAGCATTTCGTGCGCTACGATCAACTGATCGAAAAGGCTGAACGAGAGGGACGGTTGAACGGTTCTTACCGTTGCCTGGTTTGCGGAATGCGTTATAACCTGAAGGAAGAAGCAGAGGACTGCTGCAAGGTCGTCGTATCCCGAAGGTAAAGCGGGATCCCCACGGGAAAGATCAATCACCATGCCACAGCAGGTCACTGCCATGCGCCAGTACTGTTCGGTTTGCAAAGATCACCTAGAAATGACGGTGGTCAGCGATACCAGCGAGGACGGCGTCATCTGGTTGAAGTGCCCGCGTTGCAAGGGCATCCTTCCCCACATGGAGGAAGCGGGGGAGGGGGCCACGCAGGCTCCGAGTGAAGATCTCCTCGACGAGATCGACATCAGCAAGGCGGTGCCGTACGACTCCGCTTACGAATACGAGGTGGGGGACATCGTCCACCATCGCAGCTGGAACGACTATGGCGTGGTGCTGGAAATCGTGGTTCTTCCCGGAAATCGACGGACGGCTCGAGTCCGTTTCAGCGAACACGGCGAGATTCAACTCATCATGGGTAAGAGTTGATCGTCTGCTAGACTGAGCTCGTCTCCTTCAGCCGGGTCACAGAATGAAGATCCCCGCGCGGATCCCGCTCTCGATTCTGGTTTTGGCGGTGCTGCTGGCGCGAGCGGCGAGCGCGGCTCCACCCCGCCAGCAACTCCTGCCCCCCTTGGCCCTCGACTCCCTGGACTTTCCCGACCAGACTCCGCCGGTCGATCTTCAGCTGCGGGTCTTCACCCTTCCCGATGATTCGCGCGTCGAATGGTACCGCCTGCAGAGCTGGAAGAATCTGGCCGGCCGCGTCGCGGTGGGTGGGGGGGTGAGCTATGCCGGGGTGTCCCGTCCGCAGGCCACCGAATACGGAGGTGGACCGGCCTGGGTGGCGCTCTGTACCCACCTGGGTCCCGCGGGCGCCTGGGGAGTTGCCTTCGACGTGGATGGAACCTTGCCCCTGGGGGATGAGAACCTCTTTCCGGTGGCGAGCGACGCCTCCTCGATCGGGCTGCGACTCCGACTCTCCATGGGCCGTTGGGCCTCAGGAAGGGCTTGGGTGGGGTGGTATGCGCGCCGGGTCTCTCCTCCGCCCCAAAACGAGCCCGCTCTTGTACGGCCGAACGGTTCCTGGCCCTCGCCCAGTGGGCTGATGGCGGCCTGGCACGGCATGGGAACCCGCGCCGGCGGGGCGCTCCAGGCTCGCTACGACATGGCGGGGGCCCCCAAGAGCGTCTGGATCGAGGGCGAAGTGAGCTGGTTTCCCGCGGCCGACCTGGGCCTGAACCTGGGCGCCAGTCTCTCCACCGGGCCCCGGGAGAGTCGTGCCATGGACTGGGGCTGGCTCTTGGGCGTGCGGTGGCGGCCCCAATCCAAGACCCCGGATACCGGTATCGATTCTTCCGGAAAATAATGTTACCGCGGTCGGTTGAAGGCGCAGGCGCGCTTGGAGTAGAGTGAGAGGGGGCGTTCTCCCCGGATTCTCTTCCTTCGACCGGTACGTGCGCGCGTGAACGAGAACCTCATCGCCCAGCGTTTCCAGCGTCTTCTGCCTCTCCACCAGGATGAGGAGCTCCACCTCGATCTGGTCCGCGACCTCGCCGCCGATTCCCTGGGCTCGCTCCTGAGCGTCCGCGCGCGCGGTGACAGCCTTCACGAGATGGCGATGCGCGTGCGACTGGCCAGCTTCGGGGGGGGCAAGCTCTTTCGCGAGCTGCTGCCCTTGGCGGTGGTCGAGGCGGGCGAAAGCCTTCACTTCTTCCTGCCCGCGATCGAAGCTCACCCCTGGGAGATCCAGCTTCTCGCGTTCGACGGCAGCCAGGCCATCGAAGACCTGCGCCGGGTGCTCGAGGGGCTCGAGGAACTCCTGGCCGCCGGCTGTCCGGGCGGACGTCTCGCTCTCTCCGCTCTCTACCGCGACGAAGAGGGCCCTTTCTTTCTTCCCAGTTCCTATGTGCTCCCGCCGTCTCAGCTCAGCCGCCACCGCGATTCCAATTTCTGTCGGCAAGAAGTGTGGACCCTCAGGGAAGAACTGTCGGCCCTGTGCCGCCGCTATCTGAAAATGGCGGGCGGTCGCCTGAATGCGCAGGAGAGGGAGGAGATCAGCGAGCTGCAGCGGAGCTTGGTGGCCGAGGACGCTGACGCTCCCATGCCCGAGTTCCTCTCGCCGCTCGTCGAAGCTCTGGAGGCCTCCCGCGAGGGGGGAGGGTGTCTTCTTCTCCAGGGTGACGCGCGGGGCCGCGAAGCGGCGGAGAGCTTGGCCCTGCGCTGGGCGCAGACCTCCGAACGCCGGCAGGCCGTGCTCAGACCACACGCATCCTCGCGCTTGCCCCGCGCGGGACGCGGCAGCGAGGAAGGGGGGGGGCCGGTGGTCATCCTGCGGGACTTCGCCCGCTATCCCGCGTTCGCCGAGGGACTGCAGAGGCTGAAGCTGGCCGGCTATCTCGGTGGCACCGAAATTTTGTTGATCTTGAGCCCGCCGGGTCTTAGGGACGAGGCGGCGCGGCTCTACCTTGAAGACCAACGCCAGGGACGCGAGGGCAGAGCCTTCGAATGGACACTGCCCGAGCCGTCCGGCGAGGGGCGAACCCCGCCTGAGAACCAGGGTCTTCAGGGACGAATCCTGGAGGCCCTGCACGCGGCCTCCCGGCCTCTGGCTTCCTCGATGCTCCTGCTCACCTTCTCGGTTTCCCAAGAGGAATTTGCCGCTGCCGCCACGGCTCTCCACTCTTTGGGTCAGGTGGAATTCTCCTACGGATGCGTCGACGAAGTGGGAGCGGTTCAGGATCTCATCCTGAGTCTACCCGCGGGACAGAGAGTCGAGTGCACTCCCGAGCGCACGGTGGAAGTCACCAAACTCTTGGCCACCTCCCTGGAAAAGCTCCCGGGCAAGACCGGTGCGGGGTGTCTGTGGTTGCGGCTGTGCCATGCCCTGTCCACCGATTCATCGCGCGCTTCGAGTTTGGCCCGGCAGCTCCTCTCTCTCGCTGAACGCGGCGGCGATCGGTTCATGCGGTACGCGGTCTACGAGCTCCTCCAGCACGCCAACTACGAGTCCCGTCTACGAAGCGAGGATCGGGCGAGGGCGGCTCTGGTCATGGGCAGTTTGCACCGACAGATAGGCGAGTTGAGTCGCGCGGAGGAATTGCTCAAGGAGGGATTGAAGCAGATCGGCGCGGAGGAGAGTCAGACCGGCAAGGTCCTGGTGCCCATGGCGGCCGAACTCACCCTCGAATTGGGAGCGATCACCCGGGATCGCAATCGGCACACCGAAACCCACGCCCTCATCGCGGGCGCGCTCGAGCGTTACGAGGAAGACCTGCCCACAATTCTGCGCGCGCGACTCTACCTCGACATTTCCTGGGCCCTCTTGAAATTGGGAAGAACCCGCGAAGCCGCGAACTACTGCGAGCTCGTGTTGAAGATCCTGGACGTGGAGAGCTATCCGCACGAAGTGGCGCGCGCCTACAATCAGTTGGGCGTCGTGCAGTACGAGGAGAGCAATTACGCGCAAAGCCTCATCAACCTGCAACGCGCCCTCGTCCTGCGCGAGCAGTCCGGCGACGCGATGGGAGTCGCGCGCAGTTACAACAACCTCTCGCTCACCCACCGCAGTTTGGGACGATTGGCAGAGGCCGAGCGCTGTCTCAAGCGCAGTCTCGAAGCCAAGGTGAAGGCCGGCGATACGCGCGGCGTCGCGGTCACCCAACTCAATCTGGGCCTGCTCGCGATCGATCAGCGAGAGTACCAGCGCGCGCGGGCCTGCGCTGCGGAGTGCCTGCACGTGGCTCGACGCTATCGCCATCGGCAGATGGAAGCCGAAGCCCACGGTCTGCTCGGGGAAGCGGCCATGGGCGAGGGCCACTACGAAGAGGCACGGGACCTATTGCTGCGAGATCTAGAGATCTGCCGGGCCCTCAACTACGAGACCGAACGCCTGGCGACCCTACGGCGAATCGTGGGACTCATGCTGAAGCTGAAGAACCTGAAGGAGGCCAAGCGGCGGCTCGAGGAGGCGCAAGAACTCCTCACCACCGTTCCCTCGCTGTACGAGGCGTCCATGCTCGGAGTGTTCCAGTCCGAGATCCTGCGGCATGACGGACTGCAGAACGAGGCGAGAGGGGTGCTGGACAAAGCCGCCCGCAGCTTCGGCGGGATGCGGCGTTTCGATCTTCAGCTCGACTGTCTGGCAAGACGGGCCGATCTCGAATGGGAGATGGGACGCAAGTCCGAGGCGAGGATGACCTTCCAGGAAGCGCGCGAGTTGGCGATGCGGCACGAGATCCACCGTCTCCCCGCGTTCTTCCACGACCTTGAGAGCCGCTTTGGCGAGATTCCCGGCTCGGGTTCCACGCCGGCCGCCACCGACCACAAACTGGAGACGCTCGCCGAGCTGCTGGGGCCCGGCGGCGACCTCGAAGCAGGCCGGCCCGGGGGAGTACTCCGCGTCGTGGCCGCGGTTCTCTCCGCCTCTGAAGTGCACTGGATGCGCACCCCGCGGCAGCGAACTCTGAGTCTGGTGAACGGGAAGCTCCAGGATGGCGCGGCTCCGGGCAAGCTGCAGGAGATCGTGGCCAGGGCGAAGGCAGATCGGGTGGCGGTGAGCTTCCAGGAGCGTCCCTGGACGGGAGTGCGCGTCCGGGGTGCGGACGTCGGCTGGCTCTGCTTGAAGCGCGACCGATCCCTCGACGAAGGGGAGCTCGCCTTCTTGCTCACGGTCGCGGGAATTCTGAGCCTTGCCGGAAGGCAAGCCACCACCCAGGTCCACGAGGAGTCCTTCGTCACCGAAGAGAAGGATCAGCCGGGCGCGACCTACGGGATCATCGGAAATAGCCCCGAGATCCGCGAGGTGCTCCGCATGATCGAAATGGTGAAGGGCAACGACGTCACCATCCTGATCCTGGGCGAAAACGGGACCGGGAAGGACCTGGTGGCGCGCGCCATCCACAGCGCGGGACCGCGGGCGAAGAAGGAGATGGTAGCGGTCAACTGCGCATCGATTCCCCCCACTCTCTTGGAGAGCGAACTCTTCGGTCACGAGAAGGGCGCGTTCACCTCGGCCGTCGATCGTCGCATCGGTCTCTTCGAGCGCGCCAACGGAGGCAGCGTGTTTCTGGACGAGATCGGCGAGATGCCTCTGGCCATGCAGGCCAAGTTATTGCGTGTGCTCCAGGACAAGACCTTCACCCGGGTGGGGGGGAGTAAGAACATCAGTAGTGACGTGCGCGTCATCGCGGCCACGAACAAGGACCTGACCGAGGAAGTCGAGCAGGGACGTTTCCGCATGGATCTCTTCTACCGGCTGAACGTCATTTCCATTCGGCTTCCTCCGCTTCGCGAGCGGCGAGAGGACATCCGCCCGCTCGTCCATCATTTCCTGCTGTCGTTCTCGAGCGAGTTTCGCCGTCCGGTGCGAGGGATCACCGACGAGGCAATCGATCGACTCATGAACTACGATTGGCCGGGGAACATCCGCGAACTCGAAAACGTCATCAAGAAGGCGATCGTCTTCGCGAGTCGCGAACTTCTGAGGGTGGAGGATCTGCCCCGAATGGGCACGAAGGGCCTGAGGATGCACCGGCGTCCCAAGCTCGCGGACGCGGCCCGCAGCCTGGTCGAGAGCGAGGATTTCTCCGAGCAGCGGCCTCTGATGCCACGGCTCGAGCTGCAGATCGCCTGGGAACTCGTCCAGGCGGTGGGGAACAAGACCAAGGCTGCGCGCCTGCTGGGGATCACCAAACCCACGCTCTACAGCCGTTTGCGCCGTTACGCGGCCCTGTCGGGCGATCGCGAGGACGAGGTGTTACTCCGTCGAAGGACTTCGAAGGCCTAGGGGTGCATTGGCCGAAAACGAGCCAGAAAAGGGTTTCGCTCGGCGGCCCACAAGCCGTATAGTAGATGAACACTAGGGGCCACGCTGCTGAGGACCCTACGGGGGAGGGATTTTCATGTTCCGCGCCAGCATTCTTGCCGTTCTTCTCCTCTTCGTCGCACTCTTCACGTCCCTGACTTTGCGGCCGGCTGAGGCGAAATGGGCCATCAAGACCACCCTCGAGGCCGGAACCCACGAGCTGCCCTCGGCGACTCAGGTCCTGGTCGTCGACACCAGCGAGCCGATCGATCTCACGGTCCAGTCGGGCACCGATCTCATCAAGGGCGTCATCGCTGCTCTGGAGAAGAACCAGTCCACGCGGGTGCGTATCGTTCTCAAGGGCGATCCTGACACTTTGCTCTATGACGGTGAAGTCGCCGACACCGTCGAGTTCGAATCCGCGACCAGCTCCGACGAGACAGGGCACTCCGAGCTCTGAGAGTTTTCCCCAAAAAGTAAAATTATTTTCTGGAACATTAAATTGCTTGATGGTTTAGTTTTTTGTAGGGCGGGACCCTCTCCCCGGCTGTGGTTCTAACTAGTTTCATGACAATAGATTAGCTCCGAGTGTTTTCTCCGGAATCCGCTCGAATTGCTGGCACGCAATATGCCATTAGAATGTTTTCGGATAGGCAAACAAGTCTACTTACTGGCGGAGGCGGCTGGAGGTGTGTCAGGAATACGAGGGGCTTTCAGCGCTACGCCAGTAAGGGACGAAACGCTGCCATCCGTTGGATCGCGATAATCGTTGTGCTACCGTGCGCCGGGTCCCTTTCAGGGACCCGGCGTTCGTTTGCCTTTCGGTGGGAGAATCGCGTCGACACTCTCGCGCTTCTTCGCTAGCGTGTTAGCCATCCGCGGCGAAGTCCAATCCTGGGTGCAACCGGAGAGCCAGAGGTCGAAGTCCATCGTGAAATCCAGCTGTCCGCGCGTTCTTGCCGCTGTATTCCTGCTCCTGAGTGGCCTGCCCTCTTCGGCCCATGCGGTGGATCTCCAATCCCTACCGGAGATCGGCGCCGTGGTGGACGCGCGGATGCCGCTGCCGACCGATGGGGTGCGGGGGTTCCTGGTCCAGAAGGACGCGGTCGTGCTCCTGGCCACGGGCAACACCGGTCTCTCCGCGCCGGATTCCAGTTTTCAGGTCAGGCTCATGCGATGGCGCGCTTCCTCACGGGAACTCTCCGTGCTGGCCGCGCAATCCAACGAATTCGAAACCGGCCTGGCCTCTGACGGCGAGAACTGGTGGAGCAGCGGCAGTCTTCTCGGAGCTAGCAGCGGGATCTACCAGATTTCGCCCGCGGATGGCTCGGTTCTCTTAACCCTTCCTTCACCCGGTCATCATCCGGGCGGGATGGCCTACGACGGCCTCTACCTCTGGGTGGTCGACTGTGATGCGCGCAATATCTTGCGGGTGGACACCGAGGAAGGGCGAGTGTCGAAGAAAGTCGCCGCACCCGCGTTTTATCCCACCGGCCTGGCCTACGACGGCTACCACTTCTGGTCGGCCGACGCCAGCACCGGCCGGCTCTACCGGCTCACTGGAACCACTGGCCGTAGAGACGCGGTGATCGCCCGGGACGCGTTCTTCCGGCCGGGAGAATTCGTGAGTCTCAGCTGGGATGGGAAGGGCCTGTGGACCGTGGCGGCCAGTGACTCCGAAGCGGTGCGCCTGGAGATTCTTCCCTGAGCTCGGGCCGTTTCGGCCGCGCACAGCGTGCTTCGGTTTGCTTGACGGCCCCCGCCCACCATGGCTAAGTTGAGGATGTCAGCGGCGAGTTCCACTCCATGACCTTGCACCCCTGCGAGCGCAACGGCTTGTCATCACACCAGTTGACATCAGATTCGAGCTTGGTATGGAGATTGCAGCCTGCATGTAGGACGATCCCCCAAGTTTGAGGCCCCAATTGCGGGAGAAGACGATGGCAGCGCCAAGCGGTTCCTGGACGGGATACATCGAGAGTCTTCAGAATACCCAGGCTTATCGGGAACAGCACTGGGAAGGGTCTTTCGAAGACTATCTCTCCATTGTGCACGAGGATCCCCTGGTCATTCGCTCCGCCTATCAGCGGCTCTACGACATGATCATGAGCTACGGCAGCGACGACTACACCGAGTACAAGAAGAAGATCACGCACTACAACTTCTTCAACGACCCGTTCCAGGGCGGACAGGACGCCGTCTTCGGCATCGACATCACTCTCATGAAGTTGGTGAATGTCTTCAAGTCGGCGGCGTACCGCTACGGAACCGAAAAGCGCGTGATTCTCTTGCACGGTCCCGTCGGTTCGGCGAAGAGCACCATCGTGAGGCTCCTCAAACGTGGAGTCGAGGACTACAGCCGCAAGCCCGAGGGAATGCTCTTCTCGTTCTATTGGGATTTGAGAGACGTGCCCGGCATGGAAGAGCAGGGCTTCCCCTGTCCGATGCACGAAGACCCTCTGCATCTCATCCCGGTTCACGATCGCGAACAGGTCCTGAAGAAACTGATTGGCGATTCGTCCGCGCCGTATCCGCTGCGCTGCGAAGGGGAGCTGTGTCCGGCTTGCCGCCACACCTTCTCGCTCTTGATGGCGCACCATGCGGGTGACTGGATGAAGGTCGCGCAGCACGTGCGGGTGAAGCGGCTCATTCTGAGCGAGCAAGACCGCGTCGGCATCGGCACCTTCCAGCCCAAGGACGAGAAGAACCAGGATTCCACCGAACTCACCGGAGACATAAATTACCGGAAGATCGCCATTTACGGCAGCGACTCCGATCCGAGAGCCTTCAATTTCGACGGTGAGTTCAACATCGCGAATCGCGGGATCGTCGAGTTCATCGAGGTGCTCAAACTCGACGTGGCCTTCCTCTACGATCTGTTGGGGGCCAGCCAGGAGCACAAGGTCAAGCCGAAGAAATTTGCCCAGACCGACATCGACGAGGTGATCATCGGGCATACCAACGAACCCGAGTACCGCAAACTCCAGAACAACGAGTTCATGGAAGCTCTTCGCGACCGCACCGTGAAGATCGACGTGCCCTACATCACCAAGCTCGACAAAGAGGTTCTCATCTACCGCAAGGACTACTCGGACGAGAAGGTGCGCGGAAAGCACGTGGCGCCGCACACTCTGGACATGGCGGCCATGTGGGCCGTCCTAACCCGTCTGGAGGAACCGAAGAAGGCCAAACTGTCTCTGTTGCAGAAGCTGAAGCTCTACAACGGCCACAGTGTCTCGGGTTACACCGACGACAACGTGAAGGAGCTGCGCAAAGAGGCGATTCGCGAGGGAATGGAAGGTGTCAGCCCGCGCTACGTGCAGGACAAGCTCTCCAACGGATTGGTGAGCGAGGACATCGAGGGCTGTCTCAACCCCTTCATGGTTCTGAACGAACTCGAGTCGGGGCTGAAGCATTCGACGCTCATCACCAACGAAGACCAGAGAAAACTCTACGCGGATCTCTTCATCCAGGTGCGCGAGGAGTACGAGAACGTCGTCAAGAGCGAGGTCCAGCGTTCGATTTCGGCCGACGAAGAGGCGATCGGCCGGCTGTGCTCGAACTACATCGACAACGTGAAAGCCTACACCCAGCGTGAAAAAGTGCGCAACCGGTACACGGGCCAGGACGAAGAGCCCGACGAACGTCTCATGCGGGCGATCGAGGAGAAGATCGAGATCCCCGAGAGCCGCAAAGAGGACTTCCGGCGCGAGATCATGAACTACATCGGAGCACTCTCGCTGGACGGAAAGGTCTTCAACTACAAGACGAATGCGAGATTGCAGAGGGCTCTGGAACTCAAACTCTTCGAGGATCAAAAGGACAGCATCAAGCTGAGTACTTTGGTGACCAATGTCGTGGACAAGGAGACGCAGGAAAAGATCGACGTGGTCAAGGAGAGACTGAAGCGCAACTACGGATACTGCGACATCTGCGCCAGCGACGTGCTCAACTTCGTCTCGTCGATCTTCGCGCGAGGTGACGTTCAGGAAGAGTCCAACTAGCGAAGGCGGCCGAGATGCAGATCAGCCGCATCGATCGTGATCTCCACCGTTTCCAGGATATCGTCCGTGGCCGGATCAAGGAGAACCTGCGCCGCTACATCTCGCACGGCGAGATGATCGGACGCAAGGGGAAGGACCTCGTGTCCATCCCCGTGCCCACCATCGAAATTCCCCGCTTTCGTTTTGGAGCCAAGGAGCAGGGGGGAATCGGCTTCGGCGAAGGCGCTGAAGGCCAGCCCGCCCCCGGCCAGGAAGGGGACGCTGCCGGTCCCGCCGGCGACGCCCCGGGAGAACACGTCCTGGAGGTCGAGCTCTCCATCGACGAGTTGGCGAAGCTCATGGGAGAGGAACTCGAGCTCCCCCGCATCGAGCCCAGGGGCAAGCAACAGATCAGCTCGGCCCGCTCTCGCTACAGCAGCATCCAGTTGGTGGGGCCCCAGGGCTTACGCCACTTCAAGCGCAGCTATCGGGAGGCGCTCAAGCGCCAGCTCCAGACCGGAGCCTACGACCCGCTCGACCCGATGGTCATTCCCATTCGTCGCGACATGCGCTACCGGGCTCCGGTGAAGGTGCAGCAGCCGGCCTCCAACGCCGTCATCATCTACATGATGGACGTCTCGGGGTCGATGGGGGACGAGCAAAAGGAGACGGTGCGGATCGAGGCCTTCTGGATCGACACCTGGCTCAAGAGCCAATACGCCAACCTGCAGACGCGCTTTGTGATCCATGACGCGGTGGCCCACGAAGTCGATCGCCACACCTTCTTCCACACCCGCGAGAGCGGTGGCACCAAGATCAGCAGCGCTTACAATTTGTGCGCGGAAATCATCGACGAAAATTATCCGCCGCACGAATGGAATATCTATCCTTTCCATTTTTCCGACGGGGACAACTGGGGCGGAGGCGATACCGAACGTTGTCTGGCACTCTTGAAAGAGACCCTCTTGCCGGCCGTCAATCAATTCTCCTATGGCCAGGTGACATCCACCTACGGTTCGGGCCAGTTCAAACGCGAATTGGACAAGCAGCTCGAGGGCGCGGAGAACCTGGTCACCAGTCAGATCGACACCAAGGACGACATTCCAGACAGCATCAAAGACTTCCTCGGGAAGGGTAGGTAGGGCATGTCGGAGTTGAGCGAGGATCTGAGGGGCTGGAAGGTGAAGATCGAGACGTACGCGCGCGAGTACGGCCTGGATTTCTTCGAGCTAAACTTCGAAGTCATCGACTATCGCCAACTGAACGAAGTGGCCAGCTACGGCGGTTTCCCCGTCCGCTATCCCCATTGGTCGCATGGCATGAGTTTCGACCAGCTCAGCAAAGGCTACGCGTACGGACTCTCGAAGATCTACGAAATGGTCATCAACAACGACCCCTGCTACGCCTACCTGATGAAGGAGAACCATCTCGTCGACCAGAAACTCGTAATGTGTCACGTGTACGGTCACTGCGATTTCTTCAAGAACAATGTATGGTTTTCACAGACCGATCGTCAAATGATCGACACCATGGCGAATCACGCCTCGCGCATCCGTCGTTACATCGCACGCTTCGGACTCGACGAGGTCGAGCAGTTTCTCGACCGGTGTGTATCCCTCGAGCGTCTGATCGACGTTCACTCCGTGTTTCGAAGCAAGAAACGGACGTCGGTGGACGAGACCGCTCCGGTTGAACCGGAGCCGGCGCCTCGCGTGCGTTTCGAAGCCAAGTCGTACATGGAGAGCTTCATCAACGCGACCGCGGCGGTGCAGGAAGAAAGGGAAAGACGCAAGCGCGAAGAAAAGCAGCGGCAACCCAAGAAGTTTCCCGAAAGCCCGGAGCGCGATGTTCTGCTCTTCCTCATGCAGCACGCGCCGTTGACCCGTTGGCAACGGGATATCCTGGGTATGATCCGCGACGAATCCTACTACTTCGCCCCACAGTGGCAGACCAAGATCATGAACGAGGGCTGGGCCAGCTATTGGCACTCCAAACTCATGACGGAGAAAGTCCTCAACGACTCGGAGATCGTGGATTTCGCCGACCATCACAGCGGCACCATGGGAGGAAACGACTCGGTCAATCCCTACAAGCTGGGCCTCTATCTCTACCGCGACATCGAGGAGAGGTGGAACAAGGGCCGCTTCGGGAACGCGTACGAGGACTGCGAGAACTACAAGGAACGCATGAACTGGGATACCGGAATCGGGAAGGGACGCGAGAAGATCTTCGAAGTGCGTACGGTGCACAACGACGTCACTTTCATCGACACCTTCCTCACCGAGGAGTTCGCCCAGGAACACCGCATGTTCATCTATCGGTATGATCTGGAAAAGGATCAGTACGTCATCGCGAGCCGGGAGTTCGCCAAGATCAAGAAGCAGCTACTGGCCCAACTCACTAACGGGGGTCACCCCCTGATCACCGTTGTCGACGCCGATCACAAGGGGCACGGGATCCTCTTTCTCAAGCACACCTACGAGGGAATTCCGCTGGACATCGAATACGCCAAAGCCACCCTGGCGAACCTCTTCGCCCTGTGGGGAAAGCCGGTCTGCATCGAGAGCGTTTACCAGGAAAAGCCGATCCTGATCCAGTACGACGGACAGGAAGCGCTGATCACCTCCCTGGACGCGCCCAGCTCCGCGACTGCTTGACAGCCCCCGGGGGCTCGCCTAGTTTCGGCATTGATAGTCATTTTCAAGATCGAGCTGGCGCCCTCGAATTTCCCCGGTTGGGGAGGCTTGACCATGGTAGAGACAAAGTCTCCTGACGCGCGGGGTTCTTCCGATCTGGTCGACGAGTTCCGCGCCTATCTCCTGAGGGAAAACCTGAAGTGCACGCGCCAGCGCGAGGCCATCGTGGGCGTGTTCGCGCGCATGGAGGGGCACGCGAGTGTCGAGGACTTGCTGCGCGAGGTTACCCGCAAGGAAAAGGGCATCGGCTACGCCACGGTCTACCGCACCCTGAAGCTCTTGGTCGATTCGGGCCTGGCCAGCGTGCGGCATTTCGGAGACGGAGAGAGCCGCTACGAGGTTCGCGGCCAGGAACATCACGACCATCTCATCTGTGCGGAATGCGGACTCGTCATCGAGTTCAAGCTGCCAGAAGTGGAAGCGCTACAGGAAGAGGTGGCGAAGACGGCCGGGTTTCACATCGAGAATCACTGCCACGAACTCTACGGAGTCTGTGAGGATTTCTTCGCCGGCCGTCCCTGCCGCTTCAATTCCAAAGACGGCCAGGACAAACTCGCTGGACGACCCTTCAGCTCCAAGACCTCCCAGCCCGCTTCCCACGAGCGCCGGTCCGCCGAGAATCTTCCCACCGCCTTCCGCAAGTACCTGTCCCAGGAACATTTGAAATCGACCCGACAACGCGATCTTATCGTGGAGATCTTCGCGAAGCTCGAGGGCCACGTCAGCGTCGACGAGTTGCTCGCGGAAGTGAAGCGGAGCGATCCGCAGATCGGATACGCCACCGTGTACCGCACCCTGAAACTGCTGGTCGATTCGGGTCTTGCCGCCAGCCGGAGTTTCGAGGGCGGTCGCACCCGCTACGAGACCCGCGGGCTGGAGCACCACGACCACATGATCTGTCAGAGGAGCGGGAGGATCATCGAGTTCCGCAACGACAAGATCGAGGAGCTTCAGGAGAAGCTGGCCAGGGAATTGGGATTCAAACTCCTGCGGCACCGGCACGAGCTCTACGGTCATCTCGAAGGTGTGGCACCCCCGGAAAACTGAGCCGGCTCGGCGGCGAGGAGACGAGAATGTCCGCGATCGCGGCTTTGCAATGGGTTGAAGTCGAGACCGAGGTCTTGACGCAAAATCTCCGGGCCTTCGCGAAACACCTGCCCCAGAACACGGCGCTCGCCCCGGTGGTGAAGAGCAATGCGTACGGCCACGGTCTTCAGCTCGCGGCGCGGGCGTTTGCCGCGGGGGGGGCCTCCTGGTTCTGCGTCCATTCGTTCACCGAGGCCAAACTCGTGGCCGAGTTGGCGCTCGGCCGGCGTATCCTGATCCTGGGGCCTCTAGGTGATGATGAAATGCAGGCGGCGATCGAGGCGGGCTTCGACCTGACGGTGTACGATGCGCCGCGCTTGCGCGATCTGGCCCAGGTCGCCTTGAAGAGCGGCTATCCGGCCAAGATCCACCTCAAGGTGGAGACGGGAACCTGGCGACAGGGAGTGACCGGCGAGGAGCTGGCGAGCTGTCTCGCGGCGATCAAGAGCGAACCCGCACTCGAGTTGGTCGGCGTGCACAGCCATTACGCCAACATCGAGGACACGACCGATCACAGCTATGCGGAAGAGCAATCTCGGGTCTTCGACGAGGTGTTGGAACAAATCTCGCGGTCGGGCCTGCGTCCTCAGGCCATTCACATGAGTTGCAGCGCGGCCGCGATCCTCTTCCCCTCGCGCTACATGGATCTCGCACGCATCGGCATTTCGGCCTACGGCTACTGGCCGAGCTCGGCGACTCTGGTTTCGGCCCGAAAAGGGGGTTCGGACGAGGAGCTTAGCATCGGGCCCGCTCTCAGCTGGAAAGTGCGGGTCGCTCAACTCAAAACGGTTCCGGCCGGTTCGTACATCGGCTACGGATGCACCGACAAGGCGGAGGTCGACACTCGCCTGGCGCTTCTCCCGGTGGGATACGCGGATGGCTATTCGCGAAGCATGTCCGGTCGCGCCCACGTGCTGTTGCACGGAAAGCGGTGCGCGGTGCGCGGTCGCATCTGCATGAACTTGATGATGGTGGACGTTACCCATCTTTCCCAAGTGGAACTCGGGGACGAGGCAGTCCTTCTGGGAACGCAAGAGGGCGAGAAGCTCACGGCGGAGACGCTCGCGGAATGGGCAGGGACGATCCACTACGAAGTGCTGGCGCGAATCTCGCCAGCCCTACCTCGAATTGCGGTGTGAGGGCTCGATCCGCTTGGCCTTCCGCGCGAGCGCGTTCGCACTACAGTTCGAACACGCGCCTCCACTCTCACTGAAGTCCTGATCGGCCGTATTGAACTGGCGCAAGACATGGCGCGCGGCATAGACCGCGGCGAGAATCACGAGCCCGATCACGACCACGAATTGCAGGATGTTCACCGAGCTCACCCCCATCCCAAGAGAAGGCCACCCTGGTAGACCGTGAAGGACGCGATCCAGGCTAGGGCGAACATGTAGGTCCACATGAAGAGCGGCCATCGCCAGGAATTCGTCTCCCGTTTCACCACCGCGAGGGTCGACATGCACTGGCAGGCGAGTACGAAGAACATGAGCAGGCTCGCCGCGACCAGCGGCGACCACACGCGCGTCCCATCGGGATAGGTGTCGTTCACCAGACGCTTTTCCAGAGTGGAGACGTCGCCTGAAGTATCGCCCACGCTGTAGATGGTGCCGAGCGCGCTGACCACGACCTCCCGGGCCGCGAAGGACGAGAGTAGCGCCACCCCGATCTTCCAGTCAAAGCCGAGCGGTTTCAGCATGGGCTCCCAGAGATGTCCGGCTCGGCCCATGTAGGAGTTGGCGAGCTGGGTGCCCGAATCGATCTGACCCCCCGCCGGGTCGGTGGGGGCCTGCGGGAAAGCGGCCAGGAACCAGAGTACGATGCTCATGGCCAGAATGATCGTTCCCGCGCGGGTGAGAAAGATCTTGGCCCGTTCGGACATGCGCCAGGCCACGTCGCGCAGTCGGGGCCTATGGTAGGGGGGAAGCTCCATCACGAAGGTGGAGGCGTTGCCCTTGATGATCCGATGGCGCAGAAACGCGGCGGCGAGCACGGCCATTCCCGTACCCATCAAGTACAAGCTCATGAGGGCAAGGGCCTGGTAGCTGATGAATCCGAAGTGGCCGGCCGCGGGGACGAAGGCGGAAATGACCAGGGCGTAGACCGGCAGCCGCGCCGAACAGGTCATGAACGGAGCGACCATCATGGTGACCAGACGGTCGCGCTGGCTGTCCATGGTGCGGGTGGCCATGATCCCCGGGATCGCACAGGCGTAGGAGGAAATCAGCGGAACGACCGAGCGACCGCTGAGGCCCACCTTGCGCATGGGACGGTCCATGATGAATGCGACGCGGGCCATGTATCCGGTGTCTTCCAGAAGCCCCAGGAAGAAGAAGAGGAGGAGGATCTGTGGAAGGAAGACGAGCACACCGCCCACTCCCGAGAGCACTCCGTCGACGATCAAACCGCGTAAGAGACCGGCCGGCAAATGGGCACTGGCCACAGTCGACAGCCAGCCCATTCCGTCTTGGATCCAATTCATGAAGGGCGCGGCCCAGCTGAACACCGCTTGAAACACCACCAGCAGGACGGCCAAGAAAAAGGCCGGACCGAGGAAGCGATGGGTCAGGATGGAGTCGATTCTCTCGCTGACGCTGCGGTAATTTTCCTCTTGTCTGAGTTGGATGACCCGCGCGGCCAAAGGAGTGATCCACTGGTAGCGCGCGATGATCTCCTCTTGTTCGTACAGCGTCCCCTGCGCGCGCAAGCTCTGGCGTGAGGCTTCGACCTCGTTCCAGAAGCGCTCGGAATGATGGCTTTCGAAGCGGGGAGCCGTCGTGTTCGCCAGGGCTCGCAGGGCGTCGGCGAAGCGTACCGAAGGAGAGAGACTGGGCAGGTCCTCGGCCAGACAATCGGCCAGATGGTCGACCTCTTTCTGCAGGGCCGGCGGCGCCTTCCAGCGCCGGGGTGGAACTTGAGGTAATTCCCCCGCGAGGCTGCGCCGCAGCGTGTCGATTCCCCTGCCGCTGCTCGCGGCCAGGGGAAAAACCGGGACCCCGAGCTCGCGGGACAGAGCCGAAGCGTCCACGAAAACGCCTTCGCGCTCCGAGGAGTCGGTCATGTTGAGGGCGATGATGGTGGGAATTCCCAGATCGAGGACCTGGCTCGTCAAATAGAGGTTCCGCTCGAGATTTCCCGCATCGACCACGCAGACGATGAGATCGGGGCGTTCCTGTCCCTGCATTTCGCCCACCAACACCCGGTAGGCGATCTCCTCGTCCATCGAGCGCGGATTCAAACTGTAGGTCCCGGGAACGTCGACGAGCTGTACCGCGAGCTCACCCTCGGTGGTGACCTGGCCGATCTTGCGCTCCACTGTGACGCCGGGGTAGTTGCCGACTTTCTGACGTAAACCCGTGAGCTGATTGAAGACGGTGGTCTTTCCCACGTTGGGGTTTCCGGCCAGCGCAACGAGTCGGACAGCCTTCGCATGCTCGGAAAGGGTGGGGGCGGAACTTCCGCCGGTGGTCCAGCGCATGGAGATCTCAGAGGGGCTGAACTTCGACGAGTCCAGCCTCGTGCTTGCGCAGAGAGAGGTGATAGCCGCGAATCCGAATGTCGATGGGGTCGCCCAAGGGGGCCAGGCGAATGATCTCCAGCAGCGTGCCCTGCAGAAGACCCATTTCGAGCAGACGGCTCGGGGGCTCCTGCTCGGTCCAGCCGGTGATTACACCGCGTTCACCTGGTTTGAGCTGATCGAGAGTCATCGTGAGCGTTTCCTCCAGCGTGCGACAGGGGAGCGAGTCCCCCCAACGACTTCCCCAGTGAATCCCAAGCTAGCTCATTTTAATTGAAATTGCAAATCAATATCAATAAAAAGCGAGCCCAAGACCTCTTTCTCCACGCTTGCCTTCAGTCTATGCAAGAGCTGCACCCAAATCAAGCCGGAAAGCGCGCTGGGCCGCGTTTGCGGCCCCCAACCCAGGACCTTTCCCCCGGGGGATCCAGGGGTATTTGAGAGCCGGGGCGCCTGGCGTATGATGAGAGGCGGAAGAGAACCCACCCGTGTTCCGGCGGGCGGGCATTTTCCAGGAGGGAGCTTCTGCCGTGACCGAACGCCTCTACTACCGCGACGCCTACCGATGCCGGTTTCAGGCCCGGATCACCGCCGTCGAGTCCGAGGGCGAAGGGCCGCGCCGCGTGCGTCTCGACGTCAGCTGTTTCTACCCGGAGAGCGGGGGACAGATGGCCGATCGCGGAACCCTGAACGGAGACCAAGTGGTGGATGTGCACGAAGAAAAGGGAGAGATCATCCACTTCGTCACCGGAGAATCGGAGCTCGCGGTGGGCGCCCAGGTCGAGGGTGTGGTGGACGAACTCCGCCGGGCGGATCACCGGCAGCAGCACACCGGCCAGCACGTTCTCTCACGCATTTTCGAAGACGAACTGGGTCTTTCCACCACCAGCTCGCGTCTGGGGGAATCGGGGAACACGCTGGACTTGGAAGTGGAGGACCTCGACTACGCGACCCTCGACCGCGTCGAGGACGCGGCGAACCAGGTGATCCAAGAGGCCCGGCCGGTGCAGGTGCGGTTCCGTGATCCGAAAGACGTGGACAGTGTCGATCGCGGCAAGATCCCGCCGGGGCAAACCGAGCTTCGCGTCATCGAGATCGATGGCTTCGATCGCAACGCCTGCGGGGGAACCCACTGCGCGAACACGGCGGAGATTGGTCTCATTGCAATCCAGCGGCGCGAGAAAGTGCGTGGGGGAATCCGGCTGCACTTTCTCTGCGGCCGTCGCGCTCTTCACTACCGGCGTTCACGCGACCGTCTCGTGGGCCGCCTGGGGCGCCTTCTCACCACCGGTGACGCGGAGTTGGAAGCGTTGGTCGAACGCCAGCGCGAGGATCTCAAGACCAACGCCAAGCAAACGGCGGAACTGGCTGCCCAGCTGGCGGCGATGAGCGCCCAGCGCTGGCTCACAGAAGCGCAGGACTGCGTGCTGGAGGGAGTTTCCGCGCGGGTGCTGGCCCGGGTGCTTCCGCCCTCCCTTGCCGGCGCTGCGACGGAAGTTGCGAACGCCCTGCGGGAGGAAAACGATCTGCTCATACTCTTAGTGGCGCCGCAGGGCGAGCGCTCGCGGGTGATCCTCTCGCGTGGAGTCGGGCTGGAGTCTCTGCACTGCGGACAGATTCTGAGCCGCGCCTCTGAAGCCCCTGGGAGGCAAGGGCGGTGGTCAGGCGCAGCGAGCGCAGGGTAGTTTCGAGGGAGACGCGGCCCAAGGACTGCAGACGCTGCGGGCGCAGCTGGGAGTGGCCTGAGGGACCTCGGCGCCATTCTCCAAAAGGCGCAGTGGGGGGTGGGCTTGTGTCGGAAGGGTACTCGGCGTGCGCTTGTGGCGAGGCGGAATCAGCGCGCCAGTTCCAGGAGGCGCTCGAATTCGGCGTACACCTGATCGGCGTCCTCGAGTTCCCCCTCTCCCGCGAAGCCATAGCTCAAACCGACGGTCGCGCACCCCAGTTCTTGGCCCGCGGCGATGTCTTCCCTGCGGTCTCCGACCATCACACTGCGCGCCGCCTCCACGCCCAATTCTGTGAGGGCCCGCCGCAAGAGCACGGGCTTGCCTTCGCCGACACCCACGGGAAGTTCCTCGTGACACTCGGTGTGTTCCACCAGATCCGAGAGCTTCAAGTAGCGTATACACGCGCGGAAATACGGCTCCTGCGCGTTGCTCACGATCGCGAGGCGAACGCCCCGCGCGCGCAGCTGTTGCAGGGTCTCGCGTACTTTCGGGTACAGCTTCCCCTCGCCCCGCGCCAGAACTTCGATTTCGGCGGCGGTGGCGCTCTCCTTGACCTCGCCGGCCAGATGGGCCAGGTGCGAAGGAAGGATTCTGCGGTAGTATTCCACCGGGGGAAGGCCCATGGCATCCATGATCGCGGTTTCGTCGGGCGCGTGATCGTCGATCGCGTGATTCTCAAAGACGCGGCGAACGCCTTCGGCGACCGCATGGACGATGGCCTGACGCGAATCCACCAGGGTTCCGTCCAGGTCGAAAACCGCCGCCTCGATTGGCGAATTCGCGCGCATGCGACCACTTTCCGAACGAGATGAAAGCTCAAGAAAATCGGCGAAGGGGATGGTAGGGATGAACCTGAGAGAGAGCCAGCACCAACTTCAGTGCAGGGACGGACTTCCCTTGCGCCTGGATCTCCGCCGGCCGGCCGAGGAGCAAGCCCTCGGTCTGGTCGTAATCGTGCACGGCTTCAAGGGTTTCAAGAACTGGGGGTTCTTCCCCTACCTCGGGCGCACCTTGGCCACCAGAGGATTCGTCACGGTCTGCTTCGATTTCTCGTTGAATGGAGTCGGAGAGAGGCCCGGCGAGTTCGATCGGCTGGATCTTTTCGAGCGCAACACCTATGCCCGGGAGATCGAGGATCTCGAGCATGTCCTCAGCTGGTTGCGAAGAGAGTCTCCTCTTCCCGAAGAAACCCGTAGGCTTGGTGTCGGTCTCCTCGCGCACAGCCGGGGAGCCCTGAGCGCCATCGTCGTCGCGAGGGAGGATCCGGCGATCGCCGCTCTCGTCACCTGGAACGGAATTTCCCAGGCCTTGCACTACACCGAGCGTCAGCTCCGCGACTGGGAAGAGGAAGGCAAGCTGGAGTTCCTGAATTCTCGTACGAAGCAGCGCATGGCGGTGGGGTTCACTCTGGTGGAAGATGCGCGCGAGAACGCGCGGCGCTATGACCTCACCGCTGGGGTCAAGGAAATGAAGGCGGCCCACCTCATTCTGCAGGCGGAGAATGATCTGGCGGTCGATCCCCAGAATGCCCAGACGCTCCGCGCGGGGCGCGGCGAGGCGGACGGCTGCCACCTGGAGATGATCCCGGGCACCGGACACACCTGGAACGCGATTCACCCCTTCGCGGGCACGACCGACGCCCTGGACCGCGCGCTGGCTTTGAGTTCCGAGTGGTTTACCACCCATCTCGGCCAGAGTTGAGTGGGGGGGTTGACGTCCCCGAATGGCTTCCGTAACTTTTCGACAGGAGTTCATGGCGAAGTAGACTTGTTTGTCTATCCAGTGGCTCGTCTACGGACCATTACCTCCACGGAGACTAGGGGACTCCAGACCCCGAGTTTGCACCCTCGCCGCACTTCCTTACGGAACTGGAGCATTCCTCACCCGAGTCACCGGCGACGTCCAAGTCTATCGAAGCGGGTCTAGTCCCAGTGGGGACTGGAAGTTTCAAGAGGCGCGATGTCGCGAGATTGCTCGGTTCAGCCAGGTGCCTTGCGTCTCGCCCTAGGCCCGGAATTTCCCAAGAGACTCGTGAAGACTGAAGAGCGGGCCGAAGTGCCTGCCAGTTGTGAGGCAGTCCACTTCCCGTCGCGCGGCTCTTCAGCGGGTGAATGCCTGGGCATTTGGTTGACTGTGCTCCCGGCGCCGGTTCTCGTTGATGTCGCGTCTGTGTTCCGGCCTCTGGCGTCTTTCAAACAAGGGTTCAGGCGGGGTACTGGGAGGTGGACGGGAGGGGAAACCCTCTCAGGGACCGTTTGCCTCCTGAGTTCCCTTCCCCTCATCCGCGCGGTTCGGTTGGGTTGGAAGCAGGACCGGCTGACGTGCACGGACAGGCTTCAGGGTCGATCCCCTGTGAGCGCCAGACGGCGGGGGCCCTCGTTCGACGGACACCTTGAGTGATTCAGCCGACACCCCCCAGTCAGGTCATTGGTCGAGTCCACTGGGGCATGAACTCGGCACAGTTGGCCGGCCTGCTCCCCTCCCCGATTCGTACGGGGTGGAGACGCTACTTGACCAGAGTGATTCTCTGCGCCGCGGTCTGGTCCGCTTCCTGCAACACCACGGTATACACGCCCGACGCCACCGGTTGACCACTGTCGTCGCGCCCGCTCCAAATCAGTTCGTGCTGTCCCGCCCCCATCGAATCGGTTTGGAAACGCCGGACGGTGCGGCCTCGCATGTCGACGATGCGCAACTGGACCGGAACTTCCCCGGGAAGGGTGAACCGCAAGCGCGTCGAGGGATTGAAGGGATTTGGAACGTTGGGGAGAAGCGCGAGCCGACTCGCCGTGAGCTGTGGCACCGAGGTGGGAATATTGGGATTCTGGTTCCAGCGCAGAACCCAGTCGTCGGGATCGAGGCGGACATCGGTGGGTTGCGTCGGAACGATGAACGAGGCCACCTGGTACGCTCCGTCGTTCCACACCACGAAAGTCTGACTCCCCGCCGCGGTGTCCACCACGAAGTCCAGTGGCATGCGGTAGGTATCTCCGCTCTGCATCTGCTCGATCGTAACCACCACCCGGTAGTTCTCACCCAGGTTCTCGCTTCTCCACGACATCCGGTATTCCGGACGACCGATGCGATAGAGCCACTCGTCGAAGAACCAGGACAATTCGGTGCCGCTCACCGATTCCGCGATCGAAATGAAGTCGGAGATCCTCGCCGCGCCGTAACGTAAGTTGGGCGAGGCCGAGTAGGTCTTGAGCACCTGGAAGAAATCGTTGTCCCCGATCATGTGGCGTAACATGTGCAGAATCCAGGCGCCTTTCTGGTAGACGGTTCCGCCGAACAGGGGAATGGGCGGACTCACTGGACCGTAGAAGCCGATCTGATAGGCGGAATGCGACAGCATGAAGTGGTGGTACGCCTCGAACCCGCTCTTGTGTTCGACCCAGAGCGCCTCCGCGTAGGTGGCGAAGCCCTCGTGGAGCCATACTTCGTTCCAATCCTTGACCGTGACCAGGTTGCCGAACCACTGGTGCGCCATCTCGTGACCCACGAGGGTCTCGTAGAAGTTGTCGCCGGTGATGAGCGATTGTCCGTAGCTCGTCATGGTCTGATGTTCCATGGCGCCGTCGAAAATGAACTCCGCCATTCCGTACTTGTCGTTGACGAACGGATACTCGCCGAAGAGCGTTGAATAGAGGTCGAGCATTTCCCGTGTGGACGCGAAATCGACGAGGGCCTTGTTGAGGTCCTCGGGAAACACCCTGTACTCCAGGACCATCGGAGTGCCGCTCGGGCTCGTCCAGTTCTCGGTCCACCCCACGTAGTTGGTCACGGCGACCGATACGTTGTACGAGCTGATGGGGTAGTCCTCCTCCCAGGTGAAGAGTGTACCTGCTCCGCTGGGAAGCACTTCCTGGGAGGTCAGCACGCCGTTGCCCGCGCAGTAGTAGCCGGGCGGCGCGCGTAGGGTGAGAGTGACCGTCGACTTGTCGTCGGGGAGATCCTTGCAGGGCCACCACGAACGCGAGTAATAGGGCTCGCTGAGGGTGGCCAGGATCGGGGTGCCATCGTGCTGGAGAAACTGCATTCCCAGAAATCCTACCGGCTGGGGCGAACCTTCGTAGTCGATGGTGACGCTCAGGCTGTCACCGGCGAACAACGGGTCCGCGAGCTGCACGGTCAGCAAGTCGTTCTCGTGGGTGAAGCTCAGCGGATTCCCCTGATCGTCATGGGCGCCGGTTCCCTGGAGATTCTGAAAGAGGTCGAACTCGAGATCGGTGAGCCCGTCGAGCAGGCTCACGAGGTCGATGCGCACCGTGCCCTGGATCGTCTGATCGTCGAAGGAGGGATCGAGAGTGAGATCGTAGTGCAGAACGTCGTAGTGGGTCTGGTTGACGGTGGCAATCTTGCCCGTGCCGGTCATGGTGCTCTTTGCGAGGAACTGGGCCGGAAGCTCGCCGTGCACGCCTGCCGGCACCACAAACTCCACCCCGAACGCGGAGGAAGCCAGCGAGAGAAGACAAAGCAAAGTGAGCGCGACGGCGAAGAGGCATCGCCCGCGCGGAGAGGATGCGTGCAACATGATGTCAGATCAGGTCCGTTCTCAATACCCCATGAAACTCCTCATGCCCAGAGAGACTGCCCGGAAGGGGGAGCCTAGCTTTGCCTTCCATAATGACAGCGCACCCCTGGGGGGGTCAAGCTGGTGCGGATGCAGAGCCCGCCCGCTCTGGGGGCGGGCACGGCGCCCTCAACTCCTTCCAGTGTACGGCTAGCGCCACGGTGTACCTCTGCGTACGCTTTTGCCCCGAGATAGGAGCAGAGCCTGGTCGTCTAACTAATTTATTCGTATCTAGTTAACAGGTTTCCCCGGCTCGGGCCTCCCCCTTGCTCTCCCCGAACCCAGAAACCCCATGGGCCGCTCGCTTCGGCCCGAGCTTGGAGGAAGATGATGATGACCACCCGTTCTTTCGCCCGCCTGGGAATCTCGGTCCTGTTGCTCGCCGCGTTCGCGGGGGGTTGTGCCAAGAACGAGACTCCCCTTTCCGCCGCCGATACCAGTATCGGCGGCACGAATTCTCTCGACCAGATCGACTTGAACCAGGCCTACGGCGGCCTCGCCTACACTGATGAGGCCCCGGCCTTCGACGATTCTCAGCTTCAGAGCGAGACCGCGAGCATGGAGCAGGATCTCATGACGCAGGACGACGAAGACAGCGTCCTCGATCGTGATCCCGCTCTGAGGGACAACCCGCTGCTCAAGCGCACCGTGGTGCGGATTCTCTGGGGCAAGCTCGACGGCCGGCCGAGTGTCGATGCCGCGAGCCCCGCGATGGCCCTCGACTGGAGCGGCTCGCTGAGCGTGACCGGGGGCGCCATTGCGGTGAAGCGCACGATTCTCTTCGAGCGTCCCGTCGACCATCTCCTGCCGCGCACCAATCGCCAGCTCCTGCAGTGGCAGAGCTATACCGGGCCGCATTTCGATGGCTTGCTCCTGTGCATTCTGCAGCGTCCGGACGACACCGGCGCCTTCGCCGGCGAGCTCAGCTTCAAGACCGGGCCCTTCTCCACCACGATCAGCCTGGCTGATCTGGACGGCCTCGATCGCACGGTGAGCGTGGACGATCAGGGCAACTCGATTTCCTTCGAGGGAAAGACGCTCGACACTTGCCCCTCCGGCTTCATGCGCGGCTACTGGGTGAGCGTGCCCGGGGCCAACGGTGGATTCTTCCGGGGCCACTGGGTCAATCAATTCGGAGACGTGGACGGCCACCTGCGCGGACGCTGGGGTGTGAACGACGCGGGGGAGCGTGTCTTCGCGGGCAAGATCATCGATCGAGCCGGCCACATTCGGGGTCTTTTGCGGGGAAGCTGGGAACCCAAGGATGACGGCACCGGCGTCTTCTTTGGACACTGGGCGGCCAAGTACGGACAGATCGAGGGCGAGTTCAGCGGTGAATACATGACCCGCAGCGACCTGGGTCTGGGCTTCTTCCGCGCCATGTGGAAGGCGGAGTGCGGTGGGCCGGTGGTGGACAATCCGCCGCCGACTGGCGGCACCGGGAACTAGCTTCATTCCGGGCGCCCCGCGCCGGGTGAGCCCGAAATCGAAGCCTCGCGCAGTGAGGGCGGCTCCACCAGGAGCCGCCCTTCGTATGCTGGGGATCCACTGGAGAGAGCTCGAACAATCGTTTATATTCGCTTCATGTCCAATTCCAGCAAAATCATGGTCTCACTCAGGGTCAATGGAGCGGTCCATCAGCTCGCGCTGCGCCCGGCGGCAACGCTGCTCGACGCGCTGCGCGAGGAACTCCAACTCACCGGAAGTCACCGTGGCTGCGACATGGGGACCTGTGGGTGCTGCACGGTTCTGCTCGACGGCAAGCCGATTCTCTCGTGTCTGACCCTGGCGGCCGAGGTGGAAGGCCGGGAGATCACCACGATCGAAGGGCTCCACGAGGCCGAGAAGCTCCATCCGGTGCAGGAGGCCTTCCTGAGCAGTGGAGGCAGCCAGTGCGGCTTCTGCACGCCCGGCTTCATCATGACTTCCGTCGCGCTCCTGCGCGAGAATGACGACCCCAGCGAAGAAGAGATCCGCGAGGCGATCAGCGGCAACATGTGCCGGTGCACCGGCTACGTGAAGATCGTGGACGCGGTCCAGGTGGCCGCAGCCGAGCTGCGGGGCGAAAAGGGTGGAGTCGACGTGCCCGTGGGCACTGGCATTCGTGGCCGGCGCAACGACGATGGTAGCGGCACGGTGTTGGGAGCGTTCAGGGGGAAGCGGCCCTCTCGTCCGAGCGGGAAGGAGAGCGGCAAGTGAGGGAGAAAAAGCACTTCAATCTCATCGGCAAACCAACCCCGCTGGTGGACGGCGCGAAGAAAGTGGCCGGCGAAGGCCAGTACGCCGAGGACATTCGCCTGCCCGGCATGCTCTTCGCGCGCATTCTCCACAGCCCACACGCTCATGCCCGTGTCGTATCGGTGGATACCCAGAAAGCGGCCGCGATAAAAGGCGTCCGGGCGGTGGTGACGGGAAGGGAGGCCCCCGGGCAATTCGGGGTTCTCCCGATCACCAAGGATGAAACCGCGATGGCGGTTGAACGCGTGCGCTTCGTGGGCGATGCCGTGGCCGCGGTGGCTGCCGACCGCGAGGAAATCGCCGACCTCGCGCTCGAGGCGATCGAAGTGCTCTACGAGCCGCTTCCGCCGGTGAAGAAGATGACGGATGCGCTGGGGAACAAGATCGAAGCCCTGCACCGCAAGACGGTGGAGGGCACGAACATCATGAAGCAGGTCGAGCAGGAATTCGGCGACGTCGACAAGGCGTTTGAATCGGCCGATGCCCTCATCGAGAACCGCTACGAATTTCCCGGAGTGAATCACGCCTTTACCGAACCGCATGCGGTATGCGCACACTTCGAAGCCGACGGCAGACTGACTCTCTGGTCGCCCACCCAGGTGCCGCACTACGTGCACCGGGCGCTGGCCGAGGTGATGGATCTGCCCATGCACCAGATTCGCGTGGTGCGCACCATGATCGGCGGCGGTTTCGGCGGCAAGAGCGATCCCTTTCCCCACGAGATGATCGTCTGTCTTTTGGCCAAGAAGACCGGACGCCCCGTCAAACTCGTGATGAGCCGCGAGGAGACCTTTCTGGTCAATCACGGACGCCATCCAACCGAGACCCGAGTCAAGATGTCGGCCAGCAAAGAGGAAGGGATCACCGCGCTGGAACTCGACGCCCTCATCGACGGCGGCGCCTTCTCCAGTTTTGGAGTGGTCACGACCTACTACAACGGCGTGCTCAGCCAGGGGCCGTATCGGATTCCCAACTTCCGCTATCGCGGGCGGAGGGTGTATTCCAACCGCCCGCCCAGCGGAGCGATGCGCGGCCACGGCAGCGTCAATACCCGCTACCTCATCGAGACCACGGTGGACGAGCTGGCCGAGAAACTGGGGGAGGACCCCTGCGAATTCCGGCTGCGCAATTTCCTCCCCGAGAACACGCTCACTGAGAATCATTTCCGCATCACCAGCAACGGCATTCGCGATGGGATCTCACAGGCCATGGAGCGCAGCGGCTGGCGTGAACGCTGGGGCAAGTTGCCCTTCGGGCACGGCCTGGGCGTGGGCTGCGGCTTCTACATCAGTGGGAGCAACCTTCCCATCCACTGGACGCGGTTTCCCCACTGTACGGTGCACTTGAAGATCGACGGCGACGGCGGAGTCACCATCCACAACATGGCGGCCGAAATCGGGCAGGGCTCGGACACCGTCATGGCGCAGGTGGTGGCGGAGGAACTCGGTCTGCCACTCTCGATGATGCGGGTGCGCAGTCAAGATACCGACACCGCGCCTCTCGACTTGGGAAGTTACAGCAGCCGGGTCACTTTCATGCTGGGCAATGCCACCCGGGACGCGGCGCGGGTCATCCGCGAAAAGCTCTCCAGGGCTGCCTGCCACATCGCGGGACGTCCGCGCGCGCGGTGGGAATTCGAAGGCGGCAAGCTCACCAGCGTGAACGAGCCCGAAGTCGAGGTTTCCTATTTTGACGCGCTCGAGGAAGCCATGTCCGAGGGCGGGGCTCTCATCGCCAAGGGCTGGTATCAGTCTCCGAAACTGGGGGGCGACTTCAAGGGCGCGGCGGCGGGACTCTCGCCCAGCTATTCCTTCGGCGCGTTCGTCGCTGAAGTGAAAGTGGACCTCGAGACCGGCTTCGTGAAAGTAGTGAAGGTGTGGGCCGCGCACGATTGCGGCTTTGCCCTGAACCCTCTGGCGGTGGCGGGACAGATCGAAGGCAGCGTGCACATGGGCCTGGGACAGACGCTGATGGAGGAGATGCGGTACAAGAAGGACAATTTGCTCATGAACGCCAATTTCCTCGACTACAAAGTTCCCACCAGCGTCGACACGCCGCCGATCGAGGCCATCATCATCGAGAGCCACGACCCCGAAGGTCCTTACGGCGCCAAGGAGTGCGGCGAGGGCGCGCTCTCGCCCGTCATTCCCGCGGTGGGAAATGCCATTTACGACGCGGTCGGCATTCGCCTGCGCAAGTTGCCGTTTACTCCCGAGCGCGTTCTGGATGCCCTGGAAGCCAAGGCCAGAAGTTCCAAACTCAAGAACGGCGTTGCCTCTCTCAAGTAGCCCAGAGGAATTCTTAGCTCATGACCATGTACGTTCCGAGCTTTCGGCTCCATCGGCCCAAGTCCCTGAAGGAAGCTCTGGCTTTGACCCAGGAACTTCAGGACTTCGATTTCCTCGGAGGCGGCACCGACCTTCTCTGCAACTACAAGAACAAGCTGAATCCCAAAGAGGAAGTCATCAGTCTCACCCATATCGCAGAGCTCAAGGAGCTGTCTCCCACCCGCATCGGCGGGGGAGTCAACTTGAGCGAGCTTGCGAGCGACGCGGCGATCGCCGCCACCCACCCCGTGATCCCCCAAACCGTGCGCAAGATCGCGAGCCCTCTCATCCGCCAGACGGCCACGGTGGGGGGGAACCTGCTGGTGGATACGCGCTGCTACTGGTTCAACCAGACTCCGGAATTTCGCCGCGCTCTGGGTTCGTGTCTGAAGGCAGAGTCCGAGGAATGCCGCGTGGTACCAAACCCCTCGATTTGCTATGCCGCTTACAGCGGCGATCTGGGCCCGGTGTTGTGGGCCCTGGACGCGCGCGTGCATCTGGTGGGACCCAAGGGTGAGCGGAGAGTCTCGCTGGAGGAGTTCTTTCTGCCCTCGGGCTCGGCGCACACCATGGACGACGGCGCGCACCTGGACGGCATCGGGCGCAACACCAAGAAGCGGGACGAGATCATCGCGGCGGTCGAGATTCCGCCGGAGAGCCAGTCTCTGCTGTCGGGCTACATGAAGCTGCGCGCGCGCGATGCGCTCGACTTTCCCGACGCGGGAGTGGCGATCGCGCTGCGCCGCGACGCCAAGGGACGACTCGAACTGCTGCGGGTGGTGGTGGGTGCGGTGGCACCGACACCGCTGGACTACTCCGAGGCAGGATCCGCCCTCCTGGGCACGCTTCCCGACGAAGACGCTTTGACCGCGTTCGGCGAGCGCCTTTCCGCCGCCGTCACTCCGCACAAGAACACTTGGTTCAGTTCCAAGTACCGCCGGAGAATCGTGGGGGTCTACGGGAAGCGGATTCTGCGCGAGCTGCTCGGCTGATACGAAATTCCGTCTCTTGGTCCCTGCATTCAATTCAGGCTGGCCAGGCTGCTTCGCCCAATTTCCCGTGCGGATCCAGCCACCGGTACAGCCCGGCAAGAGAAACAGCACGATCGGTCCCGACAGGGTGAAGCCACCGATCACCGCGATCGCCAACGGCTGGATGAGTTGGGCGCCCTGACCCAGAGCCAGGGCCAGGGGAGCCAGGGCGAATCCAGTGGCGAAAATGGTCATGGCCATGGGGCGCAGTCGCCGTCGCGCGACCCTGTGCCAGGCCACTTTCGACGAGAGACCCTCTTCCAGTCCCAACTTGGCCTCGTTGATCGCGAACATGACGTTGTCGCCCACGAGTCCCACCATCATGATGGCCCCGACGTAGCTGGAGATATTGAGTGTCTGACCCGTCAGAGCGAGCGCGCCCAATGCGCCGGCCAAAGAGGCGACGGCGGCCAACGAGGCGACCAGAGGCGCGCGCCAGTCGCCGAAGGCAAACAGGATGACCAGGGAAACCAGGACCAGCCCCGCGAGCATCAGGTAGAGCAAGTCACGAAAAGACTGCTGCTGCTGCTCGTACTGCCCCCCGTAGCGAATGGACATGCCAACTCCCAGTTCCACTTCCCGGTCGATCCGGCGGCGGATTTCGGCGACCGTGCTTCCCAGATCGCGGCCGGAGATGCGGGCGGTCACTCCGACGTAAGTCTTGAGGTTCTCCCGGTCGATCTCGGTTTCGGGGAGTCCAGTTCGAATGGTTGCGACCTCACGCAGGGGAAGAAGAGCCGTGCCCGCGCGGATGCGTAGATCGTCGAGGATCCCTTCGTGGGGCAAGAGCACCCTGACATCGTGCATGCGGTCGCCCACTTGAATCTGGCCGGCCACGGTTCCCAGTATCGCGGGTTCCACTTCCGCGTGGAGATCCTGTGTGGTGATTCCGTAGCGCGCGGCTGCTTCCGGCTTCACCCTTATCTCGAGGGCCGGTCCAGCCACGACAATGCCGTCGAAGGTGTCCTCGACGCCGCGCACATCGGCCACGATCTTGGCGATCTGTTTGGCTTTGCTTTCCAGGAGGGAGGGATCTTCACCGAAGATCTTGATGTCGATGGGCTGAGGCTCTCCGCCGGTCAGGTCACCGATGTCGTCTTCCAGAATCTGGCCAAAGTCCGTGTGCACTGCCGGCTCCACTTGGGCAATGCGGTCGCGCAAATCATTGGCAACTTCGTCCAAAGCGCGACGATGTCCGTGCGATTTGAGATTGATCACATAGTCTCCGGCGTTGGGCTCGGTGATGAAGAAACCGAGCTGAGTTCCCGTGCGGCGCGAGTAACTCTCGACGTCGGGGGTGGAGAGAATGACCTTTTCCACCTCTTGGAGCATCTTGTCCGTGTCGGTGAGGGAAGTGCCCGGCGGCGTCCAGTAGTCCAGGATGATCGAGCCCTCGTCCATTGCCGGCAGGAAGTCCGTGCCGATGTGCCGGTAGAGCAGCACCGCTCCGGTCAGAAGCACGACCAAGCTGAAGGCCGCGACCCACCCATGCTCGATGAACAGCCCCGCCACCTGGGAGTAGCTCCGATCAAGCCCTCGGCCCAGTCCTCGCTTCGGATCCGACTCGCGATTCTCCCGCTTGCTGTCCGCAGGGGAGAGAGAAGGCAGCGAGGGAGCATTTCCTCGCTCCAACACTTGTAGGCCCATCGGCGCGGCGACGGCCGCGATGAAGAAGGAAATGGTGAGAGCCAAGGCCATGGTCAGTGCCAGTGGCTTGAAGAAGGCTCCGGTGATGCCGGGCAAGAGGGAAAACGGAACGAAAATGATGACGGTGGCCACGCTGGAGCCGATGAGTGCGGGCATCAGCTCGCGGAGCGAGGTGCCGACCGGATCGGCGTGTCCCGCATCACGGTGTCTCTCGATGTCCTCCAGCACGACGATGGCGTCATCGGCGATCAGACCCAGTGCGGCAGCGATTCCCGCCAGCGTCATGAGATTGAGGGTCTGGTGAGCGGCGCCGAGGGTAATGCCCATGATGGCGACCGTGATCGGGATGGCCGCGGAGGCCACCAGAGTGCTGCGCCAGCGTCTGAGGAAAGCAAAGAGCACGACCGCCGCGAGTAACACTCCGATCAGAATGGCCGACTTCGTGCCCGTTACCGAATCCGACACGAAGCGCGCCTGATCGTAGAACGAGGTCCAGGACACGCCGCTGGGCAAAAGGCGCGGGTGATCGTGAAGGAGTTGCCGGATGTCTCTCTCGATGGCGACCGTGTTGGCGGTTGGCTGACGGATGATGTTGAGGAGAACCGCGGGCTTTCCGTTGGCCGTGGTACGAACGTAGGAAACCTCGTCGTCGACCGATAGCTGGCCCAATTCAGCGAGAGTCGCCGGAGGGCCGTCGGGAATGGGAATCGAAATGCGGGACAGAGTCGCGAGGTCGTGCACCCGACCGGTCACCAGGGCCAGATACAGTTCATGGTTCTGTTCGACCAGTCCGGCGGAGAGCACGTCGTTGTTTTCGCGTACCGCGTTCACCACTTCGGCGGCCGACAGTCCTACGTCCCTGGAGGGCGCTGTCGTTCAGGCGGATTTGAAACTCACGTCGGCGCCCGCCCTGGACTTCGATACGGGAGACCCCGTCGATGTCGAGCAGAGCCGGTTTGAGCGAATACTCGGCCAGGTTCCAGAGTTGCGACTGCGTGAGGGTGTCGGAAGTGAGCGCATAGCCCAGAATCGGAAAGATCGCCGTGTTCATCCACTCCACTTCGACTCGGGTATCCGGCGGGAGGTCGGGCTTGATGCGCTCGGTCTCTCCCCGCATACGCTCGATGGCAGCTCGCATGTTCGTGCCCCACCGGAATTCTGCCGACAATTCCGAGGAGCCGCGGGAAGTGATGGAACGAACCCGGATGACCCCGGGCACGCGCCGAACCGCCTCCTCGAGTGGGCGAGTGACGGTGGGCATCATGCGGGCGGCAGGCTCTTCACCGGCATCCGCGATGATCTTCACCAGTGGAAACGTCACCGAGGGAAAGATCGCGGAGGGCATACGGGTCAGCATGAAGATCCCTGCCGTCGCCAGCACGAGAAGAAGTCCGAACACGGCTGCCGGACGTCGCCGCATGACTTCCGTAGGCGTTCAAGGGGTCACCTGCACGTGCGCGCCCTCGGGAAGACCCACCTGTCCCTCAGTGATCACCTGTACCCCTGGCTTCAGGGGCGGACTCGTGATCTCCACCAGCTCATTCTGGATGATTCCCGTTTTCACCGCGAGCCAATGCGCCACTCCGTCTTGCACCAGTGCGATCTGATTCTGGCCGCCGACATCGTCGCGCAAGAGGGCCGCGCGGGGAACCACGGTGGCATTCTCGTGACGATTCACGACGATGCTCGCGGTTCCGAAAAGCCCCACCGTGAGGGCGAGGGAAGTGGAATCGAAATCTAGGCGCACCGGAGCGCTGAGGTTGTTGCTCGACGCGGTGGGCAGCACGCCGTGTACGGTGGCACCCACGATTTTTCCCGCCGCCGGTATTTCGACCGTGCAGGACTGTCCAGGCTTGATGCCAGCCAATTCACCCTGGGACACCTGAGCCGCGAAGACGACCGCTCCCTCTTCGGCGATCGTGAGCAATACCTCGCCTTCCTCCACGTAGTCGCCAGGAACGGCGGCGTGAGACAAAACGACTCCAGCGGCCGGCGCGGACAGTGTTTGGCGTATTTGACCATGTTGCGCCAACGCAATGGCTTGTCGTGCGTCGATCGAGTCGGCGGCGCTAGCGGCGTCCGCGAGCATGCCCTGCGCACCGCGGAGCTCTGCTTCGCTGTTCTTGGAGAGCACTTCCGCGACGACTTGTCCCGCGAGAACCCGGTCACCGTCGAGAGTACGTAGCGAAACGAGGCGAGCCGCAAACGGCGAACGCACGCGGTCCTGTCGCAGGGCCTCGGTATGACCGGGAGCCGTGACGAGTACGTCGAGATTCGCCCGAGTCACCTCTAGGGCATGGACCGGCACCGCGGTTGGGGGCGGGGTCTGGGAAGCATTGGCCGGGGGCGCCGCTTCCTCCGCTTTGTCGGCACAGGCCACAAAGATTCCGCAGATACCCAGGACGAGTCCGAAAACCCTCACCTGCGATCGCCAGGAAAGTTGCAAGAGACAGCTCACGGTTTCCCCCAACGCTGAAGTTCTGCCTGCGCGACGCGATAGGCGTAGATCGCATCGAGCCGGTCCTGCGCGGCCTGGATCCAGGCGTCGTAGGCGTCCAACACTTCCAATGCGCGGCTCTGGCCGCCACGGTAGAGACTCTCCGTCTGGAGGTACGCATCCCGAGCGATGTTCGCGGCATCCTCCCGAGCTTCCAGTTCCGCGTACAGGTTGCTCAGATTGGAAGAGGCGCGGGACCAAGCCAGGTTTGCGGAGCGTCGGGTGACCGTCTCCCGCTGCTTCGCCTGCAGGAGCGAGGTAGCTGGCCTCCTGCATTCGGCCCTCGTGAACCCCTCGGTCCCAGAGCGGCAGGCGGAACCATAGAGTGATCTTCCGAGCCCCAATCTCTGCCCGTATTGAGCGGCGCATCCAGAGTGCCCAGCACCGGCTCCACCCCCGCGTTGGCCTCGAGATCGATGTGCGGTCTTCGGCCGGCACGGGTTGCGTTCAGATCGCTCTGCGCCGCTTGTACCTCCGCATTCGCCCGCTGTAGATCAGGCGCGGCGAGCCATGGCTGTCCGTCGGGATCCTGCGGAGGCGCCGGATCTGGCAATGAGGCCAATGTCAGTGGCGCGGTCGGATCGCGACCCAGTAAGTCATTGAGCGTCAGGAGCGCTTCATCGAGATCGCGAGTGACGGTGGCCGTGTCCGCGCGCGCAGTCGCCAACCGCTGTTTTGCCAGAAGGACATCCGCGCCAACTCCCTGTCCAGACGCAAGGCGAGCTTGCACGAGCGAGAGATAGGCGTTCAAACGGGCCACCGCGTGGCGTCGAAATTCGAGGCTGGACCTGGCTCGCACCACGCGGTCGAAGCTCACTCGCACTTTGTAATCCACTTCGCGCACGGCCATCTTATACCCCGCTCCCTGCGCCTCCACCATCGCCTCACTGCGCGCGCGCTCGGCTCGGAGTTCACCGCCTGCGTACAGCGGGACTCGTGCGAAGACGGCCAGGAGGGCATCCCCGCTGGCGTAGCGTTGGGGGGCACCGTCGTGGAGGTCACCCTCCAGGGAAAGCGTGGGGAAAAAGCGCCCGCGAGCCTGCTTGGCTTGGGCCTCGGCCGCAGTGAGCTCGAACTGCGCCAGGGGGAGCTCCGCGTTGGCCTGGCGTGCTTCGCGCAGCGCCGCGTCCAGGGTCAAAGGAACCAGCGCTTCTTCTGTGGCCCGTGCCCGCGATGGCGCGGGGAAGTTCGACGAAATCGCGATCACCGCAAGCACGGCGAGGCTTGGCGCTCGCAGGATCCAACCGGTGAGCTTCGACCTCACGAGATTTCCTCCAGAGGAAAGGTCACGGTCAGACGCGTTCCTTTCGCGGGCTGCGTGTCGATGGTGATGGTGGCGTCGTGTACCTCAGCGATCCAACTGGCGATGGAGAGGCCCAATCCGGCACCCGTGGCGCGACTTCGCGCTCTGTCGCCCCGGTAGAAGCGGTCGAAAACGTGGGGAAGAATCTCGGGATCGATTCCCGGGCCTTGGTCTTCTACCGTGAAGCGCGCCTCACGGTTCTGACGCCGCGCGGCCACGACGACTTGCGCACCGTCCGGAGAGAACTTCACTGCGTTATCCAGGAGGATCATCACGAGCTGACGCAGAAGATCGGGATCACCCCGTACCGGCAGCTCATCCAGTGCCACCAAATCCACGGTGACTCCCTTCGCTTCCGCGACGACCTGCGCATTGGCGGTCACGTCGACGAGCAGATCATCCAAGAAGAGCGACTCCAGGTGAACTGGCCAAGCCTGGGCATCCGCTCGGGCGATGGTGAGGAGGTTCTCCAGGATGCCACCCAGCCGGGTTGCCTCCGCGTGGATCGAGGTCAGCACCTCGGCGTATTCATCGGTCGTTCGCGGGCGCCTCAGGGCCACCTCCGAGTGTCCTTCTACCACCGCGACGGGGGTGCGGAGCTCATGGGCGGCATCGGCCATGAACTCACGCATGCGCTGCAGGGAATCGCGGATTGGCTCGGTGGAGCGCCGGGCCACCAACCAACCACCGAACCCCACCGCGGCCAGGGCGGCAAGGGCAGCCAAGATGAAGGCCAAGAGCAAACCCGCGTATTCATCGTCCAGCTCCACCACTCTGGCGCTGACCACCGCAACGTAGGCTCGATCTCCGGGAAGGGTGAAGGGACGGGCCAGCGCGCGCCAACTCACCTCGTTGGGAAACTCATGCTCTCTCACCAGGCGTCCGTGCTCTCGTGCCTCGGTGGCCAGGCTTCGTATCCACACGCCGGCGGTGTCCGGATGCACCAGGGCCCCCTGTGCATCGAACAGATACAGAGTGCGGCCGGAACTCCGGAGATCCGCGAGGCCGTCGGCTTGCTCGAGACCCTCGTTTCGCTGCTGATCTCCAGCGACGAACGCCTGCATCATCTGGTCGGCGGTCTTCTGCAGCGACTGATCCATACGACGTGAAATCTGGTGGTTGAGAACTGAAAACAGCGCCGCTCCGAATGCCAGCAATACGATTGCGAAGACGCCGATGTACCAGGCGGTGAGCTGAATTCTGAGCCGTTTCAATGCCTCCATTACACGCCCAACCTGTATCCGGCCCCTCGCAAGGTATGGATCAGCTTCGGCTCGAAGCCATCGTCGATCTTGCGCCGTAAACGTCCTATGAGCACTTCGAGAACGTTGGAGAATGGGTCGTGATTCTCATCCCATACGTAGGCTGAGATGCTCGCGCGATCGACCACGGTGTCGACTCGGCGCACGAAGAATTCCAACAGATCCCATTCCTTGGTCGAGAGTCTGATCGCCCGGCCACTGCGCTCCACGCGCCGGCTGCGAAGATCGACCCGCAGATCCTCGAGCTCGAAGACATCCTCCGCCAATGCCGAGGGGCGGCGAGCCAAGGCTCGCACCCGCGCGAAGAGCTCGCGGAACGCGAAAGGCTTGGTGAGATAGTCGTCGGCTCCTTCTTCCAGCCCCCTGACGCGATCATCGACCGCGGCGCGAGCCGTCAGCATGAGGATGGGGGTCGTAATGCCCTCCTTTCTCAAATGTCGGCAGAGATCGAAGCCGCTCCCTCCGGGAAGCATGAGATCGAGCACGATGACATCGAATTCAGCCAGGAGTGCTTGCGACAGGCCGTCATCGAAATCGCACGCCAGACTCACGTGGATGCCTTCCTCCTCGAAACCCCTTTGCAGGATGCTCGAGAGTTGGCTGTCGTCCTCGATCACCAGGATTCGCATGGCTTGCCGGTCCGATTCGAGATGCTCCCGGGACCGAGGAATCGACTCGGAGCAGGGGAAAGTGGCAGAAGATACTCTTCGCTTCCTGACAGGAGTATAACGGTTCGTGCTTGGGCGCTCGAATCTTCTCGCTCCTGCGCACGGAAAGCTGTTAGCCCCCTGTCAGCTTCGATTTCGTAGATTGGCGCCCGATGAAGAGCGAGTGACCCTCGCTGAGCTCTTCGGAACCACACTCTCACGGAGGAGACCCATGAAGACCATCCTGTGGAGCGCGCTCGCCCTGCTCCTGCTGGCGGGACCAGTCCTGGCGCAGACCGAGAGCGGAGAAGCGACCGAGTCTCAGGAAGAACACGAGTCGGAGTACGTGCGGACTCCGCCGGCCCCCTACGCCCAGTGGCTGGTCGACACCACTGTCGCGGCCCATGCCGAGCTGAGCGGAATGGAAATGGCGGTTGTGTTGGACGACACCTGTCGCACGATCGCCGCCACCGACGAGGAGGACCTGGACGAACTCTGCGGTGGCGACGAGTTAGGCGCGATGAAGCAGGCTGAACCCGATCTCGAAATGCCCTCGAAAGACGAACCGGAGTACGAGGTCACGCTCGCCCTTCACGATGCGAAAGGCGATTTGATCGGATCGCTGGGAATGGACCTGGACCCGGCCGATCTGAACTCCGACGCGGCGCTCGCACTGGCCCGTAAGGTTCTCGCAGAGGTCGAAGCCAAGATCCCCGCGAGAGATCAGCTGTTCAAGGATGCGCCCTCAGCCGGGGAGAAGTGACTAGGGGAGCGGCCGGTCCAAAAAGGGGACGCGTCAGTCTCCCCGGAACTTGCTCTTCAGAGCTTCGAGGGCATCCTCGAAGGGTATCTTGGTCAGGTCCGGCTGCGGCTCCGAATCGTCCTCCGGAGTGGAGGAGCGATGATGCTGCATGATGTCGTCCCGCTCGCGACCGCCTCCCGAGTGGCGGCCACCCCGGTAGCTTCGATCGCTTCCTTCGGCCGCCTCTCGCTCGCCGCGCGGCGGGCGAGAGTGCGCCTGCTCGGCCTCTTCCTCGCTCAGAAGGCTCAGCGAGATGCGCCGCTGCTCGGGATCAACCTTGATCACCCGCACCTGAAGCTCCTGGCCTCTCTGCAATTTGCTGCTGGGGTGATCGATGTGTTCCAGCGCGATCTCCGAGACGTGGATGAGACCGTCCACACCGGCTTCGAGTTCCACGAAGGCGCCGAAGTCGGCCAGTCGCACCACTTTTCCGTTGACGGTGGAACCCTCGGGATATTTTTCCGCGACTTCCTTCCAGGGATCTCCCTCGAGCTCTTTCATGGAGAGGCTGATGCGTTGTTTGCTGCCCTCGCCTTCGATCTTGATGACCTTGACTTTGACTTCCTGTCCCAGTGAAAGTACGTCCTGAGGATTCATGACGCGTCCGTGAGAAATTTCGCTGACGTGAACCAGGCCGTCGAGGCCACCGATGTCGACGAACGCTCCGTAGGGCTGCAGCCGGCGTATGGTCCCGTCGAAGACGGCGCCGACTTCGATGTTCTCGAGCAGATTCTCCGCCGCTTCCTTGCGCTCCTTTGCCAAGAGATTCTTGCGGCTCACCACGATGTTGCGGCCCCCGCGCTCGAAGGTGACGATCATGAACGGAAGGCGCTTGCCCACGTACTCTTCCGGCTTGTCGCAGTAACCCAGCTGAATCTGGCTGTAGGGACAAAACGCGCGCACGCCGTGCAGGTCGACCTCGAATCCGCCCTTGTTCGTCGACTTGACTTTGCCTTCCAGCGGAATCTGTTGCTCGAACGCTTCCTTGGCCTTGCCGAGATTCGCGGGAACGCGACGGCGGCCCACCGTGAAAACGGGAGTGTCGCCGGTCTTGCGGACCACCGCGCTGATCTCATCGCCGACGTTGTACTTCAATTCCTCTTTTTCGTTCTTCAGCTCGCTAGTGGCAATCGTACCCTCCGACCGTCCGCCGAAATCGACGAAGCTGTCCTTCTCGCCGACTTGTACCAGAGTGACTTTGATTCGCTTGCCGGTTCGCAGCGGAGGCTCGATTTTCGTCACGGAGTTCTTCATGGCCTCCGCGAGTTTGGGATCGGTCTTTTGCTCTTCTTTAGAGTCGGACTCGGAATCGCTCGCGGTAGGCTCGATGGAAGCGGCCTCGGTGGAGGGCGCTTCCGCGGTGAGGGCTTCCTTCTCGGGCTCGGCTGCGCTCATCTCCACCGCAGGGGTCGCCGCGATCTCAGCGGGAGCTTCGGGCTCCTTTTCTTTCGGTGGGCTCTTCTTGGCGCTCGCTCTCGCTCGCTTCGGCTTGGGAGCGCTCTCCTCGGTACTCGCTTGCGTCTCCTCGCTCCTCGACGGCGATTCCGGTTGAGTCTCAGCGTTAGTTTCGCTCGCCCCGGTGGCGTCTTCGGGCACGGCTGGATTCTCGGGCTGCTGAGCCTCGTTGTCTTGCGGGGTCATACAATCTGCTTTCTCGAATCCAGGGGATTCGGGTGTGGGAGGCCGGACGGTGTTCTTCCCTCGGTCACGCACTTGCGGGGGCGGTCACGGGGAAGGGAGAGTATAACAGGATCCTGCGGGGTATTGGCAAGACTCGCGCTGTTAGTTCTGGCCGAGGAAGCCAACGACGGCGTCGACTGCGCGATCCTCCACGCCCTGAAAGAGATGTCCCGCTCCCGCCACGAACGAAAGGAGAGGGGGCCGGGGAAGACCCTCCGCGAAGCGACGCACCGCCGGCTCGTCGGCGAATTCGTCCTTTTCGCCCTGTACCAGAAGGAGAGGCACCCGAATCTCGCGGAAAGGGGAGAGGTCCGGCGGAAGGGACAGCGGGAGTCCGAGTCCCACCAGGGCGCCCACGCGGGAATCGCTGGCCGCGGCGAGCAAGCCGGTGACGGCGCCAAAGGAGTATCCGACCAGGGCGAGCCCGGCTCGTGGATAGTGCTCGGCCAGCCAGTCCAATCCCGCCCGCGCGTCCTGCACCTCGCCCCGACCCTCGTCGTAGCTTCCTTCGCTCGCACCCACGCCGCGGAAATTGAAACGCAGCGCCACCGCGCCCGCTTCCGCCGGGAGTCGCCGGGCGATCCGGTACAGGACTTTGTTGTGCATCGTACCCCCGAAGAGCGGATGCGGGTGGCAGATCAGCACCGCCCTGCGCGGCGCGACCGCATCCGGCATCGGACTCAAGAGGGCTTCCAGCGCACCGGCGGGACCCGGCAGCCGCAGTTTTTGCTGCCCCATCGAAAAAGAGGGAGTGGACTCCACGCGACTTCTTTCAGTCCAGGTTCTGTTCTTCCTCGAGAAAGCTCATTCCCTCATCCGCGAGTTCACGCAGAGCGGGCTCGTAAATGGAAGGATGGGTCGGGATGTGGGTTCCGGTGAGATGGACTTGATCGGTGAGATACAGCTTTACGCCGATCGCGGCCGGCAAACCCACCGCCTTGGACATGGCGGTGAAGCCGCCCGGCTCACCCTTGGAAATCAGAGTCGAAACCACGCGTTTGTCGGACCGGCCATCCGGATACTCCACGTCGACCTGGTGCTTGAGCACCACCATGTCTCTTTGGTCGGGACGCAGAGGGAGTTTCTCGCGCAGCATGCTCACCATCATGTCGGCCGCGGTGTCGCCGGGGCAGTTGCAGGCTCGCGCGTCGAAGAGTCCGAGCCAACGCAGATTCTCGATGACGGTTCCGGTGAGGGAGATGCCCAGGTACCGCGCGACGCGCTCTTCGGTTTGCACTTCACTATCGCTCAGGTTCAGAGGCAGGAACATCTCGACCACTTCGCGCGGGCTCCGCCGGGCGAGATCGGGGATGCGCAGGGTCTCGTTGGGCAATCCCAAGTGCACGATGGCCGACCAGGTTTCACTCCAGCCCGGATACCGCAGGGTTCCGCGGACCATGGTCGTCACGTGTTCGAGTCCGTAGAGCTTCATGTAGGAGAGGGCGTCGCGGTTGGCGTAGGCCTCCAGGGTACCCAACCCGTTGACCTCGACCGGCCAGGTGCGATCGAAAACCTTGTGGTAGGGCGTGAGTTTGATGCGGCCGTCCTCCAAATACTGGGCTCCGGCCTCACCCGCCATCACCACGTTGCGCGGGTTCCAGGTGATGACGTAGCGCAGAGGATTCTGAGGCTGGTCGGGAGCGGGAATGCCGCTCCCGTACGAACAGAACCCCGTGATCCGGCCACCCGCATCCTGGATATTCTGAATGAGGTGCATCGCCGACATGTGATCGATGCCCGGATCGAGCCCCATCTCGCACAGAATGAGAACGCCGTGCCGCTCTGCGTCGCGCTCGAGGTCACGAATCTCCGCGCTGCGATATGAGGCGGAGATCATGGAACGCTTCAGGCGAACGCAGTCGGTCGCGAGCAGGGTCTGAAAGATGGGAGGCATCATGCAGACCACGACGTCCGCATTCTGGATGAGCGTATCGCGAAGGTCCGCGTCGCTCATGTCGAAGTGAACCGCCTTGCCTCGCTCGTGACGGCCCACTCGCTGCTGGGCCAGGTTCACGTCGAGATCACCGACCGTCACGAACCAGTCGTTTTGGTTCGAATTCTCGAGCAGGGTGTGGATCAGATACGGGGAGCTCTGCCCGGCTCCCAGGACCAGAATCTTCTTCATGTCGGCGTTCCTTCCCTGCCCACACCCGAGGGTGGAAGCTCAGTTCTCGTCCTCGAAGAGCAGGTTGCGTGAGAAGGCCTTCTGATCGTACGGCGCGTCTCCGCCTCCCAGGTACTTGGCGAACCAGGCGAGATGCTCGTTGTAGTAGAAGGCCATCTCGTACCAGCTCGGCCAGTGACCCGCCTTGGGGAACACGACCAGTCGACTGGGTACGTTTTGCCTCTGTAGAGCTGTAAAATAGGAAAGACTCTGCGGATAAGGAACCCGAAAGTCTTTCTCCCCGGTAATCACCAGGCATGGTGTCTTGAAGTTCTTTTCGAAGTTGGAGGGCGACCAGCGCTGGTAGTCGTCGCTGTTCCACGGCATGCCTTCCAGGTCCTTCTCCGGGAACCACAGCTCCTCGGTCGAACCGTACATGGAGTGCAGGTCGTACACCCCCATCATGGAGACTGCCGCCTTGAAGCGGTTGGTGTGTCCTTCCATCCACATGACCATGTAGCCGCCGTACGACCAGCCCATGAGTCCCATGCGGTCCTTGTCCACGTAGGGAAGCTCGCCCAGGGCATCCGCCACTTTCATGTCGTCCTCATAGGGGCGCCCTCCCCAGTCGCCGCCGATCGCGTCGGTGAACTCCTGGCCGTAGCCGGTAGAGCCGGTGGGGTTGGGCATCGCGATGACGTAGCCTTTCCCCGGATACACCTGCCAATCGCCGCGCCAGTTGTCGGTCCATTCGCCCTGCGGACCACCGTGTACGTTCAGAATGAGGGGGTAGCGCTTGTTCGGATCGAACCCGTGCGGCTTGATGAGCAGAACCTGCACTTTGTAGTCGCCCGCGCCCTGCACCCAGAGCTCCTCGGGTTTCCGTAAGTCGACTTCCTCCTCGAGCTGGCGATTGAAGAAGGTCAGACGTTCGTTTCCCTTTCCGTTCTGGCCCACTGTGTACATCTCGAACGGCTGATCCATGGCTTTCTGATTGAAAATGATCGTATCGTCGACCGGGTTCAACTCGAAGTCACCGACGGAATGCTGGCGGTAAATCTCCTTGATCTTTCCCGAGGCCAGATCGATGCGGAAGAGGGCGTTGCGGGCGGGAACCTCGCCCTTGAAGTAGATCGCCTTGCTGTCCATGCTCCAGCGGAAGTCATCGATCCAGTTGTCGAAGTTCTTGTGCCCGCTGAGATAGCGAATCTTGCCGGTCTTCCGCTCGTAGAGCGCGAGCCGATAGAGGTCGGATTCGTACCCCGGAGTCTCCTGCGAGAGATAGGCGATGTAGCGGCCGTCGGGCGAATAGAGGGGCTGCGAATCGTGCCCGTGATTTTGGGCGGTAATGTTAGTGGCCTGTCCGTCTCCGTCCAGCGATTCGATCCAAAGATCCGCGTTGGTCGAGGACGCAGGATCGTCGTCGTGATTGCTCACGAAACAAATTTCGTCCTTGTCGGGGGCCAGGGCAAAACCGCGTCCTCCACCCAGCATGAAGGTGGGCGCGTCGTAGTCGCCGGGAGTGAGGTCGCGCAGGACTTCACCACTTTCGGCGTCGATGAGCATGAGGTGGGTGTAGCGGCCGTCCCGCCAGGAGGTCCAGTGGCGGTAGAGCAGATGGTCGGCGACGTGGACGTGCAAGGGGCCGTCCTTCATCGCGTCCGCGATTTTCTGGTAGCAATCCGGGTCGGCGCCGCACTCGGGATACACTTCGGTGGAGGCGACCAGATAGTGTCCGTCGTGACTCCACTCGGGGTCCGAAAGCCCGGCGGGAAAGTGGGTGAGCTGAAGGGCTTCGCCTCCGGCCATCGACATCAGAAACAGCTGATCTTCGTCGTCGCGATCGCTCACGAAGAGCAGGTGCTTTCCGTCGGGTGAGAAACGCGGGTGCTCGTCCGTTTTCTTCAAATGCGTGAGCTGGTGGGTGCGCTTGGTCTTCAGGTCGAGCGACCACAAGTCGGACCACTTCTTGTGCTCCTCCAGCTTGGTCCTCGACACGCTGAAGACGGCCGTGGTTCCGTCGGGACTCAGGGTCGGCCCACCCACGTTCTGGCTCCGGTAATAATCGGCGATCTCGAACGCGCGTTTGGACTGCGTCTCGTTTTCTGCGCCGGCGGCGGATTGGGGAAGCGAGAAAAAGAGAAGACCGAAAAGGGAGAGGATCGCCAGCGGAAGTGCGCGCGCAACGCCGGATTGCTTCATGAGAACTCCTACCAGGGGAAACCGAGGCGAGGGAATCCGCGCATGAGCTTTGCGCGTCCTTCGCGCGGCCATGGTAAGGGTCGCGAGCGCTGGCGGCAAGGGCACGGCTGAAAGACGGAGCTTTTTGGGTCAGGACGCGCGGCGTCGGGAAGTTTTCCACCAACCGAAGAGCAGGAACTTCGAAGTTCGCTTCACCGGATCGAGGCTCGAGTACATGACCGGCACGATCACCAGGGTGAGGAAGGTCGCCACCGAGAGTCCCCAGATGACCGCGACCCCCATGGGACCCCACCACTGACTGCTCTCGCCCCCCAACACGATGGCGCGGTGGAGATGCCCTTCGATCAACTGGTCGAAGTCCAACGAAAGGCCGGTGGTCAATGGAATGAGCCCCAGAATCGTGGTCACCGCGGTGAGGATCACGGGCCGGAACCGCGTCTTGCCGGCCTCGAGCAGGGCGGCGCGCTTCTCCAGGCCCCGATGGCGTAGCTGTTCGACGTAGTCGAGCAAGACGATGGCGTTGTTCACCACGATCCCCGCCAGCGAAATGACTCCCACTCCGGTCATGATGATCCCGAACGAGGTGCGCGTGAACATGAGGCCGAGAAAGACGCCCATGAGTGAGAAGATCACGCTGGCCATGATGACCAGAGGCACCGTCACCGAATCGAATTGGGTGATGAGAACGATGAATATGAGCATGAGGGCGATCACGAACGCCTTGCTCAAAAACGCGGTCGATTCTTCCTGGTCCTCGTTTTGCCCCTTGTAGGCGATGTGGTAACCGGCCGGCAGGTCGATCGTGCTCACGCGACGTTGCACCTCGGATAGAAGTGCGATCGCGTTGGTGCCGGTGGCAGCCTCGGCGAAGACGTTGACCACTCTCTGGGACGCGATGCGCTGGATCTCGCTGACCCCGCTGCTGTAGGAGACGGTAGCGAAGGCGGTGAGCGGAATGCTTTGGCCTTCGTAGAACACGGTCAGATCTTCCAGTTTTTCCAGGTTGCTCCGGGAGGGCTGATTGTAGCGGACCACGATCTCGTACTCGTCCTCCCCGTGGCGGTATTTCGAGACCTCGACTCCCTTAATCGCCGTCTGCACGGTGGAGGCGATGTCGACGGTGCGCAGCCCATAGCGCGCCGCGCGGTCCAGGTCGGGGACGATCCGAATTTCCGGCCGCCCACGGTCGAGGTCGTCGTGTAGGTCGACCAGTCCGGGGATGTCGGCGATGAGGTCCTGGATCTGTTTCGAGAGATCGGACATGGTGCCGAAATCATCCCCCTGAATCTGCACGTCCACCGGGGGTCCGGTCGGCGGACCTTCCTCTTGCTTGTCGATGGTGAGCTTGGCGCCGGTGAAGGTCTTCAGGGCGCGGCGGAGCCGTTCGAGATACTCGCGCGAGCTCCCGTGGCGGTCCTCCGAGCGCAGGAACTCCATGTCCAGGCGTGAACGATTCGCCGGGGCATTGCTTGGATCGCCGAAGCCCGAGGAGACCACGCCCACCCCGGTGATGTAGGCCTTGAGGTCGGGGAGCTTGACGATCTCCTTTTCGATCTGACGTGCGTACTCGTCGCTGAGCTCGATGCGGGTTCCCGAGGGCGCGTTCACGTCGACGTAGGCCAGGGTGGGATCGGTGTCGGGGAAGAGCTCGGTGCCGGCGTTGAACATCCCGAACGCGGCCAGCACCACTACGAAAAGAACCGTCGTTCCCAGAAGCGAAAGGGCGCGGTGATCGAGGGCCCAGACCAGAGTGGGTTCGTAGGTCGAGATTCCCCAGCGGAGCAGGCGATCGCCGAGCCGATCCTTGCGATGAGTGGGATCGACGCGCATGAAGCGCGCGCAGAGAACCGGGTTGAAGATGAGAGCCACCAGAAGAGAGGCCGAAAGCGTGATGATCACCGTGATGGGCAGATAGCGCATGAACTCGCCCATGATTCCGGGCCAGAAGGCCAGAGGAGCGAACGCGCACAGGGTGGTGATGGTCGAGGCGGTCACCGCGCCGCCGACTTCGTGGGTGCCGAAAGCCGCAGCCTCGATCTCGTCTTTGCCCTGGTTCCGGTGCCGGTAGATGTTTTCGACGATGACGATGGCGTTGTCCACCAGCATCCCCAGAGCGAGGATCAGGCTGAACAGCACCACCATGTTGAGCGTGATGCCGAAGGCCTGCAGAACCACGAACGAGATGAGCATGGAGAAGGGAATCGCCAAACCGACGAACAGGGAGTTGGTGAATCCGAGAAAGATCAAAAGTACCGCGATGACCAGAATCAACCCGCTGAGAATGTTGTTCTCCAGCTCGTTCACCATGTGCTTTATGTCGGTGGATTGGTCGGCGACGATCGCGACATTGGTTCCCTTGGGAAAGTCCGGCGTGGCGTCCTGCACGATCTGATGGACCGCGTTTGCAATGCGTATGATGTTCTCGCCGCTACGTTTCTTCACCGAGAGGGTCACCGAATCGTGGCCGTTGAGGCGACTGATGGTGGTGGGATCCTTGATCCCAAAGGAGACCTTGGCCACGTCCTTGATGTACACGGGACTCGCTTCGGCCGGATTGAGCACGATGCCGTTGATGAGTCGGTAGTCTTCCAGATCGCCCGGAACCCGTACCTGATACTCGTAGGTGCCGAGAGAGATTTCGCCCCCCGGCAGGGTGATGTTCTCGTCGGCGATCGCGTCCCTCAGGTCCTTCAGACCGAGTCCGTAGAAACGAAGGCGGTCCGGGTCGACCTCGACCTTGACCTCGCGTTCGACTCCACCCAGGAGGTCGACGCTGAGCACCCCTTTCACTTGCTCGAGTCTTTCCTGGAGATCCTCTGCCACCTGCTTCAGCGCCACCGGATCGTAGTCGGCCGAGAGGACGACCCGCATGATGGGCCACTGATCGGACGACAGTTCCTGGACCACCAGGTCGTCCTTGACGTCCTGCGGTAGGTCGGGCTTCGCCATCTCCACCGCGTCGCGGACTTTCTGCAGCGCGTCGGACATCTCCACGTCGGGCGTGAACTCCAACACGACGGTGGAATTGCCCTCGTTGGAGTAGCTCGTCATTTCCTTCAGCTTGTCCAAACCCTTGAGCTGTTTCTCCAGCTTACGGGTGACGATATTCTCCATGTCCTGGGGAGAGGTGCCCCGGTAGGGAGCGCTCACCAGGACGTAGGGAATCTTGACGTCGGGCGTGCTTTCGCGCGGCAGGCTCAGGTAGGACACCACGCCGAGAATGCTGACGACTCCCATGAGGGCCAGGGTGGTCATGCCCTTGCGAATCGCCAGCCGGGTGATCTTCATCGGCTCGCTCCGAGCGGGCTCTCTTTGGTCTCCTGAGGTTCTTGGGCTCTTAGACCCTCGATGGAATCCCCGCGCAGCACGCCGGGATCGCCGGGCATGCTGCCGTCGGGGCGATCGGAGCGTTCCTGGATGGCCACATTGCTGCCGTCGTTGAGATCGCGTTGCCCGCGCACCACCAGGGTGTCGCCCTCATCGAGGCCATTTTCGACGATGACCATCTGCCCTTCGCTCGCTCCCAGGATGACTTCACGCTGCACCGCATGTCCGTCCTTCACGAGGAAGGCCACCAGTCCTCCGGGGTGATTGATCACCGCGTCGCGCGGAATGACGATGGCATCGTGGTACAGGCGCTTGGTGACACGCGCGCTGCCCACCACCCCCGGCCGCCACCGCAAGCGGGGGTTGTCCATTTCGATCTCCACCTTGAACTTTCCTGCGTCGGGGGAGGCTTCCAGGCCGATCCACGCGACTCTGCCCTTCGCGGTCTCTTCATCCCCCTCGAACGAGACCTCCGCCTTCGCCCCGACTTTCAGAAAGGCGACTTCACGGTCGGTCACTCCACCCTCGAATTTGAGGGTGAAGGGGTCGACCACGCGCGCCACTCTCTGCCCCACTACGACCAGAGCGCCCGGGTCGACGAAGCGGTCGCTCACCACCGCATCGTACGGAGCCTTGATCGCGGATCGTTCGTAGCGGATGCGCGCGATATCCTGCGCTGCTTCCGCTTGCGCCAGTTGGGTGTGCGCCAAGAGCATTTCCTGTTTGCTCACCGAGTTGTCCTCGAAGAGCGAACGGGTTCGGTCCTCGTTGTAGGCTTTGAGCTGGCAATCCGCTTTCGCGGACTCGAGTTGCGCCGCCAGAAGATCACGGTCCAGAAGGACGATGGTGTCGCCCTCCTTTACTTGCGAGCCCTTGTCGTGGGGAATCGAATGCACGATGCCGGATTCCTGGGTGCTCAAGTCGGTGCCGCGCATCGGACGCAACGGGCCCGTCAGGTCGATGTACTCGTGCAGATCGCCGCGCGCGATCGTGAGCACGCGCACGTTCTTGGGTGGCTCTTCTGTGCTCGCATCGCCCGCCGTCCCGGTCTTCGAGCAGCCGTTGAGAGCGAGGAGGAAGAGAAGCGAGCTAAGATACAGCTTGCGATTCATGGCTGAAGCTCCTTGACGGCCGAAAGCGGACGGGTGGGACGCATGCCCATCGCGCGCTTGAGGGTCGCGGTCCAGGAGAGCACGTCGTGGTAGGCCTGGATGAGATTGCTCCTGGCGGTGAAGCGCGCCGCTTGCGCGTTCAGGACGTCGAGATAGCCCGCTTTCCCCAGTTCGTAGCGACGGTTCATCTGCGTCAGAGCCTCTTCGGCCTGCTCTCGATTGAGCCGCGCCGCGCTCAGATTCGCGCGCGCGATGTTCAATTCTCCCAGTGCGGAGAGCACTTCTTGCTCCGCGTCGTGAATCAAGCCGCTCGTCTCGTGTTGAGTGCGACGAATCGCGGCATCGCGTTCGTGGACCCGGCCCCTGGTGAGAAAACCGTCGAAGAGGGGGACGGTCAGCGCGACGCCAGTGCTCCAGAAATCGTGCCCCCGGTTCGTGAACTCGCTCAAGTCGCGGGTCACGTAACCGTAGGAGGCGTCCATCGAGAGATAGGGGTGCATCGAGCTCTTGAGCGTATCACGTTCGCGATGCAGGTACTCTTCGTCCAACTCCGATTTCAAGACATCGGGACGTTGATGGGCCAGGGCCACTGCGCGCGCCGGATCGACGGTCTCGCTCTCGATCCGCAAATCCTGCAGCAGTTGCAGAGGCTCGTGCGGATCACGCCCCATTTGGATGTTCAGGTCTCCACCGGCGTTCTCCACGTCCTGCTGCGCCCGGCGGAGCTGCGGCACCAGATTCACCATGCGAACCCGTGCCTGTAGAGTGTCCAGACCGGTGGTCAGCCCGAGAAAATAGCGCCGGCGCGAGATGTCCAGGAACTCCCGGCGCGCGTCGAGTTCGGTTTGCAGCGAGCGCACCAGTGCATGCGCGGCCAGTACCTCGTAGTAACGCTGCATGGTCTCTTCGACCGTGCGGTTCTCGGTGTCCTCGATGGTGAGATCCTGCTGATCGATGGCGATCTTCGCCGCCTTCAGGGCGTAGATCACCTGCGTGGGGCGCAGCTCCCAGCTGAGGTCCGCGCTGGCCCGCCAGAAGGTCTGGGGGGAAATGTTCTCGGGCGCGGGAATGAACCCGTTGTCCCCGGCGAAGAGCTGTCCCATCGCCTCGGTGAAGAGGGAGTCGAAGGTGGCGTTGCCGGTGCTGACCGGGCCGAAACCGCCGCCGCTGCCGCCGCCGCCGAAAGTGGAATCGAGGGCGAAGCTGGGATCGCGTCCGCGATTCCAACGGCCCACCAGATTCAGAGTTGGCAGCCCATCGGCGCGCGCCTGAACCTTCTTGGCTTTGAGTTCGTTCAAACGTTCGTGCTCGGCTCGCAGCTGGTCGTTGGCGCTCAGGCTGGTCTCGATGCAGGTGCGGAGCGAGAGGGGGGCCGCCACCTGGCCCTGGATGACGACGAGCAGACTGTCCGAACCGCCGTAGACGGTCGCGGTGGGGTCTGCGTCGCCTGCGCGGGAGGCGGTCACGAACAAGGCCGATAGCAGGGTTGACAGAAGGGCCAGAAACAGGGCCCATCGTGCGAAAGCGGCCGCACTCGCCGGGATTCGAGCGCTCTCGCCTGTCGAGGCAGGGGCGATCAAGGCTAACCTCCGAGGAAATCCGAACCGGGGGCCCCGTTTGCTGGGGCGCGAGACCTGGTGTGATCAGGCAGGGGACGCACGGAGCGCCCCCCACCTGCGAGCAAGCGGCGAGTCAACTTACGACAATAGATCCGCTACGGTTTCACGTTCTTCCTGGAGCTCCGCCACTGAGGCCATCAGACGCTGTTGGCTGAACTCGTTCAGCTCCACGCCTTCCACCAGCCGCGGCACTCCGTTGCCGTCACAGGTGACTGGCACCGAGCAGAGGAGTCCCTTGGGAATCCCGTAGGCTCCGGTGGAGGGAATCGCCATGGAGGTCCAGCGATCCTCGGGCGTTCCCCGGAAGAGCTTGCGGGCATGCTCGAGCGCGGCGTTGGCGGCGCTCGCGGCCGAGGAGTGCCCGCGCGCCGCGATGATCTCGGCTCCGCGCTTCTGCACCATCGGAATGAAGGTCTCCTTGAACCAGGCGTCGTCGATCAGGTCCTTGGCCGCCTTGGCCCCGGCGGTGGCGTGATGCCAGTCGGGATATTGGGTCGAGGAGTGGTTGCCCCAGATGATGACGTTCTTGACCTCGCGGCTCTGCACCCCGGCCTTCTTGGCGATGGCGCTCTGGGCGCGGTTGTGGTCGAGCTGCGTCATCGAGGTGAAGCTCTCGCGCGGCACCTCGGGCGCGTTGGCCATCGTGATGAGACAGTTGGTGTTACAGGGATTCCCCACCACCACGACCCGCACCTGGCTGGAGGCCACCGCCTGGATGGCGGTGCCCTGTGAGGTGAAAATGGGACCGTTCTCGCGGATGAGATCCTTGCGCTCCATGCCCTTCCCGCGCGGCTTGGACCCCACGAGCAGGCACAGATCCGCGTCCTTGAAGGCCACTTTTGGGTCGTCGGCCAACACGATGCCTTCAAGGAGTGGAAACGCGCAGTCGTCCAACTCCATGGCCACGCCCTCGAGTGCTTTCATCACCGGGGGAATTTCGAGACACTGAATGATCACCGGCTGCTTCGTACCGAAGATTTCGCCGGCGGCGATCCGGGGGAGAAGGCTGTAGCCGATCTGTCCGGCGGCGCCGGTTACCGCTACGCGCATGGGCCTATCCATGGTATGCTCCTGCCTGAGGTTCTGGGTCTATTCAGCTTCGATTGCCAGACGCTGTAGCTGGCGGTTTTCTCCATCGGGGCGGCAACAGAGTGCGTCGGCGAGGCGCATCATGCCCGCTTCTGAACGCCAGTCCGATGCGGCCCAAATTCCCTCATCGGGAATTCTGAGGCGCGTGGCGTTCGTTCACGCGATGGTGAGGACTCACGGCTCCAGGATACTATCCGAAGATCCGCTGGGCAAAGAAGTTGCTGCAATGGGCCCTCCGGGGGTCGAACAATACGCCCGGGAGCTGACCATGGCACGCGTTACGACGGCATTTGTTCTCACTCTTCTTTTCTGCGGCTGCGCGAGCACCAACCAGCAGGCCCGCACCGATCTTTCCACTTCCGGAGGCGCATCGGAGACTCTGGCGGGAGTCACGAGCGATTACAGCATTCGGCTGTCCGAGATGCCGAATTACGAAGAACTCGGTCCGGATTCGGTCATGCGGGACGGCCTCGTCGCGGGCGACCAGACTCTGCACGTCGCGGTTTCCGCGTTTCACGTGGGTGCCTTCTATGGTCTCGATCTCATCGTGACCAATCGGCAGGATCGGCCGCTGGAAATCACCCGGGACGATCTGCGCCTGGTCGACGCCAAGGGGCAGTGGCTCGAAGCGGTGAGCGATTTCCACGGGGCCGACGAATGTGGCCTGCGCGGGAAGAGCGCTCGCGAGAACTCGAACTATGCGCACGACAACCTGGGTCTGGACGGCCAGGAGTACAGCGGAGATAGCCTGGGCTACGCCGGCGGGCTCGGCTCCGGCAAGGGCGAGCAGCGGGCCCCGGTGGCTCGCCCGTCCTTTAAGAACCAGGATCGCGGGCTCACCCCGAACGACTGGTCAGCCGTGGCTCCAGTGGCTCCGTCTCGCCTGGAGATTCCCGCGCAAGCGGGACGCGCCTGGTGGGCCTATTGGCGCGCGGACCAAGCTCCCGCCTATCCGATGACCGCGTTCGTGACGGTGGAAGGGCGGCATCTGATTTTCGTCTTCGACCGGCCGGGGGCGGCGCGGTAGCGCGGCTCGCCGGTCCCCTGTACTCTGCTCGGGTTCCCCCTGAATCTGGGTAGGCCCGATGCCGTCCGTTTCCGTCCATTCCGAAGTGGGGCGCCTGCGCCAGCTCCTCATGCACCAGCCCGGCCGCGAGGTCGACACGATGGTGCCCTTGATGATGGAGGAGCTCCTCTTTGACGACATTCTTTACGGGGATCAGGCGCGTGAGGAGCATCTCACCTTTCGCCGGGTGCTCGCGAAGGCGGGGATCGAAGTCCTCGAGGCGCTCGATCTGCTGGCCGAGGCGTTCGAAGACGCCGAGGCCCGCGCGTGGGTGCGCCGCGCGGTGCTGGAGAACCACTCGCTGAAGGCCGAGGACAATCCGCGAGCTCTGGCGCAGCTGGTTCTGTACGGCTCACGCCTCGCGGGAGGACTGCCCGCGTTCTCGGCCGATGGCCTCTTCGAACTCTCGCCCGCGCCCAACTGGTGTTTCCAGCGCGACCCCCTGATCGCTTTGGGGGAAGGAGTGCTCTTTGCGTCGATGGCCACCGAGGCCCGCTGGCGCGAGGCGGTGCTCTCGTCGGCCATCTTCCGCTTTCATCCCCACTACAAGGACACACGGGTGTGGCACGATCCGCTGGTGCCCCAGGGCGGGGGGCCGACCCTTCTCGGGTTGCATCGGCCGCACTACGAGGGCGGCGACCTGTTGGTGATGAGCGAGGAGGTGCTGGCGGTGGGCCTGTCGGAGCGCACGAACCAGACCGGGATCCGCCGCTTGGTGAAGGCTCTGGGGCGGCAAGAGGGCGCGCCGCGCTTCTTGATCGTGGCCGTGCTGCCGCGCAGCCGGGCCTACATGCACCTGGATACCGTATTCACTCCGATCGACCGCGATGCCTGTCTGGTGCACGCGCCGGTGATCATGGCCGGAGCGTCGGAGGAGACCCACGTCTACGAGTTCGACCTGCACGAGGAGCATCCGCATCCTTCGGCGCGGTCCAGTTTTCTCGGCGCGCTTCGTGAGCGCGGGCTCGACCTGGAGGCGATCCGTTGCGGCGGGACCGACCAGGTCGACCAACTGCGCGAGCAGTGGACCGACGGGGCCAACGCGCTGGCCCTGGCGCCCGGAGTGATCACCCTGTACGACCGCAATCCGCGCACCATCGAGGAACTCGAGCGGCACGGCTTTGAGATTCTGACCGCGGACGAGGTGTTGGAGGACGAGCGGCCGCTGGCTTTGGACGAGGGACGCAAGTGCGTGCTCTTGCCCAGTCACGAACTGAGCCGCGCGCGCGGCGGGCCGCACTGCTTGAGTCAGCCGCTGGTGAGGGACCGGGTGTAGGCCCCACTATTTCGGCCAGACGAACTCCACCGGGCGCTCGACTTTCTCGGCCAGGCTTTGGTGCACCGGACAGGTGAGGGCGGCTCTCTCGAGGATCGTGCGCTGTTTCTCCGGGAGTGCATGGGGCAGGGTGATGATGCTGCGCAGGCTTTTGATGCGGCGGTGGGGATCGGCGATCATCTCCTTGAAGACTTTCACGCGGGTGCCCTCGATGTCGAGTTCGCGGTCGAGAGCGGCGATGCCCATGAGGGTGAGCATGCAGCAGCCGAGCGCGGTGGCCACCAGATCGGTGGGGGAGAACGAGGTGCCGCGGCCCCGGTTGTCGACCGGCGCGTCGGTGTTGAGGGTGACGGCGGAGGGTCCGTGGGTGGCTTCGGTGTGGAGCTCGCCTTCGTAGACCACGGAAATTTCGACGGCCATGGGTGAGTTGTCCTTTCTGCGCTTGTGCGGGGGACGGCGGTCGCGAGAAGATAGCGCAAGTGAGGCAGAGTTTCGAGGATTCTGCGGGTATGCCATGGTGGGCGTGGCCTGAGACCGCGCGCCCGAGCCCGATCGAGAGGGAAGTGACGACATTGACGCGCCGCGAACACCTCCAGCGCGCTGCTCGACGCGCACGAGCCCCAAGATGCGCGCGAGAAGGAGCATCTGCGGCGCATGCGCGAGCTCTTGGAGAATGCGAACGATCCCTTCGCGCGGACCCATTTCCAGCCTGGTCACTTCACCGCCAGTGCGTTCGTACTGGATGCTAGATTGGAGCGGATCCTGTTCATTCATCATGCGAAGCTGAAGCGCTGGTTGCAGCCCGGCGGGCATGTGGATCCCGAGGACGGGGACGTGGTGGAGGCGGTACGGCGCGAGCTGCGCGAGGAGACGGGGCTTCAGGACTTGGTGCGCTTGGGCGAGGGGCTGTTAGATGTCGACGTGCACGCGATTCCGGCGCGTGTGGCGAGGGGTACGCGTTCGGCCGAGCCGGCCCACGAGCACTTCGATCTGCGTTTCGTGTTTCGCGCGGCGGAGGGAAAGCTGCAGGCGGGAAGCGATGCGTTGGATGCGCGCTGGGTGAGCTTCGACGGAGTCGCGAGGCTGGCGTCGGACGACTCGGTGCGCCGCGCGGTGCGCAAGTTGAACGAGCGCCGCGCGCGCTATGCGGTGTGTGCTCTACGCAAGCCGGCAGGCGATTCCCCGGATCCTGGAGAATAGTCTTCGATGCAACCCTCTCGCACGCGCGTTGTGTTGGCGTTCGCCGCAGTCTACCTCTGCTGGGGTTCGACCTATCTGGCCATCCGCTACGCGGTGGAAACAGTGCCGCCGTTTCTCATGGCGGGGACGCGCTACATTTTGGCCGGTCTGCCGATGTATCTGTGGCTGCGGCGCAAGGGTGGGCCCCGGCCGAGCCTCGGTGCACTGGCGTTCGGCGCTCATTCTGGGCGCGTTCATGATGTTCGGGGGCAATGGGCTGGTGAGCTGGGCCGAGCAGACGGTGCCCTCTTCGATCGCGGCGGTGATCATCGCGACGCTGCCTCTGTGGATGACGCTCTTGGATCGCTTCTTTTTCAAGGGGCCGAGTCTGCACGGAGGAACCATGTTCGGATTGCTCTTGGGTTTCGGCGGGGTGGCCTGGCTCATGGCGCCCAGCGGGGACGAACTGGCGCGGGTGCCTGCGGTGGGCGGGATGGTTCTGATGCTCGCGGCGTTCTTGTGGTCGATCGGTTCGCTGCTCTCGCGGCGCATCCCTCGGCCTTCGTCCCCTCTGGTCTCCGTCGCCATGCAGATGTTCATGGGTGGTCTGGTGTTGATTCTCGCCGGGACGGTGAGCGGCGAGTGGGGCCGGGTCGAGCTGGCGGCGATCACCACGAAGTCGGTGCTGGCCATGCTCTATCTTTCGGTCATCGGCTCGATGCTCGCGACGACGGCCTACATATGGTTGCTCAGCGTGCGCAGTGCGGCGGCAGTGTCGACCTATGCCTTCGTGAATCCGGTGATCGCGGTATTTCTGGGCTGGAGCGTGGGCGGCGAGTACTTGACCCCGCGCATGATGGCCGGCGCGGCGGTGATCGTGGTGGCGGTGGCGATCATTTTGGGGGTGGCGCACGCGCGGCGGGCGAAGCCGGTGGCGCCTCCTACGCCGGCGGTGGAGCCGGTCGAATGAACGCGGCTCTCATTTAGCGCAACAACTCCACCTTGTTGGCTGTGATGGTGATGCTGCCGTGGTCGTCCTCGACGGTGCCGGTGACCAGGTAGGGGCCGCGGGTGAGCAGCACGTGGCCCCACTGTCGGTAAGCTGCGCGGGAAGAGCGTGACCTCGATGAGTTCGGTCTCGTCCTCCAGGCTCAGGAATTTCATGGGTTGCCCGGTGCGTTTGACCACGGTGCTCTTGGTGGTGATGAGGATGCCGGCCACTTTCACGCGGCGGCCGACGTGGCCGAAGATCTCGCACGCGCGCAGCACTCCCTGAGAATCGAGATAGGCGCGCAGCATGCCCATGGGGTGCAGGCTGGCGCTGAGCTGCAGGCCCTCCTGTTCGAGGCGCAGGCGTTGGCGCGCGTCCCAGTCGGGGATGCGCGGTACGAGGGAGGTGTTTTGGGTGGCCATCAGCGCGCGTTCGGGGAAGAGGGAGGCGATGCGTCCCGCGCGGGCGGTGGAGGGGGCAGCTTTCTGTTGCTGACGGTGTTGCTGACGGCGCAGCACCTTGTGTTTCCACAGGAGTTCGGGGCGGCTCAATTCGAAACTGTCCAGGGCGCCCACCCGGATGAGGGCGGCGACTTCGTCCTCGCTCGCTTCGGGGACGCGGGCTGAGCAGGTCGCTGAGCGAAACGAAGAAGCCGTCACTTGTGCGCGCGTGGGTGATGGCTTTCATGGTGCGGGTCGAGAGTCCCTTCACCTGCATGAGGCCGATGCGCAATTCGTCGTCTTTTCCTGAGAAGATGATTTCGCTGCGGTTGATGTCGGGCAGAAGGATGTGCAGGCCCAGGCGGCGCGCTTCCTCCAGGTAGGCGGCGGTGTGGTAGAAGCCGCCCTGGTTGCTCAGGACCGCGGCCATGAACTCGGCCGCCCAGTGGCTCTTGAGGTAGACGGCCTGAAAGCTCACCACCGCGTAGGCGGCCGAGTGCGCTTTGCAGAAGGCGTAGCCGGCGAAGCTCTCCATCTGGCGCCAGATCTCGTGGGCGACTTCGTCCTCGACTTGGCGCTGCTTGGCGCCCTCGAGAAACTTCTTCTTCAGCGAGAGAAACTGTTCGCTGCTGCCCTTGAAGCTCATGGCGCGGCGCATGAGGTCGGCTTCGCCCAGGCTGAGGCCGCCGATGACGTGGGCCACGCGCATCACGTCTTCCTGGTAGACCATCACCCCGTAGGTTTCGTCGAGAAACTTCAAGTCGGGGTGCAGGCGTTGTGGGGCGTCCAGCCCCAGGTGCGCCTGCACGAAGCGGCGCATCATGCCGCTGTCGCTGGGGCCGGGGCGGATGAGGGAGGAGGCGGCGACCACCATGGGGAAGGTGTCGGCGTGGAGTTTTTGCAGGAGGGCGCGCATGCCCGGCGATTCGACGTAGAAGCAGCCCATGGTTTCCCCGCGTCCCATGGCGCGGCGGGTGGCGGGATCCTCGTCGTAGCTCTCTTGAAGGTCGACGCGGCGGCCGGTGTTGCGGTGCACCGCTTCCACCGTGTCGGCCACCACCGAGAGTCCGCGTTGCGCGAGGAGGTCGATCTTCACCAGGCCGACGTCTTCCATCGAATACATGTCGATCTGGGTGATGACGAAGCCCTTGCGCGCCCACTGCAAAGGGAAGCGGTTGGTGAGCGGCGCGCGGCCGATGACGATGCCGCCGGCGTGGATGCCCATGTGGCGTGGGAATCCCTCGAGCGCGGTGCCCACCTTCAGGATGCTGCGCCAGGGTTCTTCGTGCATGGGGAGGTGGCGCGCTTCGGGGATGCGCTCTTGCCAGCTGTCGAAGTCGCCCAGGCTGCGATGGGGGAGGCGGTCGGTGATGGGGCTGATCTCGCGGTCGCTCAGGCCGATGGTCTTGGCGACTTCGCGCACGCCGCTGCGCGCGGCGAAGGTATTGATGGTGCCGATCATGGCCACGCGGTCGTGTCCGTAGCGTTCGTAGACGTAGCGCAGCACTTTGTCGCGGCGGCGCCAGCAGAAGTCGAGGTCGATGTCGGGCGGGGAGACGCGCTCGGGATTCAGGAAGCGTTGGAAGAAGAGGTCGTGAGCGAAGGGATCGATGTTGGTGATGCCCAATACGTAGCAGAGCAGGCTGTTGGCGGCCGAGCCGCGGCCGACCACGGGGATGTGTTCCTCGTGGGCGTAGCGCGCGATGTCCCACACCACGAGCAGGTATTCGGCGAAGTGCAGGCGGACGGCCACCTGCATCTCCTCTTGCAGGCGCTCCATGGCGTGGGGGGGAATGGGTTGGAAGCGGCGCGCGAGTCCGTCGAAGGCGACTTTCCACAGGAAGCCCTCGGCGCTTTCGCCCGGAGGGAGGGGGAAGTCGGGATAGGTCCAGGTGCCGAGCTTCATGCGGAAGGTGCAGGCCTCGGCGATGACGAGCGTGTTGCGCACCGCGTCGGGGAACTCGTCGAAGAGTTGGGCCATCTCTTCGGGGCTGCGCAGCCAGGCGCCTTCGGGGGCGAGAGCGGGTGGCTTCACGCGCGAGAGGGTGCTGCGGGTGCGGATGGCGCTGAGCACGCGCTGGGTGAGCAGGCCGTCGGGCTCGGCGAACCACACGTCGCCGCTGGCCACGGTGGGCAGATGGAGGCGTTGCGCCAGCTGCTCGAGTTGGCGCAGACGCCGGCGATTGGGCACCCGCGGGGCGTGGCGCCAGATCTTCAGTGCCTCCAGGGGAGGCTTCGGTCCCACCAGACGCTCGGGCCGGTGGATGCACTCCTGCCAGGCGAGGAGGACGTAGAGCGCGCCGGGGTCGCTGGGCTGCCCGCGCTGGGGGCAGAGGGGCGCCAGGGCGCGCAGCAATGGGATGTCGTCGCACAGCACGAAGAGATCGTGCGGGTGCTCCACCAACAGTTGGCGCAGCGTGGCCCCGAGATCGAAGTCGGGCCGCAGCTGACGCAGGCTGGTGGCGCGACAGATCGCGGCCCAGCCTTCCGGGTTGCGCGCGAGCAGCACCGCGCGGGGACGCGGACCGCGCAGCTGGTGCAGGACCACGCGCGGTGCGTCGATCGCATCGGTCAGCGCCGGCTCGCCGGTGAGCTCGACGCCGTGGATGGCACGGAGGCCCTCCGCCTCGCAGGCTTTTTGGAACGCCACGTTGCCCCACGCACCGTTGCAGTCACTCAGCGCGAGTTGTTGTTGTCCCGTGCGCGCGGCGCTGGCCACCAGATCTTTCGGTGCGGTGGCGCCGGCGAGCATGCTGTAGTGACTGTGCACATGCAGATGCACGAAGGAGGCGTGGGGCATCGATGTCTCGCTTCTGCTGCTGCGTTTCAGGTCATGGTTCTAGTAGGAGGTCGGTGGTTCCCGGTTCGGAGTTGGTCCGTGTTGGTTCGAAAGTGTCTCGACGTTCGGAGTTCGGTATTCCTTTCGCTCGAGTGGTTCACAGTTCGGAGTTGGTCCGTGTTCGTTCCAAAGTGTCTCGACGTTCGGAGTTCAGACTTCCTTTCTCCCGAGTGGTTCACGGTTCGGAGTTGGTCCGTGTTCGTTCGAAAGTGTCTCGACGTTCGGAGTCGCCGGATGCCCCGCGGTGAGTGTCTCGACATTCGGAGTCGCGTCCCTCGACCCGAGTGTCTCGACGTTCGGAGTTGGTGGACATGCCGCTCAGACTTCCTCGGATCTGAGTTTTCATTTTTATTCACCTAACCTCCGCCTGGACGCTTGGCTGGCCTCGCCACCATTCAGCCGAGGCAGCAACGTATACGATTCCCTCTCGCAGCCAGCGGCCACGTAGGATTTGCGTCAAATTGTCACGTTTCCCCAGGGTTCAGCCTTTCCCTGTTCACGAAGCTCCGCCAAGGCTCGTGAGCAAGTGCAGGCCAGCTCGCACCGAGCGCCCGCCGCAGAGCGTTCGATGGAACGGGAAACCCTGAGTTTTTGGGGAGGCACTTTCAATATATACAAATACTCGTTTGGTACAAGAGGAAAAATGAGAAAATGGACTCTGGACGGGAACCGGAAGGGCGCCAGCTGCCAGGCCGGTAAAACATAGCCTTGTAGTTATATTGCTTATAGGCTATACTATTCCCATGGCCTTTGAAATCGAGTACACGGACGAGTTCGCGGAATAGTGGGATGAGCGAGCACCTCAAGCTCCTCGAGAAGGAGGGCGAAAACTGATGGCCAAGTCGTTCAAGAAGCTAGTCGACAAGATGTCTCCGGAGCGTCAGAAGCGTGTGTCCCAGCGGACCCAAGAGCTCCTGCATGACGTAGCGCTTCAGGAGTTGCGGCAGGCCAGACGCCTAACCCAGCAGCAGCTCGCGGAATCGCTGCAGATCAATCAGGCTTCAGTCTCCAAGATGGAAAGTCAGTCCGACATGTACGTGAGTACTCTACGTCGTTTTCTGGAGGCAATGGGCGGGGAGTTGCGCATCATTGCGGCCTTTCCCGACGGCGATTTTCTGATCAATCTGTTCGAGGACCTCGAGGACGAGCATGAGGAACAGACGGTGTCCTGACTTACTTTATGGAACGGCGGGTAAGTACCACACAACGAAGTTGTACCTGCCGATGAGTTAGCTAGCACTCATACCTTGGCTAACCGAAGCTGCGATCAGGACCCAATAGACTCGGGTTCACGATCACGCACGACGATTTCTACATCGCAATCCAGGACTTCGAGTAGCGCGAGCAGTTGGCCGATCGACTTTGTGTAGTTGGTCTGGTCCAGAAGCCTGTAGAGCTGTGACATCGACGTCCCGAGGCGTCGGCAAATCTCACGATTGGACAAGGGCGAACCTTGGACTCTTCCCTGAGCCTCGAGAGTCAGTCGATACAGAGCGAGGTTCTTCAGCTGCTCGGGGTCTTGGTTGTACTCCAGGACGTGATCCATGTGGATCGTGCCCTCGGCTCCGGACTGGAGAACATAGGTGAAACCGTCACGACCAATGTCAGGGTCAGGGTATACCTTCACGATTGGGTCATCCGATCCAGGCCGTGGTTCGCACTTGCTGTACGGAAACACGAAGTTCCGGCGCCCGGATACGATCTCGAACAACTTTCGTCGATTATTCGCTTCTACCTTACGAACCTTCATAGTAAGCCCTCAGCCTCGAGCGCTGCGATCAAGTCACGCACCTTCTTGATGGTGGTACCCTCCATTTCGCAAGCGTTCTCCAGGTCCCATTTGGTGACCAGCTTGCGATCCCTGTACACATGCACGTGTCGGGGGCCATGGTCACCGACGTAGGTGACGAAGATGTAATTCCCGCGCCGGATCTTCCCCATGACACATATGATACCACCAACGGTATCAGTTGTCAAGCGCAGCCTTTCGGACCGTTCTGGAGCTAAAGAAGCTTCACCACCCCCCCGGCAGCGGCAAGTGGCTCTTGTCAGGCCGAGTGGGGGAGGGCGATGATAATCCCGATGCTCTGGGCAGTCACTGCGCCCGGCGGAGGCAGATACGGCGAACAGGAGCAACATGAAGAGGCAGAAGATCGGACAGGGCGACAGAATTCAGGTGAGAGTGAGTGCACGCGAGCGGGAGCTTCTTTTGCAGATCACACCTTCACTGGCCCCGAGTACGTAGAGCGACTCCTCGCGGCAGCCCAGGCGGAACCGGATACATCGGGGGAGTTCACTCTGGATGATCTGGAGGAAATTTGGGCTTCGTTGCAGC
>CAVXTH010000004.1:0-76894 GCA_963764625.1 Candidatus Krumholzibacteriota bacterium | reverse complement strand
TCAGGCGGCGTCCGATGGTCGGCGGGCTACACCACTGCTACTATCGAGAGGCGGCCTAAGCGCGGATTGCCGGCCGCATGGGATCAATAGAAGGGATACAGGGAGCAGGTCAGCCCCTTGAAAGAATAGATCGGATACTCCTATGATTTAGTCCTCCTGCGTGGAAATCGCACTTGTGGGGAGCGACTTCATCATTCCCGTCCACTTCTTCTTCAGGAGGCTGTCATGGATATCCGCTCCGACTCTCCGTGCGGGACCGGGTTCTCCCCGTTGTCCTGTCCGTGATCCTCATGGGGAGACGGCTTCCGCCGATGTCATCAACGGCAGCTTCGACTACGGCGCCACCGGTTGGTCGACTAGCGTGGATCCCTCAACCTTCTCGCCGTCATCTTTCCGACCATTGGCGGTGATCCTGGTTCCTACGCCTTGCTTTCCGGAACGGCGGTGGTACTGCCCGCCTGTCCACAGTCCTCCCTGTGCGGAGATCCCGCGGCGGGACCGAGTGCACGATCATCTTCCAGCACCAACTCTTCGACTTCTCCTGAGTGAGCCTGGCACGGCCAGGATCGCGGTGACCATCGACGGATTCGAATCCGTCTGGTTGATCATTCCCAGCCGAACTGGACCACCGAACCTTCGTCGCCCCCTGCGGGCAACATACCCTCGAATCGTTCTGGTGATCGATCCCGGTGACAACTCCTGGGGTGCGAGCATCGACAACGTCCATGCCGCCTGCGCGGGGACGGTGGATTACCAGGCCCGATCTTGGGGGGGCGTGAAGGGGATGTATCGATGATTGCTGTTGAGAACTGCGTCCAAGCTGAAAAACCGGGAGCCAACACCGCTCGGGCTCCCATGAGCTTGAGGGTCCGCCTCCACAGAGCGCCCGGCCATCATGGTCGGGCGTTGCTGGACTGAGCTATCTCGCTAGTTCCGACCGCGAGTTTTCCACCAGGACCAGGTGTCGAGCCGATCCATCGACGCCGCCGTCCGCTCGGGTAGTCGGGTATCGTCGTCCGTCGGGAGCGACGTCGAAATCCGCAGGTCGCCGTCCCCTCGGCTGCTGAACAGCAAGGTGAGTTTTCCGAGCGGCGAATCCAGTGAGGGGTCCACTCGAGCCGAGACCATGCTGCGTTCCGTCGGGCCGCTGCCGGCAATGAAGATCAGCTCGCCGCTGTCCCGAGTCCAGCGGGGCCGCATCCCGCCCTGGGTGCCGACCTGCCATTGCCCCTCGCCACTGGGGAACCGGGCCAGGAAGACGTCGACTTGCCCCGGATCGTTCGTCGTGTACGCGACGAGTTGACCGTCCGGCGAGATTCTTCCCGCGCGTGCGTTCGGCTCCGGGACCTGCTTCAGCAGGGGCTTCAGGGGACCGAGCTTGCCGCCGGGCAGCACCGGTCCGACCTGCAGGCTTCCGTGCCCTCGCTGATCGACGAGATCACCGGCCGTCCGGCGCCATGGTCACCCCGCCGGACTGCATACCAAAGTACATCAGCGGCGCAAATTCACGTTGTTCGCCGGACCCGTCGGCATTGATCGAAAAGACGCGGGCTTGCATGCCGTTGTCCTCGACGTACGACAGGCGCAACGACGAGGCCATCCACTCCGGCGAGGATTCCACTTGCGGGCCGAAGGTGAGCCGCGTCTCGGTACCGGTCTTCAGATCCAGAACCCATACATCCTCGTTGTCGCCGTCGGCGGCACTGAACGCGACGCGGCTACCATCAGGGGACAGCCGCGGCTGGCCGAGGTTCCTGTGTGGCGAGCCCACCGCGCCGAGGTCTTCACCCGACCGGTTTCGCCAGACCAGTTCTCGCTGCACACTGACCTTCAACCCTTCCGAATAGAGCAACGAACCGTCTGCCGAAGCGCTCAGAGTGACGGCATCGGGCGCTACCAGAACCGGCGCCTCGGCCGCCTGATGTTGCTCCAGATCGAAGGGAACAGCCCAAATGCCCGGTGTCGCCCCGCGCGTCAGATACAGCAATTGACCGGTCGCGGTCAGGAGAGGTGCGTCGTCAGGGCTTCCAAAATCCCCGGGAACCCGGGTCAGCTTCTTGCCGTCGAAGAAGGTGAGGGCGGGTACCACATGTCCCGTGCTATCGCGCGTGCTCTTCCAGTGAGTGACGAAAAGGAGTTCGCCGTTTCGCAACCAGGACAGGGCGTGAAAGTCGATCTCGGTGAGGGGGTCGAGTGCGACCATGACGGCGGGGGTACCACCGTTAGCGGGGACTTCGTAAATCTGGTCCCGCCAGACCGAAAAGGCGATCTTGCCGGAGCTGCTCCAGGCTGCCGCGATGATGCTCCCCGTTCTCGGGATCTCGCAGATCGCTGTTGCGCGTCCACCCTCGACCGCGACTTTCCACAGCTTCCTGTTGTCACTGAAGACGAGCTCGCGCGAATCCGGCGACCAGCTAACAGGGCTGGCGGCCGAGATGTCCGCCACGGCGCGGGGCTCGAGTCGGTCCAGATCGCGGACCCAGACCCGATTCGCCGAGGCGTAGGCGAACCGCGAGCCGTCGGGCGAAAGTTGTGGGGCAATGGGCCAATCGACAACCACGTCCTTCGCGACCAGGTCCAACTTACGTAGGGGACCGGACGCCGAACCCTGCCCAAACCGAAGGGTGGCGAGAACCGCCAGGATCGCCACCACGAGTACTGCTGGGGTTGCCGTCCACCAGGAGATGCCCCGGACCCTTGACCGAGTCGCGGGCTCGTCTTCCGCGTCCATGGCTGCCCCAAGAGTGATGCGTGCCTCGCCGATGTCGCGCAGCCTCTGCCTGACATCCTTTTGAAAGCAGCGCTTGAGCATCGTACGGACGCGCGCGGGTGTCGCCGCCGGCAACCGGCTCCAGTCTGGCTCGGTCTGCAAGATCCCCGCGACTAGACTCGTGGGCGGCTTCGACACCCGCCGCGATCTGCCCGGCCACGTCCATCACTTCGTCGAGCGATAGGGGACCGCGCGCCAGTCGGTCGGCGAGGGTTTCTCCTTCGACGAATTCGAGCGCTAGATAGGGGATGTTAGCGAAGGTCTCGAGCCCGTAGATTCCCGCGATATTCGGATGGGAAAGAGAAGCGAGAAGTCGCGCCTAGCGTTCGAACCGCGCGAGGCGTTCGGGATCCGCGGAGAACTCCGGGGGAAGAGCCTTGATAGCGACCTCGCGTCCAAGACGCGAGTCGCGCGCACGATAGACCTCGCCCATGCCGCCTTTGCCGAGCAAGCCGATGACTTCATAGTGGCCCAAGGTCTTGCCGATCACGAGATACTCCTGAAAGAGGGGATGCTACTACACGAACAGCGGGTTGCACACACAAAGGAAATTCACCAGGAGAGCTGAAGATCTGCAATCGTCAGAGTCGTCTCGTCGCCCCCCGAACATAGAGCCTTTCGTTGAGAGTCACGAACGGGGAGCCATTCTTCGAGGCCGCCTCATGAGGTGGCCTCGTCTTCTCAATGGAGGATTGCACCACCGGTACTATACGGAGGCAGCCTTACCGCGGATTTGTCACCGGGTGGAGTTAGTGATAGGGACAGGGCCCACCGAGCCGTGGTACTCGCCGGAATCGACTGGGGTAATGACCCGGTCCCAAACGGCTGCGCCCACGACCCGGGAGTAGAGCACAGCATGTCCGCCGTTGTTGAGGTGGATACCGTCGCCTGAGTTGTACTGGGGAAGAATCGTACCATTCGCCGCCGCGATATCGTTCCAGAAATCGATCGCGTAGTTGCCGAAGCGCGTGAACGTCGAATCGGTCTGCGCCAACAAAACGTCGCGTTGTGTCTGGGTCGCGAAATTGCGCGGTTGGGCCGTACTGAACCAAATCGGCACGTTGGCGGCCTCGGCCAGCGCCTCTACGGCGCCGTAGTTGTCCAGACTCTCCTGAAGCGCGTAGTTCGAGGCCACGTCGTTACTGGGCAGGTTCACGATGATGCCCCATGGTCTGTAGGCGAGCGCGCGGGTGATGTTGTGCTCCGGGCTCGGCGCGGGCCGTCCCGGTGGCGGCGCGTATCCATCTTCACGGATCTGGTAGCTTGTGTATCCACCGACCGCGAGGTTCACCACCTGTGCATCTGGGTTGATGTTCTGGATGTAGTTACGGAAGCGTCCTACCCACGAGCTGTCGGGCAGCGAAGCACCCGTACCGGCAGCGGTCGACGAACCGAGCACGACGATCAGCGGCACGTCCTCTCCAGTGACCGCTTTGACGCCAGTCATGCGCATGTCGTCAAGGAGCCAGCGGTGCCGGACGCCGTCGGCGGTCTGCTGGCCGAAGAAGATCGTCTTCACCCGCGTCATGTCGGTCGAGCCGGGAGCGTCGAGGAAGGTCTGCACGGGCAACGCCACGCGGTGCCATGTCCCAGCCGGAACGTCGCCTGTGAGAGTCGACAGCAGGATTTTCGGCGACCGAGCGCTCGAGAGATCTTCGAGGTAGATGCACGGCAGATCGGCCTTCGCCGTGAGCTGATCGGTGTAGACGTTGAAAACGAGGCTGTCCGCCTGCGTTAGGTCGTGACCGACCCAGCCAATGCTGGCCACCGCCGCGCCCCAATCCCCGTCGGGCTGCGAGTTCCAATCGAGCGAGAGTGAGTACTTGCCGACCAGCGACCGGGTGGAGCTTACCGGAAGCTTCGCCCCGTCCTGCACGAGCGTGCTCGGCGCGGTGACGAAGCTCCAACTCGGGTCGTAGTAGGTCGGCGTTGGGCTATCGGCGAAGAAGACGTAGTCGAACTCGTCCCCAGTGACCTCGGGTACGACCGAAATGGTCGACGCAGTCGAGTCGGTGACGTCGACGTGCGCGCGAGAGTCGGAGTCGAGAAGAGAAGACAGGATCAAGAGACTGAACACCACCGATCCCGGATGGCGCCACCACTGCGCCACCCTACCGGCAGCGTACTGACACGAGGAGTCGGCCTTCCAAACTTCTGGGCAGGGATAATTCAGATTTGGATCTTCCAAACTCAACGCCTGCGAACACTGCAAAATGGAACTCCTCGAAGCCGTGAACTCCCATGGATCAAGCCGTACGAAGTATGCGCCCAGTGGCATGTTGAGCCTACCAGAGACTCCATAAGTCTCGTCTTACCTGAGCTTAGGGTCCCGTAGTCTCCATCACCGATACTATATATGGAACCTCCCATCCGGCGCCCTCGAGCCGGACGTCCCCCGTTCCGCACGGGAATTCGTGTCACACTCGGGCGGCTCGCGCGACCTTTCTCCAGAAGCGCCCCAACCCGGACTTTCCCCCTCCGCCGGGTCGATTTTCCGAAGGGAGAAACCCCCATGCGTCCATTGCCCCAAGCCGTGGCCGGTATGGTCCTGGCCGCCCTCTTTCTCGTTCCCACCGCAGGAGCGGAAAGCCCCCATTCCAAGGCTAGCGGATCGCAGGATGCGACCCCCGTCGCCGTGGAGAAACTGGAGATCAATGCCGACGAGATCGCCGCGGGGCTGCCCCTGCGCTTCGGCGTCGACCCCGATGCACGGCCTCTCGCGGTCATGGACTCCTTCGAGGAGCGCTATCACTCGATCCTGGACCAGGAGGCAGAAGACATTTCGCGGCTGCGCGAGCAGATCGCGAATACCCATGATGCGATGCAGCGGCTTGAACTCGCGGGGCGCGTGGCGGATCGACGGCGCCAGACCGAGTTGTCACTGCTCCGACTGCAGATCGACCGCGCCCGCGCGGCAGGGAGGGAAGAACTCGCCCGATCGCTCGAGGCCGAGCTCCAAAAGGCTCTCGATCCGAAGCCGGTTGAACGCACCAAGGAGATCCGCACGCAGGGAGGGGAGCGATAAGCCATGAATACTTTCCTGCGACAGACCTCTACGAAGCTACTCCTCCCACTCACCACCGTGCTGTTGCTCCTGTCCTTCGTCCCGGTCCACGCGACCGTGGTCATTGACGATTGGGCGCTTCAACTCGTCGACCGAAGTGACCCCGGAAAGCCCGGTGAACCCACGCGATTGGTGCTCGATCTCCTCAGTCGCGAGGGTATTCCAGCCGAGGTATTGGGCGTCAGCGCCGAGAAGGGTTGGCAGAATCTGAGCTACTCGATGGTGGAGAACCCTTCCGAAAAAGTGTCGCTCCCGGGCTACCGTCGCCAGCGCTTTGCCATCTCGGGAGTGTTCGACGGCGCGGAGGCGCCTCTGCACCTCCGCCTTCGGATCGACGGTCAGGAAGTCGACAAGCCACTCGAGTTCACCCGTCCGGTCGAGGGAGTTGCCGCGGTGCAAGTGCCCGCCGGCAGCATCCCCGCGCCCACGGCCACCCAACTGCGGGTCGGCGGCCCTGAAACCCTGAAGGTCGACGAGCAGGCCCAGCTCGATGGCTCGAGTCAGAAGTCCACCGTGATCCGCGTCCGCGGCGTGATCGCGTTGCGGCGTAGCGACGGCTCGGTGATCGGCGCCGATCGGGTGAAAGTCAAGATCCACGATGACGAGGGTTCGTACAGCAACGGGCTCGTCGAGGGGATCACGGATGCGCTGGGCGGTTTTGATCTGAGCTTCTCATGGAACTACGGAGTCCTCATCGACCCCGAACCCGATCTTGTCGTGTCAGTGGAGCTCAGCAACGACCACGTGGACGTGCGGAGTACCTCGATCGTTTCGGGCAACTACTCCTTCGAAGTGTTCCGCGAGGACGACTTTGTGGGCCCCTTCGATCTGAATTTGGGGACACTCATACCCACCGATCCGATGATGAACGGGGCGATGTACATCCACACCATCATGGAGCGTGCACACCGATGGTTTTACTATCGAGGTTACGACATGCCGCACCGGCTCATCCGATGGCCGGCGGACGCTTCCTTCTACCGCCCCCTCACCAGCGTCGTCTTCATCGCGCGCGGTGATGAATGGGACGAAGGAACGCTTGGGCACGAGTACACCCACGCATGGGTGCACGTATTCGGCGCGCAGGAGAACCCCGAATACTGCAACGGATTCTGCAACGGCGACGTGGGCGAATGCCAGCATTGCATGTTCTGCCAGGAGACCACGGGCACTGCGTGGTCGGAGGGTTTTCCCGATTTCGTCACCCAGGCCATGAATGTCGAACTCAATACTGACTACGGAGCGCCGACCTTGAGCCTGGGCGTATACCGAACGGAGACCATCAGACCCTGCACAGAGCTGCCCGGTGGCTCCGCGATCGACGATCCATTCCTCACCGAGGGGATCTTCGCCGCATTCTGCCTGGACATGTTCGACACCTCCCAGGACAACGACCCCGCCTTCAGCACCACCTGGCGGGACGTCGCGAGCATCGATCCGGAGACCTTGTTGGACGTGGCCGCCAACTACGATCCTCGCTACGTCCAGGACTTCATCGATGCGCTCGAGGCGCACATGAAACTCTTGTCCACCTATGATGACCAGGACATCGAAGATCTCTGGGAGACGGCACAGAACAACGGCTACGAGATCGACGACATGGCTCCGAGCGTGGTCACGAACCTCGGATCGAACACTCACAGCGCAGGCGTGTCGTCTCCAGCAAACCTGCCCCAGTTCTACTGGAACACCGCGCAGGACGATGCCTCGGGCATCATGGGCTACGCCGTTTCCCTGACGGCCGGCGCTCCCTCCATGCCCAGCGCGAGTATGGACATCGGCCGGGTCAACAACTACACGGTCGACGCGCCGATCGTGCCGGGAACCTACTACTTCAACATCCGTGCTTTGGATCGCTCCGGAAAATGGTCCACCGCCTACGCGAACTTCGGTCCCATCGTCATCGGGCCGGCAGAACCCGTGGACCTCGCGCCCGATGTTCCGGAGTTCTGGTCGGACGCCCTGGTCTGTCTGTCCGCCGGCGAGGGAAACACAAGCTACGTTCCCGAGCCTACTACTCTTCCCGGCTTTCAGTCGGGTACCCAGGTGTTCTACGCCTATAGGAATTTCAGCCCCTCCAGCCTCTCTCACGACGGCTGGAACACCGGATTCCGCTTCGACGGCACCGGCACCTGGATTGACACTTCGGTTCCCGCCGGCGTTCTCGTCGCTTCGCAGGAGTTTATTGTGGGGACGTCCTCGAGTCTGCAGGTTCCAGGGGGACGTCACACGGTGAGCCTGTACATCGACCGGGGCCAGGACATCGGGGAAAGCTATGAGCTCAACAACTTCTACAACCGCCAGTTCGTATGGACGCCGTATCTCCTCGAGCCGGGGGTTTCACACGTCAACACCCACCTCAAGCAGAAGGACGGCGGTTTCGATTACTTATCTGGACCGCATTGGTACAACGCCGATGGCTATCGCATGCAACTCGATGGGACAAGCTGGTGGCATGCCGCGGTGGTGAACCCCACCCAAGCTGTGTACGACGTGGACATCCGCATGTACACCGCAACCTCGAGCGGAGCCTTAGATGGATTCGATACCATCAGTGGGTACTCTAGTCGGGGAACCGGCCTGCTCGACGCGGTTTTCGTGAATCGCAACTACACGGGGACTGTGGATCATGACGTTGGAGTTCTCACCGGAGACACATCTCAACCCTACTCCTCGTATCTGGTGCGGCAGGTGGGCAGTGTACTGGTTCCCTATGATGGCAGCTTCACAGTGGACTTCGGCCCCAACGAGTACATGGCTCTGCGCGAGGTGAACGTAGATGCGGACCATACCGGGCTCTTCTCCGTGATCGTCACTGTGACGGACGCGAGTGAACCCGTTGCCGTGGGTTGGCTCGACAAGGATTTCAGTACCGGCGACATGAGCGACCTGAGCAATCTCGTGGTCTCGGACGAGGAGGGAGTGGCCCAGCTCGACGTGAACGTCACCGCGAGCGGCTACTACTGCATCGTGATCTACCGCGAGCCCTTCGGGTCGCCCTCAGCCAAGACCGATCTTCCTTTGAACCTGAGTGTCACCACCGGGGCCACCCCGCCGAATCTTTTGGCCTATGACGAGGCATCAGGTTGGGCCGGTCCCTTGATTCCACGGCCGGCCGCGGACGGTACCCCTAGCTCCGTCTCCGAACCCACGTATCTGATCGGGGAGGGTCCCCAGACCTGGCTCAACCTGGCTCAAGTGAACGATGCGCCCGCGGCCGCGGGCGCGAGCACCGCGGACATCCGGCTGGACGGGGAGAGCGTCCGGAGTGTCGCGACCCCCGGTCTGGCCCCGGGAGCCGCTCATACCTTCAACGATCCCAGCCCGATTTCGGTACGGGGTGGACGGCACCTTGTCTCGGTCCGGGTCGACGACACGCAAGTGGTGGACGAGGCCAGCGAGGCGGACAACATCTTTGCCGATCAATGGGTCTGGGAGCCCGGGGTCCTGCCCAGCGGAAGCGAGGTGGCTCGCAACTCACCGCCCGCGCCCGATGGCGGCTTCGACGACATCGTCTACGTGGAAACCGTGAACAGCGAGTCCGCCGAGGGCTCCGATGTCACCGTCTTTCCCGAGGTCGGCCCCAACTGCGATGGTCTGCGCCTGCCCCTGCCCGCACCCGCGGGTGAGAACGGGTACTGGCTGGCCATGGCGACGATGCCCGATCTCAAGACGAACGTGGATTTGCGTCTGCACGAGGCGTCGACTGGCCCACGCGACGGATTCCTGACGCCCTTGGCCGGGTCCTTCGAGGGCCCCGGTCGCTCGGACTACGTGCTGGTGAACTTCCGCGAAGAGGCCGCGCGCCTCTTCGACGTGGGAGTGCTGCGAGCAGGCAATGGCACCGCGCTGTACCTGGCAGAGAGCGTGGCCTCCACCTGGCTCGGCAACTCTCCGGAGGGAGTGTTCGGACCCTACACGCTTGCCGAGCTCGAGCTGCTCGATCTCTACGAAGTCCATCTGGACCCGGGACTCTGGTCGATCGCCGTCGAGGATCTGAGCGGGGGCACTCACTACGGACTCGCGCTGCACGGCAACCCCCCGAACAGCGGAAATCCGGCGGTCTTCGGCGCTGCCGACACTCCGGAGGGCGGCTACTCCGTCCTCAGCAATACGGGTGAGCCGCTCTCCATCCAGGTCGACATTACCCCGGGCGAGGAGGGCTACTACTGCATCGCGGTGCGCAAGCTCCTGACCGAGGACACCGGGACCGATGCCGAGTATAACCTGCACATCACCAGCGGAACGACCGCTGCGCCCTCGACACCTGTGGCATTGAACGCCGCGCGGCTGCGCGGAGTACACCCCAATCCCTTCAATCCGCGAACCACCGTCGAACTCGAGCTTCCTCGCAGCGAGCATGTGGTTCTGGAAGTTTATGACCTGAGGGGACGCAGGGTACGTACACTGCTGGACGAGGTTCGTGCGGCCGGACATCACGAGATCGTCTTCGACGGAGTTGATCAGGATGGCCGCGGTCTGGCCAGCGGCACCTACTTCGTGCGCCTGACGACTCCGGACGGAGTCGAGGTGAAGAAAGCGAGCCTGCTGAAGTAGGTCACCGCATCCTGGCCCGCCCGATCAACGGGCGGGCTCGGGATGGACGAACTGGCTTAGTCCTTTCTAGAGCTGGGATCGTCGGCTGCCCGGGCGGCTAAACTGCGAGCGAGTCGCGTCAGCTCGTGCTTGGCGCCCAGGCCGTTGCCGAGCGCAGGCACGGCGAGTGCGAGGCTTCGGCCCGCTTGCTCGGTGTTGCCAGCGGCGAGTTGAGCCCGGGCCGCTACCAGCATCGCTTCGCCGTAGTCGGCGCTCTGCGAGGGCTCGTCGGTGGCCGATGCGAAAACGCGGGCGGCCTGGAGCGACGAACCCAGCGCCTGCGCCGCGTGGCCTCGGGCGAGTTGCACGCGGGCGAGCGTCAGGAGCAGTTGGGCCGAGCCGCGGACCGCTCAGGGGCGTGGGCTCGCCGATCCGCCGGAGGGCCGAAGTGGCCTCCAGCTCCGCGCGATCGAGCTGCTGCCGGCGCAGGTCGAGCTCAGCCCGCAGCCGATCCGTCTCGACAAGCCAGATCCGATTGGCCGTCGAGTCGGTCTGCCGCCGAGGTCGCGACCGTGTCGACGCTCGCCTCGAGCCTCCTTCAAGCGACCAACTTGCAGCAGGGTACGCGCCAGCGCCAAGCGTGCGCGCGTTTCGTTCATCCGATTGCCGCCGCTGATGACCATGTCGAGCGAGGCGCGGATCAGGGGAAGCGCGCGCTCGCCCTGGCCCAGCCGACCCAGTCGCTCGCCGTAGGTCCAGCCAAAGACGAGCCACAGACCCGGTTCGGCAGTATCCGGATGCGTCAGCTCCGGGAAGACCTCCTCCAGCATGACGCGCGAGCGTGCGACTTGCCCCAGGTCGCCGCAGCTCATGGCCAGAACGCCACGGGAAATCATGCCGGCCACCGAATTCTCGCGATGATGTCGCCGGTGGACTTCGACCATCTCCAGCGCATTGCGGTGCGCCTCCCGCAGCTCACCCGCCAGGAAATGGCACAGCCGCAGCACGCTGAGCAGACCGGCGTAGGAGTTTCCGTGAATGTCGCCGGTGCTCTCCATCTCTTGGCGCGCCCGCTCGAGGTAGACGATGGCAGCCGGAAAGTCCCCATCGGCTTCCGCCAGCTGGGCCGCGGCCCGCTGATAGGCGACGAGCGGAGGCGGCGGTCGCAGCTCCGGCAGAAGTCGCGTCGCCTCCTCGAGACGCCGATGGGCTTCCCGTCGCCTTCCGAGGTACAGTTCCGTCTCGACGGTGTTGGACTGGACGAGGAAGATCAGGGACGGATCCCCAGTCTGGCGCGCGATCTCCTCGGCCCGAACCAGCGTCGCGTATTCCTGGTTGTGATCGCCCAGGTCGAAGTAGCGGCCGGAGATTCGGATGAGCATGTCCACGAGGAAGCCTGGATTGTCGGCATAGCGCGCCTGCACCTCGTCGACGGCGCGATCGAGAAGTTCCTCGGGGGACAGCGCTCGCCCCCCTGGCCCGGTTTGCGAGAGCACGCTCGTCACCACGGTGTTGAACCCCTCGGCAAGCTGCATCTGCGCCCTCACCTCATCGCGTTGGTGGCGCACCTCGATGAGTTCTGCCATCGCGAAGATCGTCAGGGCCGCGAGCGCCACGAACACCAGGCAGGAACTGACGACGGAGGTGCGGTGGCGGCGCACGAATTTCCCGACCCGGTAGCGGACCGTGTCGTCACGGGCCGTCACGGGCTCCCGGTTCAAGAAGCGCCGCAGATCCGCGGCGAACGCGGCTGCGTTCTCGTATCTCTCGCGAGGATCCTTCTTCAACGCCTTCGCCAGGATCCTTTCCAGGTCACCCTGCAGCTCGCGGCGCGTCCGGGCGGTGACCGATGATTCCACGACCACCTCGCTCGCCGGCCTTGGCTCGGACTCGAGAATCGCCTGCATCCGCTTGAGCGGAGCGTCGCGCACGTCGCCTGCCGGATGGCGGCGCGTCAAGAGTAGGTAGAGCACCACGCCGGCGGAGTAGACATCAGTCGCCGTCGTCACCGGGTCGCCCCGCAGCTGCTCCGGGGCCGCGAACTCGGGAGTGAGTGCCCGGCCCAAGCTCGTCGTCGGCCCGGCCACGGCGGTGGCGCCGCTGCTCTCCTCGAGGAGTTTGCCGACGCCGAAGTCCAGCAGCTTCACGGTACCGCTGGTGTCGACGAGGATGTTCGACGGCTTGAGATCGCGGTGCAGAACCAGGTTGGCCTGCGCGTGCGCTACCGCGTCGAGAACCGCGAGGAACAGCTCGACCCGGGCGCGCACCTCGAGAGCATGCTGGTCGCAGTAGCGATCGATCGCCACGCCGGCGACATGCTCGAGCAACAGGTACGGCTGCCCGGTCGGTGTCACGCCCGCGTCCAGAAGCTGCGCGATGTTGCCGTGTCGCAGGCGCGCGAGGATTCGCCCCTCGCGCTCGAAGCGCGCCAGGCCTTCCGATCCCGCCAGGGGTGGCCGGAGGAGCTTGATGGCCGCCCGGCCTTCGAAGCGGCCGTCGCTGCGGCGCGCCAGCCAGACTTCCCCCATGCCTCCCACGCCCAGCGGGGACTCCAGCGTGTAGGCACCGATGGTGGCGCCGGCAAGCGGGGGGGTGGGGGATTCGGGCGCTGGCCCGTCCGATTCCATCTCGCGCAGGTGTGCGAGCAGCGGCGCGAAGCGCTCCCACTCGGCATGGTTGAAAGCCGCGATCTGGTCGATCCCGCGCAGCGCTTCCAGACGGGCGCGTCCCTCGTCGGTCGTAGCGCGGTTCCACGCCGCATCCCAGTCGATCGGCTCTCCGCGTGTCATCTTGGCGATCAGTTCCTCGATCTTACGGTCGTCGGTCATGTCCCATTACCTTCGACAGCCGCGCAAGCGCGCGTTGGAGGGCCATGCGAGCTGCGTCGCGGCTCGGTCGTCCCGTGGCCGCGGCGATCTCGTCGAAGTCGAAGTCGAGTTCGATGCGCAGGTGCAGGAGCCGGCGATCCTCGGGACCAAGGGCGGACATGCCCCGCTCGAAGCGCTCGAGCAGGTCGAAGCCGATGGCCTCCTCCAGGGGAGACGGTGCGGAATGGACCATCGCGTCGGAGATGTTCTCAGGGTTGCCGCGGACGCGCGCGCGCCGGATCTGATCCTTGATGCCGTTGAGGATGGCCTGCCGCACGTAGGCCTCGAAGCCGCCGGGGCCGCGAACCTCGACCCGGTCCAAGCCCTGCAGGGTCCGCGCGAGGGAGTCCTGAACGAGATCGGAAGTGTCGAACATCGAGCGCGCATACCGGGGAAGCCGCGCGGTGGCCCAGCGTTGCAGACGGGGAGCGTACCTCTCCATGATCTGCGAGAGGGCCTCCGCATCGCCCTGCTTGGCGCGATCCAGAAGCTCGATCGTGATGGCGGTTCGCTGGGAGGGGACCGGATCACGATTACCCGGTCCCTCCCCGGAAGCCGCGTGGGACATGGGGCGCCTCCGCCGCATTGGGGGAGGCTAAATATAGCACAGCGGCACCGACATGGGGCGCGCGAGGGATCCCCCCGGACGAGTCGCCGGCTGGGACCGTTTCACGTCACCAGCTCAGCGACTGAATACGATGATCTTCTTCTGCGCGTGGAAGGTCCCGAACTCCACGCGCGCCAGGTAGATCCCCGCCGCCACCGGTCGCCCGTGGCTGTCGTTCGTGTCCCATGCCAGCTCGTGTCTCCCGGCGGCGAGAGGCTCGTTGGCAAGCACCCGAACGCGTCGACCGGCCAGATCGTAGACCGAGACGCGCGTGGTGCCGGAGCTCGGGAGCTCGAAGTCGAACAGGGTTCGACCCGACGCGGGATTGGGGTAGGCGGAGAGGAAGCGCACCTGCGTCGAGGCCCGAGTCGTGCCATCGTCAGGGACGCTAACCGCGTTAAAGGTCGTCTCGAAGCTCGCCAGCGCCAGGGCTTTGACTCCGTTCTGATCGTAGTAGCCAGACGCGACGAGTTTGCCCAAGCTGGTGAAGCTGATGCCGGTGGCGGTGTCACTGGCGCCCGGGAAATCGGCCATGCCCAGGATCGGCATCGGCGTCGACGATGCGGGAACCTGGGCCCACGCCATCTTTCCGCCCGCGATTCCGCCCACCAACACCTGGCCATCGTCACTCAGGTCGATCGCATAGGCTGCGCCATTCACGCTCGCGCCCCAGTCGACGGTCGCCTGTCCACTCGGCCAAGGGCAGGGAGTGGGGAAGCAGGTCGGCGGCCCGCCGTGCGAGGGCAACTGCAGCATCGCGAAGACGGTGTGACCAGCGATCTCACTGCTGCCGGCCGCATAGATCGCGCCGCCCGAACTCAGCTTGAGTGCGTTCAAGTAGTCATTGCCGCCGAAATCATAGGTGCGCCTACCAGATCCGCCGAACGCGCTGCCGAAGGTTGTATCGAGGCTGCCGTCCACGTTTAAGCGTGCCAGAGCGAAGTCGCCGCCGACGCTGCCGCCGACGAGGATCCGGTTGTCGGGAAGGACGGCGACGCTGGACGCCCAATGGGTCGGTCCGACTGCGAATTCGACCAGTTGCTTGCCATCGATGTCGAAGGAGGTGTCGGGCGTGCCGTTGCTGTTGAAGCGAGCCACCCCAAAGACGTTGCGGGCGCCGTTGAAAACCGTTCCGACGACGACGATCTTCCCGTCCGGCGCGATGGCAATCGCGCGGCCGTAGTCGTCTCCGCCCAGGAAGTCGAGTACAGAGAAGCCGAGAAATCCGAACGATCCGTCGACGCTGCCGTCGGGGTTGAAGCGCACGACCATGAAGTCGCGATCCGAACCGTTTTGGGTGTCGCCGGCCATGATGATCTTGCCGTCGCTTTGCAAGGCGACGCAGGTACCGAGGTCGTCCTCGTCGAATGCAAACGTGGCGCGTCCGTAGGTGCCGAAGGTGTCGTCAATCCTCCCGGTTGAAAAGACGCGCGCCAGACCGAAATCGGCGTCCCCCGCAGGGCCATAGACGGTTCCCGCGACGATGATCTTCTCGTCCGGTTGAATGGCCATGCCGTAGCCGATCGAGTACGTGCCGGCTCCGAATCCGGGCGTATCAAAGCCGATCGCCTGCTTGCCGGCCACATCGAGCGTGCCGTCGGGCCAGAGCTGAACGAGCAGATGGTTCTGGTCCTTCGCGCCGTAGGCAAGCAGGCGGCCGTCGGGCAAAAGGGCGAGGTCATAGCCCTTGCAGTAGCCGCTCTCTGCGGAGTAGTACGTGCCGTTGTCACTGAACGTCGGATCGCGCGATCCGTCCAGCGCGAGGCGCATGAACAGCGCAGAGCACTGACTCGCCGAGAACGCGGCGTCGCCCAGCAGTAAGATTCTGCCGTCAGGTTGCACGACGACGTCCCTGATGAAGTAGTTGTCCGAGACCTTGAGCTTGCCGTCGTCGTCGAACGAGTTGTCGAAGTCACCGTTCGGAAGGAAGCGAGCGGCATAGGCTTCGCCGCTCTGCGACGAATTGAAGTAAACCTGCGACCCTGCGACGACGATCTTGCCGTCCGGCGCGATGGCGACGGCCGACGCCTGCGTGTTGTCCGGTCCGACGTCCCAGTGCTTCCTGCCGATCGTGTTGAACGTGACATCCAACGAGCCGCTCGTCGTCAGGCGGGCGATATCGAACGTGCCCGTCGTCCAGACATCGGTGCCGCCGCCGACCATCACTAGCCGACCGCTGCTGTCGAGAGCGATGTCGTAGCAGGCTTCGTTGTTGTCGGGTCCGAGCTTGCCGAACCCGACCGTGACGAGCCCGTCACCGCCGAAACTCATGTCCAGAGTTCCGTTCGGGTTGTAACGGGCGGCGGAGAAATCGTAGTCATTGCCGATGAGCGAGCGGCCGGCGGCGATGATCTTGCCGTCGCTCTGGATGACGACGCTGTACGCCTGATCGGTGTCGTCCGAGAAGTCGGTGAGGACCCAGCCGCCCGAGCCGAACGAGGGATCGAGATAGCCGCTCGGGGTGAGACGGGCCAGCATATAGTCGGCCGGTCCCGTGTCGGCCCATCCGGCCACGACGATCCTCCCATCGGCCTGGATCGCTACGTCCGTCGCCCTGGTCACCACGCTCGGATGTAGGAGGGCCACCGCGCCCTCCCCACCGCCGAACGTAGGATCGGGAGTGCCGTCTGGAAGATAGCGCATGACGAGGATTCCCAGCGAGGTGTATCCAGCCATGACGATCTTGCCGTCCGGCTGGATCGCCATGCCGCGTTCCCCGCCATCCATCGGATAGCCGTACTGGGTCGCCACGCCGTCGTAGCTGAAGCCCCCGAACGAGGGGTCGAGATCTCCCGGAGTCGGCATGGGCCGACGACGGCCCGATGCCAGCAATGCCGTGCATCCCAGCACGATGAGGACGCTGCGCACGAGCTTCGAGCGTTCGTAGTATTTCATGGTTTATCACTCCATTGGGCTTTTGAGAACGCTGCACCCTCACGGCCGCGACCCTCGCGTTCGGCCGTCGGCCCGCGCTTACGATCGCGGCAGGGATGCCGCCATCCTGCCTCTTTCTTTCTGATACGCACGAGAACCGCGGGGCGAACATCCCTTGATCGAGCCATCGCGAGTTCTTGGCTCACGATGAAGACAAGCGCAGTCACCAAGGTATTGGAAACCAACTCGTTAGCGGGGGCAGAGCCTCAGAGAGTGGGGAAGGTTGAGCTTAAGCAGCGCCTTCGTGGAATGTTCAACTACTACGATTGACGGGCAGCATGAGCATTTCGTTTGCGAATGGCGGAACCCGTGGGACCAGGATCGGGGTTGTCCCTGCCCAAGGAACGTAGTCGCTCTCTTTAGATCCCGAGACCGATTTTTGGAGAACATTGCAATCCGTCATCAGCTTCAGGCCCTCGGCTTGTTACGAGCAGCGCCCCATGGTAGGAACAGCCGTCACTCCACTCACTCCGCGTGCTGGATTAGGATCCGCACATGACCGTCCATCTCCGAGCGTAGGTCTGGTTGCTGTTGAAGGAGACTTCCACCTGCTCGCGCGGCAAAACCATACGATCTGCCAAAAATCTCGCCACGACCTCGGCCCGCTTGCGAGCTAGTTCAGCGTCTTCGGCAACACAGACCACCTCGAATGGCGAATAGGGGTGTTGGCGCATGATGTCGGTAGCTTGTACTAGCGCATTTCTCTCCGGTCTCCAGCAGTGTCACATCCGAGCGCTCGAAGAGTTCGCTACCACTGAGTTCGAGAATACGGTCGTCGCCAGCATGATAGTCCAGGGCAGGCAACCGGAACTCACGCCGGCATGGTTGTACGCGTTAGTTCCCTTGTCGGTCGTGGTGAATACGTAGCTGTAAGGATAGCCGGTGTGGATCATTTGCCCTCACCGCTGCGTCCGTCCCAGCGGAGTTTGTCGGGGGGGATCCCTTGCCTTCGAAAGTTCGATAGGGAGAGCCTCGGAAGTCCGTGATCGTCAGCTGCCAATGGCTCATCTGTCGCCCTGGTTCGGGGTCGGGGTAGAGGTCGCACCGGGGTGCCCGGTATCTCGGGTAGCCAGAGATGGGGAGTTTGATCGCTGGCCATGGGTTGCAAGTTGTTCAAGTACGGCTGAAGACCGCTCACTGGACTGACCTCGAGAGCTTCCTTGTCGACCTCACTCAGAAAGGAATCGATCACAGCAGCACTGAGTTCGAATTCGAAGGAGGTCTTCTCGACGCCTTGCCGCACTTCGTTCTCTGCTTCGACGACCACGTCGTCCAGGACAGCGCCATTCTCACCGGGCTCGGTGAAGGTGTTCCCGGATTCATTCTCGTCGGAGACTTTCTGCGCCGGACTGTCTAGCGTCGCCGAACTGTCTGGCCGTGCGGTGGTACCTGGCTGTGCCGAAGCCGCGGGCGTGAGTGCGAGGGCTCCGAGAGCATCGAAACCCAAACGAGCAGGGCGCGTATCGGAGTCACTCTCTTCTTCATGTTGAACCCGAACATTGTTCATTCCTTTTGCATCTCTGCGTACCGGGTCTGGCTCCTGCTTCTCACTAGTGCAAGCGGAAGACGAAAGTAATCAATCCCCACTGCTCGACCTGCGAGTCATCGCCGGAGAGGGGGGCGAACTTGAACTGGCGAATCGCGGTCATCGCTGCCTGATTGAGATCGCGATGGGCGGAAGTCTGTTCGAAGTAGAGATTGTCCTTGACCCGTCCATCGGGAAACACGGTGAAGTGCACCGCTACCACGCCCTCCCAACCCTTCTTCTTGGCCAAGCTGCTGTACTTCGGCGGGACCATGTGCAAAACCTTTCGACCTGAAATTCTCCGGTGATGCTCATGTTCATGCCATTTGCAGTGAGTTCGGTGGCCTTGGTGTCGGCAAGTTGCTTCTGAGCGTCTTCCTTGGCTTTTTGGGTTGGTTTGATCGCGCTGCGATCGGGGGCGATATCTCCGCTCGCGCGCCCACGCAAGCCGCCACCGCTTCCACTGCCGTAGTCGAACGGGTGCGGCGTCCACCTTGTCTGCCGTGCCACCGCCTTCGCCATTTCCGACGATGTCGTCAGCGCCTACATCAGCGATCGCTTCTCCCTGGCGGTGTGCGGGCCGACCCGGCCGAGGCGCTCGATATCCGGTGCCACCCTTGGATGGTCGTAGGGTGGCCTTGCCCGGTCCGGCCACTCCTGTTTCAGCTAAACCTTCGGCAGAACCAGTCGAGGAGCGAGGTGCGGGGTCGACGTCGCCACCTGCGAGATCAAATTCGGTCCGCCGACTCTCGAGGGAGTGAGTCGCACCTTCAAGACTCTGCGGGGCCGACTTCGCGGTCAGCCTGGGCGTAGCGGAGGACGCATCCTCAAGCTGGGGTCTGCGCAGGGCGTCAGGAAGGCAGACTGCAACCTGCGCCAAGTCCTTCGACTTGGCATCGAGCTGCGGAGCGGTGGCCAATTCGCGCTGCTGCATGCGAGTCGGAGTGGGCAGGGGCGTCGTGATCTCGGCAACACTCTTGCGCTCGGGCGTTCGCAATTGTGGCAGAGGACCCGGTTCTGCCACTGACTTGCTCTTGACGGCAGAGCGCGTCGATATGCCTGCGCCGTCGGCTAACTTGGGATGGCGCTTGGCCATCGTCTTGAGGCGTATCATTTCATCTACATTTTCACCCTGATGCGCCTCGATGTAGGTGATCTTGGTCAGCTTATCCATGGGAATGGGAAGCGACGCGCCATGGCGTAATGCCAAACCCAGCAGGAGCAATAGCAGGGAATGCACCATCACGCTGGTGACCATGCCCCCCTGAGTGGGACGAGCCCGGCTATGGGCGTAACGCATCATGGTCGTGAATCAACTTCCTCTCTACCGCTTTCCTGGGGGGCGCGGTGGCCAGTGAGATTTCCGCTGGTTTGGCTTTCTCGACCTCTGCGATGATGCGCTCCACGTTTCCGTACACGAGATTCTTGTCGGCACGCACCACTGCGATCGCACCCGGGTTTTCCTCGAGGAGCTCTCCCAATATCGAAGCGATCTCTTCTGGACTCACCGCCATATCGGCCAAGTAGATCTGACCGTCGAGGGTGCAAGTGATCTCAACCTTGTTCTCTTCATCGGTCTGTGTTGCACGCGCTTCGGGCAGATCAACGTCCGTTGTGACCTGGTTGAGAGAAGGGGAAATGATCATCAGCGTCAGTACGATTACCAGCGCGACGTTAATGATGGGAACAACGTCCGTCTTTGTCGCCAGATCAGGTTTGATCTTCATTTAGAGCGACCCCCGGAAGTTTGCTTGAAATTGAGTAACGCCAGATCAGTAGCTCCACTCGCCTTGGCAATGTCGAGCACGCTGACCACATCGCCCAGGTAAACCTGATCGTTCGGTACGATGACCACCGTGCGGTTCTGCCGCGACGCGAGGCGGCTTCGAAGCTCATCCTCGAGATCCGACAGCGCGATGGGTCTCTGATTGAGGGTGATGCCTCCTGGGTTTACCGCGACCGTCAGCAATCCGACTCTCTCATTCTTGGTCGGCTGAACGATATGTTGCGAACCCTGTGTTGCTGCCTTGCTCTGCACTTGAATGCCGCTCCAAAGGAGAGTCGGTAAGGCAACGAGAAACACAACGATCAGAGTTGTCGTAACATCGGCCAATGGCGTGATGTTGACCTCGCTGATGCCACCGTGTGCAATGCTGTGCCGCGATGTCATGGTGCTTTCCCTTACTTGGCGCTTCTGGCTCGATCTAGCTCAGAATGCCGGAGGTTGCGGGTTCCTGTTCGACTGCGGGTCGGACTGTATTCCTAAGCGCCGGAGCGGGATTGGTGGCGCGCTGTTGTTGGATGGCAGCCTCCGCCAACAATACGAGGAGTTCTTCGCGTGCATCTTCGAGATCGACAGTCCGCGTACGAATCCGCCGGATGAATATGTTGAAGAAGACCGTGGCAATGACTGCCACGATGATACCGGCGGCAGTGGTCATGAGTGCTTCAGCCACACCCATCGCGACGACCTGGCTTCCACCTGAGCCTGAACGCGCAATCGCGGCGAAAGCTCTGATGATACCAACTACGGTACCGAAGAGCCCGAGCAGAGGAGCGATGTTACTCATTGTCCCCAACACATTGAGGTTGCGCTCCATTTCGACTTGCTCGATCTCGATCGCGGTGTTCATCCGCTGCTGTAGGTCGTTGCGGCGTAGATGCGCGTGAGCAAGACCTTGCCCGATCACGCGAGCTACGGCGCTCTTTTGCTGTTCGCAGAAGGCTCGTGCGCCAGACACGTTTCCGGACTTGAGCTTTCCGTGGATGTTCTTCATGAACGATTTCGCGTTAGTCGAGCTGCGCCCGAAGAAAAGCCAGCGTTCTACCGCGAAGCCGACGGTCACGATCGAGCATGCAAGCAAGACGACCATCGTGATCGAAGTGCGAAAAAGGTCGAGGACCGAGAGATCACCAATCATGCTAATTTTCCTCCCACGCGCCGGTCAGCGACCGGCCATTGCCTTCTCTTGGAGAGCGTCGACGCGGGATTGCGCCATTGCTGTCCATTCCGGCTTTGTTGCTTTAGCGAGAATGTCTTGGTATGCCTTGACCGCTCCGCGAAAGTCTCCGCGGTCTTCGAGCAATTCTCCGACCTTCGCCAAAGCCGCGATGACGAAGGGATCGTCGCCGGATCCCTTGCCAGCTTCGCGATAGCTGTTGATGGCGGAGTCGATGTCCTTCGCTTTCTCGTGGCATTCGCCTTGGCGATAACGAATTTCGACTGGGTTGCCGTCCTTATTGGCGAGAGCTTTTCCGTATGCTTCAATCGCTTGCCCGTAGAGCTCCAGCTCGTCTTGGTCGATCGACGCAATTCGAGCCACAGCCCCGCCGCCTTCTCATGGGTCGGATAGAGCTTCAGGAATTCTTCGTAGCTTGCGATCGCGGCAGTCCAATCCTCGGTCTGCTGGTAACAGATCGCAGTGTTGAATAGGCCGAGTGCCGCGTACTCCCCATTGGGGAATCGGTCGCGCATGGTTTCATATTCGCGCGCTGCGGCCCTCAAACTTCTCGAGTTTGAACAACACGGTGCCCAGACGGAATTGTGCCAGCTCAGCCAAGTCGTGCTCGGGATGAGTAGTCACGAAATTTCGGAATCCCGCCAAAGCGGGCTCCAGCTGATCCATTCGGTAGTAGCTCTCGGCCAAGTAATAAGAGTGCAGCGGGACCGCTTTCGGACTCGGGATAGTCGAGGGTCACTTTCTCGAAGGCGCGAGCGGCAGTGGCGTAGTCGCCTGCTCCAAAGGCTGCTTGCCCCTTCTTCCGAAAATATCGGCCGCGAGAGCGCTGTCGGGGAATTTGGAGAGGTACTCCTCCATGTCTTTGCCGCTACGGTAGTAGCAGGATTGAATTCCCAGCTGGGCATCTTCAACTCGCGGATCCTTCGGATAGGACTTCACAAAAGCGCCAAAGGCCGCTATTGCCGCCTCGTCCTGACCTAGGTTATAGGCGCAATTCGCCAGGCCAAAGGCGGCGTCCGCCGCGAACTTGCCGTTGGGGTATTGAGTGGCCAAGCGGTTGTACGATTTGTGGGCTGCCTCGAATTTGCCGAGTCCGAATTGCGTATCAGCAATACGGTAGAGGCCTTCCGCCGCCTCCTTGGAGTCCGGGAAGCCAGTAAGCAGATCTCCCCAGCTCTTGATCGCCTGGTCGTAGTATTGCAGTCGATAGTAACTGTCACCTGCGTTGAGCAGCGCGCCCGCCGCCTCTGGATCGTCGGGATGGGCGGACAAGAAGTCCTGTTTGTATTGTCGAAGGGCATCTTCATACTTATGCTGGTTGAAGTAGATCGAACCCACGGCCAGTGAGTTAGTACCTTCATCGCTATCAGAATTCGCCAAAGCGAGCAGGAACTTTCGCTGCTCATCCAGCGCCACGTCGTATTCACCCATCTGGCTGTAGCTTGCGACCAAGCCCTGTAGAGACGCGGCAGCTACGTTGCTTCGGGGATACCCGGTCAGCACGAGGCGATACATTGCATTGGAAGCTTTGTATAAGCCCTGAGCATAATAGGCTTCACCGAGGTAGTAATAGGTACGGGCGCGCCAGTGGCTGGGCGTTGGCAACAGTCGCTTGGCGATGTAATTGTAATTCGTGATTAGCCGGTCGTACTGGCCACTCTTAGAGTAAGCGTCGGTAGACAGGAATAGAGCCCGCTCGGCCACGTCGGTATTGACATTCTTATCCAGGACGTTTTGGAAGTCTCTTACTGCCTGGTCTTGCTCATCGAGCATCAGGTGGGCGTAGCCCTTCAGAACGTGCACCCGCGGGGCGAGAGGGTCACCCGGGAAGCAGCGCGGAAGACTCTTCGGCCATTTGAATCGTCTGGCCAAAGTTGTTCTCGTGAGCGTAGCCGTATACGATTTTGTGTAGTGCGGCGGAAGCAACTTCGATCTCTCCGAAATTGCGTACGACGTCCGTGTACGAGAATATCGCATCGGAGGTGTCGTCGAGGCGCATGTAGGCGTCACCGATGAGGTAGCGAGCGTACGCGCACACCATCTGCCCTGGGAAAAGCGCACATACTTCCTTGAGTTGCCGAATGCTCTCATCGAAGTCGCCTTCGCGGTAGGTGATGCAGGCAAGCTTGTAGCGCGCGTTTTTTTAAAAATAAAGATAGGAATATTCGTCGATGAAAGAGCGATAGCTGCGAACAGCGAGTTCGTTCTGCTTACTGTGATAAAACGCTTCCCGACGCTGTAAAAGCCACGAAGTCATGGCGCAGAGGGCTGTCGGGATACTTGAGCCGAACCTTCCGGTAGCGCTGGATGGCGAGGAGTGCTTGGCCCATGTCCTCGAGGGTCTTGCCCATGTAGAACAGACCGCGATCATTCGGGACTTCCTTGAAGTACGCGAGGGCCTGTTCGTAGTTCTGGTCCCGGTTCACAAAGAGGCCGAGCGCAAACTTAACTTGGGGTAGTTTTGCATATCCAGGACGCGCTTCGAGGAGCTGCTTGTAGCTAAGCTCGAGTTTGAGCCAGTTGCCATTGGCAATGTAGGCGCGGCCAGCCTCATACAGGCCTTCGGCAAGCAGAAAGCTGTCTTCGTACTTGCTGATGAGTTGGTCATAGGTGTTGACGGCTGCAGCGAATTTGTGAAGATTGAACTGGCACTCCGCGCTTCGCAATAGCACCGAGGCCTGGATGTACTTGTCATCTCCCTTGAACTTGTGGACGCGCTCATACTCTTGTAGCGCCGTCTCGTAGTCACCACTGGCGAAGTAGCACTCAGCCAGCATGTACTGGGCGCTTGCCGCGTGCTCGCTGCCACCATAGGTCTTCACGAAGAGCCGGTATTGTTGCATGGCGGCCGATTCGTCGGTTCCTTCGGCAAAAGCATTGCCGGCTCCTCGCCATAGGCCATCTCGGATGGGATCTTCTTCTCCAAGCTCTGAGCGTGGGCAAGTCCCGTAACTCCGATAAGCGGCAGGTCCGCAGGGGAGGCGAAGATGAGTCCCATGGCGACCGGGGCCGCGCACGTCGTAGATGCCGCCTGCCGTGTGATCGTGCACGGCGTACTCGCTGCCTGAGCATGTTGGGGTCCTCATCGATTCTTCTCCCTGTGTTTCTCTTCTTTGCCACCGCCGCTGATCTCGACCTTGATCGGAGAGCGTGTCCGATGAGAAACCCAATGCCTCGACCGAGGTCTCGTAGTCCCACTCCTCGCGCATTTCGTCGAGAATGGTCATGCGAACTTCGTAATGACCGTCCGCGACCAGACGGCCGTCGTCGTCTTCCCGCCCCACTCGATGTTGTCCGGGGGCGATCCGTTCCCGAGAGAGTCCGAACGGCATTGCCTTCGTGGTCGAGGATAACGAGGTTCCATGATTCGACTTTGCCCGTTACCGCGGTTTGGACATCAAAGGTCACGGAGCGATCCTCACCCGAAGGACTGAATAGCGTGCGATCCCAATGCAGTTTCACGCCGTAAGGCACGCCAAAACGGAACGTCACGCTGACCACCTGGGTTCCCCCGAGATCGTCATCTAGGTATTGGTAGTCGAGCTGCCAGTTCTCCCAGCGGAAGGCGGCTCCGAAGCCGAGCTGGTCGCGCACCGCGTCGTAACCGCTACGCAAGGCAAACTGACGGGCGGGCCAAATTCCAATCCGCTCCGCAATTTGGCCTGCATCTCCTCGGTCTTGACCAGATCACTGCTCACGAGCATGCGGTTGTGGAAAAGATGAAGGGCCATTCCGCCGCGCAATGTGCGAGGGTCGCGCTCGCTCTCCTGGTCGAGAGTCACAGTGGGAGCGATGGCGTTCTGCAGACTGAAGCCCAGGCTCAGGCTGCTGTGAGGCCTTAAATACAGTCCCAAATCGACGCCGAAGCCGGTGCCCTGGTTTCCGGCGAGATCTTGTGAGATCGTTTTGAGATTGACTCCCCACGTCCAGCGTCCCTGCGTACGGGCGTAGCCCAGGCCGAGGAAACTCGAACCCTGTTTGAAAGTCTCGGGCAGGTCCTCGAACAGGGTGGACCTCTCGAAATTCCCGCTGCTGAGGTAGGCCCCGTTGAGAGCGAAACTCCCGTAATTTTCGGTGGGAAAGCCGAGGGCGAAAAATGTGTACTGGGTGTCCTCGAGAAGGGTGGCGCCCATCGCGGTGAACTCCATCGTCCGCAGCCGAGCGAAGCCCGCGGGATTCCATAGGAGGACGCTGCTCGTCGGCGATCGCGGTCATCGCGTTCCCATGGCCAAACCCGGGCGCCCGTTCCGTAGCGCAGGAACGCTCCGGGTACGCCGGCGTCTTCAGCCGCGACGACCGGCCCGACTGCCAGTCCGACGATCAGCGCGGCGAAGAGCAAGTCGACCGCTATGCCGGCGCGGGGATTGAGTCGTTGTTCGTGCATCATCGTACCTCCCCTTCCTATTTCACGACCGCGATCTTGCGGCGAAGGTCATAGCCAGAGCCGACGATGCGACAGATGTAGCCACCGTTGGCCACCACGTGTCCCTCGCCGTTGCGGCCGTTCCAGGAGAACTGGGCCGTGGTCCCCGCGGTCACCGGCATCTCGGTCGAGAAGACCGTGGCGCCGAAGATGTCGTAGATCACGAGTGCCGCGGTTCCGGTGACTGCGGATGGAACAGGATGATGGTCTCCTCGACCGGCTCGGAAGGGATTGGGGCGATTGGTGACCTGCTTCTCGGTCGCGAGGCCGCGCTGGTGTACAGTCGCACCGACTGGACCGGCTCGAGGGCGCCCGAGACTTCCTCGGAATAGAAGCGCAGCGTGTGAACTCCGGGTTGTGGCCGCGACGCGCAGGTGAAGGGCCGGGTGTAGAGGCCGGGGTTGCGGCGGATCCACCACATCGACGTCGGTGAAGATGGCCTGGATCCCCGCTGCGTCCTCGGTGGTCCCCACCAAGGTGATCCGCGTGTCCGGACTCAGATACCAACCGCCCTGATAGGGCGTGGCCGGCGGATCGAATCTGACCTCGTGTGCGGCGGCCCCACCACGTCCACGAGGACCTCGTCGGATACACGTGGCCACGAGGCGCACGTCGTTCTGCGCGTAGGGCCGCGCGCTCAGATCCACGCTCGCCTCACCGAGGGCGCTGGTGGTCGCATGGAGGGTGACGTCCTGGCCGCTGCCCAACCAGGCATCGCCCTGGAGAATCCGAAAGTCCACTCCCACCGCCGGCAGTGGGTTGCCCGCCCCGTCGGTGATCCGCGCCCTGGCGTACCCTGTTCGTTGGCGCAGCGGCCGGGTAAGATGCGGCCCGGGACTTCTTCCACCGTCAGCCTGCACCTCGGCCGGAGCCGCGGGAAGTACGGTGATGACCGGGCTGAACGCGCGCTCGCCGGAGAGATCGGTGAGTTCGAGGTAGATCCCTTCGGCGCGGTCGTAGCACTGGGAGGTGAAGATGATTCGCCGCCGGTGGTGCTGCCGGTGTGTCGCAGAGCGCCGGACGGGGTGAGAGCATATCGGGCCGCGGCGTTGCCGCTGAACGCACGCAGAGTGAAGCTCCGGTCATCGAGGGTGACGAGCTGCCCGGTCACGATGTCCACGCGGCGGACCGCCATCGTCCACGGCGCGCCGGCCACCACGGTGTCGGGGACGTCGAATGCCCAGGTCACGCCGACCGGCTGTACGGTGAGCGGTTCGCTGAAGGCCTCTCGGCCCCGTGAGTCCCTCACTCGAATGACGATCTGCTCGCTGGTCGCGTAGCTCTGACCGCCGATGACTGCTTCGCCGGCCACCAGCGTTCCCCCGGTGATGCCGAGGATATTGCTGGCCGCGCTGCGGTCCGGAGTAACGCCTGCATGGTGAAGTCGTTGCCGGCATTGATCCGCTCGTCGGTGATCGGATTGACCAGGCGGACGGTCACCGGGAAGGTCGCGGGCGGTCCCGCGGTGACCACCGGCGGGTCGGGCAGAATGATGCGGTACTCGGCCTCGTTGACGGGGATGTCCACCCGCCCGGTGCTGATCTGCGGACGCGTCGCGTCGGTCACGAAGACCGGGATCACGCCGGGGTCGCCGAGGACCACCTCGAAGTCGCGCATTCCGTTGATGAATGGCGATCCATCCAGATTGGGATCGGCGAGTTCGAGCCCGCTTCCAGAAGAGGTCAGGTGCAGCTCGCCGTCGTCGATCGTCTCGACGAGGTTGAAATACTGGTCCACTGCGCGGACCCGGACCGTGAACGGAGCCTCGGCCTGCTGGGTCGCCGGCGAACCGGTCTTGCCGGTGGCCGAAGTGCTTCCGGGAATCACCGTCTCGCCGGGAGCCACGATCTGCATCCGTTTGAAACCGTCGGCCAGCATGCGACAGGTGTTGCTCAGACCGGTGACGCCGGAGGAGTCGCTGATCGCGAGGAAGATGTCCTCGGCTCGGGTGTAGCTCTCGGACACCGAGAGCAGACCCGCGTTCAACTGTCCCTGCACGATTCCCAACACGCCGGTACCCGGCTGTCCCGTGCTCGCGCTGAGCACGCGGATGTCCACGACTCGATCCTGGGTCACCACGCGCTGGCCGGTGTTGCTGTCGAGCAGCTCGATGTTCAGGGGGAAGGTCCCGGGCGGCCCCACCGCGGCGTCGGGTACGGCACCGGAGAAGTAGAGGCCGCCGGTGTCCATGTGGATCAGGCTCGACATGGTCTCGCGACCGAATGCATCGCTCACCCGGATGAGGATGTCCTCCACCGTGTCGTAGCTCTGGTTGTTGAGGACCGCGACTCCGTCGATGAGCTGGGCGGCGGTCTCCGAGGGTTCCGTTGGCCAGCGCCAGACTCGGAAGAGCGGCGTGAGATAAGCGATGCTGCGCGGTGGGCACGACGTTCCCCGTCGAGGGATCGACGAGCTTCACCACCACCTGGAACCCGGGGATGGACCCCGTGGTCGCGGTCGCCGGTACGGTGATCTCGTACTGGTAGGGCGGATCCACCGGAATCACGACGTCCTGCTCGGGTCTGGCGAGATTTGCCTCGTCGTACACGGTCACCGTGACCTGGCCGGGGTCGGTGAGGAAACTGTTGAAGGTGCGCTTGCCGTTGACGAAAGGCACGTGGTTGACGTTGGGATTGCCCGGCAGCGCGTAGCTGTTGTCGCTGGCGACGAGTCGCAGATCCCCGGAATTCGTCGAGTCGGCGAGATTCCAGTACTGATCCACGGCGCGCACCGTCAGCGGGAAGAGTTCGCCGCTGCGATGGCGCAGGGGTCCGCTCTTGCCCGTGGTGCTGAAGCTGTCGACTCCGGCTTCGACGACTTCGCCGGGGGCGACGATCTGGAGCTTCTTGTATCCGTCGGAAGTCAGCGCGAAGATCGGGCTGCTGCCGGCCAGACCGGTGCTGTCGGTGACGGTGATGTAGATGTTCTCGGCTCGGGTGTAGCTCTGCTGGAAGCTGACCTTTCCGTGGTCGAGACGCTGCGAGGTGACCCCCAGCGAGCCGCGTCCCGTCTGCCCGAGACCATCGAAGACCTGGACGTAGGGGACGATCCTCGCGCACGAGGGTCTTGGTCTCGCTGTCCTGCAGACGCACGCTCATGCCGAAGGTGGGGCGGCCCCACGCGCGGCGGAGGATCCGACTCGACGTTGACCACGTACTCCAGCCCGTTGGGCTGCATCTGGATGATGTTCGAGTAGCTGAGGCGCCCCGACACGTCGCTGATCTGGATCACGATGTCTTCGACGGTGTCGTAGGCCTGGTTCGTGAGGGTCACCGATCCGTTTGGAGCTGGGCCCCGGTCACGAAGAGGGTCGAGCTGGCCGGCTCCAGGTTGCTCTTGAGTGCCTTCAGCGTGACGTAGTTGTTCGCGGCGGGAAGCGGGACCCCGTTGGAGTCCACCAGCGCGATGGTCATGGAGAAGGTCGACGGCGGCCCGACGTTGGCGGTGGGCGGCACCGTGATCTGATAGGCCGCGCCCTGCTCCACGGGGATGGTCACCGACTGGCCCAGCAGATCGGTGTTGTCCATTCCGGCCACGCCCAGAGTGACGAATCCCGGCGAGGTCAGGAAGATCGGGAACACGATCTCGCCGTTGACCAGGGGCTGACCGTTGTTCACGGGATTGGTCGGCGAGAGCGAGTTGTCGTCGCTGGCGAGGGAGATGTGCTCGGTGCTGTTGTCCACCTGGTTCCAGAACTGATCGACCGACAGCACGTGCAGATCGAACTCCAGGCTCGCGGTCTGGGGAACCGGCGCCCCCACCTTTCCATCGGAATCCGGTCCGCCGGGATTGGGGGTTTCGCCCGGAGCCAGGACCATGAGACGGTCGAAGGTTCCTGCCTGGACCAATCCGTGAGGTGTCGTTCTGCGCCGGCGAGATGAGGTCGTTGACCGAAACCGCGTGGGTGGTCGCCGTCTTGAAGAAGAGGTCGAAGCTCCCGGTTCCGATGGATCCAGGGGCTGATCGTTGGCCGAGACCATCTGGAAGTAGTTGTCGCTGTCGAAGTGCACGGTCGGCGAGCTGGTCACCGGATTCCAGAAGCGGTCGGTCGCCGACCACCGTGGCCACCATGGGATCGCCGGCCACTACCGGAAGCGGCGTGCCGACCTTTCCGGGCGCGATACCCGGCGTCGGGGTCTCGCCCGGCAGCAGCAGGACAGATCCTCGTAGGCTCCGGGGAAGACCGTGAATGTATTGCTGCTGTCGGTACTCGCGAAGACCTCCTCGCGTACGAAGAGGCGCACGTCCGGTGCCAGCCTTGGTGATCTGGATCGGTCCGCGCCAGACGCCCTTGTAGGCACCGCTGCCGAAGCCGTCGCCCATGCTCACGCGCACCGGCTGCAAGACGTTCGGACCGTGGCTGACGTACATTGTCACGCTGTCGCTGTAGTCCGCGACGTGGTTGTTGAAGACATCCCGCGCCACGATGGTGACGTTGGGCAGGAAGGAACCCGCCTGATGGTCGGGAATCGGCTCCAGAACTCACCCGGAGTGGGATTCGTCCGGTTGTTGATGCCGATGTCGAAGTGATCGATGGTGCCCGCCTTTACCGGGATCGTGGTGAAACCGAATTGTCGCTGCATTGTCGTCGACGCGGATGGTCTGCTGGTTCGGATCAGCCAGAGTGATCAGCGTTACCGCGAAGACCTGGGAGTTATTGTTGAGCGCCTGGGGGTTGGACGGTAGAACCGCAGCCAGATCGCTGCTGCTAAAGTCGGCACTGATCGGAAGCGCGGGGTCGAAGTCGGTGATGGGGTTCCAATAGACATCTGTCGCATAGACGCGCACGTTGAAAGGCACGCCTGCGTCTTGCACGGAAGGTTGCCCGATTTTTCCATCATCCTCGATGCTGTCGAAGATACCCGGGTCGAGGGACTCGCCGGGCGCCTCGACGACAACGCGATTGTAAGGGGCGGGAGAAACATTGACACGGGCAGACAGATTCGGGTTCACCCCGCTTGCGTCGGCCGCGAGTTGTTCCTTCCCGCAGTCCGCAGAATTACGCGGACATCCACGGGGTTATTGAGGGAGATCAGATTGTTCGGATAATCCGGAAGTTCAAAGTACCCGGTAGGTGAACTGATCGTGACGTTACGCAGTCCAGAGACGATATTGGCGTAGCGGTCGACCGGTCGCACTGTGACCGGAAATATCTCTTGGCCCGCGATGACATTGTTGGGGGTTCCAGTGTTGCCGCTGAAAGTCTCGTCGTTGAGCCCCGGTACCCAAGTCTCGCCAGGAAAGGTAAGGAGAATACGATTGAGCGGCCCTGAGTTCACCTGGAAGTGCCCGCTCTGTCCCACGACGCCACCGTTGCTGTCGACGATCACGCGCGCGCTGAATGCGCGCTTGGTAACTTGGACCAAGGCGTCGAGTTGTCCGTTCACAAAATTCGTATTATTGACGATCGCATAGTCTTCGGATTCATCCGTTGCGCCTAGCTTGGCGCGGATCGTCACTTGTCCATTGAAGGGAAATGGATTGTTGTTGACGTCTTCCGCTCGAACTCGAAGCGAGAATGGAATGGTGGTGACCTGAACGTCGAGGGTATCCCACGCGGTATAGTCGAAGACGAAGTGGTCCAATCCCTCGGGATTGACCACCACGTTGCTTTCGCTGCTGGCGTTGAGCGAGCCGCTTGCCGTGACCGTTACCCGCCGCAAGCCCGATTGGATGAGGCGGACCGTTTCGTCCAGTTCGGCGTTGCTGGCCATCGCTCCACCGGGTGGAAGAATTACACCGGCGCTGGGATCATCGCTGCTCCAGGACAGTTGGGGGTAGGCGGTTGGTTCGACGGGGTTCCAGTGCGAGTCGGTGGCGTAGACATCGATCCCGTTGAAGGAGTTGCCGGAAATCTGAGGGAGAGGGGTGCCGGTCTTGCCCGGACTCACGCCAGGCGTAAGAGATTCTCCGGGCAACAAAAGGACGACAGTGCCTAGGGGTCCCGGACGAAGGGGGGAGACGATGGCGCTCCCGGTGGCTGCAGAACCTTGGCCAGGGTATACCCTGGTGTTTATCGCGCTCAGGGTGTTTTCTCGCGTGACCGGATCAGTTCCCCAGAATACGATGGGCACGGTTGCCTCACCAAGGCTGAAAGCGGTGCCGGGGACAGTGATCGTGGTTCCGCTCGCAAAATCTCCGATGGCTGCGTCGAGAACGATGTCATCGCGGAAATTCAATACCAACCCGCCCCCGATGTCTCGCGCCTGGAGGGTCACGTTGACGACCTGGTCGACGAATTTGTCGCCCGGAGGCACTACGAGCGTGAATGACTCCACGTAGTCGTAGCAATCGATGAGAATTTCACCAAATGGTACCGATGAATCGTCGGCGTCACGCACCCGCAGACGGATCGGTGAGCCCGATGCGAGGAGCACCAGGTTGTCGAACTGACGCTCACCGCCCTGCAAGTAGGAGCGGGGCGGAAGATTGGCGGGAACGTCGTCGGTGTAGAACTCTGCGTTGATGAAGTCCGCGGCGGTATCGGTGCTTCCATCGGCATTTGCAGCGCGAACACGGACACTGAAACCGACCTGCGCCGTGACGGCGGGTCGTCCCTGCACGATCTGTGGATTTACGACCGTGATTTCCAGATGATCGAAGGCCACGGCCACGTTCGCGACGAGCAGCGCGCTGAGGAAGGTCACAACGGCAATTAGCTGGGTGCGCAGATTGATTCTCATGAGACCCTGAGAGTGCACGGGTTGTGTGTCGAGTACGGGTGATTCCCGTGGAGACACGACGCGGAATCCTCAGGACGCCGCTGCGTGCTTTTCCTCGGCCAGGGGAAGGCAATACGCATGCCATCGGTTGCCGGTGGCTTCACGTTTCCAATGCTTCCTCATCGTGTCCGAGGACTCATGAAAAAATCCGGAAGTTTCAAGCCGAATGCACGAGCATGGGGAATTGGGAGAACTGCAACGAGCAGGTTACTGCAGCACTACCTCGAACTTGATTTTCTTGACCTGATCGGGTGCCTTGCCGAGTCTGCGCAGAAACGGCAGCCAGCGTGGATCGGAGCGGACGCTCGTGAAGAGCCTGTCCACGAGGATGAGAATGGTTCCGCCGTCGTTGGCCGCGACCGACTTGTCGAGCCACTCGAAAGCGCGATCCGCATCGCCACAGTAGGCGAACACGGACCCGACGTCGTAGGGCGATGACGGGCCCAGGTTCGCAATGAGTTTGTCCAGCGCAGTCTGGAACTCGACCTTGCGTCCGAGATCGTGGTAGGCCATTGGCAAACCGATCATGCGGAACGCCTCGTATGTCTCCTGTTTAAATTCCGCCAGCGCTGCTTCGGCGTCACCTTTTTCGAGCAGGGCCTCTCCGAGCATGAACCGTGCGCCGCTATAGCCCGGACGGAGACTGAGCACGGTGCGAAAGAGCGCGATCGCTTCGTCAAGCCTTCCCAGCGACTTGAGCAGGGCGGAGCTGTTTCCCAGGACGATCGGAGCCGTCGGATCGAGTTCGAGGGCTCACTCGAAATGCGTGGCGGCGTCCGCGAGCTCGCCTTCGGCGACGGCGATGCTGCCCAGGCCAGCGTGTGCTTGTGCCGACCCGGGGTCGATCTCGAGCGCCTTTTTTGCTGCCTCCCTGGCGGGCGGAACCCCTTATCGGCGCTGCGCAACCCGATATAGACTTCGTTGACGAGGTTCGAAGCCAGATTGACCCATGATGGGGCATAGCTGGGATCGATAGCCAATACTTGGTGATACAGCGAGTCAGACTGCGCATAGCCTTCGGCGGTTCGCTTCCGTGACAGCTGCACCGCCTGTAAGTGCAGCGCATAGGCCTTCGGATCGGTCGTGCGCGCCTTCGGCGCTGTGTCGAGGAGCGTCACCTTCAATTCTCTCTCACGACCTCGCCCATTCCGCCCTTGCCGAGCAGACCGGTGATCTCGTAGTGGGCAAGAAACTTTCCGATCAAATCTGGGCTCCCGCGGAAGATCGAGCACGAATCTACTCAGCGACAGGAACAGCCTTCAGCTTAGGGGAACACGCAGGTCCAGTCATGCTTCATGCTCACCGGGACGGCGGTCGGACTCCGCCGGCACAGTGCGTCGATCTTGTCGGTGTGTCCGCGAAGCGCGTATTCACGGTCGGGGTCGTCGTGCTGGATCCAGATCGCAAGGCCGTGATGCGTGCCGGTCACGGCGTACAGGCACATGGGTTCGTCGTTGTCGCTATTGCCCGCGGCGAAGATCGGCCGGCGGCCAATCCGCACGGAGATATCTTCCGGTTTGTGCTCATGGCCGTTGTACACGCGGACATTCCCGCGTACCAGCTGAGGCTTTCCCTCCACCACGCTGTAGACTGGGGTCGTCCAGGTGCCGATCACCCGCGCGGGGGCAAGGCCGACCACCCTTTCGTACAGGACACGCACGAAGGCCTGTTCCCCTCCCGTGACGATCCAAACCTCGAAGCCATTGGCCTCCAGATACGCCTTCAGCTCGAGCATGGGAGCATAGAAGAGTCTGGTATATGGCCGGTCGAAGCGCGGGTCGCGCGCCCGGCCGAGAAAGGCCAGCGACGAATCGCGGTAGGCCTCCACGTCCATGCCCTCAAATGCAGCGTTCAGCCCCTCGTAAGCCGCACTCCACCCGAATGTTCGCAAGGCACCCTCGTCGTGGGCAAGCCAGGCTCGCAGCGGCATTTGGTCGCCATCGACCCGCCCGCTCGCCACCAAATCTCGCAGCAGCGAGAGCTGAAAAGCCTCGCTGACCGACTGCGGCTGCTCACACCAGCACGTCCCGTCGTTGTCGAGTACGGCAATGCGATCAGCGCGTGGAACGAAGTCCGAGCTCGTTGTGTCGGTCACCGCGGCCACGAAGGTCAGGATTGCCGTTCGTGCCGCGCCCGGTCGCCAGGAGGGGAGGGGTTTGGCGTTCGCAGGCAAAATGATCGAGAGTGACAGGAAGGCCAGGCAGAGCAGCATCAGTGGAATTCGGCGCACGTCGGGTAGCTCCAGAGGAAGGGTATAGGTTTGGCGCTGCCGCAGGAAATGCGCCGACGCCGCCCCGGTCACAAGAGTACCATCACATGCGCCCCTGGTCACGCCGCCAGCTCTCCATGGACGACGGTTTCTGGCTTCACAATGAGGATGAGGAAGCGCTAAACTCACCGGAACAGAAAGGGAAATGCCGACTCAGCGAACACGTTCTGCCGATCTATATGTAGGAGTTAGTGCTTGATCGGACAGGAGATTGCACGATGAGAGGATGCTTGCTTGGCTTGCTTTTGGCCACTGCTGCTGCGCTCGCGCTACCGGCGGAGGCCGCAGACACCGGCCCAGCGATTGCGCTGTCGTTTGATGATGGTCTGGATCCGCGCAGCAACGCGCACGCGGCCGAATGGAACGAGCAAATACTGGCAGCGCTAGCGTCGGCCAAAGTCCAGAGCATCCTCTTTGCCGCGGGACGTAACGTCGACTCTCCTGAGGGCCTGGATTTGGTCCGGGCCTGGGGAAGCGCCGGCCACGAAATAGGCAATCATTCCTACAGCCATGCCAATCTCGGTGCCCACGCAACGCAGCTGTCGGATTTCATTGCAGACGTCGCACGCAACGACGCCCTGCTGAGGACGCTGCCGGGCTGGGTCCCACGCTTTCGCTTTCCTTACCTGAAAGAAGGCGACACGGCAGAAAAGCGTGACGGCTTTCGCGCCTGGCTACAGCGTCATCACTACCGCTCCGGCGAGGTCAGCATCGACACCAGCGATTGGTACTACAGCAGTCGCTTTACACGATGGCACCAGCGACATTCGAACGCGGACATCGCGGAATTTCGCGCGCTCTATCTTGCACACTTATGGGATCGCGCGCAGTACTACGATGGGCTCGCGCAAAAAGTACTCAAACGCCATGCTCAGTACGTGATCTTGTTGCACACCAATGCCATCAACGCCGTCTTCTTGCCCGACATCATCGCCATGTTCCGCAGCAAAGGCTGGCCCATCGTAAGCCCAGAGCAGGCCTATACCGATCCGCTGTATCGGATGCAACCCACCGGGCTGCCCGCCGGCGAAAGCATCCTTTGGAGTCTCGCTAGGCAACAAGGGATCAAAGGCCTGCGCTATCCTGGCGAGGACAGCGTGTACGAAGAAGGCAAACTCGCAGCCTTTGCCGACTAGCGCGGAACGCGCAACTTCCTATCACGACTTTGACAGGCACCATTATCATCCTGTCCCAACCATTCATTAGATCCACGTTGCTGGGCTTCCTCCTTCGTTTTGATCAACTCCGCCTCATTATGATGGGCAATTCAAACTGCTGCGCCATCTAAGCTACGCGCTCGTAAGCGCTTAGCTCGGGCACGATAGTGGCTATTGGGTTGTGTGGCGAAGACATCATGAATGCGGCCGTCGATGACCAGGAACCGTCAAACGACAGATAAAATTCTGTTTCCACTGACAAAGAGTTCTTGGCGCGGTGACGTTTCGCTACTGCCTGAAAATTCGCCCGCTGGTTGAGGTCCTGTTGGACCACTGGTTTCAAAGAGACAAGTAGCATGCGATATTTTGCCGTAAAAGGGAGGAAGCTCATGAGGAAAAAACTGGGGACTTTCATGGTCCTGATCGTGCTGGCGCTCGGAATGACAGCGTGCGGGAACAAAACGCCAGCCGAGAAGGCCAGGGCCGCCGGCGACGCGGTTGGCGATGCAGCAAACAAAACCGCTGATGTCATCAGCGACGCAGCAACGACCACCGGCGACGCCCTCGGCGACGCCGTACAGGCTACGGGCGAGTTCCTGAATCAGCCGAAGGACGAGGCCGTCGAGGCCGCCCAGGAGAAGCTCGCTGAGATCGAACAGGATTGGCAGGCTTTGCTAGTTAAGGCCACGCCGACTACCGACAAAGCCAAGGTCGAACTACAGGACGCCGACAAGCAGATGGCTGAGGCTCTCGCCACGGCCAAAGCGAAACTTGTGGAGGCGAGGGACGCCAGCGACGAGGACTGGCAGCAGAACGTCAAGCCCGCGCTCGACGCCGCTCTGCAGAAGTCACAGAAACTCTATGAGGATGTCTACGCCCAGTTCGGTAGCTAATGATGAGCGCGGGGGGGTAGGCACAGGGGTTGCTTTATCCCCGGGACTCGTAGAATCAGACATGGTACACTCCCTTCGAGGGCTTAGGGATACCTTATCTGAAGTGTCCTCTGTTCAGTGCGTTGAGAAGGAGCGCCAATAGCTTGGATGGATGGCGCGTCGGATTTCGCAGCGTAGACCAGGAGTTGTGCACTTGAGAATGTGCCTATTCGCTTCTGATCTGCACGGTCGCAAGGACCGGTACCAGAAGCTCTTTCACGCCATCCGTCAGGAGCGCCCCGCGGTAGTGTTTCTCGGGGGCGACCTTTTTCCATCTCCCTGGCTTTTGGATCCTGATGAAGAGTTCCTTCGGGATTTCCTTGCCTCTGGTTTTCGTGGCCTTCGTAAGAGCCTGGCTGAGGATTACCCCCATGTACTATTGATTCTTGGAAATGACGACGGAAGGGTGGAGGAAGACGCTCTCCTCGGACAGGAGTTCGGCGGCCTTTGGCACTACGTTCACGGCCGCTGCCACGTTCTCGACGAGTACGCGGTCTACGGCTACTCCTACGTTCCCCCAACACCGTTTCTGTTCAAGGATTGGGAGAAGTATGACGTTGGGCGCTACGTACCACCTGGTTGCGTGTCCCCGGAGGAAGGGAACCGCTCAGTCGCAGTGAGGGACCATGATATCCGGTACGGAACCATTGCGGCCGACTTGGAAAAATTGGTAGGGGACTCCCCAACAGACCGCGCTGTGTTCCTATTCCACGGTCCACCCCATGACACGAATCTCGACCGAGCGGCCCTGGACGGTAGAATGATCGACCACGTGCCGATGGACGTGCACGTCGGAAGCATCGCAGTGCGCCGATTCATCGAGCTGAAGCAACCACATGTCAGCTTGCACGGGCACGTTCACGAATCCGCACGGCTAACCGGATCGTGGCGGCAACGACTAGGTCGAACTTACTTGTTTGGCGCCGCCCACGACGGCCCTGAGCTCGCATTGGTGCGCTTTGATCTCGAGGATCCCGCACGAGCTGACCGGCGACTTATCTAAGATCCCTTCCTCCGTGCAGTCGCCATGGGGAGTTGCCTAGCGGCATCCGTCACGGCATTGATCTTGGCAGCATAGCTCGTCTTGTTGGCGATGTCCTGATCGCTGATGAAGTGGACGTCGAGCAAGCCTTGAGATCTGTAGCCAGTCCGAAGGTAGTTGCTCTCTGCCAAGGAAAGGCTCCATCCTTCCAGCCAGAGTTGGAGTTCTGCGCGCTGAGCCTCGCTGCCCGCAAAGTGAATGATGAGGTCGAGATCGCTGCCAGACCGGGCGGTGGCGTTCTTCGTGCTCCCGAGCACGTAGACTGCCTTGACGCCAAAACGCGTCGGATCGAGGTGGCTTGCAATCTTCTCGGCCATCCGCATTCGCCACCGCCAGTGACTCTCGGGAGGAGCCTCCGGCGCACTTTCCGTTCGCGAACTCGGCTCCGGAACGGCCTCTGATTTCGCGAACACACCGACCGCCTGGCGCAACTCTGCGTTCATGAGAATCCTGAGAATCTCTCCATCCCTTTCCTTCGCCACGTCGATCACTCGCAGCACGTCGGCGATGTGCGTGAACTCAGGCAGAATCTCCGGGAGAAGGTTGGTAGCCCGGCGGAGCATGTCTTCCTTGAAGACAGTCTCCGGTTCGTCTGCGTAGAGCGGCAGGTAACGAATGTCAGATTCTACGAGATCCTGAAAGAAATGAGTTCCGAAGGACAGATCAGGCAGGTAGTTCCCGGCTTTCCGGGCTATCTCCATCAGCACCGCCGTATTGTTGATATCGGAGTAAGTCACACTCACCCCGAGCTTGATATCACCCCGGCTTCCCCACCTACCCGGGCCAATGAGGATGAACCGGCGGCTGGGGAGCAGCTTGTTCAGCTTGCCGACCGCCCGGCCAACATCAGCCAACTCACGAAGTTCGGAAAGACGGGAGTATTGGTCGGGATCAACGTATACGATATGGGAGATTCCCGGCACATACCCATTGGACACGTATCGGTTGACAGAGAAGAGTACCTTATCACTAGGCAGGTCGCGCGGGATTTCCGCCGGCGCGTGTTCGGCGCGAGAGCTTTGCGACCGGCACTGGACGATGTAGATATCCTGTCCATCGCAGGCGAACTCCAAGTCTACGGGTGTTTCAAGCTTCTCTCGGAGGAGCTTCAACAAGACGTTCATCTGCCCAACAAATGGAGTTGAGCTGATCAGGCCGTCGAAAGTGATAACGAAATCGCCTTTCTCCCAATCCGGGCCCAAGCCTAGCGGTCGCCGCAATCGATCCCCCTCGACGATTGAGACGAGCTCACGGGCCATGGGATACTCGTCCCCAGTCTCGCGCAAGAGGGCAACAGCATCGACGGTACCGAAAACGCCCGTCTCCAAGTCAATGACGTCCACGCATCGGGGAGAGTACCGAATCGTCTCGTCGGGAGAGACGTTGACTCGAAGCCCCGGGTTTCCGGGGCTCACGAGGATGGGATAGTCATTGCTCACACGGTCTACTGCGCGAGTACCCAGTCCGGGAACCATACGGAGTAGCCCATCCCTGCGCTTGATCCGAGGAGACCATCGGAATTCGTTGTTGCTAAAGGCGACTCCCGAAAAAGCGGGCAGGAAGTACTTGCCTATACGGGATCCCACAACCTGTTGGATGAGGATTCCCATCTCTTCGCGGAAGTCGAGAAGTCCGCGTTCGGCTCGGTACTCTATCGGATCTGGGGAAAACACCGAGGCGTATACTTCGGCAATGGCGTCCTTCAGTGCATCCAGACGCTCCTCTTTTGACCCCTGGTTGGCGAGAAAGAGGCTCTTGTACTTTCCCGAGAAGGAGGAACCCTGACGATCTTCCAAGATGCTCGAACTGCGGACGATGATCGGACAATCCCCGAGGTCATCGAGTGCTACTGCGAGGCCTTTCTCGATTTCCGTGGGAAAGTGCGAGTTCTTGAACACCTGGATGATTTGCGGGTAGTCCTGTCGCACTCGTTCGATGTCCATGTACTTTTGGTTGTACACCTCATTGAGTGTGTTGTGCTGAATGAAATCCAGGATTCCGTCAGATGCGACGTACCAGGTCCTTGGAAACTTGATGTTCCGGAGGGAATCCGCGTACTCAGTTGCCTTTCGAACAACTTGAGTGGCCAGAAACAGACCTGCTCCCTTGCCGCCGATCTTTCCCTGGCTCCGCTCAGGATAGATCAAGCGTTGGACGAGGTCGTAGAAGTCCTCCACGCGGACGTGTTTCTTGGCCACAGAGATAAAGTCCAGTTGGTCCACGAAGAAGCGCCGCAAAAGCGCTACTCGTAGGCTCATCCTGACGGCGAAAGACAGCTCGGACTCGTTGATGGATGAGTTCTTGAACCGAATGACGGCATCAGACAATTCCGACAAGCCCGTGCCGGGGTTTTCCAGCGACTTGATCAGGTAAGTGGAATTCTCCTCGTTGATCCAAGCCTGAACGTTGGAAATGATCTCCGCATCACTGAGATGCTCCGCCGCTGTCTCGAAGACGGTCTTTGCCCACGTAGCCATGTCGGCGAATTGACGTTTCTCGAGTGGTCGGTTGTCGTCCGATTCGCCCTCTTTTTCGATGAACGCAAAACTCGCCTCCAAGAGATCATGCGCCTTCGCAACGTCGTTCCAACAAAGATGATTGACCATCTTTCGTGCGATTCGGGCGAAAAGATTTTTGTCGGTGCGCTGGAGGAAGTCGAGCAGGACCAGCCAGGGTCTCTCTCCGCGATCTTCGATTCCGTGAACTGCTCGCTCCCAAGTCTCGTGATCGCGCCTCAGGCGGCGTTGAAGGACGAAGAGACTTATGCGCTCGGCGATGGCCAGAATGAGTCGGCGCTCCTCAGCGAGAAAGGGACTGTCACGGTCTATGTGTGGGAGCTCCTCCACGTAGGAGACGGCCACATCCCCCACCTTCTCGCCGCGAACTGTAATGTCTGAGTTCAGAGTCCACTTTGTTTCTTTGTAGGCAGCGGACGCGTAGGCGTGCCGTCCGATCGTGATTCGGGCCTGGCACACGTCGGGGTACTGCCAGCCAGGTGGGATGATTTCCAGGAGATCCTTGTAAACGTCGTCTTCTTGCGCTTCCGATCGGCTGAGCACCTCGTCAACGCCGTAAAGACAGTTCAGTTCCTTCGCCCGTTCCTGGAGAGCCTTGAGAAGTTTCACAGCTGGACGTTCGGGGGCTGGCATCGTCTATCTCCTCCTGACGCTCGGGCTTCCGGCGTGAAGTTCTTGTCCCGGCTTCAGGCCGATTCCGGAAACCAGATGCCGCCCAGGCCGGACCGTCCGTCCACCTTCACGGTGAGGGGCCTATCAAGGCAGATGTGTCGCAAGTGCTCGGTCTCCAGATCAGCGACTCTGGAGTCAAGCCAATCCCACTGGATTCCCGGGGTCGCGCTGCCGCTCACATGAAAATAGCTAACCCCGAAGCTCGTGATATTGTGGAAAAAGTGCGTCCCCTGACTGGCCTCGATCACACGCTCCGCAAGTGTGGCCTCTACGATAGCTCGGGCACCGCTCACCTGGCCCCACTTGACTGGGATTCCTAGCCACGGATCCGAGCTACCCCATCTCCCGAATCCGATGAGAAGGTATGGTCGCCCAGCCGCAAGAAGTTTGGAGTTGAACTGCGTGAGTTGATCGGCGATTGCCTGTGTATTGGACAGGTCGAAACCCTTGGGTTTGGTATAGATGACATCCCGGATGTCTGCCACAGTCCCGTTCCCCATCACACGCTCAGAGGACAATAGGAGGTTCGGAGCTTCACGCTCGGCTGGATCGATATCGACGATCTCGTCGGAAGTCACCATAGGCCGAACCTGGACAAAGCCAAGACAGGGATTCCCACTCTGTCGGGAACCGGGAAAAGTCATGGCAAATTCGATCTCTACATCACTTCCTAACTTGCGTCTGGACTCTTTCATCACAGTCGAGACGGCCGCGTTGAAGGGGAACTCGTCGAGGAGGAGCAGTGGTGCGAAACTCAGAACCCGAGGGCCTAAGCGACCGACTCCAGGCGAAAGACGCTCCGACTCGGGATCGTAGGTTGAAGCCACGTGCGCTAGGGAGCCGTCGTACTCGGCGTCTGAGAGAGTCGCCCGCACGAGGTACTCCGTCTCTCGTGTTGGGTCGAAGGCCGGCGGCCTCCCCATGTTGACGGCCCAGAACTCCGTCTGGGAGTTCTGCAGAAAATCACGCACGGATGAGAACGGTGGAGGGCGTTTGGGATGAGAAGGTACGTACGGATAGCTGATCCCCTCGTCCACGATGATCTTGCCAAGCCCCAGAGCGAGGTCGACTATCCCGTTCTCGCGCGCGACGTCCCCGAGGGGATAAAAGTTGAACGTGCGGGCCACTCCGGACAGGTTGGGGTAGAAACGCTCCTGATGACGGGCCCCCACGACATCTTGGATGATCACGGCCATCTTCTCGTCACCCGTTTGGTCAGGTATGGTCTTGAGGTACTCCCGGGCCGCGAGGAAGAACGTGCTGGCGTAGACAAACTTGATCGCCTCTACCAGCTTCTGGAATCTTGTGTTCGCATCCGGCTGGTTGTTGGGTGTCATCTTGGTCTCATAGACGCCGGCGAAGGGACGAAGAAGCGCGTCCTCCAGTCGGCTGGAAGACCGAATTGCCAGGGGCCACTTGACCCGTTCCGTCAGTGCACGCAGGTCCCCGAGTATCTCACTGGGAAGCGGTGCATTCTGAAAGGCATGGGCAATCCGTTCATCCGATTCCCCGGACTGAGCAAGGCCGTGGAGTTCATTTCGGTCGAGGAACGCATCGAACACGTCGGTGGCGACCACAGTGAACGTCGGTACGATAATCTCGATCGGCTCGAATGCGGAAGAATCCATGCATGAAATCAAGTCACGGAGTTGGAGCAAACCCTGCGCCTTGCCGCCGATATCCCCGGTGCCAATTCGACTGACGCCGCCGGAAGCCGTCCACGTGCGGTCGAACGCTGGAATCGATTGCGGCTGGGACTCTTTAGACATTCCTCACTCCGACTACTGCAGCGCTGCTAGATCCAGCCACGGTCGCGGCAAGCCTGGGTCACCCGATCGAGTGCAAGGACATAGGCGGCCGTGCGCATGGGAAGCTTCTTCCTTTGCGCTAATCCGTTCACCGCCATGAAGGCGCTCGTCATCCTTACGTCGAGCTTTCCGAGAACCTCATCCAGGTCCCAGTAGTAGTTCATGTTGCTCTGCACCTGCTCGAAGTAGCTACAGGTGACACCACCGGCATTGGCAAGGAGATCGGGAATCAGGTACACGCCCCGTTCCTGGAGAATCTCGTCGGCCTCCGGGGTCGTGGGACCGTTAGCTCCCTCCGCCAAGATCTTGACTTGAGGGCGGATCTGCCCAGCGTTCTCGGCTGTAATCTGGTTCTCGAGAGCCGCGGGGATCAGGATGTCGACGTCCTGCTCGAGCCAGGCTTCCCCCGAAAGGACTTCGTACCCGAGATCCTGGGCCTTGGCGCGGTCTAAACCGCCGAAACGATCGGAAATGCCGACCAACTCGTCAAGGTCCACACCGTCTTTCTTTCGGTAGGTGTAGCTGGTCTGATCCTGCTGATCCCAACAGGCAACAGCAATCGTTCTTCCCCCGATTTGATGATAGAGCCGAATGGCGTGACGGCTCACATTACCGAAGCCCTGAACGCTGGCGGTAGTATCCTCGGCACGGAGTCCGAGTTCTTTCAAGGCCTCTCGAAGCGTGAAAACCAGGCCGAATCCGGTGGCTTCGGTTCGCCCCTGAGAACCGCCAACCCCCACCGGCTTCCCGGTGATGAAGCCAGGCTGCCTATCTCCATGAATGGCCTCGTACTCGTCCAGCATCCACAGCATGTGCTGAGATGTGGTCATGATGTCTGGGGCTGGCACGTCGACATGTGGTCCGATGTTCAGTCCCAGACGGCGCACGTATCCGCGGCAGAGTGACTCCTGCTCGCGTGCACTGAGATTGTGCGGGTCGCAGACAATGCCTCCCTTTCCGCCTCCCAAGGGGAGATCGACCACGGCGCATTTCCAGGTCATCCACATTGCCAGGGCCCGGACTGTGTCCAAAGTCTCAAGAGGATGGAACCGTATCCCCCCCTTGCAGGGTCCCCTTGCATCGTTGTGCTGAACACGAAAGCCCCTGAAGATTCTAGTTTCCCCATCGTCCATGCGGGTTGGGATTGCGAAGGAATACTCTTTCATCGGATATCGCAATAGATCTCGGGCCGACTGATCGAGCCCGAGCATGTCGGCCGCAGAATCGAACTGCTGCTGGGCCATCTCGAAAGAGCTGAACGGTCGCTTCGTCATCACGTTCTCCTCACATGGACAAGCTGGCTTGCGGTTTCATGTAACATCCCCATCCTAAATGTGGATTGCGTTACGCAGTCCTCAAAGGCCAATTCTCGGGGTATTGGTCCTGACCCTCCGATTTATTGGATCCGCGTTGCCTGACTTGAACTTACAGCGTTCGACCTGATAGGTTTCATGGATGCTCAATCTCAATTTAAACCTATTTCGCGCGCCATTTCGATCCCGCCGGTCCGCAAACATCCTATGGTCGGCGCGCCGCACCACCGCTACTATCGGGACGTCGGGTAGCCGTGGATACGACAACAAATGGAAGAAGGGGTTGGCACAGCCTAATCGTAACCCACTTCGGAAGAGCGAGCTAATCCAGTGAAGTGCACTCCCATACACGCCATTCAGGGCTCGGGCCTACGGTCTCCGCTCGCGGGAACCGAGGTGTGCGCGCGCGGTGTCGTTACCGGTACCACGCACAAAGGGTTTTTTGTGCAAAATCCAGATGGCGGCGAAGCGGGTTGTTCGCATGCGGTCTTTGTGTTCAGTCCTCGCCGCAAACCCCCGGTTGGCGCGCTTGTCGAAGTCCAGGGCCAAGTAACGGACTTCGTTTTGGAAGAAGCGGAACGCCCCACCACGCAAATCCACGCGGTCGACACGCGAACCCTCGCAGACGAGGGGCCGCGCTTGAAACCAGTGTGGCTTACCGCTGAGCGCATTGCGCTCGACAACGACGCGCTTGCGGCATACCTCAATAGCATCGAGGGGATGCTCGTGGGAATCGAAGCTGGGGCAACGTTTGTGGCCCCGAGTAACCCGTTCGGAGACTACGTTGTCGCGCCGGCTGGAACCAACGCAACGCGCACGCGACACGGCGGAGTGCTGGTCGATCCGGACAATCCAGAACGTTGGTATCCGAGTTTTCGAATCGTCGACTACTCGAGAGCGCCGAAGGTCAACGTGGGAGCCGAACTTCTGTCTCCGGTCGTGGGACCGCTGAACTACCGGGTCTCGTCGTATCAGATCGCGGCGTTGGGGCGCATTCGGGTGCGACCTGCGAGCATCAAACTCGAGCCAACGACGCTGGGGCCCACCTCAACGCAGGCTACAATTCTCACTCTCAACGGGTTCAACCTCGATTCACGCGTCGAAGATCCGAGCCTCGTACAGGATCCGCGCCGCGACATCGACGACGACGATGCCGATGGCCGCTACGTGATGCTTGCCGCAGCGATCGCGCGCGATGCGGCGGCGCCCGATATCGTTGCGCTTCAAGAAATGCAGGACAACGACGGCGCGGAGATCACGGATGTCGTGGACGCCGACGAAAACTACAAGAAACTAGTTCGTGCCATTGGGAGGGTCGGCGGCCCCACGTATCGTTGGGTGGACGTTCTGCCGCAGCCGGGAGCCGACGGCGGCCAGCCTGGCGGTAATATTCGCAACGCGTTTCTGTACAATCCTGAGCGCGTCGCGATCGCGTCGGGATCGGTGCAACGCATCGGCGCTGATGATGCTGCGTTCGAGGATTCTCGTAAGCCGCTGATGGTGCGGTTTCGCATGCTGAGCACGAATCGCGAGCTCGCGGTGATCAACGTACATCTGGCATCGAAGCGTCACCAGCGCGGTATCTTCGCGCCCGAGCGCCCCGGATTCGATGCACGTATGGAGACCCGCATACGTCAGGCGTTACTCGTGCGGGACACGCTCTTGAATCTCACCAAACGCGATATCAATTACTACGTCACTGGCGATTTCAATGACTTCGAGTTCAGCGAAACGCTTCGCGCAATGCTTGGGGACGAGAGCATCAACCTCGTCGACCGCGTGCGGCGCGAGGAGCGCTACGACTACAACCACCGTGGCAAGTCAGAGGCCCTCATGCACGGCATTGTCTCGAAGCTACACGCCGAAGAGCGCGGCATGGAATACGAAATCTTGCACGGAAACGAGCTGATCGGTGTCAAGCCGGGCCAGCTTGGCGACAAGGCGACGGACCATGCCTACGTGATCGCCCGCATCGACATGCACTGAGCGAAATGGAAGGAGTAGCACTGGCAGCGCCGAATCTGTTCACTTCGCGCGCCATTGCGGCCCCGCGGTTTCACCACCGCTACTATCGAGAGGCCGGGTAGCCGTGGATTCGGTGTGGCGGTGGGCCCAGCTTGCCCTCGACTCGGACCTGGTCTAGCCTGGTTTCATGATCGTTTCCGACGACAGCAAAGGAACCAGGCCCATCCTGTTGACGGGTGCCACCGGATATGTCGGGGGGCGCCTTCTGCGTCGACTCGAGTCCCTCGGTCTTTTGGTCCGCTGTTTGGCGCGTGCGCCGGAGCGACTCGAGAGTCGCGTGGCGCCGGGTACCGAGGTCGTGCGCGGCGATGTCCTCGATGCCGATTCACTCGACAAAGCTCTGTCCGGAGTCGGCGATGCCTTCTACATGGTGCATGCCATGGGATCCGACGAGGGGTTCGAAGAACTCGATCGGCTCGGAGCGGAGAACTTCGCAGCGGCGGCTCGCCAGGCAAGCGTGCGTCGTATCGTGTATCTGGGCGGACTCGCCGACGAAAACGACGAGCTCTCTCCACACCTGCGCAGCCGACATGAAGTGGGCCGAATCCTGCGGGCCTCTGGTGTTCCCACGATCGAGCTGCGGGCCTCGATCGTCCTTGGTTCGGGCAGTCTCTCTTTTGAGATGATCCGCTCTCTCGTGGAGCGCCTCCCGGCCATGGTGACGCCCAAATGGGTCGACGTGAAAGCTCAGCCCATCGCCATTGACGACCTCCTCGATTATCTCGTCGAGTCCCTGGAGTTGCCGGCCGAGAGCAGGGTGGTCGAGATTGGAGGTGCCGACCGCGCGTCCTACGGGGATCTGATGCGCGAATATGCACGTCAACGCGGGCTGCGACGTCTCATGGTTCCCGTACCTGTTCTCACGCCGCGCCTATCCAGTCTTTGGCTGGGCCTGGTAACCCCACTTTACGCGCGGATCGGCCGGAAACTCATCCAGAGCATCGAACATCCCACCGTCGTCATGGATGATTCGGCATCCGAAGTCTTCAGCGTGCGGCCGCGAGGTCTGACGGCGGCGATCGCCTTGGCGCTTCGGCATGAGGATCGGCGTTACGCCGAGACCAGCTGGTTTGATGCCGTGTCCTCGGCCGGCCCACTCAAGAGTCATGCCGGCATGCGCTTCGGAAACCGGATGCTGGACGCTCGCTCGAGGCAGGTCGATGCATCCCCAGCCGCTGCGTTCGCACCCATCCGTCGCATCGGCGGTGAGCAGGGTTGGTACGCCTATTCGTGGCTCTGGAAGCTGCGAGGTTGGCTCGATCTGTTGGTCGGTGGTGTCGGCCTGCGTCGCGGTCGCCGCGATCCGGAGGCCCTTCACGTCGGTGACGCTGTCGATTTCTGGCGCGTCGAACTCGTCGAACCCAACCGATTGTTGCGGCTCCGCGCCGAGATGAGAGTTCCAGGGCAAGCCTGGCTCGAATTCAAGATCGAGCCGACGACGAGGGGCTCGGTCATTCATCAGATCGCGGTCTATGACCCACATGGCCTTTTCGGTCTGCTCTATTGGTACGCTCTGTACCCGGTCCATGGCCTCGTCTTCAAAGGGATGCTCGAGGGCATCGCCAAAAGAGCTCTCGGAGATTCCCTCCTGTAACTCTCAGCGAAACTCCGCTGCGAGGTTGACAGAGCGCCCGGCCAACACGGTCGGGCGCTCGTATCTCTGGCGGGGTCGCGTGAGAGATCACTGATGTTCGGCTGCGCGGCCTGTCCATAGAGCTGCGAGAAGATGCGCCGGCGAATAGAACCGGACAACCACGATGATGAGGGTTCCCGTACTCATGGGGTTCCTGCTTTCTCGCGGTCGAATCGCGTTACTTGCCGGCAGCCTTAATCGACTTCTTCGCCTTCTTGGCCTTGCCCTTGGTCTTGTCCATGTGCTCACCCATGGGGTGCCTCCTTGTAAATGCCCAACCAGTCGACGTCGTCGGAATCAACGAGCATCGAATCCGTCTCTACTCTCCCCAGTACGGTGCGGAACCGTAGTATTTGTGGATTTTGCCACCCCAGGTTCGGTCCGCAAAATCCGGCCAGGTTTCACTCTTGTCGAACCCGGGAGCGGCCTTGAGCTTCTCCTTGTCCACATCGAGGATGAGTACTTTCTCGGTGTTGGCGAACTCGAACGCGCTCCAGGGTACGGCGTAGTGATTACCGCTGAAGGAGAGCACCGCATAAGCCAGATGCCCCGTATTTGCGTCGATCATCAGCTCATCGATCTTGCCCAACTTCTCTTTTTCGTGATTGATGACCGACTCGCCCTTGATCGTCGTCGCAGAAACAACGCCGAACTTCTCCTGCGGCTTCCTTGTGGTTACCATGGTGGGTGTATTCCTTTTTTTCGAGTTTCGAACGATCCCAGACCTGCTAGAGGGATAGGCAAGCGGAATGCCCCGGTGTGGCTACAAGTAATCGATTGTAACGTAAGGCTTTAGACTGGGTGGGGCTGCAGGTAGCAACCCCTGGATAACTCAGAATGATGGAGGAGACCTCAGAATGATTGTGCGTCGTCGTTGTCGACAGTTGCAATCAACCCGGCGAGCCCGCATCCGCCGGCTCCTCCTGCGCGGTCTTCGGCTGCCAACGCTCCTGCAACGCGGGTATATTTTTGCTGTGTGTGAGAATCACAACCTCGTCGCCTATGCGGAATTTCGTTTCTTTATCAGCATGTGAAAACTCGCCATCGCGGTAATAGCAGATGACCTTGGCATCGGTAGGCAATTTCAGATCCTTTGCCGCGACCGTATCTTCCTCTTTTGCAATTAAAGTGAAAAACCGGGCCTCGTCTTTGATGACCGCAGAAATTTCGGTGTCTTTGCTGCCGCCCACCATGTCTTCGAGGTAGCGGCTGATGGTGCGAGAGCGGATGATCGTGTCCTCCAGCTCCAACACATGGCAGATATCCTCGAACTGCGGATCGCCTATGCTCGTCACGATACGCTTGAAACCGAGGGAACGGCCGACGAGACTGGCGATGATGTTATCCTGGTCGCTGTCCGCCAAGCAAAACAGGAAATCGGTCTGCGCGGGATTGACTTCGCACAGGAGGCTAGGATGACTGCCATCGCCCAGCAGAAAGCTGCAATCCATCTCTTCGGATAATTCATCGATCTTGGCCTTGACGGTTTCGATGATGATGACCTCATGGCCCTTTTTAATGAGCGCCTTGGCCGTTTCGACGCTCACTCTTCCGGCTCCGATAAGAACAACTCTCATGTTCCCTCCATTCTCCTGCCAAACCACGTTCCTGGATACAGCAGCACTAACCATGCGATGATTTCGAGTCTTCCCATCAGCATGTCAGCGCATAGAACTCCCTTGAGCAGCGCGGGTAATGTTTCACTCGACAGCCCGACCGAAAGCCCCGCCGTTGCCACCGCCGAAACCACTTCGAACAACGAGTCGAGCGGGCCGTATCCCATTGCCACAAAGGGCAGCCAGGACAGCGTGACGACGACGACAAACAGTACGATGAGCAGCAGGGTCGCGTAGATCTCTTCGTTCTGCAGTCGGCGGCCTGCCAGCCGAGGTTCGGTGACAACGTGCTTCGGCAAGCAGGTCCGCAGGATTATCCATCGAAACACGCTCACTGCAATCAACAGCCGCAGCAGCTTAAATCCGCCTGCGGTCGATCCCACTCCGCCTCCCACGAGCATCGAGACGATCAGAACCAGCTTGGAACCCGCATCGAGTTGCGCACACGGCGTCGAGGCAAAACCCGTAGTTGTCTGCGCCGAGAGAGACAGCAAGGGGGCGTGATGGAGTACTTGTGGCCAAGTCATGCCGGCACTCAGCCGCATGGAAGCGCCCACCGCTAGCGAAACGACCAGGCAAGCGATTACCACGGCCTGGAGTTGAAGAAAGTCCACTGCAACGCGCCGTCTCTCCTTTAACATTCGGTGATAGAACGCCAGTGGGATCGCACCGGCGAGGCAAAGCAGCGTAATCCACCACTGTTGGAGCAAGCCTAAGGCTGCAAGGCTATTGTCATGGGGTGCAAAACCTGCGGTCGATACCGCCGTGAATGTGTACAATACCGCGTCGAAAAGGCCGACTCCCAGCATTAGGGAGCCAATGATGCCCAGAGCGGTGATAACGCCATAGACTTTCAGGACTCGCTGCGCGTGTGCCCGCGCGCTACCGCCCTAATCCCCGGTTTCGATCTCTGAGGCAGTCAGGCCTTTCGCCACCAGCCCCGGTTGCATTACGAGCGCCAGCGAGAGGACGACGATGCCCAGCCCTCCGTACCACTGCATCCAGGCGCGGGCAAAAAGAAACGTCGACGGCGCGCCAACGAGCGTCGCCTTAGTGCTCAACCCCGTGGTCGTCACGGCGGAAACAGCTTCGAAGAAGGCATCCAGAAACTTCAACCCCGCACCCATCATCGGGTAGGACAACACCAGCGGAGTGAAGAAAAACACCAGCGCGACCAACACCAGGCCCTCATTGGCCTGCACACGGAAAGGAGCCCGCAGCCGGACCGTCCCCAAGCCCAAGCCGATTAGCCCACAAACCACAACGGTATATCTCAGGGCGATGTGCCACTCGCCGAAGATCAGCGACATTGCGAACGGCACCAGCGTCAGTGCGCCGAGCGCGAGGCACAGTTGACCGAAATACTTGAAGACTGTGATATCCCGGACCCCATGGGACAAAATTGCGGTCATTTTAGCATATGCCTCAGCTGTCCCTACCATTCATTAGATCCACGTTGCCGGGCTGCACCACCGATACTACCGAAAGGCCGCTCAGGCGTGAATTTGAGCCCGAATGGAATATGTGGTAGGCATGGGTTGTGCACGTGACTAGACTGACGAAGAGGCTGGCGAAGTGGAACCCACGAAAGGCCCCGAGATCGCCCCGATCGGTCCGGTGGATCTGTCATTGACAAAGACCTGTCCGCCGCGTCCCATCCGCTAGCGATTCTCTCTACATCGAGTTAGTCTTCGCGTGAGCGGAGACACTGAGGAGTAAGCTGTGCCCATCGTCGATGATTTTCGTTTGCGACTGGGGAGCTTCGAACTCGTGCCGATCGTCATCGGCGGCATGGGAGTGGACATCTCCACCGAGGGTCTTGCGCAAGAGGCCAGTCGGCTCGGAGGAGTCGGACACATCTCCGACGCCATGATCGCCTTCGTCTCGGACCGGAATTTCAAGACCCGCTTCACCCAGGGCAAGCGTGCTCTGCATCGGGCTTGGCGCGCTCGCAGTGACAAGTCCGGCATCCACTTCGATCTCCAGTCGATCCGGCAGGCGCAGCTGAATCACGTGCGCAGCACCATGGAAAAGAAGACGGGCACGGGGGCGATCTTCATCAACGTGATGGAGAAGCTCACCATGGCTGACCCCGCGGGGACCCTGCGCGCACGACTCCGCGCGGCGCTCGACGGCGGGATCGACGGCATCACACTCTCCGCCGGTTTGCACACGAGCAGTCTGCAACACATCGCCGACCATCCGCGCTTTCACGACGCCCTGCTCGGTATCGTGGTGTCGAGCACGCGCGCGCTGCAAATTTTCCTGCGGCGCGCCAAGCAACTGTCCCGTCTACCGGACTACGTCGTGGTGGAGGGTCCGCTCGCCGGAGGGCATCTGGGATTCGGCGCCGATTGGAAACGGTTCTCTCTGAAGGTGATCACCGCCGAGGTCCTGGATTTCCTGAAGAAGCAGGGACTTTCCATTCCCGTGATTCCCGCCGGAGGGATCTTCACGGGCACCGATGCTGTCGAGGCCCTTGAGGCGGGTGCGGGAGCAGTGCAGGTCGCCACCCGCTTCACCGTGACGAAAGAGTGCGGACTCGGACCCGAGGTGCAACAACGCTATTTTAGCGCCTCCGAGGAAGATGTCGTCGTCTCGACGACTTCACCCACCGGATATCTCATCCGCATGCTGCGGAACAGTCCCTGCCTGGATTCGAACGTGAAACCCATGTGCGAAGGGTTCGGGTACTTACTCGACGGAGAAGGCCACTGCTCGTATCTCGACGAGTATCGGAAGACGGCCCCGGATGCGAGTGGACGCCATGGGCCCGTGCACGAGAAGGTCTGTCTCTGCTACCACTTCAGCCGGAACAACTGCTTTACCTGCGGACATTACGTGTATCGTCTCAAGGACACCACGACGCGCCAGCCGGACGGAAGCTATCGAATTCTGAGCGCCGAACACGTCTTCCGTGACTATCAATTCAGCCGCGACCACTCCGTGGCCTTGCCCTGAGACGAAAGACCGCTCTCTCGGTCAGGATCTCCCGGAAGCGAGGCTTGTCGCGGATGGGGTCGAAGAAGGCGCCGAGCTTGGCGCCAGTGAGTGCCTTCATTCCCTTCGGGTCGGGTCTCCGATCAAGCCTGGTCCATCAGGGCCTGGAGTTGAAAGGAGTGGCGCATGGGGTGCATGACCGCGTGTTCGAGCATCGCATCGATGCTGTAGGGAACGCCCCAACGAGAGACGAAGGTCGGATGGTCACTCTGCTCGAAGCGTACCGTCCGCAGTGAGGAATCCCACGCCTCGAGCAGCGTCCGCATGTAGTCGTCCACGCGCTCTGTGAAACCTCCAACTTTGGGCGTCGCATCCAGCTTCGGGCGGGGAAGTTCGAGGTTGTTGCAGATCCAGCTCAGGTAACTAGCCGCGCACCGCATGACGTGAACGAGCAGTGCTTCGCGGGAGGCGTAGGATTTATCGTCGGTTTCCGGTAAGGCGAGATCAGACGCGTCCGCGCGTCGCCAGACCTCGAGGAACTCCTCGAGATGGTGTGCGTGCATGGCGACGAGTGTACGGGCGCCGGCCCAGGCGTATTCGGGTTCGTTCATTTCAGCGAAAGCTCCTTTACGGTTGAGGGGACTTGTTGCTTGCTTTCAGGAGGCGCGTGGAGCCGGGCTTTCGCCAAGAGACTCTCTGCTTCCTCGAGCTTGCCCAAGGCCTTGGCGAGCTTGGCGCCCATGAGGAAGGTTCGCCAGTCTGGTTTGGGGTCGAGCTTCATGGATCGTTTCAGAGCTCGGTCGGCTATCGAGAGTGCTTCCGTGCCGGGCGCGTCCTGCTTCAGAACGGACATGGCGAGAAAGATGAATCCGGAATGGGCGATCCGAGGACCGAAGGAAGAGTCCGCGGCCACGACGGCCTCGCTCGCGTCGAGGGCAGCTTGCCAGCGCTTTTCGGTAATGGCGGCTTCCACCGGTTTGGAGAGCTTTCGAAACCTGAGCTCCACCTTCAGTTTCCCCGCATAGTTCGTGGCGTGGGGCTCGAGATCCCAGGTGCCGGTCAGGACCTGGGTGAGCGGATCTTGAAGTTCGTTCGGGGTGCCGATCCAGGCGATGCGGCCCTTTTTGTCGATCAAGTAGGTGCGGGGAATGGACACCAGGTCGGCGGTACCGAGGAACGCGACTGCAGTCAGCCCTTCGTTGAATTCCTTTCCCGGGGGAATGCTGTCCATGGCCACGGTCGAGGGCATGGAATCCGCGCGAGCCTCGACGAGTTCGGGAACGCGCTTGGGCTGCATCTCCCACACGTTCATGGCGATGACGGTGAGCTCTTCGGGATGGCGATCTTGAATCTCTCTGAAGAGTGGCATGGCCACAAGGCAGGGACCACACCAGGTGGCCCACAGATCCACGATGTAGATATGGCCCGGGAGGTAGTGCTCGACGGGATCACCGCGAAGCCACTGCGAGGCGTGGATCGTTGGCGCCTCATCCCCGGGCAGGGGACCCGTATCGGTGCGATCGAGTTCTGTTGAGAAGGCTGGTTGGATCCACAGCGTGAGTGCGGCGGCCGTCAGCACGAAAAGCTGCAGTGATTTTCGGAACATATTTGACTCGAATCTGGGAGTTCAGGAAGTGTGATGTTCCGGACCCTTCGGGACAGATTGGCAGTTATTCTAGCAGACGTTTCAGAGCTTCGTAAGGCGTCTTTCCGTTGTGCGCTCCATACGGCCGGCTGAGGTTGTAAAACCTCTCCCACTCCCTCAGCTTTGCGTTCAGATCCACATCATCCGTGTACGTCAAGAGCTGGTAGAACTCCTCCTGGTCGGTCCGATGTGACCTCTCAACCCTGCCATTCAACTGTGGCGACCGCGGCTTGATATACACATGCCGCATGGCCTTGTCTTCCACATGTCAGTAGTCGTTTAAGCTTGAGCGTGCGATAGACACTCGAACAGGAGGTCACGAAGCCATGGGAACGCTCGAGATACCAGGCGATTCTCTGGGGTTCCAGGTGGTAGTTGGCTCTCAAATGGAGGATCTTCTCCACAAACTCCGGAAAAATCTGCCTTGGGTGACTGCGCGCCACGGGCCTCTTGCGAAGCAGCCCTTCCCACCCCTCAACTGTGTTCCCTACGGTCTCGGCTAACTCGAGAATCGTTCGCCGACGCCGAGCTCGCAGGACATCCAGCACCTCCTGATTCATATCGAGACCTCTTTCAGTGTGCGTTGATCTAACAGCTGATGTGTCTCGGAGAGTCTGACTATCCTACAAATCCCGGCACGCTGATTCGCTACGATGTTCCAGCCGGCGGGTCAAAAGACGGTAAGCTGGGACGGTACAGACAACCGGGGCGGTCTTGCGATCGCCCCGGTTTGGCTCTCCAGCGATTGAGTGTATGCCATGGGACGTGTACGCCCGAAGACGGGGATCCGTTCGATTACTTGTCCAGCATCCCTACGAGTCCCGACAGTTTTTCGTCGAGCATTCCCGCCGCTTTCTCCAACATTGGATTGTCGAAACTGGCGAGTAGCTGGGAAGGAGGGATGTAGGCCACCACGGTCTTGCCCTCTGAGTTTTCGAAGATGTTGACACGGACAGGCAACGCCACACCGGCGCCGGGCTCGATCGTGAACAGTTTCTTGCCCACGTTCGGGTTGCCCAAGAACACCGACTCGGACTTCACCTTCAGGCCCGTCATCGTGAGCACCTTTCCCTGGTGCAACTCTCCCATGACCATCATTCCGTTGTCGGCGACGAGCTTGTGAAGGGCGTCGAGCGTCTGCTCGACCGAACCCTTGACAATCGTCTGACTGACGGTGGTGGTCGAGGTATTGGAGCTCGCATACCCCGCCAAGGGCAGCAGCAAGAGGACAAGGCTCAACAGCCCCGTCATTAAAAGAGGATTCTTCTTTGTCTTCATGATCTACGCCTTTCTCAGAGTACTTGATCCGGGCGCCCCCTCTGGAACGCCGCGCTCACGACCAGTGAGTGCGCACGGTGCGTAGGTTCTTACACAGAAATTCCAAGCTGCGTCTGATTTCGTAGAGGATTCGATACTCCCTTACCTCTGTTCATTCAGAGTGTAAGAATCGTTCTCTTGGGATCACTCACGAAATGGCGGTTGCATCGGAGCGAGTTCAAAAGACTCGAGTGTCCGAGGCCCCGAGGATGAAACCCATTTCAAGGAGCAGATCCATGCGACACCTCTTGAACGAGCGAACCATTCTGGGTGGGTTGCTGGTGATCTTCGCCGGCGTCTCGCCCAATCTCTTTCCCGCAGCACAGACTGGGCTGGCCAAGATGTCCGTGCTCGGTATGAAAGTGCTCTTGCCCTCCATCGTTTTGCTCATCGCAGTGATCGTGATTGCGGCGGTGCGGGGACGGCGGGAGTTGGTTCACAGAGCTTTGACCGGAGCGGCCGTGGGATTCGTCGCGACTCTCGGACTGGAGGCCATACGCAATGTAAGCTTCCATTTGGGGGGAATGCCCGGCGACATGCCGCGTCTTCTCGGTGTTCTATTGACGAATCGCTTCATGCTCGGTCCGTCACCATGGTCGGATACCCTCGGATATGCGTACCACTTCTGGAACGGGGTCAGCTTCGGACTTATTTTCACCGTACTGGTGGGAAGAAAGCCCATTCTCTGGGCTATCATCTACGCGCAGCTCATCGGCCTGGGGTTCCTCTTGAGTCCCGCGGTGCAGGCGTTGGGAATCGGCTTCATGGGAGCGAAGATGCCCGCCATGCCGCTGACGGTCGTGCTGGCGCACCTTGCCTTTGGACTGATCCTGGGGTCACTGAGTCGAAAGTGGCTCGGGCCTTCCTCGAACTCACTCTGGCAAACAGCGAATTGAACGGAAGCGCGGTTCAGTCGGTCGGCGGGATCTCCGGATCAACTTCAGGGGATGAGTCGGTTGGCGCAGCTCCGCGAATCGCCTGCAGGACGCGTTGCTCAACACTCGCCGCGCTCTCGACGTCTTCCGCTTCACTTCCCCAAAGGTGACGGGCGACGTTCCCTATAAGGCCAATCTCCCTGACGTAGGCTCTGCACCGATGGCACATCATGAGGTGCAGGCGAAGCTCGAGTCGACGGAGGATTCCCGCGCGACCGATCGCGTCGGCAGCCACCATTCGGGTGACTTCACGGCATTTCAGCATCTCGCGCTCACCCCCTGATGCTCCGCTTTTCGAGGCACTCTCGCAAGCGGTTGCGGACCCTGTAGAGAAGGACTCCCAAGTTAGTGTCCGTCACACTCATTACATTACAGATTTCCGTCGTGGGCATGGCCTCGATTTCCCGTAGCACGAAGGCCATTCTCTGCCGCTCAGGCACCCCCTCGAGGCATTCCGCCAGATTCGCGCGAATTTCGGCATCCAGAGTCTCCCGGTCGGCCTCACGAGGGGGACGAAGCCAGCTGCCATCGGGAGCAAAGCGCGATTCCACGATTCCATCGATGTCGTCGAGCCCGATCTCTCGACGCTTCGCGCGCCAGCCCGCCGAGATCTTCCGATAGAGAATGCCGAATAGCCAGGTGCGGACGTGCGAGCGCCCCTCGAAGCGGCCAATACTCTCCACGAAGGTCAGAAAGACTGACTGGGTCACGTCCTCGGCCTGCTCACGATCCAGACCCGCACCGCGCGCGGCACGCAAAATTTGCGGCAAGTAGGCGTGGACGACATTCTCCAGAGCGGCGGAGTCTCCAGCTCGCAGTTTCTTCACGAATGCGGGATCGGCGAAATGAAGTGGTTCGTTAGAGTCACCCATGATTCCCAGAGCTCAGAACCGCAAGATCCGGGTCAGGTTGAATCCGAAGCGCCACTCGTGAGGGGTGAAGGCAACGGGGGTTCCCCCGAGGAACTGGGTGGGATTCGGACGGTCGCTATTGCTGGCCATCAGCTTGAAGAAGTGGCCGCCGGTCTCGATCTCCAGTCCAAAGCTGAGGGCGTCGTGCTCGAGCCCAGGGTAACTCTTGGAAGCATTCCACTCGGTAAACACGCTGAACATGCGGGCAAGGTACAGTTGGGCGTTGAGACCCACCGTCACTTCATTGAGGGTCCTCGAGTCGGCGATCCGCGCGTTGTTGAGATACGAACTCACTACGCCCACGGCGAGTCGGTCGGCCAGAAGCGCATCGAGAATGAGTTGGGCGTAGGCCTGTGCTTCCTTGTTCCGGTACCCGGGGCCATCTGCCGGTTTTGTCGCGGTATTCGAAGCGAGCCCACCCTTGACGGCAAATTGATACGGCACCGCCTTGAAGTGACCCTCGCGAAAGCGCCACTTCGCGCCGAGTTCCAGGTTGTCATCGAGATTGCTTCTGAGCGCGGTGAGCATCACTACATCGCTGGGCGCATAGGAGAGACCCAGACGATTGTAGATGGGCCCATCGAGTCCCCATAGCGCATTCGTTCCAGCCGAAAAGGGAGGCAGGAAACGGTGCGAGATTTCGAATTGCCACTCGCCTTTGAAGAGGGTCTGGGCCGTGGGAAGGTTGGCCGATTGAGGAGAGTGAAAAACCGTGATGGGAGGAGTCGTGGTTTCTTCCCTGCGATGCCACCCGACCGACTGTTCCATGGCATAGAGCGTGGTGGGGATGAAGCTCAGAATGAGAACTGCCGCGAGCGTGCTTCGCAGCTTCATGAAACGCCTCCCTGCTAGTTCTTGATCGGCTGTACCTCGAAGTTTACCTGCACGTGGATCTCGTTGTCGAGCTGGAGAAACATAATCTTCGGAATCGGGATGTCGAAGTCGGAGAGGAGCACCATGAACTCGCCGTGCACTCTGTACCCGGAACCTTCGGAACTCACGGTACACGGAATGTTCAAGTCCTTCTTCACTCCGTGAATCTGCATCGTTCCCTTGGTCATCACTCCGAGGCTATCCTCGCCTGCCGTCTTGACCTCGCTAATGCTACCACTGAAGGTGGCGTAGGGATACTTTTTCACTTCCAGGTAGTTGTCGCGCATGTGACGGTTGCGAAGTCCGATCCCGGTATCCAGGCTGGCCAGATCAACTTCGAAGTGCAGCTCTGAACCCTTGGCGTTCTCGTTTAGGGGCGGGGCGGAGTCGGGAAGAAGCACGTAACCATCGATGTGATCGGTGATCCCATCGAATTCGTTGACTTTGGTCGTCGAGCGGAAGCGGACCTCGCGCTTGGCCTGAAGATTGACGTCGTATTCGCGTGCGAGCGCGGGGGAAAGCCGCAAGAGAAAAAACAGGCCCAGCCCGAAAGCGCAGCCGAGTCGCTTGGAGAGACTGCGCATCAGTTATCCTTGGCGCCCTGGTTGATCCAATTCTTGATGTTTGACATGTCAATGTCATCCAAGGGCGTCATCCCCCGGGGCATCTGCTCACCCACGATTCCGGCGGCACCCTCCAGCTTCTTGACCATGTAACTGCCTTCGGCGTCTCCGGGAATGACGCGAATCTCTCCGGTCTTTCCTACCGCCGGTTGGTTCACGAGATTGGAGAAAGCGACGGATGCTGAAGTCATGGTGAGACCTCCGGTGCCACCTCCGTGACAGCCGCTACTGGTACATTGTCTCCGCTGGAGAATTTCGAACACGTCATTTACGAAGGACGGGTCGGCTTTGATCGTGCGCGGAGCGTTACCGGAATTGTCGGAAGAGGTCGGGCTGCTATCGCTTCCGCACGCCGCAAGAAGCACTGCCAGGGATAGGGCCGCGTTGTTCATTCGTTTTAGTTGCATAGAACCTCTCCTTGTCGCATTGAGTTTCGGGGAGAAGAAAATCGCGGGCTAAAAACCTAGGGAATTGAATGCACGAGACACAACGGGGAGATAGAGGAAAGAAGGCCATGCTACTCCTTAACTTGCGGGCGCTCTCCCTTGTTTTGGATCACTTCACGAGGGTCACCCTCTGGCTCGCGGCCGATCCATCCCCGACTTCGAGCTGAATGAGGTATACCCCGGATGCCACGCTGCGTCCCTGAAGATCCGTGCCAGTCCAGCTTCGTAGCTGGGTGCCCGGTGGTTGCACTCCGTCGAGCAGGACGTTTACGAGTCGCCCATCCAGTCCATAAATCCGCAGGGAAACGCGACCCTCCTCGGCCAGTTCGAAGCGCACGTTAGTGCGCGGATTGAAAGGATTGGGAAACGCCGGCTGCATTTCCACCCCAGTGGACAGACGAGGTAACGATTCTACGGCGGTAGCTGTCGACTGCACCGTGAAGACGGTGCCGGCGTTGTTCATAAAATCGGCGTTGTCTGCAGTGAGTGCGTAATCGTTCGCGTTGTTGGTGCTCAGGTCCGTCGCGGTTCCGAGGAAGCTCAGTGCATTTGTCCCCGCCGAAGGCAGCTCGGAAGTGTAGACCGGAGCGAATTGACCGTCCACATCGTTGAAGGTGGTTCCCGTGGTGTTACCGGTGTAAGAGGACCCGCCCCAGCTCAGTCGCCAGTAGATGCTTCCCGTGGTGCTCTCCCAAGTGAGGCTACCTGCGGCAAGGTAAGAGGAGGGAATTGGCACCATCGTAAAATCGGTTGCCGTCAGTGGATCCGTATCGGCCGCGAAGGCACTGGTGCAGAACAGGATTCGGTCTCCTGCGGAACTGTTGGGGACGGTAGTGCTCGGCGCGACAAGTATGACAGGGTTCAGGCCAGCCGCATCGTATGCAACCAGACGTGCGAGTTGGGTTTGGTTCTGGAACGCAGAGCGCATGCGTAATTGGACCGCCTGTGCCGAAGCGTCTCCGTCGACTCCTGCGATTACTCTCTCAATCTGCATCAAGTGGACGCTGGCCCAGGCAGTCGAGCTCAGTAGCAGGAAGAAAGTTGCCAGGGTGAAAACGTGAAATTGTTTCATGCGATTCCTTTCATCTATAGGATCCACAAGACTCGCCCGAGCTGTCCCTACCAAAAACTCCATCGATGCGGCCGTTCGCTCATCTTGGAGAACATCGCCCTTTGCCATCAGCTGCGGGTTCTCGGTCGCCGCATGGACTTAGTGGTAAGGACAGCTCAGTCGCTGGTGACGGTGTGCACCACGCTCGTGTTGTTGGTCCAGACCACCCTCCCGCCCGGTTTGACAGAGGCCGCCGGGAATGGGGCAGAGCTGCTTGTGATACTGACGTTTACGAGCGTGTCGGCCGCACCAGTCGATACCTCGACGGTTCCGGTCATCGGAGCGTGATAAATACAGTGGTAGGGAAACGAACCTGCGCTTGCGAAGCGATGCTGGTAGGTGGCTCCCGGGCTGATATTGCCGGAGTCGAGCTCCTTGCCTCCAGAGGTAGGCGCAGTCGTGTAGCCGCCACCGTAATCGCTTCCGCACGCCACCAGCGCAGCGATCACCCCGGCCAGAAAGAGAGAAGAAGCCCACCGTTTCGTGTTCTTTCGAGAACCGGACCCGAGTCGTGCCCGATGCTCAATTTTCGATTGACCCATTTCTCCAATCCTCCTGGTTTGGCGTCTGCTGTTCGACACACACCGCGTGAGGGGACGCCCATTCCCTCACCACTAGGGCGAATCAGGTCACTCCCCTTCGCGCCAAACCTAAGATGCCGCAAGTGGTTGGCTTGACACACTGCCTAGTGTCGGTAGAATTGTGCTGTTCGTCCGGAAGTGATCCCCCAACGGTCGGGACGGACATGTGAGGAGCACGTGAGCCGCGATATTCTTTCCGACTTACTACGTGCTGTTCGGCTGCGAGGCGCGTTCTTCTTTTACATCAAGGGATCCGACCCCTGGGTCGTCGAAACCTCCCATTCGCGGGACCTCATTCCCCGAATCATGCCCGGCGTCGAGCACATGATGGAGTTCCACGGGATCGCCAGCGGATCGTGTTGGGCGACAATCATTGGCGGCGAGCCGATTCGTCTGCATGAGGGCGACGTCGTACTGTTTCCACACGGCGATGCCCACGTCATGTCGAGCGCACCGGGATTGCGGGCGACCATCCAGGATGCCGGGCTACAGTTCGCGCCTCGCCCTCCACAATTGCCATACTGCCTCAATGTTTCCGGTGAAAGCGCTGCCGTTGCTCAGCTCGATGGGGGTGGTGGCCAGAAGACGACCGTGGTCTGCGGCTTTTTGGGCTGCGACGCGAGGCCCTTCAACCCACTTCTCGCGTCGATGCCAAGAGTGTTGCGCATGCCGGGAATCGCCACCGATTCCAGCTCGTGGGTTGCGAACTTCCTGCGATCTGTGGTCGAGGAGTCGAGCCGCAAACGACCGGGCGGAGAGGCCGTCCTCGAGCGTATGAGCGAAATGCTCTTTGTAGAAGTGGTGCGCCGATACGCAGATGCACTGCCACAGGGCCAGCCGAGCTGGCTGGCGGGACTCCGTGACGAGGCCATCGGGCGCGTACTTGCGCTCATGCACGATCGACCCGCAGAACCATGGACAGTCCAGCGACTGGGCGAGGAGGCGGCAGTTTCGCGCTCGACGCTGCACGAGCATTTCGTTCACTTTATCGGGCAACCCCCGATGCAATACTTGACCCAATGGAGGATGCAACTGGCCTCCGTGCGGCTGCGTGATACTGATGCGAAAGTAATCGAGATCGCATTCGACGTAGGCTACAAGAACGAGGCAGCGTTCTCGAGGGCGTTCAAGCGGATGGTCGGCGTGTCGCCGAGCGCATGGAGACGGCTGCGGCGGGCGCGCATGGAGGCAGACACCACGCGGTCATCCGGGGCGGCTGGCTACAGTTTCTGACGGAGCCAATCGTGACCATCTATGCGAAGGCGGCCTGCGCGTGACCCCATAATATCCTGGGCGCGTTAAGTTTTTCCCGTTCCGATGCAGAGACACCGAGACTCTGAGACGCCGCCACGCGATTTCGCCACATTTCAGATGAGCCCTTTCGTTACTCTCCGTGGAATGTCTCAAGTACCTTCGTTGATAAGTTCGCGCCCGCTGGTGATTCTGAGCGAGAAAGTGAGCATTGAATTCGGTGGACCAATACAGCCCCTATCACGCCCGCACGAGCATCCAGAGACCGATGCCAATGAAGCCCAGTCCTGCGACCAGATGTAAGTGCCGTTCGCTCACGTAGTTCGAGAGAACTCCGCCCGCGAGTACTCCGATAGCCGACGCGAGAACGAGTGCCAAGGAGGCACCGAGAAAAACGACGAACTTGTTCACACTCTTGTCGGCCGCGAAGAGCATGGTGGCCAGCTGGGTCTTGTCGCCCAGTTCAGCGATGAACACAGCCGCGAATACGCTGAGAAAAACTCTCATGTCGACTCCCTCCGGTCAGTTCAGAGAGAGTGCATTAGCTCGCGTCACGGTGTCAATTCAGAGTCACAAGTGTTCCCCTCTGTCCCTTCCATTAATTCGATCCGGCATCGAATCCACGGCTACGCGGCCTTTCGAGAGTAGCGGTGATGGAGCCCTCCGACCACGGGGCGTTGTTCGTGGCGGCCGAGGACATGTAGCTGATGGCGCAGCGCGACATACTCCAAAATCACGGAACGGCGGGATCGAAATTAGGCAATGCGGATGGACTTTATGGTGGGGACAGGGAAGGAGCAAGACAGGTTAGAAACCTACGGAATCGAACCCAAGAAACACGACGGCCACAAATGTGGAGAGAAAGCTAGGATTTTCCTCAGTTCATTCCCCCTGGCTCCGAAGCCGTTCGCTCGCGGTACTCAAGTATCGTACGAGCAGCTCCGCCTGGGCTTCGTCGATCTTCGCGTTCGGCCGCATTTTTGCCACGAGCTGCGGCCAACGTTCGGGCTCGTACTTGGCGGGCTGACGCAGGTGATGACAGCTGGCGCACTTCTGCACATAGAGGCTCCGGCCGTCTTGAAGATCCTGAAGCGTGACGGCAGGCCAGTGGGACTGGGCCCAGCGTAGATCTTCCTGCGTCGGTTGGATGATGGTCGTCGCGCAGCCCGCGGTGACGATTAAAAGGACGCTGAAGAGGAAAACACGTAGCTGCATCGCTTCTCGTCCACTCATAGATCTATCCCGAAAATCAGACGCGCGTTGTACCGCTCGTGCTCGTCGAGGATGAGCGAGCCGCCGGAGTCCTTTTTCTTCAGCGCGGGAAGTTGGGGCATGAGGGTAAGGGTTGCCCACCAAGTGCTGGTGGCGTAGCTGATCACTGGGCCCGCGAAGAGGGCGGAGTATTCCAGTCCCTCACCTCCGGGGAACTGGTTGTGGTTGCGCACCTCGAGGCCGGCCGAGAGAGAGGAGCCGAGGAAGTAGGCCAGGCCCAGGTTGAATTCAAGACTCACTTCGCGCTCGGTTTCGTCCTGCTGCTCGAAATTCCATTCGTGTTCGACCGTGGCGTTGAAGGCGCCGTAGGTGTTGCCGACGCGCTTGTCCACAATGAGCTTGGTCTCGAGCTCGGCCTCACCGGTGGAAAGACGAGGCTCCAGATACAGACCCATCCCCACGGGGTCGGCCACCGGATCGAGCAGCTTATACTTCCATTCCCAGGAGATGCCGGACCACTCGAACTCCGAGACGCGCTGATCCCCCTCGTCCTGGGTGATCGAGGAGAAGTTGAAGTACCAGGCGGTCTGCAGGCGATCGGTGAGGCCCAGCTCGAACTCGAAACGGTGGTCGAAGCGATTGTAGAAGCCGTCGCGGCCGCTGCGAAAGGTAGTCCAGGGCTCGAACTCGATCGAACCGGGGCTCGCAACGCTCGAGCCGTAGGTGTAGGTGAAGCGGCGCTCGCTGGCCCGGGCATGCGAGTTCAGGGCGCCGAGCGCGAAGAGACAGAGCATGGCCGTAAAACCCGCCATTCGAAGCCTTTTCATGGGCTTTTTCCTCCTGTGGGGTGGGGCACGGGGCCCCCTGAGTTGGTCCTGTTTTCTAATTGAAATTGAGAATCGTTTTCAAATAGTAGAGAGAAAGGAACGCGGGTCAACTTTTTTTTGCGGGGGTGACGGGCTTGAATCAAGAGCTCGGGGCCTGGCAGAAAAGGGGACAAGCTCATCTGCTTCCCGGACAAACGGTCCCTACGGCCGCCTCGCGCGGCACTCGAGAAGGAATGGTCGTGTTATGCTAAGTGCTATGAAATTCCCCCATCCCGTTCTTTCAAGGCTGCCGCTGGGTGTGGCGTGTTTTCTTCTCTCGGCCTGCTTGGGGCTCACGAGTCTCCCGGCTGCGGCGCAATCTCCGCAGTGGCGCACATTGAATTCTGCACCCAACGCCAACTTTGCCCGCCATGACGGCCTGTGGTTCGTGGATGACGATACCGGATGGATCTGCAATCTGCAGGGAGAGGTGTGGAAGACCGAAGACGGCGGGTACTCTTGGACGAACCAGGTTCAGACGGACGAGGCCTTCCGTTCCATCGCGTTCCTCGACCATCAGCATGGTTTTCTGGGCTCGGTGTTCGAGGTCAATCTGCTCTTCAGTACCGACGACGGAGGCCACAGCTGGAAGGTCGTCGACAACATTCCCGAGCCGCGACCCGCCGGAATGTGCGGATTATGGGCGGTGAACGACAGCACCGTTTACGGATGCGGGAGGTACACCGGACCGCCGACCGTGCTCAAGAGCGATGATGCCGGCGCCACGTGGGAGAGCATCGATCTCTCGGCCCAGGCCACGACCCTCATCGACTGCTACTTCACCAACCCCGACTCTGGATTCGTGGTGGGGGGAATCGGTGCCTTCCCCGACTCCACGCGGGCCGAGGTGCTGTGGACGGGCGATGGCGGAGACACCTGGCAGGTGAAGTGGCAGGGCCAGGCAAGAGGGGAGTGGGGCTGGAAGATCAGCTTCCCTACTCCCGAAATCGGTTATGTCTCGCTCGAGACCGACGCGAATTCTCTCAACCGGTTCCTCAAGACCACCGACGGTGGTGCGACTTGGAGCGTCATGACTTTCGGATACGGAAGCAACTACCTCGAGCAGGGGATTGGGTTCGCGACCCCGATGCTGGGTTGGCTGGGGGGTGGAGAAACCCAGGCCCGACAAACGACTAACGGTGGTGTGACCTGGACATCCGTCGATTGGGGTAGGCGGCTGGATCGTGTCTTCATGCTGCGCGACGATCTTGGGTATGCGGTCGGCCAGGCCGTGTACAAGTACTCTTCCGAGGCCGTTCCGACCGCAGCGCAGCCGGCGTCCGTGCCGGCGCCGGTGACTCTGGAGCAGAACGCGCCCAATCCGTTCAATCCCACCACTGTGATTCCCTACTATCTCAGCCAGGACGGGCACGTGCGCCTGGTGATCTACGATCCGCGCGGACGTCTCCGCCGAACGCTGGTGGACAAGCTGAGCAAGTTCGGCGAGCACCGCGTGGTTTGGGACGGGCGCGACGAGTTGGGCGAGGAAGTCCCGTCGGGCGTTTACTTCTATCGCATCGACCTCGACTCGTTCAGCGAAGTGCGCAAGATGACGGTGATTCGCTGAGCGCTCGCGTCACCTCATGATCAGTATTTTTCGCGTCGCCGTCTGACCTCTCGCATGCACCTGGTAGAAATACACGCCGCTCGGCAGGTGATGGCGGCTGTCGTTGAGGCCATCGAAGGTGAGGGGGGTGCTCCCTGCTCCAAGGTAGCCCACGTCGATCTTACGAACGCGACGACCGGATGCATCGAAGACTTCGACGGTCACCGGACTCTCACGCTGCAAGCTCAGGTTGATGCGGCTCGACCCCGCGAACGGGTTGGGGTAATTGGACGAGAGCGCTATTTCGGAGTTCCAGGAAGTGGCGGTTCCAGGGACCGCCGTGGCGATCGCGCCGTTCGCGTCGGCCCTCTGCGCGTAGACGTCATTCCTGTTGGTGCCGCTCCGGTAGTCCACCCAGGCCACGATCGGCCCACCAGTGTTGGCAACGATCACGGGATATTCCTGATTTTGTGCGGCGGCGCAAAAGGCGACTCCGTCGGGCATCCACTGGCTCGCGCCCGAGCCGTCGACCCGTTGCCCGTAGATGTCGTAGTCGACCCCGCTTCGAAGGTCCTCCCAGGTCACGATTGCCCCCCCGGCCCCGTCCGGGACGAGTTTGGCGTACAACTGAGCGCTTGGGGCCGTGCAGAGGGCGATGCCGTTCACCGTCCACTGGACCGCGCCCGAAACGTCGATCCGCTGGGCGTAGAGATCCTCGGTCGTGCCGCTGCGGTGGTCCTCCCACACCGCGATCAAGCCGCCGGCTCCGTCGCTGGTAGCCGTCATGTAACTCTGGTCACCCGGGGCGGTGCAGACGGCGACGCCATCGGCCGTCCACTGCACCGTGCCCGATCCGTCAATCCGCTGGGCGTAGATGTCGCCGGTCGTCCCGCTGTCTCGATAATCAATCCAGACCACGGTCGCTCCGCCGGTCCAGTCCGGGGCACTCGAGGGAGCGGCTTGGCTACCCGCGGCAGTGCAGAGCGGCGTTCCGTTCAAAGCCCACTGCGTCGCACCCGATCCGTTGATCCGCTGCGCGTAGATGTCGCCCTCGTAGATGTGACCGTTCGCAGCGCCGTCCCGATCGTCCTTCCAGGTCACGACCGCACCACCGGCTCCATCCGAAATGGTGTGAACAGAGTACTGACCGCCCGGGGCGGTACAGAGGGGGACGCCCCCGTAAGTCCAGAGTGCAGTCCCCGAGGCGGTCACTCGCCGCGCGTAGATGTCGTCGTCGTTGCCGTTGCGGAAGTCATGCCAGACGACGATCGCCCCGCCGGCCCCGTCCGTAACGAGCCCGGGACCGTAAGCGTCGCCGATCACGTTGAGCGCCACGCCGTTGAGCGTCCACTGGGCCACTCCGGAGGAGTCGATCCTCTGGGCGTAGACGGCCCAATAGGCAGTGCCGCTCCGACTGTCGATCCAGCAGACGATCGCCCCACCGGCTCCGTCCGAGATGATCTTGGGAAGGTACTGCGTACCCGGGGCGGTACAGACGGGAACTCCAGCCGCCGTCCACCGGACCGCGCCCGAAGCATCGATCCGCTGCGCGTAGATGTCGTAGTTCCCGTTCATCTCCTCCTGCCAGGCGATGATCGCACCGCCCACGCCGTCGGTGGTGATGGCCGGGGTGTTCTGGTAATCCTCGGAGAGGTTCGAGAGCGGGACACCGTCGATCTGCCACGCCGCGCGTACGACGACGGGCGAGAGCAGAAGAAGGCAGAGAAGGCAGAGAAGGCAGAGAAGGAAGAGGTGCAGAGCGGGATGCGAGTTGCGTGAGCGCATGGAGGAACCTCCTGGCTCAAGCGGGGAATTCACGCTCAGAGTGTCGACCTCGGCACAGGGCAACGCCGGTGCCACGAGCGTACGTGGTAGTTTACCCCCTTTCCCATCCGGATTTCAAATTGCAGGCTCATCAAGCTCCGGACAGTAGAGAATCCAGAACTTCGCCGCCGCGCGCGAATCATGCCGAGCCCCGACAACCTGCGCACTTGGAGTCTCAAAGATCCGGGCGCTCGATCAACACGAGGTCCGAATTGCGGCGAAGGCGGTCGAAGACGATCGCGGAGCCGTCAGGCGTCACATCGAAGGTTCGCATGGCCGCCGCGTTGTCGAGCCGGGTGAGCCGGCGGCTCTTCATGGTGCCAAGGTCGAGCATGTAGAAATCCTGAGCGAACGACTTGCCTTGCATGTAGATGAGGCGTTTTCCGTCAGGGAGAAAGCGGGTCCGCTCTCCGCCCTCTTCAACAATGATGAAGATGGGTGGGATTTCGATCGGTGCACCGTCGGGGGTAACGCACTTCAGGGACGAATACGCTCTGATCTGATGGTCGGTGTAGACGATGCAATCTCCGGCCGGCGACCACACGGGGTCCAATGCCTCCCCAAGCACGATTGCCTCAGGCGCCCCGCCGTCGACGGGAACCCGGTAGAGGCCCTGGACGCCATCCTTCCAGCCGCCCACGACGATCCAGCGGCCATCGGGCGACCAGGAAGCGGTGCCGCGCACGTCGACGAGATCCGTCAGCGCCCGAAGCTCGGCACCGTCCGCACGCAGTACATGGAGCTGCTGTCGTCCTCCTCGTTGCAGAGTGAGGACCAGCGCCTGCCCGTCGGGCGACACGGCGGGCGGATCGAGCAGCGGGTCTTTGGCCCCATCCCAGATCTCGGTGGATTTCCCATCCTCATATTTCCACAACCCGTCTCCGGCGCCGCGCGAGGAGAGGTAGAAGAGTTGGTCACCACTGACACGGGGAGCCAGGGCGCGAACGGTGGGAAGGGGTAGCGGAGCCGCATCGCTCTCGGTCGCCACACGATCCTGAATTGGAATGCGCCACACCGTCGCCTGCGGGTTCGCCACCGTCGCCACGATGCGACGGCCATCCGCGCTCGCCGACACGGAGGAGTAGTACTCCACGCCGACACTGGCTCTCTTGTACTCCTTTGTTTCCGTGTCGAGTGCCCACAGCCAGGGTCCGGCGCCGTCGGGCTCGTGCGCACAGAACAGCACGGTCCGGTCGCCCAGAGGAACAGGGTAGGTGACTTGCCTCAGGCCCTCGGTGAGACGCTCGAGTTTGCTGCCGTCGGGATGCACGCGCCAGAGATCCATCTCGCCCGTGATGGGACGGCCGCGCACCAGATAGAACCACTGCCCGTCGCGGGACCAGATGGGAAAGTGCTGATGATGGCCTTCGGTGGAGGGTAGAATCAATTTCGCGTTGGCGCCGCTGGGATCGGAGACGTAGATGGGATCGCCCGCTATGCCCAGGTGATAGACGATCTGCTGTGCGTCGGGGGACCATTCGACCTCGCCCACCTCCTGACTAAGGAAGTTGCGCGCAGGACCGCCCAGCAAGGGCAAGATCCGCAGACCGTCCCTCGGGAGACCGCCGAACCAGATGCTCGATCCGTCTCCGGAAAACCCGACTCTGCGGACTCCCGACGACGCGTAGACGTTGGAGCCGATGTCCAGCTTCTGTTTCCGGGTGATGTTGCGGAACTCCCGGGAATCGGTCTGGCCCACGAAGACGTCGAAGGGTCCATCTCGATCCGAAATGAAGGCGACGAAGCGTCCGTCCGGAGAGATGGCGGCGTCGAACTCGTCCCCGGCGAAATCGGTGAGCCGGGTAAAGGTCGCACCGTCGAGAGGGTTGGCCAGCGGAGCGACGGTGGGGGGGCGGCGCAGCAAGCCCGATAGGTCGGCGAGAATCGCGAGGAGCACGATGGTAAGCAGCGTTCCGATGAGGATGGTGCTCCGGGAACCGCGCGAGCCCTTGCCTGGCCCCGCGGCCATGAGGTCGGAAGACATCGAATCGAGATCCTCGAGTTCGATTCGCGCGTCGGCGATGTGATGAAGACGCCGGCCGGGCTCTCTCTGCAGGCAGCGGCGCAAGAGCCGGTGCACGGGGAGCGGAGTGCTTGCCGGCAACAGCGACCAGTCGGGTTCGCGATGCAGGATGGCGCCGATGGAGTCGGAGATCGTCTCCCCGCCGAAGAGCCGGTGACCGGTGAGCATCTCGAAGAGAACGACCCCGAAGGCCCACACGTCGGTCTGTTGGTCGACGGACTTGCCGCGCGCCTGTTCGGGCGACATGTAGGCGGCCGTTCCCAAGATGACGCCCTGCTGCGTCATGGCCGCGGTGATCGTGGGCGAGGTCGCAGGGTCGCCGTCGGTCTCGTCGCCCAGAAATACACGGGCGAGCCCGAAGTCGAGCAGCTTGACGCGCCCATCTTGTGACACCTTGATGTTCGCCGGTTTCAGGTCACGATGGACGATGCCCTTGGCGTGCGCCGCCTGAAGCCCCTCGGCGATCTGCCGAGCGAGTGCGAGCGCTTCCTCGACCGGGATGGGCCCTCGCCGCTCTCTTTCGCTGAGATCCTCGCCCTCGGCCAGCTCCATCACCAGGAAGACGCGGCCATCCGCTTCCTCCAATCCGTGGAGCGCGGCGATGTTGGGGTGGCTGAGCGAGGCCAGGACCTTCGCCTCGCGCTGGAAGCGCACGAAGCGTTCCTGGTTCTGGGACACATCTTCAGGAAGGAGCTTGAGGGCGACCTCGCGCCCGAGCTTCGTGTCGCGGGCCCGATAGACCTCTCCCATGCCACCCTGACCGATCAGCGCGGTGATCTCGTAGTGGGCCAGCGTCTTTCCGATCAAGGGTGGACTCCGGGACCTGGGGAGTGCCATGAGTGTAGAGGCCGGCTGGGGGATGGTCAATCCGTGAGGGCGCCACTCCGGCCAGGCGCACTCGGGTGGAGACTTAGGGCGCCTATTCCTCCACGAACTTCTGCAGGCGGGCGGGATAGCGCTCGCCTTGCACCTGAATGCGGTCGAGGACTTTGCCGATGGTCGCGAGCTCGTCTCTCGACAGCTCGATCTTCGCGGCCTGGAGGTTCTCCAGCAGGCGGCGTTCCTTGGTGGTGCCGGGGATGGGCACGATCCACGGCTTCTGCGCGAGAAGCCAGGCGAGGGCAATCTGGGCGGGTGTCGCGTGCTTGGCCTTGGCGATCCTCGTGATCTCCTCGACCAAGGTCAGGTTCGCCTTGCGCATTTCCTTGGCGAAGCGCGGGACACTGCTGCGGAAATCACTCTTGTCGAAGTCGGTTGATTCGTCGATGGCGCCGGTCAGAAAGCCTCTGCCCAGAGGGCTGAAGGGAACGAAACCGATGCCCAGCTCTTCGCAAGTGGGGAGGATCTCCTTCTCTGGCTCGCGCCACCACAGCGAGTACTCGCTCTGCAGGGCAGTGACGGGCTGCACCGCGTGCGCCTTGCGGAGGGTCGCGGCGCTCGCCTCCGACATTCCAAAGTGCTTCACCTTGCCCTCGGCGATGAGTTCCTTGACCGTGCCGGCCACCTCCTCGATGGGGACCTGGGGGTCGACCCGATGCTGGTAGAAGAGGTCGATGCGGTCGGTGTTGAGGCGGCGGAGCGAGGCATCGGCAACCTCGCGGATGCGCTCGGGACGGCTGTTCATGCCCTCGGTGAAGATTCCGTTCTTGAAGCCGAACTTGGTGGCGAGGACCACCTGATCGCGGAAGGGCGCGACGGCCTTGCCGACCAGCTCCTCGTTGGTGAAGGGTCCGTAGGCTTCGGCGGTGTCGAAGAAGGTGACGCCGCTCTCAAAGGCGGTGCGGATGATGGCGATGGCGGTCTTTTCGTCCACGCCTGATCCGTAGGCGAAGTTCAGGCCCATGCAGCCGTAACCGAGGGCGGAGACTTCGAGATCGTTCCTTCCGAGTTTGCGGTGCTGCATGGCGGGTTCTCCTTTGGGCTGAGGACCCGGTCATGGTAAGCACGATGGGTAAGAGTCGCCCGGCCGCAACGAGTGCTCAGCCAGATTCTGTCGAGATTTCTAGTCGGCGGATTTTCCGATCAAGAGAATATTGGCAATCGTGGTATCCTGGCACCCCCTGCGAGAGGATGAAACGTGTCCCTTGCCCCCAACACCAAACTGGGCCCCTATCTGATCGTCGATTCTCTCGGTGCGGGGGGGATGGGCGAGGTCTATCGGGCTCGCGACACGCGGCTGGAGCGTGAGGTAGCGATCAAGGTCCTGCCGCCGAGCCTGCAGACCTCCTCCGAATTCAGGGAGCGCTTCACCCGCGAAGCGCGCACTCTGTCACGACTCAGCCATCCGAACATCTGCACGCTGCACGACGTGGGGCAGCACGACGAGCTCCACTATCTGGTGATGGAACTCATCGAAGGCGAGACGCTGGACTCGCGCTTGGCGCGCGGGCCGTTGCCCTTCGACGAACTGTTGGAATTCGCGGAACAGATCAGCGCGGCGCTCATGGAAGCTCACCGTGTCGGGCTGGTGCATCGCGATCTGAAGCCCAGCAACCTGATGGTGACCACCAAGGGCATCAAGTTGCTGGACTTCGGACTGGCGCGTCCGGCGGCGCTGCCTCAGCAGGAAACAGACGCCGAGCTCGCGCGCACGGTCGTGTCCCCGCTGACCACGCCGGGAGCCCTGGTCGGCACCTTCGCCTACATGTCGCCGGAACAAATCGAAGGCAAGGAGGCCGACGAACGCTCGGACATCTTCGCCCTGGGTTGCGTGCTCTACGAGATGGCGACCGGCCAGCGCCCCTTCTCGGGCGAGGATCCGGTGACGCGTCTGAGTTCGATGCTGCACGAGAGGCCCGAGCCCCTTCAGCGCCGCAACGATGCCATGCCACAGAGGCTGGAGCGGATCGTAGCGCGTTGCCTGGAGAAGGACCCGGCCGACCGCTTCGGCGAGGTTTCGCAAGTGGTCGACGCCCTGGCCGCCCTGCGCCGCTGGCCGCGTGAAGAGGGGCTGCCGGAGTTGATCCGGCTGTGCGAGGGAAACACGGTCGTGCAGGAGGATCGCGACTGCTGGACCGCCTTCGAACTGGCGGCCGAAATCGAGAGAATCGCGCCGGGAGAAACGATGGTGGAGAGGCTGCGGTCCGACTTCGCCAATCCGATCTCGATCACCACGGATCCGCCGGGCGCGCAGGCCTTCGCCGCGTACTATGAGGATCCGCCCGGGAAGGAGATCGCGCTCGGCACCACCCCCTTGCAGTCGATCTCGTTTCCGCGCGGGCTGACGCGGCTGCGCTTGGAGATGCCCCGCCACCGCACCGTGCACGACCTGGTGTGGAACCTCGCGCCCAACCTGACCAACGCCATGGACCAGGAAAGCTGCACCTGGCATTACGCGATGCGCCCGCCGTCAGAACTGCCCGAGGAGATGGAGGAGGTGGCTCCGGGCGGCTTCCCCCTCTACATGCCGGGACTGGACCATCTGGAAACCGAAATGATGGGCGCCTATCTCATGGACCGGCATCCGGTGACGAATCGCCAGTATAAGCGCTTCGTGGATGACGGCGGCTACGCGCGCGAGGAGTTCTGGCGCGAGCCCTTCCAGGACAAGGACCAGGTGCTTTCGCGCGCGGAGGCGATGGCGCGTTTCGTGGACGCGGTGGGACAACCCGGCCCCGCGAGCTGGATGATGGGCGAGTATCCCGCCGGCGAGGACGAGCACCCGGTGACGGGGATCAGCTGGTACGAAGCGGCGGCCTATGCCGCGTGGGCTGCCAAGTCACTTCCCACGATCTTTCACTGGAGTCGGGTGGCGTTCACGTTCTCCAGCGCGCAGATCGCGCCGGCCGCCAATTTCGCGGGCCACGGCACGGTGCCGGTGGGCACGACCTCCAGCCTCAATCGTTTCGGGGTGCACGACCTGGCCGGCAACGTGCGCGAGTGGATTCTCAACCCCATCGATCGACCCGGGGAGCGCTTCATCCTGGGCGGTGGCTGGAACGATCAGGGCTATGCGTTTGTCGACGCCTACGCGCAGCTGGCCTTCGACCGTTCGGTGAGCAACGGATTTCGCTGCATGCGCGCGCTCGAGGATGATCCCAATGCGCAGCAGCTGGAGCGCTCGATCCCGATCCCCTTCCGTGACGTGCGCGCCGAAACGCCGGTGCCGGATGAGGTGTTCGAATACTTCAAGCGCCAGTTCCATTACGACCGAAAGCCGCTCGAGACCAAGTTGATCGATGATCAGGAGATCTCGACCGGCCGCTGGCAGACCTGCGAGGTCACGACCGCTTACGGCGGCGAGCGGATGAACCTGCACCTGTTCTTGCCGTCGCGCGCCAAGCCGCCGTACCAGACCGTCATCATCTTCCCGGGATCGCTGGCGCTGCACAATCGGGTGTTCAGTCCCGCGGAATTCCACCGCCTGGACTTCTTGGCCCGCGGCGGGCGGGCCGTGCTGTTGCCGGTCTACAAGGGCACCTATGAACGCGGTGGCGAGTTGACGGCCGACACTCCGGAGGAGACCGCGCTCTACAAGGACCATGTGATCATGTGGGGCAAGGATCTGGGACGGGCCATCGACTTCGTGGAGTCACGCGAAGATCTGGACGCCGATCGCCTGGCCTACTTCGGGGTCAGCTGGGGCGGCGCGATGGGGGCCATCCTGCCGGCGATCGAGCCCCGGATCAAAGCCAACGTGCTCTACGTGGCAGGGATTTGTTTCCAGCGGGCGCTGCCCGAAGCCGATCAGATCAACTATGTCACTCGCGTGACGCAACCCACGCTGATGCTCAATGGCGCCCTGGACTTCTTCTTCCCCGCCGAGACTTCCCAACGTCCCATGTTCGATCTCTTGGGTACGCCGCCTAAGGACAAGAAGCAGCTGATGTACGAGCGCGGCCATACCGTTCCCAAAGCGGATCTGATCCGTGAATCGATGGCGTGGTTGGATCGGTATTTGGGGAAGGTGGAGTAGGGCGCTTAGCTTCCACCCGCAGACTTCGGAAAGTCCATCTCGGCCAGGATTTCCTGAAAGCGCGGTTCGTCGCGGATGGGATCGAAGACGGGGCTGGTCTTGGCGTAGCTCAGCCCCGGGCTGTGATCCGCGTACATCGTTTCGAGAACCTGGAGTGCCTTGTCTTTCTGGCCGATCAGACCATCGATCCAGAGTATGTAGAGCGGATTGGAAAGCCCGCCACTGATCTGACCGTTTTGCTGGAGCTCGTGGAAGGTGGTCAAAAGAGCCTGAAGCCCTCCTTCGTCATTCGCGCTGGCAAGCTCTTTCATGGTCTTCGTGTCCTGTCCGACGGCTCTCGCCATGTCCAGAAGGCTCGCGGCTCGCTCGGACTCGGAATTCTCAACCATGAAGGTCGTGAGCGTCAAACCAACCTGGGAATCGATGAAACCCGGCTCGCGCTTCAGGATGGATTCGAACTGCGCGATGGCTTTCTGCGTATCGCGGCGCGTGAGATAGCTCCAACCGATGACCGACTGCACGATCTCCGAGAGCGGATCGAGCTGCAGGGCGCGCTGAAGATGGGTCATCGATTCGTCGAAGCGCCCGACGCAGTAGAGGTACTCGCCGTAGGACTGGTGCGTGTAGGCGTTGCCGGGGTCGAGTTCCAAAGAGCGTTGGAACTCCCGCTCTGCCCCGGCAAAGTCCCAGTGCCGTTCGAAGAGAAGGAAGGCCAGCGAGGTGTGGGCCTCGGCCAGCTTGTCGTCGAGTTCGAGGGCGCGCCGCACCGCTCGCTCACCGCGGGTGTAGGCCTCATCGAGGGGGAGGTCCTGGTAGCCGGCCCAGCCCACGGTGTAGGCGTCGCCGAGTCCGTTCCAGGCCAGGGCAAACTCGGGATCGAGCTCCACCGCCTGCCGGAAGAGTTCGGTGCTCTTTTGCACGCTCTCGAGGGTGCGCTGATACCAGAGGTGCCGACCCTTCAGGTAGAGCCGGTAGGCCTCGTCGCTTTCGGTGGGGCGTGTGATGAGCTTTGTGTCCTCGACCTTGCCCAGCCTTTGCGAGAGGCGCTGGCCGATCTCGCGGGCCACGTTCTCCTCGACTTCGAAGAGATCGGAGAAGGGGCGGTCGAAGCGCTCGCCCCACAACTGCGCGCCGCTGGCCACGTCGACCAGTTCGGCGCCGATCTGCACGCGCCCTTTTACCACCTCGACGTGCCCGGACACGATGGCGTTGACCTTGAGAGTGCGTCCCACTTGCAGAGGGTCGACGTCCTTTCCCTTGAAGCGGAAGGTGGTGGTGCGCGCCAGCACTTCGAGATCTTCGAGCGGGGAGAGGCGGCCGATCAGGGTCTCCGCGATCCCGTCGCCCAGGTACTCCAGGCTGGAGTCCTGATCTCCACTCACGAAGGGCAAAACCGCGATCGAGCGCACGGTGCCCGGTGGCGTTGCGTCCTTTGTTTTTCGCCCGAGGAGGACCCAGCTAATCGCGAGAGCGGCGATCAGCACGACCGCCGCGATGGGGAGGATGGGAAACCCGGTTTTCTTGCCCGAGGGCTCGGTGGCGCCGGTGGTGCGGCGCGTGCCGCTCGCGCTGAGGAGACTCTTGAAGGCGAAGGCGGCGTCGCCGGCGGTCTGGAAGCGCTTGGCGGGATCCTTTTCGAGGCAGTGGCGCAGGACGCGTTCCTCTTCCTCGCTCACCGTTCCTTCTATGTGAGCTTGGGCGAGGGGATCCTCGTCGAGGATGGCCTTGAGGGTGTCGGCGTGCGAGCCGCGAGCAAAGGCGGACTGGCCGGTGAGCATCTCGTAGAGCACGCATCCCAGGGCGAAGAGATCGGTGCGCGCGTCGACCGCCTGCCCCCGCGCCTGCTCGGGCGCCATGTAGCCGACGGTGCCGATCATCTGGCCGGGTTGGGTGAGGGCGTCGACGATGGTGGTGTTTGCGGAGTCGTCCGCCGAAGCGAGGGGCGCCAGCTGCAGCGCGATGCCGAAGTCGAGGATCTTGATGTGGCCGTCGCGGGTGAGGAAGAGGTTCTCGGGCTTGAGGTCGCGATGGATGATTCCCTGGCGTGCACCGCGGCCAGGGCCTGGGCCGCCTGCGCCGCGTACTCGAGCGCCTCGCGCGTGGGGAGGGCGCCGCGCCCCAGGCGCTCGCGCAGCGACTCGCCTTCGAGCAGTTCGGTGACCAGGAAGCTGAGATCGTCTTCCTGGCAGAAGTCGTAGACGGTGAGGATGCCGGGGTGATTGAGGGCGGAGGCGGCGCGCGCCTCGCGTTCGAAGCGCTGCAGCCGCTCGGCGTCGTGCGCGATGGCGGCGGGGAGGACCTTGAGCGCCACTTCACGTTGTAGGCGCCCATCGCGCGCCCGGTAGACCTCTCCCATGCCTCCGGCACCGAGCGGTCCGAGGATCTCGTAGCGGCCGAGTTTGGTGCCGGGCTTGAGGGTCACGGGGTGGCGACTCCAGGACGCGGGCGCGGGTCAGGGGGATGGGGGGAGTATAGGGGTTGGGG
>CAVXTH010000003.1:102500-106385 GCA_963764625.1 Candidatus Krumholzibacteriota bacterium | reverse complement strand
CTGTGCGGCGCTGCCCGTGCCGGAAATCGACGAAGATGGCGCGCATGATGCCGCCGAGATCGACGCCGTAGTGCTGGTAAAAACGTCGGTCCTCAGTGGCGATCACGGCATGGACGAGGCCCTCGGGAATCTGAGCCAAGGGAAGGTTGACGCGATTTTGTGTGAAGTACTCGTGGAGGGTGTCGCCGTTGGCCGCGAAGATCAGCGTCTTGCTGGGAGGACGAATGGTCTGCAGACGAGCCGGGGAGGGTAGGTCCCGCGAGAGCACTCGGATGACTACGTATCCCGCACCGACTCCCAGGCACAAAAGGACGAGCGCGCCGAGGAACAGCCCTCGAACCACCCGCCGGGGAATGCGGCGCTTGAAGAGCCTGCTCACTCCCGAGTTGGATTCGTCCTTTCGACCTTCGTCCATTTCGAACCTGCCGAGCTGAAGTCCTCCGCGGCACCCTACGATCAAAGCGGCACGGGGGCAAGGGCCGCGGCCTCCTTGACACCCGGGGGTGGCGGTTGATAGCGTGTCGCGACTTGTGCGCAGCCCTGTCGGGGGCCTCTCTTCAACCTCTCAAGAACGGTACGATGGCATGAGCGGAATGCCGAGCGTCGCGGATCAAATGCGTCTGATCTCTCGAGGAGTGAGCGAGATTTTGCCCGCGGGTGACCTGGAGCAGAAACTGGAGGCGGCCCGCAAGGAGAACCGGTCCCTTCTCATCAAAGAGGGCTTCGACGCCTCGGCGCCCGACCTCCACCTGGGTCATACTGTTACCATTCGCAAGCTCCGTCAGTTCCAGGATCTGGGGCACACCGTCATCTTCCTCATCGGAGACTTCACCGGCATGATTGGAGATCCGACCGGCAAGAGTGAGACCAGGCCCATGCTGAGCAGAGAAGAGGTCGCAGCCAACGCCGAGACCTACAAGAAGCAGGTCTTCAAGATTCTGGACGAAGAGAAGACGCTGGTTCGCTTCAACAGCGAATGGTGCGAGAAGATGAGCAGCGCGGAGGTGCTGCGCCTGGCGAGCCACTACACCGTGGCACGGATGATCGAACGAGACGATTTCGCCAAACGCTACAAGGCCGGCGCTCCCATCAGCATCCAGGAGTTTCTCTATCCTCTCTTTCAGGGCTACGACTCCGTCGCTCTGAAGTCCGACGTCGAAGTGGGCGGCACCGATCAGAAGTTCAACCTGCTCGTGGGGAGGGACCTGCAGTCGCATTACGGGCAACGACCGCAAACCGTTCTGACAATGCCGCTACTGCCGGGCACCGATGGGGTGGAGAAGATGTCCAAGAGCTTGGGCAACTCGATCGGCATCACCGATGCGCCCGAGGAGATGTTCGGCAAGGTCATGTCCATCCCCGACCATCTCATGCTCAGCTGGTATGAACTCGTGAGCGATCTCGACGCGGACGCGATGGACGAGGTGCGCAAGCGGCTCGCGGACCCCAAGAGTCATCCCGCCAAACTCAAGCGGAGCTTGGCGCGCAACATCATCGGCCAGTACCACAGCGAGAACGCTGCGCACGAGGCGGAGACCGCCTTCGACCGCATCTTCGTGGACAAAGGGGAGCCCGAAGAGGTCGAGTGCCGGCGCCTGCCTGCCCAGGACAAGGACTACTGGCTCGTCAAGCTCCTGAGCGATCTGAGCCTGGTGAAGAGCCGTGGTGAGGCGCGCCGCCTCATCGAGCAGGGTGGGGTCTCCGTGGATGGACAGCGGGCGGACAGTCCACAGATGGAGCTGCCGGCGGGGGTGGGGCGTCGCTACCGCCTGAAGGTGGGCAAGCGGGTCTTCGTGGATGTGGAGTTCCAGTAGCAATTGCTTGTCTGGCAAGAGGATGCCCGCTCCCTTGCCCACGGCGAAGTTCTTCGGCTTTTCTCCGCGAAAGCCCTTGACGCACCCTCACACCCTCACTATATTGCGCCTCCGCTGCTCATAGGGAGCGAAGACGCTTCCTTGCGAGGCGTTGGTCAGGGATGCTCTAACTCCTTTTGCTTGACGCCCTCTGATCACATCCCTAGTATTAGCAGCCCTGCTGAAAAAGCAGTTGATGCCGCTTCTAGCGGTAGGGCCGATTCCAAATGCCCGGTTCTTTGATAATCGAATAGCGCGCGAGACCCGTCTGATTTTGGAGAGTGGGTTCTTGAACCCTGGGTTCTACCCTTAGGTTCGGGGACCAACTTGTTGAGAATGAACCGGGACTTTTGTCCCGGCTCCGTTTTTTACAACGGAGAGTTTGATCCTGGCTCAGAACGAACGTTGGCGGCGTGGATTAGGCATGCAAGTCGAACGAGAAAACTTCCTTCGGGAAGCGAGTAGAGTGGCGAACGGGTGAGTAACGCGTGGGAAACCTGCCCTTGAGTGGGGGATAACATCTCTAACGGGGTGCTAATACCGCATAACGCGGCGAGTCGCATGTCTCGCCGATAAAGGTGGCCTCTTCATGAAAGCTGCCGCTTAAGGATGGTCCCGCGTCCCATTAGCTTGTTGGTGGGGTAACGGCCTACCAAGGCGACGATGGGTAGCCGGCCTGAGAGGGTGTCCGGCCACACTGGGACTGAGATACGGCCCAGACTCCTACGGGAGGCAGCAGTCGAGAAGCTTCGGCAATGGGCGAAAGCCTGACCGAGCGACGCCGCGTGAGCGATGAAGGTCCTAGTGATCGTAAAGCTCTGTCAGTAGGGAATAAAGCCATGGAACGAATAATTCCATGGTTTGAAGGTACCTACAGAGGAAGCTCCGGCTAACTCCGTGCCAGCAGCCGCGGTAATACGGAGGGAGCGAACGTTGTTCGGAATCACTGGGTGTAAGGGGTGCGTAGGCGGCCTTGTCCGTCAGAGGTGAAATCTACCGGCTCACCCGGTTAGACTGCCTCTGAAACTGCAAGGCTTGAGTCCGTCAGGGGATGGTGGAATTCCTGGTGTAACGGTGAAATGTGCAGATATCAGGAAGAACACCGGTGGCGAAGGCGGCCATCTGGGACGGCACTGACGCTGAGGCACGAAAGCTAGGGTATCGAACGGGATTAGATACCCCGGTAGTCCTAGCCGTAAACGATGTCCACTAGGTGTTGGAGGTTCTACCCCTTCAGTGCCGCAGCTAACGCATTAAGTGGACCACCTGGGGAGTACGCTCGCAAGGGTGAAACTCAAAGGAATTGACGGGGGCCCGCACAAGCGGTGGAGCATGTGGTTTAATTCGATGCAACGCGAAGAACCTTACCGGGGCTTGACATCCAGGGGACCGGTGTAGAGATACACCTTCTCTTTGAGTCGCTGGACAGGTGCTGCATGGCTGTCGTCAGCTCGTGTCGTGAAATGTTGGGTTAAGTCCCGCAACGAGCGCAACCCTTGCCCTTAGTTGCCAGCACGTAATGGTGGGAACTCTAGGGGGACTGCCGGTGATAAACCGGAGGAAGGTGGGGACGACGTCAAGTCATCATGGCCCTTACGTCCCGGGCTACACACGTGCTACAATGGCCGGTACAATGGGCTGCGAACCCGCGAGGGGGAGCCAATCCCAAAAAGTCGGCCTCAGTTCGGATTGCAGTCTGTAACTCGACTGCATGAAGTCGGAATCGCTAGTAATCGCGGATCAGCATGCCGCGGTGAATCCGTTCCCGGGCCTTGTACACACCGCCCGTCAAGTCAACCGAATTGGCTGCACCCGAAGTCGTTCTGCCAACCCTTTTGGGAGGCATGCGCCGAAGGTGTGGTTGGTGAGGGGGACTAAGTCGTAACAAGGTAGCCGTACCGGAAGGTGCGGCTGGATCACCTCCTTTCTAAGGAGCTAAGGCCGTCGGGCCGATTCCTTCGGGAATCGACTGACGGACCTGGTAGACACAATCCAAAGTCATTTACGATGGGCTCGCGCGCTATTCGATCGT
>CAVXTH010000003.1:0-97500 GCA_963764625.1 Candidatus Krumholzibacteriota bacterium | reverse complement strand
AACTTCGGGGACAGCCGGAGATCGCGGGGGAGATGCACGAAGTCGTGGCGGGCCTCTATCAACAACTCGGAGAGTACGATTCGGCGCGAGATCATTTTGCCGAGGCGGTGCAAGCTGCGGCGCAAGGCTCATGGACCCGACGCGATCGAGGTGGCCGAGAGTCTGGCCCGCTATGGATTCGCCCTGCAAGAGCTGGATGATCTCGACAGCGCGGAGACGGAGCTGCGGCAGTCGGTCGCGATCTGGCGCCAGCATCCCGAAAGATCGATGGGCCTCGCGGCGGCCCTCAACGATCTCGGCATGACTTTGTCCTACCGCGGGCGCTACGACGAGGCCGAACGGTGCTGAAGCGAGGCCCTGGATCTCAAGCGATCCGAGCTGGGCGAGGACAACGTCGATTACACGGGCAGACTCTGGCGAATCTGGGTCTGACCCTGAAATGGGAGGGTAAACTCGAGCGCGCAGAGCCCATCTACCGGCGCGTACTCGCGATTCGAGAAAAGCTCTTGGGGAAGGAGAGCACCCGGTACGCCATCTCCCTGGACAACCTGGGCGTTCTCTTGGGGCAGAAAGGGGAGTACGAGGAGGCGGAACGGTGCTTTCGCGACGCTCTGGCCATTCGCACCAAGATCCTGGGTGAGGACCATCCCGACGTCGCCATGAACCTGAACAATCTCGCCACCCTGTATCGGGTGCAGGGGCGACTCGACGAGGCCGAGCCGATCTACCGCAAAGTCCTGCGCGTGAATACGCGTCTCCACGGGCCGAGACACCGGACGGTGGCGACGAATCTGCACAACCTGGGTTCACTGCTCCTCAGCCGGGGCAAGAACGAGGAAGCAGGGGAGCTTCTGGAGCAGGCCCTCTCCATTCGGCGTGAGATTTACGGCGAAGGCCACATCGACGTGGCCATGACCGAGAACAGCCTGGCGACGGCTCTGACCCGCGGTGGGCAGGCCACGAAGGCGGACACTCTCTCCAGCGAGGCACTTGCGATCGCGAGAGAAGGTCGTCGGCGGATCAGAGTTTTCAGTTGGCGGCCGTCTTGGCCGGCCGGGGACGGGTGCTGCTCGCGCTCGATCGACTCGACGAGGCCGAGCCTCTCCTGCGGGAAGCCCTGGAAATTCAGATGAAGTCCCTCGCAGCGGACCACTGGGAAACCGCCGAGACCCGCACGCTTTTGGGCGCGTGTCTCGGCGCCAAGGGTGACTACGATGGGGCCGAACTACTGTTGCGCGACGGATATGAGCGTCTGCTCGATGCCCGCGGGTCCTCCGACGTCGCTACCCATGAAGCGAGAAAGGCGTTGGCGAGTCTGTACCGGAAGTGGGGCAAGCCAGAGGAAGCCAAAAGCCTGGAGCTGTCCGCAAGAACCGGAGGGGCCGATGACTGAGAACCGCGACGGCCAGGACCTCACGCAACTTCTCGCTCGCGTCCGCGAGGGAGAGGAGGGCGCGCTGGAGGAGCTCATGCCGCAGGTCTATCAGGAACTGCGCTCGATCGCGCGACGTCAGCTCATCGGACAGAAGAAGGACCGCACTCTCAACACCACCGCTCTGGTCCACGAGGCCTTTCTCAAGCTGGCGGCGGCGCAGTCGCCCGACTGGAACGACCGCTGCCATTTCTACGCGGTGGCCGCGACGGCCATGCGCCAGATCGTGGTGGATCACGCCCGCCGGCACGCGTCGCAGAAGCGCGGCGGGAGCTGGCAACGGGTCGATCTGGAGATCGAGACCCTGCAGGTCGAGCAACAGGCCGATCTCCTTTTGGACCTCGACCGGGCGCTGAGCAAACTGACGGAGCTGAACCAGAGGCTGACTCGCGTGGTGGAATGCCGCTTCTTCGCGGGCATGAGCGAGATCGAGACCGCGGCCGCCCTGGGGATCACGGATCGCACGGTGCGCCGCGACTGGATCAAGGCGCGCGCCTATCTTCATCGGGAGCTCGGTGCGACCGGTTAGGCCTTTGGCTCCGCATCGAGCCACTTTAGGGCGGCCCCCCGCCACTCGGTGGGGATCTCGATCGGGGTCATCGCAGGAACGCGGACGAACGCGTGAACCACGGAACCTTCCGCGCAGAGAGTTCCTCCGGCATTCAGACGAAACCGGAGGGTCCACGATTTTCCTCCCAGAGAACCGACCCAAGTCTCGACTTCCACCTCGTCGCCGTGGCGGAGGGGAGCGGAGAAATTGCCCTCGGCCCGGACGACGGGGGTGCTGATCCCCACCGAGGAGAACAAGTCCGAAAACGGCCGGTGTAGCGCGTCGTGAAACCAGCTCTCGTAGGCGAGATGGAAGTAGTGAAAGAGCCGCGGGTAGTAGACAATCCCCGCGTGATCGACGTCAGCGAAGGGAACCCGGAAACGGTAGTGATGATGCGCCACTTTCTCCTCCTTGCGGTTAGTAGAGAACTAAGCACGAGCGCGAAGCACGGACAAGGAGACAACTGGCTTCAAGATTGCTGGCTGCGGAGAGCCGAGTCTTGCCGCATACTTTCGTGCGGATCCGCACGAGCAGGAGACTGTCCATGAGTCAATTCCCGCCTCCGCCGCCAGGCGGCAGGAGAACCGAAACTCCATCGATTCCCACTTCTTCCCAGCCCACAGGGGGTGGCCGGGGCCGAAGGCCGCGTTCCGGGCGGCCCTCACGCAAGTGGCTGGGCCTCGTGCTTCTCGCACTGCTGGTCGTTGTGGGTTATCTGGGGTTTCGCTCGCTGTTCTTCGGCGGACGGCCCACGGTGGAGAAGGGGAGCTGGCTCGAACTCTCCTTCGGCCAGACCTATCCCGAGCAGACCAGCGAGGCCCTGAGTCTCTCCTCTCTCCTGCGGCCCGAGGAGCCCAGCCACGAGGACTTCGTGCGGGCCCTGCGCCGGGCAAAGGTCGATCCGCGCATCAAGGGCGTGCTCCTGCGCCCCGACCTCTATCCGGGAGGGTGGGCACAGGCGCAGGAGCTGCGCACTCTCCTCCAGCAGCTACGCGAGGCGGGTAAGCCGGTATGGGCCTATCTGAGTCTGGCTGGATCGCGCGCCTACTTTCTCGCCACCGCCGCCGATTCCATCGCGATGGCACCGGAGGGCAATCTGCTCGTCCTGGGGCTTCAGGCCAAGATGACCTACTACAAGGAACTTCTCAGTAAACTGGGCGTAGAGGCTGATTTCATTGCAATTGGAGCCTATAAGTCCGCGCCGGAAACCTGGACGCGCCAGGGGCCGAGCGACCCCGCGCGCCAGGAGGTGGAGGTCTACGTCGACGCGGTCTACGACGCCTGGATCCGGGCGCTGGCGAAGGCGCGCGGCTTCTCCAAGGACCACATGGAAGACCTGGTCGACCGGGGGCATTTCGACGCGCAGGGCGCGGTCGAGGAAGGTCTCGTCGATCGCCTGGTGGATTCCGTCGATCTGAGGGCGCAACTGGGGAGTGGTGGAGAGGACCTGGTGACGATCGGTGCCCTGGACTATCTGGACGCGGCCTACCGGGCTCCTCACCGCGACCGCCGGGTCCGCCTGGCGCTGATCTACGCGACGGGGGACATCGTTCCCGGGCACGCGCGCCCCGGTTCCGGATTCATGGGAAGCGACACCTTGATCCAGCGCCTGCGGCGGGCCCGCGAGGACGATCAGGTCAAGGCAGTGGTTTTACGCGTCGATTCCCCCGGTGGATCGACCCTGGCGAGCGATCTCATCTGGCGCGAGCTGGAGCGTCTCCGCGCGCAGAAGCCGCTCGTGGTGTGCATGGGGAATCTTGCCGCCAGCGGAGCCTATTATATCTCGATGTCCGCGGACGCGATCGTGGCCGAGCCCCTGACCCTCACCGGAAGTATCGGGGTCTTCGTGGGCAAGGCCGATCTCACCGGTCTGTACCAGAAAGTGGGGATCAATCACGAGGTGATCGCTCGTGGAGACAACGCCGATCTCTTCACCGATCTCAGACCGTTCTCCGACGAGCAGCGCGAGGAGATTCGCGCCGAACTGAGACGCTTCTACGAGCGCTTCGTCGACCGGGTGGCGGAAGGCCGGGGAATGAGTTTCGCGCAGGCGGACTCGATCGCGCGGGGGAGAGTGTGGAGTGGGGAAGACGCGATGAAACTTGGACTGGTCGACGGACTGGGTGGACTCGAGGAAGCTCTGCAGACCGCCAAGAAGCTGGCGGGGATTCCTGCCGACGAGACCGTCGGTCTGGTGAGTTACCGGCCGCGTCCGAGCATGATGCAAAGCATTGTCCGCGGACTCTTGTGGAACAGCTCGGCCCAGATGCCCACCGGCGCGGACTCTCTCAGTCCCTTGCTGCAGAGCTTGCTTTTGGCCGAGCGCTCGAGTCTGGCGGCCATGGATGGCACTCCACAGTTTCGATTGCCGTGGCAGTTGCGGGTCGAATGATCAAGCGAGTGGTCGGTACGAGCACGACGCGGCGCCCATCCTGATTTGAATCGGGCCGGTCGTACCAGCCCAGATGGGTGGCCGAGGGGACGGACCAGAGCCAGCGCGCGATCTTCACCTCTTGCGCCGAGGGCGTGTCCACCGCGATGAAATGCGCGTAGAGTACGTGCGTGGGATCTTGGGAGTGTCCCCATAGACCCAGGACGTGACCCAGCTCGTGCAACCATGCTCTCTGCACGTAACGCTCGGCCCCGGACGTCCAGCGCGGACTCAGGTGCACCAGCATACTCAGAGGACGACGCTGGGAGTCTCGGGAGACGAGGCGCGTGTAACCCAGACTGCTCTCCTCCGACACCTCGCACACCACTTCCGCCTCGCTTCCCAGGGGAACCAGAACGAAGCGCTCCACCTGGAGGAGTTGATTCCAGATTGCCACCGCGTTGCGGAGAGTTCCCAGGTAGTCGACCTCTGACTGTGGCGCGGGCAGCGCGACGCGCAGGGTTTGCAGCGGCCAGCGGCGGATGATGCCCCCGTCGAAGGGACGGACCAGTTCGGTGAGCAGATCGAGGTCTTTCGCGTAGACCTGCCCCGCGGAGTCGCTGAGCGGTAGGAGGGCCACTTCGAATTCCTGGCGATCTTCGAAGAGGGGCAGGAAGAGGGGCGTGAAGGGGGCGCTGAGGGGTAGGGGATCGACCCGGAGATCGGCGGGCGAACTCGGCAAACGGAGGAGCGAAAGCTCGGAGGGCGCGCTTCCGTTCAGGGTGACGCGTTGCGCGCCCCAGCTCACGCGCAGACCCCGCAGAGTGGGGTCGGGATCGACGACGCGCAGGCGCAGAGTCAGGGTGTCATGGAGCAGAACGGAGAGTGGAGCGGCCGTGAGGTCCTCCGGCCGCGACACCTCGGCCGGCGGCGAGCTCACCAAGGGGAAACGGCAGCCGGCGAGCAGTAGCCAAGAGAGCAGCCCAGAGAGTAGCCAAGAGAGCAGTGGGTACGGAAATCGACGCATGCCCCCTAACAGAGGCAGGGGACGGGCCAACTCGGAACTTGCTTGATGTCGATCGCGAAATCTTCTGTACTCAAGTGAGTTGCGAAATGCTCGCCAGGGGCACAAGGCCGTTTCTCGCCGGACGGGAGCTGTCCCGAAGAGGGCCGAGGTCCCGGGGGCGGGACACATTGACTTGGCCCCAGGCTCTGCTAGATTGCCCCTCGGAGGATCACCCAGCCCCAGGACGGACACCATGAACTCGCCACTGATCATCGCCGACCGTAGCTTCACCAGCCGTCTCATCCTGGGCACGGGCAAGTTTCCCACGGGCCCCTCCATGCGGGAGGCAATCGCGGCGAGTGGGACCGAGATCGTGACGGTGGCCCTGCGACGCGTGGACCCGCAGTCTTCGGGCGAGGATATTCTGGACTTCATCGATCCCGACCAGGTCTTGCTTCTCCCCAACACGAGTGGAGCGCAGAACGCAGACGAGGCGCTGCGGCTCGCGCGTTTAGCGCGGGCCAGCGGCTTGCCCTCGTGGGTGAAGCTCGAGGTCACGCCCGATCTGCGCTACCTCTTGCCCGACGCGGTCGAAACCCTCAAGGCCTGCGAGCTGCTGGTGGCCGACGGCTTCACGGTGCTTCCTTACATGCCGGCCGACCCGGTTCTGGCCAAGCGTCTGGAAGAGGCGGGCGCCGCCACCGTGATGCCGTTGGGAAGCCCGATCGGGAGCAACCAGGGTCTTCGCACCGAGGCGAGCCTCGCGATCATCATCGAGCAGGCCACGGTGCCGGTGGTGGTGGACGCGGGCATCGGTGCTCCGAGTCACGCGGCCCGCGCCATGGAGATGGGAGCGGATGCGGTGCTCGTCAATACCGCGATCGCGGTATCACGCGACCCCGCCGCGATGGCCGGTGCGTTCAGGGAAGCGGTGCGAGCCGGACGGGTCGCCTACGCAGCGGGACTGGCTCCGCGGCGCGAGACGGCGGAGGCTTCGAGTCCTCTCACTGGATTCCTCGAGGCGAGAGAGGGATGAACGCCCGCTTCCAGGATCTCTTCGATGCGACGGACTTCGCCTTCTGGCGTGAATTCTCGCTGAGGACTTCGGCCAAGCAGGTACAAGAGGCACTGCGCTCGTCGGGCAGCAGCATCGAGCGCTTCGCGAGGCTGATTTCTCCCGCCGCCCAGGAACGCCTGGAAGATCTGGCCGAGGCGGCCCAGAGCACCACGGTGCGCCGGTTCGGCCGCATCGTCCAACTCTACGCTCCGCTCTACGTTTCCAACGAGTGCATCGACACCTGCACCTACTGCGGATTCAGCCGGGAGCATAGGATCGAGCGCGTCACCCTGAACGCAGAGCAGGTGGTGCGCGAGGCGGAGATTCTGCGCGGGCAGGGGTTCCGGCACATCCTCCTGGTTTCGGGAGAGCACCCGCGCATCGTCTCCACCGGGTACCTGAGCGAGATCGTGAGGCGATTGCGTCCGCGTTTCGCTTCGCTCGCCATCGAGGTTGCGCCTCAGTACGAAGCGGGATATCGCGAGTTGGTGAAAGCCGGCGTCGACGGACTCTCGGTGTATCAGGAGACCTACGACCGCGAGGCCTACGCCCGTTTCCACTTGAGCGGACGCAAGAAAAACTTCGACTGGCGCCTGGAAACGCCGGAGCGTGCCGCGCGCGCCGGAATGAAACAGATCGGCATCGGAAGTCTGTTGGGACTGAGCGACTGGCGCTCGGATTCGCTGGCCACTTTCCTGCACGCACAGTGGCTTCAAAAACACTGTTGGCGCTGTCGGATCTCGGTGTCGGTGCCACGCCTGCAGACGGCTTTGCAGGCGATCGACGCCCCCAGCGCGGTCAAGGACGCCGAGCTGGTGCAACTGGTCTGCGCGCTGCGGATCTGTCTCTGTGATCTCGGTCTGGTTCTCTCCACCCGAGAGAGACCCGCCTTCCGCGACGGTCTGGTGCGCTTGGGGATCACGCAGATCTCGGCCGGGAGCCACACCGAACCCGGCGGCTACGAGGATCCCAACGATCAGGCGGAACAATTTGAGGTGGCCGACCAACGCACTCCGGCGGAGGTGGCGCGTCGTCTCGCGGAGCTGGGTCTGCAACCGGTGTGGAAGGACTGGGAGGCGACGCTGCATGGGGTCGGATGAACGGCAGATCAAGCTGAGCGTGAACGGCAAGGAACGACAAGTTTCCCGCGGAGCCACGCTCAAGGACCTGATCGAGAGGATGGGGCTCGACGAGCGCTTCTTGGTGGTCGAGTGCAACGGTGAACCACGGGGCCGGGACTCCTTCGCGACGGTCGTCTTGCGCGAGGGGGATCGGCTCGAACTCGTACGCCCGGTCGCGGGCGGCTAGAGGAAATTCATGGGACAGAATCTTCCGGAGAAGATTTTCTCCGCGCATTGTGGGCGTGAGGTCCATCCCGGCGACACGGTGATCTGCGACCTGGATCTCGTCATGGCGCACGATACGACCGGAGCGTGGGCGGTCGATCCCTTCTACGAGATCGCTGACCGGGTCTTCGACCCCAAGAAAATCGTGATCCCTTTCGATCATGCCTATCCCGCCCCCAGCACCGCCATGGCGCACCTGCACAAGAAAGTGCGCGCTTTCGCCCACGAACAGGGCATCGAAATCCGCACCGATGGGGTCTGCCATCAACTTCTGGCGGAGGATTACATTCATCCCTCGATGCTGGTGTTGGGCGCCGACAGTCACACGCCCACCGGCGGGGGGCTCGGTGCTCTGACCATCGGGGTGGGATCCACCGATGCGGCGGTGGCGCTCGCGAGCGGGAAGCTCTGGTTTCGCGTGCCGGAGGTCATTCGGATCGAGATCGAGGGCGAGCTTCCGCACGGGGTGTTCGCCAAGGACGTCATCCTGCACATCGCGGGAAAACTCGGCACCGAGTACTGCACCTACAAGATCATCGAGTTCGGGGGGTCGTTGGTAGAGCGCTGGCCGGTTCCCGATCGATTGACACTGACCAACATGTGCGCCGAGCTGGGCGCCAAGACCGCGATCGTGCCCAGCGACGAGCGCACCCGCGAGTACCTGAAAGAGCAGGGGCGCGAAGGGGACTGGATCCCAAACGGCAGCGATGAGGACGCACGCTACGACGAGACCATTCAGATCGCGGTGGACGAACTCGTGCCCACCGTGGCCTGTCCCCACGACATCGATCAGGAGGCCAAAGTCAGCGAAGTCGCCGGCCGTCACGTCGATCAGGTCTTCATCGGTTCGTGCACCAACTGTCGCATCCAGGACCTGCGCATCGTGAAGGCGATGTGGGAAGGACACGAGCTCGATCCCGCAACGCGCGTGGTCATCACCCCGGCCAGCCGGAGCGTGTACCTGCAGGCGATGCAGGAGGGCCTCATCGAGTTCTTCCTGAACAAGGGCGCCGCGATCACCAACCCGGGCTGCGGGGCCTGCCTGGGCCGGCAGGGGGGAGTGCTGGATGACGAAGAGGTGTGCGTCTCGACCTCCAACCGCAACTTCAGGGGCCGGATGGGCAGTCCCACCGCCCAGATCTATCTGGCGAGCCCGGCTACTGCGGCCGCCTGTGCGCTGACCGGAGTGCTCACCGATCCGCGCCAGTATCTTCCCGAAACGGTGCGAGGTTGAGATGAACTGGCTCTTCGGCGACAACATCAACACCGACCTCATCACTCCGGGTCGTTACAATCAGACCACCGACCCCAAGGAGCTGGCCAAGATCTGCTTCATCGAGCATCGCCCCGACTTCGCTCCCAGAGTGAAGAAGGGTGACTTCGTGGTGGCCGGCCGGAATTTCGGCTGCGGCAGCAGCCGCGAGACCGCCGTCACCTCGCTGAGCCACACCGGAATCGAAGCCATCGTGGCCAAGAGTTTCGCGCGCATCTTCTACCGCAACTGCATGAACCAGGGCCTGCTGTTGCTCATAGCCGATACGGACGGAATCGCGGAAACCGACGAACTGAAACTGGACATCCATCAGAGGTGTCTGGTGAACCAGACGCAGGAGAAGAAGATCCCCGTCGAGCTCTCGCCCCTGATGTTGAAACTTCGCGACGAGGGTGGCATCGTGGCCTACCTCAAGCGTAACGGAGTGGAAGCGCTGGCGGAGCTGGCGAAGCTCTGAGCGTGGCGCGGTGGTGGAACCCTGACCGGTGGGACTTGCCGTGAGGAATGGCCGACTTTCCCGTGAAGACGCCACCCGCGAACTCATCCGGGTCGGCGCGCTGATGTATCAGCACCGGCTCATCGTGGCCTGCGAGGGGAACCTCTCCGCCCGGCTTGACGAGACCACCGTGCTGGCCACCCGGGCCGGAGCGGCCAAGGGATTCCTGAAGCCCCAGGACCTCATCGAGGTGGGCATGGACGGCCGCGCCGCGCAGGGTCGTCCGTCCTCGGAGATCCAGATGCACCTGGCCATCTTTCGCGTGCGCCCCGAGGTGGGCGCGGTGGTGCACGGGCACCCCAGTTGGGCCACCGCTCTGGCCACCGCCGGGCGCGGGCTTACGGACTGCCTCTTACCCGAGGTCGTTCTCGGTCTGGGAAAGGTGCCGCTCTCCCGCTACGCGACCCCGGGAACCGACGAGGTGGCCCGCGCGGTGTGTGAACACATCGTGAGCCACGACGCGGTGCTCATGCCCAATCACGGCGTGGTGGCCTGTGGGCCGGATCCCTTCACTGCGTTCCAGACGCTGGAGACGGTGGAGCATCTGGCCGAGATCACCCTGCTGGCCGAGCTCGCCGGCGGCGCCCGCGTCCTGAGCCGCGACGAGGTGGGTGCTCTGGTGGCGAGCAGCGGGGGCGGACCCAATCCTGAGCGCGCCAGCTCGTGCCGCGCTGCGGGAGAGAACGGAGCAGACGAAGCCCAGCGATTGGCCCGCATCGTGGCCGAGGAAATCGCGCGCGCTCTCAACGACGGCGAAACCGCCTAGCGCACCAAGCTCATCTTTCTCGTCTGGCTCTCCCCCGCGGCCTCGAGCCGCAGGTAGTAGACTCCCGAAGCCACGCTGTGGCCTCCACTGTCCATCCCATCCCAGACCCCGAGGTGGTGCCCCGCCTCGAGAAAGCCGTCGTGGAGCACATCCACCAGCTGCCCGCGCACGTCGTAGATGCGCAGACTCACCGGACCCCAGCGATCCAGATCGAAGGCGATGCTGGTGCGCGGGTTGAAGGGATTGGGCGCGTTGGGATACAGGGTCAGCGTCGGCGTGGCGCGCGACGGTGGCGCATCGACCGGGTAGGCGGGGTTGGCGCTGTCGATCACGACCCAGGGGATCGAGGATGCACGAAGGGAGAGCGCGACCAGCTCGGTGGGAACCACGCTGGGGGTCTCGCTGGGGAGAACCTCGATGAGATCGGCCTTGTTCATCCGCTTGGTGGGCGCACTGACCACGCTGACCTGGGTGTCCGGAACGAGTTCTAGGTAGAAAACCGGACCGTTCGCGCCGGTCCTCGCGGTCATCCCGGTCGGGGGTAGGGGCATACTCAGCGCCGGGGCGTCGTTCACCGCGGTGATGCTGTTCACCAGCATGCCATTGTCGTAGAGGTTGAAGATCAGTCCACCGACGCCCAAGGGGCTCAGGTCTGCTCCCACGTACACCTCACTGCCGGTGCTCTCGTTCCAGAGTTGCCCGAGGATGATCGGTCGATCCGGATCGCCACTCGTGGTGCCGTAGGTCGGCATCATGATGCGTTCCCCGGGCGATCCGGCTCCGGTGGACGACGAGTGCCATTGGATTCCCAGCGCGGATGTGGGTTCGAATTCCACCATGACGCCGTCCTCGCCGCTACTCCCGATGTTGGAGATGCGAGTGGCGATGTCTCGATGCACGATGCCCTCCGCATGCAGGCCACGCAACTCGGTGTAGGGATAATTGGGGTTCGGAGGCTTGATCACGGTTCGACGCCCCAGGATCGTCAGCCCATACGCGCTGGCGCTGCCAGGGGGAGTCAGGATGAGGCGCTGGGCCTCCTGGTTCGGCGCGACCAGACTCGGCAAGACCAGCCGTACCTCATCGGCCTGCACCGCCGGCTCGGTTCCCACTTGCATGGAAACCGGCGCATCCCAGCCCCAGGAAACGGTGGACATCCCCGGCGCGTCCCCGTTCTCGACTCCGGCGCTGCTGGGCCACTCGCTCGTGCTCACCTGCAGCGCGGCGGTGGGATCGGAGGCGACACCCACGATGAGGTCATCCAGGTAGAAGACCACCTTCAATGGCGGGCCGGTCGTGGCGGCGCTCCGAACGATCTCGAACTGCGCGTTCCCGTATTGGGCGGAACAGGCGACGACGGGATCCTCTGGCGCGGTATCCCGGCCCGCGTCCCCGGAAAGGCCGATGCTGGCCCCATCGCTCGGCGGGGGCAGAGTCGAAGGGGCCCACTGCAGGGCCACCCCCACTTCATCCTCCTCGAAGTCGCAAGCGACTCCATCCTGACCGCTACTGCCGATGTTGCTGACCGTCAACTGATCCTGAGAGCCCACCGAGGAACTCTGAAGCAACACTCCCCCGCGGCCGCGGGTCGTTCCGAAGTAGGGTCCCATGGCCACATCGCGCAGTCGCTGCGAACCCACAACGCCGACCGGCTCGGTGAAGAGCAGATCCAGGTGGTGCAGCACCAGGCGATCCCGATGGCGCAGCCGGTGGGAGATGCGCACCCCATCGGCGGTGAAGCTCCCCACGCCGGCGATCGTGAACTGCGTTGCGGGAGGAAACTCGAAGTTGCGGTCGTCCAATCGCGGGGGGACGAACGCCTTGCTCGCGCCGCTCGCTTCGAAGTCCGCCTCGATCTCGCCGAGTCCCTCGCTCACGCCGATGGGCGGAGCGCTGGAGCTGAAGAGAGGACTCAGGTGTTGTTCAGTTCGGCGGTGGTGACGGCGATCCCATTCTGGGTCAGGGTGAGCACCACGTTGGACCCGTCGACCACCAGGTTGCCGGGGTCGATGCTGAACTCGACGAGGTCCCCCCGGTCCACGGCGTCCGTCGCCCACCACAGAGTCCCCGCCGCGTCGCTTCCCTCGGACACCACCCGGTACCTTCGACCGGAGAGACTCTCGGGCGCCATCCAGCGCACGGGACCGATGCGTCCCCGGGTGGAACCGAGGTCCAGACGCACCCCGTCCTGTCCGCTGCTCCCGAGGTTGTTCACGTCCAGGTAGTCTGGGGGGCCCACGTCGCCCAGGACGGCATTCCCCAAGGGGGCCACGAGCCAGCCGTGGAAGGGCTACGGGTTCGACGCCCGCGATCGCCTCCAGCGGGACGAGCATCCAGAGCAGAGAGGTGATGACCAAGAGAGCACGTGCGGAAGAGATGCGGGGATCCAATGAGCGGCAGTCGAAATTCATGAACAGTCTCCAAGTGGGCGCGAGAGGCAGGCGGGTCGACGACACGCCAGGGGGAAGGCGCGGCCGATGGGGAAGGGCCTTGGCGATCCTAGCAGATTGAGGCCGCTCAGCGCCAGGCGGTGAGCTCACGGGCGGCGCGGGTGCTCGAGGGAGACAGCCGCGCCTAGCGCTCGACCCCCACCGGGTAGAGTCGGTAGCGCTGGTCGTAGTAGGGCGTCTTCTCGTAGAACCACTCCAGCCGCGCCCTGGGGTCCTTCGCGAAGGCCACGTCATCCTTCAGTTTTTGCTCGAACTCGACACGCAAAGTATCGTTCTTTGCTAGCATTGCACGGGCCATGGGTTCCAGGACATAGCTCTCGAAGTACTCGGTGCGCTGCAAAACCGTCGAAAAGAACCCCCACTGGAAGAAGGAGTCCGGGCTCCGGGGTTCCAGGAGCAGCATGACCAGGTCACCCAGCGCTTGGTCGGTGGAGATGCGGGCGGCCCCCGGTTCGAAGCGCTGCGTGCGGATCTCCTCGCGGAGGGTCGCGGTGACGCGCTCGTGTCCCTCGTAGGGCTCTGCCGTGAGCTTGGGCTCCTGCAGCCGGTAGAAGCTGAGACGAGGGGTCTGCTCCTCACCCAGGACCTCCATCTTCACCCCGTGCAGCTTCAGGCGTTCGATTACGTCCGGCCAGGCGGCGGGTACCCAGTAGGCTTTCGGACGCGCGAGCATGCCGGTCGGGTGGTCGGCCACGATGCGGGGGATGCGGATCGTCTCGGGCTCTCCAAGCCACTGGACCACGCTGTCATCGGCTAGCTCGGAAAAGACGCGCCTGGACTTCACCCCCAGAAAGTCGACGAGCTCGGGCTTGGACTCGCCGACTTCGAAGGAGCTGGGAATTTCCCGGCGGCGCCGGATGCGATCGCGCGCCGTCGAGTCGCGCAGGCTCTGTCCCTGTTTCGCCAGAAGACGCAGCGCGCCCTCCAAAAACACGCGCGTTCCCAGCACGCGCCGGCGATAGTCTTTCAGAGAGTGGTTCTCCACCAGAACCGTGGCCAGATGGCGCGCGTCTCCGTAGCCGTTGGAGAAGCGGGGTGTGGCGGTGAAGGAATACACGCCGCCGACCATGTCCTTGCCGTTGGCCGCGAAGATCAGATCGCCGGGCACGTGTCCCATCTGCTTCAGGTCACGGTCGAGGGCGGGACGAAAACTGTCCTCCAGCCAGGCCCCGATGGAGGGCGACCACCCGAAGCTCCCGTTGAAGCCGTAGGTGATGTCGTACTGGTAGTCGGCTCCGTCGGTGACGTGGATGTCGACGTACAGATCCACCGGCCACGGATTGAGTGCCTCGACCACGGCCCGGATCTCCGGTGTGTCCAACTTGGCGTAATCGCGATTCAGGTTCTGGTTGCGCGCATTGGTGCGCCAGCCCTGATAGCGCGGTCCGCGTTGGTTGATGCGGGAAGTCGCCGAACGGCGCTCGTGCGCATCCACGCTCAGGATGGGGATGAAGAGAAAGTTCGCGCCGTCCAGAAGTTCGGGGATTCGACCGTCCACCGTCATGTCGCGAAGCAACATGAGTCCGGCGTCCTTGCCGTCGATCTCCCCGCTGTGGATTCCGGCCTGGGCCAGAAGGGTGGGACGTCCGTTGGCCCGCAGAGCTTCCGGCGTGCTCGCGCCCTCCTTGCTCGCGATGACCATCCAGATCTCGCGTTGCTGGTAGCTCTTGCCCAAGGAGACCAGGTTCAGCTGCGGCGAGGCGTCGACTAGCTGGATGAGCCAATCGCGCGTGAGCTCGTAGGAGGGACTGTCCCGCAGATGCATCTGTTCGGCCGGCGTGATCCAGGGATCGTCCTTTGCGGCGATGAGCTCCTCGCTCTTGCCGTGCCAGGGGAGGGCGGGAGGGAGGATCTGCTTCAGCTGGGCCGCCGCTCCACCGGGATGCGCGAGCAGCGAGGCGAGGAACGAGAAGGCCAAAAGGACGAAGAAGCGGAGCCGGGACTCTGCGGGCAAGTGACGGTCTCTGCATGAAACGACCTGGTCTTTCCGGGAAAGGATAAAGTTGCCCCCGTCTACTTCGACGGGAGGCTGCGATCGTCCGGACCATCATACTCGAAGCCAGCCGGGTGGATCTTGCGCATCGGCTTCTGGGTATCCATTTCCTCTCGCGCCTGCACCGCGATCCCGGCCGAACGCGACAGGATGAAGAGCGCGTTCGCCATGGTCTTGGGGAAGCCGATCTCGCACAGGCAGGCCGCGACGCAGCCGTCGATGTTCACCGGCATGGGCCGTCCGGCCCTCTCGGTCACCGCGCTGGCGATGGCTTCCACCGCCTCGATGTACTTTCCGTCCACCCCGCACTTTCGGCACAGGCGGAAGAGGGTCTCGCGCCGCGGGTCGGCGGTGTGGAGGCGGTGGCCGATCCCCCAGGCGCGGTCGCCCTTCGCCTTGAGACGCGCGAGGATCTCGCTCGCGACCTCTCGGTTGTCGCGGCCGCTCTCCTCTTTGAGCCGGCGGAAGTCCACGAGCATCTGCATGCAGTCCTCCACCGCGGCGCCGTGGTACTTGTTCAGAGCCAGCACACCGGCCGCGATGGCCGCGTTGTGAGAGCCGCCGGTGGAGGCGACAATGCGGGCCGCGTTCACCGAGGGGGGAGAGGCGCCGTGATCCATGCTCGAGACCATGATGGCGGAGATGAGTTTCGCGGTGGGCTCGTCGGGGACCTCGCCCGTCCACAGCAGAAAGAGCGCGCCGGGGAAGGTGAGTTTCTCCATGAGCTCGTTGATGTCGTAGCCGCGGATGCGAATGAGGTTGGGCAGGACTTTGCTCAGACTCGTCTTCCAACTGTAATCGGTCATGATTGCTCCTCGCGGGGCGGCATTCCCAGGGCTTCGCGCAAGAGAACTGGAATGTCCCGCAGGTTCTTGGCGATGGCGACCTTGGCGGAGGAGAGGGAGTCCACCTTGCTCTGGTAGGTGCCGCGGCCGCGTTCCACCAGCGCGCCCGCGTGGCCGAAGCGGAACCCGGCCCGCGCCTCGCGGCCCGCGATGAACGCGACGATGGGCTTTGTGATGGCGCCGCTCTTGATGAGCTCCGACGCCTCCTCTTCCATGCTCCCTCCGATCTCGCAGAACATGCAAATGGCTTTGGTCTCGGGGTCGCTTTCGAAGAGCGGCAGCACTTTGGTGAACGGGGATCCGATGATGGCATCGCCGCCCAGCCCCACCGCGGTGGAGAGACCCAGACCCCCCTGGCTGATCGTGTAGCCCAGGGTGGAAGTCATGCCTCCGCTGCGACTGCACAGACCTACCTCACCTTCCTTGAAGATCTCGGCCACGTACTCCTTGTCGCCGCCCAATCCGCCGAGGCGGTACTTGCCGGGGCTGACGATGCCCGGACTGTTGGGACCGACCATGGTGGCTCCGATCATATCGCCGTAGGCCATGATCTCCATCGCGTCGTGCAAGGGCACGCGCTCGGCGTACATGAAGATCTTGCGGATGCCGGCGTCGAACGCTTCGAACGCGGCGTCCTTCACCAGGGCAGGAGGGACGTTGATGGAGGAGAAATCACAGCCAGTGGCTTCCACTGCCTCCTTGACCGTGTCGAATACGGGCACTCCCGCGACCTCATCCCCACCCTTGCCCGGAGTCACTCCGGCCACCGGCGGCGAACCGAAATCGATCATGCGCTGGATGAACCGTTTGCCTCCCTGACCGGTGGCTCCCTGAATGACACAACGGGTGTCTCGATTCACGAGGATCGCCATCAGCTCTTCCCCTCTTTCATGAGACGAACGCAATCTTCCACGATGGTCTCCACCGCCACCTCCCGCTGGTAGACGTGGGGCAGTCCCGCGTCGACCATCATCTGGTAGGCCTCGCGATCGCGATTGCCCGCCAGTTTCACGAGGAAGGGAATGGTGGGGGAGAGCTTCTCGTAGGCGTCGATGATGCCGCGCGCGGTGACGGTGAGATCCTGGGTCATGATTCCGCTGAGGAAGAGGAAAGCTTTGATCCCTCTGATGCTCAGCACGATCTCGCAACTCTGGCGGACTTTCTCGGCCGGCGGGCTGCCCGAACAGTCGCAGAAGTTGGCCGGCTTGAGGCCGTAGTTTCCCAGGACGTCGAGCATGGTGATGGAGAACCCGCTCCCCACCGTGACGGTTCCCACATCCCCGTTCTCGTCGATGTCCTGGTAGTGCACCGAGCCGCGGTAGTCGACGCGGTCGATTTCCGCCGCCTCCAGCTCGCGCTGCGTGGCCTGGCGGGGACGTTCTTCTTCCATCGACAGACCGAATTCGCTCATCCACCCCAAGCGAAAGTGGGCGTCCTCATCGACGTTCAGAACTGCGTCCGCGGCGACGACGCGCCCGTCCTTGGTGAGGACCAGAGGATTGATCTCGGCCAGGCGGCAATCGTTCGCGCGTCCACAGGCGACGAGCTTGGTGATGGCGTCGCCGACTTTCACCACCGCCTTGCCGCGAAGGCCCATCTTTAGCGCCAGCTCTCTCCCCTTGAACGGATGAAAGGTCTCTAAGGCGCCCACCGGTTCCACGAGGACGTCTTGGGGTCTCGTCTCAAAGACGGTCTCGACCTCTCCTCCGCCGTGCCGCGTCAGAATGAGACTGAGTCGACGCCGCGAAGCGTCGACGGTGAAGGCAAGGTAGAGTTCTTCCTCAATCTCGAGTCGTTCCTCGACCAGCACGCTGCGACACAGCTCGGGACCGAAGCTCTTGTTCAAGAGAGATTCGGCGGCCTCGGCGGCGGCCTTTGGGGTGTCGGCAAAGAGGATCCCGCCGTGCTTGCCCCGGCCCGGAGCCAGGATCTGGGCCTTGACCACCACCGGGCACTCGAGCGATTCCGCCGCGCGGCGCGCCTCTTGGGGAGAGTTCGCAAGCTCGCTTCTCGGGGTCTGGATTCCCGAGCGCGAAACGAGGCGCTTGCCGAGATGTTCGACCAGCTTCATGCCGGCGCATCCTTTCCAAAAGGTGAAACACGAGCCGGACCCCGAGACGGTCCGAAGAGGATCCGGGCAAAGCTAGCCCCTTGTACCGATGGGATCAAGAGACGGCGGCCTTTCGGGGTGGTCGACTTGCGGCTACCCTGTTTCCACCCCTCGCGGATCGCTTCCAGGAGCCCTTCTCTCGGTAGGCTTCATGCGCTCTACTCGCCCGCTTTTAATTCTCTGCCTCGCGTGGCTCGCCCTCGCTTTGCCTTTCGCCGTCGGCACGGCTCGAGGAGAGCCGGTAGCGGCGCTGGCTGACTCCCAGCTGGCCCTCGCCATCCCCGGCGCGATCGAGTTCTACAACGCGCACGCCCAGGATTCCCTGGTCGGTCTGAGCCCCGAGCAGCTGCGGAATCTGCTTTCGGGTGAGGTGGTGGTGATCCGGCGCAAGGAGGGAAGGCACCGGGACAGCGACCAGGTGACTCACCGCGTGTTCGGCTACTTCGTGATCTCGCAGCCGGTGCGTTCGGTCTGGCTGTCCGGCATCGACCCCGAATACGCGCACAATGATACCTATACCCTGCAGCGCTACGCGAATGACGGTAAGGGGGGTAGCACTGACTACGTGTACATCCACGCCCCCTGGCCGGTGAAGGACCGGCAGACCGTGGTCACGGCCCGCAACGAGCTGGACCTGGCGAAAGTCTCACAGGGCTGGATCTGGGCCCAGAGCTGGGACATCGCTCCCGATGAAAAGCGCATCGCCCAAGAACTCGTCTCCTCGGGCAAGCACGATGCGGTGACCCGCGAGATGATGGAACAGGCGATCTGGGTTCCCATCAACTACGGCGCGTACATCTGCTTCAAACTCGACGAGAATCGAACTCTCCTCGCCTGGACCGTCGCCACTTCGGTGGGCGGTTGGATTCCCGACGAATTGGTTGCCGCCTTCGCGGCCACCCAGGTGAAGGCGGTCCTCAAGCAAGTGGCGGTACGCTCGAGTTGGATCGAGGCGGCCTATAGCAAGAAGGACGAAGTGGTGTACGGCGGGGATGGGGTCGTGCTCAAGAAGCTACCGGCCACGCCCTGAGTGCAAATGCAAGGGCAGGCCCAACAGCAGAAGCAGGGTGATGGCGACGAACGCGACCGCGATGCCGAAGCGGTCCGCCAGGTAGCCAACCGGAGGTGAGAGGAGCGCGACGGACCACGATCGGGCCTGGCTCTCCAGAGAGAGCGTCGTCGCCCGCTGCGCGGGATCGGAGACCAGATTCAGACCGGAGACGAAGATGGGACGGCGGAGGTTCTGCAGGGCGGCCACCGCGAAGAACCCCAAAAGACCCACGGAGAGCCAGCCCAGAGAAAACGCCAGGGCCATGATCCCGCTGACCACACAGAGCATGAGGTAGATCCCCCGGAGCCCCTGAGATGTTCCCCCGAACGCCTCTTCCGCGTGAGAGGCCAGGCGCGCGCTGATCGCTCCGAAGAAATCCTGTCCCAAATAGAACAGGCCGACCACGACCGCCCCCACGCCTCCCACCAGGACGATGTCCCGCTGGTGCAGGTCGGCGGAGAGGAAGGGCTGAAGGTAGTGTTGCGCCAGCTTCACCTGGCTCTCGAAGAGCAGCGAGGCGACGAAGATGGGAACCAGGCCCGGATGCCCGAGGAGACGGCGCAATCCCTGACGCAGGGGAACCGCCGGCTCGGCGCTTCGCCTTTGCTCTCCCTCGAGCCAGCGGGGATAGCTCAGCATGAGGACCACCCCGCCCAAGGCGGGAAAGGTGGCGGCGAGAAAGAGCGGGGTGAACGATGCGGTGCGCCAGACCAGGAGCCCGCCCACGAGCGCGCCCACCCCGGAGGAGAGCTTGGAGAAGAAGCGCGTCTTCGCGATGAGTTGCGTGACCTCGCTCGGCCCACCGTCGCGGGTGGCCCAGTCGAGCATGATGGCCTTGTGGCTTCCGGTGCGCAGGGCCTCGCCCAGGCCGAAGAGAGTTTGCGCGAGATAGAGGACGGCGAGCAGCGTGGTGCCGTCAAGCCGGCTGGCAGCAGCAAAGCAGGGAAACGCCAGGGTGTAGAAGGAGAAACACAGGACCAGCGCGCTGCGCCGTCCGAAGCGGTCGGTGGCGACGCCGAGTGGGATCTCCAGCAAGCCGGTGAGGAACTTCTGGTAGCCCACCAGCGTACCGATGGCCAGAAAACTGAGCTCGGCACCGCCTTTGGAGGCCGGAGCGAGCAGGTAGAGCACGAAGAAAGGCTCGAAGAAGCGCAGGTTCTTGAGCACTGAATAGATACAAAACCGAATGAACATGGCACCGCGCTGGTTGGGGCGGATTTTTCTGGTTTCTGGCCCTTCGCTTCCGCTCAGCCCCGTCGCGTTCGCAACTTACGGGCATTGACGGTACTATACCTGTCCCGACCCGGATTGGGCAGCAACCTTCCCGCCGGGATCGGCGTATTGTGGCAGGCTGCCCGCGCGGCGTTAGTTTTGGCTGGGTTTCCCGCGTGACGCGGGACCCCGGCGATCCACGACTCTTCAGACCCTCTCCCGAGGAAGCTTCATGCCTTTCCACTCGCGTCAGCACACCCGGCGGGGCTTTTTCCCCGGCCTCTCGCGCCCGCTCAAGCTCTGTCTCCTCCTGCTGGCCACGATCGCCCTTCTGAGCTCGTGCCAGCGCGGCAAGCAAGCGGCGGAGTCCTCTCACGAGAAAGGAGCGACGGCCGCCAAGCAGGGCGCACCGAAGGCGCCACCGGCCAACGTGGCGGTCGAGTCGGCGCACCGAGGATCGATCGCGAGCTACTACAGCTCGACCGCGACCCTGCAGGCGCAGAAGCAGGCCCAGATTCTCGCGAGGGTCCAGGGTGTCGTGAAGACGCTGAACTGTGAGGAGGGGGACAAAGTCGCCGCGGATCAGGTCCTCCTGCAGCTCGACAACAACGAATATCTCTATCGGCTCCGCGAAGCCGAAGCGAACCGAGCCAAGCTCGAGTCGAACTTCGACCGCCTGAAGAACATGGTGGATCAACATCTGGTCTCGGTGGAGGAGTTCGAGACGGCGAAGAGCGATCTCGCGAGCGCGAGAGCGCAGGAAGACCTCGCGCGCCTGAATGTCTCCTACACCAAAGTTACCGCTCCCTTCGCGGGAAGCGTCACGCAGCGTTTCATCGAGCTGGGGCAAACCGTGAGCGTGGGCACCCCTCTCTTCGCCCTGGCCGACTTCCACCCCCTGCTCGCCAAAGTGCACGTGCCCGCGCGGGAGTTCAGAAACCTGAGCGTGGACCAGCCGGTTGATCTTTCGCTCGACAGCGACGATCTCACACTGGAGGGTCACATCACCCTCATCAGTCCGGTGATCGATGCCACCACTGGCACAATCAAGGTGACGATCGAAATCGACAAGTTCCCCCCGAACGTGCGCCCGGGTGATTTCGCTCAGGTGAAAGTGCAGACCCAGCGCCGGGAAGGAAACGTGCTGGTGGCCCGCGGCGCGGTGGTGAGTGAAAGGGGGGAAGAAGTGGTCTACGTCGCGGTGGATTCGACGGCGGAGAGACGAGTGGTGGAGGTAGGGTTTCGAGACGATGACAACGCCGAGATTCTCAGCGGCGTCCAGGACGGCGAGAAAGTAGTGGTCAAAGGCCAGGGGAACCTGAAGCAAGGGCAGACCCTCCACGTGGTGGAGGACGATGGGGTGACCCTCTCCCCTCCGTCCGACGATGACCAAGCCCAGAAACGGTCCGCGTCCTGATGCGCGCTCTCGTCGCCACCGCAGTTCGTCGGCGCGTCACTGTTGTCATGGTGGCGCTCGCCGTCACCGCATTCGGCCTCGTCGGATACCAGCGGCTCGCACTGGAGCTCTTCCCCGACATCTCCTATCCCAGTCTCACGGTGCAAACCGAGTTTCCTGACACCGCGCCCGAGGAAGTCGAGGCTCTGGTGACGCGTCCGGTGGAGGAGGCGGTGGGAGTTCTGCGCGGTCTGCGGGAGATCCACTCGGTGAGCCGTTCGGGCGTGAGCGAAGTCACCCTGAACTTCGACTGGAAGACGGACATGGACATGCTGTCCATGGACGTGCGGGAGAAACTCGATCGTCTGGTCTTGCCCCAGGAAGCCGAGGACCCGATCGTCCTCCGTTACGATCCCTCGCTCGACCCCATCGTGCGCCTGGCTCTTTCGGGGAGCGACGATCTGGCCGCGCTGCGGCGCCTGGCCGACAAACAGCTGAAGCAAGATCTGGAGTCCATCCCCGGCGTGGCCTCGGCGGCGGTGAAGGGGGGGCTCGAAGACGAGATCCAGATCGACGTGGACCAGGAACGTCTCGCCGCCCTCGGGATCCCCCTGGAGCGCATCACGCAGACGGTCGGGGTCTCGAACGTGAACCTGCCGGGTGGCTCGCTCCGTGGCTCGCAGAACCACTATCTCATTCGCACGATCAACGAGTTCGACAACGTGGACGAGATCGCCAACCTGATCGTCTACCGGGGGGAGAGTGGGGTGGTGCGGCTCGGGGACGTGGCAACCGTCAAGCGCGGAGCCAAGGAGCGCGAGGAGATCACCCGCGTCAACGGCAAGGAAGCGGTCGAGATCGACATCTTCAAGGAAGGCGACGCCAACACGGTGGAGCTCGCACGGCGCTTGCACAAACGCATCGATGGCTGGAACACGAGCAAGCTGCCCAAGGGCTACAAGCTCACCGGACTCTTCGATCAATCCGAATTCATCAAGCAGGCCGTCGGCGAAGTGAAGTCCGCCGCGGTGATCGGGGGCATCCTGGCGGTGCTCGTGCTGTTCGCATTCCTCAAGGACTGGCGGTCCACCCTGGTGATCGCGACCTCGATTCCGCTCTCGCTGGTGGCGGCCTTCCTGCTCATGTACCGGGCGAACATCTCGCTGAACGTCATGTCGCTCGGAGGGCTCACTCTGGGAATCGGAATGCTGGTGGACAACTCGATCGTCGTTCTGGAATCGATCGATCGCAAGAGACGCAGCGGATTTCGACGAAGCAAGGCCGCGGTCGAGGGCACCGTCGAGGTGGGGGCCGCGGTAGTCGCCTCGACCCTCACCACCGTCGCCGTCTTTTTGCCCCTGGTTTTCGTGGAAGGAGTGTCGGGTCAGCTCTTCCGCGACCAGGCGCTCACGGTCACCTTCAGTCTCTTGGCCTCGTTGGTGGTGGCGCTCACGGTCATTCCCATGCTGAGCGGTCTGGGAACGGATCGGCCGCAAGGAGAGGGTGAGGCAGTCGACGAGATCGAGGACACCTCGCTTCGCTTGGGCGCTTTCGAACGCTACTACGACCGGCTGCTCCGTGGCGCGACCCGCCGTCCGGCGCCCACTCTTTTGATCGCACTGGTTCTCTTCGGGGTGTCGGTCGCTTCGGTGAGGGGACTTGGGACGCAGCTGCTTCCCTCGCTCACCGAGGGGGAGTTCTTCTTCGAGTTGAAGATGCCTGAAGGCGCTTCTCTGGCGGCGACCGATCGCCAGATGAAGAGCATGGAAGCGCAAGCGGAGGCGCAGAAAGGAGTGGGGACGATCTACTCCACCACGGGAAGTCGCCTCGTGGCCGGTGGCATGAGTTTGAACACCAAGGCGGAAAACCTCGGTCAGCTCAACGTGGTGATGAAGGATCGAGGGGATGACAAGGCCGAAGCGCGGGTTCTCTCCGCCCTGCGCGGCGAATTCGAAGGCGTACCCGATACCGAAGTGCACAGCGGCCGGCCCACCTACTTCAGCCTGCAGACTCCGGTCGAGGTGTATCTCTTTGGAGAGGATTTGGATGAACTCCGTGACTGGTCGCTGCGCGTGAAGAGCGCACTGTCGGAGATCGACGGCCTGGTCGACGTCCGTTCTTCCCTGGAGGCGGGAAGCCCCGAATTGGAAGTGATCTTCGACCGCGATCGCGTGGCATCCCTCGGTCTCGATTTGGGTCAGCTCTCGCAGACTCTCCGCGATCGAATTCAGGGGACGGTGCCCACTCGCTTCAAGGAAGGCGACCGGCAGATCGACATCCGCGTGCGCAATCTCGAGCGGGACCGCAGTTCCATGCAAGATGTGCGTAACCTGGTGTTGCCCGGACCCGACGGCGAGCCCATTCGGCTCCTCACGGTGGCTCAAGTGCGGATGGGGACGGGGCCGGCCGAAATCCACCGCGTGCAGCAGCAGAGAGCCGCCGTGATCAGTGCGGGACTGAAGGGGCAGAGCCTTGGCGCCGCGGTCAAGGCGGTGAAGAGTGTTCTGGCGAAAGTCCCGGCGCCGCCGGGGACCACGGTGGACCTCGGAGGCCAGGAGGAAGAAATGGCGCGCAGTTTCTCGAGTCTGCGCTTCGCTTTGATTCTGGCCGTGTTCCTGGTCTACATCGTCATGGCCGCGACCTTCGAGAGCTTTCTGCATCCCTTCCTGGTGCTCTTCACCATTCCCTTGGCCCTGGTCGGCGTGGTGGCCGGCCTCTACGCGACCCATACGCAGATCAGCGTCATCGTGATGATCGGCGTCATCATGCTGGTGGGAATCGTGGTGAACAATGCGATCGTTCTCATCGATGCCATCAACCGCCGCCGCCGGGCCGGAGTGGAGAAGCGCGAAGCTGTGATCCAAGCGGCGCATCTGCGGCTGAGACCCATCCTGATGACCACGATTACCACCATCCTGGGGCTTCTCCCGATGGCGCTTGCCTTCGGGGAAGGGTCGGAGTTGCGCGCACCGCTGGCGGTGACGGTGGCCTCCGGTCTGGCTCTGAGCACCCTGTTGACCCTGGTGGTCATCCCCGCCGCGTACTCCCTCGTTCCCTCGCGAGTGAGTCCCCGGGATGATTGGAGACGACGGAATGACGCTTCCCGAGCTAGCCATCCGCCGTCATGTCACCACCCTGATGGTTCTGGTCAGCCTGCTCGTCCTGGGCTTGGTCGCGCTCGTGCGCCTGCCCTTGGCTTTCATGCCGGAGTTCGAGCGGCCTCAGCTCTTCATCACGCTTCCCTACGAGAACGCCTCTCCCGAGCAAGTCGAGCGCATGGTGGTGCGGCCGGTCGAGGACGCGGTGGGATCGGTCAAGGGCCTGAACGAGATGTGGTCCATGTGCAGTTCGGACGGCGGACGAATTCGTCTCGGATTTTCCTGGAGTACCGACCTCAACGTGGCGCGCACGGAGATCTGGGAAAAGATCGACCGGGTGCGGCGCGATCTCCCCGACGATCTGGGGGACATTCGTGTCTCCAACGACTGGGACGATCGCGGCGCCGACGCGCCCATCCTGGAGGGACGACTCTCCAGCGAACGCGATTTGAGTGCGAGCTACGAGCTCTTGGATCGGCGCATCGTGCGGCCCCTCGAGCGAATTCCGGGAGTGGCGCAAGTCCGCCTGGACGGAGTGGCCCCGAAGGAAGTCAGGATCAACCTCAAAGTCGACGCGCTGCAGTTCTACGGGATGGACGTGCGCCAGGTGTTGCGCGTTCTGCAGGGTTCGAATTTCGACATGAGCCTGGGTAAGGTCGAAGAGGGCGACCAGCGCTACTCGGTACGCACCATCTCCACTCTGGCTAGCGTGGAGCAGATCAAGGACCTTCCCCTGCGGGAAGATGGCCTATGCCTTTCCGACGTGGCCGAGGTGCAATACGAAGAGCCACCGCTGGACTACGGACGGCACCTCGATGGTCGCTTCGCGGTGGGCATCGAAGTCACCCAGGAGGCGAAGGCCAACACGGTAGAAGTGGGTCGGGCCCTCAAGAAGCGCATCGCCGCAATGAACGCCGATCCCGAGCTGGAGGGGGTCAACTTCCTGGTCTGGTTCGATCAGGGAGAGGAGATCGAGAACACCCTGCGCGACCTCGCGTTCAGCGGAGTGTTCGGGACCATCCTGGCGGGACTGGTGCTTCTGTTGTTCTTGCGCCGGGTGGGAATCACGCTGATCGCGGTGATGTGCATTCCCTTCTCGCTGGTGGTGACCTGCGGGATTCTGTGGAGCCAGGGGCACACCCTCAACACGCTCACCCTCCTCGGATTGATCGTGGGGGTGGGGATGCTGGTGGACAACGCGGTCGTGGTGATGGAGAACATCTTCCGCCATCGCGAGATGGGGGAGGACCAGAAAGTCGCTTCGCGGCTGGGGGCGAAGGAGGTCTCCACCGCGGTGGTGGCGGCGACGTTGACTTCCGTCATCGTCTTCCTGCCGCTCATCTTCAACAAGCCCAGCGAGATGAACATCTATCTGCGCGAGCTGGGCATCACGGTGTGTATCTCGCTCCTCGCGTCCCTTTTTGTGAGCCAGACCCTCATCCCCATGGCGACCTCCTGGTTCGTGCGTCGACGTCCGGGACCCAAAGGCCGGTTCATGGTCAAACTGGAGGATCACTACCAGTCGCTTCTCGCATTCAATTTGCACCATCGCTGGTTGGCGCCGGTGATCGGCGTCGCGATTCTGGCGTCGGGCTACATTCCCTTCATGCGAGTCGACAAGAACTTCGATACCACCCAGACCGAGCTCTTCGTGGGGATGCGCTACGACTTCAGCGAAGACATGAGTCTGGCCCGCAAGGAAGAAGTAGTCAGCCGGGTGGAGACGGCTCTGCGCAAACACAAGGCCGAGTTGAAAGCGCGTTCGATCTATTCGTTCTGGAGCGACCGTTGTACTCTCACCCGCATCTACTTGAAGAAAGGAGAGGCCAATAACGAGAACTTCGCCAGAGTTCGCAAAGCGCTGCCGTCCATCATTCCCCCCATCGCCGGGGTGAAAGTGGAAGTGGAGGAGAACCGCCAGCAGTGGCGGATGGACCGGGGGAAGCGGGTCGCGTTCCAGATCGTGGGGGAGGACTCCGAGGTCCTGGCGCGTCTGGCGGAGGAGGCCAAGGATCGCCTGTCGAAGATCGACGGGCTGGTGGAGCCCTTCTCCAGCATGGATGAGGGTAACCAGGAGATCCACGTCCAGCTCGACCGCGAGTTGCTCTCCCGCTACGGAGTTTCGCCCACGCAGGCCGCGCAGATCGTGGGGCTCACCTATCGCGGGCGACGCCTGCCGCGCTACCGCACTCCCGAGGGAGAACGCGAGATGCGGCTCACTCTCGACGAAAAGAAAGTCGAGAGCTTCGCGCAGCTCAATAACCTGCCCATTTGGACCGAAGACGGCACTCGCATCCCTTTGGCCTCGATGGCCGCACTGAAGCAAGTTCCCGGGGCACAGCGCATTCAACGCGACAATCGACTCACCAGTCTGTGGGTTGGCGCGAGCTATCGAGAGGGCCGCGGTGAGGATTACACGCCCAAAGTGGCCGCGGCGCTGAACTCGATGGACTTTCCCTATGGCTACCGCTGGACCTTCGGACGCTGGCAGGAGAGGAACAAGGAGAAATCGCGCGAGTTCCTGGTGAATCTCGGCCTGGCCCTGCTCCTGGTGTTCGCGGTCATGGCCGGGCTCTTCGAGTCGGTGCGTCAGGCCATCGCCCTCATGGTCGCCTTGCCCTTCGCTCTGGCCGGAGCGATGTGGACTCTCTACCTCACCGGCACCGATTTCGACCAACCGGCGGCGGTCGGGCTCTTGCTCTTGATCGGCATCGTGGTGAACAACGGAATCGTCATGCTCGAGCACATCAATTCCTACCGGCGGGCGGGGATGCCGCGCGAGGAGGCCATGCTCAAAGGCGGTCGCGAGAGGCTGCGGCCCATTCTGATGACCGCGTTGACGACCCTCATCGGCCTGGTTCCCATCGTGGTGCAGAAGCCGACGATTGGGGGGGTCTACTATTACTCCATCGCCCTGGTGATCATGGGGGGCCTCTCGCTGAGCACCTTCCTGACTTCGGTATTGCTCCCCACCACCGCCACGCTCGTCGAGGACACCGTGGCTGGCATGGGACGAATTGTGATGTGGCCGTGGCGACGCGCGCGAGGTGCGGTTCGCGTCCTGCAAGACTGAGAGGACTTCGAGTGGGTCTCATCGGAAGCATCTTCGGCGGAGCGATCGGCTTCACCCTGGGAGGACCGATTGGCGGCCTTTTGGGTGCGGTGGTCGGGCACAAACTGGGGGAGGGGGCCGGGGGAAAGATCGCCGACGCGAGGCAGCAGGCCCAGGCGGCCTTCTTCGTCACCACATTTTCCATGCTCGCCAAGCTGGCCAAGGCGGATGGCCGGGTGAGCGACGAGGAAATCGCACTCGTGCGCGATTTCATGCAGAACCAGCTGCGGCTCTCGCCTCAGGATCAGAACCACGCCATCGAGATCTTTCGCAGAGCCAAGGAGAGTCCCGATCGCTTCGAGGACTACGCGCAGCAGTTCGCCACCATCTTCGCGGCGGAGCCGCGCATGTACGAAGTGATGCTCGATCTCCTGGTGCGCCTGGCCGCGGCCGACGGGAAGGTGCATCCGAAGGAGGAGAAGATGCTGCGCGCGGCCGCGCGGATCTTCCGCATGGACGCGCACGCGCTCGACGGAATGCTCGCGGGCAAAGGCGGCGACCCGAGCCGTCACTATGCGGTCTTGGGCCTTGAGCCCTCCGCTACGCCGGAGGAGATCAAGACTCGCTACCGGCACCTGGTGAGCGAATATCATCCCGACAAGATCATCGGGAAGGGACTGCCCCAGGAATTCGTGGAGCTGGCCGAGACCCGGTTCAAGGAAATCCAGGCCGCCTACGAGGAGATCAAGAGTCAGCGCGGTCTGCGCTGACGGTCGGCCACAGGAGGCTGAGCAGGGTCCCAAACCCCAGAGTCACTCCGCATCCCAGAGCCGCGATCCAGATCCCGCCGATCGGGCTGGGCGCGCCGAAGATTTTCTCGGCGTTCACGCTGAGCACCACCGCGAGAAAGGCCAACGCGACTGCGCTCACCGCGCCCGGCTCGTTGCTGCGCCGGACCAGGAGTCCGAGCAGGAAGAGTCCGAGCACCGGACCCGCGAAGTACCCCACGTAGCGCACCGCCATCGCCAGAAGCGAACCCCGGCCGGCGACGTAGAGGGCGGCGACGATCCCGAGGAGTCCCCAGAGGAGAATCGCGATGCGCGCGACCTTCAGGTAATGGGCATCGGCGCGGCCGGTGACCAGAAAGCGCTGGTAGAGATCGACCACGCTCGAAGTGCTCAGAGAGTGCAGGGCGGAGTCGAGGCTGGACATGGCGGCGGCGAAGATGGCGGCGACCGCCAGCCCCAGGATTCCCGGGGGGAGATGATCGGCCGCGAAGCGGGGAACACCGCGTCGGGAGAGAGATCTGCCGGAAGCTCGCCCAAGTGGATGCGATAGAACGCGAAGAACAGCACACCCAGAAGAAGTGTGATCAGAGTGACGAAGAGACCCACCGCCCAGCCGGTCAGTGCCGCCCGTCGCGCGTCCGCGGTGGATTTGCAGGCGAGATAGCGCTGTACCGGTTGCTGATTCGTTCCCGCCACCGAGAGCGAGAGAATTCCGTAGCCCACCACGGCTCCCAGGAGCGAGCGCACCGAACTTGGCGGAAGCGAGGTATCGATCAGGGTGAGGCGGCCATGCTCGCGCGCGATGTGGAGGGCGGCCGAGAGTCCCCCGGGGATGCCCTCGACCGCGACGCGGGCACACAGTGCGACCCCAACCACGATCACCACCAGCTGCAAGAGGTCGGTCCACACCACCGCGGCCAGGCCTCCCATGAGGGTGTAGGCGGTCGCCACCATTCCCACGCTCACGATCGCCAGCTCTCAGGTCGAGTCCACTGAGCGCGGCGAGGGCGAGGGCCGGACCGTAGAGCAGGACGCCCAAGCGAAAGACCACCTGGAGTTGGAAGAGGAGCGCCGCGAGGACGCGGGCTCGAGGGCCGAAGCGCCGTTCGAGGTACTCGTAGGCCGTGGTGGTGCTGAGGGAGTGATAGAAGGGAAGGAAGAGCCAGCACACGATCAGGATGGCCAGCAGGTCGCCGATCTGGAGTTGCAGCCACAACAGTCCGTGGCCGAAAGCCTCGCCGGGACCGCCCAGAAGGGATGCGGCGGAGAACGCGGTGGCCAGAATGGATGCCCCGACCAGGGGCCAAGGGAGCGAACGCCCGGCGAGAAAGAATTCCCCGGTGGCCGATTGTCTTCTCGACGCGAGAGCGCCGAGGCCGAGTACGGCCCCGGCGTAGAGGGCGACGACGAATATGTCGAGCGGAGAAAGCAGCACGCGCTCTCCTAGAGTTTGGCGGCGATGGCCTTGGCGAGCTCCAAGGTGGTGTTGTTGCCGCCCATGTCGTAGGTGCGCACCTTGCCTTCCGCGATGACTTCCGCCACCGAGTCTTCGATCCGTTTCGCCAACTGGCTCTCGCCCAGCCATTCCAACATCATCTTGGCGGTGAGAATCTCGGCGATCGGGTTGACCTTGTACAGCCCTTCGTACTTGGGTGCGCTGCCGTGCGTGGGCTCGAAGACGGCGTATTCGTCGCCGATGTTTCCGCTGCAGGCGAAGCCCAGTCCACCGACCAGCTGAGCGCAGAGATCGCTGGTGATGTCGCCGAACATGTTCGAGGTGACGATGACGTCGTAGGTCTCCGGGTTCTTCACCAGCCACATCATCATGGCGTCGATGTTGGTTTCCCATAGCTCGATGCCCGGGTAGTCGGCCGCGACCTCGCGCGCGACCCTCGTCATGAGTCCACTGGTTTCGCGCAGCACGTTGGGCTTTTCCACCAGGGTCACGCTCTTGCGGCCATGCTGCTTGGCATACTCGAATGCCTGCGTGACGATGCGGCGCGCGCCTTTCTGGGTGATGATGCGCACGCTCATCGCCATTTCATCCAATGGGGTGGAGTCGAAACGCGCAGCTTTCTTGTGATTCGACCGAATGGCTTTCCAGAGTTCTTGCGGCACCGGACTCCACTCGATGCCGACGTAGAGACCCTCGGTGTTCTCCCGGAACACGACGAGGTCGATGGTGTCCCGGTAGTTCAACGGGTTCCCCGGATAGGCTTTGCAGGGCCTCAAATTGGTGTGCAGGTCGAACTCCTGCCGCAGCCGCACGATGGGGCTGAAGTACTCGTGCCCCTTTCCCCTGAGGCTCTCGGGCAGGCTCGCCTCGGCCTCGGCTTTGGGTTTGGAGGTGATGGCGCCGAAGAGGCAGGCGTCGGTGCCGCGCAAGATCTCCAGGGTTCGATCGGGCAGCGGATTGCCCTCGCGCATCCACAAATCCCAGCCGATTTCCGCGTCCGCGTAGTCCGCGTCGAACTTCAGAGCATCCAGACAAATCCGCGCGGCTTCCATGACTTCCTTGCCCACTCCGTCGCCGGGCATCCACGCGATGCGATACTTCGCCACTTCGTCCTCCTTGAGAGACTTGAAATCGGATTCAGAGCGCCGTTTTCTCGCCCCTCGTCCGCCACAGCGGAGGGGCCCCAAACCACGGCCTCGAGGGACTTCCCCGAGGCGGCAAGGCACACTACCACTAGTTCGACGAGGCGGCAAGATGGCCTGAACGGGGCCGCCCGGCCGCCCCGGCCCCAAGCGGGACTGGATTATCTGGGGCATCCGCGCTAGCTTGAGTTCCCGCGTGGTGGCGAGGGACCCGCGCGTTCTCGTTGCGCGCAGGGGTTTCAGGAAGTGAGGGCGGAAATGAACGTACGGATTGGAATCATGGGATTCGGGCGTATCGGCCGGAACATCTTCCGCATCGTGTATCCCCGCGATGACATCGAAGTGAGCGCGATCGTCGACGTGGCCGACCCCAAGGGGTTGGAATATCTCCTCAAGTTCGACACGGTGCACGGCCGCTTCCGCGACCCGGTTTCGGTCGTGGGCAGCGCGATGTACGTGAAGGGTCGCCAGATCCAGATGATCACGGCCAAGGAACCGGGCGACGTGGACTGGGGCGCTCTGGGAGTGGACCTGGTCATCGAAGCCACCGGCAAGTACCGGACCCGCGAGATGCTTCGCCGTCACCTGGACAAAGGCGCGCACGCCGTCATCCTCTGTTACCCGCCCAAGACTCCCGAGGACGTCGACGCCCTGGTGGTGACCGGAGTGAACGACGGCATCCTCGAGTCGAGTCATCGGATCGTGAGCAACGGTTCTTGCACCATCAACGCGCTGGCCCCCATTCTGCGCCTCATGGACGACAACTTCGGAGTCGCACACGCGGTCATGACCTCGGTGCACGCCTATACCAACGCTCTGCGGTTGGCGGATGTGCCCGGGGCGGATCTGCGGCGCAGCCGAGCGGCAGCGGAAAATATCATTCCCACCTCCACTTATTCGCCGGACGGAATCGGGCGCGTGCTGCCCGAGCTCGAGGGCAAGTTGGATGGTATGGCGCTCAACGTGCCGGTGCCCGATGGATCGAACATCGATCTCACGTGCTTGCTCGAACGCGAGGTGAAGCGGGAGGAGATCAACGAGGTGATTCGATCGGCGGCGAAGACTACCTATGCCTCGATCGTCGAGTACTGCGAAGACGCCGTGGTGAGCAGCGATATCATCGGGAATTCTCACTCCGCGATCTTCGACAGTCTCTCGACTCTCGTCATCGGAGGCAACTTGGCCAAGTCGGTGATCTGGTACGACAACGGTTGGGGATATGCCACGCGGGTGGTCGAGTTGATCACACGAATTCTCGGGCTGCGCGAAGCGGCGCCGGTGAAGATGGGAGGGAGGTAGGCGATGATCACGGTAGCCATCAACGGTTTCGGACGAATCGGGCGAAGCGTGTTCCGCATTCTCTCGCGGCGCGAAGACATCCAGGTCGTCGCGATCAACGACATCGCCTCCAACGAGGCCTTGGCCTATCTCTTCAAGTACGACACGGTAATGGGCACCTACGAGGGAAAAGTCGAGCTGTTGGACGGCGTGTTGAAAGCCGGCACGCAGAGTCCACGCATGACCGCGATCGGAGAGGTCCTGGAGTTGCCGTGGAAGGAACTCGGGGTCGATCTGGTCATTGAATCGACCGGGCGCTTCCGAACCCGCGAAACCCTCGAACCCCACCTCAAAGCCGGCGCGGGAAAAGTCCTGCTCACCGTTCCCGCCAAGGATGCCATCGATGCCACGATCGTGCTCGGGGTGAACGACGACGCGTTGAAGCCGGAGCATCGCATCGTCTCCAACGCCTCCTGCACCACGAACTGTCTCGCTCCGGTGGCCAAGGTCCTGCACGAGAACTTCGGCATCGTGAAAGGGCTGGTCACCACGGTTCACGCCTACACCAATGATCAGAGACTGGCCGACGTGCCACACAAGGATCTCCGCCGGAGCCGCGCGGCGACGGAGAACATCATTCCCACCACTACCGGCGCGGCAAGGGCGGTGGGTAAGGTACTGCCCGCTCTCGATGGCAAGCTCGACGGAATGGCCATGCGGGTTCCGGTACCCGACGGTTCGATCGTGGACTTTACGGTCGAACTGGAGCGGCCGGCGAGCGTAGAAGAAATCAATCGAGCAATGAAAGAGGCGGCAGCTGGACCCATGGCTTCCGTCCTTCTGTACTCCGAGGAGGCGCTGGTTTCCAGCGACATCATCGGCAACTCCCATTCGAGCATCTTCGATGCACCCATCACCCAGAGCCACCCCATCGGGATGGCACGAGTGGTGAGCTGGTACGACAACGAATGGGGCTACTCGAACCGGGTCGTGGATTTGCTGAGCAAAATGGTCGGCTGAACCCACACCCTTGAGGAAAGAGAATGAAGCACCGTCACATTATGCTCGCCCTGGCGATTCTCCTCGTTGCGCTGAGCGCTTGCAATGGCAAGAAGGCCGAGGCGGACGGAGACGCCACCAGCGCAGACAACGGCTCACAGCAAGCCACGGCTCAGGACGCGTCGGGCGACAGCATGAGCGGGACAGAGGCGGAACCCGTCGAATTCGCGGGCGCGCACATCCTGATCATGTACCAGGGCAGTCAGCGAGCGCCGGCAACCGTGACCCGCACGAAGGAAGAAGCGCTCACCCTCGCCAAGCAGATTGCCGAGCGTGCTCGCAAGGGTGAGGACTTCGCGGAACTCGCGAAGGAATACTCCGACGGACCCTCCGCCTCGCGCGGCGGGAACCTGGGGATCTGGGAGAAAGGTCGCATGGTTCCCGAGTTCGATGCCGCGATCGAGAAGCTGCCGATCGGAAGCATCAGCGATCCGGTGGAGACCCCCTTCGGCTATCACGTGATCCTCAGGAAGAAGGTCGAGAAGATCTCGTGCCGTCACATCTTGGTGATGCACGAGGGCTCCACCCGCAAACCGCCCGAGATCACGCGGAGCCGTGAAGAAGCGCTGGCACGCGCCGACTCTGCCCTGGCCAAGATCAAGGCCGGGGAGGACTTCGCCACGGTGGCCGAGGAATACAGCGACGGACCCACCAAAGTGCGGGGAGGCGATCTGGGTTCCTTCGGGCGCGGAATGATGGTTCCCGCCTTTGAGGACGCGGCGTTCGCCCTGAAGGTTGGCGAGGTAAGTGCAATTGTGGAAACGCCTTTCGGCTTCCATATCATCAAGCGCTATAAGTAGGAATCTCCAAAGCCCCGGTCACGGTGTGGCCGGGGCTTCGCTCAACCCGTCGCCTGCGCGCCGCGGGTCAGCTGGATGTCTTGGTGGTAGGCGTCCTGCAGGCGGCGCGTCCACTCTCCGGCCGTGCCGCCGGCGATGGGACCTTCGTCCAGACCCACCACGGGGACGATCTCTTTCACGGAACCGGTGAGGAAGACCTCGTCCGCGGTCACCAGGTCGCGCAGCTCGCTGGCGGCCTCTTCGGCTTTCAGGCCCAATTCCTCCGCCAGCTGCAGCACTCTTCCGCGGGTGATTCCCGGCAGAATTCCCAGGCGCCGCGAGGGAGTGCGGAGGACTTTGCCCTTCACCAGGAAGATGTTGGACGAGGCGCACTCCAGGACCTTGTTTTGGCGGTTGAGCAGGCACGCCTCGTCGAAGCCGCGGGCGCGCGCGAAACGAAGGGCCATGATGCTGGGCAGATAGTTGAGCGACTTGATCTGCGGAAAATTGCCGCGAGCGAAAGTGCTCTGCATCGAGAGGATGCGCGCGCCGCGGGTCTGCAGGGCTTGGATCTGGTCGGAGACCCGAGTGGCGAAGATGAAAACCAACGGTTGCATCTGCTCGGGGTCGACCTGCACGTGATCGGTTTGCGGTCCGCCGCCGCGGCTGACCTGGATGCGCACCCGCGCGTCCACCCCTTTGAGGTCGTTCGCGTCGAGAACTTCGCCGATGAGGTGGTCCCAGGTTCCCGGAGACGGGTCGAAGGGAATCTGTAAGAGCTCCGCTTCGCGCGCCAATCGTTGCACGTGCTCGGCGAGCAGATAGATGAATCCGCGATAGCTCCGCAGGGTGTCGAAGAGCCCGTCGCCGTAGAGATAGCCGGCGTCGAATGGAGAGACCCGCGCCTCCTCGGCTTCGACGAGTTCGCCATTGAGGTGGACTTTCATCATGCTCCTTGTTGGGCCACGGGCCTCGCGTGAGGATCCTGCGCACCGAGAGCATTCAAGGTATCAAAGAACGAGCGGGCCTTCAATACGGCCTCCTGGTACTCGTGGGCCGGATCGCTGTCGAGCACGATCCCCCCTCCGCACCCAAAGGAGACGGTTTGCTCCTGCCATACCGCGGTGCGGATGGCGATGTTCCAGAGGGCGCGGCCGCTCCGGTCCCAGAATCCGAGACTCCCGGTGTAGGGACCACGCGCGCTGAGTTCGAGCTGCGAGATGATCTCGATCGCGCGTCGTTTGGGAGCGCCCGTCACGCTTCCTCCCGGAAAGAGATCGCTGAGCAAGCGAGCTTGGCGCTCTCGGGGAATGGTGGCCGTGATGCGGCTCACCAGGTGCACGAGATGGTGCAGGCGAAGGGGTTGCATGAACTCCTCGACCCTGACCGTACCATACTTCGCCGTGATCCCCAGATCGTTGCGGCACAGGTCGACGATCATCACGTGCTCGGCGCGGTCCTTGTCGCTGCGATGGAGAGCTTCGAGGTCGCCCAGCGACTCCACTCTCGTCCCCTTGATCGGCGCGGTTTCGGCGCGCTCGCCGTCGAGCGAAAGCAAGAGTTCGGGGGAATGCGAACAGATCACGGCTTCCCCCGCATTCAGGTAGGCCGCGAACGGCACCGGGTTGCGCTTCGCCTGATCGAGGAAAGCCTCGAAGGGAGAAACGCTCGCGCGGGCGGTCGCCATTCCCGTCAGGTTGACCTGGTAGACCTCCCCCGCGCGCAGATACCGCTTTACCCGGTCGACCGCGCCCTCGTGCCACCGCGCGTCGAAGAACTCCAGCGAAGCGGTGCGGCCCGCCGAGGGTGGAGTGGGAGGGATCGATCCTTTCGACGCTTGGGCGCCGATCGCGGTGGCCGCGTGCAAGCGCTCGAGGGCCTCCTCGGCGCGGGCGCGCAGCGGCTGGGTTTTGGCCGCCCCGGTCAGCTTCGTGCGCCGGGGCACCACGGGGTACAGGTCGGAGACGACGAGCCGCGGAGTCTCCCCGGGGCCGAAGACCAGGGCCAGGTCGTAGGCGCCGATCCAGGCGTCGGGGAAATGGAAGGGTGGAGGGGCGCCGGGCCGGGCGTTGACGCGGGCGCTCCCCAACTCGAAGCTCAGGCAGCCGGCCAGGCCGGTGAAAGGGGCCTGAAGAAAGGGCTCTCTGGGCCACAGAGCGGCCAGATCTCCCACCAGCCGGTCCGTGGAAAGGGCCGGGGGCTTCGGAGCGGGGACCTCTCCCGACCAGTGTGGCGGCTGTCCGGCGCGCTGCCGCAGGATCCAGCGCGGGGAGAAGAGCAGAGCGGACCGCCGGTAGCTTCCCCAGGGACGCTGGGTGTGCAAGAGAAGCGTCCCGGGACACGCGGCCAGTCCCCGGGCCGCCTGCAGGGGATCGAGGGTGAGGGGGATGCTCAAGGAGGTAGAATGCATGCGCGGGGGACCGGGGGAGGGCCGTGGGCTTGAGTTGACTTCCTTCTGTATGATGTATAGGTTTGCGCCCCGCAAGCAGCTATCCTGTGCATTGGCTGTGCATTGGCTCTGCACCGGATGAGTTTCGTCGGGCACGGGGTGGGGCGACCCCTGAATCCCGGCTTCCCGTCCCCACGATTGACGGAGTGCGTCCACGATGAACGACTATTTTCCCATTCTCCTGGTAGTGGGGATCGCGACCGCTTTCAGCCTGTTCTTCGTCGTTCTTTCGCGTGTCCTGGGTCCCCGCAACGAAACCCCGGGAAAGCTGACCACCTACGAGTGCGGGGTTCCCAGCCGCGGAAACACCCAGGTCAGGTTCTTCGTTCGCTTCTACGTGGTTGCCCTTCTTTTCCTTCTTTTCGATCTCGAGACGGTATTTCTGGTGCCCTGGGCCGTCAACTTTCGCTCTTTCGTCGAGATGGGCGCCGGCATGCAACTCTTCCTTGCCATGATCGCGTTTTTCCTGCTCCTAGTGGTTGGACTCCTCTATGAATGGAAGAAGGGGGCGTTGGAATGGGAGTGAGTCTCGATCATCCTTCCAACTACATCACCACTAGTCTTCGACACGCGCTGAATTGGGGCAGAAAGTACAGTCTGTGGCCCATGCCGTTCGGCACGGCCTGCTGCGCCATCGAATTCATGGGCGTCGTGGGGTCGATGTCGGACATTTCTCGCTTCGGGGCCGAGGCAGTGCGCTTCAGTCCGCGGCAGAGCGATTTGCTCCTGGTGGCGGGAACGATTTCCTACAAGCAAGCGCCGATCCTCAAGCGCATCTACGAGCAGATGGCCGAACCCAAGTGGGTCATCGCCATGGGGGTCTGCGCCAGCTCGGGTGGTTTCTACAACAACTACGGCACTCTGCAGGGAATCGATCGGATCATTCCGGTCGATCTCTACGTCGCGGGCTGTCCGCCCACGCCCGAGAATTTGCTCAGCGCGCTGGTCCAACTTCAGAAGAAGATCGAGCGTGAGGGAGTGGAAGCCGCCAAGGAGCGTCATCGTGTCCAGAAGACTGTCTGAGCTGGTCCAGGGGGAATTCGGCGAGAAGATCCTCTCGTCCAGCGACACTCTAAAAGACAGCAGCATCGACGTAGCGCCGGCCGATCTTCCCGCCGTCCTGCGCTTTCTGCGCGACGATCCGCAGTGCGATTGCGATCTGCTCCTGGACGTCATCGGGGTGGATTTCCCGGAGCGCGAGAAGCGCTTCGAAGTGATCTACAATCTGCGCAGCCTGCAGCACGGCCATCGCATCCGCCTGAGGACGCGGGTCGACGAGAACGAAGCGGTTCCCTCGGCCAGCGGACTCTTCAACTCGGCGAACTGGCACGAGCGGGAAGTCTTCGATCTCTTTGGGGTGAAGTTCTCCGGTCATCCCGACCTGCGGCGTCTGCTCTGCCACCACGAGTTCAAGGGCAACGCGCTGCGCAAGGACTACCCAATCGAAAAGGGTCAGATGTGCTACACGGTCGAGAAGCTCCTCACCGACGAGGAAGTGCTTCCCGGTCGCGAATCCGCCCACGAGGGACACTGGAGCAATGAGGGCGGTTGGGAAGGCACGATGGGGGTCCAGCTCAGCGATGAGATGCACTCCGACTATCTCCCGGTGAACATCGGTCCGAGCCACCCGGCGACGCACGGCGCACTCCGGATCGAAGCGCTTCTCGACGGGGAAACCATCGTGAGCAGCAAGGCGGAGATCGGGTATCTTCACCGCTGCTTCGAAAAGGAGGCCGAGGATCACACCTGGCACCAGGTGATTCCCTACACCGACCGCCTGAACTACGTGAGCGCCTTGACCAACAACGTGGGCTACGTGCTCGCGGTGGAGAAGCTGTTGGGGGTGGAGATTCCTCCGCGTGCGCAGGCGATCCGCGTCATCGTGAGCGAGATGGGGCGCATCATGGACCACCTGGTGTGCACTGGCACCAACCTGGTCGATATCGGCGCTCTCACCAACTACTGGTACACCTGGAACGCACGTGAATATCTGTACGACATCGTAGAGCGTCTGTGTGGCGAACGTCTCACCACCAGCTACACGCGGATCGGCGGGCTCTACCGCGATCTCTACGAGGGATTCGAACGCGACCTCTTAGCCGCTTTGCCCAAGGTGGAAGCGGGCGTCAACGACATGATGGGGTTGGTGCAGCGCAATCGAATTCTGATGGATCGGACGGTCGGCGTGGGCGTGATAAACGCGAAGGACGCGGTGAGCTGGGGTTACACCGGTCCGTGTCTACGCGCCAGCGGCGTACCGTACGACGTGCGAAAGGCCTTCCCCTATTCGGGCTTCGAGAACTACGAGTTCGACATCCCGGTGGGAGAGAACGGCGACGCCTACGATCGCATCATGGTGAGAATCGAGGAGATCTATCAATCGATTTCCATCATCCAGCAGGCGGTGGAGAATCTGCCCGGCGGTCCCATCCAGGCCGAGGATCGGCGCTGCGTGTTGCCCCCCAAGGACGAGGTCTACAACTCCATCGAGGGGATGATGAACCACTTCAAACTGATCTTCGAGGGCATCCTCATCCCCAAGGGTGAGGCCTATGGCTTCACCGAGGCCGCCAACGGTGAGTTGGGATTCTACTGCGTGAGTGACGGTTCGGGGCATCCCTACCGGGTGAAGGTTCGCCCGCCCTGCTTCCCCATATTTTCGTCCTTTCCCACGCTCACCAAGGGCTTGATGGTGCCCGATGCCGTCGCCATTCTGGGTGGACTGAATATCGTCGCTGGAGAGTTGGATCGATGAGCGAGAACCAGGAAACGAACGAGGGCGTCGAAGCGGCGGAAACCAGCGCCGCCACCGAGAACGCTGCCGGCCCGACGGCCCCGGACGGCTTTGCCTTCAGTACGGAGCGCGAAGAGAAGTTCCAGGAGATCGTGCGCCGCTATCCCACGCGCACCAGCGCCATCATGCCCACGCTCTGGCTGTGCCAGGCCGAATGGGGTTGGCTGCGGCCGGGCGTGCCGGAGTGGGTCGCCCTGCGCCTGGAAGTGCCGGTGACCCGCGTATACGAACTCATCACCTTCTACACCATGTATTACACCGAGGATCCGGGACGTTACAACCTGCAGGTCTGCCGCAACATCAGCTGCCATCTCATGGGGGCGAGAAAGATCATCGACCACATCAAGGACCACCTCTCACTCGAAGTGGGCCAGACTTCGAGCGACGGAAAATGGCGTCTGGAGGAGGCCGAGTGTCTCGGCGCTTGCGGGTACGGACCCATGATGCAGGTCGGCGACCGTTACTACGAGAACCTGACGGTGGAGAAAGTGGACGCACTCATCGAGGAGTGGGATAAGAGTGAGTGACTTTCCGAAGATCCTGCTCGACAACATGGGTGTCGAGGGCAGTCATACCCTGCAGGTGTATCGTTCCCGCGGCGGCTACGAGATGGTCGAGAAGGCCCTCAAGACGATGCAACCCCAGGACGTGATGAAAGTGGTGAAGGAGAGCGGTCTGCGCGGACGTGGGGGCGCGGGATTTCCCACCGGCGTGAAGTGGGGGTTCGTACCGCAGAATTCCGCCAAGCCGGTCTACCTTCTGGTCAACGCCGACGAATCCGAACCGGGAACTTTCAAGGACCGCGACATCCTCGACTACGATCCCCACAAGATGATCGAGGGGATCATCCTCTCCAGCTACGCGGTGAGCTGCAACGACGCGTTCATCTACATCCGTGGGGAGTACGGTTGGCTCGTCGACCGGGTGCAGCAGGCGGTGGATGAGGCCTACGAGGCGAATCTTCTGGGCAAGAACATTCTCGGCACCGCTTATGAACTCGAAGTCATCGTGCACAAGGGCGCCGGCGCGTACATCTGCGGCGAGGAAACTGGACTCATCAACAGTCTCGAGGGCAAGAAGGGCCAGCCGCGCATCAAACCGCCATTCCCCGCCCTGGTCGGCTTTCTCGATTCTCCCACCGTCGTCAACAACGTGGAGACCATCGCGTCGGTGCCGTGGATCATTCGCCACGGCGCGGATGCGTACCGGGCGATTGGCACCGACAAGAGCCCTGGTACGAAGCTCTTCAGTTTGAGCGGACCGGTGAAGCGTCCGGGAGTCTACGAAGTTCCGTTGGGCCTGCCCCTGCGCGAACTCATCTTCGGTCAAGAATACGGTCAGGGAATGTTGCCCGGAATCGAACTGAAGGCTTCGATTCCCGGAGGCTCCTCGGTGCCGATTCTCAACGCCGAGGAGACCATGGCGGCCATGCTCGATTACGAGTCGCTGGCGGAGCTGGGCACCATGCTCGGTTCGGGCGGGTGCATCGTGATCGGAGACGACGCCAAGATGCCCGAGATCCTGAAGGTGCTCCTCCAGTTCTATCACCACGAGAGTTGCGGACAATGCACCCCCTGCCGGGAGGGAACCGGCTGGTTGGACATGATTCTGCAGCGCATGCTCGACGGGGAGGGCCGGCCCGGGGATCTCGAAATCATCGAGAGACTCTGCGGGAACATGATGGGCACCACGATCTGCGTGTTGGCCGATGCCGCGGTCATGCCCACGCGCAGTTTCATCAGCAAGTTCCGCGAGGAATTCGAGGCGCTTCTGCCCAAGGGTGAGGAACTCGAGGATTTCGTGCCCACCGCTCGGGCCGCCGAGGACCCAGTTTAGGAGACGCACGTGGCGAAGATCACCATCGACGGCAAGGAATGGGATTTCGAAGCGGGCATGAACCTCTTCGAAGCCTGCACGATCGCCCGGGGCGGAGAGAAGCTGCCTCACTTCTGCTATCACCCCGGTTTGCCCATCGCCGGAGTCTGTCGCATGTGTCAGGTCGAGATCGAAGGCGTTCCCAAGCTGCAGATCGCCTGCAACTCGACGGTTCGTGAGGGAATGGTGGTGCACACTCGCACCGAGCGTCTCGCGAGCACGGTTCGCCAGATCCTGGGATTCCATCTTCTGCACCACCCGGTCGATTGCCCCATTTGCGATCAGGTGGGCGAGTGCGCTCTGCAGGACCAGTACATGAAATACGGGCTCTACGAGGCCGACATCGAGGTGGGAGACAAGCTCGCCAAGCGAAAGGTGCAGTCCATCGGGCCGTACGTGATGCTCGACGCGGAACGATGCGTGTTGTGCGCGCGCTGCACCAGATTCACCGAGCACCTCAGCAAGACGAACGAACTCGGGATCTTCAACCGCGGCAACCACAGCGAAATCGGGGTCGCGCCGGGGCTGACTCTGGACAACGACTACAGCCTGAACGTGGTCGATCTGTGTCCGGTGGGGGCGCTCACGAGCCGGGATTTCCGCTTCGAGAAGCGAGTCTATCGGCTCAAGACCACACAGAGCATCTGTCCCGGCTGCGCCACCGGGTGCAACATGATCATCGGGCATAGCGAAGGCAGGATCTTCCGGCAGCAGCCACGCGAAAATCTCGAGGTGAACGACTACTGGATGTGCGATCCGGGACGTCTGCATTACCGACTCGTCCAGGGGGACGATCGTCTGCAAGAGCCCCGGGTCAAGACCGAAGGTGAGCAGGTGCCGGTGGGTTGGGACCACCTGTGGAACGAATTCCAGCGGCGTGTCGAAGAGCTCGGCGACTCGAAACGAATCGTTTTGGTGGGAAGTCCGCACGCGACGCTCGAAGAACTCTACGCCCTCAAGAGTCTGCTTCAGGACGCAGTGGGAGGAACGGTGCTCGGGCATCGCCTCCTGGGCGCCGAGATGGACGAGGCGGACGAGTTCCTTCTCTCGGCCGATCGTACGCCCAACGACGCGGGCGCGCGCCTTCTCGGGTACTCGAGTTTTCAGGCGCAAGATCTTCATGCGCTCGCCTCGAAGGAGACGCTTCTCGTCGTGCTGGAGAATGATCTGGCGGGCCTCGCCCCCGCGGCAGCGGAGGCCCTGGACGGCTTCGGTCTCATCGCCTACCTCGGGTGCCGGGACAACGCCACCTCCGCCCGGGCAGATTTCGTGCTCGCCGGCCAGAGTTACGCCGAGAAGAGCGGGACTTTCGTCAACCGGAACCAGCGCGCGCAGACCCTGCAAAAAGCGGTCGACGGTCCCAAGCAATCGCAGGAGAACTGGCGGCTCATCGCGCGCATGGGCGAGATGCTAGGTCACGCGCCCACCTGGCGTGCCGACCACGATCTCACGAGCGAACTTTCGGCTCGGCTTCCCGAGTTCGCGGCGATCGCGGGGGGGATTGGGGCCCACGGGGTCTCGCTCTCCCGCGGAGAAACGGTGGAGGAGGTGGAGCGTGGCTGAACTGGCTTGGACTCTGGGCAAGATCGTGTTCATGCTGGTCTTCGTGATGGGCCTCTTGGGAATCATGATCTGGGGTGAGCGCAAGGGGGCGGCATTCATTCAGGATCGCGTGGGACCCAACCGCGCGAGCCTGGGCGGAGTGATCCGTCTGGGAGGTATGATCCATCCCTTGGCCGACGTGTTGAAGCTGATCTTCAAGGAAGACGTCGTCCCCGCCGGAGTGAACCGTTTCTTCTACACTCTGGCCCCGTTCTTGGTGATGGTGGTCTCGCTCTGCACCTTCGCGATTCTTCCCTTCGGGGATGCACTGTATCTGGGTGACAGAGTGATCCCGTTGCGCATCGCGAATCTCGACGTGGGAATTCTGTATCTGCTCGCGATCACGAGCCTCGGGGTGTACGGAATCGTGTTGGCGGGATGGGCCTCCAACAACAAGTACACCTTCCTGGGCGGAATCCGGGCCACCGCGCAGATGATCTCCTACGAGCTCAACATGGGGCTGGCCGTCCTGGCGCTGTTCCTGGTCTACGGCTCCACCCGGGTGGACGCGATGGTAGTGGAACAGGGGCAACTTCTCTGGGGATTCCTGCCGCGTTGGGGAGTGGTTCTGCAACCGCTGGGTTTCATCATCTTCCTGGTCGCGGTCTTCGCCGAGACCAATCGTACACCCTTCGACCTGGCGGAGGGGGAGAGCGAGTTGGTTTCGGGCTACAACCTGGAGTACAGCAGCCTGAAGTTCGCGCTCTTCTTCATGGCGGAGTACGCGAGCATGATCATCTCGGCTGGATTCATCGCCAGTCTCTATTTCGGAGGTTGGCAGATTCCCTGGCTGGACACGGCCACCTTGCGCGAGCACGCCCCCATGCTCCTCACCGTCACCCTCTCCCTCGGGGTCCTGTTCAACTTGCTGTTCGCGGCCTTGCTCTGGCGGCGCTTCGACAAGGAGCGCGGATTGCTCGGCGATCGCCGTGAACTCGAGCCCTTGATTCTCGGAGTGGTCTTCTTCCTCTTGGGAATGGGCTGCCTCGGCTTCTTGGTTCTGGCCTCCCCGTGGGCACTCAACGCGCAGGGCTCGGCCAATTTTGCGACCGTGGCTCAGGTCGGCAGCTTCATCCTGAAGACGGTCTTTTTCTCGTGGCTCTTCATCTGGGTTCGCTGGACGCTTCCCCGCTTCCGTTACGATCAGCTCATGAATTTGGGCTGGAAGGTCATGCTTCCGCTTGGCCTCTTGAACTTTCTCGTAACCGCGGCCGCCGTGCTGTTGGCGCGTTCGTAGGAGGCCGACTGGATGCCGTACTCGATCCACGGACCAGAAGCCAAGACCGGCGGGCGCGGCGCGAAAATGCGCGGCGCTGAACTCTGGTATCTGAAAGAAATTCTCAGGGGGATGTACATCACCGCGCGTCACTTCGTGACGAATCTCTTTCACATGAGCGATATGCCGACCCTGCAGTATCCCGACGAGAAGCCCAACTATGGCACCTGGCTTCGAAGCCGGCATCGTCTGATGAAGAGGGAGGACGGGTCGCCGCGTTGCGTGGCCTGCCAGATGTGCTCCACCGTGTGCCCGGCCGATTGCATCGACATCGTGGCCATGGCCGACGATCGCAACGACGTGGAGAAGCGTCCCGAGACTTTCGTGATCGATCTGCTTCGCTGCGTCTATTGCGGCATGTGCGTCGAAGCCTGTCCGTGCGACGCGATCCGAATGGATACCGGAATTTTCGAGATCGCCGCAGATTCGCGTGAGAAGTTCGTGGTCGATCTCGACTTCCTCCTCAACAACACCACTGACGGGGTGAAGTCCTGATGCAAGCCGTCTTGTTCTACGTCTTCGCCACTCTGTCGGTCATTTGCGCCCTGGCCATGGTGACGCGCCGCGACGCGGTGACTTCAGTGTTCTGGCTCATCGCCTGCTTCCTGAACGTGGCCGCGATCTTCGCGACCCTCTCGGCCCATTTCCTGGCGGTGCTTCAGGTTCTGGTCTACGCCGGGGCGATCATGGTGTTCTTCCTCTTCGTGACCATGTTCTTGGGCGACTCGAGCCGTATCAGGGTCTCGCGTGGCCGACTGGTGCCGCTGCTGGCGTCCTTGACCGTGCTCGCGTTCGCGGCTCTGCTCTCCAGATTCATGGGCGACGACCCGCGGCAAATGGGAGTGGTTTCCTCCACTTACGGCACCGTGAACGCGGTCAGCCAAAAGCTCCTGGTCGATTACTTGTTTCTCTTCGAGGTGGCCGGCCTTCTGCTCTTGGTGGCGGTGATCGGCGCGGTCTACATCGCCCGCAAGAGGCCGGCCGTGGCGGCCGGGATCTCCCCGGACGACGGGGGGGAGTCCTGAAATGACCATCGGCCTGAATCACTATCTCATCCTCTCCGCTCTGCTGTTTTCGATCGGAGTGGCCGGAGTGATCTTCCGGCGGAACGCTCTGGTGATGTTCATGTCGATCGAGTTGATGCTCACCGGAGCCAACGTCAGCATTCTGGCGTTCAGTCGCTATCTGGGTGATCACACGGGGCACGTGCTCGTGCTTTTCGTTCTGGCGGTGGCCGCGGCTGAGGCCGCGGTGGGGTTGGCCATTCTCGTCGAGATCTTCCGCAAACGTGACACGGTGGACGTCGATCACTTCCGCCAACTGATGGAGTAGGGCATGCACGCCACCATGGCCGAGTACTTGCGCTTCATCGTGCTCCTGCCCTTGGCGGGGGCGGCGCTCAACGGAATCCTGAACCGGCGACTGCCCAGGATCTTCGCGGGGTCGATCGCCTCGCTCACGGTACTGGGTTCGTTCTTGCTCTCGCTGAAGGCTTTTCTCGACCTGCGCGCCCTGCCGGTGGGCGATCGGCTGCTGACTGACTTCGTGTATCCCTGGATACCGGTCGGGGATCTGCGGATCGACGTCTCGTTCATGGTGGATCAGCTCACCGCCGTCATGATCCTCTTCGTCACCGGAGTTGCCTTTCTCATCCACATCTACAGCATCGGCTACATGAAGGGAGACCGCGGAGTCCAACGCTACTTCGCGTACCTGAATCTCTTCGTGGGCATGATGTTGATCCTGGTGTTGGGCGACAACCTGCCGCTTCTCTTCGTGGGTTGGGAAGGAGTCGGGCTCTGCTCCTATCTGCTCATCGGATTCTGGTTCGAGGACTTGCTGAACAGCGCGGCGGGAAAGAAAGCCTTCCTCGTGAATCGCGTGGGCGATTTCGGGTTTTTGTTGGGGATGCTCATCATCGCGCGCACTCTGGGCGGACACGTCGGCGGGGAGAACCTCTTCTCGTTCACCGTTCTGGCGCAGCACAAGGAGCTGCTGGCGCCGGTGGCGACCGCGGTCTGTCTCCTTCTCTTCATGGGCGCGACCGGGAAGAGCGCCCAGATCCCCCTCTTCGTGTGGTTGCCCGACGCGATGGCGGGTCCCACTCCGGTCTCGGCCTTGATCCACGCCGCGACCATGGTCACGGCCGGTGTCTACATGGTCGCGCGGCTGAACTTCCTCTTCGTGCTCTCGCCGGTGGCGATGGGAGTGGTGGCGGTCATCGGCGCTCTGACCGCGTTGGTGGCGGCGACGATCGCCCTCACCCAGAACGACATCAAGAAGGTGCTCGCCTATTCCACCGTGTCCCAGCTCGGCTACATGTTCCTGGCCTGCGGAGTGGGTGCGTTCGCGGCCGGCATCTTCCACGTGATGACCCACGCGTTCTTCAAGGCCTTGCTCTTCCTCGGCGCCGGCTCGGTGATCAACGCCCTGCACCATCAGCAGGACATGCGACACATGGGCGGGCTGAGGGGAAAGCTGCCCATCACCTTCGTCACCATGTCCATGGCAACCCTGGCCATCGCGGGAGTCTTCCCCTTCGCGGGCTTCTTCTCCAAGGACGAGATTCTCTACCGGACCTTCCTCGATTCGAGAGTGCTCTGGCTCATCGGCTTCGCGGTGGCGGGTCTGACCGCTTTCTACATGATGCGCCTCATGGCCCTCACCTTCTTCGGGACGAGCCGGGGGGATGAAGAGCACGCGCACCATGTGCACGAGAGTCCCGCGGTGATGACGATCCCCTTGATCCTGCTCGGGGTGGGAAGTCTGGTGGGCGGGTGGATCGGCTGGCCCCATTTCCTGGGCGGCGGAAACCGCTTCGAGGCCTGGCTCGAGCCGGTCTTCAACGGCAGCGCTTCCACGGCCGAAGCGGCGCACGGTGAGACGGTGACGCACGCGGCCATGACTACCGGCGCCGAGGCCGCGCACACGGTGGCCGCGCACGGAGCCGCGGCGACCGAATGGACTCTGGCCCTTCTGTCCTTGGCTCTGGCAATCGTGGGAATCGTGGCCGGAACCCTGATCTATACGAAGCGCTTCGAGCTCGCCCAAAGAGGACGCTCGATGGCCAACGGAAGAGTGTACTGGCTGCTCAGCGGCAAGTATTTCGTGGACGAGATCTACGAGACGCTCATCGTCAAGCCGGGGTACTGGATCAGCGAAAACGTGTTCTACCGGCTCACCGACTCCACTCTGATCGACGGGGTACTGGTCAACGGCCCCGCGAGGTTGTTGGGGATTCTGGGTTCGGTCCTGCGGCTCTTGCAAAACGGAATGCTGCGTTGGTACGCGTATTCGTTCACCTTCGGCGCGTTGGTGATCCTCTTCTACCTGATCCGCCACCTCTAGGAAGGGAAGATGGAAGCGATCGCAAATCATCTCCTCAGTTGGGTGATCTTCCTGCCCTTGCTCGGAGTCATCCCACTCCTCTTGCTTCCGCGGGGTTGTGACCGCAGCGCCAAAGTCCTCGCGGCCGTGGTGCTGGTTCTGGACTTCATCCTGAGCCTGAAACTCCTGGCCGGTTTCGAATCTGGAGTTGGCTTCCGATTCGTGGAGAACGTCAACTGGGTCCCGCGCTTGGGGATTCACTACGCCTTGGGGCTGGACGGCATCAGCCTGTGGTTGCTTTTGCTCACCACTTTTTTGGGTCCGATCCTGGTGGTCTCCACCTGGAACGCGGTGCGCGAGAGGGTCCGGGAGTTCATGGCGTTCTTGCTTCTTCTGCAGACCGCGATGCTGGGGACCTTCTGCGCCACCGACATGGTACTCTTTTACGTGTTCTGGGAAGCCATGCTCATCCCGATGGCCCTGATCATCGGGATCTGGGGCGGGAAGCGCCGCGTCTACGCCTCGGTGAAGTTCTTCCTGTATACCTTCGCGGGCAGCGTCCTGATGCTCGCCGCGATTCTGTACATGTATAAAGCCGGGGCGGGTTCGTTCTCCTGGTTCGCGTTCAGAAACCTGACCCTCACCGGATCGCAACAGGCCTGGCTCTTCGGCGCGTTCGTGGTGGCGTTCGCCATCAAGGTGCCGATCTTTCCCCTGCACACCTGGCTTCCCGACGCACACGTGGAAGCCCCCACCGCCGGTTCGGTGGTGCTGGCGGGGGTGTCTGCTGAAAATGGGGACTTACGGTCTGGTCCGCTTCGCCATTCCGTTCTTTCCCCTCGCCGTCGCGCGCTTCGCTCCCTTCCTCTGTGTCCTTGCGGTCATCGGGATCGTCTACGGGGCCCTGGTGGCGATGGTGCAGAAGGACGTGAAGCGGCTGGTGGCTTACTCGTCGGTGAGCCATCTCGGGTTCGTCGTCCTGGGGCTCTTCGCATTGACGGTGGAATCGATGTCGGGTGCAGTCTTCGTGATGCTGAGTCACGGTCTGGCCACGGGAAGCCTCTTCCTCTTGGTGGGCTTCATTTACGAGCGGAGACACACGCGTGAGATCTCGGAGTTTGGCGGCATCGCGCGCGTGATGCCGCTGTACGCGACGGCGTTCATGATTGCGACGTTGGCCAGCGTGGGCCTTCCCGGGCTCTCGGGTTTTGTGGGAGAATTTCTGGTACTGGTCGGCTCGTTCAAGAGTCTCAGCTTGAATTGGGCCACCGGCTTCACTGTGATCGCGGCCCTAGGGGTCATTCTCGGGGCCCTCTACATGTTGTGGGTGTACCAGAGGGTGTTCCTGGGCGACTGCGTGAAGAGCGAGAACAAGGGCCTCAAAGATCTCAGTCTTCGCGAAGTGCTCGTGGTGGTGCCGTTGTTCTTCTTCATTCTCTGGATGGGCGTGCAACCCTCTCCCTGGCTCAAGAAGATGGAACCCGATCTTCGCGCGGTCATCGAATATCAACGGACCCAACTCGCTCGGCAGGACGACAACGCGACGGCGAAGTGGGCCGAGCTCGAGGCGGTGGAGCCCGAGGTCACGAGCGGGCAGGAGGTGCGGCGATGAGTTGGTCCGAACTCGGGCAGATCACTCCCATCCTGTGGCTGGTGCTCGGCGGAGTCGTGGTGCTCATGGTCGAGGCATTCTGGCCGCGCCGTGACTCCGACCATCTGTCGATTCTTTCGGCGCTGTTTCTGGTTCTGGCCGGACTCGCCGCGAATGCCTCGATCGTTCGCGGCGGCAACACCCTGTTTCACGGGGTCATCCGCGCTGATGCGTACTCGTCGTTCTTCGAGCTCGTGTTCGTGATGACGGGACTGTTGACGGTGAGCCTGGGGGCGGTCTATCTGCGCCGCCAGATGCGGCCGATGCCGGAGTTCTATCCCCTGATTCTCTTTGCCACCGCGGGCATGATGCTCCTGGCGTCTTCTACCGATTTGGTGGCGATCTTCCTCTCGCTCGAGCTGATGTCGATCGGGGTCTACGTGCTCGCGGCGCTCCAGCGGGACTCCATCCACAGCCAGGAGGCCGGGTTCAAGTATCTCATCCTGGGGGCCTTCGCCTCGGCCTTCCTGCTCTACGGCATCGGGTTGATCTACGGCACGACCGGTACCACGCAGCTCGAGGTCCTGGGCGCGCGCATGGGGGGGAACGCCCTGCTACGCAGCAATCCGGTGTTCTGGGCCGGTTGGGGCCTCTTGGTGGTGGGCCTGGGCTTCAAGATCGCGATGGTCCCCTTCCATCAGTGGACCCCGGACGTCTACGCCGGTGCGCCGGCCCCGGTCGCCGGCTATATGGCGGCGGGAGTGAAAGCCGCCGCCTTCGCGGTCCTCTTGCGCGTGGTCTGGACCGGGCTGCCCGTCCTGAGCGACAAGCTGGGTCCTCTGCTCATCGCGTTCTCGATCCTGACCATGAGCTTCGGTAACATCGTGGCTCTGGCTCAGAGCAACCTGAAACGGATGCTGGCCTACTCTGCCATCGCCCACGCCGGTTATCTGCTGCTGGGGGTGGTGGCGGTGGGATCGGAGACCCACGACGCGGCCACCAGTGGCATTCTATTCTACCTGGCGGTCTACGCCCTCATGAACATCGGAGCGTTCGGGGCCATCACGTTCGTGAGCCGCGGTCGCGGAGAGCGCATGCAACTGCAGGGATTCGCCGGCCTGGCCAAGCGGCATCCCTGGGTGAGCTTGTACCTGACGATCTGCATGTTGAGTCTGGCTGGAGTGCCACCCACCGCGGGTTTCTGGGGCAAGTTCTACGTCTTTGGCGCGGTCATTTCCAAGGGCATGATCGGTCTGGCCGTGGTCGCTCTCTTGAACAGCGCAGTGGCGGCTTTCTACTATCTGCGCGTCGTGGTCTATCTCTACATGAGGTCGCCGGGCGAGGAAGCCTACATCGGTGACGACGTGCAGGCCGCGGCGGCGATGGGAGTCGCGGCGGTGTTGCTCTTGTGGATCGGGTTGTTCCCCTCGTCGGTCGCCGACTTGGCGCGTCTCGGAGCGGCGGCATTGGCGCGCACTTTCTAAGGGACCATCATCTTGCGTGTTCCTTCCGATCGTGGAGAAGCTCCTTCGCTCCTCCGTGTGCTTCCTTTGATCGGACTTTGCGGCGCGCTCCTGGGCGCCGCGGAGTGCTTCTACCACCGGAGCGGTCCGCCTCCGATCGGTCATCCGCGTCACGACGGCGCATCGTGGCTGGGAATCATCGGCCTGCAGGCTCTGTTGTTTCTGCTGCCCGCGCTGCTCGCTCTGTTGGCAAAGATGGCAGTGCGCGCCGGGTTCTCTCGCCCTCGCTCGGGCGCCTCATCGAGTGGGCTCTTCCTGTGTTGGGTGGCGGCGCTCTTTCCCACCCTCTGGGTCGATCTGGATCATCTGGCTCGCTTTTCCCACTGGCCGCTGTTGAGCTATTACCACGAGACCCTGTTCGCCTGGGAGACTCTCGGGCTGGCGTGTGTGGCCGCGCTCTGCGCCGGCGTGGTGGCCGTCGTGCTGAGCCGGGGTTGGCTGCGCTTCAGCGCGCGAATGTACCTGGGGCTCCCGCTGCTTGCCGGATTGGGAGTGGTTCTGGTGGTTCTGATCGGCGCCGCTCTTCTCTCGCTTGGAGTTCCGTCCTCGCCGCGAAGCTCCCGCGTCGCGCCGGCGGACGCTCCCAATCTCCTTCTCTTCACGATCGACACCCTGCGTCCCGACGCTCTGGGAAGTTATGGTGGACCCGCCACCCCGGGATTCGACGAGTGGATTGGTGAGGGGGTACGCTGCGAGGGATTCAGCTGCGCGCCGTGGACCAGGCCCAGCTTTGCCTCGCTCTTTTCGGGTGTCGCGCCCACCGGACACGGAGCCAACCGCGAGCGCGGGGTTTCTCCCGAGGTTTCGTGGTGGCCCCAGGTCCTTCAAGAGCAAGGCTGGCAGACCCGGGCCTACGTCAGCAATCCTCACCTCGAAGCGGGGCTTGGTTTTGGCCGCGGGTTCGATCACTTCGATCATGCTGGCCGTCTGGAGTCGCTGGAGCCGGTGGAGCAGATGATCTGGGTCCGCACCCTACACCGGAAACTCCAGGAGAGACTGGAGCGCGGGGACCGCATCATCCACAAGGCGGTGAAGTGGCTGAACCGCGGCGAAGCCGGCCCCTGGATGGTCTGGGTACACGTGATCGATCCCCACATGCCCTATCACCTTCGGGGGGCACACGGGGAGACGACGGATCCTCATCCCGGCCCCTGGCTGGATCCGCTCAAGCCCTACCTCATTCGCGGAGCGGTACGAAATCTCCGCGTTATTCGCGGGGCGGCACAAAGTCTGGGGCCACTGGGCGAGGCGGCGCTGCGCGAACTCTACCAGCGCGAGATCTTCTTCCTCGACCGGCAGGTGCTCGCGCTCCTGCACGCCGCGCAAATCGGCAGCGGAGATCGGCCGCTGCTCTGGGTCCTGGCCAGCGATCACGGGGAGGAGTTCTTCGAGCACGGAGGATTCGAGCACGGGCACACTCTCTACGGCGAGTTGTTGCGGGTTCCGCTCGTCTTCGGTGGGAACGGCCTGCCCGAGGGGGCCACCGCAAAAGGAATGAAACTCGAGGATGTTGGGCCCACCGTCCTCTCGCTTCTGGGTCTGCCCGCGATGCAGCCCAAGGGAAGGGCACTGGCGGCGGTGGACTCGATCCTCGCGCCCTACGTCTTCGGGGTGGACCGAAGCGCAGAGTTGCAGCGGGCGGGTCAGGTGGAGGGTGAGAACGCCGACCCTGAAACCGAAACTGAAACTGGCTGTTCCCCTCCGGCCCTCTTGGCGGAAGACCTTCTGTACGGAACCCAGCGCACCCGCTTCCTCTTCGAGGGAGGAGAGGGGATCCTGCGCGACGACGAGTTGCTCACCTTCTCTCGCATCGACGCCTGCGGCCCCATGGCCGAAGTGGACGTGCCGCTGGAGGCGAGCGAGCTGAGTGCGCGCGAACGAACTCTCCTGGACGCGCTCGATCGCTGGCGGCACGAGGCGAGCAAGATCCCCCACGAGATCATCGACGATCCCGCGCTGCGGGAACGTTTGCGTTCGCTCGGCTACGTCAACTAGAGAGCGGTTTCCACCATGCGAAGTCGCGACAGGTCATGGCTGATCCTCCAGCTCGCCTCTGGATTCTTCGCGGCGGTGTTGCCGCTGCTTCTCGCGCGCGCGAATCCGCTGCGGGATCTCCCCTCGCTCGCGGGGGGACTCGATCCCCTGCTCCAGTGTGGAATTCTGCAGTGGGTGGTGCGTCATTCGCCCCTGCACGCGAGCGCCTGGCAGGCTCCATTCTTCTGGCCGGCTCCCTTCAGTCTGGCCTACATGGATTCGCTCTTCGGGCAGTCGTTGCTCGTGCGGTTTCTGCCCGGCATGCGCGTTCTGCCTGCTCTGGCGTACAACCTGTGCCTCGTGGGAACTCTTCTCCTCGCTTTCTTGGCGACCGTACGCCTGGCGCGTGAGCTGGGCCTGGATCGAGCCGCGGCCCTTCTAGCCGCGTTCGTCTTCACTGCCGGGCCGCACGCGGCGGGGCACTATCACCATCTCAACCAACTTCCCACCCCGTTCTTGCCGCTGGCTCTGTGGGGACTGTTGCGGTTGGGCAAGGGGCGATGGGATGGGCTCTTGTTCTTGGGGCTGGCGCTCGGTTTGCAACCGCTGTGGGGCTTCTACAATCTGGCCTCGCTGTGGGTGACGCTTCTGTTGGCTGCGTTCTTCTCCTTGCACGCTCTGAAGACCCGGCAGGCGCTGGGGCTCACGCTGCTTTTGGCGCTGGGCCTCTTGTGGGCGCGCGAGAGTGGCACTCCCTACCAGCACGCGGCGGATGCGGTGGCCGGCTTCGTCCGCGGGCCGGGTTCGGTGGGTCCGTTCGCGGGCCGTCCCTTCGATCTGCTGCATCCACCCGCCGTCCATCTTTTGCCCTGGCCCAAGCCCGTGCCCGAACGGCCGGTGCTCTACGCCGGCCTCTTGTGGCCCTGGGTGGCCCTTTGCGGATTCGTTCTCGCCCTGCGCGGCAAGCACGGCGCCGCGATTCGTTCGCTGTGGTGGGCCATGGCGGTGGCCGCCCTGGCGGGCCTGATCCTCAGCTTCGGACGGAGCATGCCCCTGCCTCCCTTCGGAGAGGTGCCGCTTCCTCTGGCCTGGCTCCAGGACCGGTTCTGGGCCCTGCAATCGCTGCGCGCTCCCACCCGGCTTTTTCTCCCCGGCGCGCTCTTCCTCGCCCTGGCCGGGAGTCACGCCGCGATGAGGCTCCGTGGAAATTGGCGCGCCCACGGCTCGACCCCGCTCCATCTGCTTCTGCTGCTGGGCCTGACGCTCGCGCTCCTGGATCTCATGCCCTCGGGACTCGAGAGAGTGCGGGCGCAGCCGGACGCCGAAGAGCAGGCCTTACTCTCGGCCCTGCGAAGTGATCCCGACCAGGGGGCGTGGATCGCTCTCCCCACTCCGTGCACCGAAGAGGACGAGACAAGTCTGGACGCGCGGTGCATGCTCTGGTCGGTCCTCGTCGGCCGCCCTGTGGCGGGAGGGAGCAGCGGCTTCGTCCCCATGGAAGTGCGGCAGCTCAGGCGAGCCTGTTGCCGGGGTCTGAACGAATACTGCGTGGACGATCTCCTGCGGACCGGGGTGCAGGAAGTGGTTCTCTTTCGCGGAGACGCGCGCGCGCCCGCCAATCTGGGAACCCTGGTGTGGCGCGGCGAGCGCTACGAGTTACGTCGATTGCGCTGAATCGAAACGCGAGGCGTTGAAATCGGAGCGGGGAGTTGGCGCATGGACTCACCATTGAACTTGGAATCGATGCGGCTGCTCTTGCGTCGGGCCGCACGGGTGTGCGCCGCATGCCTTTTGGACGAGGTGGTCGCCGAAGAGCCGTGCCCCGATGCGGCTCTGCTGAGGGCGGGAGGCGCCTTCGTGACCCTCAAGCGCAAGGGGGTGTTGGCCGGCTGCATCGGATACGTCCAGTCCGAGGATGCCCTGTGGGAGACGGTGCGGGCCGCGGCGCGCGCCGCGGCGCTGCAGGACTCGCGCTTCGAGAGGATTGAGGCGAGTGCCCTGAAGGAAGTCGAGGTGGAGCTCTCGGTTCTCAGCCCGAGCCGACCGATCGCACCCGAAGAGGTCGTGGTGGGACGACACGGTCTGCTCATCGAGCTGGGGGGGCGGCGTGGCCTGCTGCTGCCCCAGGTGGCGCGCGAGCATGGCCTGGATCGACTCGGATTCTTGAACGCCTTGGCCCGCAAAGCAGGCCTTCCGCCTTACAGTTGGGAGCAAGAGGATTGCCGACTCGCGGCCTTCGAAGCGCAGCTGATGAGTGGAGTGCTGCTCGAACTGTGCGCCGAAGGGTGGAATAAGGGATGAGCAGCGGCGCAGAGCTTCGCTCGTTCTTGCGGGATCTCGTGTTGCGGGCGGGTCGTGAGCTGTTGGAGGAGCGCACGCACCTGAAAGTGTCGACCAAGGGTCCGGTGGATCTGGTCACCGAAGTCGACCTGGCGCTCGAGAGGATTCTGGTGGAAGCCCTGCGCGCGCGCTTTGCCGAATGGTCCGTCTTCAGCGAGGAGGGAAGGGCGCGCGACGAGGTGGAGGAGGGCAAGGCCTGCTGGTACGTGGATCCGCTCGACGGCACCACCAACTTCGTGCACGGCCATCCCTTCCACGCGATTTCCATCGGGGGTTGGGTGAAGGGAGCGGCGGTGGCCGGAGTGGTCTATGCTCCAGCTTTGGATGAGCTGTTTCTTGCAACTAAAGGTGAGGGAGCGACTTTAGAGAATCCAAGTGCTCGCAGAAAGGCCCGTCCTCTCCGCCTCCGCCCGTGCTCGAACTTGAAGGAGGCGCTGCTGGCGACCGGCTTTCCCTACCGGCGCGGGTCCGACTGCCGCATGAATCTCCGCTGCGTGGCCGAGGCCCTGGCTCGCGCGCAGGGCGTGCGTCGTGCGGGCAGCGCGGCCCTGGATCTCTGCTATCTGGCGGCCGGTCGTCTCGACGGCTTTTGGGAGGCCACCCTCAAGCCGTGGGACGTGGCGGCGGGGACCCTGATCGCGACGGAAGCGGGGGCGCAGGTCAGCGACTATGAGGGCGGACCCCACTTTCTGTGGTCGGGGCGGATCGCGGCCGCGGGCCCGGCGCTGCATCCCCAGCTTTTGGCGATGCTTCACGATGCCCATCAGCAGCCCGAACACTGGCCTCTGGGCGAGCCCTTCGAAGGCGCGGTTCCGCTGACGCCCGCGCGCGACGAAGACAGCCAGAAGACTTGAGCTAAGGCCTGAGAAGCTGAGACTTGACCCGTCCGGCCACTCCGCTACACTTCCGCAGCAATGATTAAGCTCTCGTATTGTCAAGGACTTGGAGCGCTTCCCTGAAGCCGAGTCCCTCGGCCCCCCGTTGGAGTTCTAGACCACCGTGTTCTCCCCGCAGTTCGCCTCGTGGCTTTCTCGTACCCGGACGCTGCTGGGAGTGGGACTTCTCCTCTGCTTGGCGGCGCGCGAGGCGGACGCCACCACCAGCCCCGCCGATTCGACACGTCCGGAACTGGCAGCCGCCGGTCTGCACCTGAGAGTGGAGAGCGAGACGAAGATCCTCCACGGACGCACCGGCACGGCGCGTCTCGTTCTCTCCGACGATCACGCCCGCCCCCTCGTGCACCGGACAGTCAAGATCACCCCCCACGGGGACTGGAGCGGATCAGAAGCGGATTCGAACTGGACCCTCACCACCGACGGCGCGGGCGTGGTGTCGCTGAACGATGTGCTCGTGGTGAAAGGGCACGGTGGGTTCACGCTGCGCCTTGGCGACGGAGAGCAGGTTCAGGGCAGTCTGAAGGCGGCGCCCCAGTGGATGGTGGTGGTGCCCCCGCTTTTGGCGATCGTGCTGGCGCTCATCTTCCGCCAGGTGGTCCTGGCCCTGGCGGCGGGAATCTGGGTGGGCGCGTGGATCCTGGTGGGCAGTCCGTTCCTGGGCCTTCTGCACACCCTGGACGTCTACATCGTGGGCGCACTCGCGGACCCCTTCCAGGCGACCATCATCCTGTTCACCGCGAGTATGGGGGGCATGGTCGGAGTGATGGCCCGCAGCGGCGGGACGCAGGGAGTGGTCGATCGGGTGAGCCATCTCATCCGCGGAGTAAAGAGCGCTCAGGTCATGAGCTGGTTCTTGGGGCTCCTCATCTTCTTCGACGACTACACGAATACCCTCGTGGTGGGAAACACCATGCGCCCGATCACCGATCGCATGCGGGTCAGCCGCGAGAAACTCTCCTACATCGTGGACTCGACCGCCGCGCCAGTGACCACGGTGGCACTGATTTCGACCTGGGTGGGCTATCAGGTGAGTCTCATCCGGGAGGGCTTGCAGGAGATCGGGAGCGACGGAGGATCGGCCTACGCGATCTTCATCCAAAGCATTCCCTACTCCACCTATTCCTGGCTGGCCATCGCGTTCGTGCTTCTGGTGGCTCTCATGGACCGCGACTTCGGTCCCATGCTGAAAGCGGAACGCCGCGCTCGGCACTTGGGCCAGGTGGTGCGCGAGGGCGCGAGTCCGCTGATGGATGAGGTGGCGGAGCAGCTCAACGAAAACGACGCGCCCAATTCACGGGCGCATCGAGCGGTGGTTCCCGTGCTCGTCTTGCTGCTGGCCTCGCTGGTGGGACTGTTCTGGGACGGAAGGCAGCAGTTGATCGCCCAGCTAGGCGTGGCGGGATTGGCCGAGATGCCGCTGCGCGAGTTCTTTTCGCACGCGGACCCGGCGCGCGCCCTGTTCTGGGCCGCGATCGCGGGCTCCATCACCGCCATCGGGCTGGCGGTCGGCGGGCGCAGCCTGAGCCTGCATCGCGCGGTCGATGCGTGGGTGGGAGGGTGCAAGGCGATGATGGCGGCGCTCATCATCCTCGTGCTCGCCTGGTCGATCAAAGACGTGTGCTCCGAACTGGGAACGGGTCCGGTGGTGGTGGACTGGACCACCGGAAATCTCCCGGCGCAGCTGCTCCCCAGCGTCACCTTCGCGGTGGCCGCGTTCATCGCGTTCTCCACCGGCACCTCATGGGCTTCGATGGCGATCCTGATGCCGATCGTCATTCCCCTGGCGCACCGTTTGCCCGAGCTGGCCCATCTGCCGGCGCCGCACGCGCAGGGGATCCTGGTGGCGAGCATCGCCGCCGTCCTGGGTGGGTCGGTGTGGGGAGATCACTGTTCGCCGATCAGCGATACCACGATCATGTCTTCGATGGCATCGGGCAGTGATCACATCGATCATGTGCGCACGCAGCTTCCTTACGCGCTGAGCGCGGGCGGACTCACGATCCTTTTGGGGACTCTGCCCGCCGGCTTCAGTATCAGTCCGTGGATTAGCTTGCCACTGGCGATCGCGGCGGTGGCCGCGCTCATTCGTTTCGTGGGCCGGCCGGTAGGTGATGGGGGATGATCGCCTTCAGCTACGATTTCACGTTGCGAAACACGAGCGCGGCAGAGACTCTGGGGATTCAAGTGGGAGCGGAAATCGCGATCCGCCCCGTCAATGCGAAAGGACCATCGAAGTGAAGATCATCATTCTCGGTACGGGAACTCTCCACCCGGTCGCTCATCAAGCGTCGGCCGGTCTGGCGGTGGAAACGCAGGGCGAACTCCTGGGATTCGACCTGGGACGGGGAGTGCTCAATCGCTACGCGGAAGCGGGGCTGGATCCCCTGGCCCTGAAGTACCTCCATCTGACCCATTTGCATCCCGACCACTGCTGCGATCTCGTTCCTCTGCTCTTCGCGTTGCGCTACGCGCCCCAGCCCGCGCGCACCGAGCCTCTCCACATTACGGCTCCCGAAGGGCTTTCGAACCTGTTGGAGAATCTGCGGCGCGGCTGGAAATGGCTCGATCCTTCCTACCCGCTTCACCTGCGGGAAGCGGAGGAATGCGAGTTCGAAGAGGGGGGGGCCAAGATCAGCACCGCCTTCCTCGATCACGGCAGCATGGCCAATTTGGGCTATCGCGTGGACAGCGAGGGAAAGAGCGTGGTGTACACCGGCGACACCGAGCGCGGGGAGGGCCTCTTGAATCTGGCCAAGGGAGCCAATATCTTGATCTCCGAGTGCTCGTTCACCGACGCGATGGCGGAGGCGGCCCACATGGCGCCCAGTCGCCTGGGACAAATCGCTCGCGCGGCGCAGGTGGACAAGCTCGTGATCACACACCTCTATCCGCGCACGGATCCAGCGGTGGTCGAGCGGGAGGTGCGCAATCACTACGATGGTGAAGTCGTCCTGGCTTCCGATGGCATGACGCTGGAGCTCTGAGGAGGACACCGTACTTCGAACGCGCGGGCCGGAAGGGATGAGTCCATTGAATTGGAAATCCACCGTTAGCTCTCTTCGGGCTCATCTTGATCGTGGCCGGACTGGCCGGGTGCGCGCGCTATACCGTCGTCCTTCGCTACCCCAAGGAGTCGGCCAACATCTTCGAGGAGCGGCCGGCGACCTCGCTCTACGTGGCGCAACCGGCCGATTTGCGCTCCCAGAAGGAGCGCGAGGGCAAGGGAGCCTTTGTCAGTTTGCGATTTCCGGCCGACGACCGGCTCGACGTTCCCATCGTCAGCGTAGTGCGACGGGCGCTGATGCAGGATATCTTGAGCACGCGCGTGGCGCGTTTGGTGCAGAACCCGGAGAACGCCGACTTCCTGCTGCACACGCAGGTCTTGAGCATGACGACGAAGCTCAAGCGCAGTGGAAAGCAGTTCGCGGTACCGATTCTGGCGGGCATCGGCATCGGCTTCGCGGCCGGGGCCGGAGCTGACGTGGGCCACGGGATCAAGGTGGGCCTGGTGGGAGTCGTGCTGGGAACCTTCATTCCGCTGCCGACGGAGACCGAAGGCATCGTCGAGCTCCACCTCGAACTTCGGGACCAGAAGACCGACGAGCTGGTCTGGAGCACGACTTGCACCGGTTCGGAGCAGAAAAAGGTTTCGATCTCCATTTCCGCCAGGGACGACAAGAAGCTGGCGGAACGTTTCCTCCCGGCCGCCCTCAAGCGGGCCAACGCGTGCGCCGTCGGGCAGCTCTACCAGTTCCTGCTCTCCGAAAGCGGTGCGGTGAAGACTGGTGACTCGCCGATGGCACCGCGCCCCTGACTCGCAGATGGCGCCCGCTGACTCGCAGATGGTACCGGCGCCCGTCGATTCGCTCTGAGCCGCCCAGAACATCAGCCGGAAGGTCGTGGTGAAGTTCCGTGAATCTACCCCCCTCTTGAAGCGCCTGCTCGATGAGAGAATCCTCGTACTCGATGGTGCCATGGGCACCGCCATCCAAGCCGCCGAGCTGAACGAAGACGACTACGGTGGGCCGGCACAGGAAGGCTGTCCCGAAATCCTGGTCGACACCCGCCCCGACCTCATTCTGGACATCCATCGCGGGTACCTGCGCGCCGGCGCGGACATCGTCGAGACCGACACCTTCGGGGGCACGCCGTTGGTCCTGGCCGAGTACGGCCTCGCCGAGCGCTGTCGCGAGCTGAACCAGAAAGCGGCGCAACTCGCACGACAGGCCTGCGAGGAGTTTTTCTCCACCGGCCCACGCTTCGTCGCGGGCAGCATGGGGCCCACCACCAAGGCCATCAGCGTCACCGGCGGCGTGACCTTCCAGGAGTTGCTCGACCACTTCTTCGAGCAGGCGATGGGATTGATCGAAGGAGGAGCCGACCTTCTGCTGGTGGAGACGCAACAGGACTCGCGCAATGCGAAAGCGGCGATTCTGGGCGCACAAAGGGCCTTCGGAAAGAGCGGGATCGAGCTCCCGATCATTCTCTCGGGAACCATCGAAGCCACCGGGACCATGTTGGCCGGCCAGACCGCGGAGGCCTTCGTGGCCTCCATGGCGCACTTCGACCTTTTGGCCATCGGCCTGAACTGTGCCACCGGACCGACGTTCATGACCGATTCTCTCCGTTCGATGAGCGAGATCGCACGCACGCGCGTCAGTGTGCACCCCAACGCTGGTCTGCCCGACACCGATGGGAACTACCCCGAGAGTCCGAGCCTGATGGCCCACGAGCTGAGTCGCTTCGTGGCAGAGGGTTGGGTGAATCTGGTGGGGGGATGCTGCGGAACCACTCCGGAGCACATCGAGGCCATCGCGAAGATGGTCTCCGGGAAGACGCCCCGTAGAGTGCCCGAACATTCCCGCGCCCTCTACTCTGGAATCGATCTGGTGGAGTCCACCGCGGACAACCGTCCTCTGCTCGTGGGAGAGAGAACGAACGTCATCGGAAGTCGGCGCTTCAAGCGGCTCATCGCCGAGGGAAAATTCGAAGAGGCGAGCGAAATCGCGCGCGCGCAGGCCAAGGCGGGAGCCCAAATTCTCGATATCTGTCTGGCGGATCCCGACGCCGACGAACGCCAGAACATGAGAGCCTTTCTCGAAGAGGTCATCAAGAGAGTGAAGCTTCCCCTGATGATCGACAGCACCGACCGGGAAGTCTTCGAGATCGCACTGCCCTACTGTCAGGGGAAATCCATCCTCAACTCGATCAATCTCGAGGACGGGGAGAGCCGCTTCGAACAGGTGCTGCCCTTAGTGCACCGGTATGGCGCCGCGGTGGTGGTCGGCTGCATCGACGAAGATCCCGAGCAGGGGATGGCGGTCACGCGTCAGCGGAAACTGGAGATCGCGCGGCGCAGCCGCGAACTGCTCACGCAAAAATACGGTCTACGCGACGAAGACATCATTTTCGATCCTCTGACCTTTCCCTGTGGCACGGGCGACGAGTCGTACGTGGGGAGCGCGCGCGAAACGGTGGAGGGATTGCGTCTCATCAAGGAGGCGTTCCCACACTGCCGGACCATCCTGGGGATCAGCAACGTGAGCTTCGGGCTTCCCACCGCAGGAAGGGAAGTTCTCAACGCGGTGTTCCTGTACCACTGCACGAAGGCCGGTCTCGACCTGGCCATCGTGAACTCTCAGAAACTCGAGCGATATGCCTCCATTCCGCAAGAGGAGCTGGAGCTGGCCGAGGATCTGCTATTCAACCGCACCGAAGATCCGGTGGCCGCGTTCGCGGCTCACTTCAGGGGCGCCAAGAGCCGCAGCCGCGTTCCCTCCGCCGAGCTGCCGCTCGATGAGCGACTGCAGCGCTACATCATCGAGGGAAGCAAGGAGGGACTCGTCGCCGATCTGGAGTTGAAGCGCAAGGAGAGCAAGCCGCTCGACATCATCAACGGTCCCCTGATGGACGGGATGGCGGAAGTCGGACGTCTCTTCAACGACAATCAGTTGATCGTGGCCGAGGTGTTGCAGAGCGCCGAGGCCATGAAAGCCGCGGTCACGCACCTCGAGCAGTTCATGGAGAAGAAGGACAGCGCTAGCCGCGGCAAGGTGCTCTTGGCCACGGTGAAGGGAGACGTTCACGACATCGGGAAGAACCTGGTGGACATCATCCTGAGCAACAATGGTTTTCAGGTGGTGAATCTGGGCATCAAGGTGGCTCCGGAAACCCTGGTCCAGGCGGTGCAACGCGAGAAGCCGGCGGCCATCGGACTTTCGGGACTGTTGGTGAAGAGCGCCCAGCAGATGGTGGTGACCGCGCAAGATCTGAAGGAGGCGGGAATCGATCTGCCGCTGTTCGTGGGCGGTGCTGCGCTTTCCTCGCGCTTCACGCGCGAGCGGATCGCGCCCGCCTATTCCGGCCCCACGCTCTACGCCAAGGATGCGATGGGAGGGCTCGATCTTTTCCAACGGGCCTTGGGCCAACAGGGCCCCGGTCCGGTGCTGGCGGAACAGGAGGAGAGGGCGAAGGCGTTTCGCGCCGCCCGCGGCGAGAGCGATGCGAGCGACGAGGCTTCCGCCGCGGCGAAACCGGCGCCGCGCGACAGGAGCGTGTTCGCTCTGGACGCTACCCCCGAAGTTCCCGACCTGGACCGCCACCTGGAGAGCTCAGAGGATCTGGACGAGATCTGGTCCTACCTCAATCCGCAGATGCTGTACGGCAAGCACCTCGGCTTCATAGGCAATTTTACGAGGAAGCGGGATGCGGGGGATGGGAAAGCGCGCAAGCTCGAGGAAGTCGTGCACGCGGTCCAGGAGGAGTGCCGCGAGGGAAGCATGCGAGTGCAGGCGGTGTGGCAGTTCTTTTCCGCGGAGGCAAGCGGTGAGGAGATCCGCCTCTTTGCTCAGGAGCGCACCGGCAGTGGGGAAGCTCTGGCCAGCTGGCAATTCCCACGGCAAAGGACGGGGGAGGGACTCTGCCTGGCCGACTTCGTCCTTGCGCCGCGCGAGGGGCGTCGCGACCATGTGGCCCTTTTCGTGGTGACGGCGGGGGCGGGAATCCTGAATGAGAGCGCGGCCCTGAAGGAGGCGGGGGAATACCTGCGAAGTCACGTGTTGGCCGCGCTGGCGCTGGAAACGGCCGAGGCGGCGGCGGAGTGGTTGCACGGCAAGCTGCGCGCATTGTGGGGCTTTCCGGATCCGGAGGAGATGACCATGGCGCAGCGCTTCCAGGCCAAGTACCGGGGCAAGCGGTACAGCTTCGGGTACCCGGCTTGTCCCGATTTGGAGTCGCAGGGCGAGTTATTTCGCCTGCTTCGTCCCGAGGAGATCGGGGTGGAACTGAGCGAGGGCTTTATGATGAGCCCCGAGGCGAGTGTATCCGCAATGGTGTTCCATCACCCCGCGGCGCGCTATTTCAACGCCTGATTGCGACTCGGCCCAAAGTATGAGATGAAATGGAGGGCCAGCTAAGCTAGGCTCTCGTACTGGCCTTCATCCCCCGAGCTGAATGGAGACTCCAATGATCAGTTGGATGCGATCGATGCGACTACGAAACTCCATGGGCTCATGGAGCTCAGGGCGCTCACCGCGCTCTTGCGTGGATCGGATTCCTTGCGGTCGTTTCCCTCGTGTTCTTCTCGATGGTGTCCTTTCACATCCCGGCCCAGGCCGAGGAGAGCGACGCCACCATGCCTCCCATGGGTCCGCCCGCGCAGATGAAGGACATCGCTTTCATGCAAGGGGAGTGGACGGTGGACATGCAGGCGAGAATGGATCCCTCGGCGGACTGGGAATCGTACACCGGTGAAGCCAGCGTCGTATCCACCCTCGATGGATGCATGCAGAGAATGGATTTCACGAGCCAAGTCATGGGAATGCCGTTCAAGGGAGTCGGACTCGACACCTTCAACCGCGAGACGGGCCAGTACGAATCGTACTGGGTCGATACGATGTCGGCCCACATGTCCAAGATGGCCGGCAACTTCAAGGACGGAAAACTCATGATGTCCGGCGAGGACATGATGATGGGTCGGACCCAGCTGACGAAAGCGTGGGGTGAAAAGAGGGGCGACGACGAAGTGTACTTGGAGATGTCGGTGTCCATGGATCAGGGCAAGACCTGGATGACTAACATGAAGATGACCTATCGCCGCAAGAGCTGAGAGTAACCGCGGAAAGTGAGGCGCCCCACTCTTTCGCGAGGGTGGGGCGCATTTTCTTTTTAGACTCGATGGGAACGGAGCGAGAAGAACGTGCTGGAAGCGTCGATTGGGATTCATGACCGCTATCAGATCGAACTGAAGTTGGGGTATACCCTTCCGGAAGAGGTCAGGTCCACCTCGTACGAGCTCGATCTTTATCTCTATGCACCCAGAAGTCTGGGCATCAATCCCTCGACCTATTCCAAGCAACAGTTCTACACCGATCTGCAGACCTACATTCGACTGAAGACTCCCCTGGTGCCGTTGCTATTGATCGACCGGGGGCCGCGGAGTCCCATGGGACTCCTGCGGAGCACTATCGAGGCGGTGGAGAACGCACTTCCGGTGCGGCTTCCCCACTCGTTCGAAAACGAGATCAAGATCTTCTGTTGCATCCTGAAGAGCGCGACGCGCGATTTCGTGAAATACATCCTGAGGACCGAACGCCGCGAGGATCGCCGGCGTCTGGTCAAGGAGTACGTCACCGCGCTTCAATCCATCACCACGGAGTATCGAGAACTCCGGAAATTCATCCAGATGCCGGGGATCGAAGAGCGTGCGCTCGAGCTCTATTCGTTCGGTGACGAGTACATCAGTCTGCTGGTCGAGGACTACACCTTTCACCTGCTCGAGGGTTTGCGGGGGTTCGCGGAGGCTCTCAGCCAGGATTTGAGGGAGGAGCTCTTGGCGGTGAGCGAGAACGAAGTCCAGTATCGCGAGAGCCGCGGTTATCCATCGATCCCGGAAGAGGAGCGCGACAACGAGACGCTCGTCTTTCGCCGGAGCGTCCTCAAGAAGTACATGGCCAGCATTCTCTTTCTCGACACCAAGATACGGCGGGATGGCGTGTGGCTCGAGCAAACTCTGTTCGGGCTCGCGGCTGGATTGGCGATGGTCTTTGCCACCGGGGCGGCGTTCATCTCGCAATCTGTTTACGGGACCCTGACCGCGCCGTTCTTCATGGCCCTGGTGATCAGCTACATCTTCAAGGACCGGATCAAGGATATCCTTCGCCTCTATATCTCGCGACGGGTGACGCGCGCCCTCTTCGATCACAAGACCAAGATCCAGAGCGCCTCGCGCGGCGTGGTCGGCCTCTGCAGGGAGAGCTGTGAATTCGTTCCGGAGCGGAAGATCCCGGCGGAGATTCACTCGATGCGAGATCGCGATCACATCACGGAGATCGAGAACGGATGGGGTGGCGAACAGACCCTGCTGTACCGCAAGCGCGTCCAGCTCTCTCCTCGGCTCGGTGCGGCAGATCTTCTCGGACCACGAAATCGCGGGCGTGAACGACATCATGCGGCTCAACATCCAGGAGTTCCTGCGCAAGATGGACGATCCCAAGAAGGAGCTGTTCATCATGGATGACGAGGGCTACCAGCGCATTCACGGCACGCGGGTATACCACCTCAACCTGGTGGCACGGCTGGTGCACGAGGGAAACCCGACGCTCAAGCGTTACCGCATCGTACTCACGCGCAGCGGGATCGCGCGGATCGAGACCGTCGTCGCCTGAACTCGACCCTCTGAGTCCCAGGATGTAAGCTGGAGAGGGGCGGCGGGGCGTGCTCGCTTGCACTCACGCCCTCTGGCGCACCGCTTCGAAGAGAAGGATCGCGGCCGAGACGTTGACGTTGAGAGAATCGGCTTTGCCCAACATGGGGATCTTGAGTGGGATCAACTCGGGAGTTGCCCAAGTGTCCTGAAGTCCCTCGTGTTCCGCGCCGACCACGATCGCGCAGGGCGCCTTGAAATTACCCTTCCAGTACATGGTGGAAGACTGCGGCCGGGCGGTGAAGACGGTGAGGCCGTGCTCCTTCAAGAAGCGCTCCGCCTGAGGGGAGCTGGCCTGCGCGACGGGCAGGGTGAAGAGGGTGCCCATGCTGGCGCGGATCGTGTTGGGATTGGTGACGTCGGTCACCCCGTCGCAGAGGAGGACCGCGTCGACTCCGGCCGCATCCGCGGTCCGCAGCAGGGCCCCCAGGTTCCCCGGTTTCTCGATTCCCTGGACCACGAGAACCAGGGATTGCTTCGAGAGCCTCAACTCGTCCAGGGCGAGGGGCTGCCAGGCGATGAGGGCGCACAATCCCTCGCGGCGCTCGCCGAACGCGATTTTCTCGCTGAGCTTGGCGCTCACCGCTTGAATTTCGATTCCCGCCTGGCGGCACCGGCGTAGGGCGAGGCGCCCCTCTTCGTCTTGCACGAGTTCCTCGCAGACGTAAACGACCCTGGGCACGACACCGCCGTCGAGCGCGCGCAGCAACTCGCGGGCGCCGTCGATGCGGGTGAGTCCTGTCTGTTTGCGCGTCCGCCGATCGAGGAGCTTGACCAGTTCCTTGATGCGCGGGTTTTGGGCGCTGCTGATGATGGGTGGGTCCAAGCTCATGGGGACTCGTGCAGGGTGAGGGCCTGGGGCATGGCGCCGTTGTGGCTCCACGCGGCCCAGTTTCCGCTGGGAAGCCGGCGCGTTCCATCGCTCTGCGGGACGCTCAAGCACCCGCAGGCGAAGCGACCGGCCTGGACCGGTGTTTCGCGCTTCGCCTGAAGGAACGCGCTTTCCAGCAGATTCTGCAAGCCGAGAGGGTCCACTCCGGGGGTGTGCGCGCTGAGCAGGACGAAGAGCGGGCTCTCGCTCAGCAGCCGGGCCAGCTGGATCAGGTGCTTCAGAAGATCGCGTTCGAGCTTCCACACCTGTCCCTTGGGGCCCCGGCCGAAGCTGGGCGGATCGAGGATGATGGCGTCGTAGCGCCGCTTTCGCCTCACTTCGCGCGCGACAAACCGCTCGGCGTCATCGATGATCCAGCGGATGCTGCCACCGCCTTCTGGCGGATGCCGCTCGTCGTTGAGCCCATTGGCCTGCGCATTTTCACTGGCCCACTGGACGATACCCCGGCTTCCGTCGCAGTGGGTGACGTGAGCACCTTCCTGGGCGGCGGCGATCGAGGCGCCGCCGGTGTAGGCGAAGAGATTCAGGACTTGTGGATTCGTCTCGGCGGTTGCGCACTGCGTACGGATGAACTCCCAGAGAGGAAGTTGTTCGGGGAAGAGCCCGAGGTGACCGAAGCCGGTGGCCTGCAGCCGGAGCCGCAGCCCCGCGCTTTCGATCCACCAAGGGGAGGGAAGCGGAACACGCTCGCTCCACTCACCGCCGCCCTCGCTCGAGCGCGAGTAGTGCGCCGCCGCTTCGTTCCAGCTCGAGTCGGGCAGATGGCGGGGCCAGAGACACTGTGGGGCCGGGCGCTGCAAAACGATCTCGCCGAAGCGTTCCAGTTTCGCTTCGTCCCCACAGTCCAGGAGAGAGTAGTCCCCCCAGTCCACGGTCACTGGAGCGAAGCGCCGGAGGCCGGCCGCCTCGACCAAAAGAGAATCGCGCCGAGCAGGACGGCCAGGATGCTGGTCCACTGCGCGACCGTGAGGTTCAAAAGAACGGGGGTGTTCAGGCGCAAGAACTCGATGAGGAAACGCTCGGTCCCCGCGAGCACGAGGTAGATGCCGAAGAGCTGTCCATTCCCGTGCAGATGCTTACGTAGTCGCCAGAGCGCGGCGAACACGAGCATCATGGCGAAGAACTCGTAGAGCGGGGTGGGATGACACAGCACCCCCGGGGGACTGGGGACGATTCCCTTGGCGTAGGAGTAGCCCCAGGGAAGGGTCGTGGGCTTCCCGTAGTCGCCGTCTCCGGAGAGGTGGCAGCCGATGCGCCCGACCGCGTAGGCGACCGACAGTCCGGGAGCGAAGGCGTCGCACATGGCCCACAGGCTCTGTCCCTTGTGCTTGGCCCAGCCCAGGGTGGCGATGACTCCGCCCAGGGCGCCTCCGTACCAGGTCAGTCCGGACCCGGAGACCACCGCGTGTACCGGATCGCGCAGGACGTCCTGGAAGTGGGCGATGAGGTAGTAGACTCGCGCTCCCAGGATTCCCGCCACCAGGGCCAAGAGCGGGTAGGTGTCCATGTTGTCGGGTTGGATTCCCTTGCGGCGGAGTTCCTTGACCGTGATCCATGCCGCGGAGAGAAACGCGAGGACTACCATCAGACCGAAGCTGTAGAGCTTCAGGGGGCCGAGTCGAAAGAGCACCGGATACATCGTGGATCTCGTTTCTACAGCAACTCGGCCGCGAGGCTGGCCAGCTCGCTCCGCTCGCTGGTGGTGAGCGTGACGTGTCCGAAAAGCGCTTGGTTCTTGAAGCGTTCGACCAGCGTGGTCAGTCCGTTGGAGCTCGCATCAAGATACGGATTGTCGATCTGATAGGGATCCCCGGTGAGCACGACCTTGGTGTCGTGGCCCGCGCGACTCACGATGGTCTTGACTTCGTGGGGCGTCAGGTTCTGCGCTTCGTCGACGATGATGAATAGCTTGGGCAGCGAGCGGCCACGGATGTAGGTGACCGCCTCGACCTCGATCCATTCCTTCTCGAAGAGATAGTCGATCTTACCATCGGTGCTCTCGAGCAGAGGATCCACCAGAAACTTCAAGTTGTCGAAGATCGGCTCCATCCAGCTCTCGAGCTTTTCCTCCTTGCTTCCCGGCAGATAGCCGATGTCCTTACCCAGGGGCATGATGGGCCGGCTGACCAGAATGCGCCGATAGACCTGTTGCTCGGCGACCTGCTCGAGTCCTGCCGCCAGGGCGAGAAGCGTCTTTCCGGTGCCCGCCTTACCAATGAGGGTCACCAGCTTGACCTTCGGATCCATGAGCAATTCGATCGCGAAGTGCTGCTGGAGATTCAAGGCCCGAAGTTTCCAGGGGGCGCGGTTCTCGAAGAGGAGCGGAACGATTCGCTTCTGTGCTCTGTCGTGGCGCGCGAGAGCGGTGTGCTTGGGATTGCCGCTGTCCTGCAGGAGTGCGAGCTCGTTGGGCAGCATGTCCTGGGGAGCCTCGAGCGGGGTTCCGCGGTAGAAATCATCGATCGCCTGGGCGGGAAGCGAGATCGTGCGGTATCCATCCCACAGTTCGTCGAATTGCACTCGCTCGCGGTCGTAGTCCTCGGTCGACAGGCCCAGGGCGTCGCTCTTGAGCCGGGCATTGATGTCCTTCGAGACGAAGACCACCTCGCGGTTCTCCTCGTCGCGGAGGCGCAGCGCGGTGGCAATGATCCGGTTGTCCGGAATCGAGCGGTCCATCGCGGGGGGCAGGTTGTCTCCCGTCTCGCCGAAACGGACCATGAGAGAGCCGCCGTTGTCCAGAGGGACGCCGAGGTTGAGGTTTCCGCGCTTGCGCAAGAGGTCGAGTCGTCTTGCCACGTAGCGGGCCACCCGGCCCAACTCGTCCCGGTGGGTCTTGAAGTGATCCAGTTCTTCCAGCACGTCGAGGGCGATCACGACGTCGTCGCCGCCGAACGATTCCAGGGCCTGCTCGTCGTGGAGAAGAACGTTGGTGTCGAGCACGTAAGTCTTGGGCATGATGTCTCTTAGGCTCAGCGGTGGGGCTATGCCTGGACGGCATGGGGTGAAGCTAAATCGAAGAGGCAAAGGAAACAAGGGGAATTGCGGGGGCCCGAAGGGAGCTCCCGGGCCTTCCCGGGAGCCCCGCGGCGGTGGTAAGATCTTGCATACTGCTGGATATATTTGGATCACTTAGAAAAAATCGTGGGTACTTTTGATAAAGTGTAACTGAAATCTTGCAGATTCTGCACAAGTGTTGCTACACTCATCCGGTGGCGAGTCACGGGTGAAGCGCCTGCTCCCTCGTCCCGATCGTCCCCCAACTCTCTGTTCAAGGAGCCCGGCATGACCAAGCGAGAGATCCACGCCCTACTCAAGAAGCACGATGTTCGATTCATGCGTCTCATCTTCACGGACATCATGGGTTCCATCAAGAACGTCGAGGTGCCCCGAAGCCAGTTCGAGAAGGCGGTCGACGGCGAAATCCTGTTCGACGGTTCCTCGATCCAGGGGTTCAGCCGTATCGAGGAGAGCGACATGCTCCTCAAACCCGACTTCGACTCGTTCGTGGTCTTTCCCTGGAGTGATGCGCGAGGGAAACGGGCGGGCATGATCTGCGACGTCTACAACCCGGATGAAAGCCCATTCGTGGGCTGTCCGCGACTCGCGCTGAAGCGCAACGTCGAAGTCGCGAAGAAGTTGGGCTACGAGATGATGTGTGGTCCCGAGCTCGAGTTCTTTCTCTTCGAGCTCAATGAGGAGGGCAAGCCCACGATCGCGACCCACGACAGCGGGGGATACTTCGATCTGGCGCCGGTGGACCGCGGCGAAGACGCGCGCAGGGACATCGTCAACGCCTTGGAGAGCATGGGGATCGAGGTGGAAGCCGCGCATCACGAGGTTGCCCCGGGACAGCACGAGATTGACTTCAAGTACGCCGACGCCCTCACCACGGCCGACCGCGCGATGCTCTTCCGTTTGGTGGTGAAGAAGGTCGCGAACGACCACGATCTGCACGCCACCTTCATGCCCAAGCCCATCTACGGACACAATGGGAACGGGATGCACGTGCACCAGAGCCTGTTCAAGGCCGGCAAGAACACTTTCTACGCGGCCCGCAAGGAGTACCAGCTGAGCGAGGTGGCTCTCAACTACATAGGAGGGCTCCTGCGTCACGCGCGCGCCATCTGCTCGATCACGAATCCGCTCGTGAATTCGTACAAGCGGCTGGTTCCCGGCTACGAAGCGCCGGTGAACGTGGCCTGGTCGGAGCGGAATCGTTCGCCCCTGTGCCGCGTTCCGGCCCGGCGCGGGATCGGCACCCGGGTGGAGCTGCGGATGCCCGATCCGAGCTGCAATCCCTACCTGGCCTTCGCGGTGATGCTGGCCTCGGGGCTGGACGGGCTCGCGAACAAGATCGATCCGGGCGAGCCGGTGAACCGCAACGTGTTCGCCATGAGCCAAAGGGAGAAGCGGCGCCTCAAGATCGATCAGCTGCCGGCCGATCTGCAAGAGGCCCTGGGCTTCCTGCAAAAGGACAAGGTGGTGCGCGACGCTCTCGGAGAGCACATCTTTGAACACTATCTGACCGCCAAGGAAGAGGAGTGGCACGACTTCATCAGCCACGTCCACGGTTGGGAGCACGAGCGCTACCTGGCGGTCTTCTAGCCTTATCACCGGCGCAGACGGGCCTTGGGGCTGACGGGACTGGACGCAAAGGCGGGGCATGGGTATGGTAAACCCAGTCCCGCTTTGCTTTTGTCAGGGAGCCCCTCATGGCGCTGCGATTCATCTTGGTGGACGTGTTCACCGAGAGGCCGTTCGGCGGAAACCAATTGGCCGTCTTTCCCGATACCGAGGGCATCGCGCCCCGGCAGATGCAGGAGATCGCGCGCGAGCTGAACCTTCCGGAGACCACCTTCGTTTTGCCTCCTCAGCGAGCCGAGTCGTTTCGAACCCTTCGCATCTTCACCCCAGAAGCCGAGATCCCCTTCGCGGGGCACCCCATCGTGGGGGCGGTCTATGCGCTGGAGTCGGAGGGTTTGCTGGGACGCGAACACGACGACCTCGTGCTCGACCTCGAGACCGGAGCCATTCCGGTGAGCATTTTGCGCGAGGAGAGCAGCGGCGCGCTGCAAAGCGTGGTGATGACCCAGCAGCGACCCGTCTTCCTGGGGCAGTTTCACCGGCAGGACTGCGTGGCCGAAGCCCTGGGTTTGCATCCGTCCGATCTCGCGATCACCGGGCTTCCCTGCGAGGTCGTCAGCACCGGTCTTCCGGTTCACATCGTACCGGTGGGGAGCCTGGACGCGGTTCGGCACATCAGCTTGCATCCGGAGAAGCTGGCCGAGATCCAGAAAGGACTCGGTTTCAGCGATCTCTTCGTCTTCACTTTCGAGACCGAGCAGGAGGACGCGACGGTGCACTGCCGGATGTTCGCCCCCTCGTTCGGGATCCCCGAGGACCCGGCCAGCGGGAGCGCGAGCGGGAGCCTGGGAGCCTACCTGGTGAAGCACCGGGCGGTACACGTCACGCCCACGACGCGGATCGTCACCGAGCAGGGATTCGAGATTCATCGCCCGGGCCACGTTCTGGTGGAAGTACAATCCCGCGGCGGAGCGATCGAGTCGGTGCGGGTAGGGGGCAAGGCGGTCGTGGTGGGAGAGGGGCGGTTGTATCCTTCGGCCCTGGGTTGAAGCGGCGGCATCGCGGAATCCCAAGAGACGGCTCTCGATCCGTCCGAAAGGAGCGCGGTCATGACTTACCGAGCCGTTCAGCTGTTCTGTCTCGCCTGTGTTCTGGTCCTCTTGGCGGCGGCACCCTCGGGTTCCACCGCCGCGACGAGGATCGATCTCTTGCCCTATGACGGCGCGATCACTCCGGTCGCGTCCGCGTACCTGGTGGAGGGCATCCACCGCGCCGAGCGAAGTGGCGCCGAGGTGGTCGTCATTCAACTGGATACGCCAGGTGGTCTCGATACCTCGATGCGCCAGATCGTGAAGGCGGAACTCGCGAGCGAGATTCCGGTGGTGGTCTACGTGGCGCCCTCGGGAAGCCGCGCCGCGAGCGCCGGGGTGTTCATCACCATGGCGGCACACATCGCCGCGATGGCCCCGGGCACCAACATCGGCTCGGCCAGCCCGGTGAATCTGGGCGGGGGCGGAATGGACAGCACGATGACCCGCAAGGTCACCCACGACGCGGTGGCGTACCTGATGTCGATCGCCGCGCAGCGGGGGCGCAACCAGGAGATGGCGAAGCGCTTCGTAGAGACCGCGGACAATCTGCCGGCCCAGGACGCGCTGCGGGAAAACGTGATCGATTTCGTGGCGGACGACTTGAGAACCCTGCTCGAGAGTATCGACGGCCGCACGGTGACGATCGGAGGAAAGGAAGTGACTCTACATACCGCGGATGCGGAGGTGGAGGAGCATCCGATGAACGGGCGCCAACGGCTCCTCAAAGCGTTGGCCGATCCGAGCGTGGCCTACATTCTCATGCTCTTGGGGATCTACGGTCTCTTCTTCGAGCTTAGCAATCCGGGGAGCCTCGTCCCGGGCATTCTGGGCGGCATCTGCCTTCTGATGGCGCTCTTCGCGTTCCAGAACCTGCCGATCAACTACGCGGGAATCGCGCTCTTGCTCTTGGGGATGGTGCTGCTCATCCTCGAAGTGAAGGTCACCAGTTATGGCGCACTGACCATTGGAGGTCTCGCCTCGATGGTGCTCGGTTCCTTGATGCTCTTCGATTCCGAACAGGCCTGGGCGAAAGTGAGTCTGAAAGTGATGATTCCAGCGCTCGTTGTCTTTGCCGGTTTTTTCGTCCTCTGCGCGGCCTTGGTCGTGAAAGCACAATCTCGCCCCAAAGTGCAAGGTCCAGAAGCGCTCGTGGGAGAGAAAGGCCGGGTGATGGATGCGATTCCCGGCGGGAGTGCGCCGGGTAAAGTCGTGTTTCACGGCGAAATCTGGGATGCGATCTCCGATCAGCCCCTGATCGAGGAGAGTCAAGTCGAGGTGGTGGGAATCGAGGGCCGCGTGGCGCGCGTCAAGCCGGTCGTGAAATCCTGAGGGTGCTCCGTTGCTCATCGAGTCGAGCTCGGTGATCACCGGGGGGCCCTTGCGCGAGGGAATCACAGTTCCGCATCCTAAAGAGGATGCGGCATTCGAGGAGGAATGACATGCCATTGAGCTATTCAGTTGGGACCTTCATCGTTCTCGCGCTTTTCGTGTTGGGAAACTCGATTCGCGTGCTGCGCGAGTACGAGCGCGCCGTGGTGTTTCGCCTGGGACGGTACACGGGAACGCGCGGGCCCGGACTGATCATTTTGGTGCCGTTCATCGAACGCATGGTCAAGACCAGCCTCCGTACGGTGGCCATGGACGTACCGCCTCAGGACGTCATCACCCTGGACAACGTCTCGGTGAAAGTGAACGCGGTACTCTATTTCCGAGTTTTGGATCCCAATCGGGCAATCATCGAGGTGGAGGACTACCTCTTCGCAACCAGTCAGCTCGCACAGACGACCGTGAGATCGGTGGTGGGACAATACGAACTCGACCATCTACTCTCCGAGCGCGACAAACTCAACGCGATGATCCAGACGATTCTGGACGAGGCAACCGATCCGTGGGGCATCAAAGTCAGCATGGTGGAGATAAAAGACGTCGATCTGCCGATGGAGATGAAGCGTGCCATGGCCAAACAGGCGGAAGCGGAACGCGAGCGGCGGGCCAAGGTCATCCACGCCGAGGGAGAGTATGAGGCCAGTGAACGCCTGGCGCAGGCCGCGATCAAGATCGAGCCCCACCCGGTGGCGCTGCAGCTACGGTATCTCCAGGCGCTCACCGAAGTGGCGGCCGAGAACAACAGCACGACACTCTTCCCCGTGCCCATCGATCTACTCTCGGCGTTCCAGAAGAAGGGCCCGGCGGAATCCTGATCGCAGGCTCCCTGTGTGAGTCGTGGAGGTGGTTCGTGGATTTGCATTCGACTTGGTGCTGGATAGCCCGTGTCACGACGAGGCGGCGGCATCATCTTTTGACGATGGCTCTGCTCTGGCTCGCCGTACTGCCGGCGATGGCGCGGGCGGAACCGCAGCCCTTCGGCATCACCCTATTCGGGGGCGCCGCGGCGGCAGGCGGCCTCTATACCGCTCCAGCACGCAAGGGGATTTCCTCTGGGTCTCCCCCGAAGGCAAGCAGATCGGGGGCGAGCGGCTCAAGACGAGCTTGGACGAGAACATCTTCTTGGGGATTCGCGCGGGAAGTGGAATCTCCGATCAATTCAGTTGGAACGTCTCGATCGCGCGCACGCAGATGAACGTCAGCGCCGACGTTCTGACCGTCGCGCGCAATTCCGACTCCTACAACTGGGACACCGCGAACGCCACCTTCTATGAGGCGGCGCTGATGTGGGATTGGACCAAACAGAAGAACGCGCCCTACTTTCTGGCCGGGATCGGCGCCGCCAGAGTGCACTTCAAAGAGCGCAAGGATACCGGGGGGAATCTAGAGCAGAACGGAGTCAGCTACGTGCTCGGCGGGGGCTATCGCTGGGACATCCTGCGCTTCGAAGCACGCGATCACCTGGTGCCCACCGATTTCTCGGCCGAGGGGGAGAGGCTTCAGGCCGAGAGTTTCGACGGGAAGAGCCTCTTGCAGTTCTGGGAGATCAGCGTGGGAATCTTCATGAATTTCTAGAGTGATCTCTAGCTCGTGGCGACTTCTCTGGAGCTGGATCTCGACCAGTTTGCGGTAGATCCCGCCAGGGCGAGCCAAGAGTTCTTCGTGACTTCCCTCTTCCACGAGCCGGCCGTGATGCAGCACGAGAATGCGGTCAACCGAGCGCACCGTCGAGAGACGGTGCGCGATGACCAGCGAGGTTCGACCCTCCATCAAGACCTCGATCGCGGTCTGGATGCGCGCCTCGGTGGCGGCGTCCACGCTGGCGGTGGCCTCGTCCAGGACCAGGATGGGCGGGTCGTGCGCGAGGGCGCGCGCGAAGCTCACGAGTTGTCTCTCACCGGTGGAGAGGCGGCCGCCTCCTTCGCCCAGTTCGTGGGCCAGGCCGTCGGGTAGCTTCCGGATAACTCTTTCCAGGCCGATGCGTTGAATCGCCTCGTCCAGACTCCTCTGGTCGAAGTCCTCGCGCCAGAGCTTCAGGTTGGAGTCGAGGCTGCCGGAGAAGAGCCGGGGATCCTGCAGGACGACCCCCACCTGGCGGCGCAGCTCGCGGGGATCCCACTCGCGCACATCGATTCCGTCGATGGAGATGCGCCCCTCATCGACTTCGTAGAAACGGGTCAAGAGCGAGATGATGGTGGTCTTGCCGGCGCCGGTGGCTCCCACCAGGGCCACGCGCTCTCCGGGTCGAACGTGAAAGCTGAGGTCGTTGAGCACTCTCTCCTGCCCCTCGTAGGAGAAGCATACCTTCTCGAAGCTCACTTCTCCTTTGACGCGCTCGACACCGCGAGGTGCTTTGGGGGTGAGGATGGAGGGGTGCGTATCCAGGAGGATGAAGACGCGCTCTCCCGCGGCCATTGCGCCCTGCATGATGTTGAATTTCTCGCTGAGATCGCTGATGGGGCGGTAGAAGCGCTGCGCGTATTGCACGAAGGCGACGAGAGTGCCCAGGGTCACGGTGGTGGCCGCGACCATGGCGCTGCCGGTCCACAGGAGCAGGACGACGGCGGCGGTGGAGAACACTTCGACCGCGGGAAAGAAAACCGCGAAGGCGGCCACCGTTTCCAGGTGCGCCGCGGTATGGTCCTCGTTCAGGGAATCGAAGCGAGCGAGGCGGCGCGACTCCTGGCCGAAGGCCTGGACGATGGAGAGCCCGGAGAGGTGCTCCTGCAGGAACCCATTGATGCGGGCCACCCGTACGCGGATGCGCCGGAACGCGCGACGGACCCGCGTACGGAAGATCATGGAGAGCGCGAACAGGGCGGGGATGACCGCGAAGGAGATCAAGGCAAGCTTGACGTCCATGACCAGCATGATGGTCATGATGGCGATGAGCGTGAGTGCGTCCATCGCGATGGTGACTACCCCCGAGGTGAAGAGCTCGTTCAGGGCTTCCACGTCGGAAGTGAGTCTGGTCATGAGCCGCCCCACCGGTTCGCGGTCGAACAACGACATGTCTTGGCGCATGACGTGGCGGAAGAGCTGACGACGGAGATCGTTCATCACTTTCTGCCCCACCTCCTGCAGCAAGAGGCTCTGGAAGAACGAGAGGAGTCCGGTGACCAAGAGGACGCCGAGGTACAGCGCGCCGACGATTCCCAGAATGCGGAGCCGCTCGGGGGCGGGGCCCTCGCCCTGCAGGGAGCGATCGATCGCGACTTTCACCAGGTAGGGCCCGACGATGCTCAAGCCCGAGACCAGCACGATGAGCACGGCGGTCGCGGACACTTTGAGCCGGTACGGTTTCAGGTAGGCCAGCAGCCGGCGCAACTGGCCCCAGTCCAGATCGCGGGTGGCCTCGATCTCGTGCTCGGTGGATTCCGCGATACGACTCGCGGCCTTCTCCGTGGGAGCCCTCTTCTGGGTGTTCCTGGGTGCGTTGGCCGCGCTCATTGGATCGCGTCCAGTTCGGCCGCGGTGGCCTGTTGGCGGAAAAGCGCGGCGTAGCGGCCCTTGCGAAGCAGCAGTTCCTCGTGACGGCCGATCTCCACCACTTTGCCCTCCTGCAGCACCACGATCTGGTCCGCCTCCTGGACTCCCAGGAGCCGGTGGGTGATCAGGAGCACGGTGCGTCCCTTCCACGCCTCCCGCAGCTGCGCGAGGAGTTCCGACTCGGTCTCGTTGTCGACCGAGGAGAACACGTCGTCCAAGAGCAAGATGGTGGGTTCGGGCGCGAGCGCCCGCGCGATGCTGACGCGCTGCTTTTGTCCCCCCGAGAGGGTGACGCCGCGCTCGCCGACCAGGGTTTGCCAACCCTCGGGAAAGGCGTCGCGGTCCTTCACGAGGCGACTCACGCGAGCGAGGCGTTCCACGTCCTCATCGGTTCCGCGCGGATTCGCGAAGAGAATGTTCTCACGCAGGGTATCGCTGAAAAGAAAGCCATCCTGCGGCGCGTAGCCGATTCCTTCGCGCAGGTCCTCGAGGCGCAGTTCTCTCAGATCGATTCCGTCGATGGAGATCGAGCCCTCGTAGTTGCCGTACTGACGGTTCAACAGGCGCACCAAGGTCGTCTTCCCCGAGCCCGTTTCGCCGACCAGCGCGGTCCAGGAGCCGGGGGGCATCACGAAACTGACAGCTTCGAGAGTTTTGGACTGCGCGTGCGGATAGGTGAAGCTGAGGTTTTTGAATTCGATGTGTCCGTGGCGGGGTCGCCAGGCGCGGGCCTTCGGCGCGTTCTGGATCTCGATCGGCGCGTCGAGTACCTCTCCCAGCCGCTGCAGACTGGCCAAACCCCGTTGCCAGATGTTGATGGTGAAGCCCAGCGCCATGGCGGGCCAGGTGAGTTGCGCCAGGTAGGCCATGAAGGCGACCAGGGTTCCCACGCTGATCGAGTGCGAGAGCACCATGCGGCCGCCGAAGTAGAGCGTGATCGCGGTGGCCGAGCCGGCGATGAAGATCATCAACGGACGCAGCAGGGCCTGAATGCGGATGAAGGAGAGATTGCGGTCGAGCAGATCGACGGAGCGTTCGTCGAAGCGCGACGACGCCAGGCTCTCGCGGGAGTAGGCCCGAATGGGGCGGATGCCGGCGAGCATCTCCTGCGCGTAACCGGAGAGGGTGGCGAAGCTCTCCTGGACCTGGGCGAAGCGGCTGTGGATGCTTCGGCTGCCTTTCTGGACCGCGAAGCCCAGCACCGGAAGGGGAGCCAGCGAGATGAGGGTCAGCTGGGGCGAGAGCTTCAGCATGAGGACGGTGGCCACGATCGCGGTAAACACGGTCTGGACCAGGTACATGATGCCCGGCCCCAAAAGCATCCGTATCGCATTGATATCATTAGTTGCTAGGGCCATGACCTCGCCCACTTTATGAGTATCGTACCAGCGCGGAGCCAGCTGGAAGACGTGGGCGGTGAAGTCGTGGCGGAGTTCTTTTTCGATGAGGCGGCTGGCACCGATCATGGTGCGGCGCATCAGAAAGCTGCCGAGTCCGGCCAGTACGGTGACCGCGAGCATGAGCAGGGCGGCGCGGCGGGCGGCGTCGATCTGGCTCGCTTCCAGCTGGTCGATGGCCTGGCGCAGGAACCAGGGTCCCATCATGCTGAAGACTTCCCCGACGATGATGGCCACGGTGCCCGCGATCAACGCGGAGCGATGACGAAGTAGGTAGGGAAAGAGCCTGCGGATACGCATCTTAGCCGATTCAGGGTTGCCATCTGGGGAATTGGAGACTAGTCTAGGCTCCGCCGCGCTGGGCACGGGCGGCTCCAATCTTGATTTTTTCGAGTTTTTCGCGTGCGGGGACGCGATTCACTCGGCTCGATTCCATTCCAGGTGAGCAGGGGATCCTTTTTATGAGTAACGTCATCGCCGTCGTCAATCAAAAGGGCGGCACCGGCAAAACGACCACGGCCCTCAATCTGGCCGCTGGTCTGCTCCGGTACAGCGACATCACCTCTTCTTGTCTCATCATCGACATGGATCCCAGCGGGTGCGCCTCGGCCACCATGCTGGGCACCGTCGACACCGGAGCGCCCCAGCGGAGCATCTTCGATGTCCTTCGCCGCGCGATCACGCCTCACGACGGGATCATGTCGACGGTCTTCTCGGAGAACATCGACATCCTGCCCTCGAGTCCGCATCTGGCCAGCATGGCCAAGACGCAAATCCTCGACCGGCTCAAGAAGGTAACCGAGGCGCTCGCGTCCAGCTACGGTTGGATCATCATCGACACCCCGCCCAATCTGGGCGTGCTCACCACCAATGCCATCGTCTGCGCCGATTACGTGCTGATTCCGTCCCCGATCAACGGTCTCTCGGTGGGCACCCTGAAGCAGCTGGCGGCGCACATCGATTACGTGCGGAGCAACCAGAACGACCTTCTGCAGGTGCTGGGAATTCTAGTCACCATGAAGGATGCCCGGACCAAGCTCAACGAGAAGCTGGTGAAAGAGGTGAAGGAGATCTTCGGCAAGGAGGCCATCTTCAAGACCGAGATCACCACTAACACCAAGCTGGAAGAGGCTCCGGGAGAGTTCCAGAGCATCTTCTCCTACGATTCCTCGTGCGTGGGCGCGGCGATGTATCGCGACTTCCTCAAGAAAGAGCTGCTCAAGAAGCTGAAGTCCCTGGAGAAGAGGCGGGCCGGCCTCATCGAGGCCAAGTCCTAGATTCGTTGGAGAGGAGGCGCGGTGGATCTCTCGCGTCACTTCGCTGCCTCCCGTGAAATTGGCCCCTCGCTGGTGGGCCCCGTGCTCGCCGCGACGGGAGCCGCCGTCGTTCTCTCGGTGTTCGGTCCCCTTCATCTGGCCCCCCTGTTGCTCTTGTGCGGCGTCGGGCTGGCCGTCCTCCTCGGGCTCTGGCGCTTCGATCTCTGGTACAGCGCGTTTCTGACCTACCTGCTCTTCGAGACGGTGATTGCCGAGTTCCTGCCGGGACAGCTGGGCTTGCTCTCCAAGGATCTGTTCTACCTCGGGATGGTCGCTCTGGGGCTCTTCATCCTGGCCGCGCGCGGGGCGCGCGAGGAGGAGCGTCCTCTAGCCGGGGCGACCGGTGCGCTCCTGTTGTTCATGCTCTTTCAAGTGCTGCTGTTGCTCCGGGGTCCGAGCGCCTACCTGGGGGCCTTGAGTTTTCGTGGGACCGCGTTCATGGGGCTGGTGGCCGTTCTGACTCCGCTGGCGCAGGCCGACGCGCGCGCGCGGCGTACAACTCTGATCCTGCTCTCCTGCGGTCTGGTCGCGGTGGCGCTGGTCTCGTTCTGGGAGGTCTACGCGTGGAGTCAGGTGCGCGAAGTGCTGCAGCTCAGCGAACAGCGCTGGACGATGGGCACGCTGAAGGCGACCTCCACCGTGGGTTCGCCCGGTGCGCTCGGCGCCGTCATGGCGGTCGGGTTGATCTTCGCGTTCGCGCGGATGATCGAGGGGAATATGCGCGGCAGGATCTGGGTGGCCCTCACGGTGGCCAGCGGACTGTGGTTCGCCTCCCTGGTGCTCTCCCTGAGTCGCATCGCGCAGCTCTCGCTGGTGGTTGTCACACTGGTGCTGCTCTTGCGGCGTCCCCGCCTTTTGCTGCCGGGTATCCTCACGCTCTTCTGCGCCGGAGCGATCGCAGACGTGGCCACCGGCGGATTCTTCAGCGGGAACATATTGGCGACCTTCGGCATCGGTTCGCACCTGGACGCGATCGCGAGCACCCAAGATCGCGTGAGTATCATCAACGAAGTCCTCACGAACTACTGGCCACGACATCCCTGGCTGGGCTATGGCCTGGGGAGCGTGGGAGCAGTGACGAGAAGTCATCTCGTCAGTGCTCCGTTGGGATATCTGTTTCTGGACAACCTGTATCTGAAGTCGCTGATGGAAGGCGGGGCGATCGGAGCCGTGCTCGAACTTCTCTTCGTGGTGGTGCCGCTGGGCGCCGCGGTGAGGCTTGATCGGAAGCTTTCAGGGAGCGATGCGCAGCCATGGCGGCGGGCCATAGTGCGGGGCGCCGGCGCCACGGTGCTGTTTCACGCGCTCTTGGGCACCGCGAGTACGGTGCAGGAGATGCCGGTGGTGAACGTGACTCTGTGGTGGGCGATCGGTCTGCTCTTTGCCGAAGCAGCGCGCCAGCGAGCCGAGGCGCAACCAGGGGCCAAGAGGGGAAGCGCGGGGGGGGCGGCGACGGCGATCGCGGCGGGACTCACGGTGCTGCTCACGCTGGGCGGGTGTGGCGGCGGATGCAACGGAGGGGACGCGCGTGACGCCACCCCGGATACCTCCTCCACTCTGTGCACCGAGGAAGCCAACCTCACGTTTCGGCCGAGTGACAAGGTGGGCTCGAAGGATTTCAGCCTGCTCTACGACGGCAGCCACTTTCACATCTTTCACATCCGCGAGAACGGCGCGTGGATGGGGCGATCGGTCGAACGGCGCTTCGGGCACGAGGACTCCGCCGATCTGGTGCACTGGACTCGCCACGATCCCGTCGAGCTGAGAGGGGGAGAGGGGAGCTGGAACGATCGCCATCTCTGGTCCCCGTTCCTGTTGTTTCGCGACGGGAAGTGGTGGATGTACTACACCGGGGTCAGCTACGGGAACGACGCGCGCCTGAATCTGCAACGAATCGGTCTCGCGTTCTCCGAGGATCTCGAGCACTGGACCTCGCCAAGTTCGACGGTGCAAGCAGTGGAGGGGCGGGGATGCGTGCTCGAAGGGGTCGCAGCCTGGTCGAGTTGGGGTGAGGGTGAGCCGTGGACCGGCGATTGCCGTGATCCCTTCGTGGTGAAGGACGGCGATCGCTGGGTGATGCTCGTGGCCATGAGGATGCGCGGGGGCGATCCGGTGATCGCCTGGGCTTCGTCGGATGACGGGCTCGTGTGGTCTCTGGGTGGGCCGATTCTGGCGACGAGAGGCGCGAAAGCGGAATCTCCGGCGGCCGTGCGGCGCAATGGGTCGTGGCTCTTGCTGTGGAGTTCGCCCAACGGCATCCGCGCGGCGAGGGCGCAGAGAGTGGAGGGTCCCTGGGAAGCGGCCGCGGAACTGAACCCCGGATTCGCGTGCGAGCTTCTGCCCTTGGGCGAAGATTGGGCGATCTACGGCTTCGTCGACGGGCAGTTCCGAGTGAGGTGGCGGCGGTTGAATCTGGATACCTTGCAGGTTTCGCACGTGGTGTCGCCGCTGTGCCCGCAGGTCACGTTGCCACAGGGGCCGCTGCCTTCGCCCTGAAGCGGGGCGGTTGCCGCAACCCTCACCCTGAGACCGTGCTGGATCTCACCCGCCCAGAAGCCAGCTGAAGTTGGGGCTGAAGAGTTGCAGCATGGCGCGCAGCTCCACCACGTTGAGATCCTGCTGCGTATTGTTGACACCGTCGATCGATTGCCAGCCGAGCTGTAGGCTGACCCGGGCGCGGGGAGCCAGCTCCCAGCGCGCGCCCGCTTCCAGGATGAAGCGCTTCTCCACCGGCGCGCGTGGGAAACTCTCGCCCGCGTGGCCCTCGCGTGTTTCCTCGGTCCACAGGCGGTTGATGCCGCGGCGCCGGCGCTCGGCGGAAATCCAGAGCAGCGCGTTTTCGCGCGGGGTGAAGCCCAGGCGCAAGAAGTGGCGGTCGGTGTCGGGACCCTCGGGTGCGCCGAGGGGGCGTTCGAAGTGCTGGGCGTCGGTGCCCAAGCCGCGGTGCAGGTAGGTCCAACTCCCCAGGCGGCGATACTCGTACGAGAGAAGGAGAGTGGGCCCGAGATCACGGTCGACTCCCACCGCGCCCGCGAGTTGATGCGGCCAGCGCTTGCGTGCGGACGCGTCGATCTGCAGGTCGTCCACCAGGAACGCGCCGTAGGGATGCCAACCGTTCCACCAGAATTCGGCGTCGATCGAATGGAAGATGTTCACCGTCTTCTGATTGCTGCTGCCACTCTCGGTCTGCGCCACGACGTAGAGGCTGACCGGATTGAGGTATTTCAGGTCGAAGCCTCCGGCCTGGTCGGAGACCACCGCGGTTTCGGAGAGGCCCAGACGACCGAAGGCGCCGAGACTGAAATCGATGCGATGACCGTAGAGCGTGCGGTGGTAATTCGTGGAGTCGACCAGTTCGGTGGAGAGTTGTCCGGCGAAAGCCTGGAGGCGGTGTTTGCCCAGGGCGATCTCGGCCTGGATGAGATCGGGGGCGGGCGCGGTCGAGGAGAGAAGGATCGAGCCGAAGCGTTCGGGTCCCCATTCCAGGAAGCGGCGTCCGAGAGTGAACGCGGCTCTGCCGGTGCGATAGCGCAGATAGGCTTCGTCGAGGTTGTTGGACGCGCCGAGTTGCGAGAAATCCCGGGTGCGGTTGTGGGTGTCGTTCTTGCCCTCGCTGTCGAAGACGAAGCGCAGATGAGAGCTCAGGCCCTGGGCCAGATTTGCGTCCAACCAGAAACCCATTCGGGCGCGCCAGGCCGGATCGACCTGTTCGCCTTCCCGCACGTCGAGAAAGATCGGCTCGAGTTGACGCGGCGGGTTGGCGCCGAAGGCGAGCAGCTCGAGATCGCTCGAGGCGGAGAAGCCGAGCGGCATCGCGGCCCAGGACGATTGGCTGGAGGAGAGAGCCTGACTCCAATCCGGCCGATCGGGAGCGAGCGCGGACACGAGTTCGGGGAAGCGATGGACCGCTTCCTCGAAGTCGCGGGGGGGAAGGAGGCCCTGCGTGCGGTCGAAGGCGCCGCGGCGCCAGGCGTCGTCGAGCTGGGCGCGCCCAAAGGCGCCGGGGCTCAGGAGGCGAGAGCCCAAGAGCGTGCTGCGGTTCGTGGTAAGCGCGTGGGAAGGAGTGGCGAGGGTGAGGACGGCTAGGCAAGGCGCGAGGATGGCGAGGCAAGGCGCGAGGACGGCAAGGCGGCCCGCGAGAGTCCGGCGCAAGCCCCAAGCAGCGAGTGCTCCTGCGCGCCGGTTCCTCGTCCGTGAGAGTCTTGCCATGAAGCTGCGCTCCTCCGTCCTCATCCGTCTTCGCGTGCGCGGAGTATCACCCGGCCGCAGCGAGTTGGCCAGGGTGGAACTGGAACGGTTCGGGCAACAGGTAGGCGAGGTGTCGGCCGCAAATTCCGCGGTCGCGGCGGTAGGAATGATAGAGTTCGGCTCGCTCGTGCGTGCAGTCGGGGCAGATCGTGACGGAATCGCTCGCGCCCGGTCCTCTGCCCTCGATGGCAGACAGTCCCGCTTCGTGAAGCTGGCGGCGGGCGAACGCCTTGAGGTCGAGATGAGGCCTTTGCCACTCGCGACGACGGCTCACGAACTCGGCTGGAAAGAGGGCGGCTACCTCTTCGCCCACCTCGAAATGCTGCACGCAAATGGATGGACCGATCCACGCGCGCAGGGATTCGGGAGATACGCCCAGGCGCGACAGCGCTTCGACGGTGGCGGGGAGAACTCCCGTCTTTAGCCCACGCCAGCCGGCGTGCGCGACGGCGAAGCCCTTTCCGCTTGGATCCCAGAGCAGCACGGGAAGACAATCGGCGACCGAGACGAGTAAGCCGAGGGCGGGACGGGTGCTGATCAGGGCATCGCCCTCGCCCTGGTAACCCGGGTGTTCTACCTGCAGCACGGTGGCGCCGTGGACTTGCTTGCACCACGCGAAGGTCTCGACGGTGCTCCCGAGGGCGGTGGCCAGAATCTCCCGGATGTGGGCGCGCCCTTCCTGCGGCGAAGGGGCGTCGCCTCGGGGAAAGCCGACGCGCGTGCTGAGCCCACCCAGGAGAGCGGGGCCACACAGTCCCGGGGCGGTGCGCAAGAGGGGACTCTCAGCCCAAGCGGAGGACGGCATGATTCGACTCGATTCCAAAAAACATGGGCTGGTCTCTCTTTGGGTCTCCCTGGGTCTCCCTGGGTCTCTCTCAGTCCTCCACGAGGTGGCGCCCGGGGGACCAGTTCAAGACCAGTGAAAGTTGATGGCGGTGCGCGTTGGCGGCTGGGTTGGAGGTATAGACGAGGTACGAACCGTCGGGACTGACGTCGTACTCGCGGTCGAGATGTTGGTCGTGGACGCGCCACACCTCGCCCATGCCGCCCTGCCCGAGCTTCTCGAGAATTTGGTAGTGGCCGAGTGTCTTGTCGGGCAACGGAATTGGTCCTGGGTTGGGGGACGGCACGACTGACCCGCGGTGGACGCCTTCAGATCTCGTGAAGGGCGGATTTTATCCGCTGGGTCGTTCCGGGCAAATACTCTGCGCGAATGACGTTCAGATTCCCTGTCCGGATTCCCTTCCGATTTACGTTCCCCGTTCTAACAGGCAACGAATTCGGTCCTGGGATCCGGGAAACCCCGTCGATCCTGGAAAGGGGGACGTACATGTCCGATAAACGCCGCGCATGGTGGACGCTGACTCCGATCGGTCTCTTGCTTCTGGGCTCGGTTGCCCTGGGCGCGACGATCGACCGTTCCGTGGTGGGTGCCGGATGGGGGTGGAACTACGGCGTCGTGGGCGGACAGATCTACACCGCGGTGGGTACGGTGGGGCAAGCGGCCAGTGAGGCGAGTCACGGCGGAGTGGGGGGGCTGTACATCGGGAGTGGGTTTTGGATCCCGACTTCTGCTGCGCCCATCGGAACCGCGGTGGAGACTCCCACGCCACAGCGCCTGAGCAACGAGCTCGAACAGAACGTACCCAATCCCTTCAATCCCTCGACGACGATCAGCTTCAGTCTGGCCGAACGCAAAATGGTAGACCTCAGGGTACTGGATGTGCGCGGTCGCGTGGTGCAGGTCCTGGTGCACGAAGAGCGCGATGCTGGTCGTCATCATCTCGAATACCGTCCCGCCGATCTCCCCAGCGGCGTCTACTTCTATTGTCTCCGCGCCGGGAATTTTGCTCAGACCCGTCGCTTCGTTCTCATCAAGTGAGCGAGACCCGCTCAACGCCGTCTGGAGGAACCCGATGCGCCCGAGGATTTTGACTCGTTTCCCGCTTCTCTTTCTCTCTCTCTTAGTGTTCGTCTTGCTGGTTTCCGCCCGCGCAAGCTGGGCGGACGTGCCATCCTCGTTCACTTATCAGGGCGTGGTGCAGGACGCCAGCGGAAACCCGCTCAGCGACGGCACCCACTCGTTTCGATTCCGGCTCTTTCCACTGGCCAATGCGTTCAATCCGATCTGGGAGGAAACCCTGAGCCTGAACACGGTGAATGGCCTGTTCAACGCCACTCTGGGAGAGACGGTGCCCTTCGTACAGTCTCCCTGGAACGCGCCCTTCGACACCAAGTACTGGCTGGGCGTGGCCCTCGATGGTGGAGAGGACATCATCCGAGTGCCCTTGAACAGCTCGCCCTATGCTCTGCGGGCGGGTGCGTTGGACGACGGCACGGTCACCGGATCGAAGATTGTCAACGGCAACGTGGTGCGCTCGCTGAACGGGTTGCACGACGACCTGGTGCTGCAGGGCGCTAACGGAGTGAGCGTGAGCAGTACCGGGAATACGATCACGGTACTGGGCTCCGGCGGAGGTGGCGGAGGCGACAGCGATTGGGCGATCAGCGGGAACAACATGTACGCGATCCCTTCGGGTTTCGTGGGGATCGGAACCGCCACACCCACTCGGAATCTCGAGGTAGTTGGAGGCGGAATCAACGGAACGCAGCTGGAGATTCGTGACGAAAGCAGCGCGCAGAGCTGGAGTGAAGCGCTGCTGCGGTTGAAGGCGTACGGGGGTTATTCGGGATACTTCTCGATGGTGAGTACGACCTCGGGTTCGAACACCTTCGGAATGTATGCTTCGGGTCTGGGCACGAAGATCGTGATCAAATCGAGCGACAAGCTGAGCATGTACTACGACACGACTCTCGAGCTGGGGACCCAAGGCAACGACATCAAGGCCACCCTCGACGATCAAGGGCTGCTCAGTCTCTACAACCCCAGTGACGTGAGTACGGTGGAAGTGAACCCGGACTATGCCAGCGGCGGTGGGCTGATTTCGCTGAGCAACGCCTCCGCGACTAGCACCGTGCAACTGAGTGGAGCCCATGCCTACGGAAGCGATCTTACCCTGCGCAACGTGGACGGGGCGAACGTCTTCGAGGTCATTGGAGGTACGTCGAGTTCGAACCGGGATGCGATCGTCTCGATGCATGATCCGGCCGGGCACCAAACTGTGGTCATGCGCAGCAACAGCGACAGCGGTGCCGAGCAGGGTGGAGGGTATTTCGCGCTTCGCTCGGAAAACTCGGTGACGACATTCAAGCTCGAAGCGCAAGAAGACGCGGTGGCGACGCAGGGGTCGGCGATGAAGTTCTACAACGACAGCGGAGTGCAGACAGTCGAGATCGATGCTGATTATGGCAGCTCGAATCAAGGGCGCATCTCGACCGACGTCCTGGAGATCACTGGGGGAAGCGACCTCTCGGAGAACTTCGACGTCTCGGCGAACGGGGCACACCTGCGTCCGGGGACCGTGGTCTCCATCGATCCCACGCACCCCGGCAAACTCGTGGTGTCGCGGCACGGCTATGACCGGACGGTGGCCGGTGTCGTCAGCGGCGCGGGGGGAGTTCGCACCGGGATGCTGATGGGGCAGAAGGGGAGTGAGGCCGACGGGCGGCTTCCCATCGCGCTCTCGGGTCGCGTCTACGTGTGGTGCGATGCCGCGGCCGGTCCGATCGAGCCGGGAGACCTGCTCACCAGCTCTGACACGGCGGGGCACGCGCAACGCGTGGGTGATTTCTCCAAGGCGCATGGAGCCATTCTGGGCAAGGCGATGTCACATCTGGAATCCGGACGAGGCCTGGTCCTGGTCCTGATTTCGTTGCAGTAGGGAGGCGGCCATGCGCAGAGTCGGAATGATTCTTGGGTTGATTCTTGTGCTCGCCGCTCCCGGAAGCGAAACGGAGGCCGCGTCGAGCCGTGTCACGAGGCCGGCCTCGAACCATGCGGCAAGCAGCGCGACGCCCGCGCCAAGTGGATTCCGCATGGCGAGAGTCGATTTCGCGGGTTTGGTCTACGATCCCACGCCGAACCCGCGCTACGTTCCTCCGCCGCGGGCGTACCAACTCGGGGCGGCCCAGAAGACGGCGAGCGTCGTCGTGAATTACAACCCCTCGAGCTGCAGCGGTACGACGACGCCATGGACCACCGATGCACAGGCGGCCTTTCAGATGGCGGCGGACATCTGGGCTTCGATTCTCAACGGAACCCAGACGATCGAGATCGACGCGTGCTGGGTCAGCAGTTTGCCGTCCAACATCTTGGGACAGACCAAGGCCACTGCGATCTATACTGACTTCACTGGAGCTCCGCAGGCGAACACCTGGTACGTCGCCGCGCTCGCCAACCAGCTCGCCGGCATGGATCTCAATGGAGGGACTTCGGAAATCACGATCGCATTCAACAGTAACTTCAACTGGTTTCTGGGTACCGGCGCTCAAGATACCGATGACCAGCCCAACTTCGTGAGCGTGGTTCTGCACGAGATCGGTCACGGCCTGGGGATCACCGGAAGGATGAAAGTCGACGATGGGGTCAACAACGGCACGACCAACCTAACCGAATGCAACGGGACTGCAGGCGTCGGCTGTTGGGGGTCGGCTTCTGCTTATCCTGGCATCTACGATCGCTTCACCGAGAATGGCTCGGGGACGCCCCTGTTGAACTACGCGAACAACTCGACGGCGCTGGGGAATCAGCTGACGAGCAACTCGGTTTTTTTCAACGGAACCACGGCTAACATCCTCAACGGATTCACTCCGCCGGAACTCTATGCGCCGGCGACGTGGAACCCCGGTTCCAGCTACTCGCACTTGGCGGAGAGCTACAACAACACCGTGAACGCACTCATGACCTTTTCGTTGAGCGCTGGTGAGGTGGAGCACAATCCAGGGCCCGTTGCGCTGGGAATCCTCCAGGACCTCGGGTGGGATCTGCGGAACCTGAACCAAGTATGGGTGGACAAGTCCAACTCGACGGGGATCGAGACGGGCAGTCCCGGTAACCCGTTCAACACTGTATTCGAGGGAGTGAGTGCGGTGTATCCTGGAGGCAACGTCTACATCGAGAGCGGGAGCTACAACGAGAGCGTCGCGCTGGTCAGGTCCATGGTCCTGCAGGGCCTGAACGGCACGGTGGTGATTGGCCAGTAGCGATTGCCCAAGACGAAGGAGCGCGGCCTCAGGTCGACAGCAAAAGCTTTTCATCGCGGTAGATCCTGAAGGGGCGCCCGTGCTCATCGAGACCCATTTCCCAGGTGAGCCCTGTCCCGTCGGTCCCAACTTTACCCCGTACACGCAAGAGCCCTTGGTGTTCGCCGATCTGGTGGTGGAAGGCGCAGAGTGTGATGCGGTTGGAATCGCGATTGTCGCCACCGCGCGCCCGATACTGCAGGTGATGGATTTGGAGATTGTGTCGCTGCGTGCATTCCGGGGCGGCGCAGTGCCAACCATCGCGGTCGAGGATGCGGCGCTGCGAAGCCGGAAGCGGCTGGTGATGATCCGCCCACACCTTGCGCGCGCGATGGAAGACGCGACACAGGGCCAGCCAAGCCGGGATCCGTCGCGGCGCCGGAACGTCTGCTCGGGCTCGCACGCGATCCTGCTCGCTCGCCAGCTGAACCAGGAGATCATCCCGGGTCTGGAGGCTGAGGCGGAAGCGCGCGGTACTTCGGGGAGAATCGGCCCAGGCCAAGAGCGCCTCGTGTAGCTGGCCACCCTGTGCATCGCCCCGCGCATCGTCTGGATTCCGCACGAGTGCCTCTAGAGAGTGGTTGCCGGTTCGGAGTTGGTCCGTGTCCGGAGGAGAGCAGTTGGCCAGAGACCATTTGCGATAGTCCGTGAGGAGCTGTCGTTTGGCCCAGGCAATGGCGGCGCGCAGGCCGCGCACGGTGTGGCGAAGCGCGTAGCGGATCCACCTCCACAGGTCGGAGACGGGAACGTGGCAGCGCCGATGGAGGCGCACCAGGAGGTCGGCCTGCACGGTGGAGAGCTTGCCTCTGGCGCGCGCGAGGGCGATGGGATGCTTCCGGCGTCTCTCACGGGCGCGGCGCAAGCGATCGGTGCACGTCGACTGCGGCAGGTCGAGAAGCTCGCGCGCAAAGCGCTCGAAGTTGGAGTACCCGCAGCGCTCATGTAGGCCGTCGAGCATCCAATCATAGAGCTGATCTTCTTGGCGCACGCGGAGGCGATTCCGTCGCGCTAAGAGCCGCTGCAGAAGAGCGTGTAGACGGAAGGCGTAGCGACGTTGGGCTGTCTCTCCGAGCAAGGGCAGCTTGGGATGGGGGAGCGCGCGCGCCGCTCGCTGTGAATTCATTTTCCCGCTCGTGTGATTGTTGCGAACCCCGAATCGGTGCCGCGCGTCGTGCCGCGTCCACATTGGGCGCGGCCTCAGTGCCGGCCTCCGCGAGGAGGGCGGCGAGGGCTTCTTCGTCGCCCTGGCCGTGTCCCACCATCGCGCGCGCGAGCTCGAGGGAGTCCTCCAGATAAAGAACGGCCGGCACGGGTGCGGAAAAGGAGATGTCGGTGAGTTCGCCGGACTCGTCCTCTCTCGCCGCGCGAGTGGTTGCCGGTTCGGAGTTGGTACCCACGCGGTCTTGATTGCTCTTGCCGCGGCCGGACTCATTCACGTCACCGTTCAGGTTACCGTTCACGTCAAGGTTCACGTCACACGGTTCACGTCACCGTTCAGGTTACCGTTCACGTCCGCGTCACCGTTTTTCTCACCGGCGCTGCCGTCGAGCTCGGGCGAGCCATGGCGTGCGATTCCATCGAGCGCGCGGAGCGAGACGCGACCGCCGCGAAACTCGGCACGCAGGTGCGGCTGCTGAGAGAGCAGGCGACCTACTCGTACCCATTCCAGCAGTGTGGACGGAGACACGCCGAGCAACGCGTTGGCGTAATCACGTTGCGAGTGGGCCATCCAGCGGGGACCCCGCAGCGCGATGAAATAGGCACTGGCCAGACAGAGGCGCAGAAGGAGCCGGGAGTCGGCGGCGCGATAGGCGGCGAAGGTGCCGCGCAACTCGTCGAAAATGCCGGCGTTTGCGCGAGAGCCAGCCTCAGTGTGGGAATGAGGGGAGCGGGCCCCGCTCCGCTCAGAGCGAGCGCAGAAAGAGCGAAAAGTCTGCGACTCTTGGCGAGAACGCTGCGGCAACCACGCCGAAGTTCGGGGAGAGGGCAGCCGATCTATGGTTCCTTGTCGATCGTGATGGGACACGCCACTCTCCAGAGCTGGGAGGCAATGGTGGTGGTGCTGGATTGAAAGATACTACAAACAGATGTAGTGTGCAAGGGGCCGATCCAAGTTTTATTGAGAGAAAGGAGGGACCGCGCGTTCCGGCCGCGCCGGATCCACGAAGCTGTGGGTCCACGAAGCTGTGGGTCCACGAGGCTGTGGATCCACGAAGCTGTGGGTCCACCAAGCTGCGGGCACATATTAGGTACGAGAAAGGGCGCTGGTGTTCCAGCGCCCCCTTCCAATGGAAGTATCTCGCGTGGCTTCGGCCTTCCCACGCGGGAGGACCAAGGGCACGCGGTGTGCGACGCGTTCGTCTGCGAGCGAACGCGGGCGATCGAGGCCCGAGAAGGGCAGCTACTTGAAGGCCGCCTTCATGGCACTCCAGCTCGTTCTCTCCGCGGGCACGGAGCAGTCGATCTGTACCGTGATGGTCACGACCGTTCCCCACGAACCGAACTCCTGCCCCGGGGAAGCCGCCGCGCAGCTGCCATCGAGGAAGGTCGGGTAGTCAGCGGGTTTGGTGATCCCCAGGTTGAGACTCGTCGTCTCTCCCGCGCCAGCGCCGTTGCCGATTGCGAATACGAGGGCGCAACCGTCAGCGAAGGTGCCGCTGGTGTTTCCGTTCACCACGGATGCCGCCGGAGTGCTCACGCCATTAACGTCCAGCACGAACTGCACCGTGGTGATCAGGGTCGTGGCTCCCAGGGTTCCGCTTCCGTCACCCCAAGGCCAGCCTCCAGGGAAGAATGTGAAGGTTCCGCCGGTGAACTGGGAAGTGTACACAACTGTACCCACGCCACCCACGCGATTGTCCACGACCGTGAAGGCGGAGTTCTCGACGGCGCAGCTGATTTCCCACTGCGATCCGAGAGTGGCTCCGTCCCAGGATTGGCCGTGCAAGACATGGGGAAGACCTGAGTTGATCCCCGAGCGCCACGTCGAAGCACGACCCGTATAGAGTGAACCACCGAGATCGGTGGAAGTGTAGATCCCGGAAACCTCTGCTGCCGAGACCATCGATGGGAGCACGAGGAGGAGGATAGATAGACATAGCATTCGCTTCATTGCGAATCCTCTCTTCGCAGGAGATCCCCCGCTGTTCGCAAGAGACTTCCCGCCACGTGCGAGTTAAAAAACACCCCTGAACCCCACCCAACACAGGTGGTACCTTACCACTAGTGAGTAGAATTATGCGAGGTCTCATGGACACCGTTTCGGTATACGAAGGATATTTAGCCTCGATCTCCTCTGTACAACAGTGAGGATTTGCCCATGGACGAATGCAATCGGCCAAGCGATGAGGGCGATCCGGTGAAGATGCCGATCGATGGCACCCTCGACCTGCACATCTTCCAGCCGCGTGAAGTAAGAGATCTTGTAGCGGACTATCTAGAAGAGTGCCGCGCGCGCGGAATCCTCCAAGTGCGGATCGTTCACGGCAAAGGGACGGGAGCGCTGCGCGAGACGGTCCATGCCATTCTCGGACGGCTCCCCTATGTCGTGAGCTACCGTCTGGGCGGGAGTGGGGAAGGCGAATGGGGTGCAACCATCGTGACGCTTCGGGACGAGAATCCGTCGCACTGATTCCGCAGGGTCAACGAAATCCTCCACGATCACGGAGATGTTCAGGAGCCGATACGCACGCCTCTGGGCGCCACCGCCCGTTCCACGAGCGCCAATGCGCCATCCACCAACAAGGCGAGCAGCGCGGCGGGAAGCGCGCCGGAGAGAATCATGCGCGTGTCGTTGAGGGCAAGTCCGCTCACGATGGGATCTCCGAGACCGCCGGCACCGATGAACGCTGCCAGAGTGGCCGTTCCCACGTTGATGACCGCCGCGGTGCGGATGCCGGCCATGATCACCGGCGCGGCCAGCGGAAGGCGCACCTGACGCAGCACCTGGAAGGGCGTCATCCCCAACGCGGTGGCGGCACGCGCCGCTTCTTCATCGGCATCGCGCACTCCGGTGTAGGTGTTTCGCAGCACCGGATAGAGCGAATAGAGAAAGAGCGCGGCGAGTGCGGGCACCACGCCGATGCCGAGCAGCGGAATCATGAAGGCAAGAAGCGCGATGCTGGGAAGAGTCTGCAGCACGCCGGCGCCGCGGATGACGCCTTCCGCCATGCGCGGGATCCGCGCCAGCGCGAGACCGGCCGGCAACGCCAGAAGCACCGCGGCGAAAAGTGAGACCGCCACCAAGAAGAGATGTCTTGCACTCAACCGCAGCAGGAGAGCTCTCTTGGCCCAGAGATAGCCTAGGAAGGAACTCGATTTGGTGCCCGGGGATTTGGGCGAGCGCTTCACCTCGAGCTGGTTCAGGCCGAGTTCGGTCAGCACGTCCGACGCGACGCTTTCCACGCTTTCCCGCTCGACTTCTACACGTTCGTTCCAGTGGCGCATCTGCGATTCGTCGAAGCGGCCGCCGAGTTGAGCCAAGGCCTCGACCGCGCGCGGATACTTTTCCCACAATTCCGGACCGACCAGAGGGATCGCCTCGTAGGGCGGAAAGAATCCCTTGTCGTCTCTGAGAATCCTCACTCTGGCATCCACCAGCCGGCCATCGGTCGAATAGCCGTCGATGACGTCCACCGCACCTTCCTGCAGAGCCTGGTACTTGAGGGCTTGCAGGAGGGGACGCGTCTGCTTGAAGTGCATCCCGTACGCTTCCTCCAAACCGGGTAGACCATCGGGCCGGCCGAGAAAATCGGGGGAGAGGCCGGCCACCAGGCGAGGGGCGGCCTTGGCCAAATCGCTGAGGGTGTTGAGCCCGAGCTTCTTCGCCGTCTCCTCGCGCACCAAGACCGCATAGGTGTTCTGGAATCCCAATGGTGGCAGACAGTGAAGCTGCCATTGCTCCTCGAACACGTGGCAGACGTGGCGATACACCTCGCGGGGGTCGGACTGCGGCGCCTCCTTGAGGATCGCGAGCAGGGCGGTGCCGGTGTACTCGGGATACACGTCGATCTCGCCTGAACGCAGTGCGGCGAACGTGATTTCGGTGGAGCCCAATCCCGGCCTTCGCACCACTTCGTATCCCGCCGCTTCGAGGACCTGCGCGAAGATCTCGGCCAAAAGGTAGTTCTCGGCGAAGGGCTTGGAGCCGATCTGGATGGGGCGAATGCTCTCGGCAGCAGGCGGCGCGGCCTTAGCCACCGCGGCCGGCACGAACGAAAGCAGGAGAATCCAGGCGAGCCAGGTGGATTTCATTCTCCCAGCACTCCTGCGTGTTTCAGCAACTCGCGCACGTAGCCATCCTTGAGGATTCTCCCGCAGTCGCTCCGGTGTGTCTTCCACCAGCACTCGACCTCCGCGCAGCACCACGATGGTACTGGCCAAGAGGAAGGCCTCGCGCAGATCGTGGGTGACCAGCAGAGAGGTGATCTTCAGTTGCTTTCGGAGAGAGGCGAAGGACTCCTGGAGTTCCGCGCGGGTGATCGCATCGAGGGCGCCGAAGGGCTCGTCCAGAAGTAGCACTCCGGGATCGGCAGCCAAGGCGCGCGCCAGGGCGACACGCTGCCGCTGTCCCCCCGAAAGAGATCCTGGCCACCGCGTCGCGAACTCCGCCGCGGAGAGTCCGGTTCGCTCCAGGGCGGCCAGGGCACGTTCGTCCGCATCGGGCATTCCCAAGAGACGCGGAACCAAGGCCACGTTGCGCAGCACCCTCCAGTGCGGCATCAGTCCACCGTGCTGGGGGACGTACCCCAGCCGGCGTCGAAGCATGTGGGGGGGGCCGACGGCGATGTCGCGGCCTCCGACGGTAATGCGTCCCTCTTCGGGAATCACCATGCGGTTGAAGCAGCGCAGAAGGGTGGTCTTGCCGGCTCCGCTCTCGCCGACCAGAGCGACGCACGCTCCCGGACGTACCTCGAGGGAGACCGATAGGAGGGCCGTTTTTGCGCCGTAGCGCTTCGTAACCCTCTGGGCGCGGAGGGCTTGAGAAGCTGTTGTTGCGGGCGCGGGACTGCTTGGAACCTGGGAGCTCATCCCGCACAGGGTAGCGGGCCGTCCTGCACCCGTCCAGCAAGGGTCGAAAAAGCCCGAGAAAGGGGCGATTGGAGCCCGACTTCGGCCGAATTGGGTCGGGGAAATCCCCTGTTGGCACATCCAGGGGCCTGAAGTAGAGTGTCCGGACGCAGTGAATCCTCGATTGCTTCGAGGACACGGCCCCAAACCCAGACCAGTGCCACCGCCGCGCCGCGCCGCGGCGGAACCAGCCCCATGTTCAGATCTACCAAGCCATCTCGAATCCACCTCCGTTCGTTCCTTCTGGCGCTTCTCATCGGCGTGTTGGCGCTCCTGAATGCGAGCGTGGCCGTGGCGCAGAGTCTCTCCGAAGCCGAACTCAGCGCCGCCCAATCGCGGGCGGGAAACCTGACTCCCGAGGACCGCCAGAAGATCTTGCAGCTCTTGGGTGCGACCGAGACCGCGAAGCCCCAGGAGAGTGAGGCGGACATCGAGCCCGTCCCCAAGAACGTCGACGATACGGTGACCCCCAAGACTCTGGGAGGAAGCCCGGCGGCTGCGGGTGGCGAGGCCGCTCCGACCAATCCGGCCCCCAATCCGCCGGCCGGAACACCACCCATGAAGCTTCCCCTGTTCGGCAGCGCGCTCTTCGACCTGGCGCCGGCGACCTTCGAGCCCGCCACCTACGGTCCGGTTCCGCAGGACTACACCATCGGCGCCGGCGACGAACTCGTGATCGAGCTGTGGGGCGAAGTGTCTTCCCGTCATCTCTACACCGTCGACCGCCGGGGATCGATTCTGCTGACGGACGCCGGCCAGGTGAATGTGGCGGGGGAGACCCTCGAGGCGGCGAAACGGAATATCGTGCGCCGCCTGTCCACCGTGTACAGCGGTGTGAAAACGAAGGGCAACGGCAGCACTCACGTCGACGTGAGTCTCGGGAGCTTGCGCTCGATCCGCGTGTTCGTCATTGGGGAGGCGCGCCGGCCGGGCGGATACAAGGTCTCTTCAGTTTCGACGATGACCCAGGCGCTCTACGCGGCGGGCGGCCCGAGCCCGATCGGTTCGATGCGCGACGTCCAGCTCATCCGCGACAACCAGATCATCTCGCACCTCGATCTCTATCGCTATCTGCTCGAGGGCAAGCGCGAGGGCGACATGGTATTGAAGGAGGGCGACACCGTCTTCCTGCCCACTGCAGGAAAGATCGTGGCGGTCACCGGGCCGGTGCGGCGTAACCGACGCTACGAGCTGACCGAGGGTGAGGGACTTCGTCACGTGCTGCGGTACGCTGGCGGGCTCGCGCCCGAAGCGCGGGCGGACATCGCGGTCATCCGGCGCATTCTTCCTCCGGAGAAACGGAAAGAGGGGGGGCTCGACCGGATCGATCTCGACGCCCCGCTGGAAGGCTACTTCGACGAGAATGCTCCCATGATCGAGCTGGATGATGGCGACATCGTCAGCGTGCTGCGCATCAACTCCAGGGCCGAACGTTACGTGGCTGTGACGGGAAGCGTGGTGTCGCCGGGGCGCTATGGCTTCGAGCGGGGGATGCACCTCACCGACCTGATCAAGCAGGCCAAGGGGCCGTGGCGAGACGCTCTGCTCGATCGTGCTCTTCTGGTGCGCGTGAAGGACAACTACAGCCGCGAGAGTTTCCCGGTGAGTCTGGTGGCGGCCGCGACGGACTCCAGTGCCGATCTGCCTCTGGCACCCATGGACAGTTTGGTGGTGTTCTCACGGCGAATTCTGGAGCCGGAGTATCGGGTGGTCATTGCGGGCCAGGTACGCAATCCGGGCACCTACGTGTTCTACGAGGGAATGACCTTGCGCGACTTGGTTCTGCGCGCGGGAGGACTCACCGAGGGAGCGGAGGCTACACAGGCCCAGGTGAGCCGGCTCGACCCACCCAATGGGGACAGCCTGGACAAGTTGGCGAACGTCATCACTGTGGGACTCGGTGGAGGGCTGGGGGGAGGCGACGCCGATCACTTCGAGCTGCAGAACCACGACAACGTGTTCATCAGGCTCATTCCCGGCTGGGAGCTGCAGCGCAACGTGACGGTGCGCGGCGAGGTCAAGTACCCCGGGGTTTACACACTGCTCTCGCGGGAAGAGCGCCTCAGCAGCGTGATCGAGCGCGCGGGAGGGTTGCTCGACTCCGCCTCACCCGAAGGTTTTCGCTTGCTGCGAAGTCAGGACAACTCCGGAAATGTCGGACTCGATCTGAAAAATGCCCTGAAACATCCCGGTGGAAAGAACGACATGGTGATGGAGGCCGGCGACGAGATCAACGTGCCGCCGGTCAAGATGAGCGTGAAAGTGACCGGTGCGGTGAACTTCCCCACCAGCGTGATCTACGAGAGTGGCAGCAGCATCGGCGACTACGTGAATCGCGCCGGTGGATACAGTTCGCAACGGCCGACAAAGGTCGCACCCACGTGATCTACCCCAATGGTCTCTCGGCCAAGGTGAAGAAGTTCTGGTGGGATCCATCCGTGGACACCGGTTCGACGATCGTCGTGCCCACGAAGCTCGAGGGCGCCGGAACAGATTGGGGCAAGGTTATCATCAGCACGACCTCGGTGCT
>CAVXTH010000002.1:0-98553 GCA_963764625.1 Candidatus Krumholzibacteriota bacterium | reverse complement strand
GGTTGCCGGTTCGGGGTTGGTCCGTGTTCGTTCGAAAGTGTCTCGACGTTCGGAGTCGCATCCGCGGGGTGCTCTTCGGACGGTCCGAGTGTCTCGACGTTCGGAGTTGGTGGACATGCGGCTCAGACTTCCTCGGATCTGAGTTTTCATGTTTTTTCACCTAACCTCCGCCTTGACGCTGGGCTGATCTCGGCACCATCCAGCCGAGGCAGCAACGTATAGGATTCCCTCTCGCGGCCAGCGGCCACGTGGGATTTGCTTCAAATTGTCACGTTCTCCCAGGGATTCAGCCTTTCCTGGCTCACGAATCCTCCGCCAAAGCTCGTGAGCAGGTGCAGGCCAGCTCGCACCGAGCACCCGCCGCAGAGCGTTCGATGGAACGGGAAACCCTGGGTTTTTGGGGAGGCATTCTCAATATATACAAATACTCGTTTGGTACAAGAGGAAAGATCAAAAAATGAGCTGTGAGCTGGAATTCCGGAAGGGCGTGCCTGCTCGCACCCGTATTGAACTGCACGAACCCGCTGAGGTAGAGTAGACGTCGGCTTGCGCCTCCCGGGGAGTGCGTCATGTCCGAAGATCGATCGCCGCGATCATCCCAAGGTCGCCCCGGCCTCCTCGCCACATTCGAACAAATCCTCTGCTCCCGTCGCTACAGTCCGCGGACGCGCTCGGCGTATCTGAACTGGACGCGCCGCTACGTGCGCTACCACGCCGGTCGCCATCCCCGCGAAATGGGGCGCGAGGAGGTGGAGGGCTTCTTGAGCTGGCTCGCCACCGATTTACGAGTGAGCGCGTCCACCCAGAACCAAGCCATGGCCGCCTTGCTGTTCCTGTATCGGGAAGTTCTACGGAGTGGAGCTCCCGTGGCTTGACAAGATCACCCGGGCCCGGATCCATCGCCGTCTTCCGGTCGTGCTCGACCGCAGGGAAGTGGAAGCTGTCTTGGATCAGCTGGCCGGTCCCTATCGACTCATTGGGATGCTGCTCTACGGCAGTGGGCTGCGTCTGCTGGAAGCGTGTCGGCTTCGGACGAAGGACCTGGACTTCGAACGACGCATCCTCACCGTCCGCCAGGGCAAGGGTGGCAAGGACCGCGTGACCGTGTTGCCGGAGCGGCTGGTCGACCCTTTGAGGGACCATCTGCGCTCCGCCTGGAAGCTCCATCGTCAGGATCTACGCGAGGGAGCCGGTTGGGTCGAGCTTCCCGATAGCTTGGGCGAAAGTATCCCCATGCGGGACGGGAGTGGCCCTGGCAATGGGTGTTTCCCGCAACGCGCCGCTATAGCCATCGTGAATCAAGGCAACTGCGCCGCCATCACCTGCACGAGAGCGCTGTCCAAAGGGCGGTCCGGATGGCCGTTCTGCGCGCTGGAATCTCCAAGCGCGCCAGCTGCCACACCTTCCGCCACAGCTTCGCGACACACCTGCTGGAGGACGGCGCCGACATTCGCACTGTTCAGGAGCTCCTGGGTCACTCGAGTGTGAAGACTACCATGATCTATACCCACGTGCTCAATCGCGGTCTCACGGTCAAGAGTCCAGCGGATCGGCTGCGTTGAAGGGGGATTGCGGTCCACTTAGATGGGTGACGGTATGCGTGATAATATCGAAATCAGCGCGTAACAAGCCCTTGGCGACCATGGGCTTGCCCGGCTCCCCTGGTGAGGCGTAGGATCGTTACCAGTACTGGATAACTCGTAGTGGGCTCCTTACATGGGGCCGTAGAATTCAAGTTAGCAGGACGAAGGCGGCAGATGAGAGCGAACATCATCCTTTTCGTTTCTGATCAGGAAGCAAGCGCGCGTTTCTATGAAGCGGTGTTGATGATGCGGCCCTCGCTGAACGTACCCGGCATGACAGATGTTCATGATGAAAGAAGGAACTGTATTGGCACTTATGCCGGTTGCTGGCATCCGACGGCCTCCTGGGCACCATGCTCCACTAATCACGGACGTTGCGCCAAGCAGATACCTCGACACGTCAGATATATCTTTCCGTGTACGATCCCCGGATCCATTCCACCTTCGAGCCTCGGAGCAGGGTGGCTACGCGATCTTTAGTCCTCTTCGCCACGCGGCGACTTCATATGCCCAGTCGGCGTACAGTCATCGTCCTACACGGACTCGTGCTTGTTGTTCGCGCACAATGACGGGGCTTACGTGATCGCCTATCTGCGTTGTAGCCAACCAACAAGCTCGTCAATTGGCGTGGCCTGCCTAACAATCCCGTGTTGCAGCGCGGCCTGCTCAGCGCCGCTGCTGGCTGAACAGTAAACGTTAGCAGGACGAAGGCGGCAGATGAGAGCGAACATCATCCTTTTCGTTTCTGATCAGGAAGCAAGCGCGCGTTTCTATGAAGCGGTGTTGATGATGCGGCCCTCGCTGAACGTACCCGGCATGACAAGTTCAAGCTGAACGAAGGAACTGTATTGGGGCTTATGCCGGTGGCTGGCATCCGACGCCTCCTGGGCACGAAGCTCCCTGATCCGGACGATGCCAAGGGGGTGCCTCGCGCGGAGATATACCTTTCCGTGGACGACCCCGAATCATTCCACCAGCGAGCCTTGGAGCAGGGGGCCACAGAACTTAGTCCTCTCGCCACGCGGGACTGGGGAGACCAGGCGGCGTACAGTACGGACCTAGACGGACACGTGCTTGTGTTCGCCACAATGACGGGGCTTACGTGATGCACTATCTCGTTTACCAAAACAACACGCAGGCAAGGCCTGCTAACAAGCCGTTGCAGCCGACCGGCTCCGCCGCCGGCTGAACGGCAGGACGTTAGCAGGACGAAGGCGGCAGATGAGAGCGAACATCATCCTTTTCGTTTCTGATCAGGAAGCAAGCGCGCGTTTCTATGAAGCGGTGTTGATGATGCGGCCCTCGCTGAACGTACCCGGCATGACAGAGTTCAAGCTGAACGAAGGAACTGTATTGGGGCTTATGCCGGTGGCTGGCATCCGACGCCTCCTGGGCACGAAGCTCCCTGATCCGGACGATGCCAAGGGGGTGCCTCGCGCGGAGATATACCTTTCCGTGGACGACCCCGAATCATTCCACCAGCGAGCCTTGGAGCAGGGGGCCACAGAACTTAGTCCTCTCGCCACGCGGGACTGGGGAGACCAGGCGGCGTACAGTACGGACCTAGACGGACACGTGCTTGTGTTCGCCACAATGACGGGGCTTACGTGATGCACTATCTCGTTTACCAAAACAACACGCAGGCAAGGCCTGCTAACAAGCCGTTGCAGCCGACCGGCTCCGCCGCCGGCTGAACGGCAGGACGTTGGCCAAGGAGAGATATGAAAGAGACAGCCACCGTAAAAATATTCCTTGCAGAAGGTGATCCGGCCTCCGTCCGGACCGCGGAAATATCTAACTGGACGGGTAAGGCTGTGGCTGGCCCCCGGTCCCAGCTTGAATTGGTTCTTCAGCGCGACGAAGCGAAGAAACCGGGGATCTACTTCCTTACCGGGATCAACTCCGAGACGGGAAAACCGAGAGTCTACGTCGGGGAAGCGGAGGTAGTTCGGACAAGATTGAAGGGGCACCTCGACCGAGACTTCTGGAAGACCGTGATCTTCTTTGTGAGCAAGGACGAGAACCTGACCAAGGCTCACATCAAGTATCTTGAGGGTAAGCTAATCGAGATGACGAAAGCAGCAGACCGATTTGAGTTGGAGAACACCAACGCGAGTGGCTCCCACCTGCCAGAGTCTGACACCGCCGATATGGACGTCTTCCTGGCAAAGGTTGAGCAACTCCTGCCCGTTCTTGGGCAGGACTTCCTCAAGCCTGTTGTGAAAGCAACCGTGCCCGTGAAGGCTTCCGAGCTCCTGACTTGCACGATCAAGAAGGTCAAGGCCACGGGGCGGCAAACAGAGAACGGTTTTCTCGTCCTAAAGGGATCAGAAGCCGTGCTGGAGGAACGTCCTTCCGTCAAGAAGTACCCCTACCCATCAACCGTACGTTCGCAGCTTCTGTCCGAGGGGGTTCTGACCGAACAGAGTGATCGGCTCGCGTTCGCCAAGGACTACGAGTTCACGAGCCCGAGCGCTGCCGCCTCGGTCGTCCACGGTGGCCACGCGAACGGACTGATCTCGTGGAAGAACTCAAAAGGAACCACACTCAAAGAACTCGAGCAGAAAGAGGTGGCCAACAAAGCCATCGACAGCGACGAGGAATAGCGCGCCGCTTCGCTCTGCGCCATTCCTCGCGCGTCATGGCCGACGTTAGGGCCATGCGCAATCACGACACGAACATCATTCCCCGCCGGACTCCTGGAGGAGGTGTTGCCCAGTGAGTGCAGATCGGGTCCGGGCAGAGCTGGAGGCGATCCGAGATGAGTACAGGGACCTGCGAGACGAGATCAAGGCGCGTGTAGCTAGGCAGGAGCAGCTCACCCACCTCTCTGTGATTCTGGCAGGAGCAATGCTCACGGCGTTTGGCGTCAGCGTCTCTCAACCCGCTGCGGCTGCCGTGCTGCTGGCATTCCCTCTCATGTACTGCATTGTCATATGGCTGATTCTCCGGCACGACGTGATCGTCTACACGGCAGCCGTCTACATATTCACTGTCCTTCGGCCTCGCGTGAACACACTGATAGGACTGGAACCGCGTGACTCTGTTTGGACCTGGGATCGATTCCTCTATCGAAGCCACCTTACAATCGGGAAATGGAGAGCTATCCTCTATCGCTCTCTGGCCTTCGTCAGGTACGCGATTCCCTTCATCCTGAGCGTCGTAAGTATCGTCCTGTTCCTTCAGCTGAAACCGTCGGGCGACGACGAAATCTTGGGATGGGAACGTGGTGCCCTGTGGGTCTCGCTCAGCCTGATGGCGGTGACACTCCTTCTGCTAATCGTATGGGTCTTGCAGTCTCACTCAGCGCTCGAGGACGAAGACGAGGAGGAATCCGGTGTTGGATCTGCGGACGCTTGACAGCCCCACCGAGGGCAGCGGTTTCCATGTGGGCTTAATAGGTGATGGCGTGAGGCGTTGGGCGCGGTCGAATGGCGTTCCGCTTGCGGAGGCCTACCTCGCGGCCATTCCCAGTGTCGCCGCGTTTGTCGACTTCTTCTATGAGAACGGAGCAGATGCTCTCAGTATCTACATGCTCAGCAAAGAGAACCTGTCTCGTCCTCCTTCGGACTTCGAGGCCGCGTCTCACGGAGAGACTGAGTTCTTCAGAACGCTACTGAGAGACCTCGTTGCGAAATGGCGCTGTGAGGTCCGTCTGGCCGGGGATGCAGACTTGCTTCCTCGTGACTACCTTGCTGCCATCCGTGAGCTGCAAGCGCTCCCATCTAATGAGGAGAGGCGGCTATACCTGCTGGCAGGGTATAGCCCTATTGACGAGCTTCTGACCGCTGCGCGGCAGGGAGTTGATGGGCTGCTGTCGCGGCTCTGGGTTCCGGAACCTGTGGATCTTGTTCTTCGCACGTCCGGCGAGCGTCGCATCAGCAACTTCCTGCCGCTTCAGGCTGGCTACGCCGAGCTCCAGTTTTTCGACAAGTTCATCAACGACTTGACCAGAGCTGATTGCGAGGACGCTCTTGCCAGCTTCAGGGGCAGGAGCAGACGCTATGGCCACTGACTCGCGCCGGCAGTGCAGCTATCAAGGGGCGGTGATTGCGCAGGCCCTAACTAGCGTATGCAGCCGACGAGCTTGCCTGTCACGCCAGCTGCGGTCGCACCTGGCGTGCCAGGCTGGCGCCCGCGGCTGATACGCGGGCGTTAGCCGCCAAGGTGTTACCGGGAGATTGAATGAGCCTTTTCTACAAATTCCAGTATCTGGTCGGCATGACGCCATGGGAACGGATGCCGTCACTTCCTATAGGCGAACAGGCCGTCGCGCTCCTTTACCGAGAGGAGCGCGGTAGAGAACCACCCTACGGGCGCGCGCTCGACCTCGGATGCGGCACCGGGTTTTGGTCGGTTCACCTGGCTCAACGAGGGTGGAAGGTAACCGGCGTCGATATCGTGCCGAAGGCGGTCCGCACCGCCCGCAAACGGGCAAGTGGAGCCGGTGTGGAGGTCCTATTCGTTCAAGGGAGCATAACGACGCTCACGGCCGCAGGCATCGGCTCGGGATTTCACCTAATCCTGGACTTTGGCGTCGTACACGGTCTCCAGCCCGAGCAGGTGCGGGCGGTGACCCGGGAGGTCACGGCGGTGGCCGCCGAGGATGCCACGCTCCTGATGTACGCGTTCTCACCGGGTCGCAGAGGACCCCTGCCGCGAGGCATCAGTCGGGAGGAGATCGAACAAGCTTATGACGGATGGACGATCACCAAGGAAGAAGCATTCGATTTGACCGGGGCACCCCGTTTTGTGCAGAAAGCACACCCTCGCTTTTACTGCCTTCGCCGCAGACGATCATGATGGCGTTACGGGGGCGGGGTTACGTCGCCGCATCAGCGCGGCGGTTGGAATGATCGTCCAGCGCCGTACCGGAAATCGACCGCAGATGAATCGCGAAGAACACGGCGGCTAACAAACGGTTCAAGCCGACGTCTCGCTCGCTGCGCTCGTTCGGCGCGGCTTAACCTAGCGTTCTGCGGCTTCCGGCTCGTGGCGTTCGGTGAGGCGATGATCCAGCAACGAATCGGCGACTTGTTGCAGATTGAAGAAGACGGACAGTACTTCTACGTCGTCGTTCTGACGACGGTGGTCATGTTCGGCGGCAACGTTCTTTTTGCCTTTTACAACGACGGGAAAAAGCGCGAGGCCAGCAGCCTCACACCTGAGAGCAGCGGCTTCAACATTTGTGCTGATCTCCTTCTCCCGAAGCGGGAGGGGCGTGTGACCCGGCTCCACCGGTTCGACGACCTGGCGCCGTTTTGGCGTACTAAGTACGTGAAGGCCACCCATGAGCATCGACTTGGAGTGAGGGCCAAAGAGTGGTTTATCTACGACATTGACGACCTTGAGGGGAAATACATTGCGCGTGTAGCCAAGCTTTCGCCGGAATACTGCGAGGCGATGGACAGCGGCTGCCATAGCTTCGATCTTGTCGTGGGGAAGGTGCTATCTCGGTACGCACCTGACAAGAACCAACACATATGACCTGGGAAGCTAGCCGCATAACAACCGGTTGCAGCGGACGGTCCGCTGGGCGGCCCGCCGCTGATGTTGAACGTTAGTCTGCCCTGAAGGCGAGCCATGAGCGACGACTGGTTCCGACGGCACACATGGACGGAAGCCGACCAAAGGGAGTTCTTCGCACGGCTCGGGCGGAGCCGCACCCCATTCCACAAGGCGCAGTACGCGCGGATCCAGGCTTACGAATTGCACAGGGCTGACGGGGCACGATACGCTCGCGCAGCTCTGGAGCTGCTCGACCTGATCGTCGAGTCCTGGATGGAAGATGCCCAGCGCGCATCTGTCCACCAGCAGCGTGCCGAGTGCCTCCGTGACCTTGAACGCGATGCCGAAGCGATTGACGCGTACCGTGAAGCGTTCGCCGAGCAGCGTCGGCTGCCCAGCTACCTCACCACCGCTCACCTCGAATTTGCTTGGTGGGTTGCCGTATCAGGCAAACGCGAGTTCTTCGACGAGGCCTTAGGCGTCCTCGACGAGTTCTCGCGTGAAGATGGCATTGCATTCCCGGCAGGTATCTACCTCGCGGAGGGTGCCCGTGCCCTCATTCAGCACGCCCGAGGGGACCGCGGGTTGGCTTCCGCTCATGCCCGTCGCGCCCTGGGTGCGGCAGGGATGAAACACAGTGGGCTTCGTTACCATCCGACAGTTGGGTTGGTGGAGAGACGTGATGAGGCAACGTATGCGATGCTCACTTCCATCGCGGCAGGCTAGCAACAGCATGCAGCGGACGCCGCTGCGCGCCACCGCTGATCGCCACGACGTTAGGTTTCCTGGGAATAGGGAAAGTGATTGTTCGAACTGCTAACCCAAACGACGTGGACGAACTCGTCGAACTCTGGGTCGAGTTCATGGACTACCACTGCGCTCTGGACTCTGGGTTTGTCCGGGCCCCTGATGCATCCGCAAGGTGGGCCGAATACATCTCCGGCAAGCTCATCGACCCTGCATTTCGGGTTCTCGTAGCTGAAACTGATGAATGTATAGCGGGTTACGTCGTCGCAGCGGTGGTGGACTATCCGCCGATCATCACGATCGAGAACTACGGGTTCCTCCAGGAGATCGCGGTCCGCGACAGTTATCGCAATGCGGGGGTGGGCAAACAGCTATACAAGGCGGCCGAGGCTTGGCTCCGGGACCAGGGAATCTGTCAGATCGAAGTCAAAGTCGACGTGGTGAATTCGGTGGCTCGCGGGTTCTGGGATTCGGCTGGGTTCCTGCCGCACACCGAAACCCTCATCAAGCGGCTCAACTAGGCGACAGCGGCGGGGGCGCGGTGGGCAGAAACCCTAACCCTCCGCTCCAGCGGACGCTTGGACCTTGTCATGCCAGGTGCTTCGGGGGCATCATGGGGCTAGGTTTTGAGGGGGCGCAGCACCTGGCCTGCCAAGGGCCGCGCCGCTGAGCACAATGTTAGGCGGCAAACCTGGGGAATATCCATGTCCGGTGCGTTTCGAAGTCGGGACACTTCCCAAGCCGTAATTGCGATGGTCTGCGGTTTCGGGCTCATCGTGGTAGGAGTAGCCGGCGGAGTCACGGGGCAACTCCGACCACTCGCCGGAAGTGGGTTCGCGTTGGTCGGGGTCGGTTTTGCATGGAGTGGGGTGCGGTGGTTCCGAGGGCGGTCGCGGCCGCAGTAGCGTGTTGCTGCCTAACCGGGCGTTGCTGCAGACGCGGCTGAGCGGCGACAGGGCGGTTTCTTGCTTCATCGGTGCGGCTGCGGCAGCATCAAGGATGCTCGCTTTCGCGCAGCCGCGCAGCAGAACGCCAATTCGTTCGACGGACGAGTACCGCAAAGGAGTGCCCGGAGGCATCGCATGAAGCTGGCGGGGACATTTTGGTATTGCCTACTCGTAGTGGGTGCATGTCTCGTTTGGTCGGTCCCTTCCAAAGCTCAGACTCAGGACCCGGCCAACGTCATTGCATCCCACATGGCCCAAGACCGACTGCCATCGTTGTCGGTGGCGGTGGCCCGCCGCGGCGCTGTAGTGTACGCGGCCGCCTTCGGACTCGCTGATGTCGAGAACAGCGTCCCCGCGACGATCAATACCGTGTACCGGATCGGCTCGGTCTCAAAGACCATCACTGCCACCGCGATCATGCAACTGTCTGAGAGGGGACGACTGGACCTCGACGCACCGGTCCAAACGTACTGCACGTCGTTTCCTGACAAAGGTGTGACGATCACGCCCCGCTTGTTGCTTGCGCACCTCGGAGGCATCCGCGGCTACAACTACCAGCGCTTCCGCGAGGAGTTCCTTAGCAGCAAACGCTATGGGTCCCTTGATGAGGCACTGGGCGTCTTCAAGGACGACCCTCTGGCCGCGGAGCCGGGGGAAAAGTACCTGTACAGCAGTTTCGGATACGTACTGCTCGGTTGCGTCGTGGAAGGAGCGAGTGGCGCGTCATTCAGTGGCTATGTGCGGACGAATATTCTCGAAGTCGCTGGGATGAGGCAAACGAGACTTGATGTGCCTGAGGACATCGTCCCGCATAGAGCTAGAGCCTACTCCAAGGCGCAAGACGGTGCTTGGACCAACTCCCCGTTCGTCGACCTGAGCGATCGCTATCCGGCCGGTGGGTTCGTGGCCACGCCAAGCGATCTTGTGGCTTTTGGCTCGGCGCTGCTCAACGGAAAGTTGCTCAAGAAAGAGACTTGGGCCGCAATGATCGAGCATCAGAAGACTCGTGCTGGGGCGGATTTGGCCTACGGACTTGGCTTTCGGCTGTCCGATCGACCCGGCGAGGTCTTCCATGGTGGTACGGCCGTGGGAGGGTCAGCGTACCTCTACATCAGGGTAGACACAGGCACCGTCGTTGCTCTTGCCACGAACGTTGACCGGTGGACGGAATCCAGACACGAACTGGCGCGCACTCTAGCTGACTGGGCGGAGTCTCAGTGAAAGCCGTTGAACAACCGGCTGCAGCGGACGCCGCTGCGCGCCACCGCTGAACCGGAGCGTTCGGACCAGTCACTTGGATGGGTCAGGGTGCGCGTGATAATAGCGAAATCTACACCCCATAAGCCCTTGGCGATCATGGGCTTGTTCAGTGCCCTGGGGAGGCGTAGGATCATTACCAGGTCTGGATAACTCGTAGTCGGACCCCTTACGCGGGGCCGTAGAATTTACGTTAGGCTGCTATACACTCTTGGTGGGCTCGGCCCGACGTGCGTCGTCCTATCGCCCTTTGGCAGACGTCTTTCTTGCCCAGGAGGAACAAATGGCTCGCGTACGCGTGCACAACTTTGCGATCTCGATCGACGGCTACGGGGCCGGCCCGCGCCAGAGTCGCGAGGAGCCCCTCGGCGTCGGCGGGGAGGCGCTACACGAGTGGTTCTTCCCGACGCATACGTTCCGGCGCATGGGCGGGGAGACTGGCGGCACCACTGGCGTCGATGACGAGTTCGCTGGGCGATTTGGCGATGGCGTCGGTGCGTGGATCATGGGCCGTAACATGTTCGGCCCGATTCGAGGTGCCTGGCCCGATGACACGTGGCGCGGCTGGTGGGGAAAGAACCCCCCGTACCATGGCCCGGTCTTCGTGCTGACGCATCACGCCCGCCCGTCGGTCGAGATGGAAGGGGGTACGGTCTACCACTTCGTTACTAAGGGTATTCGCGAGGCGATGGAGAGCGCCGTGGCGGCCGCGGAGGGCAAGGACGTGCAGATCAGCGGCGGCGTAGCGACGGTCCGCCAGTACCTCGAGGCGAGACTCATCGACGAGCTACACCTAGCGATCTCACCCAGGCTGCTCGGCTCCGGCGAGCATCTCTTATACGGCCTCGATCTCACTGCCTTGGGCTATGAGTGCACGACTCATGTCCCGACCGCCGCGGCAACTCATGTCGTGCTGACAAAACGTGAGTGACTCGAGCCGTGACCGATGGTGAAAGAAGCTGCTCCGTGGGACAGGGCGCTGCCTGGGATGGCACCTGAGGTCCATGAAACTCCTGTGTGCGTTGCCTCGCGCCGGCCGAGCCGCGCGCCAGGCGCTCCGGTGCAGCAGCCCAACAAGCCGATAAAGCTGACGGTCGCCTTCGGCGCCCGCAGCTTATCGACGGCGTTAGACCAACGGAACTAGGCAACGTAGAAGACAAAGAAAGGTGCACGAGTGAACCGTTATTTGGCTTTTGCCCTGTTGTTGGTAGCCCCCGCGACTTTAGGTGGCTGTGGCGATCTCAAGAGCAGTTCAGTTGACACTGAAACGATAGCGGCGGATATCCGTCAAGCTGACCTGGCTCTATTACAGGCTGAGGAGGCGCGGGATCTAGACGGTGTCATGGAATTTATTGCACCTCAAGCCGTGTTTCAGCCGCCGGGCTTTCCGCCAATAGTGGGGCTCGAGGCCATCAGGCAGTTTTATGACAGCAAGTGGTTCAAGCTGCCCTTCACTGAAATATCTGGAACGCCTGAATCAATCATCGTTGGGTCCTCGGGTGATTTGGCGTTCCTCGATGGGAGAAGCCAAATGGTGATCGAAATATCGGGTGAAAGAACCGTGGCGGCCGGTAAGTACCTGGGTGTTTGGCAAAAAATTTCAGGAAAGTGGAAGTTGGCAGCGATTAGCTGGTCGGCCAACGAGATGACGAGATAGTCCCGGGCTACTTGCAGGCATTCGATCGAGGGTATAACAAGTGCTTACACTCGATACTCGCGTCTGTCACGGTTCGGGCTGGCGCACCAATCGCGCAGCCGACTCTGAAGGTGAAGCACAACGTTGAGGCCTACATGAAAGTGCAGGAAGTGGCAGTATGTCGATAGAGTTTTCCGCAACCGCTCGTCGGCTCGGAATGTTCTCGGCCGCTGCGACGGCGGTTCTGCTAGTCGCTTACGCAGCTACGCTCGCTGTCGGTCTCGCGTTGCTCGAATCGCCGGATGATCCGATCCGCGATCCGATGTTCACGATTCTCGAGGTCCTTATCATTGTCATGATGCCGGCTATGGTCGCACTCATGGTGGTGGTTCACGCTTGGGCGCCGCGGTCGATCAAGGCGCTCAGTCTTACTTCCGTCATTTTCATGGGCGTACTTGCCAGCCTAACCTGTAGCCTGCACTTCGTCGTTCTGACACTGAGCCGCCATCCCGCGTTCGCGGAGCAGTCGTGGTTGCCCTTGTTCATGTCGTTCAAGTGGCCTTCTGTCGTGTACTCGCTCGACATACTCGGCTGGGACTTCTTCTTCGCTCTTTCAATGCTGTTTGCGGCTCCTGCCTTCAATGGAAGTCGTTTGGCGGTTTGGGTTCGTGGGACCATGATCGCTAGCGGGATGCTTGCGCTCGCCGGTTTGATTGGCGTTGTACTCGGGAACATGCAAGTGCGAAACATTGGTATTCTAGGCTACGTCGGTGTGTTCCTGGTCGTATGCGTTTTGCTGGCAGGCCTATTCTATCGGACTGCCCCTGTGATTTCGCGAGAAAGCGAGTCGGCAAGTTAGAGGCGTCCAACGGAATCGTCCTTCTTGCGCAAAAAGTGAAATGATTCGGAGCAGCAGCGTGATCGCGTACGTGTTTCCCGCTACGCCAATCGGATGGAGCCGTAAGAGCCACAGTCTTGCTCGGACTCCTGGAGAGGCGAAGGATCCTTTCCGGCGCTGGATGACTCGTAGTGAACCCCTTGCACGGGGCCGTGGAATTCAAGGCAGGTCTCAGGAGGAAACCATGTCGCGACATGAGAAGATCAGCTACGTTGAGTATCCGTCCCGTGACCTCACAGAGACGAAGCGCTTCTTTGAGCAGGCATTCGGCTGGGCATTCCAGGATTACGGCCCCGGCTACGCCGCATTTTCCGATCAGGGATTAGACGGCGGCTTCTTCAAGTCTGACTTGGCAGCCCGCACCGAAACCGGGAGCGCTCTCATCGTCCTCTACAGTGAGAACCTTGAAGGCACACTCAACAAGGTCAAAGCCGCTGGTGGTAAGGTGATCAAACCAATCTTTTCCTTCCCAGGCGGTCGAAGGTTCCACTTCATCGAGCCGGGCGGCAATGAGTTGGCTGTATGGTCGGAGCCCGAAGCCTGACAAGTCATTCAAGCCGGCGCCCACTGGATGCGCTAGCGGTCGGCCTCGTAACTCAGGCGTTAGGTGTACCCTAGGGGCCGCCATGCGGGTAGCGCCGGCACCTTGTGATGCGGCGAGGCTACGGCTGGAATGACATTTGGGAAGGAAGGTCCATGTTGAATCGTCTCTGGGTTCTTGGGATTTCTGTTCTGGTGCTTCTTGGCGGTTCGACAGCGATCGCGAGCCCTGAGGGCCGTTGGCAGTTGCCGGCCCCGGTCGAGTCGGGAGTCTTGCATGAAGCGATCAACTACCGCGTCATGCTCCCGGCGAGCTATTCTGCCAATTCATCAAAGCTCTATCCGCTGCTCCTGTTGCTGGACGGAAGCCGTTACGGGGACATCGTGGCGGGCAATGCCACCTTTCTTGCCCGAGTCGGCGAGATTCCGGAACACCTGATTGTCGCGATTGACTCCAACGACCGTATGCGCGACTTCACGCCCACCGATTCTCCAGACTGGGAGGGGGATGGAGGGGCGAGTACGTTCCTGCTTTTCCTGCGACAGGAGCTTCTGCCAATCATTGAAAAGGAGTATCGCGTCTCAGAACGGCGAATGATTTGGGGGCACTCGCTTGGTGGCTTGTTTGCCTTTTACACGCTGTACGCAGCGCCCGAGCTATTTGACGCTCGATTGGTGGACGACGGCACCTTGGATTGGGACAGCAATGTGACAGAACGCTCACTCGGCGATTTTCTCGACCGCCAGACGCCGGCTGGGCAGTTTCTGTATTTCAATAGCAGCTATCTGCTCCCCACCGACGACCCCAAGCTCCAATGGTTCGATGGCCTGGCCGAAGTGTTGAAGGCAAAGGCCCCTGCCAAGCTCCGCTGGACCTATGATCCCATGCCGAGCGAGACCCACGCCAGTATCCCTCTTGTTGGAAGTATCCGGGGTCTGCGGGCGTTGTATGACGGCTATCTCGTGCCGGAGCCGGTGATGTTTGCCGGCCTTGATGCGGTGCTGAAACACTACGAAGCGATTCTGGGCCGGGTGGGAGCTCCGGACAAAGTGCCCGAGGAGGTACTCAACAGTCTTGGCTACCTCAAACTCGGCAGGGAAACTCCGGAAGCCATCCGTGCATTCGAATTGGCAGCGCGACTCTATCCGCAGTCGGCCAATGCTTGGGACAGTCTCTCCGACGGATATTTAGAAGCCGGCAGACTGAAAGACGCCCTTCAGGCTACGGATAAGAGCATCGAGTTGGCGCAGTCATCCAAGTCAAACAATCTCGAGTATTTCAAAAACAAGCGCGCGGAGATACTTGGCCGCATGTGATCAGTGGTAGTAGTAGGCGTTTGACCCTGCGGGGTAGGCGGCAGGGCCGGACGGTTGTTCGGCTTGCACCTCACAACCGCCGGGGAGCATGCTGCTCCCGTAGGTTAAACCAAAAGTCGTTGGACAGACCAACAATGCTCCCACCCCGGCGCACCAGAAGGATAACTCGCCTCGGCATGCCGAACACTGTGCGGCTGTCCTTACCAGAAACCCCATCGACCTTGCCTAACTTGAACTTACAGTGTCCGGGCTGTTAGCTTTTTGGATGCGTACGCTCCTTTTACACCTATTTCGCGCGCCATTTCGAACCCGCCGGTCCGCCAACATCCCATGGTTGGCGGACTCCATCACCGATACTCTCGGGAGGCAACCTACCCGTGCATTCCAGGCCGGATGGGATTAATGGTAGGGACACGGTTGACGTCAGATTAGTCCGCGGTGATTCTGAATGGTACCGCCGGGTGACATCTGGGCAGCAAATCAAATTCGAGGAGAGAGCATGGACAACGTAAACCTTCTGAAGAGTCTCTACGATGCATTTGGCCGCGGAGATATCCCGAACGTTCTTGGTGCGATGAGCCCGGACATCCACTGGTATGAGGCGGAGAGCAATCCTTACATGCCTAGCGGCGAGGCCTGGGTAGGGCCGGACGCCATCCTGAACAATCTTTTCATGAGACTGGGCGCGGAGTGGGACGGCTTCTCCGTCCATCCGAAGACATTTCACGATGCTGGCGACAGCGTCATCGTTGAAGCCCGATACAGCGGGAGGTACAAGGCGACCGGGAAGAGCATGGACACGCAGGTTTGCCACGTCTGGGACGTCAGAGACGGCAAAGTGGCCAGGTTCCAACAGTACGTCGACACGGCGAAGTTCCAGGAAGTCATGAGAGCCAAGTAGGGAATGGGATTAAGGATCCCAAGAGGCACGGCGGCGGATGAACCCTTACTCGTTGGGCAGTAAAGTAATGGAATCACCTAAGCTACATCAGATCGCGCTATTCATCGCGTCAACATTGGCCTGTACAAGTTGCTCGACGATCGATCGCTCACAGAACGGCCAATCCATTCAAACCACGCTCGAGCGCGACGCGAGCGATTTCCGGGTTGCTCACCGAATCCCTGGACTGTCAGTGGCAGTGCTCCGCGGAGGCAAGGCCGCCTACGTCCGGGGATTTGGTTCGGCGAACCTGGATCGCAAGGAACCGGTGACACCCCGGACGATGTTTCCGATTGGATCGATCGAGAAACAGTTTACCGCCGCGGCGATCATGCGGTTGGTTGAGGAAGGCAAGATTGCGTTGCAGGACCCGGTGACGAAGTACCTGCCTCGCCTGGAAACCGCGAACCACGTCGTCCGCATCGAGCAAATGCTTCACCAGATTTCCGGCTTGCAGGAGGTGGACCCGGAAGATTCCGGAGTTGCACCATCGCTGGCTGTTGAACAATGGGGACCCATTTCGGACGAGTCGGTTGGAAAGGGATTCGACGCGACGGATGACATTGGTGGGTTTCAGGGACGGAAGCTGTACTTCACGCCAGGCGAACGATTCTCGTACAGCCAGCCCAACTACGACCTGCTTTGCTACGTGATCGCCGCGTTGACTGGAAAGACGTATTACGAAGCTATCGGCGATGTTGCCGGCTTGGCCGGGATGGAGAGGTTCTACCCCGACTGGACACCTCGGCCGGCGGCGGACGACCCCGACGTGGCGCAAGGGTATCGCCAGACGAGCGAGGGCTTCGAAGTCACGTGGGAACCAAATCTGGGTTCCGCGTGGACCACCGCGCTGGATCTGGCGCGCTGGAGCGAGTCACTCGAGGCCGGCAAAGTCGTTTCGAAGGCAAGCTATGACCGGATGACGACGCGGGCGAGATTGAACGATGGTCGTACCTGGCCATACGGATTCGGTTTGGAACTGCTGGACTTGGATGGCCGGCGGCGTATCGCGCATACGGGCCGGGTGCTCGGTTTTTATGCCGTGCTGGCGCACTATCCGGATGATGACCTCACGATCGCCATCATGGCCAACCGGAACGGCGCCAGCGACATCGCAACCGAACTGGAACCTCGCATCGCTCGCAGGATCCTGGGACACGATGAACCCCAAGTTCGCGACCTTCTGCTTAGCCCTCAGGCGGCAGCGAGATTGGCGGGCACCTACGACGCCGGCGCCTTCCAGTTCGATGTCGTGCCAAATGGAACTCACATCGAATTGGCAATGCGGATCAAGGGCGGGCCGGAAGACTCGGGCGTTCTCGACCAACGGCGATTGCTGTTCCAGGGCGGCGATGAATTCATCGCTGAAGGTGCACCGGAATGGCGGAGAGTAAAATTCTCACCTTCGACCGGTCATGCCACCGAAATCGCACTGGGGACGTTCGCGCAGGGTGTGTGGGAACCCGAGAAACCCTCACGGTAGCCGCGGCTCACGGTCCAGAGTTCATGGGTCGGCACCAACTATTCGGGAGCGTCCAGCGAGCCCAGGGGTTGGGCGGACGAACCACTCGGAGGAGTGATGATGCGAATCCTTATTTTAACTCTAGCCACCGCGTTCGCAGTTATGGTCTCTGGCTGTACAAGCCACGTCGACCAAGCCCGCGAAAGCGATAGTCTCCTTCAAACCGACAGGGAATGGGCAGCGGCCGCAGCTGCGGGGGACATAGCGCGGCTCACTACATTTTGGGCCGAAGACGCGACCAACTTTTTCCCCGGTGCTCCAGTCGCACACGGCAGGGAGGCCATCCGCGAACTCGTGAAACGGAACCGTTCTCAACCGGGATTTTCCGTGACTTGGAATCCCACTCGAGCAGTCGTCTCAAAGTCGGGCGACCTTGGTTACACGTTCGGAGCATTCGAGCTCGCTGCGAGCGATTCGAGCGGCAATCTTGTGCAACGTGATGGACACTATGTGGCGATCTGGCGCAAGCAGATTGATGGAGCCTGGAAATGCGAAGTAGAGAGTTCGATCTTCACACAATGAGCGGTGGGCCGCCCAACAAGGTGCGGCACGTGTGCGGATGACGCCCAGCGGGTCATCCGCCAGTGAGGGCCAACCTCAGACAGCCGAAAGACTCTCATGCTGTACACGAAGATCTGCTGCATCAGTTCAGTTGAAGAGGCCAAGCTCGCGGTGCGCCATGGGGCATCGGCGATCGGCTTGGTGTCCGAAATGCCAAGTGGGCCAGGGGTCATCCCTGAATTGCGCATCCGAGAGATTGCAGCTACAGTCCCGCCGCCGGTTGCGACCGTCCTCCTCACCAGTTTGATGTCGGCCTCCGACATCATTGCACAGCAGAAGCGATGCCGGGCCAATACGCTCCAAATCTGCGATCGAATCGATCCCGATGCATATGCTACACTGCGCGCGGATCTTCCCGGGATCGCTCTCATCCAGGTCATTCACGTAACGGGAGAGGAGTCCGTGGCAGAGGCTCTCGAGGTGGGTCCTTTAGTCGACGCACTTCTGTTGGACTCGGGCAACCGATCTCTGCCAGTCAAAGAGCTTGGCGGAACCGGGCGTACCCATGATTGGGCGGTCAGTGCAAGAATCGTGGCGCGGTCGCGGGTGCCCGTCTTTCTGGCGGGAGGACTGAACTCGGACAACGTGAGAGAGGCTATCCAAGAGGTGCGTCCGTTCGGCGTAGACGTTTGCAGTGGTGTGCGGACAGCGAATGAACTAGACGAGCGCAAACTCGAAACGTTCATGAGTGAGGTGCGCGCCGCTGTGGTGGAGGAACAACCATGAGATTTCTGTCCTTGCTGGTGCTGGCCGCCGTGCTTTTACCTGCGACGACGCAGGCCCAAACCACTCGCCTGCTGCATCAGCCCGACATCAGCGCGCAATCTGTTGCCTTTGCCTACGCGGGCGACATCTGGACCGTGCCGCGGGCAGGCGGCGAGGCGCGCCGGGTGACCTCCTCGCCTACGGTGGAAAAGTCCCCCCACTTTTCGCCCGACGGCCAGTGGTTGGCCTTTAGCGGTGAGTACGGCGGCAATGACGACGTGTACGTGGTGCCGGTCGATGGCGGCGAGCCGAAGCGCCTGACCTGGCATCCGGCACCCGACGAGGTGTGCGGCTGGACTCCCGATGGATCGGCCGTCGTCTTCATGTCCACGCGCACCGGCGTACCCGATGCGGAGCCGATGCTCTGGACGGTGCGGGTAGAAGGCGGTCTGCCCCAAGCGATGGTGGTACCGCGCGCCCTGACGGGAAGCATCTCGCCGGACGGGCAATTCCTCGCGTATCAACGGGTGCGGCCGTGGGAGTCCGAGATGAAGTACTATCGCGGCGGCCAGAACCAGCCGATCCGCGTTCTGGATCTCAAGTCCAAAACGGCCTCCAGGCTGCCGTGGACGGACAGCCGCGACCAGCAGCCCGTCTGGCTGGGCAGCATGATCTACTTCATCTCCGATCGGGACTGGACCAACAATCTCTGGGCCTACGACACGAGCACGAAAACGCTGGAGCAGATTACTCACTACGACGATTACGAGGTCGAGCACGTGGGTGCGGGCGGAGGTAGAGTCGTCTACGAGCAGGCCGGCGACCTCCATCTCTACGATCCCGCCGACGGTACGGACCACAAGCTCGACATCCGCGTGAGCGGTGATTTTCCCTGGGCCATGCCGCACGCGGCCAAGGTCTCGAAGTCGCTCACCCATCCACAGCTTTCACCGACCGGCGTCCGCGCCCTGTTCGAGGCACGCGGCGAGGTCATCACGGTGCCGACGGACAAGGGCACATGGCGCAACCTGACGCGCACGAGCGGAGTCGCGGACCGTGTGCCCGTGTGGTCACCAGACGGCAAGGAAATCGCCTGGTTCAGCGATGCGAGCGGCGAGTATCAGCTCGTCATCGGCAACCAGGACGGGACGGCATCGCCGCGCACCTTCCCGCTCGACCATCCCGGATTCATCTACTCGCCATCCTGGTCGCCGGACCACACGAAGATCCTGTACGAGGACGCACAGACCAACCTGTGGTTCATCGATACGAGCAACGGCAAGCTCAAGCGCATCGACCAGGACAACTACACCTGGCCCGACCGTGACATGTCGCCGTCGTGGTCGCCGGACTCACGTTACATCTCCTACACGAAGCGCTTGCCCGGCTCACAGTTCCACGCGGTCTTCGTCTATTCGCTCTCCGACGGAAGCACGCATCAGATCACGGACGGCATGTCCGAAGTCATCGCGCCGGCGTGGGACAAGAGCGGCAAGTACCTGCTGTTTTTGGCTTCGACGGATTTCGGGCTGAACACCGGCTGGCTCGATATGAGCTCCTACGACCGGCCTGTGCGTCGTGGCGTCTACCTCGCAGTGCTCTCCAAATCCGATCCCTCGCCGATTCTGCCGGAAACGGGTGACGAGCCCGAGGACCAGGCGGCCGCGCGCGATACGACGAAAGCAAAACCGGAATCCGTGCACGTGCGCATCGATTTCGACGGGATGTCGCAGCGGATCATTGCGCTCGACGTGCCTGCCCGTGACTACGTCGGGTTGCAGGCGGGCAAGGCAGGACAGTTTTTCTATCTGGAGCGCGTACCTAACCGCGAGGACGTACTGCATCGCTACGATCTCGAAAAACGCAAGGCCGTGGATTTCGTGCCGGGCGCCGCGGAAGAGTACGCGCTTTCGTTCGACGGAAAGAAACTGCTCTACGAGAGCGAGGACGACGACGGCAAGCCCAAGGATCGCTGGTGGGTCGTGGACGCGGCTGGCGAGCCACCGAAGGAGGAGAAGGGCGCGCTGGAGACCTCGTCGCTCACGATCGATCTAGATCCGATGGCCGAATGGAAACAGATGTTCGACGAGGCGTGGCGCATCGAGCGCGATTATCTGTACGTCACGAATATGAACGGGGCGGACTGGCCGGCCATGAAGAAGCGTTATGAGGTGCTGTTGCCGTACGTACGGCATCGAGTCGATCTCACGCGACTGCTCGACCAGATGCAGGGCGAGCTGGCCATCGGCCACAGCTTCGTGGGCGGCGGAGATTTCTCCGAAGCCAGACGTCCTGCCGATCGGCTTGCTGGGCGCGGATCTCGAGGAAGCAAACGGCTACTATCGCATCAAGAAGATCTACACCGGTGAAAACTGGAATCCCAAGCTGCAGGCGCCGCTCTCGGCGCCCGGCGTAGACGTGCACGACGGCGATTACATCCTCTCGGTAAACGGCGAAGCGCTGCATGCGCCGGCGAGTCCGTATGCGCCGTTCGTCGGCACGGTCGGCCGGCAGGTGGAATTGCGCGTGAACGACCGGCCGGTTGAAAAAGGTTCGCGCCTCGTCACGGTCGTGCCGATTGCAAGCGAAAGAAGGCTGCGCACGCGCGACTGGATCGAGAGCAATCGCCGCCTGGTGGATTCGCTCTCCGACGGCAAGCTGGCGTACGTCTACGTGCCGAACACGGGCGGCGGCGGATATGCGAGCTTCAACCGCTACTATTTCGCTCAGCAAGACAAAGAGGGCGCGGTCATCGACGAGCGCTTCAACCACGGCGGCAGCATTGCCGATTACATGGTCGACATCATGAGCCGGTCATTGCACGGCTATTTCAACCAGCGGGTGGGCGATCATTACACGGCGGTCACGGCGCCAGCGGCGGCGATCTGGGGACCGAAAGTTCTGCTCATCAACGAGATGAGCGGCTCGGGCGGCGACATGTTTCCCTACATGTTCCGACAGATGAAGATCGGGCCGCTGATCGGCACCAAGACCTGGGGTGGTCTGGTCGGCTGGGGCGGTGAGCCACCATTGCTGGACGGCGGCTTCATCTCGGCTCCCTCCGCCGGGTTCTACGATCTGTCGGGCCACTGGGCCGTAGAGGCCGAAGGCGTGCCGCCGGACATCCGGGTCGAACAGGACGACGCGGCGCTGATTGCCGGGCATGATCCGCAGTTGGAACGCGGCGTGGCGGAGGCCCTGCGTATGCTGAAGGAGAAGCCGGTGGTGCTGAAACCCGTACCGGCGGGGCCGAATAGAATGAAGCCCTGAGTTGGGTGGCCACCTTCTTTGCTGCTACTCCGGTTGCATTGCTGTTGGTCGGGTCATGATATGAGGGATCCCGGCGAACCTCGTTGCGACGTTCCCTCCTCCAGGTCTCGCTGCTGCTTCCGCTGCTCAGGTCATGGTTCTTGCGGGGAGGTCGTGGTTGGGGCGGTTTCAGTTCGGAGTTGGTCCGTGCCCGTTCCAAAGTGTCTCGACGTTCGGAGTCGCCACCTTCGACCGGAGTGTCTCGACGTTCGGAGTTGGTGGATATTTCTCTCAGACTTCCTCGTATCTGAGTTTTCATGTCTATTCACCTAATCCTCGCGCTGGCGCTCGGCTGGTCCCATGCCCTTGCAACCGGGTGCGCGGCGCATAGGATTCCCTCTCGCGGCCAGCAGCCGAGTGGTTCTTGCCTCGAATTGTCACTCTTCTCTAAGGATTCAGCTTTCTCTGGCTCACGAAAGCTCGCCCAAGCTCGTGAGCAGATGCAGGCCAGCTCGCACCGAGCAGCCCTGCTCAAAGCGCTCGGTGGAACGGGAAACCCTAGGTTTTTGGGGAGGCATTTTTAGTATATACAAATATACATTTGGTGCAATAGAGAAATGAAAAATCGGCCTCTGGACTAGCAATTCGAAGCACGCCAGTTGCCACAGCTTCTGCCACAGCCCTGCGACGCACTTGCTTGAGATGGCTCTGACATCCGCACCATCGAGGAGCTCCTGGGTCATCCGAGTGTGAAGACGACCAAGATCTACACGCACGTGCTGAACCGGGGACTGACGGTGAAGAGTCCCGTGGATCGGCTTCGGTGAGGGAGGTTTTTGGCTCCGTAGATGGGTATGAATGTGCGGGATAAGATCGAGATCCACGGGCGGTAAGCCCATGGTGACCACGGACTTGCTCGGTTCCCTGGGGAGACGTAGGATTATTACCAGTACTGGATAACTCGTAGTGGGCCCCTTACACGGGGCCGTAGAATTCAAGTTAGGCGCCTGCGATAGCAGCAGATAGGTGTATCTTGAGCGGAACATCAACGAAGCGTGGCTGGAGTTCTACGATGGCACCGTCGTGCCCGCGTCCGTACACGATAATCACCGCGGAGGTAATCATGCGAACCAGACTCATCCGTGTCGTGCTCCTTGGCGTGCTTTTTGCCGCCGGATTCGTAGGAGCGGCAGCGACACACGCCCAGGACGCCGGCGCGGCGACGGTCCACAAGAACGTCGTCTACGGTATGCACGGCGGGTTGGCGTTGCTCATGGATGTGTACGAGCCGGCGGAGTCCAACGGGCACGCGCTGTTGTTCATCGCCGGGTCGGGATGGCACTGGCCGACGGGCTACGGGGCCGGCGGAATCAAGGACGCGGTCGCCAGCGGGGTCTTGGGCGGCGGGAGTCACGAGGTGTTCGCCGACGCAGGATTCACGGTGTTCGTCATCAACCATCGGCAGGCGCCGCTGTTTCGGTATCCCGCCGCGGTGGAGGATGCCTGCCGCGCGGTGCGATACATTCGGTGCCATGGCGAAGAATACGGCGTGACGGAGGAGGCGATTGCCGCGTTCGGCATCTCGTCAGGAGCGCATCTCGTGCTCATGCTCGCCCTGGAAGACGGCACGGGCGATCCCGAATCGGCCGACGAAGTCGAGCGTTACACTTCAAAGGTCGACGCAGTTGCCGCCTTTGCCGCCCCGACCGACCTGACCGCGGAGGGTTGGACGGGAACGGCCGGCTCAACGTACGTGGCGTCGTTCGTCGGTGCACCGCACGATGGGTTCGCTGGCGGCGCGCACGTCGAGGCGTCGCCCATCACCTATGTCGATGGCGATGATCCTCCCGTGCTGCTCATGCACGGCGATGCGGACGACGTGGTGCCGGTCAGTCAGTCGCGATCTCTTGCCGCAAGCCTTCGTGAGCACGACGTTGAGATCGAGTACGTTGAGATCGCCGGCGGCGGGCACAACTTCGATAAGGTGCTCGACCACGACCCGAACGAGTTGCCGTCGTTCCCCGCCATGGCCAGCTGGCTGCAGGAACACCTGGCCGAGGCGGATTAGCCTCGGCCTAGTTCATCGCGGCGGCCGGACGGCGGTGGCTAACAACAGCATACAGCGGACAGCCCTGCGCGCTGCCGCTGATGCTGAACGTTAGGCGTTCACGATCGAGTGGAGAAGTGATCTGGGAGCCGCATGGTGAAGGACCAAGAACAATCGGCAGCACTGGGTGAAATGTTTGGGGCCGGTCGTCTGCCTGGCTTGCACAACCATCTATGGCGTGCGCTACGCCTCGGTGCCCTTTGGGGCAACCTGCTCTACGTGGGCTGCTTCCTTGTCGCGACGGGCGTGCTGGTAGGTCTCGGCTCGGCACCGTGGCGGGCGTATGTAAACGTTGTGGTCATCCTCGCAATCTGCGCAGCGACGCCCCTGTTGAATGTGAAAGCGATTCGCGTCGGACTCACCGCGGTGGCCTCGGGATCCGCGGTTGTCCTAAATCTGGTGTGCCTTGGGTACTTTGTGTTCAAGCCGGAGTATTCGGTTTCCGCGCTCAGGTTGGTGGTCGTGCTGGTACCATTGTTGAACGTGGTCGTTGTTCTGTTTCTTCCCGGGTCGTCCGCTCGCAACGGTTCATGGGGTGCGCAGCCGTGACGTCTAACAAGCGGATGAACCTGACGATCCAACCGGTCACGGCCCGTGCTTGCGCACGGTCCGCGCCAGGTCGGCTCGCAGGTTATCCACAGCGTTAGCTGGACAAAGAGAAACCCGACGATGACGCCGTCCGATGCCACGAATTCCGCCACGCGAAGAGAATGGCAGGCGCTTGGTTTCTTCTACGACCGAGACGACGCCGCTCGAACGTGGCGTATCGTCGGTTCCATCGCTGGATTACGCGCTTTCGTCGAATTGCTTCAGGCCTACTGCCGCGAACCCCGTAACGCAGGCCTCAGCGAGCATGAGCATTATGGGCCGTACATGTACCTCAAAGTCATGACGTGGCACGATGCAGGCATCAGTGGCAACGCCATCCACGGCAGCCTCGACGATTTGAGACGTTTGGCTGGGTTGATCGAGCAACGGCTCCGGGAGGCGACGCCCGGCGACACGCTGGCAGTCGGGAAAACCTATGTGCCCGAGTGCGAGTACGACCTTGTCTTGGAGATCAGGGATGCTGGCTTCGATCCAGCGGGGGCCGACCCATGCCTTCGTTGAGCTGGCCAGCTAACAAGTGCGTGAACCTGACGGTCCGGCCTGTCACGGCCCGTGCTTGCGCACGGTCCGCGCCAGACCGCCCCGCAGGTTACGCACAACGTTATGCGCATATACGCTTGCTTGGAGATCTGGCGATGAGTAGTTGGTTCAATCCCAAAACCGGGAAACGTGTCAGTCCCATCCAAGGTCGTGGGCTCTTCGCGCGTGAGGCGATCTCTTCGGGCGAAATCGTCGCCGTCAAGGGGGGAACCATCATGGACACTGCCGCTTTTGCGCAGGTCCGCGAGGCGGTGTCGCCTGCAGAGATTCAGATCGAGGATAGTCTCTATATCGTGCCAGCCAGCGTCGAGGAGGTTGAAGTCAACATCCTGTGTCTCAACCACTCCTGCCACCCGAACGTCGGGGTGCGGGGGCAGATCACGTTCGTCGCCATGGGGGATATTCCAGCGGGTGCCGAGTTGACGATCGACTACGCCATGATCGACGGGAATCCAGATGAGCGCATGGCCTGCGTCTGCGGCGCACCGGAGTGCCGAAAAATTATCACGAGGGATGACTGGCGCCTACTAGAGCTGCAACAGCGCTATGCTGGCTACTTCTCGCGTTACATCCAGGACCGATTCGTTGCCGAAAGCGCATAACCAAGTGCTGCACCTGACGGCTTCCAGCCACAGGTGAGCGCTGGCGTTAGGCCGCGGCGACGTGGCCGATCATCGAAAGGCTTGAACCCATGACTCGTCGTCTTGAAGGAACCGTTGCCCTGATCACTGGAGCCTCTAGCGGCATCGGCCGCGTCACCGCGCTGGAGCTTGCCCGCGAGGGCGCCTCCGTGGCCCTCGTCGGCCGGCGCGAGGACCGGCTCAGCGACCTCGCCGAGGAAATCTCCAGAGCCGGTGGAAAGGCCCTAGTTGTGCCCGCCGACATCACCGACTCAGAGACCGCTGCGGAAGCGATTGAACGGACCGTCGAGGACCTGGGCCGCCTGGACACCTTGGTCAACAACGCTGGCCTCATGCTGCTTGGGCCGGCCCCCGGCGCGGACCTGAACGATTGGCGGCGCATGATCGATATCAACCTCATGGGCCTGATGTACAGCACCCACGCGGCCATTCCCCATTTGGTCAAGGCAGCCGCCGCCGAGCCGCGGCAGGTCGCGGATATCGTCAACATAGGCTCACTCGCCGGCCGCGGTGCCTTCGCCATGTCCGCCGTCTACTGCGCCACCAAGTTCGGCGTTGGCGCGTTCAGCGAGTCGCTACGCCAAGAACTGGCACGCCAGCACGTTCGCGTCTCGGTCATTGAGCCGGGCAGCGTCGACACCGAACTGCGCACGCACAACCCGGCCGCCGTCCAGCAGCATATCGCCGCCGCCCTGGGCAACATCGAACGGCTGCAGAGCCAGGACATCGCCGACACCGTCGGCTACATTGTCACCCGCCCCCGGCACGTGGCCGTCGCCGAGCTGCTCGTACGTCCCACCGAGCAGGTCTGAACACCAAGCCCGTGACGAACTCCAAGACGGCGGCCGAGCGCGAATTGTTTCGGCGGGCGATGCGAGCTACGCCCTTCCCTCGGCTCCTGACTCGGTCCGAACGCAAGCCAGGCGAGTCTATCGAATCATCAGCGCCCGGGGCCGGCTTTGCGAGCGTCAGCCAGAACGCTGATCCTCCTTGGGGTCTGACTGGCCTATCGTCTCGTGCTGCAGTGTCGCGCGTGGCGCGGCCTAACAAAACCATGAAGTTGACGAGCGCCGTGGGTGGCTGAATGATTGAACGCTTGGCAAGATCGGATGGCGCCTAAGCCTCCGGCCGCATGTCAAGGTGGCGCTCGCAACTTATGTCCTGGCCGTTAGGCAATCGAATCTTGACGGCCTACCGCAAGTGCGGCGGATTTCGCGATCATTGGGCCACAATCGAATATAAGCTTGACATAATATAAGCCAGGCATTATGTTTTGTTCTGAACGGCCACTCGATGGCCGGCAGAATCGTACCCTTGGAGGGATACTGGAACAAATGCCGAGGAGCAATCATGGCTAAGAGAATTTGGGACAAAATTTCGCCTATAGAGAAGGATGCAATCAAACAAGGCGCGAGCCTGCTGGGTGAACTGCGAGACAAGGTCGATTCGGGGTGGCGCGAGCGATCCGTTGACGGCCGAGAAGACCTCATTACTGGCCCCCGCTTGCGAGAGGTACGCGAATCGCGGCAGATTTCACAGGAAGAAATGGCCACTCGGCTTGGTCGATCGCAGTCGGCGGTTTCTCAGATAGAAAAACGTAGTGATCTACTCATGAGTACGCTCACGCAGTATATTGAGGCGGCAGATGGTAAACTTATTAATTTGACTGTCGAGTTTCCGGAGGGAACCGTTCAGATCGTTCCTTTCAAGGACTAGGAAGGCGACGTTGAGCGTAAGGCACTGGTTGTTTCTTGTGCATCGCCTCTGCTCAGTTCGAATATCTTGTGGCTGCCCCGTGTGGTTGTGCCAAGTTTCGTTGGCGCGAGTGCTGCGCTCAAGGACTGAACGGTTGTTCGCTCTAATGTGAGGTGCAGCGTTGCCTAACAAGTGCGTGAACCTGACGGTCCGGCCTGTCACGGCCCGTGCTTGCGCACGGTCCGCGCCAGACCGCCCCGCAGGTTACGCACAACGTTAGCCGGCTGGGAGCGTCGGTGTTTTGCCCACCTCACCTCAAGAGAAGGAGGCGCAAATATGAACACGAAGCAGTTTCTGAAGGATCTGGCGATTACCATCCCTGTGACGTTCGTTGTTGCAGTAGTGGTCACCTACCTATACAACCTCATCGCTCACGGCTCTGGAGCGGTCGACTGGGAGGCTGCGTTTGATCTGGCATTCGTTGTTGGAATTGTCGTTCCATTAGCGCGAAGTCGACCGAACAAGGGTGAGTAGGATCTGATCGAAACTGGTGGCCGACGGGCGCCGCCTAACCAGCCAATGAAGCTGACGGTCGCCTTCGGCGCCCGGAGCTTATCGGCAGGACGTTATGCGCATATACGCTTGCTTGGAGATCTGGCGATGAGTAGTTGGTTCAATCCCAAAACCGGGAAACGTGTCAGTCCCATCCAAGGTCGTGGGCTCTTCGCGCGTGAGGCGATCTCTTCGGGCGAAATCGTCGCCGTCAAGGGGGGAACCATCATGGACACTGCCGCTTTTGCGCAGGTCCGCGAGGCGGTGTCGCCTGCAGAGATTCAGATCGAGGATAGTCTCTATATCGTGCCAGCCAGCGTCGAGGAGGTTGAAGTCAACATCCTGTGCCTCAACCACTCCTGCCACCCGAACGTCGGGGTGCGGGGGCAGATCACGTTCGTCGCCATGGGGGATATTCCAGCGGGTGCCGAGTTGACGATCGACTACGCCATGATCGACGGGAATCCAGATGAGCGCATGGCCTGCGTCTGCGGCGCACCGGAGTGCCGAAAAATTATCACGGGGGATGACTGGCGCCTACTAGAGCTGCAACAGCGCTATGCTGGCTACTTCTCGCGTTACATCCAGGACCGATTCGTTGCCGAAAGCGCATAACCAAGTGCTGCACCTGACGGCTTCCAGCCACAGGTGAGCGCTGGCGTGGGGTGGGCGAGGGGCCGCGAGCGTACGATAGAAGGAGGGAGCCATGGCGCGAAGAAACACAAGCGTTCTTGCACTTTTGACACTTTTGATGGCGCTGGGGGCGCCGGGCCGAGCGCAACAGCATCCACGAAATGTTCATGGGAAATTCACTGGCGAGATCAAGCCTGTGCTTTTTGTGAGTGATGTTGAAAAGAGCGCGCCCTTCTATCGCGACGTACTGGGGTTCACTTTCAAGGGCTTTGCCAACTCGGCAGGGCAGCCGTACTATGCGGAAATGGCTGCAGCGGGTGTCAAGTTCGGCTTGCACGAACCAACATCAACAGGGCAGGAGACCAAGATCGGGCAGGAGCGCCTGTATTTTCGGGTCGAGGACTTGCAAGCCCACCGTTCCCGCGTACTCGCCTGGGGAGGTGTGCCGGGAGATATCATGGTGACTGGCTGGATGGACATGTTCATTGTCCGCGATCCCGACGGAAATGAAATCGTATTCGCGGTCACCGACCCTAAGCGCCACACCAGCAATCCATGGAACACTGAGGATTCGGAGCAGGTACGAGGGGAAGAACAGTGAAACCAAAGAGTTCACAATGGGCCACCCAACAAGCGCTTGCACCTGCATCTGTCTGTCACACCCTGTGCTGACGAACAAGCCGCGCATTGAATACTGGAGAGCCTAAATGAACCAACCCCGCCGAATCCGGCTGAAATGTATGAGGACTATTTTGTCCCTGCAATGTTTCAACCGTGGGCCGCGATTCTTCTCCGCCATGCAGCGATTCAATCCGGGAACGAGTACTTGACGTGGCATGCGGGACGGGCGTAGTTGCACGCTTAGCAGCGCCCCTGGCTGGATTGCTCGGTCATGTTGCTGCAATCGACATGAACACCAGCATGATTGGGGTGGCGAGCTCGCTCCCCGAACCGCATGGGGCGGGCATTACCTGGCACGTTGGGGACGCCATTGCATTGCCTTTCGCCGATGGTGATTTTAAAGTTGTGCTATGCCAGCATGCCTTGCCGTTTTTTCCTGATCTGCCAGCGGTAGCGCACGAGATGTATCGAGTTCTCAAGCCTGGAGGGCGAGTGCTGGCGATGGTATTGCAAGGGCTCGAGCGCCACGTCGTATTTCAAGCTCTGATGGAATCAGTGGCGCGCCACCTCGCGGTGCCGATATCCGTCGTTCAGGTTCCATTTGCCTTGTGCGACACCGAGGAACTGCGGACCCTGTTTACGGCAGTAGGATTTGCTGACGTGGAGATACGTGCGGAATCGACTGTGGTTAGATTTCCAAATGCAGAGAAATTTGTACCTTTTGCCGTCATGAACTCCGCGGCCGCGGTTCCAGCCTTTGCCCAGCTCAACGAGCCGGCGAGGACGACAATGGTTGAGGCCATACGAAAAGAGATTGAACCGACGCTTCAAGCATTCAGGAATGGCACATTATTGAGCTTTCCGATGTATGCACATGTCGCGGTTGGCGGGGTACGTGCTTGATCTGATGAACCATGCGTTTGGCAAGCAAGAGAAACTCCACGACGGCCTCGCGGTAGCCGCCCAACAAGCGCTTGCAGGTGAAGCCAACGTTAGACGAAAGGAGGCAGTATTTGAAGCGAATCGTGCCCTTGCTTCCAGTGGCAGTGGTCATCACGCTGATAGCTTGTGGACCTTCGGATAATTCCGTCAAAGTCAGGAATATCAAGCTGATCCACATGGTGTTTTCCGAAATCTGGAGCAAAGGCAACGTCGACTTGATTGACGATTTGTTTGCAGAAGACTTTGTCGGCCACTTTCCAGGACAAACGTTGTACGGGCGACAGGCCCTGGTGAATACGGTGAAAGCCCATCGCACGTCATTCCCAGACTGGACGGAGGAAATCAAGGACACGATAGCCGAGCGCGACCGCGTCGTAGTGCGATTCCGATCACGCGGAACCAACTTGGGGGAGTTCATCGGCAACCTGGCGACGGGAAACCAGGTGGATATCTCTGAGGTCGCCATATTTCGGCTGAGTAACGGTAAGATCATTGAGCAGTGGGTCTACCCAGACATGCTCAGTCTGCAGCGCCAGCTGGGCAAGAAAGAGCAGTAGTGATCACACTGCCATCTAACAACAGCATCGAGCGGACGGCGCCTCGCGCCGCCGCTGATGCCGGAGATTAGCCATCATGAGAGCCGCAGACCCGAATCCACACAGCCAGAGAATCAGGAGACGTCATGAAAACGCTCATTACAGAGTTCATCAGCCTTGACGGTGTCATACAAGCTCCAGGGGGAGCGAGCGAGGACACCGACGGCGGCTTCAGTCACGGCGGATGGTCAATGAAGTATTTTGACCCGGTTGTCATGGGCGGCGCATATGCCGAACTCGCTGCGCAGAGTGATGCTCTCTTGCAAGGACGCCGCACCTATCAGGTCTCGGCCGCTGCATGGCCCAGTCGCTCGGGAGATCCATTCACCGATTGGATTAATCGTGTCCAGAAGTACGTGGTATCCGATACGCTCACCGAGAAAGACGCGACGTGGAACCCCACCACGGTCATTCGTGGCGCCGACTTCTTGAGGACGGTGTCGGAACTGCGCGCGCGGCCGGGGGGCTACGTCTACGTGTACGGCAGTGCGACCATGGTCCGATCTTTGCTGGCCGCCGACCTTGTCGATGAGTTGCTGCTCACGATCGAGCCGATCATCCTCGGTGGGGGGAAGACGATCTTTGCCGAAAACGGAATGGCGATCCCTTTCACGCTGGAGTCGACGGCCAAAGCCGCAACCGGTGCTCAGGTTTGCCGATATGTCCGTGCTCGGTAGCCCATTTATACCGGCTAGCAATTGGTTGCAGCGAACGGCGCTCACCCGCCGCCGCTGAACCAGAACGTTAGGCCAGATAGGTAAGTAACGTGGCAACTGCACTACTTGTGATCGATGTTCAGCGTAGCCTGCTTGATGAAGGGCCGTGGGGAAAAGCCGAACTTCTCAGCAACATTCGACTGTTGATCGATCGTGCAAGGGAATCCGACGCAACTGTGGTGTTTATCCAAGACACCCGCGTTGAACCGGATGGTTCGATTGATTCTAGCCTTCGGCAACTGCCAGGCGACATAACGATCAAAAAAGATTACTGCGACTCCTTTCTCGGGACTCGCTTGCATGAGGATCTTCAAGAAGATGGCATCACCAAGCTAATCGTCTGTGGAATGCAGACGGACTATTGCATCGACACGACTTGCCGGAGAGCTGCATCATTCGGATTCTGAGAGACTTTTCTGCTTTGTCGGGATCTGTGAGAGCTATTGAGTTGGCAAGCGTGAGTTTTGCCTGACATTTCACGAAAGCGGGCGCTGCTGATTGGATCATCTGAAGAATTCGGGTGTCTGCAGCTACGGACAGCAGTTACCTGGAGCGCCCTTTTACTTCTAGAGCAAGGAGATGACTCTCGATGGGTGATGACAAGAGAGTAATTAAGGGCAAAATGGAAGTGGCGGGGATCATGGGGCCGATCTGGATGATGGGTTGGCTTTTCACGATTGGTTTTGCCCACTTGCCCTTCCTCAAGGGTGTGTGGGCTTTGGCACTCTGGCCCTACTACCTGGGTTCCATTCTCCGTTAGCTGCCGGAATCGCAATGGATTCGATGATCAAGGCCGCAGCGGGTTGGCAGACCCCTGGCAACCGCCTGCTTGCTCGGCTTCCCGGTGAGGCGTAGCATCCTTATCGAGATTGGATCGTTCGTAATGGTCCTCTACGGGACTGCCTAGTTCAAGTTAGGCAGTCCTGCAGCCAATTGCAGCGATACTCGACCAGCAGAGAAGTAATCATGCTGGAAGCGTTGCCGGGGAAGTCGACGTTTAGGCCGCACGGAGCCGGGATGAGATGGGTCTTCCCCCGTGGATCATCCTCGGTCTCATGGTCGGAGCACTCGCCAAGTGGCGAACAAAGGGGGCCATAAGTCATGTTTGGGCCAAGTACCGTTGAGAAAGTCGTATCCCAAGTCATCCGGTGGTTGCTCCTCGCCCTGGGCATTTGGGTAGCGGCAAAGCTGGTCGGTGGGATTCACCTTGTTGGTTGGCAGAGTACGTTAATCGTGGCCGCCATCCTCGGGTTACTCAACGCCTTCTTGAAGCCGGCGATCAGCCTGATAGCGCTTCCCTTGACGATCCTCATGTTTGGACTGTTCAGCATCGTAGTCAATTCCGCCTTGCTGCTCCTGACTTCCTGGATAGCTAAGCACTTCAACAGCATTCAATTCCACGTCGACAATTTCCTTTCGGCAGTTTTGGGGGCCATCATCATCAGCATTGTCGGGATCCTCGTTAATTTCTTCATTAATCCCGACAAGATCTCCCATGGTCTCGCCAAGGGCCGTTAGGCTGAGCTGACGGATAATGGAGCTCTCGGAAACATCTGAGTAGAATCGGAACCATCATTGCGATTCTAGCGGCGGTCGCCGGGCTCGGCCTTGCGGCTCCTTGCAGCAGACGGCCCGCAAAGCGGTCCGCCGCTGAAGCGAAGCGTTAGGCGGATGACAACGAACATGTCTATAAAAATCGGTGAAGTGGAAGCGCTCTTCCGGTACCCAGTGAAGTCCATGAGTGGCGAACTTCTGGACGTCGCAGACCTGGGCTGGCATGGTCTTGACGGCGACCGGCGCTTGGCCTTCCGTCGGGTTGACGATCACGGCGGCTTCCCTTGGTTGACCGCCACCAAGCTCCCGAAGCTGATTCTCTTTGCTCCACTGCGGCGGGGACCCGTCGCCGATGGCAACCTCCCGACGCATGTTCGTACGCCAGAAGGCGCGGAGCTGGCGGTGTTCGGTCAGGAATTGGCAACGGACGTCGGTCGCCGTTATGGTTTGCCGGTCGAAATGATGCACCTGAACCGTGGCATTTTCGACGAAGCGAACATCTCCGTGATTACCTCCGCTACGGTTGGGGAAATCGGGAGGCTCGCGGCGCAGAGCCCCGACGTCCGGAGATTCCGACCGAACATCCTGATTAAGTCACTGCGGTCACTTCCTTTCGAAGAGGACGAATGGGTGGGAGGCCTCCTCTCGTTCGGACAAACTAGCGAGGCCACTGCCATAGCCGTTACCTACCGCGACGAGCGCTGCTCAATGGTAAACTTCGACCCTGACTCGGCACGCCCTGCACCTGAGGTGCTGAAGGCGGTTGTTCGGAACAGGAACAACAAGGCTGGTGTTTACGGAACCGTCGTTCGACGCGGGCGCCTTGCGGTGGGACAACCCATATTCTTCGAGCCGGCCGACGAGCATCAGGCGTACCGGTGAATCGATCGGAGTCTCCTGTGGGGTGTCCACTGCGTATTGGAGGGGATGGATGCTAGAGCCAAAACGCTCGAATGACCTGGGTTTACCGCCCATGAAGTCGCAGGACTATTCTGAGGCAGAAGACTGGCCGGGGTACTTCGAGTCGGTCCTGGGGAAAGGGGCGCGCGAGACGCTGGTTGCGGCGCTGGACTCGTTCGCACGGGAGGACATCACCGAGGGGCTCGCAATTGACATCGCTGCGGGCGAGGGACGGGATACGCTGGAGCTGCTCGAACGTGGCTGGCGGGTGGTGGCGACGGATGGCCACCCGGATTCGTTCAGGCTCCTGCTGCCCCGCGTGCGTACGGAGCTGAAGCCGCGGCTGACTACAGTGGAGGTGGACTTCGCGGAGATGCAGGTTCCCGACTGCGAACTGGTGAACGCGAGCTTTGCCTTGCCATTCTGCAAGCCGGCGCACTTTCCATCTCTATGGAGCAGGATCGTAACGGCGATCCGTCCAGGGGGACGGTTTGCTGGTCAATTCTTCGGGGACCGCGACACATGGGCGTCGCTCCCCGGTCGGACTCACCACTCTCGGGAGGAGGTCCTTGAGCTATTGAAGGGCTTCGACATCGAGTTGTTGAACGAAGAAGAGAAAGATGACCCGCCGGAGCTGCGAAAACCGAAGCACTGGCAGATCTTTCATGTGGTGGCGAAAAAGAGATGCGGGGGGACGACTCTCTCTAATTAGCGTTTGCCGCGGATGGATCACCCCTGTCAACCTGGCTGCAGAGCGGCGGCACAAGAGTTTTGAACCGGGAGGGACTACGTGACTTCAGACGATCAGAAATATCTCGTTGCGCGGATCGCTGACGAGATCTGGAATCGAGGCGAACTGGACGTGTGTTCCGAGGTCATGGCACCTGACGCCCGTTACCATGGTCCTCACATGCCCAAAGGTGTCGGTGATCGAGAGAGCTGGAGGCAAGCGATCAAGATGTACCGGACTGCGTTCCCGGACTCACACGTCACCTACGAGGCCATCTACGCCTGCGAGGACATCCTCGTCGGTCGATGGAGCGCCACCGGGACTCACACCGGCCCCCTGGCGGGTCTCGAGCCACGTGGCACGCGTATCGCTCTTGGTGGAATCACCATCTACCGCTTCTCAGGTGACAAGATCGTCGAGGCTTGGGAGCAGCTGGATCTGCTCGGCATGTGGCAACAGCTCGGGGTGTTCAGCCCGCCAGGGCATGCCGGATAGCGAGTCGCCCCGCTGAACGAACAGCCCCGAACCCATGAGCAAGATCTTCGTCTACGCTCTGCTTATGGATCGGTCTCCTTTCACCAAGAAGGGTCTTCACCCAGAGTTTGTCGGGCCTGCAATGCTATCCGATCTACCGCGTGCACATCGGCGAAGTGTTGTGGTTTCGTATGGCGCTGATCCTACCGGACCGGGCTCCATGCGGGTCGGTACTCGCTGCTCGAGGTTCGGCTAATATGGCCTGGTCGACGCTGAACATCGCGGGGCCGGTGGGGCTTCCGCCGCCTCCGTCGCAGGCGAGAAGACTCAGCGTCCCGGCGGTCAGCCCTGTCGAATACGAGAAGAGTATGCGAAACCTGACCTAACTGTGTGTCTACGAAAGGCTGGGAGGGTCAGGCAGAAGCAGCAACTAAAAGTTTGGAAGTTGGACACGAAACATAGTCAACATAAGCATATCTACTTGGATAACTCCAAAGTTCCAACCCATATCGGGTTTACGGGCACGATTTACGCGATCGTCAGCTAGATGCTGGATAGGGATGCGGATGGCCGATCCCGATGGCGACCAGGCCGAAGGGGGCTAGTGCTTGGCTCCTCGAGTGCGAATCATCCTAACCCTCCGCGACAGCAGGCGAGCACCTCTTGTTATGCCAGCTGCTTCGGGTGCAGAGCAGGGACAGTGGACACGGTTTCATCTTGATATTTCGATTGTAGATCCCGAATAGGGAAGTGAGCAAAGTGTCGATGACCAATGATCATTCAACAGCGAACCGGAAACCAGCGAGGAGACGGGCCAAGATCCGGGCCCGCGTGGCCGTGGGGTTGGTGCTCCTGACCGGTCTGGCCATGTCGCTGTTTCTCTACCGGGACCTGAACCGGCGGGAGCAGGCCTTCATGCACCAAGAGCTCAACCGTCGCACCCAGGCGTATGCGTCGGTGCTGCAGGGCATGATCGATGTGCAATGCGAGATCGTTCAAGGGGTCGGAAGCTATTTCAGCGGCTCGGAGAACGTGACCCGAGCGGAGTTCCACAGCTTCTGTAGCATGCCGCTCGAACGGCACACCGAACTCCACTCCATGGAATGGATTCCGCGGGTACCCGACGCCCATCGTGAGGCCTTCGAGACCGACGCGCGGGAAGATGGCCTGCCCGGATTCATGATCACCGAGCGAGGCGAAGACGGTACACCGACCCCGGCGGCGAGGCGAGACGAGTACTTCCCACTGTACTACCTTGAACCGGCGACAGGGCATGGGGCTGTCTTGGGACTCGACCTTGGGTCAGATCCCGCGCTCATGGCCGATTTCGAGAAGGCGCGGGACGCGGGGACGCTGACGGCTTCGGTCTGCTTTGCCTCCGCAGCACGAGGTGGATGGCGAGTTGGAACTCCTGCTTCGTGCTCCCTGTATACGAGCATGGCGCGGTTCCGGTGAGCATGGCGGAACGCCGCCAGGCCCTGGTCGGCTTTGCGGTTGGCGTAACCCATATTGCCGACATGGCCGAGGCAGCGTTCAGCGGGCTGAAAACTGCCGGCTTGGACCTGTACCTGGTCGACGACGGTCTGCCGGCAGGCGAGCGATTGCTCCACTTCCACGCATCCCGATCCCGGACTCAGCCAATCGACACCCCGGCGACGGCCCTCGAGGACACCCTGGACATTGAGGATCGGGTGTCCCTGGCGGTGGCAGACCGGCGGTGGACGGTGGTTTCCCGCCCCGCCCCGGCGTTCGCGGCGGAATTCCCGGGTTGGCAGGACGAAGCTCTGGCCGCAGCCTTACTGGCCTTTACGGTCCTTGTCGCGGTCGCCATGGGCGGCATGTTGCGCGCGGCAGGGCGCCAGCGGGAGCTGGCCCTTCAGCGCGCCGAGGCGTTCGACGAGCTCGCTGCCTTAGGCGTCACCCTGCGCGATTCGGAGCAGAGATTCCGTGTTCTGTTTGAGTGTGCGGCCGAAGGCATCGCGGTCGCTGATGAGGAGTCGCACACGTTCCAGTACGCCAATCCGACGCTATGCAAGATGCTCGGCTATACAGTGGAAGAACTGACGGGAATGGCAGTCGAGAGCATCCATCCCGTCGAGAGTCTGCCCGCCGTGATCGCGTCATTCGATGCGCATGCGGCATCCAAAGAGACTCAACAGGCCGCGACCCTCCCGTGCATCCGCAAGGACGGAACCATCCTGTTCGCGGACATCAACACGGCGCCGGTTGAGATTGGAGGCCTGCCCTGTGTCGTTGGCTTCTTCAGCGACGTGACCGAGCGCACGAAGACCGTGGCTGCACTCGCCGAATCGAGGGACATGCTCCGCTCCATCCTGGAAACCGTGCCCGTGCGCGTGTTCTGGAAGGACAGGGAAGGTCGCTATCTCGGCTGCAACAGCGCCTTTGCGCGAGATGCGGGGTTTTCGCGTCCCGAGGACCTGCTCGGCAAGGATGACTTCCAGATGAGTTGGAGCGAACAGGCCGAGCTGTACCGCGCCGATGATAGACGGGTGATGGATTCCGACATACCGAAACTCGACTTCGAGGAACCTCAGACCACGAGTGACGGGAGCACAATCTGGCTGCGAACCTCCAAGGTACCGCTGCGCGACGTTGAGGGAAGAGTCTCCGGCCTCTTGGGCATTTATAGCGACGTAACCGACCAGAAACGGGCGGAGCGGGAGTTGCAGAGAAGCGAGGAGCGTTTCCGGGCACTGACCGAGAGCACGAGCGACTGGATATGGGAAGTCGATTCAAGTGCCGTCTTCACGTACTGCAACCCCAAGGTCAGGGATTCCCTTGGCTATGCTCCGGAGGAGATTGTCGGCAAGAGACTGTTTGCGCTGTTGCCGGAAGCTGAAACTGACAGAACAGAGAAGTTCTTCGGTGAGCAAGCTCAGATAGAGAAAGCTTTCGACGGTTTTGAGGTCACAGTTCTGCACCGCGATGGACATGAGGTGGTGTTTCAGGTCGGCGGGGTTCCGTTTCTGGACGCAGACGGCATGTTGAGTGGCTTCAGAGGCATCAGCCGGGACGTCACAGAGCACAAGCGGACCCAGGAGAAGCTGTTGGCGGCAATGGCCGAAGCCGATGCGGCTAACCTGGCCAAGAGCGAGTTCCTGGCCAACATGAGCCATGAGATCCGTACCCCGATGAATGGTGTCATGGGCATGACGGATCTGCTCATGGACACGGTCTTGACGCGCGAACAGAGGGAGTTTACCCAAACCATCAAATCGTCGTCCGAATCGCTGTTGGCCGTCATCAACGACATCCTCGACTTCTCCAAGATCGAGGCACACATGCTCGAGCTGGACCCGGTTGACTTCAACCTGCGCGACTCTCTGGCAGACATACTCCAGTCGCTTGCCCTGCGGGCCGCGAGGAAGTCGTTGGAGCTCGCCTACGACGTGCGCTCGGATGTCGAGGATGCCGTTGTGGGCGATTCCGACCGGCTGCGCCAGGTGATTGTCAACCTGGTGGGGAACGCCATCAAGTTCACGGACCGCGGCGAGGTCGTGCTGCGGGTAGAGAACGCGGGGGAACTGTCAGCAGCGGTCGGTGATCAGTCATCCGTCATGTTGCAGTTTTCCGTGACGGATACTGGCGCTGGCATGTCGGCCGATACGCAGGCCAGGATCTTCAACGCGTTCGCACAGGCCGATGCCAGCACAACTCGCAAGTACGGTGGGACCGGCCTGGGTCTGAGTATTTCGGCCAGTCTGGTTGAATTGATGGGCGGTCGGATATGGATGGAAAGTGAGCTGGGTCAGGGCACCACGTGTCATTTCACCGTGCGGATGGGGTTGCAACAGGCGCCTGTGGCGAGCCCGAGCATGCTGAATTCGCCGCCTCCGGATGCACTGCGGGTGCTGGTGGTCGATGACAACTTGACCAACCAGCGTATCCTGACCGACATGTTGACCAATTGGTGCATGCAGCCGGTTGCCGTTGACGGGGGGCAGTCGGCCCTGGAGATGCTCGCCGAGGCAACGCAGGCCGGCGACCCCTTCCCCCTGTTGTTGCTGGACGCCAATATGCCGGGTATGGACGGTTACGAAGTGGCCGAGCACGTACAGCAGGCTCCTGACATCACCCCTGCCATCATCATGCTGACATCCGCGGGCCAGCGCGGTGACGCCGCCCGCTGCAAAGAGCTGGGCGTGTCCGCTTACCTGACCAAACCGATCAAGCAGTCGACCCTCCTCGACGCGATCATGACCGTACTTGGAAGAGCGGAACCGAATGACGCCACGGCGCCCCTGGTAACCCGAACACACGTTGCGGGAAGCCATCCGTCCGCTCAGGTTGCTTCTCGCCGAGGACAATCTGGTCAACCAGAAGATCGCGATCAACATGCTTGAGAAACGCGGTCATAGTGTGACGCTCGCCACGAACGGCGTCGAGGTGCTGGCCCATCTCGAAGAAAACGACGCGCATTCGTTCGACATCATTCTCATGGACATACAAATGCCCGTGATGGACGGGTTCCAGGCCACAGCACGTATCCGGGAGCGTGAGAAGACCGGCGGCGGGCACATCCCGATCATTGCGCTGACCGCCCGCGCCATGAAGGGTGACCGAGAAGAGTGCCTGGCGGCGGGCATGGATGCCTATGTCTCCAAACCCCTTCGCATCGAAGCGTTGCTCGACGCCATGGCCGCACTGCGCCGCGAGCCGCCGACCGCTTCCCCGGCTTCAGAGGATCCGCCGGCCAGTTTCGACTGCGATGTGGCCATGACCAGCGTGGATGGCGATAGGGAGCTCCTGGCGGAAGTTGCATCCCTATTCAAGAGGGACAGCCTGCGCACCTTGTCGGGGATTCAAGCCGCCATCCGCAACGGGGATGCCATGGACCTTCACCGCAGGGCCCATACGCTCAAGGGATCGGTCGGAGCTTTCGGAGGGCATGCCGCCGCCGCGCTCGCCCTCGCGCTGGAGGAGATGGGGAAACAACAGGACCTGGCCGGCGCCGAGGAAATGGCGAGTGCCCTCGCTCTGGAACTCGGAAAGCTCACCCAGGAGCTGGATGCATACGTGGGGGGGACCCCATCATGAAGATTGTGATCGCCGAGGATGACGCGGTTACCCGTCGCTTGCTGGAAGCCAAGCTGGGCAAGTGGGGCTACGAAGTAATTGCCACCTCGGACGGCCTGGCGGCGCTGCAGGTGCTGCAGGCGAATGACGCCCCGCAGCTCGCCCTCCTCGACTGGATGATGCCGGGAATGGACGGTGTGGGCGTATGCCGCGCTCTGCGGAAGGAAGCGAGAAATTCCTACACGTACATCATTCTCCTCACGGCCAAGATCGGTGAACAGGCTCTCGTCGCGGGGATGGAGGCAGGCGCCGACGACTACATCTCCAAGCCGTTCAACTCGAGCGAACTGAAGGTGCGTCTGCGCGCGGGGCGCCGGATCGTCGAGCTGCAGACCGAGCTGATTGCGGCGCGCGAGATCCAGCGGGTGAAGGCTACTCACGACCCTCTCACCGATCTCTGGAACCATGAAGAGATACTTCTGATCCTGGGACGGGAACTGGCCAGAGACAAGCGGGAAGGCCGCCATCCGACGGGTGTGATCATGGTCGATCTGGATTATTTCAAGCAAGTCAACGACACCTTCGGCCACATGGCCGGTGACACCGTGCTCCGCGCGACGGCGCAACGTATGCTCGCACTCCTTCGCCAGTACGATGCGCTGGGCCGCTATGGCGGCGAGGAATTCCTCGTCGTCGCGCCGGGGTGCGGCAGGGAGGGTGGCGCCGCCCTGGCGGAGCGGCTCCGCGCCGGTATCGCGGCCGACCGCGTGGACACGTCGAAGGGAATGATCCCTGTTCGCGTCAGCCTGGGGGTTGCCGTGAATGACGGGATGAGGCAGGTAGATGTGAACGCGCTGGTGCAGCGGGCCGACCAAGCCCTCTACCGCGCGAAGGAGAATGGACGCAACCGGGTGGAGGTGGCGAAAAGCGATGACGGATGACTCCGTCAAGACCACAACGCGTGAAGACACCTCAGCCTTGTCCGCCACACAACGATCAATCAGCTATGAGGAACTGCTCGCGCCTGACGAAAAGTGGAAGGTGCAGGTCTTCCGCTGTGGTGACGGCTCCTTCGGCTTCGCATCGCTTCGGTTCAGCGAGGAACCCGGGGAGATTTTGCTGAGGATCAACTAGCTCTGAAGGAGGTATCCCAATTGATGACTCTCAGAGAGAGCACTCATCGAGGGCTGAGCGAGCACGCCGAGAAGCGGTACTGGTTTTCGGCGAAACGGTATGGCTGGGGCTGGAGCTTCCCGGCGACCTGGCAGGGTTGGCTCGTTCTGGCAGTGTATTTCGTCTTGATCCTGGGAGCGATTCCCGCGCTGCACCCCGAGAAAGGAGCCATGGGATTCGGTCTCTACAGCTTGGTGGTCACGCTTGGGCTGTTCGCCGTTTGCTGGTGGAAGGGAGAACCGCTCCGTTGGCGGTGGGGAAAGAAGTGAGAATGGAGCCAGGCTGGAACCCAGTTGCACTCGATTCGGGCAGTAGGGGAGAGTTGTCATGACGTATTCGAAGGTCATGGTCAAGACCAGAGATGGCTCATGTCCGAGCTACGTCTACCATCCCGCGCCGCCATGCTTGAGATAGGACAGCGTCTCGCATCCCACGACTACTTTGTGCTCCTACCAGATCTGTTCTATCGCTCTGGTCCCTACGCACCGATGAATGCAAAGACCGTGTTCCGCATCCCGGAAGAGCGCAAGGTCCTCATGGAGAAGTTCTTTGCGCCCGCGACACTTCCCAATCTCATGTCCGACACGAGAGCATTCTTGGACTATCTCGAGTCTCAGCCCGAAGTCAGGCCGGGAGGCATCGGAACCACCGGCTACTGCATGGGTGGGGCCGCCTCACTCGCGGCTGCGTCATTTCCCGAGGAGATGAAGTCCCGACTCGATCAGGCCCTGTCCCAAGCCGGGGTGGACTACGAGCTCGAGACCTATTCAGCCCGTCACGGTTTTGTGATCAGGGATACTGCAAACTACGATGCAGCGGCCGGTGAACGTCATTGGAGCACCTTGCTCGCTCTATTCGATCAGGTCTTGAAAGCGTGATATCGAGCATCAGAGCCCGCATGGAGCGATAGAGCTAAGGGTCAGGATTCGAATGTGTGTCATACGTCCTCTCCCGCGCTTCAGGTCATGGTCCTTGAGAGGAGGTCGTGGTTGCCGGTTCGGGGTTGGTCCGTGCCCGTTCCAAAGTGTCTCGACGTTCGGAGTTGGTTGACATTCCTCTGAGACTTCCTCGTATCTGAGTTTTCATGTTTATTCACCAAATCTGCGCTTTGCTGCCCGGCTAGTTCCATGCCCTTCCAGCCGGGTCCGCAGCGCATAGGGTTCCCCCTCACGGCCAGCGGACGCGTGGGATTTGCTTTAAATTGTCGTTTCTTCCCAGGGATTCAGCCTTCTCTGGCTCACGAAACCTCTCCCAAGCTTGTGAGCAGGTGCAGGCCCGCTCGCACTGAGCAGCCCTGCTCAACGCGCTCGGTGGAACGGAAAGCCCTGAGTAATCGGGGAGGCAACTTCAAGTTATACAAATATACGTTTGGTGCAAGAGGAAGAATGAGAAATCGGCCTCTGGACTCTCAATTCGAAGCGCGCCAGCTGCCACACTTTCCGCCACAGCTTCGCCACACACCTGCTGGAGGATGGCGCCAACATTCGCATCGTCCAGGAGCTCTTGGTCATTCGAGTGTGAAGACGACCATGATCTACACCCATGGACTTGATCGCGGGCTCACTCCACGGTGCCGGCCCTCTTCGTCTGCGGAAGCGAGGATGAGCACGACAACGTGCCGGTGGCACGGAGTGTCGGGCGACTCGACGGTCTGCAGCGCGCCCGGCAACCTCCGGTACCGCGCCAGTTGTCGTCACCCCGCCCTTGTGCGACTAGAAGGTCGATGTTAGCATTCGAAGACGGTCGTCCTCGATGCGATGCCCGCGATCCTCCCTCCTTCTTCTTCTGTCGGAGCGAGCGTGATATGAACCAGCTGTCGATCCGCGGTCCGGTGATCCTTGTCCTGGCAATAGCCATGGCGGCAACAGCCGCCCTCGGGCAGTCTGTCGCGCCGCTCAGCCCGGAACATCACGGGCCACACCGGGTCGGCTTCACGGTCCGCTGGATCGATCCTGACAGCACCGGGCGACCGGGCCGGCTCCTGATCTGGTATCCGGCCGACACCGGTGGTGAGTTGCTGCGATTCGGGGACTACTTGGCACCCGGTGGATCGGGGGGGCCGACCGACTGGGCGGCGGCCCTCACCGCGCGGGAACTAGACACAGGGCGACGGCAGTTCTCGCCCGCCAGTGACTCGTTGTGGACTGCCCTGGCGAGGCTGCCCGTCGCCGCCAGGCGCGATCCCCCGCCGGCGCCGGGGGCCCATCGACTGGTCCTCCACCTGCTGGGTCTGGGAGACTGGTCGCTCGAGAGCACCCTGCTCTGGGAGCGGCTCGCCTCGGAGGGATTCATCGTCGGCGTCGTGAGTCAGGTGCCGGAGACGATCGAGGGCGGCTTCCGCTTCGGGGTCGCGACCATCCAGCGCCAGATGGCGGATGCGGAGCGAGGCTTGGCGGCCCTGCGGCGCTTTCCCGGCGCCCGATCCGAGGACGTGACCCTCATGGGTCACTCCAGCGGTGGGCTGGAGGCGGTTCTGCTCGCATCGCGACTGGATGGCATCGGTGGGGTCGTCGCGCTGGACGGATCGGCCGGGACGCGCGATGGCGTCGCGGTCCTCGATTCTCTCGGATGGTCGCCTGCGAGCCTGCGGGTTCCCTTTCTCGATATCTATCGCGTCGCGAATTCCGTGCGTGATCTCTCGAAGGTGAAGCAGGTCGGTTCCCGCTATCGAACGGTGCTGCGGGTCGGTGGCGTTCGTCCGCCGGACATCATCACGCACTTCGACTTCCAGAACTGGCCGGTCTACTCCACTGCTCTGGAGGTACCCGATCCGCGCGGCGAGCCCGCCCGTCCGGCAGCGCGCGCCGCGGAGGTCTACCGGACCGTGGCGGAGATCGTTGCGATTTGGCTGGATGCCGGCCCCGACGCGACCGATCGGGTGAGGGCAGTCATTGCCGGTCGGCCCGCCGATGTCGCACCGATCGAACTGGGAGGGGAGCCGGACTGAGCGGCCGGCCCGGGTATCGCTTCACTCAGACATGCCGATCGTCTTCATGCCCGGGGTCTTCATCGACATGCCAGCACATGGGGCCCGCGCTCGCCGTGGTGGGCCAATCGGACTGTGTGGGTGAGCCACCGGGCCTGAACGTCACCGTGGTGCCACGAGGGCACATTAGTCCGCCCGAGGCTCTCGAAGAGACTCGCACCGTGCTCAAGAAGGGTTCTCTTACTGGCGGTAGACTCCGCCTAACAACGGCATTGGGCTCGTGAAGAAGCAGGAGTTTGAGTCTGCGATTCCCCGGTTCCTGAGCAGCCTAGCGTTTCTCGACCGCCAATCGTGGATCGACCGATTTCGCGTGGTCGTGCTTCTCTCGTCGTCGGCCGCGAGCTATCGCGAAATGGCCTTGGCCAATGTTGGTTTCTGCTACAGCCAGATCGGTTACGGCCATCGAGCGCGGCACCACTACGAAAGCTGCCTCGAGCGCTTCCCATATAGTGGACTCGCTAAGTCGGCGATGCGGATGATGGACTCCATGGGATCTGGGCCGGACGTCTAGCCCTCCGCTCCAGCAGCCAAGACCCCTTGTCACGCCAGGTGCTTTGGGGGCAGACTAGAGCTATCGAAGGATTCAGGCTTAGGAGCTGCCCCGCCAATGGGGCCTCGCTGCTGAGCGTACACATTAGGCTGACTTCTCCGAGAATGAGTAACTTGGACAACCCTTGGGAAACTGCTACTGAAGCCTCTGATGTTGGTGCTTTGCAGGATCTTCTTCTTAAGGGTGCTGACATTGACGCGCGCGACCGGCATGGCCAGACCGTGCTCATGATCGCCTCACACAGAGGCCACACCGATGTCGTTCGCTTTCTGATAGAACATGATGCCGACCTAAATCACACGGCGAAGTATCACCTGAGCGCCCTCATGTTAGCCGTCATTGGCGGTCATGAAGAAATCGTGCGAGTTCTGGTGGCCTCGGGGGCTGACAAAGAAATCCGGGGAACAGGCGCGTACGGTTTCCATGGGAAAACAGCGCTCGATCTCGCCGTGGCACAAGGTCATGCGGGGGATTGCAGAGATCCTACGTCGCGGGTAGGTTCGGATTGATGGGAGATCCTACAATAAACTCGAGCAGCTCAATTCAAGTTAGGCGGCAATGAATGCTGGCCGAGGTGATGGGATGATTGTGGACCCTGAAAGAGTCCGTGCGAAGTTTGGAGGTGACTACGTCGCGAACACCCAGGCTTACACAATGGGGATTGACCGTCGATTCGCGAAGCACATGGCTGTGCGCTTCACGGGTCGGCGGATGCTTGAGACGTGTACAGGTGCCGGTTTCACGACTATTGCGCTCGCACGAGAGGCGGCTCAGGTGGTGACGATTGAGATCAATCCGATGTATCAGGCGCAGGCCCGTCAAAACGTTGAGAAAGCTGGGTTGATAAGTCAGGTTACATTTGTCTTGGGGGACGTGCTGGACGAGGGCACACTGGATGCATGCCCAGAGCTTGATGCGGCTTTTCTCGATCCGGATTGGGCTGCGAGCGGTCCCAGCCATGTCTATCGGTTCCGTCGATCGAATACGCAGCCCCCTTCGGACGTGTTACTTGAGAGGGCTTTGGGATTGACTCCGGACGTGGCTATCGTCCTGCCACCGTTCATAGATACTCGTGAGCTTAGGGGGTTGCCAATGCACGAGCGGCAGAGGCTCTATTTGGGTAAGAGCCATGAACTCTATTGCCTTTACTTCGGGAGTCTAGCCCGTTCACATCGGGAGACCGAGCTACGTGAATGAGTAAGGCCCTAAGAGGGAACGAGCCGCCTAACATGCCGCTGCAGCCGACAGGCCGCCGGCTGCTAGCTGTTTGGAAATCATGCCATGCCCACGGCTGAGCGCGGGAACGTTAGGGAGAGCGCGTAAGAATGGGTGTTGGTTTACCGCACCCCTCGTTGGCCAACGATCACCCATCTGAGGAGAAAGTGAGACAGGGATAACATCTGGATTGCTGAACCTAGAGCTGCTCCAAGGAAATACTTGCTTTGGATGTGGGCACGAGAATCCTAAGGGTCTTAGGATTGAGGTATTCAAAGATAAAGATGTGCCAACCAGGCTACTCGGATCATTCAAGCCGACCGAAGAAATGGCGGGATTTCCAGGAGTAGTTCATGGTGGGGCAATCTTCACTGTCCTGGATTGCCTTTCGACTTGGGTGGCCATGACAGCTGCAGGGCAGGCCGAAAGGATCTGGCTCCTTCAATCTGCGGAGACAACCTATCATCATCCTGGCAAGACCTCCGAGAAACTCATGCTAAGTGGAGAGGTGGTTGAACGACCCGAAACCGGAAACTCCATGATCGTTTACGCAGAGGCGAGGGGCGAAAACGGCGAGCTGGTCGCCTCTGCCCGCTTTCGAGAAGTGTCTGTGACGGTCGAACGCTTCCTGGAGATTACCGGCCAAGAAAGGTTACCGGAGAACTGGGCATCATACGTCCGGTCGCTTCCACAGGCCGAATGAACCACTCGTCGATCGTGCCAGCTGTTCATAATGGCACCGGTCGCTCTCCCCAATATCTCGCTGGATCGAACCGGGGATGTCGGGCAAATTTGGCGTGATTGTTGTATGCTCAGGATGGATCGGGGGCGAGCCGGTGCGGAGATCGAGACAGATGAAGAAGCGGAAGAGGAACGACGGCGAAACAAGAAGTGGTGAGAGTTCTGGAACTAGCGGGCGTGTTCGTGAGGACGTGCACCGCATAATTCAAGTTAGGTGTCGCTGAGGCCGACTCGAATGCGTCGGCTGGTGTGTATCAAACCGTAGCCTTCTTGGGTCGAGTTGAATTGTGATGACATTGACGTTGCTAAAAGACCTGTACGAGCACATGGAATGGGCCGACTCGCTCGTCTGGAAAGAAATCCGGGCGGCGCAATCCGGTGCGCGCGACCCGGCGCTCTTCGATACGCTCTTGCATCTCCATTCGGCTCAGCGCGCTTTTATGATGGTGTGGCGCCACGAACCGCTGGATATGTCGGCGGCAGAGCAACTCACTACGTATGAAGGGCTCCATGGGTGGGCTCAAGCCTATTACCGTTCCGCAGCCGCGTTCATCCGCGAACTCAGGGACAACGACCTGAATTCACGGCTGGACCTGCCGTGGGCGAGCCGAATAGGGGAGCGACTCGGCCGATCGCCGGCGCCGACCACGCTGGGTGAGACGCTCTATCAGGTGGTCTCGCACTGCACGTACCATCGTGGGCAGATCAATCGCCGGCTCCGAGAGGTAGGAGGCGAGCCTCCATTCGTGGACTACATCGCTTGGGTCTGGCTTGGAAGACCGCCCGCCGAGTGGCACGACTAATTGCCGCTGACCGCCGAACCGCCAGGAGCGGTTCTCACGCCCTTTGCATACGCAAAGCGCGCGCCACTTTCGCCTGCAGCTGATCCCCGACGTTAGACAGCGGTCGCGATATGGTCTGCCCTCGCGACAATCTTTGACAGGTCTTTCTTCGTCAATCCGAGAGCCAGTAGGGCTCGCATCAGCAGGTCGATCGTCACACTTGAGTCTCCAGCTTCCATCTTTGCCACACATGACTGACTTGAACTGATGAGTTTTGCCAACGCGACCTGGGTAATTCCCTGTTTCTCGCGTTCCTGCCGCAGGCTTCTACTCAACGCCAGCTTCCTTTCGATGAATGCGACTTCCTCGGTGGTCAGCTCCAAGAAGTCTGCGGCGTCACCAATCTTCCAGCCGGCCCCTTGTCATGCCAGGTGCTTCGGGTGCAGACTAGGGGCATCGAAGGATTGTGGCTCAGCACCTGACCCGCCAAGGGGCCTCGCAGCTGAGCGAACGCGTTAGCTGGGCAGGGGATCGATGAACCAAGCGTCTGAAGTTGTTCAGCGGATTGTAGCCATGGACACCGGTTGCTCGACGGTACTACTTGCCGTCGACGGGAAAGGTGGCGCTGGCAAATCTACGTTTGCGGCTGCCTGTGCTTCGGAGTTGGAAGCGACCGGTCGGCGTGCAGAGATCGTCCACTTCGACGATTTTTACCTGCCTTCATCGCTTCAACCAAAAGGAGCGGTTGTCGAGAAACCAATTGGTGGCAATTTCGATTGGAAACGTCTCCGCGATCAAGTTCTCGCCCCCCTTCGTCGGGGGGACGTTGCCCGCTTTGCTAGGTATGACTGGACGGAGGACGTTTTGGCGGAGACTCTGGAAGTCTCTCCTGGGGCCATAGTCATTGTTGAAGGTGTATCTTCTAGCCGCCGCGAGTTGGCAGCGCTGTACGATCTACGTATTTGGGTCGACTGCCCACGTCACTTGCGGTTGAGCCGAGGAATCGCACGCGATGGAGAAGCTTATCGGGAGACATGGGAACAAAACTGGATGCCAAGTGAAGATCGGTACGTAGAGGCGCATAAGCCTGACGAAAGGGCGGATGTTGTGGTTAGTGGTGTTGCCAGCTAACAGGAGTTTGCACCCGACAAAGCCGCCTAGCACGCACCTGGCATGCGCCAGGTTGGCGCCAGCCACGCTTGCAGCTGAAGCCAACCTTAGAGAGCGTCGGTAGGCATCGCGGGGTATCCACTGCGTATTGGAGGGGATGGATGCTAGAGCCAAAACGCTCGAACGACCTGGGTTTTCCGTCCATGAAGTCGCAGGACTATTCTGAGGCAGAAGACTGGCCGGGGTACTTCGGGTCGGTCCTGGGAAAAGGGGCGCGCGAGACGCTGATTGAGGCGCTGGACTTGTTCGCACGGGAGGGCCTCACCGAGGGGCTCGCAATCGACATTGCTGCGGGCGAGGGACGGGACACGCTGGAGCTGCTCGAACGTGGCTGGCGGGTGGTGGCGACGGATGGCCACCCGGATTCGTTCAGGCTCCTGCTGCCCCGCGTGCGTACGGAGCTGAAGCCGCGGCTGACTACAGTGGAGGTGGACTTCGCGGAGATGCAGGTTCCCGACTGCGACCTGGTGAATGCGAGCTTTGCCTTGCCGTTCTGCAGGCAGGCGCACTTTCCATCACTTTGGGGCCGGATCGTAACGGCGATCCGTCCAGGGGGACGGTTCGCTGGTCAGTTCTTCGGGGACCGCGACACATGGGCGTCGCTCCCCGGTCGGACTCACCACTCTCAGGAAGAGCTTTTTGAGCTATTGAAAGGCTTCGACATCGAGTTGTTGAACGAAGAAGAGAAAGATGACCCGCCGGAGCTGCGAAAACCAAAGCACTGGCAGATTTTTCATGTTGTAGCGAAAAAGAGTTGAGGGGGGCGACTCTCTCTAATCGGAAATCCGGGCAAGCGCCTTCACCAGGCGATTGTCAGCTCCCAGGTCCGCCGCGACCCGCGCACGCCCCGAGACGAGTTCCGCTCGGGCCCCGGGTTCGCGCGTGTCCAGGTGGCAGGCGGCCGCCAGGGTCCGGGCGTAAGCGACCCGCCAGTGATCGGGCGGCAGCGCCTTCGCCAGCGCCTCCGCTGCCGGTACGATCAGGGTGCGAGCCGTCGCGACCTTGCCTTGCTCGAGCTGCAGTGCTCCGTGGCGTAGCCTGATCCACGCCGCCTCCGGATGGCTGGCGGGAACGGTGAGTTCGCGGATCCGCGTCGCTTCGCGGTAGAGGCTATCGGCGGAGGCGGCGTGCCCCTGCTCGTGCTGGATTTCCGCCGTCAGCAGCAGAGCCCCCGCGCGGCGAGGGCTGCCCTTCTCCCTGCTGTCCGCGACTGCCATCGCGGTGCGGGTTTCGGTCAGCGCGGCGCTAAGGCGTCCCTGCTCGAGACGAATCCTTCCCTCCTCCATGTGGAAGGCGGCGGTAAAGATGTTGCTGTCTCCGTAAAGACGGCGGGCCGCCGCCAGGCCCGGTTGCAGAACGCTATCGGCCGCAGCCAGCTGGTGCTCGGCAACGAGGTCGCGCGCGAGCTGCAGGCGGCTGATCGCGACGGACTTGTGGTCTGCTCCCAGCTTCTCGATGCCGAGCGCGAGTGAACGACGGTGGAGTGAGTCTGCCTCAGCGAACCGTCCCAGGTCGTAGAGGAACCAGCCGAATTGGTTCATGGCGGCGCACAGAGCCGGACTGTCGCTGCCATAGATGCGGGTCTTCGCGTCCAGCACTTTGTGGGCCAGCTGGGTAGCCGCGGCGTACTCGCCTCGAGACTGGAGGATCTGCGCGAGGTTTGCCTCGGTCTCGATCGTTTGAGGATGGTCGTCACCTAGAAGCTTGCGCCGCATCGCCAAGGCCTGGCGCGCCACCGATTCGGCCTCCGCGAAATTGCCTTTCTGCCGCTCGAGGAACGCGAGATTGTTCAGATCATAGGCGACGTTGGGATGTTCCTCGCCGTAGAGCTTACGGTCCAGCGCCATGGTCTCACGCTGGATTTTCTCCGCACCGGCGAAGTCGCCGCGGTTACTCAGCAACAACCCGAGGTTGAACAGGGTGGTGGCGACCTCGGGGTGGTCTTCGCCGAGAGTGCGACGCTGCAGCGCCAGAGTCTCGCGGAACAGATTCTCGGATTCGTCCAGCTGGTCGCGATCCAAGAGTTCCAGCGCCAACGCGCCCATGGCGGTCGAGAGCCGGAGCTCGTCGGGCTTCGGCGACGCCTTGCAGACGGCGATGGCCTCGCGGTAGAGCGTCTCCGCGCGCGCGTAATCCCCCGTCAAGTCCATGACGTGCCCGAGCGAGACCATCGTCGCGGCGATGCGCGTGTCCTCGAGCCGGCGATCACGCCGCTGGATGGTCAGAGCCGCCGTCAGCACGGAGTCGGCGTCCGCATACCGTCCTTGCTCCACGCGGAGTTGGCCCAAGTTCGCGAGCTGCTCGGCGTACTCCGGTCCGTCACGCACGTTCAGCTTCTGATTCAACGCCACGGCGCGGGTGAGCAAGCTGTCGGACTCCTCGTGCAGGCCCAGATTCAGGTAAACGTTGCCCAGGACGCCGTCCATCGTGGCCTGCAAGTCCGGCTGCCCCGCCAGCTCGGTGCCTACCCGGGCGGCGCCACGCTGGAGCAGTTCGCGTGCGCTGATGTCTTCCCCGCGCGCCTCCTCGGGGTCTGACACCCGGAACAGCGAGGACAGAAACTTCGCGACCTGAGTCGTGCGCGCGGCCTCGCGTCGCGCCAGGTCGCGCTCGTGCGCGATGCGGTGCGTGAACCAGGCGCCCAGGACGATCAACACGGCGAGCGCGGCGGCGGCAACGGTAAGCTGGGGACGGTAGCGCCGTATCGCCTTGCGAGCGAGATAACCGAAGGTCGCCGGTCGCGCGCGTACCGGCAGGCCGGACAGGTGCAGGCGGATGTCCTCGCCGAGCTGGCCGGCGGTTGCGTAGCGGCGCTCGGGTTCCTTGGCCAGCGCCTTGAGGCAGATGTTGTCGAGGTCGCCGGCCACGTGCCGGCGCCGGCGCGAATCGCGGACCGTGGAGCTTGGCCGCGCCGGGGTATCAACGCAAACCGTACGCTCGAGCTGGGTCGGGGTGAGGCCGGCCACCTCGTAGGCACGACCACCGGCCAGCAGCTCGTAGAGCACCATCCCTAGCGCATAGACGTCGGTGGCGGTGGTGATGCGCCCACCGAGCAGCTGCTCGGGCGCCGCGTAGCTGGCGGTCATCAACGGAGCAGCCGTGAGGGTGCGCAGGGCGCGATCATCGACCTCGGAGTTGGTCGCGACCAGCTTCGCGATGCCGAAATCCAGCAGCTTTACGGCGCCGTCGCCGGTCACCAGGATATTGCTGGGCTTGAGGTCGCGGTGAACCACCAGGTTGTTCTGCGCGTATTGGACAGCGTCGCAGACCGCGGCGAAAAGCTCGAGGCGCGTGCGGACGCCGAGGCCACGGCGGTCGCACCAGCGGTCGATCGGCTCGCCCTCGACGTACTCCATGCTGAACCAGGGCAGGCCGCCGTCGGTGACACCGCCGTCGAGCAGCCGCGCGATGCCGGGATGCTCCAGGCGTGCGAGGATCTGCCGCTCCTCCCCGAACCGGCGCACCAGCGTGGGAGACGCCAGGCCGAAACGGACGACCTTCAGCGCCACGCGCTGCTCGAACTGTCCGTCGCAGCGCTCGGCCAGGTATACCGCTCCCATACCGCCCTCGCCGAGCTCGGCGGTCACGCGGTAGGGACCGATCTGGCGGCCAGGGGTCAGCGGAGCCGCGAGCGGAGGAGCGAGGTCCAGCGCGCTGCCGTCCAGTAGGTGGTTACTCGACCGGTCGGCGTCGAGCAGCGACTGCACTTCGTCGCGCAGGCCGAGGTCATCGCCACATTCGCGTTCCAGGAATGCGTCTCTCTCCCCCGGTGGTAGAGCACAGGCGGCTTCGAACAGCGCCTCGAGACGATCCCAGTGCGAGTCGCTCACGAGGCCAGCTCCTTAGCGAGCCAGGCTCGGGCGAAGCGCCAGTCGCGCTGCACCGTGGGCACGGACACACCGAGTGCCTCTGCGATCTCCTCGTGCGTCAGGCCGCCGAAGAAGCGGCACTCGACCACCTGGGCGCGGCGTGGGTCGCGCTCCTGCAGGCGAATCAGGGCGTCCTCGAGCGCCAGCATCTCCTCGGGGCCCGTAACGGCGGGGGCCAACTCCTCGTCGAAAGTCACCGTGACCAGGCCACCGCCGCGCTTCTGCGCGAGGCGGTCGCGGGCGTGGTTGACGAGGATGCGGCGCATGGCGCGCGCGGCGATCGCGTAGAAATGGGCCCGGTTTTGCCAGCGGACGCGGTCCTGGTCGATGAGCTTCAGGTAGGCCTCGTGGACCAGTGCGGTTGGCGCCAGTGTGTGGTCGCGACGCTCTAAGCTGAGCTGGCGGCGGGCGATGCCGTGGAGAGAGTCGTAGACGAGCGGCATGAGGGCGTCAACGGTCCCGCGGTTGTTGCCGGACAGCTCCAACAGCAGGGAGGTGATCTCGGCGCGATCGGGATCCATCGTCCACCTTCCAGAGGGGGTAGATGGAATACTAGAGTATTTTCATTGGGTCGGCTACGCAGCGGGGGCGACGCTTGGCCGCCCCCGTCCGCGCGGCGGACCGTCCCGGACCCGTCGGGCCCGCCGATCGTCCAAGATCCGGTCACTGCAATTCCCACTGGATTGTGTAGTGCATCTCCATCGTACAGCCGTCGTACAGATCGTTCGTCGTCGTGTCGAGATGGCTGAAGTGCAGGGGATTTGATGGGAAGTCGAATGGATACTGGAAGGTCGTTACCTTCGACCACCAGTGGTAGTCGTGCGTACCGCCGGCGCCGTTGAAGTTCGTCGTGAAGGTGATCGTCGTGTTGGCACTCGCCGTCACCGTAAAGATGGCCTGGTGGTACGCGTTCAACAGATCCTCGCGCGTGAAGGCAGGACCGCTCCGGTGCATCAGCCAGTACTCGCCGTTGTCCGTGACGTCGACGTAGCTCTCGATGTCGAAGAGAGTCTGGTCCGTGCAGCCGTCGACGACAGTGATGCTGTCCAGCGATACGGTGAACATCATGTCATTGACGGCTTCGCACTCTTTAATCGAGAACTTCGTCGCGTCGCCGATCACCGCCGGCTGCCGGTTCTTCAAGTCGTTGATGCGATAGGAAAGAGGCACCGCCGTGGTTGCTGGCACCGGCGTCAGAAAGGCGCTGAAGTCACCGGTGTGCAGCGCCGTTTTGATCGCGTCGAGCTGATCCTCCTGCGTGCCACCGAACACCTGGACCTGGATGGTCGAGTTGTTCACGAGTTGCTGCTGCTGGCTGTCGACGTGGCCTGAGCCCTCCCAGGCGCCGTACGATGCCTGCACGGCGAGCTGGAGCTCCTGGGCGCTGGTCGCTTCCGTCGAGGTCATGGTGTAGACGAGCATGCGGCCGTAGGTGACCGACTGCACGTAGCACGGCAAGTTGCCGGGGCCCATCGTGCCGAGCTGACGCTGGCGGTCGAAGTCGGCCTGGGTGACATCCTCGGCAAAGAAGTTTCCTGGCTCGGCCATCTCGTCGTCGGCGAACGAGATCGTGTACATCGGCTGCAGCAGTTTCACGACGACCGATTGGGACTTTACCGAGCTATTCTGGTTGAAGGTCGAGCTGACCGAGCCGTTCGCGAAGACTGCGTCATAGTTGAGGCTGATCCCTGCCGATAGCATCGCCTGGCTGAACGAGTAGGCCTGTTGGACTTTGAAGTTGATCATTGCCGGCACGACCGGAAGCGAGCCTAGTCGCGTGTCCGCCTCGCGCTGCAGCGACGCGATCGCGTCCTGGATCGACGAGCTGGTGGGCACGTCCACCCGCCGCGACGGGGTATCGAGGGCAAGGTTCACTGACAATAGCAGCGGCGAGCGCTTCAGGCCGATGGTCGACAGCGAGCCGTCCTTCACTCCGTTGCCCTGCACCATCATGCCGGGTTTGAGCGCGGTCGCGTTGGCGCCCACCGCGACGATGCTGTCGAAGTTCCGCTTCATGTCGTACTGCACGAGATGGCAGCGGTAGTACTGGTTGTCTTCGAGGTCCTGCTCGTCGGGCAAATCGACGGGGGGATCCTCTACCGTCGACGGGACCTCCCAGTCGGGGAGGTCATTGACGAAGGCGTTGACCTGGGCGGGATCGATCGGGTCGGTGTTGCCGGGATCGGTGGGGCCGCTCTTGCTGCAGCCGAGGCCGAGCAGGGCCAGGCCGGCCAGCAGCGTCAGGAGGCACAAGGGGGGGCAGCCGCAGAGTTGTCTCAGCCGCTTTGGGGTCTTCATGATCAATTCCTTTCACAGACGGGTCCGGTGAATTCGCTCGGAGGAAGACGCACGGAACCGGAGCGGAATCGATCACGTTTTCTTAGGGGACTTCCTTGTCTTGTAAGCCATTGAAATGTATTGACTTGCTCGGTTCCCTCGAGCGGGGTAAGGTCAGTATCGGTGCTGGACGACTCCTTGCAGGCCCCTTTCATGGGGCGGTCGAATTCACGCCAGACATTTCCGAGAGTAGGGCCCGGCAGAAGCGAGGCCGCACGCTCGACCGACGATCAACATACCAGCCATTGCGGCTGACGGGGGTTTTCATGTCACTCACTGACCTCATCCCTACACTGCAGCTCTCTATCAGTCCGGTCATCCTGATTTCGGGTATTGGACTGATCCTCTTGAGTATGACCAACCGCTTCGGCCGCGTTATCGACCGATCCCGGCTCCTCAACTACGACCTGCATGGGGCATCCGAAATGCAACGAGCCACGATTCTGGCGGAGCTGAGGATTCTCTCGAGTAGGGGAAGAATAGTCCGGACAAGCGTTGCCCTCGCGGCCCTCAGCGCCCTTCTCGCGGCGTTCCTCATCATCAGCCTGTTCCTAGGGGCCTTGTTTGAGCTTGCGGTCGGAGTTGTCCTCTCCATCGCGTTCATCCTCTGTATGCTCTGCCTCATATCTGCGCTCCTGCTCTTCCTCTGGGACATTAACCTGTCTCTTACGGCTCTCTGGTTGGACTTACCACCCGAAGGACGTAGCAATGTCCAACGGCCGACTGCGTAGACTCGATGCGGTCTCCGCATCTGGCAGTTAGGTGTGTATCGGAGTCGAGGCGAGTACGGGGTCGAGCCGATTTGCAGAGTCTTGCCGATCTCGTGAAATGCGTCTTCACGGCAGACCGGCCGAATCAGCCGGAGAGGTGGTACTCACGTAACGGAGGTTCTGGAATACCCGGAGAGTATTTACATGCCCCAGCGCTTTTACTGTTAATGTTGACAGTTAGGAGCGCTGGAATATATACCTGCGTAGCAGGCAATTAGAAGAAGGGAACAACATGGTTAAGAAAACAAAAATAGCAGCAGCTCAACTTACACCAGTATTTTTGAACAAGGAACAAACGGTTGACAAAGCATGTTCAGCTATTTTAGATGCCGGAAAAAATGGAGCAGAGTTAATTGTATTTCCCGAAGCGTTTATTTCCGGTTATCCGGATTGGGTATGGTGTATTCCTGCCAACCAAACTGAGCAACTAAACGACCTATATGTAAAGCTAGTAGAGAATGCGGTATCAATTCCCGACAATACAACTAGAAGGCTCTCTGAAGCGGCAAAGTCAGCAAATATCAATGTGGTCATGGGGATGAACGAACGAAACTCCGAGACTAGTAATTCCAGCCTCTATAACACAATTCTATTTATAGATGATGCTGGTGAAATACTTGGGAAACATAGAAAATTAATGCCCACAAATTGTGAACGGTTGATATGGGGCCAAGGAAATGGCAGTACACTTAAATCCTATGACACATCTGCTGGGAAGATTGGTGGCCTTATATGTTGGGAAAATTTCATGCCTTTGGCACGAAATGCAATTTATGAATCTGGAGCTCAAATACTTGCTTCTCCAACTTGGGATCAAGGTGATGATTGGTTGGAAAGTGTGCGGCATATTGCAAGAGAAGGTGGCTTGTTTGTCATAAGTAACTGCATGACCTTGCATATAGATGATGTACCCGAAGAATTAAAAACGATATACCCAAAAGGGAAAGAATGGATAAGCAAAGGACAGAGTTGCATTATTAATCCAAAAGGTGAAATAATTTCTGGCCCCATAGATTCAAGAGAATTGATCCTATACGCAGATATCGATTTAAGCGAAATCATTGCTGCAAAACGCAGGTTCGATGTAGTTGGGCATTATGCAAGACCTGATGTGTTCAATTTCACTGTTAACAAATAAACTGGTGCGGGAATATCCATCGTGTCCCCCACAGGCCAACGATCGCGCAGCCCCGTGGCGTTGCGAGCGGGTATAGCGTCCCCCCTGAGACTGGACAGCTGCTAAGATAGCAGGGTCTTAGTTATGGAGGTAAACGATGACGGATGAGACGCTTGAGATTCAACGATGGACGGCAAAGAGGAAGACAGCGGTAGTCCTGGAGGTTTTTGGAGGCTGGAGAGAACGGCTTGAAACTGAATCCACCTGATGAGTTTGCGGAGCACGAGGGGTGTGATAGTCGGGTTCGGGCTTCCGTTCACTTTCGATGTGTTATTAGAGGAGGCCTGGTTCGACGCTATTGTAGTGCCCGTTGCGTGGCTGGTCCCCATCGGAATTATCGCCGGCGCGTTGGCGGGGGTAATTCAGACAGCGGATCTAAGGCGCCATTCTCCAAAGGCTGGCTGGTGCATTTGGATGAGCGCGGTCACCTACGGCATGACGGCACTCTTTTTTTCCTTGCTGGGCGACGCCGCACAAGGGTTGATTGCCGGTGCGTTGGTGGTCGAGTCCTGAGTGGCGGATTTCTCGTCTGGCTAGGACAGACTTCATAGCCCAATCATGCCGTCTGAACGTGTCGAAAAAGCGCTTGCAGCCGACAATCGCATCTGTCACGGCCTCGGCGGGGCCAACGGTCCGCTAGCCAGCTTTGCAGCTGAAACAGACGTTAGACAAATCTCAATGTTGGGCAGTTGATGATTTCTCAGTAGGAGGGCACAATGTAAATCCTAAGAATGAATCTAGGGGTTGGACTTCTGCTTTTACTGATATCAGCCTGTAGTGACGACGACTCACTCACACAAGGGACTTCGGCGCTCACAACAGTTGATGACTTGCTTGCTCGAGTCTGTGAATTAGGTGGCTATCGCGGTGGTTCGACTCAAGCTGACATTGATCAATGCCCGGCTGAATTGCTAACTGAGCTAGACGCGGATAAAATAGCTGGGTTGGCAGAACTTCTGGCCTTGGACAAGGGTGAACAGGATAGGATACTGGAGTGCTTTGCCGGGGCTGTTTGCGATCGGTTTGGGAGTTCTGTTTTAGCATGAGTGACAGTGACCTTATGGAACCTTTGCGAGGATGTGAGCAGCAGTTGGACCCGTTCTTTGGACCTTGGAATTGCCTAACAGGAGCTTGCACCTGCCAAAGCCGCTCGTTGTGACCCTGGTGGGACGAGGGGCGCGCCAATCGTCTTTGCAGGTGAACTCAGCGTTATGAGGACGTAGGGAATTGACGGAGGATTGACTTTGACGGGTCCAGTGCATCGAGCGCTTATCGTGTTCTACGTTTCAAGCCAGGAGCGTAGCTGTGAATTCTATCGCGCAGTACTCGGTGTTGAACCGATTCTTAACGTCCCGGGCATGACCGAGTTTCCGTTGGTAAGTGGCGGAAATCTGGGTTTGATGCCAGGGAGGGAGTTGTCGGCGACCGGCAGGGCGATTCCGGATCCCGCCACGGCCTCAGGCGTACCTCGCGCCGAGTCGACTCGGTCGTAGATTACGCGTCAGTGTATCATAGTCGTTCAATTGCAAATGGCGCGAAGGAAGTCAGTCCACTCTTGATCGGCTTGCGGTGTTTTCTGGTATACAGCATGGATTCCGACGGCCACGTTTTGGCATTTGCCGAACATTGTAAGTCGGGAACGGCTGAATCGAAATAAGAGGCGCTTGATTCGCTGGATGTCTGTAACTCGCCATCCGCACTTGCAGGTGAAGCCAACGTTATGCCAAAAAATGATGAGCAAGTAATCGGTTATTTGAAAAAGCCAAGTTTTGCTTTCGTAGGGTTAGCTTGTTTGATAGCAGCGTTTCCATTTGGTCGAATCAGTGCGGCCCTTTTTGTCCATCCGAGGATCTTCTGGGTTATGAAGGTATTGCCGCCGGGTTGGTCGGTTTCGGCGGTGTTCTTTTACTAGGGTTCATATTGGGATGCATATCGCTATTTCGGAAAGAGCGTCCGATGTTGTTTTCATCACTTATTACAATCATGAATTCCGCCGCCCTTTTCTGGCTCTTATCAAAGTGGCGCGGCTGAGCAATATCTTGTGGAGGTAGCATGACAATTCGCTCAAATAGACTGTGCCACGTGGCGATTCAGCCACTTAGCTCTAGCGTTATACCATCGGAAGTCAACGACGTAGAAGACAACGAGGGGTGCCAATAATGAGTCGACATTTAGCTTTTACCCTGTTGGTGGTAGCCGTCGCGACGTTAGGTGGCTGTGCCAGTACCAATGGCCGTTCAGTTGATACTGAATCGATAGAGGCGCAGATCCGTGAAGCTGATCTGGCTCTTCTACGGGCTGAAGAGCAACGGGACCTGGACGGTGTAATGGAGTTTATTGCTCCTCACGCCGTCTTTCAGCCTCCGGGGCATTCACCAATTGTGGGGTATGAGGCCATCAGGGTGTTTTATGACACCCAATGGTTCAAGTTCCCCTTCATCGAAATATCTGGAACGCCTGAAGCAATTGTGGCGGGGTCTTCGGGCGACTTGGCGTATTTCGACGGGAGAAGCCAAATGGCGCTCGAAATATCGGGCGAAAGAACGGTGGCCGTCGGCAAGTATTTGGGTGTTTGGCAAAAGATTTCAGGAAAGTGGAAGTTGGCGGCTATCAGTTGGTCGGCCAACGAGATGACGAGATAGTGTGGAGCCACCGGCTCGCATTCGCCGTCGTTGTACCGCTGGCCATGTGCTTATCGGGAGCTGGTTTTGGTATCTCCACGTCAGAAGCGCGCCCCTACCAGGTCGTGAGCAGCAACGAGTTGAATCCATCGAACGAGCGGACGGCACGACACTGGAACATTGTGTCTGATTCATCGACCTTCCAGGAGCATGCCCAGACTCTGGCGAGGGCCGCTTGGGAGCTCCACGAGGAGTACGGTCTCGATCTCACGCAGGTCACACTCTTTCCGAGCAAGTCCCTGGTGGGATCCACTGCGAGGTATGCGGATGGTTTCTTCGCGGCCGACGGCAAGGCCGGACAGGGCCTACCGGGAGCGGACCCCGACTACAGGGCGAAGTGGGGTGTTTTGGCGACCCGCGGCTCACTGAACGCGACGGAGCTGGAGATCGCGGAACTCTGGGTGGCGCTGGCACCCGAATATCCAAGTGAGGATCCGCTGAGCAGTTCCCTCGTTGATGAGGAGGTTCTGCGCAAGCGCATATCGGTTGAACTGAACATGGAGCCAGAGCGTGTGCAGTGGCCGCATCTCAGATTGGAGCGCTGGAGGCAATGAGGGTCTCGGGGTCCACCTGGCCCCGGATGCTCCCGTTCCGACGTACGAACTCCACGGTCAACGCCGTTGATACTAGCTTGATCAGTGAGGCAGATCTGAGCAGAATCATCAAGCTACTGACTGCGCACACTCTTCTGGACCCTCTGGGAACCAAGATGTCGAATCTCCAATCCGCATCGATCCAGTGCCCGTACTGCTGGGAGCAGATCGAGGTGGTGGTCGACTGCTCAGTGAGGCGCCAGGAATACGTTGAAGACTGCAGTGTGTGTTGTCGACCGATCGTCATCACCGTGGTTACATCTGAGGGCGAGGTAGTGAGCATCGAAGCAAAGTCGGAGGATGAATGATCCTACTGCGACGACGAGTCAGCCTCTCGCCCGCCACCTCGCCCCTAGAAATCGAACCACCGCGTCAGCTTGACCAACACCACGTCGTCGCTGGGCGCCTTGAGCAGCGCGTCGATGTCACGGCTCAGATCGAGCTGTCCGGGATGATCGAAGTTCGTGCCGTTGCGCGTCCACACCAGGTAGAAGGTCGAGCCCGGCAGATACTCCCAGCGCAACACCATGTTCAGCCGTAGCGACTTGAAGTTGAAATTAGGGTTGTCCAGGGTGAAGGGATCACCGCCATCGCCGGGATCGATGGTGTACACGTCGCTGGCGGCGTCGTAGGCGAGGCTGCTGCCCCCATCCTTGCCGTAGGTCTTGAATGCGTAACCACCGGGATCGGTGAACTCCTTGATTTCGCTGTAGCGGCCCACGGCGATGAGAGGCTGCACGTAGGTCTGCAGCGTGAGCTGCGGGGTGAACGACCAGTCCACGCGCATGCTCATGCTCAGCTCGCGATAGTGGAGGTCGCTAAACAGGTAGCGATGACCATAGGTGGCCGACATGGGATCCTCCCGCGTGTCGACGTACTGGCTCCTGTCGTAGGTCCAGCTCAGTTCATGCCCCATGCTGATCTGCAGGGCGGGGGTGGGTTTCAGATTTAGGTTCAGGCCACCGTTGGCGGTGCGGGTGCCGTCTCCCATCCACGAGGACGCCACTTCGCTCGACAGCTGATACCAGCGCCGCGAGTCCGTACCCACTTCCAGATAGAACTCGCGGTTGGTGGGGTTGCGCAGCACGGGGCCGCCCCGGGTGGCACGCGTGTTGTCGGACTGGGGGTTGTAGAAGAACTGACCATCGGCCCACCAGTAGTTGGCCAGCGTGGCGTTCCAGAACAGACCCACGCCGCCGCCGTTGCGAGTGCCACCGAAATCCCAGGTCGAGTACCCGCCCAGGGTAACGCCACGGTTGCGAAACACGCGGTTGGGTTCGGTCCAACGCCGACCCGCGACCATGTGGAAGTTGACGACGTCGCCGCGCCACTGGAAGCCCAGATCGTTGATCTCATATCCCGGTGATACGGCTCCCAAGGCGGTGTTGAGTGTGTAGGCGCCCTTCTGCTTGTTGAGCATCAGACGCGAGGTCCATCCGCTGAGCTGGGTGCGATTGGGGTCGTAATGCAGATAGCCGGCGTCGGGCCGCTGGTAGTAACGCCTCGATGACAGCTGCTGCGCCTGGATGGCCGCGGTCTCGCCCTGGATGAGGCTGCCGCTCAGATAGCCGCGCAGCGCCCAGCGCCGATCGCTGTCCAGATAGGTCCAGCCGTCGATGCCCGTGGCATACGCTTGGCGGGTCAGCGACTGGCGCGCGTTTTGATCGCTGAGATTGCGCTCGGTAGCCGTGAACATGAACCCCAGGGCGTGGCTGGCATCGGCATTAGTCCGATTGGCCCGCAGGACAGTATAGCTGGTGAGGGGCTCGGCGAGCTGCCGCGATCGCACTGGACCCGACGCCAGCTCGTGGAACTCGGCCGAGGTCAGCGCCGTGAGTCCACCGATGCTGGTGCTACCCACCTTCCCGGTGAGCTTGGCCGCCCCCAAGATGGTGGTGCCCGCCGGGTCGTCAGTGTAGTCGGCATTGTCGGTCACGCCTAACTGCGGGGTGCGTCCTACGCGGCGGCTGTAGAACAGGGTCGGATCACTCCAGTTGAAGTTCCAGTTGTTGTTGGTCCCATTGCGGCCAAACCGGAAGGTATTGCTGTCCTGCACGAAGAAGGGGCGCTTCTCATCGAAGAACGTCTCCACATCCGAGAGATTGACCACGGCGGGATCCACCTCGACCTGACCGAAATCGGGATTGACGGTGGCGTTCAGAGTGAGATTGCTTCCCAGAGCCCATTTGAGATCACCGCCGACGTCGTATAGGTACTTGGAGCCGTCGTTGAACGGGTCGCCGTTTGTAGTCTGCAGATACTCACCCTTGCCCACCCCGTACAGAATTGCCTCACGCTGTCTGTCCACATGTAGTCCATGCATGCCCACCAGATCGGGAAAGCGGCTGATGTGACCCGACTCGTTGCGCTCCTTCCAGAACAGATCCTCCCGGCCATGATCGCGTTTGATGAAGCGCGTGATGTTGATCCCCCACACCTGGTCGTCGTCCTTGCTGTAGCGAAGCTGCGAGAAGGGGATGCGCATCTCAGCCGCCCATCCCTGGTCGTCGACGCGGGCCGCGGCATCCCACACCCCGTCCCAGGACATATCCTCCCAGCCTTCGTTGTACTCGGAAGCATCGAGAATGTAGCCGCCGGCGCTGACCATGAATTCAAAGCAGGTACGGTCGTCGTTATAGGTGTCCAGCTCCAAGTAGACCTTGTCGGTATCGATTCCGCTGTCCCGGCGGCCGATGGCCGTATCGATGGAGTCGGGGGCGTCGTCGAAACAGCGAATGGCCAGGTAGATCGCGTCCGCGTCGTAACCGACCCAAAAGCGCGTCTGGTGCACGGGCGCGGCTCCATTGTTCGGCTCGTTCTGGACGAAGCCATCGGTGCCTTCTCCCTGCCAATCGGCTTCGTCAAGTACGCCATCGATCTTGACTGTGTCGTTAAGACGGTGGGCCTTGACGGACTTCAGAGGCTCGACGTGCAGCTCGCTCGTCGAACCCGGGCCACCTTGGCGAGCCCACGCCGTGCCGCCCGAGATGAACAGGAAAAGAAGGAACACGACAGCGGCGGCCCAACGCACCGCAGAAATGGTGTGGACCTCTCGGTTGGCTGAGGGAGGGCTCACGATTGCCTCCAAGGGCCAAGCCTCCGACTCAACGGAGGCTTCAGCAGCTCACGGGGGATACTGATCTTTTGGCATCTATCCGTTGGACGTGAGAGGGAACCGAAAGGTTGCAGTGCATCTGATCGCTGCCACGTACCCAGCTCTGACTCAAGGCGCACCGGCAAGAACGCCATGGAATGCAGGCCCCTGGCAACCGACGGCTTGCTTGGTCCCTGGGATCCACGTAGGATCCCTACTGGTGTTGGTCCCTCGTAGCGGGCTCCTTGCACGAGGCTGTAGAATTCACGTTGGGCTCCCGAGAGTATTACCTGAAGGGAGGCAGATGGTGTCATACCGAATGTTGCTCGTCGCAAAGGCCGCGGTCTGTTTGGTCTTTGGAGTTTTCCTGCTTGCTGCGCCAACGACATTGCTCGGCATTCTGGGTGCAAACCTGGGCGCCGGCGGAGCGTTCACGGGTCGTGAGTACGGCTCTGCCCTCATGGGGGCACTACTCCTGATGTGGTTCGCCAAAGACGTCCGGGCCTCTGACGCCAGAGGCGCGATCCTTCTCTATCTCCTGGTCTATGATGCGATTGCTATGGTAGTAACCCTTCAGGCGACTCTGTCGAGCGTTCTGAACGCATTGGGTTGGCTCATTGTGGCCGTGTATGCTTTCTTTGCTGCCGCCTCCGGCTTCCTGATAGTTCGAGACAGGCCGCTCCGACGGATTGGTGAAAGTGGCGGAGTCTAGCAGGAGCTTCTAGCAGATGAAGCCGACGTCAGGCTTTCGGGAATGGCCACGTGGCTCGTACCCGAAACGGAAAGTAGTCGCACAGTATAGTCCTGGTTGCGTGGGGAGTCGGTGCTAAGATGACTGCGAGAGAGCTGATTCGAATAGCAGCCCAGCTTGCGTCTCCGCGCGCGCTACCCGGCGGGTCATGCGCCACTGTAGCGGCGGCGCTCTATACGCACTCCGGCAACTTATTTACGGGGATATGCGTGGACCTTCGATGTGGTCTTGGATTCTGTGCGGAACGAGCGGCGGCGGCAGAGATGCTGAAGAGCGGCGAAACGAAAGTATCCATGGTTGCAGCCGTGGATAGCAATGGCGTAGCTATTCCGCCATGTGGGGCGTGTCGTGAGTTCTTGGTGCAGCTGGATCTGGACAATCGCGAAACCCAAATCGTTATGAGCGCCGACGAGGTTGTAGCGTTGCGATCGTTGCTACCGTAGCGGTGCGGGCTGTTGGCGCTTGTCGGCTGGCTTGCAAGGAGCTTCATGTCCCATACGATTGAGATTGAAGAGGCTCCTTCAGCACCTCTATCGCGGTTTGTCTTCGCCCTCGGAGGACTCAAGCTGCTTCTGCACTTGTTGACGGCGGCCCACTATCCGCTGCACCGGGACGAACTGTACTATGTGATGTGCGGTCGGCATCTGGCCTGGAGCTACCCCGACCATCCTCCTCTGGTGCCGTGGCTCGCGGCTGTTACCGAACACCTGCGTGGGGTCTCGCCGTTCTGGTTACGTCTTTGGCCGGCCCTGGCGGGCGCGATCCTGGTCGTTCTTGCCGGTTGGATGGCACGGCGCTTCGGTGGTGGACGCCTGGCCCAAGTCCTCTCGGCACTTGCTGTCGTGGTTTCACCGCTATTCCTTTTGTCGAACTCGATGCTACAGACTGTCTCGCTGGATCAATTGTGGTGGGCGGCCAGCGCTGCCGTCCTGGTCGCGATCATCGACGGGGGAGAGAAGCGACTCTTCCTGTTGTTCGGCCTTCTGCTCGGCCTGGGTCTCTTGGCAAAGTTGACGATCCTGGCATGGGGATTCGGTCTGCTGGTCGGTCTTCTGGTGACGCCCCAGCGGGCGTTGCTGCGATCCCCCTGGCTCTGGGCTGGCGCTTTACTCGCAGCGATCGCGGTTGCGCCGACGCTCTTCTGGCAGGCGGAGCGCGGTTGGCCGCTGCTGCAGTTCATCGCTCACAATCGTGCCGGCGAAGAGGTTAAACCGTGGACCTTCCTGGCGCTTGCTGCCGGCATGACCGGACCGATCATGGGTGTGCTGCTGTTGGGCGGTGGTTTCAAGTTCCTGCTGGGCCGGGATGCCGGGCTCCGCTGGCGAGCTCTGGGGGTGGCCGCGGCGGTGGTCTGGGCTGTCTTCCTGGTGACTGGCGGGAAGCCCTACTACGTGGGGCCGACGTTGCCGCTCTTGTTTGCCGGTGGTGCCGTGGTGGTCGAGCGACACTTGGCCCGGAGTACGGATCGAGGAGCGAAACGAGGGGCCGTCTTGTTGCTGGCCTCGCAGGTATGGATGCTGCCGTTCTTCCTCCCTGTGATTCCTCAGGCGCAGTTGGGCCGTCTGGTCGAGCACCTGCCGCACGACGACTGGCAAAACATGTTCGGGTGGAAAGAGCTTGCCGCTCAGACCGTAGACCTGTACGAGCAACTGCCTCCAACCGAGCGGGACGGCATGAAAATCCTGGCCTCCAACTACGGAATTGCAGGCGCGGTGGATGTCTACGGCTCCTTGCGTGGACTTCCGGCGGCGGTCTGCGGCCACAATGGCTACACATTCTGGGAGGAGGTGCCCTCTCTCGACCCGCTCATTACCATCGGGTACGACCTCGATTGGCTCCGGAAGCAATACTCCGAAGTGAGGCCACTGGGTGATGTCGAGGGGGTTGGGAAGTTCAAGAACGAGGACACAGGGGGCCCAATCGCCTACTGCCGTGGGCTGCAGCGGCCGGCCGCCGGCTTCTGGTCCGTGCTCCGACATTTCGATTGAAGAATGCATGTGCAGGAACGTGCTAGTATCTCGGCTTGAATTTCCCCCCAAAGAGAGGATATCAGAATGAAGACGGTGATCGCAGTGCACGAGGTCGATGATGTTGCCCACTGGCTGGCCTCGTCCAAGCGGGCCGAGTTCTTCGGTGCACACGGGATGACTGTAAGGACGTTCGTCGATCCCGCTGGAGGCAAGAAGGTAGGAGTCATCATCGAAAACGTGCCGAGTGTCGAGGCCCTTACTGCGGCCCTCAAAACTCCAGAGGCAGCCGCGGCAATGAGGAACGATGGAGTGCATCCGGACAGCGTGGAGATCTACGTAGCGTCGTAACTCAGCGACCCGCCGGACCGAACGACGGCGGCAGACCTTCTCCCGTGCTTCCCCAGTTCTTGTTGGCCTCAGCCCCCATGGTGAACTTCAGAGTGTTTCCGCCGCTGAGGTCTGCGTAGCGGATCCAACTCCGTTTCAGAGGTTTCTCTCCGACCTGCACTCCCTGGATGTACGGCGCGTTTGGACCGGCTTTGTCGCCCACGATCGTGAGTGTATTCCCGTTGGCCAAGTGCAGCGCAACCGAGGGGAACATCGGGCCGGAGAGCACTAACGCATCGGTGCCCGGGATCATCGGGTACAAACCGAGACTGGCCCACACCAGCCACGCTGAAGTGGCGCCGAGATCGTCATTCCCCGGCAATCCGCCAGGACCGGTCCCGAACTCCTCATTCATGATCCGGCGCACGACCGCCTGCGTTTTCCAGGGCGCACCGCTGAAGTTGTAGGTCCACGGAGTCCCGTGCTCCGGCTCGTTCCCTATATAGAAGTAAGGCCGGTTCGTTCCCGGCGTTCAGCTCGGAGAACAGCTCGTCGAGCCGCTGGTTGGCCGCCGCGGGTCCGCCCACCAGTTCGATCAGCCCCGCCAGGTCGTGGGGCACCATCCACAGGTACTGGGCTCCGTTGCCTTCGACGAAGCCGCATTGGGCCGCGGGATTGAAGGGCTGGCAGTCCCAGTCGCCTTTCACGACGCCGCGTTGGGTCTCGGTGATGATGTCGAGCCGCACGAAGCGCGCGTAGACCGCTGCGAAGCGGTGGGTCGAAACGTCAGCAGTGTTGCCGCGCACTTCGGCGACGGTCGTGAAGCTCTTGCCATCGGTGCTCACGGCAAGGTCGAAGTCCTGCGTGTTCCAGTCGGATGGTTCACCGCCCGCGCCGGCGTGACGGATCACGATGCGGTCGATGCGGCGAACGGACCCCAGATCGAGCTGCCACCACATGCCGGTGCTGCTGTTGTCGCACCACTTGTCCGAAGTCCCGCCGTCCCAGCTTCCGTTGATCGCCTTTTCGGGGCCTTCGTGATCATTGCATGCGCCGCTGGCGGTGGCCGTTCCCTGTCGTGCCAAATTGGAATCGGAGAGTGCGGGACCGTAGACCTCGAGCTCGTAGATCCGCGCCGCGTCCGCCCCCATGTCGATGTTTCCGACTCGAGGCTCGATGAAGCCGTCGTCCGCGTTCCAGCTGTTGCGCCAGTTGCCTGATCGCTGCAGAAAGCGTCGCGCGTCGGCCGTGTCGCCCAGCGCACCAGCGAAGCGCGACAGCGCGAAGTCCGCCATGGCGTACTCAAGCGAGATGGCCGCGTTGCCCACGTAGTGCAGATTCAGCCAGTCCGTAAGGCCCCAGCGCTGGGTGTCGTTCGGATCGTCCGCGGACTTCTTCATGAGCTGTAGAGCCGCTCCGGTATCGAAGCCACGCACGCCCATCGCGTAGGCATTGGCCACGTTGACCGTGCCCGGGTCGCCCACCATCACCTGGGTCTCGACGTTTTCGTGGGACCAGAAGGGAAGCAGCCCGCCTTCGACGCCATCCTCTACCATCGAGGCGAAGATGTCTGGCGCCTCCGGCGCGATGGCCGCGATGAGATGGGTCCAGGAGCGGATGATGTCCCAGCCCGAGTAGTTCTGGTAGGTGGGCCGATCGGCGGTGTGCACCACCTCGTCGAAGCCCATGTACTCGCCGTTGACGTCGCTGGCGACGTTGGGGTTCTCGAAGACGTGGTACAGGGCCGTGTAGAACTTGGTCAGGTTTTCCTCGCTGCCGCCCGCTCACCTCGATGCGACCCAAAACGGAATTCCAGCGCGCCGCGGCATCGGCGCGCTACGGCTTCGAAGTCCCAGCCAGGAGACTCGGCCCGGAGATTCGCTTCGGCGTTGGCAATGCTGACGTAGGACAGGCCGACCTTCATCTGCACGGTGGGCTCTTCCGTGGTGTCGAAGTTGACGTAGCCACCCGAGGGGGAGCCCGTCGCGCTGGCCCGATCCGGGGACACTTCGTCACCCAGCCAGGTACCGAACCCGGTGAAATCGCGGTCGAACTCCATCACGAAGTAGATCTGGAAGCTAGTGTGTGATCCGCAGAATCCTCCGGCCGTTGCCGAGCCTTCGATACGGTTGGGCGAGACGATTTCGATGCTACCTTCGCGCACGCCGGTGGCGCTGCGCCCGGTGTGGAGGAGGAAGTGGGCTTCGGTAGTGGGAGGAAAGGTGAACCGCGCGAAGCCGGTGCGGGTGGTCGTACTGAGTTCCACTTCGATGCTCAGAGTTGCCCAGCTTCACGGCGTAGTACCCGGGCGAGGCGAGCTCCGTGTCCTTCACATAAGCTGGAGGCGTAGTCGGACCAGTGGGTCCCGGGCGAAAGGCTCAGCTCTCCCACGACCGGCAGGAAGGGAAGGTCTTCGTTGTTGGGACAGCCGGCGCCGTTGAAGTGGGTGAGACTGAAGGCCTCGATGCTGGTATCGCTGTAGCGGTAGCCCGACGGGGAGGCAGTAGGAGTGTCGGGACTGAGCTGTACCATGCCGAAGGGTACCGTCGCCCCGGGGAAGGTAGCGCCGCCGGCTCCGCCCGGCACCGGATGGGGTGACTTGCTGTCGTCCGTGCCGATGAAGGGGTTGACGTACGGAGCCAGATCTAAGGCTCTCGCGTCGGCGCGAAGAGCTGAGAGGACAGGGCCAATATGGCAAGGGCGAGCAGACGCATCTGAAATCGCGGATTCCGCAGCATCGATCGACCTCCTGAGGAGGCGATTGTGGTCTCTTCATAAGCACGTGGTCAAGCGCTCGCAGGTTTGATTCAACGGAGCCAAGAAAATTGCGTACCCCACCGGTCTCGCGGCAATCAGAGAGAGCGGCTTCTTCAATATCTGACAGGCCGATCGTGTCGTAGAATTGTAGCGCCATGCTGCGTAATATTTGCTATAAGTGCCGCACATTCCCCTCCCTCATGATGGTTGTCCAGGCCTGATCTGAGGCCGGGACCGTACTCGTTTACTCTTCCATGGAGCGTTTCATGTCCGCAGGATTGCGCCTACGTGTTGTTCATTTCTATTTCCTACTCACCGTGCTCTTGCTCCCGGGCGTCGCCCTCGCGCAACGGACCTTCACTGAAGACTTCACGACCACGGCCTATCGAGACAGCGGTCCCACCAGCGCGGTCTGGGATACCCTTGCCGGGGAATTGCGGTTGGTTCCGTTCACACCCTCCACTGCCGGGTCCATCGCACTCGCCTCGCCGGCTCATACCGTAGCCGTGCATGATGGTCTGGCCTACATCGGCACCACCGGATCCGGCCTACAGATCTATGACATCGCAGATCCTTCGGCTGCCGTGTTCGTCGGTAGCTTTACCGCCTACAACAACATCGAGGACATCGCCTTTGTCGGGAAGATGGCTCTCCTGGCTGTGGGCAGCGGTGATCTCGTGGTGGTGGACGTTTCTGATCCCACGGCCCCCATGCTGAATTTCGTTCTTTCCATCGGGGGATCGACCCACGCCGTTGCGGTGGATGGTTTCGACGTCTTCATCGCGGCGGGCTCCGCCGGACTCGCGGTGTTCAACATCACCGCGGGAAGCACCGACTACTACACCGCTACCGCGGCGGTCCAGGACGTGGTAATCGATGGAGACGAAGCGTATTTGGCCCTGGCCAACGGTCAGGTCGAGGCCTTGAACATCACCAATCCGCAGGCTCCCGTCCTCATGAAGGCGGTTTCGGTCGGCGTCAGTGCCGAGGCGCTCGAACTTTCGGGAAACTGGCTCTACGCCGCTGCGGGAACGAACGGCTTGCAGGCCCTCGACATCACCCTTCCCGTTTCGATGGCCGTCGGCGGCTCCTTGGCTCTCTCCGGAAACGCGGTTGACGTGGCGGTATCTTCCGACGTGGCCTTTGTCGCCGCGGGGGTAAGTGGGGTTCATCAGGTGGACATCACCGACCCATCACTTCCCGTGGAGACCACGGTTCATCCCACCACAGGTTCCAGCGAGGGCGTAGCTCCGGTGCTTCAGCATCTTCTGATCGCCGATGGAAACGGCGGACTCGTATTGAGGAAGTGGGCGAGGGACACGGGAATTCTTTCCATTGGGTCGGTGGAGAATCTCACCCTTCAGCTTCCGGAAGAACTCGTGATTCGAGGTGATTGGGGTTACTTCATCAGCAATTCGAACTTCGAGATCGTCGACCTCAGCAACCCCGCGATCCCCTCCATCGCGCATACTCTGGCACTATCAGGGACAGCGGCAACTCTCGACCTCGCGGGCAATAATGCCTACATCGATGTATCCGGGAGCGGACTACAGGTCGTGGACATTACTCAGCCAACGGTTCCCTTCGTGTCCGGAATCCTCGGGCTGTCCTCGACATCGAGAAAGGCCGTCGTCGAGGGAAACCAGCTCTATCAGGTGTGGAGCACCGCGGGCGCGAGCGGCGGAGCCGGGTTTCGTATTCTGGATATCAGCACCCCGACCGTCCCAGTCGCGGTGGTAGATACGATGTTCATCTCGTCCCCCAGCACCTTCCAGTCCCTGGACGTTGATGGGGACGTGGTCTGCATCGCCGCTGAGAGCGATGGATTGTGGGTGGTGAATGTGGGCAATCCTACCGCGCCGGTGGTGAAGTCAACCCTTCCCGTTACCGTCGGGGCGATCGCCGATGTGGTGGTAGACGGGCACCACGCCTACTGTGCGGCTCGTACCGGCGGGCTGGTGATCTATGATCTCACCTCCGAAACCCAAGTCGGAACGCTAGTGGGACCGCAGGCCTACACGAAAATCGTGAAGGCGGGCAACCGCGTCTACTTGGCCGGAAGCACTGAAATCCGCGTCATGGAGGTCGCGGATCCGACCGCGCCGGTCATGGGATCGAGCTATGGCAGTGTCCTGCAAGATGTCCTCAGGGTAGATGGAACCCGTCTCTACACCTTGAGCCGATTCTCAGGCCAGCTGCAGGTCTTCGACCTGGTAAACCCCTACTGGGATCCCACCCAAAACTACGGACAATCGGTGCCCGTCGACGGAGAAGACAAGACGATTGCGGCTTTCCGCTTGCAGGTCACGGGAACTGGAAACCCCCAGATCAACGTGTCGGCGGTGGGCTATCCCACTGGCAATTTCGTCCCCTACAACGGCGGATTTGAGACTCTCAATTTGCCGGGGACCGATCTCATCTGGGATGCGTTTCTGCCCACGAACGTGTCCACGCCGTCCACCCTGACTTCCCTCACCATCGACTGGCTCATCCAGGAGCCCGAGATCACCAGCATCACGGATGTTCCCGACGATCAAGGAGGCTGGGCGCGGCTGCGTTTCACACCGTCAGCCTACGATCGCCTGGATACCGGATCGTTTGCGCCCATCGCCGGCTACAACATCCATCGTCGGATCGACAATGCCGCGACCGCGTCCCGGATTCTGTCCCAAGGCGAAGCCGTGACAGCCACCGAAGCCGAGCAGATCTTGCACGACGGTGCTCGCAGCGCCCAACTCGGCACTCTGATGCGCTACGACGGGCGGCTTTTTCTACGGGGAATTCCTGCCAGCGAGAAGATGCAAGATGCATTGGCGGCCAAGGCCGTGGTTCCGCCGGGAACCTGGGAGGTCGTCGGCACCGTCTATGCGACCCAATCGTCGGAGTACACCGTACTCGTTCCAACTCTAGCCGATTCCACGGGAAGTTCAGTGCCTACCGTCTACTTCGTTTCGGCCCATTCCACCACGCCGAGCGTGTTCTACGAAAGCAGTCCGGACAGCGGCTTTTCTGTGGACAATGTTTTTCCCGCGGCTCCCACCGGATTCGCAGTGCACTATGCTCCGTCGGGGAACCAGTTGAGCTGGAATGCAGCGCCGGAACCGGACTTCCAGTACTACCGGATCTATCGGGGCAGCGCGGTTGACTTTGTCGCCGACGCGGGCTCGCTAATTTTTGAAATTGCCAACAATTCTTGGTTGGACGGATCGGCGAATCCCTTCGGCTGGTTCTACAGGGTCTCGACCGTCGATGACGCCGGCAACGAAAGTGCGGCGGTGGCGCCGGCCACCGTGACAGATGTTCCGCCTGGTGCCGCGGTCACCAATCTGGCATTGCACGCGAACGTACCGAATCCCTTTAACCCGCGGACTACGATCGCCTTCGATTTGCCCGATGCCGGCCCGGTTCGTCTGGTCATCTTCAATGCCGCCGGACGCGCGGTGCGAACGCTGGTACAGGAAGACCTGCCCGCGGGAAGGTACTCGAGAGCCTGGAACGGGCGGGATGACTCAGGCAACTCCGTGGCCTCGGGCGTGTTCTTCGCCCGTCTGGTGTCGGTGAACGGAACACTCACCCAGAAGATGAGTCTCGTGCGGTGATCGGCGGCGATCGGGCCGCTTGTCATGGCAGGTGCGCCGGGTGCAGAATAGGACCAAGCTCAGGGCGCTGTCCGCGGGCTTCGGCATCCCGAGGCTGTCGTCGAATTGCTCACCGCAGACGCATAAGCTTCGGCCTTTCCCTCGCAAGCGATCTCGAGCATCACAATCGCATCTATCCAGCGGGGATAGTGGAGAGCGATCGGGCTCGTTGATCGAGGAGATACGATGTCGGTACGTTGGACTCATATCACCGTTCCGGTGACGGACCTGGAGGGCTCGATCGCCTACTTCACGGGCGTCTGTGGTCTCTCCGTGGTGCGTGATCGCCGCCTGGAGGGAGGCTCTACCATTTGGATTGGTCCCAAGCCCGTGGCCGGAGCCGATCCAGAGTTCGTACTCGTCATCGCAGAAGGTGAGATCGAAGCACCCCTGGATCATTTCGGCTTCCAATGCGAGACGCGGGAGGAAGTCGATGAGATCGCGGCAAGGGCCCGCGCCGACGGGACGCTCGTCGACGGTCCAAGAGACCTCGGGGGAAGCGTGGGATACTTCGTCTTGCTCCGCGAGCCCAGCGGCCATCTGGTGGAATTCACGCACGGCCAACCCATTAGAGGAATTTGAACATACGCTTCCGGCCGGCACCGGAGCTGGCAATTTCCCTCTTGAATACATAGTAGTTCTATGTATAATACTTCTATGTATCTGAAAGCTCGGGCTCAGCCCCGGGAGTCGCCCAAGTGGGAGGTCGCTCGAATGAAGGAAGCGCGCCCCGCCCGGATCCCCGTTCGGCCGGACCTTCGTTCGCCGGATCGTTTGCGGATTGCTGCCGATGTTCATCCTCATCCTGGATGTTGGAGCCGTACTGGGGCAGGAAGTGGCGTCTGCGCCGCAGCCTCAGAGCTCTGGGCATTCACGTGCCGTGGTACAGGCGCGTGAGCTCGTTCGCCAGTGGCTCGCGGACGACGATTTGCCCGGGGTCTCGGCAGCGGTTGGGATCGGCGGCGATCTCGTCTGGGCGGAAGGCTTCGGGTTGGCCGACCTCGAACAACAGGTACCGGTGTCCCCGTCGACGCGTTTCCGCATCGGCAGCGTGTCGAAGTCGCTCACCTCGGCCGCAGTCGGGATCTTGTACGAACGCGGTCGTCTCGATCTGGATGTCCCCATTCAAGAGTACGTGCCTGATTTTCCCAAGAAGCGATGGCCGATATGCCTGCGCCAGTTGATGGGAAACGTCTCGGGCATCCGGGATTATCGGGACGAAGAAGAGATGCTGAGCACCGTGCACTACGACAGCATTCTCGAATCCCTACAGATTTTCGCCGCCGACTCGTTGTTGTTTCAGCCGGAAACGAGCTACCAGTACTCCACATTCGCCTGGGATCTAGTAAGCGCGGCGGTCGAGAGTGCGGCGGGGGAGAGCTTCCTGGAATTCATGCAGCGGGAGGTCTTCGTGCCGGCGGGAATGCAGGAGACCGTCCCTGACTTTCCCTCTACCATCGTCTCCGAACGGGCTAACTTCTACCAGATGGATGCCGACGGGCATCTCCGGAACGCCGCTTACGTGGACCAGAGTGACAAATGGGCAGGTGGCGGCTTTCTCTCCACTCCTTCCGACCTGGTCCGCTTCGGATTCGCGATGCTGGACGGCAAGCTTCTGGAGCCCACTACCGTCGACCTCCTGTGGACACCCCTGCAACTCGAATCGGGCAAGTCGACGCGCTACGGCCTCGGATGGTTCGTCCGGAAACTGGGCGACCAGCGTGTCATCGGCCACGGGGGCAAATCCATGGGAAGCAGGACCTCGTTCATGATCTTCCCGGAAACACGCATGGTCGTCGCGGTCATGACGAACGTGACCGAGGCGCGGATTGCGCGAGTCGCGATCACTCTGGCCCGCCTATTCGATCCGACGGGGAAGTGATTCGATCCGACTGAACTCACCCTGAGTCATTTGCCCGCGACGACTCTACAGACCAGCATCTACTCATGCGTCTTCGCAGGCCCCCGGGACAGGGCTCGATCGAGGGACGCGGTTCCGCCACCGCGGATGATGAGTGCCACGGCGATCGCCATCGCCAAGAGATGGTACTCGAAGCCCTCTCCGGCTTGCTGGCCGGTCCAGTTCATGAAGAACCCAATGCTGGCGTGCACCGTGAGTACCGCCACGATCATGTTGGTGAGGATACCAGCCGCAGCCACCCGTGTGGCAAATCCTGCCAGCAGGGCGAGGGATCCGAAGAACTCGGCGATAATGGCCAGAACACCGAAGAACGCCGGGATGTGCAACTGCTGGGTGAAGAAGCCCATGCTTCCCGAGAAACCGTACCCACCGAACCACCCCAGCATCTTCTGTGCGCCGTGGGGAAACATCACTGCGCCCAGAACAAGGCGCAACAACAGAGCGACCCGATCGTCACCTGTGCTGAGAATCTTGCGAATCATGACTGTAACTCCTTTCGGCCCGCAGGCCTTCCATGGTTAGGACCGGTCAATGGATGACGAGTCACGCAACTATTTCTGTTCCGTCTCGAGCAGCGCCACCAGGCCATGGCTATTCGGCTCCGCGTAGCTTCGCGCGGATCAAATCCAATTGATCGATGAGTTTTCGGGTGTTTCTCGGACCGAGCGGAACCAGACGCTTATCGGTGGCGTCGATCGTCTTGTCGAGCTTCGCCAAAAGGGAGGTTCCCTTGGGGGTGATCCGGCAGGTGACCTGGCGGCGGTCCTCGGGACAGCGCTCCCGCGCCACCAGACCCTTACGTTCCAAACGGTCGAGCAGGCGGGTGATTCCCGGGGTCTGCTCGATCATGCGCTCGGCGATTTCGAGAGTGGGGAGCCCCTCGGGACCCGCACCCCGCAGAATGCGCAAAACGTTGTACTGCTGGGAAGTGATGCCCTCGGGTTCCAGCACGCGGGCGATCTCCCGGTGGAGCAAGTCCGCCGTCCGAAAGAGGGCCACCACGGCCTCCTGGGCCACCGAGGGGAAGGGGCGGCTCTGCTTGATCTCGCGCTGGACACTGTGCGTGCGGGTCTTCATGAAATCCAGGATACTCAAATTACTTGATTAGTCAAGTAATTATTCGCGGAGCCTTTCTCTCTCCAGCTTCAGATCGTGAGGATCTCGTTCGAGGACCCATGGCTCATACGCTGGGGAGGGTGGTGACGGACGTTCTTGACGATCGAGTCCCTGGCCCCGCATGCTAGCTGCCGCAGAGCCTTAGCGCCTGCCATCGGCCCGGAGGATCTTCACGGGCGCCTCATTCCCCAATTGTGAAGAACATGCAGTGACGTATTCACGAGCCGTCTTTCTGACTTCACTGACCATGATTGCCTTCGCGGGCAATTCGATTCTGTGCCGACTCGCCCTCAAGGAAACCGCGATCGACGCGGGGAGTTTCACGTCGATTCGGCTGGTTTCCGGGGCCGCAATGCTGTGGCTCATCGTCAAGACGACACGAGGCCAAGAGCTCGGGAAGGGGAGCTGGCCGTCGGCTCTGGCGCTGTGCGCCTATGCCGTGGGCTTTTCCTACGCGTATGTGAGTCTGCCCGCGTCGACGGGGGCGCTGCTCCTGTTTGGGGCGGTACAGGCCACCATGATCGGCCGAGGACTTTGGGTGGGGGAACGGCTCCGGCGGTTGCAACTCGTTGGGCTTGTCCTTGCCCTCGGGGGCCTGGTCGGTCTCCTTCTGCCCGGTCTCACGGCGCCTCCACTTCTTGGCTCCATTCTGATGCTGGGAGCCGGCATCGCATGGGGCGTGTACTCCTTGCGAGGGCAAGGCAAGGGCGATCCCATCAGGGTGACCGGAGGGAACTTCCTGCGTGCCGCGCCGATCGCACTCGTGCTGAGCCTCGTGACCTTTCGGGATTTCTCAATGGACGCCACGGGCCTCGTCTACGCGATCGCATCCGGAGCCGTGGCGTCCGCGCTGGGGTATGCCATCTGGTACACGGCATTGCCCGCCCTGAGAGCCATCAGTGCGGCCACGGTCCAACTCAGCGTGCCCATCATCGCGGCGCTGGGTGGGATCATTTTCCTCCAGGAAACCATCACTCTCCGCTTGGTCGTGGCGTCCGCAACGATTCTGGGTGGAATCGCTCTCGTGATCGTGGAGAAGCAACGGCTCCAACGACGCTACCGGTAGGAGCCATTTTCATTTTATCTGTGGGTGTTCGGAGCCTACAGTCTCCTCTTCGGGGTAGGCTACACGCTGTTCTGCGGTGCTGGGGCAGGGGGTAAACTTCTGAGGGCTGACCGTCACGGACTTCGGCTGCGGTCCCGGCTTGTTCACCATTCCCATGGCGGAATGCGTAGCAGCGTCCGGAAGGGTGATTGCCTGCGACCTCCAGCACGGGATGCTGGACAAGCTCGGTGCGAAGCTGAAGCGAACCGAGCTCGAAGAGCGCATGCAACTCCGCAAGGATTGAGGGAACACCATCGCCACCTACGTGGAATCCCCAGCCTGGAGGTGTTCCTGGAGGGGATCGAGCGGTTTCACTTTGGCGGGACGTGCTATACCAACAACTACTATCTCTACGAGCTTATGAGGAGCCTGGGGTATCAGGCCAAGTTGTGCGGGGCGGACATGTCGAACCCCGACCTTCATGTGGTGAGCATGGTCACTGTGGGAGACCGGGAGTATCTGATCGATGTTGGCTATGGATCACCCTTTTGGACGCCCATACCCCGCAATTTGGGAAGGGACTACAGCATCGGGCTGGGAAGCGAGCGCTACGTCCTGAAGCCTCAGGACAGGCTGCGCCGCTCGCGCATGGAATTCTACCAGGATGGAATTCGCAGACATGGCTATCTGGCGAAACCGGAACCTCGGAACATTCACGAGTTCGAGGGTGCTATCGGAGATTCCTTCCGAGACGATGCCACCTTTATGAATGCTCTTCTGGTGACGCGGTTTTCTCGCGAGCGATCTGTCGTGATTCGGAACCTGACGGTAACCGAATACGAGGGCAGAAACGCTAAAGTGCGGACGCTGGCGAGCCGAACCGAGGTGGCTCAACTCATTTCGGACCGCTTCGACATTCCGGCTGCAGTGGTGAACGATGTCGTGGACGATTTGGGAACCTTGCGAGACACTTGGAGTTGAAGGAAACTCAGTTTCCCCCAGCTACTCACCAGCCGAAGGAGTGTAACGATGCCGATCGTTCTGCTTCTCATCCTGGCATTGCTCGGCATCGCGCTACTCCTTGGCGGCGCCGCGTACGAAGCAGTGGTGATGGCGCCCAACTACGAGCGTGAGATCCCAGCTTCAGTCGATACGGCGCGAGCCTTCTTTCAAGCGCGAACCCCCGCGCACTACTTTCGAGTGCTCTCTCCCGTCACTCAGTTGCTTCTTCTGGCGAGTACTCTGGTGGGATGGAAAACCCCAGGAACCCGCTGGTCCGCTGGCGCCGTGCTCATCGTGCTGATCTTGCTCGACGCGATCACCTTCTTGTTTCACTATCCGAGATTGAAGATCATGTTCAAGACGACCGAGCCGGTTGAAGCAGAGCGCTTACGCCGAGCGGCCCGTGAGTGGACCCAGGGTAATCTAGTTCGGGTGGCTCTCTTGGCCGCAGCGTTTTTGGGTGCCCTCAACGCGTTGATGATCGCGTACTCCTAGGATGCGCCCTCATCGGCGACGTACTCCTTTGACCTCTCCCAAGAGGCTCATCCTCAGCGCAGCTGAAAGGGATGGCTATGAACAAGAAGAGTAATCTGCACGAGTGCGTTGTCTGCGGTCAGAGCTTTCCGCCTCGAAACCTGGTTCCTGGAGGAGCGGTTCGCGACTTGATCGCGGCGGAGATTCTCCGTGACCATCCGGAGTGGTCTGCCGAGAGCTTCATCTGCCGGCCCGATCTAGCCCGCTACCGCATGGAATACGTGGGTAAGCTGCTTCAGTCTGAAAAAGGTGAGCTTTCCAGCCTCGAACACGAAGTGTTGGATAGCATGCGAGAGCACGAAGTTCTCGCGAAGAACGTCGACGCGGAGTTCGAGCAAACGTGGTCCTTTGGCGAAAGACTTGCCGACCGCATCGCGACCTTTGGTGGGAGTTGGGCCTTTCTCATCAGCTTCGGCGCTTTCATTGCTCTATGGATCGGGACGAATGCAGTTGTCCTGGCGGTGCATCCCCCCGATCCCTATCCCTTCATTCTCTTGAATCTGATCCTGTCCTGCCTGGCCGCGATCCAAGCGCCGGTCATCATGATGAGCCAGAATCGGCAAGAGATGAAGGACCGGATGCGTTCGCAACACGACTATCAGGTGAACCTGAAGGCGGAGCTGGAAATCCGTCATCTGAACGAGAAGATTGATCACCTTCTCTCGCACCAATGGGATCGCCTCACGAGAATTCAGGAGATTCAGCTTGATCTATTGTCGGAGATCGGGAAGAAAGGATAAGTTCGTAGACATCGAGTGACTCGCAACCGGCTGAGGGACCTCTTGAGTACGACTAAGAAATTCAAATTGGCGGCAGTACAGGCCGCTTCAGTGTTCCTTGACTTGCAACGGACGGTCGAGAAGGCCTGTCGCTTGATCGAAGAAGCGGCAAGCGGTGGAGCGGATTTCATCGTCTTCCCCGAGGCGTTTCTTCCCGGCTATCCCGTGTGGGCGTGGTTCATCCCACCCGGCCACACGCACCCCCTGCGCGCCCTCTACGCGAGGCTTCACGCCAATTCGGTCGCGATTCCAGGCCCCGAGGTGCAGCGACTGGCGCAGGCAGCGGGCGACTTGAAGGTGACGGTTGCGATGGGGGTGAACGAGAGAAATTCCGAGGCGAGCGACTCGACGCTCTACAACACCCTGCTCTACCTCGGTGCCGATGGAACCGTTCTCGGGAAACACCGTAAGTTAATCCCAACCGCGGGAGAACGGCTGGTGTGGGCGCAAGCCCCGGGCTGTGACCTCGAGGTGTTCGATCTGCCGTTTGCCCGGGTGGGAGGGCTCTTGTGTTGGGAGAACTACATGCCGCTCGCCAGGTACGCGTTGAGTGCGTGGGGAGAACAAGTCCACGTGGCGCTCACCTGGGACCGCGGAGAACCCTGGATCTCGACCATGCGACACTCCGCCAAGGAGGGGCGTTGCTTCGTGATCGGGGTTTGCCAGGCGTTTCACATGAACGACATTCCCGACGAGTTCGAGTTCAAGGGCGAGTATCTCTCGAAGCTTGAGGGCTGGATCAATCCCGGAATGAGTGTGATCGTCGATCCTGACGGGAAGATCATCGCAGGCCCGCTGGATTCGGAGGAGGGAATCCTCTACGCCGATGGTACGGCGGAACAGCTCGTCGGGCCACGCTGGCAGCTTGATACCGCGGGGCACTACGCGCGACCGGACGTATTTCATCTTCAGGTCGTACGGGCACCGCGTCCGTTCATCACCGAATGTGAAAACGAGGACGAGACTTCCGGAAGGGAATCAATCTGACACCAGGTGCTACCGTTTCCTTATCCCCGGTGCGCCGCGATGCATGGCAGTGACTTTGGTCTGCTTGAACTATCAGCGAACCAGAAAGGGGAGTCGAAGTGAAGGAAACTCAACTCAGCCGCAGAAAGCTTCTCGCCCGTGGGGGCATGCTGCTCGCCGCTTCAGTCCTGAGCCGTCCCGTCTGGGCTGATGACGAGAAGAGCGACTTGGCCGAGGGAATCTCTCCCCCGGAAGATCTGATGCGCGAGCACGGCGTGCTGAATCGAATTCTCCTGATCTACGAAGAGGCACTGCGACGGATGGACGCCGGGGAAGAAATGCCCCCCGAGCCCCTGCGGGCGTCGGCCCAACTCGTGCGTGAGTTCGTGGAGGACTATCACGAGAAATTGGAGGAAAAGTATGTCTTCCCGCGAATCAAGAAGGCCAACAAGCTCGTTGATCTGGTCGACGTGCTCCTGGAACAGCACCAGGCCGGTAGGCGCCTGACGGACACTACAATTCGCTTGGCGACACACAACGGGCTCGAGAGCGGAGACGATCAGCGTGAGCTAAAGGATTCCCTGAGGCAATTCATCCGCATGTACCGACCGCACGAGGCTCGCGAGGATACCGTATTGTTCCCGGCGTTCCGCAGTGTAGTCAGTGAGGAGGAGTTCGAATCGCTCGGCGAGGACTTTGAACGCAAAGAGGATGAGCTCTTTGGAAATGAGGGCTTCTTCAAAATCGTAGACCGGGTTGCGGCAATCGAGCGCGAACTCGGCATCCACGAACTCTCCAAGTTCACGCCGACCTTCGTTCCCCGGCGTATGCCGGCCCCACAGAAGCAGAAGAACTAGCTGATCCCGAGAAGGCATCCATCATGACACATCGCCGTCACGTTCTCGACTCCATCGGTCAAACCCCGCTCGTCGAGCTGCTGAACGTGGTTCCCAGCGGATCCGCCCGCATTTTGGTGAAGCTCGAGAGCCAGAATCCCACGGGAAGCATGAAAGACCGGATGGCACGTGCCGTGATCGAAGGAGCGATCGCGCGCGGAGAGCTGTCGAAAGGGGGAACGGTAGTCGAGTACACCGGAGGCAGCACGGGAACTTCGCTGGCCTTTGTCTGTGCAGCGATGGGCTACCCCATCACTCTCGTCACCTCCGATGCTTTCAGCCGGGAGAAGCGCGATCACATGCGCGCGCTTGGGGCCGAGGTGATCGAGCTCGAGAGTGACGGCGGCCACACGACCAAGGAACTCATCCGGCGCATGATCGCCAGGACAGCCGCGATTAGCGCGGCGCCGAATACTTTCGCCGCCGACCAATTCAACAATCCCGATGCGGCCGACGGCTACGCGCCGATGGCCGAAGAGATCTGGGAACAGTCGAGTCATCGCCTGGACGCTTTCGTCCAGTCGGTGGGCACCGCGCAGTGCATCACTGGCGTGGCCGGTATCCTGCGTGAAAAGAACCCTAAGATTCGCATTACCGCGGTGGAGCCGGCCGAGTCGCCGGTACTCTCCGGTGGTGCTTCCGGTTCGCACGAGATCGAGGGCGTGGGGCCCGGATTCGTGCCGCCTCTGTGGAAGCCTGAGCTCATGGACGAAATCTCTCAGGTTTCGACTTCCGTGGCCCAGGAGATGGCCAGACTTCTCGCAAGAGAAGAAGCCATCTTCGCGGGAACATCCACCGGGGCGAATGTCGTGGTGGCGTTGAGAGTCGCTGCCGAACTCGGGTCGGGGCATACGGTCGCGACACTCGCATGCGATAGCGGACTCAAGTATCTTTCGACGGGCCTCTATGCAGCGCGTTGAGAACCCGGGAGAACCGAATCATGTCCGAGATGAAGCAGACCATTCGCACCGTGACACTGACTCGAGGGAGAGGCTGTCGTCGAATTCGGACCAGGAGGGAATCAACGGCTGGAGGCGGGCGCGGACGGCTCGCTGCACATCATTCCTCCCGGAACACCCCATCGAGAAGTCAACCCTGGCACCACGCGGAATCGTCTACTCGTGGTGCGCCTTGGAGAGGGGCCGCCCGTCATTCCGCTCGACGGTCCATCGTGAAGAGACTCATGATTCTGGCGGCGCTTTCGGCCCTGTCGGCGACGGCAAGTGCTTCTCGTGAGGATGCAGCCGCTGAAATTGGCGTGGTTGGCGCCGAATCCCGCTCGTGCCATACTCCCTACAGGCTCGAGTCGATGCTCTCATCTTGGAGGGGATCTCGATGACGAAGAACATGGGTTCCACCGATCGTATCATTCGCATTCTCATCGCGCTGTGCGTGGCGCTGCTGTACTTCACTGGTAGAGTCCACGGCGCGTTGGGCATCGTGCTCTTGATCGTGGCCGCGGTTTTCCTGATCACCAGTCTCATGGGCTCTTGTCCCGGCTATCTCCCCTTGGGGATTTCGACCTGCGGGAAATCGAAGGGGCCCTCGTCAGAGGCCTGAACTCGTTTCGGCGCAAGATCCGAGGTGATGATCCTGAAACTGCGCATCCTGGCGTTCGCATTCGCCCTGTTTGCCATGTTCGGATGTTCGCACCTGAAGCCAGTGACACTGGAATTTCGAATTGCGGAAGAAGCACCAGGTCCTGATCTGACGGAATTCGTCTCCGAACCCTCGGGAACTCATCTGTATCTCCATCAAGAAGTCTTCGTGAGCGAAGCCGACGTCGACTCCGCGGCGGTCGTCACGCTGGAGGGACAGACCGGAATCGCAGTCCGGCTCACTCCCGCGGGAGCGCATAGGCTGGCGGAGGTCACCGAACAAAACGTGGGTAAGCGATGCGGAGTCATCTTGAATGGCAAGCTCGTCTCCTCGCCGCGCATTCTCGACCCCATCCGAAGTGGCCGGGCGGTGATCACGGCAGATTTCTCGGAGACCGAAGCGAGACGTCTCGCTCGGGAACTGCAATAGAGCATATCCTGTCCATCCAGGAAGCTGATTGGTCACAGAAATAGGAGTGCAAGTGAGATTGTTGCCACTCGGGTTGGCGATGTTCGTGGTATTCACAACGAACGCCCTGGCCGGCGTCGAACTCGAGGAGATCGCCCGGGTCGGAGCGCTGAACGGCGCCCCAGAATACACTATCGGTCAGATTTCATACGTAGTGGCCTTGCGAAATGGTGGAGTCATTGCCGTTGATTGGCAACTCGAACAGATCCGCGAGTACGATTCGTCCGGGGTGTACGTGGGGGAATTTGGGCGTCAAGGAGAGGGACCGGGCGAGTACCGGCAGGTTTATGGGATGAGAGGGTTGCCGGATAGTCAGCTCGTGGTGCTCAGTTCTCCCGCTCGGATCACCATCTTCGACATCGAGAGCCGAAAGTATCTTCGAGACTTCGACACCCAGATCACTTTCCATGGTCCTCGGATGTTGGAGTACGACGACGATGGGTTCCTCTACATGAAAGCGACCGAGGGCAAGCCGGAGCCCAACCAAGAATGGAGCTTCGCCTGGATCAAGTTCGATCAGACAGGAAAGAGCGTCGGACGCGTTGCGATTCCCAAAGAAAATGCTTCATCCGAACTCATGGCGATCCAGTTTCCTGAGGGTTCCCGCCGGAATTTCGTGATCGAGACCTGCTCGACTTACAGCCCCCTGGGGTATCTCGTGAGCGGCCGTAACGACGAGTACTCCTTCACACTTGGCTCTGGACCGGACGCAATTCACGTCTCATGGGATACTCCACCAGTAAGACTCGGACGCGACGAACGGTCCCAGTGGAAGGCGTGGGCGGACTATTTCAACGAGAACTGGCCGGAAAAGAAGGACTATGCCATTCCCGAGCAGAAGCCAGCGTACCGGGCACTCTATGCCGACCCCGATGGGCGCATCTGGGTGAATCGTTACGTGGAGGCCATCGATACCCATGCTCCCCCTCGCGAGCCGGGCGATGAACGGCCACTCGCCTCCTGGCGTGAACCGACGGTCTTTGATGTGTTTTCCGCCAAAGGGGAATTCTTGGGAACAGTCGAGCTTCCCGATTTTACGAAAGTCTCGGAAGCGGGCATCGTCGGAAGCAACATCTGGGGAGTCCAGTCGACCGACGAAGGTCACCATCTGGTCCACTGGCGCGTGCGAGGGCTCGGCGAGAGTCCACCTCCAAGCTCCGTTGATACTCCCTAGTTTAACAGGGCAACCTCCAGCACACTGCGGCCGTAGTAGCTGATCATGCCCTACATCCAGGCCAGGGGGGAGCCCACGTGAGCACGCGTACGTTCAACGCCGGAATCATCGCGCTTTCTCTCGTACTCTGGGCCGCGCTGGCTGCCGCGAAGCAGCCCCGCGTCACAGGGAATCAGCTCGACTTCAAACTGCCCAATCTACAAGACGAGATCGTCAGTTCGTCGGATGGGCGATTCGAGAAGGAGGTGCTTCTGGTCACCCTCTGGGGTCCCTGGTGCCCTCCTTGCGTGAGCGAGATCCCCGCGCTCAATCGTCTCCAGACTCATTATGCAGAGGATGGGTTCGACGGATTCGTTCTCCGAGACTCTGCCGAGGATCGACGATGTCCAGGGCTTACCGGTGGAGATCTTGATCGATCGAAACGGTCGTGTCGTGGATTGCCGTAACGGTTACGGCTATAACCGCAACTGGGAGAGAAAGTTGGAAGGCCGGATCAAGAGACTTCTGAAGGAAAATCGCTGAGGGGCTACCAGTCTCCCGCTCCATCGAGCCCCCGTCGAGGGGGCTGCGAGCCGGATCGGATTCCCTTAGATTTCGTGGGTCTCTCCAACCCCCGAAATTAGGAGGATCCCATGGCTGCAAAGAAGATCATCGCCGTCGTCGGGGCCACTGGAGCCCAGGGTGGCGGCCTCGTCCAAGCCATCCTGAACGATTCGGAAAGCCCCTTTTCCGCCCGCGCTCTCACGCGTAAGCCCACATCCGAAAAGGCTCAAAAGCTGGCCCAGCAGGGCGCTGAAGTCGTCCAAGCCGATCTTGACGACGTGGAGAGCTTGAAGAAAGCGTTCGCCGGCTGCTACGGAGCATTCTGCGTGACGAATTTCTGGGAACACTTCTCGGCGGAGAAGGAAAAGGAACAGGCCGCAAACCTGGCCAAGGCCGCCAAGGCGGCGGGCTTGAAGCACGTGATCTGGTCCACCCTCGAGGATACCCGAAAGCTGCTTCCCATCAGCGACGATCGCATGCCAGTCCTGCAGGACAAGTACAACGTGCCGCATTTCGATGCCAAAGGCGAAGCCGACCAGTTCTTCAAGGGCGAAGGCGTGCCGACGACGCTCTTGCTGACGTCCTTCTACTGGGAAAATTTCATTCACTTTGGTGCGGGTCCTCAGCCGGGGCCGGACGGCGTGCTCGCGCTGACCATGCCGATGGGGGACGCAAAGCTGCCGAGCATGGCGGTCGGAGACATCGGCAGAGCCGCCTACGGGATTTTCCGGGAAGGCACCTCATATGTTGGCAAGACGGTCGGGATCGCAGGGGAGCATCTGACCGGTAAGCAGATGGCGGCAGCGTTCACCGAAGCACTGGGAAAGGAAGTGCGGTACAACGCGGTGCCCGCCGACACCTATCGCAGCTTTGGATTCCCGGGCGCGGATGAGATGGGCAATATGTATCAGTACAAGCGCGACTTCAACCAGGAGTTCTGTGGCGCGCGCAGGGTGGATGTAGCCAGAGGCCTCAACCCCGAGCTGCAGAGCTTCAAGGAGTGGCTAGCGCAGAACAAGGATCAGATTCCCCTCGAGCCCGCGGGCTGAGAGAAAATTCACCCCCAGTCGCGGTGGGGAACAGGATGAGCGGCAGCAAGCCCAGGTTCTTTCGTACGCCTGCTCGGTTCCGCGCCTGGCTCGAGAAGAATCACGCCACCGAGAGTGAATTGCTCGTCGGGTTTTACAAGAAAGACTCCGGGGAGCCCTCCATCACCTGGCCGCAGTCGGTGGACGAAGCGCTCTGTTTCGGCTGGATCGATAGCATCCGCAAACGGATCGACGATCGCAGCTATACAATTCGCTTCACTCCGCGCAAGCCCGACAGTACTTGGAGCAAGGTGAACATCACACGCGCTCAGGCGCTGATCGAGGAAGGACGGATGCAACCGTCCGGCCGGGCCGCTTACAAGCTTCGCAAGGAAAACAAGTCGGGCATCTACTCCTACGAACAGCGCAAGCCGCAACTAGAAGAGCCTTATGCGAGTAAATTGAAGCGAAAGAAGAGGGCGTGGGAGTTCTTTCAGGCGCAGCCACCTTCCTATCGCAAGGCGGTGAGTTGGTGGATCGTCAGCGCCAAGAGGGAGGAGACTCGGCTGCGTCGCCTGGAGCAGTTGATCGACTGCTCGACCAATGGGGAGAGAATCCCGCAGTACTTGTCCCGGAAGCGGTCGCCCAAACAGCGCGAATCGAGATGAACCGGAAGGGGTGATCATGCGGCATCTGGTCTCGTGGATCCTGATCGGAACTCTGACGGCAATGGGGTGCGCGTCGAGCGGGCCGCCGCTCATGGAGACCGACACGGAGACTACAAATCCCGAGCGGCTTCCGGAAGTTCTCTCTTTCTTTCAACCCGGCCAGCGCATTGAAGTCTGGACCATGGATGGCGAGTCCTTCGAGGCGGAATTCGTATCGTTCGATTCCCAGACACTGTCGGTGCGCGACAAAACCTACCGGAAAGCCTATCAGCGCGACATCCAGAATCACCGCGATCAGATTCAGTATGGCCTCACTGAGATCGCGAGGGTGCGGGCTATTCCGTCACCGCGAAAGATGTCTTCAGAGCAGAGTAAGAGCTCACGAGTCTCACGATGGCTCGGCTGAGCATCCGGAAAGGGGAAGGAACAGTGCACACGATTCTCGGCGCCAACGGCGTCATTGCACAGGGGCTTTCGCGGTCACTCGCCGAATCTGGTGCCAGGATCCGGCAGGTCAGCCGGCACCCGCGCAAGGTCCTCCCCAGCGACGAGACGCTCTCCGCCGACCTCCTCGATGCGGGGGCGACTGCCCGCGCCGTAGAAGGCTGTGAAGTTGCCTATCTGGTGGCGGGACTCCAGTACAGCACGAAGGTCTGGCGCGAGCAGTGGCCGAAGGTGATGCGCAACGTGATCGACGCCTGCAAGCGGCACCGTACCCGCTTGGTGTTCTTTGACAACGTCTACGCCTACGGCCTGGTCGAAGGTGTGATGACCGAGGAGACCCCCTTCAACCCCTCCAGCAAGAAGGGGGAGGTGCGCGCCCAGATCGCCACGACCTTGCTCGGCGAGATGAAGGCCGGCAACCTGAAGGCCATGATCGTGCGCGCGGCCGACTTCTACGGCCCCGGCGCCCTCTTGAGTTTGACCCATTCCACTGTGTTCGAAAAGTTACGGGCGAACAAGACGCCGCAGTGGGTTGGGAAGGGAAGCAAAGTCCACACCTTCAGTTACACCCCCGACGCCGGCCGGGCAACGGCCGTGCTGGGTCGATCGAGCGAAGCCTATGGCCAAACCTGGCACGTACCAACCAGCAAGGAACCGCTGACGGGGGAGGGTTTCGTCCGAATGGCCTGTGAGCTCGCGGGACGGCCTTTCAAACTGCAAGTTGCTCCCCGATGGATGTTGAGGCTCATGGGGCTCTTCGTCCCCATTCTTCGCGAAAACGACGAGATGATGTATCAATTCGAGCATGACTATCGCTTCGATAGTGGTAAGATCGAAGCCGCCTTCGGATTGAAGGCAACGCCTTATGAGCAAGGTATCAAGCAGTGTCTGGGAGAGTGAAAACTGCTGTCGGCTCACCTGGATCATCCCGTAAGACTTGAACTGCACGACCGCTCTCCATGCTGAACAGAAGAGAACTCCTCCTCAGACTTCTCGCGCCGTATGTCGCGGTGCTGGTGTTCTGGATCGGCCTGTCGAACGCCTGGCTCACCATCGCGGCCTATCACGCGCAGATTCTGTTCTGGATGCGTAGGGAGGGAGCAAGCCCCTGGAAACCCATCTCGAAGTGGCAACTCCTGGTGGCGTTGCCGACGGTTGCGACCGGACCTCTGACCTACTTCGTCCTGCCGTTCTTCCTCAAAGTAAGCCTCTCCGGCTGGCTGGCCGCGCACCATCTGGCGGGACTTCCCTTCCTTTTGATGATCCCCTACTACGGGCTTGTTCATCCGGTCTTGGAGCAACTGCACTGGGACCCTCTGCGCCGAACCACCCCCTGGGCTCATGGGGCGTTCGCGGGTTACCACATGCTTGTACTGATTTCCCTGCTCAAGGCTCCTGGGCTGCTCTTGTGCTTTGTGATTTTGACGGCGGCTTCTCTATGTTGGGACATGATGGCACGGCGTCGAGAGAGTCTGCTGGCGCCCATGCTCTCCCACCTCTTGGCCGACTTCGGGATGGTGCTGGCGGCGTGGCTCATGTGCTGAGGAACAGGGCTGTGCTGGATCATCTAGCGGAATGAAGTATGATGACTCCCCGTGGAAGGGTGAAAAGACGACTTGGGGCACGCGGGTGCAGTATCGCTTCTGAGCAGATAGATTGAGTGGAGAGCTTCCCCCGCGATCTACATGACCTTTCTCGAGAGGGGAGGAGACGTGGCAACACCACTCACTCCAGAAGGCCTGGACACCATTTTCCGCGAGGCGCGCACCCACCGTGCATGGCTCGACCGACCGGTCAGTGACGATCTACTCCACCAACTCCATCAACTGGCGAAGTGGGGGCCGACCTCGTCCAACATGTGCCCGATGCGCGTGGTCTTCGTGAAGTCGAAGGAGGCGAAGGAGCGACTGAGACCGACTCTGAGCCCCGGAAACGTGGACAAGACGATGGCGGCGCCCGTATGCACAATCGTGGCCCAGGACAGTCGGTTCCACGAGCTCATGCCGAAATTGTCTCCTCACAATCCCAAGGCGGGCGAGCACTTCGCCAAGCCGGAGAATGCGGAGTCCACCCGGATCCACGCTTTCCGCAATTCGTCGCTCCAGGGGGCCTACCTCATTCTGGCGGCGCGGGCCCTGGGGTTGGATGCCGGGCCCATGTCGGGCTTCGACAATGACAAGGTGGACGCCGAATTCTTTCCCGATGGCCGCTACAAGTCGAATTTCCTGTTGAACCTCGGGTATGGAGATGCCTCCAAGCTGCATCCACGGGCGCCCCGGCTCGAGTTCGACGAGGTCTGCAAGATCATCTGATGCGGTCCCCCCGACACCCAGAAAGGAGAGAAATGGGCAAGAACCGGCTAGAAGCGTTCAGCGATGGCATGATTGCCATCATCATCACCATCATGGTGTTGGAGATGAAGGTCCCCCACCGAGCGGATCTCGGCGCGCTGCGGCCGATGATTCCGGTCTTTCTCAGCTACGTCTTGAGCTTCGTCTACCTCGGCATCTACTGGAACAACCACCATCACATGATTCACACCTGCAAGAGGGTCACCGCACCCATTCTCTGGGCGAACCTCCATCTTCTGTTCTGGTTGTCGTTGATACCCTTTGCCACCGGGTGGATGGGGGAGAACCGCTTTCAGTCGGTTCCGGCCACCTTGTACGGCGTGATTCTATTGATGGCGGCCATTTCCTACTTTCTCCTCCAGCAGGCCATCATCGCCTCGCAGGGAGAAGACTCCCTACTCAAGCGAGCCATCGGCAACGACTGGAAGGGCAAAGTGTCGCCGATTCTCTATGCGATTGCGATCCCTCTGGCCCTGTGGCGTCCGTGGACGGCGATGAGCATCTACACTCTCGTCGCCCTCTTGTGGCTCATTCCCGACCGACGGATCGAGCGCGTGCTCACCTGTGCATTGCTCTGCTTCTTGTTGCTCCCGATGAAAGTGGCAGCGGGTCCCCACACTACAAGCGATTCCCCAGGGATACCCGGCGGCTGGGAGCGCATTGCCACGAAGGGAGAGACGTACTGTGCGCTGGGAACTCCGTACAGCTTCTTTCATCGGAATGGGGCCGATCCGTCGCGGCTTCTCATTTACTTCGAGGGTGGCGGCGCCTGCTGGGATTGGGTGAGTTGCTCGGGATTGTTTGATTCCACCGTACAAGACGACGAACTGTCCGAGTATGGCGGGATCTTCGATGCAACGAATCCCGAGAATCCTTTTCAGGATTTCGAAATCGTGTTCGTTCCTTACTGCACGGGCGATGTCTTCGTGGGTGATGCCAAGCAGCACTACGGCGATGATCCGTCCTCGCGCCCCATTGCCCACCGTGGCTTCACGAATGTTGAAGCGGTTTTCGCTTGGATGGCCCGGCAGGACCTGCATCCCGGCGAAGTTGTGGTGGCGGGAACGAGCGCTGGCTCCTACGGCGCCCTCTTCTACGCTCCTGTGATCGAGCGACAATTCCCGAAGGCCAAGATCGTCATGTTGGGAGATTCTGGGGTTCCGCTTCTCAAGGACACCCCTTCGGTTCTCCACACCTGGGGTGCGGATAGGGTCCTGCAGAAAATCTGGCAAGAGGAAGCGGGGAAAAGCGCGCGGCAGCACCCACTGCGCGAGGCTTATCGTCAAGTCGCCGCCGCAGGAGATCGAGTTCGTCTCGCCGAGATCTTCAGTGATCAGGACGCGGTCCAAGGCGCATTCTACCTGGTTTCAGGATCCCCGGGGTGGAGGGATTCCACCTATACGATTCTGGCGGACGTTCAGAAGAACATCCCTGCGTTTCGGAGCTTCATCGTCGAAGGCACCAACCACGGCCTTCTCCCAACCGATGCCTTCTATCGGTATCAAGCCAACGGCGTCTTCTTGAAGGACTGGGTAGAAAAGCTTATCGACGGCAAGCCGGTCGAAGACATTCGATGTACGAAATGTGCTCTCGACTGAAGAGTCGACCGGGCTCTACTCTCAATGAAGAATTTGTCTGGATGATCGGAGGATTTCATGAAACGCGTAACGGGTATCGGCGGTGTCTTCATCAAGTCCAAGAACCCGGAGGCGCTCAAGACCTGGTACAAGACGCACCTGGGCATGGACATCCAGGATTGGGGCGGGATGAAGTTCCAATGGAGCACCCCGGAGAACCCGAATCCCGATGGTGCAACGGTTTGGAGCGTCTTCGAAGAGTCCTCTCCCTACTTCGCGCCAAGTGAAGCACGGTTCATGATCAACTATCAGGTTGAGGATTTGCATGCGCTCCTGGAGGCCTTGAGGGCCGAAGGTTGCGAGGTCGACGAAAAGACCGAAGAGTCGGAGTTCGGCAAGTTCGGCTGGGTGATGGATCCCGATGGGAATCGCGTGGAGTTGTGGGAGCCACCCACCGGGTCGGCCGAGGAGTTGAGGCAATGATCTCAGATGGCTCGGCGACGGGGCCGGAGATGAATCCCGGAAAGTCCCTGCGCGTCAGCCGCGAAACCGTGATCCTCGCGGTGGTGACTCACGCTGATCCACATCATCACTGCCAAAGGCTACGGGATCTTCCGTGATGAACTCTACTACATTGCGTGCTCCAAGCACCTCGCGTGGGGATACGTGGATCAACCGCCTCTGGTGGCTCTCGCTGCATGGCTCATTCGCCATACGCTGGGCACTTCCCTTTACGCTCTGCGCCTGTTGCCCGCGCTAATCGCTGGAGCCACGGTTCTCTTGAGCGCCATGATCGTACGCCAGCTCGAGGGGGGACGGTTCGCGCAGTTCCTGGCCGGCCTCTCGGTGGCCTTAACCCCGGAATACCTGGGCATGCTGTCGATCTTCTCGATGAATGCCTTCGACCTGCTGGTGTGGACCGCCCTCTGTTGGATCGTGATCCTGATCTTCAAGAGCCGCGATCCAAAGCTGTGGCTCGTCTTCGGGCTCGTCGCGGGCATCGGGCTCGAGAACAAGCTGAGTGTGCTCTTCCTGGGCTTTGGAATCGCGGTGGGTCTGGTGGCGGCCCGGGAATGGAGACAGCTCAAAGAGCGCAATCTCTGGTTCGGTCTCGGGATCGCGGTGCTTCTCTTCCTGCCCCACATTCTGTGGCAAGTGACGCATGGGTGGCCGACGCTCGAGTTCATCCGCAATGCGACCGAACACAAGAACGTGGCCCTCTCGCCCGGGCAATTCTTTGCCCGGCAGGTACTGATCATGAACCCCATCGCGCTGCCGTTGTGGCTCGGGGGACTTCTGTATCTGCTCTTTGTAAAGGCGGCGAAGCCCTACCGGACCCTCGGGTTCGCCTATCTCGTGGTCTTCGTGGTGATGGTGCTGCGGCATGCCAAGCCCTACTACCTCACGCCTATCTATCCGATGCTTTTGGCGGCAGGAGCCGTAATGGTGGAGCGCGCAGCGAGAGGACGCCCCTGGAGATGGTTGCAACCGGCCAGCCTTGCGCTGATTGCACTCTCGGGTCTGGCCCTGGCGCCGCTCGCGAAACCTCTGCTCTCGGAGGACAACTACGTGCGCTATGCCTCGGCTCTGGGCGTGGCGCCAGGATCGGATGAGCAGCACGAACTTGGTCGGCTGCCTCAGTTCTTCGCCGACATGCACGGTTGGCGTGAACTGGCCGGATCGGTGGCGAAGATCTATCACACTCTGCCAGCCCCCGAGCAAAGCCATGCCTACGTCTTTGCCTCGAACTATGGGGATGCCGGCGCGATCGATTTCTTCCGGTCCGAATTCGATCTACCACCGGTGATCTGCGATCACAACAGCTACTGGCAGTGGGGTCCGGGCGAGTGGGATGGCCAGGTTCTCATCGTCGTCGGAGGCAAGCGCTCGGATCTGGAGACTCTCTTTGTGGGCGTGGAGGAGGGTGGGCGATTCGTCTGTAAAGATTGCATGCCCGACGAGAGCAACCAGACCCTGTGGGTGGCGCGTGGCCTGAAGGTCTCTGCTACCGGTCTCTGGCCGCGCCTCAAACACTACGACTAGGAGAACCCATGACTCTCGATCGTCAGCCCTATCTTGTCGGACAGCTCCTCGAGCTACGGCCTCTCCGTACCGACGATTTCCCTGGCTTATTTGCCGTGGCTTCCGATCCGCTCATCTGGGAGCAGCATCCCGAGAGTGACCGCTACCAGGAGGCGGTGTTCCGGCGGTTCTTCTCCAAGGCCCTCGAGTCGGGCGGAGCGCTGGTGGCTGTGGATCGAGCCACGGGTGAGATCATCGGTTCCTCCCGCTTCCACGGCTACGATCCACAGCAGAGTGTGGTGGAGATCGGATGGACCTTCCTGGGGCGCGACTACTGGGGCGGCCGAACCAACGGTGAGATGAAGCAGCTCATGCTCCAGCACGCCTTTCATTCGGTAAAGCGGGTCATCTTCCGTATCGGTCCCAGGAACATTCGGTCGCAGAAGGCCGTCGAGAAGATCGGTGGCAAATTTGCCCAGAAGACCACCGATTCCCAGGGCGAGGAGATCTGGGTCTACGAACTCACGCCCGAGATGTATTTTCCTCCGAAGAACACCTAGTACGCCGCCTTCAGCGCGCCCCAGCTCGTCGACTGTGCGGCAATGGAGAATGGGCAGTGGGCAGGTGTTCCGTCTGGCTCCCATTGGAAGAGAACGGCAACGCATCCGAGCCAGCCGCTGTTTGTGTCATCCTTGAGTAAAATGCTGCCAAAGTCGTCGCAGGGTTCACCGCTGAGACCAAAGGGCAGCGGCACGGGAGTGTCTACGCATTCGGTGTACTGTGGGGCACTGGACCCAGATCCCACCGAAGGTTCGAGGCAATACAGGGCATCTACGGGGGGAGGGACGAACCAGGTGAAGATGTGCTCGGCCAGACGGATGTACGTCGGAACTGGGCCTGCCTGGGCATCACCGGCGTGAAAGCAGACACCAGTACCCACTCGCACGTCACCGTTGGTGCCAAAGTTCGCAGAAGTCGAGGGGTAAAAGGTCTCTCCGCCGTTGAGAGCCGAAAAGTCTGTCGAGGTGATCTTGTACTCGTACCCGAAGAGCTCGGGAAGGTCGTAGGCAATCACGTACACATACGCCGAAGGTAGATTTCCAAAGTCCGGATTGGGTATGAGCCCTGACCGGCCATCCAGGTGATGAACGATAATTTCCTCATTGAAGCTTAGGGTGATGGTCTGCGCGGAAACCTTCGCAGCGACCATACACAAGAGAAGAAGAGCTCCGAAGATCATGGTCCTTGTCTTCATTGCAGGTGGTCCCTTCTGCGGTAAGTTTCGATCGGCGGTGAATTCCCACTGACGGCCCTCTCAATAGGCCGCCTTCAGCGCGCCCCAGCTCCGGCCCTTGGCCGCGACGACTTCGTCACAATTTGCGGGCGAGTAGTTATTCCCTGCCGACTCGAAGAGAACGAAAATGCACCCATCGGGAAGATAGAGAGTGTATGGTCCGTAGAGGTTATAGACCCCGAAAGGCAAGGGAACGGGAGTCTGCACGCACTCGGTGTACTGCGGTGCCGCGGCACCAGATGCTGCCGAGGGTCCAATGCAGTAGAGGACGTTTACGGCGGGAAGAGTGACCCAGGTGAAGGTATGCTTCGCCAAACGGATATGGCTCGGATCCGGACCCGCTTCGGCATCCCCAACGTGGAAACACATCCCCGTTCCCACCCGCACGTCGCCGTTGGTTCCGAAGTTCGCACTGGTCGAGGGATAGAAGACGGGCGTCCCGGCGATGGCTGAGGCTTCATTCCAGGTGATCTTGTATTCATACCCAAACAGCTCGGGGAGGCCCCAAGCACCGACGTAGACCGCGGCGGACGGAAGATCCCCGAACTGCGGGTTCGGGACGAGTTCAGTGTGGCCATCGATGCATGGCTTGGTGCCGGCCTCATCGAAGGTCAAGCCGATGTTTTGGGCAAACGACGCTGAGGCGAAAGTGAGAATACTCAGGATCGAAAGAGGGACCGTTAGGTTTTTCATGCCGAGCTCCTTTCCAGAGGGCATCCGCCTCCGACGAGAATTCTCAGTACGCCGCCTTCAATGCGCCCCAGCTCGTCGATCGAGAGGGTGTTTTCAGGAGGCCCGGAAGGCAGTGGGTCAGGGTCACTCCATCCGCCTGCCACTCGAAGTAGACACCGATGCAGCCATCAGGCTGGCAACTGTCGAAATAATCGGGCGCAACCCCGCATGAGAGAGGAACCGGATTTTCGACGCACGCAGTATATTGCGGGGTGGTGGCGCCAGATCCTATCGAAGGCCTGATGCAGAACCACACGTCAACCGTGGGAAGGCTGACCCAGCTGTATGTATGTTTTGCGAGTCGAATCTGAGTTGACACGGAACCGGCTTCGGCGTCCCCAGCGTGAAAGCACATGCCAGTGTTCACACGGACATCACCCGGTTCGCTGCTGAAATCCGAGCCCGTCGAAGGATAGATGACAGGTGTCGAAGCGATTGCGGTCGTGTCCGACGAAGTCAGGTTGTACTCGTAGCCGAAGAGTTCGGGAATGTCGAAGGCGATCACATACACCACCGTCGACGGCAGATTTCCTAGATCGGGATTGGATACAAGTTCGGAGCGACCATCAATCACGTAACGAGTTCCGCTCTCGGTAAAGTAGATACCGACCTTCTGGGCGGACGATACGGTGGCGAGAAGCAGAACGCTCAGGGCGAGGGGGAGAACCGCTGGCTTCTTCATGACGAAGCTCGTTTTCAGGAGCCATTCGAGGATGAGCGTACAGGATCCACCGGAAGGCGTCAAGAATCCCGCATTCTGCGGTTGCGCTCAAAGCCGGATTTTGTAACCCTAGAGGACCATGCACGACCATGAACTGGAGCACTGGCGCCACGATCACGTTTTTGCGCAGGACCGACGCAAACCAGGAGAATCCCGTACGCGGATCGTGATCGCAATCACCGCGGCCATGATGCTAATCGAGATCGTCGCCGGCCTTCGATACGGATCGATGGCTCTGCTCGCCGATGGTCTGCACATGGCATCCCACGCGGTCGCGCTGAGTATCACTGCCGTTGCCTACCTTTACGCACGGCGTAACGCCGGGAACCGACGATTCAGCTTCGGGACGGGAAAAGTCAATGCGTTGGGCGGTTTCACCGGGGCGGTACTCTTGGCCGTCTTCGCTCTCTTCATGGCGATCGAGAGCATCGGGCGATTGCTCCATCCCATTCACATTGTCTTCGACCAAGCGATTCTCGTCGCGGTTGCGGGATTGGCGGTAAACGGAATCTCCGCTCTGATTCTCGGTGCCGGAGCCGTTTCCGATGCGTACCATGACCACGATCACAATTTGAAATCCGCGTATCTCCACGTTCTGGCGGATGCCCTGACCTCGATCACCGCCATCGTGGCCCTGTTGGCCGCCAAATACTTCGGCTTCGTCTGGATGGATCCGATCATGGGCATCGTGGGCTCGATCCTCGTGGCGCGCTGGTCATTCGGCTTACTCGGCACGACGGCCTCCGTTTTGCTCGACCGGCAGGCTCCGGAGAATCTCGCTCAAGCCGTCAAGCACGCACTCGAAGCGGACCAGGACACACGGGTCACTGATCTCCACGTATGGTCGATCGGTCCTGAGATCTTCTCGGCACTCATTTCCGTGGTAGCGCACAATCCAGCGACTCCAGCCGAGTACAAGTCCCGTATTCCCGATACTCTGGGATTGGTGCACGTTTCCATCGAGATTCAGGAGTGTCCATCCGCCGAGAGATCCGAGCGGGTGCACACTGTCGATCGAGTATAGGAAGGATTCCGATCATGTTCTATGAATTGGCCTATCGGTTTGGGATCACCCCATGGGAAAACGCGGCGACCCATCCCGCGGCGCTTCAACACATCGTGGCCCTGTTCGATCGAGAGGAGAGCGAGCGGCAACCACCCTACGGTCGCGCGCTCGATCTGGGGTGTGGTCGGGGGCATTGGACGGTGTCACTGGCGCGTCGGGGGTGGTCTGTCACTGGAGTGGAGCTCGTCACCAAGGCGGCTAAAGCAGCGGAGAAGCGCGTTCGGGAAGCCAAGGTAGAGGCACAGGTCATCCAGGGCGACATCACCGCCCTCCGTGGTCTCGGACTGGAACCTGGATTCGAACTGGTGTGGGACTTCGGTACCGTTCATGGACTGACTCGTGACCAGCGCCTGGCGGTGGGCCGCGAGGTGGATGCAGTTGCCGCTCACGACGCCACTTTGCTTTTCCTCGCCTGGTCTCCGGGACGCAGGGGCCCCCTTCCCCGGGGCATGAGCCGTGAAGAGCTCGAAGAGGCATTCCCGCGTTGGAACGTTGTCCAAGAGTCTCCGTTCGACGTCTCCGGACTCCCGCGACCGCTACGCAAGGTCGATCCCCGCGTCTACCGCCTGAAGCGGATTTCGTAGAGAACGCCCACCTCTCGTCCTGCGGAACCGTGGCCAGACGCCATAAAGAAACGCGGCTCCGATTCCTCGGAGCCGCGTTGTCATCCTCCAGGAGGAGGATTCGTTCCAATCCTGGCTTAGAAGCCGGACTTCAGAGCACCCCAGCTCGTCTCCTTCGAACCTACGACCTGAGGATCGCAGCGCGCAGGAGTGTTTTGGGCGGTCCACTGCAGAATGACGACCGCGGCACCATCAGGCGCGCAACCGAGGTTGAGGGAGTGGTTCGCGAGACCGAAGTCCAGCGGCGTAGGACTGCTGACACACTCGGTGTAATGCGGGGCCGTCCCACCTGCTCCCGTCGAGGGGCCGATCGTATAGATGATATCGTCGGCGGGGGTGGCGAAGAAAGAGAACACGTGCTTGGCTAGACGGATCTGGGTCGCAACCGGACCAGCATCGGCGCTACCCGCACCGAAGCACACACCCGTACCCACACGTACGTCACCGCCGACCCCGAAATTGGCACTAGTCGCGGTGGGGTAGAAGACAGGAGTGCCGGCGATTGCGGTAGCATCAGTCGAACTGATGAAGTACTCGTACCCGAAGACCTCGGGAATGTCGTAGGCGATCACGTACACGAACGCCGACGGCAGATTCCCCAAGGCCGGGTTTGGGAGGAGACCCGTACGGCCATCAAGAGTGGTCTGCGTACCGGCCTCATCAAAGGTGATACCGATGTTCTGGGCAAACGACATGGAAGCCATGGCGAGGATGCCAAGAACCGCGGCGAGAATCATTAGCTTCTTCATATGTTTCGTTCTCCTTAATTTCTGAATACTCCACCTCTCTGGAGCCATACCATCACGATGGTACAGCATCTGATTACTCAAGGTCAAGACCACTGAGGGTCCTTTGGGGTAGGGAAAAGCCCCCTAAAGCCCCGGCGGGTATCCCGTCAGGCCCCCTTGGGTCGAGGGTGGAGGTGGTCTTATCCGACTTCCCCCGGCCCCGTCGGGAATGTGGTAGAATGACCGCCAATTCTCCCCTCATCGGTGGTCCCAAGGTCTGTCCGGACACGTCTCTTTCCCCCACGGACGGACCAAGGCCCGGCTTTCGGAGTCCCTGGCACGCGAACGTCCCCGTTCGTCCGGCCTGGGTGGGCCGTCAGACTGGAGGAATCATGACGTGCAAATACGAGTACAATTCGAGCGTCGGTACCATCGATGCAACGACGGATGGAATTGCCGACCTGGAAGAGTTGGTGGCGATGGTGCGACATATCGCTGAATTGTGCGGTGAAAAGCGCTCCGCCAATATCATCGTCGATCATTCGCAATTGAATGCCGGCACGATTACCATGGATGAAGTGCGGACCCTGAGCAACGTCACCGTCTCCCTCAAGGATTTCATCGGGAAAAGGAAGTGCGCTCACGTCGTTGCCAATGATCTCCAGTACGGTCTGGTACGCGCGTGGGAAATGATGGTGGAACTGAGTGGTTATAGAGAATTTGAGATGCGAGTCTTCCGGACCCGGAACGAAGCTCTGGACTGGGTACAGGCTGGGACCCGAGTTTCCATTCAGCGTCCGACGTAGCTATCCTCTCGATTTCAGCGCCCCCTCCTCTAGTCCAGGCTCAATTGTAAGCTGGGAAGTGTCTACTGAACCAGGGCAAGTGCATTGTTTCTTCCCTTTGCGCTGAAACCCC
>CAVXTH010000001.1:0-210680 GCA_963764625.1 Candidatus Krumholzibacteriota bacterium | reverse complement strand
TACTGCACCAACCCCCGCTTCCAGTCGGTGACGAGCTGGAGGAAGGTGGCCTTCTCCTTCTTCGACTGATCCCTTCCTGCCTGGAGAATACTCTTGCCGTCGGGATAGAGGTCGTAGGCGACGCCGAGATTGGGAGGGCGACTCACACTGGCCAAGGTCGTGCGCATCACCCACCTGGAAGGTGTTGCCCGTCCCGTCGACGGCAAAGGCGGTGATGGTGCCATTGAATTTGTTGACCCACAGTTCCTTGCCGTCGGGACTCCACTTGGGATAGACGGCTCCGTCGGTGCTGACCTGCCACTTGCGGGCCCCGCCTTTGGCCGAACGCACGAAAACGTCGAAGCTGTTCTCGGACTTTGCGTGATAGGCCACCCAACGCCCGTCGGGGGAGAACTGTCCGTCCCCTTCGAACTCCGGCGTGGCGAGGAACTCGCTCGGCTCTCCCGGTGGATTCAGCGGAAGGAGTTCGATGTCAACATCGCTGCCCTCCTTCCGCTGATCATAGAGAAGCAAACTCCCATCGGGGCTTACCGAGAAGGGGTGGAGGAGCCGTCTTGCTCTCCACGAGGACGGTCGCGCTGCCCGTTCCCTCCAGGGGTTGCTTGACGATCTGGAAGGTGCTGTCGTGCGAGGCGCCGTAGATGATGTACTTGCCATCGGGGGTCCAGGTGGGAAAGCTCTCGTTTCCCTTGGCAAAGGTGAAGCGCGTGCGTAGGCCGCTCTGTAAATCGACCAACCACAGGTCGCTGCTCTCGTCGTCTCCGGATTTTATTTCGACCACCGCCAGTTTTCCGTCGGGAGAGATGCGCGGAAAGTAGACCTGTCCCGATTCGCCCAGCACCGAGGTGCTGTTAGTGCTGAGGTCGGTGCTCTGCAGAAAGCGGGTGGCGACGGCGGAACCCGTTTGATAGAGGAGCATTCCCGTCGTAGAGGCCGAGTAGTTGCCCACTGCCGCACCCGAGCTGTAGACGTAGACATTGTCCACCAGCGGCGTGCCTCCTTCGGTGAGCTTCTCATCGCTCAGCTTGAAGGGAGTTGCGAGCAGCACTCCCTCGCGCACCGTCAAAAGACTTCCTTTGGAATATTCGGGCTGTGCCTCGCTCTTGGTGATCACGCGCGGCGTTTCGGTGCTGTCCAGCGATGCCAGGTAGATCGAGTACATTCCACCGACGTTGGGTTGGCGCGCCAAATACAGGAAGTGCTTTCCATCGGGAAGAAAGCGGGGGTGGCGGTGCGAGTCCTCGGTACCCTGAAACTTGGTGATCGCGATGGGATCGCCGCCGGTGTCCGAGACCCGGTGGATGACGGCGTCATGGCTGGGAGCGAAGAGGATCACGCCGTCCTTGTTCCAGCTGCCTCCTTTGCCATTGCTGGCGGGGCAGAGAGTGACCGGGGGACCTCCCCGCACCGCGATCTTGCGCAGCTTCCCCTCTTTCATGCTGAAGAATCCGATGTAGCGGTTGTCGGCCGACCAGAAAGGATAGGCCGCGGTTTCGGTGCCGGAGAGCTGGGCCGCTTCGGGCTGATCCAGGTAGCGCAAATAGAGGGCCGTCACGCCCTTGTCGTCAATCGCGGTGAAGGTGACCATGGTTCCGTCGGGAGAAAGCCGCGCGGGGCCCGGCGCGTTGTCATCCAGGTTGAACTCGGAGTCTTCCGGCGGCGGAATCATCAAGTGCAAAAGTTGTGGCCCGGCGGGCTTGGCGAGAACTTTCCACCCGAGGACCGATCCCAGCACGAGGCACACGAGCGCGATCACGCCCAAAGCGGGCAGTGGCCAGCCTTTCTTTGTCGCAGTCGCCGTGTCGGCGGGCGTCCCCAGCGCGGAGAGTCCCAGGATCGAACTTCCTACCTCTCCCCCCTCGAGCAGAATGCGCGCTTCTCCGATGTCTCGCAGTCGCCGCTTGGGATCGCGCTGTAGACTGCGCTCGATGAGATGACACAATACCGGAGCGGATTCGGTGGGGAGCGACTCCCAAGTCGGCTCGGCGCGCAGGACCGCGGCCAGGGTGTCACTCACGGTCTCGCCTTCGAAGAGCTGCTTGCCGGTGAGCATCTCCCACAGAATCACCCCGAAGGCCCAGATGTCCGCGCGGCGATCGACGTTCTTGCCTCGCGCCTGTTCGGGGCTCATGTAGGCGGCGGTCCCCAGTATGGTCCCGGCCTGGGTCATGGCCGCGGTGATGGTGGGCGAGTGGGCGATGTCGCGCTCGTCGTTGGCGTCGCCGAACCACGCGCGCGCCAGACCGAAGTCGAGGATCTTCACCTCGCCGCTGGGAGTCAGCATGATGTTGGCCGGTTTGAGATCGCGATGAACCAGCCCCGTCTCGTGTGCGGCTTCCAGGCCGGCCGCGATCTGGCGCGCGATGTCGAGTGCCTCATCGGGAGGGATCGCTCCCTGGCGCAGACGCTGGGCGAGGTCACTTCCCTCCACCAGCTCCATGACCAGAAAGCGCACCCCGTCGACTTCCTCGAAGCCGTAGATCGAAGCGACGTTGGGATGCTGGAGGCTGGCCAGGGCTCGGGCTTCGCGCTGGAAGCGGGCCGCGCGTTCGGGATCACTCGCGAGCTCGTTGGGCAGGATTTTCAGGGCGACGTCGCGTTCGAGCTTGCTGTCCCGCGCGCGATAGACCTCTCCCATCCCGCCCTTTCCCAGAAGTTCGACGATTTCGTAGTGAGCGAGCTTCTTGTCGACCATGAACGGCACCGGTTTCTGAGAGAGGAACGCGTCGGGGCCCCATCGGGCGTGGACCAGGCACTCAGCATAGCGCACGGTGGGGGTGGGTTGCACCTCCTAGGATTCTCGCCGCGGTGAGAGAAGTTGCAGATTTTAAGAGCGAGGACTTCGATTCTGGACGGTCATGGCCCGGACCCGGGTGTGCTTCCTCGAAAATCCACTATCTTGAAGACCGCCCACCCGAACCGAAGTGGATGATGGGGATCGCAGCCAACCCCGCGGCGGTCCGAGCAAATCCAGCGGAGAGTTACCAGGCATGAGCCGCCCCATGAACGTACTCGGAACCGAATTGCAGGAATGCGGGCGTGATCCCCTGACCGGATTCTACCGCAACGGTTGCTGTGAGACGGGAGCGCAGGACCAGGGGCTGCATCTGGTATGCGCGGTCATGAACGAGGAGTTTCTGCACTACAGCTTCATTCACGGCAACGACCTCATCACCCCCATGCCGCAGGCGGGATTTCCGGGCCTGAAGCCGGGGGATCGCTGGTGCCTCTGCGTGCAACGTTGGAAGCAGGCTCTGCGCGATGGCGCGGCGCCTCCGGTTTGTCTCGAGGCCACCCACATCTCAACTTTGGAATTCGTCGATCTGGCCGAACTCAAGAGTCTGGCGGTGAAGTGAGGGCACGGCGCGATTCCCGCCCTACGAATTGCGGCTGAGGTCGATGGGTGCATCACGAACGCGTCAGATCGTGAATTCTTGCAGAACCTCCGGCGCCGCCTCGTCCCCGAACTGCTTCACCTGCTGGGCGGGCGTGAACCGGGCGAGAAGAGTATAGACCACCGGCACCAAGAGCAGAGTCAAGAAGGTCGAGAAGAGGACGCCGCCCACGATGGCGATTCCCAGCGGACGTCGGGATTCCGCGCCGGCTCCCAGACCGATCGCGATGGGGAGTATTCCGAACACTGTCGAAAACGAGGTCATGAGAATGGGACGTAGGCGAATGCGCGAGGCTTCCTGCACCGCGTCCATGATGCTCCGACCCCGCGTCCGCAGCTGATTGCTGAACTCGACGATGAGGATCGCGTTCTTGGTTACCAGACCGACGAGCATCACCAGACCGATCTGCGAATAGATGTTCATGCTCTGGCCGAAGATGAAGAGCGAAACGATGGCGCCCACGATGGCCAAAGGAACCGAGAGCAGGATCACCAGAGGATGGGTAAAGCTCTCGAACTGCGCCGCGAGGACCAGGTAGATGAACAGCACCGCGAGCAGGAACATGAAGACCAGGGTTCCGCTCGATTCGCGATACTCACGGGACTGTCCCGCCAACTCGCGTTGGATTCCGGCCGGCAGATCGTTGCGGGCAATGTTGTCGAGCGCGTCCAGCGCGCTGCCGAGGTCGGCGCCGGGTGCGAGATTCGCGGTGATGGTGGCCGAGCGGACCCGGTTGTAGTGATTCAGCTCCTTCGGCGCCGCTGTCTCATTGACGTGAATGAGGTTCGTCAGCTGCACGAGCTTGCCACTCTCGGCGCGCATATAGAGTTCACGGATGATGTCCGGCGTCGAGCGGCCCGCGGGTCGCAATTGCGCGATGACGTCGTACTTCTTGCTGCCCCGTTTGAATTCCCCGACGACGCGCCCGCCCAAGAAGGTCTCCAGGGTGCTGCCGATGTCAGTGACCGAAACCCCCAGAGCCGACGCGCGGTCACGGTCGATGTCGACATCCAACTGCGGCTTGTTCAAGCGCAGGTCGCTGTCGAGGTTCAGAAGGTAACCCAATTGATTGGCCTTGTTCATCATGATGGGCACGGCCTTGGCCAGCTCCTCGTAGCTGTTCGCTTCCAGCACGTATTGGATGGCGCTGGAGCTGAAGCGGCCTCCCAGACTGGGGGGGTTGATGACGAAGGCCAGTACTCCGGGGATCGCCATGAGGCGGGGAAAGAGCGACGACACGATCTCCTGCTGCGAACGCTTTCTCTCGTTACGCGGTTTCAAGTTCAGGAACATGAACCCGTTGGTGACCCGTCCCGGCCCGCCGAAGCTGAGACCGATGGCGCTGAAGAGGCCCTGCCGCTCGGGGAGATTGAGGAGGATCTTCTCGATCTGGGACTGGTAGCGGTTCGTGTAGTCCAGCGTTGCACCCTCGGGCGCCAATACGATGCCGAAGGCGGTCCCGCGATCCTCCACCGGAACCAGTTCGCGTGGGAGTTGGCGATACACCCAGACGGTACCGGCTACGATGACCAGAGTGGCGAGGAGAAAGGCCGGGCGGTGTCGGATGGAGAAACGAAGGGACCTGTCATAGAGGCGATCCATACCGGTGAAAAACGCCTCGAACGATCTCTCCGCCCAGCTGAGCTTCTTGTTCTTGTCCCGGCGGCGCAGGATCAAGGAGCAGAGAGTGGGTGTGAGGGTAAGCGCCACGAACGCACTGATCAAAACGGCAACCGCCAACATGACTCCGAATTCGCGAAACAGACGCCCCACCGTGCCGGTGAGAAAGGCCACCGGAATAAAGACTGCCACCAGCGAAACCGTAGTGGCGATGACCGCGAAAGCGATCTCGTTGACTCCGTCGCGCGCCGCGATCAAGCGGCTCTTTCCCATCTCGAGGTGTCGGAAGATGTTCTCGAGCACAACGATGGCGTCATCCACTACCAAACCAATGGCTAACACCAGAGCCAAGAGGGTGATGATGTTCACGCTGAAGCCAAAGGCGAAGGCGATCATGAACGAACCGATGATGGCGATGGGAATCGCGACGATGGGAATGATCGTCGCGCGGAAACTCTTCAAGAAGACCAGGACGACCAACACCACGAGACCGGTCGCGAGCAGGAGAGTCTTCGCGACTTCGTGGATGGAGTCCTCGATGAAGGTCGAGGAATCGTAGGCCACGTCGATCTTCATGTCCTCGGGGATCAGCTTTCGCAGGGAGGGAAGTGCCTTGCGCACCACCTGAGCTACCGCGACAGTACTCGCATCCTTTTGTTTGACGATGCCGAGCCCAATTGCGGGTTGTCCGTTGAAGCGGGTGATCGTGCGCTCGTCTTCGGGGCCCACTTCGACTTTGGCGATGTCCTTGAGCCGCACGGCATCGTTGCCGCTTTGCGACACGACGATGGCCGCGAATTGTTCGGGCTCCTGAAGCTCTCCCCGGGTGCGAACGGCGAACTCCCGCTCGCTGCCCTCGACGCGGCCACCGGGAATCTCGGCGTTCTCACGGCGAATGGCCGCTTCGACATCCTGCACCGTCAGGCCCCGGGCGGCCATTGCCTGAGGATCGAGCCAGACCCGCATGGAATAACGGCGCTCACCCCCGATGAAGACTGACCCCACCCCACTGAGCCGCTGCAGCCGTTCCTTGAGGATGCGGTCCGCGATGTCGGAGAGTTCCAGCGGAGTGTGAGTAGCGCTGCTGAAGGCCAACCACACGATGGGCTGCGCGTTTACGTCGACTTTCGCGACCACCGGGTCGTCCGCCTCGCGGGGAAGCTCGCCGCGCACGCGCGACACCCGGTCGCGCACATCGTTAGCGGCGACGTCGACCTTGCGGCTCAATTCGAACTCGATGGTGATGACCGAACCCTGCTCACGACTGGAGCTGGTGATGGACTTCACGCCTTCGATCGTGGAGAACTGCTCCTCGAGCACGTCGGTGATTTCCGTTTCGACCACGCTGGGGCTGGCGCCGCGATAGAAGGTGGTGACGGAAACGATGGGAGGATCGACGTCAGGATACTCGCGCACCGGCAGGCGGGTAAATCCGATGACCCCCAATAAAATGAGGGCGAGGCTCATCACGGTGGAAAAGACCGGACGCTGAATGCTGGCTTCACTCAGCTTCACGAGCGGGCTCCTCGATCGGCGACACCTTCGCGCCGGGATAGAGTTTCTGATGGCCGGTGCGGACGACGCGCTCGCCTGGCTTAAGGCCGTCCACGATCTCCACCACGGACTCCTGACGGAGACCCAGTTTCACCGGCATGGGAGTCACGGTGCTGTCGGGCTGAATCACATAGACTATGTTCTGGCCGCCTTGCACCAGCACCGCTTCACTCGGGATGGTGATTGCATTCTGACGGGCATGGAGTGTGACCGCAATGTCCGCCGACATCCCGGGCCTCAGCAGCCCATCGGGATTCTTGACCCGGGCAACGATGCGGGCGCTGCGAGTGTCTGGATCCAATACCGGATCGATGATGTCGATCACTCCGTTGAGGCGATGGTCCGGATAGGCGGTGGTGGTCACGGTAACGGTCGAGCCGTGGTGCATCTCCCGCAAGAGCCGTTCGGGAACGGTGAAGTTCACTCGCAATTCGTCGATACGGGTGAGGGTCGTGATCTCGGCCCCGGCCCTCACGAACGCGCCGACACTCACACGGCGGGTCCCGGTGATGCCGGGAAAACTCGCCTTGATGCTGGTTTTGGCGAGCCGCGAGCGGGCAAGCTTGAGCTCTGCATCGGCGACCTTCAGGTTCGCCGCGGCATCGTCGAGATCCTGGGGCGCGCCGGCTCCTTGGTCCACGACGTTGCGCGTCCGGTCGTAGGTCGCACGCTCCTGATCCCGCACCGCTTCGGCCCTCGCCACCTGCGCCGCGAGCTCTGCGTCGTCCAGGTGCGCGAGCAATGCGCCGGCCTCGACCGCCCGGCCTTCTTTGAACGGCAGCGCGTCGATCGTGCCGTCGATCTCCGCCACCACGGTGATGGACTCGCTGGCTTCCAGCGAACCGACGATCGCGAAACGATCCTCGATGGGTCCTTGCTTTGCGGTGGCGACTTCTACCGGTACGGCAAAACCGCCGAAGCCGCCGCCCTGACCTTTCTTGCCGCCGCACGCGGAAACGAGGACCAACACGGAGGCGACGGCCGCCACGCAGATCCCGAAGGAAAGAGCGGCACGGGGTCGCGGTTTCAACGAGACGGAAAGACTCTTCACGGAGTGGGCTCCTTCATGATGTCGTCCGCGGGACCAGGGTTCGGATAGGCTCCAGCCGTCAGACGCCGCAGCGTGGCGGCTGCGCTCGCCAAACGAATGAGGGCCCCGGAGTAACGACGCTGCGCGTCGGCGAGATCGGCCGCCAGCCGTACCAACTCGAATGCGGTGGTGCGACCGTTCTTGAATTGGAGGGTTCCGATCCGTACTTGCTCCAACGATGCATTGACGCCCCGGACCGCGAATCCGATGCGTTTGTTGGATCGCTCGAGTTCACGATACTCTGCGCGCACGTTTTCGTCCAAAGCGCGACGGACGCTCTCGAGTTCTTGTTCCGCTCGTGTGACCTCTGCCCGCAGACGGTCGCTCTCGCCGGCATCGCTTCCCCCGCCGATGGGGAGATTGAAGACCATACCGAGGCTCCAGTAGGGAAAGTCACGGTGGAAGACCTGGTCAAAACTATCGCCGAGTCCGGTGTCGAGATTGTTCGAGTAGGTCGTCGGAGGACCGCCTCCGATATCGACCGTGATGTCGCGACCGGTCCCGGCCAGGCCACGCCCGCCCAGTGTTCCCACCAGATCGAGTTGGGGAAGCGAGTTCCAGTGTGCGCTCTTGGCCCGCGCCCGGGCGGCCTGAAGATTTTGCTGCGCCGCGGCCACCTGTTCGCTGTGCGCCATGACCAGATTCACCAGCTCATCGACATCGATCCCGGAGATGTGCGAGGAAGGCCGATCCACCGGATGGAAGCGTTCGTCCTTGCTCGGACGCCGGCCCATGAGGACCGCGAGACGATCCGAGAGACTGTCGAGGTTGTCTTCGCTGTCGAGCACGGTCTGTTCCTGGCTGGCCAGGAAGACTTCGGCGTTTGCCTCCTCCTCGGGCCCCGCCAAACCGGCTTTCGCGCGCAGGCGCACCTGATCGAGAAAGCTCGAGGCGCGATCCCGGACGAGTGACTGGACCGCGAAATCGAGTTCGGCTGCGTAGAGCCCCCAGTAGGTAGTTTCCACTGCGGCGCGAGTGGCCAGACGCGAGTCGGCATAACCGGCCTGAGCACTGCGGCGCGAATTCTCGGCCGCGTCTCGATCACCCTTTGCCGCCGGACCAAAACCCTTCAACAGGGGCTGCACGAGCTGCAGCTGCCCGAAGGAATCGTACTGAGGCGAGATGGTGGCGAACTGAGAGTTCGTGGTCGTGCGGGTGGTGTTCACCGACGCGGAGAGTTCCGTTCCCAGAGGAAGGCGCACGCGCGCACCGAGTTCGGCTTTCGTGAGCTTGGTCTCCAGGACGTCGGCTCCCGAAAAGAACGAAGCGGTGGGCTGATGGTCGCCGATGCGCTGCGCCTGACCGTAGAGCTCGGGAGAGAAGGACCCGCGTTCACGTCGCTCCGCTCCCTTGGCCGCCAGCAACTCGGCCTTGGCCAAACGGATCGAGGTGTCGCCCTGCAAGGCCTCGCCGATGGCGTCGCGAAGACGTAGCGGTTCTCCAGGGAGTTGACTCACGGTGAGGGCCAGGGTGGAGTCGGGTTGTTCGAGCACGGTTTCGGTTGCTTGAGCCGTCATGACCGTGTCGCCGGGCGCCGGCGCCGGCAGGGCGGCTTGCTCTTCGATTTCCTGAGCTCGCGCAGAGGGGATGGCATGGGGGCCCAGAATCGCGCTCGCACCGAGAGCCAGAACTAAGACGGCACCGCTAATCGTCTTCAAGACACGTATCTCCAGTAAGATCTGCTGGCATTGAAAATGAGCTGGGATGCCAGGGCCAATGGGTACAGATGACGCAAGCAATAGGGTACAGACACACGAGTCCCGCGGCCAGGCACCAAAACAGCTCTACATTGGCGGCCGGACGCCCAAGGCGAAGCGCGGCCGGGGTGGATCGTGGAAGGGACCGAGCTCCGATTCATGGCCCGTGGCCGCGGGGAGCCAAGACTCGTAGGTCCGAAGCAGCTCCTCGGTCGCGGACCAGGCCTCGCGTCCCTGCTTGTGGCTCTGGAAGGAGTAACTTCGGGGGGGTGCAGCGGGATCCCGGCGCACCAACGCGGGCCAGTTGCCCTCTCCTTGCAAAACCCCGTCCAGGCTCGCCAGTACACCGGCCAGCGCGGCCATCCCCGAGCGATAGCGCGTCCAGCGGTGATCGTCCCAACTGAGGCGTTGTTCGTCACTCGCGGACTGGGTGAAGCGCTCCGCCATGAGGCGGCCCGCCTCGCGGCCGTGCTCTCCGAGTTTCTCGATGGTGCCTTGGGCCATGTCCAGATTCAGTCCCCCTTCGTTCTTCATCAGACCGATCTCGACGACACGGTCGCGATAGCCGGGCAACGGCAGATAGGAGTTGTCATACCAGTTCTGCATGGTGTCGAAGATCGCTTGGAAGAAACCGAGGAGACTTCCCGCACCGTCGTTTCGCGCGAAGCGGATCCACTGTTGCTTGAGTCCCTCTTTGCGGCTCGAGATCGCCCAGACCTGCGAAGAAGAGCGTGGCGGTTCGTCGGGATCCGCGGCTAGCTGACGAAGACTGATCGCCACCGTCGGCCAGCGCGGCACCAGGACGTCGAAGAAGTGGACGGGGAAGTTGCTGCTGATGCCTCCGTCGGAGAACCAGATTCTCTCGGGACGGCGTGCTTCTCCCTCTTTTGTCTGCCGGGTGTAGTCGATCGCCCACAGGGGAACCGCCGCGATGAGCAAAGGAAAGCTCAAGCTCATGCGCACCGCGACCACCACTGGCAGGTCTTCGGGCTGCGGAAGCGGCAGGAGGAGGTTGCCTTCTTTGCCTCGCGTTTCAAGAGCGCCGGGTTGGGTTTGGGCAGCGTGCGCGACCATCCATGCCACCACCACGGGCGGAAAGAGCCGCTGAAATTCCCGCGGATCGAAGTAGAGGGTTTTTCCGCGATGCGGCAGTTGGTAAGGCCGTCCGTGACTCAAGCAGGTGGTAATCATCCGAAGATCGATGGAGCGCTCTCCCGCGCGAAGGAGGCCCTTGCCTCGCTCCGGCACTGGCGCCTTCCACAAGTGGCCGAAGGTGAGCGGAGTCTCTGCGTCCAGACCCGCCAGTTCGTTCAGCTGGTCGCAAAGCCAGGGGGTCAGCCCCGAGCTCTCCTCGTTTGGCGCGCGTGTCATGCCCGAACTGAGTCCGAAACCGTTTTGGACCACCGCCTTCAAAGCGTGACGCAGTTGGCGCCACAAGACCAGCCCCCAGCCCAGCAGCATGAGGAAGATGCCTCCCAAAATGGAGGCTCCACCCAGCCACCAGCCAGCCCCGGAAAGTTGCGTGGCCCGCAGGCAAAGCAGCAGGCAGAGCAGTCCGGGAAGTAGGGCGATTCCCAAACTCCACGGCCACTGCGCCAGAGTCGAGAGCAAGAGGCGCGCGCCCCGAAACCTTTTATAGGAAGCCCCTCGCAGGGCGAGATCGAAAAGCGGCTTCGTCTGTTTGTCGGGCGAGAAGAGATGCAGGAGATGCCCTTTGCTCCCGAGCCACGCGGGAAGTTTTTCCAAGGCCGCGAAGCCCTCGTCGCTTCCCTCGCGGCGCCTCAGTTCGGCCGCCGCCGCAAAGGCGGCGGAAATCGCGCCGGCCGAGGTGCCGCCCAGGTTCTTCAGATGGAAGCGTTTCGCCAATTCGACGACGGCCAGAGGATAGGTGACGCCGCTGGTGACCCCGCCCTTCATGACGATGTCGCAGAACACCGGAGGCTGGCCCAGCTCCTCGCTCCCCGTGCGATGCCCCGTGGCGCTCATGGTCTTGTGGTCGGGGCGAGAAGCAGCCGAGCATTCGTCAGAAAACTCAGGCTCTGATTCCACTGGGCGCGCGCCTCGCGAAACAGCGCCCAGCGCGCGCTGAGGGTGAGCTCTTCTTGTGGACTGAACACCATGTCCAACAGACCCTTCTTCTTGGGGAAATGCTCTACCCGGACCTTCACCCCGCTCTTGACCTTCGCCAATTCGCGCGCGAGCGCGATCGCGTCGTCCAGGTCGCCGAGTTCGTCCACCAGACCGTTGGCCTTGGCTTGCCGCCCCGTCCATTCGCGCCCCTCCGCCAATTTCGAGGCTGTTTCCAAGCTCATGCCACGGTGCTTCGCGATGTCCGTAAGCCAGGCGTTGTACCCGGCCCAATGTTCCGCCTCGAAGCGTGTGCGCTCCTGCGGGGTGTAGTCGCGAAGGGAGGAGTCGTAGAGAGCCATCGGTCCCTTCGTCACGCTGTCGTGCGTGATCCCGAGTTTCTCGTAGAGTCCCTCCAGGTTGAATTTGCCACTGATCGAACCGATGGATCCGGTGATGGTGGCGGGGTCGGCCATGAGCTTGGTTCCGCGGTAGGAGATCGAGTATCCACCCGATGCCGCGACGTCGACCATGGAGACGATGACGGGTTTGTCCTGGGCGGCCCGGTCGACGGCGTGGCCGATGAGGTCACTCGTGAGGCTGTCGCCGCCTCCGCTGTCCACCCGAAACACGATGGCGATCACGTTCTTGTCTCGAGCCGCGCGCTCGAGCTGCGCCACGACGGTTTCGTGTCCCATCATGGTGCCCAAGAGTGGATCCACCCGGCTCTGGCGCCCTCCAATCATCCCATGGGCGTGAATGACCGCTACGATCTTCTTTCCCTTGTTCAGCCCCAGCTTCTGCGGTTTGACCTCCGCATAACGGTCCTGTCCCACGGTGCGCAGCCGATCATCTTTCTCGAGTTTGAACTGATCCGTCATCTCATCCCAGTAGAGGAGCCGATCCACCAGATGGTGATCGAGAGCTTCGCGGGGGCTCAGAGTCGCGAGCTTCATGATTCCTTCCACCTCCTGCTCGCTCATTCCGCGGTCCTCGCTCAGCGCCCGCGTGTAGAGATCCCACTCCTCGTCGAGCATCCACTGGAGGTTTTGCCGCGAAGTGTCCGACAATCCCTTGCGCGTCACGATCTCGGCCGCGGACTTGTAGTCCTTGATTCGGTGGATGTTGGGTTTGATCCCGAGCTTCTCCAGGGTTCCTTCCACGAAGGGCAGACTCTCCGCGAATCCGTGGAAAGAGATGTAGGCGGAGGGCGGCGCATAGATCGAATCGCAGGCGGCAGCGAGGAAGTAGCAACGCGGATCGATGGAATCGGCGAAGCCGTAGACCGGTTTGCCCGTTGCCTCCACTTTTTTCACGGCCGCGCGAATCTCTTCCAGCGAAGCCGCTCCCGCCCCGAAGTTGGAGGAGAGCTTGAGGATCACCCCGTCGATACGTTCATCCACGCATGCCTTCTGGAGGTTCGAGAGTACCCCTTGCAGGGTCTCTCCCTGTCCACCCAGAGCGCCACTCACCACGTCTCCGGGAGCATCGTATTCGGGGAGATCTTCGTAGAGATCGACCACGAGATAGGAGTGGTTCTCGATCTTTGACTTTCGGTCGAGTTTGAGGACCGCAATACCCAAAAGGATGGCGAGGAGGACCAAGATGGCCAAAAGAGAGGCAAAAAAGGAGCGCGCGAATGCTTTCACGGCGGAACCTCCATGGCTTGAACTGGTGCCGAGCAAAACGAAGTGTGACGCCGCCGCGGCGCCCTCTTCAAGGGAATTCGCGCCCCGGCGCGCTTCGTCGAATCCAGAGAGTGTACGGTCAGAAGTTTCGCGAAGATTCACCGGCATCGATGGAGTACAATGAAAGTGAGTTTCAGCCGCCGGACCGGTTTAGAGATTGGTGGAGTCTTCATGCAACGGATTGCCGTTTCTTCGCGGGGGGCGATCGCGCTGCTCCTCTTCGGAGTCTTCGGGCAGGTGCTGCTCTCATCGCATCAGGTACGGGCCAGGGAGGGCGCGGCGGCGCCCGCGATCGACCATATTCTCGCCGGCGCGCATCACTTCGCGGACGGCCTCCAGTTGAACGTGGCAAGTCTCGAGACTCACGACCCGCCGGTTGCCGGCAAGAAAAAACTGGCCGAGCTAATGGATCTGTATCTGCTCCTGCTGGGCCGTGAAACGAACGAAGTCCGGCCGTTCCGCCATCCTCGCCCGCCTGGACAGCCTCACCCTTCAAGTGCGCACGCCGGCCTACCAGAATCTGTCCCGGTGCACACCCGCGGAGTTCGATGCCAATGCCCTCTCCTATCTGCGCGTCTACGTCCTGCTCGAGCGATTGCACCGGTTCACTCCGCAAGACCGCGAGCAGATCGAGCGCGTGAAGACTCTTTTCGACACGAGCCTCGCGCGCCGTGGGGCCTGGCAGAGGGAGATGTTTGCTAAATATTACCAGCGCCTCGGGCTGACGCTGCCGGCATCCCTGAGTGACTCCGCGGACTCCACTGGGAGTTCGGACCTCGCGCACGGGTCCGCCGCGGATTCGCTCACCAGTCCTCGGGCCACCACCATCGTCTCTCGGCGTATCCCCTTCGCGCAGTTCAACCTGCAGCGGGCCTATGCTCTCACCCACGAGGTCTTCGTCGCCTTCGACTACGGACAGAAGAATCAGCAGGAGCGTTTTGACGCGGATGACCTGCGCTATCTGCGCAGCGTGCTCATCCCCCTGCAGCGGCTGACGGTGCGCAAGAAGAGTCTCGACCTCTTGGCGGAAGTCCTCTCGTGCTGTGCGTACTTGGGATTCACCGAGGACCCGAGCTACCAGGAGGCCTTCCAGCTCATCCTGCAGAGCCAGAACGAGAACGGGAGTTGGGGCGACTACGAGTCGCACCGCGCGGTATATGGCGACACTCTCGAAGTGGAGGGATACTTACACACGACTTTGGTCTGCGTGCAGGCCCTCGTTGACGTGAGCGAGCGAAGTTGATTTCTCTGGCGAGAGAGCACTCCGAATCGATGAGTCAGAACTTACTGCGCCTGGGCGAGCTGCAATGGCCCGCCGATCCGAGCGCCATCTTCGGCAGCAGCGGCCCTCTGGTCCTGGAGATCGGATTCGGCAATGGCCAGTTCTTGCAGGAGTTGTCGGTGCTCCATCCCGAGTGGAATCTTTTGGGCGTGGAGATGGCGCCGGCTTCGGTGACGCGCGGCTACGCCCGCGCGCGGCGCGCAGGGCCTCGCTCACTTCAAGGTCTTTCGCGGGCAGGGAAATTCGCGGTGCGTGAGCTGTGCCCGCCCCGGTCGTTGCACAGAGTGTTCGTGAACTTCCCCGACCCCTGGCCCAGGGAAAAGCACCAGGATCGGCGCCTGATGCAGCAGCCGTTCCTGCGTCTTCTCTCGACACGCCTCCAAGACGACGGCGCCCTACTCTTCACCACCGATCACGAAGAGTACTTCCACTTCGCGCTGCAGGAGGGCCAGGCCACCGGGCTCTATTCGATTCGCGAAGGCGCCCCGAGCCCGGAAATGCTGCGCACCAAGTACGCCCAGCGCTGGCTCGGCATGCGCAAACCCATCTTCCATGCCGTCTTCGCCAAGGCGCGTGAAGACTCAGAACCCCACCCCCGTACGGTCGAGGTCGTGACCATGCAACACATCCGTCTTCGAGGAGACTTGAAGGGAATCGGAGCCTTCGAGAAATCGGTGCATCCGTTTCGGGACGGACGGGTGATTCTGCGCAACTGCTACCGAAGCCTGGATCAGAAGGCGCTCGTCTTTCTCTGCCTGGTCCACGAGGAGGATCTTCGCCAGGAGGTGCTGGTGGAGGCGCGGCCCAGCGAATCGGGAATCTACGTGGCGCTCACCGGGTTTGGCGCCCCCGTGGTGACGGCGGGGGTGAAGGAGTCGGTGCACGCGGTCGCGCAGTGGCTCGTGGAGCGCGGGCTTCAGATCGTGGAGGTCGCGGTCTAGCGACCTGACTGTCCCCTGCAAGAGACAGATTTCTCTCCTCCAGAGACCACACCCCGGCACATCTGTACGACCAGGTACACTGCCTTCCTTCATATTCGTTGTAGATAAACGACTTACAAAATTTTGACTCCTGGTACGATCCTCGCCTTGGGAAGGGGCATGAGCGCGGTCCAGGCAGGGGTGGATCCGGGGGAGGTGGAGGAGCCGCGCGGCTCTTGGCAAGGAGGATGGCGATGAAGACCTTGGTGAAGACACTCAATCCACGACGTATGATCCTCACTCTGACGCTCGCGTTCGCGCTGCTGGGGCTGTCGGGAATGCTGCAAAGCGCGCAGGCGCGGGTGGCACTCAGCATGGGGGTTTCGACCCCGCAACTCTCCGTTCACCTCAAGACGGGGCCGAGAGTCCAGGCCAAAGTGCTGCTCACGCGGCGCGCTGGCGTTCGGGTGGTGCGGGCGCAACGGTCTCCGCAGGGCGTCGTCACGGTGCGCTGCACCGGCGCGATCGGTGCCCCCGGGCACCAGCACCACGGAGCCGGATTCGCGCTCTCGCGGCAGGATCGCCAGATCGCCCGGCGCCTGAGTCGCCTCAGTGGACACAGTCGGCATGAGATCGTGCAGCTGCGACGCACGGGCCAGAGCTGGGCTCAGATTGCGTTCGAGCTGAGGATCAGCCGTCGCCAGCTCGTGATAGCCCAAAACCTCGCCCTGCGCCTCGACTGAGCCAGAGCGAGCCGGTGCTCTTGCCACCGCGGGTGAGACGACGAGGAACAGGGCAGCGGTCCGGAGGGACCGCTGCCCGCTTTTTGACTTCCATGCTAGGCTCACAGGACGACCAGGGCGCGGCAGAGCCCGCGCGCGCCGAACACACTTTTACCGGGGGGCGGTCTCTCATGCGGATCTCGACGGTGGTGACGCTTCTGCTCGCGGCGGTGCTTTTCCTCGGCTGCGCGGTCCCGCCCCCGGCTACCCAGGACACCACGCCGATTCAGCTGCAGGGAAGCTACCGTGGCACCTACTCGATCACCCTCAACGACGGGAGCAGCGAGCAGTCACGCGAATCGGGCGAAGTCACCATGACCTTCGAGGGCGGCCACTACGAAATCAAAGGCGACCAGATCGATCTCCCCCCCGAGGGATCGGGAAACTACACCGTCAACGGAGACATGCTCGAGCTCGAGGATACCGCCCGCCACACGGCGGATTTCGATTGGAGTCTGATTCTCTCGGGTCGCTTTCAGATCGATGCCGGAGACGATGGCTACCTGCGTCTCGAGCAACGCGACCTGGATCACAGCCGCCACCACGAGCTCGAGCTGCGCAAACTGAACTGACGCACCAAGTCAAACCACGGTGAAACGGCCCGGCTGCCGGGCTGTGGTGACGCGGCGGTTGAAGTGCTCCCGTTCCAGACGGCGACGCAGTTTGTGGCTGAGCGCCAAGAGCATCGGCCGCGGTTCCCAGCGAACGACCTCTTTTGTGTTGGTGTCCACGATCCGTCCGTTCTCGATCGCGGCCGCCGCTTCTTGAAGGGACTTCCCTTTCAGGGCCTCTCGCAGATCCAGAAAGCGCGCTTCCTCCTCTGGATCGAGGAAATGAAACAGCCTCTCGGTTTGCGCGGCGATGTGGTAATAGGCGGGCGCGAAGACCACTCCGTCGAGTTCGAGATCGCCGCAGATCAAACCCAAAAGGGAAACGATGTCGCGCAAGAGGCCCAGGCCGGGATGGCTCTGCCCGGGCAGCGCGGGACGGTCACTCGTGAAGTGCCGCCGGGGGTCCTGGATCAAGAGCCATTCGATTCGAAGCAATCTCTCGCCGGCGAGGGCCGCCTGGTCGATGCGCAGGCGAAGCTCCAGCAGGACCTGGTGGTCCTCCCCCACCAAGAGCCGAATCGTTTCCCCGGACGGGTTCTGCAGCTCGAAATCGAAGCGGAGCTGGGTGAAGCCCCGGCGGCGCAGAGCTTCGAGCAATCCGAAGCGTTCGGCTCCCAACTCCACCGCGTGCCGGCTGTAACGTCCCAGGAACAGAGAAGAACTGCCCCGCATGCTTCCCGGCAGATCGCCTGGCCTCAGGGCGAAGCCCAAACCGGAGCCCTTTCGTTCCGAGCGCGCTCCGTCCGGAACCCTTTTGGCCATTCTCTGGTAGCGCGCCATCGCGCGCGCCGAAGCAGGGGTGGAGTGAATGACGCCGTCGCCGCCGGCGAGCCACGAGGCGAAGCGGGCGGTGTAACGCCAGGCCCCTTGGCCATAGCCTCCGCCCAGGAGGACCACCATCGGCGGCGGAGGATCCAGAGCTCGCATCATTTCAATCACGCCGCGGTCGCGACGCAGCATTCCGTCGCTGCTGATGTTCCACGTACCGAGCTTGTCACCGGTGGCGGGGTCGCAGCCAGCCAGGTAAATCACCAACGAGGGGCGAAGTTCACGCGCGAGCGCGGGTAGACTGCTCACGATCGCGTGCAAGTACTCTTCGTCCTCCACTGGCTCTCCCAGAGCGATGTTGGTAGAGGCGATTGCCGGAGTGTCGTCCAGCTCGCGATTGTGGACGGAGTAGGTGTGCACACTTTCGTCCTGCGCGAAGAACGAACGCGTACCGTCTCCGTCGTGGAGGTCGAGGTCCACGATGAGGATCTTGCCCTGCACCCCCTTCTCTCGGGCCAGATCGACGGCCAGCGCGAGATCGTTGAAGATGCAGAACCCGGCTCCGCGCTCTCTTTTGGCATGATGAAATCCGCCGCCCAGATTCATCACCGTCTTGCCGGTTTCGAGCGCGTGATTCAGCGCGAGAAGCGTGCCGCCCACCATGCGACGGTGAACGGCGAGGACTTCATCGTGATGTTCCAGGGGAATCTCGTAACCGAAGACGGCGGCCATGCTCTCGGAAGTATCCAGAGACCGCAGATACTCGTCCGAGTGGACTCGCCGCAGTCGTTGCATGGAAACCGCGCGCGGCCGCAGCAGCTCCCGCGACGAAATCAGACCTTCAGCGCTCAGAGAGGACAGGATGTTGCGCGCCCGGTGCGGATCGATCACGGGAATCAGGGGCGGAAGGTCGTCATAGCGCGGATGGTAGACCAGACGCCCGGGCCCTGATCTTCCCAGGCGGCGCAGGCCTTGCCAGCTCCTGCGTACGATTCGCCGCAGAGTGGAATTCCGGCTGCACATTCTCCTTCCTCCGGCTTCCAAGATACACCCGAGCGGCCCTTTCTCTACCCTTCGCTTGCCAGATGCCGGCCGAAACGGGAAACTCGCCCCCAAGTCCCTCTTGTCCTTTGGCCCAGGAGCCCTCATGTCCGCTTCGATTCGAGCCACTCTCCTCCTCACTCTGGCGGTACTCCTGCTTGTCGGCGGCGCCTCGCTGGCGGCGAACCCGCCGGCGCAGATCCCCAACCAAGCCCTGATGCTCTTGCCGGAAAACCCGGTTGCGGTGGTGTATCTCTCCTCTCTGGACGCGGTTGCCCGGACCGTCTCGAGCGTGACCGCGAGCTTCCAGGGGGCCGATTCCTCCTCCGGAATGGATGTCCTGGATTTCTTCCCCAAAGGCCTGGGGCGCATCAAGGACGTGATTGATAGGGCGCGTCCGATGGTCCTCGTCGCCACCCTCGACTTGAGCTACGGCGCGCCGGAACCGCTGGTGACTCTCCTAGTCCCCATAGTTCAGGGCACAAGCGACGCCGAAACCCTGGCCATGGCGAGCGGATTCGCTTCGGCCCAAATCCAGGGAGACTACCTGGCGCTCTCTTCGATCCAGGACTTTCACGGAAGCGGACAGGTGCCGGCGCTCCTTTCGAATCTCGCCGGCGGGGAGTTGGTAGGTCGCGTCGATCTGGAGACGATCTTCGCCATCACGCGTCCGATGATCGAAATGATGATGCAATCGATGCAGCAGAAATCGGCGAACGCTCCCGGCGGCACCGCGCCACCGGAAGCGGCCTATCAGCTCGCGACCGCACTCATGAATTCCGCGCGGAGTCTGGAGTTTTCTCTGGGAGAGGACGAGGGATCGTTCGAGCTCTCGCTCGCCCTGGACATCAACGCCCGCTCGGTTCTGGATGCCGGTCCCCAGCCGCCACTGGAAGATGCGCTTCGGTTAGCCTCGTACTTGCCCGATTACGGCGAGATGATCGCGATCAACGCCACCGACCTTTCGCTTCTCTACCAGAACCTGCCGGTTCTCAGCGAGATGGGTGACTCCAAGTTCGCGGAAAACCTCCCCGAGGGTGAACGCGAGACGGCGCGCGCCTGGTTGAAGGCTGCCAGCGAAAAGCTGCGCTCCCTCCAGGGTATCTCGGCTAGCGCGGCGCGTCTCCACGATGGCTCGCTGCAGTGCGTGCAGGTCGCTGAGGTGGAAGACGCCGGCACGGTTCTCCGCGAGCTCGATGCTCTCTTGATGAGTCTTCCCGAGACAAACCTGGGCGTGCAGCTGGTGAAGCTCGATACTCCGAGCGCGCAGGCGACCCTGAAGGACGGCGTCGTGCGCCGCGACTACAGCTGGGAGATCGACCCGAACCGATTGGAGACGGTGCTCGGCGACTCCACCACGGCCGCCCCTTCTTCCGAGGAGCTCGCGGCAACCGCCAACTTTGCCGAGCATCTCCTGCCCCGGCTCCATCTGGTTGCACGCGGAAACCGCCTTCTCCTCTGTCTGCTCGATGACGGACCGGAGCTGGACGAAGTGCTGAAGCGCTTTGCGGGCGAAGGAGGCACAAAACCGGCAAGACTGGAGAGTTTGCAGTCCTGGGCCGGGAGTGGAGTGCAGGTGATGTCGCGCATCGAACTTCGCGCACTGGCTCGTGAGCTGCTGCAGATCTACTCGGTGATGGAAGGGAAAGAGGACATAGAGATCAAGGCCGAACCTCCGGTGGAGATCCGCTACGCTGGAATGGTCGGAGGGGCGCGTTATTCCATGAAACTACGCGCCGACGCGAAGGCCCTGATGCAACTGGTGGCGGAGTTGAAACAAGCAGAGAACGCGCGCGGAGGCGAATGAGAGACTCCGCCTCCGCGCGTCTTCGTCTACTTCAAGAGGACCATTCTCCCGCTCTCGGAGTGGTCGCCGGTCTTGAAGGTGTAGTGGTAGATGCCCGAGGCGACGGTTTGCCCCGCATCGTCGCGGCCGTTCCACTTCACCGACTGCGGACCGGCATCGAGGAATCCCTGATAGAGATTCTTCACCAGACGTCCGGAGTCGTCGTAGATTTTCAGACTGACTTCGCCGCGGCGGGCCAGAGTGAAGCGAATGCTGGTGGACGGGTTGAAGGGATTCGGGACGTTCCCCTCCAGCTGAGTGCGCGCGGCCGGAATGCTAGGGCTCGCGGTACGCGCGTACGTCGAACCAGCCGATGTCCTCGAACGCGTAACGGGTCAGATCGACGTTGTCATGCAGATCGCTGTTGATGGCGGGCTCCATGAGGAGGTTGGGTGTCGCGCTGACGTCCCAGTGCGAAACCGAAGAACCCGGGCTCCAGCGGGTTCGGGGTGTAGACCAGGACACGGCCGTTTCCCGGATAGGTTCCCGACAGAGAAGAGGAGTCGACCGTCATGGAAGCATTCACGGTCTGCGCCATTCCGAGCTGAGTCTTGATGGAGTTCCCATCCGCGAGAGTGAGCATCAGCGCGGGAATCGTCAGCCCCGGAGCGGACCCTGACATGCTGATGACGCCCGGGGAAGTGTTGTTGACGATGAGCACTCCGATCGCACCCGCCGCTTGCGCATTGAGCGCCTTATCCGTGAACGCACAGGTCCCTCGGTCGATGAGTGCGATCTTGCCCGAGATGGCGGCGCCATTGACGAGCCCCGAACACGCATCGCTGCTGGTTCCCACTCCGTCGTCGGCGAGCACCACCTCTCCGGTCACCGAATAGGAACTCGAAATCTGCGGACCGAAGAGCGCGGCCCCGATCTCCGTGAAGGTACCCGCGATGGCCGGAGGCGTGGTCACCTGCACGACGATGGGTGACTGCAGGTAGTATGGAGCGATGAAGGTGACAGCATCCCCGTTCCAGTCCAGATTGCCGGTGTTGATAGCCGAGGCCGCGCGTTGCGCGTCGGTCATCTGGAGCCAGGTCAGTTGCTGCGTCTCGTCGAAGAGGAAATCGGCTGAAGAGGTCCGGATACCCGCTCGCCCACTGCCCCGTGGTGTGGTCGACGAATTCGGAGAAGCCGAGCCCGTGTCCGAGTTCGTGCAGAATCACGGTCAAAAGCTCGACGTCACTGCCCTCGTTGCCGTCGAAGCCGTAGTACCAGTTGGTCCCGCTCAAGCAGTTGTTGTTGTTGTCGACCGAACTGTTGAATTGGGCAACGATGTCGTCGTTGCCCGGAGTCCACATCAAGATTGGCGAGCTTGCTGGCCAGCGCGGGGTGGTACCAGGTGAAAGAAAATTCCGCATTGGGGAAATTCGCATAGATGTTCGGGGTCCCGCGGCGCCCAAGACCGCGCTACTCGCGTTGCAGGTAAGAGGATCGAAGTTCGAGTGCACGCGAATGGTCACATTCGAAGGGAGAATCGATCCCCAGATGTCCGCCGCGTGCTGGAAGACGTTCAAACGCTGTTGACCGATGGTGGTCCCGGCGTTTCCTCCCACCGGCGTAGCGGCCGTGGGATCGTTGAATCCTTCACCGGCAGCATCGCCGTTGATGATGATGATGGTGGCGGCTTCGGCGTTGGCCACGAGGAAGAGAGCCAGAAGTGCCAGAACGAACATGCGCTTCATTTCACTTCACCTCCGCTTTGCGGCTGGCCTGAGGCGAAGTTCCTTCGAGGAAACACTCGGCTTGATCGAGGTCCTCGGTGCATGAAGTCTGCACGTGGCCCTGTGCGTCGAGATGGGCGACGCTGGCGTTCATGAATCTCCCTTGGAGATTCAGGCGCACCGTACCGTTGGGCATCGTCTCTCGCACGAGTCCCTCGCTCGAGCGACTGAGAGCAGTCTCGAGCATCTTGGAAGGCTCGGGAGGGGTTGGATTGACCGAGAGCATTCCCGTTTCCGGATCGATACTCGCGCGCATCGCGGCCGCGCCGTAGGGGGTTACGCCCTGGCGACCGTCGAGAGAGGCTAGAATGTGCGAAGCGTCGGGAAGTGTCGCGATGATGGCGGCGACGGCGAGGAGGGGGAGACACACGGCCAAAAGCCTAGGCCTCGAGCGCATGGCGACTGTGGGCATATCGTCCTTTCCTTTCCACCGGTGGATTTCCGAGACCGGCGTGGGAGTGCGTTTGAGGTGAAGGAAATACTATCATAAAATGGGCCGTCGTGCCGCTCGGGTTCCAAGGGGACCGCGCGGACTCATGAGGCGCCACGAGGAAGCACGGGAGTTCCCATGAAAAGCTCCGCCATCGTCCGGTCCATCCTCTTGCTCGTACTCCTGTTCCTCGCGGTCGCCTACGGAAACGATTTGCGCGCGAAGCAGGGGGTTCAGGTCAGCCGATGGCCCAACGGAAACACGCGCACCTCGAGCCAGGCGCTCCGCTATCCAGATGGCCGCATCGAAAGCGACGGCGCTTACGAGGCCTTCTTTCCCCGCGGCCAAGCCCAGCTTCAAGGTCAGTATCGACATGGAGTACGTAGCGGGCGTTGGAAGGAATGGAACGAGAACGGGGACTTGCTGAAGGAAGGGTACTACCGCAACGGCAAGATGGACGGCATCTGGCGCTACTTTGGTCCCGACGGATCGAGCAATACGATCGCCTGGAAACAGGGCCACATGCTCGGTGGTGATGACACTTCCGAAGTGAACGACGGGGAAACGAGGTCGGCCGTTTTCTCCTGGGGTTCACATCTCTTGGGTCTGGCGCTCACCCTGCTGTGGCTGCTCGCGTCGCTGCCACTTCTCTTCGCCTTGCTCGATCGCTCTTCCTTTTGGGCCGAGTCGTGGGTGGCGCTCCTCTGTTCCTGGACGGCGATTCAACTCTCGTCGGCCTTCGTGCTCTCGAGTCTTCACGGGTTGGGTCCCCAGCTCTTTTTCGTTCTCCAAGCGCTGCTCTTGTGCTTCGGCTTCTCCCTCTGGTGGAGGGCACAACGCCCACTGCTCCGGCTCGTTCCCGCCGTCGCGGATTCATGGGAGTTCCTCCTTGCGGGCGTGGCCCTCATCTTGGTTCTGTCTGTCTTGGCCAAGACCCTGCTGATTCCCATGACCGACTGGGATGGTCTCGCCTACCACTTGCCCTTGATGGCGCAGTGGATCCAGCGGAAGGGAATCGCGGCGCTCCCCTGGTTGGGACAGACCAGCCATTATCCCTTGCACTGGGAATTGCTGAGTCTGCTGGGCTACTTTCCCTTCCGGGAAGATTTTCTCTTCGGCGCCCCCGCGGTCGGAGCCTTTGCACTGCTCGGAGTTTCGGTGTACGCGCTGGCGCGGCGCGTCCAGGCCACGGCGGTGGATGCGGCCGCGAGCGCGCTTCTCTTGCTCTCTTTGCCCCTGGTGCTCATGCAGACCGAGGAAATCAAGTCCGACCTGCCCTTGGCCGCGTTCTTCACCGCCGCACTGGTTCTGGGCGGCTTTCTGGACTCGACCGGCCGCTCGAGGAAAACCGGTCTCTTCTTTCTGTCCCTGGGAATCATGTGCGGCTTGAAGGCCACGGGACCGGCCTACGTACTAGTTGTGCTCCTCCTGGTTTGGATTTGGAAGAGGGTCGGCCGGGATGGCCAAAAGACCTCAAGAGAGTTTGTCCTCTAGATCGCGCGCTGCGACCTGGGGAGCTCTGGTGGCGGCGTGCGCCCTGGCGTCGTTCTGGTACCTGCGGAATTTCATCGAACTGGGAAATCCCCTCGGGCTCTTGGAGGTGAGAGCCTTCGGTCACATGATCTTTCCCGGTGAATTGAGCGGCACGAATCTCGCTCGCACCAATCTCTTCGCCGTCTTTCAGCCTTTCTCCCGGCACGACTGGACTCTTGCATTCGCAAACGCCCGCCAGTGGCTCGGGATCCCAATGTTCGCACTTCTCGTCGGTGCGGTGGCGGCCTTAACGCGCGTACGACGTGGCGACCGTCGCCTTGCGGCCACCCTCTTGCTCCTCTGCGCCATCGCCGCCGGTGGACTGCTCTTCGGATTCACCCCGTTCAGCGGAGACAACGGGACGCACGCCTGGAAATATAGCCTGTGGTCCGGACAGGCCATGCGCTTTGCCCTGCCGAAGCTGGCCATGGCCGCGGTTCTCGGGGCTGTCGGCTGGCGCATTCTGCGCATGCCCCGCGCCCTCTTGGTGGGTCTCAGCGTGGTTCTGTGTGCGTGGTCGGTGGCTCTGCGAGTAGCGCTTCCTCGCGTGCAGCTGATCGAGCTCGTCCTCTTCACCGCGTTCGTACTCGCCGCCTGGAAGCTGCGCAGGGGGCCAACGACCGTGGTGCCCTCGCTTCTCCTCGTGGCAGTGCTGCTCTGTCTGTGGACTCACAGCGCGCGCGAGTTCCGGGAGCTCCACCGGCGCGAGGTTTACGACCTTCCCTACCTCCACACGCTCGAAGCGTCGAAAGACGAAGTGGTGGGCGTGGCCATGACGCAACTGCGCTATCCTTTCTACGGACGCGAGCTCATACGCCACGTCGAAGACGTCTCCTGCCGGGCCTGCACAGAGGAAGCGTGGCTGAAGGAACTTCAGGAGAAGAGGATCGACGTGGTCGCGGTCGGCCAGACCCCGGTTCGGGACCTGCTCGAAGGGAAGGAAACCGATCTGAGGCCCTGGCTCCAAGAGCCCGGTGCCCCCTTCACCCGCTTGGAACGCATGGGAGGTGGAGTCGGAAGTGGCATCGAGTTCTACCGCCGCATTCCCGCCAGTAGATGAGCATCCGGCGTGGTCACCTGCTTTGGCTTCTCCTCTCGGGCGAGGCGAAGGGCGCCCCTCGGCCGCGCTCTTCCTTCCCGGAGGCATCGCGATGATCGCCTGCTTCACCAGCGTCAATGTCGCGAGGGTCTCGTGGTGAAGCGCGCGCCCCTTCGCCGTCAGTATGCTGGATGCGACGCGATCGAGGCTGCTCTGGACGCGGGAGTCGCGTTGCGGCTCGTTCTCTCACGGCGGGATCTTGGCGACCGGCGCTCAGAAGAGCTCCTGGGCCGGTTGCGGCGTGAGGGGGTGAAGATCCTGGGCGCGAGCCGGAACGATCTGAGGCGCATGCAAAACGCCGCAGGAGAGCCCGCCATGCTCGCGCTCTTCGGTCCCGATCCTTCGGCGCCTGCTTCGAGTTGGATGGCGCAAACCCACCATCCGGCCTGGATTCTCAGCGGAATCACCTATCCGGGCAACGCGGGCTACGCCATCCGCTGCGCCGAGGTCTCCGGCGCGGCCGGCATCGTACTCGACACCGAATTCGACGGTCCGGCCCGACGGAAAGCCCTGCGGGCCTCGATGTATGCGGGACGCTTCATGCCCGTCCTGTGGGCCGACGGCGAAGAGGCCTGTGCCCTCGCCCGAGCCGCGGGCCGGCGCATCATCGCGGTGGAAGATCGCGGAACCCGCGCTCCGTGGGAATGTGCTCTTTCTCCGGCCTCGCTCTTCGTGGTGGGGGCGGAGGAAACAGGGGTCCCCGAGGCGATACTCGCCGGGGCGGACGAAGTTCTGCGGCTTCCCATGGAGGGGTTCATTCCTTCCTATAATCTGCAGGCGGCGATGGCCATGGTGATCGCCGAACTCCTGCGTCAGGGCGCGGAGCCGCCCTCCGCGTCCAACTCATCTTCGCGCTGAAACTCCTTCGGAGAATCGACCCCGCCGCCCGCCCTTGCGCCGCTTGGCCTGGCCCCTGCACTTCATGAGGGAGCGCGATGGATGTGTCCTGGGGAGAGCACATGCTTTCCCGTGATGTCCCGGCATGCCTCGCGCAGGATTCCATGAAGAGGCTACTCGTGCAAACTGCTATCGACTTCGCTGCGGCATCGCTGGATTCTCTTCGTTGGGTTCTTTTTGACCCTGCTCTTGGCGGGGTGTCAGAGCTCGGGCGATCCCCTCGATCCCCTCCTGCCCGGCGGGCCCGGCTACACCCCCATCATGCCACCCAAAGTCAGTTCCGCCCCCGTGCCCGCGATCGCCTACCCGGCGCAGGCCTGGATCGATCGAACCCTGAATCTCTCGTTCTACACCGACGAACAGCTGCAGGACATCGCCGCCTCCTCCATGGCCGCGTTCCAGCTTCGCCTCCTTCTCTCTCCGGAGGCCCAGGCTCCCTTGGCGCGCATTCGCAGTCTCAATCCCCAGATCGTCATCTTGGGAATCCTGGACGTCGAGGCCTACTACGAGGGCTGGAACGGGGCGCAACACCGCGAGCGTTTTCCCATGAGCCGCGACCTGTACGATCTACTCTCCTCTCACACCGCCTATCGCACCGATGGCGTGGTCGCCACCAAATGGGAGGGGGCTCCGATGGTGAACCCCTGGCGCAGCGGCATGGACTACGACCGCCCCCTCATGCTGGCGCAGGTCGACATCATTGCGCACTACGCCACCGAGTTTGAGGGGGCCATCGACGGGATCTTTCACGACAACGTCTCCATCAACGCGTACATCTGGCCGCGTCCCGAGAATCCGGACACGCAGCAGGCTGATTTCGATCGCGATGGCGTGGGGATTCTCGACGACCCAGACGATCTCACCGCGTGGCAAGAGTGGCAGGTCGCCTACATCGATGAACTGCAGGATCGCTTCGGTGAAGGCTTCATTCAGGTGGCTAACGGCGATCGTCCTCTACGGCGGCCGGAGTTCACGGCCCACGTCGCGGGAGTGGTACTCGAGGACTTTCCTCCCACGGTTTGGTACTACACCCAATTGCAGTCACTGGATCTGATCGCCACGATCGAAGGGGAGTCGTGGTGTACGCCGCGGCGCGGGCGGAGCTGGTCTCTGTTGTGGGACAATCACAGCCACACGCCGGAGTTCACTCGAACCTCCAGCGCCTTGACCGGCGCCTTCTACGCGCTCGACGAGACCACGAGCTTCACTGCGAACGATCCGCAAGCCAAACTCATGGGCACGCTCGACGGATCTCTGCTCCGTACCACGCTTTCCGATGGGGCCGTGCGCTTCGAACGCCAGATGAGTGCGGGCATGGTGTGGGCCGAAATGGCCACCTCACAAGTGGTCCGTGGAATGGGCTTCGAGCCCAACTGAGTTCCTCCCTCACAGGCACGGGCACATTTCTCCCTGCTCCGCAAAGCAGCTTGCCGTATCATGGCCTTCGTGACGATTTCCGCGCGAAAGGGAGCGAGACTTCATGCTCGAACACTGCACTGTCGTCCTCGTCCGCACCATGTTCGGGGGCAACGCGGGCGCCGCCGCGCGCGCGGTGAAGAACACCGGAATGGGCGCCCTGCGGCTGGTCGCTCCCAGTTTTCAGGACGAAAACGAGGCCTTGATGTTCGCGCATGGCGCCGAGGACATCCTCGAGGCGGCGCCGCGGGTTTCGGATCTGAGCGAAGCGGTGGCCGACGGTCGGCGCGTGGTCGGGTTCACGGCGCGGCGGCGGCAGCGCCGTGGGTATTCGATGCTGCGCGATTTCACCGAGTCGTGGGTGGACGAAGCGCTCGAAACCCAAGCAGTTCGCACGCATCTCGTGTTCGGGAACGAGCGGGAGGGACTGAGGACCGAGGAGCTGGATCACTGCACCGAACTGGTGTGGATCCCCTCTTCCTTCGAGCACCCCAGCTACAATCTGGCCCAAGCGGTACTTCTGACCGGCTATGAGTTTCTGATGGCCCGCCTGCGCAAGGACCCGAAGATGCCCGCCCTGAAGCCGAGGCAAACCCGCGCGCCTCATCCCGATCACTTGAGTCCAGCGAAGGAGCAGGAGGAGCTGTTTGCCCATCTCCGCGGAGCCTTTCTCGAAATCGGTTACGCGTACCCCCATACGGTCGATGCTCTGATGCGAAGCTATAGGGAAATCTTCTCGCGGGCGCGTCTGTACCGCCGCGAGGCGCACATGATCCGAGGTCTCGCACGGCAGATGCTGTGGAGTGCGCGCCAGGTCAAAGAGTCGAGAAAGGAAGAAGAATGAGCCTAGAAGAAGAGAGGGATCGCCTCTAGAGTCCAGCCCGAAACCCCGCCGCGGTCATCACCACGAAGACGATCCCCAAGCTCACTTCGATCAGCCCGAGCCTGCGCGCCGAGGAACCTCGCTCCTTGCGCAACAATTCGATCAGCGCCCGAAGCCCCAGAACGGCGAATGCGGCTGCCGCGAGACCGGGAACCCATCCCCCGATCGCCAATCCGACGAGGACCACCAACACCACCATGTGCGCGTCGAGTACGTCGTCGATCGCGACGCCCTCCCCGCGACCAAGGCGCAGGCGGGCGCGGATGTAGAGGATGGACAGAGTGACGCGTAGCGCGGGCAAGAGCCAGAGGACCGCTGCCGCGCCGAGGGAGAATCCGCCGGCGAGCGCGATCATCATGGTCGAGGTGGAGAGGGCCAGCCCGCCTGCGAGCTCGGCGGAAAGATCCCGCGCGCGCCGCCGCCTCTGCGACCGCAGTTGATAGACCGAGAGCGGAAGCGCGAGGGCCAGAGGAACTAGGATGGTTGCTCCGCTTCTTCCCACCGCCATCAGTACTCCGAGCAGCGCCACCGCCGACCAGCCGACAGCCCAGATCCTCGCCACGCGGGGCAAGGGGCGCGCGGCGGTTCCGCGCGGGGACTGCAACATCTTCAAGAGCGGAGTGCGCGCCAGGAGCAGGGCTAAAGCGGACACGCCGAGCCAGGCTGCTGAAAGCGAGGGCGCGACCAAACAGCCCAGGGCGACGGGCTCGAGCAGCAGATTCCAGGATCCGTGCTCGGCCGGGATGAGCATTCCGCGCCACTTCAGACGGGGATGCGAAGTCACTTCCTGCGGGTCCTGCGGGCGGTTCGCGTTCATGCGGCCAATGTGGTGAACGATCGTCCGACAGGCAAGGGACAAGTGGAGGCTGTGCTCCGCTTCGGCGCTCGTGGCTTGAAAGTAGCCCCAAGAGCGTGAATCATGGGGAAATGGACCCTTCGCTTGCCCCGTACTCGCCTTCGTCTCCGCTGACGCTGAACCGGCGGCGCGTTGCACTGCTCGTATCCTTCGCGGCGTCGATCATCCTGTGCATCGCGGTGCAGAACTATCTGTGGGGCGGGCTCGCTCTCTTGGCCACCGGTAGTCTGCTTTTGAGCGACGAGGAGCCGTCGTTGCGGCGGAGGATGGGCGTGCTGCTGGGCTGTATCCTCGTGCTCACTATCTGTGACATCAACACCGGACTCGACAACCGGAATTTCCTGCAGGTGGGGCTGCCGTTCGCGGCGGTGGTGGTGGTGCCGGCTCTCCTCTTGCGCCGGACCGATCCGGGAGTGATTCGCTTCGCACTGTGGCCGAGGCGATTCCGCTGGATCGACATCCTCTACGTCGTTCTCTCGGTTCCTCTCGCCTACTTCCTTCTGAAGTTCTACTGGTTGGTCGATCCCTTCATGCCGAATCACTGGCCTCTTCCCCAGGTCAAAGACCCGGAGCAGACGCTGCGGCTCATCGTGGGCGTCAACGCGGTGGGGATCTGGGACGAGCTGTTCTTCGTGAACACTTCGTACGCGATCCTGCGCAGCTTGTTTGGATTCAAGACCGCCAACGCGGCGCAAGCGGTCCTCTACACCTGTGTTCTCTACGACATGGCGTTCACCGGAAGCGGACTCTGGATCGTCTATTTCTTTGCGTGGACCCAGGGCATGATGTTCGAGGAGTCGGAGAACCTCCTGTACGTACTTCTCGTCCATCTCATCGTCGATGCGCTCCTCGTAGCGGCCATTCTCGCAGGAAGCTACTCCGGGCCCGGATAGCTCGAATACGGTGAGAAGGCTTTGGCTTGCCAAGCAAAGCCGATGCGTTCATCATTGCCCCTTCTCGCACGGAAATACCCGCGGAGAGTTCGGAGGCCCCCAATGTTCGTGCGTCGCGCGCTTTTTGCCTTTCTTCTCTTTAGCCTCGGTTTGACTTGGGTCGCGTGTTCGAAGCAGAAGGAAAAACCCTTGCAAGTCGTCGATGACATCGCGGTTCGCCGCGCCCAATTCGTTCAGCTCCAGCTGGGGGCCGATCTGACTCATCTTTCGGCCGGCGATCGCGCGGCCGTCGATCATCTGGTCAAGGCTTCTCAGCACATCGATTCCATTTTCGATCTTCAGGTCTGGCGCAAGAACCCCGAATTCAAGAAGCAGGTGGACGCCTACGACGGTCCTCATGCCACCGAATTCAAAGACTACTACCGCATCAACCGCGGCCCCTGGGATCGGCTCAAGGACTTCGAGCCCTTCGTCAACGGGATCGTCCACCCCGAAGGCGCCGGATTCTATCCGGAGGACATGAGTAAAGAGGACTTCGGGGCCTGGCTGAAGGCGCACCCGCAAGACGCGAAATCTTTCCGGAGCCTCACCACGCTCATCGAGAGGCACGACAAGGACCTGGTGGCAGTTCCCTACAGCAAGGCCTACGCCGATCAATTGGCGGCGGCGGCGCGCGAATTGATTCTTGCGGCCGATCTCACCAACGATCCGACGCTCGCCAAGTTTCTACGGAGCCGCGCCAAGGCCTTCCAGGACGACGACTATTTCCAGAGTGACATGGACTGGATGGACCTGGCCGGCGCGCTGGAAGTCGTGATCGGCCCGTACGAGACCTACGAAGACGGACTCTTCGGATACAAGGCCTCGTTCGAGTCCTTCCTTTGCGTGGTGAATCCCCAGGACAGCGAGGCGCTCGACAAATTCAAGGGAGAGCTGCCGTTCCTCGAACGCAATCTGCCCATTCCAGATGAGCACAAGAACTTCGACCGGGGAAGCGATTCGCCCATTCGGGTAGCGGACGAAATCTTCACCGCGGGCGACGCGCGCGCCGGGGTTCAGACTCTCGCCTTCAACCTTCCCAACGACGAGCGCGTGCGCGAGGCCAAGGGCAGCAAGAAGGTGCTTCTGAAGAACATCATCAAGGCCAAGTATGACGCGGTTCTCACCCCGATTGCGGGAATCGTCTTGCCACCGAACGAGCGCGAGCACCTCGATTTCGACTCCTACTTCCATTTCATTCTGTTCCACGAATTGGCCCACGGGCTGGGTCCCGGTCAAATCGAGATCGACGGCCGCAAGACCGAAGTACGGCTGGAACTGAAGGACCTGTATTCGGCTTTCGAGGAGGCCAAGGCCGACGTGGTGGGGATCTACAATCTCTACGCGCTGTCGGACAAGAGCGTGCTCGATTCTCAGCTCGTCGTCGATCTGCCCTGGACCGTGGTGGCGGGTTCTTCCGCGCGGTGCGCTTCGGGGTGGGCTCCGCGCACGGTCAGGCGGTGGCGATGCAGCTCAACTACCTCATCGAACACGGAGCGGTCGAGGTCACCGACGACGGACATTTCCGGCCGGTCCCCGACTATTTCCGGGCGGGGGTTCGCGATCTCGCCCACGATCTGCTCATGATCCAGGCCTTGGGCGACTACGACGGAGCGCAGCGCTTCCACGACAAGTACATGAGAATCACGCCGGCCATGCAGTCGGTGCTGGACAAGCTGAACGCAATCCCGGTCGACGTGGATCCCGTGTACGCGGTGGGCTCAAGTGGCGGGGAGTGATTCCAAGCGATTTCTCGGCGCGCTCACGGGAAGGCCTGTCTCGTGAGCGCGCGTCCCGGACTGAATTCGACCGAAGAACGCTATGAGCAGGGCTACGTGTACCTGGGCGCGGTGTTCATTGCGTCGTTGGTGGTCTGCAATCTCATCGTGCAGAAATTTTTCGTCTGGGAACCCTTCGGGCTGAAGAATTTCTTCTACCTATCGGCGGGGATCATTCCCTATCCCATCACCTTTCTGGTCACCGACATCCTCAGCGAATGCTACGGGAAGAAGAGAGCCAATCAGGTGGTGGTGGCCGGGTTGGCCGCTAGCGTCTTCGTAGTGATCGTGGTAGTGCTCGCGGACAGGATTCGCGCTGGCGATGATGGATTGTTTCATTCGACCCTGCGCACTTTGAGCGGCGCGGACGCGGTGACGGGGAAGGAGCTCCCGGCCGAGAAACTCGACACCTATTTCCATCAAATCTTCGGCCGGACCAGCCGGGCGGTAGCCGCGAGCATGGTCGCCTATCTGGTGGCGCAACTGATTGACATTCAACTCTTTCACTATTGGCGTCGTCTCACCAAGGGCAAACACCTGTGGATCCGCAACAACTTCTCCACCATCACCAGTCAGCTGGTGGACACCACCCTGGTGGTAAGCCTGCTCTTCTTGGGAACGGACATTCAGGGTCGCATCCCGCAGATGATCGTGAGCGGATGGGTCTTCAAGGTCATGATGGCGCTGTGCGATACACCGTTTTTCTACGCGGCCGTGTACTACTGGCGACGGAATTTTTCCCGAGCAAGTGGAGGCGCACGACGATTTGAGACTCTGAGGGACTCGAGGAAGCTTGAGTCGGCAGAAGGAGGCCAGGCGCTCTACTCGGTGGCTTCGCTGGGCGCGAGAACTTCCGCGACCTTGTCGATGATGTCGCGATTGCTGAATGGCTTGGTGATGTATTCATCGGCACCGGCTTGGAGACCACGCTCACGCTCGGCCGCCATGGCTCGCGCGGTGACGAGGAAGACCTTGATGTCACTCAGGGAATCGTCGGTCTTGATGCGTCGACAGAGATCGAGGCCGTTCAAGTGCGGCATCATGACGTCCAAGAGCGCGAGTACGGGTTTCTCGATGTGAAGTTGCTCGAACGCCGCGGCGCCGTCCGCCACGGTGACCACGCGATAGCCAGCACCCTGCAGAATGAACTGCAGCGACTTCAAGACGAGAGCATCGTCATCCGCTACCAAAATGTAGGGTTCCTGGGTGGTGCTCATGCAAGGGCCCTCACGTTATCCAGGAGTGATACCAGGTCGAATGGTTTGCGAACAAAGTCTGCCGCGCCCAATTCGAACGCGGTGTGCGAGTCGTCGAGCCCAGAGACGACGATGACGGGGATATCCTTGGTGTCCGCGGAAGATTTCAGATCCTTGAGAACATCGAACCCATTGCGATCGGGAAGCAGAATGTCCAAGAGAATGGCGTCGGGCTTCAGCTCACGAGCCTTGCTCAAGGCGCCGTCACCGCTGTAGCATCCCACGCTTTCGTAGCCTCTTGGTTCGAGGAAGCGGGAGATCGCGTTGACCACCGACGGTTCGTCATCGACCACCAAGAGCCTCGGTCCGGTCGCGCTTCGCTGTACCGCGTCGGTCAGGATGTGCTGGACCTCCTCGGCGGCGCGGGACTCGTCGTTCTTCCGTTCCTCGTTCTCGGCAACGAAAGTGTGGGTCACCACCGGCAGCGAGAACGAGAAGCAACTACCCTTGCCCTCCTGGCTTTTCACCCACAGTGCGCCTCCGTGGTGCACGAGGATCGTGCCGCAGATCGTGAGTCCGAGGCCGGTTCCCTTGGGCTTGTCGGTGAGAACATTGCCGACCTGGCCAAACTTTTCGAAAATTCGCTTTTGGTCCTCTGGTTTGATCCCGCAGCCGGTGTCCTCGACGTTGACGATCAGGTATTTACTCAGACTCGGGCGTGTCGGCTTCCATTCCGGCAAAGTCCATCTCCTTCCACGAATCACCGCGGCGATGATCGTGGATTTTCGCACTCACCGTGATACAGCCGCCGGAATCGGTGAACTTCAACGCGTTGCCGACCAGATTCGTAATGACCTGGCTGAGCCGGTCGAAATCGGCGAGAACGGTGGGGGAGTCGTCGCCGACCTCGTTGACCAGTCTGATGCCGCTCTCCCCGGCGAGTCTCTGCAGAGTCTCCAGCACGGGATGAACGACATCTTCGAGCTCCAGACTCTGCAAATGACAGCGAAACTCTCCCGCTTCGATCTTGCTGAGGTCGAGAAGATCACTGATCAAGCGGGTCAAGCGCTCCGACTGGCTAGAGATGATCTCGAGGAATTCTGTCCTCTGCTCCTCTTCCACCGAGACGTTCTCGTCGAGCAGGATCTCGGTAAAGCTGCGGATGGAGGTCAGGGGCGTGCGCAGTTCGTGGCTGACGTTGCTGAGAAAATCGCTCTTCAAGCGGTCGAGCTCCTTGAGCTCGGCATTCGCGCGCTCCAGCTCGCGTGCCTTTTCCCGCAGCGCGGCGGTGCGCTCCTGCACCATGTTTTCCAGATGGTGGTTCTGGTAGCGAATGGCATCCCGGCTGCGTTTGAGGTCGTTCGTCATCTTGTTGAAGCTGTGGGCGAGGTCCCCCAACTCCCCGACGATGTCCTCGTTGACCGCGTGCTCGAGATTTCCGCTGGCCACGGTGGCGGTCGCGCTGGCCAGTTGCTCCAGGGGCTGCGTGATCTGGCGCGAAAAGAAACGCACCGAAATCAGAACGATCATGATGGCGCCCAGACCCAAGGCCACCAGCAGAGTGCGGGTGCGTGAGAGCTCGGCGCTCATCGCGTGCAGAGAGAGTCCGATGCGAATCGTTCCCCACTTCACGCCACCCTGGGCCGAGCGAACTGGAACCGCGATGTCCAGAAGCGACTCTTCTCCGCCGTAGTCGAGCTTGCGATGAATGCGATTGATCACCTGCTCGTTGGCTTTTTCCACCTGACGGCTATAGGGATCGATCGGGGGATGACCCACGCGCTGAGGGTGCCCACTATAGGCGGCGACGGTTCCTTCTTTGTCCAAGATGATGACGTAGGCCACGCCCTCGTCGCGCGCCGCGGTCTCCGCCGCCTGTTGCAGATAGACGTAGTCGTATTCGTAGAGGCTCTGGAGCACGACGGAGGCGATCGAATGCGCCACGGCGGCCCCGCGGATTTCCGTCTGCCGCAACATCGTGGTCGACTGCCTGGTCTCCATGAGCAGAATGACGCTAGTCATGAGAAGTACGACCACGACCCCGAAGTAGGCCATGAACCTGGTCTGCATCCTCATTTGCCGGCGGTCCATTGCGAACCGTTTGCGCATGTCCTTGATCACTTCCGCACTCCTTGCGCCACCTGAATTGGCTCAAACCAGATCTTTCTGAAATTGAGGTTGCCAATTCCCATCGGGGTCAAATCGAGCCCTTGAACCTGGTCGCGTGAGGCCAGGATGGTAAGAGTGTGAAAGAGAGGAACCATGGGGGCATCTTCCACGATCATCTGCTCCGCTTCGCGATACACCTGAAGGCGATCCAGAGAAGAGCGGGCGCGGCGTCCGGCGTCTAACAACTCGTCCACACTCGGGTTCTTGTAGTGGACGTAGTTGGTGGCCCCGCGGCTGTGGAAGAGCGGGTACAGGAACGAATCCGGATCGGGAATGTCCGCGACCCAGTTCAGAGTGAAGCAGTCACCTTCGCCGGCTTTGAGACGCGAGAAGAAGTCGAGCCAGCTCAACTGCTCGTTGCTGACCTGGAATCCGACTTCCGCCAGCTGCGCCGCCAATTTCGCGTAGAACACGGTGGCCTGTGCGGACTGATCCGCGGTGACCAGATGGATGGGAGGAAGCCCCTTTCCATCGGGGTAGCCGGCCTCCATCAGCAGCTCCGACGCGCGATGGCGATCGTGAGGGAGGAGCTTGGAGATTCGGGTGTAACCGGGCATGCCCGGAGGGAGAATGCCGTACGGCGTCATGCGCGAGGAGTCGTTGGGGCCGAAGAGGTCCTTGCGACTCACCGCCATGGCGAAAGCCCGGCGGACTCTGCGGTCGTCGAAGGGCTTCTCCTCCAGATTCAGCGCCAGGAAGGTGAGACTGAGTTCCTGTCGCGAGGTGAGGTTAATCCCGGTCTGTCGGCGGAGATCTTCGACTTGCCCCGGCTGGACTTCGAGAAGGTCGAGCTGATAGCGCAGAAACGCGTTCGTGGCGTAGTCACGCCGATCGTTTTTCGGCGTTTCGAACACCAGAGAGTCCAGATGCGCGCGGCCGAGGTGGTAATCATCGAACGCGGTGAGGACGATTTCTTCGTCCTGCACCCACTTCTTCAACACGAAAGCCCCGGCTCCGATGGGATGACGCCCGAACTCCTCGGTGCCGACGCTCTCCACGTAGTGTTTGGGCACCACGCGCGTACAGTCCATGGCCAAGACCATGAGGAACGAGGCAAAAGGACGGCTCTAAAGTGATGCGGACCTCATAGGGCGACAGCACCTCGATGCCGGTGATGTGGTCGGTCTTTCCGGCGGCGAATTCGTCTGTTCCCTTGATGTGCGAGAGATACTCACGGGCCAGCTCCGTTTGATCTTCGGGAAGCTGGAAGGTGCGGGCGATCGAATAGGCGAAGTCGTTGGCGGTGACCTCGCTCCCGTCATGGAAGTGGACGCCGTGCTTGATCCGGAAGGTGTAGACGGTTCGTCCTGCTGGAGATCGTCCAGCTCTCGGCCAGCGAGGGGACGGTGTTCAGGTTCTCGTCGAAGGCGATGAGCCCGTCGAAGATCTGATTGACGACCGTGCTCTCGTAGACGCTCTCCAGACGCGCCGGATCCAGATTCCTGGGTGAGGCCTGGGCCAGACGAAAGGTGCCCCCGTTGTGAATCACGGGTTTGGGCCGGGGCGCGATCCGCTGCGCGGAGTCGTGACATCCCGCCCCGAGCCCCGAGAGGACGAGGGCGGCCATTCCGAAGACAAATCCCCCGAGGGCGCTCAGGCACTTCGAGGAGCGGTGATGAGGTCTTGGCGCTGCACTGAACAAGGTTGGCGAGATCCCCGGTCAGAGGTTTCTGGACTCTCCCGGGCCCGCGCGGCTCTGCCTCGAGCTCACGGCGCGCCCAGAAAGCTTGCAGCATGACTCCGGAAGGGGGGCTCCATCGTGCAGAGCATGCCCGAACCCCTCCCGAAAATGGCTCAAGCGGCCGGGAATCCACTCAGACTCCCCGGCGCTGCCTCGTCGCAGCAAGGAACGGTCCAAGACCGGACCAAAAGGGCGTCTTCTCAGGGGGTTTCGGTCTCGTCGGCGCGGCGCTGCATGATCTCCTCCACCGGCCGGCCACCACGGATGTGCTCCTCCACGATCCGGGGCAAATCTTCCGCGCTAAGCCGATGGTAGACCACCCCTTCGGGATACACGCAGAGATTGGGACCGTGCTCGCACAGACCCTGGCAGCTCGTGGTGCTGATGCGAACTCCGAGGGCCTTGCGGTCGGGGAGGAGGTCCTTGAGCTGGCGCTTGAAGGCCTCGCCGGTTTCCGGACCGCAGCGGGGACCCCCGCAGGGAAGAAGATGATAGCGGTAGGGCTTTTTCATGCTCTCCACGCCCCGATGACAGGCTGAACGCGGGACGAGTCGCTCCTGCCCCTCAGCGGTGGTAGGGATGTCCCCTCAGAATAGTCAGAGCCCGGTAGATCTGCTCGACGAGGATGAGGCGCGCCATCTCGTGGGGGAAGGTGAGTCTGCTGAGGCTCAGGCTGCGCTCCGCCGCGCGCAGGACCGGTGAGTCGAGGCCTTCGGGTCCCCCGATCAAGAAGCAAGGGCTGGCGTGCTCGCCCAGAAAGCGTGCGAAGGCGGGCGTGTCCCACGACTCTCCCTGCGGGTCGCAGGCCACCAGAGGATGCCCCCGCGCCGCGGCCAGAAGGCTCTGGCCCTCGCTCCCGGGCTCGCGGTCAGGCACCTCCGCCGTTTCAAAACGCGCGAAGCGCCCGATCCTCCGCTCGTAGTCCGCCACCGCAGAGCGATAGTGATCGGCCTTGAGTTTTCCCACCGCTACCAGGCGGATCATGAGGGAACTTCCTCGGTGCGGCGCATCACACCGCCCTTTTGTTGCAGCCAGCCGCGCGCCACCAGCTCCCGGCAGGCCAGTTCATCGTCCCGGCACAGCTCCATGAGAATGCGCCGGACCTCCCGCTGCGGATAGATGCGTCCCGATTCGAAGTGCAGCACGATCCAGCGCAGAACGAGGGTGCGATGCCGGGGCGATTTGGGAAGGCGCGCCACCCGGCCCTCTCCGTCGAGCACCGGGCGCAGGGCCTGTTGGGTGAGCAGCTCCTCGCTGGGAAGTCCGAACGCCTCCGCCCAGCGTTCGGCCGAGTTTATGAGCCGGCAGAGGCGAGGGAGGACCCCTTCACACAGTTCGTAGCGGATGTAGGGCGGTTCCTTGATCGAAAGGACGAGATTCCCCTCCCGGAGGCGGCTCAGATGGTGCGAAACCGTGGCGGGAGAGAGCGCGAGGATCTCGGCCAGCTCCTCGCCGTAGCGGGGTCGCATGGCCAGAAGACCCACCATTTTCAGCCGCCCCGGCTCGTTGAGCGCGCGGAAGGCCTCGGTGAGGAAATCCATTTCGCCGGAAGGGTTCATCGCGGGCTTGGCCTGCGGCTGCGCGCTTCTATCATTGGCAAGCGTGCGGAGAGAGGGGGACCCCCTCTCCGTTATGCTCCCAGCCGATTCGATGATTTGATCATAATCGAATCAGAGCTAGCGGACCAGGGATTTCGCGTCGGCCTGCATGGATCCTCATGCATGCTTGACTTGAGTTCGCAAGCGGGCTCTATATGGGTTCTCTTGCCCGCGGGGGCCGTGGGAAGGCGGGTCGCGCATCCCGCGGGGTTTCGCATCGCCTCAAGCTTGAAGGAACGTTCACGGTGCTCAGTCGCTTCGCAACCGTCCTGGTCTTTCTCGCGCTCTCGGTGGGATTCGCGGTCATCACCCTCGCGATCTCCTGGGCGCTGCGGCCGCGCAAGCGCTCGCGCAAAGAGGAAATGGCCTACGAGTGCGGCGAGGTCCCGGAGGGTTCGCCCTGGGTTCGCTTCAACGTGCGCTTCTATCTGGTGGCGCTCTTCTTCATCGTCTTCGACGTCGAAGTCGTATTTCTGTTGCCCTGGGCCGTGGTCTTCAAGGAGATGCTGGCCTCGACGGGCAGCTTCGTTTTCTGGGAAATGGTTCTGTTCGTGGCCATTCTCCTGGTCGGATTGGCCTATGTGTGGGCGAAGGGGGATCTGGCCTGGGTGAAGAGCTTGGCGCCGCGGGACGAGGACGAAATGGAATCGCTCTCGTGGTACAGCTCGGGTCAATACCCCGCGGATGCTCCCTCGGCCCACAAGAGCGCGAAGCCGGAGGGAGCGTGAGCGATGTCCGATGAACCCAAGGCCCCGATCTGGCTGCAGGGCCCGCACATCAAAAGAGATCCGGCCGACTGGGAGCACATGCTCGACTTCAAGATCGACGAAGACCTGGCCGAGGTCTCGCAGCCCGGTCCCTCCAACGTGATGCTCGGCAAGGTGGACGATCTCTTTCGCTGGGCCCGGCTTTGGAGCATCTGGCCCATGACCTTCGGGCTGGCCTGTTGCGCGATCGAAATGATGTCGGCCGCGGGGACGCGCTACGACATGGACCGGTTCGGTGCGGGCGCCATGCGGGGAACGCCCCGGCAGACCGACCTCATGATCGTGTCGGGCACGGTGACGGCCAAGATGGCCCTGCGGATCAAGCGCCTCTACGACCAAATGCCCGATCCCAAGTGGGTCATCGCCATGGGAAGCTGCGCGATCGGCGGCGGACCCTACTTCAAGTACGGATATCACGTGGTGAAAGGCGTCGATCTCATGGTGCCGGTGGACGTGTACGTTCCCGGATGTCCCCCACGGCCGGAAGTCCTTCTCGACGGCCTCATGCGGCTGCAGGACAAGATCCGTGGGAAGAAGGGCAAGTGGCGCAAACCCAAGTGGGTTGATCAGTACATCACGACGATTCCCGAGTGATCGCAAGGACCCTGGAGCGGACGCGAATGTCGCCTGAACAGATTCGAGAACTCGTCGAGAAGCGCTGCCCCAAGGCGGTCCTCGGCGCCCAGTTCGAATGCCCCGAACCCTATCTCGAAGTAAAAGCCTCTCGCATCGACGAGGTGGCCCTCGTTCTGCGCGACGAAGCGAACTTCGATCGTCTGCTCATCGCGGCGGGGATCGACTTCGAGGGCCTCGACGAAAAGGGACGCGGGAAGCACCGCGACATCGGGAAGTACGCCGAGGACGGAAAAGTCGAGCCGGTCACAGAGCCCGGCACCGCCGACCTGGGCATGTCCTACCACCTGGAATCGCTCACCACGCGCGAACGCTTCGTGTTGAAGGTGCGGACCAAGCGCGAAGATCCCAAGATCGCCAGCGTGAGTAGGGTCTGGCCCACCGCCCTGTGGCACGAACGCGAAGCCTATGACATGTACGGAATCGAGTTCGAAGGCCATCCCGATCCACGCCGCCTGCTGCTGCCCGAGGACTGGGAAGGGTGGCCTCTCCGCAAGGACTACCAGATGCCGGTGCAGTGGCAGGGGGTTCCCCTGGAAGGATTGCCCCTGGCGGTGCGGGAGAAGAGGGGGGCGGAGGAGGAATGATGAACCGACAGAGCGTCGTGGGAGAGCTGACCACCGCGCGCACCGATGACACGGCCCGACCGTTGAAGAGCCAGCTCTTGCACATCAACATGGGGCCCCAGCATCCGGCCACCCACGGGGTCTTGCGGCTCTTCATCACTACCGACGGTGAGATCGTCAACGAAGTGATTCCCTACCTGGGCTATCTTCACCGCTGTGCCGAGAAGATCGCCGAGGGAAACACCTACCACCAGTACGTGCTCTACACCGACCGCATGGATTACCTCGCGGCCATGAACTGCAACTGGACCTACGTCTCGGCGGTGGAAGCTCTGATGCGCGCGGCGGGGATGGAGGTTACGATCCCCGAGTACGCGGAGTACGTGCGCGTCATCGTGGGCGAGCTCAACCGAATCGCGAGCCACCTCATTGCCTTTGGAACCTACGGTCTGGACATCGGCGCATTCACTCCGTTCCTCCACGCCATCCGCGAGCGCGAAGCCATCCTCAACATCTTCGAGAAGATCTGTGGCGCGCGCCTGATGTACACCTACTACGACGTGGGCGGCGTGAAGTGGGACATCCCCGATGACGCCATGGAGGAAATCAAGCTCTTCGTGGAGCTCTTCCCGAAGAAGCTGAAGGAGTACGACACCCTTCTTTCGACCAACGAGATTTTCATCCAGCGCACCGCCAACGTCGGCGTGATCAACAAGAAGGATGCAATCGCCTACGGGTGCAGCGGCCCCGTGCTTCGTGGTGCTGGTGTCAACTTCGATCTGAGGAAGGATGAACCCTACAGCATCTACGATCGATTCGATTTCGAGACCGCGGTGGGCAGCGGCAAAATGGGAACGCCCGGTGACTGTTGGGATCGGTACAAAGTGCGCATGGACGAAATGGAACAGTCCACCCGCATCGTGGCGCAGGCGATCGAAGCGATCCCCAAGCGCGGCGAAGTGATGGCGGAGATGCCCAAGAATCTGAAGATTCCTCCCAGCGAGATCTTCTTCCGCGCGGAGAATCCGAAGGGTGAGCTGGGCTTTTGGATCGTGAGCGACGGGGGGACCGTGCCGTTTCGGTGCAAGACGCGCAGCCCATCGATTCACAACCTCAGCGTCATCGAGAAAGTGGGCCGGGGTCAGATGATCTCCGACCTCGTGGCCACCGTGGGATCCTTGGATCTGGTCCTGGGAGAGATCGACCGATAGGCGCCCCGCGGGCTCTTGCGCCGGGGCAACGAGGAGACGAAGGCAGCATTGGAATTCTTCTACGCAGCTTTCAAGAACGCCGCGATCTCAGCTAGCTGGCCGCAGCCGCTCTTGCAGGGATTGGCCATGCTTACGATCGCGGTGATCATCCTGGTCGGGGTTGCGGTGGCGGTGATGATCTTCAGCCTGGCGGAGCGCAAGGTCGCCGGTTTCATGCAGTCGCGGTATGGCCCGATGTACGTCGGGCACTGGCACGGAATCCTGCAGCCGGTCGCCGACGGCATCAAGTTCCTGCTCAAAGAGGACATCGCTCCCGCCAGCGCTGACAAGGTGCTGTGGCGCGCCGCCCCCGTGGTTTGCTTCACCGGCGCTTTTCTCACTTTCGTGGTGCTTCCCTTCGGTCCCAGTTTCGTGGGCGCGAAGTTGGACGTGGGGCTCTTCTACGCCTTCGCCACCAGTAGTTTGGTGGTCATCGGGATCATCATGGCGGGGTGGGGGAGCAACAACAAATGGGCGCTGTACGGAGCCATGCGCGGGGCCGCCCAGGTGGTCTCCTACGAGATCCCGCTCGCGCTCGCGGTTCTCCCGGTGGTGATGACCACCGGGAGTCTGAACTTGGGCGTCATCACCCAGGCGCAGAGCGGTTGGATCTTTCATTGGCACGTGTTCCACCCCTTGCTCCTGGTGAGCTTCTTCATCTACCTCATCGCTTCGCTGGCGGAGGTCAACCGGATTCCCTTCGATCTCCCGGAATCGGAGTCGGAGCTCGTGGCGGGATACCACACCGAGTATACGGGGATGAAATTTGCCTTCTTCATGCTGGGCGAATACGCAGACATGTTCGCGGTGGCGGCGATTGCGGTGGCGGTCTTTCTGGGCGGATGGAACTCGGGGGTTCCGGCGCTCGATCGCGTTATTCCGGCGCCGGTCATTTTCGTAGGGAAGAGCGTGCTCCTGGTGTTTCTGCAGATGTGGTTGCGCTGGACCCTTCCGCGGCTGCGGGTGGACCAACTCATGTCGGTGTGTTGGAAAGTGCTCCTGCCCATCGTACTGGCTCTGCTGCTGGTGTTTGGCCTGTTGAAAGTTCTGTTCTAGCCGGAGCGCGGCTCAAAGCGAGGACGACGTGGTGAAATTAGCCGGTGATATCCAGCGAAGCCTGAGCTCGATTGCCAAGGGCATGCGGATCACCATCAAATATTTCTTCAAGAAGCCGGTGACCCAGCAGTTTCCCGACGAGCGCTGGTCTCTGCCCGAGCGCTTCCGGGGCTTCGTCCACAACGACGTGCCGCGCTGCACCGCGTGCCAGCTCTGCGCCAAAGCCTGTCCGGTCGACTGCATCTACATCGAGATGGAAGGCAAGGGCAAGGAGCGGAAGATGTCCCGCTTCGCGATCGACTACAACAAGTGCATCTGGTGTTCGCTCTGCACCGAGCCGTGCCCGACCAATTGCATCACCATGAGTCACGACTATGATCATTCGCTCTACAAGCGCAGCCGGCTGGTCTACGAGTACGTCGACGAGCCGGTGTTTCCCTACAAGATCCCCAAGAAACCCCAGGAAGACGAAGGCGCCGCCTCGGCCTCCGCGACTTCGTCCGAGACCCCAGCCGAAGAGGGGACAAAGTGACGACCGGAGATCTCATTTGGTACCTCTTCGCCGCGGTTACCGTCGGCGCCGGCCTGGTGGTTGCGTTCAGTCGCTCGGTCGTGCATAGCGGGATGGCGCTGCTCTTTTCGCTCTTGGGCGTCTCCGCCATGTACGTCTTTCTGGGCGCGGACTTCCTGGCCATCACCCAAATCGTCGTCTACGTGGGCGGGATCCTCGTCCTCGTGTTGTTCGCGGTCATGATGACCAACCGCATCATGAGCACCAGCTTGACCGACGAGTTGGTTCAGCCCGCCCCTGCGCTGGCGGTGGCGATCGTGGTGCTGGTTCTCATGCTCCTGACCATCTACCGGACGGTCTGGCCTCTGGCTGCGCTCAGCGAATCGCAACCGACGACCGCTCTCATCGGCCACGGCATCATGACCCGCTACCTCTTTCCCTTCGAATTCACCAGCATCCTCTTGCTGGTGGCGATGATGGGGGCGGCGATGATCATCCGCGAGCGAGGCACCGACAAGGAGGACTCGAAGTGATGCACGTGGGCCTGACCCACTATCTGACTCTGGGTGCAATCCTCTTCGCGCTCGGCTTGTTCATTGTGATGAGTCGGCGGAATGCCATCGTCATGCTCATGGGGGTCGAGTTCATTTTGAACTCGGCTGCGCTGAATTTCGTGGCGTTTTCGCGTTACAGCTCGGCGGAGCTGAGTGGTCAGTTCATGACCATCTTCATCATCGTTCTGGCCGCGGCGGAAGCGGCGGTTGCCTTGGCCATCGTCCTGGCCATCTTTCGTAACTTTCAGACCGTCCACGTGGAGCAAGTGGACCGTCTCAGGCATTAGGGGCAGCGGCCGTGGAGCAACAAACCATCATTACCCTGGCGCTCGTCATTCTGGGACTCCCTCTGTTCAGTTACGCGGTCACCTTCTTTTTCGGGGAGAAGCTGCCCCGCCGCGGTGACTTCATCGGAGTTGGCGCGCTGGCCGTCGCCTGGATTCTCTCCCTGCGAATCTTTTTCTATTTCTGGGCGCTCGACGAACCCACGAAGATCATCGAGAAGAGCTGGACCTGGTTCACGATCGCGCGTTTCCACGTGGATGCGGGAATCCTGGTCGACGGGATGACCGCGATCATGCTGGTGGTCGTCACCACCGTCTCGTTCTGGGTACACGTCTTTTCAGTCGGGTACATGAAGGGCGACTCGCGCTATTCGCGCTACTTCGCATTTTTGGGGTGGTTCACCTTCGCGATGCTGGGGATCGTCCTCAGCAACAACGTGTTCTTCCTGTACATCTTCTGGGAGCTCGTGGGTCTGGCCAGCTACCTGCTCATCGGGTTCTTCTTCACGAAAACCTCGGCGGCCGATGCGGGAAAGAAGGCGTTTCTGGTCAATCGCGTGGGGGACTACGGCTTCTGGCTGGGCATTTTGATCTTTTTCACCACCACCGGCAGTTTCGGCTACACCCACATCTTTCAGAGCGTGCACGCCGGAGTGCTCTCGGGCGGCCTTCTGACCGCGGCGGGAGTGCTGCTGTTCATGGGCTGCATCGGCAAGAGCGCGCAGGTTCCGCTGCACATCTGGCTACCCGACGCCATGGAGGGTCCCACGCCGGTATCCGCCCTCATCCACGCCGCGACCATGGTCGCGGCCGGCGTGTACATGATCGCCAGGCTCTTTCCCCTGTTCACCCCGGGGGCCCTCCTCTTCATCATGTACGTGGGGGCGATCACCGCCCTGGGCGCCGCGACGGTGGCGGTGGTGCAGACCGACATCAAGCGGGGGCTGGCCTATTCCACCATCAGCCAACTCGGCTACATGGTCATGGCGGTGGGGGTGGGGGGTGTCTTCGCCGGGATGTTCCACCTGACGACCCACGCCTTTTTCAAGGCCCTCTTGTTCCTGGGAAGCGGGGCGGTCATTCACGCCATGCACCACGAGCAGGACATGCGCGAAATGGGAGGCCTGCGGCACAAGCTCCCCATCACCTTCATCACTTTCTTGCTGGCTACGCTGGCCATTTCCGGGGTGCCTCCGTTCTCGGGCTTCTATTCCAAAGATGCCATCCTGGCCGCGGCGCTGGCCTTCGGCATGGAGCATCCCATCCACTGGCTTCCGTTCGCGATGTCGCTCCTCGCCGCGGGCTTCACCTCGTTCTACATGTTCCGGATCGTCTTCATGACCTTCACCGGCAAGCCGCGTAACGAGGAGAAATACCAGCAGGCCCACGAAGTGGGCCTGAGCATGACGATTCCTTTGATCGTGCTCGCGACTTTCGCCGTGATCGCGGGTGGGCTCACCGCGCAGGGATCCGGCTGGTTCCATCGCTTCGTGATGAACCCCGGCGCGCAAGAGGCGGGCGAGCACGGAGTGCACCACAGCGCGCACATCTACGCCATGTGGTCGTCGCTCTTGGTGGCGGGCCTGGGAATCCTCTTCTCGTGGTTGACCTACAAGGTGAAAGTGATCAACAGCGCGAGAGCGCAGCGGGCCTTCCCGGAAGCGTATCGTCTGTTGATCAACAAGTACTGGTTCGACGAATTCTACCGCGACACGGTAGTGCGCGGAACCCTCGCCAAGGCCTCGGTCATCGCCGGTTTCGACAAGTTGTTCGTCGACGGCCTGGTGAACGGAGTGGGCTATCTGACGCGGGGGATTGGATGGCTCATCGGCGCGTTCGACAACGCAGTCGTCGACGGCCTGGTGAACGGAACCGGCGAGTTGCTGCGCGGCTTCGGCAGCGCCCTACGGTCTCTGCAGACCGGACGGATTCAAACCTATTTGCTTGGCCTGATCTCGGGCATCGTAATCCTCATTCTCGTCTATCGAGTGGCGTGGCCCTCGTAACGGGGGCACGGCTGAACCGGACGGCTGTGCCGTCCACCCATGAAGGAGCGCTCGACCGATGACAGAACTCGCGAACCCCAGCGCGCTGTTGACCTGGATGACCTTCGTGCCACTTCTGGGTGCGGCCATCCTGGTGATGTTGCCGTCGAACAACAAGACGGCGCATCGATGGACGGCTTTGGTGACCGCAGCCATCCCGCTCATTCTCGCAATCCAACTCCTGTTCAGCTTCGACCGCGGAACCGCAGCGATGCAGTTCTGGCAGAGGACCCCCTGGATCCCCGGCTTCAACATCGAGTATTTCGTGGGAGTGGACGGAATCTCGATAGCGATGGTCCTCCTCACCGCCCTGCTCTCCTTCATTTGCATCGGAGCGAGCTGGCGGATCGAGAAAGCGACGAAAGGTTATTTCGCCCTCTTCCTCATGCTGGAAACCGGCATGCTGGGCGTGTTCGTCTCGCTCGATTTCTTCCTCTTCTACGTGTTCTGGGAAGTGATGCTTCTGCCGATGTACTTCCTCATCGGCATTTGGGGCGGACCCCGGCGCGAGTACGCTGCGATCAAGTTCTTCTTGTACACACTGGCCGGCTCGGTGCTGATGCTGCTGGCGATGATCGCGCTCTATCTGAACGTACGCGATCCAAACACCGGCCAGCACACCTTCAACATGCTCTACATGATGAATCAGGTGAACCACGGGGCGTGGCTCTTGAACACCAACGTGCGCCATTTGATCTTCATGTTCCTGTTCATCGGATTCGCGGTGAAGGTGCCGATCTTCCCCTTCCATACATGGTTGCCCGACGCGCACGTCGAGGCGCCCACCGCGGTCAGCGTGATCCTTGCCGGGGTACTTCTGAAGATGGGCACCTACGGCATGCTCCGGATCTGCTTTCCCGTTCTGCCCGACGCGACGCGCTGGTTTGCCTGGCCTCTGGCCATTCTGGGGGCGATCAACATCATCTACGGCGCCTTCTGCGCTCTGGCGCAGAAAGACATGAAGAAGCTGGTGGCCTACTCCTCGGTGAGTCACATGGGGTACGTGCTTTTGGGGATGGCGGTGTTCAACGAAGCTGGCATCACCGGGGCGATGCTGCAGATGTTCAACCACGGCACCATCACCGCCATGCTCTTCCTTTTGGTGGGCGTCATCTACGATCGCGCCCATCACCGCGAGATCAACGGCTTCGGCGGACTCGGATCGGTGATGCCGCGCTACACCACGGTGTTCAGTCTGGCACTGTTCGCGGCCTTGGGTCTGCCCGGGCTCAGCGGATTCGTGGGCGAGGCCCTCGTGTTTTTGGGCGCGTTCCCCGTGTACCGGGTGGTGACGATGGTGAGCGCCGTCGGAATCATCATCGGCGCGACCTACGTGCTGTGGATGTTGCAGCGAGTGTTCCTGGGTCCCCTCAACCAGAAGTACGCGAATATTCCGGACATCAACGCCCGTGAGCTGGCGACGGTGATCCCACTGGCCGCCATCGTGATCTTCATCGGGGTCTATCCGGCGCCCTTCATCAACATGGTCAAGACCTCGCTCATCACCCTCATCGGGATGATCCCCGGCTAGGAGATGACGGTGAGTTTCAATTGGTCTGACGCGGCATTTTTTTGGCCCGAGACGATCATGGTCGTGACCTTCGTGGCCTGTGTGTTGGCCGATCTCATCACTCAAGGCCGGCGGCACGCGGTGACTCTGAGCGTACTCATCCTGGGCACGGTCGTCGCGCTCGCAGTGGCGGTCGCGAATCCGCCGCAGACCGCACACGGCATTCTGGGGACCATGGTCGTGGTCGATCCCTTCGCCCAGTTCTTCCGCGTCCTCTTCCTCGTGATCACTCTCATCGTGGCCGTGTTTTCCTTCAGCAGCCGCGAAATCATGGGCGCCGATCGCGAAAATAAGGGCGAGTACTACGCCTACCTGGCGGTGCTTTGCTTCGGGATGATGGTCATGGCTGAGGCCAATGGTCTCATCATGCTCGTGTTGTCGATCGAGCTGGTCTCCATCACCAGCTACATTCTGGCGGGGTATGCCCGGCACAGCCTCCGCTCTTCGGAAGCCTCTCTAAAGTACGTGCTGTGGGGCGCGGTCAGCAGCGGGTTGATGCTCTACGGCGCTTCGATCCTCTTCGGCCTCACCGGTGAGATGTCCTTCGTGGGCCTGCGCGAGAAGCTCGTGCTGGGCGGCAACGAACTGGCCGTCCTTACCGCCTGTGTGCTGATCCTGGCGGGAATTGGCTACAAGATCGCCGCGGTGCCCTTTCACTTCTGGGTTCCCGACGTTTACGAGGGGGCTCCCGCCCCCATCGCCGCGGTCTTCGCGGCCGGCCCCAAGGCGGCCGGTTTCGCGTTGCTCATCCGCTTCTTCTACACCTCACTGGTGCAGACGGGCAGCGGAGGGGCAATGGCGGCCCTGCAGAGCATTCAGTGGCCGTGGCTCCTGGCGTTCTTGAGCGTGATCACCATGACTTGGGGAAATCTCGCCGCGATCCGCCAGAACAACGTGAAGCGGCTGTTGGCCTACTCCTCCATCGCCCACGTGGGATACCTGCTCATCGGCTTCGTGCTTCTGAGCGAGGCCGGACTCTCGGCCATCCTTTTCTATCTCATCGCCTACGCAATCATGAACCTGGGAGCCTTCCTGGTGGTGATCGCGCTCAACAACCGGCTGGGGAGCGAGGAGATCGACGAGTACCGCGGCATCGGTTTCCGCGAGCCCCTGCTGGCGGTGATCATGGTGGTCTTCCTGTTGTCGCTCGCGGGGATTCCTCCCACTTTCGGATTCATCGCGAAATTCTATCTATTCGCGGCCGCGATCGACGGACAGATGGGCTGGCTGGCTCTCATCGCCGTGATCAACAGCGTGATCAGTCTCTACTATTACATGCGCATCGTGAAAGCGATGTTCTTCGAGCATTCCGAGAGCGAGGGGGGCCTCGGCCTCTCTCCCGTTCACATGGCGCTCTTGGTGGTTCTCGCCGTCCCGACCCTTGTGCTGGGCCTCTACTGGGTCCCGGTCAAGGCCTTCGCGGATGCCTCCATGCATTGGCTCCTGGGAAGCTGATTCGGGTGATGGGAGGGGTGGCACTTTTGATGCTGTCCCTCTTGTCCCTCGGATCGATCACAGCTTATCTTCCTCCCCGTGACGGTGCATCGTGTTCTCTCGTACCTTTTCGTACCTCATGATCACAGTTCTCTTTGCGCTTTCGATTTCGGCGCTGATTGCCTGTGGCAATCAGGAGACGCCAACTGCGACTTCCCCCGATTACGATATCCCGACCGTAGACCCCAACCCTGGGGGTGGCGGATCGGGGAGTGGCGGCAGTGACTGGAGCGGACCGGCGATCTACGTCGCTCCCGATGGCAGCGACACCTCCGACTGCGGCGACCCCGATCATCCCTGTCACACGATCCAGCAGGGCGTGAATCAAAGCGCGGCGGGCATGGCGGTCATGGTCAAGGCCGGCGAGTACAACGAGAGCTTCGTCTACATGAAGTCGGGGGTGCAGGTCATCTCCGCGGACGGGCCCCTGGCCGCCTCGATCTACTCGGGCGACCGGAGCGCGGTGCGCTTCACCGAGGTGCAAGGAGCCGCCATCGACGGTTTCGAGATTCACGGGGCTTGGAATCAGGGTCCTCAAGGAGACGGACTCGTGCGGGTGCTCGACTCGAGCGGCAGTGAGATTCGCAATTGCGTGATCTACGACGCTCCGAACGACTGTGACGTCATCAAAGTCTCGGGTGTGGTCGATGGCCTTCTGATCCAGAATGTCGTGGCCTTCAATCCCGGCCAGCGCGATCCCTCGCTCGATCCCTGCGGGACCGGGCATTGGTATCAGGAGAACATCGACATCTTCGGGCGAGGACTCAACGGAACCAACGCGGCCGAGATTCGCAACGTGGTGATCCGTGGCTGCTGGCTCTTCCACACCGCCGACCGCGGCGGTGACTGGCTCCTGTATTCGAAGATCAATTGCGAGAACGTTCTCTACGAGAACAACGTCTTCGGTCCTTCGGACGGCGGGGGTTGCGCCAACGCCGCGGTGGGCATCGGGACCGAAGAGCCGGGCATTCCCGATCCCTCCCAGCACGTCGTGCGCGGCGCCATTGTGCGCAACAACATCTTCGTCGGACTCAAGGGCGATGCCGCGCTGGCGATCATGAACAGCGACGACGTGTGGGTCTACAACAACACTTTCTGGGGTAACAGCGGTTCGCAGCTGCGCTCAGTGGTCGAGGTGCGCGGCAACCGCGTGCCGGTGGGAAGCGCCTGGATCTTCAACAACATCTTCCAGTCGAATCAGCCTTCGGCTTCCGGGAACGGCCGTCTCGTCTGGGTGCGCGAGGGGGGAGCTGGCGGCGTCACCCACGACTACAACCTGCTCGACGGAAACGTGGCGGAGAGTGACCTGGACCTCTCGAGCGAAGCTCATGGAATTGAGGGGGTCAACGCGGCGCTGAGCGCGCCGGCCGTGCCCTCTACCTCGGTTCTGCGCACCGACCGCGTCCTGGACATTGCGCGAAAGTTCGCGCTTGCGGATGGCTCCCCCGCGATCGGCGCGGGAATCTCGGCTCTGTCCTACCCGCAGCATCCCAACTGGGATCCCGGCGTGACCGACCAGAGTTGGGACATCCTTCAGCAGGGGCGTGTGGGATCGGCCTGGGATCTGGGGGCGGTCAAAGCTCCCTAGCCGCGCGGGCTTCTTGCGAAACGCGGAAATCGGCCTCTTGCCGGCTCATGGTCCTGGTGTAGAGTCGAGACCATGGACTCTGGCCCAAGGAGGCTTCGGTCATGACCTTCATTCCGTCCTCGGTGACCCCTCCCGCTTCACCACGCGCCCGCGAACTCGCCCAGAAGCTGATCACGGCGATCCGGGACTTTCGCCAACAGCATCCGGATGCGAGCGAGCGCGAGGTCTTCGCGGCTCTCCGTCTCGCCAGCATCTCGGCCCAGCCTCGTACCCGCGGGAACTGGGGGGGCGTCGCCATGGCGCTCATGGTTGTCGCCATGCTCCTTGTGGGGCTGGCGGTGTTCGGACTGCAGAGCGGAGCAATTCCCCGCGCGCAGCAGATGCTCCCGCTCGCGGTGGTGATCATCTCGGTGGTGGTGGTGATAGCGGCGCTGATCGTGGCCCGTGCCTCCGGTGACGAGCGGCGTCCCATCCAACCGGCCATTCTCATTCTGGGCGGAATCGCATTGCTTTTCGCGCTATTGCTCCTCTACCTCTTTGCTTCGCGCCTCAGCTGAGTTCGCCGTTGCCGTCGAAGAGCTCCGGACGCTTCCGCGCCAGCCAGTAGAAGCCGCAGATCACCAGGGCGTGCTGAATGTTGCCGTCGGCGATGAGCCCGGGAATCTCGGCCAGAGGAATGCGGATCACCTCGATGTCCTCTCCCTCGTCCAACTGAAGCTCACCCACTTCCCGGCAACCTTCGATGAGATAGGTGTGGCAGAGATTGTCCAGGAACGCGGGGTTCGGCTGCACCACCCCCAACTCAGTGGGCTTTTGTCCCGCGTAGCCGGTTTCCTCGCGAACCTCCCGTGCCGCGGCGTTCCGCGGTTCTTCGCCGGGGTCGACCAGTCCACCCGGGATTTCCAGCGTCATCGAGCGGGTGCCGTGACGCCACTGTCGCACCAACACTACTTCGTGGTCCTCCGTCAGAGGGATGACGTTCACCCAGTCACGAGTGGTGACGAGGGCCAGCTTTCGCGTCTCGCCGGTGCGCGGGTTCTCCGCTCGCACCGAATGAAGCTGGAAGATCCCCATATCGGCCAGAGTGTCGTCCTGATGAATGGGCCATGGTGATAGACTCAAGGCAAAGCTCCGTGAGGTGAGGGGTTCAGGGTCGCGACTTGGGGCGGGGTCTCTTGGAGGTGGTCTTGCGTTTGGAGGTGGTCTTGCGTTTGCGCTTGGGCGCGCCGCTTTGTGTGTCTCTTGCCGGCTTCGCGGCGCTAAGTTCCTTCTTCATGATGAAGAGGTAGTTGAAGCCCCGCAGGTAGAATCCGCCTTCCGCCGCGCTCTCGTGCCAGTGATTTCGTTTGAGAGTGCGATTGTGGCGAACCACCGCCACGATATCCACCGGGGTGAAATGACGCCGGAGGCGAGCGAAGATCTCGAAGCCCAGAGGAACGAAGCTCTTTTTCTTGCGCGCGGAATCACTCACGTAGAGAGCCATGTAGCGATCGCGCCGCAGTATCCGGTGCATCTCCGCGACCACGCTCTCCATGGCCGCGTAGTACTCGGGTCCCGTGCGCGCGTCGAGCTCGCCCAGGCACTCGTCCTTCTCGGAGTATGTGAGGTGCGTGGAATAGGGAGGGTCGAGAAAGACGAAATCCGCCTTCCCCGATTCGAGCGGTAGGTGCCGGGCGTCGGCGCGAAAGATGTCCTTGCGCACGGGCTCCAGGTCGTAGCCCAGGGCGCGACGGGAGAGATCGCGGGCTACGTCCAGGGTGGTGCCGCTTCCCGCCATCGGATCCACCACCAGCCACTTGGGCTTCGTGTAGCGTTGCAGCAGATTCCAGATGATGTAACTGGGAGTGGCTCCCTCAAACTCCGGATTCCCCTGCTTACTCCCGGGGTAGTTCTGCGAGCGATAATCCCACAGAGTCGTGGTCATGAGGGGCGCGCCATCTTTTTTCACGTAGCGGCGTTCCTGCTTCGTCATGGTCGAGGTATCCGGGGTTGTGAACTGAGTGCCGGCGGCCGTTCGCCTGGGAATTCGTGCCCAAAATAGCCCCAAACCCCTTCCCCGTCGAGCCCACGCGATTTGAGCCGCGACGCGAAGCGTCTCAGGGTAGATACTGTTGGCGTCCTTCTAGCCGGGAGAACGAGGCCATGAACAAGACTCTGGACCGTCGCCGCTTCCTGGGCCGCGCCGTCGCCACCTCCATTCTGCTTCCCTTCATGCCGGAGCTCCTGCGAGCGCAGGACCTCAAGGTCGACGCCGACACCATCGCCTGCGCCGAGAATCTGGCCGATCTCAGCTTCAACGAGGCCGAGCGCGAGTTGATGACGAAGTCGGTGCAGGAGCACCTCGACGCTCTGCAGGCCCTGGAGAAGCTCGAGCTTGCCAACGAGGTGCCGCTCGCGACGACTTTCTCTCCCAGGAGCCGACAGCAGACCTCGCGAGCCGCAATCGAGGGTCCGCGCGAGTACGAGGCCATCACGGCGGCGCTCGACCCTTTCCAAACGAAGGGTCCCGCCCAGAACAAATCACTCGACCAGCTTGCGTTCGCCTCGGTCTTCGAACTGTCCCATCGCCTGCGCCGTCGCGAGATCACCAGCGTGCAGCTGACGAAGTTCTTCCTGGAGCGCCTGCGGATGTTGGACGAGAAACTCTTGTGCGTGATCACGTTCACGCAGGAGAGGGCGCTGGAGCAGGCCGCCAAGGCGGACGAGGAGATCGCGGCCGGGCATTACCGGGGGCCGCTCCATGGGATTCCCTGGGGCGCCAAAGACCTTTTGGCGGTGAAGGGCTATCCGACCACCTGGGGCTGCAAGCCCTATCGCGACCAGATGCTCGATGAGGACGCCGAAGTGGTGAGACGCCTGGACGAAGCGGGGGCGGTTCTCATCGCGAAGACCAGCGTGGGAGCCCTGGCCTGGGGCGACGTCTGGTTCGGCGGCATGACGAAGAATCCCTGGAACCTCGAGCAGGGCAGCAGTGGCTCCTCGGCCGGAAGTGCGTCGGCGGTCGCGGCCGGAGGTCTGCCCTTCGCCCTGGGCACCGAGACGCTGGGCTCCATCGTCTCGCCCTCCACCCGCTGCGGCGCCACCGGCCTGCGTCCCACCTTTGGACGGGTTCCCCGCTCCGGATGCATGGCGCTGTCGTGGACGATGGACAAGATCGGAGCTCTGGCCCGTTGCGCGGAGGACGCAGCTCTTGTGATCTCGGCCATTCACGGCGCTGACGGGAACGATCGCGACGCAGTGACCGCGCCGTGGCGGCATTACTCGACCGGGGAACTGAAGGACCTGCGCTTCGGATTCAACCGGGCCGCTTTCGAGAGCGAGTACGAGAACTCTGAGCTCGATCAAGACGCCCTGAAAGTTCTCGCCAAACTGGGGGTCGAGTTCACGCCGATCGAATTGCCCCAGCTTCCGGTGAGCGAGATGCTCGTCGTTTTGGAAGTCGAAGCCGCGGCGGCCTTCGACGAGTTCACGCGCGACAACCGAGACGACGAGATGGTGCGCCAAGTCGAGGATGCCTGGCCCAACGTGTTTCGGGCGGCGCAACTGGTGCCGGGGGTCCAGTACCTCCGGGCGCAACGCGCCCGCACTCTCCTACAGGATCAGTTCGAGAAAATGTTGGGGGAGCTCGACGGCTACGTCTGTCCGTCCTTTGCCGGGCGAAGCCTTCTGGACACCAACCTCACCGGACATCCTTGCGTGGTCGTACCGGACGGATTCAAGAAGGACGGCACGCCTTTCAGCTTCAGCTTGGTGGGACGCACCTACGAGGAAGGGGCGATCGTCGCTCTGGCTTCCGCCTACCAGCGGGCGAGCGGCTGGAACCAGAAGCACCCTTCGCTCTGAGCCTAGACCAGGTCTCCTCCAGAGACCCTTCCGGAGGAGAAGACCTGGAGGGAGCGGGCCCCCGGCCGATGCAAGGCGTCGAGCCACCGCGTCCACGCGTCGCGAGGGGTCTGCTCGTAGGCTTGCGCGTGCGTCGCGAGTCGTCTCTCCAGCTCCCGCACCAGTGCCCACTTGAAGACGTGTTCTCGGGGTTCGAGGCCGCCGCCCTCCAGATACGCTTCGTAGAATGCGCGGCCGAGCAAAGGCCGTGGCTCGCCTTCGGTGATCGCCATCTCCACCAGGTCGCTCTCGGGCGGTCCCCAGTGACAGAAGCTCCAGTCGATGAGTCCGGAGACGCTCAGGCTTTCCTTGGCGCCGACCTGCACCATGATGTTTCCCAGGTGCGCGTCGCCATGGAGCAAGCGTTCGTTTCCGGTCACGAAACTGGGGCTCAAGAAGGGAATGAAAGTGGGTTCGTGCACCGGGAACTCGATGCGGTGCAGGTGGGCGAGCTGCAGCCCCAGAAGACGGCACAGAGCCTCCACCCGGCGGGGACTGGTGTCCTGGGCGCGCAGATCCTGGGCGCGGGTCCCCTCGATGATGGGCTGAATACAGGCTTTGGGTCGATGCAAAGAGGGAATGAGGAGGGTGGGGTGGGGCACCGGCACGGTCCCCGCCGCCCGGCGGATCGCCTCTTCCTCGCTGCGCAAGCGGGGCCCGGCTTCGGGGTCCACCGGCATGCGAAGCAGTTGCAGGGGCCCCTCGTCTAGCTCGACGATGAAGAGATGATGATTACTGCCCCGGCCCGCGTTCTGGATTTGGAGCGGAGGCAGACCGCTGTGACGCAAGAGTTCGTGGGCGCGCAGTAGGGGAGACTCTTGACTCGGCACGGGCAGTCCTCAGTTCAATCGCGTGCGATAGAGACGAGAATGGGCGAAACTTCTCTCCTTAAGGGTATACGAAGTGAGCGCTTCAGCGCTAAGAGCTTTTTGGGAAAGAGCTTAGGTGTGCGATCTTAGGAAAGCTGTGCTATTCTCTCAGCGGTCCGCCCTGGCTTGAATCCTCGGCTCGCGGCCGGCTACCGCACCCCACAGTTCGAAGAATCATGAAACTCACGAGACTTCTGTTCGCGCTCCCTCTCCTGTTGCTGGTGTTCGGAGGGGTTCTCACCGGCTGCTCCTCGCGCCGCGATCCAGACATCTGGATCATCGGCTTCGACGGCGCCGACTGGGACATCCTCGAACCCTACATGGCCAAGGGGGAAATGCCCAATCTGAGTCGCTTGCGCAGCGAGGGAGCCTGGGGCCGTTTGCGCACCGACAATCCAATGCTCTCTCCCATTTTGTGGACGAGCATCGCGACGGGCAAGACCGCCGACAAGCACGGAGTCACCTGGTTCATGAGTGACGCGCCCGACGGGTCGAAGATCCCAGTGAGCAGCCGGAACCGGTGGGTGCGCGCGCTGTGGAACATCGCCAGCGAGCACGACCTTTCCGTGGGGATCATCGGTTGGTGGGCGACCTGGCCGGTCGAACCGGTGAAGGGCTTCATGATCAGTGATTACGTGGCCTTTCATTCCTTCGGGGTCACTGGCACCAACCTCGACGTTCCCGGAAAGACCTGGCCGCCCCAGCTCATAGGCGACGTGAAACGAGCCTTTCCTTCGCCCCAGAACGTGCCGATCGACCTCCTGCTTTCGATGATCAACACCAACAAACAAGAGCTCGAAAACGAGACGCCAACCGGGCCCTACGGCGGGCCGGTTCAGCACCTGAAGGAGAACATCGCCACCAGCATCGGTTACACCAAACTCGGCGCGGAGTTGTTGGACAAGGACCATCCGCGCTTCTTCGCCATCTACTACGAGGGAACCGACGCCACGGAGCATCTCTTTAGCGAGTATGCGCCTCCCCGGCTTTCCTGGGTCAGCGATGAAGATTACAAGCGCTATAGCGGCACCCTGGAAGCGTATTGGAAGTGGCAAGATCAACTGCTGGGAGATTTGCTGAAGCACCGCGGGAAGAACACCATCGTGATGATCATTTCCGATCACGGGTTTCGCACCGGCCCAGAGCGCTTGAAAGAAATGGAATTCAACATCGACACCGCGGACAAGAGCCACATGCCCGATGGTATCGTGCTGCTCAATGGTCCGGGAATCAAAACCGGGAACGACATCAAGGGAGCGGACATCTATGACGTGGCCCCGACCGTTCTGCACATGCTCGATCTTCCGGTGGCGGAAGACATGCACGGCAGGGTGTTGAAGGAAGCCTTTTCCGACCAGTACCAGGCGGAGCATCCCGACAAGACCATCGCAACCTACGAGACGGGTCCATGGGATCGAGGCGACGACATCGTGGTCGACCCCGCGGTGGGCGAGAAGATGGAGGAAATGCTGCGCTCGCTCGGCTATATCAAGGGCGGTACCGAGGACGCGCATGGCGACGACGTGGTGGCGCCGAACGTCGAGCAGGCGATTAACATGTCCATCGTCTTGTGCAACCAGAAGAAATTCGACGAGGCACTCGAGGTCCTGAAGAAAGTACTGAAGTCCGACCCCGAAAACGTCAAGGCGCGCTTCAACCTGGCCTTGACCTACGCCAAGACCGGTCGCCTGGAAGAGGCGGGTACTATCTTCAAGAAGCTCGTCGAAGACGATCCGGACAACTCGCTCAACTATCAGAATCTGGCCATGGTTTACGCGGCGGAGAACGACAACGCGAAAGTCTTGGAGACCTACAACCTCGCTCTGAAGCGTCATCCGGAATGGGCCTTCGTGGTGGGTGCGCGCGGCTTCGCTCTGCACAAGCTCGGCCGAGACGAAGAAGCCGCGGCGGCGCTGGATCGCGCGCTGAAAATGGATCCTCGCCTGGCCGACCTCTGGTACTTCAAGGGCGCGATGCTGAAGGACGAGGGAAAGCTGCCGCAGGCCAAGGAAAACCTCCAGAAGGCGATTCAGCTGAATCCCGACCTCAAGGACGCCCTTCAGGCTCTAAGCGGAGTTCTCATCGCATCGGGTCAGGACAACCAGGCCGAATCCCTCTTGCAGCAGCACGGCATGCTCTCTACCGCCGAATCGAAGGGACAGCTCGGAAGCGCCGCTCTGAAGGCGGGTCGCGTGCAGGAGGGATTGAAACTTTTGCAGGAGGCGGCTCCCGAGTTGAATGATCCGGAAATCTGGGGCAATCTGGGGATGGCCAATCTCATGGCGGGGAACATGGCCGCCGGCGCGTCGGCGTTCGAGAAAGTGCTCGAGCTCAAGCCGGACATGGTCGACGCGCGCGCCCAGCTTGCAGCGATCTACGCGCAAATGGGCCGTCTGGGCGAAGCCGAGAAACTCGCGCGTGAGGTGGTGAAGCAGTTGCCGAAGGACGGCCAGTCCAGACTTCAGCTGGGGGTCATTCTGGCGATGCAGGGCAAGAAGGAAGAAGCGAGAGAGGCCATCCTGAAGGCCCATGAGCTCGATCCCAGCCTTCCCATGCCCCAGGGATTCAGGTAGGCGGCCGAGGATCTTCAATGACCGTAACTCCTCTTCGGTTCGAAGAAGAACACGCGGAAGCGTGTGCTGGCCGTATCTCTTTTCGTCTTGATTCTCGCCACTTTCGCTGCTGAAGATTCCCTCGGACAGAGCGAGAGCCCGGTACCTGGCCGAAGCGAAGCCAACGGAGCCGCCCACCGCGCGCTCACCGCGGCTCGCGTGGCGATGCCCCCAAGATCGACGGATTTCTCGACGAGCCGCTCTGGAAGCGGGCGGTGGTGGCCCGCGACTTCGTGCAGCAGCGCCCTCGAAGCGGGGAACCGGCAACTCAGCCGACGGTGGTCCGCATCGTGTACACCACGAAAGCGCTCTACCTGGGTTTTCTCTGCCGCGACGACGATCCACAGGGGATCGTCCACCGCGTGCTCGGCCGCGACGCGGACATCTCGGCTGACGACTACTTCACGCTGGTGCTCGACACCTACCACGATCTGCAAAACGGCTTCTTCTTCCAGGTGAACCCCAACGGAATGCGCCGGGACGCGCTCTTCCGCGCGGAAGGAGCCGGCGATCAATTCAACGTCGATTGGGACGGAGTGTGGAGCGCAAGCTGTCGCATCACCCAGGACGGCTGGCAGGGAGAAATCGAGATTCCCTGGAGGACCCTCAGATTCTCTCCGACGGAAAACCTGAGCATGGGGATCAATTTTGAGCGGCAGCGACGGGTGGGGAACGAGCAGAGCATGTGGGCGCCCATCGAACGGCACTTCGACATCCTGCGGGTGAGCCAGGCCGGTAGCCTCGATGGGCTCGAAGGGATCTCCCCCGGGAGCAACATCCTGCTCCGGCCCTACTTGCTTGGGTCGGTGTCTCGGGGAGATGCCGGAGACCCCTCCGCCTTCAGCCGCAACGAGTGGTCGACCGACGGAGAGGCGGGATACGATCTCAAACTGGGGCTCTCCTCCAACCTGACTCTCGACGTGACCGTGAACACCGACTTCGCGCAAGTCGAAGTCGACGACGAACAGGTGAATCTCACCCGATTCCCCCTCTACTACCCCGAGAAGAGGGAATTCTTCCTGGAGAATCGTGACTACTTCTCCTTCGGTTCCCCCGACAACCGAGCCTTGTTCAGCCGCCGGATCGGTTTGAACTCGAACTTTGAGACCGTGCCGATCGAATATGGCACTCGTCTCACCGGGAAACTGGGACGAACCGACGTGGGCTTTCTCGATCTCAAGTCGAAGGGACTTTCAGCCACGCCCGACTACCGCTACGACGTGGCCCGGGTGAGCCAGGACATCGGGGAACGCAACCGCTTGGGCGCGATCCTCGTGGCACGCACGGCCGAGGGGGGAAGCGTCTACAACCGGGTCTTCGGTCTGGACTGCGATCTGCGCCCCGGTGACGACCTGGACATCGCGGCCTACGGATCGTTCAGCAACGAGAGCGAAAAGGGACTCAGCCTCGATCCGCAGGAGTTCTCCGATCAGCCCCGCGACGGACCCGACCACGGCAGCTGGGGAGCCCGAGTTCGCTACAGCCGGCCCCTGTACTACGGGAACTATCTCTACGAGGTCTACGGACGCGACTACGCGCCCCGCGTGGGATTCCTTCCCCGCCGGGACATCCAGCGCCACATCACGGAGATTGGATGGACCCCCGAACCCAATTGGGGCCTTCTGCGCGGGGTGGAGACATTCGCCTACGGCGAGTGGATCGACCGGCGTGACGGCACCTTCACCTCGCGCAACCTCTGGCTGCAGGGAAACCTGATCGGCCGGGACGATGAGGTCGTCTCGCTTCATCTCAGCAACTCCTTCGAGCGGCTCTTCGAGGAATTCCCGCTCGGGGAGGTGGTCTTCCCCCAAGGCGATTATCACTTCCACCGGCTTGGGTTCAGTCTCGGCTCCAATCCTTCGCTCCCCTTCGCCCTGAAGGTCGAGGGGGAGTTGGGAGACTACTACGATGGTGCCCTGAACAGCCTGAGCGCGGCGGCGACGGGAAGGCTCGCGCCCCACCTCGCCCTGACCCTGGAGGGAGAATCGCATCAACTGCACCGCGATGACGCGTCCAGCGGACTGGAGCAGCGGTTTCACGCCAAGGTCGTGCGGGCGCGGCTCGGGGTCGATCTCTCCAACTCCCTGAATCTGGCGGTCTTCACGCAGTGGAACAGCGCTTCGAACGCCCTTTTGAGCCAAGCGCGTCTGCACTATCTCTTCGGCGCCGAGAGCGATTTCTACCTCGTGTTCTCCGATGAGCGGACGGACAACCGGCAGAATTTCGCGCCGCGGCGAGCTGACCTCACGGTGAAATTGAGCTACGCGATTCGGCTGTAAGTCGCTCGAATGGGTCTGCGAGTACTTGACCCTCGACAAAGGCGCGGGTTACTTTCGTTCGGCACTCGACCACCGTGCGCGAATTCCCCCGAAGACGCCCCACTCCCGCTGCATGCTCCAAGAGATCACTGCCATTCTCAAAGCCATCTCGGACTTTCTGTGGGGACTTCCGCTGATCATCCTCATTTTGGGTGGGGGGATCTATCTCACTTTCCTGTCCCGCTTCATCCAGCTGCGAAAACTGCGGCACGCCTACTACATCATCCGTGGGAAGTACGACGATCCGGACGACGAGGGGGACATCAACCACTTTCAGGCGCTCTCGGCGGCGCTGAGCGCCACCATCGGCATCGGGAACATCGCCGGCGTGGCCACCGCGATGCACGTGGGAGGGCCGGGGGCGCTGTTCTGGATGTGGATTTCGGCCTTCGTGGGCATGGCTACGAAATACGCCGAGTGCACCCTGGCTCACCACTACCGCGACATCCAACCGGACGGATCCGCCGCGGGCGGGGCGATGTACTTCATCGAAAAAGGCCTGGGGCCGAGCTGGAAGTGGATGGCGACCAGTTTCGCGTTCTTGACCGTGGTGGCCAGCATGGGCTCGGCCAACATCGTCCAGAGCAATACTGTCGCGGGGAATCTCAAGGCCGATCTGGGCGTGCCCACCTGGATCACGGGCTTGGTCTTGGCCGCCTTTCTCGCGCTGGTCATCGTCGGGGGCATCAAGCGAATCGGTCAAGTCGCGAGCCGTCTCGTGCCCGTGATGTCCGTATTCTACGTGGGCGGGGCTCTCACTCTCCTCGCGGTGAATTACCATGCGATCGTCCCTTCTTTCCGCCTCATCTTCTATGAGGCGTTCCATCCCACCGCGGCTGCGGGGGGATTTCTGGGGGCCGGAGTCGCCATGACCCTGCAATGGGGCATCAAACGGGGGCTGTTCTCGAACGAGGCGGGTCAGGGAAGCGCGCCCATCGCGCATGCCGCAGCCAAGACGAAGGAACCGGTGCGCGAGGGACTGGTGGCGATGGCGGAACCCTTCATCGACACGCTCGTCATCTGCACCATGACGGGACTCGTCATCATTCTCACTAATTCTTGGCGCGATGCGGTCGATCCCGTGACGGGTGAAGGGTTGAACGGGGCGCTCCTCACTTCGTGGGCGTTCACGAAAGGACTTCATCCTCTCTTGGGAGAATATGGAAAATACATTGTTACTCTCTCGATTCCATTTTATGCTTTTTCCACATCGGTGACTTGGTCCTACTATGGTGATCGAGCCGTTGATTATCTTTGGGGCGCGCAAGCCCGACCCATCTATCGTTGGGTCTTTGTGGTCTTTCAGTTTCTGGGTGCGATCTGGTCCCTCGAGCTGGTCTGGAATTTCGCGGATATCACGCTCGGACTGATGTCGTTGCCCAATATGATTGGCGTGTTCGCACTCTCGGGAGTTTTAGTCAGGCTGACGAAGGACTATTTCTCCAGAAAGCAGATACGAACACGTTGACGGGGGAAGACGGAAGCCCCTGAAAATCCGGCGGCCGTATTTACGGTCGCCGGGTTTCGTTTCGAAAGGCCAATCGACGTGAGCCTGAGCTTCCTGCAGCTTTCCGATGTCCACTTCGACGCCCCTCTAAGCGCGGGCAAGCTTCGCCTGGGTCGCCGCAAGGCCGCCCAACGCGAGAGAGAGAGGCGCGCGGCGTTCCAGGCCGCCATCGCCCAGGTCGAAGCGCGCGGTCTGGACGGCGTGCTGCTCCCGGGCGATCTCTTCGACGACGAGCTCGTCCGGGGCGACACCCTGCGCTTCGTAGCGGGCACCCTGGGCTCGATTGCCCCCAAACCCGTATTTTTGGCCCCGGGAAACCACGATTCCTACGGAGGGGTCTCGCCGTACCGCCAGGATGACGGGCCGGGGACCCGTGATTTCCGCTGGCCCGAAAACGTCCACATCTTCGCGCACGAGGAATTTCAGAACGTGCCCTGGCCTCACCGGCCGGACGTTTCGGTCACCGCCTGCGGGGTGGCGGCGAATCTGCCCAGCCAGCTCCGCCGGCTGGCCACCCGCATCGATCGCCCCGACTCGAGCACTTCGCTTCTGCTCTTTCACGGCAGCCGCGACGACGGGGGCTATCTGCAGAGTCAGAAGGCCACCTATCCTTTCAGCGAAGAAGAGTTGAGGGCGCAAGGATTCTCCTGGACCGCGCTGGGGCACTATCACGAGCGGCAAGAGCTGCGCGCAGAGAATGGTGCAGTGCTCGGGGCGTATAGTGGAAGTCTGTTGGCCGCCGGATTGGACGAACGGGGAAGCAAGGGGGCGCTCGTGGTCCGGCTTCTCGAGGGACGGAGCGAAGTCGAGTTTCTTCCGCTCGACCCGCGGCAAGTACGCGCGATCGAGTGCGACCTCTCCTCGTGTTCCTATTCGGACGCGGCGTTTGCGAAAGTGGAGGAAGCGCTGCGTGGAAGCGGGGCGCGCGAGGAAGATCTGATCTATCTGCGCCTCAAAGGAAGGCGTACGCGGGGTCTCGAGCTGCACTTTCTCGACCAGATCGCGCCGCGATACTTCCACTTCGCGTCCGATTTCTCCGGCCTGGTACCAGACATCGACCTGAACCGCTATCCTCCTCTAAAGGACGCGCGCACCACCGAGGAGCGTTTCGTGGCCCAGCTCCGCCAGCGGCTCGAAAAAAGCGATCCCGAAGAAGCCGAGATCGCACGACGCGCGCTGCTGTACGGCCTGGATGCTCTCAGCCAAGGGCGTTTGGACAGCCACTACGAGGCCTAATGCGCATTTTGCAGCTGAGCATCAAGGGTTTCGGCCAACTCCGCGGGAAATACTCCCTCGATGCCGGTCAGGGTAAGCTCGGCCTTCTGCTCGAGAAGAACGAGGCGGGAAAGACCACCCTGATGGAGTCGATCCTGGCCGCCCTCTACGGTCTGGACAAGGACAAACGGCGGGCCCGATCGAAATTGAGCGAGTGGGAGGTCTACCGACCCTGGGACGGCGGACCCTACGGACTGATCCTGCGCCTGCGTCACGGCTCTCGTGAGCTCACGATCGAGCGCGATTTCCGGGACGACTCGGCGCGGGTACTCGAGGCGGGACGGAACGTCAGCGACGAGTTCCGCAGCGGAAAACAACTTGAAGTGGGCGAGCGTCTGCTCGGCATCTCGCGCGAACATTTTCTGCACAGCGCCTTCGTCCGGCAGGGACAGGTGGAATGGGGCGACGCCTCGGGATTGAGCGAGGCCATCCAGCGCATGGCCGACTCGGAGTCCCTGGAATCGACCGCGGCCGCCGCGTTGCGCGCGCTTCAGAAGGGTCTGGACGAATACGAGGGAGCGACTCTGGCCGGCAAGGGAAAGGTCGATACCGAGATCTCGCGTTGCGAGGCGGAAATCGAAGGAATCGAGCAGGAGCTTGCCGGGTTCACCGAGCAGCGCGGCGCGATGAGCGGTCGAATCGAGGAGCTGAAGCAGAGCGAATCACGCAAACGCGAGCGCGATACGCGCCGTGAGGCGATCGACTGGGCGCGCGCCCGTCTGAGGCTGCGTGAACTCGAAGAGGAGCTGCGCAAGGCGCGCGCGCAGCGCGAGGCCTTGGCGAAGTTGGAAGCCCAGGTACGCGAAGAATCGGATCTGGCCGAGCTGAGCTCTGATGGCTTTCAAGAGGCGGAAGTTCTCTGCAATCGTTGGGAAGGAGCGCGCCGCACCGTCGAATCCTATGCCAAGGATGCGCAGGAAGCGGAAGCGGAGAGCGCTGAGAGGCTCGCCGCTCGCGACAAGCTGGGCCTGAAGCGGGCCCCGCAGACCGAAGACATCGAGATCGTGGCGCACGCCATCGCTCGCTTGAAGGACATCCAAGGCGACGAGAAACGTCTGCACGAGGCCGCCAGGCGTGAACGCGAGGCGATGCGCGAGCGGGGTTTCGATCCCGACCAGGCCGGTACCATGCTCGAGGCGTTGCAGTACCTCACGCCCGAGGATCGCGAGTTGCTCGTGACCCACACCCGCCGGGATTTCGAGATCGACGAATTGAGGGAGAGCACCCGCCGGGATCTGTCGATGTGGCAGCGGCAACTCGACGAGGTCTTCGCAGCCCGAACCCGCAGAAGCCGCTTGGGCGGGGTGACGGCCGCGGTCGGCGCGGCGATTCTCGCCACCGGTTTGCTCCTTCCGGCGCATTGGGCCCTGCTCTCCCAGGCTTTACCCTACGGCGGGGGAGCGGTCATCGTTCTGGGTCTGTTCTTCCTCACTACCACTTCCAGGCTCCGCCGTGGTGAGGAGAGAGTGGCGAGCGAGCGGGTGGACGAGCAAAGCAGGAAACTGCACGAGATCGAGGAAAAGAACCAAGAGCACGTGCTGGCGTGGCAGGACCTCGCCTACCGACTCGGAATCCCCGCCGACGAACTGCACGGACGCTACCAGTCGCTTCGGCTGGTCGAGCGTAACCTGGATACGCTCGCTGGCGTCGACGAGAGGCTGCTGGAATCCGAGAAACAGACCGAGGACACCCTGAGAGGCGTTCACGAGGCGTGGGAAGTCTTCGGGGGTGAGCCGAGAGTCCAGGAGCTCGAAGAGAACCTTCCAAAGCTGCGGGAAGCGGTGAAGATCTACTCGGTGGCGGCGGCCGCGGCGGAGAATGCGAAGAGCTGGCGCGACCAGGTCGAGGAAAAGACCACCGCTCTCGAGCAGCGTGAGAGTCAGGCGAAGGAAGCTCTCGCGCGCTGCGGAGTTCAATTCGCGGAAGGCGACGACACGCGCGAGAGTTTGCGCAAGCTACGAGAGCAGGCGAAAGCGGCCGAAGAGGCGCGACTCCGTCGCGATCTGAAGCTCCCCAGACTCAAAGAGGAAACTCCGAGCGAAGAGTCTCTCGAATCCCTGGAGCGGCGCCTCCAGCAGGCGAAGGCCGTGAGCCTAGCGCGGGCAAGGGAAGGGCTGGAGAAACTTCCGCTTCCCGCCGAACAATCGTCGCCAACCCTACGCGAGAGCTTGGAAGAGCTCGAACGCGAACTCGCGCAGAAGGAGCAAAGCGAAGCCCGCGCACGCGAGGACGGTTTCACCGCGGTCCGGTCCTTCCTGAATCTCCATGAACAGAAAGTGGGCCCGCTCTACGAGCGACTCGACGAAATGCGCAGCGCCCTCCGCCGCGCACGCGAGTTCAAGGCTGCGGTGACTCTGGCCCACGACACTCTCGCCAAAATCTCCCGCGAGACCTATGTGACCTGGGCGGCGCAGCTCAATCACGAAGCGGGAGAATTATTGAAGCAGTTGGGAACCGGCAGTCGCGACATTCGCTTCAACGAGAATCTCGAATTCGAGGTGATGCACGAGCACAAGCTGCTCACGAGCGTCGAAGTCGACCAACAGCTCAGCGCCGGCGCGCGGGACGGTGTCTACCTCGCGGCGCGCATGGCGGTAAGCCATCTGCTGAGCGGAAGCGAGGGATTTCTGCCTCTGATCCTGGATGACCCCTTCGCCCATGCCGACGACGAGCGCTTGATCGCCGGAATGAAGATGCTCCTGCATATCGCCGCAAGTAACCAACAGGTCTTGCTTCTGGCATGTCAGCGGTCGCGTTACGAGTGGGCCGCGCAAGAGCTAAAAGCCCCGCCGGAGCTGGTCTCCTTGGCGTTTTCCTCGCGGCCGGTGCCAAGGGCTGACAGCGGTCAGTGACCGCCGGACGAGAAGCCTGCCTTGAAAGAACCCATGCTCTGGCCTGGCGCGGCGGTTTGACCGTCGGGCGCCCCATCGTCGAACACGATGCGCTGGAGTTTCTCGGCCACATCGAAGCTCAGTTTCGAGCGCGCGGCGTAGCCATCGCTCGAGGTCAGGCCATCCTGGGAGAAATCGATTCCGCCCCCGCCCGCCGACGGGTGGATGCCATCCGAGGAGATCAGGGTGTTCGCCCATGAGTCGGGTTGGTAGTGGAGGACCAGGGCGTAGAAATCGACGTAGGGAATTTGCATCTCGCTCGCGAGTTCGAGGACCTTCTGGTTCGCGAGCTCGACGCGTCCGTCGCTGACGTGGGGAGCCGAGGGGGGAATCGTGCTCACTACGGGAATGACTCCCAGATCGATGTAACTCTGGATGAAATCGTGGTAGGTGGATTTCCAGGCGTTGGCGTTCCAACTGCCGGAGTTGATGTCATTGGTGCCGAACATGATGAGCACCCAGGAGAAGTTCCCGGGCGTGCTGCCGTCTCCGACCAGGACCGAAGCGTCGGGGTGTCCGGCCTGAATCGCGATGGCGATCGTCCATCCGCTCTCGTTTGCGTAGGGTGTTCCCTTTCCGTGGTCTCGGTAGAAGGAATTCCCGTCGGCGGGCTTGGTACCCTCGTACGACAGCCACGAACGGATCGGAGCATAGTCGTGCCCGGTCTCGTTGTTGGTAATATCCCATAGCGTGGCGTTTCGGAAATAGGCGTCGGAATTGGTGATGGAATCTCCGATCTGCCCCATCCGCCCCGGGGTGCGTCCCTGTTGCTGACCCGCGGCCAGGATCGTCCGGAGATGCTGCTTCATCGTCGAATCGATGGGTCCGATGAACTGGGTGTAGTCCGCCCAGCCTTGTCCGTCCCACTGGGCCCAAGCCGCGGCGGGAGGCAAGCACAATGCGATGAGGACCAGAAGGAATGAGAACCGAACCGAGGACGAAATCTTCATGTCGACTCCACTGTTGCAAGGTGCACGTGCATCGCCCGGGATGTTCTGCATTAGATAATGCAGCTTTCTTGCCAAGGCATTCCACTCACCCCTGGGAAGTCCGCATGGTCACGAGTATCGTGGGGACGAGGGTCGAGAGTTGGCGGCCAAGCCCCCTGTTTTCGGGCCAACCTGGCCCCAATCTCCCCGAGAGGCTCGAATGAGGAGCAAAGCGACATGAAGAGGGAGTTTATGCGGCGATGACGGTTCTCATCGTGGTTCTCACCGCACTCTGTTCCTGGTGGGGCTTTTCCCGGCCCGCCCTGGTCGATCGCTATCTCTTCGACCGGGAGAGGATCGTCCGCGATGGACAGTGGTACCGCGCCGTCACGAGCGCCTTTTTTCATGCCGACTGGGGTCACCTCGGGTTCAATCTCATCAGTTTCTACAGCTTCGCCCAGGGGATCGAGAGGATCTACGGCGGCGGGATCCTGCTGATCATCTACTTCGCGAGTATTCTGGGAGGAAGCGCGCTCTCGTTCTGGCTGCACCACGGGGAGAACTACCGGGCTCTGGGTGCCTCGGGGGGAGTCTGCGGGGTCATCTACGCCTCGATTTTTCTTCTTCCCGGCAGTAGCGTATACATGTTCTTCGTGCCCTTTCCCATTCCCGCCTCCATTTATGCCGTGCTCTTCCTCATCATCTCCATCTGGGGAATCAAGTCGCGCTTTGGCAACATTGGACACGACGCCCATCTGGGAGGGGCCCTGGTGGGCTTGTTGGTCACGACCCTCATCTATCCCCAGATCATTGCGGCCCAGCCCATTTTGTATGCGACCATCCTCGTCATCTCTATCGCACTCATGGTTTGGCTACTGAAACACCGAAACATCCGACGGATCTGAAAACGCCCCCCGTGCGCGAAGGAGACCGGGACATGAATCAGCGATCGATGGACGACTTGCGGATGGAAGCGGAGCGCTGGTTGAAGGAGGACCCCGACCCGACGACCCGCGCCGCTCTGGAGAAGAGTCTTCAGCAATGACGATCTGCAGTCGCTGCGCGAAGGCTTCTCCCAAAGCCTTCACTTCGGCACCGCCGGGTTGCGAGGAGTGCTCGGTCCCGGTCCCGGGCGGATGAACCGTGCTCTCGTGCGCCGGGTGAGCTGTGGCCTCGGTCGCTATCTCCTGAAGGAAGTCGTCGAGGCCTCGGCGCGTGGCGTCGTGGTGGGCTACGACGGACGCCACATGTCGCAAGAGTTCGCACGGGATACGGCGGAGGTTCTGGCCGGTCTGGGCATCGCCGTCCATCTCTTCCCCAGCGTGGCGCCCACTCCTCTGGTCGCGGTGACGGTTCGCGCCCTGGGAGCGGCGGCGGGAGTCATGGTCACCGCGAGTCACAACCCGCCCGAGTACAACGGCTACAAAGTGTATTGGGGCAACGGGGCGCAGATCATTCCGCCCCACGATACCGGCATCGCGGCAAAGATCGAGGAGATCCAGAGTCTCCAGGAAGTCCCGCTCGCCGTCCTGGAAGAGGCCGAGGCAGCCGGGCTCGTTCGCGAGATAAAGGAGAAGATGTTCGACGACTACGTGGACGACGTCCTGCGCCTGCGCCGCCACCCTGAGCAGAAGAGCACTCTTCGCATCGTGTACACCCCTCTGCACGGGGTGGGTGGTCATTCGGTAGTGGAGGTGTTTCAACGCGCGGGCTACGCACCGCTCGAACTCGTCGCGCAACAGTTCGAGCCCAACGGCAATTTCCCCACCGTGCGCTTTCCCAATCCCGAGGAGGAAGGCACGATGGATCTGGCTCTGGATCTGGCCAAAACGGTCAGGGCCGATCTCGTGCTCGCCAACGATCCAGACGCCGATCGGCTCGCGGTGGCGGTGCCCGGCGAAGGGAGTGAGTACCGCATGCTGAGCGGTGATCAGGTGGGAGCTCTGCTCGCGCACTATCTGCTCACCGAGAACCTGAAAAAAGAGATCAAGCCCCTGCTCATGACGACGATCGTGTCCTCGCGCCTTCTTTCCTCGATGGCGCGGGCGAGCGGAGCGGTGTACGACGAGACGCTCACCGGCTTCAAGTGGATCGCAAATCTCTCGCAGAAGCGTCGCAGAGAGAAAGGCGAGGAGTTGCTTCTGGGGTACGAAGAGGCGCTGGGGTATTCGGTGGGAATGGTGACCGCGGACAAGGATGGAATCTCCGCCGCTCTGCTCTTCGCCGAGCTGGCCGCCGTCTATCGCGAACGTGGTTTGAGCGTCCTGCAAGTTTTGGAGGAGATCTACCGGCGCTTCGGCCTGCACCTCACCCGGCAGAAGAGCCTGGCGATGCCGGGGGAGCGCGGGGCGGCGCGGATCACCGAGATCATGGGCAGTCTGCGCGAACGAATCCCCGAGAGTTTCGGAGACGAATTACGCGTAGGCGCCGTGCACGACTACTCCAACCGCAGCTCACAGGTTTTCGATCCTGAAGTGAGTTTGCCCGCTTCGATCGAAACCATTCCCCGCAGCAACGTCCTGGCGTTCTATCTGCGGGACGGCTCGCGCATCCTCTTGCGCCCCAGCGGTACCGAACCCAAGATCAAATTCTATTTCGAGTGGATCGAGTCCGTGGCTCCACGAGAGACTCTGGCCACCGCCGACGCGCGCGCCCAGGAGCGCATGACGAAATTGGTGGACGGTTTCACGGCTTCGGTGGAAGCTCTCTGAGTTCGAATCCATTGAGCGCGAAGCGGAGCCGCGATGGAAACTGCTCTCACCTTTCTCGATCTTCCCAATTCCACCCTGGACGAGGCCGAGGTCGCGGTGATTCGCGTGCCGTTCGAAGGCACCGTCAGCTACGGCGCCGGGACTTCCCTGGCCCCCGACGCCATTTTGCGCGCGAGCCTGCACCTGGAGACCTTCGACGAAGAGTTGAACTTCGATCACGAGGATGTCGTACGTTACTGCGTACTACCGTCGATCGTGGCCGACGAGAACGAGCGGGTGGAGGCCTACTTGAATCGGGTCACCCGAGTCTGCGCGGGCTATGGCCTGGCGCCTCCCTTCTACCTGGGTCTGGGAGGGGAGCATTCGGTCACCGCCGCGTTGCTCAAGGGGATTCTCAAGGAACCCTCAGAGGTCACGGTGGTGCAGATCGACGCGCATGCCGACCTGAGGGAAGAGTATCTGGGAAGTCGGTTCAGTCACGCCTGTGCGATGCGCCGCGTGCTCGATCTCGGGGTGAAGAAGCTGGTGGCGATCGGGATTCGCAGCGCCGAGAAGAGTGAATACGAACTGGCCCGAGAAAATCCTCGTATCGAAACCTTCTACGACCATCAACTCGTGGACGGAGATTCCTTCGGCGATCTCCTGGCGCGCTTGCGTGCCCTGGGCGGGCCGATTCATCTCACCATCGACGTGGATGGGCTCGACTGCTCCCTGTGCCCGGGAACCGGCACTCCCCAGCCCGGCGGTCTGAACTGGGTTCAGGTCGTGCGCGTTCTGCGCGCGCTCGTGGCCGAAGGCGAGGGAAAACTCATCGGAGCCGACATCTGCGAAGCGGTGCCTCAGCCCTCGACGCAGGTGAACGAACAAACCGCCGCCAAGCTCGCGTTCAAAATCGTCGGTTATCGTTTCGCGCCCAGACCGAACTAGTATTCCATCTCCGGAGTCACGACCTGAACGCGAACCTCGGGTGGTTGGCGCTCCCAGTCGATTCCGACCACCTGGACCGGAACCTCCTGACCCACTCGATAGAACTCGCCCGCGTCCGCCACGTAGCCCCGGTTCATGTCCTTGACGTGGAGTAGCGTCTTCACGTTCTCGTGTAGGTCGAGGAAAATGCCGTACTTCTTGACCGATTGCACGGTGCAGCGAACGATCTCCCCTTCCTGCGGTAAGACGATGTCCTGGTTGGGAACGCTGGGAGGATGCGGGTCGAGAATAGACGTGACCTTATAGTCCTGCTCGGAGGGAAGCCGCACGTTTCCGTTGGGCTCGGAGGCCTCCTCGACGAATTCTCGATCGGAATCGAATCCACGATCCCACTTCGAAACACGCTCGGATTGATCCACCCGCTCGAAGCGCTCGATTCTCTCGGGAGGCCGCTTGTCGCTCTCGATTTCCGATCTCAAATCGCTCAAGTCGATGTAGTTGACGCCAATGACCTGCCGGAGGTCCACCGCGACGTTTTGTGGGGTGGCGGCCACCAGAACCCGTTTGCCCCGCGAACGCAGGGCTTCCACCAGCGGGACGAAATCGCTGTCCCCGGTGACCAAGAGAATGGTGTCGTAGTGCTGCGCGTCGGTCAGGGCATCGATCACCAGCTCGATGTTCAGATTGCCCTTCACCGAATTCTGACCGGTCTCGCGATCATAGATCGACTTGAGGACTTTCTTGCGCACCGCATAGCCCACGATCGTGAGATGATGCAGAAATCGCTCCTGCTCCGGTTCGGGAGGGCGCCGATAGGATTGGTACCAGCGAGCGCTCACCAGTTCTCGGTCCCGCTTCACCCAATCCAGGAAGGATGGCCAGTCAATCCACCAATTCAGCGCCTCTTTCTGGGCAAAGTAGGCATTGGCGCCGTCGACGTAGACAGCGATTCGTTCGACCATTGCTACTCCAATCCATGACGGTAGTCATTCATTGTCGGAGGCTCGTCCGCAGTTTGATGGGAGCACGGAGAGACGAGCTTGGTTCCGTGTGAGAGCCGAAGTACTACGACGTCCCAAGGATCAAATTTGTCGGAGAGGAACTCCTATCAATTCAGAGCAGTATCATCTCCGTGCCAGCTTTTCGTGCGACGCGGCGATGCTTGGGAGCCTTCCGAAGAGATAAGCGTCCTCTTCGAGTCGCGCAAGCCGGACACGTCGTTCGCTTGCAAGAATGGAGAGAGTTGTTCAATGTTCGAACCGATATGCGCCACCAGTAGCTCAGACCGTCACCCGGAGGGGAAACTCGCTCGCTGCCGTCACCTCGCCAATGATCGCGGCCGCGTGCCCGTGGACTTTCAAGTTCGAGACGATCTTCTCTGCCTCGGCCGGGGTGGTCGCCATGAGCAGGCCGCCCGAGGTCTGCGGATCGTGCAGGAGATACTCCTGGTGAAGTTCGATGCTTGCGGGAAGCTCGATCTTCCCTTGCGCCCGTTTGCGATTGGCCTGTCCGCCCCCGCAGGTGTGTCCCGCCGCCAACATTTCGAGCGCGCCCTCCAAAAGGGGGAGTGATCCCAGACGAATCGTGAAGGTGAGTCCGCTTCCCTCGAGCATTTCCAACAGATGACCACTCAAGCCGAAACCGGTGATGTCGGTGAGCGCGTGAACGCGGTGGCTCGCCGCCATTTCCCCCGCCTCGCGATTGAGGCGCGTCATGGAGTCGACCATAGCCCGATAGCGCGCATCGGACTCGTCGAAGACTCCGCTCTTGAACGCGGTTGCCAAAGCCGAAGTTCCCAGCGCCTTGGTGAGAACCAGGGCGTCACCCTCCCTGGCGCCGGTATTGCGCAGAATTCTCTTGGGGTGCACTTCTCCGACCACGGCCAGGCCGTACTTGATCTCCTTATCCTTGATGGTATGGCCACCCAGGATCACAACGCCGGCTTCTCGAGCGATCTCTTGCGCTCCGGTGAGAATCTCCCGGTAGATCTGCGCGGGCAACTCGGGCGCGAAGCCCGAGACGTTCAGCGCCATGAGGGGCTTACCGCCCATGGCATAGACGTCGCTGATGGAGTTCGCGGCCGCGATGCGGCCGAAGTCGCGTGGATCGTCCACGATAGGCGTGATCACATCTACGGTGAACACCAGCGCTCGTTCATCGTCCAGACGATAGACCCCGGCGTCGTCCGCGGATTCGAAGCCCACCAGGGCCTGCGGATTGCGATTGGGTTCGACCATGCCTTCCAGAATCTTGCCCAGATCCTCCGGGCTCATCTTGGCGGCTCAACCGGCGGCGCCGGCGTATCGGGTGAGACGGATGCGCTCTGCCTCGCTCATGCCCGCACCTCCTTTCGGCCGAGGGGAAGGAAGTCTGGATCAAAAGGTAAATTGGTCGGCGAAAATGAAGCTGTTGCCGTCGTGATCACTGAACGCCCACTCGAAGCGTAGATTGTAGGTATTCAAATTGATATGGAGGCCGATTCCTCCCGAGTGGCGCATGTCCGCGTCCTTGATGCTCTGGGCCGCCTCCCAGGCGGTGCCCCAATCGACGAAGGCGTGGAAGCCCAGCCCCACGGCCCGGCCGTCGCGCAGCGGCACCAGGAAGACGGGATGCCTGATCTCGATCGTGGCCAGGAAGTTCTCGTCGCCCCGTACGCTGGAGAACTCGACCCCGCGGATGTCTTCGGGACCACCCAGGTAACTGCGCTCGTACACCGGGAGGGAGTCGTCGGTGCCCCGATAGCTCACCCGCGACGCCAACACGCCCAGGTACGGTACCGCCTGATATCCGGCCAAGAGGAGATCCACGTAGGAATAGCTCGAGACCTCGCCGGAGAGGCCCCCGACGGTAGTCAATTGCCTTGGCGTGCACGCCATGGCTGGGAAAGTAGCGCAGATCGCGGCTGTCGTATTCCACGCCGCCCCGAAGATAGGGGTCGGCGGCGCCGAGTTCGGCTCCTGTCGAATCGAACTCGCTGATCTTGGTGTCCCGGTAGGTATAGCCGGCCATCACTCGGAGATTCTTGGACACGTCGCGCCAGAGGTCGAGCGATGCGCCGGTGTCCCGGAAGCGGAAGGGTTCGTACACGAAGCGATAGCGCTCGTAGTAGCCGCTCACCCCCACCCCCAGGTGGGTGCGGCCGAAAATCCACGGATTCTGCCAGCCCGCTGACACGTGGTGCTTGTGCCCCGCGTAGGCCCGCGCCCACAGAGTTTCCCCTCGCCCACGGAAGTTGATCAGCTGTCCCGAGAGCCCGTAGATCCAGTCGAAGCGTCGTTCCCAGTGCACGTAGGGACGCCAATCGTAGCGGTTGTCCTCCTCGACCTGGATGTTCAAGGTGATCTCGCCGGGAGCCTCTCTCTCGATCTGGATGTCGACGTAGGCGATGAAGTTGAGTTGCTCCAGCCGGAACCACGCGTCATTCAGGGCGTCGTCGTCGTAGGCGTCGCCTTCCTGAAAGCCGAGCTCGCGCCGGATCACGTATTCCTTGGTGTGTGCGTTGCCCGTGATGTGGATCTTCTTGATGATCCGGGGCGCCTGCTCTTTCAAAAATGGATTCTGGGCGGAGGACACGCCCCCGCCGGCGAGCATCAGGCCCAGTAAAAGGAGAACCGAGCCGGCCTTGGGCGGGATGGATGGGACTTTCATGATGGAGAAAAGCTACACCGAAGCCCGTCGGACGGAAAGCACGGGATTCTCACTCCGGCTAGAACAGGTCCAACCCCGGTTGCGAGCGATCCGTCTTGGCCGCGCCACGAAGACCCAAAAGCAGATTGCGATCGAGCAACTCGCGCTTGAGACTCCTCATCTTCCGGTAGAACTCGCGCGCGTCGTGCTCCAGCCACTCCCCCGCCCATTCGGCGCGGTGCATCCCTTCCAAGAGCTCGCTCTCCTCCTCCAGGAGGCGAAGCACGCGCGCGTCGCACGCGCGCAGCTCGTCCTGGGTGGCGCGCTCGACGGGAAAGCGGCGGATTTGACCGCCGCAATTCAAGATGCCGAAGATGTCGGTGACCGTGCTCACCATGTGGTCGACCACGCGGAGGTCGCGGCGGGGCAGGATGTTTCCCTGGAACTCGGAGAGATCCAAGAGCCGCTCTCCCCATTCCTTCACATGGCGTCCCACCGCCATGCGGTAGGGCGCTTCGCCACGGTACGAACTCTCCGCGTCGCGATATTCCTCATATTCAGGCAGGACGTTGAGAACTTCGCCAAAATGGAAGGGGTAGAGGCTTGCGCTATCGGTCATGAAGCTTCCTCGTTGCTACGACGGGTGTCCTCTGGGTGCAGGGAAGGTTCTACTGATCCCTACCCCCCCGATGGCAATCTCCGTTCCACCCGCCCGCGCCCTCTTGAGGAAGAATGAAAAAGGGCCCACCTCGTGGAGGTGGACCCCAGCCGCGATCCTTGTTCGTCTTTCTCCGAAGCCGGTCCTACTGGACTTCGATTCGCTTCGGCAGAGCCTTCTCCCGCTTGGGCAGGGTCACGCTCAACACGCCGTCGCGCATTTCGGCCTTGATCTGATCGCCTTCGATCTCATCGCCCAACGAAAAAGTTCGGCGGTAGCGGGCGCGGGCGACGCGCTCGATCCGGACTGCCTTGCGGCTCTCGGGCGTATCCTTCACTCTGCGTTCGGCGTCGATGATGAGAGTGCCGTTCTCGACCTCGACCTTGAGATCCTCTTTCTGAATGCCGGGAAGGTCGACCTCGACCGTGAAATGGGCTTCATCCTCGTGGATGTCCACCCGGGGGGTCAGAAGGGTCTCGCCTTCCTCCGCCAGGGAATAGCGGCCCAGGCCGTCGAAGAGGGCATCGAATGCATCAAAGGGAGTCAACATCTTGCTGTGCATGGTATCTGTCCTTTCCTCTCGTCTCTCGCCTTCGGGGCGAGGGAGTTGGGTCTCGTCCTGCGTTCGCCCAGCTCCCATATCAAAGCGAATGCCAAGCAGGAAAGGCTTTCCTTGCCATTTCCTAAGGGATTATTCTACATTCACTTAGGACTCCAACTCGGGAACGGCTCGCGACGCGTCACCGTTGAGAGCTGACAGGAGACCCCCGCGTACTGTCAATGTGACATGACATCTCGTGATGTTTGGACGGATATGTCAGGTTCGAGTCGTCCGAGGCTGAGCCCACGAGGGTGGGCTGTGGGCCGGTGCGCGCGGGGCGTGGTGCGCCTGCTGGCCCTGGTGGCGCTGGTGGTGGGGGGAACCTCGGCCCGTCCGGTGGGGGTCCGCGCCGGCGACGAAGTTCCGCCGGGGACGTACGACGCCCCCTACATCCGCCGGGTGATCTTCGAGCGCGAACCCATCTTCACCCAGAAGGACCGTGCGCGCGTGCCCTGGCTGCCCCTCGGGGTGGTGAACGCGGTTCACGTCGACACGCGCCAGCAGACCATCCAGCGCGAACTTCTGGTGCGCCAGGGCGGCCGGGCGGTCCCCGCGCTTCTGGAGGAGAGCGAGCGCAAGCTGCGGGCGACCGGTTTTCTGGTGGAGGTCAGTCTCGAGACCGAGCACGTGTCCCCCGATAGCGTCGACCTCTACGTGCACACGCGGGAAGTTTGGACCACGAACTTCGACTTTCGCTTCGAGAAATTCGAGAACACCACTCTGCTCTCCTTCCGCGCGATGGAGTCGAATCTTTTCGGGACGGGAAGGCAGGCCTCCCTCGCGCGCAACGAGGACCTCGATCGCACCAGTTGGGAGCTGGGATACAAGGACCGCCACCTGTTGGGGGGCAGATGGGACGGTGGCCTGGATTACAGCGACGCCTCCGACGGGGGGGCGTTCGCCTGGCACCTCGACCGCCCCTTCTTTCAGCTCGAATCCCCTTGGGCCTGGCGCGCCGAGTACCGCCACGCGGGAACCTCCCCCCGCTACTACCTGGCCGGAGATCAATACGTGCGCCCGCACGGTGACTTTTCGCAGGGACGCTTCGAGCTGCAGCGGAAAATGGGCGAATGGGGCGAGGGTGTGCTGCGTCTCGGCCTGGGGTTTCGGGTGGAAGTCCAGCGCTTCAGCCCGTTGCTCGAGGCTCCCCTCTACGATCCCGCGGGGGATACGGGGGATACGATCGATCTCGACGGAAACTTCGCCGAGAACCGCGATGTTTACGGACCCATCATGAGCCTAGAGCGCACGCCTCTGCACTATGCCTCCCGGCGCTACCTGGATCGCATGGGCCAGAGGGAGGACATCGCCGAGGGGCATCAGGTCTCGGCCGCTTTGGGCTGGATCAGCAGCGGTCTGGGCAGCAGTTTCAGCGGCACCTGGTTCTTCGGCCAGGAGCACTGGAACATCGTCCACGGGGGAACCGTGATCCGACTCGAGGCGGCCGCCACCGGACACACGGCCGCCGGTAGCGATCCCAACATGCGGGTGAAAGGGCAAGCGTGGGTGAACCAGTACTTTTCCGACGCCTTCAGCGTCGCGGGCTCGGTGTTGGGGGCGACCGGCAGCAACCTCGACCGGAACTCGGTCTATACTCTGGGCATCGACAGCGGGCTGCGTTCGGCCCGGCCGAGCGAATACGCGGGTGATCGCCTCTTGCGCGCCAATATGGAGATGCGTTGGGTATACCGCACGGGTTTCGGGAACCTGGTGACGCCCGGCCTGGCGGCGTTCGCCGACTTCGGCACCGCCTGGTTCGAGGACGAGCACAATTTACTTTTGAGTGACATGCGCGGGGCCCTGGGGTTCGGGTTTCGTTTGGGCATGGATCGAGCCTCGCTCAACGCGCCACTCCGTGTAGACTTCGCCTGGCCGGTGCTGTATTCAACCCATCGATCCGCACCGGTCGTGAGCATCGGGGTCGGGCAGGCCTTCTGAACGAGGACCCATGGCAGACCGAGGGCGCATCGCGCGCAACACCGCATTCTTGAGTCTCGCCCACGGCGCGTCGAAATTCTTCAGCATCCTTTTGACCATGTTCGCCACGCGCATCCTCGGCGCGGCGGGATACGGTCTGTACACTGCCGGCAATACATTCATCGAAGTCGGCCGGGTGCTGGCCGGGGGTGGACTGGACTACCTGGTCACGCGGGAAGTCGCGGACGATCTGAGAGACACCACCCGAGTGGCTTCGGCCGCGGCCGCGGTGAAGAGTCTGCTCTCTGCCGTCGCCTACGGTCTGGTGCTTCTCGCAGTGTGGAAGCTGCATTACCCGACCCCGGTTCTGCAGGTGGTTCTCATTCTGGGGACCATCGTCTTCCTGGAAAACATCAGCGACATCGCCGACGCAGTGTTCCAGGGCGCGCAGCGCATGGACTACATCACGCGGACGATGCTGGTCTCCTCGGCCAGCATCTTCGTGTTCGCCACCGCCGCGCTGCTATTGGGTCTGGGCATTCTGGGCTTCGTCACCGGTATCGCCCTCGGCTGTCTGGTGCGCACCTTGGTGGGCACCACCTTCCTGCGAAGAAACTTCGGTCGGCTCTCGGTGCGGGAAGTGGAGAACGACGAAGTGCGGCGCCTGATGCGAGCCGCGGTCCCCCTGATGGGCGCTACCGTGCTGAGTCTGCTCTTTCACCGCATCGACATTCTCATGCTGAGCCGGATGGTGGACGCGCGGTATTGGGGCTATTACGGAGTGGCGGTGAGGGTGATCGACGTAGTGGTGCTCGCCCCGCGCATCCTCGCCACCGCGGTCTATCCTCAATTACGATTGGCGTGCGAGAAGGGCGAAGCGCCCGCCGTCAGCTTGATCACCGGCGGCACGCGCGTCACCCTGGTCTTCTGCTCCGCCCTGGCGATCACGGTGTGGATCTTCGCGCCCCTCATCGTGCGCGTGATGGCGGGCGATGCGTTTGCGCCCGCGGTGGGAGCGCTGCGAATTCTGGCCTGGGCGATCGCTCTGCAGGCCGGCTGTCACATGATGGTGCGTCTGCTCTTCGCGGCCGATCGCGAGCGCGATCTCCTTCCCATCGGCGCTTTGGGCATCGTGGCCAACGTGATTCTCAACGCGCTTCTCATTCCCCGGATGGGAATCGAGGGAGCGGCGGTGGCGACCCTGGTCAGTTACGGACTGACTCTCGCCCTCTATTTTTTCTACGCGCGGCGGGCGGGATTCCGGGTGCCGGTGTGGACCTCGGCCGGGGGAGCCCTCCTGGCGCTGGCGGCTGCGATCGCGGTCACCGTGCTGCTGAAGGAGCGGGCGCTCTGGGTGCGGGCGAGCGCGAGCGCGCTCACCTGGCTTGTGGTCTTGACCGTGCTGCGCGTGAATGGTCTGCGGGAATTGCAGGAGGCGCTGCGGCTTCTGCGGAAGCGCTGATCCACTCGCGGCGTATCGCCTAGGCGTCGTCCTCGCGGTCGCGCTGGGCTTCCTCGAGAAAATTGCTGATGGGATCTCCGCCGAAGTGATGCCCCACCTTGGGAGGCGGTGGTGGGTAGTCCTCGCGCGGCGATGAGAAGCCCGGCGGTACTGGTCCTTCCCGCTCGCCTGCAGCCGCCTTCGCTCGTGCGCCCGCTGCTGCGCCGCCGGGCGCTCCCGCGGGGGCCCAGGCGCCGCGCGGCCGCTGGTCCAGCGCATCCTTGGCCAACCAGAAGCGGAGAATGAGATAGCCGGACACGAACCCGCCGACGTGCGCCCAGTGGGCGGTGCCGCCCCCACCGTGTCCCAGACTTCCCAGGCCCGAAAAGAGCTGCAGGAAGATCCAGAAGCCCAAAAGCACGACCGCGGGCACCTCGATGAAGGTGACGAAGAAGATCAAGAAGACCAGGGTGGTCACCCGCGCGCGCGGATAGAGGACCATGTACGCGCCCAGCACTCCGCTGATCGCGCCGCTGGCGCCGATCACCGGGAGGGTGGAGGCGGGGTTCAGAAGAACATGGGTGAAGAGCCCGAGGAGTCCCGGTGACGAGATAGAAGACAAGGTAGCGGACATGGCCCAGAAAATCTTCCACGTTGTTCCCGAAGATCCACAGAAAGAGCATGTTGAACAGAAGGTGCGCCCAACCGCCGTGGAGAAACATGCTGGTGAAGCCGGTGATCCAGAACGGCGAGGGACCGGTCGTCAGCGGCAGATTGCTTCCGACGGCGACGAGCTGTCCAAAGTGGGTGTAGACGTAGGGGATGGCGCCCCAGCGGGCGATGAAGTACGGCAGACTGGGGCCGTGGCCGAGCTCGATGAGGAAGACGAAGCAGTTGAGCGCGATGAGTCCAACCGTGACGTACGGCCGGATATGGGCGGGGTTGTGGTCCTTGAGCGGAAGAAACATGCGAACGCTCCGCCGTCACGGCTTTGAAAACTCGCCTCTTGCCTTCTCTGGGGCCCAAGATATGGTCAGGATCAATGGCCCGAAAGGTTGGAGCGCGGCCGGGAGAGCGATGAACCAGAGCAGGATTTGGCTGTTGAAGCACCGGCCGCTCGTCCATCAACTGAAGGACAGCGCGTGGCGGCGGCTGCTGCAAGCGGGCGAGGCGTGGGATTGCGTCCGGGGACAGATCCTCTGCGGTCCCGACGACGAGGGTGCCCTGGCCTATCTGGTGCGCGCGGGGCGAGTTCGCCTCTGCCGCTTCGGTCCCGACGGACACGAAATCGTGGCGGGTATCCTCGAAGAGGGAGACCTCTTCGGGCAACGCGCGCGCGAGGAGGGACCGGCAGCGGAAGGCTACGCGGAAACCCTCTCCGACCAGCCGCGTCCTGATTTTGAAGGCCGCGAATCTGCGAGACCTCCTGGTTCGGGAGAATCCACTTCTGCTTGGAGCGCCTGCACAGGGCGATACAGAGTGGCGACTCGCGCGACTGAGGGAGCGCACGCCCACCGCACGCGGCGGGCCCGGGGGGAAGTGCCTCGTGGGGGTGGGGTCGGCGCCGCCGGATGGAGTTGTCGTGAAGTTCCGGTGAAATTAGGCCTCTGAGCCGCAGCGGGACGAGCAGTTCCGTAGGACCTTGAAAGGCGGTGTCCTGGCAGGGCTTACGATTTTCTTTCCGCCGCGCACGCCGCGGTCGTACCCCGCTCGGCACGGGCTTGGGCGCTTGGCGCGGGCGAAGCGAGTTTGAGTGGCGGCAAATTCTTGTGCTATACTGCCCTCGATTTCCCAGCGGGACGCATCAGGGTTCGCGACGGCTGGAGTTTGCGTCCATCCGCGTGTTGGCGTCCACTCACTCGAAGTTCGCGGGTTTGAAGCCACCGCTTCACTCTCTCAAGGTCTAGCTCATACGATTCATCGCAGGAGGCATCACGAGAATGTTGCGAACGACGCTGGCAGTCGCGCTCTGCGCGCTCCTCTGCCTTACGGGCACCGCATTCGCCCAAATCACCAACATCGATGACATCCAGGCCTACGACGCCACCGGCGCCCCGGCCTCACCGCTGACTGGAACGCCCGTCACCGTGCGTGGCGTCATCACCATGCCACCCGGAGTTCTCAACAGCGGTGGCACCTACGTGCAGGATCCCACCGGTGGGATCACCTTCTTCAACACTAGTTCCGGATTCGCGTTCGGTGACTCAGTCGAGGTCACCGGTGAGCCCGGTTCGTTCAACGGCAGCGAGATCGACTTGGGGACCACCGGGGTTCTCACCCTCACCTTCCTCGACTTGGCGACGGTGCCTGCGCCGCAGGTCTACACCGTGTCTGAAGCGGTGGACAACGACGGTAGCGGCACCCAGACCGCGGCAGACTACGAAGTGATCGGCTGGCTTGCCTCGGTTACCGGCAACATCGCCTATCTGCCCGGGGTCGAGGCTCCGCCGTGGCCCACGGTACGGGTCAGGGTACGGTGGGTCTGACCGACGTTTCCGGCGATACCCTCATCGTCTTCGTCGACCGGACGACCGGCATCGAAACCTCCTCGATGGGCAATGGCGATCTTTTCCAGGTCACCGGAATCCTGTCGCCCTTCAGCGGCCTCATCGAGCTGAAGCCGCGTTACCAGACCGACCTGGTGAAGAACCCGGGCGATCCCTTCCCGGTGGTGGACACCATCACCCCCACGCCTTGGGGTCCTGAACTGAACGAGGCGGTCACCGTTTCGGCCACCATCACCGATAACGGCAGCATCACCGCGGCCACTCTGTACTACGCCTACGGCGGAAGCGGGAGCTTCACTTCGGTGGCGATGACCAACACGATTGGGACACCTACGAAGCCACCATTCCCGGCACCACGATGGCCTCGATGGAGTACTACATCGAAGCCACGGACAACAGCGCCCAGACCACGACCGTACCGGGCAGCGCACCGACGTCCAGTCTGCAAGTTGCCGTGGGCACCACCTCCATCATCGACATCCAGTCCAGCGTGGACGCTTTCAACGGGAGCACCTACGCGGGCCAGCTGGTCAACGTGGAGGGAATCGTGACCGGTGCGCCGGGCGAATTGAACTCCCCGGGCAGCCAGTACGTCATCGAAGATCCCGCAGGTGGTCCCTGGAGCGGGATTTTTGTCTACGAGAGCTCGGGGGGCAACGTGCTCCTCCGCGGTGACAAGGTGCGAATCTCCGGAACCATCAGCGAGTTTGACACCGGCACCGAGATCAACCCCCCGCGGTTTGACGCGGTCCAGGTGCTCAGCTTCGGCAACCCGCTTCCTCCGATCCTTGCGTTCACCAGTACCGACCTGGACACCACGGAGGCGCTGGAGGACGTGATCGTCCGCACCTTCATATCGACGGTCGTCGACACTATCGCGGCCACCGACAACTACTACCTGCAGGACACGGTCAGCGACAGCCTCCTGCGGGCCAACCCAATGACCGCGGTTTCCATCGCGCCCCTGCCGAACGAGACCCAGATCGCGACCGGTCTACTCGACGTGCGATTTGGCGGCAACGCGATCGCGTTGCGCGACGACAACGACTTCCAGCTCTTCGCGACCGGAGTCGAGAGTGGTGCACCCTCGACTCGCCGCGCTGCGTTGACGAGCATCTATCCCAACCCCTTCAACCCGATGACGAAGATCGAATTCAAACTGCCCCGGAAGGGATTGGCTGAACTCGCCATCTTCAACGTCAAGGGAGAGAGGGTCACGACGCTCGCCAACGGCGTCCTCGATGCTGGAGACCAGACCCGCACGTGGAACGGTCGAGACAGTTCCGGAGCGACGGTGGGTAGTGGTGTCTACTACGTCCGCCTGCGTTTCGAGAGCGAATCGAGCGTGGTCCAAAAAGTCACTCTGTTGAAGTAACTCGCGGTGCGGGTTTCCCGCGCGGAGTCACTCATCACGCGACGCCAAAGGCCCGGTGGAATCCCGCCGGGCCTTCGGTTTGCCAGCGGCTCAAAAAAGGGCTTGGAAGGAGCACTCTTCGGCCCGAGATTCTACCTGGGGGCTCCCCGTGGCCTCCCGCGCCTCCTCACCTTGATGGAGTTCCCTCATGTCCGCTTCCCTTCACGAAATCCTGCAGAGTGTCCACGAGCAGGGACGCGACCGTCTCCTGGAAGCAGAAGCCTATGCTTTCCTGGAGGAGCTCGGCATCGAGACGCCGCGGCACTTCTTTCTTGAGAAGGGGAAGCATCCGACGCGCGCGCAACTCGACGCGCTCAAAGCCGAGGAAGTGGTTCTGAAAATCGTCTCCCCGCAGATCCTTCACAAGAGCGACGTCGGGGGCATTCGCATGGTGGCGTGCGAGAAGGACGCGGTGGCTGTCGCTGCTGAGGCGATGGAGAAAGAGGTCGCGCGACGGGCCAAGGGCGCGGAAATCAAGGGCATACTGGTGGTGGAACGCATTCAGGTGGGGGCGGATCTGCCGGGCAGCGAGTTCATTCTGAGCGCGCGTCGTGATCCCGCGATGGGGCCCTACTTGATGTTCGGACTTGGCGGACTCTTGAGCGAGTGGTACGGCGATCTCGCAAAGGGTCGCGCGCACATGATCATGAGTGCGGACGCCTTCGACCGGAAACGGGAAATGGAATGTTTGGCGGCTTCGGCGCTGGGGGCGATCGCGCTCGCGCCCAGCCGTTTGCACAAAGCCGCGCCGCTGAACGCGGAGATTCTGGGCAAGGCTCTGGAAAATCTGGCTCGCGTCTTCCAGGCGAAGACCGAAATCGGAGCGCCCCGCCTCGAGGAACTCGAATTGAATCCGGTAGTGGCGCGCGACGGGCGCCTTCTGGCGCTGGATGCGTTGGCTTCGATCGCGCCCACCCCCGGCCGCGGACGCATCCCCCGGCCAATTGCGCGTATCGCCAATCTGCTCCATCCGCGCAGTGCCGTGGTCTACGGCGCCTCGTCCAAGAACATGAACGCGGGGCGGATCATCCTGGACAATCTGAAACGCAGCGATGGCATCACTTACGGAAAGCTCTGGGCCATCCATCCCAAGGCCGATCGCATCGACGGGGTTCCCTGTGTCGCCAGCGCCTCGGCACTGCCCGAAGCAGTCGACCTCGCGGTGGTGTCGATTCCAGCGTCCAGCGCCCCTAGCGCGATCGAGGAATTGATCGCCACGTCCAAGGCGCGCAGCATCATCCTCATTCCGGGAGGTTTTGCTGAAACGGGCCAGAGCGAACTGGCGAACCGCATCGAACAGAGCCTGGCCGCTTCCCGCGAGCACGCGGACGGCGGACCGGTGATGGTCGGTGGTAACTGCCTCGGCATCGTCTCCAAGCGCGAGTACAACACCTTCTTCTTACCCCACTACAAGCTGCCCTTCCACAAAGCGCCGGGCACCAATCTGGTGGCGGTCAGTCAGTCGGGTGCGTATCTGGTCAGCTTCACTTCCAATCTGGACGGAATCATCTTCCCGCGTGTCTCCATTTCCTACGGTAACGAGATGGATCTCACCGCCAGCGATTTTCTCCAGTACTACCTGGACTACGAGAACGATCCGCAGGTCTTTTGCTTTTACATCGAGGGCTTCCAACCGTCGGAGGGCGAGCGCTTTCTGAAGCTGGTGCGGCGAGCCACCGCGGAGAACAAGGCGGTGGTGGTATACAAGGCAGGTAAGACGGCCGGAGGCGCCAAGGCGGCGGCCAGTCATACCGCGAGTATCGCCGGTGACTACGAAATCGCGCGCGTCATGCTGCAGGAAGCTGGCGCGATCGTGTGCGAGACTCTGAATCAATTCGAAGACTACACCAAGATTCTCACCATGCTCGGTTCCAAGCGGGCGAAGGAGCGCCGCTTGGGCGTCATTACGAACGCGGGTTTCGAGGCGGGAGCGGTCAGCGACCATCTCTACGGCCTCAATCTAACCGAGCTCTCCGAGCAGACCCGGGCGCAGTTACGCGCGGTGCTGCCGGAGATCGCGCACGTCGGCAATCCGGTGGATGCCACGCCGATGGCGGGAACGCGTCCGTTCATCAAGGCGGTGGAGATTCTGGCGCACGCGGAAGAAGTGGACGCTTTGGTCGTCTCCGCCATTCCCGCCACGCCGGGCCTGGACATTCTCGCCCCCGATCTCAGCGGTCAGCACAGCGAGAACATCTTTTCGATGCATTCGCTGCCCAGCGAGCTCATTCGGGTGAGCAAGGAGATCGACAAACCCATGGTCGTCGTGATCGACTCAGGAAGGCTCTACGATCCCAGCGTGCTGCTGCTCGAGCGCGCGGGACTGCCGGTCTACCGCAAGATCGATCGAGCCAGCCGTGCGCTCTCGGTCGTCACCGATTACTGGATCGGCGAGAGCTGGCGCGCGGCCCCATTATGGCTGAGGAGAGGATGCGCCGGAGAAATCCGGGCCGCGACAGCCGCAGCGGGGTGTCCACCTCTCCTACCGCGATCCATCCTGCCCAAAGCCCGGGACGTAGGGGATCCTCGGCAGCGAGGACGCGCTTGGCCTCGGTGAGGGCGAGCGCCGGAGCATCGCCGGCCTGCAACGCCGCGATCCACTCGTCGGCGGTATGCTTCATCGTCTCATCGTCACGCGGCCACAGATCCACCGCGAGGCCGCGCTTCGAAGTCGCCAGGCGTGTCACCTGGTCTAGACAGCGCGCGCGCGTCGCGGCCTCACCTCGATAGTTGCGGGATTGCGACTCGCGGGGCGGACGCACCCACCAGAGAAAAGAAGAAGTGTGAACGAGGGTGGGAAGGAGTGGTTGGGCCTCCTCGGGGCGCGCCCGCAGGAGAATGAGCGAATAGTCCGCGTCCGCGGAGTGCAACGCCGCCTCGATCTCTTTGGGAGTGGTCTCGATGCGGGGCACGGTGAACACGCGGCGGATTCGAGGCCGCAGGGTCCAGAGCAGAGTATCCGGGTCGTCTTGCACCGGGGTGAGGTCGGGCGTGTAGGGAATGAGCACCAGGAGTCCCTGTCTCGCTCCGGACTCGGGCTCCTTCGAATGCGCAGGACTCGCCGGATCCGCGGCGCTCCGCTGCGCCTTCCGCGTGGCTCTCTGCCCCGCGGCGGGTAGCTCATAGCTCACGACGACTCGCTCCACGACTAAAGTCTCGCCGGCACCCCAGGGCAGAACGAGCGCCTCCAGGGGCGCGGCGGCCAGAGGGCTCACGGTCCAGCGGGGCGCGCGGGCGAGGACGGCGGCCAAAGGCCCCAGGAGGCGCCGGCCCAGATCGTGGGCCAGATAGTTCAGCCGGTCTGCTTCCGTTGCATCCAGCGCGGTGCGCTGCAGGGCCTGCCGGGCCAAGAGAATGCGAAACTCCTCGAGATCAGCGGCTTCGCCCCCTGCCAGACGCGCAGACAGTGAGCCAGGGGAGGATGAGGTCTCTGGGGGCTCCCTGCCGGCGAGGAGAACCCGTCCCCCTTCGAAGTCGAACTGGAGGTGAAGACTCACCGAATCACCCGCGGATGTCTTCGCCGACGAAGCGGGGACACCCGTGGATCGGCTGGCGATCGCCCCGGCATCTCGAGGGTCCTTCGAGGCGTTCTCGCGGTTGGTGCAACCCGCGAGCGAGAGCAACGGAAGAACGCAGAGCAAGAGTCGAAGGGGGCGGAGCATAGGGAACCTGGACACGATCGCGGGGTGGGACTACGCTTTCGTGAAGCCTAGAACGAGCCCGAACCGCTTCCCAGGAAAATGATGCCGCGCCGGACATGGATGATTCGCTTCCCCGAGCTTCCGCTCTTCCCTCGATCGTTGCGAGCACGCGGGTCTGATCGCCCGCGGCGCCTCCGCCAGGTGCTGTGCGCCGTCCCGCTTTTGGTGGTCGCTCTGCTCGGGTTGGACATTCTGACAGTGCGGTTGGCCACGGCGGGGCCGGGAAATTGGAAATTCGATCCGGTTGCGCTCAAACGCACCGCGACCTCGGTCTACACCAACGTCGGCGCGGTGGGCCTGAACGTGACCAACGTGGGCTACTTCGGCAATCTGCTCAATCCCACCCTCGCCTCTCCCAGTTTCGAATACCCCCTGAACTCGAACGTGGAGCACATGTTCGTGGGGGGAATCTGGGTGGGTGCGGTCACGGCCGAGGGGGATTCCTTGGTCTCGGCCGGGGCGGACGACACGAGTTCGGGTCAGTCCTCACCCACGCAGGAATTCGGCCCGCGTCCCGAAGACAGCATCGTCAAACTCTCCACCAATCCCCTGAGTCCCAGTTTCTCCACCACCGCTCTCGCCGATCAGGAATTCGATTTCTCCATCTACGACGAGTTGGGTCCGGGCGACTCGAGTAACGACGATCCCCACATCGCGATGGGCTTGCGCGTCGACACCAAGGTGCTCGCCTACGCGCCCCCCTACGCCGACGATTTCGTCATCCTCGATTTCACGGTGGAGAACGTGAGCGACCAGGAACTGAGTCAGGTCTACATCGGCTGGTACAACGAGCTCAGCGTCGGCAACACCACCGTCACCATTCCCGGCGACGAAACCAACGGCTGGAATTTCTACGACGACCGCAACGGTTTCATCGCGCCAGGTGACTACGGCAACGACCCCGACTCTCGCATCATGTGGTGCCACGACGCCGACGGGGAAGGCGGCAAGGCCGAGTCCTGGGCCGGATGCCGGATTCTGGGTTACGACGGAGTACGGCCCACCCTCTCGTACCGGCAATGGCGTTTCAACGACGCGCGCCGCCGTCTGGACAAAGGCAAGTACGAGTTCATGTCTTCCGGGAAGATCGATCGCGGAAACGACGGCCAGGGAAACAACTTCAATGCCGACGGCAACTGGACTTCAATGCTCGCGGTGGGTCCGTGGGACGTGCTCTTGCCGGGGGACCAGGCGCACTTCACGATCGCGATGGTGGCGGGACCCGACAGTTCTTCGATGGTGAACAACAGTCAGGTGGCGCAGAGCACGTTCGACGCCGGCTTTCAGCTTCCCTCGGGTCCTCCCAGTCCCATTCTGGAAGTGAGCACGAAAGATAACGAAGTCATACTGCGCTGGAATCCCGGAACCGAGCCGGGCGACACCTACGATCCCACCACCGCTTCCCCGGAATACCATCGCAGCGAGTTCACGGGCGATTACGACTTCCAGGGCTATCGCGTCTACCGCATCGACGGCAAGGAGATCACCGGTGATCCGTTCAAACAGGCTTCGTTGATCGCGGAGTTCGATCGCGTGACCTGGCCGGATGGAACTCCCGATACCTGGGGTTACAACCTCGGTCTGCCGCACATGACGGCGGACGGCAAACGCGAATTCATCGATCGCGGGGTGCGTGACGGCTTCTCCTACTGGTACGCCGTCACTTCCTACGCGAACCGCCGGCCGCGACTGGGCCTGGAAGAACTCGAGAGCGGCTTCAACGAAAATTCCATTTTGATCACTCCCGGTTCCGCGCCGGGCGGAGGCTCCAATCCCAATCCGGTGGGCGTGTATCCCAATCCCTACCGCGGCAGCTCACTCTTCGACGCACGCCGTCCCACCGGAGAGCCGGCGGAATTGGGCCGGAACATTTTCTTCACCAACGTCCCTCCCCGCGCGATCATCTCCATCTACAACGTCAGCGGCACCCTGGTGGACAAGCTGCAGCGCGACGACGATTCCACCGGGCAAGTAAAGTGGGACATGCTGAGCGAGAACACGCGCGCGCTGGCGCCCGGCCTCTATGTCTTCGCGGTCGAGAATCTCGATACCGGAGAAACGCAGACCGGGAAACTGGTCATCTTGAAATGAGCGAGAATTACCGCATTCTGTTGCGGCCGCGCGAAGGACAGAGCCCACAGCTCGAGGGTGCCTCCGTGCAGGATAAGTTGCTGTCGGTGCCGGGAATTTCGTCGCAAGCTGAGCGCTTTTTCCACTTCGGGGAAGAGGACGAACACGGCGTGATGACGATTCGGCTGTCGCCCGAGACTCCAGCGGATTTTATGCACTCCATCGAAGTCTCGATCCCGCGAGCCTGGGTGCGCGCGCGCGGACCTCAGGTCTTTGCCATCGTGTTCATGATGCAGGGTTGGACGGGGTGGGAGGTCTACGACCCCCAAATCGAGTCGACGCTCGAGCGCGAGACCGTCCTGCAGGGCATGGTGGCGATGCGGCAGATTGAACTCGAAAAGCAGGGAATGCGCGTTCCCAAGCCACGACTCGAAGATGACTGAAGCTGACTCTCGAAGAGTCGCTCTCGAAAGGAACGACATGCGTTTGCGCTTTTTCACCCGGCTCACGGCCCGATCGACCCGGCACACCTCCTCTGCCCGGCACGCCTCCTCTGCCCGGCATGGCCACTCCGTGTCGTCCCCCAGCTCGTGGCGCAGCTCGGCTCGCGGCCTCTCCCGCGCGCTCGGAACGGTCGGCTTCCTGCTCACCCTGTTCTGGCTGGCATCGGCGAGTGCGGCCCGTGCGGCCGACGAGGCGCAGGGACGCGAGATCCCGGTGGTGTCGTGGCTGGTGACTCCGTCTTCGGCTCTGCCCCTGCCGGCGCTGTCCCGCGAGGCGGGACACGAGATCGAGTTGAAGGACCTGCTCGGACAGGATGCGATCGATGTGAGTGAGGCCTACCCCTCCGCCGGCACGAAATGGAATTGGCCGCGCGCAACGGTGGAGTGGAAGCAGGCCAAGGCCTCCGGGGGCGCGCTGGATCTGTCACCCCTTCTGAAGAGCAGCGCGCAATCAGCCACGCAGTCCAAGGACGGGGGCGCGGCCGAACTTCCCTATCAGTGTCTGGCCGCGTTCTATCTGAGCGTCGATCGCTACAGTCCCGCGCAATTGGTGCTCGAGAGCCAACATCTGCTGCAGGTCTACCTCGATGGCGAGAAGGTGAAGGACAAGACGGACAAGGAACCGGCCACCGTCGATCTGAAACTCTTGCGGGGCAAGCATCGGATCGTCGTGCGCGCGGTGCATGACCCGCTGGGCGCCAAGGAGTGGACCCTGTCGGCGAAAGTGAAGATGGCCGCGCCGGACGCTGGCGTGAGAGTCGCGACGGATCTCTCCCCCCGACACCAACTCGAGGTGGCGGAGCTGCTCGATGCGCGAGGAATCAACGGGCTCGAGCTCTCCAACGACGGTGAGCTGTTGGCCTATCAGCTGAGCTCGCCCGCGGTGCCCCGCGACGATCGCAAGAAGTGGTACGAGATTCGGGATACCAAGGACGGAACTCTGGTGCGCTCCTTCGAGGGCGACGATGGGCCTTCGAGCTTCGCCTGGGTACCGGGGCCGGGGCACCGGTACAGTTTCACCACCAAGGACGACAAGAAGACCACGTTGTGGGTGGCCGATCTCGACGGCAGTCCCACCCTGAGCGTGCTGAAGGACGTGGAACATTTTGGTTCGTACCGCTGGCTTCCGGACGCCAGCGCGGTGGTGTACACCGTGAGCCACAAGGAGGAGCGCAAGCACAAGGAATTCAAGCACTACGAGAATCTCGCCGACCGCTGGGCCACCTACCGCGACCGCAGCTATCTGTACCTCGCGTCGTATCCGGCAGGGGCGAGTCACCGCCTCACCGCGGGGGCGGAGGCGACGAGCCTGCAGGACATCAGCCCGGATTCTTCGACTCTGCTCTTCTCGCGCGAGGTATTCGGAACCACCGAGCGCCCATTCAGTGTGCAGGAGTTCTACGAGCTCGACTTGAAGACTCTCAGGAGCAAGAAGGCATTCGACAGCAAGTGGGCCTACACCGCGCGCTATGCGCCCGATGGCAGGGGCATCGTAGTGGAAGGCGGGCCCGATGCATTCGGAACGATCGGGGTGAACCTGCCCGAGGGAGTCATCCCCAACGACTACGACTACCAGCTCTACTCGGTGGACCGCGCCAGCGGAAAAGTCGAAGCGCTCACGCGCGAGTTCGATCCCGCAGTGGGCTCGTTCGAATGGTCGAAGAAGGACAACGCGCTGTACTTCATCGCGACCACGGCCGACAGGGATCTCCTCTATCGTCTCGACGCCAAGAGCAAGGATATCGTGAAGCTGAACTGCGCGGGCGCGGTGGCGAGTCACCTCACGGTGAGTCGCGACGGATCGACCCTCGCTTATGTCGCGGAATCCTGCAGTGAGCACGAGCGCATTTTCGTGCAAGCGGCCGAGGTGAAGGCCAAGCCCCAAACTCCTGGCCGATCCCAACGGCGCGCGCTTCGACCGCATCGATCTGGGCAAGGTGGAGGACTGGAACTTCACCGCGAGCGATGGCACCACCATCATCGGTCGAGTCTACTATCCGCCCGACTTCGACCCGAAACGGGCCGAAAAGTGGCCGTGCCTCGTCTACTACTACGGGGGAACTGTGCCCATTACGCGCGACTTTGGGGGGCGCTATCCCAAGAACTATTGGGCCGCCAACGGGTACGTGATCTACGTGCCCGAGCCCAGCGGGGCAACCGGCTTCGGTCAGGAGTTCAGCGCGCGTCACGTGAACGACTGGGGCAAGCGTTCGGCCCAGGACATCATCGAGGGCACCGAGAAATTCCTGGCGGCCCACCCCTTCGTCGACGCCAAGAAGGTGGGCTGTATCGGCGCGAGCTTCGGCGGCTTCGAGACCATGTATCTGGTGAGCCATTACGATTTGTTTTCCGCCGCGGTGAGCCACGCCGGGATCTCCTTCATCGGATCGTACTGGGGGCAGGGCGACTGGGGCGCGTTCTACAGCGCGGTCGCCACGGCCGGCAAGTACCCATGGAATGACCCCGAGTTCTACGTGAAGCAGGGAAGCCTGTTCAGCGCGGACAAGATCAACACCCCGATCTTGCTGCTGTGCGGCGACATCGACAACAACGTCCCACCGGGCGAGAGCGAACAGCTCTACACCGCGCTCAAGGTTCTGGGCAAGGACGTCGACTTCATCCGCATCAACGGCGAGCAGCACTGGATCTTGCGGTACGACCGCCGCGAACTCTGGAGCCGCACCATCGTGGCCTACTTCGACAAGAAGCTCAAAGGCGACGACAGCTACTGGAACCACCTGTGGGGGACGAAGGCAGACGCCGGCGACGCCGGTGCCAGCGGCGAAGACGACACGGACGACTCGAAATAGCTCGGGCGGCCGGCGCAATGCCTTTTGCCGCTGGGCCGCACTCAGCGCGTGCAGAGCCCGATGACACGCGCCACAGAGAGTGACCAGGTTGCTCGCGCGGTGTTTCCCGCCGTCTTCTTTTGCCTCGATGTGGTGGACCTGCAGGAACTGCCGGTTGCGACAACCCGGCATGCGACAACGAAAGTGATCGCGCTCCAACACCTCGCGCCGGAAACGCGGCGGGGTGGTGGAGACGGTGCGCGACTTTCCGGAGGGACCTCGCCCGCCAGACTCGCCTTGTCCACCCGACTGCTCCTCGCGACGTAGTTTGGCATCACAGAGCGCGGACTGCAGGGTGGCCCGGTCGATGGGACGGTCGCCTTGGCTCGTGGAGACCGTCGCGGCCTTGCACCGCAGACAGTGTTGAATGTGAATCTGATATGCAGGGCCCGCGATCGGATGCCGGCGGTTTTCGCCCTGCCGCCGCGGGTGGTTGTCAGTTCGGAGTTGGGGCAACCAGTGGACTTTGCGCGACCGTAGCACTGCGGGCACGGTTCCCACCGCCATCGTCGCCAGTGGTTGCCGGTTCGGAGTTGCTCAATCAAGTTTTCCAAGCGGAGAGAATCAACTCGGCCTTCTTCGCGCGATGTCCGCGCTGCCGGAGCTTCGCTACCAGCGCCTCATAGCGGGCAAACTGCTCGGGCGTAAAGGACAGGCCGACGCTGAGCGGCATCTCCACGATCTCAGAGCTTCCGAAGTCCGATTCAGACCCGTGATCGGCCCCAGTTCCCTCGCGATTCGCAAGTGCGAGCGGTGTCCCGCGACTGCTTTCCTCGTCGCCCCTCGAGTCCGGCTTCGCCGAGTCGCTTGACGCTCTGGCCTGGCACTCGACAACCATCCGCGCTGCGGGAGACACTTCCTTCTTGGATCCCAGCCGCATCTGAGTGTCGCTGGCGCGAAGTGCACTCTTCGTCCGCCGCCGGACCCTGCCGATCTCTTCCTGCAACTCGCGACGGCTCAGGGCGCTCGCTTTCTTCAACCAGCGCTCCTCGGTCTGGGCGTTGCGACGGACGCGACGACCTGCGCTTTCGTCCAGCCGAGTTCGCCCGAATCCACGGCCTTCTCGAGAGAGGGGAGGTCGCGAAGGCGCTTTGCGAGCTGGAGAAATTGATACGAACGCGCCTGAGAGAATCCCAAAACCTCGGTCGCGTAGAGATGGATGCTGCCGTATCCGAGTTCCTTATAGAGTCGACGCCGGTTGAACTCGGCGAACCAGAGCACGACGCAGTGCTCGGCGGATTGCCAGCTGCGCACGGCGGCCCGGAGTTCTTGATCCACCGCGCGGCACCCAGTCCGGCCGAAATGCATGCGCAGCAAGCGCATTGGGGTGGAAGCTGCTTCCGACTGGACGGCGATGGACGAATGCGCGGCGGCGGAGCGCGCTTGACTTGGCAGCGACGGGCGGACGACCAGCAGCAGAGCGTACCGAACTCTGGCGCTGTTTGATGGCGGCGATGGGAGCGGCAGGGGTTCGACCAAAGTCCGGACATGAGGGACCTCCTCGGAACGAGCCCGCGCAGACGGCTCGGAGACTCGAAGTTTCATCGGGGGGGCAATACAAACATACTAGTGGTATTTTGGATCGAGCGCCAGCAGCAATCACGGAATTCTGGAATTTTCGGTCCCCTCGTTTCCGCCCCCGCCACTCGCTTCCCTTGAGCAGCGCCGATTGGAGCCGAGCAGCGACTTTGCCCGTGAGCTCAGGTCGCGCCCGCGGGGCAGCCAGAGCGGACCGGAGCACGTATATACGATATTTTTTCACAACATTGATATAGCCGGCTATGAATTCGAGGAGCCTGAAAGTCGTGATAGCTCCAAAGCCGTGCGGAGCATGCTCGCCGCCAGCTTCCACCGGCTCGACTCTGCGAGGACAGAGTTGCAGTGGCTCCAGTTGCGGTGAGCATCGCAAGCATGATGTCGTCGATTCCTGGACCTTGAATCTCGAGGTGTACAATGTACGGGGGAGGTTCGTAGCCACCTTGGAGGATGGCCCACGACTACGGGGCCGCCATCAGGCAATCTGGCTGGGGCAGGACAACCGTGGGGCGAACGTGGCTAGTGGAGTGTACTTCGTGAAGTTCAAGGCCGCGGGGCAAGAGTTCCTACAGAAGGTCACGCTGGTACGGTAGAGCAAAACCAATGCAGAAACTTGGCTGTATCTTCCTGCTGACCCTTTCCCTGGCTTTCACAAGCTACGGAGAGGGCCATGCGACCACCTGGGTGGTAGCCAAAGATGGCAGCGGGGACTACTCCGTGATCGAAGATGCCCTCGATGTGTGCGCCGCAGGAGACACGGTCCAGATCAAGCCGGGGCGATAGGATGATCTTGAGGTACACACATTCCAGCTGGGCGGCACCTCGGCAGATATCATGATTCCGAAGATCGCTCCACTGACGATCATTGGCGCTGATAGAGATAGTGTTTTCATTGGGCCGGTGACCCTAACTCCGAGCGTCAGCGGGTACCCGACGGGTGTCATTGTGCAAGATGGAGTCAATATCGGATCAATTAGTGTGTCGAGCGTCACGCTTGAGAACACGGCGATTTTGGCTTGGGTAGATCTCTCGTACTCATTTACTGATTTTACTTTGGAGCCTCCAAAGATGAGCAGATTGCATTGGACAATGGTCCCGACGTTGTGATCCAGAATTGCGTTTTCGAAGGCACGGACCCCAATGGCTCGATGGACGGGATCACGAGTTTTGTCGGTGGCCACAATCCGCGGGTTACGCTGTCGAACTGTGTTTTTCGCGCTCTAGGGCAAGCCACGTTGCTAACAGGATCAGATGGATTTGAGTACAGTAACCTGCAGTTCGAAGGTGTTGGTGTTGCACTGGGGTTTGAGTACGGATCGACTGGTACTGTCACCAATTGTCAGATCGGGGAGAGTAGTCTGCAAACCTGGCGAATCGTTGCCGATAGCGGCAGCAAGGTCACGATGGCCCATGTGAACGTGGCACCCTCGCCAGGCGCGATCTCCTTGGATGACGCCAACACGAGTCTGACGGGTACGCACCTACATCTTGGAGGAGGGAGCTATGCTACGGTCTACGTAGCAACGGGTGCTTCCATTACTTTACGCGATTGCGACATCTAAAATGGTGGGGGCCACTCGTTGTTCTTCGGCGACTTGACGACCGAGGGTGGTTTTGCAGATGTCCAGCAATGCTATTGGGGAACGACGGATTCCCTGCAAATCGAGGAGTGGATCTCAGATGGGAAGGACGACTCCAGATTCAAGCAGGTCACCTTCTGGCCCATCCGGGAGACTCCAGTGCCAGTAAAAGCGGAAAGTGTGGGAGGTCTGAAGGCACTCTTCTTGGGGCACTAGAAGACAATCTACGCCCGCCATGGAACTAGGATCGGTACGGCAGGACTCACAAATACCTCTTCAGTACCCTAGAAACCGTCGTTCCCTGCACCAGAATCGAAAACAGCACTACTACGTAGGTGCAGGTGAGGAGCAGCTGCTTCTGGGGGATCGGCGGAAGCGAGAGGACCAAAGCCACCGAGATGCCCCCGCGCAGCCCCGCCCAGGTGAGGATCCGGATCACCCCGTCAGAGAAGTCGGCCCAGCGGCGCATGAGGCGAATCGGCAGAGCCACCGAGACGAAGCGCGCCAGCAAAACCACTCCGATGGAGATCAGCCCGGCCAGCGCCCCGCGCGCCTGGAAGTTCATCACGATGACTTCCACTCCGATGAGCAGAAAGAGCACCGCGTTCAGGATCTCATCGATCAGCTCCCAGAACTTCTCCAGATAGTCGGCGACCGTATCGCTCATCGCATAGCTGCGCCCGCGGTTGCCGATCAAGAGCCCGAGACCACCACCGCAATCGGATCCGGAAATGTGCAGGCGCATCGCGAGTGCGTACGATGCCATCACCAGAGCGATGGTGATCAACACCTCCACCTTGTAGTCGTCGATCGCCAGCATCATGCGGTAGGCCAAGAAGCCCGAGAGAAAACCGAGAACGATTCCTCCGCCCGCCTCGCGCACGAAAAGCCAGGCGATGTCCAACACTCCCAGAGGTCCGCTGGCATGAAGGTGCGCGGCGGCTACGCCGAGCGAGTCAGCCACTGCTCCGTGCGTCGCTGCGGCGCCCAGCGGAACGGCTGAGCCTCCGATCGAGGAATGCAACATCTCCAAAAGTGCGGTGAACACCACCACCGCCACGCCATCGTTGAAGAGCGACTCGCCGGCGATCTTCGCTTCCAGTCGCGGTGGGGCGTGCAGGGTCTTCAGAGTACCCATGACCGAAATGGGATCGGTCGGTGAAATGAGCGCGCCGAAGAGCAAACACACCAGCCAGGGGACGGCATACCCCAGCCACGCGAAAATGAAGTGGCTCATCAGACCGATCAACGCGGTGGAAATGAGAAGTCCCACCGTCGCCAAGAGGGCAATGGTCCAGCGCCGTTGCGCGAAGTAGTCGAGATCGGCGTGCAGCGCGCCCGCGAAGAGGAGGAAGCCTAACATGCCGTGCATCAGGGCTTCGTTGAAATCGATGTTGTCGAAATAGTCGCGGATCACCGCGATGAGTCCCAGGCCGGGAAAGGCCCAGTGCAGCAGCATGACCCCCAGCGAGCTGCCCAGGCTGATGATCAGAAGTCCCACCGACGGCGGCAGCTGCAGGTAGCGGCTGTTCAGATAGCCGATAACCGCGGTCAGAAGGAGCAGAATGGCGACGACGTCGAAGAGACTCATGACGCTTCACCTTAGCCCAAGCATCGAGAGCCTGTCTGCAACCGTGTGGGACGCTGGAACCCTGACCCCGCCCTGCGGGTTCCAAATGGACCTAAGGGCCTACTCGGGCTATGCTCGGTGCGCGTCCGCCAAAGGGCCGGCCCAATTCCCTATCCCATGCCGGAGAAGGGGGCAACTCTCCCATGAAGACCCGATCCCTGCTCATAACCGTCTTGTTTGCGCTCGTGGCACTTCCCCAGCTCGCTTTCGCCATCACCGAAGAGAAGAGCGGAAAGAGCTATCCCGACGAAATCACGGTCCAGTTCGACGGCGAACCGGTGACGCTGGTCGCCACCGGTACCGCTCTGCGCGAGAAGACCTTCATGAAGGTCGACGTGTACACGATCGTCTCGTACGTGGAAAAGGGCGCCGATCTGGGCGCTGACCCCGCGGCGGGTCTCGTCATGGCCAAGGTCCCCAAGCGAATCGCAGATGGACATGCGTCGCAGCTTTTCCTGCGACAAGCTCATCCACTCTTTCGATGAAGGACTCGAGAAGAACTACGGCGACAAGATGGACTCCTTCGCCGACGCGATGAAGACCTTCAAGAGCTACTGGACGCGCGACCCTCAGGACAAGGACCTCCTCATCTTCGACTATGATCCACAAGTGGATTGCACACCTCGCTCAACGGCAAGGAACTCGGAGTCATCGAGAACCCGGTCTTCGCGCAGGCCCTGTGGAGCGTGTGGTTCGGGAAATATCCCGCGTCGAAGGACATGAAGAAGAAGTTGCTCTCGGCGCTGTAGGTTGCGCGCGAGATCTTGGACTATTAGCGGCGCTCTAGGCCGCCTTCGAAACGCGCTTGATCACGACCAGGGTGATGTCATCCGACTGCGGTATGTTCCCGGTGTGCCGTTTGACCGCGTCGAGAATCGCGCGCTCCATGTCCTGGGCGCTGCGGTGACGATTGGCGACGATCACGTCGATCAGTCGCTCTTCCTCGAAGAGGTTGACGCGGTCGTCTTGGAAATCATCGGTGGTGCCACCGCCGCCTTGCTTGCGCCCACGCGCCTCCATCTTCTCCCGCCTTCGGCGGCGGCAACAGCGGCAGCGGACCCTGCGCCTCGGTGATCCCGTCGGTGTAGATGACGAGTACGTCCCCTTCGTTCATGCGCACCGTCACTTCCTCGTAGTCGGTCTCGTCCACGATCCCCAGGATGAGGCCTCCGGTGGAGATGCGCTCGATGCTGCCATCCGCCCGGCACAAGATGGGCGGATCATGGCCGGCGTTGCTGGAAGTGAAGGTGCCCGAACGCGGGTCGAGCTCCCCGTAGAAGAAGGTGGCGAACATGTTCGTGTCGGTCGAAGACACCAGCAGGTGATTCACCAGGGACACGGTCCTGGACACCGACCACCATGCAACACCTGCCCCTTCAGGCTCGCCTGCAAGTTCGACATCAAGAGAGCGGCCGGGATTCCCTTACCCGATACGTCGCCCACCGCAACTCCCAGATTCGAATTGGGCAGGCGGAGGAAATCGTAGTAATCGCCTCCCACCTGGCGACTGGGCTCTGAGATTCCCGCGATCTGGAACCCTTCGAGCTGAGGCACCGCGAAGGGGAGAAGGCGCATTTGGATTTCGCGAGCGGTCTGAAGCTCGCGTTGAAGCCTCTCGCGTTCGAGGAGTTCCTGCTGTCCCTGCTTCACCGCGTGCAGTCATTTCGTTGAAGGACGCCGCCAGGTCGCCGAACTCGTCTTCGTTCGGCACGCTGATGTGCGTGTCGAGATTGCCGCGGGCCAGCTCCTCGGTACCCCGGTGCAATACCTTGACCGCCGAGGTGATTCCGGTGGAAATGCGCAGGCCGAAGAAGAGCGAAGCCAATTCCACGAACAGAAAAAGCGCGGCCAGGACCGCCAGGAGCAAGACCATTCCCTGGCTGATCTCGTTGTTCCCCGAGACGAAATCACGGCCCAGATCGGCCAGACTCACGCTGAAGGTGAGCAGGACGGATTCGCGACTGAGCTTGTCGTTCTTGAGTTCGATGGCGCTGAGCTGGGTGCCACCGAAATAGAGGGGACGCTCGAATAAGCCCGCCGAGGAGTCCGCTTGCGCGTGATAGTGACCGTCGACCACCACGTCGCCCGCGGCGGTATCGGCCTTTCCCAAAAACGCGCCTGGGCTCTGAACCTTCAGGGCCAGGCGCGCGTTCGAATGGAGAAGTGAAGAGAGATGGTCCATCAGCTTCTCGCGGACCGGCCAACCCTGCAGTTGCGGGGTCTTCTTCTCGTCGAGCCCGCGGAGTCGCAGGAGCCACATCTCCTTGCCGAGTACGAAAAATGCGGTAGTGTCGGTGGCGGCCCAGGAGCTGCCGGTCGCCGGTTTCGCCAGCGCTTCCCTGAGCTGCTGCGTCCAATACGGAGCTTCTATCTGGGCCGCAGACGAACCCGCGGGAGCCGAAGTAGTGAGTGACGGATCGGTGAACCCGGGACCGAAGACCAAGAAGCCATTCTCCGGATGCTCATCGACCAGACGACACCAGTCGTTCAGGATGGCTCCCCCCCGGTCGGCGGAGCGGCCCCCGAGGGCGCCGTAACCCACGAGGGTTCCCAGAGTGGCCACCAGCACCAGCGGCACGAAGGCGATCAAGAGGACCGCGATCGCCAGTTTCGGTTTGAGCCGCAAGAAATGCAGACGCGCCCGGAACGCAAGCTGCAGAATGGTCATGATCCAGAACACGGCCAACGAAAAGACGGCGTAGCGGATCACATGTCGTCCCATGCTGGCGAACTCGCCGATCATTTCTTGGGTGGACACTCCTGCGATGAGCAGGGGCAAACACAGAAACGCGAGTCCGAAGAGTTTCGCGCGCCGTGCGGAACTGAGTTGACGGAAGGGTCGATAGCGGCGCAGCAGCAGGAAAGTGAAGGCGGTGAAGCGCGCCATGGCAGCCGAGTTCGTCACCGCCAGCATGAGAACGCCGAAGGCCAGCCAGATGATCCAGGCGACGCGAAGGCGGGTGTCCAGGAGCAGCATGCGCACCGCGGCGAGCCAACCCAGGCCGCTGAGCATCGCGAGGAACCAGACGCCGAAAATGGAGCCGTGGCCGAAAACCTGGTGGAAGATCGCGGCCAAGAGCGACGCCCCGGCGGTCACCAGACACAGCCTCCACACCAGATCGTTGATGCCCGAACTGGGGCGGGAGAGGCCAGGGCCCGGCGAGGCGAGTCCCGGCACGGGCTCTAGGCTCGAATATCGCGCGCGTTCGTTCACGGGGGACCTTTTCGGGTGTGAAAACAGTCGGGCCCAGGTCCAAAGAGTAGCAAATTCGGGCTGGGAGGGAACTGCTTCCTGGCGTTCCCCAAGGGACCGAACCCTGAGACCCCGGCGTGCGTCTCTCTCTATGTGACAGGATCGGAGGGATTCTCCCCACGCCCAGGGTCGATGGACTCTTCCTCTCCCCTCAGAACTGGGGGAAGATGAGGCGGCAAAAGGGGTGAGCGCAAAGGACCCGGGACGGACGGAGTTCCTCGAAACGAGGGCGAGACACAGACCTCATGGATCTTTCTGAGCTGCTACGGCATTGCCAAGATGGTGATGAGATGGCATGGGAGGCCCTCGTCCGCCGCTATCAAACGCGCGTCTGCGGATTCGCTTACCACTTCGTGGGCAGCCAGGACGACGCGAGGGATTTGACGCAGGAGATCTTCGTGAAGATCTATCGGCATCTGGATCGCTGCGAGGACGCCAACCGCTTCGAGAGTTGGATGTTCCAGATCAGCCGCAATGCCTGCCGGGATTTCCTCCGCCGTCAGAAAGCCCGCCCGCCCGCCCAAGACATCCCCATCGAGGAGATGCACGAACTCGCCGCGCCCGGTTTGGCCGCGGACGAAGTCGCGTTTCTGCAGACCCGCAAGCGCTTGGTGCATCGTGCGCTGGCCGAGCTGGGCGAGATCAACCGCGAAATTCTGCTTCTGAAAGACATTCAAGGCCTCAGTTTCGAGGAGATCGCGAGCATGCTCGACCTCCCGGTGGGGACGGTGAAGTCGCGCAGCAGCCGCGCGCGGCTGGCCTTAGCGGGACAGATCCAACGCATGAGACGCCGGACCCGAAGCGGCAGGAGGGACACCATGAATCGCTCGCGAGATGACGAGCGGTTGACGGATGCCATCCTCGCCGCCACCTCCGGAAAGAGCTGCGCCCGCTGTCAGCAGAGGCTCCTGGCCTTCGACGCGGGAGGATTACGCGCGGCCGAGCGCGAATTGGTCGAACTCCACCTGGAGCACTGCGACGAGTGCCGCGGCATGGCGCAGGCCCTGGCCTGGCTGAACGAGGTCTTTCCCGCGATGGTCGAGGAAGACCCGGGCGAAGAATGCACCGCCGCCATCTTCGCGCGCACCAGCCGAGCGCCGCAGGGAATGCAAGGATTTCGGCTGCGCCTGCGCGAGCGCGTACGCCTCGTGCTCGATCTCCCGCTCACCGCTCTTGCCGCTGCGCAGGCGCGCTGGCGTCGGGCTCTCCAGCGTCCGCTGTTTCCCCTGGAAGCCGCGTACGTGGCCACTTTGATCGCATTCCTGCTCGTGGGAACTCCGCTATCACCTTTCCACTCGGTCGCGGAGCACAGCTTGAGTTGGCTCAAGGGGGAAGGTCAGGAGGCAGTCATGGCCGGGGTTCCCTTCCCGCAAGATCTCCAACCTCTGGCGGGCGAAGCGTTTGACCGGACGATCGTTCCTGCGGGACGGCGCCTTCGTACGGGCAAGAACGGAATCCTGCACCGTTTCGGTGCGCGGAGCGAGGCCTGGTACGGCGCGCGCGAGTTGATGGGCGGAGTCGAGACTCTGGCTTCCTCGTCCTGGGTCGCAAGAACTCCGCGGTCGCGCCGGCCCTCCAAAATATCAACGAAGGTTTCCATCTTTTCTGGCGCGGGTTGCGCCACCCTCGATTGCAAGAGGATTCAACGGGCACGGGATCGAACGCTAATCCCGCACTCCCAAGGCAAGGAGCAAACCATGAGTGACAGTCACGAGTATCAGAGCGGCTACGGCCCCGATGCTTCTTCCCCCGGCAACCCCGAGGCGCCTCCGCGCTCGGCGAACCCCGGTGGCCAGTGGCCACCGGCCGGCCCTCCTCCCGCGATGGATCCGTCGCTCGGACGGAAGGCTCCCGGCTGGGCCGCCTTTCTCTCGGCCATGATCCCCGGGCTCGGAAACGTCTACGTCGGCTACTATCAGCGCGGCTTCGTGCAGGCTCTGGTGTTCGCCGGCGTGATCGCGCTCCTGGCGTCGGAGGGTTTCCACGGCCTGGAGCCGTTCCTGGCCATCTTCCTCGGCTTTTGGTGGTTCTTCGGCATCATCGATGCCTATCGGCGCGCCGCCCTCTACAATCAGTTTCTGCTGGGACGGCCGCTGCATCAGGAGCTGCCGCGTGATCTGGAGTTGCCCAGCCGGGGCAGCGTACCCTGGGGCCTGGTCCTGGTGTTCCTGGGGCTGGTTCTCTTCCTCCACACCCGTTTCGATTGGTCCTTGAGCTGGATGGAGGAATGGTGGCCGCTGCTGTTGGTCTACTTCGGCGGCTGGCTGATCTACAAGGCGCGACGGGGCCGAGACCACGGCCCCACCCACCGGCATGCGGAGGAATAGGGGCTCTGCGTGCTGAAAATACTCCTTGCGAAGCTTGGGGCCTGGGCGGCCCCTTGCTTTTGCGGCCGGTGGACTCCACCCTATGGGGGTGCTACCATCCTCTATCTGCGGCTCGACCTCAAACGAGGGAGCCGCGATGCTGGCAGTCGCGCTGAAGGAGAAGCCGTGAGAGCGAATCGAGTGTGGATCGGGCTGACGCTGGTGCTGACCGGCCTGATTCTGTATGTCCCCGATGCCCCCGCCCAGTCCCTTCCAGCCAAGGGAAGCCTAACCTTATATGGTCTGGCCGGCGGCCTGAACATGAGCTTGGATTCCGTCAATCAGTCCCTCGAGCAGAACGAGAGCTTTCTGCGCGATAGCTACGTTCTGGCCAACTACAAGATCTTCGGACTCACCGGAAGCTTGGGGGGCGGACTGGCCTATCAAATGATGGATCGTCTCGCGGTCTCGGTGGAGTACAACCGCCAATCGCAAGGTCTGCGCAACAACACCTACGCCGGAACCCGTGGCCAGTTCACGGGCTTCCTCGAAAACACCCACGCCAAAATGCAGGACGTCACGTTCAACCTCACCTGGTACCCCCCGCTGGACAAAGGGATCTTCTTTGGTGGCGGTTTGGGGTACGGGTGGTGTGACATGAACGAGGTCGTCGACATCGTCAGCGAACTCAATCCCGATTCGGACACCCATTACCACGGGGTTTGGACCGGCTCGAGCGTGAGCGCGCAGGGCTACGTCGGCTATCATTTCGATTTCGTGGCCGGCACGAAAGTGACCTTCCGCGGCGGCTATCGCTACCTCGACATGGGAAATCCCACCGGCACCACCACCGAGACGACGATCAACGGCACCTCCGATTCCCAGCAACTGCCGCTGGGAACCGTCGGGTGGGATTTCAGCGGGTGGAATGGGGTCATTTCGGTGGGCTATAGCTTCTTCGGCGGTTAGAACGGGCAAGGGCGCCCAATGCCTGATCTCATTCATATCGAGGGTTTACGGGTCCGCGGCATCGTCGGGGTGAAGGACCACGAGCGCGAATTTCCCCAGGAGATCGTGCTCGATCTCCAGCTCACGGTGGATCTCGAGGACGCGGGACGCCACGACGATTTGAAAGCCACCGTCGACTACGAAAAGCTCGCCAGCTCCGTCGAAAAACGAGTGATCTCCGCCAAACGTCTCACTCTGGAAGCGGTGGCCTGGGACGTGGCGGGAATCTGCCTGGAGAACACCCGGGTTCAGTCGGTCCGTGTCCGCGCGATCAAACCCGCGGCCCTGCGGACCGCGAACTCGGCCGGGGTGGTGGTGTGGCGCGAGCGTGAGTAGTTCGAAGCCGTCCTTCTGCGCGCTCTTCGAGCCTCTAGGCCGACTCCCCGTTGCCCCCGTGCATGCGCGCGTTCAGGGGAATTTCGGCCAAGAGCGTCGCTTCGTGGCGTAGGCGGCGCTCCAGTTCCTCCTCCACCAACTCCGCTTCGAAGTAAAGCTTTGCCAGTTCGATGAAGGTGGCGGCATGGCCGCTTTCGGAGCGGGCCAGATTTCCATACATTTGCGCTAAATTTTCCCTTTCTGTGATTCCGGGCGCCTCCCGCAGGTCCTCCTCCAGAGCGGCGAAGCGTTCGCAGGAGCGGGCCTCCACCAGGGCCGAAACCAGAAGCGAGCCCAAAAGAGCGGGGATCCCCTGGCGATGGGCCGCGTGCAGGCCGCTCATGTAGGGAGAGCGCTGGGGGTTCCGTGGGACGATGGCGCGCGCGCCGAGGCACTCGCGCAGGAGCTGATAGTGTTGCAACTCTTCCTTGGCCAGACGTTGCATACGATCCACCAGTACATTTTTTGCGGGATTTCGCCCGATGAGCGACAGCGCGTTGGCGGCCGCCTTGAGCTCGCACTGACAGTGGTCTTCGAGCAGAGTCGGCAGATCTTCCAGGGCGGTGCGGCGCCAGATGGCGCTGGTCCGCGCGCGCAAGCGCACCACCCCGAGCACGCGTTGGGTGGCGCGTGCGCCGGCCGAAACCGAGAAGGAGGACGAGGAATCCATGCCCGCCAATCTAGCACGGGGAAGAGGGCTTCGCCTGTAGCCAGCAGCGCAAAAACGGGTGTAAACTCCATCACCCCGCCGACTCCCACCGTCGGCTACGGAGTAGACTGAAGCCCCGCGCATCTTCGAGCTGTACGGGTTCGGAAGGCGTACTTGGATCGCGATGTCGAGACCATTCCCAAAGCTGCTTCCCTGGCTCTTTGCCTTCGCCGCGCTGATCGCGGCCTGTTCCAACGAGCCCTTCGATCCGACGAGCTGGAAGAACGCCCCGCCCGTGGCCTCGATCTGGATTCTTCCCGCCAACCCGGACAGTCTGCAGCCCACGACCTACAACCAGGCGACCTTCCACTGGTCGGGGACCGACAGCGACGGATTCATCACCGGGTACTACGTCAACATCACCGTGCAGGGGCAGTCCTCGAACAACTGGATGTTCACGACCAGCGAAGAGACCACCGCGACCTACTCCACCGACGAAAGCGGTCGCGCATTTCCCACTCTGTCCGTGGTGGCACAGGACGACCGCGCCGCTCTGAGTGATACGGTCTCGGTCACGATTCCCCTGGTGAACTTTCCTCCCCTTCTGGAATTCGCCGACAATTTCACTCCCGTGAAGACGAGTTTCGGAGCGGCCTCCTTCGAATTCTTTGGCTTCGATCTCGACGGCGACTCCACTCTGTTGCCATGGATCGAATATCGATTCGAGGGCAGCGACCCCGACTCGGTGTACGGCATTGGCGATCCTTTGGCCGATCCCACCAAGGGATGGGTGCGCGAGGCGCGACCGCCGACGCGCTTTTCGCTGGTGCTGCGCGACATACCCCAGGGCGATCCTGCGCAGGATTTCGATCAAACGCTCTACGTGCGCATCGCAGACGAGGCGGGTGGTTTGGCCGAGCTCTCCCATACCTGGAAGGTATACCCGGCCATCGGGGACGTGCTCCTGATAGACGACGCCCCGAACACGGTATCCTTGGCCAGCCGCGATACCTTCTATCGGGACGCTCTCGATCAACTTCTTCCCGGACAACACAGCGTGTGGGACATCTCCGATGGCGCTCCCGACCGCGACGACGACATCCGTCTCACCCTCGAGCAGTTCCAATGGCTCGTGTGGTATACGGGAAACTCGGAGAGCCCGAATCTGGTGCGCGTGCAGGGAATCCTGCAGGACTACCTCTCGAAGGATCTCGATCCCGACACGCCCGGAACCCAATCGGGACACCTCTTCCTGGAGACCCAGGCCGCGGTCGGCGCGAGCTCCAACCTCTCCACCACTTTCCGTTCCCAGGTGTTGGGGCTCGAGAAGAACCCGGATCCGCGCTCGAACTTCCGCATCACCTCGCAGGATCTATCCGGCCTGGGCGGCGCGCTCGACGTCGAACCGCAAAGCGCGGGCCTGCCGGCCATGGCGTCGATCGGCCGCAACTATCTGGACGGAACCGGCTTCTTCTTCGGAATCTACGGCTTCGTGATGACCGCGGGAACGGCCGAACTCTATCGCTTCGAGAACTACGATTACCTTCACGACCGCCGACCCTCCAGTCCGCTCGTGGCCGTGCGAAGACCGGACACGGGAACCGCGAATGCGGTCACCCTGGGCTTCCAGCTGGAGTACTGCAACGCGCTCGGAAATGCGATCGAAGCCCTCGGGATCATTCTCCAGGATGAGCTCGGCCACCCGGTGACACTGCCCAGCGGGGGGAAGCCGTGAAGCTTTCCCCGCCGAGACGAATCGCGGTCCTTGCCCTGGCCCTCGTGTTCCTCCCGTCTCTCGCTCGTTCGCAGGATGAGCAGATCGGAAAGGTCACCGGAGACATCGGAGAGAAAGTCACCGGGTACCGGTACCTCCATCGTTATGAAGACGAGGCCAAGCGAAACCCGAATCTCCCCATCGTCATCAAGGGGCGCGTATTCGCGAAAGATCGCAACGTACCTCTGAGCTATACGAACATCTTCGTGATGGACACCGGCAGGGGAACCCTCTCCCTGAACAACGGTCAGTTCTGGCTGCGCGGGCTGGAGCCCGGAACCTATACCATTCGCGCCAGCTACATCACCTACGGGGTGGGAGAGGTGACGCTCAGTCTTCTGCCCGGCGATGAGGTCGAGATCAATTTCTGGTTGGAGCCGCACGCCGAGGTCTTCGCCCCCTACGATGTGCTGGCGCAGCGCAAACTCCTCGTGGTGACCGAGACCGGCACCGCCCGGCGGCTCAGCGGCAGCGACATCGATGCGCTCCCCCTGGATAACCTGGTCGACGCGGTGGCGCTGCAGGCCGGCGTAACGGTGCAGGACAACGCGATCCACATCCGCGGTGGGCGTGAAGACGACACGCAATTCCGGCTGGATGGCGTCGCGGTGAAAGACCCCTTGGGCGCCGGCTCCTACGGACTCGGCGTGAACACCGACCTCATCAACGAAGTCGAAGTCCTCACCGGTGGATTCTCGGCGGAGTACGGTCAGGCGGTCAGCGGCGTGGTGAACGTCTCGACGAAGGAAGGCGGTGAGGAGTTCGAGGGTAAAGCCACCTACCGCAGCGACGCGGTCGCGCCCAGCTCGTACCGCTACGACAAGGACATGGCACGGCTCACGCTGTCGGGTCCGGTAGTGCCCTGGAACAAGCTCAATCTGCCGGGAAAGCAGTATTTCATCGTCAGTCTCACCGGGGATATCAGCGACACCTATCTTCCCACCGAGTCACTTCGCAATCCCGATCCTGCTTCGGTGTCACAGTATCCCGACCAGAATCAGACCAAGGGCGTGCTTTCGCCCATTCTCAAGAGCGCCTTCTGGTCGCCTCGAGCCGACAACAAGTGGAGTGGCCTGGCGAAATGGACCTGGGCCTTCTCGCCTCTGAGCAAGATCAATCTCACCTACAGCAATCAGGCGACGGTGGGACTCGGGTATCTGCTCGCGGGCGAAGGCTTCCCCAAGAAGTACCAGAACATTCTCTACAACTACGACGTCACCACCACTCAGAACATCCTCACCCAGCTCAACTGGCACCACGTCAACGGGAAGAACGCATTCTACGACGTCACCCTGGGGCGGCAGTTCTCGCGACAGCACACCAACAAGAACCGCAACGACGACTTTTCCACCTACGAAGGACCCGAGGTCAATCTTCACGAATCCCCGTGCGACGGATGTCCCTCCTACATCGCGGGGGCGCACGTGGGGGGCGATGCCGACCGCTGGCACGACCACTACTCGGAATCGTACGTGGCCAAGGCCGATTACGCGTGGCTCGCGGGGGACAACAGCCGCTTCAAGACCGGTTTCGAGTACACTCACAGCGAGATGCAGCTCATCGACCTGAACGGGTCACTGGGGAGTCCGCCGCCGGGATTTCTGGCGCGCAGTCAGGACATCTTTCGAGTTCATCCGCAAGTGTTCGCGGGATACGTGCAGGATCGTCTCAGCTACAAAGGTCTCATTCTCAACCTGGGAGGACGACTCGACGCCTGGGCTCCCGGGAAAGAAGTAGACCAGGTCATGGAAAATAGCGGCGACTACGTCTTCATCTTTCCCGAGATGGCCGATAACTATCGCTCGAAGACGATGAGCGCTTTTGGGGTGCGCTGGAAGGCCCGCCTGAGTCCACGCGTCGGGGTGAGCTTCCCCGTCTCCCCGCACGACAAGTTCTTCTTCAATTACGGCCACTTCAACCAATGGCCCCGCTACAACTACGTGTACGCCCAGTTACAGACGAACTTCGCCACCGACTTGCAACTCTTGGGAAATCCCGATCTCGATCCCAAAGTTACGGTGCAGTACGAAGCCGGAATTCAGCACGAATTCGAAAATCTCTGGAGCGCCGGTGTCACCTTCTACAGCAACGACATTTACGGATATGCGCAGAGCGTGGCGCTCGACCAGGTCGTGATCGATCCTCAGGATACGCCCGATCCCAACGACAAGGTGGCGGTGGTAGTGAACCCCATCCGTTACTTCAATGCGGATGCGGCCCGCTCCATCGGAATGGAATTGTCGATCGTGAAGCGCACCACGCGTTATCTCAGCGGGAGCTTTACCTTCGAACTACAGAGAACCACTGGAAGCAATAGCGACGCGAACGCCACCTTCCTGAGCGCCGAGCTGGGGCAGGGCAATCCCGACTTCCAGACCGAGCAGGGCATCCGCAACGTACCGCTCTTGTGGGATCGTCCCTGGTCCGCCACCCTGAACCTCGATTTCTACGTCGGTGACAAGCATTCGCCCGAGCTTTTGGGATGGGCGGTTCCCAGGAACTGGAGCGCCAACGTGCTCATGCGCGCGTGGGCGGGTCAACGCTATACCGAACGCGTTCTCACCGAGAACGGAAGCGTGCAGAATTCGCCGGACACCTACGGAATGTTAGGGCCTTACCGCAGCTCGCTCGATGTGAAGCTCAGCAAGTTCTATCATCTGGATGAGAAGCGCCGGGTGACGATCTATCTCGAGGCGCAGAATATTCTGAACCACGACAACTACCGGCGCGTGAATCCCTGGACGGGTGAGGGATACATTCGGGGCAATTGGGACGGGGACATCGCGAGTCAGCGCCTCAACGGATCGCCGCGCACCGTCTCCACCACCGACTACGTCGAGGACTACGTCGATCCCTCCTATCGCACCGATCCCCGCCGGCTGATTCTGGGGGTGAGCTACCAATGGTAAGGCGCTCACTCTTTATCCTCTGGCTCCTGCTGCTGGTTGCTTCGCCGGCCACGGCTGGACAGCTCATCGCTCTGTACGGAGGAGAGCGAGCGGGAACCAGTGGCGGACAGTTTCTTCGCGTCCCCTTCGGAGCGCGCGGCATCGCCATGGGGAGTGGCATGAGCGCCGCGGCGGACGGCGCATCGTCCGTGTTCTGGAATCCCGCCGCCATGATCACCGTCGGGGGTTCGAATCAGCTCCTGGTGTCGCACACCGCATACGCGGCCGACATGAACGTCGACCACATCGCCTACGTGCGGAAGATCGGCGTGTGGCGACTTGGCCTGATGGGCGGAGTGCTGCGCAGCGGAGACATTCTTCGCACCAGCGAGCTGCACCCCACCGGGCAGGGCTTCACCTTTACCGCCAATCAATTCGTGGGCTCGGTCTCTCTGGGCCGCCAGATGACCGATCGCTTCACCGTCGCCGCTACCGCCAAGTTCCTGCAGGAGAACCTCGACGAGTTCAAGAACGAGGGCGTGTTCCTCGATCTGGGCGCGCTCTATTACATCGGCTTCCACACCGCGCGGGTTGGTTTCACGGTGCAGAACTTCGGCGGCGACCTGAAGCTCACCGGCGCTCCGCCACCCGAAGCGGGAACCGACTGGCAGAGTTTCGCCGCCCCGACCATCGCGGTCTTCGGTGCGGCCTACGACTTCGGCACGGGCGACCATCGCCGGCTCACCCTGTGTTTCGATTTCCGTCATCCCAGCGATGAGCAGGAATCGGTCATCTTTGGCGGCGAAGCCGCGCTGCTCGACCATCTCGCACTTCGCGGAGGTTGGCGAAGCAACGTCGATCAGGGTGGAATTTCCGCTGGCTTCGGCCTGCACCTGGAGAAGAAGGGGCTGCTCTTGCGGGTTGGCTACGCCTATGACGATCGAGGAGCGTTCGGTGGCTTGCACACGGTAACGGTGGAGTTCGGACGATGAGCGCGCGGCGTGAATTCCCATTCTCCGCCCTGACGGGGCTCGTCGCTCTCGCGGGGCTCTTCACCCTGTTTGGCTGCGGCGTGAAGATCACCGCTCCCGAAGCAAAAGGGATTCCCAGCAGCAGCCTCTATCTCGAAAAGAGCCAGTGGGATCTGACCGATCCCACCGATCTCATCGAGGCGGCGGGAAAGATCTTCGTCACCGAGGGGCAGCCGGGCACGCTCACCAAGTACAATTTGAAGGGCGTGCTCGACAAGGGACCGGTCACGGGACTGGCCAATCCCACCGCGGTGTGCCTCGATTCTCTGACCCGGACCGTCGTGGTGGGCGAAAGCGGTGACGCCGCGACGCCGCCGCGACTCTCGTTCTTCTCCCAGACCGATCTGTCGCCCCAGGGGAGCTACGATCTCAGCGGACTGGCCAAGAGCGTTGCGGCCATCGTGACGCGGGACGATTTGCTGTATCTGGCCGATCCGGATTCCGGCGCGGTGTTGCGCTTCCGGTGGCTCGACCACGATCTTGGCCTCCTGCAGCCGCGCGGCGAGGTCGCAAATTCCCGGGGCAGCGTGGAGAGTCCCCAGTTCGTGCAGCGCCCGGTGGGTCTGGCGTTCGATTCGGCCGGCATGCTGCTCGTGTGCGACGCCGACACCACGCGCAACTGGGTCATTCGCTTCGATCCCACTCCCACCGGCCCGGACTCGACCGCCACCGGTGCGATCGTTCCTTTCTACCCCACTAGCTGTCCCACCGTCGACATCTCGGCCCACGTCCTGGGGAAGGCTCCTGGCTGTGGGGGCATCTTCGAGCCTGGTCCGGGAAGTGAAGCGGGCGAGTTCAACACCCCCTATGGCGTCGGAATCGATCGGGAAGGCCGCATCTACGTGGCGGACTCGGGCAACGGCCGCGGCCAACGCTTCAGCCCCTTAGGCGGCTTCGACCTCCTCTTTGGCAACGGCGCCGGCGGCTCGGTGCCGCTGGGCTCGCCACGCAAGTTCGCGATCGTCCACGGAATCACCACGCGGGGAGGCATCCAGGTGGAAATTTCGGGCGCGATTCTCTACGTGGTCGACGCCGCCAGCGCGCAGATCCGCGTGTTCGAGGACAAGCGCTGGAGCGATTTCAAGGGCGGATCCTAGCCCGATTGCCGGCGGATTCTCGCCGCGCGATTGCCCTTTGCGCGCCAAGAGACTACGATTCTCGTCAGTTTTCGCTTGGGAGAGGATCCGCAGTGGCTTCGATTTCGCGAGATCAGGTGCGACGCCTCGTCGAGCAGATTCTCGACGATTTCGCGCCCCCGGATGCGGGCGCGCTCACCTCGCCGGTGACTCCCGGCCGGGCCCCCGATCCGCGGCCCTTGGCCGGGACTCCATGCGCCCTCAAGCCGGGCGCGGCGAAAAGGGTAGCCATCGGAAGCGACCACGGCGGCTTCGCCCTCAAGCGGCGGCTCAAAGAGATCCTGGCTGAGCTTGGCTACGAGGCGGTCGACGTCGGTACCCACTCCGAGCAGTCGTGCGACTACCCCGACTTCGCGATCAAAGTGGGCCAGCAGATCCAGGCCGGAGCGTGTCGCTTCGGCGTGATGATCGACGGGGCGGGCATTGGCAGCGCCATGGCATTGAACAAGATGCGGGGAGTGCGTGCCGCCACCGTGCACAACGAAGCCACCGCGAGCAACAGCCGCGAGCACAACGACGCCAACGTGCTAGTGCTCGGAAGCGCGCAGATTCATCCAGGCCACGCCAGCCGCATTCTTCGGATCTGGCTGCGGACTGATCATTCGGGAGGACGCCACGCGCGCCGCGTGGCCAAGATCGACGCCCTGGACGGCCTGCCGCCCCGCGCGTGAGAGTGAGAGAGGAGGCGGCGTCATGACAACGCCCAACCGAGAAACACAACCGTTCTTCCTCGCCATCGCCGGAAACATTGGGGTGGGAAAAACCCTGGTCACCGACCTCTTGGGCGAACGCCTGGGGTGGGACACCTACTACGAGCCGGTCGCGGACAATCCCTATCTCGATGACTTCTACGCCGACATGAAGCGGTACAGCTTCCACCTTCAGGTGTTTCTACTCTCCAAGCGCTTCGCCCTGCAGCGTACGATCCTTCAAAGCGGACGCAGCGTAGTGCAGGATCGCACCATCTACGAAGATACCGAGATCTTTGCGCGCATTCTGTACCGCCGCGGCATGATGGACGAACGCGATTACCACAATTACAAAGACCTCTTCGCCGCCATGGTGAGCTACCTGCGCCCCCCCGATCTCATCCTCTATTTGCGCGCTCAACCCGAGACCATCATGCAGCGCATTCGCGCCCGCGGTCGCGATTGCGAGAAGCAGATCGAGGAGGAGTACATCCGCGAACTGCACGAGAGCTACGAGCTGTGGGCCGAACGAATTCCCCTGCTCTGTCCTCTGCACGTGGTGAACACCGAGGAGCTCGATCTCAAGAACGACCGCAAGGCCCAGGACGAGCTGGTGGAGGTCATTCGCTCTCTCTCGCAGCCCAAGGAACTGAAAGGCAGGGCCTGATGGCCGGTTCGGTTCGACAGGATGGCTATCTGCGCGGGGACCTCTTGCGCGGAGAGGAAATCTCGACCGAACTCCTCCGTGATCTGCCGAAGGCGGATCTCCACGTCCATCTCGATGGCAGCGTGCGCTTTGCGACCCTGGTCGAGCTCTACGCCGAACAGGGCCTCGAGTTGCCGGGAGGCAGTGAAGACAGTTTGCGGAGCTTGCTCGGAGGCGCCGGCGAAGAGCCTTCGCTGTCCACCTACATTCCTCTGTTCGACGTGGTGCACCGGGTTCTGCAGGACGAAGTTTCGCTGCGGCGCGTTACCCGCGAGCTGGTAGCCGATTGCGCGGCGGAGAACGTCAAGCATCTGGAGATGCGATTCAGCCCGGTGCTGCACTGCGAACGCGCGCTCGATCCCGAGGGTGCAACTGATGCCGTGCTGGCGGGACTCATGGAGGGGCGTGAGGAGACCGGGATCTCGGCCGAGCTGGTGATCACCGGACTGCGCCATCACTCTCCGAAGGAGACCCACCGCCTGGCCGAACTGGCGGTGCACTACAAGCGGCGTGGCGTGGTTGGATTCGATCTGGCCGGAATCGAGATGGACAACCCGGCCAAGGATCACCTTGAGGCGTTCTATCTCATTCTGAACAACAACATCAACTGCACGGTTCACGCGGGGGAGGAATTCGGCCCGCCCAGCATTCATCAGGCCCTGCACTATCTGGGGGCGCATCGCATCGGACACGGTACGCGCTTGCTGGAGGACATGAACCTTCTACGCTACGTGGCGAACCATCGCATCCCGCTCGAGGTCGGTTTGAGCAGCAGTGTGCGCACCGGCGCGGTGAAGAGTATCGACCGGCACCCTCTGCGGCGTTTCCTTCGCTACGGGGTGCGCGTGACCCTGTGCACGAACAACCGCCTGCTTTTGGACACGGATCTCACGGGCGAGTTACGCCGGGCCGTCGACGTTTTCGACCTGAGCCTGCTCGAAATGGAGAACATTCTGCTGGCGGGATTCAAGAGCGCGTTCCTGTCGCAACAGACGCGGGTGGAGCTGATGCGCATGGCCATCGAGCAGATCGGCGAGGCGCGCCGCCGGCACGGATTGGAAGTTGCCTGATGGGGGCGTGGCGACTGCGAGAGGATTACGCGCAGCAGGTCGAGGCCGGCGCGAAGACCCTACGTGAGGAAGGCTTTCGCGGCCGGCTGGGTGTGGTGTTGGGAAGCGGTCTGGGGAACTTCGCCCAGCAGCTCGAGATTTTGCATCAACGCAAATTTGCCTCCATTCCCGGCTTTTACGCGCCAAGCGTCGCGGCCCACGAGGGGCAACTCCTCGGGTGCTCCATTCCCGGTACGAAGAACGGGCTTCTGGTGCTACAGGGACGTCTCCACGCCTACGAAGGCCACGCGATGGAGGATGTGCTCTTTCCCATCGCGACTCTGCTCGCGTTGGGGGTGGAAGTGTTGGTTCTGACCAACGCGGCCGGAGGCGCCAGTCCCGACGCGCGCGCCGGCGACCTGGTTGCACTCACCGGGCTGCTCGATTTTCACGGCGATGCGCTGCGCGGACTGGTGTTGCCGCCGGTGAGTGATCGAGTCGAAGCCCATCTGCGCGCCGCGACCCACAATGGCCCCTTCGATCGTGAGTTGGCTCTACGTATGGTCGACGTCGGGGCCGCCAATGGAATCGCCGTGGCAACGGGGGCCTATGTTTCGTTGTGGGGTCCGAGCTACGAGACGCCCAAGGAGATCGGCTTCTATCGATCGATCGGGACTTCGGCCATTGGCATGTCGACCGGTCCGGAAGCGGCCCTCGCACATCGTCTGGGGGTCAAGGTGGTGGGAGTCTCCTGCATCACGAACGTGGCCCGCGAGCACGGGGTGGAAGAGGTGTCGCACGAGGAGGTCATCGCGGTGGGCGCGGCGCGCCGGGAAGACTTCGCCCGTCTGTTGCTCGCCTTCGCCAACGATCTCTTTGCCGGCGAATTCGCTTCAGGGAAGTAGGCGGCCGGTGCGAGTGCCGACTCGAGGGCTCGATCCCGCTCACTGAGCTTTTCACCTCGAGCTCTTGTCCCACGCGCATCCTGCGGCCTATTCGTCTCCTCCGCGCGCTTTCTCAGGACGCGGGTTCGTCTCCAGGGTTTCGCGAAGCTCCTCTTTGTCCTGGTCCAGTACACGGAGCACGAACTTCTGGCCAACTGGCACGAACAGCGTTGCCTTGTCCGTTCCCTCCACCTCGCAGCGGTCCAGGGGAATCGCATCTAGCGGCTCATCCGGAACCCGCGCCTCGAGCATGCACCACTGCTCCTGCGCCTCGGGAACATCCACCGAAACCGCGCGCCGCAGCCCTCCGCACGCCATCCACGTGGGTCGTCCGTCCACATAGTGTGTGCGCGGGGTGAAGACCTGGTAGTCGACCGCGAAGTCGGCGGGCGCGTAGGGCTTCCCCTTCGCGTCGAAGAGGATCACCGGCCCATCCTTCAGGAACCCCGCTTTCACGCAGGCGCGATACGCGGGATCTTCGTAGCGGGGCTCGCTCCGTTCGCTCAAGCGCGTCTGATCGACCGTGACTGGATCGATTCCTGTGAGCTGGCGGAAATACAGGGCCATGGGCGTGAAGCGCTCGCTCGCGCGCTCGAGCACATGTGAATACCCTGCGTGCACCAGGACTTTCGCCTTGGGATCCTGCTCGACCGTCGCTCGCGCGAGGTTGCGCGCCTGCGTGAAGTCGCGACGCTGTTGCGTGGTCATCGAATCGTCTCCCGCTTCCTCGCCGCGCATGCTCTCATAGGGCACCAGTGTGTAGCCCAGGCGAAGCGCCTCGCGCACGAGCAGGGCGAACACCGGATCGCGCAAATAGGTTCCAGTCGCCGCCACCGGATACATCCGCTCGTTGAGTTGGCTGTCGCGCGGATCGAAGGCCTCGGCCGCGAAGTAGCGGTAGCCCTTGGCGCGAAGGATCGGAAGCAGCGCAAGGGTCAAGAGACGGTCGGACGCCGCGTGATGGCGCTCGTTGATCATCATCACCCGGGCCGTGTCCGCCATCGCACCCAAGTAGTCGACCGCGTTGCGGGCTCTCATGCCCGCGGGCAGAGTGCCCATGGAGTCGCGCGGTACAAAGGCCGAATCCCAGGCCGCGAGCGCCGCCGCATGGTCGCCGACCTTGCACTCGAGAGAGGCGCGCATCTGCGCGTACTCGCTCCACTGCGGGGTGTCCCGGTACTGCGCTTCGGCGTCGCGCAGGCGAAAAAGCGGAGCCCAATAGGGCTCGCCCTCATTTTGTTTGGCCAGCTCCCAGACCCCTGGCAGTTTGGTCGGGGCGGTTCTCTTGCCCGCGCCCGCTTTGGCCTCGCTGGCCGCGGAGGCAGCGGAGGCTCCCGAAACCGCGTTGGCGGCGGGGATCACCGAGACGGTCCCTAGACAGAGCACACCGAGGCTCAGTACGAGTCGCAGATTCCTCAAGGAAGCGTTCCTCTCGAGTTTTGGGAAGGCCACGAGGGTGCGACAGCGTCGCCGCTCAATCCGGATCGAGGCGCCGGCGCACCGCCTCGGCGTCGATCTGTTCTTCACCCCAGAGGGTCCGACCCTCCATGCCGCCCGCAACGGTGAGGACTTCTCCAGTGACATGGCGGGCCAAAAGCGGAGAGCTGAAGAACATCACCGCCCGGGCAATGTCGCCCGCGCGCGCAACCTGGCGCAAGGGCATGGTGCGGGCGATATGGGAGATCGCGGCATCATCCTGGAGGGATTCCTCGGCCATGGGCGTCGCGGTCCATCCCGGTTCCACCAGATTCACCCGACCGAAGGGATCGAGCTGAACAATCTCGTTCTTCAAACTGCGCAGCAATCCGTACATTCCCGCCTTGCTCAGCGAGTAGTCGCAGTGACCGGCTTCCCCGAAGCGTCCCGCAGTGGAGCCGATGAATACAAGGTTCGCCCCGTGACCGTCCTTGCGCGGCCCGCACTGCGCGAGTGCGGCCAGGAAGGCGCGGGCGGTCCAGGTGGCGCCCAAAAGATCGACATCGATAGTGTGGAGGATGCGCTCTTCACTCATCTGGTACAGTGGCAGGCTTTCCTCGGGCCAGATTCCCGCGTTGGCCACACAGACATCTACCCGGCCGAAACGCGCGGTTGCCTGGGCGCACATCTCTTGCAGTTCACGGGGCCGGCGGACGTCGACCTTCAGCGCGAGCGCCCGCTCCTTCCAGCTCTGCTTCGTCACCCAATGCTGCAGTGCCTCGAGTTGGGAGTGGGCGCCCAGGACCAGGTGAGCGCCTTCGCGCGCAAAGCCCTCCGCGAGCGCCCGCCCGATGCCGCCGGAGGCTCCGGTGATGCAGACGACCTTTTCCTTCAACCCGCTTTCCATCCGTACCACACCCCTTGCTCAGGAGAAGAACCGGCGACCGGGCCGATGTGGCTCGCCGGGCCCGGACGAAGCTCACCCGAACGCTCAGCCGGGCCCGTGGCGGACGCAACGAGACCGCGGCCCATACCGTCCCTGATTCTCCACCGGGGGAGGCCCAGAATCCAGGGAAGATGAGCGCCCATGGCCCCGAAAGCGCCCTCGCGCAGCCGGAACGAATGTTTGAATTGTGTTAAGCGATCGTTTACTTCACATGATGGTTATATTGGCTAAATAAAGCCTGCCATAGGCACTTAACGCGTTTACAGATTTCCCACCGAAACAAAGTGAAGAACTGTTTACTTTCTCCTTGCAGGCGAAAGTCAGGGGATTCACCGTCAGTACGAAAGAAACAGACCGTTTCCTCTTCTGCTTGCGAGGGCCCCGCGATGCCTGCGCTGTCCAAACTTTCGCGCCGGGACCAGATCCTCGAGGTCGCCCTTCAGCACTTTTCCCGGCAAGGCTACGCCGGCACCTCCATGCGCCAGTTGGCCGAGGAGGTGGGCATCACCGCGGCGGCCATCTATCGGCACTTCCCCAGCAAACTCGATCTTTTCGAAAAAGCAGTGGAATCGCGCTCGCGTGGACTGGCGATCAGCTCCTACCTGGAAACTCTGAGCTCCCTGGGCTCGGTCGAAGACCTCCTGCGCGCCGTGTCGCTTCACCTGCTCTCCACCGCGCAGCAGGATCCTCAGCTTCTCCGACTCCTTCTGATGACCTCGGCCACCGACGACGACGCGGCCGCGAAGCTGTTGCGCGAGTTCCGCATGCCCTACGTAAACTTCCTGGCCAAGGAATTCCAACTGCGGATCGAGAGCGGAGAGCTGCGCAAGGTCGATCCGGGTATCACCGCGCGCTGTTACGTCGGACTCGTAATCGGATGCGCGGTGAATGCCGAGTTCTGGAACAAGCTCGAAGACGTCACCTACGAGACCCTCGACATCATCTGCAACAACGTACCCATTTTCGCGCGGGGGCTTCTGGCCGAGGTCCCCGAGGAAACCGCAAACCACACAAATGACTCCGCAATCCAGTCGACGCCGGAAGCGGAGAACTGAGAAGGGAGCCACTGACATGATTTCACGCAAATTCCTGTTCTGGCTTGCCGCCGGATCACTGTCCTTGGGTGGCCTCTGGGGCTGTGGCAACAGCGATTCCGGCAACGACGGCGGGAGTGGCCCCCTGCTGCAGGTCGCCACCTGCGAGGGCTGCCACACCAACCAAGGCATGCTGATCGCCACTGCCCTGCCGGATACGCTTCCCGCAGATACGGGGGAGGGTTGAGGCGGATCGATCCCTCCGGTGGAGGGATGGAAAAAGGTTTTGATCGACGGTACCGACGGAGCCGCATTCTTGGCCAGCGTGCACGGCACGATCAGCTGCATCGAGTGCCACGGGGGACAGAGCGGCACGAACACTAAGGATGACGCGCACGTGGGCTTGATCGCTGACCCCAGTGATGGTCCCAACAACAAGTGTCTGGACTGTCACGCGGGCACGCACGGATCATACGAGGACGCCATTCACTACACCCAAGCTGGCTACTACGCGCTGTTCGAGAAGCGCTCGGGCGCGAAAATCAGCGACAGTCCAAACTACATGGCGGGTTTCCAATCGGCATGTGGAGGCTGTCACGTGAGCTGCGGCGACTGCCATATCTCCTCGCCGAAACCGGTGGGTGGCGGATTGGTGAAAGCGCACCGGGTAAACCGCACTCCCGACATGGTGAAGAACTGCACCGCATGTCACGGTTCGCGGGTGGGCGACGAGTACTACGGCAACAATGACTACGCCGGGGCCGACTACCACCGCGTTCCTCTGGCCATGAGCTGCACGGATTGCCATGACGGCGCCGACATGCACGGCGATGGAAGCGCTCCGCAGTCTCGCTACGAGGCGCCGGGTTTGGCTCAATGCACCGACTGTCACGGCCCGGGCATCGACAACCAGTGGGACAACGTCTATCACACGACCCACATGTCGCAGTTCGCCTGTCAGGTCTGTCACAGCCAGAACTACAAGAGCTGCAACGGTTGTCACGCGGGACAGGGAATCACCGGCTCTTCGTACGAGACCTTCAAGATCGGCTACAACCCCAGGTCGGACATCCGGTCGGAGAAATACGTGGTCTTGCGTCACGTACCAGTGGTGGAAGACACCTACGCGGCGTGGGGCATGAGCACCTTGCCCAATTTCAGTAGCGAGCCGACGTGGAAATTGGCCACGCCGCACAACATTAGGCGTTGGACGGATCGCACGACCGTGGATGAGGGGAAGCCCTGCCTCGACGCATGCCACAACTCATTCAACGGGCCGGTGGATTTCTTTCTCCGCGCCTCGGATCTGTCTGCTCTGCCCACGGCCGAGCAGCAAGCGAATCAGACTCTCGTGGTGCCCGGCGGGGCACCGAATTCATCCTGGTGATCGAGAGGATCACCACAGTGAGTGGCCGGGTTCTTCGGGGAGCTTCCCTTCCTGAAAAGCCCGGTCATTGCAGAACAGGAAAGGAAAGACCATGAATCGCAGTACTTGGAGCAAACTGCTTCTTGCCAGTACGATGATCCTCGTTTTCGCCTTCATCGGTTGCAGTAGTGACGATGGCGGAACGACACCACCTCCCGCGGCGGACGGCTTCTCGCTGGTTTCGCCGTATACCGATGCCTATCTGAGCACCTATGTCACCCCCAACCGCGGTCTGGGGATCAACATCTCGGCTCAGGCACTCTATAACGCAAACTTTGGCAACACGGATCCCGCCGACGACTACTTCGTCGTCGACTGGCGCTCTTCCGCAGTGTACGACAACGCACACATCGCAGGCGCGGTAAACTGGTCGCTGTCGGAGATCATCGATCACGTGAATGCCGGGGACTTCCCCACCGACAAGCCCATTTGCAACGTGTGCTACACCGGGCAGACCGCGAGCACCGCGACCGCCATCATGAACCTCCTGGGAATCGACATGGGCTTTGACGCCGTGAACCTTGCCTTCGGAATGAGCGGCTGGACTTCGGACACCAGCTACAGCGGCACGGACTACACGACCAAACTCTCCAGCGACTATGGCGCCTGGATGACCCCGGACCCCTGTGCTTGCAATTCCGCCGGCAGCTATCCGGAGCTCGGCACCGGATTGGGCACGGGCCTGGACATTCTGAAAGCGCGCGCGGATGCCTACGTGAAGGGCGCCTACAACGAATTCGGCACCGGCTGGAATTCGCGCGGGATCAGCAATGTCTACGACTCGATCGCAGCCGACGATGGCACCTGGTACGTGGTGAACTACTTCCCCACGACGGAGTATGACGCCGGTCACATGCCCACTGCGGTGCAGTACGCACCCAAGAGCAGTCTGCAGACCGACAACACTCTGAACACTCTGCCGGTAGATCAGAAGATCCTGACCTACTGCTGGACCGGACAGACCTCTGCGCAGGTGACGGTGTGCCTGAACATGCTGGGCTATCAGGCCTACAGCATGGTCTTCGGCGTGCAATCTCTGTGCTACGACAACGCCAGCGTCAACACGCATCCGTTCAACCCGGCGCAGACCGATTATCCCTGCGTGGGAACGGCAATTCCGACGAAGTAGCCGACGGCGGCGCCCCTTAGCGCAGCTGGCGCTGAGACAAAAAGAGAGGCCGGCCATCTCAGGGGCCGGCCTTTTCTTTTTGTCTTCATACGTTCAGTAGTTCCTCACCTGGAATCGGCGAGTCGGGCAAAGGCTTGCCCCGCGCATCGGTGAGGGCATCACCGTCGACGGAGGTGATGATCGGGATGGGGTGCTCGGCGACGTGCTCGTCGAGCGCGCGCTGCCACTTTTCCTTCACTTTTGGCTCGAGCTTGGTCCAGGCCATGCGGCCCCGGCACTTGGGAAAGCCCGAGCAGCCCAGCCACGGCCCCCGCGCACCGAGACGCAGATTGAGGGGCTTGCCACACTTGGGACAGACCAGGTCGGTTGGAAGGGGAGGCTGGGAAGGGGCGACGACCTTTTGGGTTTTCTTGTCCAGGTTGAGAATGCCGTCGCAGGGGTTTTCCTCATCGTTGTAGCGGCGGCACCCCAGGAAGGGCCCGAAACGGCCCACGCGTTTGATCATGGGCTCCCCGCACTTGGGGCAGGCCACGTTCGTCTCTTCCACCGGACGGGGTTGTCCCTCGCGATCGATCGGACTGGCCCAGCGGCACTTGGGATAGGTGGAACACGAGAGGAAGCGCCCGTTCTTGCCGAAGCGGTAGACGGTCGGTGCACCACAGGAACCACAGCGATACTCATCGGGAGCGGGTTGGGTTTCCGCCTTGGCGTGACCCAGCTCTTCCAGAGCTTTCTCGAGCTTCTGGGAGAAGGGTTCGTAGAACCTCTCGAGCATGCCGATCCAGTCGTGGTGGTCTTCCTCGATCTTGTCGAGCTCCGCCTCCATCTTCTTGGTGTAGTCCACCTGGAAGATGCCCGGAAACGCCTCGCGGAGTTTGTCGGTGACGATCTCTCCGAGGTCGGTGGCGTAGAAACGCCGCTCCATCTGTTCGACGTATTTGCGTTGCTGGATGACCTGGATGATCGAGGCGTAGGTGGACGGCCGGCCAATGCCCTCGGCCTCCAGTTTCTTGATGAGGCTCGCCTCGGTATAGCGTGCGGGCGGGGCGGAAAAGCGCTGCTTGGGCTCGATGGCGAAGGGCGACAGAGCATCGCCCTCGCTCAGGGCGGGAAGCGATTGCTCGTCGCTGGCCAGAGGAACGCCCGTCACTCTGTAGAAACCGTCGAAGGCCAGGATGCGTCCCTGCGTCTTGAAGGTGACCGGCTTTGCGGCATCGATTCCCCCTTCGATGAACACGCTGGTCGAGTCCCACTGGGCCGGTTTCATCTGGCAGGCCACGAAGCGATTCCAGATGAGGGAATACACTTTGAACTGATCGGGCCTCAGGCCGCTCTTGACCCGCTGCGGAGACAGCGCGAGCGAAGTGGGGCGGATCGCCTCGTGCGCATCCTGGGCCTGGCGATTCGAGGACGAGAAGAAGTTGGGTTTTTCCGGCAGATACTCCTCACCGAATTCCTTGGCGATGTATTCGCGCGCCATCTGCAGGGCGTCCCCGCTCAGGCGAGTGCTGTCGGTTCGCATGTAGGTGATCAGTCCGGTGGGACCCTCCCCTGGAATGTCGATACCCTCGTAGAGCTGCTGCGCCGCCTGCATGGTGCGCCGGGCGGCGAAACCCAGGCGCGACGAGGCGGCTTGCTGCAGGGTGGAGGTGATGAAGGGAGCCGAAGGGCGCGTGCTGGTGCGCTTGGATTCGATCGCGCTTACCCGGTACTCGGCCGCGGGATCGATTTCGCCGGTGACCGCGCGCAGATAGCGCGCGGGGCCCTTCCCCTTCGGGTCTTGTGTGATTTCGGTCTTGATCGAGCTCAGCCCCGCGAGGCGCGCCACCTCGCAGAGCGCGGGCGTGTTGTCCAGGGCTGAGGCATCGGAGAAGGCCGCGTCCTGGGACACGCCGTCCTTCATACCCTGAAGTTCCAGCTCGAATTTCTCGCCGGCCACGCGCACCAGTTCGGCACGCACCGCCTGCTGTTCTGAGAGCCAGGCGTTGAGCAGTTTGAGGGTGGGCGGTTTCCCTTTTTCATCACGCGTGGCAAGCAGAGACGACCATTCGCTGGCCAGCTTCTCTTTCAGCGCGGCGTTGGCGTGGAAGTTGGCCAGGACCTGCCATGTTTCGTTGGGCACGAAGGCGCGAATCTCCCGCTCGCGTTCCACCACCAGCCGCACCGCGACGCTCTGCACGCGTCCGGCCGAAAGCCCGCGCGCCACTTTCTTCCACAGAAGGGGGGACACCTGATAGCCCACGATGCGGTCGAGAATGCGCCGGGCCTGTTGGGCGTTGACCCGATCCATGTCGATCGCCCGCGGATCCTTGAACGCGTGGTCGATTTCCTCGCGGGTGATGGCGCTGAAGATCACGCGCTTGGCCTCTTGCGGGGAGATCCCCACCAGTTCGGCCAGATGCCAGGCGATCGCCTCTCCCTCGCGGTCGAGGTCAGTCGCGAACCACACCTCCCGCGCATTCTTCGCGGCCCGCTTCAGCTCGCTCACCAGCTTTGCCTTGCCCTTGAGGACTTCGTAGTGCGGCTCGAAGTGGTTCGTGAGGTCGATGCCCGGGACCGGAGACTTGTCCCCTTTGGGGTTTTTGCTGGGCAGGTCGCGCACGTGTCCGACGCTGGCGACCACCACGAAGTCCTTCCCCAGATATTTGTTGATGGTGCGTGCCTTGGACGGACTCTCCACGATCACGAGCTGCTTGCCGTCCGTCTTGGGCATCTTGCTGCGGGTGGTCTTCTTCGCCATGAACTGAAAACCCCACCATTCCTCTCGAGGGCACAAACGCCTGTATCTTGCCGGGCCGAACCAGATCACGAGCAGAAGTTGCGGTCCTACTTCTACCCGGGCCACGGAGCTACCTATATATAGCGGCGGGTCGAAGCTGTCCAATCGTCAGCGAAATGAGCCGGGTGTGTCCTCGGAAGCCCGCCCCGGCCGCGCCTCCAAAAAACACAAAAAAAGCGCAAATCATCTAAATCGTACAGAGAACCTTCAGGCCGTACCTGATGCTTGGGCCGGGTTCTAATCCCCGCCAGCTCAAAACTTTGAGCGCAATGCTTCGAAGATGCAAAAGTCAAGATGCGGAGGCGAAGGCCGGAAACCGCCTCCACCTCCGCGGAAGCGGACGCGCTAGATCATGAGCCCGGCGATGGTGGCCGTCATCCAGGAGGCCAAGGCCCCGCCGATCATGGCGCGCAGGCCCAGGCGCGCCAGGTCGCCCCGGCGCTCGGGAGCCAGGGGGCCGATGCCCCCGAGCTGAATCCCGATGCTCCCGAAGTTGGCGAAGCCGCAGAGGGCGTAGGTGGCGATGATCGAGGCCCGGGGACTCAGGGCCTGCGCGTGCTCGAACTTGGCCAGATCTGCGTAGGCCACGAACTCGTTGATCGAGATCTTGGTGCCCAGAAGGCCGGCGAACTTGAAGCAGTCATGGGCCGGCACCCCCATCACCCACGCGATGGGCCACAGCAGGTAGCCGAAGAGTTCGTGGAGGCTGGAGGGCCACCAGCTCAGGCCGCTAACCAGCGCCACCTTGCCCAGGATCGCGTCGAAGACCGCGATGAGGGCGATGAAACCGATGAGCATGGCGGCCACGTTGATGGCCAGCTTCATCCCCTGCGAACAGCCCTCGGCCGCCGCCTCGACCAGGTTGGAGCTGGTCTTGGGCAGGCTGAGTTGGACTTTGCCGCGGGTCAGACTTTCCTCGGTCTCCGGGATGATGATACGCGCCATCACCAGGGCGGCGGGCGCGCTCATGACGCTGGCGGCCAGAAGGTGCCCCGCGTCGATTCCAAAGGAGATGTACCCGGCGAGCACGCTGCCGGCGATGGTGGCGAAGCCGCCGGTCATGAGGACCATCAACTCCGCCTGGGTCATCTGCGCGATGTAGGGCCGGACCACCAGCGGGGCCTCGGTCTGGCCGATGAAGACGTTGGCCGCGACCGAGAGGCTCTCGCTTCCACTCACCCCCATGACGCGGGTCATGAAGCGGGCCATGAGCGAGACGACCCGCTGCATGATGCCCAGGTGGTAGAGCACCGACATGGTGGCGCTGAAAAAGACGATGGAGGGCAGCACGTAGAAGGCGAAGACCATCCCCACGCTTCCCGAGGGACGGGCCAGGTCGCCGAAGACGAATTCGCTGCCGACGTAGGTGAAGGCCAGAAAGCGCGTCACCACCTGACGGATCAAATCGAAAAAGGCCCGGCCGGGGGGGAGTAAGAGGACGATGCCGGCGAAGACGACCTGCAGCAGCAGTCCGGAACCCACCAACCGCCAGTTGATCGCCCGGCGGTTGTTCGAGATGAGCCAGGCGATTCCCATGAGTACGACGAGGCCCAGAAGCCCCACGAGGTGTGTCATGGGGCAGATCATCCCCAAGGAAAATGGAGGTGTCAAGCCAGGCCTGACCGATCATGGCGCCGGGGCCGCGGCCTCCCGTTGACGTGCTCAGGTTGCGTCGCTAGGCTATCGCGTGTCCAGAGCCGCGGAGAACCGCCGAGGGCAAGCCCGCCGCGTCAGAACTCCTCCGCGCGCAGCGACCACGAAGAGTGACCGCCATGACTACCTCGGATATTCAGTTTCCTCCCGTCATCATCGGAATCGGTGGGGGGAGCGGCAGCGGGAAGACCACCGTCGCTCTCAAGGTGAGGGAGCGTTTTCCCCGCAAGACGGTCGAGATCATCCACCACGATTCCTACTATCTCGATCGGCCCGATCTGAGCGCGGCGGAACGCCATCGTATCAATTACGATCACCCGGGCGCCTTCGAGACCTCTCTTCTGGTGCAGCATCTGGCCTCGCTTCGCGCGGGCAAGAAAGTGGATGTGCCTGTCTACGATTTCACCACCCAGCGCCGCAGCGATCAGGTGAACCCCGTCAGTTCGGCGGACATCCTTTTCGTGGAAGGAATTCTCGTGCTGGAAAGCCCGGAGTTGCGCGGCCAAATGGACATCCGACTGTACGTGGACGTGGAGGACGACGAGCGCTTCATTCGGCGCCTCGAGCGCGACATTTCTGAACGCGGGCGCAACATGGACTCGGTGATCCGGCAATACCGCGAAACGGTGAAGCCCATGCACCTGCAATTCGTGGAGCCGAGCAAGCGCTACGCTCAGCTCATCATTCCCGAAGGGGGCCACAATACGGTGGCGATCGACATGATCTGCGCGAAGGTCCAGGACATCCTCATCCAACGGGGACGGACCGAAGCGGGTTACCAAGGAGCAAGCGAGTGACGTTCGACGATCAGGAATACGTGGACCGTGACCCCTTGATCGACCGTGTTCTCATCTCGAGCGAGAGCATTCAACGGCGAGTCACGGAGTTGGGCCGGGAAATCTCGGCGGAGTACGAAGGGCGCATTCCCATCCTGGTGAGCATTCTCAAGGGCGGGGTGATCTTCCACGCCGATCTGCAACGACGCCTGTCGGTGCTGCACGAGATCGACTTCCTGAGCGTGAGCTCCTATCACGGCCAGGCGCAGTCCAGCGGTGTGGTGCGGATCGTGAAGGACCTCAAGGAGGACATCACGGGTCGGGACGTGGTCCTGGTGGAGGACATCGTCGACACCGGACACACCCTTTCCTACCTCCTGGAGATCCTCAAGGCCCGGCGCCCCAATTCGCTCAAGGTCGTGGCCCTCCTCAACAAGGTGAAGGCCCGGGTAGTGCCGGTTCCGGTCGACTGGGTCGGCTTCGACATCCCCAGCGAATTCGTCATCGGCTACGGGCTGGACTGGCAGGAGAAGTACCGGCACCTCCCCTTCGTGGGGGTCCTCAAGGGGTGAGATTTTTCCCTTGCGGCGGGTCGGGCGGAGAGACTATCTAGCGGGTGTGTCTCTGGTTGGATCCCAACTCAGATCGTCAACGTTCAGAACTACGGAGTAGTACGATGAGTCCGAAAATGGAATCGGTCCGGCGCCATCTTGCGATCGCGGATGATTTCGACGATGACTTCGACAATGAGGCATTCGCAGATGACCTCGAGGACGATGAGCTCGACGATGAGGATCTCCTGGATGACGAGGATCTGGAGGACGAGGACCTGGGCGACGAGATTCTCGATGACGATTACGAAGACGACGACTATTGAGAGGCGTGGCCGCGCTGGCTTGGAAAACTCAGAATAGAATGCCGGCGTGGAGACTCCCCATCCACGACCAAATCTGAGAGGGCGGCACCTGATTGTCCTGGGGTTGCCACCGGAAGGTGCAGAGCTTCAGGTCCGCGCCGATCTCGAACTTTCGCCAATTCCAGTCTAGCCCGCCTCCGAGTTCGATCGTCATGCGGCTGTCGCTGTTGTCGACCGGGGGCCGGTACGTCGCCTGGAAGTCTCCGTCCTGGCTCAGGAGAATCCATCCCATGCCGCCGCGCAAATTGGGAGTGATCCCCTGCCACTCGAGTGAGCGCACTCGCCAGGCGGCGCTGAGGATGTCCTTCCGCATGTGCACCTTGGGCAAGTTCACCCTGGGGATGCCGTCGGGATCGGACACCTGCTCTACCCCGTCCACCCAGATCCGATAGCGGCTGTCGGCAGCAGTGCGTGCCCAACACAGATCGAGTTGATCGCGCACGCGCACCCCGAGGCGGAAGCCGTTCGTGCTCTCGCTGCTCAGGGTGTAGCGGTAGCGGCGCCACGAGTCCAGAACGCCCGTGCCCGTGATGCGGTAGCTGGAGAAGTTGGCCAGGTCACTCATGTCGAGATAACCGTACTCGTATTCGACGATGGCTTTGAGTTCGGAGCTCAAGAGCCGGCTGCCGAGGACCACCGACGGTCCCACGAAATGCTCCCATCCCACCTTGGCCTGAGCCGACGATGCGGGCAGAAGGATCGCCAGCCCACAGATCATCGGGAAGTACTTTCGAATGCGGCTCATGAGTCGGTCAGGTCCGTCCATCGAAGGAGGGGCGCCAAGCTGGAGTTCAGAGGCTAGCACGATGCCCCGTTCACATCAATCTCGGGGCGAGCATGCGCGCTTGCCCTGAGAAGCCTAAAGTCACTACACTCAAGTTCCGGGGCACTTCGCGCGCCCCGGGACTACAGGCGCCGTCAACTGGAGTCGAATCATGCGCAAGTCCCCGATCGTGCTACTCTTCATCTCGCTCGTTTTCTTGACGGCACCAGCTCTCGCCCACGAACCCAGCGGAGTGAGGCTGCGCACCACCCCGGCCGCCCGCATTCCCGCGCTGACGCAGATGCACCCCGAGGCGCGCGCGCGCCTCTCGAAGGAACCGGTGTTACCACCCATGGCCGCGCCCGCGCTTCCCGCCGACCTCAGAGCGCTGAACTGCGGAAATGACGGAGTCCCCAGCGCCGAGAACACCCTGATCCTGAACCCTCTCGACGCTGCAGGCACTATCTACGCGCCTCAGGCGAACGCCGATTCGCTCGACATCCAGAGTGTCACCTTTGCCGTGTTCGACGGTGGCGCCGACTACCCGGGCACGATTGCGGTCGATTTCTGGCAGGCGGCCGGCGCCGACCAACTGGAATTCGTCGCGGGAGCGGACGTCACCATCCCGACCAATCCCGGAATCACCGGGGACACCTACGACGTCGACCTCAGCTCCTTGAACATCCACACCAACAACTCGCTCATGGTGTTGCTGTCCGATCCCAACGCCGCGGTGGGTAAGGCCATCTATCCCGCGGGGGATAGTACGCCCTCGTGCTTCAACGGCACGGACTTCTGCAGCGTTCTGCTCGATGGTAGCCGGCGGCGGTCTCTTCCTCTACGGGACCACCGACGCGTTGGCTTGCCCCTCGTCCCCGAATAACATCATCCTCTTCGATGTCGTGGTGCGAGTGCAGGCCGATGCGATCGGGGTGGCGGTCGAGACGCCGAGTTTCGGCGTTCTCAAATCTCGCTTCGGACGCTGACGAATCTCATGGAGAACTCGTTCTTGAACGTGCAGGCCATAGCCGATCTCTCCCAGGCGAACTGGGTGCGCGAATTGGGCATCCTTCTCTTGCTCACGCTCCTCACCTATCCTCTCGCGCGCCTGTTCGGTCGTCCCCTGCGCCGCCGCATCGAGAGCGAGCTAGCGACCCGCCGTAGCGTGAAACTCGTGCTGATGACGTTGGTCCACGTCGCGATCTGGCCGCTTCTCGCCATATCGATCCTCGCCTTGATGGACTGGTTCATTCGTACCTACGTGCCGGCGGTGGAACTGAGTGAGAACCGGGTGTTGCCGGTGCTCGGGTTCTTTCTGCTCTTTCGAGCCATCAGCGCTCTGTCGCGCATCCTCGTCTCGGATGAACGGCGCAACGCCCGGATTCGCTTCGTGGTTCTGCCGGCGCTTTTCTTTTTGACCGTGTTGCAGCAGATCGGCGTCTTGGGCGGCTTCGTGACCTGGCTCAACCGGCCTCTGTTCCACCTCGCCAGCCACGACGTCTCACTGCTCTCGATTCTTTTGGGCATTTTCTTCATGCTGATCTTCGTGGGTGGGGCGGGCCTGTTGGGAGAACTTCTGGGCAGTCGGGTGCTCCCGAGAATGGGGATGGACCGTCCGCTGAGCGAGGCGCTGGGCACAGTGTTGCGCTACGTGCTGGTAGTGGTCGGCGTGATGGTGGCTCTCGATACCATCGGTTTCGATCTGGGCACTCTGCAGATCGGTCTGGGCGCTCTCGGGGTGGGAATCGGATTCGGATTGCAGGATCTGGTGCAGAATTTCGCCAGCGGTCTGATCCTGCTCTTCGAGCGCACGATCAAGCGCGGGGACATCGTCTCGATGGAAGGGGGGGTGGCCAAGGTCTTGCGCATCGGACTGCGCAGCTCGGTGGTGCGCAACCGCAGCGGTCACGAGATCGTGGTGCCCAACAAGACGCTGGTCGCCAATCCGGTGACCAATTACAGCCTGAGCGATTCCGAGGTGCGCATCGACATTCCGGTGGGCGTGAGCTACCGGTCCGATCCGCGACAAGTCGAGCAAGTACTCCTGGAAGTGGCCCAAGAGAACGAGGTTCTCCTGCGGCGGCCGAAACCTCGGGTCCTGTTTCGCGAGTTCGGAGAGTCCTCGCTCGATTTCGAACTGAGAGTGTGGCTGAACGACGAGATGCTCGAGCCCAAGGTGCGCAGCCAGCTCCTCTTTGCCATCTGGTACAAGCTCGAGGAAGCCGGCATCGTGATTCCCTTCCCGCAGCGCGACGTGCACGTTCACGAGGTCCCGCGCGAACCGGCGCGCCCCTCCCCCCCGGCGGGCGGGAGCCGTCCCGTTCGCAAGGTCGAGAAGGAATCAGGCGACGAGCGCGCCGATGACATCTTCTAGGGAAGAGAGATCGGCGAAGAGAGCGTCGGGCCGCGCGCGCCGCAGGTCTTCGGCGGCGGTGGGACCGGTCGCGACCGCAAGACTCTTGATTCCCACTTCGCGGGCCGCCTCGACGTCGCTGACGGTGTCTCCCACGACCCACGCTCGCTCCCTGGCGCCGCTCCAACCCAGCGTTTCGCGCGCGAGCGTGAGGGCAGCGGCGAAGAGTGCGGTCCGTTCCTCGTGGTGATCTCCGTAGACGCCGTGCTCAAAGAAAGAGTCCAAACCGAATCGCGCGAGCTTCACTCTCGCGGTCTCCGGCAGGTTCCCGCTTCCGATCAGGAGTAGGACCGAGGGGTCCTCGCGCAGCGCGAGGAGAAGCTCCTTCACTCCTGGCAAGAGATGCGGCCCCTTCGCTGTGGGATACACCTCGCGCATCAGGGACGCGTAGCGTCGGGCGAAGCGGGAAAATGAGGCTGGCAGTTTCTGGCTCGCGTTGGCTCGCTGCAAGAGGAGGGAGACTACACCCCGATCACAGCGTCCGGCGAAGGAGAGATCGCGCGGATCCGCCGTGACCTCGAAGACCTCCTCGAAGGCTCTCAGAAAGAGTTCGCGCGCGACCGGTCCGCTCAAGAGCAGAGTGCCGTCGATGTCGAAGATGATGAGGCGGTCGCAGCTCGAGTTCACGGTGCGCTTCTTCCCCGTGCGCTTAGCTTGGGAGTGGACAGGAATGTCGTTGGGTCCAGATACTACGGGCCTCGCTTTCAAGCTTGGAGAAAAATCATGAGTCGATCCCTCCTTCCCCGAGATCTCGAGCTTCGCCAGCGTTACAAACTGCTGATCCAGGGCATCGCGCCGCGTCCCATCGCTCTCGTCTCCACCCTTTCGCTCGAGGGCCGGCCGAATCTGGCGCCGTTCTCGTTCTTCAGCGGGGTCGGCGGAGAGCCGATGAGCCTGCTCTTTTGTCCCGCCAACGACGCGGAGGGGGCAGAGAAAGACACTCTGCGCAACTGCAAACCCAAGAGCGAGGGCGGGAGGGGCGAATTCGTGGTGAACGTCGCGCTCGATGCCTACATTCATCGAGTCGTGGCGAGCGCCGAGCCCCTTCCCCCCGGAGAGAGCGAGTTCGAGCTCGCGGGATTGAAAGAGGAAGCGAGCACGGTGGTGGCTCCACCCCGCGTCGCCCGGTCGCCTCTGGCCTTCGAGTGTGAAACGCAGCAGGTGATTCGCATGCACCCCGGCGCCCCCTCGGGAGGCAACGTCGTGATCGGCAGGGTGGTGTGCATCCATCTCGAAGAGGGGCTGATGGACGAGAACTTCACTCTCGACCCGAAGCGACTGGATTTCGTGGGCCGCATGGGCGGCTACGACTACTGTCGCACCCGCGATCGATTTTCATTGAGACCCGGGCGGGCGGCGCTGGACGAATTGAAGAGGCGAGACTGATGCCGGACCCCGAACCCGCATCCAAGATCCCGGCCGCCCCCCCTCCCATCCACCGGCTCGCGATCGCGGCCCTCGTGTGCGCTGGTCTGGGATTTTCCGCTCTGCCGGTGCTGGGGACGATTCTGGGCTTCATTCTGGCCGCGCGCGCGCAGCGCGCCCTCGCCGCCGCTCCCGGCCGCTATCGGGGCGAGGATCAGATCCGCTGGGCGCGACTCTTGGGAATTCTGGCGATCGTGCTGTGGATCGTCGGCGTGGTCGCGGTGATGGTGGCGCGCTGGTTCATGCACCACGAACCGATGGTGTAGCCTCGGCAAGGTCCCGCGCGCGCGCGTTCCGCCCGTCTTGATTTTGTCATGGCACTTCCGCGGCGGAAGCAGCACACTCGGCGTGATCCCCATGACCCTCATGACCCCCATAACCCTCATGACTACCCCATGACCCTCATGATCCCCATGGTCGCCAAAATCCACAGCTTTCCCTCTGATCCGGAGTTTCATCTTGAGTGAGATCCGTCCCTATATCCCGGCCGAGAAGAGCCTGCCGGAGCTGACCGCCGTCGCTCTGGGGCTGGGTCTTCTTCTCAGTGTCATCATGTGCGCCGCAAACATCTACGTGGGCCTGTACGCCGGAATGACGGTCAGCGCGGCCATCCCCGCCTCGGTCATCTCGATGGGAGTCCTGCGCGGACTTCTGCGACGAGGCACCATCCTCGAGAACAACGTCGTGCACACCATCGCCTCCTCCGGAGAGAGCCTGGCCGCGGGAATCATCTTCACCGTGCCCGCGATCGTGCTCTTGGGTCTCTGGACTCATTTCAACTACTGGGAGACCACTCTCATCGCGATTTCTGGCGGAGTGATGGGCGTGGTGATGATGATCCCGCTGCGCCGCCCCATGATCATCGAGCAGCCCGAACTCGTCTTTCCCGAGGGAGTGGCCTGCGCCGAGGTGCTCAAGGCGGGGGACAGGGGTGGCGAGGAAATGCGGGGCATCTTCGCCGCTCTGGGCTGGGGAATGCTGTTCAAGGCCCTGGTCTCGGTGGTCGGCCTCTTCAAGGGCACCGTCGAGGTCGGCTTCAGAGTGGCGAAAACCGGTTTCTACGTGGGCACCGACATTTCGCCCATGCTGGCGGCGGTGGGTTTCATCGTGGGATGGGAAGTTTCCCTTCTGGTGTTCCTGGGCGGTGCGGTGGCCTTCGTGGGCGCCCTGCCCTTCTTGGCCAACGGTCTCGACTTCAGCGGCGGCACGACCACCGTTCTGATGGACGTGTGGGACGCGCAGATCCGCTACTTCGGAATCGGCGCCATGGTGGTGGCCGGCATCTACTCCATCGTCAAGATCGCGCCGAGCATGAACAACGCGCTGCGCACCGCGCTGCGAGGAGTCATGGGGCTGGAGGACACCTCCAAGTTGCCGCGAACCGAACGCGGCATCACCGGCCGGACGCTCTTCGGTCTTCTGCTTCTGAGCATCGTGCTCAGTTTCGTAGTCTACTGGATGATGACCCGGAGTCTGAGCACCGCGGTGATCGCGGGAGTACTGCTCTTCGTCCTGGCCTTCTTCTTCGTGGCGGTCGCGGCCTACATCGTGGGGTTAGTGGGCTCGAGCAACAGCCCCGTCTCGGGAATGACCATCTGTACCGTGCTGCTCACGGCGGCACTTCTTTTGGTGTTGGGCTACACCGGGAAGGCGGGGATGCTGGCCACCCTGGGCGTGGCCGGGGTGGTCTGCTGCGCCGCGAGTACCAGCGGCGACATCTGTCAGGACCTGAAGATCGGCCAGATCGTGGGCGCCACGCCGCGCGCGCTGCAGACCGGGGAGATTCTGGGAACCATCGTCCCCGCGTTCATCATCGCGCCCACCATGACACTTTTGCAGAAGGCCTACGGCATCGGCGAGCCGGCGCGGGCCGGAGTCGAGGCGCTCAAGGCGCCGCAGGGAGTCATGTTCGAGAAGCTGGTGGGGGGAATCTTCGGCAGTGGCCAGCAGATTCCCTGGAATCTGGTGGCCTACGGAGCGCTGGTGGGAGTGGCCGCGATTCTCATCGACACGATCTTCCTCGAGCCGCGCCACACCAAATTCCGCCTCTACGCCATGCCGCTGGCGGTGGGGATGTACCTCCCCTGGACCGTCACCTTCCCCATCATCATCGGCGGCGGGGTCTACAAGTACGTCGAGGCGCGCACCCTGCGCCGCGGAGACGACGAAGAAATGCGACAGAAGGCGATTCACCGCGGCCTGCTCTTCGGCAGCGGCCTGGTAGCCGGCGAGGCGATCGCGAGCATTCTCATCGCCATCCTCATCGTCTCCCACGTCCCGATGCCCTGGATGCCGCAGAGCTGGATCTCGGGGGGCTGGTGGCTCGACCTGCTCTCATTGGCCGGACTCGCGGTGATGATGTGGATGCTCCTGAAGAAGTCCCTGGGGAATCCGCGCGCCTGAGCCGCGCGCGGCCGTTGAAAGGATCTGTCATGCGCGCCCGTGCAATTCTGGTTGGCGTCTTGGTCTTGATCCTGGCGGCCTGCGGCAAGAACGAGGAGGACTCGGTCTCGACGCCCACGCCGCCCTTGAACTCGGTGGAATGGTCGATCACCGGAGACCTGATCTCCGCTGCCCAGGGTGAGGTCGCCCAGTTGACGGTGCCGCCCTCTTCGAGCGATGCCCGCCTGAGCCTCGAATTTCAGGTGGAAGGGGGGAGCAGCCTCAGCCTGAGCGGCACCGCGGGTGATCTCACGGTCCGCAAGGCGAGTTATACCGTGAACAACTCGCAGAAGAGCTGCTGGCACGGTCACCTGACTCTGCGTTCCGGCGAGTCCCGGCAGGATTTTCGCGCCGGAGACCGCGACGGACTCCTGGTCTTCGAGAAGGCCAGCGCGGAGCGCGTCGAAGGCACCCTCTTTCTTCCCGCCCGCGAGACGGACGAAACCGGCACGGATCTGCCGGAGGGCCAACGGCTCACGGTGCACGCCACTTTCTCGGCCGCGGTGGAGGCGGCGACACCATGAGCGAGAGAATTCAGGGAGAAGGGCTCACCTTCGATGACGTGCTGCTGGTTCCTCGCTACAGCGAGGTCCTGCCACGTGAAACAAAAGTGCAAACCCGACTTACCCGGCAGATCACCCTCGAAATCCCGCTGGTCTCGGCCGCGATGGACACGGTCACCGAGGCGGAATTGGCCATCGCCATGGCCCGCCAGGGGGGCTTGGGCTTCATCCACAAGAACATGGACCCGCAGGAGCAGGCCAGTCAGGTCGATCTGGTGAAGCGCAGCGAGAGCGGGATGATCACCCGGCCCATCACCCTGAGTCCCCAAGACCAGGTCACCCAGGCCCTGGAAGTCATGCGGAAGTTTCGCATCTCCGGGGTGCCCATCACCCGCGAGGGCAAGCTGGTGGGGATTCTGACCAACCGCGACCTGCGCTTCCTGGAGGATCCCCACCAACCGATCGAGGCGGTGATGACCCGGGAGAATCTGATCACCGCGCCGGTGGGCACCACTCTCGAAGAAGCGGCTCGGATCCTCCATACCGGGCGCATCGAGAAGCTGCCGGTGGTCGACGGGAAGGGCATGCTGTGCGGACTCATCACGATCAAGGACATCCAGAAGAAGCTGGATTACCCCAACAGCTCCAAAGATGAGGCCGGGAGGCTGCGCTGCGGTGCCGCGGTGGGGGCCGATCCGCACCTCGAGGAGCGTCTGGAACGGCTGGTCGAGCGCGCGGTGGACGTGGTCGCGCTCGATTCCGCGCATGGCCACAGCCGCAACATTCTCCAGGCGGCGCGCTTCATCAAGCAGCACTACCCCGATCTGCCCCTGGTGGTGGGCAACATCGCGACCGGAGAGGCGGCGCGCGCGTTGCTGGACACCGGCTGTGACGCGGTGAAAGTGGGCATGGGGCCCGGCAGCATCTGCACCACCCGCGTGGTGGCCGGCATCGGGGTGCCCCAGATCAGCGCCATCTGGGAGGTGGCCAAGGTGTGCGGCCCGGCCGGAATTCCCCTCATCGCGGACGGGGGAATCAAGTACAGCGGCGACATCGTGAAGGCCCTGGCGGCCGGGGCCGACAGCGTGATGATCGGCAGCCTCTTGGCCGGCACCCAGGAGAGCCCCGGCGAGTTGGTTCTCTACGAAGGGCGCAGCTACAAGCTCTACCGCGGCATGGGCTCGGTGGGAGCGATGCAGCAGGGTTCCAGGGACCGATACTTCCAGGACGAGACCGAGCCGGCCAAGCTGGTGCCCGAGGGGATCGAGGGCAGGGTGGCCTTCAAGGGCGCCCTTCGCGACACGGTCCACCAGCTGGTGGGCGGGCTGCGGGCCGGAATGGGGTATTGCGGGGCAAAAGATTTGGAGACCTTAAAATCAGATACGACATTCGTACGGGTGAGCCCGGCTGGCCTGCGGGAGAGTCATCCCCATGACGTGCAGGTCACCAAGGGCGCGCCCAACTACCCCTCGGCCTAGCCCGTGCGCGGGCGCGCCCGCGCCGGCCACCGAGCCGGGGGGAGAGAGTCGGATCGAATCTGCGTCTTCATGAGGATGGACTGCCATGGATCAAGCCAAGAAACACGACGAAAAATCGCGCGTGGTATTGAGCGGTGCCGCCAAGGTGTTCAGTGAGAAGGGATATCATCACGCTTCCATGCGCGACATTGCCAAGGTCACCGGCATGTCGCTCGCGGGGATGTATCACTATTTCTCGGGCAAGGAAGAAATCCTTTTCTCCATCCAGAGTTTCTGCTTCCGCGAAGTCCTGGATCGGCTGCAGGGGCGTCTGCAAGGCGTGAGTGATCCGCGCCGTCAACTCGAGGAGATCGTGCGCAACCACCTGGAGTTCTTCACCCAGAACGTCACCGAGATGCGCGTCCTGAGTCACGAGGCGAATTCTCTGGACGGCGCCTACCGGCAGCATATCGACGACATGAAGCGTGAGTATTATCAGACGGTTTCGAAAGTTATCGATCGCTTGAGCGACGGATCGTGGTCCGAAGAGGAACGCCGCCGCGCGACGCTCTCGGTCTTCGGAATGATCAACTGGATTTATACCTGGTATTCGCCGAAGCGCGACGGTTCCCCCGAAGAACTGGCCCGCACCATGGTGGGGATTCTCGAGCACGGAATCGCGGGGCCAGTCGGCGCGCGATGAGCGCAACGGGAGACGGCTTTGCGCCCGATGAGGCGGCGACGCGCCTCCTGCTGCACCAGCTGGCCCGCGACAGCGATTTCTCCGCGCTGGGGGTGGCGCCGTGCGTCCTTGCCGGCGAGGAAGAGCGCTTGCGGAAGTGGCTCGAGGCAGGCTACCACGCCCAGATGAAGTGGCTCGAGACTTCGTCCAAGGTCCGCGTCGATCTGCGGCGGCGCTTTCCCTGGGCGAAATCGGTGCTCGTGGTGGCACGGGCGTACCCTCCCCGCACACTTCCTCTGCACGACGAATACGGCCTCGCCCCTTTCGTTTCCAGCTACGCGCGTGGCCAGGACTATCATCGCATTTTGCTGCAACGCCTTCAGGAATTGGGCAACCGGCTCCAGTCCGCTCTTGCCCCGCGGCCCTTGAAGCGGCACGCCTACGTCGACACCGGTCCGGTGCTCGAACGGCAACTCGCGGTGGCGGCGGGCCTGGGATGGCTCGGGAAGAACGGACTGCTCTTGAATGGGCAGTACGGTAGCTGGGCCTTTTTAGGGGTCCTGGTCACCGACCTCGAACTGAAGCCGGGGCTCGTAAGCCAGGACGCTTCGCTTGGTTCGTGCGGAAGCTGCCGCGCCTGCCAACCGGCCTGTCCCACCGACGCCTTCGTGGCTCCGGGCGTCCTGGACAGCCGCCGCTGCATCTCGTACCTGACGATCGAACACCGCGGCCCCATCCCGCGGGAGCTGCGGCACAAGATGGGGGCCTGGCTCTTTGGTTGCGATCTTTGCCAGACCTCGTGTCCCATCGCGCACCACGCCCTGAGCCAAAAGAGAGAGCAAGCGGAGGAGGACTTCACCGACCCGAGCGCGGCGGTGACCGGGATTACCCTCCCCGAGCTTCTCTTCTTGAACGAGGAGGAATTCCGGCGCCGCTTCAAGAGCACGCCCCTGTGGCGCCCGCGCCGCGAGGGCCTCTTGCGCAACGCGCTCATCGTGGCCGCGAACCTCAGGCGAAGCGATTGCATTGATCCGGCGCGCCAACTCCTGCGCGATCCCTCGCCGGTGCTGCGCGAGGCGGCCAGCTGGTGTCTCGCCCAGCTCGAGGGACAGGCCGGCGCCTTCGAGCTGAAAGCCGCGTTGCAACGCGAAAGCGACCCCGAGGTAAAGAGTCTGATGGCGCAGGATCTCATCCGTCTGGCAGCCGGCGGACCGCGCTAGATTCCGAAGGAGAGGAAATCGGGCACTTCCCGCACGCTTGTGCTACATTAGCCCGTCTTTGAAGCCCTTCCTGCGGGCGATCTCACAGAAGCGATGACGAGGATGATCGGCGTGAGCGACGAAACCGAACAGATCCTGGGCAAGAACATCTGGGAACTGGAAAGCCACATCAAAGAGGGACAGGGTGACCCGCGCAGTCGTCTCGCGCTCTTGCGGGCCTACGCGCAGCAGACCGCGATCACCGAAGAGGCGCTCGGCATCGCGAACGAGGACCGAGCCTACCTCAAAGTGAACGAGCGCTCCCGTTCCGGCGTTCTGCTCTTGCACGGCAGCACCGGCAGTCCGCGACAATTGCGCAGTTTGGCCGAGGTCCTGCACCGGGACGGCTTCTCCGTTCTGGGAGCGCGCATGCCGGCGCATCCCGCGAGCGACGAAGAACTCTCCTCGCACTCCTGGCGCGCCTGGCTGGTGGAGGCCGAGCTACGCTACCGCATGCTCGCGGTGTGGTGCCGCCAGCTCCACGTGGTCGGCTTCAGCTTCGGAGCGGCGATCGCCATGCAGATGAACGTCCGGCCGCGCCCACGCTCTCTGGTGCTTTTGGCCCCCGCGATTCACATTCACCTGGGTTGGCGCGCGCGGCTGGCTCTGGCCGTGGGACTGCACCGCAACCGTTGGGTGCGCGGTCGCCTCGGGTGGAAAGTGGAAGTCCTGGAGGGAATCGAGCAGGGGCGCAAGAGCGACTGGTGGCAAAAGACACCGCTCTACGCCGCGATTTGCCGCGACGATCCGCGTGTCGACGAGCGCAGTCTCGCGTTCCTGCGCAAACGCTCCAGCGGCAAGGGCACCGTACTGCGCGAATTCGAGAGCGGCGGGCACGTGTTCATGGACCAGGCGCCCAAAGAACAACTGCACGAGGAAGTGCTGAACTTCTTGCGCGGGTGAAGCGGCGCGTTCAGTTCACCGATTCCTCTTCGTCCGGCACATGGAAGTGGAAGCTCGGGTCCGCCGCACGCAGACGCCCCGCCGCCGCCGCCAAAGCTTCCCGGTGAGATGGGTCCGGGGTTTCGCGCCATTCGCTGTAGCGATCCAGGAACACATCGTAGAGGTTCTCGGTGGACTCGGCCGCGGGCTTCTGCGGGTCCGTGGCCCGGCCGAGATGGTAGAGCGTTCCCTCTCCCAGACGTCGCGTGAGTTGGAAGTAGCTCGAGCGGAGGTAGCGGAGCACCTCGGCGTAGCGAGAGAACCCGTCGCCCAATTTGCTCAGCGCGGTCTCGGTGCCGCTCCCCGTGCGCTTCAGGTGACGAAGGCGCGAGCTGGCGATCTGGTAGTAGAGGCCGCCGCGGCTTTCCAGTTCCCGCGGGTGCCGGTCGAGATAGGGCCGCGCTTCCTGATTCAAGCCCTCGACGCTCTGAAAGAGACCGATGGCCAGCAGCAGGTGGTCGGCGTTGACCTTATAGAGCCGGTAGACCTGCCGTGGATCGGAGCTCTCCTCCACCCGCCGTCGCAGGTCGAGATCGAACGAATGCACGTAGAGCCGCGCTTCCTCGTGGTAGAGGGAGGAGAAGAAGCGGCCGAGCAGACCAACCAGATAGACGTTTACATCCTCGTCGAATCCGCTCTCGTTGCTGGGAAAATCCGCCTCGCGGCGGGCTCCCAGCAGGCACCGTAGGAGGTAGTCCTCGGTGTCGCCCCCCAGGGGCGGCCTGGCGGACTGCGTCGATTCGAGTAGGAAATAGCGTCGCTCCACGAGGGTAGTTCCTCACTACGGCCGGGAAAGTTCGCGCCGTTTGACGGAATTCTGGCAGGAGGCGTGCCAGCTGAGCCCCGCGGCGGCTCGATCCGGACCAAGCGAGATCCCAGCCAAGCTCCAGCGGGGCGGCGTGCGAAGGCCCGGAAGGGGCTCTGCGGACGGATACGACCGAAAATGTTCGCTGCGGGGCTCCTCTGCAGGCATCCTGTCTCTTTCTTTCCCTCGTCTCCAAGAGCTGCCGGTGGCATCCATCTTGCCTTTGATGCGGCGTCGGACGATCCGCATGTTCTGAGAACTACCCTTTGAAGGAGATCAGCCGTGTCGGCGCAGAGAATTGTTGTCACCTCGCCCTGGAAGCTGGGGCTCTTCGTCTTTCTCCTCGTGGCTGCCTGTGGTTTCGGGCTCATTTACGCGTACTTCAGCTTTTTCGGCGGTCGCCTGGATTTCAGCGATCCCAAGGCTTTACGTAATTTTTACGCCGTCTGTGGGAGCGTCGCATTTCTGGGACTTCTGGGGTATTTGGCCGTGGTGAGTGCCGCACAACCGGCCAATCTCGTTGCAAATGAGGGCAGACACCGCCGCAATCTCATGAAGAAAGCGGCCAAGATCGACGATCCCAACAAGGTCGATCTCTCCGATTTCCAGGACGAGCCCACCCTGGTCGCGATCCTGGAACGCTGGCGCGAGGACCGCAAGCTGGTGGAGACCGCGCGCGCGGAGGCCCTGGCGCAGCCCGTCGCCCCCGAAATGGCGCCCACGCTCGAAGGGGACCTGGACCCGCAGTCGGCGGCCATGACCGCCATGAGCTCCGATCCCGAGCTTCTCGACCCCGCTTCGGCTGAGGATCAACTGGCCGCGATTCACGAAGAGCTTTTTCACCCCCAAGCCACGGGTCGGGCGAGACCGGTGGCAGCCCCGCAGGCGGCGGTTCGCCCCGCCCCGCAACCGGTCCCACAAGCGATGCCGCAGGCGGCGTTACAACCGACATCCGCCCCGCAGGCACGCGACGAAGAGCCGGTGTATGATCTCAGTTCCTTCGGAGCCGTAGAGTTGCCCGCCGGAGGCGCGGCGGCGGCTCGAGGAGAGCGCATCTATGATCTGACTGAGTTCGGGGCCGTCGAACTCTAAGCGCACGACGCTCGACGAGGGGGGACGGGGCACTCATGAGTGAGAACTCATCGCAGCCGATACAGATCCATCTCTTCTCGGAGCAGATCTCCGAGCAGATCGGCCGGCTTCGTCTGCTCACCGGGGCCGAGTCCAATCGATCCGACCTCGTCGCCATCAAGCGCGCGGTCATGGCGACGCGCCTGCTCGCCGGCGGCGCGCGTGCCTTGGGCCTGGAATCTCTCCCCTTCTTTCTGGAAGAATTCCTGCGTTGGCTGCAGGCGATTCAGCGCAGCGAGAAACCGGCCTCTCCCACCCAGGAGCTCATCCTCGAGGCGGTCATCGAGTTCGAGGAAGAACTCATGCGCCATCTCGAGACCCACGAAGAGGAAGCCGACCTCTCGGCGTTCCAGGAGCAGATCGCCGAGCTGCGCGGTTTGATCCGTCACAACCAGGAGCGTGCGCAGACCCCGAAGATCCTCGATCTCGACGAGATCGTGGAATCTGACGAGAGGATCCTGGAGTTGGGCGAGATCCCCCACGAAAAGGCACCGCCGTCGGCCGCGCCCGCGGCTTTGGAAGATGCGGCCCCCTCGGGCGCCGTGTTCATCCCCGAGCTCTCGACCGAGGAAGGCGAAGGGCCGGTGGAGGAGGATCCTCAGGATCGGATTCTCGATACCTCGCGCGAGCTGACGGATCGGCTGATGGGACTCGATGCCCGGCTGGCGGAGTCTCTCGGTTCGCGCCAAGACGCACGCAAGCACCTCATCCGGCTTCACGAAACGCTGAGCGAGCTTCTCCAGACGACTTCTTCAGGAGAAAGAGCCGGCACGCTAGAGACGGCACCTCCTTCAGAACCGGATGTGCCCATCCCCCCGGCCCCTACCGAGCCGTTGCTGGAGTCCACGCTGGACGAATCGGAAGATCCCTTCGTGCAGGGTCTGGCCGTCATCCTGGAAGAACGTCGTGACGCTCTGGAGGGTCGTCTCGACTACCGGGTCAGCGGTTCTTTGAACTACACGCTGCGGCCGGAAGTGGAGCGCAAGTTGAATCGCGTGATCGATCACCTGCTGGAGGATTCCTGCGACATTCTGGATCAGATGTTGCGCGAGGAAGACGCTCCGCCGCGGGGCCGGCTCGAGTTGCACCTGAGCGAGGCCGGCGACCGCCTGCGGATTTCTCTGCGCGACAACGGGCCTCAGCTCGAGGCCACCCCCGCCCTGAACCACGTCGACCCCCTGAGTCTCTATCGTGGACTGCGGCGCAGTCGCGGACTCATCCAGGAACTGCATGGCATCATCCTCGTCGAACCCGCCGACCAACCGGGGACTCGATTCGTGCTCTCCTTGCCCCAGGACCCCCAGCACCCCGTGGTCAAACTGATGGATCTGGGTACGCTTCAGGCGGCGCTGCCGGGGCTATTGATCGACGAATATCTGAGCACCGATGGTCTGCTCTTCCATCGCGACACCGACGGGGAACACTTCGTTCGCAACGGTCATCCCGTGCCCCTGGTCGATCTCGCCCAGTACGCATCCGATGTGAAGCCCATGGCGGAAGAGGCTTCGGGCATCGTCATCGTGGGTTCGGTCGAGAAACGCCTGGGTATCTACTGTTATGGACTCTCGGAGAGCATGACGCTCGATTCCAACCCCGAAACTCTCGACGGCTGGGACGAAGTGTCCACCAAGGTCGTGGAACTCGAGGGCCAACACCTTCCCCTTCTGAGCATCAGCCGCCTCCTTCGTCTGCGCATGGCGATGCCAGAAGTGGCCGAGCCAGGCAGCGTCCACGATCCGGTGCTCGACATGTATCCGGACTTCCAGGAGTCAGCTTCTGTGAAGTCGCGCCACGAAGCACCCGCGCCGCCCACCCGCAAAGTGCTCCTGGTGAACCACTCCGAATTCCGACGCCGCGAACTGGCGCGCATCTTGGAGCTGCGGGGCTACCACGTCACCGCGACGTGTGAGATCTCCAGCGGGCTCTCAGCTCTCGAAAACCAGAGGATTGCCTTCGTGGTGAGCGACCTCAGGCTGGGCCGGGAGGATTCGGCCGGCTTCGCCGATCTCCGCCGCGCCTTTGCCTCCACTCCGGTGATTCTGAGCACTTCGGTGGAGCGTCAGCATGCCGAGGAGCTCGTCGAGCGCACCGGAGCCGATGCCTGCTGGCTCGAGCCCTATCACTGGGCCGCGCTCCATTCGCTCCTGCAAGCTCTCGGCGTGAAGAGTCCGGGCCCTCAGGGCGGGGACTTCGCCGCGCCGGCTTCTTAGGATGAGAACTTTCCGCGGTGCTTTTGGCACCTTGCAATCCATTCCCGCGGTGGGTGGTTTCCAGCAACGGCCCAAAGGGGGCTCGTGCTTCCTCCATGCACCCCAGATCGCTGTGAGAGGTCCGATTGGACGATCCTGATTCTTGCCCATCCATTGGCATACGGGTTGCTGTCCGGATAGCGAGTCCATACATCCTGGGGACCACACCTATTGAGGTAACAAGGGGAACGGAATGAGCGAGAAGAATTTTGGTGAATACGCCAATATCTACATCGGTGGGGAGGACACCAGCTCTCCCGTCATGACCTCCACGGAGGCCGCGGACTATCTGAAAATGCATGTCAAGACAGTCTGTCGGCTTGCGAAGGAGGGTAAAATCCCCGCGAAGAAGGTGGGGAGCGAGTGGCGCTTCTTGAAGAGCGTCCTCGATCGTTGGCTGACGAAGGAACTCGTCTGAGCCTCGAGTGCGTCGCTGACCCATCTCGAAAAAGGGTTTCGTCGCGGCGGCCGGCCTCAGGGCGGACCGCCGCAATTTTTGTCAGGAACTCCATGCCGAGAGCAAAGTTTTCCAACATCAAGCTCAATGATCCCGAACTCTTCGTGATCAAGGTCGCTGGACATCTGGGCGTGAAAGAACGCGCCAGCGTTCAGGAGCTCTTGCAGAAGTGTGACGAGAAGAAGAAGGCCAAAGTCGCCTTCGAGTTCTCCGAGTTGGAAAGCCTGGGCGGTGGGGTCGCCAAGCTCTTGGGAGAGTTCATCGGCCAGCGCAATCAGGGCGGGTTTCCTCCCGCCTTCATCGCCTGTTCGGATACGGTGCGCAATTTCCTGAGCGCGCGCTGCGAGAAAGGCATCCCCAAATTCTTCGATTCGTTGGATGGAGCGTCGGACTTCTTCGCACAGGATCTCAGCGCGCTTGAGGCCCAAACGAAGCTGGAAGAGGCCGAAGCCAGCCAAAAGGACATGGGGGATTCCCTGATCCAGGAATGGGCCGAGCTCGACGTTGGCGCTGGTGGTGGCGGCGAAGCGGCTCCGCCTCCCGAGGCCCCGCCCGATCCCAGCAGCAAGCTACGCATCGTCGAGGTGGACACCCCGGTCCCCGCCGCGCGGTACCTGAGTCTGGCCGAAGCCGAACAGGCGTTCGGAGCCGCGCAGGACCTGGCCGGGATGAAGGGCGCGGTGGCGGCGCTGCTCTACGGCGTCGACCTCGCGGATTCCTGCCATCTCATGACGCGCAGGGGAAAGCAGTTGGAAGAGGTTGGCTGCAAGGAGCACTCGTTGCTGCTGAACGGGGCCATCGCGACGCGTCTGCTGAGGGCGAACACTCCGGTGCCGATGGACGATCTCGGAGCCGACGAAGCGACCGCAGACGAAATGCAACTGCTGACCGAACTCAACTGTCAGATGGCGGTGCCGATCATCGTCGAGAACAAACTCGAAGGCGCGCTCTTCCTGCGCAAGGAACACGCGGGGAACGAATACGGGCCCAGCGAGGTTCTGGCGCTCGACCTGCTCGGCCGCAAGATCGCCCACGCGCTGGCGGTGGGGGGAGAAGAACTCAGAGGCCAGGACGCGGCCAAGGGTTCCGGTCCGAAGGGCCAGGATCGCGATCTCAGCCGCAAGATCCACCAGCAAAAAGCTCTGTTTACCATCGGCAAGGAATTCAACAGCACGCGGGACGAAGACCATCTGGTGAACCTGGTCCTGCTCACCACCATCGCGCAGGTGGGCGTGGGCTCGGTGGCCTGGTTCGAGCTGGAAGACGACAGGCTGATTCCGCGCAAACAGCGGGGACCCGACGAGATTGAGCTCGCCGAGATCGTGGTGGAAAACCCGCAGCTGATGCGCGAACTAAATCATCCGGTCGCACTGTCCTTGCCCGGAGCGTCCGCCGGCATGGAGAAGGTCTTCGGGTGCCTGCGCGAATACGGCTTCGAGCTTATCGCGCCCTTGACCGGCAAAGCGCGGATGTTCGGAATCCTCGCACTGGGACCGCGTCTTTCCGGCGGCCGCGCCGAGGCGATCGACAACGAGTTCCTCGAGATCCTGTTGAACCAGGCCGGCGTCGCCCTGGAAAACGCGCGTCTCATCAGGGATCTGCACGACCGCACCCTGGGCGTGGCGCAGACCTTCGTGAACCTCATCGAGAAGCGCAGTGGACCGGGCGCGCGTGCGAGCACCGAATTGATCTCCCATTACGCGGGGCAGGTCGCGAACAAGATCAACTATCCCAGCGATCAAATCCGGGACCTGGTCTACGGAACGGTCTTGCGCGACATCGGGATGATCGAGATCAGCGATCTCGTACTGAAGTCACCCCGTAGTCTCTCGCCCGAGGAGTGGCAGCTGATCAAGCAGCACCCGCTCACCGGAGTGAACATTCTCTCGGCCATGGAGTTCTCACAGACCATCAAGGACGTCGTGCTCTACCACCACGAGAGATTCAATGGCGAAGGCTATCCCCATGGACTGAGAGGGGCCGCGATTCCCTTGAGCGCGCGGATCGTCTCGGTGGTCGAATCCTTCGTCGCGATGACACGCGATCTTCCCTACCGCGCGGCGCTCAGTCGAGGTGAAGCGCTGGAGGTCATTCGTGAGAACTGGGGACTGCGCTACGACTCCGAAGTCTTGCAGGCTTTCCTGGAGATCATCGAACAAGAGGGGGAAGTCGAGCCGGTGACGAAAATCCTGGTCGGGGCACGTTAGCCGAAACGAGATGGTCCCATGAGCGGATTCACCACGATTCGGGGAGAAGGTTCAGACTTGGCGCTTCGCATTTCGGCCCCCCCTCAGCGCATTCTCGTGATCGACTCGGATCCTCTGCACCGGGGATTGATCAGCCGGGTTCTCGTCGAGAGCGGATACGAAGTCCTGGTGGCGGTCGACGGAAGCCAGGGACTCAAGTACTTCCACGCGCAACGCATCGATCTCGTTCTGGTGGATCGAGATCTTCCCGATCTTTCCGGTCTTTCATTGTGTTCGCGCCTGAGTCTGCGCGAGGGCGAGTCGGGAGGGGTCCCGGTGCTCGTGTGTGGCGCGAGCGGCGACGAGAGCGCCACGCGTCAGGCGTTCCAGGCCGGAGCGCAGGACTATTTGGTTCACACCATGAGTCCCGAGGTAATCGTGGCGCGGGTGGAGCATGCGCTGAGCAGTCTCGCTCTGAGCCGTACTCTCTCACGCCAGAACGTCGAGCTCACGAGCGAACTCGATGAGGGACAGCGCGAACTGAATGTGGCGTACCGCCAACTCAAGGTGCAGCTTCTGAGTCAGCGCGCCCTCTTCGACGTCAGCCACCAGATCAACTCCTCGATCGACGTCGACGACCAGATCAACATTCTTCTGCTCACGGTCATGGGACAGCTCGTGATCGAATCGGCCGCCATTTTCGCCACCAAGAAGGACGACCAGGTGCTCGAGCTGCATTCGGCCAAGGGTGTAGATCGCATCGAAATTCAGAGCGTCCACCTCCAGCACGAGACTTCCTTTCTCAAGTCCATCGAGAAACACGCGCAGAGCATCGACTTCAATGAGATTCCCCAGGGGGTGACGCTGGGACGCGACCTGCAGCACCTGAAGGAGATGGGGTTCGCCCTGGTGGCGCCCATCCTCACGGGAAACCGCCTTGCGGGTCTGCTCTTTTTGGGCCCCAAGCTCAAAGGCCGCTCCTTCGAGCTGGCGGATCAAATGCTTCTCTCCAGCCTGCTCGCGTCGACCGGCATCGCGATGGAGAAGGCCGAGCTCTTCAAGAAGCTGCAAGAGAGCTACGTGGCGACGATTCAGAGTCTGATGTCGGCCATGGAAGCCAAGGACACCTACACCCGCGGCCACACCGCGCGCGTCAGCCGTTACGCGCTGAGCATCGCGCAGGCGATGAGCTTCAGCCGCGAGGCTCTGGAGGATGTGCGGTTGGGGGCGACCCTGCACGACATCGGCAAGATCGGCATCCACGAGGGAATCCTGAACAAACCGGGCCGCCTCACCGACGAGGAACTGGAGATCATGAAGGAGCACCCCGCCATGGGGGACCGGATCCTGCGCAAGATTCTCTTCTTGAAACAGGCGCGCAAGATGGTGCGTCACCACCACGAGCGCTGGGACGGTGAGGGGTATCCTGATCACCTCAAGGGTGAGGAGATCAGTTTGGGAGCGCGCATCGTCACCGTGGCCGACTCCTTCGACGCCATGACCTCCAACCGCACCTACAGCGAGGGGATGGGCCTGAAGGAGGCCATCTGGCATCTCTCGACCAAGGCGCGCACCCAGTTCTGTCCGGACACGGTGGCCGTCTTCGTGAAGCTCTTGCAGGAGCAGACGGTCGCCCTTCCCACCTGGCTGAAGGACTGAACTCAAGCTGTCCCGTTTCAGGGACAATCCGCCTCCGCAAGCAGAGGTTGTCAGCTCCCCCGCGGGGCCCGGCCTCCAGACTGGCTCCTGGGTTGCCGCTTTAACGTATTTAAATACAACGCGTTATACATTCACGCGCGGCTCGCTGTCCGCTCTGGCCTCGGGTCTGCACTCCTGGCGGGGCGCAGGCCGGTGGCGCTGGGGTGCCTTCGCCCTGCGGATCGCCTGCCCCACGCGTTGGAGCGGTTCAAGAGGTCGAGCGGACGGCGGGGTCGGTGCGCCCGCCGGGTCGCTCCTCGGGTCGGCGGAGCGGCTCTTCGATGCCGGGGGCTCTCCGCCGGCGTCGAGCCCGAGGGGCAGGAAAGCTCGCCCTAGAGGGTGTGGTGGTGTTCGGGGCGCTCAGTGCGCTCGGCGCTGGGGGAGTCGTCGGGGCGCAGCTCCTCGTCGGCCAGGTTGGGCAGGCTCTCGGGCTGGCCGTAGATCTCCAGTAGCACCGCTTCCAGATCCTCCAGGCTGAGACGCCGTCGCAGACGTCCCTCCTCGGCCACGCTGAGCTGCCGGTTCTCCTCGCTCACCACGATCGCCAGGGCGTCGCTCTCCTCGGTGATGCCCAGCGCGGCTCGATGCCGCGTGCCCAGGGTGTAGGCCAGGTGCTCGTTGCGCGACAGGGGCAAGATGCATCCGGCGGCGACGATGCGGTCGTGCTGCAAGATCACCGCGCCGTCGTGCAGCGGAGTCGGCGGAGTAAAGATGGTCTCCAACAAGGTGGCCCTGATCTTGGCGTCGATGACGGTGCCGGTTTCCACGTGCGTCTTGAGGCCGGTGTTACGCTGCAGCACCAGAATCGCGCCCAGTCCCGCCTTCTGCAGCCTGGACACCGTGAGGAGAATTTCGTCCACCATTTCCGGCCGGCTCTCGGTCAGAAAGCGGCGCAGGTAACGGGTCTGTCCCAAATAGGTGAGAGCGCGGCGCAGTTCGGGCTGAAAGATGATGATGAACCCGATGAGCCACACGGTCTGCAGGCTCACGATGATGCGATCCAGAAGCGTGAGACCGAAGCTCTGCGCGAGCGAGGAGAAGAGGAACAAAACGCCGAGCCCCAGGAACATCTGGATCGCGCGGGTGCCACGGATGATCAGGTAGAGGCGGTAGAACAGGAACGCGACGATGAGGATGTCGAGTAGATCCAGAATGTAGTAGCTGCGCAAGAGTTCCAGGAGCGTACCCAATTCCAAGTCCCTCGTGTTGATTCTGTTTTGCCCTACTCCTCTTCGTGCGTCGAAGGAGCGGGGTATTCTTCGATTCGATCCAGTCCCGAAGGCTCCCAGGGCAGGGGCACTCCGGCCTGAAGGGCGCGCCGCACCGTGAGGTACTGACGCGTCGCGGCCACATCGTGGACGCGAATCACGCTTCGACGCAAGCGAAGACAGAGACCGGCTGCGGCCAAACTGCCCGCGAGCCTGTCCTGGACCTGCGCCGCCTCGTTGAGCTGAGCGATGAAGCGCTTGCGGCTGGCTCCCAGAACTACAGGGTAGCCCAGCTGCGCCAAACGGTCGAGGGCGGCGAAGATCTGCAGGTTGTGCTGGATCGTCTTGCCGAAGCCGATCCCCGGATCCAGCCAGATGCGCGAGCGGTCCACGCCCGCCGCTTCAGCCATCAGCGCCCGGCTCTTCAGGAACTCGGCGATCTCTGCGACCGCGTTCTGGTAGTGCGGATCCTTCTGCATGGTGGCCGGCTCCCCTTGCATGTGCATGAGGATGAGACCGGCGCCGGTCTCGGCCACGAGCTGCGCCATGGCGGGGTCACGCAGGGCACTCACGTCGTTGACCCAGTGAGCTCCGCAGCTCAAGGCCCCTCGTGCCACCTCGGCTCTGCGCGTGTCGATGCTCAAGGGGAGCTTCAGCTCCCCGGAAAGAACGCGCACCACCGGAAGCACGCGCCTCAGCTCCTCCTCGGTGTCGACGGCGGGGGCGCCGGGCCTCGTGCTCTCGCCTCCGATGTCCAGGAGGTCGGCGCCCTCGGCCGCCAGACGCAGACCGAAGCTGACCGCGTCCTCCCAGTGGAAGTGGCGGCCCCTGTCGCTGAACGAATCGGGGGTGACGTTCACGATCCCCATGATCAGAGGCCGATGTGGCCAAAAGCTCGGCGAATGGGCCAGGGCTGTACGGGAGGGGGGCATGGCGACCTTGTCAGCGAGAAAAGATAAGTCCGGTGGAGGCTCCACCGGACTTTCATTCTAGCAAATCAAAGGCCGTCAGATCGCCGGATCGGGGCCCGGTTCGCCAGGGATTCCCTTGGGCGCCGGCGCCTCTTCGTGGCGGGGCGGCTCCTGGCTCGGGGGGGCGGCGGTCGGTTCCGCTTCTTCGACTGGTTCGGGAATCGCCAGGGGTGGGAGATCCTTACCCTTCAGGATCATATTCACGTCGTTTCCGTCGAGGGTCTCCCGCTCCAGTAAGGCCTTCGCCATGCTGTGCAGCGCGTCCACGTGCTGGCTGAGAATGTCCTTCGCCCGGTCGTAACTCTCTCTGATGAGACGCGCGACCTCGTCGTCGATGGCGATCGCGGTCTTCTCGCTGTAGTCGCGGTGCTGCGAGATCTCGCGTCCCAAAAAGATCTGCTCGTGTTGCTGGGCCAGAGCGATGGGGCCGAGTTGGCTCATGCCCCAACGGGTCACCATGTGCCGGGCCAACTCCGTCGCCTTCTGGATGTCGTCGCTCGCTCCGGCCGAGATCATTTCGAAGACCAACTCTTCGGCCGCGCGTCCGCCTAGCGAGTGCGCGATGCGAGCCTCCGCCCAGTCCTGCCGGGGAATGCGATCCTCGTCGGGGAGCGTCCAGGTGAGTCCGGCGGCCCTCCCCCGCGGAATGATGGTGATCTTGTGCACCACGTCGTAGTCCGGGATGGACGCCGCCACGATGGCATGACCGCATTCGTGGTACGCGGTGAGCTCGAGCTCTTTCGCACTCATCACGCGGCTGCGCCGTTCGGGACCGAGTAGCACTTTCTCCTTCGCGTCCTCCATGTCGAGCATGGTCACCACTTCGTGATCTCGACGCGCCGCGAGCAGCGCGCCTTCGTTGACCAGATTGGCCAGGTCGGCTCCGCTCATCCCCGGCGTTCCCTTGGCCAGGATGCGGGTGTCGACGTCGGGGCCCACCTGCACCTTGCGCATGTGCACTTTGAGGATGCCTTCGCGTCCGCGGATGTCGGGCAGGTCGACCATCACCTGGCGGTCAAAACGACCCGGACGCAGAAGCGCGGGGTCGAGCACGTCGGGACGGTTCGTGGCGGCGATGAGAATGACCCCTTCGTTGCTCTCGAAGCCGTCCATCTCCACCAGCAACTGGTTGAGGGTTTGCTCGCGTTCGTCGTGTCCGCCGCCCAGTCCGGCGCCTCGATGGCGGCCGACCGCGTCGATCTCGTCGATGAAGAGGATGCACGGCGCGGCGCGTTTACCCTGTTCGAAGAGGTCACGAACGCGCGAAGCGCCCACCCCCACGAACATCTCCACGAAATCCGAACCAGACATGTGGAAGAACGGAACCCCCGCTTCCCCGGCCACCGCGCGTCCCAACAGCGTCTTGCCGGTTCCGGGAGGGCCCACCAGAAGCGCGCCTTTGGGGACCCTTCCCCCCAGGCGCTGGAACTTGCGCGGCGACTTGAGGAACTCGACCACTTCCTCCAGTTCCTGTTTGGCTTCGTCGCAGCCCGCGACGTCGAGGAAGGTGACGGTGGGTCGGTCCGCGTCGATGAGCTTTGCCTTGCTCTTTCCGAAACTGAAGGCCTTGTTGCCGCCCGACTGCATCTGTCGCAGGAAGAAGACCCAGATCGCGATGATGAGGATGAACGGCAAGTAGGTGAGTACGGCGCCCCACCAGTTCATGCCGCTGATCTTGCCCTTGATGACGGCGTCCGGGTTGTTTTCCTGAATGCGCGCGATGAGCTTGGGATCTTGTACCGGCAGGATCACCTTGAATGACTCGACCTGTTGCTGGGATCCGTCCTCGGTTGCCAGCATTTCTTTCTTGGCCAGACGCCCGGTGATCTCACGCTCGTTCTGCGTGGCCTCGGCGATGTTTCCCCTGTCCACCTGTTGGATGAAGGTGGAGTAGCTCAGGTTGTATTCCTTCTTGCTGTCCAGGTACAGAAGTTGGAAACCGAAGAACAATAGGACGATGATCACGAGCCAGAAGCCCATGGTGCGTCCGGGGGGGAGAGGTCTCGGTGATCCGCCGCTCGGAGCGCGGCTACGCCGGTTCCGCCGAGGTGGCGTGCGGCGGTCACGATCAGGTCCGGTCATCGAGATCGGATTCCTTCTTCTGAGGTTGCACGCTCAAACGCAGAACTCTCCGCGTTTCGTCCGTGATTCGACAGCGCTGTGAGGTGGCGACTCCCACCGTCCACACGATTCCCTCGTCGTCTTCCACGACCCACATCAAAGAGCGGTGGTCGGCGGGAACACCGTACTCGCGATAAAGTTCTGCCACTTTCTTGCGCCCGGGCAATCCTTCCACCCGCATGCGATCTCCGGGCCGGAAGAACCGCAAGTTCAAGTCTCCATGGATTTTGTCCGCATCGATCTGGGTGGAGTTCCTAGCTGTCATAGTAACCCCATCCCCTCCCGCGGGCAAAAGCTCCACCAAAAGCCGGGCCGACGGCGGCTTCCTCTCCTCATCCGTCCCCGGAGCCGAAAAACGCAGGCGCTCGCGATCGACGGTGAGCCACCCGCCCCGCGCCAGGGGAAAGCGTCGTCCCGTGGGCGCTTGCAGCGCGAATTCGCGCAGGCGTAACAGGTTCTCCTCGTTCCAGTACTGGGGCCCCGAGGGCTCCAATTCGCGCGCGATGCGGCGCAGAATTTCCAGCTGGACCGGCTCCGCCAGGGCGCAAAATCCGGGCCGGTCGAGGATTTCGAAGGCCCCAGGACTCAGCTCAGCGCTCAGAGGGGTCTCGGGCGCGCGGGCGAGCGAGGCCCGCGCGCTCTCGGCCTGCTCGGTGAGCCAGCTCGAGAGCGCGGCGCAGCGCCGGGCGAAGTCCCCCAGATGACGCAACGCCCCTTCGTCGAAGATCTCCCCCAGCCGCGGGATGAGTTCGTGACGGATCCGATTGCGGCGGAAAGTGAGCGCGGCATTGCTCTCGTCTTCGCGGAACTTCAGGCCGCGCATGCTCGCGTAGTCGCGAATTTGCGCGCGGGTGAACTCTCGCAGAGGCCGCACCCGATCGATCGTCCGCGCGCGAATTCCCTCCATTCCCGCCGGCCCGCAGCCCCGGAAGAGCCAGAGCAGAAGGGTTTCGAGGTGATCGTCCAGGTGGTGCGCGGTGCACACCCGATCCATTCCCCGCGACTCACGCACGCGATCGAGAAACGCGTAGCGCAGCTGACGGCTCGCGGCCTCCAGCCCGAGTCCCTCCTCTTCGGCCTCCGCGCGCGGGTCAGCGGTTTCCTGAACCAGCTCCACCCCGCGCGCCGCGCAGAGCTCGCGGCAGAACGCGGCGTCCTGAGCGCTCGCTTCGCGCAGACCGTGGTCGAGGTGCGCCGCCAAGAGGTGCAGCTCGCGTTCCTTCGCAAGGCGCAGGAGCAGATCCAACAGAGTCACCGAGTCGGCGCCGCCCGAGAGCGCCACCACCAGACGCTCACCCAAAAGGAGTCCTCCGCGCGCCGGCGGAAGCTCCCTGAGCGGAGACAGCAAATCGATCGGAATCAAGGAGGAAGCCACGATGGTCCTCCCGTTTCAGGGCGGGAACTGGTGGTGCCGGCGCAGGGATTCGAACCCCGGACACGCGGATTATGATTCCGCTGCTCTAACCAACTGAGCTACGCCGGCCCCTTCAACGCGTCCGTACCTTCTCTTCATAGGGCGGGCGCGAGCAAGGAGCAAAGGTATCTTGAGGGCGAAGCAGTGTCAAACCTGGGCTTCTCGGGCAGATCCCCTTGTCCCCTCAAGGCCGCGGGACTAGGATCTAAGACAAGGCCCCAACTCACCTTCCCGCCTGCGGCTTCGCGCCGCCAGCCACCATGACGCAGCCGCTCACAACCCGCCGCCACTTCGATCTGGAGGATGGCGACCTCTCGCTCTTGAAAGGACGCCGCATCGCCATCCTGGGCTACGGCAACCAGGGGCACGCTCACGCGCTCAATCTGCGCGACAGCGGCATGGAGGTGGTGGTGGGTCTGCGCAAGGAAAGCCGGTACGCGCCGGCCGCGCGCGAGGCCGGTTTCGAGGTGCGGGATTTTGCCTCCGCCGCAAAGGGCGCCTTCCTGGTGATGCTGCTGCTCCCCGACGAACTCCACGCCGGCGTCTATGCAGAACAGCTGCGCGGGGTCATGGACCCTGATGCCTACCTCGCCTTCTCCCACGGCTTCGCGGTGGCCTTCGATCTCATCGAACTCGAACCCGAGCGGCGGGTCCTCCTGGTGGCGCCCAAGGGACAGGGTCACGCCCTGCGCGCGTCCTTTCAGAACGGTGGTGGACTGCCCGGGCTCATCGGGGCCCAGGGCCCCAAGCTGGAGGAAAGTCTGCGGGTGGCCCTCGCCTACGCCCGGGCCTGTGGTGCGCTGGGGGGCGGCGGATTCGCGAGCTCATTTCGCGAGGAGGCGGTAAGCGATCTCTTCGGCGAACAGACCGTACTCTGTGGCGGCCTCATCGAACTCATCACCGCGGCCTGGGAGCTTTTGGTCGCGCGTGGCTACAGCGCCGAGGGCGCGTACTTCGAATGCTTGCACGAGGTGAAAATCATCACCGATCTGGTGCACCGAAAAGGAGTGGATGGCATGCGGGAGGGCATCTCGCCCACCGCCGCCTACGGCGGCCTGCGCGCTGGACCCCGGGTGATCGGCAAGGAGAGCCGGGCGGCGATGGAGGAGCTTCTGGACGAAATCGAGGACGGGCGCTTCGCGCGTGCGTTTCTAGAAGAACGCGCCGCCGGTTCGCCCTGGCTGACGCAGAAGCGTGAAGAGGAAACCAAACATCCCATGCAGGAAACCGGCCGGGGTCTGCGCGCCTTTCTGGAGCGCTGCCGTTTGGGCGGTCCTTCACGGGAGGACTAAACTTTTCGCCGGCTCACCCGCTAAAGAGTAGCCAGGGGCCGGTGAGACGCGCAGGAGGTCAGGATGCAGTCGGATCACTTTCCCACCGAAGACGCGACGACGCTCGCGCCGCCGCCGCCAAGAGTAGAGGAGGGTGGGCCGCAGGGGTTCGCGCGCTTGCTGAGTGTCATCGTGTCGCCCCAAGCCACCTTCGAGGCGGTGGCGCGGCGCACCCAACCCTGGGTGGGCGTACTGGCGGTCCTACTGGCGGTGGGATTGGGAAGCGGGCTCATCGCCCACATCAGCGGTCCCGAGCAGATGCAGGCTGCGCTGAACGGTCCCTTCGGAGACAAGCTCCGGGAAAACGAAGACTATCTGAAGAAGATCGAGGAAGCCAAGACCCCCACGATCGGCAGGCGTCTGGTGACGGCGGTGGAGGCCGGGGCGGGAGGCACCGTCAGCTTCGCCATCGGCGCCATCTTTTACTGGCTGGCCTGCATGGCGGTGGGGGGCAGGAAGGGCTTCAAGTCCACCCTCGACGTGGTTTTTCTGGCCACCTGGGTGGGAGGAGGTCTAGCGCTTCTGGCCACGGTACCTCTGGTCCTGGCCAAGGGCTCGGCGATGACGGTGGGCTACTCTCTGGCGCCTCTCTCGGGGCTACTGGGAGCGGGTGCGGATTCCTCGAGCATCGCGTATAAAGCGCTGCAGGCGTTCACGAACTTCTTTTCGATCTGGGAGCTCATCCTTCTGGCAATCGGTTTTCAAGTGGTGCATCGGCTCAGCACGCAGAGAGCGTGGATCGCGGCCGCGGTGCCCTGGGTCCTGGGCAACGGCTTCGGCCTGTTGATGTACGCCATCTTCATGTAGGCGGAGGTGAGAGTCGCCCCCATACGCGGCGACGACGGAGATGAAGAAGAAGGTCTGGATCGCCATCGGCGTCGTCGTGGTCCTGGGGATTCTCATCCTGGTCAACCTGGCCAGCCGCGAGAAGCTCACCAAGGTGCGCGTCGACTCCGTGACGCGCGGGCCCTTGACCGAAGTGGTCAACGCGAGCGGAAAGCTGGAACCCAAAAGCAGTGTCGACGTGAGCGCCACCATCATGGGCAAGATCACCCGCCTGGCGGTGCAGGAGGGCGACGTGGTGCACAAGGGCGATTTCCTGCTGGAGATCGATCCCGAGGAATACCGCTCGCTCGTCTCGGCCCAAGAAGCCGGGCTTCAGAGCGCGCAAGGAGATCTGGCCCTGGCCAAGGCGAACCAGGAAAAAGCCCAGCTCGACCTCAAGCGCGCCCAGAAGCTGATCGATCAGGGCCTCAATACCACCGATCAATACGAATCGGCCAACACCGCGGTGAAAGTGCAGACAGCTCAGGTGCACGCGGCGCAGGCCCGCGTCGACCAGGCCAAGGCCAACCTCACCCGCGTGCGTCATGACCTGAGCAAGGTCACCCTGAGTGCGCCGATCAGCGGAATCGTGACCCGGCTCAACATCGAGGTGGGCGAGAACGCCATCATCGGCACCATGAACAACCCCGGCACGCTGCTGCTCACCGTGGCCGATCTGGACACGATGGAAGCCGAAGTCAAAGTCGATGAGACCGAGATCGTGCGCGTGAAATTGGGCCAGAGAGCGAGCGTCGAAATCGACGCGTATCCTGACACGCTCTTTTCGGCCGTGGTGACCGAAGTGGGCAACAGCCCCATCTTCTCCTCGACCGGTCTCGGCCAGGAGGCGGTCGACTTCAAGGTGGTGTTGCGTCTGCTCGACAAGATCGTGGGCGTGAGGCCGGGATTGTCCGCCACCGCTGACATCACGGTGGCCAAGCGTGACAGCTGTCTCTCGATTCCCATCGCCTCCTTGGTCGAGAGGGACGGCAAAGAGGGTGTGTTCGTGTTAGCCAAGTCGAAGGAAGTCGAATTTCGTCCGGTCGAGGTGGGCATCGCGGGGAACGAGCGCTTCGAAGTGCCTTCCGGCCTGAAGGAGGGCGAGGTGGTGGTCGAGGGTCCCTTCGCGGCGCTGCGCACCCTCAAGAGCCAGGAGCACGTCGAGGTGCAAAAGGAAGAGAAGAAATCCAAGGAAGACTCCGCCGACAACACCGACGAGAAGGACGGAAAGCAGGACTGATCGTTCTGGTCTGATCCCCCGGGAGTGAGCCAATGAAGGCCGTTCAGCTGAGCGAGGGCGTGGGGATCGCCCTGTCGAACCTGCGCGCCAACAAGCTGCGCACTTTTCTCACGCTGCTCGGCAACATCGTCGGTGTCATGTCGGTCATCACAGTGGTGTCGCTGCTGGACGGCATCGATCTTTACGCGCGCCAGAAAGTGCTCGAGGAGGGCAGCGGAGTCTTCAGTATCGAACGCGTCAACGGACTGCAATTCATCACCGACGTCGACGCTTTCATGGATTCCCTCTACAACCCCAAGCTCACCCTGGCGGACGTCGACTACCTGCGCGAGCACGCGCCTTCGGCTCTGGCGGTGGGGGCCAAGCAGTCCATCACCACTCTGGTGCGGTGGCACGACGAACGCCTGGAAGACATCGAGGTGGACGGGCGCACCGAAGTGTACCCCGCGATCGAAGACGTTCCGCTGGCCTCGGGCCGCCATCTCGCACAGCTCGATGTGGAGCGTTCGAAAGCGGTGTGCGTGCTTGGCTTCGAGATCGCGCAGAAGCTCTTTGGTGAAAACCGCGATCCGGTGGGGCAGAGAATCAAGATCGGCGATCGACGCTACACCGTGATCGGCACGCTGGCCAAGCGCGGAACCGTACTGGGGAGTAGTCGCGACCGTTTCGTCATCATCCCTTTGAGCACCTGGCAGAAACAGTTCGCGGCCCACGAGAGCGTGGAGATCCGCATCAAGGCCAAGGATGTGAACGAGGTCGATCGGGTCATCGACGAGGCAAGCATGGCGCTGCGGATCCGTCACCGCCTGCATCCAGGCGACGAGAACGATTTCGCCATCGTGACCAGCGAGATCCTTCTCGAATTGTGGAAGAAGATTCAGGGCTACATTCGCAATGTCCTGGTGGCGACGGTGAGTATCAGTCTCATCGTCGGTGGCATCGTGCTGATGAACGTGATGCTGGTGTCGGTGACCGACCGCACGCGCGAGATCGGCGTGCGCAAAGCACTGGGCGCCACGCGCAACAACATCCTCTGGCAGTTCCTGGTGGAGGCGGTCACCCTCAGTGTGGTGGGGGGAATCATGGGAACCCTCCTCGGGTTCATTCTGGCGCTCGTGGTGAGCGCCCTGAGTCCCATTCCGGCCAGCATCCAATTGCAGGCGGTGGCGCTGGGCATCGGCACCACCCTGGCCTTGGGCATTCTCTTCGGCACCATTCCGGCCCACAAGGCGAGTCAGCTCGATCCGGTGGAGGCGTTGCGCCATGAGTGAGGAGGCCCGCTGGCGTCTACTCTCCACGGAGAACCTGCGCATCGCCTTCGAGGCTCTGCGCGCTCAGCGCATGCGTTCGCTGCTGCTCATTTTGGGCGTGTCGATCGGGACCGCGACGCTTCTGGCCATGATCTCGCTGCTCTTCGGTCTGAAGGAGAAGCTGCGCGAGGACATCGTCAGCGCGAACCGGCCCTACCTCACCATTTCCAAGTACGACTTTCTCGACGCACAGGAGGCCAAGGAGGCCGCGAACCGGCGCGACTTCACGGTGCACGATTACGAGGAGCTGAAGCAGAGGGCCAAGACTCTGGAAACGGTGGTGTACACCCACGAGTTCGGTCAAGGGGTCGCGCCGCCCATGCTGTTTCGGGGCAAGGAACGTTCGGAGTTCATCTGGGTCTGGGGCTCATCTCAGGGAGCGACCGAGATCTTCAGCATGAAGATCGCGCTGGGCCGGTTTCTCAATTTCGACGACATCGAGCGCCGCCGCCGCGTGATCGTGCTGGGCTATGGCCCGTGGCAGCAGCTCTTTCCCCACACCGATCCTCTGGGAAAGGACGTGCGTGTCGGCAGCGAACGTTACCGGGTGATCGGAGTGTTCCAGGAGCGCAAACACATCACCGGACGTCTGGGTGAGAACTACGCCGCCATCCCCTACACCACCTTCGAAAAGGATTTCGCCACCGAGCACGATCAGATCACCCTGCAGGCCACGCTGCGTCCGGGGGTGACTCTTGAACAGGCGCGGGACGAGGTCATCGCCATCATGCGACAGTTGCGTGGCTTGCGGCCGGGGCAGAAGAACGACTTCGCGGTGGTCGCGAGCCAGACCCTGCAGAAGTTGCTCGATTCGCTCACCATGGGGGTGATGCTCGCGTTGGTGGTCCTCTCCTCCATCGGACTTCTGGTGGGGGGTATCGGCGTGATGAACATGTTCTTGATCTCGGTCAGCGAACGCACGCGCGAGGTGGGGGTCCGAAGGGCCCTGGGGGCACGCCGCGGAGATGTCCTGCGCCAGTTCTTGGCCGAGGCGACGGTGCTCACCGGCCTGGGTGGAATCGCGGGCGCGCTGCTGGGGTACCTTCTGGCCCGCGGCCTCAACCAGCAGTTGAGCTTCCCTTTCTACTGGAAAGGGTGGATGTTGGCGCTCGCCTTGGGTTTTTCTATGATGGTTGGACTCGTTTTCGGAGCGTATCCGGCCCGTCGCGCGGCGCGGATGCAAATCACCGACGCACTCAGAAACGAATAGGTTCGTGTATGTCGTCGAAGATTCTCGTCTTTCCCCTTGTTCTCTTGTCCTTCGTGCTCCTGGGTGGCTGCGCTGCTACCGGTGGCATGCCGAGTCCCGGGATGGGGAGGTATCCCTCCTACGACGCGCCGCGCATCGCCGAAAAGGGCTATCCCAACGATCTCAACCAGCCCTACTGGTGGCCGGAAGGTTCCCAGGGAGAATGGGGTATTCTCTACGACGACGAAGGCGTGCCCTACGGTCCCAACACCTACTACCATTTCAAAACGCGGCTGAATCATCCCGATCTCGTGGTGACCGACAGCACCATGACCGGCCGCTGGTTCACCGTCAATCGTCCACCGAAGGTGACCGAGGAAATGGTGGGCCGTTGGCTCGAGCTGCATGACCTGGCCCACGAGGACATGAAGGACGCGCTCCACTTCGAGCCCAAGGGCAAGATCCAGATCTACGCCGCGTCCACTCTGCTCGACTACAAACGGGTGGCCGGCAAGGACTTTTGGGTCACGCAGGTGGTGGACGGGCCGTTCATCGTGTACGAGCCCATCGGGGTTCTGTGGAGCCGTACCCTGGCGCTGCACGCCATCCGCAACGGAGTGGCGACCTCCTATCTGGACATGAAGTGCCACGGACTTCTCCCGCAGTGGTTGCGCGCGGGTCTCGCGAGTTATCTCGCGGAGGAAGGGGGCGTGCTGGAAGACTTCATGAATCAGTACCGGGTCGACCATCGCGTACTTCTCTCTTCCCAGGAGGTCTTGCAAACCATCTATCCGCTGACCGACCAGGAAACCGGGCGCATCGCACAGTACAACGCCTTCCTCATGGCGTGGAATCTCGCCGAAAGCTACGGCTGGTCGAAAGTGGTGCAGCTGTTGGATCGGTTGGAGCAAGGGGTGATCTTCGAGGAGGCGGTGCCACAGGTGTACGAGGTGAATGTGTCGCGGCTGCTCGAACTGCTGGATCCCCAGAAGCTGGGGGATCCGGGGGCGCCCCAGGGTGGGACCCGATGAGTCACGTCCGCGTTCGCTTCGCTCCCAGTCCCACCGGGACGCTGCACGTCGGCGGGGCGCGTACCGCGATCTTCAACTGGCTCTACGCGCGCGCGCAAAAGGGCGTGTTCATTCTGCGCATCGAGGATACCGACCAGGAGCGTTCCACCGAGGACAGCCACCAGCAGATTCTGCGCGCGTTCCAGTGGCTCGAGCTGGACTACGACGAGGGACCGGGCGTGGGCGGCGAGTTTGGACCATACGTGCAGAGCGAGCGCCGGGAACTCTACGACGATTACGCCCAGCAGATGCTCGACAAGGGTGTGGCCTACCGCTGCTACTGCTCTCCCGCCGAACTCGAGGCGATGCGCACGAGAGCAGTCGAGGAAGGCCGGCAGAGAATCTACGACGGAACCTGCCGCGAGCTCGGTGCGGAAGATCGTGCCGCGCGCGAGGCGGAGGGCCGAAGTTCGGTGATCCGCGTGCGCATGCCCAAGGAGGGTTCGATCAAGTGGACCGACCTGGTGCACGGGGACACGGAGTTCGAGTGCGCGGTGCTGGACGATTGGGTGGCGGTCAAGGGGGATGGCTTTCCCACCTACAATTTCGCCTGCGTGGTCGACGACGGGCTGATGAAGATCAGTCACGTGCTGCGCGGCGACGATCACATCAGCAACACCCCGCGGCAGATCCACCTCCATGAGGCCTTCGGCTTCAAGCTGCCCAAGTTCGGTCACTTGCCGATGATTTTGGGGCCCGACAAACAGAGGTTGAGCAAGCGCCACGGCGCGGCGAGCGTGGAGGAGTTCCGCGAGGAAGGCTATCTACCACAGGCGCTGGTGAACTACCTGGCGCTTTTGGGCTGGAATCCCGGCGGCGCGCAGGAAGTCTTCGAGATGCCCCAGCTCATCAAAGCGTTTTCGTTGAAACGGCTGAACAACACCGCCGCCGTCTTTGATCCCGAAAAATGCCGCTACGTCAATGCCCAGCACATGAAGAATCTCGACGATCAGCGGCGCGCGGTTCTGATATGGCCCCGCCTGGTCGACGCGGGGCTGGTCCGCAAGGACGACGAGGCGGCGCGCGCGAAATTGAAGCGAGTGGTGAAGATCATGGGGGCGCGGATCAGCTTTCTGGGCGAGGCGGCCGAGCGTCTGGCGTGCTACTTCAGCGATGACTATCCGCGGGATCCCCAGACCCAGGAGAGTCTCGATGCGGCGGCGGTGGGGCGTCTCGCCGAGTTGGCGCGTCGGGTCGACGGGTTGGGCGAGTTCGATGCGGCCTCTCTGGAGGCGCTCATGCGGACCTACGCCGAGGAGTTGGGCGTGAAGTTGGGCGAGCTGGTGCATCCCACGCGCGCGGCGCTGACCGGCCAGAAAGTGGGGCCGAGCCTGTTTTTGAGCATGGAGGTGCTGGGCAAGGAGACGGTGGTCAAACGCTTGCTCGGGGCATCATAGCTTGCCAAGCGGCCCTCTCTTGCCTAATTATTGTCCCCTCATTGCCCGGTCGTCCAATGGCAGGACAACTGACTCTGGCTCAGTCGATGGGGGTTCGAATCCTCCCCGGGCAACCAGAATTTTCGACTAGTGTCGATCTGAACGAAGCCCGGCCAGCGCGCCGGGCTTTTTTTGTTGGGGGTAGCACGCTGGGTAGCATCTTCCAGCAACCACGCTCTTGCCGCGCACAGTTGCCGCAGTTCAGATTTTCTACCCGGGTAGACAATTCGCCGATCATCACCGAAGAGCGCGTCACGTGCACTCGCACTCAATACCAGGTTTTCAGAGTTCCCCAAGTGCTCTCGGCCACCGGAACGTGCCTCGCCGCCACCAGGAGACAGCCGTCTCCAATTTCCTCCAGGCCGTAGGGAATCGGAGCGACTTCCAGGGGAACGACCTCACCGTCACAGCTCTCGTAACTGATCGCGGGCGGATCGAGGGGACTGGAACTCGCCGGTGCCAGGCAGATGCTCTGAACGGTCTCCGGCGCATAGAGAAGAGAGAAGAGCGGAACCGAATAGTCGCTCCTCGCCGACCAGCAGTCGTCCAGTCGAATCGTAAACTGATCCCCGTCCTGAGTGATGGTCACGCCAGGAGTCGTCACGCACTCGAGGCGCCCCTGGAGTTCCTGGGAAACCTCGACGGAGAACTCGAGCGCCTTCAGGGGCTGCTCGAGGTTCGTGAGCACCAGATCGATCGTCGGGATGATGCAGCTCGACCAAGTTTCGAACCAGGGAACCCCACCAGCATAGATGCCGATGGAGGCGGCGTGCGCCGGAGCGGCCAGAAGAATAAAGAGAACGAAGAGAAGCGCCAAAGTGGAGTGCTTCATGGCTCACCCAATTCCCTTCGGAGAGTTCGCCCGCGAACGGGCATCCGAAGTGACGGTTGAGGTGGCTGGGAGCCTGCAGCGAGTATACGACAGACCGCTCTCGCTCTTCAATCCGCGCCTCGGAAATTCACGCGGGAGATTTCCGTCCACCCCAAATGAGACAGGAGAAGCGGCCCCGAGACCTTCCCCCCGGTGCCGATCGAGGAGGAAGCGGACATGCTCCGACGCTTCCTGGTCCTGCTCAGCCTGGCAGTCCTCTTCGCGATCGCGTTAGGGGCCACCGCGCCGTTGGAAAAGGAACTCAAGCGCAAGGTCATCACTTCCGGTGGCAAAAGGGCCTCCCGAAGCGGTCGAGAAGTCCTGCTCACTCTGGGTCAACCGGCGACGGGTACGGCCAGCGACGGACAAATCACCGTACGCCATGGTTTTTTGTCGAAGGAGAGAAAGGGCCCGGCCACCGCGGTGGAGGATCCGACGCCCACGCTGCCCAAGAGCTATCGCCTGGACCAGAACCATCCCAATCCCTTCAACCCCCGCACCACCATCAGCTACGCGCTTCCTGCGGACGGACACGTCTTGCTCAGCCTCTATGACGTCCGTGGACGGCGCGTGGCCACCCTGGTGAACCAGACGCAGAGCGCGGGAGAACACAGTCTCGTCTTCGCTCCCGCCGATCTGGCGAGCGGAGTCTACTTCTACCAACTCAAGGCTCCCGGTTTCGAGCAAGTCCGGCGCCTGGTCCTCGCGCGCTGACGCGCGGCTAGCTCTCACGAAAGGAGATTCTCATGCGCCGGTTTGCCTACTTCGCACTCATCTTGATGTTCGCGTTCCTCGCGGCGCTCGCCCCCCTCGCATCGCTAACACCCCGCGCCCACGCCGCGGTTCCTCAGACCATCGGTTGGCAGGGAATCGTCGAAGACGGCAGCGGGGTCGCGCTTGCAGGGAAGTCACACCATCGTCTTCCGCCTGTACGACGACCCGTCGGCGGGAACCAAACTCTGGGAAGAGACGCAAGTGCTCGACCTGGTAGACGGGCTCGCCGAGGCCACCCTGGGTTCGGTGACGTCCATGGGCTCGGTCGATTTCGACCAGAGTCTCTGGCTGGCCCTGGTGGTGGATGGAGGCAGCGAACTCACTCCACGCAGTGAACTCTCCTCCGTTCCCTACGCCCTGGCCGTCGACGATCAGGCCGCGGTGAAGACGCTCAACGGTCTCAAGGGAGCGGTGAGCCTGGTGGGCGGGACCAACGTCAGCGTGGTGCCCAGCGGAAATACGCTCACCATCAACGCGAACACCGGCGGCGGATCCGACGGCGACTGGACCATCAACGGGAACGATCTCGAGCTCGGGGTCAGTGGGAACGTCGGTCTGGGCACCTCCACTCCGGCGCAAAAACTGGACATCCACACCCCGATCGAGGTCCCGGTCGCGATCCGCATGACTTCGGGCGGTTCGTGGGGACTCGTGATGGAGCAGAGTCCTCAGAGCGTGTTCTCGATCACCAACGGCGGCGCGGAGCGCCTGGCGATCGAACCGAGCGGCCAGGTGGGGATCGGCACCAGTGCGCCCGACGCGCTTCTGCACCTGAATTCTTCCAGTCAGGCCAACGAGATCCTCTTGGGAAGGGACACCGGCACCGGCACGGCGCCCTTCGAAGATCTGGGAGTGCGTCTGAGCCCCTCGAAGTTGGAATTCACCAAGTGGTTCGACCTGGGCGAGTCCGGGGCCGGCTTGGTCACCGCCGGAATCTACTCCTCCGGACTCCAGTGGATGCTCGACGGCATTTACGGGACCGCCAGTGGATTCAACATCGGGGGAGTTCTCACCGCGGATGACACCTTCGAGTTGAGCGGTAACGCGTCGGACGTCAACATCGTGCTCAAGAACGGAGTGAACCAAAAGTGGTTCCTGCGCAATTCGGTGGCCGACGGCAATGACTTCATCCTCCGCGCCGCCACCAATAGTCTTCCCGCCCTTCAGATCCACCAGAGCGATCGCACTTCGGTCTTCGGGGGTTCGGTCGAGCCCTCGGCCTTCGCGCTGTGGAATTTGGGATCCTCTGCCAAGCGCTGGAACGTCGTCTATGCAATGTCGGTCGACACGCCGTCGGATCGCCGTCTCAAGAAGAACATCGAAGACCTCGACTACGGTTTGAACGATCTGATGAAGCTACGACCGGTGAGCTTCAGCTGGAAGGATCTGCCGGAGCGCGGACGGCAGCTGGGACTGATCGCGCAGGAGCTACGGGAAGTGGTTCCCGAAATCGTCCACGAAGGCGACGACGAACAGAAGAGTCTGAGCGTGGAGTACGACGAATTGATTCCGCTGCTCATTGCCTCTCTGCAGGAGCAACAGCGGCAGATCCAGGCGCAAAGCGAACAGCTCGCGCGCCAGGGTCAGGCTTTGGCGGAGTTGCGCCTGCAGGTAGCCGGAACCAATGCGACCACGACGAACGATGCGAGCACCGTCACGGCCAGCGTCCAACGTTGAGCCGAAGGAGGCCTAGCTGCCGGCGGCGCCCGTTCGCCGACGCCTGATCTGCCGGAGGAGGGAGCCCGAAAGCAGAATCAGCGCGGCGATGATGAAGGAGCCGGGTTTGCAGCGAGCCCGGCTCTTTTCGGTTCAAGAGCGAGGCCACCGGCTCGGTGGCCACTCCGGCCAACACGAAGGCCGAACGATCGCGGTGGGGAAAGCCCTCGCGATGCAGGCGGGCACGGGCGGTCTTCATCGCCACCGCGCGATCCTCACCTTTCTCCAGCTCGGCGTAGAACACTTCCATGAAGCGACGCGCGGCGGTGTCCTCCACGTCCCAACGCGACATCACCACGCTCCGTGCGCCCGCCACGAAGAAGGAGCGCATCAGGCCGAGGGTTCCCTCGCCGATGTACATCAAACCGCCGCCGGTGCGGCACCCGCTCAAAGTGACCAGATCGGTGTGGAAGGGATGCGACTCGATCTCGCCGGCGGTCAGGCGATCCTCCTCGCCGCCGGCCAAAAGCAGGGCCGATTGCTCGGGGTACACCGGATCCACCACCGCGTGGGTCGCAAAGTGCAGCACACCGGGATCGCGCTCGATCAAGTCGAGGAACTGTAGCTTGGAGGCTTCCTCGCCCACGAGCTGACGCCCGCCGCGCCGTGTCACCGCGCGCGCTTCCTCGCGCGCCTGCGGCAGAGGAAGGGCCAAGACGTCGCGGAAACGCGTCACTGCGCCCACCTCCTCGGCCGCCACGCGTGGGGTGGGATCGGCGAACGCAAAGACGCCCTCACTCGGCGCGACTCTCTCCTCCAAATCGTCCCAGGTCGTGGCCGAGGGCACCAGAGATGTTGCGTAGTGTTCGCCGAAGACTCGCTCCGTTCCGTCGGCTTCGTAGAGGAGGGCATCCAGCGGCAGATCGCTCAGGTTGGAAGGAAGCGAGAACAAGACGCCGCGTCCGTCCTCGGGGAGATACGGGATCAGGGGTTGAATCAGGGCCGCGCCCAGACGCGAGAGCGGGGGGTCACACAACTCGTCGGGGGATCCGTTGGCCATCTGATAGATGGCCATCTCCAGATCGGCCATGAGCTCGTGGGGGACCGAGATCCTCACTACCTCGAGGTTTTCTCCGTCGATCACGAAGGCGAAGCTGGATCCGGCCAGGCGCTCGGACAGGTGGACGTAGACGGCTCCCGTGTCGGCCAGCCGCGCCTGCAAGGTGGCGAGCTCGATGATCGCGGCCGCGCCTCCCGTGGGCGTGAGCTGTTCGCGCAAAAGCCACGCCCGCCCTCGCTCGGCCACCGCCCAGGCCTCCTCGATCTTGCCCTCTCGAATCAGAACGTCTGCCAGATCCCGATGGGCGAGGCCACCGCGGCGGTAGATACCGATGCGCGTGCGTTCGTCCTTGGTCAGCGCGCGCATTTCCTCGAGCAGAGTCAGAGTCTCCTGCAGATAGTTCCGCGCTTCCTCCAGGCGATTCTGTTCCAGATAGGCCGCGCCGATGAGATTGCGAACCGGCAGGGCGTCGAAGTCTTCCCCCGCCGCGTTGCGCTGCGCCAGCACTGCCTGCAGAAGATCGAGGCCCTCTTTCCCGTGTCCGGTTTCCACCAGTACTTCGCCGCGAATCATGCGCACCATGAGAAGCTGATGGCGGTTGTCCATCTCCTGCCAGAGCGCGATCGCTGAATCGACGTCGGCCAGAGCCAGCTCGTAGGGTTCGCCGCGCAGCATCTTCACGCGCCCGCGGTTGGCCAGCGCGGTGGCGATCAGGTCCTTCTGCTGAAGCTCGCGGGCCACCTCGGCCGCCGCGTCGAAGGAAGCGAGTGCTTCCTCGCTGCGGCGCATTTCGAGCAGAGTGAGACCGCGCAGGACGTACACGTTGCCCAGGCCGCGCGCGAAGCCGACCTCTTCGAAACAGGCTTTGGCCGAGTCGACCGCGGCCGTCGCCTCGGGCAGTCGATTGAGCTGCATGTTGGCATTGGCGATGTTGTTCCAGGCGATGCCCTCGCCCCGGCGATCGCCGTGCTCGTGACGCAACAAGGTGAGCTCGTGAAAGAGTTCGATCCCACGCTCAAAATCACCGGCCTGACTCACCCCGACTGCGTTCATGTTGAGCAGCGACATGATCTGCTGGGGAGAATTCGCGTCGCGGGCGGCCTGAAGACCCCTCTCCCACAGCGCACGTGCGTGCTCCAGCTCACCATGGCGGAAGGAGAGCAGCCCCGCGATTTCGAGCAGCCTCGAGCGTAGGCTGTCGTGCCGTGCGGGGGAGAGCTGCGTCTCCAGCTCTTCCAGCCGTTTCGCCAGGGCCACTGTGGCGTCGCGGTCCAGATCGGGACGATACTCCTCGAGAGCCTGGCTCGCCTCCTGGACCGGGTCCTCTTCCTGCGCCGCGGCGGGGAGAGCCCAGACGAGGGCCAAGAGCGGCGCGAAGCAAAGGAGATGAATCAGGCGCAGGAGGGTCGGCGCGACGCCTTGCGGTGGAGAGGGCGGAATCGAGAGCTTCTTCATAACATCGTTCGCGCGCGGGGCACGGGCGGCTCGGGGGAGAAAGGGACCAGAATCAGTGTAGCACGTCCGCGCACGGGCGAACAAGAAACGCAATTGCCCGCTAGGTGAGCTCTTCTCTCTTCTGCTAGCATCGCGCGGAAATCCGCGAGAGATTCTCCTCGTAGGGAAACAATCCAGGATGGACCGCGTCTCGAACACCTCTGCCATCGAAACCTGGAGCCGAGAGCTCCGGGAGCGTTTCCTGGAGGTGACGGCCCGTCGCGTGCCCGCGTCTGAAGTGGAGGATCTGGTCCAGGAGGCGATGGCCACCGTTCTGAGCCGTGCGGGGCAAATCGAAGGGGCCCGATTGGTCGACGGACTGCCTCCGATCGCCTGGTGCTTTCAGGTGCTGCGCAACACGATTGGCAACTTCTACCAGCGGCACGTGCGCGAGCAGGGCCAGACCGAACTCGAACCGGCGGGGAGCCTCAGGGCGGAGGGAACTCCGGCGGAGGCGCTCGAGCAAAAGGAATTGCGCGAACTCGTATCGGAGGCCCTGGCCGCGCTCGAAGAACTCGACCGGCAGTGCTGGGGTTTCTTGCGGCGCCTGGGTGAGGGCGAAAAGCCCCGGCGCCTGGCGCGCGACGCGGGACTTGATGAGGCGGTGCTCTACCGTCGCCTCTACCGCTGTCGTCATAAATTCCGCCGCCTTCTTCAGGAGAGAGGGGTACGGGCGTGAAGGACAGCCACGGGCCTCAGGGTCGCTCGGACGAAGCGGTCGGGCTCGACGAAGAACAGGGCGAGCGTCTGCTCCAGTACCGGGCCGGCGAGATGAACGAGGAGGAGCAGCGCCGCTTCGAGCGGGAAGTGCTTGGCTCACCTCAGCTCGCGCGCGCGCTCTACGAAGCTGAGGGACTCGATGCCGCGCTGCGCAGTGGCGGGCCGCCCGCGAAGAAACCGAGCCGGCTCCCCCTTCGCGTGATGCTTCCATTGGCGGCGGCGGCCATCCTGCTGGTGGCGCTGCTGCCCCACGTCTCCCTGCACACTCCGCTCGAACCGACTCCGATCTTCCGCGGTTCAGAGACCGAGTTCTTGGCCTTGAGTCCAATCGGCGCGGTGGCCACCTCCGAAGTGAGCTTTCGTTGGACGAGTGTCGAGGGTGCCGAGCGCTATCGGCTCGAGGTTTTCGACGCCGAATCCCGTCCGATCTTCGAGGTGGTGAGTCGGGACACCAGTGCGGTGGTGGATTCCGCGCAGCTCTTTGTCCTGCGGGGCCGTGCCGGATTCTGGCGGGTCACCGCATTGGGTGAACTCGACCGCCAGCTGAAGACCTCCGCCCCGGCGCCGCTGCGACTTACCGCCAACCAGCGCTAGCGGTTCTTCTGGATCTTGGCCCAGGTGTCGCGCAACCCCACGGTGCGGTTGAAGACCAGCTGCTTGGCGCTCGAGTCGGGATCGACGCAGAAGTAGCCGTGGCGCAGGAACTGGTAGCCGGTGCCGGCGGTGCTTTCGGCGAGCGAGGGCTCCACTCTGCATCCCAGCAGAATCTGCAGCGAATCGGGATTCAGCACGGAGCGCATGTCGTTCGCCTCGGCCGGGTCCTCCACCGTGAAAAGCTTGTCGTAGAGACGCACTTCGGCCTCAAGTGCGTGCGCCGCGCTCACCCAGTGCAGGGTTCCTTTCACTTTCCGCCCGTCGGGCGCCTCGCCGCCGCGGCTCGAAGGATCGTAGTGACAGCGTAGCTCCACGATTTCGCCGGCCTCGTTCTTCACCACCTCATCGCAGGTGATGAAGTAGGCGTGCTTGAGCCGCACTTCGCGCCCGGGGGCCAGGCGGAAGAACTTCGCAGGGGGATCTTCCAGGAAATCATCGCGCTCGAGGTAGATCTCGCGCGAGAAGGGAATCTTGCGGCTGCCGGCGCCCTCTTCCTCGGGGTTGTTGATCGCCTCCATCCACTCGACTTGCGCCTCAGGATAGTTCTCGATGACGACCTTGAGCGGATCGAGGACCGCCATCACTCGCGGAGAGTGCGCGTTGAGGTCCTCGCGGAGCGTGTGCTCCAGGAGCGCGATGTCCACTACGCTGTCGCGCTTGGCCACGCCGATGCGCTCGGCGAAGTTACGGATGGCGACGGGGGTGTACCCGCGGCGTCGTAGTCCGGCCAGAGTGGGCATGCGCGGGTCGTCCCAGCCCTTGACCACCTTCTCTTGCACGAGTTGCAGCAGCTTGCGCTTGCTCATCACGGTGTAGTTCAGGTTCAGGCGCGCGAACTCGATTTGCTGCGGGTGGCACTCCACATTTAGCTCGTTCAGAAACCAGTCGTAGAGTTCGCGATTGATCTCGAACTCCAGAGTGCAGAGCGAGTGGGTGATACCCTCGATGCTGTCTTCCAGACAGTGCGCGAAATCATAGAAAGGATAGATGCACCACTCGTCGCCAGTCTGGTGGTGGCTCGCGTGCCGGATGCGATAGATCAAAGGATCGCGCATCTTCATGTTCGACGCCGCCATGTCGATCTTGGCCCGCAGCACGTGCGTCCCATCTTCGAACTCGCCGTTCTTCATGCGGGTGAAGAGATCGAGGTTCTCCTCGATGCCGCGGTCCCGGTGGGGGCTGGGCGTGCCGGGGCTCTTGACCGTGCCGCGGTTTTTGCGGATCTCCTCTTCGCTCTGCGAGTCGACGTAGGCCTTGCCCTTCTGCACCAGCTCCACCGCGTAGTCGTACATCCGCTGGAAGTAGCTGGAGGCGTAGTAGAGCCGGTCGTCCCAGTCGAAGCCCAACCAGCGCACGTCGTTCTGGATGGCCGCCACGTACTCTGGGTCTTCCTTGGTGGGATTCGTGTCGTCGAAGCGGAGGTTGCACAGTCCGCCGAATTCGCGCGCGACCCCGAAGTTGAGGCAGACCGACTTGGCGTGCCCGATGTGCAGGTAGCCGTTGGGCTCGGGGGGAAATCGCGTGTGCACCCGGCCCTGGTGTTTGCCGGTGGCCAGGTCACTGCGAATGATGTCGCGGATGAAATCCCGGGTTTCCTCGTTTGTCGGCGGATTCTCGGGGTCTTTGGGGGGTTTGGCAGGGGGGTTCATGATCGGACGGCTTCCGCGAATACGACTGAAGGAGACACGGGAGCGCCCCGCGGCGCCCGCGCTGGGAGGCCACAGACTAGTCTTGTGGCTCTGCCGTGTCCAGTGGGCGCCCCTCCTTGCGCCGCACGCCCCATTTTGTATACTTCACGCTCCATGGCCTCAGTGGCCCCTTCGTCTAGTGGCCTAGGACGCCTGGTTCTCAGCCAGGTAACAGGGGTTCGATTCCCCTAGGGGCTGCCAGCTCGAGAGCCCTCTGCCTCCGCGGAGGGCTCTCGTTTTGCCTCGATTCAGGCGCGCCGTGAGGTCGCGTCCCCGGGCTTTAATCTGCGCTTGTGCGCCCCTGCGCGCCGCCATGCTCCGTCACGAGGGAGAGCGCTCCCCTCCGGTCCCCTCGTGGGTAACCGGTCGCCCCCAGGCGGCACGGAGTCTGCAGAGATTCGTCTTCACTGGAGATACCACCGAGTGCTCCCCGCCGCGCATCGGGAGCCGTCTTGAACATCATGAACAACCTCCCCGCGATCGGACTCGGCGCTCTGACCATGGCGTTCCTGGTCCTTTTTCGGAGTGTCATCGCTCTGCACCGCCGTCGCCGCCGCGAGCAGGAGCGCTACGATTTGTACGCCCTGGCCGAGAGCCGTGGGCTCAGCGCCCAGACTCAGCGCCTTCCCCCTTCACTTCTGGACCTGGCGACGGGTCTGGGTGGGACGGGCCGCGACGCGGGACTCTCGGACGTGTTGCGCGGCACCGACGGTCTGGGCACCTGGTACCTCTGCCGCCGGCGCATGCAGGGCGAGGTCCAGCAGTCCTTTCTCTTCGAAAACAAACTCCTCACCCTGAACGGGCTGAGAATCTCTCCCGTCCGTAAGGCGATGAGCCCGTGGCGCGCTCTGCTGCGCCGCTTGCGCCACACGACTCCACCCCCGTTCGCCCTGCGCATGGAATGGGAATGCGAGGCGGCCCGCGTGGACGAGCGCTCGGTGTTGATGTCGCAGGCGTTGTACTTGCTGATGTCGCAGGCGCGCGAAGTGGTCGAACCGATGTCCATTCACCTGCAGGTCGACGACCAGAAGATCGCGATCCATACCCACCGGCCACTGGGGGGAGACGCCCTGCGCGTCTTCACCGACGTCGCGATCGAGCTGCGTCGTCTGGTGATCGATCTACCACGCAGCTCGGGTGCGCTGCGTCTTTCTCCGGGCGAGAGCGGCCGTTTCAAACCGGTCGAAAGCGAGATCACGCGTGCGGTGAACATGACGGAACTTCCGCCCGATGGTAGCGGACCGTCGGTTCCCTACGGCTCGCTCGAAACGGCGGACAAGAAGAAGCAGCCCATTTCGGTGCCTAGCGCCACTTGAGCAAGAGCGTCTTGGGGTCGAGTTCGATGTGCAGGTCGGCCAGGTCGGGATTCTCGTGGTCCTTGACCAGTTGCAGGCGGACCTGGTTTCCCTTGGACACCAGACGCACTACGACCGAGAGGTATTCCAGATAGGGATGCAGGCGCAGCGGCACGCCCAGCTCATCGCGCTCGTCCTCGCGGTGACCCTGGGCTGAGATCCAGATCTCGGTCTCCGCCTCCACCGCCATTTTCTTGACCGCCTGGAGACTCTCGGTGAGCTCCTGGGGACCCAGCTGCTCCCAGGCGGGGAAGCCGTCCAGGATGATGCACGAGGGAACGAAGTCGATGTGCTCCTTCATGTAGATCATCGCCTGCTGGACCCGTTCCAGACTGAAGGAGCCGTGCAGGAAGCTGTGGATCATACGGTTGCGCTCGACCTGAAGGTGCACGTTCTCGCGGTCCTCGAGTCCCGTCCCCTGCGCCAGATCGCGGAACACTTCCTCGTAGTATTCGCGGACCCTCTGCGCCGTGTGCTCGGTGTCGACGTGGAGTACTTTGTCATCGCGCATGCAGGCGTCCAACGCCACGTCCACCAGAAAAGCGGTTTTCCCCAGGCCGGCGCGACTCATGACCAGGCCGATGTTTCCCTGGCCCAGTCCGCCATGGATGGAGCGCTCGAAAACCCTCAAGGGACTTCGTTCGTTGATATCCTTGCGGTAGATCATGCGAAGACTCCTGTTGATTAGCTTTTTCCGGAGGCGCGCTTCTCCAGCCACTGAGCCCTGAGCTCCTCGGCCACTTCCTGCGGCGCCTTGCCGTAGCGTTTGAATTCCATGCTGAATTCGGCCTTGCCCTGGGTGCCGCTGCGAAGAATCGTCGCATAACCGAACATTTCGCTCAAGGGCACCTCGGCGTCGATGCGCACGAAGCCCGCGTCCTCGGTGGTGCCGACGATCATGCCGCGGCGCTGCATCACGGTGGCCAGGATCTCCCCCTGGAATTCGGTGGGTCCTTCGACCGAGACCAGCATGATGGGCTCCAGCGCGACCGGCTTGGCCTTGAGATAGTTCTCGCGGAACGCGCCCCTGGCCGCGGCCTGGAACGCGGTGTCGCTACTGTCGACCGCGTGGTAGGCGCCGTCCTTCAGGTCGACTCTGATGCCCACCACCGGGAAACCGATGAATTCGCCTCGATCCAAAGAGGCGCGGAATCCCTTTTCGACCGCGTTGATGTACTCGCTGGGAATGCGGCCGCCAACCACGTGATTCTCGAAGAGGAACTCGCCTTCCTCCTCCCGCGGTGCGAGCGTTCCCACCACCCGGCCGTACTGCCCGCTGCCGCCGGTCTGCTTCTTGTGCACGTAGTCGAAATCCACCGCTTGGGTGATCGTCTCGCGGAACGCGACCTGGGGCTTGCCGGTTATGACCTCGGCCTTGAACTCGCGCTTCATGCGTTCGACGTAGACCTCCAGGTGGAGCTCGCCCATGCCGGCGATGATGGTGTCTCCCGTTTCCTCGTCGGTACCGGCGCGGAAAGTCGGGTCTTCCTTGGTGAAACGCGCGAGGGCCTTGGCCAGATTCTGCTGGGCGCCGTTGTCCTTGGGAGTGATTGCGAGCTTGATCACCGGCTCGGGCACGTGCATCGAGCTCATCGAGGCCTCGAAGCTTCCGTCGGTGAAGGTGTCGCCGCTGGCGCAATCGACTCCGAACAGGGCCACGATGTCCCCGGCCTGGGTCGATTCGATGTCCTCCATCTGGTCGGCGTGCATGCGGGCCAGACGTCCGACCTTGACCTTGTTGCCGCTGCGGGTGTTCGCGATGCTGTCGCCCTTGCGCAGGGTTCCCTGGTACACCCGCAGGTAGGTGAGCTGACCGTAGGGGCTCACTTCCAGCTTGAAGGCCAGGGCGAGGAAGGGCTTGTCGGGCGAGACGACCACCGGAAAGGTGACCTCTTCTCCCTTCTCGATCCGCACCGCTTCGTTCTGCACCTCGGTAGGATCGGGCAAGTAGAGATTCACTGCGTCGAGCAGAAGCTGCACTCCCTGGTTCTTGTAGGCGCTGCCCATGAACACCGGAGTCAGTTCGCGCGCGATGGTGGCGCGGCGGACGGCATGGTGGATGAGTTCCTCGGTGACTCTCTCCTCGAGCATCGCTTCCATGAGTTCGTCGGAGAACATCGACACCGCGTCGAGCATCAGCTCGCGGCGCGCCTGGGCCTCGGGCAAGAGGCCAGCGGGGATTTCCTCTTCGCGCAGGGTCTCCCCGCTCTCGCCGTCGAAGTAGATCGCCTTCATCTTCACCAGGTCGACCACGCCCTCGTGCTTCGCCTCCAACCCGATGGGAATCTGCATCATGACTGCGTTGTGCTTGAGCTTCTCGCGCAACTGCTCGGTCACCCGCATGGGGTTGGCACCGGAGCGGTCGCACTTGTTGATGAAGGCCAGGCGCGGGACGTTGTAACGGCGCATCTGCCGGTCGACCGTGATCGACTGACTCTGGACGCCAGCCACCGAACACAACACCAGCACCGCGCCGTCGAGCACGCGCAGGGATCGCTCGACCTCGATGGTGAAGTCGACGTGCCCGGGGGTGTCGATGATGTTGATGTGGTGGTTCTTCCATCTGCAATAGGTGGCGGCGGAGGCGATGGTGATCCCCCGTTCGCGCTCGAGATCCATGGAGTCCATGGTGGCGCCGACGCCGTCCTTGCCCCGAACCTCGTGGATGGCATGGATGCGCTGGGTATAGAAAAGGATTCTCTCGGTGAGCGTGGTCTTACCCGAGTCGATGTGTGCGGAGATCCCGATGTTGCGGACCTTCGAGAGATCAGAAATCGCGGTGGACACTGCCGTCCTCCTACTGGACCTGGAATTCTGCCGAAAAGCCGGCGCAAGATAGGCCGATTTGAGGGCTTGGCAAGTTTCTAAGGGCGCAGGACCTTTAGAAGCGTGCCCGCGGGGATGAGATCGCCGGGCTCCTGCCCGTTCAAAAGAGCCAGCCCCCCGCTGCCCAGTTCGGCCCCCTCGGGGACGGGCCAGGCCGCCACTTGCTGGGAAAAGGGAGCCAATCTGGGGGTGCGAATGAGGTGCAGGGTGATCGGCTGCAGATTCAAGAGGGCCGGATCGGAGAGCGGCGCGAAGCCCTGGGCGACGTTTTCGAAAGTAGAGCGAAAACGTTCGAAATCAGTGGTGGCGCTCAAGCCGTGGAACACGAAGAGCTGATCCGAGCGGTTGATGAAAGTGGAGACCAGGCTCGTGGGGGTGTCTTGCTCGCTGCTCGGGGTCAGGGTGCCCAGCTGCTGGAAGGCGGGCCATCCGCCGATGGTCAGCCGACGGCTGGAGCTGACGGTGACGCCGGCCTGCTGGGCGAAGCTCTGGCCCGCGCTCGCGGGATCCTGAGCGGCGCCGGCTGTGAAGATCACCACCGCGTCCCCTTCGGGCGGGGCCATCTGCACCTGGCTGGCGGAGTTGGCCAACTGCCAGCCCGCGGGCACCGGGAAGCGGAAGCGCAGGTCGGGGTGGACGAACTCGTTGCCCTTCACCACCCCCTGGCGCGGGTTCGCTCCGAAGATGAGACCCTCGAGGTGCTCGAGATATTGGTCGCGGTCCTGGACGAAGGGCCCCGGTAGCTTGCCCTGCCACTGTTGGGTCAAGGCGCTCACCGTCTGGTAGCGTTCGCCCGGATCGGGGTGCGTGCTGGTCCAGTTGGGCAGTCCGCCGCTTCCCCCGAAGAGGGCGTCGAGGGTGCGGAAAAACTTGGCCATCTCCTGGGTGTCGTAGCCCAGCTTGCTGGCATACTCCACGCCCAAACGATCGGCCTCGCGTTCGTCGTCGCGGCTGTATTTGAGCATGAGGAGTTGCGCGGCGGCGCCGCCGAGCTGTGCATAGCGCGCCAGGGTGGAGTTCAGGGCGGCACCCAACTGCAGACCCGCTCCGAGCAGGACTTGCTTGGTGTATTGCTGCGCGCTGTGGCGCGCTGCCACGTGCCCCACTTCGTGTCCCATCACCCCGGCCAGGGCGGCCTGGTCGTTGAGATAGGCCAGGATGCCGCGGGTGACGTAGACGTAGCCTCCGGGCACCGCGAAGGCGTTCACCACCGCGTCGTCCAGAAGACGAAACTGGAACTTCTCCTGGGGGACGTGACTGACCGGAATGAGGGTCTGGCCGACGCTGTCGATGTAGGCCGCGAGCTGGGGATTGGCCACCAGGCCGTACTGGACCACGATCTGCTGGTCGCTGCTCTCCCCCAGCGATTCCCGTTGCGACTCGCTCATGAGCGAGATCTGCTGCTTGCCGGTCACCGGATTCACCGCGCAGGCGGTGAGCCACGCGGGGAGAAGAAGCGCCCACAGCCAGCTCCACCGCGCGTGCGGCCGTTCGTCGGAGGGTCTCATACCGCGCTCTCGGTCTCGATGGCCACACTGAGGGGGTGGTACAGGGTATCGCGCTGCACTGGAATGCGCCCCGCCTCGCGAATGAAGTCCTCGATCTGCGGCCGCGTCATGCCCTTGCCGGCTACCCCGCCGGCGGCCTGGGTGATGCGTTCGTCGATGATGGTGCCGTCCAGATCGTTGGCGCCGAAGAGAAGCGCGACCTGCGCAATCTTCTGGGTCAGCATCACCCAGTAGGCCTTGATGTGATCGAAGTTGTCGAGCATCAGACGGCTCACCGCGATCATCTTCAAGTCGTCGAAGCCGTCGGTGGCGGCCATGTGTCCCTCGAAGGGCGTGTTCTCGGGATGGAAGGCCAGGGGAATGAAACACTGGAAGCCGCCGGTTTCGTCCTGCAGCTCGCGCAGTTGGATCAGGTGGTCGACGCGCTCTTCGTGAGTTTCCACGCAGCCGTACAGGATGGTGGCGTTGGATCGCAGACCGGCCTCGTGCACCATCTTGGCCACCTGCAGCCAGCGTTCCCCGGTCATCTTGCGCTGGGCGATGATGTCACGCGCGCGCGGCGCGAAGATCTCCGCTCCGCCCCCCGGACACGAGCCCAGACCGGCCTCACGCAGAACCTGCAGAGTCTCCGGCACGCTCTTCTCCGCCAGGCGTGCCAGCCAGTCGATCTCCACCATGGTGAAGGCTTTCAGATGGACCTGCGGGAAGGCTTCCTTGAGCGCGCGCAGGATCTCCAGGTAGTGGGGGAACTTCCACTTGGGATGCAGTCCGCCCACGATGTGGAATTCGGTGACCTCGGGGGTGTAGTCCTTGCGCGCCAGCTCCACGCACTCCTGCGGGCTGTAGGCCCAGGTGCCCGGCGCGTTGGGAATGTCCTGGTACGCGCACAGCTCGCAACCGACGAAGCAGACGTTAGTGGGATTCAGATGGCGGTTGACGTTGTAGTAGACCCGCCGTCCGTTGCGGCGCCGGTTGGCCATGTCGGCCAGGCGGCCCACCTCGAGCAGGTCCGCGCTCTCAAACAGCGCCACCCCGTCCTCGAAGGACAGTCTCTGACCGGCTTCCACTTTGGCCGCGATGGATTCCAGCGGAATTCCGGTCCGGAGCGTCTTGGCGGGACGGTCGCGCGGGAGGTCTCTGAGTTTGCGTGCCATGGTGAGCTCAGTATAGAGGGCCCAGAGAATGCGGGCAAGACGGGCTACTTGTACTCGAACGGCGGTTCCCGATAGGGGATGCGCGGGGTGGGACTCGGAATCCAAGGAGTCCCTTTGGCCGTCGCTTCGGCGGTCTCATGGTCCTCTGACGCCTCGCCGCTCGCGTCGCGGGCCACTGCCTGCCGATGGAGTTTCTCGAGTTCGGCGCACAGCGCGCGCAAATTCACGCCCAGGTGGGTCGGACCGTAGGGTAAAAGCTTCGTGCGCGCCGCCTGAAGGAGGCGCGCCGGACCCTGGCAACGTCCCCGTTGCAGATTGTGCAGGGCGGCCGCGGCCTGGATGATCCCCTGGAGGAAGTTCCGGTCCTCGCCCGCTTCCTCCAGCCAGATCTCCTCCAGGGTCTCGTGACATTCGAAGTAGAGACCGTGGTTGTACTGTCCCACCGCCAAGGTGATGGCCTTCTGCTTGCGCCGTTCGTGGTCGGGGCGCGTGGGACGGCGCGGCAGGGTGGAGCCCACGCGGACTAGCCTGCCTCTTCTTCTTCGGCTTCTTCGGCTTCTTCCGTTTCGAGCAGCTCGGGTCGGACGTAACGCTCGAATTCGCGCTCGAAGGCCAGTTCGTCGGGGTTCTCGATGCGGTCGACGAAGAGCACTCCATCGAGGTGGTCGCACTCGTGCTGAATGACGATGGCGGCGAAGCCGTCCAACTCGCTCTCGATCCGCTTGCCCTCGCGGTCGAGGGCTTCGAGCCGCACTCGGTTGGGGCGGCTCACTTTCCCGCGCAGACCCGGCACACTGAGGCAGCCTTCCCACATCGAGGAGCACTCTTCGGTCAGCGCCGTGATCTGCGGGTTGATGAGCACGGTGATCGGCAGCTCGGCCTTGCCGGTGATGCCCGCCTCTTCGTGCAGGACCACCACGCGCATGCTTTGGTGCACCTGCGGCGCGGCCAGACCCACCCCCTCGTACTCATGCATGGTCAGAATCATGCTGTCCAGGAAGTCCTGGAATTCGCGCTTTCGGATCCGGGCCGGTGCGACGTCCTGGGCCTTGCGGCGCAGAATCGGGTTGCCCATGCGCGCGACGTTCAAGAGCTGTTTCATGGTTTCTCCGCCGGCCTCAGCTGGTTTCGAATCGGGCTCCACGAGGTTTCACGAGTCGCGGCCGCTTCAACCATCTTTTCCGATGGCCTCGACCGGGCACTCCTCGAGAGCTTCCTGACACTGTTCGAGTTCCTCGCGGGTCTCGGGCTGTTTATAGACATAACTATAGCCCTCGTCCTCGTTGCGCTCGAAATTTGCCGGGGCCGTTTGGCGGCACAGATCACAGTCGATGCACTGGGAGTCGACGTAGAAGGGACCAGATACGTTGGTCGCGACCTTGTCGGTGGGATCGGCCATGGAACCGCCTCGAGATGCCGATGCCGGCGGGGGGTGCCGGCGGGTTGGAGTCCGTTGCGGCGCACGATAGAGGGCTCGGGGAACTCTCGCAAGCCGCGATCCAAGCCGACCCGGGTCACAAGAAAAGTCCCCGCGCGTTGGGTGGAGCTGCGAGACTTGGCTCGCCGCGGGGCTTTGCTTAGCTTTAGCCTGCTAGAATCAGGACTTCAGCGTCGGGAGGATCGGCATGGGTTTCACCGGACACACCGCCAGGCTCGCAGCTCTGGCTTCGCTGTGGCTGCTGCTCTCGCTGGCCGCCTGCGGGAAGGGCGAAAAGACCGCGCAGAACTCTGCATCGGGGTCAAGCGGGGCGAACGCGGCCGAGACCACGACGGGGGACGCCGACGCGCAGGAAGTGGTTCTGTCACACGGAGATCCCATCGATCTCGCCCCGCACCTGGTCCAGGGCCAGATCAACGTCATCGACTTCTACAGCGAATTCTGTCCCCCCTGCCGCCGGATTGCGCCGCATTTGCGCCAAATGGACGCCGAGCGCTCCGACATCACGGTGATCCAGGTCGACATCAACCGGCCGGGGGTCAACGGGATCGACTGGCAATCGCCGGTGGCGCGCCAGTTCAAGCTGCAGAGCGTCCCCTATTTCCGCGTCTACGACGCCCAGGGCCGCCTTTTGGCCGAGGGGCGTCAGGCCTACGAAATGGTGGTCGGGTACATCCAGGGCCAGTCCTAAAGGCCGCCTAAACCGTTGCTTTCTCTCTTCTTAGACGGAAATTCTCCTTGGCGCCCTCCCGGGTCTTCCATTATACTTGACAAAAGAGTAAAGTTTTGTAGTTTGGCTTCGCCCGGGCTGAACCCGGTGCGCAAAGGCATGGAAAGCCGGTCATGAAGATCTCCTCCCAAGAAGAATACGGCTTGCGCTGCATTCTCCAGCTGGCGCGTCCCCCCCTGGGGGCGCACAGCCTGCACGAGATCGCCAAGGAAGAGGCGTTGACCCCTTCCTACGTGGCCAAGCTGTTGGGGCCATTGCGCGATCGAGGTTTGGTGGAGGCAGTCCGGGGAAGAAGCGGGGGGTACGCTCTCAAACGGCCCCCCGCCGAGATTTCGCTGCAGGAGGTCCTCTCCGCCTTCTCGGGACAGCTCTTCGAGGGCAGTTTCTGCGAAGATCACAACGGAAAGGGCGAAGCCTGCGTGCACGCGGGTTCGCAGTGCAACATCCGCTCCCTGTGGGGGGTGTTGGACGGCTTGCTCTCCACGGTGCTTTCGGGCACCACCCTGGCGGACTTGCTCTGCTTCGGACGCGTGCAGGAGCGTTTCGAGGAGCCGCGCCGCCTCATTCTCAAGAGTTTTGAACACGAATTGACCCCGCGCTGAGAGCGGTTCCCGCCGAAAGCGGGCAGGAGTTTGGATCATGGACGAGCGGAAGACGGTATTACAGATCGAGGACCTCCACGTGTCCATCGAGGGCAAGGAGATCGTGAAGGGTCTGAACCTCACCCTGCGCGAGGGTGAGAAAGTCGCGGTGATGGGACCCAACGGCTCGGGCAAGAGCACGCTCACCAACGCGGTGATGGGCCATCCTTCCTATACCGTCACCCGCGGCAGCGTCAAACTCTTGGGCGAGGAGATTCTGCAGTTGCCCGCCGACGAACGCGCCCGGCGCGGGTTGTTTCTCGCCTTCCAGTATCCGGCCGCGATTCCCGGAGTGAGCGTGGCCAACTTCCTCCGCTCCGCGGTGAACGCGCGGCGTGGCGAAGAGGTGCCCGTGCGCGAGTTTCGTCAGCAGCTCATGGAGCAGTTCGAGTTGCTGGAGATTCCGCGCGATTTCGCCGGCCGCTACGTAAACGACGGATTCAGCGGCGGCGAGAAGAAACGACTGGAAATTCTGCAAATGGCCATGTTACAGCCCAGAGTCGCCATGCTCGACGAGACCGACAGTGGGCTGGACATCGATGCATTGAAACTCGTGAGCGACGGAATCAACCGAGTTTGCGGGGAAGAGACCGGCGTACTTTTGGTGACCCACTACCAACGGATCCTCGACTACGTGAAGCCGCACACAGTGCACGTCTACATGGACGGCCGCATCGTGCGCAGCGGAGGGCCCGAGTTCGGCAAGGAACTCGAGGAAAAGGGATACGAGTGGATCGAGAAGGAAGTCTTCGCCGGGACGAAGGGAGCTTGACCATGGATACGCCAATCGCGAGCGAGCGTGGCGCGGGCATTCGCGACGACTACGCGGAAAAGTACGGATTCCACGATCCCGAGGAATATTTTCACAAGGGCGCGCGCGGCTTGAACCACGAAGTGGTGGAGATGATAAGCCGCATGAAGGAAGAGCCCGACTGGATGCGCAAGTTCCGCCATAGCGCGCTGGACGTCTATCTGGCCAAGCCCATGCCCACCTGGGGCAACACCAGGGAACTCGGCGAGATCGACTTCGACAACATCTACTACTACATCAAGCCCATGGCGATGCAGGGCAAGACCTGGGACGACGTTCCGGCGAACATCAAGAAGACCTTCGACCGTTTGGGCATTCCCGAAGCCGAGCGCAAGTTCCTGGCCGGCGTGAGCGCGCAGTACGAGAGTGAGGTCGTCTATCACTCGGTGAAGAAGGAGCTGGAGGAACAGGGCATCCTGTTCTTCGGCATGGACGAGGGCCTCAAGCGCCATCCCAAGATCGTGAAGAAGTATTTCGCCACCGTGATTCCGCCCGAGGACAACAAGTTCGCGGCTCTGAACTCCGCGGTGTGGTCCGGCGGCAGCTTCATCTACGTGCCCCCCGGAGTCGAGGTGGAGATTCCCCTGCAGGCGTACTTTCGAATCAACGCGGAGAACGCGGGGCAATTCGAGCGCACCCTCATCATCGCCGACGAGGGTAGCCGCGTGCACTACATCGAGGGCTGTACCGCGCCCAACTACAGCACCGACTCGCTGCACTCCGCGGTGGTCGAGCTCCTCGCGCTCGAAGGCGCCTACATCCGCTACACCACCATCCAGAACTGGTCGAACAACATCTACAATCTGGTCACCAAGCGCGCGGTGGCGCACAAGAACGCCACCGTGGAATGGGTGGACGGAAACATCGGCAGCAAGCTCACCATGAAATTCCCCTGCATCTATCTGATGGGTGAAGGGGCGAAGGGTGAGATTCTCTCGGTTGCGTTCGCGGGCGAGGGTCAGCATCAGGACGCGGGCAGCAAAGTGATTCACGCCGCGCCGCACACTACCTCTACCGTGACCTCCAAGTCGATTTCCAAGGATGGCGGGCGCTCGAGTTATCGCGGGCTGGTGAAAGTCCATCCCGGCGCCACCGACTGCAAAGTCTCGGTCGAGTGCGACGCGCTGCTCCTGGACGGGGACAGTCGCAGCGACACCTATCCCACCATGGAAGTGCGCGGTGAGCGCGTACAGGTGGAGCACGAGGCACGCGTGTCGAAGGTGGGCGACGAACAGCTCTTCTATCTCATGAGCCGCGGGATCAGCGCCCAGGAAGCGCGGCTTCTCATCGTCAACGGATTCATCGAGCCGTTCACGAAGGAGCTACCCATGGAATACGCGGTCGAACTGAACCGTTTGATCGAAATGGAAATGGAAGGATCGGTGGGCTGAGCCCGCCCGACGAAACTCTCGAGGAAATCCGCAGCAGGAATCACGATGCCACAGTCTCTCGTCAAGCCCATCTGTAGCCACGAGGAGCTCGAGGAGTTCTCGCGGTCGCGCGAGGAACCCGCCTGGCTCAGGAAGAGCCGGGCTGAGGCCCTCGATCTCTTTCTTCAGGGTTCCCCTCCCGATCGCGCGCAGCACCTCTGGCGCTACAGCGATCCGAGTGAGTTCGAGCCTAGCGAGGCTTTCTGGAACGGGAAGCACTCGAAGACCACGCCAACCCCGACGCCGACCTTGACCTCCGAAGCGCGGGAAAAGGCGTCAGTTTGTTGCTCCTTCAGGAAGCGGCGGCGCATCCCGAGCACGGAGCTCTGGTGCAGCAGCACCTCGGCGCCTTGGTGGGTTCTTCCTTCGGCCGCTTCGAAGCGCTGAACGTTGCGCTGTGGCAGCACGGGGTGTTCCTGTACGTGCCCAAGGGGGTCGAGCTCGAGGAGGAGCTGACGCTCGACTTCGCCGAATCCAGCGCCGGAGCCCGCCGGGTTCTGGCCCTCATCGGCGAGCGCGCGGCAGTGACCCTGGTGGAGCGGCATCACGACGCGGCACCTCACCACGTCTACGGAGTGACCGAGATCTTCACGGGCTCTTCTTCCCGGCTCAAGTACTTGCTGGTGCAGACCATGGAGCCAAAGACCATCGCGCACCTGAGTCACCGCCTAAAGCCTGGGCAAGGATGCTCGCGCGCTGTCCTCGATGCTGAGCCTGGGCGCCAAGACCATGAAGCTGGACACGGGCACTCTGCTGGCCGGCGAGGGCAGCGAGGTGGAGACGATCGGTCTGCTCTTCGGCAGCGGCCGTCAGGCCTTCGATCACCACACGGTGCACCATCACACGGCCCCGCACACCAACAGCAATCTCGACTTCAAGGCCGTCGTCACCGGTCGCGCGCGCAGCGCCTACACCGGCAACATCACGATCGAGAAGGAAGCTCCGTTCAGCAGCGCGTATCAGACGAACCACAATCTGCTTCTGAGCGACAAGGCGCAGGCGGAGAGCATTCCCGAGCTCGAGATCAAGGTCGACGAAGTGCAGTGCAGCCACGGCGCCACGGTGGGACAAGTCGATCCCGACGAGCTGTTCTATCTCATGAGTCGTGGCATTCCCGAGAAAGAGGCGGTCCGGCAGATCGTTCGCGGCTTCCTCGAGGCCATTCTTCAGAAAGTTCCCGCGAAGCTACAGGATCCGCTTCGCAGGGAGCTCGACTCACGTCTGCAGGAGATTTGACATGGCAGAGTTCGTCCGCGTGGCCAAGACGGAAGACATCGCCGATGGCCAGACCCGATCCTACGAGTTGGGAGAACTGCGCGTGGCCATCTGCCACATCGGGGAGAGATACTACGCCATCGAGGATGTCTGCACCCACGACGGCGCGCCTCTGGGCGAGGGCTCTCTGAAGGATTTCGAAATCGAATGTCCGCGGCACGGCGCGCGCTTCGACGTGCGCGACGGCCACGTCACCCGCATGCCCGCCGCCGCCGCGGTCGAGAGCTTCAAGGTCAAAGTCGACAAGGGTGAGATCTTCGTGGAAATCGAGAGTGACTGATGATGCCCAAGCCTTCGGTGGCCACGAGCGCGCAGCAAGCTCCCCTCGACGTGGCGCGCATTCGCGAGGACTTCCCGATCCTCGCGCGCAGAGTGAATGGGCAGCGTCTGGTCTACCTCGATAACGCCGCCACCACCCAGAAGCCACAGAGCGTTCTGGATGCTCTGCAGCACTACTACTCACATAGCAACGCGAACGTGCACCGTGCCATCCACACCCTCGGCGAAGAGGCCACTCAGGCCTACGAGGGGGTGCGCGATCGCGTCGCGAAGTTGATGGGGGGGGTACCGCGCAGCGGCGTGGTGTTCACCCGCAACGCGACCGAATCGCTCAATCTCATGGCGTATTCGTGGGCGCGTCCGCGCCTGGCCAAAGGGGACGAGATCCTCATCAGCGAGATGGAGCACCATAGCAATCTCATTCCCTGGATCGAGGCCGCGCGGGTGACGGGCGCCACCCTGCGCGTGATCCCCATCACGCCCGAAGGCCTGCTCGATCTCGAGGCGTTTCGCAAGCTGCTCAACCACCGCACCAAATTGCTCGCGATCACGCACAAATCGAACGTGCTGGGCACGGTGAACCCGATCCAGGAAATGGCCGCGGCAGCGCACGCAGCCGGGGCCATCGTGGTGGTGGACGGTGCGCAAGCGGTGCCCCACATGAGAGTGGACCTTCAGGAACTCGGAGTCGACGCCTACGCCTTCAGCGCCCACAAGATGCTGGGACCCACCGGGGTGGGAGTGCTGTGGGCGCGGCCGGAGTTGCTCGAGGAAATGGATCCTTTCCTCGGCGGGGGAGAGATGATTCGCGAGGTCTTCCTCGACCGGGCCACCTACAACGATCTGCCCTGGAAATTCGAAGCGGGCACTCCCAACATCGCGGGAGTGGTGGCGTTCGGGGCGGCGATCGAGTACCTGGAACGACTGGGATACGACAAACTGGCGCGGCACGAGGAAGCGCTCACCGTGTACGCGCGGAAAACCCTGGAAGAGATGGGCGGCTTCCGCCTCTTCGGTCCCGCGGATGTCTCGCGCGGCGCGGGCGTGGTGACTTTCCACGACAAGAACGTCCATCCGCACGATCTCTCGACCATCGTCGATACCCACGGAGTGGCGATTCGCGCCGGACATCACTGCGCGCAACCGCTGATGCGGCGCCTGGGCGTGGTTGCGACCGCGCGCGCCTCCTTTCACTGTTATAACGACCGCGACGACGTGGATGCTCTCGCCGCCGCGCTGCACGAATGCCGGAAGTATTTTGGTCATGAATGACGCATTGGACGGGATGTATCGCGAAGTAGTGCTCGACCACTACAAGAATCCGCGCGGACACTGCCCGCTCGATCGCTACGACGTCGAGAACGAGGGCTTCAACCCGGTGTGTGGGGACGAGGTGAAAGTCGGCCTGCGCATTGTGGATGGCAGGATCGTCGGCGTCCACAGTCTGGGGCGCGGATGTTCCATCAGCGTTTCCTCGGGATCCATGCTGGCGGAGCTTCTACGAGACAAGACTCTGCAGCAAGCGCGCGAGCTGGCGGAGAATTTCAAGCGCATGATGCACGGGGATATTCACCCCGAAGATTTCGATCTGGGCGACCTCGAAGCGCTCGAAGGGGTGCAGAAGTTTCCGGTGCGGATCAAGTGCGCGCTGCTTCCCTGGACCACCCTGCTCGATGCGATCGACGCCTACGAACATGGCGAGCACGCCAAGCCCAGCACCACCGAGAATCCACAGTTCGGAATGCGTCCCAACATGGTCCACGACGAGCAAGACGAAAAGAGGCCGGTGTGAACGAGGTACGCAACATCGATTTCGACGAAGTTAAGACCCAGTTGTTGCCGGTGAAGGATCCCGAGATCGGCCTGAGCATCGTCGACCTGGGGCTCATCTACGGTCACGAGTGGGAACCGCAGGAGCACAAGCTCAAGGTCATCATGACTCTCACCAGCCAGATGTGTCCCATGGGTCCGGAGATCGTCAGTGGGGTGCAGATGATGGCCGCGCAGATTCCCGACGTGCGTGAGGTCGAAGTCGAGCTCGTGTGGAGCCCGCCGTGGGATCCCAAGACGCACTGCAACGAGGACGCGAAGGCGTTCCTGGGGATCTGGGACTAAGCGTTTCTCCGCAACAGAATCAGCGTGATGTCGTCCGAGGAGTGGCGTCCGGCCAAGTAATCGGTGACTTTCTTCAGGATCGCGTCGCGGATGTCTCCGAGCGGCGCGTTGCGCATCTCCTTCAGGAGATCCTTCACCACGTCCAGACCCATGAGGTTTTCGCCGTCGCGCGTGGCCTCGGGAATCCCGTCGCTGAAGATGGCCATCAGATCGCCGGCGCGGAACTGCATCTCCTGCTTCCCCACCGAGTTCGTCGGCAATAGCCCCATGGGCTGCCCGGCCGAAGGGCACTCGTCGATGGTGCCGTCCTCGCGGACCACCAGAGGAGGTTCGTGTCCCGCGTTGAGGTACACCAGCGTTCCGCTCTGGGGATCGAGGTCGCCAGCGAAGAGGGTGACGAACTGTTCGGCCGACAGACTCTCGTACAGTTTGCGGTGCAACACATCGCCGAGCTGCTCGAGATCCTCCAGAATTTCGGCCAGGGCCGAGAGCAACACCATACAGGCGGACATGGCCAGGGCGGCCGGAGTCCCCTTGCCGGTCACGTCGCCCAGAGCGACCAGGGTGGAGCCATTCTTGCGGGGCAGGAAAGTATAGAGATCGCCGCCCACGCCGCGGCACATGTCCAGATGGGCCAGAAGCTCGAAACCGGGAAGCTCGGGCAGCTCCTCGGGGAGCATCGCGGTCTGGATGCGGGCCGCGGTACGAATCTCCTTTTCCAGACTCTGGTTGCGCATCTTCACCGCGACCGCGTTGGCCGTCGCGCTGAGCACCTGCAACTCGTCCTCACCGTAACGAATGCCGCTGCGCGCGGAGTCGACATAGAGGATCCCCCGCACCCTTTGGTTGTCGAAGAGCGGCGCTGCCATCGCGCTGCGCAGATTGAGGGCCACGATGCTCTCGCTGGCCTTGAAATTGGCGTCGGCCGAAGCGTCGCTCACCAGAACCGCGGCGTGATCGTTGAGCACTTTGTCCACCAGGGTGTTGGACAGACGCAGACGCTCGCCGCCGTCTTCGCCGCGAAGCCACTGTGCGGTTGGTTCGGGCATGGTGCCCTCCCCTGAATCTTCCAGAAGGACGACGCGATCCGCGTCCACCCAATGGCTCACGAAATGACAGGCACGGATGCCCATCTCCTGATCGGACTCATCGCTGGCGATGAGCTCGAAGAGGCTGCCGAGCATCTGCGTGATGCGGGTCTGCGCTCTCTCGCTGAAGCCCTGCTGCCCCACTTGAAACAAGGAGCGCGTGAGCAGGCCTTCGTCCGCGCTCAGTCGGGTCATGATCGAGGCGCCCGTGTGCGTATCCTGTGGCGGTTCGCCGGAGGAGTTCTCCTCGCGCCACAGAGGCACGCCCGCGAAGCGCACCGTGCGTCCGCTGGGGAGTTCCACTTCGCCCTGGGCGGGGGTGAGGGTCGCGCCGTCGATATCGGTGCCGTTGGTGGAACCCAGATCCTCGATGAAGACGCGTTCGCCTTCGATGCGCAGGCGGGCGTGGTGTCCGCTCACCGTCCGCACCGGAATCTGCAGGTCGGTGTCTGGGCCGCGGCCCACGAGATGGGTGCCCTCGTCGAGATCGGCGTGGTGGATCTGGCCCTCGTAGGTCAGCACGAAACGCATGATGGGGTTCCTCTGGTCGGCTCGCGGTCCTCGTTGGCCCGAAGGTGCGGATCGGGGTGGAATGTGAAGAAAGAGTGTATCCTGTGGCGGGTGCGGCGACAACGGTCAGGGCGAGAGTTCTGTCTGGAAGTTGCACGGCCGAAGGGTTCGTGCCTATCGTGGGCCTTGAGATCCTCCTGCAGTCCGGAGACCGCCATGCGAGTCCGATCGAAGCTTGCTCCACGCTCCGCCCGCCCCCCCCGCGCCCTGTGCGCGCTCCTCTTGGTGCTGGCGCTTCTCTGGTGCTTGCCTCTGAGCGCGGTGGCGCAGAGTACTGTGGCCACGCAAACGCCCCCGGCCGACCAGCCCCCGGCCCACCACCACATGAACGTATCCAAGACCGGCCCCGGTCCCACCGGCAGATTGGTCCAGCGCAGCGAAGCGGCGAGTGAACACCTCTACCAGCACCTGAAGGGTCTCTACATGAGCCCCTATTGCCCCGGTCTCACCCTGGGTTCGTGCGGGTCCAGTGGGGCCGAGTTGCTACGGGCCGACCTGCGCGAATGGGTGTTCGAGGGCCACACCGAGAAGGACATCAGTTCCTACATGGTCGCCACCTTCGGGGACGAGATCATGGGAAGTCCGCCGTTCCACGGGACGGCGATCCTGGTGTGGGTGGCTCCGCTGGCCGCGATCCTGCTCGGACTGTGGTGGGCGATGGGGTGGATTCGGCGCAATTCGCGCCGCAAGCTGCAGGCGCGGGCCGCGGCGAGCCCGGTCGAGGCTCCGCACGCGGAAGCCGACAAGGACCTGGATTCCCAGCTCGGTGCCCGGGTCGAGGCCGAGATTCGCGCCCGAAGCGTCTGAGCGCGAGGGTCTCCGTCGCCCATTTCGCGGCCCGCTCCTTCCAAATCTCCCCGCTTACGTGCGCCTTGCCCGTGCCGGTTTGAGCCGACATGGGGTCGCCGGCAGACTCCGGCTCGCAGACGAGCTCTTAACTCAGGCTTCATGAAGCACTTAGCATCTGTGCTGTTTGCACTCCCGCCGCGCGAGGGGACTGGTCTCCGCCTTGCAGGAAGCGCCCATCCCGGGCGGTGCTGCTCTCAGCGCGATTCGTCGTAAATCTGCACCGTGGGCCCGCCGCCCGGCGTTCGCATTCCCAGGCCCAGCCCTCGCATCGCGGAGATCACCATGCCTCAACTCGACCGATTCCTTTCGGCCATGGAGCACTACAAGGCCGACGCTCTGGTCCTCACGGCGGACAGTCCCGCCTCGTTTCGCATCGACGGGGATCACAAGCCGGTGAGCCAACAGGTCCTGGCCAGTGAGCAGATCACCTCGTTGGTGAGCGAGATCGCCGGGCCGGAGCACATCGAGTCGTTCCGCCGCAATAAAAGCGCGAACTTCCACTACGAATTGGAGGGGAAGCACTACGAGGGAGTGCTGGAAGAAGAGGCGGGCAAAGTGGTGGCGCGTCTGTGGGCCGCCACTCTTTCCGCGTCGGTCGATAGTCCCGGCGCCGCCTCCCCCCAGGTTTTGGGCCCCGTATCTTTCGGTGTCGCGCACCCGGTTCCGGTGGATCTGAGCGGCGCGGAACTCGAAACCGGGACGAACGGAATTCCGGGCAACATCCCCCCCGAATTCCGCCAGGAGATGGACGGACTTCTGCGCGAGATGGTGGCGCGCGGCGCGAGCGATCTGCACCTGAGCTGCCAGCGCGGGCCGATCCTGCGCATCGACGGCAGCATCGTGCCCCTGGAGGGCAAGGAGGCGATTCCGCCCGAGCACATGACCCAGCTGCTCTTCAGCATCACTCCCCAACGCAATCGCAACGAGTACCTGCACACATTCGACACCGACTTCGCCTACGCGATCGAGGACCTCAGCCGCTTTCGGGTGAATCTCTTCTGTGACCGCGTGGGTCCTGGCGCGGTGATGCGTGCCATTCCCAACGAGGTCATCTCCGCCGACCAGCTGGGACTGCCGCCGATCATTCAGGAGCTGGCGCGTCTGAACCGGGGACTGGTGTTGGCCACCGGACCCACCGGGAGTGGTAAGAGTACGACCCTGGCCGCCATCCTGGACATCGTCAACCGCACCCGCTGTGAACACATCATCACCATCGAGGATCCCATCGAGTTCGTGCACCGTCACAAGAAGTGTCACGTGAATCAGCGCGAGGTGGGCATCCATACCGGTTCGTTCAAGACGGCGTTGCGCGCGGCGTTGCGGGAAGATCCCGATATCGTTCTGGTGGGCGAGATGCGCGATCTGGAGACGGTGGAGATGGCGATCGAGACGGCGGAGACCGGCCACCTGGTGTTCGGCACTCTGCACACCACCACTGCCGCTTCGACGGTGGACCGTTTGATCGACCAGTTCCCGGCCGATCGTCAAGCGCAGGTTCGCACCATGCTGGCCGACGGCTTACGGGCGGTGGTGTCCCAGACCCTGTGCAAGAAGATCGGCGGCGGGCGCGTGGCGGCCCTGGAGATTCTGCTGGGATTGCCGTCGGTGAGCAATCTCATTCGCGAGGGCAAGACCTTTCAGATCGAAAACACCATGCAGACCGCGCGCAAGCAGGGCATGCAGACCCTCAACGACCATCTCCTGGCGCTGGTGCAAAGCAAGCAGGTCGCGCCGATGGAGGCCTACTTGAAGGCGGTCGACAAGATCAATTTTGCGGCCGCGCTGCAGCGTCAGGGGATCACGCTCGATTTGTAGCAGCCCGCGGTGAATCGAGTAGGCGGCCAAAGGCGATTGGCCTACCCTATGTCGTATGGTCGACCGCAAGCACATCCTCTCTGCCCTGGAAGAAATCGCGCTGCTCCTGGAGCTTTCCGGAGCGAATCCCTTCAAAGTGCGCGCGTATCAAAACGGAGCCCGGGTAGTTTCCAGCTACGAGGGCGATCTGAACGAGGGTCTGAAAAGCGGCGAACTCGCGAAGCTCAAGGGAGTGGGCAAGGGCCTCCTGAGCGAGATCGAGGCGCTCTTGGACACCGGCGAAAGTCCCACCCTGAAGGAACTCAAGCAGCAGGTACCGGCGGGACTCCTCGAGATCATCAAGATCCCCGGACTGGGGGCCAAGAAAGTCCAGGTCCTGTACGAGAAGCTCGGCATCGCGAACCTGGGCGAGCTCGAATACGCCTGCAACGAGAATCGTTTGGTCGAGCTCCCCGGCTTCGGAGTCAAAACTCAGAAGCGCATTCTCGAGGGCATCGATCGCCTGCACCGTTTCAGCGGGAAGTACCTGTTGAGCGACGCTTGGGAGTTGGCCGAGCGCATGCGGGAGCGGGTCGCGGAATTGAATGGAGTGGAGCGCTGCGAGATCGCCGGTTCGATTCGGCGCCGCAAGGAAATCGTCAAGGACATCGATTTGCTCGTGATTGCCGCGGAGGACGACGCTTCCGGCATCATGGAAGCGTTCTGCGCGCTGGACGAAGTGGAGCGCGTGGTGGGAAGCGGTCCGAGCAAGAGTTCGGTCCTGTTGAAGCAGGGTCTGCAGGTCGACCTGCGCGTGGTGCGCGAGCAGCAGTTCCCCTTTGCTCTGGCCTACTTCACCGGCTCCAAGGAACACAACGTCGCCATGCGCGGCCGGGCCAAGCAGAAAGGGCTGAAGCTCAACGAGTACGGTCTCTTCCGGATGGAAGGGGCGCTCGAATCGAAGGCCGCCGAGGATGGTGTGCTCTGTGCGAGCGAGGCCGAGATCTTTGCCGCGCTGGACCTGGCCGAAATTCCGCCGGAACTGCGCGAGGACCGGGGCGAAGTGCAAGCGGCCGAGGCCGGGCGCCTTCCCCGGCTCGTCAAAGCGGAACACCTTCGCGGTGCTCTGCACAATCACTCGCGCTACAGCGACGGGGCGGCGACGATCGAGGAGATGGCCCTGGGCGCTCGCGCGCTCGGATGGGAGTACATCGGCATTTCCGACCACAGCCAGAGCGCGTTCTACGCGCACGGACTCAGCCCGGACGAGGTGCTACGGCAGCACGAAGAAATCGACGAACTCAACGAGCGGCTCGACAGGATCTACATCTTCAAGGGAATCGAGAGTGACATCCTGGTCGATGGTTCCCTGGACTACGACGAAGATCTGCTGGCGCGATTCGATTTCGTGGTGGCGAGCGTGCACTCGCGATTCGGCCTGGACCAACTCGAGCAGACCCGTCGGTGCGTGCACGCGGTGCGGAATCCTTTCACCACCGTTCTGGGTCATCCCACCGGACGACTCCTGCTCGCCCGCGATCCCTTCGAAGTGGATATCGAAATCGTACTGGAGGCGGCGGCGCAGAGTCAGTGTGCAGTGGAGCTCAACGCCAACCCGCGGCGGCTCGATCTGGACTGGCGTCTCTTGCGGCGCGCGGAGGCCAAGGGACTCCAGATCAGCATCGGGCCCGACGCGCATCGCGTCGAGGGGCTGAGCGACCTGCGCTATGGAGTGGCCATGGCGCGCAAGGGCTGGCTGAGTCAGCGCGCGGTCCTGAACACTCGTGGACTGGCGGAGATGCGCTCGTATCTGGACGCGCGCCGCGGCGAACTGTGATCAGCCTGCCGTCGTCCGCGGAAGCTCGAAGCGGAAGATCAGGCGTTTCCCGTTGAGCCTGATCACGGCGGTGACGGGAAACACGAGGTCCTTCGTCTTGAAATAGGCCCAATAGGGCTTCCTCTCACCCGATTTCACCACCAGGGTCTTGGGTGCCACCGCGTTGTAGCGGCGGACCGTAATCGGGTTGGTGAGCATGTCCAGCTCGGCGGAATCCTGCTCCTGGGAAGAGCGAGTATTGCGATTCGGCGGAGTGGCCTGGCTCGTGCCCGGTTTGTTGGTGGCGTTTGCGTCGGGCGTCTCTTGCCCGTAGCTGCGCGGAGTCTCGGAGGGCTGACCGAAGTAGGTGTACTGGTCCCCCTTTTGGACCAGACTTCTCAGGCCGTAGTTCACGCCGTCTTCCCAATCGTCCAGCGACGCGAGCCTATTTCCCATGTAGTCGAAGATGTACACGTCGGCGCGGTTCAAACGCAGATCTCGCGAAGAGTGGTTGGCGACGATCATGTCGAGGGTGACGTTCTCCCCGTGGCGGAAGACACTGGCTGCCACGGTGAATTCCTCGTTGCCCGCGAGTAGAGCGCTGGGCAGATCACTGACGAGTTCCCCAAATTTCGAGCTTTGGAGCTCCGAAGCACGGACCGAATAGTCCGAATCCATTCCATGGAGATAGAAGACATCACCCGGCGGAGCCTTCGGCGAAGTCGACGCGCATGCGGCGAGCAGAGGCACAACCAGTAAGGTAGGGTAAAGGCGTGCCATGACTGCCTCCTCTCGTATTCCGAGGGCCGGCAAGAGACCCTCGGCCTCTTGCTTCAAGAGTATATCGTTCCCGTTCCGGTGCCAAGCTCCATGAAGGGAAGGCATTGCCCGCGGGCGGATCCCCGCCCGACTCCGCTTGGACTTCCGGGCGTCGAAGGGAATACGAGACACACGGCCGCGAGGGTTCCCACTTGTTCCCTCTCGAGCGCGGCGGTACATTGAGCCTTACTATCGGTCGAAGTCTCCCCCAGCGGGAGCCCCCCGTTTCTCTGCCATCGATGATCAACTCATCCCACAGTCAGAGAAGAAAAAACGAAAACGATCGCACCGCGCCGATTCGTCTCTACCTTCTCTTGATCGTGGTCCTGGCCCTCCTGTGGATGGCCTTTTCCGGCAAGTTCGACCTTCAACACTTGAGTTACGGCGCCCTGTCCATCTTCCTGGTGCTCCTGCTCTCCCACGAGCTACTCACGGGCGAAGGAACTCCGACTTCGAGCCAGATGTTCCAGGGTCTGCACGCGGGGCGCGCGCTCAGCTATCCCTTTTGGCTGGTGTGGCAGATTCTGCTCGCGAACATCCAGGTGGCGTGGATCGTGGTCAACCCCAGCTTGCGGATCGATCCGGTGCTGGTGCGCTTTCATTGCGGGATGAAGGGAGACTTGGCCAAGGTCGTGTTGGGAAACAGCATCACCCTCACTCCGGGAACCTTCACACTGCGCATTCTGGGGGATGAGTTTCTCGTGCATGCGATTCGGCCCGACCTGGCCGCGGGTTTGATCGACGGTTCGATGCAGCGGAAAGTGGCGGCGGTGTTCGGGGAAGAGATTCTCAGCGCCGATGCGATGCAGCTTTCGATTCTGCGCGACATGAATGCTTTCGCGGAGGACGGGCTGTGAGCTTCTTGCAGTGGATCACGGTGCTGGTGGCGGTGGCGCTGGTGTTGCCATTTTGGCGGGTGATGCGTGGGCTCACCATCTACGACCGCATGGTGGGGGTGTCGGTGGTGGGGACCAATACGGTGATTCTGATCTGTCTGGTGGGGCAGATCTACGGGCGCATCGACATGTTCGTGGACATCGCCATTGCCTACGCGATGCTGAACTTCAGCGGCGGTTTGGTGATGGCGAAGTACCTGGATACCACGGGGGGCGAGCCGCGGTGATTCTTTTGGCCAAGGGACTCATGATGCTCGGGACGGCGCTGCTCTTCATCGCGGCGATCGGAGTGAACCGCTTGCCCGATTTCTACACCCGCGCGCACGCGGCCACCAAGCCCGACACCCTGGGATTGATCTCGCTCATGTTGGGACTGGCCTTCTACCACGGCTTCGACCTGAGCAGCGTGAAGATGCTTCTCATCGTGGTGTTTATCGCGCTGGCGAATCCGGCCGCGACGCATGCGCTGGGAAAGGCCGCCATCCACAACGGATTGCTTCCGATCACGCAGCAGAAGGGTGTTTCGGACGGCGCGGGAGAGAGGCCATGACTGGTGATGTCATCGCGAGAGAGAGCACATGACTGGTAACTTCAGCGCGGTCTTCTTCGTGCTCGCGTTGGTGGCCGCGTTGGTGGCGCTGCGGGTACGCGACCTTTTGGCCGCCGCGGCGGTGCTGAGCCTGTTCTCCTTTCTCGTCGCTCTGCTCTACGTTTCGCTCGGCGCGGTAGACGTGGGGTTCAACGAATCGGTGCTGGGTGCGGGAGTGACGGGAATCCTCTTCATCGTGGCCATCTTCAACACGCGACGCCGGTCGCGGGATTGAGGGGGAACGTGGCGAGATTCTTGGGGTTTCTGACGATCCTGGCCGTGGGGGCGGTGCTCGTATACGGCGGGTTGGGCCTTCCCGCGTTCGGTGATCCGAACGCTCCGGCCGCGGTCCACGTGTCCGACCAGTATCTCGAGCACGGGTACCAGGACACGCACACTCCGAACATCGTGACGGTGATGATCGCCGACTACCGTTCCTTCGATACCCTGGGCGAGACCATCGTGGTGTTCACCGCCGGTCTGGCCTGCTTTCTCCTCTTGCGCGCGGAGCGAGCGGCGCGAGGAGGAGGATGCCGAGTGATTCGTCCCAAGGACAGCATCATCGTCGAAGTCGTGGCGCGGTTCATGGTGCCGTTCATCCAGATCTTCGCGTTCTACGTCATCTTCCACGGCCACTATTCACCGGGTGGTGGATTCCAGGGTGGGGCCCTTCTCGCCGGCAGCGTACTCTTGCAGCGCGTGGTGTTCGGCAAGCGGGGATCGCAGTCGGGATTCGCGACGCGTTTCGGCATTCCCTTCGGAGTGATCGGGATTTTGATCTACGCCGGAACCGGGTTCCTGGCGCAGGCGGGCGGGGGAAACTTCCTGCAGTACGACCATCTGCCGTTCGGACTGTCGCCGGTCTACTTGCGTAACGTGGGCATTCTGTTGGTGGAGATCGGGGTGGCGTTCGCGGTGATGGGCACCCTGATCTCGATCTACGACGATCTGGTCGGACTCGAGAAGCGCGGCGAAGGCGAGATCCATGCATTCGGCGGGGCCAGAAAGAGGTCGCGATGCTGGCTGACAAATGGCCGTACTTCGCGACAGTGCTCATGTTGCTCATCGGTCTCTACGGGATGGTGGCCAAGCGCAACCTGGTGAAGAAGCTCATCGGGATGAACATCTTCCAGAGTGCGATCATTCTCTTCTTCATCGTCTATGCGTGGAAGGATGCGGGGACGGTGCCGGTGCACGACGCCGCGCTGGGCGATGATCCCTCGCGCTACATCAATCCCATTCCGCACGGGCTGATGCTGACCGCCATCGTGGTGTCGGTGGCCACGACCGGGGTGGCGCTGGCTTTGCTCTCCTTGATCTACAAGCGTTTCGGGACTCTCGAGGAGGACGAACTTCTGCGAGAGTTGCGGACGGATCGAGAGCGGGGCTGACGCGGTGATTCATTTCCTCGCGAACGTGGCCGCGGTGGCGGTTCAGGGTGCGGCGCAGGGTGCGGCGCAGGGCATGTCCCATGGCGCGCCGCTGCAGGCTCCCGATGCGAGCAACCTTCCCATCCTGATCGTGTTGCCGCTGATTGCGGGAGTAATCGCGGTTCCCGGCCTGGGTTTGATCCGGCGACGGTTGGCGCACGCCACGATGGTGGTCGTGGTTCTGGCTCTGCTCACGGCCAGTCTCGCGGCGCTGCGACAGGTATTGGTTCACGGTCCCTTGCACTACAAGCTGGCCGGATGGACCCCGCCCATCGGGATCGAGTTCGTGCTGGATCCCCTGAGCGCGTTCGTGGTGCTGGTGATCGCGGTGGTGGCGTTGATGGTGGCGATCTACGCGGGGAGCTCGGTGCGGCGCCAGAACCCCGAACGCGAAGTGCCCTTCTTCGCCATGATGATCGTACTGCTCTTGGGACTGTGCGGCATGGTGATGACGGGGGACCTCTTCAACCTCTACGTCTTCTTCGAGATCTCCAGTCTCAGCGCCTACGCTCTGATGGCGATCGGCGATCGCAAGGCGCCGGTGTCATCCTTTCGCTACCTCTTGCAGGGCACGATCGGGGCTTCGTTCTATCTGCTCGGGGTGGGCTATCTCTACGTGCTCACCGGCAGTCTGAACATGGCCGACGTGGCGGGGCTTCTGCCCGGCTTGATGACGAATCCCGCGTTGACGGTGGCTCTGGTGTTCATGGTGGCGGGTCTGAGTCTGAAGGCGGCGCTCTTTCCCCTGCACCTGTGGTTGCCCGACGCCTACACCTACGCGTCGGCCACCTCGACTTCGATCATCGCGCCTCTGATGACGAAGGTCTCGGCCTACGTGCTCATCCGGATGCTCTACTTCGTGTACGGAAGTGAATGGGCGCTGTCGCATCTGCAGCTGGGAGCGGTCATCGCGTGGCTCTCGATGCTGGGCGTGATCTGGGGTTCGTGCATGGCGATCGCGCAGAGGGATCCCAAGCGGATGCTGGCGTATTCGTCGATTGCGCAGGTCGGGTACATCGGAGTGGGGATCGGGACGGGCAACTACTGGGCCCTGGTGGGCGCGATTCTGCACATCATGAATCACGCGGCGATGAAGTCCTCGTTGTTCATGACCTGTGGGATCGTGGAGATGCAGACGGGAAGGCACCGACTCGATGGTTGGACCGGTCTGGGGCGCAAGATGCCATGGACTTTCGTGGGCTTCGCGTTCGCCGCGATCGCGATGGTGGGGTTGCCGCCGACCAATGGGTTCTTTTCGAAGTGGTACCTGGCGCTGGGACTGGCGCGGGCGCATCAGTGGGTGCTGCTGGTGTTGTTGATTCTGAGTGGGCTGTTGACCGCGGGCTATTTCTTCCGGGTGCTGGAGAGGATCTATGCGCGGGTGCCGGAGGGAGCGGGTGTGGCAGCCGCGGGTGCGAGCGGAGAGGTGGGCGCCGTTGCGGGTGGTGCGGCGACCGCGGCAGTCGCAGTGACCCCGCGCGACCCGGGTTTGGCGTTGGTGTTGCCTCCCTTGCTTCTGGGGGTGGGAACTCTCGTGCTCGGTCTGGTGAACGCGTGGTTCGTGAGCGCGGTCATTCTGAAGGCGTTGCCGGTGGCGCTGCAGATCCAGGGACTGGGGGGGTGAGGGGCTGATGCACGAGCTTACGTACTTCACCAGCACGCGGCCGCTCTGGGCCCTCCTGGTTTCGTTGTTGGCCATTCCACTGATTTTGCTCGCGGGGGAGAAGCGACGGAATCTGCGCGAGGGGTGGACGCTGCTCGCGGCGCTCTCGAAGGCCGGTCTGGTGTGGTCGATGTTGCCGTGGGTGCTTTCGGGCAAAGTGGCGCAGATTTCGTTGTGGCGCATCACGCCCGGGGTGGAGTTGGCGCTGCGGGTCGATACGCTGGGCTTTGTGTTCGCGGTGGTGGCGTCGACCCTGTGGCTTCTGACTTCGCTGTACAGCATCGGTTACATGCGTGGGACGAACGAGCACAAGCAGACGCGCTACTACACATCGTTCGCGTTGTGCCTGCACGCGACGATCGGGATTGCGTTCGCGGCGAATCTTTTGACCTTCGTCATCTTCTTCGAGATGCTGAGTCTGGCGACCTATCCCCTGGTGCTGCACAAGGAGACTCCGAAGGCGATCGACGCGGCACGCAAGTACCTGTGTTTCGTGTTGCCGGCTGGCTTGATGTTGGTGCTGGCGGTGGTGTTGACGGCGACGATTCACCCCGCGTCCCTCGACTTCCGCGCGGGGGGATTTCTTTCGACCACCGATGCGTCGCGACGAATGCTGCAGCTGATCTTCCTCTTGTTCATGCTGGGGGTGGGGGTCAAGGCAGCGCTCATGCCGCTGCAATCATGGCTTCCGGCCGCGATGGCGGCGCCCACTCCGGTGAGTGCTCTGCTGCACGCGGTGGCGGTGGTCAAGGCCGGCGTGTTCGGAGTGCTACGGATCGTGGGCTTCGTGTACGGGCCCACTCTGCTGCGGGACATCGGCGTGTGGCACATGCTCGCGTGGGTGGCGGGCATCACCCTGACGGTGGCGTCCTTGCTCGCCTTGCGGCAGGACAATCTGAAGCGGCGGTTGGCCTATTCGACGGTGGGCCATCTGAGCTACATCGTGTTGGGGGCGGCAATTCTGACCCCCAGCGGTATGGCGGGCTCGGTGATGCACCTCATGTTTCACGCCACGATGAAGATCACGCTGTTCTTCTGCGCCGGTGCGATCTACGTGCGGACCCACAAGGAGAACATCTCGGAGATGGTGGGGATCGGCCGGCAGATGCCGGTGACGATGATCGCGTTCGCCATTGCGAGTCTGGGTCTGGCCGGAGTGCCGGGCGTGAACGGCTTCGTGTCGAAGTGGACGCTGGCGGTGGGAACCGTCGATGCGCGGCAGTGGACGTTTCTGGGGCTTCTGGTTTTGTCGGGGGTTTTGAATGCGGCCTACTTCTTCCCCATCGTGCACCAGGCGTTCTTTCGCGAGAACGAGGAGTACTCGAGCTACAGTGAGGCGAGTTGGTGGATGGTGGGCCCCCTGACGGTGACGGGGCTGATGTCGCTGGTGCTGGGGGTGCTGCCGAACCTGGGCGCGCACGCAGTGGATCTGGCGCGCGGAGTGGCGGCGATGGTGTGGGGAGGTGGGCCGTGAAGGATGGTATGAGGGGCGGCATGAGGGGCGGCATGAGGGGCGGCATGAGGGGCGGCATGAAGAGCGGCATGAAGAGCGGTATGAAGAACGGCATGAAGGGCGGCATGAAGTTGAAACTGCAGTGGCCCGGCGCGCGTGGGTGGCTCTTCGCGTCGATCAGCGGGGCCATTGTTCTGGGGTTGCCGCTCGTGGTGTCGCTCGTGGCCCCGTACGAAGGCCAGGCGCACGGATTCTGGGATCACATTTTCGGCTGGTGGGCGCTGTACGGCGCGGTGGGATGCGCCGCGATCGTCGTGGTGAGCAAGTGGCTCGGTCATCTCTTCCTGCAGAAGAGGGAGGATTTCTACGATGACCGGAAGTAGCGGGCGCGAGAGGACCTGGCTGGCCGGGATGCTGATGCTGCTCATGGTGGCATTGGTGGTCGGGATGTCGGGGTTTGCCGGGGGGACAGGGAACGCGACGGCGGGGCAGGACCAGGCCGAAGCCAGCGCGCAGAGCGACGCAGCAGTCCAGCTCGATGGAGTCACGCTCTCACACCATGCCGCCCGCGTACTGGCTCCCGTGTTGACGCCCGCCATCGTGAACACCACGGCGTGGCCACCGGCGGTGGTTCTGTTGCTCGGCGCGTTGCTCGTGCTCGTGCTGCCGGGGAAACTGCGTGCGGCGGTGGCGATCGGCGCGCCGCTCTATGCGTTGTGGTACATCTGGGGTCTGCCCGACGGCACTCTGGTGCGCGCGTACTTTTTGGGCCTGGACTTGACGGTGCTGCGGGCCGATCGACTCTCGCTCGTGTTCGGGAAGATCTTCGCGTTGGTGGGTGTGATCGCCGGGACCTACGCCTGGCACATCAACGACCGCCGTCAACAGGTCGCGGCGTTGCTCTACAACGCGGGCGCGTTGGGGGTGACCTTCGCCGGCGACTACTTCACCCTCTACGCGTTCTGGGAACTGATGGCGGTGTCATCGGTCGTGTTGATCTGGGCGCGCAAACGGGCCGAGTCGCAGGCGGCGGGCAAGCGCTACATCCTGGTGCACCTCACCGGAGGCGCGGTGCTTTTGGCGGGGATTCTGCTCTACCAGCACGCGACCGGTAGCATTCTCTTCGAGCGCTTCGCGCGCGGCGAAGGCGGCCTGGCGGCCTGGCTCATCCTCTTTGGACTCTGCGTGAATGCGGCGGTGCCGCCGTTGGGTCCGTGGTTGCCCGATGCGTATCCGCGCGCGACGGTGACCGGGGCTATCTTCTGTTCGGCGCTGACCACCAAGACCGCAGTCTACACCCTGCTGCGCGGTTTCGCGGGCTGGGAAATTCTACTCGTGCTGGGTGTGATCATGTCGCTCTACGGAGTGGTGTACGCGGTGCTGTCCAACGACATTCGCGAACTGCTGGCCTATCACATCATCTCGCAGGTGGGGTACATGGTGGCCGGCGCGGGAATCGGCACCGCGATGGCGGTGAACGGCGCGGCGGCGCACGCGGTGAGTCACATCCTTTACAAGGCGCTTCTGTTCATGGGCGCGGGGGCGGTGATCCAGACCACGGGCCTAGAAAAGCTGAGCGAATTGGGTGGGTTCTGGAAGAGGCAGAAACTCATCTTCGGTCTGTACATGATCGGGGCGTTCTCGATCTCGGGTTTCCCGCTGTGGAATGGGTTCATCAGTAAGTCGATGGTGATCGCGGCGGCGGGGGAGTCGCATCTGAACTGGGCGTACTTGCTTCTGATGCTCGCGAGCGTGGGGACCTTCTTGCATACCGGACTGAAGCTGCCCTACGGGGTGTGGTTCGGAAAGGACAAGGGGATCCAGCCCAAGAAGGCGCCGAAGAACATGATCGTGGCGATGGGGATGGCGGCTTTCTTCTGCACGCTGATGGGAGTGGCGCCGGGAGGGTTGTACCGGTATTTGCCCTACGCGGTGCATTGGAATCCGTGGACTTTCCCGCACGTGATGGAGAGCGTGCAGCTCTTGCTCTTCACCTTCTTCGCGTTCTGGGTGTTCATTCCGATGCTGCACGGGGAGCGGACGATCTCGATGGATACCGATGTGCTGTACCGCAAGACGGCGCCGTTCTTCAGGGCGGTGTTCGTGGATGCGGTGGGGTGGGTGTTCGATGTGTCGGAGGTGGCGACGCGGCGGGTCGCGCGCGGGGTAGTGCAGGTGTTGCGCGATCCGGTGCGCTATGTGCCGGGGTATCCGCACCGGGTGCACACCGATGAGCCGGACTTCGACGAGGATCGTTCGCGGCCGCCTCTGGCTCTGCCGCTTGAGCTTGGCGCTTTGGTGTTCGTGGTGGTGTGGTTGGTGGCGAAGTTGTCGGGGTAGTGGGCCGGGCGGAGTTCGCGCACCGGCCCAACTCAGCTCTCCTACCGCGCCGGTTTGGCGTCGAAGAGATCGCCCTCTTCCATGCGCAGCAGAGCTTCCTTGCGCCACAGTCCGCCGCCGTAACCCACCAATTTTCCCGTCGAGCCGACCACGCGATGACACGGAATGACGAGCGAAACCGGGTTACGGTTGTTCGCCAGCCCCACCGCGCGCGAGGCCAGCGGCTTGCGGATCTTCTTGGCCACCTGTCCGTAGCTGGCAGTGCTCCCATAGGGAATGCGCGCGAGTTGCTTCCACACCCGCTTCTGAAAGTCAGTACCGTGGAGATCGAGCGGCATCTTGAGGTCTTCGGGACGGGACTCCTCCTGGGCGAAGTAATGCTTCAGCCAGGCGCGCGCGGGCGCGAGCTTGGTGGGAGAGGCTTTCAGTTCGGCGTCCTTCAGGTCGGCGGGAAGATGCGTGCGCAGGGTCTTCTCGAGGGCGGCTTTGCTGGGCTTCGCGGCTGACTCTCCGCCGGGCTTCGCCTTCGGCTTTCCGCCCGCCTTCGCCCGCCTTTCCGCCGACGAAGTACAGGGCGCAGAGTCCGCGGTCGGTGGCGCCCAGGACGATGGCACCCAGGGGGCTGAGGTAGTGATCGTAATACAGAGTTGTCGTTTCGCGTTTCATAAAGGGGCTCCTTCTCGGGAGACTTGAAAAACTCGCTTTTCTGGAGGGGGCGGTGACGGCGCCATGAGGGAGACGGCCACGACCAGAATGAGGGCGATGAAGTAACCACTCACGCGCTCGGTCAGGGTGTGGTCCAGGCCAAAAGTCTTCCACAGGATCACGGTGAGCGCCCCACCGATCATGCCTGCCAACACTCCGTAGCCGCTCACACGTTTCCACCACAGCGTCAGGACCAGCGCGGGTCCGAAGGCCGCCGAGAGTCCGGCCCACGCGAAGGATACCATGGCGAAGACGAGGTCCGTACTGCGAATTGCCAGAACGAAGGCTAGCACGCCGACGATCAGGGTGGCGAGGCGGCTGAAGGAGGCCAGGCGTTCGGGGGTGACTTCCTGCTTGAACATCTTGTGGTAGATGTCCTCGCTCAGGGTGGAGGTGGTGACCAGGAGTTGCGAGTCGGCGGTGGACATCATGGCGGCGATGGCGCCGGAGATCATGATGCCGGCCAGCCAACCGGGCAGCAGGGTTTGGGCGAGGATGGGCATGAGGCGCTCGGGGTCCTGGAACGCGTCGGGGCCGTAGTAGGCGAGGCCGACGATGCCGATGAGGAAGGCGCCCCACAGGGCCGGGACGGCCCACCATCCCGCGATGAGAGTTCCGGCGCGAATGTCGCGGGTGTGGCGGATCGCCATGAAGCGCGCGAGCAGGTGCGGTTGGCCCATGTAGCCCAGGCCCCAGGAGAGTCCGCCGATGATGCCGAGGAACGCGGCGGTGCCGGTCTGGTGTTGGGTGACGCTCAGGAGTTTGGGGTCGACGTGGTGGAGTCGCATCGCGACTTCGTGCCAGCCGCCGATGGCTTGGACTCCAACGATGGGCAGGACCACGCAGGTGAAGACCATGATGAGGCCCTGGACGACGTCGGTCCAGGCGACGGCGACGAAGCCGCCGAGGGTGGTGTAGAACAGGACGATCACGGCGCCGATGAGCATGCCGATGGTGGCGGTTTCCATGCTGAGCCCGCTGCGCGCGAAGAAGTTCTGCAGCGAGACCATGAAGTCGCCGAAGGTGGTGTCGAGGACTTTGCCGGCGGCGTTGAATTGCGAAGCGACGTAGAAGGTGAAGAAGAAGGTGATGATGACGCTGGAGACCAGGCGCAACCAGCCTTTGGTCTCGGGGAAGCGCACGTGGAAGTAGTCGGGCAGGGTGAGGCTGTCGGTGCGGCCGACCTCCTTGCGGAGCCGGCGGGCGACTACGGTCCAGGAGAAGAGGATGCCGGCGCAGCAGCCGATGGCGGTCCAGAGTTGCAGGAAGCCCATCGCGAAGGCGGCGCCGGGTAGGCCGACCAGTAGCCAGGCGCTCTCGCCGCTGGCGCGTTCGCTGAACGCGATGACCCACGGACCCAGTTTGCGGTCGCCCAGGATGAAGGCCTTCTGGGTGGAGGTTCGACGGTAGGCGAGGATGCCCACGACCAGAATCACGAGCAGGTAGACGAGGAAGCCGATGAGGATGGGATTCATCGGGGCGGCTTCCCGCTGCGAATGTAGAAGATGGTCGTGAAGGCCAGGAGGGCCACGGCGGGGACGATGAGCCAAAAAACGGTCCAGAAGGGCATGAGCTCGCGGGGCGGGGCAAGAGTCCGGGTTGATCCGTTGGCCCGTCGAGAATGACGCAGCCGCGCGCGCGGGACAAGGGCTGCTTGAGATTTGGTCTCCACGGGTTCGGTTGCACGGCGGCCGAGAGCATCACACCCTCCTCGCGAGTCGGCGGGTGATTTCCCGATCCCCGTGGTAGAACGCGAGCGGACGGCGGCCCGGGCGCAGACCCAGCGAAAAGTCGAGATCCTCGCTGCCGCGCCGGGCCCTTCCCTTGATGGCGATGAGACCCTGATGCACCCCGATGAGATGGTGGAAGGCGCAGAGGGTGACCTGGTTTTCGGCCTCATCGCCACCGCCAAGACTGCGGAAGCGGATGTGATGACGCTGTAGCGAGCGGCGGGCGCTGCATCCCGGCACGGCGCAGCGCCAGTCGTCGCGCTCGAGGATGGCCTCCTCGCGGCGGGAGTGGGGTTTTTCGAGGGCGGACCACGCGCGGCGCGCCTGATAGCACAAGAGGACGAGCGCACGCCAGGATTCGCAGTTCTGGAAGGCTTCCCGCTTCACGCGATCCTGAATGGAGGCCAGAAGTTGGGCCATGAAGGCGCTGGTGTCTTCCGAAAGCACCCAGCTGAAGGTGATTCGCCGCTCGGAATGCAGCGGAGCCGCGTTCAGGAGGACCGGCGGATCGGGATGGGTCGCGAGTTCGCGCAGCGAGTGTCTCGACGTTCGGAGTTCTTCGTTGGTCGGCGGCGGACAGCCCTTCAACGACCACGCGCGGTAGTCGGTGTCGGCTTGCCGGCGCGCCCAGGCGATGCGATCGCGCAGGGCGCGCACGGTCAAGGTGGAGGCTTCGGCGATCCAGCGCGTCAGGTCGCTGCGGGCGGCGCCAATGCGGGGGAGTTGCAGAAGAAGGGTAGCCTTCAGGGAGGTGATCTTGCCCTGCGCGTGGGCGAGTGCGATGGGATCGTCGCGGCGGCGCTTCGCCGCCCGGCCGAGCATCTCGAAGGTGGTCGAGGGGGCGAGACCGAGCTCCGCGCGGGCAAAATCGTCGAAGCGGCGGTAGCCGATCCGGTGATGGACGGACTGGTTCTTGAAGCTGAGCAGTTTGTCTTCATGTCGAATGTGGAGGCGTCGACGTCGGGAGAGCAAGCGGCGCAGGGAGAGGTCGAGGAAATGGGCGCGGTCGCGGGTGCAGCGCACGCCGCGATGAGAGTCGGACGGGGCCGTGGGTCCGGCCGCGAGGCACTTGGAGTGGGGATACGCTGAAGTGTGATTTACCGAAGAGCAAAATGCCGCATGCGACTGCAAATTTGCGGGATTCGAGGCGTTTCCGGTGATTTGGGCCCGCTGCGCCGCCCGCGCAAGGCGCCGGGGAGCGATCCGGCTCAGGGCCTCGGCCGCCGGGACGGTGAGCTCTACCTCGGTGCTGGCCTCGGCCAGGATCGCGGCGAGGCGCATCTCGTCATCGCCCTCGGTGCCGATGAGCGCCTGCGCCAGGCGGAGGGTATCGCGCACGTAGGGGGCGAAGAGGGACGGAATGCGCATGCGCACCAGCCGGTCGCGGCCCTCCTCGTCGGTGGAGAAGGTCGGTTTCGCTGTGGCGTCGGAAGGAGCGGATTCCACCGTGTTGGCGTCAGCTGAAATCGCCGCATCGGAAGACGCAGACTTGCCTATCGCGGTGTCGATAGAAGCGGACTTCCTGTCCGTCGCCCTCGGATCAGACGAACGCCGACGCGCTTCCCGAATCCTTTGCCTGAGTTCGCGAATCGTGAGGCCGAAAATCTGCGGAAGCAGCGCCTCCGCCTCTTCCGGCGAAACTGACTGGGCGAGTTCCTCCAGCGCGCTTGAGCTGAGGTGTCCCTCGGCGTGCGCGGTAGCCACTGCTTCCGACTCGCGTAGCAGACGCTCCTGGCGAATCCACTTGTAAAAGGAAGAGGCGGGCACCCCGAGGCGTTCGGCGCAGTAATCTCGCAATGAGGAGTAACCGCACCAGCGCGGTCCGCGGACCGATTTGAACTCGCTCGCGGCGGCACAAATGGCAGCGTGACCGGCGGCGGCCTCGCGCCGCATCGACTGACATTCCTGCCGAATCTGATCGCGGGTAGCCGCCTGCTCGAGGCGGGTGCGCGCTCGAACGCTGGCCCAAAGCTCCCACACTTCTGCCGAGGGCGCTGCCGAGGGCCGTAGCCGGGGCGGAGTGGCCCCGGTCTGGGCGCGGGTCCTGGCGTCGGAACGCTCGGAACGCGACGTCTCCCCAAAATGCCTCATCTGCATCGAATTCGTCCCGCTGGGAGGCGGAGGAATTACCAAACAAATGTAGTCTAACGGAAATGCGGTCGCAAGAGGAATTTCTCAATTAAATGTAGAATCGTGACCTAAAATCAAGGTTTAGACTAAATTGATATACGGTTTTTATGCGCTCGCCGACCCACCCCATCCACCCATCCACCCTCCACCCGGCCCTCCACGCTCACCGCATCAGTTGCACATAGATCAGCAGGCCCGCGACCACGACGAGGAACGCGATCCCCACGCGCGCAAGGCCGAGCGCGGCGCGGGACGGGCGCAGCACGGGGTCGTCGATGAGGTGGGTGACGGCCCAGGTGTTCAGCGCGTAGTAGAGGGGGCTGAAGACGAAGGTCACCGCGCCGAGCACGGTGAGCAGGAAGACCGGGTCGGGCACGGCCTGGACGATGCCGACCGAGAGGATTGTCATCGCGAGGAGGTAGCTCCAGTAGAGGCGTCCGCGGTCGGGGCGTTCGGGGTCGCGAGTGCTCCGCAAATGCCGCACTGTCGCCACCAAGGTCCGCGGCATTCCATCCATGATGGCGTAGGTCGTCGAGAAGGTGGTGAAGAACGCCACCGCGTAGAACAGCGGGCGCATCCACGCGCCAAAGAGCTCGGTGTAGAGGCGCGCGAGGGTCACAGCGACATCGAACTGGCCCGGCACCAATCCGCGCGGATGCAGCACCGCGGCGCCCAAGCCCAGAAAGAACACCGCGAGGATGGCCGAGAGCAGATAGCCCACGCGCAGGTCGATCAGCACCGCGCGCAGGCGCTCGCGCGACGAGCGGCGGTCCAAAGGATCGCTTCCGTTGAAGCGCGGATCCTCCAGAGTCCACAGGGACTGCCACACCGACACGCCGATCGCGGTGGGCAAGAACCCAAGGATCGACGCGACCAACAACAGACTTCCATGAGGAAGACTCGGGACCAATCCGCGCGCGAACGCAGCTACCGGAGGCGGCGTCGTGAAGAACGCGACGGCAGTTCCAAGCGCGAGCGCGACCATCATCCCCAAGTTGAGATTGCGCAGCAGCGGATAGCGTCCGGTGAGCAAAAGGAGGAAGGTGAGGGCGATGACGATCGCCGTCCACGGACCTAAACCGAAACCGCCAAAGGCCGCCTGCAGGATGGATCCGGTGAGGCCGGCGACCGCGGCCAACACGCCGACGCTCTCGAGCACCATGTCGACGAGTCCGAGCCACAGTGCCCAGTCGCGCGGGCCAGGCAGGCGGCGGTAGGCCGAAAGCAGGCTGTGTCTACTGGCGACGGCGAGACGCGGCCCGAACTCGAAGGCGTGGTACTTCAAGAGGTGGGCGAGAACGATCAGCCACAAGAGGCGGTAGCCGAAGCTCGCGCCGGCGGTGGTGCAGAGCACGAGGTGACTGCCGCCGATTGCGGTGGCGGCCAGGAGGATGCCGGGGCCGACGGAACGGTGGCGACGCATGGTCACGAGCCTAACGGCACGCCCTGAAGAATGCCATCGGAAGTGCAAGGCGCGCCATGAACGTCACAAGAAATGCTCACGCTGAGGGAGCGCTATTTCGAACCATCCGACGGTCCGGGCATCAGTCCCAACTGGGATAGAAAGGCAACGTTGTCCCAGCTGACCCACGTCTCAACGATCTTCCCATCCTCGAGCCGCTGCATGATGATGTTCACCAGAGTGAAGGATTTGCCTGTAGCCGGAATCTCTCCCAGCGGGCCGATCTGTGTTCCCTTCATCGTGGAGATGTAAGCCACCCTGTCCCCGTCGGCGATCATGTTGCTGAGCGTGTCGGTATAATCGGGCACCGCTTTCAGCCACTCCCCGAGAAAGCCGAAGAACTCGTCCGTGCCGTGGAGCTCCTGCAGACCGGGCGGCATGGCCTGGCAATGTCTCACGTAGTTCGGCGCGATTGCGGATTTGAATGCGTCGAAATTGCCGGCCGCCAGACTAGCGTGCGCGTTCCGGACGATCTCCATGTTCTGCTTCTCGATCTCTTTCGTGGATAACTCCGCCGACTGGCTGGCAGCCGCCAGTGCCAGGACCAGGATCGCCGAGCTAAAGACAGCAAACGCTCTATTCATGGGGCACCTCCTATTTCGGGGTCGTTGGGAAAAGGAAGTGTAGCGCACACCTCAGCGGGATTCGAAACTGTATCATGCCCGCTTCCGCGGGCGCGGCATGGTCTTATTGGGAAGTAAGTTACGGGACAAAATGGAGTGTAGGCGGTCGCCCATGCCTCTGTCGCGAAACCCACTTCCCCCCTGCACCCGAAGGGTATAAGCTTTAGCCACTTCACCCTTCCCCCGTGAGGAGTTGCGCCGGTGCTACGCCGCACGCTGACGGCGTGTGTCACGCTCCTGTTGCTTTCACCACTTGCAACCAGCGTTCACGCCCAAATCATCGACTACACAGAATTGAAAGGGAGCTACCAGGAGACACTCGGCTCCGCCAACGCCCGCGATTTCTCGTTCGAGAACTGGACCGGCGAGGAAATCTGTGACTTCACAGTTTCCATCAAGAGCGCAGATGGAACCGACATCACCGCGAAGATCAAGAGCGTTTCGATCGCCGATCAGAGCTGGGTGTGTGATGACGACCTCAGCGGTACCATCGACGAGAGCGAGACCGATACGGAGGATTCGACGCCCGGCCATACCTGCCGGATCAAGGAGGCCGGTGGTTGTATTCCCCCGGTGATGAATGGGACCCCCACCGTGGACGATCGCCACACGATGACGATCACTCTCGACTCGTTTCCGGATGGGGAATGGACACTCACCATACAGCCGACTGATCGAACGGGGAAGGCCATCGCGAGGCCGTTGACTTCCAACGAAGGTAGTGGAAGCGGCAAGCTGGCACCTGATTTCTATGGCATTGGATTGTACGAGATCACGATGGACGATGAGCCCGCGCTCATTGCGCCCTACACTGGGATCTCGTTCAGCGATGTGAACATGAGCGGACAGGATTTGCTCTCAATCTATCTGTTGGGATCGAACTTCCCGATCCTCGATGCAATGCAGTGTGATCCTCTCGGGAACCCGATTCCCGGTTCGCTTTTCGACGCCGCGACCGGTCAGTTGTCGTTGCCGGCGCCGGTTCCGGTCGGGGCGCCGTTCTACCTTGCGGTGGTGCCGGCAAACTACGTGCCGGGTGTCATGAGGGTCATGGCAAGCCTGCAGTACCGGACCGATGCACCGCCGGCCTTGAGTCGGGCTGAGTACCTGCGTTCGGTGCATCCCAATCCCTTCAACCCGAAGACGACGATCGAGTATGTGCTGCCGGCCGCGATGTCGGTGCGGCTGTCGATCGTCGATGCCGCCGGGCGCGAGGTGCGTGTGCTGCACAATGGGATGGCGCCGGCCGGCCTGGGCGAAGTGACCTGGGACGGACGAGATGGTGCGGGGCACAAGGCCGCGAGCGGGCTGTATCTGTTGCAGCTGGAGGCGGGGGAGCACCAGGAGACGCGCAAGCTCTCGCTGATCAAGTAGATCCGTGGCGGGATCGGACAGGCTCGAGGGCCTCAAGGCGCTCAGGGGGAAGGATTTAGCCCGCCGAGGACGGCCTTGCTTGACACGGTTCGGCGGGGTACCTATATGTATAGGCCCGTCGGGCGCGGGTTTTGCAGCGCCTGGCCACAGTTTGCTCCTCGGTAGCTCAATGGTAGAGCATGCGGCTGTTAACCGCAGGGTTGTAGGTTCGAGTCCTACCCGGGGAGCCAACATCGTTCGTGACTCTCTACGAAACTTGGAGTCCGGCTTAACAAGTGCGCCCGGCCATCACGGTCGGGCGTTGCTGTATCTGGCGATGTCGTTGTCGGATCGGCGATAGCGGGCGTTGCTCGCAATGTTCCACTCGGATCGCCAGCCGACTGCACCTGAGTTGGAGCTGCGCGCATCCATCCCTCCAGTTGCTCTCAGTGTCTCAGAGTCTCTGCATTTGGAATTGCTCAAATTTAACGGCAGCCTAAAGGTGTACAATGTAAAGGGACGGCTAGTGACTACCCTGGAGGATGGCCCACAGGTACGGGGTCGCCATCAGACAATCTGGCTGGGCCAGGACAACCGTGGGGCCAAAGTCGCTAGCGGAGTGTACTTCGTGAAGTTTAAGGCTGCGGCCCAGGAGTTTCGGCAGAAGGTAACCTTGGTGAGGTAGAGAGAAGAGAATGATGAAGCTCGGATGCATCGGTCTTGTGGTCCTCTCTCTGGTTCTAGCGAGCTGGGGGGAGGTTCACGCAACCACTTGGACCGTGGCCAAGGATGGCAGTGGAGACTACTCCGTAATCCAAGATGCTCTAGATGTGTGTGCCGCGGGCGATACGGTCCGGATTAGATCTGGTCGGTATGAAGATCTTGAGGTGCACACATTTGCCCTAGGAGGGACAGCAGCAGTAATAATGGTTCCAAAGGTTTCTCCTCTGACAATCGAGGGTGCGGATCGAGACAGCGTTTTCGTGGGACCTCAAGTCTTGACGAAGGATTTCGGAGGATATCAGACGGGATGCCTCGTCCCAGATTTTTCTCCTGAAAATGGACTTAGTGTTTCTGGCATTACTTTTGAAAATCTCAGCGTTCTGGTTAGTATTCGGGTTGCCGCCACATTTTCCTTCTGTCGGTTGCGTTTCATGGAATGGAAGCATTTCAGGTCCTAAGCGCCCCTAATCTCCATGTATTCAATTGCGAATTCGACTAAAGCAATGGAGTAGGGTACGCGGACGGCATTTTGGGTTTCGAAGGGAGAACAAATACGAGTCTCATTATAAGAAGATGTCTCTTTCGCAAGATGAGCAGTTGTATCGCAATCACAGGGATCAACCATATTGCGAGATCAGCGGCTGTTCTTTAGAGAATGTCGCGGTCGCTCCAGGCCTCCAGAATCACTCCACGGGCGTCATGCGGAACTGCGCAGTTGGTTTTTCCTTGCCAGGAGTTGCGCGCATCGTGGCAACGCTAGGTTCGGTAGTCGAGCTAGATAGCTTGCAACTCTCTCCGAGTAGCGTGCAATTGCGTGCGGAAGGGACAGGAACTCAGATCAATGGACGAAATCTAGTTTTGGATGGGGGGACCTTCTACACAATTCGTTCGAACACAGGCGGGTCTTTGAATCTCAGGGGCTGCGACATACT